>NZ_AP018907.1:50000-2450000 GCF_003966715.1 Blastochloris tepida
CAGCACCTTGGGCACCAGGAACAGCGACAGCCCGCGCGTGCCCTCGGGCGCGTCCGGCAGGCGGGCCAGCACGAGGTGGATGATGTTGTCGGTGAGGTCGTGCTCGCCATAGGTGATGAACACCTTGGTGCCGTGCAGCCGGTAGCTGCCGTCGGGCTGGCGCTCGGCGCGGGTGCGCAGCGCGCCGAGGTCGGAGCCCGCCTGCGCCTCGGTGATGTTCATCGTCCCCATCCATTCGCCGGAGACGAGCTTGCCGAGATAGATCCGCTTCAACTGGTCGCTGCCATGGGCGGCAATCGCCTCGACGGCGGACATGGTGAGCAGCGGCCCCAGGCCGAAGGCCATCGAGGCGGCGTTCCACATCTCGATGCAGGCGGCGTTGACGAGGTGGGGCAGGCCCTGGCCGCCGCAGTCGACCGGTGCCGACACGGCGTTCCAGCCGGCGTCGCACCAGGCGCGGTAGACTTCGCGCCAGCCGGGGGGCATGCGAACCGCGCCATCCACGAGTTGGGCGCCGCAGCGGTCGCCGATCTGGTTCAGCGGCGCGATCCGCTCGCCGGCGAACTTGCCGGCCTCCTCCAGGATCTGGCCCACCAGATCGGGCGTCAGATCGGGGAAGGCGCCCTCCTCGGCCAGACGGTCGAGACCGGCGACGTGACGAAGGGTGAAGGCGATGTCGGCGACCGGCGCGTGGTAGCTCATGTGTGGCAGCTCACGGGTGGCAGCGAATCTCGGACAGCGGAATTCGAGCAGGTCATCTTGGGCAGGTCACCTTGAGCAGGTCATTTTGGGCAGTTCATGGCAGGCTCCTGCCCCCGGCGGTCCCCCATTTTCTGCACGAGCGGGTCACGCGGGGAGGTTCTTGCGTGGCGCTCGCGGTGGCGTTAGAGCCTGCGCCGATCCGCCTGGATCACGCGGACGCTCTTGGTTTCTCGTCTGTCGCATTCTCTTTCGCAAAACCGGTATCCACTTTTGCGGAGAATGCCCCAAGTTCCCAACGAACGCCCCAGGTCCCCAACTCCTGCGGTTGTCTTTTATCGGGCGCAGGCGTGCGTGCGTCAACGCGACGTTCGGCCCGCGAAGCCCTTTGGAATCCGTTCACCGTGACCGATCCGTCCACGACGCCGGCCCGCTGCCTGTCCGCCACGCCCGAGGCGATTGCCGAG
Source organism: Blastochloris tepida (assembly GCF_003966715.1). NCBI lineage: Bacteria > Pseudomonadati > Pseudomonadota > Alphaproteobacteria > Hyphomicrobiales > Blastochloridaceae > Blastochloris > Blastochloris tepida. Next base: position 51,167 of record NZ_AP018907.1, read on the forward strand.
GCCGTCGCCGTGCTGCGCGCCGGCGGGCTCGTCGCCTTTCCCACCGAGACGGTCTACGGGCTCGGCGCCGATGCCACCAATGAGCGGGCGGTGGCCCGGCTCTATGCGGCCAAGGGCCGGCCGCGCTTCAACCCGCTGATCGCCCATGTCGACAGCGCCGAGGCGGCGGCCGCGCAGGGGCTGCTCGGCCGCCGCGCCCGCGTGCTGGCCGAGGCGTTCTGGCCCGGGCCGCTGACGCTCGTCGTGCCGGCCTCCCGCAACTGTCGGGTGTGCGAGCTGGCGCGCGCCGGCCTCACGACCATCGGCCTGCGGGTGCCGGCGCACGAGACGGCGCGCGACCTGCTGACGGCGTTCGGCGGGCCGGTGGTGGCGCCCTCGGCCAACCGCTCGGGCCACGTGTCGCCGACCACGGCGGACCATGTGATCGAGGATCTCGGCGGGGCGGTCGATCTGGTGCTCGATGGCGGCTCGACGCCGCTCGGCATCGAATCGACCATCGTCGCCTGCCTCGGCGGGCCGGTGCGGCTGCTGCGGCCGGGCGGCATCCCGCGCCGCGAGATCGAGCGGACCCTGGACGAGCGGGTGGCGCCGCCGGACCTGCGGCCGGCCGAGGCGATGGACGGCGACGGGCCGCTGGCGCCGGGGCAGCTCGCCTCGCACTATGCGCCGCGGGCGCGGCTGCGGCTGCTGGCCCGCGAGGTGCGCCCCGGCGAGGCGCTGCTCGCCTTCGGCCCGGCCGAGATTGCGGGCGCGGCCGGCGCCGTGGCAAGGCGGGATCTGTCGGCGGCGGGCGATCCGGTCGAGGCGGCGGCCAATCTCTATGCGCATCTGCGCGAACTCGACGCCACCGGCGTGGCGTCGATCGCGGTGGCGCCGATCCCCGAGGAGGGGCTGGGCGAGGCGATCAACGACCGGCTGCGACGGGCCGCCGCGCCGCGGTGAGATCGCACACCGGATCGGGATTTTGCCGGGAGAGGCACCGGCATGCTTGAATTCCGGCTGCCCCCGGCTTACAGAACGCCCCTCGACGGCCGCGTGCAGCTGTAGCTCAGTTGGTTAGAGCGCCTGACTGTGGATCAGGAGGTCGGTGGTTCGAGTCCACCCAGCTGTACCATTGCCCGCGCCGATCCCCACCCGTCCAAGTCTCTCGGTTTTCCGGCGCAAGGTGTTGGCGCACTGCGGCCCTGCGCGATCCGGGCGAGCGGCCGTCCTGCCGGCCGGCCCGGGCCGGCGCCTTCCAGCTTTCGGGTGACACGTGAAGTATTTGGTCGTTCTGCGCCATCCCCTGTTCCTGAAGAACGTCACACCGGGACTGGGCCGGCTGATCGCGCGCGGCCATCAGGTTCGGCTGGTGTTCAGCGAGCCGCCGCGCGGGCGGGTGGGCGAGGAGCTCATCGCCCAGGCGCGCGAGATGCTGCCCGCGCTCGAGATCGGTCATGCGCCCTCGGCGAGGAACGCCCGCTCGGGCGCGGCGTCCATCGTCGCCACCGCGCTGGACGCGCTGCGCTACGACCTCGACATGTACAGGAATTCCCGCTTCCTGCGGCAGCGCGCGCTGACCATGGTCACGCTGGCGCCCGGCGCCAATGTGTTCCTGCGGCTGGCGCGGCGGGATGCCGAAAAACGCGGCTATCAGGCCGCCCATGACGCGCTGATGGGCGTGCTCGACAGCCTGCCGGCGCCGCGCCATCTGGTCGAGTTCCTCAAGAGCGCGCAGCCGGACGTGATGATCGTCTCGCCGCTGACGCCGTTCGGCTCGGAGCAGGCGGCGTTCATCCTGGCGGCGCGGGCGTGCGGCATTCCCACGCTCTACAGCATGTACAGCTGGGACAATCTCACCAACAAGGGCATGCTGCGGCCGCTGCCCGACTATGGGCTGGTGTGGAACGAGTCGCACCGGCGCGAGGCGGCCGAGTTGCACGGCCTCGCGGCCGAGCGCACGGTGCTGACCGGCGCGCCGGGCTTCGATGCCTGGTTCGAGCCCCAGCCGGCGGGGGAGCGCGCCGCGTTCTGCGCCGCGGTCGGCCTCGATCCCGCCGTGCCCTTCATTCTCTACACCTGCTCGTCGGTGGCGATCGGCGGCCGGGGCGAGGCGGGCTTCGTCGAATCCTGGCTCGCGGCGATCCGCGCAAGCGGCGACGAGCGGCTGGCCCGCCTCGGCGTGCTGGTGCGGCCGCATCCGCAGAATGCGGCGATCTGGAACGCCATCGATCTCAGCCGGTTCGGCAATGTCGCGGTCTATCCGCGCGCAGGCGCCATTCCGTTCGCCGGCGGGGCGCGGCAGGACTTCTTCCTGTCGATCCACCACGCGCTGGCGGTGGTCGGCATCAACACCTCGGCGATGATCGAGTCGGCGATCGTCAACCGGCCGATCATCGCCTTCGAGGATCCGACCTTCGGCGAGGGGCATCTCGGCACGCTGCATTATTGCGAGCTGCTGAAGCACGACTTCATGATCCGCACCCCCGATCTCGCGTCCAACATCGCGGTGCTGCGCCGGTTGGCCGGGGGCGATCGCGAGATGCTTGAGCGCAGCCGCGCGGCCAACGCCCGGTTCATCGATTATTTCATCCGGCCGCTTGGCCGCGGCCGGCCTGCGGCCGAGTGCTGGGCCGAGGCGGTGGAGCAGGTGTCGGCGCGCGCCGTTGCCGAACAGGGGGCAGGCCGCAGGCCCGGCGGGGGAGGCGCGGCGCCGCGCCTCGCCATCGGCTTCGCCCTGGTGGCGGGATGGCTCTATTCCGTCGTGGTGCAGCCGGCCGAGGATCTGATGTTCAAATATGTCTGGCGGCGCTCGCCGCGCGACATCGCCGCCAATGTGCTGCGCGGCCTGGGCCTTCGCCCGACGACCGAGGCGGGCCAGGACGTGGACAACCGGCCGGGGTGATGGGGTTTCCGGCCGCTTCTTGAATGCGGGATCGTGGCGATGGCTTCCCTGTGCAGCGCGTTCGGCCTGCGATTGCTGGTGGTGCTGCCGGCGCCCAACGAGGTGCGGCGCTTCATGCTGGCGCGCGCCTTCGGCGGGCTCGCACCGGAATTCGCCATCACCTATGTGCTGCCGGCCGCATCGCGCGCCGAGTTCGAGCCGCTGATCCGGGCGATCGATCCCGAGGCCGATCTGCGCTTCGTCGAGATCGACACGGGCCGGCTCAAGGCGTGGCGGCGGCTGTTCAAGGCGGCGTGCTACCGCTACGCCGAGCGCTCGCCGTCCTTCGCCCTCCAGGCCGATGCGCGCTATGCGGGGCCCGGGGGGGCTGCGGCGCTGAAGGATGACCGTACGCTGTTCCGCCAGCCGGCGGGTTTCGTCGGCAATACCCGGATGCGGCGGGTTCTGGCGCGGATTCTGGCCCGGGTGCAGGCGCTCTGGCAGCGGCTGCGGCGGGCGCCCGTCCGCGTGGTTGCGCCCGAAGATCCCCGGCGCATGCTGGATGCCCGTGCGTTCGAGGCGTTCAAGGCCCGCACGCTCGCCCGGCTCGGTCCGGACCGCGCGCTCGCGGCGCTGATCGACGAGATCGAGCCTGCGCTGGTCATCGTGCCGACCGCGCTGTCGTTCGGCGTCTGCAACGACGTACTGTGGCTGTGCGCCGAGCGGCGAACCGGCACGGTCGTGCTGCAGAGCGGCTGGGACCATCTCTCCAGCCGCGGCGTCCTGTTCCACCGGCCGGATTTCGTCGGCGCCTGGGGGCCGCAGGGCGCGCGCCACGCCGCCGGCATCCAGGGCCTCGATGCGTCCCGCGCGGTGGCGCTGGGCGCGCCGCATCTTGACGCGATCCAGCCGGATCCGGCCGCGCGCGCCGAGCTTCGCCGCAAGCTTGGCGTGCCGGAGGATCGCAGGCTGATCCTGGTCGCCGGATCGCTCGGCCAGTTCGACGAGCTTGCGGCCCTGCGCCGGCTCGACGAGCTGATCGCGGGGCAGGGGTGGGATGTCACGCTGGTCTACCGGCCGCACCCGGACCGGCCGGCGGCTGGCGTTCTTGCTCAGGCATGGCGCAACGTGATCGTGGCGCGGGAGCCCGAGGCCGCGCTGCTCTCCGCCGCCGATGCGGTCATCGCGCCGCTGTCGACGCTGCTGGTCGAGGCGCTGCTGAGGGGCCGACCGGTGCTCGCCATCGCCTTTGGCGATGCGCCGCAGGGCGGCGCGGCGCTCGCGGCGGAGATGGCGCATTTCGAGCCGCTCAAGCGCAGCGCGGCGGTGATCTGGTGCGACGACGCCAAGGCGCTGGCCGACGACGCGGCCCGGCTGGTGGCGCGGATCGAGTCGGGCGTCGACGACGAGGCCCGCCGCGCCGTGCTGGCCGACATCCTGGTTCGCGCGCCCGGCAGCTATGGCGAGCGCCTCGCCGCCTTCGTCCGCGATGTCGCGGTGCCGTTCGTCCTGCGCCGGGCCGAAAGCGACACTGGGCCTTATGCCACGTCGATCTCCCACCATTACGGCGCCGACGCCATCGCCAAAATCCATGTCGGGCTCGACCCCGACGCCGCTGTCGCCGTGCCCGGCTACTGGATGCACGGCTGGCTGCCGGCCTCCTGCAACCGGCACGCCGGGCTGGTGGCCCAGCACAAGATGGACGGCGTCGACCGCGTCGCCCGGCGCAGGCAGATCGGCTGGGAGAAGCAGGAGATCTGGCAGTGGGTCGGCCGGCCGGATCAGGCCGAAAGCCTGAAGGCCGCCGGCTATCGCAAGGTCGAGGCGATCGGCGTGCCGTTCGCCTATCTTCCCGCGGTGGAGGTGGAGCGCCGGCCCGGCTCGCTGCTGGTGATGCCGCCGCATGGTCTCAAGACGTTCTACGATCCCGCTCTCGCCAGCCGGTACGCCGCCGAGATCGCCGCCATCCGCGGCGAATTCTCCGAGGTGGTCGTCTGCCTCACCGAGCGCGACTATTATCGCGGCGAGTGGCGCTGCGCCTTCCAGTCGTTCGGCATCCCGGTCATCGTCGGCGCCGACCATCGCCAGCCCAACACGCTGCTGCGGATGAAGCGGATGTTCTCCAGCTTCGAGTTCGTCACCACCAATGCGATGGGCTCGCAGATCGCCTATGCCGCGCACTGCGGCGCCAAGGTGTCGGTCTATGGCCCGTTCGTCGGCTGGGACAAGGGGCGCTCCTCGACCGCCATCCGGCTGTTTCCCGACTCCGCCGTCGTGCTGCAGGCGTCGCTGTCGGAAGAGGGCATGCGGGCGGAGATGCCGTTCCTATTCTGCCACCCGGCCCGGGCCGAGCTGCGCACGGCCTGGGGCGACGCGCAGATCGGCTGGCCGTGGCGGCGCCCGCCGCACGAGCTCAAGCGGCTGTTCGGCTGGGAGGATGCCGAGCGCGAGGACGCCCTGTTCATGGAGTGAACGCGGCGGCGGGGGCGCGTCGTTGCCGCCCCGGCGTCAGCTTGACGGGTCAGCTTGACGCCTCGGACCCCGGCGCGTAAGCCGGCGCCGTTGCCGCCGATGTGATGCGTCAAGATGTTTCCGGCGGATCGGTTCGGGCCAACCGCTGGCCAAGGGGCGCGCTCTTTCCCTCTCCCCTTGCGGGAGAGGGTGCCGAGCGATCATCAGATCGCGAGGCGGGTGAGGGGTGACATCAAGCTGGCTTGAAGCGACCCCTCACCCGGCTCGACCTCGCTTCACTCGGTCTCGCCACCCTCTCCCACAAGGGGAGAGGGAAGAAGGGCCGCGCCAATCAGGCGCGTTTTCGGCGAGACCGTTTCCGGTATCCTGAGGGGATCGACCGGAAACCTTATGAGGGCATCGTGAAGATTGTTGCACTTGTGCCGGCCCGGTCAGGTTCCAAGCGGGTGCCCCACAAGAATATCCGCCTGCTGAACGGCCATCCCGTTTTGGCCTATACCATCTGCGCCGCGCGGGCCTCGGGGATCTTCGATGACGTCATCGTCTCGACCGATTCCGAGATCTATGCCGATGTCGCCCGCCACTATGGCGCTGAGGTGCCGTTTCTGCGCCCGGCCGAGATCGCCGGCGACCGCTCGCCGGACATCGACTGGGTCAAGCTGACCATCGCGCGGCTGGAGCAGGCCGGGCGCGTCCACGACGCCTTCTCGATCCTGCGGCCGACCTCGCCCTTCCGCAAGCCGGAGACCATCCGGCGGGCGTGGCAGCGCTTCCAGGCGGCCGAGGGCATCGACTCGCTGCGCGCGGTCGAGCGCGTCGAGCAGCACCCCGGCAAGATGTGGGTGGTGCGCGGCGACCGCCTGCTGCCGCTCCTGCCGCTGTCGCCGGAGGACGCGCCCTGGCACAGCCAGCAGATGGCGGCGCTGCCGGCGGTCTATGTCCAGAACGCCAGCCTGGAGATCGCCTGGACGCGGGTGGCCCACGCCTCGACCATCTCCGGCACCGTGATGCTGCCGTTCTTCACCGAGGGCGACGAGGGCCTGGACATAAATCGGCCGAAGGACTTGTGGTATGCCGAGCTCTTGATCGAGCGCGGCGAAGCCAGCCTGCCGCATGTCGACCGCGATCCCTATCCGGCCGATCGTCTTCCCGCCGACGTCTGAAATTCCCTGCCCCGAGGAGCCTTGCCGTGGGTGATCTGATCGGATCGGTCGTCGATTCGGAACTCTATTACATTCCCCAGCCGGAATTCGGCCGGGTGCGCAGCCTCAACGGTGCCCGCGAGGACGTGGTCGCGCTCTATGCCGACATGGCGCGGCTGAATGCGCTCTACATGATCGCGCGGGCGGGCTCCGGCCATATCGGCTCCTCCTTCTCCGCGCTCGACATTCTCAGCCGGCTCTACATCGCCGAGATGGCCGGCGACGACCTGTTCTTCTCATCCAAGGGCCACGACGCGCCGGGGCTCTACGCCGTGCTGATCGGGCTCGGCCGCCTGCCTGAGGACAAACTGCATGTGCTGCGGCGGCTCAACGGCCTGCCCGGCCATCCGGACGTGTCGATCGACGGGCTCGCCACCAACACCGGCTCGCTCGGCATGGGCATCTCCAAGGCCAAGGGCATGCTGATGGCCGACCAGCTTGCCGGCCGGCGCCGCCGCATCTTCGTGATGACCGGCGACGGCGAGCTGCAGGAAGGCCAGATCTGGGAATCGCTGTTGTCGGTGCCCAAGGCGATCGCCGGCCGGCTGACGGTGGTGGTCGACCACAACAAGTTCCAGTCGGACTTCTCGGTCGAGCGCACCTCCAGCCTCGGCGATCTCGTGGCCAAGTTCGCCGCCTTCGGCTGGCACGTGGTGCGCGCCGACGGCCACGACCCGCAGGCGCTGGCAAAGACCTTCGCCGAGCTGTCCGCCATCGACGACAAGCCCAAGGTGTTCATCGCCGACACGGTGAAGGGCAAGGGCGTGTCCTTCATGGAGGGCACCTCGATCGATTCCGACGTCGAGATGTTCCGCTACCATTCCGGGGCGCCGAAGGCCGACGAGTACCGGCGGGCGGTCGAGGAGATCGAGGCGCGGCTGTCGCGCCTCGCCGCCGCGGCCGGGGCCGGCGCCATCGCGGTGCGCCGCACCGACCGGCCGGCGGTGGTGCCGATGCCGGCCGAGAGCGTGCGGCTGTTTCCCGCCTATACCGAGGCGCTATTGGCCGCCGCCGGCCGCCATCCCGAACTGATCGCGCTCGATGCCGACCTCAGCCTCGACATGGGCCTTCTGCCGTTCAAGGAGAAGTATCCCGAGCGCTTCGTCGAATGCGGCATCGCCGAGCAGGACATGGTGAGCCGGGCCGGCGGCATGGCGCTGGCCGGCGCGCTGCCGGTGGTCCACTCGTTCTCGTGCTTCCTGTCGACGCGGCCGAACGAGCAGATCTTCAACAACGCCACCGAGCGCACCCGCATCGTCTATGTCGGCGGCCTGTCGGGCGTGCTGCCGGCCGGGCCCGGCCATTCGCACCAGAGCGTGCGCGAAATCTCGGCCGTCGGCGGCATCCCCAATCTGGTGATGGCCGAGCCGTGCTGCCCGGAGGAGGTGGGGCCGCTGCTCGACTGGTGCCTCGCCTATGACGGACCGAGCTTCCTGCGGCTCGCCTCCATCCCCTTCGTCACCGCGGCGAAGCTGCCGGCCGGCTATGTGCCGAAGCTCGGCACCGGCGTGACGCTGCGCAGCGGCGCTGAGGCGGCGATCGTCACCTCAGGGCTGGTCGGGGTGGCGCAGGCGCTGGCCGCGGCCGAGCTTTTGGCAGGCGCCGGCCGCTCGGTCGGCGTCGTCCATCTGCCGTGGCTCAACCGGGTGGATGCCGACTGGATCGCCGGCCTCGCCGCCGAGGTGCCGGCGCTGATCACCCTCGACAATCATTTCCGGGCGGGCGGCCAGGGGCAGTATGTGCTGGCGGCGCTGGCCGCCGCCAATGTGGCGCGCATGCCGCGCTGCCTGCAGATCGGGCTGGAGGACGTGCCGCCCTGCGGCCGCAATGACGAGGTGCTGCGCGAGATCGGGCTCGATGCCGCGGGGCTGGCCGCGCGCATCGGCCGCTTCCTCGACGGGGCGCAGGCGCCCCGATGAGCCTCGACCTGCGCACCCTGCTGCGGTCCTCGCCCAAGGCGCTGCTGGCGCGGCTGGTGCGCCTCAATGTGCTGGCGCGTACCGGCCTGCACCAGGATCTGCGCCCGCTCCTCGCCACCGATGCGCCGGCGTGGCAGGCGGCGCTCGACGCGGCCCGCAATGGCCGAAAGGTGGTGATTGCCACCAACAATGGCGGGCAGTTCGGCCTGTCGGCGATCGACCGGCTCTTGGCGGTGGCGCTGACGCTGCGCGGCGCCAGCGTGCATACCGTGCTGTGCGACCGGGCGCTGCCGGCCTGCATGATGTGCGAACTCAATCTGCAGCCCGATCCGGCGCGGTTCGCCGCCAGCGGGCCGTCGCGCCTGCTGTGCGGCTATTGCCACGGCCCGGCGGCGGCGGCGCAGCACAGGCTTGGACTCGCGGCCGAGCGGCTGGGGGATTTCATCACGCCGGAGGATCGTGTCGAGGCCGAGCGCATCGCCGGGGCCCTCGACCTCGACGCGCTGCGCAACTGGACCTGGGACGGCCTGCCGCTGGGCGAGCACGCCTATGCCGGCACGCTGCGCTATTTCGCCCGCGGCACGCTGGAGGATGAGCCGCAGGGGCTGGCGGTGGCGCGCCGCTACCTCGCCGCGGCGGTGATGACGGCCCGGGCCTATCGCCGCCTGTTCGAGCGGCTGAAGCCCGAGGTGGTGGTTGCCCATCACGGCATCTATTCGCCGCAGGGGGTGGTGGCGGCGGTAGCGCGCGCCGCAGGCATCCGGGTGGTGACGTGGAACCCGGCCTATCGCCGGCACTGCTTCATCTTCAGCCACGACGACACCTATCACCACACGCTGATGACCGAGTCGGTGGCGCGCTGGGCCGACACGCCACTCACCGAGGCGCAGCGGACGGGGATCATCGACTATCTGCTGAGCCGCCGCGAAGGCCGCGAGGACTGGATCCGCTTCCACAAGGATCCCGACTATGCCACGCGGGCGCGGCTCGCCGAGCTAGGCCTGGCGCCGGACAAGCCGCTGGTGGTGGCCTTCACCAACGTGTTCTGGGACGCCCAGCTCCACTATCCCACCAACGCCTTCGCCAGCCAGATCGACTGGCTCGCCGCCACCATCGAAGTCTTCGCCGGCCGGCCGGACCTGCAGCTCGTCATCCGCGTCCATCCGGCCGAGGTGTCGGGCAGCCCGGCCTCGCGCCAGCGCGCCGCCGACGAGATCGCCAAGCGCTTCCCGGTGCTGCCGGCCAATGTGGCGATCGTGCCGCCGGAGAGCCCGCTGTCGTCCTACCAGCTCGCCGACCTCGCCAATGCGGTGCTGATCTATGCCACCAAGATGGGGGTGGAGCTGACCGCCATGGGCATTCCGGTGGTGGCGGCCGGCGAGGCGTGGGTGCGCAACAAGGGCATCACTGAGGACGTAACGTCACCCGAGCACTACCGGGCGATCCTCGCCCGGCTGCCGTTCGACCGGGTGGACGAGCCGGCCCGGCGCGAGCGCGCGCTGCGCTATGCCCATCATTTCTTCTTCCGCCGCATGATCCCGCTCGCCTTCGTCATGCCCGAGCATGGGCCGCGCCGCTTCACCGTGGCCGCGCGCACGCTCGACCAACTGCGCCCGGGCGGCGATGCCGGGCTTGAGACCATTTGCCGGGGGATTCTGGCGGGTGCGCCCTTCGAGGCTTGAACAAGCCGGACTAGGCTTCTATCAGCACCGGCATCGGCCGGGGCAGGGAGGACAACCGTTGCAACGGGTTTTTGTTTTTGGCGACAAGAAGGTGACGGACGACAGCCCGTCCTTCGTCATTGCCGAGGTGGGCCACAACCACCAGGGCAATCTGGAGCGGTGCAAGGCCATCTTCCACGCTGCGGCCGAGGCGGGTGCGGACGCCGTCAAGATCCAGAAGCGCGACAACCGCACGCTGTTCACCCGCGAGATGTACGATTCTCATTACGACAGTGAGAACGCCTACGGGCCGACCTACGGCACCCATCGCGAGTTCCTGGAGTTCGATGCGGCGCAGTATCGCGAGCTCAAGGTCTATTGCGACAAGCTCGGCATCCAGTTCTTCTCGACCGCGTTCGACGATGCCTCGGCCGACTTCCTCGCCGAGCTCGACATGCCGGGCTACAAGATCGCCTCGGGCGACCTGACCAACACGCCGCTGCTGAAGAAGGTCGCGGCCTTCGGCAAGCCGATCATCGTCTCGACCGGCGGCGCGACGATGGACGACGTCCAGCGCGCCTATGACGCGATCATGCCGATCAATCCGAACCTGTGCATCATGCAATGCACCTCGGGGTATCCGCCGCCGCACGAGGAGCTCAACCTGCGGGTGATCGAGACCTTCCGGCGCGCCTTCCCGGACATCATCATCGGCTTCTCGTCGCACGATTCCGGCATCGCCATGCCGCTGATCGGCTACATGCTGGGGGCGCGGGTGTTCGAGAAGCACTTCACCCTCAACCGTGCCTGGAAGGGCACCGATCAGGCGTTCTCGCTGGAGCCCGCCGGCCTCAAGCGCGTGGTGCGCGACCTCGATCGCGCCCGCATCGCGCTCGGCGACGGCAACAAGTGCCCGTATCCGTCCGAGACCGGGCCGCTCAACAAGATGGTCAAGCGCGTGGTGGCGGCGCGCGAGCTGCCGGCCGGCACCGTGCTCGCCGCCGACGATCTCGCCTTCCGCATCCCGGTAAGCGCCAAGATCACCGCGGCGGCGCTGCGGCCGTTCGAGGCCGAGCGGCTGGTCGGCCACCGGCTCAATCGCAGCGTGTCGGCCGAGGAGATCGTGACGCTGGCCGATGTCGGGATCGGTTAGGCGATGACGTCGCCCTTCGACATCCAGGGCCGGGTGATCGTGGTCACCGGCGGGCTGGGGCAGCTCGGTCGCCGGTTCGCCACGGCCCTGCTCGCCGGCGGCGCCCGCGTGGCGCTGATCGACCAGAGCGTGCCGGCCGATCTCTCGCTCGGCGGCGCGGTGCCGGCAGCGCTGCAGGACAATCTCCTGTGCCTCGCCAGCGACGTCACCTCGCGGGAGGCGCTGGAGGCGGCGCTGGCCGCGATCGAGCAGCGCTGGGAGGCGCCGTTCGGCCTGATCAACAATGCGGCGATCGACTCGCCGCCCAACGCGCCGGCCACCGAGAACGGCCCGTTCGAGACCTATCCGGAAGCGTCGTTCGACCGGATCATGGACGTCAACGTCAAGGGCGTGGTGCTGTGCTGCCAGGTGTTCGGCGGCCGCATGGCGGCGCTCGGCCGCGGCTCGGTCATCAATATCGGCTCGATCTATGGCGTGGTGTCGCCGGATCAGGCGCTCTACCAGTACCGGCGCGACGACGGCGAGGTGTTCTTCAAGCCGGTGGCCTATTCGGTGTCGAAGTCGGCGCTCTACAATCTCACGCGCTATCTCGCGGTGTATTGGGGGGCGCAGAAGGTGCGGGTCAACACGCTGACCTTCGCCGGCGTGTTCAACCGCCAGGATCCGCGCTTCCTGGAGCGCTATCTGCCCAAGGTGCCGCTCGGCCGCATGGCAGAGCCCGACGATTATGTCGGCCCGATCATCTTTCTCCTGTCGGATGCCGCCCGCTACATGACCGGCGCCAACCTCGTGGTCGATGGCGGCTTCACCGCGATGTAGTGCCCAGTCCGGCTGATCAACCGGATTTGGTGTGACGCAGGATGGACCCGATGACCCTCATTCCCGACTTCGTGCCCAACCGCATCGGCGGCATCGAGCCGCCGCGCGGCGGGCTGGCCGCGATCGACGTCGTCAACCCGCACGATGCCCGGGTGCTCGCCGCCATTCCGCGCTCGGGCACGGCTGAGATCGACGCTGCGGTGGCGGCGGCGCGGGCGGCGCAGCCGGGCTGGGCGGCAACGCCCGCCGTGCAGCGCGGCGAGGTGCTCCACCGCATCGCCAACCTGATCGAGGCGCGGAAGGACGACCTCGCCCGCATCGTCGCGCTGGAGGCCGGCAAGCGCCTGCCGGACGCGCTGGGCGAGGCCGGCGCCGCCATCCAGTGTGCGCGCTTCTTCGCGGGCGAAGGCCAGCGGCTGTTCGGCCGCACCACCACCAGCGGCATGGCGCTGCGCTGGGCGATGACGGTGCGCCGTCCGTGCGGGGTGGCCGGGCTGATCATCGCCGCCAACACGCCGGCCCCCAATTTCGCCTGGAAGGTGTTCCCGGCGCTGATCTGCGGCAATGGCGTGGTGCTGAAGACCGCCGAGGACACGCCGGTCTCGTCGTGGTTCCTGGCGCGGCTGTGCGAGGAGGCAGGGCTGCCCGCGGGCGTGCTCAATGTCGTGCACGGGCTCGGCGCCGAGGCCGGCCAGGCGCTGGTGGAGCATCCGGGCGTCGACGTGCTGAGCTTCACCGGCTCGACGCGGGTCGGGCGGATGATCGCCGAGGTCGCCGGGCGGCAGCTCAAGAAGGTGTCGCTTGAACTCGGCGGCAAGAACCCGCTGGTGGTGTGCGACGATGCCGACCTCGACAACGCGGTGCGCTGGGCTCTGCTCGCGGCCTTCTCCAATGCCGGCCAGCGCTGCGCCGCGGCGAGCCGCATCATCGTGTTCGACAGCGTGTTCGAGGCGTTCGCCGCCAAACTGGTGGCGGCGGCGCGCGGCCTCAAGCTCGGCGTCGCGCCCGATTGCGACCTCGGCCCGGTGATCAATGCCCGCCAGCTTGCCAACATGCTGGCCGCCATCGACCGCGCCCGCGCCGAGGGTGCCGAAATCCTGTGCGGCGGCGCACGGGCCACGGCGCCGGGGCTCGCCGACGGCTTCTATCTGCAGCCGACGGTGATCTCGGGCCTCGCCCCGGAGGCCGAGATGTCGTGCACCGAGCTGTTCGGGCCGATCACCTGCCTCTATCGCGCCGCCGGCTTCGAGGCGGCGGTCGAGCTTGCCAACAACACGCCCTACGGCCTCACCGCGGCGATCCACACACGCGATATCGACCGGGCGCTGGCCTTCGCCAGCCGGGTGCGCAGCGGCGTCGCGGTGATCAATGGCGGCACCCACGGCTCGGAGCCGCACATGCCGTTCGGCGGGGTGAAGGCGTCGGGCAATGGCACGCGCGAGCCGGGCACCGAGGCGCTTGACGTCTATTCGGACTTGCAGGACGTCTATCTCAACGCCCAAATGCCGCGATAGCGGATCCCCGCAAGTTGCCGGCTCGACCCCATTGATACGGTTTCCGGCCGATCAGGCCGGAGAACCGTATTCCGATCGCCGAAAATCCCGTTATCGAACAGGGGATTTTCGGCGAGACCGTTTCCGGTATCCCGAAGGGATCAACCGGAAACCGGATAAGGATTGACGTCTTGCGCGTTCTCTTTCTGTTTTGGGGTCGGCGCGGCGCGATGAGCCAGCATCTGCTGGATATCGGCGCAGCGGCGCGCGAGCTGCCGGGGTTGGAGGTGCACTTCTCGGTCTCCACCGGCTGCGAGCAGTTCCAGGAGATCGCCGCCACCGGGCTGCCGCTGTTCGCCGTCGACACTTTCTCCGGCCCGCTGTCGCTCATGGGCCGCACGCTGATGCTGCCGGGCCTGCGGCGCCGGCTCGCCCGCTACATCCGGGAGAACCGGATCGAGCGGGTGGTGGTCGCCATGTCCCACGTGTGGGGGCCGCTGGTGGCCTCGGCGGTGCGCGATGCCGGCGCGAAACTCACGGTGGTGGTGCACGACGCCGAGGGCCATCCGGGCGATCCCACCGGGGTGGTCGCGCGTTGGCTGCTGCGGGAGGCGCGGCAGGCCGATCTGGTGGTGACCTGGAGCCGCCACGTCGCCGAGCGGCTGGCCGCCACCACGCCGATTCCGCGCGAGCGCATCCGGCCGCTGTTCCACCCGCTGCTGAACTATGCTGCCGACGGCCCGGCCGCCGCGGCGCGCGGCGCGGGGCCCTGCCAGTTCCTGTTCTTCGGCCGGCTGCTTGCCTACAAGGGGCTGGCGGTGCTGGCGGCGGCGGCGGAGATGCTGCGGGCCTGGGGCGTGCCGTTCCGGCTCGCGGTGGTGGGCGACGGCGATCTCGGCCCGCTGGCGGACCGGCTGGCCGCGGCCGGCGCCGAGGTCGAGAACCGCTGGGTGGCCTCGGGCGAGATCGCCGGCCTGCTCGCCCGCCACGACGTGCTGGTGCTGCCCTATCTGGAGGCCAGCCAATCGGGCGTGGTGCCGGCGGCCTGGGCGGTCGGCTGCCCGGTCATTGCCAGCCGGGTCAGCGGACTGGCGGAGCAGGTGACGGACGGGGTGAACGGGCTCCTGGTGCCGCCGGGCGACGCCGCGGCGCTGGCCCAGGCCATGCGGCGGCTGTGCGAGGATGCGGACCTGCGCCGCCGGCTCGCCGACGGCGTGGCGGCGACGCGCGACAGCCTGAGCGTGCGGTCCTATCTGCGGGCGCTGCTGGAGATGTGAGCCGCCGGGGGTGGCGGGTGGATCACATCCACCGCCGCCGCCACGCCTCGAACATCGCCAGCGTCCAGAGAGCATAGGCGTGGTTGCGCCTGCCGGAGAGATGTTCGCGCCACATCGCGCGGGCCGGCGCGGGGTCGAGCACGCCGGCGTCGCTCTCGATCAGGTCCGCCGCCCAGTCACGCAGGGGCCCGCGCAGCCAGTCGGCCAGCGGCACGCCGAACCCCATCTTCGGCCGGTCGATCAGCGCGCGCGGCACGTAGCGGTCGAGCACCCGGCGCAGGATCCATTTGGTCTCGCCGCCGCGCACCAGGAAACGGGGCGGCAGCCGCCAGGCGAATTCGACGATGCGGTGGTCGAGCAGCGGCGGGCGCGCCTCCAGCGCCACCGCCATCGAGGCGCGGTCGACCTTCTGCAGGATGTCGTCGGGCAGATAGGTCACGGTGTCGGCAAAGCGCATGCGGTCGAGCAGGTCGAGCCCGTCCGGCGGCGTGCCCAGGCCCGCCACGCATTCCGGCGCGGCGAGATGGAGCGCGGGATCGGGCCCTTGGCTCACCAGCCGCCGGTAGAGCGCGTCGGGGTCGAGCGCCAGGATGCCGGCGAGCTTCGCGATCTTGTCGGCCGGCTGCGCCGGCACCAGCCGGCGCGGCAGCAGGCGCGCCGCGCCATCCACCAGTTGCGGTGGCAGCGCGCCGAGCCCGAACGCCGCGATCCGGCGCAGCGGCAGCGGCAGGCGGGCGATGCGCGGCCAGTCCCGCGCCGCCACCAGATGGCGATTGTAGCCGGCAAACAATTCGTCGCCGCCGTCGCCCGACAGCGCCACCGTGACGTGGGCGCGGGTGAGCTTCGAGACGAGATGGGTCGGGATCTGCGAGGAATCGGCGAACGGCTCGTCGAACATGTCGGCGAGTTGCGGCACCACGGCGAGCGCGTCGGCGGCGGTGACGACCAGCTCGGTGTGCTCAGTGCCGAGATGGCGGGCGACGGCGGCGGCGTGCACGGATTCGTCGAAGCCGAACTCGGGAAAGCCGATCGAGAAGGTGCGCACCGCGCCCTTGTTGGCGCCAACCATCAGCGCCGCCACCGTCGAGGAATCGACGCCGCCCGACAGGAACGCGCCGAGCGGCACATCGGCGATCATCTGGCGGCCGATGGCATCGGCGAGCAGGGCGGCGAGCCGGTCCTCAGCCTCGCCATCGGGCACATCGAGCGGATCGGCGCGGCCCGCCGCCACAGCATCCTCAAGCCGCCAATAGCGCGACCGGGTGAGCGTGCCGTCGGCCGAACAGGTCACGGTCTCGCCCGGCAGCACCTTCTCGACGCCGACGAAGATCGCGTGCGGCGCCGGCACGTAGCCGAGGCGCAGGAAGCTCGCCACCGCACCGGGGTTCAGCTGGCGCGGGCCTTCGTCGATCGCCCGCAGCGCCTTCAGCTCCGAGCCGAAGGCGAGGCGTCCGTTCGATGCCTCGAAGAACAGTGGCTTGATGCCGAGCCGGTCGCGCACCAGATGCAGCCGGCGCTGGCGCCGGTCCCACAGCGCGATGGCATACATGCCGTTGAGGTCTTGAAGCGTTTCCGCGAGCCCGCGCCGCGCCACGCTCTCGACGATCGCCTCCGTATCGGAATGGCCGCGCCAAGCGATGCCGTCCAGCGCCGGGTGCCGGCGCAGCTCGGCGGCATTGTAGATCTCGCCATTGTAGCTGATCGCCCAGTTTCCATCGGCCGAGACCATCGGCTGGGCGCCGGCCGGCGACAGATCGACGATGGCGAGGCGGCGATGGGACAAAGCGAGCCCCGCCGCGGCATCGACCCACACGCCCGCGCCATCCGGCCCGCGATGGGCGATTGCATCGGCCATCGCCTGGACGGCGCGCGCCAGCGCCGGCTCATCGCCGCGGCGGCGGGGATCGATCAGACCGGCAATGCCGCACATGACGGGTGTCCTGGGTTGATACGGTTCTCCGGCCCGGTCGGCCGGATCTGGACTGATGGATCGAACGGCATCATCCGCAAGCGGCCGACCCGGGACGATCCGATCCGGCAAGACATCGGACTGGAAACACGCCGCATCAAAACGACATCGCCGATGTCATCACCGCGGCGTCCGCGCGCAGGATCGGGATGCCGCCGATGATCGGGTAGGCGAGCTTCGACCGGTCGCTGAAGAAGCAGTCCGAAAGCCGCGTCATCGGCAGCCCGGCGGAGGGACACTGCCAGGGCTCGTCGACCTGGGCGGCGTCGCCCGGCACGCGGACGATGAGAGCCTCGGTGGGATTGAGCGGGTTCGCCACATAGTCCAGCATCAGCCGGCCCTCGATGATGCCGCCCTCTGCGGTCACCGCGTCGGCGAGCCCGCGGACATAGCCCAGCCGCTCCATGCGCGCGCGCCCTTCGGCGGTGTTGTTGTCGAAGGACGGCTCGAACAGCACGACATGGCGGCGCGCCACCCGAAGCAGCTCGCGCGCGGCCTCGCGCTCGCGCCCGCCGTTCGGCTCCAGGGCATGGTAGGTCCACACGACATCGACCGCATTGTCGCGCAGGGGCAGGCCGAACAGATCGGCGACGAACGGCGTGAGGCGCGGGCGCTTCGCGGGCGACAGCCGTTCCTGGGCGAAGCGCGCGCCGACGCTGAGCCGGCTCCAGCTCAGGTCGCAGGCATAGGAGGCGGTGGCGTCGTCGTAGCAGGCGTTCGCGACGCCGACGAGCGTCGTCATCTCGCCGGTGCCGACCTCGATGGCGGAGGCGGCGCCCGCGACCAGCGGGCGCAGGATGCCGGCGATCTCGGCGGTCTTGCGCTGCCACCCCGCCTCGTCCTGGCGCACGGCATCGACATAGCTGCCGGCCTGAAGATCATAGGCGATCTCGATGATCTGCGGCGTGTTGACGGGCGAGTCGAGGAGGCGCCGCAACGTCGCCGTCACGTTCTCCCCGCGCTGAAAGGCGTCGATGGCGGGTTGCAGGTCGCAATAGCGCATGGTGGCCGATGTCCCGGTTCCGGCGTCAGGTCCGATATGACTTCCTCGGGATCATTGTGTGACCCCCGTGGGCAGGCGTGAATCCGCCCTCATACGGTTCCCGGTTGATCCCTTCGGGATCCCGGAAACGCATCAGCCAACGGGCTGTTGGCTGACCGACAGCACGCCCTTCTTGATCTCCACCCGCATGTCGCAGCGCTCCACGGTGCGCAGGCGGTGGGCGATCATGATGATGGTGCGGTCGCGGTCGAGCGCGTCGATCGCCGCCATCACCGCGTCCTCGGTGGCGGAGTCGAGTGCGCTCGTCGCCTCGTCGAGGACGAGGATGGCCGGATCGCCATAGAGCGCGCGGGCGATGCCGAGGCGCTGGCGCTGGCCGCCGGACAGCCTGACGCCGCGCTCGCCGACGCGGGCGTCGTAGCCGCCGGGCAGCTCGTTGACGATGAAGTCGTGCAGTTGCGCGGCGCGGGCGGCGCGCTCCACCGCCGCGCGGTCGATCGCCTGATGCGGGCGGCCGAAGGCGATGTTGGCGGCCACCGTCTCGTCGGCGATGAAGATGTGCTGGGGCACGTAGCCGATGCCGGCGCGCCAGCGGCGCAGCGTCTCGTCGCCGTCGAGCGGGCAGTCGTCGGCGAGGATGCGGCCCTCGCTTGGCACGATCAGGCCGAGCAGCAGGTCGATCAGCGTGCTCTTGCCCGATCCGGTGGGGCCGACCACGCCCACCCGCGCGCCGCGCGGGATCTCGAGCTCGACCTCGCGCAGCGCCGGCCGCTCGGCATTGGGATAGGCGAAGGTGACCGTCTCGAAGCGGATCGCCCGGGTCAGCGGCAGCGGGGCGGCGGCCTCCACCGGCTTGGCCGGCGGGCGCATCGTCGTCAGGTCGCGGTGCAGCGCCTCGATGGTCGGCGCGGCGAAGCGGATGGTGGTCAGGCTGGCATAGATCTCCTGCAGGCCGGGCAGGATGCGGTAGCCGGCGAAGGCGAACAGCGCCACCACCGGCAGCGCATTCTCCAGCGACTGGCGGGTGTCGAGCAGATAGAGCACGAGGCCGAGCACGCCGCCGAAGGCGATGGCCTCCAGGCTGTGGCGCGGCGCCAGCGAAATGATCTGGTTGCCGGCCTGGGTGCGGGCGAAGCGTTCGGACGGGCCGGCGAAGCGCGCGGCGTAGACGCTCTCCAGGCCGAGCATCTTGATCTCCTTGATGCCGGCGAAGCCTTCCGAGACCACGTGGTAGCGGAGCTGGTTGGCCTCGTAGCGCACCTGGCCGCTGCGGGCGATGACGCCGCGCAGCGCGAGGAAGATGAGCGAATACGCGCCGCCCAGCACGACGACGACCAGGAGCGCGACCAGCGGGTCCGCCATCACCAGCACGGCGCCGATGAACACCGTCACCACCAGCCGCGACAGCACCAGCATGGCGGGCTGGATGATGCGGTTGGTGACCTGGGACACCTCGTCGAGAATGCTTTTCGCGAACTCGGCCGAGTGGCGGGTGAGAAAGAAGGCGTAGGGCTGGGACAGATAGGCGCTGACCAGCCGCAAAGACAGCTCGTGGCCGACAAGATTGGTGAACAGCGCGATCCGCCACGCGGTGAAGGTCCTGAAGGCGTTGCCCAGCACCAGGACCGCCAGCACCGCGAAGCCGACCAGGAGCAGGAAGCTGCGCTCGCTCGTCACGCCGGACATCGCATAGGCGGTGCCCAAGAGCCCGCCCTTGGTCAGCGCCGCCGGGTTGGCGACCAGCGAGATGAACGGCACGATCGAGACGACCGACAGCGTCTCGACCAGCGCCGTCAGGGTGATGAGCACCGACACGCCGAGCGCGCGCCGGCGCTGCCAGGGTTCGAGAATCTCCCAAACGCGGCGGAAGATGGCCGAAAAGCCGCCCGGCGGCAGCTTGCGCGTGCCTGTGCGGGGCGCCTTCATCGCGGCATGCTCTCCGCGCGCGCTGCCGCGCAGCTGCCTGCGGCAGCGGACTGCGCCTGCCACCAGTCGCGAATGGTGCGCTGGTTGGCGCGGCTGAAGCCCAAGAGCTGCTCCTCCAGATTGGCGAACTTGGCGAAGCCGTTCGACTGGTCGGCGGCCAGGATCAGCAGCATCTTCTGGATGGCCTCGATCGGCTCGTTGCGCAGGAAGTTGGCCATGAAGCGGTAGCGCGGCTTGCGGTCCTTCAGCTTCATGTAGTGCGGGGCGGAGATGTTGCGGTTGAGGGTCAGGCTGTAGTCGGCGCCGCGCCCGTCCTGCTCCAGCAGATAGGAGGGCTTGCGGCGCTTGAGCGCCGAGACGTGGCCATGCACGCGGTAGCCGACGTGCAGGTCGTAGTCGTCATAGAGGTCGAGCGCGCCCTCCGGCGACACGAACAGCTTGCGGATCGGCAGCGACAGGTCGGCGGCGAGCTGCTCGATCACCCAGTTCCTGGAGTGCATCAGGAGGTCGATCTCCGCCTTGGGGAACAGCTGCCGGAGGCCGTGGCAGAGCGCCGCGAACGATTTCCGGTAGCGGATCGAATGGTGCGGGTCGGACACGGCGATCCGCCGGACCCGCTCGACCGGACGGAAGACGCGGTCATCGAAGCGCGGATCGTAGAAACAGACGTCGCCGCCGAACCGGACGTTCTCGCAGCCGGCATCGCGCAGCAGGTATTGGCTGATCACGCCGCGGCTGGTGAAGAACTGCGCCTTCCGGTCGAACTCGCGCAGGAAGGCGAGCGAGGTGTCGGTGAACTCGGTGGCGGCGGAGATTGTCGTCGCGTTCATGTTGGCCGAGGTGCCCGACGCGATGGCGCCGAACGGCACGCCCGAGCGGATGATCTCGAGCCCGGACGGATAGATCGCCTCCATCCGCCGGCGCGCCGACAGGCAGGCGAACAGCACGAAATCGGCGGCGAGGACGGTGGCCTTGATGTCGTCCCAGCCGGAGCCGCAGAAGACGCGCGTGAAGCCGACATCGACGCCGCAGACGTCGCGGATCAGCCGCTCGGTCGTGACGGTGATCAGCCGGTCGCCGACGTTTCTAGACTTGTGCTCCGGATAGGTCGAAACCAGACAGATCTTCATGGGGTCACCTGTATCGGGAGCAGTCTTCGCAAAACCGGTTCCCGCCTTTGCGGGGGAGGTTCAGGAGCGTCCGCCGATCCGGTTGGATCAGGCGGGCGCCAGATCGTTTTCTGCGAGCGGCGTGCCGCGGGCGAGCGCGCGCGCCGCGCGGGCACCGAGCACGCGGGGCAGCTCGCGCGGCGGAAGGCCGAAGCCGGGCCGGATCACCCGCACATTGGCCGGCGTGAACGGCTCGCCCGCGGCGATGTCGGCCACCACATAGATCGAGCGGCGGAACACCAGGCTCGCGGCCTCGGCCTCGGCGCGCGCGGGCGTGCCGGAGCCCAGCGCGAGATGGGCCGTCCGCACGCTCCTGCACAGGCGCTCCAGCTCGTGCGGCTCCAGCGAGAAGGCGGCGTCGGGGCCGCCATCGGCGCGCGCCAGCGTCACGTGCTTCTCGATCACGCTGGCGCCCAGCGCCACCGCGGCGATCGCCGTCTCGTCGCCCAGCGTGTGGTCGGAGAGGCCGAAAGCGCAGCCATGGTCGGCGCCGAGACGCGGCATGCGGCGCAGATTGGCCTGCTCGGCCGGCGCAGGGTAGGCGCTGATGCAGTGGAGCAGCACCAGTGGTCCGCCGCCATTGGCGCGGAAGGTCTCCACCGCCTCGGCGATCTCGGCCGGCGAGGCCATGCCGGTGGAGAGAATGGTCGGCTTGCCGGTGCGGGCGACGCAGGCGATCAGCGCCAGATCGACCGCTTCGAACGAGGCGATCTTGTAGGCCGGCGCATCGAGGCTTTCGAGGAAGCCGACGGCGGTCTCGTCGAACGGCGTCGAGAAGCAGGCGATGCCAAGCTCGCGGGCGCGCGCGAACAGCGCCGGGTGCCAATCCCAGGGCGTGTGGGCCTCGGTGTAGAGGTCATAGAGCGTGGAGCCGCCCCACAGCCCGCCCTCGATCCGGAAACCCGGGCCGTCATGGTCGATGGTGAGCGTGTCAGCGGTGTAGGTCTGCAGCTTCACCGCATCCGCCCCGGCGCGGTGGGCGGCCTCGATCAGCGCCAGCGCCCGGCCGAGGTCGCCATTGTGGTTGCCGGACATCTCGGCGATCACATAGGGGGCGTGGCCGGGGCCGATGGCGCGGCCGCAAATGGCGAAGGGCTGGGTCATGGCTGCGCCTCCGTGCTGGTGGCATTGTCGATGCGTCCGGCCGGCGCCTCGTAGCGGTGAAACCCGTTCTCGTCGCCGGACGCTGCGGCCATGACAAAACCGGCAGAGAGAAAGGCGCGGTGGGAGGCAATGTTGGTGGCCTTCACCGCCGCGATGAGGCGTCTGGCGGGAAGCGCCTCGCGGATGAGGCGCAGGGCCATCCGGCCAAACCCGCGGCCGCGGTGGCGTTCGGCGATCAGGATCGAAATCTCCAAGGCGCCGCCGTCGAGCTCATCGAGGCGAAGGCTGCCGACCGTCTCGCCCTCGGCGCGCATCAGGAACAGCCGTCGGCGGCCGGAGGTCAGGGTCTGGGCGAACCAGCGGGCGTGCCCATCGCGCGACGGCGGCCGGGGATCGCGCGACTCGGCGCGGGCGCCGGGCTCGGACTGCAGCGCGAAGGTCACCTCTTCGTCGTGGGCGGTCGCTGGCACCAGGGTGAAGGGGCGGTTGCGGGTGGCCTCGCGAATGTGCATCAGCGCGAGCACCCTCTCCACCACCCGCCCGCAGCCCCTGCCGTCGCAAATGCCGGCGGCCGCCGCGCTCATCGCGCCGAGCCGCACCGGATCCGCCGCGAGCGCGGCGATCCGCCCGGCCGCGGTGGACGGATCGAGCGCATCCGCCTCGCCCAGCAGCAGCACGGCGCCGGCCTGCTCGAGGGCCGACGCGATGGCGCGCTGGTTGTCGGCGGTGATGACCATCGCCGCCGGCAGGCCCAAAGCGCAGCGCTCCCAGCTCATGCCGCCGGCCGCGCCGACCGCGAGATCGGCCTCCGCCATCAGCGATGCCATGTCGTCGATGCGCTCGATCAGCCGCACGCGCTCCGGGGCGGTGGCGGCGGCGCGGGCGAGGGCGTCGGAAATGTGCCCTCCCGCCACGACGTCGAACATTGTGCCGGGCAGGGCGGCGAGCAGCGGATCCAGCAGGCGCGCCGCTGTGCCAGTGGGATCGCTGGCGCCGAACGACAGCAGGATGCGCCGGGCGGGTGTGGCGTCGTTGCGGCGCGCCAGCGAGGCCGCCCGCGCCGCGGCGAAGGCCGGGCGCAGCAGCGCATGATCGGGTCCGAGCAGCAGGGTCGCGGTGGCCGGCACCAGCGGCCGGTAACTGGCTTCGGTGCGCCCCAGGGTCGGATCGACCAGCCAGTCGCAATCGTGCGGGCGGTCGGCGAGATCGTCGATCGCCAGGATCGCGCGGGCGAAGCGGCGGCAGGCGCGCTCGAACGCCGCGTCGCGGCGATAGTGATCGACCACCAGCAGATCGACGCCGCCGGGGTGAAGCCTCGCCAGCGCTTCGGCCTCGTCGGGCGCGTCGCAGGCGATGACGTGGTGGCGGTGGCGCGCGAGCCCCGGCACCAGCGCGGCCGCCTCCGGATTGGTGGCGAAGCTGCACGCCGCGCCGTGCTCTGCGAATGCATCGGCCAGCGCGAGGCAGCGCATGGCGTGCCCGCCGCCGAGGGCGGGCGAGGCGTCGCAGCGGATCAGCACGGTGTGCGCCACGGCCATGCCCTCAATATTGCCGGTGCATGGCGTTGATGTCGCGCAAGGACGGCTCGGCGGCGAGTACGGCCAGCACATCGGCGGTCGTGGCGATGCGGTCCGTGGGAAGCCGGGCGAACACCGCGCGCAGGAATGCCAGATCCTCGGGATGGTCGAGCGTCCAGCGTTCGGAGACGTGCGACGGATCGGCCGCGGCGAGGTTGACGCCGTTGAGCGTGCGGCGCAGCCAGGGCGTGACGTGCTCGCGATCGAACGGCTCGGCTGTCGCGCGGTCGGCCCGCGCCAGCGCCTCGGTGGTGAAGGCCTCGCAGTCGAGCCCGTGCGGAAAGGTCCGGGTGAGATTGTTGGCGGCGTAGTCGGCGCCGGTGCGGGCGCGCAGCGCCAGAACGTCGGCGCAGATCGCGGGGTCGATCAGCGGGCAGTCGGAGGTCACCCGCATCACCACGTCGGCGGAAACGGCGCGGGCGGCGGCGAGATAGCGGCCGAGCACGTCGGTCTCGTCGCCGGCCACGGCGGCGCAGCCCAGCGCGCGGGCCGTCTCGACGATCAGCGCGCTCTCGGGCGCGTCGGGCACCGCGCACACCACGATGTCGGCGCCGACGACCGCACGGCAGCGCTCCAGCACGTGGGAAAGCGCCGGCTTGCCGGCGAGGTCCATCATCACCTTGCCGGGCAGCCGGGTCGAGGTCATGCGCGCCTGGACGATGATGGCGGTGGTCATGCGCCGACGCTCCGTTTGAGCGCCGCGGCGACGCGGGCGACGTCGTCGTCCGTCATCTGCGGGAAGAACGGCAGCGACAGGCAGCGCGCATAATAGGCGTCCGCGCCCGCAAGCCGGCGGGGGCCGTAGCGGTCGCGGTAATAGGGCTGCTCGTGCACCGGGATGTAGTGGACCTGCGTGCCGATCGCCTCGCGCCGCAGCGCCGCCATCACCTGCGCCCGGGTGGTGCCGAAGCGCGCAAAATCGATCAGCGCGACGAGAAGATGCCAGCCGTCCGGCCGCTCGCCGCGCGGCACCAGCGCGATGCCGGGGGCCAGCGGCGCCACGAGGCGCGCATAGAGCCCGGCGAGGTGGGCGCGGCGGGCGTGCAGGCGCGGCAGCTTGGCAAGCTGGCTCAAGCCCAGCGCGCACAGCACGTCCGGAATGCGGTAGTTCCAGCCGATCTCCGGCAGCTCGTAGTACCAGGGCTGCGTCTGCCCGTCCTCGAACGCCATGTCGGGCCGCATGAAGGATGCCGGCTCGCGCACCAGCCCGTGCGAGCGCAGCCGGCGCATATGGTCGGCGAGCGCGGGATCGGCGGTGGTGGTGACGCCGCCCTCGCCGGTGGTGATGCCCTTCACCGGGTGGGTGGAGAAGGCGGCGGCCCGGCTGTGGCGGCAGGCGCCGGCGGCGGCCGCGCCGATGGCGTGGCAGGCGTCCTCCACCAGCCACAGGCCACGTTCGGCGGCGAGCGCGCCGAGCCCCGCCATGTCGCAGAGCTGGCCGTTGAGATGGACCGGCATGGCGCCAACGATGCGCGTGCCGGCGGGCGGCGTCTCGGCCAGCGCGGCGCGCAGCGTGTCCGGCGTCATCAGGCCGGTCATGGGGTCGACATCGGCGAACACCACCTCGGCGCCGGTCATGCGCACCACATTGGCGGTGGCGACGAAGGTGATGCTGGGCACCACCACGGCCTCGCCCGGCCCGAGGCCGAGCGCCAGCAGCGGCAGGTGCAGCGCCGCGGTGCCGCTGTTGGAGGCGACGGCATGGGCGGCGCCGGCCGCCTGGGCGAAGGCCGCCTCATAGGCCTCGACCCGCGGTCCGGTGGTCAGATAGTCGTCCGTCAGCGCCGCGGCGACGGCGGCGACGTCGTCGGCCTCGATGGTCTGGCGGCCATAGGGCAGGAAATCCGGCATCGCGTCACCCATGCCCGAACGGCGGCTCAGGCGGCCAGCATGGCGTGCAGGCCGGCGGCGTCCAGCCATTCCGCGTTCTGGTCCGACGAGTAGCGGAAGCCGTCGGCGACCCGCGCCAGCGTGCCCTCCGTCAGCCGGCGGTCGTCGCCCGGCAGGATGATGTAGCGGTCTTCGAGCTCCACCGTGGCGCGGGCGTCGTCCTCGGTGATCATCACCTCGTGCAGCTTCTCGCCGGGCCGGATGCCGACGATGCGGTGCGGCAGGCCGGGCGCCAGCGCGGTGGCGAGATCGACCATCTTCATCGACGGGATCTTCGGCACGAAGATCTCCGAGCCGGTCATCATGGCGAGCGAGGAGACGACGAAATCGACGCCCTGCTCGAGCGTGATCCAGAACCGCGTCATGCGCGGGTCGGTGATCGGCAGGCTGTCCGCCCCCTCGCGGATCAGCCGCTGGAAATAGGGGATGACCGAGCCGCGCGAGCCGACGACATTGCCGTAGCGCACCACCGAGAAGCGGCAGCCATTGGTGCCGGAGAGATTGTTGGCGGCGACGATGATCTTGTCGGCGGCGAGCTTGGAGGCGCCGTAGAGATTGATCGGGTTGGCGGCCTTGTCGGTGGAGAGCGCCACCACGCGCGAAACGCCGGTGCGCAGCGCCGCCTTCACCACGTTCTCGGCGCCATGCACATTGGTGAGAATGCACTCGAAGGGGTTGTACTCGGCGGTCGGCACGATCTTGAGTGCTGCGGCATGCACGACGGTGTCCACCCCGCGCATGGCGAGCTCCAGCCGGCTCTGGTCGCGCACGTCGCCGATGAAGAAGCGCATCCGCCGGTCGGGGTCGATGCCGGTCTCGCGGATCGCCTGTTCCATCTCCCACTGCTTCTGCTCGTCGCGCGAGAACACGACGAGGCGGCGCGGCGGCATCGTCGCGAGCAGGTGGCGCACGAACGCCTTGCCGAAGGAGCCCGTGCCTCCGGTGACGAGAACGGACCGGTCGGCGAGATCGCCGCCGGACAGGGCGAAACGGCGCAGGGAAATGGAGGTCACGGGCGTGGAACCTGCTTGAAAAGGAGACGAGGCGGACGGCGAGATGGCTGGTACACGGGATCGTTGGGACGCGAGCTTTCTTGACGTGGGGTCTTCGGGACGAGATGCCCTTGACGGCCGGGACGCGCCCGGGAGGCGGGGCGGCGGCGTGACCGCACGCCGCGCCGGATTGCGGCGGAGGACGGCCCGGCCCGGCCCAACGACGCCGCGCGTGTTCACGCTTTGAACGGCGGATAGCAGCATCGGCCCGGTTCGGCAACGGTTGGCGGCCGGCCGGGGGTGCCCTAACGGAACGCCCTACAGGCCGAACGGGTCGCCGGACGGAGCCCCATCCGGCACGCCGCCCACACCACCACCCATCCCGGCAAAGCCCTCGAACAGGCTCGCCACCGGCGCCCCGGCGAGGTCGGCGGGGAAGTCGCGCGGATGGATGAAGTCGTCGCGGAACCAGGGAAATCGCTCGGGGTCGAAGGCGGCGATCATCCAGTCGATCAGCCGGCGCACGCGCGCGATCTTGGCGGCGTCGGGGTGGTAGGTCAGGCAGATGTCGCACTGCATGCGCAGCGGCAGGTCGACCGGCACCACCCGCGCGCCGATCGCCTGGGCGTAGGTCGGCAGCAGGCCCAGGCCGGCGCCGCGGGCGATCGCCCAGTAATGGGTGCTGCTGACATTGGAGCGGATGGCGACGAAGCCCGGCTGGGGAATGCCCGGGAAGATGCGGTCGTAGTCGGCGAAATCGGCGACCTGATCGGCAAGCTGCAGCACGATCCTGTGCTTCAGCAGATCCCCGAAGGTGGTCGGCGTGCCGTGGCGCTCGAGATAGGCGGGGGCGGCGAACGGCATCACGTGCAGGCGGCCGATCTTCACCACCTTCAGGTCCTTGGCGGTGGGGCGGGTGAGCTGGATGGCGACGTCGGCCTCCATTCGCAGCACGTCGGCCGACTTCATGGCGCAGGAGATATCCACCAAGAGGCCGGGATTGTGGCGCTGGAACTCGACCAGCCGCGGCACGATCCAGAAGGCGCCGAGCCCCTCGGTGATCGCAAGCCGCACCTCGCCGGTGATCGACGGGTCGATCTGCTCGCGCTCGCGCAGCACGCCGAACGAGGCCTGCTCCATGCGCTGGGCGGCGGCGAGGATGCGCTTGCCCTCCTCGGTGGCGCGCACGCCATCGACGTGGCGGGTCAGCAGCACGATGTCGAGGGCGCCCTCCAGGTCGCCGATGCGGCGGCGCAGGACGTTCACCGACACGCCCAGCACCTCGGCGGCGGCGCGGAAGCTGCCGCGGCGCGCGACCTCCAGGAACACCCGGATCGCCTCCCAGTCGAAGGCGGCCGGCGCGCCTGCGCCGGAGCCGCCGTGTTCCTCCTTCGGCACACGCCGTTCACGCTGCGGATACATACAGGGGCGCCTCCCTGGCGTTAGTCTAATTCAAATGTACGGCACTGGCCGTGACCGCAGATGCGAACGTCCCGACCGCGGTCGCGGCGCAGCAGATTCGACGGGCACGTACGGTCACGCCCCGTCAGGCAGGGTCATGGTGCGGTCGCGGTCCGGGCGATCTTCGCAATCCAGCGTGGAGCCCTACAGCAACCGCCGGGCGGCGGGAATCCGGATCCCGCCGGTGGGGTTGCGGTGGCGCGCGGGTTCAGGATGCCGGCCCAGACCGCGCGCGATCTTCTCGGGAATTTTCGGCAAAACTGACGTGCGGTTTTCCGGAGATTTGAAAGGTCGTGTCAGCAAGAATGCACTGAAATAGGCCCGCTTCGGCGCGGTCTGACGTGTCGGTTCGATTGGGTTGCTGTGACTGTCGAATAAAAACGTTCCAGATTTGAAGAGTTCCGAATTCCGAGGGGGAGACGATGAGCCAGACGCTGCAAGCAAAGCTTGATGGCATGTGCCAGTCGCTCGGCGATTACATTTCCACCGCCAAGGACTACAATCTTCAGGATATCGCTATGTATTTGAAGATGGCGCGTCTGGCGATCCAGATGGAAATGAACATGGTCTCCAATGACGAGCTGAAGCAGTTCTGCGAGGCGCTCGGCGACTGCCGCAGCGTGCCGCCGTCGCACGCCAACCATTGAGACTAGTAGCCTCTCCACGGTTGCCGCCGTCCTGAAGGCGTCGAGCCGAGATCGCACCGTCCGGGCCGCGGTCGTCCCCGGCGAGCATCGCGACAGCGATGCGAGGGAAGGGGACCCATCAACGGCGTGGTGAGGGATCGCATGTTGCAGAACTCGGACTGCAAACGCTTGGTTCTGCGGGCCGGAAACCGTCTCACACCCGCTCGACGAACGTATCCAGCACCCGCTTCTCGCCGGCCTTGTCGAACTGCACGGTGAGCTTGTTGCCGTCGAGCCCGACGATCTCGCCATAGCCGAACTTGACGTGGAACACCCGCTCGCCGCGAAGGAAACCGGAGGCGCCCGAGCTGCCATTCGGCGCGGCGGCCGATCGCGACACCACCCGGCCCTCGATCAGCTTGCCATTGCCGCCGCGGCCGCCATTGGCGGGGCCGCGATAGGATGAGGCGGCCTCGCTGAAGCCCGAGCCGGAGCGGGCGCGCTGCCAGCCGGGCGTGGTGTAGTCTGATCCGGTGAACGCCTCGGCGCTGTCGAACCGGCTTGCGAACCGGCCCGCCATGCCGCCGCCGCCCCAGCCGGGCTTGCCCTTGCTCTCCTCGACCTCGACGTGATCCTCGGGCAGCTCGTCGACGAAGCGCGAGGGGATGGTCGAGGACCACAGGCCGTGGATGCGGCGGTTGGCGGAGAAATAGATCTTCGCCCGGCGGCGCGCCCGCGTCAGCCCGACATAGGCGAGGCGGCGCTCCTCCTCGAGGCCGGCGCGGCCATTCTCGTCCAGCGCGCGCTGGTGCGGGAACAGCCCTTCCTCCCAGCCGGGCAGGAACACGGTGTCGAACTCCAGCCCCTTGGCGGAATGCAGCGTCATGATCGAGACGGCCTCGGCGCCGTCGGCGCGGTCGCTCTCCATCACCAGCGACACGTGCTCCAGGAACGCCGGCAGCCCGGCGTAATCCTGCATCGAGCGCACCAACTCCTTCAGATTCTCCAGCCGGCCCGCGGCCTCGGGCGAGCGGTCCTGCTGCCACATGCCGGTGTAGCCCGACTCGTCGAGGATGATCTCGGCCAGCTCGGTGTGCGGCTTGGCGTCGAGCTCGCCGCGCCAGCGCGCGAAGCTCTGCAACAGTTCGCGCAGCGCCAGGCGCTGCTTGGGCTTGAAGCCGTCGGTGTCGATGAGGTCCTGGGCGGCGGCGATCAGCGGAATCTCGGCGGCGCGGGCATGGTCGTGGAGCAGCTTGAGCGCGGCGTCGCCCAGGCCGCGCTTGGGCACGTTGACGATGCGCTCGAACGCCAGATCGTCGGCCGGCTGCACCACGCAGCGGAAATAGGCGAGCGCGTCGCGAATTTCGGCGCGCTCATAGAAGCGCGGGCCGCCGATGACGCGATAGGGCAGGCCGAGCGTGACGAACCGATCCTCGAACTCGCGCATCTGGAACGAGGCGCGCACCAGAATGGCGATCTCGTCGAGCGTCAGGCCAGTGCGCTGCAGCGCCTCGATCTCCTCGCCGACCGCGCGCGCCTCCTCCTCCGAATCCCAGGTGGAGGTGACGGTTGGCTTCTCGCCCGGCGCGTCGTCGGTGAACAGCGTCTTGCCGAGCCGGCCCTCATTGTGGGCGATGAGGTGGGAGGCCGCCGCCAGGATGTGGCCGGTCGAGCGGTAGTTTCGCTCGAGGCGGATCACCGCGGCGCCGGGAAAGTCGTGCTCGAAGCGCAGGATGTTGTCGACCTCGGCGCCGCGCCAGCCATAGATCGACTGGTCGTCGTCGCCGACGCAGCAGATGTTCTTGGCCTCGAGCGCCAGCAGGCGCAGCCACAGATACTGCGCCACGTTGGTGTCCTGGTACTCGTCGACCAGCATGTAGCGGAAGCGCCGCTGATAGTCGGCGAGTACGTCGGGGTGGGCGCGGAACAGCCGGATCGGCTCCAGCAGCAGGTCGCCGAAATCGGTGGCGTTCAGCGTCTTCAGCCGCTGCTGGAACATGGCGTAGAGCGCGGCGCCGCGGCCGTTCGCGAACACCGCGCCTTCGCCGGCCGGCACCTGCTCGGGGGCGAGCCCGCGGTTCTTCCAGCCGTCGATCATCCCGGCCAGGGCGCGGGCCGGCCAGCGCTTCTCGTCGATGTTCTCGGCCGCCAGGATCTGCTTGATCAGCCGGATCTGGTCGTCGGTGTCGAGAATGGTGAAATTGGGCTTCAGCCCCACCAGCTCGGCGTGGCGGCGCAGGATGCGGGTGCCGATGGCGTGGAAGGTGCCGAGCCAGGGCATGCCCTCCACCGCCTCGCCGACCATGGCGGAGATGCGCTCCTTCATCTCGCGCGCCGCCTTGTTGGTGAAAGTCACGGCCAGGATCTGCGAGGGGTAGGCGCGGCCGGTGGCCAAGATGTGGGCGATGCGGGTGGTGAGAACCCGCGTCTTGCCGGTGCCGGCGCCGGCCAGCACCAGCACCGGGCCGTCGAGCGTCTCCACCGCGCCGCGCTGCTCGGGGTTGAGGCCGTCGAGATAGCTCGGCGCACGCTGCGTCAGCGCCGCGGCGCGGGCGGCGAGCCCGCCCGGCCGTGGGGCGGGCGGGGCGGCGCTAGGCGACGGGTCGCGATGGTCGGTCAATCCGGTCTCCCGGCCGCGACAGGCGGCCTGATTCTGTTTTCGGGAACAAAATGGCACCGGCAGGGCGCAATGGCGAGGGCCGGGGGTATGTTGGGGGTATAGAGCGGCGCCCACCCGGGCGGCGAGGCAGAGTTTGATTTGGCCGCGGTTTCATCGCAGAACCACGTTGAACGGATTCCGGGTGATTGGCCCGGCTCTTTCTTCCCCTCTCCCCTTGCGGGAGAGGGTGCCGAGCGATTGAAGATCGCGAGGCGGGTGAGGGGTTCATTCTCCAGAACACGCCGTATGTACCCCTCACCCGGCTCGACCTCGCCTTGCTCGGCCTCGCCACCCTCTCCCACAAGGGGAGAGGGAAGAGGCGGCTTCCGGCCGAAGGCCGCTTCGAGCCGATCAGCCGGGGTTCGCTTCACAGGTTTGCGGAAAACGCTCCGGTTTCCGGTTGGTCGCGTTTTCTGTCGCAAAACCGCTTCACACTTTTGCGGAAAACGCTCCCCATGCGCGAAGGTCTCCAGCCCGTCAGCCCCTCCACCCTTGCCCGGCTTCTCACCAGCGAGGCGGATGCCCGCCGCGTCGCCGACCTGATCGGCGAGAGCTTCGATCCGGCCGAGACCGCGGTTGCGGCGTTCGAATTGCCCGATGAGTCCGGCTGGAGCGTCGAGGCCTATTTCGCCGATCCGCCGGATGAGGCGGCGGTGCGTGACCTCGTGGCGCTGGCGGCCGGCGCGGAGGCCGCGGCTGCCCTCGTCTTCGAGGCGCTCACGCCCAAGGACTGGGTGGCCGCCTCGCTCGACGGGCTGAAGCCGGTGCAGGCGGGGCGCGTGGTGGTGCACGGCGCGCACGACCGCCACCGCGTGCCGGCCAATGCGCTGGGCATCGAGATCGAGGCGGCGCTGGCCTTCGGCACCGGCCACCACGGCACCACGCGTGGCTGCCTGATCGGCTTCGATCAGTGGAACAAGGCGCGGCGCGCCGGCGGGGCCACTCTGCGGGCGCTCGATGTCGGCACCGGCACCGGCGTGCTGGCGCTGGCGGCGGCGCGGGCGGCGCGGCTGCCGGTGGTCGCCACCGACATCGATCGCGATGCCGTGGTCACCGCCCGCGCCAATGTCCGCTTCAACAAGGCGGCCGATCGGGTGCGGGTGCTGCAGGCCGGCACGCTGACGCGCGCCGGCGTGGTGGATGCCGGCCCCTATGATCTGGTGTTCGCCAATATCCTGATGCGGCCCTTGATCGGGCTCGCGCCGCAGATCCGCCGGCTCTTGGCGCCCGGCGCGCGGGTCATCCTGTCGGGGCTTCTGCCCGGCCATGCCCGCGCGGTGGTCGCGGCCTATCGCGGCCAGGGCCTGCGACTGATCCGCCGCCGCACGCTGGAGGGCTGGGTGAGCCTCGACATGGAGCTGCCGCGGTCATCGTGAGGGGCTGTCGTCCCGGACGGCGCGTCGCGCCGAGCCGGGATCGTTGTGGCGTTCGTCTTTGTTCTGCGGACGATCCCGGGTCTCGCAGCTTCGCTGCTTGCCCGGGATGACGCGGGGGAGGGTTGTCATCCCGGCCAAGCGGCCAAAGGCCGCGCGAGCCGGGATCGTTTTGGGAGTTCGTGTTCTTTCGGCGGACGGTCCCGGGTCTCGCTTTGCTCGCCCGGGACGACGAAGCTCTCCCCAGCAATCGTAGGGCGGAATAGCGCAGCGTATTCCGCCATTTGGCCATGACCGCCGGCCGGCCTGACCGGCGCAATACGCTTTCGCTATTGCGCCCTACGCGCCGGCGCTATCGCTCGCCCGGGACGACGGCTTCCCTCACGCCGGGCGCGGCATGGCGATGCGGCGGCCGGCGCCTTGAGGCGGCGTCAGCCGGTCGTGCGCCTGCTTCATCAGCGCCAGCCGGCCAAGGATGTCGTCGGGGAAGTGCGCGGTCTTCTTGCGCATCAGGTCGACATGCAGCGCCATCTGCTCGGAGGTGGCCGAGATCCAGCCTTCGGTGGCGTGATAGAGCTGCTGGAAGACGTGCACGCGCTTGTCGTCATAATCGAGCAGCTGCACCGTCACCCGTACCGGGTCGTCGGCCTTCAGCTCGCGCATGTAGCGCACGTGCACCTCCGCCGTGACGTAGGACGCGCCCTTGTGGCGGACATAATAGGGGCCGAGCCCGACCAGCAGCATCGCCTCGTCCATCGCGCGATCGAACAGCACGTTGTAGTAGGCCATGTTCAAATGGTCGTTGTAGTCGATCCAGCCGGGATCGACCACCATCGGCGAAGAAACGAACGGCGCGAAAAAGACAGGCACGAAGTCGACGCGGTCAAGCATCGGACCCTCCGCATTCATGGTCCGTGGGGCGGCATTGTGCCTCCTTTTCCGTCGAACGGAAACGGTCGCATGACTGACGGTTGTTTTGCTAAGAGGAAACGGTGGAACCGCGGCACGGGTTCCGGATCCGGAAGGGCCATCATGTCCGCATCATTCTGCCGGCCGCCCGCGGAGGCGGTCGAAGCCGTCGTCTCCGCCCTCGGCCAACGCTTCGGCGCCCGCTGCACCACGTCGCAGGCGGTGCGCGACCAGCACGCCCACACGCTGACCTGGGTGGCGCCGCAGCCGCCGGATGCGGTGGTGTTTCCGCATTCGACCGAGGAGGTGCAGGAGATCGTGCGGCTGTGTGCCGCGCACCGCGTGCCGGTCATTCCCTACGGCACCGGCTCGTCGCTGGAAGGCCAGGTCAATGCGCCGTTCGGCGGCATCTCCATCGACACCCGCGAGATGAACCGCATCGTCGCGGTGCATGCCGAGGATCTCGACGTGGTGGTGGAACCCGGCGTCACCCGCTCGACGCTGAACAGCTATCTGCGCGACGCCGGCCTGTTCTTTCCGATCGATCCCGGCTTCGATGCCTCGTTCGGCGGCATGGCGGCGACGCGAGCCTCCGGCACCAATGCCGTGCGCTACGGCACGATGAAGGACAATGTGCTGGCGCTGAAGGCGGTGCTGGCCAATGGCGAGGTGATCACCACCGCCAGCCGCGCCAAGAAATCCTCAGCCGGCTACGATCTCACCCGCCTCTTGGTCGGCTCCGAAGGCACGCTCGGCATCATCACCGAGCTGACGATCCGGCTGTCCGGAATCCCCGAGGCGATCTCGGCCGGCATCTGCCCGTTCCCGTCGATCGAGGCGGCGTGCGAGGCGACCATCGCCACCATCCAGAGCGGCATTCCGGTGGCGCGCATCGAGCTGCTCGACGAGGTCGCGGTCTCTGCCTCCAACCGCTACTCCAAGCTCGATCTGCCGGTCACGCCGATGCTGTTCCTGGAATTCCACGGCACCAAGGCGTGGGTGGCCGAGCAGGCGCAGCGCTTCGGCGAGATCGCCGCCGAGCTGGGCGGCGGCCCGTTCGACTGGGCGACCGAGCCCGAGCGCCGCTCCAAGCTGTGGCAGGCGCGCCATGACGCGTTCTGGGCGGCGCTGGCGCTGCGCCCCGGCTGTTCGGGCCTGTCGGGCGACGTCTGCGTGCCGATCTCGCGGCTCGCCGACTGCGCCGCCGAGACCAAGCGCGACGCGGCCGAGCTCGGCCTCACCGTGTCGATGGTCGGCCATGTCGGCGACGGCAACTTCCATGCGCTGGTGGTGATCGACAATGACGACGCCGACGAGGTGAAGCGCTGCAAGACGTTCCTGAAGCGCATGGTCGACCGGGCGATCGCCATGGAGGGCACCTGCACCGGCGAGCACGGCGTCGGCCAGGGCAAGATGGGCTATATCGGCGCCGAACTCGGCGACGGCGCGCTCGACGCCATGCGCGCGGTCAAGCGGGCGCTCGACCCGCACAACATCCTCAATCCAGGCAAGATCTTCGCGCTGTAGATCTTTGCGCTGCAGATCTTGGCGCTCCGAATCTTGGCGCTCCGAATCTTGGCGCAACAGGATGTTGACGCTGTAGCCGGCAAACGATCCCGCCCTCGCAGCAGGCCGGGCGGTTTGGGCCGCCCGGGCCGCCTCCGGCCGTCCTTCGCGACCCCGGAAACCGCCATGGCGGCGATCCTTTGTTCGCCAAGGGCGATTTTCGGTGGCCGGAGTGCGGCTCGAAGGCTTGTGCGGCCGGAGCCCTATTCTTCATTGTGACACGTCTGCGTGATATTCTTTGCGGTCACAATTCTTGCGCGAGACCTGTTCTTGCGCGGAGGGTGGCTGTGCGGACCATCACCGTCGCAGCCGGTCCGACGGCCGACGCACCGGAAAATCCATCGCGCCGGAGTATCCATGAAGTCGACGCTGCTCGGTCTCGCCATCGCCGCCGTGGTCACCGCGCTCGGCGCGCTGGCGGCGGCGTTCCTGATCGACTGGGGGGCGCAGCGCGCGCTGTTCGAGTCGCGGCTCGCCACGGCCTTCGGCGCGCGGGTCACCATCGCCGGGCCGATCGATGCCCAGCTTTTGCCGACGCCGCGCTTCGTGCTGCGCGAGGTCGCGATCGGCGGCGAGGGCCGGCGGCTCGATGCGGCCGAGGCGTTCGGCAGCCTCGAACTGTGGCCGCTGCTGCGCGGCGAGATCCAGGCGCGCGAGCTGGTGCTGGTCGAGCCCCGCATCGAGATCGATACCGAGGCGCTCGGATCGCCGGGGCTCGCCATTCCCATCGCCGCCCGCCGGCTGGTGGTGGAGGGCGGGGCGGTCGCGATCCGCGACCGCGCCGCCGGCCGCACGCTCGCCATCGACGATCTCGATGTCACCGGCGATTTGCGCGGGACCGAGGCGCTGGCGCGGCTGCAGGGTCGGGCGACCGTCGCCGGGGTCGGCGCCACGCTGCGGCTCATCGCCTCGGCCGCGCCGGACGGGGTGCGGCTGCGGTTCGCCGCCGACGATCTCAGGCTGGACGGTCCGCGCGGGCGGCTGACCGGCCGGCTCGCCTGGGACAGCGCGGGCGCGCCCGGCGGCCTGCTCACCGCCGAGCTTGACGCAACGTCGCTCGATCTCGATGCCCAGCCGGCGCTGGCCGATGCCGCCGGGTTCCTGCGGGCGCTGGCGCGCGGCGGCGAGGCGCGGCTGAACTTCGGCGCCGATGCGCTGCGCTACGCCGATGCAACGGCGCGCCGCGTCGAAGCAAGGCTCGTCTACGGCGCCGCAACGCTGGCGATCGAGCGTCTCGGCGTCGCCGATTTCGGCGGGCTGACGGCGACGGCGCAGGGCCGGCTGGAGCGGCTCGACGGCGAGGTCGATGGCCGCATCCGGCTCGATCTCGCCGCCGACGGCACGGCCGGGCTCGAGGCGCTGGCGGCGGCCGCAGGCCTGCCACAGGCCTTCGCCCGGCGGCTGGTGCCGGCGCTGGTGCCGGCGCGGCTCACGGCCGATATCGTCGCCGGCAACCTGTTGGTGGAAGGCGATATTTCTCCCGAGGAGGCGGCCCGCACGCTGGCCCTCGGGCTGCGTGGAAGCACCGGTTTGGGTGCCGTCAATATGCGGGCCGGCGTGCCGCTCGACGCGCCGGAGACGGTGGTCGCCGCCGTGACGCTCTCGGGCGGCAGCGCCCGCACCTGGGCGTCGCTGGCCGGCCTCGATCTGCCCGCGGGCGACGCCCGGCTCGGCCTCAACTGGAACGGCCAGTCCGGCGGTGCCGGCGAGGTGGAGGCGCGCCTGTCGCTGCCGGCCTTCGAGGCCGACGCACGCGGCCGGCTCGCCCTCCGCGACGGGCGGCTCGACCCCGATCTGGGACTCGCCATCGCCAAAGGCGATCTCGCCAAGCTCTTGCCG
Organism: Blastochloris tepida; assembly: GCF_003966715.1. Lineage (NCBI taxonomy): Bacteria > Pseudomonadati > Pseudomonadota > Alphaproteobacteria > Hyphomicrobiales > Blastochloridaceae > Blastochloris > Blastochloris tepida. The sequence continues at coordinate 88,089 of NZ_AP018907.1, forward strand.
GCGCAGGCGGATTCACCCCTGCCGGTGTTCGGCTCGCTGTGGCTGACGCGCGCCGGCGACACCCTGCGGGCCGAGGCGATCGACCTCCAGCTTGCCGGCACGCCGGTGAAGGGGGCGCTCGAGATCGGCGCGGGCGATCCGCTGCCGCTGGCCGGCGCGCTGGCGGCCGGGCGGATCGACCTGCCGCAGCTCCTGGCGGTGCTGGGCCGCGACACGCTGCCCGTGGCGCTCGACCTGACACTGTCGACGCCGCAATTGATCCTGCCGCTGGGCTGGACGGTCGCCGATGCCAAGGGCACGCTCACCCATGCCGCGCCGCGCAGCGAACTCATTGTCAACGAAGGCAGATTTGCCGGCGGTCAGGCGCGGGGCCGGCTGGCGATGGCGACGGCGGAAGACGGCGTGAGCGCCGATCTCGCCGTCTCGCTCAGCGGCGCCGACCTTGCGCTGCTGCCGGCTCAGGAGGGGGGCGCCAAGCCGGCCGGCCGGCTCGATGCCGAGATCGAAGCGGCCGGCACCGCCCGCACGCCCGCCGACCTTCCGGCCGCGTTCACCGGGCACGGCACGCTGAAGGTGGCGGCACTGTCGTGGCCGGGGCTGTCGCCCAACGCGCTGGCCGTCCTCGCCGGCCTTGCCGGCAAGACCGCGCCGTCCGAGAGCGCGGTGCGCGCCGCGGCCGAGGCCGCGCTGGCGGCGGGGCCGCTCGACCTGCCGCGCGTCGCGGCGACGCTCGCCCTTGCCGGCGGGCAGGTGCGCATCGGCGATGTGCAGGCGGAGACGGCGGAGGCCACGCTGCGCGGCTCGGCCGAGCTCGATCTCGGGGCGCGCAAGCTTCAGGCCCGGCTCGATATTTCGCCGCGCGCCACCGCTCTTCCCGGCTCGCCGGAACTCGCGGTGCGCTGGGCCGGGCCGTTCCTGGCGCCGCGCCGGGAGATCGACGTGTCCGCGGTGATGGCGGCCCTCGCGCGGGCCGCGGCCGAGCGCGCGCCCTCGGTCAGCCGGCGCGGCAATAGGTGACGAAGCTCATCGCCGCCTCGTCGGCCTCGCCTTGGACCGGGCCGACGCGCGCGGTCTCCCGCCACCGGCTGCGGTCGAACGGCGGAAAATGGACGTCGCCCTCCGGCCGCGCCGCCACCTCGGTCAGCACCAGCCGGTCGGCCAGCGGCAGCGCTTCGGCATAGAGTTCGCCGCCGCCCACCACCATGATCTCGCCGGTGCCGCGGCGCAGCGCCTCGCCCTCGGCCGCCCGCAGCGCCGCCGTCAGCGATGCCGCAGCCAGCACGCCGGGCGCGGCGAAGCCGCGGTCGCGGGTGACGACGATGGAAAGGCGCCCGGGCAGCGGCCGGCCGATGCTGGCATAGGTCTTGCGGCCCATAACCAGCGGCCGGCCCAGGGTGGTGGCCTTGAAATGCTTGAGGTCGCTGGGCAATCGCCACGGCAGGGCGGCGTTCCGGCCAATCACGCCGTTCTCGGCGACCGCCGCGACGATCACGATCGCCGCCGCCATGCCGTCATTTCTTCCGGAAGGTGTCGAGCCGCACGATGGTGGCGCCGCCCTCGGGCTGGCTCTCGCCGGTGCCGGTATCCTGGCCGATGGGCGTCTCGCCCGCCTCATGCACGGCATGCACCTGCGGCGTGCCGGTCAACGGGACCGAGCCACGCGGCCTGCCCTCCTGGGCTTCAGTCGCCGGCTTCGGCTCGGCCTCGGCGCTCCCGGCCTCCGCATCGGCCGGTGCGGTCTCGTCGACCACCTCGAACTGCAGGCCGAACTGCACAGAGGGATCGAAGAACCCCTTGAGCGCGCTGAACGGCACGAACAGCCGCTCGGGAATGCCGGCGAACGACAGACCCACCTCGAAGCCATAGTCCGAGACCGACAGGTCCCAGAACTGGTGCTGCAGGATGATGGTCATCTCCTCCGGATAGCGCTCCAGGAGGCGCGGCGACAGCCGCACGCCCGGCGCCCGTGTGTCGAAGGCGATGTAGAAATGATGCTCGCCCGGCAGGCCGTCGCGCATCACGTCCTGCAGCACGCGGCGCACGACGCCGCGCAGCGCGTCCTGGGCGAGAAGATCGTAGCGGATATGGTCGACGGTCATGCGTTGATCAAATTTTTTACGCCCGTGCGGCGTCACGCCCAGTAGACTTCAGGGAGGCCACGCCGGGGGCGTGAGTGGAGGCTTCTGTTGCCAGGTGCCTCCGAACCCCGCCTAGTACGCGCAAGGCACTAGGACTTTGAGTGGTCTTTCAAACCGCGTCACGCGGCCTGAGCAACCGGCGCATAGTTGTCATTCGCAACTACACTAATGGCCCGATAACGGCGGAACCATGCCGAGCGAAAGCACATCCTTTACGCCCTCGTCGATCCTATTTCGCCCCCGCCGCAGCCGGCTCGCGCCGTCGCGCAACCGGCTGGGGTGGAGGCGCCGGGTACCGCCCCCGGGTCCGATGGGTTTATTCCGATAGCCATTTATCGCCATAGCCGGCTTGCGCCGGCCCGCTGAATATAGGGGTGGACGGCCGGCAAAGGAAGGGCGCAAGCGCGCTGCGTCGCACGTCGTCATCCACAGGGTGGCTGAAACCTCCGACATGGACGGGCTATAGAGAGCCGTCCGACACGCGAGCAGCCCCCATGCGCCAGTATCTCGACCTGATGGCCCGCATCCTCGACCAGGGGGTGGAGAAGCGCGACCGCACCGGCACCGGCACGCGCTCGGTGTTCGGCCATCAGATGCGCTTCGACCTCGCCGACGGCTTTCCGCTGGTCACCACCAAGAAGCTGCATCTGAGATCGATCATCGTCGAACTGCTGTGGTTCCTGCGCGGCGACACCAACATCCGCTTCCTGCACGATCATGGCGTCACGATCTGGGACGAGTGGGCCAATGCCGAGGGCGAACTCGGTCCAGTCTATGGCCGGCAGTGGCGCTCGTGGCCGGCCGGCGACGGGCGCACCGTCGACCAGATCGCCGATCTCCTCGACCAATTGCGCCGCAATCCCGATTCGCGCCGGCTGATCGTCACCGCCTGGAATCCGGCGGAGGTGCCGGACATGGCGCTGCCGCCCTGCCACTGCCTATTCCAATTCTATGTCGCGGAGGGGCGGCTGTCCTGCCAACTCTACCAGCGCTCGGCCGACGTGTTTCTCGGCGTGCCGTTCAACATCGCCTCCTACGCGCTGCTCACCCACATGGTGGCGCAGGTGGCGGGGCTTGAGCCGGGCGAATTCATCCACACCTTCGGCGACGCCCACCTCTATCTCAACCATCTCGATCAGGCGCGACTGCAGCTTTCCCGCTCGCCGCGGCCGCTGCCGGCGCTGCGGCTGAACCCGGCGGTGCGCGACCTCTTCGCCTTCCGCCTCGAGGACGTCGCCGTCGAGGGCTACGATCCCCACCCGCACATCAAGGCTGTTGTGGCGGTGTGAGACGGACGCCGGAAGACGACGGCGGGACCAAAGCGGAGGAAGTCGGGTCGACAGTCGTCGTCCCGGCCAAGCGGCGGGATGCTCAGCATCCGCCGCGCGAGCCGGGACGTTTTCAAGAAGAGATCCATTTTTCGGATGACGACCCCGGGTCTCGGCTCCGCCTCGCCCGGGGTGACGCGGAAAGAGTCGTCGTCCCGGCCAAGCGAAGCGCGAGCCGGGACCGTTTTCAGGAATGGGACTTCTTCTGCATGACGATCCCGGATCTCACGGCTTGGCCGTTCGCCCGGGACGACGAGCGGATTTCCCGTTTAAGCCAGGTCACTCCGGCGCGATCATCTTTTCCGGCCGGACGATGGCGTCGAACTCGGCGTCGGTGACATAGCCGCCGCCCACCGCCTCCTGGCGCAGCGTGGTGCCGTTCTTGTGCGCGGTCTTGGCGATCTTTGCGGCGTTGTCGTAGCCGATCTTCGGCGCCAGCGCGGTGACCAGCATCAGCGAGCGGTCGAGCGCCGCCTTGATGTTGTCCTCGCGGGCCTGGATGCCGACCACGCAATTGTCGGTGAAGCTCACCGCCGCATCCGCCATCAGCCGGACCGACTGCAGGAGGTTGTAGGCCATCACCGGATTGTAGACGTTGAGCTCGAAGTGGCCCTGGCTGCCGGCGAAGGTGATGGAGGCCTGATTGCCGAAGATGTGGGCGCACACCATGGTCATCGCCTCGCACTGGGTCGGGTTGACCTTGCCGGGCATGATCGACGAGCCGGGTTCGTTCTCCGGCAGCGACAGTTCGCCGAGGCCCGAGCGCGGGCCGGAGCCGAGAAGCCGGATGTCGTTGGCGATCTTGAACAGCGAGGCCGCCACCGTGTTGATGGCGCCGTGGGTGAACACCATGGCGTCGTGCGCGGCCAACGCCTCGAACTTGTTGGGCGCCGAGGTGAAGGGCAGGCCGGTGATGGCGGCAATGCGCTCGGCCACCTTCTCGGCGAAGCCCTTCGGTGCATTCAGCCCGGTGCCGACCGCGGTGCCGCCCTGGGCAAGCTGCATCAGTCCCGGCAGGGTCATCTCGATGCGGGCGATGCCGTTCTCGACCTGCTGGGCGTAGCCCGAGAACTCCTGGCCGAGCGTGAGGGGCGTCGCATCCTGGGTGTGGGTGCGGCCGATCTTGATGATGTGGGCGAACGCCTTGGCCTTTTCGTCGAGGGCGGCGTGCAGGTGGCGCAGCGCCGGCAGCAGGCGGCGGACGATCTCCTCGGCGCCGGCGATGTGCATCGCCGTCGGATAGGTGTCGTTCGACGACTGGCTCATATTGACGTGGTCGTTGGGATGCACCGGCGTCTTCGAGCCCATCACCCCGCCCAGCATCTCGATGGCGCGGTTCGAGATCACCTCATTGGCGTTCATGTTGGACTGGGTGCCCGAGCCGGTCTGCCACACCACCAGCGGGAAGTGGTCGTCCAGCCGGCCGTCGATCACCTCCTGGGCGGCGGTGACGATGGCGTCGGCGAGCTTGGGGTCGAGCCTGCCGAGGTCGCGATTGGTCTCGGCGGCGGCGCGCTTGACGATGCCGAGCGCGCGCACCACCGGCAGCGGCTGACGCTCCCAGCCGATCTTGAAATTGCCGAGCGAGCGCTGGGTCTGGGCGCCCCAGTAGCGGTCGGCCGGAACCTCGATCGGGCCAAACGTGTCGGTTTCGGTGCGGGTCTGAGGGCGCGTCGTCATGTCGGGAACGGTCCGTTGGTCTGAGGCGGGAAGCGGACGACCGCGGTGCGGTTGCGGCTCCCCAGGTCGCCGCGAAGGCGCGGTGGTGACACCGGGCTTCTCGGCGCGCGGAAGGCGAAGCGCCGGCGCGCAGGCGAGCCGGCATCCGTGAAAGGCGGAGCGCTCATATCACACAGGCTGCGTGCCACACAGGCTTGCCGATACGGCGCGGCACCCGTCCGCTCGAGGTTCGGCCGAAGGGTGTTGCCCGGGAACGGCTTTTCGGCCTGGGGAGAAGGCTTGGCCGCGCCGTCTCGCCGCAGTCCGTTTCGCGCGGTTTTCGGTCAGAAATGGAAATGGCCGGTGCGAATCTGCCGCACCGGAAGTCGGGCTGGGAATCCGCGTGCGATACCTGGGAATTGGGTCCGTGGCGAAGGATATTCGATATTGCGAAATGATTGTATGGCTGCGCTTTTCGCATCAGCGGTATTCTGCTGGAGAGTCTTCCGGAAAGTGCTGGCTTGGAATACATCAATATCGTTCAGCGCTTAACCTTGGCGGAGCGGAGGGGGGAAGAGCGGGTGACGGAACTTTACCTTGACGCGCAGAATCGGTATAAATTCACAACATCCAGGATGTGCATCGCTTCGGCCTGCATTCGTCTTGCCGCAGGCGCATCCGACTTGGCAGTGGGGCACCGGGCCTGTCGTCCATGACTGAGGTGATCAACCTGCGGCAGGCGCGCAAGAACAAGGCGCGCGCTGCAGCCGGGGAGGCTGCTGCCGAAAACAGGCTGCGCCACGGCCGAACCAAGGCCGAACGAGAGACTGAGGAGGCGCGGCGGACCAAGGCCGCCCGCGTTCTCGATGCGCACAAGCGTGAAAAGGGCGAATGAAATGAAGAGTCCGGTCGTCAAGCGATCGATCGTGATCGCGGGCCACAAGACCAGCGTGAGCCTGGAAGATGCCTTCTGGGACGCGCTGAAGGAGATCGCCTCGCTGCGCAGAACGACTCTGTCCGAGCTGGTCGCCTCCATCGATGGCGGCCGCAACCACGGCAACCTGTCTTCCGCCATCCGGCTGTTCGTGCTCGACTATTACCGTAATCGCCCGCGCTGAGCGCCTGCGGCGCCAGTGATCTCTGCCGGCCTGCACCGGCGGCAGTTCCCGCTCAAACCGATTTTCCGGCCATTCCCGTCGCTGTCCGTGGCACGTGCCGCCGCCTTGGGCGGGCCGTTGTGCAGCGGGCCTCGCTGGCGGACGGCGGGCGGAAGGCTGTCGCAGCCGGATGCGCGCCTTGACGCGTCCGCTCCGAGTTCGCTCCAAACAATCGACCTGTCCCATTCGCGTTCGCAGAATCGGCTGCCGCTGTTGCGGAGCAGGCTCTGGCGCAGACGGATCAAGACGATCCCCGCCGTAAGCCGGTGATCCGCACTGATCTTTGGCGAAGTTTTTTTTACTTGTTTCAGTTCGACGTGGGTTGCGCCGGTGCTGTTTCGGCGCAAACCGGGCCATCAACCTTCCGCTCGCGCGCCGTGCCGAACTTTTGCGGCGGTCCGTTGAAAGGGCTTGCCTCCTTCCTATATCCCGGCCAAGACCGATATCTTGGCCAAGACCAGTGCCGGCCAGGATCGCGTGCGAGGACCGCGTCATGCCCGGCGTCGGTCGCGAGATGCGGTGACAGGAAGGAACACTCAATGCCCTGGAGCAACCAGAGCGGCGGCGGCGGACCGTGGGGACAGGGGCCGCGCGGCCCCTGGGGCAGCGGCCCCCAACCCAGCGGACCCACGCCCCCCGATCTCGAAGACCTCATCCGCAAGGGACAGGACCGCTTGCGCAGCGTGCTGCCCCCGGGCGGCTCGCTTGGCGGGCGCGGCTTGGCGCTGGCCAGTCTGGCGCTGGTTCTGCTGTGGTTGGCGACGGGATTCTATCGGGTCGAGCCGGACGAGCAGGGGGTGGTGCTGCGCTTCGGCAAGTATGTCTACTCCACCGACGCCGGTCTGAACTATCACTGGCCCTGGCCGATCGAGACGGCTCTGACCCCGAAGGTCACCACCGTCAACCGCATCGATATCGGCATGCGGCAGTTCGACGATTCCCGTCGCAACACCATCACCCGCGACGTGCCCGAAGAAAGCCTGATGCTGACCGGCGACGAGAACATCGTCGACATCGATTTCACGGTGTTCTGGCAGATCGCCAAGGCCGGCGACTTCCTGTTCAACATCCAGAACCAGGAAGGCACCATCAAGGCGGTGGCCGAGAGCGCCATGCGCGAGGTGGTCGGCCGGCGCGACATCCAGCCGATCCTCACGGGTGCGCGTCAGGCGATCGAGTCCGGCGTGCAGGAGTTGATGCAGAAGACGCTCGACGAATACGGTGCCGGCGTCCTGGTCCGCCAAGTCCAGTTGCAGAAGGTTGACCCCCCCAATCAGGTGATCGATGCGTTCCGTGACGTGCAGGCGGCGCGCGCCGACGCCGAACGCCTGCAGAACGAGGCTCAGAGCTACGCCAACCGGGTGGTGCCGGAGGCGCGCGGCGAGGCGGCCCGCGTGATCCAGTCGGCCGAGGGCTATCGCGAGCGGACCGTGGCGGAAGCGCGCGGCGCGGCCAGCCGCTTCACCCAGATCTTCGACGAGTATCGCAAGGCGCCGGAAGTGACGCGCCAGCGCATCTATCTCGAAACCATGGAGCGTGTGTTCGGCGGCATGGACAAGGTGATCATCGACCAGCGCGGCGGCCAGTCGCAGGGCGTCGTGCCCTTCCTGCCGCTCGATGCCCTGCAGCGGCGCGCCGCTCAGCCGCAGGGGGGTGCGCGATGAAGGGGGGCATTCTCAGCGGCATCGCCCTGGTGGTGCTGACGGCGTTGGTGATCCTCGGCTATTCGTCGGCGTTCATCGTGCACCAGACGCAGCAGGCGCTGGTGCTACGGCTCGGCGAACCGGTGCGGGTGATCACGCAGCCCGGCCTTGCCTTCAAGGTGCCGTTCGTCGACAGCGTGACCTTCTTCGACAATCGCGTGCTGGACCTCGATGCCCAGCCGCAGGAAGTGATCGCCTCGGACCAGAAGCGGCTGGTGGTGGACGCCTTCGCCCGCTACCGCATCTCGAACGCGCTGCGCTTCTTCCAGACGGTGGGCACGGTGCAGGGCGCCAATTCGCGCCTGTCGGTGATCCTCAACTCGGCGGTGCGCCGCGTGCTGGGCGAGGCCACCTTCACCCAGTTGGTGCGCGACGACCGCGCCGGCCTGATGTCGCGCATCCGCCAGCAGGTGACACCCGAGGCGCAGAACCTCGGCGTCGAGATCGTCGACGTGCGCATCCGCCGCGCCGATCTGCCGGAGGCCAACAGCCAGGCGGTGTTCGAGCGCATGAAGACCGAGCGTCAGCGCGAGGCCAACGAGATCCGTGCCCAGGGCCGCGAGCAGTCGCAGCGCATCACCGCGCGGGCCGACCGCGACGTGACGGTGCTGATCGGCGAGGCCAACGCCAAGGGCGAGCAGGTGCGAGGCGAAGGCGATGCCGAACGCAACCGCATCTTCGCCGAGGCGTTCGGGCGCGACCCCGATTTCTTCACCTTCTACCGGTCGATGCAGGCCTACGAGGCGGGCCTCAAGGCTGGCGACACCCGCATGATCCTGGCACCGGATTCGGCCTTCTTCCGCTACTTCGGCGACCCCGCCGGAGGCCGGAAGCCGGAGCCCGGAAAGCCCTGAGGCGGGACGTCCCAAGGCCATGGAGGACTTCATCGTCGCGTTCGGTCTTCTGCTGGCCATGGAGGGGCTGCTTTATGCCGCCGCTCCGGACCTGGCGCGGCGGGCGGTCGTCAGCATCCTGCAGACCCCCGATTCGGTACTCCGGATCGGGGGACTCGCGGCGGCGGTCGTCGGCGTCGTGCTGATCTGGATCGTCCGGGGATGAGGCCCTCTGCGATCCGCCGCGGCGGCCTGTTCGGCTCGCCGGGGCGGCGCGCCGCGGCGTTCGGAGGGCTTGCGTGCCGGCGGCGTTCGCGCGAGCGTCTGTTCGATTCGAAACAAGGAGCTTCAGAGCCATGCTCTCTCACGCCCGTGCCTTGACCGTCGCGCGTCTCGGGCTGGCAGCCGCGCTGGCTCTGGCCGTCGTGCTGCCGCTGCCGGGCGCCCAGGCGCAGCAGCTGGCGAGCCGCGAGCTTCCCGACGTCGCCGACGTCGTCGACAAGGTCATCGACGCGGTGGTCTACATCTCCACCACCGCCCGCGTCGAAACCAAGCAGGGCCCGATTCCGCAACTGCCGCCCGGCTCGCCGTTCGAGGAGTTCTTCGAGGAGTTCTTCAAGAAGCACGGGGGTGAGGGCGGCGGCAACGGCTTCGATCCGCACCGCCAGCGCCGGCAGACCTCGCTCGGCTCCGGCTTTGTGGTCGATCCCAGCGGCGTCATCGTCACCAACAATCACGTCGTCGAGGGCGCCGACGAGATCTTCGTGACGCTGAACGATTCCACCCGCCTCAAGGCGGAGCTGGTCGGCCGCGACAACAAGATCGATCTCGCGGTGCTGAAGGTGAAGCCGGAAAAGCCGCTGAAGGCGGTGAAGCTCGGCGACTCCGACAAGCTGCGGCTCGGCGAATGGGTGATCGCCATCGGCAATCCGTTCGGCCTCGGCGGCACGGTCACGCTGGGCATTGTCTCGGCCCGCAACCGCGACATCAGCTCCGGTCCGTACGACAACTTCATCCAGACGGACGCCGCCATCAACCGCGGCAATTCGGGCGGGCCGCTGTTCAACCTCAAGGGCGATGTGATCGGCATCAATACGGCGATCATCTCGCCGTCGGGCGGCTCGATCGGCATCGGCTTCGCGGTGCCGGCCGCCACCGCCGCTCCGGTGATCGATCAGCTGCGCAGTTTCGGCGAGACCCGGCGCGGCTGGATCGGCGTGCGCATCCAGCAGGTCAGCGACGAGATCGCCGAGCGCCTCGGCCTCACCAAGGCCAATGGCGCACTGGTTGCGGGGCTGACCGATGGCGGGCCGGCGGAAAAGGCCGGCCTCAAGTCCGGCGACGTCATCGTCAAGTTCGACGGCCACGAGGTGAAGGAGATGCGCGACCTGCCGCGGGTGGTGGCCGCCACCCCCATCGGCAAGGCAGTCGACATCGTGTTCCTGCGCAACGGCAAGGAGCAGACCACCAAGGTGACGGTCGAGCGGCTGGAGGAGGCCGAGAAGCAGGCGTCCACCACCAAGCCGTCACCCCAGCAGCAGCAGCCGGCAGCGGCCCGGCCCGGCCAGGTGCTCGGCCTCGACCTCGCGCCGCTCACCGACGACCTGCGCAAGCGCTTCCGGATCAAGGAGACGGTCAAGGGCGTGGTGATCACCGCGGTCGACCGCGACTCCTCGGCGTCCGAAAAGGGCATCCAGGCCGGTCAGGTGCTGGTCGAAGTCGAGCAGCAGCCCGTCGGCACCCTGGCCGATGTCCAGCGCCGGCTGGAGGCGGTCAAGAAGGACGGGCGAAAGTCCGTTCTGCTGCTGGTCGCCAATGCCGAAGGGGAACCGCGTTTCGTCGTCGTCGCCGTCCGGTGACGGTCGGGCAGGATTTCACTTGCGAAAAACAGGTTGCGCAAGGGCAGGTTCCGTAGCGTTTACAGGCAGATTTCGGTTACACGGCCGCTTTTTTTGCTTGTTTCGGCCGGCACCCGCACTTTGCTCTTGAATGCACGCCTCCGCTGAATTTGTCTACTGGCGCGTGGATTGGCACGAGCCGGTTGAAACGCGGAGGGGGCAGCATGGATGCGATCGACCGCAAGATCCTGGCCTATGTCCAGAAGAGCGGCCGCGATTCCTATGCGGAGATTGGCGCGGCGGTTGGGTTGTCGATTTCGGCGGTCAACGAGCGGCTGAAGAAGCTTCACGCCAGCGGCGCGATCCAGCACTGGTCGGCGGCCGTCGACCCCAAGGCGGTGGGGCGGCCCATCCTGGCCTTCACACAGGTTCTCACCGCCGCCGGCCGGGCCGACGACGAAGCGGCGTTCCTCGGCGCGGTGCGCGGCAATGACGCGGTGCTGGAATGCCACCACGTCACCGGCGACTGGTCCTACCTGCTGAAGATCCGGGCGGAAAGCCTGTCGGCGCTTGAGACGCTGCTGAACGGCATCGCGGCGACGCCGGGCGTCAAGCAGACCCACACCGAGCTGGCGCTGTCGTCGCTCAAGGAGACGTCGGTGGTGCCGCTGGCGGCCGAGGGCGCGTGATACGGTTGTCCGGCTTGATCGGCCGGCAACCGTATCAGGCTTCCGGCGCGAACGCCTCGCGCCGGAAGCCCTGGATGTAGAGCAGGGCGGTGAGATCGGCGTGGTCGAGCCGCACCGCGGCAGAGGCTGCGACCTTCGGCTTGGCGTGGAAGGCGACGCCGAGCCCGGCTTCTTGGAGCATGGCGAGGTCGTTGGCGCCGTCGCCGACCGCCAGCGTCTCGGCCGCACTGAGGCCCAGCCGCGCGCGCAGCTCGATCAGCGCCGCCAGCTTGGCTTCGCGCCCGACGATCGGCTCGGCAACCGTGCCGGTGAGCCGGCCGTCCTCGACATCGAGATGATTGGCGCGGGTCTCGTCGAAGCCGATCATCGCGGCGATGCGGTCGGTGAACAAGGTGAAGCCGCCTGACACCAGACAGGTGTAGGCGCCGGCCGCGCGCATGGTGGCCACCAGCGCCGGTCCGCCGGGCGTCAAAGTGATGCGCTCCTCGATCACGCGCGCAACCATCTCGACCGGCAGGCCGCGCAGCAGCGCCACCCGTTCGCGCAGCGCCGGCTCGAAGGCGATCTCGCCGCGCATCGCCCGCTCGGTGATGGCGGCGACGTGTTCCTTGCAGCCGACGAGGTCGGCGAGCTCGTCGATGCACTCCTGGCCGATCATGGTCGAATCCATGTCGGCGACGAACAGCCGCTTCCGGCGGTGCGCCGCCGGCTGCACGCAGATATCGACCGGGGCCGGGCCGACCGCCTCGCGCAGGCGCGCGGCGATGGCCGCAAGGTCGGTGTCGGGCCGCGCGAAGGGCAGGTCGGCGGCGATGCCGGGGGCGAGCCAGTCCGGTCCGCCGGGGTGGGGCAGAGCATCGGCGGCGCGGGCCAGCAGCGCTCCGTCCACAGCCGGGGCGGCGGGGTTGGCGATCAAGGTGGCGACGTGGGCCAAGGCGGTAACGTGGGCCATGCCGATGCTTCCGGTTCGGGCTCGTGATACCACGCGCCGACGTCTGATCGAGGCGGGCAATTCGGGGAACGGCGCGTGCGGCCGCGTGTGGTGCTCATTGCAGGTCCGACCGCTAGCGGCAAGTCGGCGGTGGCGCTGGCGGTGGCCGAACGGCTGGGCGGCACCGTCATCAATGCCGATTCGATGCAGGTCTATCGCGACCTGAGGATCCTCACCGCGCGGCCCTCGCCCGAGGAGACGGGCCGCGTGCCGCATCTGCTCTACGGCCATGTCGATGCGGCGGTGAACTATTCTGCCGGCCGCTGGGTCGCGGACGTCATGGCGGCGCTCGCCGCGGTGCAGGCGGCGGGCCGCCTGCCGGTCCTCGTCGGCGGCACCGGCCTCTATTTCAAGGCGCTGACCCAGGGGCTGTCCGACATTCCGGCGGTTCCGGAGGCGGTGCGGGCGGCGGTGCGGGCGGACGCCGAGGGTGTCGCCAGTGTTGATCTGCACGCCCGGCTTGCGGCGTGCGATCCTGAAACCGCGGCCCGGCTCAATACGGGCGACCGCCAGCGGGTGCTGCGGGCGCTGGAGGTGCTGGCGGCCACCGGCCGGCCGCTTGCCGCGTGGCAGGATGAGCCGCGCCGGCCGAAGCTCGATGCGGCCTCGACGCTCGGCGTCTTCCTCGCCCCCGAGCGGGTCTGGCTTACGGCGCGGATCGATGCGCGGTTCGACACGATGATCGCGGCTGGGGCGCTGGCGGAGGTGGCCGCCCTGAAGGCCCGCCATCTCGATCCGGCGCTGCCGGCGATGCGCGCCCACGGCGTGCCGGGGCTGATCGCCCATCTCGATGGCGAGATCACGCTGGAGGCGGCGATCCAGCGCGGCAAGGCCGACACCCGCGCCTATGCCAAGCGGCAGGTTACCTGGTTCCGCCACCAGATGCCGGGCTGGCAGGCGGTGGAACCCAGGGCCGCGACGGCGGCCGTGCTCGCTGCCCTGAGGTGAGGGCGCCGAGGTGAGGGCTCATAGGTCAGGCACTTGCGAGCCGCTTGACGGCGGTTGCGAAGACCAGTAGGTTCCGCGCAACTTTCAACAAGGGGCGGCCGATGTCGCGCAATTTCCTTATCGTATGTGAGGCGCCATCGTCGGGACGGATCTGATCCGTCATCCGACAGATGGCGCACGGGCCCCCTTGCGGGGCTTTTTTGTTGCCGCGAGGCCACCACGCACCGGCGCGCCGACCGGACACCGTCCGGCGCCGCCACTCTGCTTCACAGGAAACATCCGAAGGACGCACACCCATGACTCGCGAGATGACCGGAGCCGAGATGGTCGTCCAGGCCCTGATCGACCAGGGCATTACCCACATCTTCGGCTATCCCGGCGGCGCCGTGCTGCCGATCTATGACGCGCTGTTCCACACCGACAAGGTGAAGCACGTCCTGGTGCGCCACGAGCAGGCCGCGGTGCATGCGGCCGAAGGCTATGCCCGCTCGTCCGGCAAGGTCGGGGCGGTGCTGGTGACCTCGGGCCCCGGCTCCACCAATGCGGTGACCGGGCTTGCCGACGCGATGATGGATTCGATCCCGGTGGTGTGCTTCACCGGTCAGGTGCCGACGCATCTGATCGGCTCGGACGCGTTCCAGGAGTGCGACACGGTCGGCATCACCCGCCACTGCACCAAGCACAATTATCTGGTCAAATCGATCAACGACCTGCCGCGCGTCCTGCACGAGGCGTTCTATGTCGCCAGCGCCGGGCGGCCGGGTCCGGTGGTCATCGACATCCCCAAGGATGTGCAGTTCGCCACCGGCACCTATTCGCGGCCGACCAGCAACCAGCACAAGACCTACCGGCCGCAGATCAAGGGCGAGATGTCCAAGATCAAGTCGGCGATCGAGATGATGAAAACCGCCAAGCGGCCGATCTTCTACACCGGCGGCGGCGTCATCAATTCGGGCACCGAGGCATCGGCGCTGCTGCGCGAGCTGGTGCGGGCGACGGGCTTCCCCATCACCTCCACCTTGATGGGGCTCGGCGCCTATCCGGCCTCGGACCGGCAGTGGCTCGGCATGCTCGGCATGCACGGCACCTATGAGGCTAACCTCGCGATGCACGATTGCGACCTGATGATCGCGATCGGCGCCCGCTTCGACGACCGCATCACCGGCCGGCTCGACGCCTTCTCGCCGGGGTCGAAGAAGATCCACATCGATATCGATCCGTCCTCGATCAACAAGAACGTCAAGGTCGATCTCGCCATCGTCGGCGACTGCGCCCACGTGCTGGAGGACATGGTGCGGGTGTGGCGCACCTCCAACGCCTCCGCTGACAAGACAGCGATCAAGGACTGGTGGGGCAAGATCGACGGCTGGCGCCAGCGCAACTGCCTCGCCTACCGGCCCTCGGACGAGATCATCAAGCCGCAGTACGCGCTGCAACGGCTCTATGACCTGACCAAGGACAGGAACGTCTACTTCACCACCGAGGTCGGCCAGCACCAGATGTGGGCGGCGCAGTTCCTCAAGTTCGAGGACCCCAACCGCTGGATGACCTCGGGCGGCCTCGGCACCATGGGCTACGGCCTGCCGGCGGCGCTCGGCGTGCAGTTCGCCCATCCCGGCGCGCTGGTGATCGACGTCGCGGGCGAAGCCTCGATCCAGATGACCATGCAGGAAATGTCGACGGCGGCGCAGTATCGTCTGCCGGTCAAGGTGTTCATCCTGAACAACCAGTACATGGGCATGGTGCGGCAGTGGCAGGAGCTCCTGCACGGCGGCCGCTATTCGGAGACCTATTCGGAAGGGTTGCCGGATTTCGTCAAGCTGGCCGAGGCCTATCACGCCCGCGGCATCCGCTGCGACAAGCCGGCCGACCTCGATGCGGCGATCCTGGACATGATCAATTATGACGGGCCGGTGCTGTTCGACTGCATTGTCGATCCGGCCGAGAACTGCTTCCCGATGATCCCGTCGGGCAAGGCCCACAACGACATGCTTCTCGGCGATGCGGCCCAGGATATCGGCAGCGTCATCGATGACAGGGGCAAGATGCTCGTCTGACCTTTCCTCCCTCGACGCGGCCTGACGCCACACGCCGTGGCGGCAGGCCCGCGCCGTCCTCCTCGCGCCGGCGCTCCGCCGGCCCCGATCGATTTCGACGCTGAGTTCCAGCCATGAATCAGACCCATTACCCGGCCCAGACGCGCAGCGAACCGGTCAGCCGCCACACCCTGGCGGTGGTGGTCGACAACGAGCCGGGCGTGCTGGCCCGTATCGCCGGCCTGTTCTCCGGCCGCGGCTACAATATCGAAAGCCTGACGGTGTCCGAGACCGAGCATGAGGCGCACATCTCGCGCATCACCATCGTCACCGCCGGCACCGCCCAGATCATCGACCAGATCAAGAACCAGCTCGAACGGCTGGTGCCGGTGCATCGCGTCGTCGACCTGACGCTGACCAACGAGGCGCTCGAACGCGAGATGGCGCTGGTCAAGGTGGTCGGCAAGGGCGAGCAGCGCGTCGAGGCGCTGCGGCTCGCCGCGGCCTTCGGGGCGCGCACGCTCGATGCTTCGCTGGTGTCCTTCGTGTTCGAGCTCACCGGCACGACCGAGGAGATCGAACGCTTCATCCGCCTGATGACCGCGGTCGGCCTCGTCGAGGTGTCACGCACCGGCGTCGCGGCGATCTCGCGCGGCGCGGACAGCATGTGAGACGGGCTCCGGCCGATCAGGCCGGCGACCCGCCTCCCACACGATCCGGTGTCCGGCCAAGCAGGCCGGACATCTCTGCTCGGTGCGAGTCTCATGCCCGCAGCCTTGGCCAGCCTCGCCGACATCTGCTAACGCAAGCACATCCGAAAACCCCGGGGGACCGAACGCCATGCGCGTATACTACGATCGCGATGCTGACCTGAACCTGATCAAGGGCAAGAAGGTCGTCATCATCGGCTATGGCAGCCAAGGCCGCGCGCATGCGCTCAATCTGCGCGATTCCGGCGTGAAGGAGATCGCGGTGGCGCTGCGGCCGGGCTCCTCCACAGCCAAGAAGGTCGAGGCCGACGGCCTCAAGGTGATGTCGGTGCCCGACGCCGCCGCCTGGGCCGACCTGATGATGATGGCCACCCCGGACGAGCTGCAGGCCGACATCTATCGAAACGAGATCGCCCCCCACATCCGCGACGGCGCGGCGCTGGCCTTCGCCCACGGCCTCAACGTCCATTTCGGCCTGATCGAGCCGAAGAAGACCGTCGACGTCATCATGATCGCCCCCAAGGGCCCCGGCCACACCGTGCGCGGCGAATACGAGAAGGGCGGCGGCGTACCGTGCCTGATCGCGGTGGCGCACGACGCCTCGGGCAACGCCCACGACCTCGCGCTGTCCTACGCCTCGGGCGTCGGCGGCGGTCGCTCGGGCATCATCGAGACCTCGTTCCGTGAGGAATGCGAGACCGATCTGTTCGGCGAGCAGGTGGTGCTTTGCGGCGGTCTGGTCGAGCTGATCCGCAACGGCTTCGAGACCCTGGTCGAGGCCGGCTACGCGCCGGAGATGGCCTATTTCGAGTGCCTGCACGAGGTGAAGCTGATCGTCGACCTCATCTATGAGGGCGGCATCGCCAACATGAACTACTCGATCTCCAACACCGCCGAGTGGGGCGAATACGTCACCGGCCCGCGCATCATCACGGCCGAGACCAAGGCCGAGATGAAGAAGGTGCTGAGCGACATCCAGACCGGCAAGTTCACCTCGGAATGGATGCAGGAATACAAGGCGGGTGCAGCGCGCTTCAAGGCCATCCGCCGCAACAACGACTCCCACCAGATCGAGGCGGTCGGCGAGAAGCTTCGCGGCATGATGCCGTGGATCAAGCAGAAGGCGCTGGTGGACAAGAGCAAGAATTGACGAATCTGTTGATCGACTGCCGGTGTCGTTCGGCACCGGTCGGGGCCCTGTTGCAGATTTTGAATGGGCGCCCCCTAATCAGGTCGGAGGTGCGCAATGGGCGAGACCGACGACCTGGAATGGGACGATACCAAGGACGCGGCAAACCGTGAAAATCGCGGTTTGCCGTTTCCGCTCGCCGCAGCGCTGTTTGATGGCCGGCCGCGGGTCGATGCCGTTTCCCTGAAGTCGCCCCCTGACGAGCCCCGTTTCGAAACGATGGCGGTGTTCGAAGGCCGCGTGCTATTCTGCGTGTGGACATGGAACGGCGAGCGACGCCGGATCATTTCCCTTCGGATGGCCCATCGGAGCGAACGCCGTGCCTACGAAAAAGCAATTGGAGGAGGCGGAGCGGCTCGCCAAGACAATTGACTGGGCGAGGTTCGACGCCATGACCGACGAGGAGATCCGTCAGGCGTGGGCCTGGGATCCCGATATGACGTGGCCCACTGACGAAGAACTCGCCGAGTTCGACCTCGTGATTCCGGCCAAGGCGCGGCGCGAGATGGCTGCCGCCCGCGCGGCTGCCAAGCAGAAGTCCGAGGCCGCGGCAGACGACGAGCCGGCCAAGCCCAAGGACGCCGCCGAGTAGTCCCGCCCTCTTTCAGCCGCCTCCACAAGCAAGGCTCCGGCCCGGCTTGCTCCCCCATCGCCACCGGTAGACAACGCCGCCCGTGACCGTTAACCCGGGCCACGGCAGGCGCCGCGCTCCTGGAGAGGGGCGCCGCCGAGGGCGGCCGGGCGGTGCCCAGGTCAGGGAAGGCGTCATGATCATTCTCGGCATCCACACCAATCACGACGCCTCGGCCGCGCTGTTCGACGACTACCGCATGGTGTCGGCGGTGGCGCTGGAGCGGCTGACCCGCATCAAGAGCGACGGCTACCGCTACCCGGCCGAGGCGGTCGAGGAATGCCTCGCCATTGCCGGCCTGCGGCGCGAGGATGTCGACGTCATCGCCTTGCCGCGCTCGGAGTTCGCGCCGAAATATTTCAAGCGCCGCGCATGGTGGGCCAAGAACAAAGCCGACGGCGAGGGCCGCATCGACCTGTTCCGCCAGATGGCGCTGCATCTCGGCGCCGCGCCGGATACCATTTTTGACGTCGCGCTGTGGCTCGACGACCACGGCTTCGCCCCCTCCACCCGCGTCCATTTCTACAATCATCACGATGCCCACGCGCTGGGCGCGCTGTTCCATACCGACTGGCCGGACGCGCTCCTCTATACCGCCGATGGCTATGGCGACCGCGTCAACGCCTCCGCCCGCATCCTCAAGGACGGCAAGCTCACCGCGCTGTGGGGCGACGACCGCGACGGCCTGAAGCTGCTCGGCTATGAGGGCGCGCGCTCCTCGATCGGCCAGCTCTATCTGGAGGTGACGGCCGCGCTGGGCTTCAAGCCGCTGCGCCACGAGGGCAAGGTGCTGGGGCTCGCCGCCTGGGGCAAGCCGGTGTTCGCGCCGGAGCTGCGCGCCAACTACACCGTCGACGCGCTGGGGCGCACCCACGGCAAGATGCGCCTGAAGGATCTGCGCCGCCGCGTCCAGGAGATGGTGAAGAGCGCGCCGCGCGAGGACGTCGCCGCCTCGGTGCAGACGGTGCTGGAAGAGGTGGTGCTGGAGGCAGTCGGCAACATCCTGAAAGCCCACCCGGCCAAGGCGCTGGGTCTGGCGGGCGGCGTGTTCGCCAACGTCAAGCTCAACCAGCGCCTCGCCGAGCGCTTTCCCTTTAAGGAGCTGTTCATCTATCCGGCGATGTCGGACGCCGGCATCGCCGCCGGCGGCGTGCTGGAGTTCCTGCTCCAGCGCGACGGCCTGCCGGCCTGGCTCGGCCACCGCTATCGCTTCGACACCCTCTATTTCGGCCGCAACTTCGATGCGGAGGCCGAGGACGCCTTTTTCGCCGCCGGCGCCTTGGCCGAGCATGTCGGGGATCCGGCCGCCGAGGCGGCCCGGCGCATCGCCGAGGGCGCCATCGTCGGCACCTTCCTGGGTGCGATGGAGTACGGACCGCGGGCGCTGGGTGCCCGGTCGATCATGGCGCGGGCCACCGACCGCTCGATCAACGACACGCTGAACAAGCGGCTCGACCGCACCGAGTTCATGCCGTTCGCGCCGGTGGTGCGGGTCGAGCGCTATGGAGAGGTGTTCGATCTGCCGGCAAGCCTCGTCTACCCGGCCAATTTCATGACCACCACCTGCGACGTGAAGCCCGGCTGGCGCGACAAGGTGCCGGCCATCACCCATGTCGACGGCACCGCCCGGCCGCAGCTGATCAGCCGCAGCCAGAACCAGGTCTATTGGGACATCCTCGACGAATACGAGAAGATCACCGGCCTGCCGGTGCTGATCAACACCTCGTTCAACGTCCACGAGGAGCCGATCATCAACGCGCCCTCTGAATGCGTGCGCGCGCTGAAGGACCGGCGCGTCGATTTCGTCGTCACCAGGAACGCGATCTGGAGCCATCCGGGCTGATCGGGCGGCACAGACGGAAATGGCCGGGCTCGAGGCCCGGCCATCGTGACGGCGTTGCTTCTGCTCAGTCGATCTTCTTGATGGAGTCAACGATCGTCTTCAGCGCGGCGGCGTTGGCCTTCTCGCCGTCCGGCGAGCCCCAATAGGTGACGATCACCGCCGTGGTCGGGCTGGCGACGATGACGCCGATGCTGACCTCGGTGGCCTCGTCGTCCTCGTCCTTGCCGCTGTACTCGACGAAGATCGCGTCCATGCCGCCGATCTTGCCTTCGCCCCGCGTCTCGGTCTTTTCGTCGATACGCACGCCCTCGCTGATCAGATAGGCCACCGCCTGGGTGACCGCGTCCTCAAGCTTGGCGATGCTGACGACCTCGGCGGCGATGTAGATCTCCTCGTCCTTGGAGGTCGACTCCACCCCCTTGTCGATTTCCGAGGATTCCCAGTCGTCTGGCAGGGCGATGGAGAACACCGGCGGTGTGCCGAGGCGGAAGGTGGCGGCCTCGGCCGTGGCGGCGAACGCCAGCGAGGCGATGACGGCGAGAATCAACCGCATTTGAAGTCCTCTATTGAAGAGGTGGTCAACGTGGCATGCGACACGATCCGCCGCCAGTGTAGTTTCGGCTCATATTGAATCAAACCTAAAGCATCCGGCTTCTGTATTTGCCGGCTTCTGTCGCTGCAGCGTTTTGCCTGCCGGCGCGCGCTCTTGCTAAAGACATTCTTGCCCTCGGCGGGAGGCACGGGCTTGACGCACGTCCCGCGTACCGGTTTGCCGCAGCCCGCGCCGCTTGACGCCGGCCCGGCCTTTCCCCAAAGTCTCGCCGTCCGAAGGGGGGCCCCGTGCGGGGCTGAGATCGGGAGCGCCCGACCACCCTTTGAACCTGAACCGGTTCGTACCGGCGGAGGGATGCGGACGTCGCGGGCCAGGACGAGTCGTTTCGCCAGGGGCCAGCGCCTTTCAATCGTCTCCCCCGTACGCACCCCGTCTCGTCATGCGGCGGAATCCGCCGCGCGGCGGGTGGTGTCGTCCGCCAGTCCGGGCGCCGGTTCAGCGGGGGAAACGACAAGCAAACAAGGCGCCCGATGACCATTCACACCAAGCCCGAACCCGAGAAGCCCGCCTTCGCCGTCACCACCGGCCCGCTTGCCGGCTCGCGCAAGGTCCACGATTCCGGCCGGCGCTTCCCGGACCTTCGGGTGCCGGGCCGGGCCATCGAGGTCGAGGGCGAGCCGGTGGTGCGGGTCTACGATCCCTCGGGCCCCTACACGGATGCCACTGCGACCATCGACATTTCGGCCGGCCTGCCGCGCCACCGCGGGCCTTGGGTTCGGGCCCGCGGCGACGTCGAGGAGGTCGATGCCACCGTCATTCCGCCGCTCGGCCAGGGCGGCGCGGTGCCGCCGTTCCCGATCAAGCATCGCCCATTGCGCGGAAAGCCGGGACGGACGCCGACCCAGCTTGCCTATGCGCGGGCCGGCATCATCACGCCGGAGATGGAATACGTCGCCATCCGCGAGAACCTCGGTCGCACCGAGGCCGCGAAGGCGCGCGACGGCGAGGATTTCGGCGCCGCGATCCCCGACCTCGTGACGCCGGAGTTCGTGCGCGACGAGGTGGCGCGGGGGCGTGCGATCATTCCGGCCAACATCAACCACGCCGAGCTGGAGCCGGCGATCATCGGCCGCAACTTCCTCACCAAGATCAACGCCAATATCGGCAATTCGGCGGTGCTGTCGTCGGTGGCCGACGAGGTCGATAAATTGGTGTGGGCGATCCGCTGGGGCGCCGATACGGTGATGGACCTCTCGACGGGCCGCGACATCCACAACATCCGCGAGTGGATCGTGCGCAACTCGCCGGTGCCGATCGGCACCGTGCCGCTCTATCAGGCGCTGGAGAAGGTGGGCGGCGTCGCCGAGGATCTCACCTGGGAGATCTATCGCGACACTCTGATCGAGCAGTGCGAGCAGGGCGTCGACTATTTCACCGTCCATGCCGGGGTGCGGCTGGCCTATATTCCGCTCACCGCGAACCGTGTCACCGGCATCGTGTCGCGCGGCGGCTCGATCATGGCCAAGTGGTGCCTCGCCCATCACACCGAGAGCTTCCTCTACACGCGCTTCCGCGACATCTGCGAAATCCTCGCCGCCTACGACGTGGCGTTCTCGCTCGGCGACGGCCTGCGCCCCGGCTCGAT
Source organism: Blastochloris tepida (assembly GCF_003966715.1). Taxonomy (NCBI): domain Bacteria; kingdom Pseudomonadati; phylum Pseudomonadota; class Alphaproteobacteria; order Hyphomicrobiales; family Blastochloridaceae; genus Blastochloris; species Blastochloris tepida. The sequence continues at coordinate 109,980 of NZ_AP018907.1, forward strand.
CGCCGACGCCAACGACCGCGCCCAGTTCGCCGAGCTTGAGACGCTTGGCGAACTCACCAAGATCGCCTGGGAGCACGGCGTGCAGGTGATGATCGAGGGCCCCGGCCACGTGCCGATGCACAAGATCAAGGTCAATGTCGAAAAGCAGCTTCAGCTGTGCGGCGAGGCGCCGTTCTATACGCTCGGCCCGCTCGTCACCGACATCGCGCCGGGCTACGACCACATCACGAGCGCGATCGGCGCCGCCATGATCGGCTGGTTCGGCACGGCGATGCTCTGCTACGTCACGCCGAAAGAGCACCTGGGGCTCCCCGACCGCAACGACGTGAAGACCGGCGTCATCACCTACAAGATCGCCGCCCACGCCGCCGATCTCGCCAAGGGTCACCCCGGCGCCCAGGCGCAGGACGACGCGATCTCCAGGGCGCGGTTCGAGTTCCGCTGGCATGACCAGTTCAACCTCGCGCTCGACACCGACACCGCGCGCAGTTTCCACGACGAGACGCTGCCCAAGGAGGCGCACAAGACGGCGCATTTCTGCTCGATGTGCGGGCCGAAATTCTGCTCGATGAAGATCAGCCAGGAAATTCGCGCGTCTGCGGCGGCGCAGCCGTCGGACGCCGTGGCCGCGGGCATGGCGGAGATGTCGGAGAAGTTCAAGGCGCTCGGCAGCCAAGTCTATGTCGAGATCGACGAGGTGGCGGCGGCCGGCAAACGTCCTTAGCGCGCTGCCCGATCTGACGGGATCAGATCGGGTGGCGCTCTAACTCTCTGAGTTGTCGCATTCTCTTCCGCAAAACCGGTTCCCACTTTTGCGGAGAATGCTTTAGTATCTCTGCCGCCAGCTGGGAGATGCGCTCTCCCCGTCCCCTCGCGGGATAGAGAAAGCAAGAAGGAAGGCGGGGCCGGTCACGCCGGCTCGAACGCCCACGTGTCCATCATGAATTTCCTGTCGATCCAATCCCACGTTGCCTATGGCCACGTCGGCAACGCCTCGGCCGTGTTTCCGCTACAGCGGCTCGGCGTCGAGGTGTGGCCGATCCACACCGTGCAGTTCTCCAACCACACCGGCTATGGCGCCTGGACCGGCCGGGTGTTCGACGGCGCGATGATCCGCGAGGTGATCGACGGCATCGAGGCGCGTGGCGTGCTGCCGGCGTGCGATGGCGTGCTGTCCGGCTATATGGGCGGCGCCGACATCGGCGAGGCGATCCTCGACGCCGCTGCACGCGTGCGGGCCGCCAACCCGGCCGCGCATTATTGCTGCGACCCGGTGATCGGCGATGTCGGCCGCGGCGTGTTCGTGCGGCCGGGCATTCCCGACTTCATCCGCGACCGCGCGGTGCCGGCGGCCGACGTGGTGACGCCCAACCAGTTCGAGCTGGACTTTCTCGCCGGGCACGCCACGCCGACACTGGCCGCCGCGCTCGATGCGGTGGAGGCCGTCCACCGGCTCGGCCCCAAGGTGATCCTGGTCACCAGCCTGATCACCGACGACACGCCCGCCGACGCCATCGACCTTCTGGCCTCCGACATCCTGGGCACGTGGCGGCTGCGCACGCCGCGACTCGATCTGTCGGTCAATGGCGCGGGCGATGCCATCGCCGCGCTGTTCTTCCTGCACTGGAAGCGCACCGGCTCGGCGCGCGAGGCGCTGGTGCGGGCGGCCTCCTCCACCTGGGGCCTGCTCAGGCGCACGTTCGAGGCCGGCTCGCGCGAGATCCTCACCGTCGCGGCGCAGGACGAGTTCGTGACGCCAAGCCGGGTGTTCGAGGCCGTCATGGTCGGGCGGCCGCAGCCGTGAGCGCGCCGGTCGTCCGCCGCATCGCCTCCGCCGAGTTCGCGGTGGTGGCGGCGGATTGGCCGATGGCCCGCGCGCGGCGGTCCGAGATCGATGCCCATTTTGCGCGGCTGAAGCGCGACCGGCCGAAGCTGTGGAACGGCAAGGTGCTGGTCGCACGCGATGTCGAGCTGGTGGGCGACCGCCTGACCGGCCATGCCTTCGAGACCGACTTCGCGTCCTTCCAATGGTGGCTAGGTACCGGCTTTCCCGATCCCGCCATCCGCAACATCTTCGGCATGGCGGTGGTGCGCGGCGCCGACGGCGGCTTCCTGCTGGGGGTGATGGGCGGCCACACCGCCAATGCCGGCAGCGTCTATTTTCCGTCCGGCACGCCCGATCCCGGCGACATTTCGGGTGGCCGGCTCGATCTTGCCGGTTCGGTGGTGCGGGAGCTGAAGGAGGAGACCGGGCTGGAGGCTGCGGCCTTCGTTGCCGAGCCCGGCTGGACCGTGGTGCTCGACGGGCCGCGTGTCGCGCTGATGCGCACCTTCTTGGCCGACGAGGCGAGCGGGCTCCTGGTTGCGCGGGCGCGGGCCTTCATTGCCGCCGATCCCGGCGCCGAGCTGGCCGACGTTATCGCCGTCCACGGGATCGACGACTTGCCGCCGGTGGCGCCGGCCTTCGTGCGGGCCTTTCTTGAATCGCGCCTCGCGGACTGAAGGTCAGCGCCCGAGGAGACTGCCGCGCAGCACGGGGTGGGCGCGGGTGGCCTCGATGCCGGCTTTCACCACCAGTTCGACCTGCTCCGGCTCCAGCCGCAGTCGGGTCGGCACCGCATTGAGCGTGGCGGTGAGGCTGCCGAGCTGGTCGAAGGAAACCTGGGCGAGATCAAACGAAACGTCGTTGCAGCGCCAGCCGGGGCCGGCGCCAAGCCGCTTCGCCTCGGCGGGCGACAGGCCGCAGCGCCATTTGCGGGTCGACGTCTCCCATTGGTTCATGGTCAGGCGGAAAGCGTCGAACGAAGAGATCGCCGCCGCATCGATGGCAGTGTCGGTGACCGCGCCGAGCAGCTCCTGGCCCGAGGGTCCCTCGGGCGAGAGCGTCCAATTGCCGGCCGGTCCGCGGCCGGCATTGACGACGATGAACACGAGGCGGCGCAGCTGGACGGCGCGCTCGGCATTGAGCGGCGCGTAGGGCCGGTCGCCGATCTCGCGGGCAATGACGAGGCCGGCCAGACCGAAATTGTCGACGAGTCCGCCATCGGCCAGCTTGACGTAACGGATCTGGCCGGGATCGCGATAGCGGATCAGCGCCTGGGCGAAGGCGCGGGCCTGACCGCCGGAACTCGGGTTCTTCAGCACCCGGTCGACCCACGGCGGCAGCGGCGCGCGGCAGGAATCGGGGAAGGTCTTGAGCACGATCGGCGCAAAGGCGACCGGCACCGCGGCGGACGCGGCCACCGCCTGGGACACCGGGTAGGAGGTGACGTCGCTGCACAGCGCGGCGAAGGTCGACGGCGTGAAGTGGAACGGCGTGCGGTTGAACAGGTCGGAGGCGTTGATCCACACCATCGGCCGGTTCTTGCCGTGGAGGTCGGCCAAAGTGGCGCCGTGGAACAGCTGGCGGTCGAGCCAGGCCGGCAGGCGCGAGGCGTCGTTGACGCCGCCCTCGATGCCGCGCACCAGATTGGCGAGGCTGATCCTTGTGTCGAGGCTTTCCTCGGCGTTCTGGAGCAGGAAGCGCTCGCGGAAGTCGTTCATCGCCGCCCGGCCCTTCAGGCCGAAATAGGCGGCGGCGACCGAGCCGCCCGACACGCCCGAGATGAACACCACCCGGTCGAGATAGCTGCCGCCCTCGCGCGAGGGCATGGTGTCGAGCGCGGTCAGCACGCCGTGGGCGAAGGCGGCGGCGCGGGTGCCGCCGCCCGAGAAGGACAGCGCAACGGCGACGTCGCCGGTCATTTTTGGCGGCGAGCTCGCATCCTGCGTCGGCGACGCGGGGTCGATCGGCTGGTTGATCGGCAGGTTGAAGACCGTTCCGCATCCGGCGACGAAGACGCCGAGCAGTGCGGCCAGGGTCAGGCGGCGTCCCGTCATATGTCTGGTCCGTTGCTGGCGGTTGGGGGAGTGCGGCCGGCGTGGCGGCGGCGTGGTCTCAGGACCGTCCGGCGAGGTCGCGGCTGCGAACCATGCTCTCGCCCTGGGACACCGGATAGCCGAAGCGGCGCTTGGTGGCGTTCATCAGCGCGATCGCCTCGTAGCTGCGCGCCGCCTGACAGGCGGCGACGGCCGGGCGCAGATCGTTGATCACCCTGTCGTAGACCGGCTTGTTGACGTGCCCCGTGCGCAGGTCATTGTCCATCACCGCCTTGTAGGCGGACAGCTCGGCGCCGCACGGCTGACCGTTGGGAATGTCGAGCGCCGCCACCTTGGCGCCCGGATTGACCGGCTCGGCGGTGGGGGCCGGCGCGGTCGATGTCTCCAGCGTATTGCAGGCGGCGAGCGAAAGCGCGACGGCGATCGTGGCGAAAAAAGTGGCGGGACGGAGCGGGGACATCGTTGGCCTCTTTGGAAACCATGGTGGCTGGCTCGTCATAGCAGCGAGAATGTGGCCTTGAAATAACCATACGAAGGCGTCATGAAGGGAACGCTGGGTTCGCGGCCAAGTGTGGCCGGAGGGCCATGCGTGCGCGCCACCTTCGCCTGAAGGTTTCGGCCTATTTCGCCCAGCTCTCGACAACCGACAGCCCAAGTCACGCGGGGCGCGTCTTACGGCTCCCCGCGCCGCGCGGCCGGTGCCCTTCGGGCGCTGCCGTGTCGCGTTTGCGCTGTCGAGTTCGGGAGTCGCGCGATCACGTCGTGGTCCGCGGCCCCGGCCTCGCCGGAACCCCCTTGTGCGAAAACGGGATTTCGGCAACCGGACTATGCAACGCCGGCCATGCGGGCCGGATCTCTTGAATCAAGCGTCCGCCGGCCCGATGGCCCGGAGCGGGCGCGCCCAATGTTGGTTTGATGCATTTTCGCTCGCAGGACCGGTTTCCCGCTTTGCGGACGATGCGCCAGCAAGAAAGACAGACCTTGACCGATTTCAACACGCTCGGCCTTGCCGCGCCGATCCTGCGCGCCCTCGCCGAGGCGAATCACGTCAATCCGACCCCGATCCAGAGCCAGGCGATCCCGCCGGTGATCGCGGGACGCGACCTCGTCGGCATCGCCCAGACCGGCACCGGCAAGACCGCAGCCTTCACGCTGCCGATCCTCAACCGGCTTGCCGTCCATCGCAGCCCCGCCCGGCCCGAACGGGGCGCGGTGCGCGCGCTGGTGCTGGCGCCGACCCGCGAGCTGGCGGGCCAGATCCTCACGGCCGTGAAGACCTATGGCAAGCACCTGCGGCTGAAGACCGCGCTGGCGATCGGCGGGGTGTCGATGAACCCGCAGGTCCGCGCGCTGGCCCAGGGCGTCGACGTGCTGGTCGCCACTCCCGGCCGGCTGATGGATCTGGCCAACCACCACGCCGTGCGGCTCGACGGCGTCGAGGTGCTGGTGCTGGACGAAGCCGACCAGATGCTCGACATGGGCTTCATCCACGCTATCCGCCGGATCGAGGCGCTGCTGCCGCACGCGCGCCAGAGCCTGCTGTTCTCGGCCACCTGGCCCAAGGAGATCGAGGCGCTGGCCGCCAAGATGATGCGCGATCCGGTGCGGGTGGCGGTCACCCCGGTGGCCAAGACCGCCGACCGCATCGACCAGCGCATCCTGCTCGTCGACAAGGCCGACAAGACGGCGATCCTGGCCGATGTGCTGCGGCGCGAGCCGGTGGAGCGGGCCCTCATCTTCGCCCGCACCAAGCACGGCGCCGATAAAATCGTGCGCATGCTCGACAAAGCCGGCTTGCCGGCGGCAGCAATCCACGGCAACAAGTCGCAGAACCAGCGCGAGCGGGTGCTGGCCGCCTTTCGCGACGGCAGCCTGCGCACGCTGGTGGCAACCGATATCGCCGCCCGCGGCATCGACGTCGCGGGCGTCAGCCATGTGGTGAATTTCGACTTGCCCAACGTGCCCGAGAGCTATGTGCATCGCATCGGCCGCACCGCCCGTGCCGGCGCCACGGGCGTGGCGATCTCCCTGTGCGATGCCGAGGAGCGGCCCTATCTCAAGGCCATCGAGTGCCTGATCCGCAGCTCCATCCCGGCGGTCGATCTGCGCGGGCGGGCACGGTCGGGGACGGGCACGGCTGCGCCCAAGGTCGATTTGCCCAAGCGTGAGGGCGAGTCCGCGGCGGCTCCGCGCGCCGCCAGGCGGACGGCCGATCCGGCGTCACGGCCTGCGGCCAATCCGGCGTCAAGGACGGCATCCAAGCCTGCGGCAAAGCCGGTGGCGGGTCGGGCTGCCGGTCCGGCCTCCAGGCAGGACACCAAGTCGAGTCACGAGCGCGGGCACACGGGCGGCAAGGCCGCCCAGCGGCCGGCCGCCGCCCGGACCGGGACGGGACGGCCGGCGGCGCGCGAAGCGGGCCCGGACACCGGCTTCGCGGCCATGGCGTTCCTCAAGCCGGCGCGACGGCCGGGCCGGAACACCCGGTTTGCGCCTGCGGCGCGTCCGGTGGGCTGAGATTTCAGGAGCAAGGCATGTCGAAGGAAGAACTGCTGGAATTCGATGGGGTGGTGACCGAGGTGTTGCCGGACGGCAATTTCCGGGTGAAGCTCGACAACGACCACGAAATCCTCGCCTATGCCGCCGGCAAGATGCGCAAGCACCGCATCCGCACCATTGCCGGCGACCGGGTGGTGGTGGAAATGTCGCCCTACGACCTGGAGCGCGGCCGCATCAACTTCCGCCACAAGTCGGAGAGCGCCGGCCCGATCGGCAGCGGCCAGCGCCGCCCGCAGTTCCGCCGCCGCTGACCGCACACACCGGGGCGCCCGCGCGGGCGGGCGTCAGCGGGGCGCGTGGCTGGGCGCGTGGTTGGGCTCTTGGCGGGGCTCTTGCAGGAGCGCCTCGATCTTGCCCTCGATGCGGGCCACGGCCGCCGCCAGATCCTGGCTGCGCAGGCGGTCGAGCTTGTCGTGCAGCGCGACGATCTCCACCTCGGCCTTGAGGTTGACCTCATAGTCGTGCAGCGCCTGGATGCGGTCCTTCGCCGCCTGCCGGTTCTGGCTCATCATGATGATCGGCGCCTGGATGGCGGCCAGCGTCGACAGCACCAGATTGAGCAGGATGAACGGATAGGGGTCGAAGGGCTGCCAATTGGCGAGGCCGAGATTGATCGCGATCCAGGCCGCCATCACCAGCGAAAAGCTGATGATGAACGGCCACGAGCCGCCCCACGCCGCCACCCCGTCGGCGAGGCGCTGGCCGAAGGTCAGGCTCTCCTCGTACTCCGCCGACCAGTCCAACCGGGTGCTGAGGCGCTTGGCGATGTGCTCGATGACCCGGCGGTCGCGCGGCGGCAGCGCGTCCGGTCCCTTGTCGAGCAGCCGTTCGGCGAAGGTGCGGATATGGTCGGTCATGGCGGGGGTCTCTCGGCGGGGTCTCGCAGTGCGCTCTTCGGCCTTCATGCCAGCCGGGAGCCGATGATCGCATCATCTTGCCACCAGCCCCGGCAACCGCTACAAACGATCATTCGTGGTTTGTGATCCGCCTGTAACGCGGGTCCATTGGCGCGAGACAGAGGGCAATACGGTGATCCGCTCGACGACGAGCCGCACCTGGAACCGGACCGCACACGCGGTGCTCCGGCGCGCCCTTGCGCTTCGCGGGATCCTGCTCCTTAGCCGCCCCTGAGGGCCGGCCGGGCTCATGCCTGGGCGCTCAGGGGACCGTGCGAGCAACCTCCCGAAACCGCAGACGGGGCCACGCGAACCGGCCCGCGATCTCCACGACAAGGATTTCCCGATGACTGCCAAGCCGCAGACGGAAGGCGCGCAGGGCGTATCCGCCCAGACCGAGGCCGCCCACGACCGCGTCATCATCTTCGACACCACGCTGCGCGACGGCGAGCAGTGCCCCGGCGCCACCATGACGCTGGAGGAGAAGCTGCAGGTCGCCGACCTGCTCGACGAGATGGGCGTCGACGTGATCGAGGCCGGTTTCCCGATCGCCTCCAATGGCGACTTCGAGTCGGTGTCGATGATCGCGGCGCGGCTGAAGAACGCCTCGGTCGCCGCTTTGGCGCGCGCCGCCTTCAAGGACATCGACCGCGCCGCCGAGGCGATCAAGGCGGCGCGCCGGCCGCGCATCCACACCTTCATCTCGACCTCGCCGGTCCACATGAAGTGGAAGCTGCAGAAGACGCCCGACGAAGTGCACGAGATGGTGATCGCCCAGGTCAGCCGGGCCAGGAACCACGTCGACGACGTCGAGTGGAGCTGCGAGGACGGCACCCGCACCGAGCATGATTTCCTGTGCCGGGTGATCGAGAGCGCGATCAAGGCTGGCGCCACCACCATCAACGTCCCCGACACCGTCGGCTACACCACGCCGGACGAATACTTCGCCTTGATCAAGATGATCCGCGAGCGGGTGCCGAACTCCGACAAGGCGATCTTCTCGGTGCACTGCCATGACGACCTCGGCATGGCGGTGGCGAACTCGCTGGCCGGCGTGCGCGCCGGCGCCCGCCAGATCGAATGCACCATCAACGGCATCGGCGAGCGCGCCGGCAATGCCGCCATGGAAGAGGTGGTGATGGCGATCAAGACCCGCGCCGACGTCCTCCCCTTCACCACCGGCATCAAGACCGAGATGCTGACCCGCGCCTCCAAGCTGGTGTCGGCGGTGACCTCGTTCCCGGTGCAGTACAACAAGGCGGTGGTCGGCCGGAACGCCTTCGCCCATGAGAGCGGCATCCACCAGGACGGCATGCTCAAGCACACCCAGACCTACGAGATCATGACCCCCGAGAGCGTGGGCGTGAAGCAGACCTCGCTGGTGATGGGCAAGCATTCGGGCCGTAACGCCTTCCGCGAGAAGCTGAAGATGCTGGGCTACCAGCTGGGCGACAACGAGTTCGAGGATGCGTTCAACCGCTTCAAGGACTTGGCCGACCGCAAGAAGCACGTCTATGACGAGGACATCGAGGCGCTGGTCGACCAGGAGATCGCCACCGCCCAGGACCGCATCAGGCTGGTGTCGCTGAGCGTGATCGCCGGCACCCACGGGCCGCAGCGCGCCACCATGCGGCTCGAAGTCGATGGCACGCGCATGCTGGAGGAGGCCGAGGGCAATGGCCCGGTCGATGCGGTGTTCAACGCCATCAAGGCGCTGGTGCCGCACGAGGCCAAGCTGGAACTCTACCAGGTGCACGCCGTTACCGAGGGCACCGACGCGCAGGCCGAGGTGTCGGTGCGGCTGTCGGAAGGCGGCAAGACGGTGACCGGCCGCGGCGCCGATCCCGACACGCTGGTGGCCTCGGCCATGGCGTATCTGGCGGCGCTGAACAAGCTGGTGCTGAAGCGCCAGCAGATGCACTCCACTGCGGCGGAGTGATACCAAGGGCCGAACGGTGTGACTCGTCATGCCCGCACTTGTTGCGGGCATCCACGACTTGAAACGCCTTTTGAACCAAAGACGTGGATGGCCGGGACAAGGCCCGGCCATGACGACGGCGGAGCAATGGCAAGGGCCGCAGGCATGAGCCTGGCGGCAGAGAACGTGATCAGGATCTTCTATGACGAAACGGCCGCGGCGAAACTTCGCCGCGGCCGTTTTGCATAGATCGCCCACCGGGCGGCGCGGGCCGCCCGGTCATCGCAAATGGCTCACTGGTTCTGGGCGTAGTCCGGCAGTTCCCAGTGGTTGGGCGAGCGCCACAGGTTCGACAGCAGAAGCTGGCGCATGGCGATGAATTCCTTGGGCAACCGGTCGAAGAGTTTGATGAACAGCTCCTCGTGGCCCAGCACTTCCTTCTGCCAGACGTCGCGGTCGACCGACATCAGCTGGTGGAACTGCTCGCGCGAGAACGACAGGCCGCGCCAGTCGATGTCGTCATAGGTCGGCACGTAGCCGAGCGGGCCCTCGATGGCGCGGGCGGTGCCGGCCGCGCGTTCGACGATCCACTTCAGCACGCGCATGTTCTCGCCGTAGCCGGGCCACAGGAACTTGCCGTCCTTGTCCTTGCGGAACCAGTTGACGCAGAAGATGCGCGGCGGCTGGCTGACCTTGCGGCCCATGCTGAGCCAGTGATTGAAGTAGCTGGCCATGTGGTAGCCGGCGAACGGCAGCATCGCCATCGGGTCGCGGCGAACCTCGCCGATATTGCCGAAGGCGGCGGCGGTCATCTCCGAGCCCATGGTGGCGCCGGCATAGACGCCGAACGCCCAGTTCACCGGCTGATAGACCAGCGGAACGACCGTCGAGCGGCGGCCGCCGAACACGATGGCCGAGATCGGCACGCCGGCCGGGTTCTCCCATTCCTTGTCGACCGCCGGGTTCTGGCCGGCGGGGACGGTGAAGCGGGAATTGGGGTGGGCCGCCTTGCGGCCGCAATCGGGCGTCCAGTCATTGCCCTGCCAGTCGATGGCGTGGGCCGGGGGCGGGCCGTCCATGCCCTCCCACCACACGTCGCCGTCGTCGGTCAGCGCGACATTGGTGAAGATGGTGTTGGCACGGATCGTATCCATGCAGTTCGGGTTCGAGGTGTAGTTGGTGCCCGGCGCCACGCCGAAATAGCCGGCTTCGGGATTGATGGCGTAGAGCCGGCCGTCGGCCCCGGGCTTCAGCCAGGCGATGTCGTCGCCGATGGTGGTGACCTTCCAGCCCTCCATCTCCTTGGGCGGGATCAGCATGGCGAAGTTGGTCTTGCCGCAGGCCGAGGGGAAGGCGGCGGCAACAAAGGTCTTCTTGCCCTTGGGATCCTCGACGCCGAGGATGAGCATGTGCTCGGCCATCCAGCCCTCGTCGCGGCCCAGCACCGAGGCGATGCGCAGCGCGAGACACTTCTTGCCGAGCAGCGCGTTGCCGCCATAGCCCGAGCCGTAGGACCAGATCGAGCGCTCTTCCGGAAAGTGGACGATGTACTTGACGGTGGGGTTGCACGGCCAGGCGACGTCCTTCTGGCCGGGGGCGAGCGGCGCGCCGACCGTGTGCACGCACGGCACGAACACGTCGGACTCGCCCAGCGCGTCATCGACGGCGCGGCCCATGCGGGTCATCAGCTTCATATTGACGACGACGTAGGGCGAGTCGGTGATCTCGTAGCCGATATAGGAGATCGGCGAGCCGATCGGTCCCATGCAGAACGGGATGACGTACATGGTGCGGCCGCGCATCGAGCCGTCGAACAGCGGCTGCAGCGTCGCCTTCATCTCGCGCGGGTCCATCCAATTGTTGGTGGGCCCGGCATCCTCCTTGTTGAGGCTGCAGATATAGGTGCGGTCCTCGACGCGGGCGACGTCGGAGGGGTCGGAGAAGGCGAGGAAGCTGCCCGGGCGCTTCTCGGGGTTGAGGCGCTTGAAGGTGCCGCTCTTCACCAGCTGATCGCAGAGCGCGTCATATTCCGCCTGCGAACCGTCGCACCAATGGATCTGATCCGGCTTGCACAGCGTCGCGATGTCGTTGACCCATGCGCGCAGACGTTGGCTCTTGACGTGCGCGGGAATGCTGGTCGTTGCGGGCATGTTCGTTCTCAACCCCTCATGAATTCCGGATGCGGATAGCATCTTTCCTCGGCGGTCGGCGGCAAAGATGCGTCGGTCGTCGAATTTGGGAAACGCCGGCATCTGTATCTCAGCCGTTGCGCTGTTGCCATCCATACGGCGGATGGGCTGCAATTGCAGCCGGAATCCGGCCTGCAGGGGCGGGGTCAGCGGTGCAGTGCGACCTCCGGTCGCGCCGCGGCGGACCTTATGTCCCTGGGCCGGGGCTCCCTGCCGCCCTCGCCGCTGCGTCCGTGTTGCATCTCGGGCATGCTTGATATGCTCTGTGCCAGGGCCGCGCCCAGGATCGCCCAGAACGGCAGAAAGAAGCCTGCTGTCTGCAGGTGGAAATCCACCAGCGCGTGCAGGAAGGTCAGCGTTGCCACCGCTGCCCCGGCGATGGGGAGGGCGCGGTCGCGGCGGCGGGTCAGCGCGCCGCGATAGATCAGCGCGAGGGTTGTCAGGCAGGCCAGGACCACGGCGCCGGCGGCGGGCAGGCCGAGCTCCACCGCCACTTCGAGCGGGGTGTTGTGGGCGCGGTCGACGATGCCGAAGATGAACTGGTCGGGCCGGTAGGCGGGAAAGACGGTGGCGAAGGTGCCGAGCCCGGTCCCCCACCAGGGATGATCGGCGATGATCTCCGCGCTCGACTGGAAGATCAGAAGCCGGCTGAAATCCATCACGCCGCCCTGCTGGATGCGCTGCTCCAGCATGCCGCCCCACATCTCGACCGCCGCCACTCCGACCGCAGCGGCCGCGGCAACGGCGGCGAGGCCGGGCGAGGCGCCCTTGAGCTCGCGCTGGAAGCTCAGCAGCACGGCGACGGCCACGGCGAGCAGGGTCAGGAGGCTGCCGGCGCGCGAGCCGGTGGCCAGCACCGCCCCCAGGCAGATGAGCAGCGCCAGCGTCGGCTGGGTGATTTCGCGCGGCAGCCGGCTGAAGCCGAGCCGCAGCACATCGGTCAGATCGGCGCGATCCTCCGGCAAGTGGCGGCGGATCCGCACGCACACCAGGGTGGCCCAGATCACCGCGCCCATGCCGAAAAAGGTCGCCGCGGTGTTGGGATTGACGAAGGTGCCGGTCATCCGCCCGGAATAGCTCGGCCGTTCCCGCCACAGCAGCATCTGCGGGTCGACGATCATCATCAGCAGGCCGTAGAGCGCATAGGCGATGCTGGCGAAGGCCACCACCTTCATCAGCCGCACCGCGCGGTCGCGATCGGTGGCGGCCACGAACCCGGCCAGGAAGGCCATGAAGGCGGCGGCGGCCGGCCCGATGGCGAGCCAGGGCAGATCGCGCGTCGCCGTCGGCACCGGCGCGGGCGCCGCCCCGCCGAGCAGCGGCGCCACCCGTTCATGCAACGGGTAGTCCGGCAGCAGACCGGGCAGGGCCGCCGACTGCAGGGCCACCACCAGCCCGTAGACGCCTGCGGCGATGAGCATCGGCGCGAGCAGCGCGAGGTGGGTGGCCCGCAGGCGCCGGTAGTCGGCGAAGGCCAGCGAAACCGCCAGCAGCACGATCCACAGCGCCACCCACAGCGGCTCGTTGGAGCCGAACGGCAGGGGCGCGAGCGCAACGACGGTGTAGAGGGCAGCGTGGGAGAGGCGGGACACGGTACCGGCTCACGGCTTGTCTTCGCCTGATTGTGGCGGACCGATCCATAGCCCAGCTCGGTTGCAGGCGGAAGCGGCTTGCAGGCCGGCGACGGGTGCGAGGATGACGCCGGCGATATTTGCCATGGCCAGGTTCCTGGCGGGACCGCGCCACCTATATATCGGTGTGGAGCGGCGCAGGGTCCGGTGGTGCATCAAGGGGCGGTCGGCAACCTTGAGCAGAAAGAGGCGCGTTTTCCGCAAAATACGGGAATTCGGCTGTGCGAAGGAACGTGCAACGAAACACAAGCCGGAGCATCCTGCGATCCGGGACGGCCGGCGTGCCGAGGACTTTGGAGCGGGACGGAACGGGTCGATGATCCTGCGTGCCTTGAGGCAGCGACGGCAGCCGGCCGCGACGGGGCGGTTGCCCCCGGTTGTGCATGCCCTGCCCGACGGATGCCGGGTGTATGCCATCGGCGACATTCACGGCCACGCCGACCTGCTGCGGCGCATGCTGGCGATGATCGATGCGGAAGAGGCGCGCCGTCCGCCTGCCACCTGGACGGTGGAACTGTTCCTGGGCGACGTGATCGACCGCGGGCCGGATTCGCGCGGCGTCGTCGACATGCTGCTCGCCCCGCCCGGCGGCGGCCGGCATCGCGTCTGCCTGCGCGGCAACCACGAGGACTGCCTGCTGCGCTTCCTCGAAGAGCCGAGCGTTCTGGCCAACTGGCGGGCGTTCGGCGGCCTGGAGACGCTCGCCAGCTACGGCCTGTCGCACCGCCCTCTGAGCACACTCGACGATTTCGACGCCGCGCGCATCGAGTTTCTCAGCAAGCTGCCGCCCGCGCACAAGACGTTCTTCGAGCATACCTGGATGTTCTATGAGCAGGGCGGATTCTTTTTCGCCCATGCCGGCGTCCGCCCCGGTATCCCATTGAACGAGCAGACGGCGGAAGACCTGATGTACATCCGCGGCCCGTTCATCTCCTATCACGGCGACTTCGGCAAGCGGATCGTCCACGGCCACACGCCGGCTGCCGCCGTCGAGATCCTGCCGAACCGCATCAATGTCGACACCGGCGCCTACGCGACCGGGCGGCTGTCGTGCGTGGTGATCGAGGGCGACCGGGTCGACGTCCTGAGCGTCGATCGCACCGCGCTCAGGGAGCGGGCCTGATCGGCCCGGCGCGACAGCCGTGCGCACCGCCGGCCCGCCGGCGGCGCTGTCACTGTGACAGCGTGTCTTTCCGGGCCTTTCCGGTGGGCGTGCCGTGATTGTACGCCACCGGCACGGCGCGGCGTCCGGGCCGGTCGCGGGCCGGTCCGGCGATCGCCATCCACAGGCGCGGGTCGTCCGCGCTCGACCGCATGACCCAGCGGTAGCCGGTGCGTGCCCACGGCACCACCCGGTCGCGCAGATTGTCCAGCACATAGTCGCCCCGGTCGGTGGCGACGACCGCGACGAGGTGGTACTCGGTGCTGGGGATGCGGGCGATGGCCAAGCCCACGGCACTGCGCGGCCAACCGCGCGAGATCAGGATGTGGCGCTTGCGCACCGCATAGTCGTCGCAGTCGCCGGCGGCGGTCTCCAGGGTCCAGGTGTCGAGGTCGGCGTCGCTGCGCGGCCGGATTGCCGCATTCACGGTGCGGTTGACGTCGTCGAGATCGGCCCAGCGCTCCTCGGTGAGCGCGACCCGGGCGGCGCCGTCCCCGCCGGCGCGGCATTCGTCCTCGTAATCCATGCAGAAGCGGACGGCGGCAATCGGCGCCAGCACCGCCGGACCGAGCTGCATCGGCGAACTCTTCGGGATGGGATTGGCTAGGCGCGTTGCCGACAGGGGCATGGCGCTGGCGGGGTCTTTCACCGTCAGCGTCACCGCTCCGACCACCAGCATGCTCGCAGCCAATCGCTTCATCTCGCGTCTCCTGAACGACCGTGCGAGATGACCATACCGACGGGGTGCTAAGAGTGACCTCTCCTCCGGGAAAACATTCGAGGAACGACCGTAATCCTTCGTTCATCAAAACCGGCGACAGCGGAAGGCCGCGGCCCGGCGACGACCCCGCCGGAGGATGAGCCCGAAACCCAGGGATATGCGCCGATGAAGCCGATCGTCACCTTGACCCTCAACCCGTCGATCGACGGCGCCGCGGAAACCGACACCATCCGCCCCACCCACAAGATCAGGACCAGCAACGAGCGCTACTATCCGGGCGGCGGCGGCATCAATGTCGCGCGCGTGGTGGCCGAGCTCGGCGGCGCGACCTGTGCGGTCTATGCCGCGGGCGGCGCCACCGGGCCGATCCTCGATGCGCTGATCGAGAAGCGCGGCATCGCCATCCACCGGGTCGACATCGCCGAGGACACCCGGATCAGCCACAGCGTGTTCGAGCGTTCGACCGGGCTCGAATACCGGTTCGTGCCCGAGGGGCCGGAGCTGCAGCCCAAGGAATGGCAGAGCTGCCTCGATGCGCTGGACGATGTGGCGTGCGACTATCTGGTCGCCAGCGGCAGCCTGCCGCGCGGCGTGCCGGAGGATTTCTACGTCCGCGTCAGCGCCATCGCCGGGCGCACCGGCGCCAGGCTGGTGGTCGACTCGTCGGGGCCGGCGCTGCGGGCGGCGGTGGCGGCGGGCGGCCTCCATCTCGTCAAGCCGAGCCTCGGCGAGTTCGAGGCCCTGGTCGGCCGCAAGCTGCCGGATGCCGAAGCCCAGCACGCGGCGGCGATGGAACTGGTCGGCTCCGGCAAGGTCGCGCTGCTGGCGGTCACGCTCGGTCATCTCGGCGCGTTCCTGGCCGAGCCGGGCGGCGTCCTGCGGCTGCCGGCGATGCCGATCCAGGCGAAGAGCGCGGTCGGCGCCGGCGACAGCTTCGTGGCGGGCATGACGCTTGGACTTGCGCGCGGCCTGCCGCCGCGCGAGGCGTTCAAGCTCGGCATGGCGGCCGGCACCGCGGCGGTGCTGACGCCGGGCACCGAACTGTGCTCCCGCGCCGATGTCGAGCGGCTGTTCGCCGAGCTGCAGGCGACGCCGGAGGGCCGGCCGGCATCGGTTATTTGAGGCGGAAGGCGCCGTGGCAGGCGTTGCAGTGGGTGGTGATCGCCGCAAGTCCGCCCATCAGCTCCGCCCAGCCGGCGCTGTCCGGCTTGTCGGGCAACCGCTCGGCAATGCGGGCGAAGTCGTCGGCGGCGCGGTGGAAGCCGAAGCCGATTTCACGGAATTCCGGCGTCATGTAGCGGCCGAAGCCCTTGCCGCGGCCGATGGCCATCTCCTTGCGGGCGAGTGTGCCCGCGCCCTTGATGTCGCCCGACGACAGAAGTTGGATGACGCCGTCGAGCGAGCCCATATGGGTGCGCATCTCCTCCAGGAATGCGACGCGGACATCGGGCGGCAGGTCGATGGCGGTGCGGCCATCGTCGGCGGCCAGGGCCGGGGATGCCGCCGCCAGCCACAGCGCGGTCAGGCCAATTCGGATGGAGAGCGATGCGCGCATGGCGGCCTTCTCCTTGTGATGCGGTTTCCGGCGGATCATGTCTTTTCTCCCGAAAGGGATGGAAGCGGGACCTTTCGCGGGCGGCTTCGTCAGGGTCGCGGTCGGCGGCGCGACCCTAGGCGCGCCGGCCTGACGGAGCGCTGACGGCAGCGGCCCCATGCCACGGCCATATTGCGGGCCCGTGTCAGACCAGCCGGTCGATCCGGCTGCCGGGCGGGAGAAGGGGGCGCTGCGAACCGGATGCGGCAGGGGTGGCCGGCGCGCCCACCGGTGCCGCCGCGGCCTGACGAGGTGCCGGTTGCTCGGCTGGGGCGGTCGCTTCGGCGGCGGGGGGCGCAAAGCCGGGTGAGCGCGAAGGGGCCTCGGCCGGGCGGCTGTCGGCCGCGGGCCTGGCAACGTCCTTCGCCTTGGCAAAATCCTCAAGATGCCGGGCGAGATGTCCACGCACGACGGGAGGCGTGCTCATGGGGATGCGTGCTCAAGGGGAGGCATGCTCATGGCAACCTATGTCCGCAGCCGCTTTGCCGCGAATAGGCCGAGACCTTGACCGAACCGGGCATTACCTACCGAAAACTTGGCCTTATGCCAATCCGGAACACCGCGTTGTGACGCCACGTCCGGCCGATCAGGCCGGCTCTTCGGCGCCGAGGACGCGGCGCACTTCGGTGCGCTCACGGCGCCTTGCCGTCTGCGATCGGCACCCGGCAGGTGCCCGCGGCCGGGATCTCGAGGGCGGCGTTGAACTTGCTCGACATGTTCTGGAAGGCGATCAGCGCAGCCAGCTCGACGATGGCGTCGGCTGAGAAGGCTGACGCGAGCCGCGCCTTCAGCGCGGCATCGATCGTGCGGCCGGTGATGGTGACGGCTTCGGTGAAGGCCAGCGCCGCCTTCTCGTGTTCGCTGAACAGGTCCGAGGTCTCGAAGCGGTCGAGCGCCCACAGCCTGTCCTCGGTGACGTTGCGTTCCAGGGCGCGCGCGGCGTTGAGGTCGACGCAGAACGGGCAGACATTGATCTGCGACACGCGCACCATGATCAGCGCGCGCAAGGCGGGCTCGATGGGCGAGGCGGCGCGGTCGATCGCCCGATAGAGCCCCAGAAACGCGCGCAGCACCCGCGGCGTGCGCGCCCATTGCCGCACCGGCTCGGCGACCGGCCGGCCGATGGCGTCGCGCATGGCGAACAGCGCGCGCAGATACCACGGATACTGCGTCGGGGCGGGCGTGGCGATCCAACTCATCGTCGTCTCCAGGATCGCGCCGCAGACGATGGCCAAGAGTGCCGCCGGCCGGCGCGGTGTGTAACGCGGTTTTCCGCCGATCCGACCGGTTTCCGGTCGATCCTGTCAGGATTGAAGGACGCGGTCTCGCCGAAGGCCCTTGAGCCGCGGGGAGATTTCTTTCCGCGGCCGGCATCGGTTTTCCGGCCTGCAGGCCGGAAGCCGTATCAGGCCGGACGGCGTATCGGCACGCAAGGGCGTTCGCGTGGTTTGCCGGGTGTGGACAGGTGAACAATTTGGTGCGGGCTGAGACGGGCTGGATCTCGCAAAAAGCCCGGCACCTCGCCGATAGCAACTGAAAGTAGAGGCGATGGACGCGAATCGGCGCATTTGCCGCCGGCCCGCCGGTTCGCGCGAGCCGGTTCGGCGGAAGAATGGGTTAAAATCAACCATCTTGCGTGAACTTTCCATGACGCCGGCCGGATTTTGCGGATGAGCGCGTCGTTAACGCAAGGTTGCAGAGACGAGGCAATTGCTGTACGTTGCCGCCGACGATAAAGGGATTTTTCGCATGACCTCGATCCGACTGAAGGCGATCGCACTTTCATTGGGGGCGGCGGGATTGTGGGCACTGCCGGTGACGGGTGTCAGCGCTCAGCAGGCGCAGCCTGCCGCGCAGGCGAGCGCCGTCCAGCCGATCGCGCCGATCACAGCTGAAACCACCGCGGCCGAGATCACGCAGCGCTTTCCCGCGGGCGGCGCGTCGTTTGCCAATGCGCTGCGCGGCTTTCTCGACGCCAACGCCAACCAGCTCGGCGTTGCGCTCAATCACATCAAGGGTCTGATGCCGAACCTGAATTCGGCCCAGTCCGAGACGGTCGGCGAGGTGCTGGGACGGCTCGCGGCCGATCTCATGGCGCGCAAGGATCTCGACAATCTACGGCTGGTCCAGGAACTCGTGGCGCGCGGCAACTCGTTCCTGATCGCCGGCTATAACCGCTCGACCGGGCTCAATCCGGACACTGCGGGCCTCGGCGGCGGTACCGGCGGTGGCGCAGGGCCTGTCGGTTCGATCGCCGGTGCCGGCGGGGGCGGCGGCGGCGGGGCCGCCCAGGGCAACTCTGCCTTTGGCACAAGCAGCTCCAACCCGATCACCGGCGGCGGTGGCGCCAGTGCGTCGGTGACCCGCTATAATTCATATTATTCGTACACAAACTCGATCAGCCCATTCTGAGCGGCTGTCCGGGCCTTTCGCGTTGCCGACGCGTCGTGCGCCATGGCAGATTTTGCCGGATGCCAGATCTTGCACCATGGCAGATCTTGCGCGATGGCAGGACGCGTTCGGCGGTGGCTCGGAACCGGTTGCGGGATTCTGGATGCGCCGAGCGGCAGGCATGAATCCAACAGGCGTGAGTTCGATGCGCGGCCGGGCGGGTGCGGTGCCACGGCCGCGAGGCGCCTGCTGGCGT
Source organism: Blastochloris tepida (assembly GCF_003966715.1). NCBI lineage: Bacteria > Pseudomonadati > Pseudomonadota > Alphaproteobacteria > Hyphomicrobiales > Blastochloridaceae > Blastochloris > Blastochloris tepida. The sequence continues at coordinate 129,173 of NZ_AP018907.1, forward strand.
CGCTCCTGAAGCGCGCGGACAGGGTTGGCGCGGATCGATGGGGTGTCCGGCTGACCAAGCCGGGAACCGTGTTCCGATCGCCGAAAATCCCGTTATCCAACAAGGGGGTTTCGGCGAGACTGTTTTTCGGCAAGGCGTTTCCGGCATCCCGACGGGATCAACCGGAAGCCGGATGAGACTTCACGGCGGCGTCCCAAGGACAAGCGGATCCGGGACATTCGGGGCAGGGTGATCATGCTGCAGGTCGATCGGACAGCCGGCGCGCCGGATCAGGCGGAGACGGCCGAAACCGGGTTCGATTTCGTCAGTCTCTATACGTTTCTTCGCCGCAACCTGACCGTGATCGCTGCCGGCGCGATGACTGGCCTCGTTCTGGGCGCCATCTTCATGCTGACCACGCCGCCGATCTATACGTCGGCGGGCCAGCTGATCATCGACACCCGCAAGATCCAGCTCTTCCAGCAGCAGTCGGTGCTCGCCGACGGCATGATCGACACGGCGGCGGTCGACAGCCAGGTGCAGCTGCTGCAGTCGGAGAACGTGGCGCTTTCGGTCATCCGCGACCTCAAGCTCACCGAGGATCCGGAGTTCGTCGGCGGAACGCCCAGCGTGCTCGGAACGGTGATCGGCGCGGTGAGCGACGGCATCTCGATTCTCTTCGGCGGCGGCGATGACGCAGACGTCTCCACCGAATTTCTCGAGCGCAAAGCCGTCGGCTATCTGAAGCAGAATCTCAAGGTCAAGCAGCTCGGCCGCTCCTATGTGATCGAATATTCGTTCTCATCGCTCGATCCCAACAAAGCGGCGCAGGTGGCCAACGCCCTGGCCGAGGCCTACATCGTCGACCAGCTCGAGGCCAAGTATCAGGCGACCCGCCGCGCCTCGGTGTGGATGCAGGATCGCATCAAGGAGTTGCGCGACCAGGCCCAGCACGCCGCCCGCGCGGTCGAGGATTTCAAGCAGCGCAACAACATCATCAGCTTCTCGACCGGCGGCAGCGGAACCCGGCTGATCGGCGAGCAGCAGCTGCAGGAGATCAACTCCCAGCTGACCCAGGCTCGTGCCCAGACGGCGGAAGCCAAGGCCAAGCTCGACCGCGTCGACGAGATCCTGCGCACGGGCGGCGAGATCGGCGATGCGGTGGTGGCGGATGTGCTGCGCAACGAGGTCATCACCCGGCTGCGCCAGCAACTGCTCGATGCCAACAAGCGCGAGGCCGATTGGTCGCAGCGCTATGGCACGGATCATATTGCCGTGCTGAAGCTGCGGTCGGAGATGGTCCAGCTCAAGCGCGTGATGCAGGAGGAGCTCAAGCGCATCGCCGAGACCTACAAGAGCGATTACGAGATCGCCAAGGTCCGCGAAGAGTCGATCCAGGCCAGTCTGAACGATGTGATCCGCGACGCCGGCACCACCAATCAGGCGCAGATCGCGCTGCGCGACCTGGAGAGCACGGCCCAGACCTACCAGACCCTCTATGACAGCTTCCTGCAGCGCTACACCGAGGCGCTGCAGCAGCAGTCGTTCCCGATCACCGAGGCGCGCGTCATCACCAGCGCCTCCAGGCCGTACGTCAAGAGCTATCCCAGGCTGTCGGTGGTGATGGCGATCGCGATCTTCATCGGCCTGCTTGGCGGGGTCGGCGTTGGCTTCCTGCGCGAGCAGCTCGATCGCGTGTTCCGCACGGTCAGCGATGTCGAGCATTTCCTGCGCATCAGCTGCTTCGGCCTGCTGCCACTGGTGCGGCCGGCGCGGCCGTCTGCGCGTCCGGCCGGCCGGCCGGGGTCAAGAGCGATCGGCAAGGCCGGGGCAAACGCGGCTGCCAACACGGCGCCCGGCTCCGATGCGCCGGCCGCCGAGGACGAGGGCCGGGGCGGTGTCTCGTCGGACGCCGGCCTGCTGCGCTACACGATCGATGCGCCGTTCTCGCGCTTCTCCGAGACGCTGCGGAGCGTCAAGGTGGCGGCCGATCTCGCCCAGATCAGCCGCCCGGTGAAGGTGCTCGGCGTGGTCTCGGCGATTCCCAACGAGGGCAAGTCCACCGTCGCCGCCAATCTCGCCCAGATGATCGCCCACAGCGGCAAGAAGACGCTGCTGTTCGATGCCGACCTGCGCAACCCGTCCCTGTCGCGGCGCATGGTGGCGGCGGACGCAAACGGCGCCCAGGCCGGCATCGTCGAGGTGCTGGCCGGTCAGGTCGCGCTCGATGCCGTGCTGATGGTCGATCCGGTCACCGGCCTTCACCTGCTGCCGACCGTGGTCAAGGAACGCATCGCCAACACCAACGACATTCTGACATCGGCGGCGATGAAGCAGGTGCTCGACCATCTGCGCACCCTTTATGACTACGTCATCATCGATCTGCCGCCACTCGGGCCGGTGGTCGACGCGCGGGCCGTGGCGCCGCAGATCGACGGCTTCCTGTTCGTGATCGACTGGGGCCGCACCAAGATCGACGTGGTCGCCGAGGCGCTGCAGTCATCCGAGGCCATCCGCGACCGGCTGCTTGGCGCCGTTCTCAACAAGGTCAACGTCAAGGCCATGTCGAAATTCGAGACCTACAAGGGCTCCTACTATTTCAACAAATACTATTCCCGTTACGGCTATCATGACTGATGTCGTTTCCGGGCGGTCATTCCGCCGTCCCGGAAACATGCTTGCCGTGTTCCCTTTATGAAGGGGATCCTCGACGGCCGGACTGCGAAATCCGGCTTGATCGGCCGGATTTCGTGTCGCAGTCTGTGTGTATCGAGCGCGATCCGGTCCGGTCCGGTTTCCGGGTGGTCCCTTCGGGGTGCCGGAAGCGGCCTCGCAGAAAGCCCGGTTCTGCAAGAGCCTTCCGGAAACGGGATTTTCGGCGATCGGAATGCGGTTCAAAGGCGGGATCAGCCGGAAACCGTGTGAGCGGCAAACGGGACGGCAACGGGCGGGGGACACGTGGCGGCTCTGTTCATCCGGCTGGCCTCCCTTGTGGTCGTCCTGTGCGGCCTGTGGTGGGTCGCGACCATCGTGCCGCTGACCGTTCGCGACGACGCCGTGCTTTCCGCCGGCCGGCGCATCCTCAATGAGGAGACCCTGCCGCCGCAGGCGATCGCGCGGCTCGGGCAGATCGCCGACCGGGTGGAGCCGCAGCTCGGCTGCGAGGTCGCAACCTGGCGGGCGGTGGCGCTGTTCCGCCTGCGCGTCGCCGAGGCGGCCGAAACCGACGATGCCGGCCGCATCGCCTGGAGCGACTTCCGCGATGCCGCGCAGCGACTGCTGGTCTGCTCGCCGCACGAGCCGCTGATCTGGTTTGCGCTGTTCTGGCAGGAGGCGACCCAGGAGGGCATTCTTCCCGGCAGCTACGACCGGCTGCGCCTGTCCTATGAGCTTGGACCGAACGAAGCCTGGATCATGCGCAAGCGCAGCCGGCTGATGCTGCCGCTGCTCGCCACCGTGCCGGAGGATCTGCGCCCGGCGATCCTGCATGAATTCCTCAGCCTGCTCAAAGGTCGGGTGATGCGCGAGGCGGTCGAGGCGTTCCAGTCGAGCGACACGGTGGTTCGCGAGATGGTGCTGCCGCAGCTGGTGGATGTGCCCGAACCGGTGCTCGCCAGCTTCGCGCGCGCGTTGCGCAATGCCGGGGTCGAGGCCAAGGTGCCGGGCATCGCCGAGCGGGAAAGGCGGCCGTGGAATCGCTGAGCGATCGCTCGCGTCTTCGGGCGCCGGGCTGCGGCGTCGCGGTTATGCTTGTCCTGCTGCCGGCGCTCCTTGGTGCGGTGGCCAGCCGTGCGGAGGAGGGGGCCGCGCCCGCCGTCCGCCAGATCGCGCCCGGCTTCATCCCCCGCTACGATCTCGGCGACCCGGCGGGACCGGCGCCGGCCGGCGCCCCGGCGTTCGAGGTGGTGCTGCCGAGCCGCGACCGCCCGCTCGGCGGCTGCGACCGCGGCCTGTCGCGCATCCTGTTCAACCGCTGCCTCCATGCGACGCTGGAGTTCAGCCGCCGTGTGCTGGAGATGACGGTGGTGGCGGCCCGCACCTCGGTCGAGGCGCGCAGCGATCTGCCTGCCGGCTACCGCTCGCGCTGGATCCGCATGCTGGACGAGGTGCATGCGCGCTGGAAGGAGGCGCGCAATCTCGAATGCGGCCAGCTGGTCTTTCTCGAACGCGGCCCCAAGGCCAACATCTTCGAGGAACGCGCGCAATGCATGCTCGCCGCCGACCGCGAGCGCATCGCCGATCTGAAGCGGCGCTACGGGCTGGAGTGACGGCGCCCTGCCGCATCATGCACCCGGGCTCGCTCGGCCGGCGCGCCATTTACCCTGCCGGCCCGGCGAGGGCCATCTGCGGCAGCCGGCGCCCTTGACTTGTCGGGAGCGGCTGACTATCTCGCCCACAGTCGCTTAGCACTCGTCCCAATTGAGTGCTAACAGCGCGGACCAGGACGCCGGCCTTCGCGGCAGGCGCCGGTCGAGACATCCGTTTCACGGTCGCTGACCCACGGCGCCGTTGATCAGGCACCGTAATTCAAGGACAGATTTCCATGGCGAGCACCTTCCGTCCGCTGCACGACCGCGTCGTCGTCAAGCGCATCGACGCCGAGCAGAAGACCGCCGGCGGCATCATCATTCCGGACACCGCCCAGGAAAAGCCCCAGCAGGGTGAAGTGATCGCGGTCGGCCCCGGCGCGCGCGACGAGTCCGGCAAGCTGGTTCCGCTCGACGTCAAGGCCGGCGACCGCGTGCTGTTCGGCAAGTGGTCGGGCACCGAGGTCAAGATCGACGGTCAGGACCTCCTGATCATGAAGGAATCCGACATTCTCGGCATCATCGGCTGAGCCACACGCGGCCGCAGCCTTGCGGCCGCTCCCCCACGATTTGTGAGCCTCCGTGCGCCCCGATCCCGGGGCCGGGGGCAGGAACCGTCAAGGAAGATTCGAAATGGCTGCGAAGGAAGTCCGGTTTTCGGCCGACGCGCGCGAGAAGCTGCTGCGTGGTGTCGACATTCTCGCCAACGCCGTGAAGGTCACGCTCGGCCCCAAGGGCCGCAATGTGGTGATCGAGAAGTCGTTCGGCGCGCCGCGCATCACCAAGGACGGCGTCACCGTCGCCAAGGAAATCGAGCTTGAGGACAAGTTCGAGAACATGGGCGCCCAGATGGTGCGCGAGGTGGCCTCCAAGACCAACGACACCGCCGGTGACGGCACCACCACCGCCACCGTTCTCGCCCAGGCCATCGTGAAGGAAGGCGCCAAGTCGGTCGCCGCCGGCATGAACCCGATGGACCTGAAGCGCGGCGTCGACCTCGCCGTCACCGCGGTGCTCGCCGACATCGCCGGCCGCGCCAAGAAGGTGAAGTCGTCGGAGGAGGTCGCCCAAGTCGGCACCATCTCCGCCAATGGCGACAAGCAGATCGGCGAGATGATCGCCAACGCCATGCAGAAGGTCGGCAATGAGGGCGTGATCACCGTCGAGGAGGCCAAGAGCCTCGATACCGACGTCGAGATCGTCGAGGGCATGCAGTTCGACCGCGGCTACATCTCGCCCTACTTCATCACCAATGCCGAGAAGATGGTGGCCGAGCTCGAGGACGCCTTCGTCCTGGTGTTCGAGAAGAAGCTTTCGGGCCTGCAGGCCATGCTGCCGGTGCTCGAAGCCGTCGTCCAGTCGTCGCGTCCGCTGGTGATCGTCGCCGAGGACGTCGAGGGCGAGGCGCTGGCCACCCTGGTCGTCAACAAGCTGCGCGGCGGCCTCAAGGTCGCGGCGGTCAAGGCGCCGGGCTTCGGCGATCGCCGCAAGGCCATGCTGGAGGACATCGCCATCCTCACCGGCGGCCAGGTGGTGTCCGAAGACCTCGGCATCAAGCTCGAGAACGTCAACCTTCAGATGCTTGGCCGCGCCAAGAAGATCATCATCGAGAAGGAAAAGACCACGATCGTCGATGGCGCCGGCCAGAAGGCCGACATCGAGGCCCGCGTCGCCCAGATCAAGGCCCAGATCGAGGAGACCACCTCGGACTACGACCGCGAGAAGCTGCAGGAGCGTCTGGCCAAGCTCGCCGGCGGCGTCGCGGTGATCCGCGTCGGCGGCGCCACCGAGATCGAGGTGAAGGAGAAGAAGGACCGCGTCGAGGACGCCCTCAACGCCACCCGCGCCGCGGTGGAAGAAGGCATCGTCCCGGGCGGCGGCACCGCGCTGCTGCGTGCCAAGCAGGCGATCGCCGGGCTCAAGAACGCCAATCCGGACGTCCAGGCCGGCATCAACATCGTGCTGCGCGCGCTCGAGGCGCCGATCCGTCAGATCGTCGAGAACGCCGGCGTGGAAGGCTCGATCGTGGTCGGCAAGCTGCTCGAGTCCTCGTCGCAGACGCTGGGCTTCGACGCCCAGACCGAGGCCTATGTCGACCTGCTCGAGGCCGGCATCGTCGATCCGGCCAAGGTGGTGCGCACCGCGCTGCAGGACGCCGCGTCGGTGGCGGGCCTCCTGATCACCACCGAGGCCATGGTCGCCGAGCTGCCGAAGAAGGAAGCCGCGCCGGCGATGCCGGGTGGCGGCATGGGCGGCATGGACTTCTGATCTTTGATCAGAAGGCCGAAATGCCGCCCATCACTTGAGGTACCGAAGCCGGCAACAGCCGGCTTCGGGTGCGGCATGGACTTCTGATCTTTGATCAGAAGGCCGAAATGCCGCCCATCACTTGGGGTGCCGAAGCCGGCAACAGCCGGCTGGGGATCCTGGCGCCGAAGTCGGCAGCAGCCGACTTCGGGTGCGGCATGGACGTCTGAGCCGTCTGCCAATCATCGGATGCGGAAGAGGGGGCTTTGGCCCCCTCTTTTCGTTTGTGCCCGGTTCGGTGACGGCTGCGTGGTCAGTCCAGGCCAGCGATCCGCAAGTCCGCCGCCGTGGCGTTATGCTAAAGGCCCTCGCCTTTGACCCGTCGTCGTCATGGCCGGGCAGGTTTCGACGGAGACCGACATATGTCGGTCATCCGTCATGGCCGGGCTTGTCCCGGCCATCCACGTCTTTGTTTTAAAATACATTTTAAGTCGTGGATGCCCGCGACAAGCGCGGGCATGACGAGTCACGTCTTATGGCCCCTGGCGTTAAGCTTAACGCAAGGTAAAATCCGAGCCGTCATCATAACCGGGGTGGCGTTGCGTTAGATTGATGCCCGCTGCAAGGCAGGAGGGAAGAATGAGCGAGGATCGGCGACAGCATGCGCGGCTGCGCAGCCTGATCGGCGGCCGCATCATCTTCAATGACGGGCGCTCGACGCTCGACTGCGTGCTGCGCAACATCTCCCCCGGCGGGGCGCGGATCGCCTGCAGCGCCGCGGTCTCGCTGCCGGAGACCTTCGACCTGATGCTGCCGAGCAAGAACCGCCGCCTGCGTGTCCGTCTCGTCTGGCGGCAGGAGGAGCACCTCGGCATCGCCACGCTGTCGCCGGTGCCGTCCTGGTGAGGCGTGCTGCGCTCCCGCGGCTAAAGCATTTTCCGCACAAGTGGATACCGGTTGTGCGAAAGACCCGAAGGGCCGCGTCAGCGAAAATGCGACAAACCAGAAACTTAGAGCATTTTCCGCACAAGTGGATACCGGTTGTGCGAAAGACCCGAAGGGCCGCGTCAGCGAAAATGCGACAAACCAGAAACTTGGAGCGTCCGATCTGATGCAGTCAGATCGGATCACGCTCCAGTGATGTTCTGACTTCCCGGCACAGCGGCAATCCCGGACGGGCGTGGCGAACACCGCGCCCGTTTTCGCATGCGGGCGATCCACGAGGGCGTCGCCGCGACGAGACGGCGCCGCCGCGGCCCCATCGCCGCCGGAATTGGCGCGCATGCGCCTCAGGCGAATTCCCTTCCGCAGGAGACGATCGGCGTGTCGACCGTGACCGAAACCCTGGCCGCGACCTGGCGGCTTGCCGCGCCCTATTTCCGCGCCGACGATATCGGCGAGGTCAGCGTCGGCCCGCTCGGGCGCTTTCGGCTGCGCGAGAAGTGGGCCGGGCGCGGCCTGCTCGCCGCGGTCATCGCCATCGAGCTGGCCATCGTCGCCATCACGGTGGCGCTGAATGCCTGGAACGCCCGCTTCTACGACGCGCTGCAGAACCGCAACTGGGACAGCTTCGTCTACGAGCTCGGCTTCTTCTGCGTGCTGGCGGCGGTGTTCATCCTGCTCGCGGTCTACCAGATCTATCTGAACCAGTGGCTGCAGATCCGCTGGCGGCGGTGGATGACCGAGCGCCTGCTCGGCGAATGGCTGGCCGGGGCCAACCACTACCGCATGCAACTGCTCGGCGAGTCCGCCGACAACCCCGACCAGCGCATCGCCGAGGACATCCAGCTCTTCGTCGGCCGCACGCTGTCGCTCGGCGTCGGCCTGCTCAGCGCGGTGGTCACGCTCATCTCGTTCGTCGGCATCCTGTGGGCGCTGTCGGCCCAGGCGCCGTTGATGATCGGCGGCACCACCTTCGCCATCCCCGGCTATCTGGTGTTCGCGGCGCTGATTTATGCCGCGCTCGGCACGCTTCTCACCCATCTGATCGGCCGCGCGCTGGTGCGACTCAATTTCGACCAGCAGCGCTTCGAGGCCGATTTCCGCGTCTCGCTGGTGCGGGTGCGCGAGAATGCCGAGCAGATCGCGCTTCTGGAAGGCGAGGAGGCCGAGCGCACCCGGCTGATGGACCGCTTCGCCAATGTGATGCGCAATTGGTGGGCGATCATGGACCGCCAGAAGCGCCTCACCTTCTTCACGGCCGGCTATTCGCAGGTCTCGACAGTGTTTCCGTTCATCGTCGCGAGCCCGGCCTATTTTGCCGGCGCCTTCCAGCTCGGCGGGCTGATGCAGACCGCCTCCGCTTTCGGTCGGGTGGAGAACTCGCTGGCCTTCTTCATCTCGGCCTACACGAGTTTTGCCGAGTGGCGCGCGGTGGTCGAGCGGCTTGGCGGCTTCGAGGCAGCGGCCCGCGCCGCGCGGAACGTGCCGGTGACGCCGCCGGTGGTGGCGGTCGCCCGTGATGGCGCAGGCGCGGTCAGCGCCCGCGATGTGGCCCTGGCGCTGCCCGATGGACGGCCGCTGCTCAAGGTGGAGGATTTCACCGTCGCGGCCGGCGAGCGGGTGCTGGTCACCGGCCCCTCGGGCTCCGGCAAATCGACGCTGTTCCGCGCCGTCGGCGGCATCTGGCCGTTCGGCGACGGCGTGGTGCGGGTGCCGGACGGCGCCAATGTGATGCTGCTGCCGCAGCGCCCCTATCTGCCGGTCGGCAGCCTGCGCGCTGCGGTGTCGTTCCCGGCTGAGCCCGGCACCTTCCCGGATGCCGAGATTGCGCAGGTGCTCGGCGAGGTCGGCATGGCGGAATTTGCCGAGCGGCTCGACGAGGTGTCGCTGTGGGGCCAGCGCCTGTCGGGCGGCGAGCAGCAGCGCCTCGCCTTTGCTCGCGCGCTGCTGCACGCGCCGGACTGGCTGTTCCTGGATGAGGCGACCGCCTCGCTCGACGAGGCCAGCGAAGCCGCGCTCTACCGGCTGCTGAGCGAGCGCCTGCCGGGCGTCACCGTGGTGTCGATCGGCCACCGCTCGACGCTCGCCGAATTCCACGGCCGCACCGTCCGGCTGGTCCGCGACGGCAGTGTCCACCGCGTCGCCGTGGCGTCGTCCCAGGCGGCGTGATCACTGAAGCTCGGCGCCCGCCGCGGCCAGCGCCGCCGGCAGCCGGTCGCTGGCGAGAAAGGCGAACTCGGCCTCGCGGTGGCGGGTCAGCGGATCGCGGGCGACGAGCTCGGCATCGACATGGCCGGGGTGGCACATCACCACCCCGCCATCCGGCAGCGCCTCGAGGAAGCCCGGGAACAGCGCCGCGAAATCGGCCTCCGGCTGGTAGAGATAGGCGCCGGCGAAGGCCGGATTGACGCGCACGCCGCGGGTCTCGGCGCGCGACTTGAAGGCGCGCGACAGGTGCGCCAGCACCGTGCCCTTGGGGTCGCGGAACAGGTTGCGCGGTGCGTTGGCCTGTCCGCACTGGCGCACCCAGGCGCCGTGCAGGCGGTCGGAGACGACATCCAGCACGGCGCTGCGGATGGTGGGCAGGAGCTGGACGTGCTGATGGCCGTCGACATGGTCGGGCATCCGCCCGAAGGCGATGGCGAAGGCGTCGAGCTGGGCCTCGATCTCGGCGCGGATGACGGCCGGCTTGAGGCGGCCGGCAAAGGCCAGCGTCATCAGCGTCGGCAGGTCGGGAAACGCGCCCGAACGGGTGACCGGCGCGAAATTGACGGTGAGCGGGTGGTGCGGTCCGGTCAGCGTCACGTGCAGGCCGATGCCGAACGGCCGGGGCGTGACGGTGTCGCGAAGGCGCGCCGCCTCGGCGCGGAAGCCCGGCACCACGGTCATCACCGAGGTCGCCGACAGCCGCCCGGCCGCCGCGAGGTCGCGGATCGCGGCAGAGACGCCGGGCGCCAATGCAAAGTCGTCGGCCACCAGTCGAATGCGTTTCATGCGTCGGCTCCGGAACCCGTTTTGGCACCGGGGGCGGCCTCGCGCACCTCGCGCTCGGCGATGAAATAGATCGGGCGGGCCTTCAGCTCGGAGAGGATCTTGCCGATATACTCGCCCACGACGCCGATCACGATAAGCTGTACCCCGCCGATGATGATGGTGGCCACCATAAGCGAAGCATAGCCGGGAACGGCAATGTCCCAGATCAGCTTCTCCAGGATGATCCACAGGCCGAAGACAAACGCGCCGCCGGCCATGGCGAAGCCGAATACGCTGGCGACGCGCAGCGGCGCCACCGAGAACGAGGTCAGCCCCTCGATCGACAGGCCGACCAGCGATTGGAAGCTCCAGCTCGAGACGCCGTGGATGCGCTCGGCCGGTTCGTAGGGCACGCAGATCTGTTTAAAGCCGATCCAGCTCGACAGACCCTTGAAGAAGCGGTTGCGCTCGGGAAGCTGGCGCAACGCGGCGGCGGCGCGCGGCGACAGCAGACGGAAATCGCCGGCATCGGGGGGAATCTTGTGGCGCGCCCCCCAGTTCAGCAGGGCGTAGAAGGTGCGCACGAACAGGCGGCGCAGCGCCGGCTCGTTGCGGCGGTGCGCCTTGGCGGTGAAGGCGACGTCATAGCCCTGGTCGAGCCACAGCGACACCAGATGCTCCACCATGTCCGGCGGGTGCTGGCCGTCGGCGTCCATGAACAGCACCGCGCCCTTGCCGGCGTGGTCGAGGCCGGCGACCAGCGCCGCCTCCTTGCCGAAATTGCGCGAGAACGACACCACCTGCAGGTCGACGCCGTCATTGGGCAGGCCACGCAGCACGGCCAGCGAGGCGTCGCGCGAGCCGTCGTCGACATAGACGATCTCGACCGCGAGGCCGCGGGTTGCGGCAAATCCGGCCGCCAACGCCGCAAGGCGGGCATGCAGCGCCGGCAGGTTGGCGGCCTCGTTATAGACCGGGACGACGATTGAAAGACCGGCCTCGGCGGGGGAGGCGGCGTTTGGGGCGGGTCGTGTTGTCATGATCTTGGGTATCACCGGGCGGCGCGGCCGACCTTATCACATGGTGTCCGGGTGGCCAGTTCGCCGGCAATGGAAACGGATTGGCCGGAAATCCCTGTTCGACGAGAGGATTAAGGGCGACCGCGGCACGATTCCGGCCCGCGGGCCGGGTTTCGCATCGATGCGGCGGGCGGCGGCCTTGGGCAGACCCATCCGGCGTGGGCGGGCCTGCCGTCCGGTGCCGTAGCCTGCCGGGGCTCGCTGCCCTCTCTGCCGGCGGTTTTGCCCGGGCTTGGCGCCGTTTCGATGGCCGGCTCACTTCACGTCCGCGTGAATGCGGCCGGGCCGGGTGATCCGGCCGGGCGGACCGTCCGTAAGCCGCCGTGAATGCCGGGATGCCACGTCGGCCGAACCCCCTCACGGCCCGATCCTGGGGATTCCGCCGCTCCTCCTCCGGGCGGTGACCATACTGTCGTCGCGGCCGTTCTCCCCCGGAACGGCCGCGACGTGTCTTTTCCATTCCCTTCCTTCTCGCTCGCGCCGCCGGTTGGTCTTCGCTGGTGACGGGCGCAGCTTATGAGGCTTTCCGGCCTCCCGCCTTGATCATTCGAAAACCCTGAGAGGTTTTCCCGCGGGACGGGCTGCGCCGAAGCGGTGTCCGATCCCGCCCCCACCGGACCGGGCGCGCTAAGCTCTTGAGTTGGCGCATTCTCTTTCGCAAATCCGGTATCCACTTTTGCCAGGAATGCTCTAGATTTCTCTGTGCGATTGCATCGTCGCGTCGGACAGCGAGGCCTGCCATGATCAAGGATATCCTCGTGCATCTTTCGCCCGGAGAGCGCCGCGATCCGGGAGCCGAATTCTCCCTTTCGGTGGCGGCGCTGTTCGGCGCCTCGCTCACCGGGGTGTCGTTCGCCTATGAGCCGGTCATTCCGCCGAGCGTGTTCGGCTCCATTCCGGCCGAACTCATCGCCGCCCAGAAGCAGCAGAGCGTGAAGGCCGCCGAGGCCGCCGCCGCGCGGTTCCAGGAGGGGCTGCGGCTGGCCGATCTGCACGGTGGAACGCGGGTTCTCGATGCCGGCGTCCCGGCCTCCGGCGACGTGTTCGGCCGCCTCGCCCGGCTGTTCGATCTGTCGATCGTCACCCAGGCCGAGCCCGATTCCCTCGGCGCCGAGGATCTGGTGGTCGAGGGCGCGCTGTTCGAGGCTGGACGCCCCGTGCTGGTGGTGCCCTATGTGCAGACCGCCGGGATCACGCTGGAGCGGGTGCTGGTGGCCTGGGACGGCAGCCGGCAGGCCGCGCGCGCCTGCGCCGATGCGCTGCCCTTCCTGACCAAGGCGGCGCGGGTCGAGGTGGTGATGGTCTCCGGCGAGCGGCCCAAGGCCGGCGAGGTGCAGGGCGCCGACGTCGCCCAGCATCTGGCCCGGCACGACATCAAGGTGGAGGTCAAGCGCATCTCCGAGGCCGGCGGCATCGGCGAGACGCTCCTGTCCTACGCCGCCGATTCGGGGGCCGATTTCCTGGTGATGGGCGGCTACGGCCATTCGCGGCTGCGGGAGTTCGTGCTGGGCGGGGCGACCCGCGGCATCCTGGATGCGATGACGCTGCCGGTCCTGCTGTCCCACTGACCAACTGCCGAGCGACGGCGCCTCGGTGCCGACGCCCGAGGCGCCGGCCTGACGGGTCGTTTGTTCCCGAGGTTGCGGCCCTACCGGAACCCGGCTCGACCGGGTTCCGGGAAGACTGGGTTTTGCGTCGCCCAACGCTCCGGCGCTGGCAGCAGGCGATTCGTTCCGGGTGGGAACGGTCGAGGGGCGAAAGACACAGGTTGAAGAGGCCAAGTCGCGTTCCAAGTCGCGTTCGCAGATGATGCGCGCCGGAAAAATTGTCGGGAATCGGCTGGGCTGCACGCCGCATCCGCAGATGTCTGGATCGGTTTGACCACAGGCAAATGAGTTTGTGGTGCGATGCCGCAGATATTTGGCTACCAAGTGCCGGCTTTCATCCCGTCGCGTGTTTCCCGGGTCCGGTGGAAGCCGGTTCTCTTGATCTGCTACGTTTTCCGGTTGATCCCTTCGGGATACCGGAAACGATCTCGCCGAAAAATCGTTGATCCGGAAGGGATTTTTCGGCGAACAGCATTCGGTTCTCCGGCTTGATCAGCCGGAAACCGTATGACAGGCGACGAAACAGGAGCTTGGAGCATCTTCCGCGGACGCAGGGGCCGGTGCTGCGAGCGGCGATTCGACAAGGCGGGAGCTGAGCAGGTCCGGCCGGCTTGGCGGATGCCCGCGTGACTGGACACCGGCACCGGGGACGCCGTTCGTTTCATATTTCATCCACAGACCCAATATCTGGTGGACCGATCCAAGCCGGCATTGGCGATTCCCGGCTCCAAAGGTCGGACGACCGGCACAGAATTCCTGGTGCGCGCAGGGCGCGCCCGAACCGTAGGCAGGCAATGAGCATCTACCGACTCGATACGCTGTTTGCGCCGAAGTCCGTCGTCCTGGCGGGTGCGAGCCCGCAGCCGAATTCGGTCGGCCAGGTCGTGTTGAACAATCTGCGGCGTGCGGGCTTCCCCGGCCGGCTGTCGCTGGTCAATCCGAATTATGCGGAGATCGACGGGCTGGCGTGCCACGCCTCGGTGGCGGACCTGCCCGACAAGACCGATCTTGCCGTCATCGCCACGCCGCTGCTGACCGTGCCCGATCTCGTCCGCCAGTTCGCCGAGCGGGGCACCAAGGGCTGCGTCATCATCACCACCGGCGCCGATGGCGGTCCGGAGGGTGTGGCGCGGCTGCGCGAGGAGGTGACCCAGATCGCCCGTCCCCACGGCATGCGCATCATCGGGCCGGATTCGATCGGCGTCAGCGTGCCGCGCGCCAAGCTCGACGCCTCGATCGCCGCCGCCGCCATGGAGGCCGGCGATCTGGCGCTGGTGTCGCAGTCGGGGTCGGTCATCACCACCATCGTCGACTGGGCCAACCGCCACAATATCGGCTTCTCGGCGGTGGTCGCCACCGGCGACATGGCCGATGTCGATTTCGCCGACCTGCTCGACTGGTTCGCGCTCGACTACAAGACCCGCGCCATCCTGCTCTATGTCGAGGCGATCTCGGACGCCGCCAAGTTCATGTCGGCGGCGCGGGCGGCGGCGCGCTCCAAGCCGGTGGTGGTGATCAAGCCCGGCCTGTCGCACGATTCGGTGCGCCGCTCGTCGCATGCCGGCTCGCTCGCCGGCGCCGACGCGGTCTATGACGCCGCCTTCCGCCGCGCCGGCCTGCTCAGGGTGCGCGATCTCGGCGAGATGTTCGATGCGGCCGAGACGCTGTCGCGGCTGAAGCCGTTTCAGGGGCGCCGCCTCGCCGTCGCCTCGAATGGCGTGGGGCCGGCCATCCTGGCGCTCGACCGGCTGGTGGAGCGCGGCGGCGTGCCGGCGATGTTGGCACCGGCGACGATGGAGCGGCTCGGCAGCGTGCTGTCGGAGCGGGCCTCTCGCAGCAACCCGGTCGATCTGGGTGCCGGCGGCGGCGCGGCACGCTATCGCGGCAGCCTCGAGGCGCTGCTGGCCGACCCCGGGGTCGATGCGGTGCTGATGATGAGCGCGCCGACCGCGCTGGCCGACGCCAAGGAGGCCGCAACCGCGGTGGTCGGCGCCGTCGAGCAGCACCGGCGGACCTCGTACCGGCCGAAGCCGGTGCTCGCCGCCTGGCTCGGCCAGAATGGCGAGCTGCACGACATTTTCGAGGCCGCCAAGATCCCGCTTCACGTGACGCCGCACGATGCGGTCGACGGCTTCATGCATGTGGTGCGCTACTCGCAGGCGCAGGAGGCGGCGATCGAGACGCCGCCCTCGCTGCCCGAGGAGTTCGAGCCGAACGTGGCCGCCGCGCGCGCCGCGGTTGCCAGCGGGCTTGCCGCCGGCCGGCGCTGGCTCGATCCCGAATCGGTGGCGCGGGTGCTGGAGGCCTATCGCATCCCCTGCGTCGCCGCCGAGGTGGCGAAGACGCCGGCCAAGGCGCGCATCGCCGCCGAACGGCTGCTGCCGGCCAGCGGCGGCTGCGTCATCAAGGTGCTGTCGGAGGACCTGCCGCACAAGAGCGACGTCGGCGGTGTCCGGCTCGGCCTGACCTCCGCCGACGCGGTGGAGGACGCCGCCTACGGCATGCTGGCGCGGGTGGCGAAGCTGCGTCCGGATGCGCGCATCGACGGCGTTGTGGTGCAGCCGATGGTCAACCGGCCCTACGGTCTCGAACTGATCGCCGGCATCACCGACGATCCGGTGTTCGGCCCGGTGGTGGTGTTCGGCCGCGGCGGCACGGCGGTCGAGCTGTTCGACGACAAGGCCTTGGCGCTGCCGCCGCTCGATATGAAGCTCGCCTTCGAGCTGATGGCCGAGACCAAGGTCGACAAACTGCTCAATGGATGGCGCGGCCAGCCGCCGGCCGACCGCACTGCGGTGGCGCTGGTGCTGGTGAAGCTGTCGCAGCTCACCGCCGACATCCCCGAGATCCGCGAGATCGACCTCAACCCGCTGATCGCCGACGAACGCGGCGTCATCGTGCTCGACGCCAAGATCGCCGTCGAGCCCTGTCCGAAGCTGCGCGGCTACTCCAATCCGCGCCTCGCCATCCGCCCCTATCCGAAGCAGTGGGAACGCCACGAGGCGCTGCGCGACGGCACGCGCATCCTGGTGCGACCGGTGCGGCCGGAGGACGAGAAGCTCTATCCCGATTTCCTCAAGCGGGTGACGGCGGAGGATCTGCGGCTGCGCTTCTTCGCGCCGATCAAGGAGTTCACCCACGCCTTCATCGCCAAGCTGACCCAGCTCGACTACGCCCGGGCAGTGGCCTTCGCCGCCATCCATGAGGACACCGGCGAGTTGTGGGGCGTGGTGCGGCTGCACGCCGACCCCAACCACGAAACCGGCGAATACGCCATCCTGCTGCGCTCGGAGCTGAAGGGGCGGGGGCTGGGCTGGCTCCTGATGCAGCGGATCATCGACTACGCTCGCAGCGAGGGCTTCAAGCGCGTCAAGGGCCAGGTGCTGCGCGAGAACACCACGATGATCTCCATGTGCCAGAAGCTCGGCTTCGAGGTGCACGACGACGCCGAGGACACCAGCCTGAAGATCGTCACCTTCGAGATCGATCAGGCCACGGCGGCAGCGGCGGAATAGCGGCAGGCCCGGATGCGGCTGAGCGGTTGCTGCGAGACGCTCAGGTCAGCAGTTCGGGCGGCAGCTTGCCGCCATTGGCGGCGAGCTTCGCCATGACCTGCTTGTGCAGCCAGACATTCATCTGCGCGGAATTGTCGGTGTCGCCGTCGAAGTGCAGTTCCCTGGCCAGTTCGTTGCGCGCAGACTTGCTGGAATCGATGTTGAGCAGCTTCATCAGATCGACGATCGAATGACGCCAGTCGAGCCGCTCCTTGCTCTTCGCTTCCAGGGCATCGAGGACGGCGGCGACATCGACGCCCTGACCAGGATGCGCCGCGGGTGCGGCCGGTGTCGCCTCAGCCGAGGCCGGTGTCGCCGTGGCTGCTGTCACCGTGGTCGGTCTCACCGTGGCCGAGGCTTGTGCGGCCTCCGCGGTGGATGTCCCGGTTATCTTGGCCAGGATCGTGCTGAAGATGCTCATCCGACATTCCTCGCATTCGGGACACTCGAATGTGAGGCAACGTTGAGAGCGTGGGATGGTTTCAACGGCGCGTGGCAAGGCGCTTCATTGACCCAGCCTTCCCTCCAGCGCCTCCCATAGTGGGTTGCCGGCGGTGAAGACGTATTCGATCGGCGCCACCGTCACCGCCTCGGCCCCGCGCTCGCGCAGGAAGACGGCCAGAGCGTGGATGGTGTTGGGCGGGCAGTGCAGCGTCACCATGCCGGTCGAGGTCGGGGCGCCGAGCGGGGCGGTGACGCCAAAGCGCGCCTTCGCCTCCTCCACCATGCCGGCGTCGAGCGCGGGAAAGCGCGCCCGCACCTCGCGCACGGAGCGCGCCAGCGCCTCGGCGGCGATTCGGTCGAGAATGGCGGCGGCGGCGGCGCGGTTGTCGTCCGACCACGTGGCGGTGAGCGAGGCGACGAGGTTCGCCTCCGAGCGCAGGATTACGCCGTCGTCGAGTACCTTCAGGGCGTTGGCCGCCAGCGTCGCGCCGGTGGTGGTGATGTCGACGATCAGCTCCGCGGCGCCGGTGGCGGGCGCGCCCTCGGTGGCGCCCAGGCTCTCGACGATGCGGTAGTCGACCAGCCCGTGCCCGGCGAAGAAGGTCCGGGTCAGGTTCACGTATTTGGTGGCGACGCGCAGCTTGCGCCCATGTCGGGCGCGGAAGGCGGTGGCGACGTCGTCGAG
Organism: Blastochloris tepida; assembly: GCF_003966715.1. Lineage (NCBI taxonomy): Bacteria > Pseudomonadati > Pseudomonadota > Alphaproteobacteria > Hyphomicrobiales > Blastochloridaceae > Blastochloris > Blastochloris tepida. The sequence goes on from NZ_AP018907.1 coordinate 146,990, forward strand.
GTCGTGCATGGTGGCGACGTCGATCCAGGCCTGCGGCACCGCGACCACGACATTGGCGTGGCCGAAGCCGAGCGGCGTCACCATCGCCACGCGGGACTCCGCCTCGGGGATCGATTCGCGCACCAGATCCTCGCCGGTGACGCCGAAATGCACCGAGCCGCAGGCGATCTCGCGGGCGATCTCGGACGCCGACAGATACGCCACCTCGACGCCAGGCACGCCGGCCAGCGCGCCGCGATAGTCGCGGGCGCCGCGCGCCTGCACCAGCGCCATGCCGGCGCGGCCGAAGAAAGCGTGGGTGTTCTCCTGCAGCCGGCCCTTGGAGGGCACGGCCAGCACCAGCGGGGCGGAATTGCTCATGACAGTCCTCCCGCGGCGGTGAGACGTTCGATCCAGCAGGCGAGCCCCACCGCCGGCACCGGCACCGGGCTGCCGAGCAGCGTGCACAGCTCGTCATAGCGGCCGCCGGCCACCAGCGGCCCGGGCTCGGCATTGTCGGGGTCGTGCAGTTCGAACACGAAGCCCGAATAGTATTCCAGGCCGCGGCCGAACGAGGTCGAGAACCGCATGGACGATACCTCGAGCCCCTGGGCGGCGAAGAAGCCGGTACGCTGCTCGAAGGCGTCGATCGAGGGCGACATGTCGATGCCGGCCTCCCGCGCCAGCGTGCGTAGCGCGTCCGCCGCCTCGTCGGGGTCGCCCGAAATCTCCAGGAACTGCTCGATCACGCCGAGCGCCGAGGCCGGCACCGCGCCGGTGGCGCCCAGCGCCGCCTGTTCGAGGAAGCGCTCGGCGATCTCGCCGGCCGAGCGGCCGCCGACCGTGCTGATGCCGGCGATGGAGAGAAGGTCGGTGACCACCGCATGGGCGGCCGCCGGATCCTGGCCGGCCAGCGCCGCGAGCACGCCGGCATAGGGCATGGTCGGGCCGGGGGTCGCCAGCAGATCGAGCGCCTCGCGCAGCGAGCCGGTGCGGTTGAAGTCCTTCAGCAGGCGGCGGCGCCATTGCGGCGGCAGGTCGAGCGCATCGACGAGGCCGGCAAACAGGCTGCGGTCGCCGATCGAGATGCGGGGATGGGCCACGCCGAACTGGCCGGCCGCCTCGCAGCCCAGCGCCAGCACCTCGGCATCGGCGGCCTCGCGGTCGCGCCGTCCGAGCGATTCGATGCCGGCCTGCAGGAACTCGCCCGGCGCGTCGCCGCGGAAGCGGAAGACCGGGCCGAGATAGCTGTAGCCGACCGGCTCGGTGAGCCGGCCCGTCGCGATATGGTCGCGGCACACCGGAATGGTCAGGTCGGGCCGGAGGCACCAGTCGCGCCCGCCGGCATCCGTGGTGAGGTAGATGCGCCGGCGCATCTCCTCGCCGGCAAGGTCGAAGAACACGTCGGCCGGCTGCAGAATGGCCGGCGCCACGTGGCGGTAGCCGGCGCGCTCGAACTGGGTGAGCAGAGCCTGTCCCGGCGTCTCGCCGGCAGACGCCGCAGTGGTCGGACCGTCCATGCCTGTCTTTTGCCCCGTTTGCGGCTCTCTTAGAGCATTTTGCGCAAAAGTGGATACCGGTTTTGCGCGAGAAAATGCGATAAGCCAAAACCTTAGAGCCCTGGCCGGTCCCTGGCCGGCCTGGCGTCGCGAGATTGGCCAAGGCTCTAGCAAAGCCTGGCGGCGGGCGCGACGGCGCTTCGGCCTTACGATGAACGGGCCGGCTGATTGGCACCAGAATGTTATATTGTTGCATGTTGGGATAGGCAGGCAAACCAACGGATCGAGGTGGCATGGCGCGGTTCTTCTTCACCCGGCGCGGCGGCATCGAAGGCGAGGGGCGCGATGCCGCCCGGCGCATCGCCGAGCTGACGCGGGTGTATCTTTCGCTGCCGGAGGCCGCGACCGTCTCGGTGACGGAGCTGGCCTGCGGCGATCCCGGCTGCGTCGGCGGCGCCGAGACGGTGATCCTGGTGATGCGCCCCGGCCGGCGCACCGAGGCGGCCAAGATCCTCAAGGCGCTGTCGCAGGTGGAGGCGGTGGACCTGCCGGCTGCGTTGGCCGGTCTGGTCGAGGAGCCGGGCGGACTGTTGCGCAAGGAGTGAGTTGCGCGGATAAATCGTACCTGCGTTGATCTGGGCGCAGTCCAGTCAAGGGGTGTTCGGGGTGACGAAGAAGCCGGCGGTTCTGTTCGTCTGTCTTGGCAACATCTGCCGCTCGCCGCTGGCGGAGGCAGCATTCCGGCGTGTGGTCGCGAAAGCCGATCTCGACGTCGAGATCGATTCGGCCGGCACCGGCCACTGGCACGTCGGGGAGCCGCCCGATGCGCGCGCCCAGGCGATCGCCCGCCGGCACGGGGTGGAGATCGCCTCCTACCGTGCCCGGCAGGTGACTGTGGAGGACTTCCGCCGCTTCACCCACATCGTCGCGCTCGACCATGAAAATCTAGCGGTGCTCGAAGGGATGCGGCCGGCGGGTGCCTCCGTGCACCTCAGCCTGCTGCTCGACCATGTCGAAGGTCGGCGCGGCCAGGCGGTGGCCGACCCCTATTATGGCGGCGACGACGGTTTCGCGATGACCTGGGCTGACGTCACGACCGGCGCCGAGGCCCTGGCCCGGCGCCTGATGGCGCGGGAATGACGGCGCTCGCCGCCGTTGGCGCCCGGCTGCTCGGCGGGGTGCTGCGACGGGCCGAGCCGCTGGCGGGCGGGGATCTGTCGCAGATCCTGCGGATCGAACTGGCCGGCGGCCGCACCGCCATCGTCAAGAGCGGCCCGGCGCCGGAGACCGAGGCGGCGATGCTGCAGGCGATCGCTGCCGCCGGCGTGCCAGCCCCCAGGGTGCTGGCGGCGAATGCCGATGCGCTGGTGATCGAGGAGTTGCCCAGCGGCGGCAGCCTGCGCAGCGCCTGGGGCAGCCTTGGCGCGGCGCTGGCGCGGCTGCACGAGACCCTGGGCACGCGCTATGGCTGGCCGGCCGACTATGCGTTCGGGCCGGTCGCCATCGAGAATGCGTTCGTGGACGACTGGCCGCGGTTCTGGGGCGAGCGCCGGCTCGCGGCGAGCGCGCCGCACATCCCCGGTCCGCTCGCCCGCCGGGTCGAGAAGCTTGCCGCCGACCTCCCCAGCCGGCTACCGGCGCGCCCGGAGCCGGCGCTGCTGCACGGCGACCTGTGGGGCGGCAATGTGCTGGTCGATGGCGACCATGTGAGCGGGCTGATCGACCCCGCCTGCTATTTCGGCCATTGCGAGGTCGATCTCGCCATGCTGACGCTGTTCGACCGGCCAAGCGCGGCGTTCTACGACGCCTACGGCGCGCTGGAGCCGGGGGCTGAGGAGCGGCTGGTGATCTACCGGCTGTGGCCGGCGCTGGTACATCTGCGCCTGTTCGGCAGCGGCTATCGCGGCATGGTCGAGAGCATGCTGACGGCGGCGGGGGTGTGATACGGTTCTCCAGCTGATCCCTTCAGGATGCCGGAAGCGATCTCGCCGGAAAATCACTGATCTGGAAGGGATTTTTCGGCCAACGGCATATTGCTCTCCGGCCGGTCAATCCTTCGCCGACAGGCCCAGCCGCTGCAGCCAGCGCTGCAGCCACGGCGGCCGGGTCGACGCCTGGGCGATGTCCGGCAGGCGCAGGCCGGCCAGCGCGACGCGGCCGTCCGGCTCGATGCGGCGGGCGATCAGGGTCGCCGCGCCGAAGGCCACGCGGTCGCCCGGGCGGGCGCGGTCGGTGTAGCGCTCGGCGAACACGTCGGCGATGGTGTCCGCGGTGTCGCCAGCGATCTCCAGCCCGTAGAGCGCGGCCACCTCGGCCGAGGGCGCCTCGCCGACCAGCGGCAGCTCGCCGAAGGCGATCCTGGCCGCGCTCGGATCCTCGACGCCGGCCGCGAACAGCGCATCCAGCCGGCTGACGCGCGAAGGGGCGGCGAGCACGTAGACATAGTCGCCGCTCGTCAGGTCGCCGGCATCGCGCGGGTTGAGGATCACGCCGTTGCGGACCACCAGCGCCGGCTGGGCCCAGGCCGGCAGATGGGCGCCGCGGGCCAGCGGGCTTTCCGCCTCGACCGGGTAGCCGACCAACTCACGCCCGGTATTGCCCGGCAGGTCGATCTCGACGCGCTGCACCGGCAGGCTGGTCGCGGGTGTCGCCACCCCGGTCCAGCGGCCGGCGAGGCCCACCGTCCAGCCCTGCACCAGCAGCGACACCAGCACGACGACGAAGGCGACGTTGAAATAATCGTCCGCCCCCGGCAGGCCGGCGAGCGTCGGAATCGCGGCCAGGAAGATCGACACCGCGCCGCGCAGACCCACCCAGCCGATGAAGGCGATCTCGCGCGCCGGCATGCGGAAGGGCAGCAGGCAAAGCCACACCGCCAGCGGCCGGCCGACCAGCATCAGGAAGGCGGCGATGGCGGCGGCGGGAAGGCCCTGGTCGATGAGATCGGACGGCGAGGCGAGCATCCCCAGCATCAGGAACATGGCGATCTGGCACAGCCAGGTCGCCGCGCCCTGGAAGCTCTCGATCACCGGATAGGCCCGCACCGCGCTGTTGCCGACCACCAACCCCGCTAGATAGGCGGCAAGCAGGCCCGAGCCGCCCCACACCGAGGCCAGCCCGAAAATGCCGACGGCGGCGGTGGTGACGAAGGGCGGGTGAAGGCCGGCCGGCAAGTCGAGCCGGTTAAGCGCCTGCACCACCAGCAGGCCGCCGCCGACCCCGACCGCGGCGCCGACCGTGAAATCGCCGACGATCTCGGCCAGCACGGTGGCGGTGTCCGCTTCGCCGGCCAATGCGAGCCGGGTCAGCAGGATGACCAGGAACACCGCGACTGGATCGTTGGTGCCCGATTCGATCTCCACCGTGGCGCCGATCCGGGGGCTCAGCGTCAGGCCGGCGGTGCGCAGCAGGAACATCACCGCCGCGGCGTCGGTGGAGGCGACGATGGAGCCGAGCAGCAGCGACTGGATCCAGCCGGCTCCCGACAGCGCATGCACGAAGGCGCCGGTCAGCGCCGCCGTGAGCAGCACGCCGGCGGTGGCCAGGACGAGCGCCGGCGCCAGCGCGCGGCGGACCAGCCGCAGCTTGGTTCGCATCGCCCCGTCGAACAGGATGACCGACAGTGCGATCGAGCCGACCAGAAAGGTCGATTCATAGTCGTCGAACTTCAGCCCGCCCGGCCCGTCCTCGCCCGCCAGCATGCCGATCAGCAGGAACACCAGCAGCAGCGGTGCCCCGAAGCGTTTGGCGAGCAGGCTCGACAGCATGCCCGCCAGCGCCATTCCGGCGCCGACGAACAGGATCCATTCGAGGGCGGAGAGCTTGTCCATCGTCCTCCGGGTCGGGCTTTCGGGGTTCCAAGGATCGCGGACGGATCCCCGGAAACTTGGTCATTCGGCTTCCGGTTGATCCCTTCGGGATCGGCGGAATCAGTGCTTGGTGTGGCTGCCGGCGCCGATGCTGCGCACCGGGAAGGGCACCTCGATCGTTCCGGCCTTCGCGAACCGGAGCGTGACGGGGATGGTGGTCCCTTCCTTGAGCGGCTCCTTGATGTCCATGAACATCACGTGCAGGCCGCTGGGCTTGAGCTCCACGGTCTGGCCCGACTCGATGGCGATGCCGTTCTCGAGCTCGCGCATGCGCATCACACCGTCGACCACGGCCATTTCGTGGATCTCGCCGCGGCCGGCCACCGGTGCCGACATGCCGATCAGCCGGTCGGGCTCGGTGCCGGTGTTGGTGATGCGCATGTAGCCGCCGCCGACCTTGGCGGCCGGCGGGGTGGCGCGGGCCCAGGGCTCGGCGATGACGAGGGTGCCCACTCTAAGCTCGACGCCGGTGCCCGTATCGGCGGCCGTCTCGCTGCCCTGGGCCGCGGCCGGACCGGTGAGCGGCGCGGCCAAGGCAAGCGCGGCCAGGGCAAGTGCGGCAAGGCCAAGCGCGGCAACGGCGAAGGCGGCAGGGGCGCGGAGCCGCGAGACAAACCGCGTGACGAGTCCCATGGGGTTCGATCCTTCAAGCGATGGAATCAGGACCGCAAGGTGCCTGGCTCGGGATCCGGAGTTGGGAACCCGGCGCGGCCGTGCGGCGTCCGGATGGGCGGCAAGGCGCAGGAGCGCTCCGGAAGAGTACGGAGGCGCGGCGTGTTGGCAAGCCGTTTCCGGGATCCCGGCGGGATCGACCGGAAACCGAATGATGGATCGCAGCGGCGGGCCGAAACCGGGTCAGGCCCGGCGGATGGTGGTCTTGGCGAGGTCGGCGAGGCCGCCGGTACGGCGCGGTGCCGGCTCGTCGCGTTTGGGCTCATCGCGCTTGATCTCGTCGCGCCGAATGTCGGCCGCAGCGATCTCGACGCGCGGCGCGGGGGCGGCCTCGGCGGGATCGCGCATCGGCCGGCGCTCGGCGCCCAGCACGTCGGCGCGCACCGGCTTGGGCGGCGCGAACAGATTGCCCTGGCCGAACTTGACGTCATAGTCGAGCAGGTCGACCACCTGTCCCTCGGTCTCGATGGCGTCGCCGATCAGGGCGATACCGTGCCGGCCGAACAGGTCGCCCAGATCGGCCGGGTGGATCTCGGCGCCGACGGCGCGCGAGCGGTCGAGCAGGCCCACGGCGGGTACCTTGACGAAGCGCACGCCGCGCTCAGCGAGGTCGCGGGCATCGAAGCGCAGGTCCTGGATGTGGTGGAGCGCGAGCTTGAAGCCGCGATCGACCACGCCGGCCAGGGCCTCGGTCTCGACCGGACCGAGCAGGCGGAACTGCTCCTGGGCGACCTGGAACACCAGAGCCGGCGCGAGGGTGCGGTTGGCCTCCAGGAACTCGGCGTAGCGGGCCATCGCCTCGGTGTCGCCCAGCGTGTCGGCGGCAAGGTCGAGGAACAGGCCGATCTCGCGATTGCGGCTGGCCAGCCGCCGCACCACCTGCACGCAGCGCAGCAGCACCTGCAGGTCGATCTCGGGCTCCAGCCGGCCGGCGCGGGCGAGGTCGCCGTAATCGTCCGGGGTGAGCAGCGAGCCGTCCTCGGCCCGCAGCCGCGGCATGGCCGCGTAGTAGCGCACCTTGCGCTGCGGCAGGGTGACGATCGGCTGCAGATAAATCTCGACGCGCCCGGCCTTCACCGCGCGTTGCACCAGCGCCAGTCCGTCGGCCTCGGACAGGCCGGCCAGCATGCCGTGGCGCACCACCGGCGCCGGCGGCGCGGCGGCGGCCGCCTCCAGGGTGGCTGTGGCGGCGGCGGCACCGGACGCGGCCGGGGACATGATCACCTGCGGCCGGGCGGCGAGCGCCTGCAGATTCTGGTCGAAGACGGCGAGGTGCTGCTCGTGCGCGGCGGTGGCCTCCGCGAGGTCCTTGACCAGCCCGGTGAGGACGACAAGCTCGGCGGAGAGCGGCTGCACCGCCTTGCGGGCGGCCTCGCCCGCCGCGCCCTCGATCGAGGTGCCGCGGCGCTCGATCGCCTGCAACCGGTGATCGACGTCCGACACGCGCCGCGAGATATCGGCGAGGGCTCTGGCGATATCGGTCACGGTGGTGGACAGGTCGCCGATCTGGCGGCCGAGGTGGGCGCGATCGGCGGTCTGCAGCGCAGAGAACTGCCACCAGGCCAGACCGAGCAGCAAGGTTAGCGCCGCAAGCCCCGAAATGGCAGCGGGAACACCGGCCACCAGATACAGCAGCGCGCCCAGCGAACCGGAAATCATCACCATGCAAAAGGCGATAAACAACGTGCCGAGTCGTTGCATGGGGAGCAGTCCTGTGGCCGAATCAAATTGGAATATTCGCGATTTTACGCCAGAGGGCTACTGTCCGCCGATGACGTTTCGGCATAATCCTCAGCATCGCGCACAATACCATGACGCGGGCGGCGATTTCGTCGAGGCCGCGGCAAGCCGCGCGCAGGCGGTGCAAATCGCCGTGATGCAGGGCGAATGCGGCCCGGGCGGCCGATCCTGCTGAATCCCGAAGGGTGCGAATTTGGATTCGGCCCTTGTCAACCGTTCCGGCCTGCATAGCTGAATTGCTGCAACAAAAGGGCGCTCGGCGCGTCTTTCGGGTTTCGGCCCGCATTTCTTGTTCCCCGGAGGCCGGCTCGCCGCATCATCGCAGCTGATCGGCGGGCAGGGTGGGCCGCTTCCGCTTTCCCGGGCAGGGGCGCAGTGCCATATCCTGGTCACGCGCCGCGATGGCGGCCAGAACTGTGGAGACAATCAGCATGGTGACGCTGAACGTGACCGGCATGACCTGCGGCGGCTGTGCCGCGACCGTGGAAAAGCTGATCAAGCGCGAGGATGCCGCCGCAAAGGTGACGGTCGATCTCGCTTCCGGCCGCGTCGAGGCCGACACCGGCGTTCCGGCCGAGACGCTGATCAAGGCGATCGAGGCCGCCGGCTTCGGCGCCAGCGCCGGATAGGCGGGCATGGCCTGCGCGCCCGCTGCGCGAGACCGGCTGCCGGTCAGTACACCTTCCCGGTCATCTTGATGTCGGCCCAGATCTCGCGAACGGTCTGGGTCATCTCGATCCTGCGGTCGGTGTACCAAGTGTGCAGCAGGTCGTGCGCCTTCTCCGAATTGGGCCCGCCCAGGAAGTCGCGATAGAGCGCCTGGACCTGCCGGTTGTTGTGCGACTGGCGCACCGCGCGCTTGTGGTCGATGCCGAACAGCGTCTCGCGGCGCTTCAGCGCGTGCGGCAGATACTGCTTCTTGGAGCGCAGCGAGCCGCCGCCATCGACGCAGCCGCCGGGGCAGGCCATGACCTCGATGAAGTCGAAATCGGCAGTGCCGGCGCGCACCGTCTCGACGATCTGGCGGGTCGGCTTGAGGCCGTGGCACATCGCCACCTTCACCTCGCCGACCGCACCGCCGAGATCGACGGTGGCGGTGCGCACACCCTCGAAGCCGCGCAGCTGCTGGAGTTCCACCGTCTCAAGCTCGCGGCCATTGACGATGTAGTACATCGTGCGAACCGCCGCCTCCATCACGCCGCCGGTGGTACCGAAGATGGCGCCGGCGCCGGTGTATTCGCTCATATACGGGTTGTCGAAGGCCGACGGCTCCAGCGTCTTGAGGTCGATGCCCTCGCGGCGCAGGAGGCGCGCGAACTCGCGGGTGGTCAGCACCACGTCGACCTCCGGCACGCCGTCATGGATGAGCTGGCGCCGCGCGATCTCGTCCTTCTTCGCCGTGCAGGGCATGATCGAGATGACGCGGATACGCTTGGGATCGATGCCCATCCTCTCGGGCAGATAGGTCTTGGCCAGCGTGCCGACGCACTGCTGCGGCGACTTGGTCGAGGACAGCAGCGGCAGGATGTCGGGATAGTGCCGCTCGGCGAAATTGATCCACGCCGGGCAGCAGGAGGAGAAGGTCGGGCGCTTTCTGTGCGCCAGCCGGTGCAGCAGCTCGGTGCCTTCCTCCATGATGACGAGGTCGGCGCCGAAATTGGTGTCGAGCACGATGTCGGCGCCGAGCCTGCGCAACGCGGTGATGATCTGGCCCTCGACATTGGTGCCGGGCGGCAGGCCGAACTCCTCGCCGAAGCCGACGCGCACCGCGGGCGCGAATTGGACGACGGTGACAAGCTCGGGGTCGTACATCATGTCAAGCGCGCGGTCGGTCTCGTCGCGCTCGCCGAGCGCGCCGGTCGGGCATACCAGCACGCACTGGCCGCAGGTGACGCAGGCGGAATTCTTCTGGGTCAGGCCGTGGCGCAGGCCCACCGCGGTGTCGAGGCCGGTGCCGACCTGGATCAGCGCATCGACGCCCTGGCCGTCGCGGCACATGGCGATGCAGCGCTGGCAGCGGATGCAGCGCTTCATGTTGCGGATCAGGGCGGGCGAGGAGTCGTCGATCGGTCGCGTCGCCACCCGCGCGGGGTCGAAGAAGCGGTTTTGCCTGAGGCCGACGAACTGGGCGACATCCTGCAGGTCGCAGCGGCCGTGGCGGATGCAGGTGGCGCAGTCCTGGTCGTGGTCGGCGAGCAGCAGCTCGACCTGCAGGCGCTGCTTCTCGCGCACCTCGGGGGTGCGGGTGCGGATCTCCAGCCCGGCCTGCATCGGCGTGGTGCAGGCCGTCACCAAGTGGGTCTTGGCGCTGCCGTCCGTCCGGATCTCGACCAGGCACACCCGGCAGGTGCCCGGCGCGTGGTCGATGTCGGCCAGCTCGCACAGGGTCGGGATATAGACGCCGTAGCGGCGGGCGCAGGTGAGGATCGTCTCGTCCGAGCGGCCGGTGATCGGCGCACCATTGATGGTCGCCTCGAAATAGGTCACCTCGGCGCCGGGGCTGGTCTGGGGCAGGAATTGCGCGGCCATCCTCATGCTCCCTCGGGGATCGGCTGCTCGGTGATCACCGAATAGATGCGGTAGCAGCGCATGCAGCGCTTGGCCTCGCGATAGGCCTCCTCGGCGCTGATGGTCTGCTCCACCTCCTCGAACATCTGCGTGCGCACATTGGGGTCGAGCTCGGGGTGGTGGACGCGGTACTGCGGCTTCACCGGCACCTCGACGGCATCGTCGGCCAGCATGCGGTTGTCGTTGAGCAGGGCGCGCATGCGCGAGCGCGGCCGGAAGCGCACATAGCCCAGCCGGATCCAGTCGTCGATGCTGCGGGTGGCCTTCAGGCCATTGGCCATGGCGTGGATCAGGGTCGAGGGACCCGACGCGCAATCACCGCCGGCAAACACGCCGGGGCGCGAGGTGGCGAGATCGACAGGATCGACCGCGATGCAGTTCCAGCGGTCGAGCGCGATGCCGTCCTCCGGCTTCAGCACGTCCTTGTTGATCTGCTGGCCGATGGCGGCGATCAGGGTCGTGCAGGGCAGCACCGTCTCGGTGCCGGGCGCGGCCTCGACATTGCGGCGGCCGCGGCCGTCGGGCGCCGTCTGGCGCATCGCGATCAGCTCGACGCCGGTGATGCGCCCGCTTTCGGCGACGATCCGCACCGGATTGGCGAGAAAGTGGAAGATGATGCCCTCGGCCTCGGCGGCCGCCACCTCGTCGGCGTCGGCGGGCATGTCCTCGCGGGTGCGGCGATAGACGACGTGCACGGTGTCGGCACCCATGCGCAGGGCCGAGCGGGCGCAGTCCATCGCCACATTGCCGCCGCCGACCACCACCACGTCGCCGGACAGCTCGATGGTGCGGGTGCCGGCGACATGGTCGTGCACATCGAGCAGGAAGGCGATGCCGGGCTTGTAGCCGGCAAGGCTCGGATCCTCGCCGGCGACGCCGAGCCGGCTGCCCTGCTGGCAGCCCAGTGCCAGGAACACCGCGCGGTAGCCGCGCGCGAACAGATCGTCGATCGAGAAGTCGCGGCCCAGCGCATGGTTGAACAGGAAGCGCCCGCCAAGCTCGGCGATGATCTCGGTCTCCGAGCGCAGCACGTCCTTGGGCAGGCGATAGTTGGGAATGCCGATCGCCGCCATGCCGCCGGCCTCCCCCATCGCCTCCAGAATGTCGACGCGATAGCCGTGCAGCAGCAGATGATAGGCGCAGGAGAGACCGGCGGGGCCGGCGCCGACCACCGCCACCCGCATGTCCTGGCTCAAGGGGTGCGCGATCAGCTCGCGGCCGAAGGTCAGCGCATGCGCGCCCTTCTGCTGGTCGGCGACGTAGCGCTTGAGCGTCTTGATGCCGACCGCCTCGTCGACGAACTTGCGCCGGCAGGCCATCTCGCAGAAGCGCACGCACACCCGGCCGCAGGTCGCGGCCATCGGATACTTCTGCAAAATGACGCCGAGCGAATGCTCCGGCTTGCCGTCGCGGATGAAGTCGATGTAGCGCGGCACATTGATGCGCGAGGGGCAGGCCTCGATGCACGGCGCGGTCATGTAGGTGAGGCCGTTGGGCTCCGGCCGCGGGCCGCGCTTCAGTTCGCCCTCCACCACGTCGCGGAAATGGCGCAGCGCCGCCAACAGCGGCCGGGCGCAGGTCTGGCCGAGGCCGCACATTGAGGTGGCGGTCATCTGGTCGGCCAGCGTCTCCAATTCGTCGAGGCCGACCCTGGTCTTCCGGCCGCGGCGCAGCGCATCGAGCGCGTCGCGCACCAGCACCGTGCCCATCCGGCACGGCGTGCATTTGCCGCAGCTCTGCGCGGCGGCCTCGGCCATCTGCCGCCACAGCACGTCGATCAGCCCGACGTTCGCGTCGAAGATGAAAAAGCCGCGGTCGGCGAAGAAGGCGCGGATGCGGTTGCCGTCGTCGAAGCTGTCGAAATTGGCAAGGGTCGGCGGCGCCGGACGATCATCGGCGGCAGGCCGGCCGGCGCGGTTGTCGTAGACGATGCCGTCCCACACGCCGTAGACGATCTCGGTCATGCAGTCCTCTTGCGGGGGTCTCCGGAGGCGGATCCATACGGTCTTCCGGCAATCAACTCGTGACTGCCGAAATTCGACGGACATCGGCACCGGCCGCCGCAGCATCCACCCTGGATGCGAACGCGCCGAGCATAGTCCACGGCGGCGGGATGTCCTTGAGCTATGTCAGATGGTGCCTGGGTGGCCGGGCCCCAGACGCCGGGAGCCTCACTCTCTCTCGGGTGGGGTTGGCGGACTGCGGCTCAGCCGCCGACGATGCCGCCCGGGGTGAAGCGCAGGTCAAGCACGCGCCATTCCTCGTACTTGCCGGCCGGCAGCGCCGCGTAGGGCTGGCAGCGCTTCACGGCGGCCTGGGCGGCGCGCACCAGGGCCGGGCCGAGCTTGGAGGCAGGCGCCGCGATCAGCATCGGATCGCCGGCCAGCGCGCCGTCGGGCTTGAAGGAGACGCGCATCACCATCTGCAGCTTGGCATTGGCGGGAACGGTGTCCGGGCGCGTCCAGCATTTCTGCACGCTCGCCCTGAAGGCGGCAATCTCGTCGGGCGTGAGCTTCGCCTGATCCTCGGCGACGGCGTCGAACCCGTCCGCCTTGCCGAGCCGCGCCATCTCCATCAGCCGGTCGGGGGTGAGCGGCGGCGTTACCTCGCCGGCCGGCTGCTCCGCCATCGGTGGCAGGGGAATGCCGGCGAGAGCCGGGCCGGCGGGCGGTGCCTCGGCCGGCTGGGCGTCCTGCGGCGCGGTCTCGGGCGGTATCGGTGCGCTGCTTGGCTGCGCAAGCTCCGGCGGCCGGACAGGGGGCAAGGGCGGCGGCGGTCCAGCAGGCCGAGGCGGCCCTTTCGCCGGCTCCTTGGACGCCTCCTTGGGGGCTTCCTTGAGGGCGTTCTGGCCCGGCTCGTTGGGGGCGTCCTTGGCAGAGTCCCTGGCTGGCGCCTGCTCGGGCTGCTTTTCGGGCTGCCTTCCGGGGTCCTTTGAGGCGTCCCTGGCCGGCTCCTTGGGGGGCTCCTGCGCGGCTTCCTTGGCGGCTTCCTTGGCAGCCTCCTTCGGCGCCTCCGCCTGGGCCTCCTTCCGCAAATCCTGCAGCAGGTCCTGAGCCGCCGGCAGGATTTTCTCTTCCTTGGCCTTTTCTTCCTGCGCCTTCTCTTCCTTCTTCGTTTCGTCCTTGGCGAACTCTTCCTGTGTCTTCTCGATCTCGGGAACTTGCGGCTTCTCGGGCTCGTCGACCTTCGCCGTCTCCTCGGGCGGCTGCTCCTGCGCCTCCTCGGGCGTCACGAGATCGACCAGGATGCCTTCGGCCGGCTCGACCTCGAACGGCGCCGGCCCGGCCAGGACCACGGCCAGGGTCACGAGAATCAGGTGAGCCGTCGCGGACAGCGCGAAGCCGGTGCGCATGAATGCCCTGTTGAATTGGTGAATCACTTCTTAGCGTGATCGCCCGAGGCGCGCCAACCATCCCGGGCTGCGTCCACCCGGGAGGGCCGGAAACCGCCTCAAGCCCCAAGCCGGACGGTGCGGCCGCCGGCCGCTCTTGCGTCGTCGGCATCATGGGTCACCAGCAGCGTCGGCAGGCTGCGCTCGCGGGCGTGGCCGAACACGAAGCGGCGGATATCGTCGCGCAGATGGCTGTCGAGCCGGTTGAACGGCTCATCGAGCAGCAGCGTCCGCGGCTCGGCGAGCAGGGTGCGCAGCAGCGCAACCCGAGCGCGCTGGCCGCCGGACAGCGTTGCCGGGTCACGGTCGAAGAAGCCGGCCAGATCCGCCTGCGCCAGCGCCGTCTCGATCACGCGCCGCCGCGCGGCGCGCCCGCGCACGCTGGCGACGAGGCCGAAGGCGAGGTTCTGCCCCACCGACAGGTGCGGGAACAGCAGGTCGTCCTGGAACAGGATGCCGGCGCGCCGCGCCTCGGGCGGGCGGCGGGTGACGTCGGCGCCGTCGATCAGCACCTGCCCCGACACGCGAAAGACGGGATCGATGAAGCCGCCGATGAAGGCGAGCAGCGTCGATTTGCCGGAGCCGGACGGCCCCATCACCGTGACGACCTCGCCGGGGGCGACCGCAAGGTCGAGGCGCGGGATCAGCACCCGCCCATCGAGCGCGATCTCGACACCGGCGAGCGCGAGCCCGGTCACAACAGCCCCCGCCGGTTGCGAAACATCAGGCGCGGCAGGCCGAGCGCCAGGCCATAGACCAGCGCCGGCAGCGCCGCCTGCAGCACGGCATAGACGCCAAGCACGCGCCGGTCGGCGCCGGCCGCCAGCGTCACCGCCTCGGTGGTTAGCGTCGCCACCCGCCCGGCCCCGGCGAACAGCGTCGGCAGGTACTGGCCGACGCTGACCGCGAAGCCGATCGCCGCCGCAATCAGAATGGGCTTGGCCAGCATCGGCAGCTTGATCCGCACGAAGATACGGACGCGGCCGGCGCCGAGGGCCGCGGCGGAGCGGGCGAAGCGCGGGTCGAGCGCGCGGTAGGGATCGGCCAGCGACAGGAACACATAGGGCAGCACGAACAGCAGGTGCGCCCAGATCACCGCGGCCAGGGTGCCGTCGAGCCCGGTCTGCACCAGCACCACCTGGACGCCGAACAGGAAGGCGATCTGCGGTACCAAGAGCGGCAGATAGAGCAGCCACAGCGTGCCTGTGCCCGGTCGCAGCGCCGCGCGCTGCTCGTTCTCCAGGCAGGCGAGCGCCAGCACGAGCGCGATGACGGTCGCCGCCGCACCGGCGGCGAGCGTGGCCTCGATCGGCCGGCCGGCCTCGGGGAGATGGCGGATCCAGACATCGAGCGTCAGGGCGTCAGGCAGGGCGTCGGGAAACCGCCAGCCGGCCGCCACCGACCACAGCGCCATGCCGGCGATCGCCGCGAACGCCGCAACGCCCGCGGCAACCGCTCCGAGCGCAGCGCCAGCCGCCACCGGTTCGGCCGCCGGGGTGCGCCAGCCGCGCAAGATAATCGCCCGGCCCAGCCGGGCGGCCGCGATCTCGAACAGTCGCCAAAGGACAATGGTGCCAGCCACCACAGCGAGCTGCAGCAGCGCGGCGGCGGCGGCACGTGGGTAGAGTGCCAGATCATAGTCGGCAAACCATCGCATCGCCAGCACCGCCAGCGGCGGCGGCGTGCCGGGCGCCAGGATCAGCGCGACATCGACCGCCGACAGCGAAAAGGCGAGCACGGCGTAGACCGGCAGGCGGATCTGCGCGTAGAGGCGCGGCAGCACCGCAAACAGCCACGCCGCCGCCGGGCCGTAGCCGAGCGCGCGGGCGCTTGCCGTGAGATCGCGCACCCGCATCTGCACGCTGGCGGCGAGGATCATCAGCACCAGATAGGGCGTCTCCTTGAGCACGAGGCCGCCGGCAAAGGACAAGCCTTGCGGATCGCGCGCCGTGACGATCTGCGGCGGCGTATGCCAGCCGGTCAGGTCCGGCGACACCATGCGGACGAGCCAGCCCGACGGCAGGATGAGGAAGGCGAAGCCGATGGCGAGCGCGGCATGCGGGGTGGCCAGGATCGGCGCCAGCGCACTCTCGCAGCGCCGCATCCAAGGCCGATCGTGCGCCAGGGCGCAGAAGCCGATCGCCAGCACCACCGACAGGGCGGTTGCCAGCAGGCCGGCGCGCAGCGTCAGCGCCAGCGTGTCGGCAAGGCCCGGCGTCGCCATCAACTCCCGCCAGGCGTCGAGCGAGACCTCGGTGTGACCCAGCGCCGGCAGATAGCCGAAGGCCGGCAGGGCGGTGCCGGCGAGCCCCGCGGCGATCGGCAGCAGGAACAGCGCCAGCGTCAGAGGCGGGGCGGCCCTCAGCATGGTCTCATCAATGCGTGCGCGCTTCCCAGGCCGCGACCAGCCGCGTCATCCAGGAGGGATGCGGCTCGGGCAGCGGCACGCCCAATTCCTCATTGGTGGGCAGAGCGGGGTCCGACCGCAGGTCGAGGAAGCGCTGGCGGTCGGCGGCATCGAGCTTGCCCAGATCGAGCACGGTGAAATTGCCCATGTGGCGCGGATCCTGGGCATAGGCCTGGGTTGCCGGCTCCAGCAGAAAATTGGCGACCGCCATCGCCCCCTCCTTGTTCGCGGCATTGAACGGAATGGCGACGAAGCTGGTGTTGCCGATGGTGCCGCGCTCCAGCACGAACACCCGCGCGGTCGGCGGCAGGAGCCGGTTGGCGATCGACACCGCCGCCTCGGAGGGGTTGAACGAGATGGCGATGTCGATCTCGCCGTCGTCGAGCAGTTGGCGCTGCGCCGGTCCGGTCTCGGGAAACTCGCGGCCCTGCCGCCACAGGTTCGGCCGCAGCGCGGCGTACCAGACCCACAGCGGCGCGGCGGCCGTCTCGAACGCCGCATCGTCGGCCGGCCTCTGCAGCACATCCGGATCGGGCGCGAGTTCGGCCAGCGCCTGCTTGAGGAAGGTGGCGCCGAGGAAGTTGCGCACCGTGGGGTGGGTCAGCCGGCCGGGATGGCCTTGCGCCCAGGCCAGCATCGCTGGGATCGAGCGCGGTAGGTCGGCGGCAGCGAGGCGGGCGGAATCATAGACATAGACCACCTGCGCCATGCGCCAGGGGGCCGCAAAGCCCTCCACCGGCACGGTGAAGTCGATCACGTTGGAGCGCTTCCGGGTGGTGTCGACGAAGCGCCAGTTGGGCAGCGCCTCGGCGAACGGGCCGTGGAGCAGCCCTTGGGTCTTCATCGCCAGGAAATTCGGCCCGTTGATCCAGATCAGGTCGACCGAGCCGCCGGAGCCGCGCCCGGCCTGTTTCTCGGCCACCACGCGGGCGACGGCCTCGGCGGTGTCGCGCAGGCGGACATGGACCACCGCCACGCCGAAGCGGCGGCGCATCTCCTCGCCGGTCCAGGCGATGAAGGCGTTGGTGCGCTCGTCGCCGGCCCAGGCGTTCCAATAGACGGTCTGGCCGCGGGCGCCGGCGAGGATGTCCTCCCAGGGCCGCGTCTCGCTGCTTACGGCGGCGCGCGGCACAAGAGTTGCGGCGGCGAGGCCGGCAACGAACGAGCGGCGGTCCATGTCGGGTCTCCTGTCGAACTCTTGCGGCTTCCGGCTGGTCAGGTAGGAGAACCGTATCACTCACGCTGCCGGAACGAGCGGTCGGTGGCGGCGGCGCTGGCGTGCCGCCTCGATCACCGGCCCCAGCACCTCGCGGTGGAAGGCGTCGCAGCCGATGCAGAGATTTTCATAAGGCCGGCCGGCGGGCGTTACCGTCCGCGAGCGCTCGAGGAAGGTTTCCTCGAACCAGCCGTAGGAAAGTCCCATGCGCTCGGGCCGGCCGGCATTGATGGCCTGGAAGGCGGGCTCGGTGGCGAGGCTGTCGAGAATGTCGATCAGATTGTCCTCAAGCAGGCTGCCGAGCGGCAGCGCGGTCTTGATGCAGCAGGGATAGACCGCGCCGTCCGGCTCCACCGACACTTCCGAGCCGTCGACCCGGTGGTCGAGAAAGCCCATGCCGCCGGACCAGCGGGCGCAGAAATTGTCGGCCAGCGTCGCGGTCGAGAGGTCATTGTGCCAGCCGCGGCCGCGCGGCCAGATCTTGCCGATCCAACTGCCCTCGGACGCGCCGAAGAAGCTGTAGAGCGGGCCGGTCTCCTCGTCCCACTTGCGGCCGACGCCGGAGGACAGCATGGAGGGTTTCAGCCCGCAGGCGTCGAACAGCGCCGACAGTTCGTCGATGAAGGCCGCCTGCCGCTCCGGCGTGTCGATGCCGACGTGGAAACGGTCCGTGGAGGCGACCGCGATCATGTAGACGCCGCGGGCGAGGAGATCCTCGACGATCGGCCGGGTGAGGAGGTCGCCGGTGGTCTGCACCACGATGCGCACGCCCTGGCCGCGATATTTCGCGTTCAGCGCGTCGATGACCGGATAGGTGATCTCGGTGCGCACCGGATCGAGCAGGCTCTCGCCGCCCGACAGGACGATGCGCCCGCCCCGCCGCACCGGCAAACCGCCGGGCTCGCAGCCCTCGCGGTCGAGATAGGTCATGTCGGCCGGGAAGTTCGCCAGGATGCGCGGGAAGTTCCGCTTCGCCTCAGCCACCACCGCGTCGAGCTCATCGCGGACATAGGGGCGGAAGCGCTCCTCGTAGCAGTGCCGGCACTTGCGGTGGCAGGCCCAGCACATGACGTAATAGATCGATTCCATTCCGGCCTCTGCCCATTCCGTGATGGCCTGCCGACTGCCGTGGCACATCTCCATAAGATTGTCCGAATCCTCCATGCAACGGCAAGGTGCCGCTGCGTGCGAATTGAGACGATCGCACTCTGCCGGCAGGAGGGTCGACCCGCCGCCTGCCGCCATTGGACAAGCCGTGCCAAGCGTGCCATCGAAGCGACCATCCGTCAGCAAGCCGGGTGGCCAACAGCACCAGAAAAGGGGGAGCCATGCGCTTTCTGGTTTTCCAGCATGTCGATGTCGAGCATCCTGGAACGTTCCGCGAGCTGTGGCGTGAGGCCGGCATCGAATGGGATGCGGTCGAGCTCGATGCCGGCGAACCGATCCCGGCGCTGGAGCCCTATGACGCGCTGGTCGTCATGGGTGGGCCGATGGACGTGTGGGAGGAGGAAGAGCACCCCTGGATGGTGGCCGAGAAGCTGGCGATCAGCCACTGGGTGCGCGCCCTCGACCGGCCCTATCTCGGCGTCTGCCTCGGCCACCAGCTGCTGGCCGACGTCATGGGCGGGGCGGTCGACCTCGCCAAGGAGCCGGAAGTGGGGCTCGGCACCGTCGACCTGACCCCGGCGGGCGCCGCCGATCCGCTGTTCGCCGGCTTTTCGAATCCGGTCGAGACCTTCCAGTGGCACGGCGCCGAAGTGACGCGCCCGCCCACCGGCGCCGTCGTGCTGGCCGCCAATGCTGCCTGCGCGGTGCAGGCGCTGCGCATCGGGCGCGCGGCCTATGGCGTGCAGTACCATGTCGAGATCGGCGAGGACACGGTGCACGACTGGCAGGCGATCCCCGCCTATGCCGCCTCGCTGGAGCGGGCGCTGGGCAAGGAGCGCGCCGACCGGCTGGCCGGCGAGACGCTGGCGCGCCTGCCTGACTTCGCCGCCGCCGCCCGCCGTTTCAACGACAATTTCCTGCGGCTGGTGAGCGGGCGGGGGTGACCTTCCTGCGATTCACCGGCCTTGCAGGCCGGGAACCGTATCATCCGATGATCGGGAAGGTGGTGGCGATGGCCCAGGCGAAGATGATCGCATTGGCCAGCGCCGCGGCCAGCGGCTCGTTGGTGCGGTTGAAGGCCCAGCGGCTGATCAGGCCGTAGACCACGAACATCGCCACCATGATCGGCGAGGCGATCATCAGAAAGAACAGCCGCGGCGGGTTGAGCGCCACCGCCAGAGCGAGCGACACCAGGAAGCACGCCTTGGTGAGCGCATAGGCGCCGCGCAGCGGCTTCAATCCGCGCACCAGCCATTCGTCGGCGACGAAATAGACGGCGGTGCCCGCGGCCATGGCCAGGATCAGCGGCACGCGCGGCTCGATCGGCGCCACCGATGACACGAAATGATCGGCCGGCCAGCCGATGGCGAACAGGCCGTAGGCGGCAATCGCCGCAAAGGCGAGCCCGAACCGCCACAGCGACACCGAGGCCGGCGGCGGGGCGGGGATGGCCTTCCACCAGCGCACCAGCCGCAGTGTGGCGAACGTCACCAGCCCATAAACGGCGAAGTGGAAATAGAGATACTCGCCGAGCAGCAGCGGCAGCGTGTTGACCGGTGACGCCCACAGGATCAGCGGCGTCAGGATGACCGGCGCCACCGCGACCAGCAGAAGCGGGCGCCATGTCAAATTCGCGCCGCGCGGCGCCTGCGCCACCACCGGCAGGAGCCGGGTCAGCGGCCGGGCCAGCACGAGAAGCCCGCCGAACAGCAGCAGGAACCACCAGCCGCGGGCGTCGATCAGGCCGGTCTGGTCGCGGCTGAACACCGCGTTCAGCCAGTCGCGCGCCTCCTTAAGGCTGGTGGCGCTGAACAGCACGGCGATGTGCTCGACGCCGGGGGCGATGGCGACCCGCCGCGCGGTGCCGTCCTCGAACCGCCCATAGGTGACGCCGGCCTCCACCGGCCCGCCGGTGGCCACCGACACCGCCCGGTAGGCCTCCTTCATCAGGTGCGGATCCTCGATGGCGCCGACCACCACCAGCAGGTTGCGCGGCCCCGTGGCGTCCGGCTCCGGCGAGAACAGCGAGATCGTCACGGTGGCGGCGATGTCGGTCCGCGCCTTGGCGTCGCGTGCCACCAGATCCGAGGCCATGGAATGGCCGAGCAGTGCGACGCGGCCATCCACACCCGGCAGCGACTTGGCGTAGGCGATCACCTTGTCGAGCTCGGGCAGCAGCCGCTGGGCGCGGGCGTTGCGGTCGACCAGACCGCCGGCGAGCGCGTTCGGATTGAAGCCGTGGCCGGCGAAATCGAATGTCACCGCAACATAGCCGCTCTGGGCCAGCGTGACGGCGAATGGCTCCATCAGCTTCTGGGAGCCGGCGAAACCATGGGCAATGATGACGGCCGGGGCCGGCGCGCCGCCGGGCAGGCGGAACACGCTCACCGGCGTGTTGCCGATCTGCGTGCGGCGGATCTCGAGCCCGCTGCTGGCCGCGAAGAGCTGCCACAGCGCGAACATGATGGCGATAATTGCGCCGGTGGGGACAAACAGCCGGAGTCCCCGCGCCAGAGGCGTCGGGCCCTCGCCACTGCGCGTCAAGGGACGGTGCCCGCTGGCCTCGGAACTCATGGGGCCGAACGAATGCGCAAGCTTGCGGCCGCGATCAAGCCCAACATTGGCATAACCGGGTTGCCGGGTGTCCACGGCCGCTCCGTTCCTGCCCGGCCCTGGGCGGGCGGGTGCAGGCTTCGTTTACGCAGATTTCGTCTACGCGGGTTTCATCGGCCGGGATCAGGGCCATCGTGACGTTTCGTTGGGACTCTTCACCCGAGAGGAGAGAATCGATTCTATTTTCACGGGGACGTTGAGGGGAAGCCGGGCGATGCGGATCGAGATTCCGGGCGAGCCGAAGCTGTGGCAGCCGGTGCCGCCACCCCAAACGGTGTCGCTGCCGCTGGAGGCGAGGACCCGGATCGGCGTCCTCGGCGGGCTTTTGATCTTGCCGGTGCTGGGGGTGGCCTTGGGCATGGTGTTCGGCGCGGCGATCATGATCCAGTTCCTGGCCACCGCCGAGACGGTGTCCCCGAGCGACGTCGTTGCGGTTCTGCTCGCAGTTTTCGGGGGCGTCACCAGCGTGACGGTTGTTGGGGCGGTGGTGACGCTCCTGGCCGACCGCTGGCGCAACGCCCCGCTTGTCATCGACGCCGGATCGATCCGCGATGGGCGGCTGCGCTTGGCACCGGTTCCCTGGTCCGATGTCGCGCACGCCTGGGTCGTCTATAAAGGTTCGCCTGTCGGAGGTGGCGACATCGAGGGTATCGGCTTTGAGCTTCGAAAGCCGGTCTTTGCCTGCCATGAGCCATACCGGCTCGGGGTCTTCGGGTTTCATTGGTGGCGCGGGCAGCCCGGGGACACCTGGATCAATAGGGAGTATGCGGCCCTGTTCATTTTCACGGGCGGCCTCGTCCGCCGGCACCCGCGCGACAACGAGGTCTATATCCCGCTGCGGGCTTTGTCGGTGCGGCGGCACGTGCTTGTCCACACCATCGCAGCGCTCGTCCGCCAGCATGGCGGCAGCGTGGACATACTGTAGGGCGTGAATTTCTTGGGACTGTCGAAAGCGCGATGCGCGGCGACAACTCGCGGCATCCAGCCTCTCAGCGAGAGACTGGTGCCCAGGAGAGGACTCGAACCTCCACGGCTTGCACCACTGGTACCTGAAACCAGCGCGTCTACCAATTCCGCCACCTGGGCCCGCCTGAGCGGTGGCGCGCTTGGTATGATGCCGGCCGAGGCTTGTCAACATGGCTGTCGCGGATCGTCGTCCCGGCGTGCGTGATCCGCCGGCCGAGGCGGACGTATGGAGGGGTATTGGGGCCGAACGCCCGCTGTCGCAGGAGAACCTCTCGCATGTCGCTGCCGGCCGTGACCGATTCGCCGCCCGCCAAGATGCCCGAAAATCTGCCTGCGGAGGCAGGCGCACCGGCCCTGACCGTCTATTACGACGGTTCCTGCCCGGTGTGCTCGCGCGAGATCGCGCTCTATCGCGGCTGCGAGGGCGCGGACGCCATCGTGTGGACCGACATCACCAAGGCCACGGGCGACGCGCTGGCGCCCGATCTCTCGCGAGCCGAGGCGATGGCGCGCTTCCATGTCCGCCGCGCCGATGGGTCGCTGGTCGATGGCGGGCGCGCCTTCGCCGAGATTTGGCAGGCGCTGCCGCGGTTTCGCCGGGCCGGGCGGCTGTTCGCCAGCGGCGTGGGCGCCCGACTCATCGAGGTGGCCTACCGGCTGTGGCTCCGCGTGATGCCGCTGGTGCGCCGATTCGGCCGGCCGGCTTCGCAAGGATAACCGTTCGATCTCCGAATCAGCCCGGGTCGGAGCGCGTCTTGGACACCGCATCTGCGAGGGGCGCGTCGGCATCGAGCCGGTGGCCGGCGCGGTCGCGCTTGGCGGTGAGGTAGCGGATGTTTTCGGGCGTGCGGCGGCCGAGCACGCGCTCCTCGGCCACCACGTCGAGGCCGGCCTCGCGCAGCGCCGCCACCTTGTGCGGGTTGTTGGTGAGCAGGCGGACTTTTGCCACGCCGAGCTGGCGCAGCATGGCGGCGGCGAAGTCGAATCGCCGGCCGTCGAACTCGAAGCCCAGCGCCTCATCGGCGTCGAAGGTGTCGAAGCCGCGGCTCTGCAGCCGGTAGGCGCGGATCTTGTTGGCGATGCCGTTGCCGCGGCCTTCCTGGTCCAGATAGAGAATGATACCGCCGCCGCCCGCCGCCATGGCGCGGGCGGTGGAGCGCAATTGGTCGCCGCAGTCGCAGGCGAGGCTACCGAACAGATCGCCGGTCAGGCAGGCCGAATGCAACCGCACCGGCACGGTGCCATTGAAATCCGGCCGGCCGATGATCACCGCCACCTGATCGCGCAGGCCCTCGCCGCCGCGGAACACCACGAACTCGGTCTCCGGCGCCCCCTCCAGCGGCACCGGTGCCCGGCCGACGATGCGCAGCCGTTCGATCTCGCCGGCCCGGTAGCGGCCGATCGCCGCGGCCGGAACGGTCATCAGGTCGGCAAAGGCGGCGGAGCCTGCCGCCGCGAGCGGCGCCACCAGCAGGGCCGGCAGGATCAGCGCCAGCCGGGCGAGCTCAAGCGCGGCCTCGTCGATGGAGGCGGCGGGGCCGATCGGGGCATCGAGGGCGGCATCGAGCGCCAGGGTCAGCCGTTCGATGCGGGCGAGATCGATCGCCGGAAGCGCGAGCGTGCCGGCGGCGGTGCGCTCCAGGCCGAGCCGCCGCAGCCGTGCGGCCGGCAGCACCAGCCGTGCCGGGCCGGCCGTGGCCAGGCGGGCGGCGAGTGCGGCATCGAGCCCCTCGACGCCGACGGCGAGAACCGGGCCGCCCTCCCCGGTGATGACCACCGGGCGCCCGGCGCGGATCTCGGCCAGAGCGCGCTCGACCGCCACATGTTCGTCGTGCAACCCACACTCCACTCGTTCATGCGGTTTTCCGGCCTGAACAGCCGAAACCCGTATCGGCCACCTCGGCCGTCATTCCTGTCGACCGCCATTCCTGTCGGCCGCGATGTTCCTAGCAAAACCGCGGCCACCCGCCATTCGATCTCACCGCCGCTCGCGGAAGAAATCGCGGAGCAGCCCGGCCGCGTCCTGCTCGGCGAGGCCGCAATAGACCTCCGGCCGGTGGTGGCAGGTGGGGCTGGCATAGAGCCGCACGCCGCTGTCCACCGCGCCGCCCTTGGGGTCGGCGGCGCCATAATAGAGCCGCCGGATGCGGGCGAACGAGATGGCTGCCGCGCACATCGGGCAGGGCTCCAGCGTCACGTAGAGGTCGCAGCCGATCAGCCGCTCGGAGCCGAGCGCGCAGGCTGCGGCGCGGATGGCGAGCAATTCGGCGTGAGCGGTGGGATCCTTCAGCTCCAGCGTGCGGTTGCCGGCGCGCGCCACCACCGCGCCATCCTTGACGATGACGCAGCCGATCGGCACCTCGCCGCGGCCTGCTGCCGCGCGCGCCTCTTCGAGCGCAATGTCCATGAAGGCGGGGCGCACCGCTCGTATTCCCGTCCGCGCCGTGCTACAGGCGCCCTCCTTCTCCAGGTCGCACGGAACCGCCATGCCCCGCAAGCCGACGGACGATGGTCCGCGCCGCCCGTTTTCCTCATCTCGCGGCCCCCGCAAGGGGGCGCCCGGCCGCGCCGGCGCAAGGTTCGACGACAGGCCCGGCGACGGATTCGCCAAGAGGCCCGGCGCCAAGGCTGGCGCCAAGCCCGGCTTCAAGTCCGGAGCGAAGCCCGGCTTTCGCAAAGGGCCGGCGAAGCCCGGCGCGGGGCCGGAGCGGCCGCCGCGCGATGAGAGGCCCCGCAGCGGGTCGAAGACCCGGACCACGCTCGCCCGCCCGCCGCGCGCGGACCTGCCGGCGCCGGTGGTCAAGGAACGCGAGCGCGTCGCCAAGGTGATCGCCCGTGCCGGGCTCGGCTCGCGCCGCGAGATCGAGGAGTGGATCGAGGCCGGCCGGGTGGCGGTGAATGGCCAGGTGCTCGACAGCCCGGCCTTCACGGTCGCGGAGTCCGACCGCATCGAGGTCGATGGCGCGCCGCTGCCGGAGAAGGAGCGCACCCGCCTTTTTCTGTTCCACAAGCCGCGCGGCCTCGTCACCACCACGGACGACCCCGAGGGACGGCCGACGGTGTTCGACGTGCTGCCTGCCGGACTGCCGCGCCTCGTCAGCGTCGGCCGGCTCGACTTCAACACCGAGGGCCTGCTGCTGCTGACCAATGACGGCGGGCTGGCGCGCGTGCTGGAACTGCCGGAGACCGGCTGGCTGCGCCGCTACCGTGCGCGCGCCTTCGGCGAAGTGACGCAGGACCAGCTCGACCGGCTCGCCGAGGGCGTGGAGGTCGAGGGGTTCCAGTACGGCCCGATCGAGGCCGTGCTCGACCGCGAGCAGGGCTCGAACGTGTGGATCACGGTGGCGCTGCGCGAGGGCAAGAAGCGCGAGATCCGCACCGTGCTCGGCGCGCTCGGCGTCCACGTCAACCGGCTGATCCGCGTCTCCTACGGCCCGTTCCAGCTCGGCGAGCTGGCGGAAGGCGCGATCGAGGAGATCAAGACGCGGGTGCTGCGCGACCAGATCGGCGAGCAGCTCGCGGCGCTGGCCGGCGCCGATTTCGACGCGCCGCTGCGCGACTATGACGAGGTCAAGCCTGCCCGCAGGGAACCGGCTCGCAAGGAGCCCGTCCGGACCGAGCGTCCCGCACGCCCAGAGCGGCCCGAACGGCCGGCGCGCGACCGCTTCGAGGACCGCCCCGAATGTGGTGAACGGCGCGGGCGCCCCGAGCGGAGCGATCGGCCGCTGCGCGAGCCGTCCAATCGCCGCAAGCCCAGCATCTGGCGCGCCGCGCCGGAGGGCGAGGAGGTGCCGAAGCGGCGGCTGCCGCGGCGCGAACGCGCCGCCATTCCGCCGGCCTCCGAGGACACGCGGCCGAAGCGCCGCGGCAAGACCGAGGACCGCAAGGGCCGTTCGATCCTGGTCGAGCGGGTCGGCTCGCCGGCACCGCCGCCCGAGGCGTCGGCAATGTCCGCCGAGCGCGCGCGCCCGTTCATCCGGCACGGTGACAACCCGCCGGGAGATCGTCCGTTCAAGCCGCGGGGCGACAAGCCTTTCCGCGATCGCGGCGAGGGCGGCGAGCGTCCGTTCCGTGCCCGCAGCGAGCGGCCCGAGGGCGACCGGCCGTTCAAGCCGCGTGGCGACCGGCCGTTCCGCGATCGGGGCGAGGGCGGTGAGCGTCCGTTCCGTGCCCGCAGCGAGCGGCCCGAGGGCGACCGTCCGTTCAAGCCGCGTGGCGACCGGCCGTTCCGCGAACGGGGCGAGGGTGGCGAGCGTCCGTTCCGTACCCGCAGCGAGCGGCCCGAGGGGGATCGTCCGTTCAAGCCGCGCGGCGACCGGCCGTTCCGCGACCGGGGCGAGGGCGGCGAGCGTCCGTTCCGCGCCCGCAGCGAGCGTCCCGAGGGCGATCGTCCGTTCAAGCCACGGGGTGACCGGCCGTTCCGGGATCGGGGCGAAGGCGGCGAGCGTCCGTTCCGTGCCCGCGGCGATCGTCCCGAGGGCGACCGCCCGTTCAAGCCGCGTGGCGACCGTCCGGGCGGCAAGTTCGGTGGCAACAAGTTCGGCGGCAAGCCGGGGGGAGCGCGACCGGGCCGCCCCGGCGGCAAACCTGGCTTCGGCAAGCCCGGCTTCGACAAGCCGCGCGGTCCGCGCAAGCCGCGGCCGGAGTAGGCAATGCGCATCGTCGGAGGGCGGTTCAAGGGCCGCGCGCTGGCGAGCCCGAAATCGCACGACATCCGGCCGACCGCCGACCGGCTGCGCGAGAGCCTGTTCAACGTCCTGGCCCACGCCTATGGCGACGTGTGCGAGGGGGCGCGGGTGCTGGACCTCTTCGCCGGCACCGGGGCGCTGGGGCTGGAGGCGCTGTCGCGCGGGGCGCGCTTTGCCGCCTTCGTCGATGACGGCGCCGAGGCGCGCGGGCTGATCCGCGCCAATATCGATGCGTTGGGGCTCGCCGGCATGACGCGGGTGCTGCGCCGCGACGCCACGAAGCTCGGCCCCGCTGCGCCGTTCGAGCCGTTCACGCTGGTGTTCTGCGATCCGCCCTACCGCCGGGGCCTTGCCGAAGTCGCTCTCGCTGGCGCCCGCGACGGCGGCTGGCTCGCGCCCGAGGCGCTGGTGGTGGTGGAGGAGGCGGCCGAGGCCGGCTTCACCGCGCCCGAGGGCTTCGCCGAACTGGAGCGCCGAAGCTATGGCGAGAGCGAGGTGACGGTGCTGCAGCACACGGGCGCTTGAGCTCTACGCTTGGAACATCGTGACAAGCGTCTCCAGCATCTCACCGGCAACTGCCGGATCGAGCGTTCCCAACCGGCGCCGCAGCCGCTGCTTGTCGACCGAGCGGATATGATCGAGCGCAATATCGCCGGTCCTGCCGCCGAACTCGACCACGACCCGGCTCGGCCAGCGTTTGTGCGTGCTGGTCAAGGGCGCCACGATCACGGTGGCGAGGACGGCGTTCATCTGGTCCGGCGAAATCACCACGCAAGGCCGAACCTTGCTGATCTCCGATCCGATTGTCGGATCGAGTGCGACCTGCCAGACCTCGAACCGTTTCGGCTCGGGTCGCACCTGTTCGCTCACCACGTCCAGTCCTTGTCGTCGAACTCGGTCAGGCTGCCGGCCCCGGCCCAGGGATTTTCGTCGTCGGGCCGCGGCGGGTCGGCCCGGAACGCCTCCTCCCAGCCGGCGCGGGGGTGGGTGACCGGGCTCAGCACCAATTCGCCGCCGCGTACGGTCATCTCGACCGCGTCGGTGAAGCCGAGCTGGTCGCGGATCGCCTTGGGGATCCGTACGCCCTTGGAATTGCCGATCCTGACGAGACTGGTCCGCATCACATCCTCCGGACTTACAATGTAGGTCCTCGTCCGTGGCCGAACAAGCGCAGGTTATCGCCGCCCGAACAGCCGCTCGATGTCGGCCAGCGACAGCGTGACATAGGTCGGCCGGCCGTGATTGCACTGGCCGGCGTTCGGGGTGGTCTCCATCTCGCGCAGCAGCGCGTTCATCTCCTCCGGCTTGAGGCGGCGGCCGGCGCGCACCGAGCCATGGCAGGCCATGGTGGCGGCGACGTGCAGGAGGCGCCGCTCCAGCGGCAGCGCGTCGTCCCATTCGGCGAGGTGGTCGGCGAGGTCGCGCACCATCTTCACCACGTCGGCTTCGCCGAGCAGCGCCGGCACCTCGCGCACCATCACCGCGCCGGGGCCGAAACCCTCCAGCACCAGCCCGAAGCCGGCCAGCACTTCGGCCCGCGCCGCGAGCCTTGCCGCGTCGTCGGGGTCCATCTCGATCACCGCCGGCACCAGCAGCATCTGGCGGGCGATGCCGCCATTGGCGAGCTGTCGCTTCATGCGCTCATAGACGAGGCGCTCATGGGCGGCGTGCTGGTCGACGATGACGAGGCCACCCTCGGTCTCGGCGATGATGTAGGTGGTGTGAAGCTGGGCGCGGGCGGCGCCGAGCGGGTGGCCCGCCGGCTCGTTGGCTGGTGCGGCTTGGCCGGCGCGGGCATCGGCCGAGGGCGCAAGGTCCGCGAACGCCGCCTGCCGCGGTTCGCACAGTCCGGGAGGTGCGGCCGGCGAGGTCTCCGGCCGCCAGCCGGCGATGCCGGCGGGACGCGGCGGGCTCATTGGCCTCAGCGTCTGGAACGGCCGGGCGGGGGCGGCAGCCGAGCGGTGGCTTTCGCCGTGCAGTGCGGCGCGCAGGCCCGAGACCAAGAGCCCGCGCACCAGCCCGGCGTCGCGGAAGCGCACCTCGGTCTTGGCGGGGTGGACGTTGACGTCGACCTCGCGCGGGTCGAGTTCCAGCCACAGCGCGGCGGCGGCGAAGCGGCCGGCCGGCACGAGGTCGGCATAGGCCGCGCGCAGCGCGCCGAGCAGCAGCTTGTCCTTCACCGGCCGGCCATTGACGAACAGATATTGCGACAGCGCATTGCCGCGGGCCACCGCCGGCAGGCCGGCGACGCCGGCAAGCCTCACGCCCTCCTTCTCGGCCGACACCGGCACGGCGTTGGCGCGGAACTCGGGGCCCAAGATGTCGCCGACGCGGGCGAGGCGGGCGGCGATGTCGTGGCCGCGCGCGGCATAGGTGACGGGGTCGCGCTCTTCGGTGACCAGCGTGAAGCCGATGTCCGGCCGGCTCATGGCCAGCCGCTTGACGACGTCGGCGGCTGCCGAACTCTCGGCGCGCTCGCTCTTGAGGAACTTCAGCCGCGCCGGCGTGGCGAAGAACAGGTCGCGCACCTCGACGCGGGTGCCGGCGGTGAGCGCTGCCGGCCTGAGGGCGGATTTCCGTCCGGCCACCACCTCGATCTGATGGGCCTCGCCGCCCTGGGTGCGCGAGGCGATCAAGAGTTTCGCCACCGCGCCGATCGAGGGCAGCGCCTCGCCGCGAAAGCCGAGCGTGGCGATGGCGAGCAGGTCGGATTCGGCGGTGAGCTTGGAGGTGGCATGGCGCTCGACCGCGAGTTCGAGGTCGGAGGGCGCCATGCCGATGCCGTCATCGGCAACCCGGATGAGGCGGCGCCCGCCGCCATCCACCACCACCTCGATGCGGCTTGAGCCGGCATCGAGCGCATTCTCGACCAGTTCCTTGACCACGGAGGCCGGCCGCTCGACCACCTCGCCAGCGGCGATGCGGTCGATCACGACGGGAGGCAGCAGGCGGACCGGCATCGGGGTTCGGGGCTCAGGGAGGAGGGGCAGCTCGTCTGGGTGGCTCGCCCGGGCAGGGCGGAATAGCGTCAGCGTAATCCGCCAAAATCTTCTGCCAAGATCAGTCCGGAATCGAGATGGGCGCAACACGCTGACCCTATTGCGCACGCCGCGCTCGTCATCCCGGCCAAGCGGCGAAGCCGCGCGCGCCGGGATCGTCCGCAGGAAAAGGCACCCTTTCCGGAGAACGGTCCCGGCTCGGCGCTTCGCGCCGTCCAGGAATACCAGCGCGTCACCCGATCTCGACCACCAGCCGGCCGCGGACGTGCCCGGCGAGGATGTCGCGGCCGGCTGCCTCGACATCCTTGAGCCCGATGGTGCGGGTCATGGCCGCGAGCTTGGCGCGGTCGAGGTCGGCGGCGAGCCGCGCCCACCCCTCGCGGCGGCGCGGGCCGGGGCACATCACCGAATCGATGCCGAGCAGCGACACGCCGCGCAGGATGAACGGCGCCACCGAGGTGGGGAGGTCCATGCCGGCGGCGAGCCCGCAGGCTGCCACCGAACCGCCATAGCGGATCATCGACAGCATGTTGGCGAGCGGGGTGGAGCCGACGGTATCGATGCCGGCGGCCCAGCGCTCCTTGGCGAGCGGGCGGGGGGCGCCGGCGAGCTCCGCGCGGTCGATCACCTCGGCGGCGCCGAGCTCCTTGAGGTAGTCCGCCTCATTGAGGCGCCCAGTCGAGGCGACGACATGCCAGCCGAGCTTGGCGAGCAGCGCGATCGCCACCGAGCCGACGCCGCCGGCCGCCCCCGTCACGATCACCGGGCCGCGGTCGGGCGACAGCCGCTGGCGCTCCAGCGCCATCACGCTCAGCATGGCGGTGAAGCCGGCGGTGCCGATGGCCATAGCCTCGGCCGCGCTCAGGCTCTCGGGCAGCGGCACCAGCCAGTCGCCCTTGACGCGGGCCTTCTCGGCAAAGCCGCCGAGATGCGTCTCGCCGACGCCCCAGCCATTCAGAATCACCGCATTGCCAGGCTTCCAGTCCGGGTGCGAGGAGGCCTCGACCTCGCCGGCGAAGTCGATGCCGGGGATCATCGGCCAGCGCCGCACCACCGGCGCCTTGCCGGTCAGCGCCAGCCCGTCCTTGTAGTTCACCGTCGAGTGGGTGATGCGCACCGTCACGTCGCCATCCATCAGCTCGGCCTCGTCGAAATCGACGAGGCCGACCGTCTGGCCGCCATCGGTCTTGTCCACCCGGATTGCCTTGAAGGTCATCGTCACCTCCCCTTGCCGCCGGGTCTCTGCCCGCCGGTCTTCTTGTCACGCCGAAACCGGCGCCGCCCGCACCACGGCGCGTTCCTGGATCGGCAGGTGAACCAGCGCCGCGAACAGGCCGAGCGCGACGCCGAGCCACCACACCACGTCATAGCTGCCGGTGGAATCATAGAGGAGCCCCGCCAGCCATACGCCGAGGAACCCGCCGATCTGGTGTGACAGGAACACCACGCCGAAAAGCATCGCCATCCAGCGCGGGCCGAACATCACCAGCACCAGGCCGGAGGTTGGCGGCACGGTCGACAGCCACAGAAGGCCGATGCCGGCGCCGAAGGCGAGCGCGGTCAAAGGCGTCAGCGGCAGCAGCACGAAGCCGACGATCAGGGCAGCGCGAGCCGCATAGATCGCCGACAGGAGGTAGGGCTTCGACACCTTGCCACTCCAATAGCCGGCGAGCAGCGAGCCGGCGAGGTTGAACAGGCCGATCAGCGCCATCACCCAGCCGCCGACGGCGTTCGAGATGCCGTGGTCCACCAGATATTTCGGCAGATGGATGGTGATGAAGGCGAGGTGGAAGCCGCACACGAAGAAGCCGGCCACGAGAAGATTGTAGGAGCGGTGGCCGAACGCCTCGGCGAGCGCCGCCTTCAGCGTCTGGGTCTCGGCGGCCGATGGGTCGCCGGCCGGTTCTTCGGCGCGCGGCGTCATCAGCACCACCGACAGCGGCAGCACCATCACCATGGCGGCGCCGAACAGCGTCAGCGTCGCCTCCCAGCCGATGGTGCCCTTCAGGAACACCGTGAGCGGGGCGAACAGGAACTGGCCGAACGAGCCCGCCGCCGAGCCGGCGCCCAGCGCCATCGGCCGCCAGGACAGCGGCAAGAGCTTGCCGAAGGCCGCCAGCACCAGATTGAACGAGCAGCCGGCGAGGCCGAAGCCGATCAGCACGCCCGCCGACATATGAAGCGAGAACGGGTCGGCGGCGTGGGCCATCCAGACGAGGCCCAGCGCGTAGAGCACCGCGCCGGCCATCAGCACGCGGGTGACGCCGAAACGGTCGGCCAGCGCCCCGGCGAAGGGCTGGCCGATGCCCCACAGGATGTTCTGGATGGCGGCCGACAGCGAAAACACCGCCAGCGCCCAGCCGCGGTCGACCGACATCTCGTTGGTGAAGAAGCCCATGGCCGAGCGCGGGCCGAACGAGATCATGGCGATCAGGCAGCCGGCGAGCACGATCACGCCCGGCGTGCGCCAGCCCGGCCGCGACGCGGAGACGGTGGCCGGGCGCGCGGCGGGGGCGGGCGTCGCGGTCATCAGAAAGGCTCCGGAGAATGGTCGCAGAAACAACCATGACCGCCCGGCGGACGCAATGCATGGGCCCGACACGACGGCGTGACGCAACTGCATGGCTGGCGGTCGCAGAATGATGCGGTTTCCGGCGGGGCGGCCGTAGGGGCATCGCCGGGGCGCGCCTCACCCTCCCGCTCGGGCCATATTGTGACCCTGAGGACACACCCCGCGGAAAATCGCGGATGGACATGCGGTTACGGAAGGGCTGGGTCTGGCCGCCGGCCGGCGGCGGCTCGGGGGCGGGCTCTCAATAAGGCAGGCGAGTCAGTATTTTGCCGGCAACACGGACTTGGCCGTGGCAGGCGGCGGTGGCGCGCCGGGCATTTGTCGACGCCTTCGAGCGGACCAAACATCGCACTTCTCATTTTTGTGACGATGGGGTATAAGGGATGTGCTCTAAATGAGAATAAGTGCTCGGTTCGACGTGCCGGCGAACCAGCCATCCGCGCCCGGACTTTCGACCGATGGGGCGCGACGGAAGACGAACTTGCGGCTGCGATGACCGTTCGACTGCGATAACCGTGCGACCGGCACGACCTTCGCGACAAGATCGGGCTTGCGCGAGCGACAGGCGCTTGCGCGACCTATGACATTCCGCACGAGACGCTGGCGGGTCCGGCTTGCGCCGGGTATTTCGCAACCCATATATGCTCAAATTGAGCATATATGACAGGAGGGACTGCCGATGGCCGCTCTTCATTCCGTTGCTGCACTGCGGGCGGTGCCGACCGCACTGGAAGCGCTGCCGGCCACCGGGCAAGGCCTGCGCTTTCCGCCGGTCCAGGTGCCGGACCTGACCTATACGCCCGAGGTGGCGCGCGAGACGGCGCATCTCTACGACAAGGTCGCGCGGGTCATTCCGCCGGTCGAATGGCCGTTCTTCGCGCCCTATGTGCGGGCGATCAATGAGGTGAAGCGGCAGCGCAACGCCGTCATCCTGGCGCACAACTATCAGACGCCGGAAATCTACAACTGCGTTGCCGACGTGGTTGGGGATTCGCTGCAGCTTGCCCGCGAGGCAGCGCGCGCCGATGCCGAGGTCATCGTGCAGGGCGGCGTGCATTTCATGGCCGAGACTTCGAAGATCCTCAGCCCCGACAAGACGGTGCTGATCCCGGACAGCCGTGCCGGCTGCTCGCTCGCGTCCTCGATCACGGGAGCCGACGTACGGGCGCTGCGCGCCAGCTATCCGGGCGTGCCGATCGTCGCTTATGTCAACACCTCGGCCGAGGTGAAGGCGGAGGTCGACATCTGCTGCACCTCATCCAACGCCATCCATGTGGTCGAGAGCCTCGGCGTGCCGCGGGTGATCATGGTGCCGGACCAGTTTCTGGCCAAGTTCGTCGCCGCGCGCACCAAGGTCGAGATCATCGCTTGGCACGGCGCCTGCGAGGTGCACGAGCGTTTCACGGCCGACGAGATGCGCCGCTTCAAGCTCGACGATCCGTCTGTGCGCATCGTCGCCCATCCGGAGTGCCCGCCGGAGGTGATCGCCGAGAGCGATTTCGCCGGCTCGACCGCGGCGATGATCGACTGGGTGAAGAAGAACCGGCCCGGCCGGGTGGTGCTGGTCACCGAGTGCTCGATGGCCGACAATGTGATGGCGGAGACGCCGGACGTCGAGTTCGTGCGCCCGTGCAATCTCTGCCCGCACATGAAGCGCATCACGCTGCCGAAGATCCTCGACAGCCTCGTCAACATGACCGAGGAGGTCGTGATCGACCCCGACGTCGCGGCGCGCGCCCGGCGCTCGGTCGAGCGGATGATCGCGCTGAAGGCTTGATGCGAAGCGCCGGCTCACGGGCCGGCGTTTCGACGCGTGCGTTTCCGGGCGATGTCATTGAACCCGGAAACCGGATGACACGGCCTCCGCGAGACCGCTTTGCGATCGCGGTTGCCGGCGAGGCTCGTTGCGGGGCATCGGCTCCGCCGGCCTCCTGGGGATGCGCCAGGGTCTGGAGACGCGCCGACGTCGTGCGATGCGTCCGGACCCTGGGACGTCCCGGGGCGCGTTCCGCGCCGA
This sequence comes from Blastochloris tepida, assembly GCF_003966715.1. Classification (NCBI taxonomy): domain Bacteria; kingdom Pseudomonadati; phylum Pseudomonadota; class Alphaproteobacteria; order Hyphomicrobiales; family Blastochloridaceae; genus Blastochloris; species Blastochloris tepida. Next base: position 181,293 of record NZ_AP018907.1, read on the forward strand.
CTGCTGAACCGGGCCGCTCTTCCAGCTGTGGGAGAGGCGTCCGGGAGAGGATCAAGTCTGATGTCTGATGAAGCCAAGACCGCCCCGACGCTCGCGCCAGCCTCGTGGGGCGGCATCGACGATGTCGTCATCGTCGGCGGCGGGCTGGCCGGTCTGTTCTGCGCGCTGAAGCTGGCGCCGCGGCCGGTCACCATCGTCACCGCCGCGCCGATGGGCGAGGGTGCCTCGTCGGTCTGGGCGCAGGGCGGCATCGCCGCCGCGCTCGGCGAGGGCGACACGCCCGAGGCCCACGTGGCCGACACCATCGCCGCCGGGGCGGGCATCGTCGATGTCCGCATGGCCGAGCTGATGGCGCGCGAGGCCGACGAACGCATCCGCGATCTGCTGCGCTACGGCGTGCCGTTCGACCGCGACCTCGAAGGCCGGCTTGCGCTGTCACGCGAAGCGGCGCATTCGGCGCGGCGCATCGTGCGGGTGCGCGGCGACCGCGCGGGCGCCGCCATCATGGCGGCGCTGGTGTCGGCGGTGCGCGCCACGCCGTCGATCCGCATTCTGGAGAACTATGTCGCCGAGGATCTGGCGCACGAGGGCCGCTTCGTCGCCGGTCTCGTCGCGCGCCCGGCCAAGGGCCGCGCCGCGGTGCCGGTGATCCTGCCGGCCCGCGCGGTGGTGCTGGCCTCGGGCGGCATCGGCCACCTCTATGCCGTCACCACCAATCCGGTGCAGGCGTGCGGCGGCGGCCTCGCCATGGCGGCGCAGGCCGGCGCGGTGATCGCCGATCCTGAATTCGTGCAGTTCCACCCGACCGCGATCGCGGTGGGGCTCGATCCCGCTCCGCTCGCCACCGAGGCGCTGCGCGGCGAGGGCGCGGTGCTGATCGACCGCGACGGCAACCGCTTCATGGAAAGCCTGCACCCGGCGGCGGAGCTGGCGCCGCGCGACGTGGTGGCGCGCGGCGTGTTCGCCTCGATCGCCGCCGGCAAGGGGGCGTTCCTCGATGCCCGCAAGGCGGTGGGCGCAGCGTTCCCCGACAAGTTCCCCACCGTGTTTGAGGCCTGCCGCGAGGCGGGGCTCGACCCGGTTACCCAGCCGATCCCGATCGCGCCGGCGGCGCACTACCACATGGGCGGCATCCTCACCGACGCCAACGGCCGTACCTCGCTCGACGGGCTGTGGGCGGCGGGCGAGGTGGCCTCCACCGGCGCCCACGGCGCCAACCGGCTGGCGTCGAACTCGCTCCTGGAGGCCGTGGTGTTCTCCGCCCGCATCGCCGAGGACATCCAGGGCCTGTTGCCGGTGTCGAACCAGCTGCCGCTCAGGGTGGCCAATGGCCAGCTCGCGCTTGCCGGCCCCTCCGGCCAGGAGGCCGAGCAGATCACCCGGCTGCGCGGGACGATGAGCGCCGATGTCGGCGTGGTGCGCGCGCATGCCGGGCTCGAACACGCGCTCGTGGTGGCGCGCGACCTTCTGGGGCAGGCGCGCACGGCGCGGCTGAAGGCGATGGCCACATGCGCCCTGCTGATCGCATCGGCGGCGCTGCGCCGCACCGAAAGCCGCGGCGCCCACTGCCGCTCCGACTGTCCGCAGACCGAGCCCGCCTGGGCGCACCGCACCTTCACCAGTCTGGACGAGGCGAAGACGCTGGCCGATGCCATCGCCGCCAAGGCGGGCGTGGCGGCGTGATGATCCGGGGCTGCAACCTGTCGTCCCCGGCGAGCATGGCGAAGCCATGCGAGGGAAGGGGACCCAGGACCTGCACCGTGGACCTGCACTGTTGCCCAGACTTTGGGTTTGGGGTGCCACGGAGTTTCCTTCGGACGCACCGCCCTTCGTATCCAGCGTATCCAGCCGCCTACGCGTGGTCCCTGGGTCCCCTTCCCGCGCGCGATGCTGGCGCGTCGCCCGCGCCGGGGACGACCGCGTGGCCTTTGATTTGGATTCATTCATGACACCGCTTGCGCCCAATGCCTTCCTGTCGCCGCTGATCGTCGAGGACGCGGTGCGCCGCGCGCTCGACGAGGATCTCGGCCGGGCCGGCGACATCACCTCGATTGCGACGATTCCCGCGGGTGCAGCGGCGCGCGCGGTGTTCGTGGCGAGGAAGCCCGGCGTCGTGGCCGGCTTGCCGCTGGCCGATGCCGCGTTCCGGCTGATCGATCCCGCCGTGCGCTTCACCGCTCACGTCGCGGACGGCAGGCGTATCGCACCCGGCGACGTGCTGGCGACCGTCGAGGGGCCGGCGCGGGCGGTGCTGTCGGGCGAGCGGGTGGCACTCAATTTCCTCGGCCACCTGTCGGGCATTGCCACCGCCACCGCCGCCTATGCCGACCGCATCAAACACACCAAGGCCAGGATCACCTGCACTCGCAAGACCACGCCGGGCTTAAGGGCGCTGGAGAAGTACGCTGTGAAATGCGGCGGCGGCTCCAACCACCGCTACGGCCTTGATGATGCGGTGCTGATCAAGGACAACCACATCGCGGTGGCCGGCGGTGTTGCCGCTGTGCTGGGGCGCGCTCGCGCCGCGGTCGGCCATCTCGTGCGCATCGAGATCGAGGTCGATACGCTCGACCAGCTTGCCGAGGTGCTCGCAGCCGGCGGCGCCGACGTGGTGCTGCTCGACAACATGCCGCCCGCCGTGCTGCGGCAGGCGGTGGAGCTTGTGGCCGGGAAGCTGGTGACCGAGGCCTCCGGCGGCATCAATCTCGACACGGTCGCCGCGGTCGCCGAGACCGGGGTCGACTACATCTCGTCGGGCGCGCTCACCCATTCGGTGACCACGCTCGACATCGGCCTCGACATCGAGATGTGAGGTCATTCGGTTTCCGGCCTGCAGGGTCGGAGAACCGTAGTCCGATCAACCTCCCGGCTTCGTCGCGATGTGGATGGCGGCGATGCCGAAGGACAGGTCGATCCAGCGCACGCCCTCCAACCCCGCCTCGCCGATCAGGCCGGCGAACGCCTGCTGGTCGGGGAAGCGGCGGATGGATTCGATGAGGTAGCGGTAGGCGCTGGGACTGCCAGCGACGCCCGCGCCGAGAACCGGGATCACGGTCGAGGACCATGCCCGATAGAAGGGGTGGATCACCGGGTGGGCGCGCGAGAATTCCAGGCACAGGAAGCGTCCGCCTGGCTTCAGCACCCGGCAGATCTCGGTCAGCGCCCGTCCCAGATGGGTGACGTTTCGGATGCCGAACGAGACGGTGAGGCAGTCGATCGAGTTGTCGGCGAACGGCAGGTGCTCGCCCTCGCCGCCGACGAACAGGACCCGGTCATCGGGCCGGCGGCCGGCCAGCATCATCGCGGTGGACGGGTCGACCACCAGCACCGCGGCGCCGCTCTGGGCCATCAGACGTGCGACGTCGCCGGTGCCACCGGCAAGGTCGACCACCGTCTCGCCGGGCTTCGCCGCGGCCAGCGCCGCGAACCGGCGCTTCCACAGCCGGTGGATGCCGAAGCTCATCAGGTCGTTCATCAGGTCGTAGCGCGGGGCGACCTCGACGAACACGCGGCGGATCAGTGCGCGGCGTTCCTGCGGCGAGACGGTCGTGGTGCCGAAGCTTTCGGACAGCGGGTCGGTCATGGCGTGCGCATCCTCTCTGCCGGGCGGCCGGTGGGTCCTGCAAGGTGGATTCTGCATGCGGGATTCCCGCGCGGATTGCCACCGTCAAGCCGTCGGATCCGGCCTTCGCCGCCCGGGCCGGCAAGCGCACTGAAATACCACTGTCAGGGCAGATTGACGCAGCCCCTTTCCATCCTGCTGCATCTGCCTGAAAAATAGGCCTGCGCGGCGCGCGATCGGCGGTCTTTGTCACTTGGTGTTGACACAGATCAAGGCCGTTGCGCGCGACCGGAGTCCATGCTGATTAAAGCATGCACTGGACCGGCCCCAAGAGGGCTCCGAGGAGCGTAGCATGGATTACCAAGATTTTTTCCGCGGTGCCGTCGATAGTCTGAAGGCCGAACGCCGCTATCGCGTTTTCGCCGAACTGGAGCGGCGCGCCGGGGAATTCCCTCACGCCACGTGGCACTCGCCCGAGGGGCCGCGCGACGTGGTGATCTGGTGCTCCAACGATTATCTCGGCATGGGCCAGCACCCGGCGGTGGTCGCGGCGATGACTGAGACAGCATCCCGCATGGGAACCGGCGCCGGCGGCACCCGCAACATCTCTGGCACCAACCATCCGCTGGTGATGCTGGAGGCCGAACTTGCCGATCTGCACGGCAAGGAAGCGGGCCTCGTCTTCACCTCCGGCTACGTCTCCAATCAGACCGGCATCTCCACCATCGCCAAGCTGATGCCGGACTGCCTGATCCTGTCGGACTCGCTCAACCACAACTCGATGATTGAGGGCGTCAAGCAGGCCGGCTGCGAGAAGAAGGTGTTCCGCCACAACGACATGGAACACCTCGAAGACCTGCTGAAGGCTGCCGGCAAGGACCGCCCGAAGCTGATCGTGTTCGAGAGCGTCTATTCGATGGACGGCGACATCGGCAAGATCCGCGAAATCTGCGATCTCGCCGAGAAATACTGGGCGATGACCTATATCGACGAGGTGCATGCCGTCGGCATGTACGGACCGCGCGGTGCCGGCATTGCCGAGCGTGATGGCCAGATGCACCGCATCGACGTGGTCGAGGGTACGCTGGCCAAGGCGTTCGGCTGCCTCGGCGGCTACATCACCTCCACTGCGGCCGTCGTCGACGCCGTCCGCTCGCACGCGGCGGGCTTCATCTTCACCACCGCGCTGCCGCCGGCGATCTGCGCCGCCGCCACCGCCTCGATCCGCCACCTCAAGGCCTCGGGCGCCGAGCGCCAGGGCCAGCAGGCTCAGGCGGCGCGTACCAAGGCGGTGCTGTCGGCTGCCGGCCTGCCGGTGATGCCGACCGACACCCACATCGTGCCGGTGATGGTACGCGACGCCGAGAAGTGCAAGGCGGCCACCGACATGCTGCTTGCCGAGCACGGCATCTACATCCAGCCGATCAATTACCCGACCGTGCCGGTCGGCACCGAGCGGCTGCGCATCACTCCCTCGCCGTTCCACCATGACGGGCTGGTCGACGAGCTCGCCACGGCGCTGGTGGCGGTGTGGAAGAAGCTCGGCCTGCCGCTCAACCGTCAGGCGATCGCCGCCGAGTGAGGCGGGCCCCGGGCCGGCTCAGACGGAGAACGTTTGAGCGCGCCGGCGTCCGGCGCCGATAGACTGCAATCAAGCCGCCGGCCTCACGGTCCGGCGGCTTTTGCGTCTCTGGCGGCTCTTGCGTCCGGGCGCGGCGCTCGCGTCTGCGTCTCTCGCGTCTGTGGTTACGGCGCTATACGGTTTCCGGTTGATCCCTTCGGAATACCGGAAACAGTCTCGCCGAAAATCCCGTGTCCGATAACGGGATTTTCGACGATCGGAATACGGTTCTCCAGCTTGATCAGCCGGAAACCATATTACACCCTGATCCGCCGCCGCTGGAAGCTGCGGCTGATGATCTGGTTCAGGATGGTGGCGATCTCGAACACCGCGAAATTCTTGGGAACGTTCTGGTCGATGTTCTTCCTGTAGGTGTCGAGGTCGCGCAGCATCGTCTGGATCGCCTCGACGATGTCCTTCTCGAAGGACTTCACGGCGATGCCGACGCCCATCTCCAGGATCCAGTCGACATTGGGCCGTTCCTGAACCATGGTGTCGGCGTTGCTTTCGACGATCACCGGGCAGCCCATATGGATGGCTTCGCTGACGGAGCCGGGGCCGGGCTTGCCGATGAAGACGTCGGCCAACTGCATGTAATCGGCGACATTGGACACGAAGCCGACGGCGCGGCAGCCGGCACGGCCGCGCACATTGGCAAAGAGCTTCTTGTTGTGGCCGCACATCACGATCATCTGCAGATTCAGCTTGGCCGCCTCGATCTGGTTGATGATGTCGATGGTTGCCGCAAAGGTGCCGTTGCCGCCGAACATGATGATGGCAGTGGGCACGTCGTCGCGCAGGTTGAGATCGCGGCGGGTCAGCCTGACCTCTCCGGGCTTCCGGTAGAAGGACTTCCGCAGGATCATGCCGGAGACCTCGAAGATGTTCTCCGGCCGGTAGAACCGCGTTGCCTTGGCCTGTCGCACCGCCTTCTTGGTGCCGCAGATGATGAACTGGTCCTGCTTCTCCATCCAGAAGTGCGGCGGGCAGTCCACCATGTCGGTCATGATGGTGACGAAGGGCGTTGCCGGGTAGACGTCCTTCAGGGCGCGGAAGATGACGCCATTGAAATTGGGCACCACCGACACCACGAGGTGCGGCTGCTCGGCGCCCGGCTGGCGCCAGTGCCGCTGCAGGATGGCTTCGATCTTCGGGGCGTTGAGCTCGATATACATCTGCAGGATCGGCTGGATGGCGCCGAGCCCCAGCGACACCCCGCGCTTCAGCGCCGTATTGTAGATGTCCTGCGCCTGCACCGGGCCGACCGTGAGGTTCGGCGCGATCGGCTCCAGGAACCGGTGCAGCGGTCGTGAGATGGTGTTGGTGAGGCGGTGGATCGGGTCAGCCGGCTCGAGCAGCTTCTGCAGATCTACGGGCTTGACGTGCCACGCCGGGTAGCGCGCGTCGAGAAGTTCCTTGAGCGCGCTCATGGCGCTGCGGTGACCGCCACCTGCATCGAAATACAGGATCTCGATCACAGCCCGGTGTCTGATCATGCGACGCGACTCTGCGGCCGGGCAGGGGCGCGACTGGCTGGGGCGCGACTGAAAAGGGCGCGATTGGCAGGGACGATCGGCATCGGCGTGATTGGCGTGGGCATGTGCTCGGAGATGTGCTTGGGCGTGACTGGGTGGAACCGACCGTGTCCGTCCGGGTGGCCCGCAGACGGCGGAAGACGCAACCTCATGCCCACACTCCTGCCGCACCCCGGCCAGCATGCCCGATGAGCCGGACGGATCGATCCCGCCCGGCGGGCGCCCGACACTTTGTTATCCCACCGGCGGGGATCCGGATAGGGCGTCCACGGACGGGCCTGGGGGCTGGCCGCATCCCCGTTCGGCCGGCCGGCGCGGCCCACTGGTGCCGCTCGCGAGGCTTGCCCGCCGCCGCCGCCTCCTGTAGCCCGCACGCACCATGGCCCGTCCCGATACGTCTGAAAAACCGCGAGCCTGGCAGCGCATGCTGTCCGGCCGCCGGCTCGATCTGCTCGACCCCTCGCCGCTCGACATCGAGATCGAGGACATCGCCCATGGGCTTGCGCGGGTCGCCCGCTGGAACGGCCAGACCAAGGGACCGCACATCTATTCGGTGGCGCAGCACGTTCTCCTGGTCGAATCGATTTCGCGGCGGATGGCGCCCAATGTCGACCGGTCGTGGCGGCTTGTCGTGCTGCTGCATGATGCGCCCGAATATGTGATCGGCGACATGATTTCGCCATTCAAGGCGGTGATCGGCGGCGCCTACAAGTCGGTGGAGGCGCGGCTGCTGGCCGCCATCCATATCCGCTTCGGCCTGCCGCCGCTGCAGCCGCCGGAACTGGTGAAGCTGACCAAGGCGGCCGACCGCGGCGCGGCCTATCTGGAGGCGACGCGGCTCGCCGGCTTCTCGGAGGAGGAGGCGCGGCGCTTCTTCGGCGCCCCGCCCGAGCTCGATCCCGCCAGCACCGAGCGGCTGCTCGCGCCGTGGACCGCCGGCGAGGCCGAACGGAAATTCCTGACGCGTTTTCGCGCCCTGTCGGGGAATTGATCGGATTGCACGCACAACGATCACAACAGTTTCGAATTGGGGCCGCATGATATCGGCCATGTCTCAGGTCTGTTCGATCCATGTCTGCTCGCTCGCCCGCCTGCACGACACGGTGGCAACCACGGGTGCCCGCCATGTGGTGACGCTGATCAATGCCGCAACCTCCGTGGCGCGGCCGGCAGCGATCGCCGAATCGAATCATTTGTTCATCGGCATCAACGACATCGTCGAGGAGGTGCCGGGCTTCGTCGCGCCGGGCGAGGCGCACGTGGTCCGGCTGCTCCATTTCGTGCGGGCGTGGCACGCTGAGCGCGCGGCGCCGCTGGTGGTGCATTGCTGGGCCGGCATCAGCCGCTCGACGGCGGCGGCGTTCACCACCGTCTGCGCGCTGGCGCCGGGCCGCGACGAGCTGGAGATCGCGCGGGCGTTGCGCGCTGCCTCGCCGACCGCCACGCCCAATCTGCGCATCGTTCGTCACGCCGATGCGCTGCTCGGCCGCGGCGGCCGCATGGTGGCGGCGGTCGAGGCGATCGGCCGCGGCGTCGAGAGCCCGGAAGGCACGCCCTTCAGCCTCTCGCTCGATTGAGCCGCGCCCGCGCCTCGCGCATAAGGGTGGTACCACCACACGGAACCCGGTGAGCGTCAGTTGCGGACCAGCGATTTGCGGATGAGCGATCAGCGCACGCCCCTCGAGATCGGCCTCGCCGCCGCCATCGTCGCCGTCGATGCCGACCAGCCGCTGATCCTGGCGGCGCGCACCGGCCGCGAGCTCGGCCTGCCCTACGGGCCGTTCGATCCGCTCGCCCACCGGACGTTCGAGATCGCGCTGCGCGCGTTCGTCGCCGAGCAGAGCGCGCTCGACATCGGCTATGTCGAGCAGCTCTACACCTTCGGCGACCGCGGCCGCCACGCCCGCGAGGGCGACACCGGCCCGCACGTGGTGTCGGTGGGCTATCTGGCGCTCACCCGCCTGCCGGAGGACAAGGCGGCGCTGGCCGCCGCCGGCGCCGGCTTCCTGCCGTGGTACCGGTTCTTCCCGTGGGAGGACTGGCGGGGCGGGCGGCCGCGCATCCTCGACGAGCTGGTGCTGCCGGCGATCGACCGCTGGGCCAAGGCCGGCTCGGGCTGCGAGCCCGGCCGGGCGCTCGGCCGGCGCGAGCGGGTGCGGCTCGCCTTCGGCGGCGAGGCGGTGCCGTGGGACGAGGAGAAGGTGCTCGACCGCTACGAGCTGCTCTACGAGGCCGGGCTGGTGGCGGAGGCCAAGCGAGATGGCCGCGAGGCGGCGCTGGCGCGGCCCGACCTGCCGCCGCTCGGCGAGCCGATGCGGTTCGACCACCGCCGCATCCTCGCCACCGCCATCGCCCGGCTGCGCGCCAAGCTGAAGTACCGCCCGGTGGTGTTCGAGCTGATGCCGGCCGAGTTCACTCTCACCACGCTGCAGCGCACGGTCGAGGCGATCTCCGGGCGGCACCTGCACAAGCAGAACTTCCGGCGGCTGGTGGAGGCCGGCGCGCTGGTGGAGCCGACCGGCGAGACCTCGATGACCACCGGCGGCCGGCCGGCGGCGCTCTACCGCTTCCGCCGCGAGGTGCTGCAGGAGCGCCCGGCGCCCGGCCTGCGGCTCGGCGGCAGCCGGGCCGGCTAGGCGATACGGTATCTAAGCACCGTAAGCCGTCACCCCACCTTGCGGATCGCTCCGGCCAGGATGCCGGTGAGCCGGCCGATGGTGGCGTCGTCGACGATCAGCGGCGGCGACAGCGCGATGGTGTCGGCGGTGACGCGCACCATGGCGCCAGCCTCATAGGCCGCCACCATCACCTCATAGGCCCGCCGGCCGGGCGCGCCGGGGCGCGGGTCGAGGTCGATGCCGGCCGCGAGCCCGACGGTGCGGATGTCGAGAATGCCGGGCAGGGACTTCAGCGCCATCACCGCGTCGGCCCATCGCGGCTCCAGCGCGCGGGCGCGCTCGAACAGGCCCTCGTCGCGATAGAGGTCGAGCGCGGCGACGGCCGCCGCCGCCGCCAGCGGGTGGCCGGAATAGGTGTAGCCGTGCGGCAGCTCGATCGCGCCCTCCGGCCCCTGCATGAAGGCGTCGAACACCGGCTTTCTCACAATCGCGCCGCCCATCGGCACGGTGCCGGAGTTCACCGCCTTGGCGAAGGTGAGGATGTCCGGCACCACGCCGTAGCGCTCGGCGGCGAAGGCAAAGCCCAGCCGGCCGAAGCCGGTGATCACCTCGTCGAATATGAGCAGTATCCCGTAACGATCGCAGATCGCCCGCAGCTTCTGCAGGTAGCCCTTGGGGGAGGGCAGCACGCCGGTCGAGCCGGCCATCGGCTCGACGATGACGGCGGCGATGGTCGAGGCGTCGTGCAGGCCGACGATGCGCTCCAACTCGTCGGCGAGGTGGGCGCCCCACTCCGGCTCGCCTTTCGTGAAAGCTTGCTGTTCGCGACTGTAGATTGTCGGCAGATGATCGACGCCGGTGAGCAATGTGCCATACATCTTGCGGTTGCCGACGATGCCGCCGACCGAGATGCCGCCGAAGCCGACGCCGTGATAGCCGCGCTCGCGCCCGATCAGCCGGGTGCGGCCGCCCTTGCCGGTAACATTCTGATAGGCCAGCGCAATTTTGAGCGCGGTGTCGACCGCCTCCGATCCCGAATTGGCGAAGAACACGTGGTCGAGGTCGCCCGGCGCCAGGGCGGCGATGCGGCTTGCCGCCTCGAACGCCTTGGGATGGCCGAACTGGAAGGGCGGGGCATAGTCGAGCTCGCCGGCCTGGCGGCGGATCGCCTCGACGATCGGCGCGCGATTATGCCCGGCATTGCAACACCATAGGCCGGATGTGCCGTCGATGACGCGGCGGCCGTCGGTGGTAACATATTCCAATCCCTCGGCGCCGACGATCAGCCGCGGCGCCGCCTTGAACGCCCGGTTGGGCGTAAACGGCATCCAGAAGCTTTCGAGATCGTTGGGCGTTGGATTGGCGGCGGCGCGCGCGGACGGAGCGGTCATCTCGGCTTTCCCTGTGCGGATGGTTCGGGCCACACTGGTCCTGCCGCCGGTGCCTGTCAAAGTACCATGGGGAAAGCACTGCGGGCGCAAACGCCGGCCCGGCTTCACAATTTCCTGGGCAATTTCCGGGAAGGCCGCAGTGCCAACGCTTTTTTTACCCTGTTGGGCGAAGGTTGCGCCATGCGGAGCGGGGCATCCCGGCTGGCTCCGCGCAATCGTCCTGGTCGAGGGGTCGCCTGGACATGCAGATCAAGACGGGCTCGCACGAGCCCCGGCGCATACTCGTCGTCGATGACGATCCGGTCGTCCGCAGGTTGTGCCTTGCGACGCTCGATCGCCACCATGCACTGGTCGCCGACGACGTTGCGGCGCTCGATCGCGGCCTTGCGCGGCTTCCCGGCTGCGTTGCAGCGGTGGTGGCGATCGAAGGCGACGCGGAACCGATCGAAACCATTCGCGAGGCCGGCTTCACCGGGCCGGTGATCGCCACCAGCCGCTCGGGCTCGGTGTCGCTGGCAGTGGCGGCGATGCGGGCCGGCGCCGACGACGTCATGGTGAAGCCGTTCGCCCCGGCCGAGCTGGTGCGCCGGCTGCAGGCGCTGCTGGCGAAGGAGGCCGCCGCCCCCCGCCGCCCGGCGCGGCGCGCGGCCCAGGCCGAGGCCGAGGCCGAATCATCGTTCGAAGGATTCATCGGCACCTCGGACGTGATGCAGGAGGTGTTCGAGCAGATCGTGCGGATCGCGCCGTCCAAGGCGCCGGCCTTCATCACCGGCGAGAGCGGCACCGGCAAGGAGGTCACCGCCGAAGCGATCCATGCCCGCTCGCCACGAGCGGGCGGGCCGTTCATCGCCCTGAACTGCGGGGCGATCCCCAAGGACCTGATGGAGAGCGAGATCTTCGGCCACGTGAAGGGCGCCTTCACCGGCGCCCATGACGACCGGCCGGGCGCCGCCGAACTCGCCAATGGCGGTACGCTGTTCCTCGACGAGATCTGCGAGATGGAGCTGTCGCTGCAGGCGAAGCTCCTGCGCTTCATCCAGACCGGCGAACTCAAGCGCGTCGGCGACGGCCGTACCCGCACGCTGGATGTGCGCTTCGTCTGCGCCACCAATCGCGATCCGGCGGCGGAGGTCGCGGCCGGCCGCTTCCGCGAGGATTTGTTCTACCGCCTGCACGTGTTGCCGATCCACCTGCCGCCGCTCAGGGCGCGCGGCGGCGACGTGATCGCGCTGGCGCGGGCCTTCCTCGCCCGCTTCGCGGCGGAGGAGGGCAAGAGTTTCCAGGGCTTCACGCCCGAGGCCGAGCGGCTGATCGCCGCCTGCGACTGGCCGGGCAATGTCCGCCAGCTTCAGAACGTCATCCGCCGCGTGGTGGTGCTGCACGATGGCGAGGCGGTCGAGGCGTCGATGCTGGCGCTGCCGATCGTCGCCTCCGGCTCGCCGCTCGCGGCAAGTCCGGCGCCGCAGGCGGGCGCCGCCGTCGAGCCGTTCGTGGTGCAGGAGCAGCGCATCATCGAGCGGGCGCTGAAGGCCTGCGACGGCAATATCCCCAAGGCCGCAGCCGCGCTCGGCATCGCGCCCTCGACCATCTACCGCAAGCGCCAGGCTTGGGGCGCGCAGTAGGTTTTGGTTCTGGGGTCATCCCGGCCAAGCGGCGCCAGCCGCGCGAGCCGGGATCGCCTGCCGACGTGTGACCTTTTCCGGATGACGTTCCCGGGTCTCGCGTCGCTCGCCCGGGACGACGGCCGCCCGCGACGCGCCCCTCTCAATTGCCGTTGATGCAGGCGTTGCCGAAGGCCGCCCGGTTCTTGGAGCCGTAGAGCCCGCCATATTGGTTGCAGCGGATGGCGCGGTCCTGGAACGTCTCGTTGGGCCGCACTTGGCCGGGCACCTCGATGCGCCCGCCATAGGGCGCACTCGGCATCGGCACGGTGGCGCTGCGGTTGTCGTAGCGCTGCGGCGGCGCCGCCTGGATGCGGGGCGTGGGGCGCTGGCGGCGCGCGTTCGCGCCGGTCTCGGGCACGTAGACCTTCAGCCCGGACGACGAGGTCGACGGCATCCGGGTGGTGGGGGCCGAGCCCATGCTCGGCACATAGACCGGCGTCTGGGCGAGAGCCGGCGGCGGCGCGATGGCGAGGCCGGCCGGCATGGCCAAGCCGACCAGCATGGCAGTGAGGACGGCGGGTTTTGCGATCATGGATCCAAGATAGTGTCGGCCGGCGCGGCCGCCAGCCCCCGCCCCGGGCCGCGACGCACCGTTCGCAAAACCGGTTTCCACTTTCGCGGAGAATGCGCTAGCACCCGGCCGAGCGTGTTTTCCGCCAGGGCCGAGCCGGTTTCGCGGCAGACGACGCGAGACTGCAAGCGTTGGAGCCCCGGTCCGGACCGGAGCGAGGCTCCGGACCCGAGAGAGCCATGTCCGAATCGAAGTCCGAATCGAAGCCCGACAAGAAGCCCCACCGCGTGAGCGCCCGCCTGCCGCGCGGCTTTGCCGACCGCGGCCCGGCCGAGCTTGCCGCCACCCGCGACATGCTGGACACCATCCGCAAGGTCTATGAGCGCTACGGCTTCGAGGCGGTCGAGACCCCGGCGTTCGAATACACCGACGCGCTGGGCAAGTTCCTGCCCGATCAGGACCGGCCGAACGAGGGCGTCTTTTCGCTGCAGGACGACGACGAGCAGTGGCTCAGCTTGCGCTACGACCTGACGGCGCCGCTGGCGCGCTTTGTCGCGGAGAATTTCGACCGGCTGCCCAAGCCCTACCGCAGCTATCGGGCGGGCTGGGTGTTCCGCAACGAGAAGCCGGGGCCGGGCCGCTTCCGCCAGTTCATGCAGTTCGACGCCGACACGGTGGGGTCGGGCTCGGTCGCGGCCGATGCCGAGATCTGCATGATGGCCGCCGACACGCTGGAGGCGCTGGGCATCGCGCGCGGCGACTATGTGATCAAGGTCAACAACCGCAAGGTTCTCGACGGGGTGATGGAGGCGATCGGCCTCGCCGGCGACGAGAATGCCGGGCGGCGGCTGACGGTGCTGCGGGCGATCGACAAGCTGGACCGACTGGGCGTCGAGGGCGTGCGGTTGCTGCTGGGGCCGGGCCGTAAGGACGACAGCGGAGATTTCACAAAAGGAGCGGGGCTGAATGAGGAGCAGGTTCAGCGGTTGCTGCTTTTCACAGGGTGGGGTGAGCCTACTGGCGCAGAACGTGCCGTATCTGTGAACAAGCTTCGGCTGGACAGCTTTGAGAGGGCGGTTGGAGAATCTTCATCTGGTCTCGCGGGACACGCTGAGCTCGTTGAGCTTCGCGAATATTGCAAATGCTCCGGCTACGATGATCGAATTATTATAGATCCCTCCGTCGTCCGCGGGCTGGAATACTACACCGGCCCGGTGTTCGAGGCCGAGCTGACCTTCGAGATCCCCGGCGATGACGGCAAGCCGGTGCGCTTCGGCTCGGTCGGCGGCGGCGGGCGCTATGACGGGCTGGTCTCGCGCTTCCGCGGCGAGAAGGTGCCGGCCACCGGCTTCTCGATCGGCGTCTCCCGCCTCGCCGCAGCACTTCAGAAGCTCGGCAAGCTGGCCTCCGCCGAGCCGGTCGGCCCCGTCGTGGTGGTGCCGCGCACCGCGGCGCTGGCGCCGCACTGCATGCGGCTGGTGCAACAGCTTCGCGACGACGAGAGCTTGCGCGCGCTGCCCGGCTTCGCCGCCGAAATGTATCTCGGCGGCGGCTCGTTCAAGGGCGGCCTGCGCTATGCCGACAAGCGGCGCTGCGTCGTCGCCATCATGATCGGCGAGAGCGAGATTGAGGCCGGCAAGGCGGTGGTGAAGGACCTGATCGAGGGCACCGAGCAGGCCAAGGCGATCGAGACCAACGCCGAATACCGCGCCCAGCGCCTCGCCCAGTTCGAGGCCACCGAGGCCGAGCTTCCGGCCGCGATCCGCGAGATCCTGGCGCGGCATTCGGCTTGATGCGCGTTGCCGGGCTGTCGTCCCGGGCAAGGGCGCAAAGCGCCCGCGACCCGGGACCGTTTTCCGTTTCGCGTCGTCCCGGACGGCGCGGGATGCGCAGCATCCGGCGCCGAGCCGGGACCGTTTTCCGGAAGGGGGCCTTTTCCTGCGGACGATCCCGGGTTGGAACGGCGAACTGTGCTTTGATGGGTGCACCGGCTCGGGGTGGCCACCCCGAGCCGGTGCGGGCGGCACGCCGTGTCCCGGGTGAGCCTTCGAGGCCGTCGCGAGCAGAAGCGGCCGTCCGTCCCAAGCCAACCCGAACAGTTGCACGGGGCTTTTGACCCCGCTTCCAAGCCTGGGATGCTTGCCATGCTGCCACACCCGACGCCGCTTGCCACCCACCTTGTGGGCATCGATGTCTCCAAGGACTGGCTCGACATCGCCTTCGACGACACCAAGGTCGAGCGCGTCGATAACACCCCCGCGGCTCTCCAGCGCTTGGCCAGGCGCCTGGTGAAGGCCGGGCTCACCACCGCCGGCCTGGAGCCGACCGGCGGCTATGAACGCCTGGCGGTCGCGGTGCTGCGCGAGGCCGGCCTCACCGTGCTGCAGGTCGACAGCTGGCGCTGCCGCCAGTTCGCCAAGGCCTGCGGCCAGCGCGCCAAGAGCGATCCGCTCGACGCCCGCATCATCCGCGCCTTCATGCTGCATCACCCCTGCCGGCCGTTCCCGGAGCCCTCGCAAGCGCAGAGCGACCTGACCGCCTGGGTGCGCGAAATCACCCGCGCCGAGGCCGACATCCGCCGCCTCGAGAACCGCAAGGCCCACCCCACCCTGGCGGCCATCACCGCCCGGCTCGATGCCGAAATCGCCGCCCTGCGCGAGACCGTCGCCGCGGCCGAACAGGCCATCGAGGCGTTGATCGCCGCCGATCCGGCGATGGACGCCAAGGCCAAGATCATCACCTCGGTGCCGGGGATCGCCAACAAGACGGCCCGCGTCCTGCTCGCAGAAGCTCCCGAACTCGGCCGGTTCACCCCCCGCCAAGCCGGTGCCATCGGCGGCTGCGCACCCTATCGCAACGACAGCGGCAAAGCGCGGCGGCCGGCCCATATCGAGGCCGGACGCCGCGCGCTCAAGCGCGCCTGCTATCTCGCCGCCTTCGCCGCCATCCACTGGAACCCGTGGGCCAAACAGCTCTACGCCGACCTCAAAGCCCGCGGAAAACCCGCTAAGGTCGCCCTCATCGCCATCGCCAGAAAGCTCCTGACCATCCTCAACGCCATGATTCGAGACAACAAACCCTGGCGAGACCCCAAAACCGCATGACAGTTGCTCTTCGCTTCGCTCCGCCCGGGATGACGAGGCACGGAGAAGGGCGATCCCGGCTTTCGCTTTCGCTCGGCCGGGATGACGAGGCACGGAGAAGGGCGACCCCGGGCCACGATCTCGCTCGCTCATGACGGCCATTCCGCGCGCCGCCATTTGCGGCGGCGCGCGTTCGGCCTATGTGTTCGCCCGCCGAGTCGCCCCATCCGCCAATCGTCCTCGTTCCAACCTCACGGCCCCCCATGCTCACAACCTCCCTGCCGCCGATGATCGCCGGCCTGTCGGCGCTGGCCGGCCGCTATGACGTGCTGCTCTGCGACGTGTGGGGGGTGATCCATGACGGCGCCGCGGCCCACGCGCCGGCCTGCGAGGCGCTGCAACGCTTCCGCGCGGGCGGCGGCACCGTGGTGCTGGTCTCCAATGCGCCGCGGCCGGGCCGGGCGGTGATGCCGCAGCTTGCCGGCTATGGCGTGCCGGACGGGACGTTCGACGCCATCGTCGCCTCGGGCGACGTGTCGCGCGCGGTGCTGGCGGCGCGGCCGGGCGTGCGGGTGTTCCATATCGGGCCGGACCGCGACCTGCCGCTGTTCGAGGGGCTCGACGCAAGGCGGGTGCCGCTCGACGAGGCCGAGCTGGTGCTGTGCACCGGGCCGTGGAACGACGAGGTCGAGACGCCCGAGGACTACCGGGCGCTGCTGCAGGACGTGCTCGCGCGCCGGCTGATGATGGTGTGCGGCAACCCGGACGTGGTGGTGGAGCGCGGCGGCCGGCTGATCTATTGCGCCGGCGCCATCGCCGATCTCTACGCCGCTATGGACGGCGAGGTGCTCTATGCCGGCAAGCCGCACCCGCCGATCTATCGGCAGGCGCTGGCCGCGGCCGAGGCGCTGCGCGGCGCGCCGGTCGATCCGGCCCGCGTGCTGGCGATCGGCGACTCGGTGCGCACCGACCTTGCCGGCGCGGCGGCGCAGGGGCTCGACTGCCTGTTCATCCTGGCCGGCATCCATGCCGGCGAGATCGGCGACCCCGCCACCCGCGAAGGGGCGGCGGCGCTGGCGACGCTGTTCTCGGCGGCGCTGGTGCAGCCGGTGGCGACGATGCACCATCTGGCGTGGTGAGGCCGGGAAACCGTATCAGTTTGCCACCGGAAACCCGACCCGCCGGCGAGGAAAACGCCTCGCCGCCGGGAGCCGTCGGGGTGCGGTTGACCCGGACACTCTCGGTTTCGACGACGCGCGCCGGGGCGTTCTGCCCCCCACCCCCGACCCCTCCCCACCATTCACTGCGTTCATGGGGGGAGGGGAGAAGCGGCGCGCCCCCTTCTCCCCTCCCCCCGCGAGCTTTGCGAGCGGTGGGGAGGGGTCGGGGGTGGGGGGCTTCGGACGCTTCCTGTTCAGGCGAACAGCTTGTCGATATCGTCCTGGCTGGCCTTGTCCTCGGCCGCGTCCGGCGCGGTCGGCGGCGCCTTGACCGGCGCGGCGGCGACGGCGGGCTTGGGCGCAGCGGCGGGCTTGGGCGCGGCGGCGGGTTTGGGCGCGGGCGCAGGGGCGGCGGCGGCCTTTGCCGGGGCGGGCTGGGCCGGTTTGGCTGCGGGCTGGGCCGGCGTGCCGCTCAGCATGCTGTCGACGTCCGACTGGCTGACGCCCTGGCCGGCGAGCTGCGGCCCGTGCAGCAGCAGCTTCTCGGCGCGGGCGGCCTTGGCCGCCTCCTCGGCGGTGGCGAAGCCGCGGGCGTCGCGGGTGCGGGTGGCGGCGGCGAAGCGGCCGACGCGGGTCTCGATCGCCTTCAGCGTCTGCACCACCTTGGCGACGCGCTGGCCGGTGATGTCCTGGAACGAGCAGGCCTCGAACACCGCCATCATGCGCTCGTCGACGAACGCCTTGTAGGCGTCGGGGTCGGAGGCGTCCGCGGCCATGATCTCCTCGGCCGCGGTCATGATGGTGTTGGTGGCGGCTTCCGTCGCCTTGACGATGGCGTCGAGCTCCTGGCCGGCCGCGGGGATGCGCGTTTCCTTCAGGTCGTGAACCTGCAGCGCACCGATCTCCTCCTTCATCGACTGGATGTATTCGGCGATCTCGCGCAGCTCGCGATAGACCGCCTTGTCCAGCGTCAGGAAGAATGCCTGCAGAGATTCGGCCGTGATCTCGGCGAGGGCCACAACGTCCGAGAGGGACACTTCAACCCCCTTCTTGTCTCTGAGGAAACCGACGATACGCTCAAGGTGCTCCGTCTGGTAGGCGCTCACGGAACTTACTCCCCGGGACGGCCCGTCCTGGACCGCCATCGCTGTCATCGCTTCGTGTTCTTGGTGTTTTCTTGAAAACCGTCAGTCCGCGAAGACGGCCTCGATCTTGGTCTTGAGCGTCTGCGCGTTGAACGGCTTGACGATGTAGTTGTTGACGCCGGCCTTCTTGGCGGCGATCACGTTCTCGGTCTTGGACTCGGCGGTGACCATGATGAAGGGCGTCTTGGCCAGCGACGGATCGCCGCGGACCTCCTTCAGAAGCTCGTATCCGGTCATCGGCTCCATGTTCCAGTCGGAGATCACGAGGCCGTAGCGCTTCTCGCGCAGCTTGCCGAGCGCAGCAGAACCGTCGGCGGCGTCATCGATATCCTCGAAGCCGAGCTGCTTCAGAAGATTACGAATGATGCGCACCATCGTGCTGTAATCGTCGACAACCAAGATGGGCATCGAAAGGTCGACAGCCATTTCTTCTACTCCGTCGGCATTCTGGCGGCGTTGCGCCTATTATGGACTAATCCGGCAGAGTCTCCCTCTGTCCGAACGTCCCCCTGTACTTGGGCAATTTAGCGAAGAGCTTTGAACATCCGGTTAATCGCCCGGAGCGATGGCCGCGACCTTCGGCGTATTGCGGTGCAGCACGAAGTTCAGCATCCTGATACCAAACACGGAGGCCGAATTGAGCGACGTTCAGACCCGCCTGGGCATGCGCAGCCTGTATTTCGAGGATCTCGCGGTCGGCATGCGCGAGAGCATCATGAAGACGGTGATGGCCGACGACATTGTCGGCTTCGCGGATCTGTCGGGCGACCACAACCCGATCCATCTGTGCGACCTCTATGCTGCCGGCACGCGGTTCGGCGGCCGCATCGCCCATGGCCTCTACACGGCAAGCCTGATCTCGGCCGTGGTCGGCACCCGGCTGCCCGGCCCCGGCGCGATCTACCGCTCGCAGACGCTGAACTTCCACGCGCCGGTGAAGATCGGCGACGTGGTGGCGGTGTCGGTGGAGGTGGCCGAGCTGGTCGAGAAGGGCCGGCGCGCCCGCCTGCACTGCGAGGCGACGGTGGACGGCAAGGTGGTGCTGGACGGCGAAGCCTGGGTGTCGGTGCCGCCGCGGCCGCAACCGCACGCTTGACGGGACAGGGTGGCGGGGGGCAGGGTGCCGCCCACGCGCATCGCCGCCGGCGGGCGGGACGGTTCCCGGTAACGCCGTCGGATACCCAGCCAGCGGACGTGTGGGTGGGACCGGTTAGCTCCGCGCGAACGGTCCTCAATCGCAAGCGGATCCCGTACATCAGCGGACCCAAGCGCCAGCATACGCGACCGCGGCATCCCCGTTACCGTCTCCGCAACCGATTGCCATGACCCCCTTCGATCTCCCTTCCGCGCCCGCCTTCCGGGTGGTTCGCGACCTTGAACCCGTGCCCGCCGACCTGAGGGGCGCAGTGGTGGCGATCGGCAATTTCGACGGCGTCCATCGCGGCCACCGGGCGGTGATCGACGCCGCCGCCGAACGGGCGCGGGCGCTCGGCCGGCCGGTGGCGGCGCTGACCTTCGAGCCGCATCCGCGCGCGGTGTTCGCGCCGCACGCGCCGCTGTTCCGGCTGACGCCGGAGCCGGTGAAGCTGGCGGCGCTGGCGCGCGCCGGCTGCGATGCCGCATTCGTGATGACGTTCGATGCCGCCTTTGCCGGCGTCAGCGCCGATGACTTCGTCGACCAAGTGCTGGTGGAGCGGCTCGCCATCTCCGGCGCGGCGGTCGGTTTCGATTTCCATTTCGGCAGCAGGCGGGGCGGCTCGCCCGCCTTCCTGGTGCAGGCCGGCGCCCGCCGCGGTTTCGCGGTCGATGTGGTCGGCCCGCTGCATCATGAGGGGCGGCCGGTGTCGTCGAGCGCCATCCGCAGCCTGCTCGCCTCGGGCCGCATCGCCGAGGCCAACGACCTGCTCGGCTATCCGTGGTTCATCATCGGCACGGTGATCCGCGGCGACCAGCGCGGCCGCACGCTGGGCTATCCCACCGCCAATATCCGGCTCGATCCAGCCTGCGGTCTGGCGCATGGCATCTATGCAGTGCGCGCAGATGTCGCCGGCCGCCGCTACGACGCGGTGGCGAGCTTCGGCCGCCGGCCGACCTTCGACAATGGTGCGCCGCTTTTGGAAGTGTTCCTATTCGACTTCTCGGGCGACCTCTATGGCGCCGAGTTGGCGGTTACCTTCCACGCCCGCCTGCGCGAGGAGCGCAAGTTCGACAGCGTGGCGGCGCTTGTGACTCAGATGAATGCGGATTCCGCCGACGCGCGCCTCGCTCTGGCCGGCTGCGCCTGAGGGCGCGGCAGCCGCCATCCGCGGCACTGGCGGCCGGACGATTTTAGGAAAATATACCCGAGACGCGCCAGCCATCCGCGCGCCGCTCGGCGGCCCGCGCCTCAACCTCCGGCAGCACGAAATGCCTCCGGCCACGCGATGGTGAAGACGGAATTTCTCCGGCCTGTCGTAATTCCGTGACTCGATTACCATCCGTTAGGATCCCCTGCCCATTTTCACGCCACCTGCAGGGAGGGGAACATGAGGCTTCAAACCGGGCTGACACTGGCAATCTGCGGCAGCCTTGCGGTAGCGGCAGTCGGGTTCTTTTCGACCAGCCGGTGGTTCACCGAAAAAATCGTCTCGGAAAGCCTGCACAGCCGGTTGGCCAGCGAGTCGGCCCGGTTCGAGAGCGAGGTGGCCTCGCAGGCGATGCGGGCGCTGTCGCTGTCGCGGCTGGTCGCCAGCCTGCCGGAGGTGAAGCGCGCCTTCGCCGCCGGGGAGCGCGATGCGCTTCACACCATGCTGGCGCCGGCCTTCGCGGCGCTGCGCGCCGACGGCATCGAGCAGTTCCAGTTCCACACCCCGCCGGCCACCTCGTTCCTGCGGCTGCACAAGCCGGAGCGGTTCGGCGACGACCTGTCGGGCTTCCGCCCGACCGTGGTCGAGGCCAATGCCCGCAAGTCCGAGGTCCACGGCCTGGAGAACGGCGTTGCCGGCGCCAGCGTGCGCGGGGTGGTGCCGGTGCAGGATGGCGACGCCCATATCGGCTCGGTCGAGTTCGGCATCGCCTTCGGCGAGGACCTCGCCATGCAGTTCACCCAGCGCACCGCCACCTGGGTGGCGCTGTTCGTCGACGGCAAGACCGGCTTGACCCAGGTCGCCTCGACCTTCCCCAACGGTTTTGCCCCGACGCCCGAGCAGCTTTCGGCCGCCCGCAACGATGCGGTGCTGGACGACCACGCCATCCTCGACGGCTCGTCGCTGGCGATCAAATACGCGCCGCTGAACGACCTCGAGGGCCGCACCGTCGGCGTCGTCGCGCTCGGCATCGACCGCACCGACCTCGACGCCATGCAGTGGCAGTCGACAATGGTGTTCGGCGCGGTGTCGCTGGCCGCCCTGCTGCTGGGCTTCGGCATCGCCTTCCGGCTCAATGGCGTCATCGCCAAGCCGCTGAATTCCCTGGGCAGCTGCATGAAGGAGCTGGCCGGCGGCTCGACCGCGACCGCCATTCCGCCCAAGACCCAGATCGACGAGATCAACCAGATGACCGAGACGGTCGCGGTGTTCCGCGACACCGCGATCGAGCGCGAGCGGCTGGCGGCCGAGACCGCCCGCGCCCAGGCCGAGCGCGACCGCGCCAACCAGCGCATGGAGGCGGCGATCGAGAGCTTCCGCACCTCGGTGGCCGGCGTGCTCGACGCGGTGGACGCCAATACCGAGCGGCTGCGCGGCACCGCCCATGCGCTGGGCGACCTCGCCGGCAATGCCAGCCGCGAGGCCGGCTCGGCCGCCGTCGCCTCGGAGGAGACCACCTCCTCGGTGCAGGCGGTGGCGAGCGCGGCGGAGGAGCTGTCGTCGTCGATCCAGGAGATCGCCCGGCAGGTGGCCACCGCCAGCGGCGTCATCACCCAGGCCGGCACCACCACCGAGGCTTCGGCGCGCGAGATCGAGGCATTGGCCGCGGCCGGCGCCAAGATCGGCGCGGTGGTCGACCTGATCCAGGCGATCGCCGCCCAGACCAACCTGCTCGCGCTCAACGCCACCATCGAGGCGGCGCGGGCGGGCGACGCCGGCCGCGGCTTCGCGGTGGTCGCCTCCGAGGTCAAGTCTCTGGCCGCCCAGACCGCCAGCGCCACCGAGGAGATCGCCAGCCAGATCGCCACGATTCAGGCCTCGACCAAGACGGCGGTGGGGGCGATCCGCGAGGTGTCGCACGCGATGAGCGACATCCAGGGGGTCACCGGCTCCATCGCCTCGGCGGTCGAGCAGCAGAGTGCCGCGACCAACGAGATCGCCGCGAGCATCCAGCGCGCCGCCGACGTCACCACTTCGCTGGCGGCCAATGTCTCGGGCGTCACGGTGGCGATCAACGAGACCGGCACCTCGGCGACCGAGGTGCAGTCGGCCTCCGACGACCTCGCCCGCCAGTCGGAGCGGCTGGCGGCGGAGGTGAAGGACTTCCTGCACCGCCTGCGCAGCGACGACGCCGCGGCGGCGTGACACCAAGGGCAAGACGTGCGGGATCCGGCCTGAGCGGCCGGGTCCCGTTTCGTTTTCGGGGCAGGGCTGGTTGGCGGGCGGGCGCGCTCGGTCCGGCGGCGACGTGTGGGGGCGCGTGGAGGCAGCGTGTGGGTTCCCTTCCCCTCGCCGCTTCGCGGCTCGGCCGGGAACGACCGCGGCGTTTGGACCGCAGCGCTCATGAAGGATGGCCGGGAGCCACGGCCGGTCGTTCCCGGCGAGCGCACCTGCGGTGCGCGAGGGAAGGGAACCCAGAAGAAGGGAACCTAGTTGAAGGGAACCCAAGCGCCTCCTCCCGCCGATCCGGCGCGACCCGGCGCACGGAATGACCTGCGACCGGCCGGAACATGGCGCGCGACGCTTTATCCGCGCCGCCGGGCTTGCTAAGAGGGGCGCATGCAGCGCGCGCCCGTTCGTCTCCACGTCACGGCACGAATTCGCCGCCCGGCCTCCGGCCGGGCCTGACGGTCCGTCGGGGGTCGGGATCGCCGCCCGAAATCCGTCCCTTTGCTGCCCAAAGCACACCGCCATGACCAAGACTGACGCCGGCGCCTCCGACGCCAACACCGCTTCGACTGAAACCGGGTTCGACTATTCGCAGACCCTGTTCCTGCCGCAGACCGCGTTTCCGATGCGCGCCGGCCTGCCGCAGAAGGAGCCCGAGCTTCTGAAAGCCTGGGAGGAGGGCGACCTCTACGGCAAGCTGCGCCAGGCCGCGGCCGGCCGGCCGAAATTCGTGCTGCACGACGGCCCTCCCTACGCCAACGGCAACATCCACATCGGCCACGCGCTCAACAAGATCCTCAAGGACGTGGTGACCAAGTCCCAGCAGATGCTGGGCTTCGACTCCAACTACGTGCCGGGCTGGGACTGCCACGGCCTGCCGATCGAGTGGAAGATCGAGGAGCAGTACCGCGCCAAGGGCAAGAACAAGGACGCGGTGCCGGTGGTGGAGTTCCGCAAGGAGTGCCGCACCTTCGCCGAGCATTGGCTTGACGTGCAGCGGGGCGAGTTCAAGCGCCTCGGCGTGATCGGCGACTGGGACCACCCGTATTCGACCATGAGCTTCCCGGCCGAGGCCCAGATCGCCCGCGAGATCATGAAATTCGCCATGACCGGCCAGCTCTATCGCGGCTCCAAGCCGGTGATGTGGAGCGTGGTCGAGAAGACGGCGCTGGCCGAGGCCGAGGTCGAGTACGAGGACCACGCGAGCGATACGGTGTGGGTGAAGTTTCCGGTTGTGAGGAAGGCCTACTTCGGGCGCACTACTCCCACGCCCGAGGATATCCTGCCGCGAGAAGACTTGCGCGAAGCCCACGTCGTCATCTGGACGACCACGCCCTGGACCATCCCCGGCAACCGGGCGATCAGTTTCTCGTCGCGCATCGCCTACGGCCTCTATGAGGTGACCGAGGCGCCGGCCGACAATTGGGCCAAGGTTGGCGAAAAACTGATCCTGGCCGACAAGCTGGCGGAAGACGTGTTCAAGCAGGCGCGGGTCACCGCCTACGCTCGCCGGGCCGACATGCCGGCAGAGGTGCTGAAGGATCTCGTTTGTGCTCATCCGCTGCAGGGGGTAGGCGGCGGCTATTACTTCGACGTCCCCCTGCTCGACGGCGACCATGTCACCGACGATACCGGCACCGGCTTCGTCCACACCGCGCCGGGCCACGGCCGCGAGGACTTCGAGATCTGGATGGCGAACAAGCGCGCTCTCGAAGCGCGCGGCATCGAGTCCACCATCCCCTACACCGTTGAGGCCGACGGCACCTACACCAAGGAGGCACCGGGTTTTGTCGGCAAGCACGTAATCACCGCCAAGGGCGAGCAGGGCGACGCCAACAAGGCGGTGATCGCCGCGCTGACCGAGGCCGGCGCGCTGATCGCCCGCGGCAAGCTCAAGCACCAGTACCCGCACTCCTGGCGCTCCAAGAAGCCGGTGATCTTCCGAAACACCCCGCAATGGTTCATCGCGCTGGACAAGCCGGTCGAGACGCTCGACGGCGCCACACTTCGCGAGGTGGCGCTGCGCTCGATCGCCGAGACCCGCTGGGTGCCGGCGGCCGGCGAGAACCGCATCAATGGCATGATCGCCAACCGCCCCGATTGGGTGGTGTCGCGCCAGCGCGCCTGGGGCGTGCCGATCACCGTGTTCGTCAACCGCGAGACGGCTGAAATCCTCAAGGACGAGCGGGTGAATGCCCGCATCGCCGACGCCTTCGCCAAGGAGGGTGCGGACGCCTGGTTCGCCGATGCCGACGGGTCGCGCTTCCTCGCGCCCGACCACGATCCGAAAGACTGGGAGAAGGTCACCGACGTGCTCGATGTGTGGTTCGATTCCGGCTCGACCCACGCCTATACGCTCGAAGACCCGGTGCATTTCCCGGGCCTCGCCGGCATCCGGAGGAAGCGCGACGGCGGCACCGACACCGTGATGTATCTGGAGGGCTCCGACCAGCACCGCGGCTGGTTCCACTCCTCGCTCTTGGAAAGCTGCGGCACGCGCGGCCGCGCCCCCTATGACGTGGTGCTGACCCACGGCTTCGTGCTGGACGAAGAGGGGCGCAAGATGTCGAAGTCGCTCGGCAACACGGTGGCGCCGCAGGACGTCATCAAGGCGTCGGGCGCCGATATCCTCAGGCTCTGGGTGTGTGCGTCGGACTATTCCGACGATCTGCGCATCGGCCCGGAGATCCTCAAGACCACCGCCGACACCTATCGCAAGCTGCGCAACACGCTGCGCTGGATGCTGGGCTCGCTCGCCCATTTCCGCGACGAGGACCGGGTGGCCTTCGCCGACATGCCCGAGCTCGAGCGGCTGATGCTGCACGAGCTCGCCCTGCTCGATCCCGTGGTGCGGCAGGCCTATGCCGACTTCGACTACAAGAAGATCCACGCGGCGCTGACCGCGTTCATGACCTCGGATCTCTCGGCGTTCTATTTCGACGTGCGCAAGGACGCGCTCTATTGCGAGCCGATCTCGTCGGTGAAGCGCAAGGCGGCGCTCACCGTCATCGACCGGCTGTTCCACGCGCTGGTGACGTGGCTGGCGCCGGTGCTGTCCTTCACCGCCGAGGAGGCGTGGCTGGCGCGCTACGGGTCCGGCTCGGTGCATCTGGAGCTGTTCCCGGCCATCCCGGCCGAGTGGCGCGACGAGGCGCTGGCTTCGAAGTGGGAGCAGATCCGCCGCGTCCGCCGCGTCGTCACCGGCGCGCTGGAGATCGAGCGGGCGAACAAGCGCATCGGATCGAGCCTGGAGGCGGCGCCGGTGGTGTTCTTCACTGAGGACGCGTTGCGGGCGGTGATCGGAAGCGTCGATTTCGCCGAGGTGTGCATCACCTCCGGCCTCAAGCTTGAGGCCGGGACCGGTCCGGCCGAGGCCTTCCGCCTTGCCGAGGTCGAGGGCGTTTCGGTGGTGCCGGCCAAGGCGGAGGGGAAGAAGTGCGCCCGCTCCTGGCGCATCACTGCCGACGTCGGCGCCGACCCGGCGTTTCCGGACCTCTCCTTGCGCGACGCGCAGGCGATGCGAGAATGGAAAGCGGCGCATGGCTGAGATGGACCCCGCGACTGCGGAGACCGGGGCGCGGCGGCATGTCCGCCTCGGCCTGATCGCCCTTCTTCTCACCCTGGCGATCGATCAGGGCTTCAAGCTGTGGATGATCCACGGCTTCGACATCGCCGACCGCGGCATCGTCGCCGTCGGCCCCTATCTCGATCTGGTGATGGCCTGGAACAAGGGCATCTCCTACGGCCTGTTCCAGCAGGACGGCGAGACCGGCCGCTGGGTGCTGGTCGGCATCAAGGCGGTGGCGGCGGTGGTGTTCGGGGCGTGGCTGCTCCGGGCCGAGACCCGGCCGACCGCGATCGGGCTCGGGCTGATCATCGGCGGGGCGCTCGGCAACGCCATCGACCGGGTGGCGTGGGGGGCGGTGGCCGATTTCTTCTCGTTCCACGTCGGCACTTTCCGCTGGTACGTGTTCAATCTGGCCGACGCCGCCATCGTGCTTGGGGTTATCCTGCTGCTTTACGATGCGCTTTTCGGCCCTGCCGCAAAAAAGCCGGCATGAGGGACGAGTGAGGGAGTTCAGAGGAAGGGGAGTCGAGGGCCGTCCGGCCGTCGCCCGTTCCGGTCGAATTTCCACGCGATCCCGGCCGCCCTGCCGGCCGCCGCCCTGACCGCGTTTCGAAGGAGTGTCGCGATGAAGGCCCGTCTCGTGCGCCACGTTCTTCCCCTCGTCATGCTCGCCGCGGTGGCAGCGCCGCAGACCGTGCGGGCCGACGATGAGGAGCCCTCCTTCGAGCAGAAGATCATCAAGCAGATCCTCGGCGGCGTCGGACTGATCGAGGACAGGGCGCCGATCGACTATCGCGAACGGGCGCCGCTGGTGGTGCCGCCGACCGCCGAGGCGCTGCCGCCGCCGGCCTCCGAGGACGTCACCGCCGCCAATCCGGCCTGGCCGAAGGATCCGGACGTCGCCCGCGCCAAGGCCGCCGAGGCGGGTTCGGACAAGCCGGTCGTGCGGCTCGATGCCGGGCGCACGCTGGGCATCGACGAGATCCGCCGCGGCACCAGCAAGACCAAGCAGGCCAAGAGCGACCGGCCCGAGACGTCGAGCGACCGCTTCGAAGGCGCCAACGACCGTCTGTCGCCCACCCAGCTCGGCTTCAAGGGCTGGGGCTCGAAGAAGGAAGAGAAGATCGTCTTCACCGGCGAGCCCGAGCGCACGCGCCTCACCCAGCCGCCGCCGGGCCTGCAGACGCCCTCGCCCGACCAGCCCTATGGCGTGGTCGGCGACGACAAGCTCGACGACAACTGGCTGAACCGCATCTTCTCGCCGAGCAAGGTTGCCGAAGGCCGCGACACCGGCGGCAGCCGCACGGCGCGCGACAGCACGCGCTGAGCGCTCGCCGTCCTGAGAGGGCCGGATTTGCGATGGCCGGTCTTGCAGTAACCGGGTTTGCGATGGTCCGGCCTGCGAAAACCGGACCCCTGATGACCGGACTGTGATCGCACGCCGGGCGAGGCGGGCCGGACTTTGCCGCGGTTTCATGTGACAGTCTGGCCGAATCCCCGCCCCGGAGGGAGCCAGTCTTGCTGAAAGCCGCGATGCGAACACTTGCCGCCGCCGCCACCGCCGCCACCCTCGCCTGCCCTGCCCACGCGAAACCTGCCGAGGTCAAGCAGGGTCCCGATGTCTCCCATTTCACGCTGGCCAACGGGCTGGAGGTTGTGGTGATCCCCGACCACCGGGTGCCGGTGGTCACGCACATGATCTGGTACCGGGTGGGCGCGGCCGACGAGCAGCCCGGCAAGTCGGGCATCGCCCACTTCCTCGAACACCTGATGTTCAAGGGCACCAAGGCCAATCCGGCCGGCGTGTTCTCGGCCATCGTCGCCGAGGTCGGCGGCCAGGAGAACGCCTTCACCTCCAACGACTACACCAGCTACTTCCAGCGCGTGGCGCGCGACGAGCTGGAGACCATGATGCGGCTCGAGGCCGACCGCATGACCGGTCTCGAACTCACCGACGCGGTGGTGCTGCCCGAGCGCGACGTGGTGCTGGAGGAGCGCCGCATGCGCACCGACAACGACCCCGCCGCCCAGCTCGGCGAGGAGATGGCGGCGTCGATGTTCCGCAACCACCCCTATGGCGTGCCGGTGATCGGCTGGGAGCACGAGATCAAGGGGCTCGACCGCGACGACGCGCTGGCGTTCTACCGGCGCTTCTACACCCCCAACAACGCCATCCTGGTGGTGGCCGGCGACGTCACCGCCGACGAGGTGCGCACGCTGGCCGAGCGCACCTATGGCAAGATCGCGCCGCGCGCCGAGGTGACGCCGCGGGTGCGGCCGGCCGAGCCGCCGCCGCGCGCCGGCCGGCTGGTGACGCTGGCCGATCCGCGCGTCGCCCAGCCCTCCATCCAGCGCCAGTATCTGGTGCCGTCCTATTCGCGGGCGGCGCCGCGCGAGGCCGAGGCGCTCGACCTCTTGGCCCAGGTGCTGGGCGCCAGCCAGACCAGCCGCCTGCACCGCAAGCTGGTGGTGGAGAAGAAGCTCGCCACCTCGGCTTCGGCCTGGTACCACGGCTCGGCCTATGACGAGACGCGGTTCGGGGTGTGGGCGAGCCCGCGCCCCGACGTGTCGCTGGAAGACCTCGAGGCGGCGATCGACGCCGTGCTGGCCGAGGTGGTCGAGACCGGCATCTCCGAGGACGAGCTTGCCCGCGCCAAGACCCGCCTCGTCGCCGACACCGTCTATGCCCAGGACAGCCAGACCGCGCTCGCCCGCATCTATGGCGTGGCGCTCACCACCGGCTCGTCGATCGAGGATGTCCGCGCCTGGCCCGAGCGGGTGAAGGCCATCTCCGCGGCCGAGGTGCAGGCGGCGGCGCGCAAATGGCTCGACATGCGGCGGTCGGTGACCGGCCATCTGGTCAAGGCGCCGCCGGCCGGGGAGAAGCGCTCGTGACCGGTCTCCATGCGTTCGGGCGCCGGCTCGGCGTTCCGCTGCTTGCCGCAACATCTCTCACTCTGTCGCCGGTCACCTTGATGCCGCTCACCGCCACCACGCTCGCCCTGGTCTCCGAAGCCGATGCCGAAACCGCGACCCGCATCGAGCGGGTGGCGAGCCCCGGCGGCATCGAGGCGTGGCTGGTGCGCGAGCCGGCGGTGCCGCTGATCGCGCTGGAATTCGCCGTCACCGGCGGCTCGACCCAGGATGCGCCCGGCAAGGCCGGCACCGCCAATCTGGTGTCCGGCCTGCTCGACGAGGGGGCGGGCGATCTCGACAGCGCCGCCTTCCAGGACCGGCTCGAAGCCAAGGCGATCGAGCTGCGCTTCAGCGCCGGCCGCGACCATCTGAGCGGCAGCCTCAAGACGCTCGCCGAGAACCGCGACGAGGCGTTCGGCCTGTTGGCGCTGGCGCTGAACACGCCGCGCTTCGACGCCGAGCCGGTGGAGCGGGTGCGCCAGCAGGTGCTGGCCGGCATCCGCCGCAAGTCCACCAATCCCAACTCGCTGGCGTCGGAGGCGTGGTGGGCGGCGGCCTTTCCCGGCCACGTCTATGGCCGCCCGGTCGAGGGCACGGCCGAGACCGTCGCCGCGATCGGGCCGGAGGATCTGCGCGCCTTCGTCGGCCGGGTGCTGACTCGCGACACGCTGAAGATCGCCGTCGTCGGCGACATCGACGCCGCCACCCTGGCGCCGCTGCTCGACAAGGTGTTCGGCCCGCTGCCGGCCAAGGGCCAGCGGCTGGCCGTCGCCGAGGCCGCGCCGCAGGGGCTCGGCCAACGGCTGGTGATCGATGTCGACGTGCCGCAGACGGTGCTGACCTTCGGCTGGCCCGGCCTGAAGCGCAGCGATCCCGATTTCGTGCCGGCCTATGTGCTGAACCACATCCTGGGCGGCGGCACCTTCTCCTCGCGCTTCTACCGCGAGGTGCGCGAGAAGCGCGGGCTGGCCTATTCGGTCTACAGCTACCTGATGCCGCTCGACCATGCCGGGCTGATGATCGGCGGGGTGTCCACCCGCAACGACCGGGCCGCCGAATCGCTGTCGGTGATCGAGGCCGAGATCGCCCGCCTCGCCAAGGAGGGGCCGAGCGCCGACGAGCTGGACAAGGCCAAGAAGTACCTGATCGGCGCCTACGCGCTGCGCTTCGACACCTCCGGCAAGATCGCCGGCCAACTGCTGCAGATCCAGCTCGACGATCTCGGCATCGACTATATCCACCGCCGCAACGGTCTGGTGGCGGCGGTGACGATCGAGGATGTCCGGCGCGTCGCCGCCCGGCTGCTGAACGACAAGCTGCTGGTGACCGCGGCCGGCCGGCCGGTGGGGATCGGCGGCGCGGCCGGCGGCGGGCAGAGCGGCACCGGGCAGGGCGGCACCGGGCAGGGCGGCTGAGCGCTCCCCGCGCAGGCGGACCGGCTTGACCGGACCGGCTTGGCCCGATCGGCGCGGTGGAGAACCGGGGCGGCGAGGGGCCTGAACGTCGTTCCGGTCGAACGGCTGCCGCAAAGTGGCCCTAATCCACAGTCGAAACCATCCATGGTTTCCGGGTGATCGGCTCGGAGGAGCTGCCGGCTGGAGCTGCTCTTCTTCGCTCCGTCGCGAGAGCGCGCGCATGCGAGCGCGCGCCCGGCCGGGAGAGGGAAGGAAGAGCGGGTCGATCATCCGGACTGCGTATGAGGGGGCGTCGATGACGATGAGGGGTTGGCGGATCGCGGGCCGGCTCGGGCCGGCGGTGGCGGTTGCATTGGCGGTGGCCGGCTGCGGCACCACCGGACAGATCGGCGAGACGTCGGCGGGATCGGGGGGATCGGGGGGCGGCACCTCGTTCACCGACCGGGTCGGCCGGATGTTCGCGACCGGGGCGTCCTCGCCCGAGCCGGCGCCGGAGGAGACGGGCAAGATGACCCATTACGAGTGCCCGATGGTGACCGTCCGCACCGGCGCGGCCGCCTATCAGGTGTTCGCGAACACCCGCGATGCCGGCCAGCAGCTGCGCTATCAGGCGACGTTCGGCCAGACCGCGCGCGAATGCGCCGCGCTCGGCCAGATGATGACCATGAAGGTGGGCGTCGAGGGCCGGCTGCTCGCCGGGCAGGCCGGCGGCCCCGGCAAGGTCGACGTGCCGCTGCGCATCGCCGTGGTGCACGAGGGCACCACGCCCAAGACGGTGTGGACGCAGTTCTATCTGGTGCCGGCGCAGATGCCGGACGGACGCACGCAGTCGACCTTCCTGCACATCGAGGAAGACGTCAGTTTTCCGCTGCCGAAGGCGGACGATCTTGAAAACTACGTCGTCTATGTCGGGTTCGATCCCACCGGAAAGCCCGACAAGCCCGGGCGGAAGGCGAAGACATCCGGGCGCAGCGGTTGACGGCCGCGGCGGACCTTTCCGGGCTCCCGGCGCGAACGGGGCGTCGGCCGGCGGGGATGTGCGGGCCGGGCGCAATCGCCGCTTGCCCTGGCGCGCGTTCGGGTCTGAACTCCCGTCTGTGCCTGAAGCCGTGCCGCGCCTGAAGTCCTGCCGCGTCCGAAGTTTTGCCGCGTCCGAAGTCCTGTCCGAGGCCAAGCCCATGACCGATCAATCGACGACCGATCAGCCGTCCGACCGGCCGACCGACGCGCCTGCCGCCGAGCCCCGGCAACCGCTTCGGCAGACGCCGCTCCATGCCCGCCACGCCGCGCGCGGCGCCCGGTTCGTCGGCTTTGCCGGCTATGAGATGCCGGTGCAGTATCCCGCCGGCATCCTGGCCGAGCACGCCCACACCCGCACCAAGGCCGGCCTGTTCGACATCTCGCACATGGGGCAGGCGTTCCTGCTCGGCCCCGACCACGAGACGACGGCGCGGGCGCTGGAGGCGCTGGTGCCGGCCGACATTGTCGGCCTGAAGCCGGGGCGGCTGCGCTACACCCAGCTTCTCAACGACGAGGGCGGCATCCTCGACGATCTGATGGTCACCCGCTCCGACGAGCCGGGCGAGGACGGGGTGCTGATGCTGGTGGTCAACGCCGCCAACAAGGCCGCCGATTTCGACCGGATCGAGCGGCACCTGCCGGACGCCGTGCGGCTGATGCGGGCCGACCACCGGGCGCTGCTGGCGCTGCAGGGGCCGACCGCCGCCGAGGTGCTGGCGCGCCATCTGCCCGGCATCGCCGACATGGTGTTCCTGTCGGCGAAGAGCTTCCGCATCGGCCGCATCGAGGTGTTCGTCTCGCGCTCCGGCTACACTGGCGAGGACGGCTTCGAGCTGTCGGCGCGGGCCGACCGGGTGGTCGAGCTGTGGGACATCCTCTCGGCCGACCGCGACGTGATGCCGGCCGGGCTCGGCGCCCGCGATTCGCTGCGGCTCGAAGCCGGCCTGCCGCTCCATGGCCACGACATCGACGCCGCGACCACGCCGGTCGAGGCGGGGCTCGCCTGGTCGATCCCGCCGCGGCGGCGCGCCGAGGGCGGCTTCCCCGGTGCCGAGCGCATCCTCAAGGAGATCGCCGAGGGGCCGGCGCGGCTGCGGGTCGGCCTGTTGCCGGAGGACCGGGCGCCGGCCCGCGAGGGCGCCGAGATCGTCGATACCGAGGACCGGCCGGTCGGCACGGTGACCTCGGGCGGGTTCGGCCCCAGCGTCGGCGGGCCGGTGGCGATGGGCTACGTCAACCGCCGCTTCGCCGAGCCGGGAACGCCGGTGAAGCTGATGGTGCGGGGAAAACCCCTGGCCGCGCGGGTGGTGGCGCTGCCATTCGTGCCGCATCGCTATGTCCGGGGCGTATGATTGCTGCCGATTCCGGTGGAGCGCGCGAGGGCGTGTGCCGTTTCCGCGAGCATCACGAAGCTGAGAGATGAGGGGTCAGAATGCCGAACACGCGCTACACCAAAGAGCATGAATGGGTTCGCCTGGAGGGCGATGCCGCCGTCGTCGGAATCACCGACTACGCCCAGACCCAGCTCGGGGATGTGGTCTATGTCGAGCTCCCGGCCGTCGGCGCCACGCTGGAGAAGGGCGCGGAAGCGGCGGTGGTCGAGAGCGTGAAGGCGGCGAGCGAAGTCTATGCGCCGTTGGCCGGCGAGGTGGTCGCGGTCAATGACCGGCTGGTCGACGCGCCGGGCCTCGTCAATGAGGATGCCGAGGGGCGCGGCTGGTTCATCAAGCTCAAGCTCAACGACCCGGCCGCGCTCGAGACGCTGATGACAGCCGATCAATACAGATTGTACATAGAAACCGTCAGTTGAGATTCCTTGAGGCTCCCCCCGTCGGTGTCGCGAGCCGGAGCCACCGAAAGACAGGATAATGCGCTATCTGCCGCTGACGCCCGAGGACCGCGCCGAGATGATGGCGCGGGCCGGCATAGAGGGCGTCGATGAACTGTTCGCCGACGTGCCCCCCGGCAAGCTGCTCGGCGACCTGCCCGATCTGCCGCCCGCCAAATCCGAGATCGAGGTCGAACGGCTGATGGGGCGCCTCGCGGCGCGGAACGTCGCCGCCGGCGCGGTGCCGTTCTTCTGCGGCGCGGGCGCCTATCGCCACCACGTGCCGGCCAGCGTCGACCACCTGATTCAGCGCTCGGAATTCCTCACCAGCTACACGCCCTATCAGCCCGAGATCGCCCAGGGCACGCTGCACTATCTGTTCGAGTTTCAGACCCAGGTGGCGCTTCTCACCGGCATGGAGGTGGCCAACGCCTCGATGTATGACGGCTCGACCGCCGCCGCCGAGGCGGTGCTGATGGCCCACCGCATCACCCGCCGCCGGAAGGCGGTGCTGGCCGGCAACCTCCACCCGCACTATCGCGACACCATCGCCACGCTCTCGCGCATGGCCGGCGACGAGCTGGTGGTGGCGCCGCCCGCGCCGAGCGACGCCGAACGGCTCGCCGCGCTGATCGACGATGAGACCGCCTGCGTGGTGGTGCAGACGCCCGACGTGTTCGGCCACCTGCACGACCTCCACACCATCGCCGCGGCCGCCCACGCCAATGGCGTGCTGGTGATCGCGGTGGTGACGGAGGCGGTCTCGTTCGGCCTTGTTTCCCCGCCCGGCGCCATGGGCGCGGACATCGTGGTGGCCGAGGGCCAGTCGTTGGGCAACGGCCTCAATTTCGGCGGCCCCTATGTCGGGCTGTTCGCCACCCGCCAGAAGTTCGTGCGCCAGATGCCCGGCCGCCTCGCCGGCGAGACGGTGGATGCCGATGGCCGGCGCGGCTTCGTGCTGACGCTGTCGGCGCGCGAGCAGCACATCCGCCGCGAGAAGGCGACCTCCAACATCTGCACCAATTCCGGCCTGTGCGCGCTGGCCTTCACCATCCATTTGACGCTGCTGGGCGAGACCGGCCTGCGGCGCCTCGCCGAATTGAACCACGCGGGCGCGGTGGAATTGGCCGACCGGCTCGCCGCCATTCCCGGTGTCAGCGTGCTCAACCACACCTTCTTCAACGAGTTCACCGTGAAGCTGCCCAAGCCCGCCGCCGGCGTGGTGGAGGCGCTGGCCGCGCGCGGCGTGCTGGGCGGCGTGCCGTATTCGCGGCT
Source organism: Blastochloris tepida (assembly GCF_003966715.1). Lineage (NCBI taxonomy): Bacteria > Pseudomonadati > Pseudomonadota > Alphaproteobacteria > Hyphomicrobiales > Blastochloridaceae > Blastochloris > Blastochloris tepida. The sequence continues at coordinate 216,119 of NZ_AP018907.1, forward strand.
CGATCCCGGCCATCCCGAGCTCGCCGATCTCCTGATCGTCGCGGCGACGGAGACCGCGACCGCCGAGGATCGCGCGGCGTTCGTCGCGGCGCTGACGGACTTGCTGGCCGGCGGGGAGGGCGCGTGATGCTGAACCGCCAGGGCCGCCCCACCGATATCGGCGAACCCACCGAAGCCATCCCGGAGACCTTCACCGGCAATCGCGCCCTCATCATCGAGGAGCCGCTGATCTTCGAAAGCGGCCGGCCGGAGGTGACGGGCGTCGATCTGCCGGAGGCGCCGAAGGTGGCCCACCGGCTGGGCGCGCTTGCGCGATCCGCCCCGATCGGCCTGCCCGGCCTCTCCGAGCCCGAGGCGATGCGCCATTATGTGCGGCTGTCGCAGAAGAATTTCGGCATCGATTCGGGCATGTTCCCGCTCGGCTCGTGCACGATGAAGCACAATCCGCGCCTGGGCGAGAAGATGGCGCGGCTTGCCGGCTTCGCCGACATCCATCCGCTGCAGCCGCTCTCGACCGTGCCCGGCGCGCTCGAGCTGATGGAGCGGCTGGCGCAGGCGCTGCTCGAACTCACCGGCATGCAGGCGGTGGCGCTGACGCCGAAGGCCGGCGCGCACGGCGAGTTGTGCGGCATGATGGCGATCAAGGCGGCGCTTGAGGCGCGCGGCGAGGGCCAGCGCAAGGTGGTGCTGGTGCCCAATTCGGCGCACGGCACCAACCCGGCCACCGCCGCGCTGCTCGGCTTCCAGGTGTCGCCGCTGGCGGCGCGCGACGACGGCACCGTCGATCCCGCCGAGGTCGTCGACCAGCTCACGCCGGACGTCGCGGCGATCATGCTCACCAACCCCAACACCTGCGGGCTGTTCGAGCGCGACGTGGTGCAGATCGCCGAGCTGATCCATCAGGCCGGCGGGCTGGTCTATGCCGACGGCGCCAATTTCAACGCCATCGTCGGCAAGGTGCGGCCGGGCGATCTCGGCGTCGACGCCATGCACATCAACCTGCACAAGACGTTCTCGACGCCGCACGGCGGCGGCGGGCCGGGGGCGGGGCCGGTGGTGCTGTCCGAAACGCTGGCGCCGTTCGCGCCGGTGCCGTTCCTGCGCCGCGACGGCGGGCGGCTCACGCTGGTCGAGCACGAATCGGGCGAGGGCGTTTCGCCGTTCGGCCGCATGTCGGCGTTCCACGGCCAGATGGGCATGTTCGTGCGCGCGCTCGCCTACATCCTGTCGCACGGCGCCGATGGCCTGAAGCAGGCGTCGGAGGATGCGGTGCTGAGCGCCAACTACATCAAGGCGTCGCTGGCCGACGTGATGTCGCTGCCCTTCCCCGACCGGCCGGCGATGCACGAGGTGCTGTTCGACGATTCCTGGCTGGAGGATACCGGCGTCACCACGCTCGACATCGCCAAGGTGCTGATCGACGAGGGCTTCCACCCGATGACGGTGTATTTCCCGCTCGTGGTGCACGGCGCCATGCTGATCGAGCCGACCGAGAGCGAATCGAAGGCGTCGCTCGATCTGTTCATCGCCACGCTGCGCGACATCGCGATGAGCGTGCGGCGTGGCGATACGGCGCGGTTTGCCGGCGCGCCGCACTTCGCGCCGCGCCGCCGTCTCGACGAGACCCGCGCCGCCCGCACGCCGGTGCTGCGCTGGACGAGGCCCGTGGTGGAGTAGGGCAGGGTCCACCATTGCAGGCACGTCGTCCCGGGCAAGCGGCTGAAAGCCGCGCGACCCGGGACCGTCTTCCGGAAGGGGGCCTATTTTCTGCGGACGGAAGGGGGCGTCATGTTCTGCGGACGATCCCGGGTTGGAACGGCGAACTGTGCTTTGATGGGTGCACCGGCTCGGGGTGGCCACCCCGAGCCGGTGCGGGCGGCACGCCGTATCCCGGGTGAGCCTTCGAGGCCGTCGCGAGCAGAAGCGGCCGTCCGTCCCAAGCCAACCCGAACAGTTGCACGGGGCTTTTGACCCCGCTTCCAAGCCTGGGATGCTTGTCATGCTGCCACACCCGACGCCGTTTGCCACCCACCTTGTGGGCATCGATGTCTCCAAGGACTGGCTCGACATCGCCTTCGACGACACCAAGGTCGAGCGCGTCGATAACACCCCCGCGGCTCTCCAGCGCTTGGCCAGGCGCCTGGTGAAGGCCGGGCTCACCACCGCCGGCCTGGAGCCGACCGGCGGCTATGAACGCCTGGCGGTCGCGGTGCTGCGCGAGGCCGGCCTCACCGTGCTGCAGGTCGACAGCTGGCGCTGCCGCCAGTTCGCCAAGGCCTGCGGCCAGCGCGCCAAGAGCGATCCGCTCGACGCCCGCATCATCCGCGCCTTCATGCTGCATCACCCCTGCCGGCCGTTCCCGGAGCCCTCGCAAGCGCAGAGCGACCTGACCGCCTGGGTGCGCGAAATCACCCGCGCCGAGGCCGACATCCGCCGCCTGGAGAACCGCAAGGCCCACCCCACCCTGGCGGCCATCACCGCCCGGCTCGATGCCGAAATCGCCGCCCTGCGCGAGACCGTCGCCGCGGCCGAACAGGCCATCGAGGCGTTGATCGCCGCCGACCCGGCGATGGACGCCAAGGCCAAGATCATCACCTCGGTGCCGGGGATCGCCAACAAGACGGCCCGCGTCCTGCTCGCAGAAGCTCCCGAACTCGGCCGGTTCACCCCCCGCCAAGCCGGTGCCATCGGCGGCTGCGCACCCTATCGCAACGACAGCGGCAAAGCGCGGCGGCCGGCCCATATCGAGGCCGGACGCCGCGCGCTCAAGCGCGCCTGCTATCTCGCCGCCTTCGCCGCCATCCACTGGAACCCGTGGGCCAAACAGCTCTACGCCGACCTCAAAGCCCGCGGAAAACCCGCCAAGGTCGCCCTCATCGCCATCGCCAGAAAGCTCCTGACCATCCTCAACGCAATGATTCGAGACAACAAACCCTGGCGAGACCCCAAAACCGCATGACAGTTGCTCGCTGCGCTCGCCCGGGATGACGAGGCCCAAGGTGTTGTTGCAAGCGCCCAACAAAAAAGGCCGCTCGCGCGGCCTTTCTCAATCGCAATTCGTAAGCCGGCTCAGTTCAGCCGGGCCTTGACGGCGTCGAGGCCGCTGCCGAGCAGATCCTCGGCGACCTTGCCCTTCACCTCGCGCACCAGCAGGTGCTCGGCGGCCTTGGCGGCAGCCTCGGCGGCGGCGGCGCGCACCTCCTCCATGGCCTGGGCCTCGGCCTGGGCGATCTTGGATTCGGCGAGCTTGGTACGGCGGGCGACGAACTCCTCGACCTTGGCCTTGCCTTCGGCCGCGATGCGCTCGGCCTCCTGGCGGGCGAAGGCGATGATGGCGTCAGCCTCGGCGTGGGCCTCTTCCTCGCGCCGCTTGTAGTCGGCCAGCACCTTGGCGGCCTCCTCGCGCAGGCGGCTCGCCTCGGCGATCTCGGTGCTGATCCGCGCTGCGCGCGAATCGAGCGAGGCGACCATCAGCGTGTGCACCTTGAAGTAGCCAAGGATGCCCAGGAAGATGAAGAAGGCGACGCCGACCCAGAATTCAGGCGACTCGATCATGCCCGTCCTCCCCGCGTCGCGTCGGCCACCGCAGTGCGGACGGCGTCGGACGACGGCGTCTTGCCGATCAGCTTCTCGACGATGGCTGATGCCGCCTCACCGGCGATCGCCTCGACATTGGCCATCGCCTTGGCCTTGGTGTCGGCGATCGTGGTCTCGGCGGCGGCGAGCTTCTCGGCGAGCTGGGCCTCGATGGCCTTGCGGCGCTCGTCGGCCTCGGCGTTGAGCTTGTCGCGAGTCGCCCCGGCAATGGCGTGCGCCTTGCCGCGGGCTTCGGCCAGCGCCTTCTCGTAGGCGGCGACGGCGGCCTCGCTGTCGCGCTTGAACTGCTCGGCCTCGGCGATGGCGCCGTCGATGTGGCCGCGCCGCTCCTCGAGGATCGAGCCGATGCGCGGCAGCGCCACCTTGGCCATCATCACATAGAGCAGGATGAAGGTGATCCCGAGCCAGGTGAGCTGGGAGGGGAATGTCTCCTTGTTGAACGGAGGAAACACGCCCTTGTGCCCGCCCGGCACCTCGGTATGCGCAGTGGTTTCAGCCATCGGCCGACTCCCCGATCACGGCGTCACGCGAAAGCGTCGCGACGTGCTGGTTCTCCAAAGGGTTTCCGGCCGCCCCCTGCGGGGTGCCGGAAACGGCCTCGCCGAAAATCCGCGACGGAGATGGGATTTCCGGCAACCGGACTACGGTTCTCCGGCCGGACCGGCCGGACTCCGTATCAGAGGGCGAACAGCAGCAGCAGCGCGATCAGCAGCGAGAAGATGCCGAGCGCTTCGGTCACGGCGAAGCCGAAAATCAGGTTGCCGAACTGGCCCTGCGCGGCCGACGGATTGCGCAGCGCGGCAGCGAGATACTGACCGAAGATGGTGCCGACGCCGACGCCGGCGCCACCCATGCCGATGCAAGCGATACCAGCGCCGATGTACTTCGCGGCGATCGGGTCCATAACGCAGCTCCTTCTTGAGGTTGAACCGGCGCCTCAGTGGCCCGGGTGGATCGCATCGTTGAGATAGATGCAGGTGAGGATGGTGAAGACGTAGGCCTGGAGGAACGCCACCAGGAATTCCAGCGCGGTCAGCGCCACCACCAGCGCCAGCGGCAGCGCGGCGCCGAGCCAGCCGGCCACGCCGAAGCCGCTGAGCATGACGATGAAGCCGGCGAACACCTTCAAGGTGATGTGGCCGGCCAGCATGTTGGCGAACAGACGGACGCTGTGGGAGACCGGGCGCGACAGGAACGACATCACCTCGATCAGCACGATCAGCGGCAGGATGTAGATCGGCACGCCGCTCGGCACGAACAGCTTGAAGAACTTGAAGCCGTTCTTCCAGAAGCCGTAGACCAGCACGGTGGCGAACACCAGGAGCGCCAGCGCCGCGGTGATGATGATGTGGCTCGTCACCGTGAAGGCACCGGGAATCATGCCGATGAGGTTGGCGACGAGGATGAAGGTGAACAGCGAGAACACCAGCGGGAAGAAGCGCATGCCCTCCCGGCCCGCGGTCGATTGTATGGTGTTCGCGACGAATTCGTAGCTCAGCTCGGCCACCGATTGCAGCCGGCCCGGCACCACTGCGCGCGACGTCGTCGACAGCAGCAGGAAGCCGACGATGATCACCGTGGTGGCGATCATGAACGCCGCCGAGTTGGTGATGCTCATATCGGCGGGGCCGATATTGGCGAGGGGAACGAGAGTTTTGATCTCGAACTGGTGGATCGGATCGGCCATCGCCCGCCCCGGCTCCTCATTGCGGGCTCAGCGCCCGGTCCACACTACCGGTCCGGCGCGCCCGGACCCGATCCGCTCTCCTTCGCCGCCGCGCGCATCACGTTGAGCACGCCGGCCGCGAAGCCGAGCATTAAGAAAACGATCATCCCCCACGGCGTGATGCCGAGGACACGATCAAGCAGCCACCCGAGACCGCCGCCGACCAGCACGCCGCCGACGAACTCGCTCGACAGGCGGGCCGCCCGGGCGTACCCGGACCCGGCCGATTGCGGACTTGGTTCCCCGGTCGCCTGCCCGGATTTCTCCTTGCCCTGCAGCAAGTCGATCTTCCGGCCCAGCCGTTCCAGGCGCGCCGCGAGCTCGGCCTCGCTCGGCCGTTTCCCGGCGCCGTCGCGTCCGTCGCTCGTGCCGCCATTGGTCATAGCCTGGCACCGCTCCCGACTCGACGTTTCGCGGATGGGTTTGAGAGACGCTCCGGCCGCCAACTCCCGCGCCCGGACCACACGACTTCTGCCGCGCCGAAAATGGCGGGCTCCACCCCTGAAAGTCGGCGCGGACCATAGTGACGGCCCGGAACCGTGTCAAGAAACGAGCCAACAGAAGAAGTGTTTGAAACGAAAGTCGGAACAAGCGCGGAACAGGATTCTGCCGGTATTGCGCGGCAGGTTTTTCCGCGCCGCGCGACAAGGCTGTGGACGACTCGGCCGACCGGGCCAAGATGGCGGTAAGAAGGTCCTCTCATGCGGTTTCCGGTCGATCCCTTCGGGATACCGGAAACGGTCTCGCCGAAGAATTCTTGATCAGATGAGGATTCTTCGGCGAACGGCATGCGGTTTCCGGCCTTGCAGGCCGCAAACCGCATCACGCCACGTTCCGGTAGCTCTGGGCCTCTTCCAGATCGACCGCGACGAGCTGGGAGACGCCGCGCTCGGCCATGGTGACGCCGTAGAGCCGGTTCATCCGCGCCATGGTGATCGGGTTGTGGGTGATCACCAGGAATCGCGTGTCGGTCGAGCAGGCCATCTCCTCCAAGAGGTTGCAGAAGCGGTCGACATTGTGGTCGTCGAGCGGGGCATCGACCTCGTCCAGCACGCAGATCGGCGCCGGATTGGTGAGGAACACCGCGAAGATCAGCGCCATGGCGGTCAGCGCCTGCTCGCCGCCCGAGAGCAGCGACAGCGATTGCGGCTTCTTGCCCGGCGGCTTGGCGAGAATCTCCAGGCCCGCCTCCAGCGGATCGTCCGAATCGGTGAGCTGCAGTTCCGCCACGCCGCCGCCGAACAGCTTCTCGAACAGGGTGCGGAAATGGCCGTCGACGGTGGTGAACGAGGCGGCCAGCCGCTCGCGCGCCTCGCGGTTGAGATTGGCGATGCCGGTGCGCAGGCGGCGAATCGCCTCGATCAGGTCGTCGCGCTCGCTCGTCAGGCCGTCGTGCTGGGTCTGGACCTCGGTCAGTTCCTCGTCGGCGCGCAGATTGACCGCGCCCAGCCGCTCGCGGTCGCGCCGGGCGCGCTCAAGCTCGGCCTCGAGCTCGGCGGGATCGGGCAGCGGCTTGCCGGGCTTGAAGTCGGCGTGCTTCACCGCGTCCTCGGGCGCGCAGTCGAGCGTCTCGGCGATCTCGCGGATCGCCGTCTCCAGCCGCTCGCGGCCCTGGGAGAGGCGCTCCTGGGTGCGCACCGCGTCCTCGCGCGCGGCGCTCATCTCGGTCAGCGCGGTGCGGGCGCGCCTGTCGGCGTCGGCCAGCGCGGCCTCGGCCTCGGCCAGCCGGTCGGCGGCCTCGCGCCGGGTGGCCTCGGCGGTGGCGATCTCGCTCATCAGCGCCCGGCGCTGCTCGGCGAATCGCGAGGGCAGGTCGTCGAACTCGGCGCGCTCGGCGGCGGTCTCGTCGCGCCGCGCCTCGATGTCGGCGATGCGGGCGCCGGCGCCGGCCGAGCGATCGATCCACTGCCGCCGCTCCTCGGCGATCGCCTTGAGGCGGCGGGCGGCGGCGTCGCGTTCGCGCTCGATGGTCTGCACCTCGGCGCGGATCTCGGCGAGCTGGGCGCGGTCCAGAGCGAGCCGGGTCTTGGCCTCGTCGAGCGCGCGGTCGAGCTCGGGGGCGGCGGCGAGACCGGCTTCGGCCGCTTCCGCCTCGGCGAGGCTGGCGGCGGCCTCCTCGCGGCTGTCGCCAAGGCGCGCCTTGGCCTCGGCGAGGGCGGACAGGCGCTGGGCGCGCTCGGCGGTGCGCCGCTCGGCTGTGGCCAGCGCCTCGCGGGCCGCGTCGAGCTGGCGGCGGGCGGTGCGCACGCCCTCGCGCGCCGCGGTCTCGGCGCTGGCGGCGGCGCGCAGCCGGGTCTCGGCCTCGTCGAGCACGCTCTTCAGCCGGGCGGCCTCGCGCCGCGCCTCGTCCAGCGTCTCGGTGAGGTCGCCGAGCCGGTTCTTCTCGGCCAGCCGCCGGGCGGCGGCGGTCGGGGCGTGGGCGGCGGCGACGAAGCCGTCCCAGCGCCACAGATCGCCTTCCGGTGACACCAGCCGCTGGCCGGGCTTGAGCCTGTCGCGCAGCGCCGGGCCGTCGGCGCGGGCGACCACGCCGATCTGGGCGAGGCGCCGGGCCAGCGCCTCGGGCCCCTGCACGAAACGGCTCAGCGGCTCGACGCCTTCGGGTAGCGCCGGGTCGGCGGGGTCGAGCGCGGCGCCGCCCCAATGCACCGGCGCGCTGGGCTCGGCGGGAACTTCGAGGTCGTCGCCAAGCGCCGCGCCGAGCGCGGTCTCGTAGCCCTTGGCGACCACCAGCTGCTCCAGCACCGGCGGCCACAGATCGCCGGTGGTGGGGGCGAGCAGCTTGGTCAGCGTGCGCACCTCGGCATCGAGGCGCTGGGCCCTGGTCTCGGCGTCGCGCTGCGGCTTCCTGGCGGCCTCGATCGCCTCGCGGGCCGCTTCGTGCGCGGCCTCCGCGTCGATGGCGCGCTCCTCGGCATAGGCGAGCGACTCCTGGGCCTCCATCATGGCTTCGCGCCGCGCTTCCAGGTCGTCGTCGACGCCGGCATCCGCCAGCCGGGCGAGGTCGGCCTCGACGCCGGCCATCTGGCTATCGAGGCGGCTCAGCCGTTCGCGATGCTCGCGCACCGCACGCTGGGCCTGGGCGCGCTGGGCGGCGAGGTCGGCGGCGGCCGCGGTCGCCTCGGCGAAGCGCTTCTCGCTCTCGGCCAGCGCGCTCTCGGCGGCGGCAAGGCGCGGGCCGGCGGACAGGGCGGCCTCCTCCTGGCGGGCGCGTTCGGCCGCAACCTCCGCCTCCTCGGCGTCGAGCCGCGCCAGCACGGACTGCGCATCGGTGGCCAGCGTCTTCTCGCGGGCAATATCGTGGGCGAGCTGGGCAAGCTGGCGGTCGAGCTCGTCGCGGCGCTGGGCGGCGCGCTGCTCCTCGCGCTCCAGCGCGTCGCGCGCCGCCGACAGGCGGGCCAGCGCCGCGCCGGCCTTGGCCTCGGTGTCGCGCAGCGGCGGCAGGGCGTGGGCCGCGACCGCCTGATCGCGGGCGGCCTCGGCCTGCAGCCGGGTCTTCTCGGCGACGTCCCGCTCGCCCTCGCGCAGCGCCGTCTCGGCAGCGGCGAGCAGCTTGTTCGCCTCGCTCCAGCGCAGGTGCAGAAGGCCGGCTTCCGCCTTGCGGATCTCGGCCGACAGCGCGCGGTAGCGCACCGACTGGCGGGCCTGGCGCTTCAGCGCATCGATCTGGCCTCCGATCTGGCCGATCACGTCGTCGAGCCGGGTGAGGTTGGTCTCGGCGGCCTTGAGGCGGATCTCGGCCTCGTGGCGGCGGGCGTGCAGGCCGGCGACGCCGGCCGCTTCCTCCAGGATGCGGCGGCGCGCCGACGGCTTGGCGTTGATGATCTCGGCGATCTGGCCCTGGCGCACCAGCGCCGGCGAGCGTGAGCCGGAGGAGGCGTCGGCGAACAGCAGCGTCACGTCGCGGGCGCGGGCCTCGCGGCCATTGATGCGGTAGGCCGAGCCGGCGTCGCGCTCGATGCGGCGCGACACCTCGATGGTCTCGTGCTCGTTGAAGGCGGCGGGCGCGGTGCGCGAGGAATTGTCGACCGACAGCACCACCTCGGCGGCGTTGCGCGCCGGCCGGTTGTTGGTGCCGGAGAAGATGACGGCTTCCATGTCGTTGGCGCGCATCGCCTTGTGGGACGATTCGCCCATCACCCAGCGCAGCGCCTCGACCAGATTGGACTTGCCGCAGCCATTGGGGCCGACCACCCCGGTCAGCCCCGGCTCGATCGGCACGTCGGTCGGCTCGACGAAAGTCTTGAAGCCGATCAGCCGCAACCGCGTGAATTTCATGCACAGCCTCCGGCCACGGGCCACCGCCGCCCAGGCCGCGCCGGCCGTCGAGTCAGCCGAACGTCAGCGGACGAGCGGGTCGAGTATCTTGGCGAGATCCTCGAAGGACATGGCCCCGACGTGCTTTTCGCCATTGATGAAGAAGGTCGGAGTCGAATTGACGCCGAATTTCTCCGAGCCGCGTGTGCGGACAGCCTCTATTCCTGACAACACCTGCTGATTCTTCAAGCAGGCTTCGAAAGTTTCCTGTGAGAAACCGGCCTGCTTGGCAAACTGCAGCAGCGAATTATACGGGGTCTTGGTGAAGGCCCAGCCCTTCTGGGTGGCGAAGAGCGCTTCGACCAGTGGGAAATATTTGTCGTCACCGGCGCAGCGCGCCAGCATGTAGCCGGCGGCGGACACCGGATCGAGCGGAAATTCCCGCAGGATCAGCCGCAGCTTGCCGGTGTCGATATAGTCCGACTTGAGCCGGGGGTAGACGTCGGCATGGAAATGCGCGCAGTGCGAGCAGGTGAGCGACGAGTATTCGATCATCGTCACCGGCGCGCTGGCGCTGCCCAGCACCTTCTCGGGCAGCGGGCCGGGCACCAGCAGGTCGGCGGCAGCGAAACTTTCGGCGCCGGCCGGGCCTGCGAACGGGGCACCCGCGAGCGGGGCCAGGGCCAGCGGGGCCAAGGCGGCAAGGCCGGCGGCCAGCACGGTTCTGCGCGTCGGGGTCATCCTGTCTCTCCGTCCGATCCGGCGTGTCGGGTAGCGTGATCGGCCGACGGTGGCAAGGTTGCGGCGGCCGGTGTTCACGCCTTCGTCAGCGTGCTCTCACCGCTTGCGGCCGTGCACGAAGGCGCCGAGCCGCGCCAGACTCTCCTTCAGCCCGTCATCGGCGATCGCGTCGAGCTGCGCGCGCTCCTGCGCCACCAGGTCGGGGTCGGGCTCGGGCGGCGGCGGAGGCGGCCCGGCCTTCGGCGTCACCGGCCCCTGCCGCAGCGCCAGCCGGCCGACGCAGGCCCAGCCGAAGGTGCGGTTGATGCGCTCGACCACCTGCGGGGCGGCGAACTGCAGGTCGAGCGCATGGGTGCCTTCGACCCGCACCACCAGCGTGGCGCCGCGATTGTTGGGGTCGTCCTTGGGCGGCCACACCAGCCGCACCGGCTCGCTCGCCGCCGCGAGATCCTCGCCGACGATCTCCGGCCAGTGGGTCAGAAGCTCGACGGCGGCAAATCCGTGGGCGCGGGCCGCCTCGCCGAGCGAGCCGGCGATCAGGTCGGCGAGCGGCCGGACGCGCGGGCGTTTGGACATCGGGTGGCGGCGCCTAATATGAATCGCGTGGATTCAACAGCGAACCTATCAGCGGCGACTCCCGCCGGGAAGCGCGCCGCGCCCGCGGCCGAACACCTGCTCGTGTGGTACGACCGCCATCGCCGGCGCCTGCCGTGGCGGGCCGAGCCGGGCGTCGCGGCCGACCCCTACAAGGTGTGGCTGTCGGAGATCATGCTGCAGCAGACCACGGTGAAGGCGGTCGGTCCCTATTTCGCGGCGTTCCTCGATGCCTTCCCCACCGTCGAGGCGCTGGCGGCGGTGCCTCTGGAGGAGGTGCTGCGGCGCTGGGCCGGCCTCGGCTATTACGCGCGCGCCCGCAACCTGCACGCCTGTGCCCGCGCGGTGGTGGAGCGGCACGGCGGCCGCTTCCCGGACACCGAGGCGGGCCTGCGGGCGCTCCCCGGCATCGGCCCCTACACCGCCGCGGCGGTGGCGGCGATCGCCTTCGACCAGCCGGCGGCGGCGGTGGACGGCAATGTCGAGCGGGTGATCGCCCGCCTCGTCGCGCTGGAGACACCATTGCCAGCCGCGAAACCGGAAATCCGGGCGCTGGCCGAACGTCTGGTGCCTCTGGCGCGGGCCGGGGATTTCGCCCAGGCGCTGATGGATCTCGGTGCCACAATCTGCACGCCGCGCGCGCCGGCCTGCGTGCTCTGCCCGTGGGGTGAGGCCTGCGCGGCGCGGGCCGCCGGCACCCAGGAGACGTTTCCGCGCAAGGTCGCCAAGGCGGCGCGGCCGCTCAAGCGCGGCGCGGCGTTCTGGTTGGTGCGCGGCGGCGCCGAGGTGCTGCTGCGCCGCCGGCCGCAGAAGGGGCTGCTCGGCGGCATGGCCGAGGTGCCGGGGACGGCGTGGCAGGCAGAGTTCGATGCGGCCGGGGCGCTCGCTGCGGCGCCGCTCGCGGCAGACTGGCGCAGGCTCGCCGGCACGGTGCGCCACGGCTTCACCCATTTCGAATTGGAGCTTCTGGTGTTCGCCGCCGACGTGCCGGCCTCGACGCCGGTGCCGGACGGCGGCTGGTGGCAGCCGGTTGAGGACATCGACGGCGCCGGCCTGCCGACGGTGATGATGAAGATCGCCCGGCTGGCGTCAGCAGTGCGGGACTCTGACCGGGACGGGCGAAGCTGGTAGGATGAGACGGTCGGGCTCTTCGGCAGGCGTGGCCAGTTATGCACCAGTAGCCAAGCCCGGGGAGAGCCCTAAGTGTGCCTGGGGTGCCGGCGTCGGCCGAGCCCCTGCCGGAGACTGCGATCGATGTCGTTTCCCCCCAAATCCGCCTCCGCCCAATCCGCCTCTGCCAAGCCGTCTCTCGTCAAACCGTCCCTTCGCGAATCCGAGCCCGGCACCGGCCGGCCGCTGACCGGCCGCGCGGTGCTGGTCTGGATTCTCGGCTTCTTCGCCGTGGTCATCTGCGTCAATGCGGCGATGGCGTGGCTGGCGATCTCCAGCTTCAGCGGCACGGTGGTCGACAGCGCCTATCGCGCCGGCCAGGACTTCAACCACGAGATCGAGGCCGCCCGCGCCCAGGCCGCCCGCCACTGGGCGGTGAGCGTCGATGTCGCCCGTACCGCCGAGGGCGGCGCCGAATTGCGCCTCACCGCGCGCGACGGCGACGGCCAGCCGGTCGGCGGCCATCACGCGCGGGTGGAGCTGCAGCGGCCGGCCGACCGGCGCGGCGACGTGGTGCTGGAGCTGAACGAGGCGGGCGGCGGGCTGTTCACCGGCCGGGTGGCGGCGCTGGAGGCCGGCCAGTGGGACGTGGTGATCGCCATCGAGGGGCGCGACGGGCCGGTGTTCCGCTCGCGCAACCGCCTCGTCGTGCCGTGAGGGCGCCGCGATGACCACGGGGCGGGACCTGTCGGCGCGGGATCTTTCGGTTTTCGTCACCCGCCTCGATGGCGGCGTCGCCCGCATGGACCTCGCCGTCGAGGGCATCACCTGCGCCGCCTGCATGATCGAGATCGAGGGCGGGCTTTCGACGCTGCCGGCGGTCACCCGCGCCCGCGTCAACCTCACCAACCGCCGCGTCGTGGTGGAATGGAAGGACGGCGAGGTCGATCCGGCGCGGCTGATCGACCGGCTCAGCGAACTCGGCTACCGCGCCCATCCGTTCGACCCCGCCCAGGCCGAGGCCGAGGAGGCGCGCGAGGCGCGCTGGCTGCTCACCTGCCTCGCGGTCGCTGGCTTCGCGGCGATGAACATCATGCTGCTGTCGGTGTCGGTGTGGTCGGGCAATGTGAGCGACATCACGCCGGAGACGCGCGACTTCTTTCATTGGCTGTCGGCGCTGATCGCCATTCCCGCCGTCGCCTATGCCGGCCAGCCGTTCTTCCGCTCGGCGATGCGGGCGCTGCTGCACGGCTCGCTCAACATGGACGTGCCGATCACGCTCGGCGTGCTGCTCGCGGTCGGCATGAGCGTGGTCGAGACCATGAACCACGCCGAGCACGCCTATTTCGACTCGGCGGTGATGCTGCTGTTCTTCCTGCTCACCGGCCGCTTCCTCGACATCAACATGCGCCGCCGCACCCGGGCGGTCGCCGGCAATCTCGCGGCGCTGAAGGCCGAGACTGCCGTCAAGTTCATCACCCCCGCCGAGATTTCCGAAGTGCCGGTGGCGGCGATCAGGCCGGGCGACCTCGTGCTGGTGCGGCCGGGCGAGCGCATCGCCGTCGACGGCGTGGTGGAGGAGGGCCGCTCCGAGGTCGATGCGGCGCTGGTGACCGGCGAGAGCGCGCATGCCGAGGTCGAGCCCGGCACGCCGGTCTATGCCGGCACGGTCAATATCAGCGGCACGCTGCGGGTGCGCGTCGCGGCGGCGGCTTCAGGCACGCTGCTCGACGAGGTGATGCGGCTGCTCGACCATGCGGTGCAGGCGCGCTCGCACTATGTCCGCCTCGCCGACCGCGCGGCGAGGCTCTACGCGCCGATGGTGCATCTCACCGCGCTGCTCACCTTCGCCGGCTGGATGCTGGTTGGCGCCACTTGGCAGACGGCGCTGGTGGTGGCGATCACCGTGCTGATCATCACCTGCCCGTGCGCGCTGGCGCTGGCGGTGCCGACGGTGCAGGTGGTGGCCTCGGGCGCTCTGTTTCGCCGGCAGGTGCTGCTCAATGCCGGCGACGCCATCGAGCGCTTCGCCGCGGTCGATACCGTGGTGTTCGACAAGACCGGCACGCTGACCGCGCCGGAGCCGGCGGTGGCCAATCGTGACGCCATCCCGCCCGACGTGCTGGAACTCGCCGGCCGGCTGGCGCTGGGCAGCCGCCACCCGATGGCGGCGGCGCTGGCGCGGGCCGCCGGCGCCCGCCAGCCGCTGGCGGGGGCGCGCGAGGAGCCCGGCCAGGGCGTTGCCGCCACGCTGGATGGCGTCGAGATCCGGCTCGGCCGGCCGTCCTTCTGCGGCGCCGAGGCGGAGGCCGCGGCGCTGGCCGAGGCCGAGCCCGACGCCTCGCTGATCGCGTTCGCGCGCGGCGAGGCGCGCTGCGTGTTCGCGCTGCGCCAGATGCTGCGGCCGGACGCCGCCGCGGTGGTGGCCGAGATTGCCGCGCGCGGCTACGCGATCGAGATGCTGACCGGGGACCGCGAGGCCCCGGCGGCGCAGGTGGCCGAGGCGCTGGGATTTGCGAACTGGCGCGCCGGACTGACGCCGGCCGAGAAGATCGCCCGCATCGCCGAACTCAAGGCCGCCGGCCGCACGGTGATGATGGTCGGCGACGGGCTGAACGACGCGCCCGCGCTCGCCGCCGCCGACGTGTCGCTGTCGCCGGTCACGGCGGTGCATCTGGCGCAGGCGGCGGCCGATGCGGTGTTTCTCGGCGATCGCCTTGCGCCGGTCGCGGCGACACTGGCGATCTGCGGCAATGCGCGGCAGCTCATGCGCCAGAACCTGATGCTCGCCGTCGTCTATAATGCGATCGCCGTTCCGGTGGCGGTCGCCGGGATGGTGACGCCGCTGATCGCGGCGCTGGCGATGTCCGGCTCCTCGCTGCTGGTCACCGTCAATGCGCTGCGGGCGGGCGTGGGCGCGGACGGGCCGCGTCCTGCCGACGACCAGCCGGCGGATGCGCCGCCGGTGAACCGGCAGCCGGCGCGGGAGCAGGTGGCCGAAAGTTAGAGTGTCCGTGGGAGGAGAGGCGCGCGATGGAGGTTCTGGTCTATCTCGTGCCGATGGCGCTTCTGCTCGGCCTGCTGGGGCTCGGCGCGTTCGTGTGGTCGATGAAGACCGGCCAGTTCGACGATCTCGACGGCGCGGCGTGGCGGGCGATCATGGACGATGACGACGCGCCGCCGCGCCGCCCGGACCAAAGCGAGCCCGCCGCGAAGGCTGCCCCGCCCGGCAAGCCGGCGACGTGAAACAACGCTCTCCCTCCCTGAAAGCACGGATTTGGTCCGCCGGGATGCCGCCGGGCGGCCTCGCCGGCTGGCACCCCCGACCAAGGATGGTTTGACGCGGCGCACGAATTTTCGATGATGTTGGTCCAACGACATCCGGCAGCACGCACGCCGGCAAAGACTTCAGGGAGGACTGACGACTATGGCGCTTGCGAACATCCTGGTTCATCTCGATTCGACCCCGCGCACCGGCGTGCGGCTGGCCTTGGCGGTCCGCCTCGCCGAGCGGTTCGGCGCCCGCCTTACCGGGCTGTTCGCGGAGGTCTCGGAGGCCTACCGCGTCGGCGTCGTCGCCACCTGGCCGAGCGCCGAGCATGTGGCGGCGGTGGCCGCCGCCCGCACCGCCTTCGCGGTCGCGACCGCCAAGCTCGGCGAGCGCGCCGCCTTCGATGAGGTCAATCGCGGCGGCGAGCAGGAGATCCTGGCCCGCACCACCGATATCGCCCGCACCTTCGACCTCGTGATCCTCGGCCAGACCGAGGAGGGCGTGCGAGTGCCGGTCGATCTGCCCGAGCAGGTGATCCTGGAAAGCGGCCGGCCGGTGCTGGTGATCCCCTATGCCGGCAGCTATTCCGATCTCGGACGCCGGCCGCTGTTCGCCTGGAACCGCTCGCGCGGCGCCGCCCGCGCGCTGCACGACGCGCTGCCGCTGATCGCCGAAGGCGCGGCGGGGCTGGTGGTGGAGGCACGCCGCCCCAGCGAGCCGCTCGACGAATTCGCCGAGATGGTGATAGCCCAGCTCGCCGCCCATAAGGTCGCCGCGCGCTTCCAGGGCGTGGTCGTCGACGAGATCAAGCTGATGGATACGCTCTTGAATCAGGCCGCCGACCATTCGGCGGACCTGCTGGCGATCGGCGCGTTCGACAGCAGCGGCTTCTCCTTCCTCGGCCGCGGCTCCGGCACCCGCTACATCCTGCGCCACATGACGCTGCCGACGCTGTTCTCGCATTGATACGGTTTCCGGTTGATCCCTTCGGGATACCGGAAACCGTATGAGGCCGGCGGCCCGGGCCGGCGCTTGCGGCGATCAATAGGTTTTGATGCTGCCTGCGCCGAAGGCAAGGTTCAAAAGCGGCTCTCCTGAACGTTGAACGCCATCGTGCACGCGTTCAGGAGAACTTCCATGCGTAGAGCACATCAAGTCATCGCCCTGATCGGTCTCGCCGTCTCGGCGAATGCGTCAACTCAACTGGTTGCGCCAGCCGCCGCGCAGAATGCTTCGGCTCAAGCTGCCTACCAGGACATCGAGCAGACTTTCGGCTTCGTGCCGGACTTCTTCAGGAAGGTGCCGGAAGCAGCCATCGCCGGGGCCTGGATGGAGATGAAGTCGCTTCAGCTGAACCCGAAGACGAAGCTCGACGGCAAGACCAAGGAGCTGATCGGCCTTGCCGTCTCGGCCCAAGTGCCGTGCCACTACTGCATCTACTTCCACACCCAGGCCGCCAAGGCCTCTGGTGCCACCGACGAGGAGATCAAGGAGGCGGTGGCGATGGCCGGGATCACCCGCCACTGGAGCACGGTGCTGAACGGCATGGACATCGACCTCGCCGCCTTCAAGCGCGACACCGACGCGGCCTTGAAGGCGGCCGGCGAGCGTACCGGCTCGAC
Organism: Blastochloris tepida; assembly: GCF_003966715.1. Taxonomy (NCBI): domain Bacteria; kingdom Pseudomonadati; phylum Pseudomonadota; class Alphaproteobacteria; order Hyphomicrobiales; family Blastochloridaceae; genus Blastochloris; species Blastochloris tepida. The sequence goes on from NZ_AP018907.1 coordinate 233,037, forward strand.
CACCGGCATGAGCACGCGGTGAGGCCGGCCGAAGGCGATGGCGCGCCGATTCCGCGCGGGCAGTGTTGCGAAATTTTACCTCCGCGCGGCAACGAAGTGTTTCAACTCCGGTCCGGAGGAGTACGATGAGCGTGGAAAGGCGGGGATTCGCAAGCATTTGCCGGCGCGGGCGGCGAGATGGCCGGCGCGTGATGGATTTGGGCTCACGCAGGAGGGCAGGATGCAGGAAGAGGCGCAGACCGAGGGGGTGGTGAAGATCGAGGCCGCCGTCAAGGGACGTCTCCCGTTCGCCGCTGCATTGGTCGCCGTGCTGGCCGTGCTTGCCGTCTACATGCTCATCGCGTGGCTGATCTATGCGCTGGCGGTTCATCTGTGGCCGGTGTTCATCGCGCTGGTGCTGCTGGCGGCGTGGTGGATTTCCCGCCGCCCCGGCGACGGCTTGCCGACGTTGCGCTGAGCGGCCGGCCGGCGCTCCGGCCGGGGGCTGCGCCCGCGTCTCCAGGGGCTCCGGCTCCAGACAGAAAGTGTCCGGGCCGGGCCACCCCCAACGACTTCCGGCGGCGAGGCGTTTCCTCGTCTGTGTGTCGGGTTTCCGGTCGAAAGCCGAGACGGCTTTTCGCCAATTTCCGGTTTCGAGCTGCGCCGCGCCCCCTCGATTGTTCAACCGGGAAGATGGTCGACACTTTGGACCGGGATGATGGTCGACAGGTCTGGGTCGGGGTTTGCGGTTCGTTCCGCCGCTTCGCGGAGCCCCCGACGAAAGCGCCGGCCCGGCGGGGACGGGCGGGCGCCTGTGCGGGGCCATGGGGGGGCGGCGGACCCTGGCGGCTGGTCCGATCGTCGCCCGGGAGGGGCGGGCCTGACCGCGCCGCCCGGCTGTCAACGGGAGCGGCCGGGCATGCTCCGGATGTCGAACAAAGTCGAAATCGTTACCATATCGTTTAACTATAGTTATTAACCGTAGGCGCCCTGCGTCATCTTCAGAATATCGCACCATAAACCAGACGGGTTAAGCCTAATCCACAGATATTTTAGCCAACTCAATATTGAATGATACGTTCCGTGCCGCTTCTGTGGCCGGTCATGACGCTTCCATCAGGCGAGTGACCGGTCAGACCAAGGATAATGGCACGAGGAGTTCCTGTATGACGATCCTGAGGGGCGCTGTGATCGCCGCAGCGGTATCGATTGTTTTGCCCTTTTCCTCAATGGCCTACAGCAAGGAGGCGCGCACCGAGCAGGTTCGGGGTCACAGCGCCGGAAAGACGTGCGCGAAGACGGGGCAGACGGCGTCGAAGAGCTCGCATGCAGCCCGGACCAAGCGCGCCGGGATCAAACGCACCGGGGCCGCGCGCGCCGGGCGCGCGCGCACCCTTGCGGCGCGCGATCCCTCGGGGCTGGCGCTGACCGCCGGCGTGGTGAAGCCGCTGGCCGACAAGGCCGCCGAGATCGTCGCGGCCTGCGGCGCGCGCGTCATCAGCGGCGTCCGCCACACCCGCGTCGCCGGCACCCGGACGATGTCGCTGCACGCCAGCGGCCAGGCGATCGACATGCGGGGCAATCCGGCCTGCATCTACCGGCACCTGCAGGGCTGGCCCGGCGGCTACACCACCGATTACGGCCGCGCGCAGCACGTCCACATCAGCTATGGCGGGCGGGAGCACGGGCTGCGGTTCGCCCATGGCGGAAAGTCCCCGTCGCGCAAGGCAAGCCGCAATATCCAGATCGCCCGCCGTTGAGGGGGACCATCCCGCCGGCCGCTGGCGACGAAAAGTCCCGTAGGCATGCTCGGCGCGGATTGGTATGCGGGCGGGATTTTCAGGAAAGGGCGGAGTTAGGGAAACGGGGTGCGAGTCTTCTAGACTGGCTTGTTCGTAAATGCTCGTAAATTGTGGAAGGTCGAGAATGTTGCGACTAGACCATCCGAGACCGCCGCAGAGCCTCAAGAATCCGATGCGCTCAATCGACTCGCACCTCGATTCGCCGCTTCCGTCGAGCCGCCGCATAAGGCAAGAAGAACCTCTGGTCTACGCCGCTACGCCGAGAGCCTGATATGCCTCGATCCGCACCAGTCATTGGCGTAACGCCAGCTGTTTTGAGATGGGCGCGCGAGAGTGCGAACATGTCGACGGCCGACGTCGCCGAACGGCTTAAGAAAGCGGTCGAACTTATCGAGGCTTGGGAGAGCGGTGAGGATGCGCCGACTTATCCCCAGTTGGAGACGCTGGCCTACGAGGTCTACAAGCGTCCGTTGGCCCTGTTCTTTATGCCGTTCCCGCCGGATGAGCCGCGCGCCCGAGCCGAATTCCGCTCGTTGCCTGATGCCGACCTTGCCCATCTTGCGCGCGAGACGACCTTGCTGATCCGCAAGGCGCGCGCCTTTCAGTTTGCCCTAATCGATCTGTATGGCGATCGGAACCCGGTCGCACAGCCTATCTGGCGACAGGTGCGGGTGGACCCGCGCGGCAATGTTGCGCGGCAGGCTGCGCTCGTCCGGCACGCGTTGGGCGTCAGCCTCGAGGACATTAGGCAGCAGCCTGACGATGACAGCGCCCTGAAACTGTGGCGCCGTGCCATCGAGCGTAGCGGTGTTCATGTCTTCAAGGAGAGTTTCAAGCAGAGAGAACTCTCCGGCTTCTGCCTGTGGCATCCAGAGTTCCCGGTCATCCTAATCAACAATAGCACGACGAAGACCCGGCAGGTTTTCAGCCTGATGCACGAGCTAGCACATTTGCTGTGCGACCGCAGCGGCATAAGCCGGTTCGATGATAGGGGCATTGATGACCTCCCCCCGCCCGATCGGGCCATCGAGCGTTTCAGCAATGCGTTGGCGGGGGAAATACTCGTGCCCATGGTGGACTTTGCGGCCGCCACTGCAGCATTCGCGCCTGACCGGGCCAGCGATGAGCAATTTTCCGCGCTGGCCGCGCGCTATCGTGTGAGCCGGAGCGTGATCCTGCGCCGTTTCGTCGAGCGCGGTGCGGCGACAATGGATTTCTACCTCGCAAAGGACCGCGAGTGGGCGGAGCAACGCCGCGAAACGGCAGGTGGTGGCGGAAGCTACTACAACACCCAAGGGGCTTATCTTAGCGAGCAGTTCCTTCGGGAAGTCGTGTCGCGCTATTCGCGCCGTCTCCTGACCAAGGCCGAAGCGGCAGACCTTATCGGCGTGAAGCCGCGCAATTTCGAGCGGTTCGAAGAACTCGTGCTGCGGGGTGCCGCCGCATGATCTACGTCTTCGATACAAACACGTTTTCGGAGATGAGCCCTCTGCTTCCGGACGTCTTCCCCGCATTCTGGGTACGATTTGAAGCGGCCGTTGCCGCTGGTGAGATCACTTCAACACGTGAAGTGCTACGAGAACTCAGCGACGGCGCAAATAACCATGTGCTTGATTGGTGTAACCGTAACAGGACGATTTTCGCAACGCCTAACGATGCTGAGACCTCGTTCCTCCCGCGCATCTTCGCGGTGCCCCACTTCCAGCAGATTATCAGCGAGAAAGCGCGTCTTCGTGGCACCCCAGTTGCCGATCCCTTCATCATCGCGCGGGCTCACGCGCTGGGCGGAACCGTGGTGACTGAGGAAAGCCCACGCCCCAACAAGCCCAACATTCCCGCCATTTGCCAGCATTTCAACATACCCTGCATGAAGCTTGGCGACTTCATGCGAGCTATGCGCTGGACATTCTAAGGCGCCATCTGGGCAGTACGATTCAATTGATAGCAGCCTTTCGCAATTCTGCGAATTTCTGCGCAAATGGCGGAGCCGGAGGGATTCGAACCCTCGATAGGGCTTTACAACCCTATAACGGTTTAGCAAACCGCCGCCTTCAGCCTCTCGGCCACAGCTCCGTGCGCACAGCTATGCCCGACGACGGCGAGGCTGGCAAGCCGGCTGTGCATACCGAAGTGCGTCCGCCGATCCGATCGCACCAGGCGGGCGCCCCAAGCTCTTGAGGTGTCGCCACCTCCTGCGCAAAACCGGCCCCGCTGTTGCTGAGAATGCTCCGGCACGATGGCACCGTGCCGAGCCTCTGCCTCGCGGGTGCCGCCGGTCGGCCGCGCCGTGGCTTGCGCCGTTGCGAGGTGGCGCCGTCGAAGGTCGCTGCGATCCGGTTGGCGGCCGTCGTCAACGTCCCTTGGCCCATTCGCGGGCGGCGCGCAGCGCGGTGGCGATCTCGGCCTCGGTCATCTCGGCCGCCAGTTCGCGGCGCAGCCGGATCGCCTCGGCATTGCCGCGCATCGCCGCCAGATTGAACCATTTGTGGGCCGTCACCCGGTCCGTCTCCACCGCGCCACCCGTCGAGTACATCAGGCCCAAGCGGTAGAAGATGTCGCCCGATGCCTGCCCGGCGGCGATCGCGGCGGTCTCCAATTCGGCGATCTCGTAACGCCCCATGCTACTCTCCCGTCGGATACCGGCGGTATTGCCGGTGGACTATCCTGTCGCGCCTCCCAAGCCCGACGATCGAAACAATGAAGACAACAATTGAATCGTCGTTTAATCATTGCGCCTAATGAATCGTTGTTTTCGAAAATGGTGGTCGCCATTCAGGACGCGTTAAGCAATACATTTGGTTAAGCCCGACGGCCTCTCCGATGCGGCGGGCGGGCCGCGCGGCTGGCCGGGCCGGGATCGGGGTTGCGCCGTGGCACCCGCTGGCTTAGGCCGGGCGGCATGACCACCGCGCCGGCCGTTCCCGAAGCCACGCTGCTCGCCGATCTCGGCGGCACCAATGCCCGGTTCGCGCTGCATGAGGGCGGCCGGCTCGGCCGCATCGTCCGCCTGCCGGTGGCCGAGCATGCGAGCCTGCCGGCGGCGATTTCCGCGTTCCTGGCCGCTGAGGGCGCCGGCCGGCGCATCGGCCGCGCCGTGCTGGCGATCGCCGGGCCGGTGGAGAACGGGCGCGCCGACTTCACCAATACCGATTGGGTCGCCGATTCAGACGAGCTGGCGCAGCGCTTCGGCTTCGCCGCGGTGCGGCTGATCAATGATTTCGCCGCCCAGGCCTGGGCGCTGCCCGATCTCGCCGCGGCCGACCTCCGCCCGCTCGGCGGCGGGCGGGCGGTGGCCGGCGCGCCGATGGCGGTGCTGGGCCCCGGCACCGGGCTCGGCGTCGCCGCCCTGGTGCCGGCCGCGGGCGGCGCCGTCGCAGTCGCCACCGAAGGCGGGCACGTCACGCTGCCCGGCACCTCGGCGCGCGACGACGCCATCATCGCCATCCTGCGCCAGCGCTTCGGCCACGTGTCGGCGGAATGCGTGCTGTCGGGGCCGGGGCTGGTCAATCTGCACGCGGCCATCGCCACGCTCGACGGCGCGGCCCACGTGCCGCGCAGCGCCGCCGACATCACCGCGGCGGCGCTGGCCGGCACCTGCCCGGTGTGCCGCGCGGCGCTGGATACGTTCTGCGCCATGCTCGGCACGGTGGCCGGCAACCTCGCGCTGTCGTTCGGCGCACGCGGCGGGGTGTTCATTGCCGGGGGCATCGCGCCACGCATCGTCGACCATCTGGCGGGCTCGGCGTTCCGGGCGCGGTTCGAGGCCAAGGGCCGGTTTGGCGACTATCTGGCGGCGATCCCGGTGCATGTGGTGCTGCATTCCGACCCCGCCTTTGTCGGGCTTTCCGCCCTCGCGCGGGCCGGAGGATAGAGCGCGGGCTCGGCCGCCTGGGAAAATCCGCCGATCGGCATTCAAATCTGCCGGGAACCCGCTATGGTGCCGGGAATCGCAGGCGGGTCCGCTCGCGGGCGCCTGGTTCCGGGGATCGACATGCGATCGTCCGGACGCCGGATCATTCGAAAACCCCGACCGGGTCGGTTTCGTCTCGAACCAGCCGTGGTCAGGCCCGGGAAGCCAAGAGGACCAATCGGAGGACACGATGGCCACTACGACAAAGACCACCGGAAAACCCAACGCCCTGCAGAAGCCCATGCAGCCTTCGCCCGAGCTGGCGGCGGTGGTCGGTGCCGGTCCGCTGGCCCGCTCCGAGGTCGTGAGCAAGATCTGGGACTACATCAAGTCCAACAACCTGCAGAATCCCGCCAACAAGCGCGAGATCCTCGCCGACGACAAGCTTCAGAAGGTGTTCGGCAAGGATAAAGTGTCGATGTTCGAGATGAACAAGTTCATCTCCGCCCACCTGAAGTGATGCTGCCGCCGGGGGATCACATCGTGATCCCCCGGGCGATGCAGGGTGCCGGCATTTCCAGACGGTTACCGGTTGATTGGTTCGGCTTCTTCCTTCCCTCTCCCCTTGCGGGAGAGGGTGGCGAGACCGAGCGACGCGAGGTCGAGCCGGGTGAGGGGTAAACCCTGACGCGCCTTTCGGAATTCACCCCTCACCCGCCTCACGATCTTCGATCGCTCGGCACCCTCTCCCGCAAGGGGAGAGGGAAAGAAGGCGGCTCCCGGCCAGCGGTTGATTCCTTTCGGGGCGCCGGAGACGGTCTCGCCGAAAACCCCAAGTCTGCAAGAGACCGTCGATAATTCCAACGGCCCCAGACGCTGACGCGTGGGGCCGTCGTCTCTCGTGGATTTTCTTTTGAAAAAGCGGGGATTTCACGAAAATCCGCGATCGGAACCAACGGTCTGCTTTTGCTGTCGTTGGAATAATGAGATCTTCGGCGATCGGAACACGGCGTTCCGGTTGATCCCGAAGGGATCATCCGGGAGCCGCCTCACAGCGCGTCCTCCCAGCTCCGGCTGAGGCGCACGGCGCTGTTGATCAGGCCGACCATCGAATAGGTCTGCGGGAAATTCCCCCACAATTCGCCGGTCGTCAGGTCGGCGTCCTCCGACAGCAGCCCGAACGAGTTGCGGTAGCCGAGCAACTGCTCGAACAATTCGCGCGCCTCCTCGCGCCGGCCGATCGCCCACAGCGCATCGACATACCAGAAGCCGCAGATCAGGAAGCCGGTCTGCATGTGGCCGAAATCGTCGGCGGTGTCGTAGCGCACGAACAGCGAGCCGCGCTTGAGCTGGCGGCCCACCGCCTCGACGGTGGCGATGAAGCGCGGATCATTGGCGGCGATGAAGCCGAGATCGGCGAGCAGCAGCAGGGTGGCGTCGAGATCCTCGCCGTCGAAGGTGGACACGAACGAATTGCGTTTGGCGTTGAAGGCGCGGTCGGCGATGACCGCGTGCATGCGGTCGGCCTCCGTCCGCCAGATCTTCGCCCGCTCCGGCCGCCCCAGGCCGTTGGCGATCAGGGCCAGCCGGTCGGCGGCGGCCCAGCACATCACGCTTGAGAAGGTGTGGACGGAGGCCTTGGTGCGCAGCTCCCAGGGCCCGGCGTCGGGCACGTCGAACACCGCCACCGCGCGGGCGGCGAGCCGTTCGAGGCCGGCGAACAGGTCGCTCTCGCTGCTGCGGATCAGCCGCCGGTCGAAGAAGGCGTGCACCGAGGCCAGCACGAGGGCGCCATAGGCGTCGTTCTGGATCTGGGTGTAGGCGGCGTTGCCCACCCGCACCGGCCCCATGCCGCGATAGCCGGTCAGCGCCGCGGCCAGCCGCTCGTCGAGCTCGGCCTCGCGGGTGATGCCGAACAGCGGCGGCATGTCGAGCCGGCCGGGCAAGAGGCCGAGATCGCCGGCGATATTGGTCATATAGGTGATGAACGCCTCCATCGTGCCGGTCTGGCCGAGGCGGTTCAGCGCGTTGATGACGAAATAGGCGTCGCGCAGCCAGCAATAGCGGTAGTCCCAGTTGCGCTCGGTGCCCGGCGCCTCGGGGATCGAGGTGGTGAGCGCCGCGACGATGGCGCCGGTCTCCTCGAAATTGCACAGTTTCAAGGTGATCGCCGCGCGGATCACCGCCTCCTGCCAGTCGAACGGGATCGACAGCGCGCGCACCCAGTCGCGCCAATGGTCGACGGTCGAATCCAGGAACTCGCGCGCCGTCGAATCGGCGTTCGAGCGCAGCGGCTCGTCGGCGCCGAGGAAGAACGACATCGGCCGGTCGATCACGAACTGGCGCTGTTCGAGGATGTAGGACACCGGCGCGTCGGTGGTCAGCCGCACCGTCTGGCTCGGCCCGACATAGCGGATGTGGTTGGCGCCGCGGGTGATCTCCGGCTTGCGCGCGCCGCACTCGAAGGTCGGCAGCACCCGCACCACCAGATGCGGCCGTCCGCGCAGCGGCCGCACCCGCCGGATCAGCGAGGGCGGCCGGTGGATGCGGCCGAAATGGGTGAAGCGCGGCGCGAAGTCCGTGATCTCCAGCGCATTGCCGTCGCGGTCGGTGAGCACCGACACCAGCACGGCGGTGTTGTCGAGATAGCGCTGATGGCAGGACACTTGGCCGACCAACTCCATCGCGAAGCTGCCGCAGGCATCGTCGGCCTTGCGGCCGCCGTCGAGCAGCTCGTTGAAGATCGGGTCGCCGTCGAAACGCGGGAAGCAGCACCACACGATGCGGGCGCGGCGGTCGATCAGCGCGGCAACCATGCAGTTGCCGACGACCGCCAGATCGAGCGAACTCATAGAGACTCCGTGGTCGTGTGGGCAGTCGTAGCGGGAGACGCGGCGGCGGGGGACGCGGCAGAGGTTTCGGCCGTCGCGAGGCCGATCGGGCCGCCATCCGCCCAGCGCGCGATCAGGGCGCGCACCTCGGCCGGCGAGGCGAGGCGGGCCTGCGCCCGGGTCGGCCCGGCGCCGACATGGATGGTGAGGCCGCCGCGGGCGTTCACCACTTCGAAACCATGCTCGTCGGTGAGGTCGTCGCCGATGAACACCGGGCAGCGGTCGCGATAGGGCGGCTCGGCCAGGAAGCGCGAGATCGCCACGCCCTTGGAGGCGCCGACCGGCACGATCTCGGCCACGGCCTTGCCGTGCTGCAGCCGGTAGGCGCCGCCGAGATCGGCGACGATCGCCGCCATCGCCGCCATCGCATCCTCGGCGCGCTCGGGCGCCTTGCGCCAGTGCAGCGAGACGGCCTTGCCCTTGTCCTCGACCAGCAGGCCGCTGTCGGCGCCGAACCGGTGCTTCAGGTCGTCGACCACCCGGCGGAAGTGCGTCGGCTCGGGATGGTCGAAATGCGTCCGCTCGCCGAGGCGGCATTCGGCGCCGTGCAGGCCCGAGGCATCGAAGCGGTGGGGCGCGAACAGCGCATCCAGCGTCGCGAGGTTGCGGCCGGAGACGATGGCGAGCGCGCCGCCGAGCCGCCGCTGCAGCCGCACCAGCGCATCGCGCGTGGCGGGGTCGAGCACCACCGCGTCCGGCCGCTCGGCGATGTCGACGAGGGTGCCGTCGAAATCGAGAAACAGGGCGAAACGGCGCGCCGCGAGGCTGCCGGTGTCGGGGCCCGGCATGTCCGGCTGAAGGGAGTCTGTCATGCAATCGTCTCGGTCCGGCTGACGCCGGGGCTGAAGCGGGGGAGGGCGGCGAGCGGCGCGCTTGCGGTGAGGGCGTCGAGGAAGCTTTGCGTCCACCACCCAATATCGTGCCGGCACAGGCCCTCATACAAGACCCGCCAGCGGGCGATGCGCTCGTCCTTCGGCATCGCCAGCGCGGTGCCGATGGCCTCGGCGACCTCGAACTTGTCGAACGGATTGACGATCAGCGCCTCGCGCATCTGCTCGGCGGCGCCGGCGAAGCGCGACAGCACCAGCACGCCGGGGTCGTCCGGGCGCTGGGCGGCGACGTATTCCTTGGCGACCAGATTCATGCCGTCGCGCATCGGCGTCACCAGCCCGACCGCGGCGTTGCGGAACAGCCCGGCCAGCACCGGGCGGGTGTAGCTGCGCTTGACGAAGCGGATCGGCATCCAGCCCGTATCGCCGAGCGAGGAGTTGATGCGGCCGAGCGTCTCGTCGGTCTGGCGACCGACCTGCTCGTATTCGGGCACCTCGCTGCGCGAGGGCGGGGCGATCTGCAGCAGCGTGACGTTGCCGCGCCGGTCGGGATTGGCGACCAGGAAGCGCTCGAAGGCTTCCAGCCGCTCGACGATGCCCTTGGAATAGTCGAGCCGGTCGACGCCGATCACCAGCGGCCGGTCGCCGAGCCCGGAGATCATGCGCTGCACCACCGAATTGGCGTCGGCGTGCTGGGCGGCGGCGCGGAAGGCGGCGGTGTCGATGCCGATCGGCAGTGCGATGATGCGCGGCGCCGCCGGCACCGGCATGCCGCCCACCGGCTCGGCGAAGGAGCGGGCGAGGTTGCCGGCGTCGCGCTCGGTGTGCACGCCGACGAGATCGTAGGCGGCGAGCGCAGTGAGAAGATCGCCCGCGCCCGGCAGCGCGCCGAACACGTCGATCGGCGGCCAGGGGATGTGGTGGAAATAGCCGATGCGGTTTTGGATGCCGAGCCGGCGCAGCTCGGCCGCGAACGGGATCAGGTGATAGTCGTGGACCCAGATCAGATCGTCCGGCTCGATGATCGCCGCCAGCGCCGCGGCGAAGCGCCGGTTGACGCGCATGTAGCCGGCGAACTCGGCGCGGGAGAACTGGGTGAGCCCGAGCCGATAGTGCATGTTCGGCCACAGCGCGCGGTTGGCGAAGCCGAGATAGTATTCGTCGCGGTCGAGGGGGGTGATGTCGACCACCGCGTAGCCGACCCGGCCGCGCTGGACGATGTGCGGCAGCTCGGCCGGCGCCTCCGAGACCCGGCCGCTCCAGCCGAACCACACCCCGCCGCGCTCGCGCAGCGCCGCCCGCAGCGCCACCGCGAGTCCACCGACCCCGGCCTTGCCTTCCCTGTTCGGGGCCGACACCCGGTTGGACACAACGACAAGGCGCATGGATGCTCCAAAGATGGCTGCCAGTAATATGGCGGCCAGACGGACGGCGGCCAGGGCTTTCGCAAGCGCAACGCCTTTCGCAGGCGCAACATCCAACGCCTCAGCTTGGGCAAAGTTCACCGCACTGCGAAAACGCCGGGTGTGGCGGGCCTTGCGGCGGGGAGTCCAGCGGGCGGAGCGCTGCGGCGAGCCTCGCCCGCGGCGCGTGCCTCGCTTATGGTGAAACATCACCTCCATTGCCCGCAGGCCACCATGTACGCGATGCTCGATCCCTCCCGCTTCACCGTGTTCGTCACCGGCGCCACCTCCGGCTTCGGCGAGGCGATCTGCCGCCGGTTCGCCGCGGCCGGGGCCCGCATCGTCGCCTGCGGCCGCCGCGCCGACCGGCTGGAGACGCTCAAGGCCGAGCTGGGCGACCGCTGCCACGCCTTCGCGCTCGACGTGCGCGACGCCAAGGCGGTGCATGCCGCGGTGGCGGCGCTGCCGGCGCCGTTCGACGAGATCGACGTGTGTGTCGCCAATGCCGGGCTGGCGCTGGGGCTGGAGCCGGCGCACCAGGCCGATTTCGACGAATGGCAGCAGATGATCGAGACCAACTGCCTGGGCCTCGCCGCCACGGTGCATGCGGTGCTGCCGGGGATGGTGGCGCGCGGACGGGGTCATGTCGTCACCCTGGGCTCGATTGCCGGCGATCACCCCTACCCCGGGGGCAATGTCTATGGGGCCACCAAGGCATTCGTGCGGCTGTTGGCGCAAAATCTGCGCGCCGACCTCGCCGGCACCGGGGTGCGGGCGACCAATATCGAGCCGGGGCTGGCCGAGACCGAGTTCTCGCTGGTGCGCTTCCGCGGCGATGCCGAGCGGGCAGGGGGCCTCTACCGCGGCGCCGATCCCATCACCGCCGAGGACGTCGCCGAGACGGTGTTCTGGTCCACCACGATGCCGGCGCACCTCAACATCGTCCGCATGGAGATCATGCCGACCTCGCAGGGCTTCGGCCCGACGGTGGTGAAGCGGCGGGGGTGAAAGAGATGACAGGACGGGGCAGGCGTCCGGCCGGACTCATCGCAGCGGGGAGCCGCGTTCCTTCCCTCTCCCGCAAGGGGCTACGGCATTCACGGATCTGATTCTGTGCTGAGCCATCAATGGCTTAATGGACAGGCTGCGGTTGTCTCATCGAGAACGCGGTGGATCGGCAGTTACCGGGGGCCGCAGGATTGAACTCGTCATGCCCGCGCTTGCAGCCAAGCTTGCGCAGGCTGCATGAATTTGCCTGCGCGGGCATCCACGTCTTGAAAACCTATTTGAAAACAAAGACGTGGATGGCCGGGACAAGCCCGGCCATGACGACGGCGGGCTTGTGCCAGACGCCGCAGGCGCAAGTCACGCCGAAAGAGATCGCGTTTCGGCTCGATCTCTCTCGGCCCAGGCGATTCAGATCCATGAATACCATAGCCCGCAAGGGGAGAGGGAAGAAAGGCGCCGCCCCTGTGGGCCGGAACCCGCCTCACACGCCGATCAAGAGCCCGATCATCAGCAGGCCGCCGAGCACGGCCTGGAACTGGGCGGTGCGGGCGAGAATCGCGTTGAGGCCGCGGCCGATCGGCTCGGCGGCCATGTCGCGGCTGAGGCTCAGCGCCAAAGGCAGGGCGGTCAGCGTCGCCAGCGGGCCGAACGAGCGGGTCACCACCGCCACGACGACGCCGAACAGGCAGGCGGCGACCAGGAACAGCCGGTAGAGCCTGCGGGTGGCATCGGGGCCGAGCAGGATGGCCAGCGTGCGGCGGCCGGACGCCGCGTCGCCCTCGCGGTCGCGGTGGTTGTTGACCAGCAGCACGGCCGCCGCCGGCAGGCCGATCTGCAGGCCGCAGACGATCGCGGCGAGCGACCACGTGCCGACCATCAGCCAATAGGTGCCGAGCACCGCCACGCCGCCGAAGAAGGCGAGCACGAACACCTCGCCGAACGGCGAATCGGAGATCGGCCAGGGGCCGCGCGAATAGCAGTAGCCGGCGACGATCGAGGTGGCGGCGATCACCGCCATCGCCGGGCCGCCGATCGCCACGGCGAGCGCGCCGGCCGCCGCCGCATAGAGGAAGGCGGCATAGGCCATGCGCTTCACGGCGTCCGGCGCGATCAGGCCGCTCGCGGTCACCCGCGTCGGGCCGATCCGGTCCACGGTGTCGAGGCCGGTCCTGGCGTCGCGCCAGTCATTGAACAGATTGGTGCCGATCTGGATGGCGAGCGCCGCCGACAGCGCCAGCAGGAACTGCGGCGCAGCGAAGCTGCCGGTGACGGAAAGTGCCGCCGCCGCGCCGGTCAGCACCGGCACGATGGCCATGGTCAGCGTCTTGGGGCGGATGGCGAGCCACCACGCCGCGGCCGGCGTCGGTGCGGCGCCGGCCGGTCCGCTGCCGGCCGTCACGGCCGCACGACGCCGAGCAGGTGGGCGATGTCCTTGAACAGGATCTTGACGTGCGCCGCCGGCTTCTTGCGCACCAGCTCCTTGTTCATATAGGCCTCCCACGTCAGCTTCTGGACGTCCTTGTCCTGGCAGATGCTGACGAAGCGCTCGCGCCGCTTGTCGTTGCTGTAGAAGAAGCGCTGCAGCAGGCCGAGGATCCAGAACACCCGGCCGTGGTCCTTCATGAAGCGCTTCCTGGCGGTGGCGAGCGCGCGGGCATCGCCGGTGGCGAGGAACTGCTCGACCGCCTCGGCGGCGAGGCGGCCGCCGGTCATGGCGTAGAAGATGCCTTCGCCCGAGGCCGGCGCCACCACGCCCGCCGCGTCGCCGGCCAGCAGCACGTCGCGGCCATTGTCCCAGCGCTTGAGCGGATGCAGCGGGATCGGCGCGCCCTCGTGGCGGATCATCTCGCAGCCTTCGAGGCCGGCGCGCTTGCGCAGGATCGCCGTGGCGTCGCGCAGCGCGAAGCCCTTGTGGGCGGAGCCGACGCCGACGCTGACGGTCGGCCCGTGCGGGAACACCCAGCCGTAGAAGTCGGGCGAGACGTCGCCCTGGTAATAGACGTCGCAGCGGCGCGGGTCGTAGGTGCCGGTGCCCGGCTCCGGGGCGTTGATGATCTCGTGATAGGCGAAGACGTAGGGCACCTTGTCGGCGCCCGGCACGGTCTGGCGCGCCACTTCCGAGCGGGCGCCGTCGGCGCCGATCACCGCATGGGCGCGCACGGCCACCATCTCGCCGCCGCCCTTGGGCTGGTAGCGCACCAGCGCCACGCCGTCGCTGTCGCGGTCGATGCGCTCGAAGGTGCCGGCGCGGCGCTCGGCGCCGGATTGGGCTGCGCGCTCGCGCAGCCATTCGTCGAAGGTGGCGCGGTCGACCATGCCGACATAGCCGTCCTCGATCGGCATATCGACTTCCTTGTTCGAGGGCGCCACCATGCGCGCCGCCGTGACCTTGGCGACGATCTGGGAGTCGGGAATTTCGAAGTCGCGGATCGCGCGCGGCGGAATGGCGCCGCCGCACGGCTTGATGCGGCCGGCCTTGTCCAGCAGCAGCACCGTATGGCCGCGGCGGGCGAGGTCGGTTGCCGCCGTCGCGCCGGCCGGGCCGCCGCCGACCACCACCACGTCGAAGGTTTCGTGCCCGCTCATGGCTCATCCCCTCCCTGTGCCGGCGGCGAAGCTCTCCTCGCCCGTCCGGACCCGGTCGCGCGCGACCGGCTGATCAAGACCGTGAATCTGAGTTGCGAGAACGGCGGAGACGACGAACAGCAGCGCTTCCGTCGCGAACACGCCGGTATAGGCGACCACCGGGTCGCCGACGACATAGCGGACGATGTCGACGGCAACCGTGCCGACGAATCCCCCGAGCCCGAAGGCCAATGCCTGCGAGGCGCCCCACAGGCCCATGCGCACGCCTTCGCGTGAGGCATGACCCTGGCCGGCGAGGCCCATCATCGAGGCGATGGCGGCGCCGGCAAAGGCGCCGTTCGCCGCACCGAGCACAAATACCGATGCCCGGAGCGGCCAGCCCGGACCGACCGCACCGGCGGCGACGAGGCTCGCCAGCGCCGCAGCCGACACCAGACAGCCGCCGACCACCCATTGGCGCATCGAGCCCAGCCAGCCGCGGCAGAGCGACGAGCCGGCGAGCGCCACCGCGATCAGGCCGGCGAGCACGCCGCTGTGCTGGATGCCGGACAGCTTGGTCGACTCGCCCGGCGTCATGCCGAACACCGCGCCGGCAAACGGCTCCAGGATCAGGTCCTGGGCGGAATAGGCCAGCATCGACATGAAGAGGAAGATGGTGAAGCGGCGCGCCTCGGGCTCGGCCCACACCTCGGCGAGCGCGACGCGGAAGGGCGGCTTGGCCTCCGGGGCGGCGGCGGGCGCGGCGGCAGCCTTGCCTTCGAGGCCCCACACGGCGACGACGGCGAGCAGGAAGGCTGCGACCGCGAGGCCCGACGTGACGGCCACCAGCCGCTCGGGCGAGAACGGATCGAGCAGGCTGCCGGCGACCCCTGCGGTCACCGCGAAGCCGGCGATCATCATGATCCAGACGATGGTGGCGGCCGGGGCGCGGCGCGGCTCGGCCACGCGCTTGGCCAGCAGCACCAGAAGCGAGGTGCCGGCGGCGCCGACGCCGATGCCGATCAGCGTGAAGGCGATGACGGCCAGCGTCACGCCGGCCGTCACATTGGTCGACATCCAGGCGGTGGCGATGGCCGCGCCGATGCCGCCGAGGCCCAGCACCGCCATGCCGCCGATGATCCAGGGCGTGCGGCGGCCACCGACATCGGAGCCGTAGCCCCAGCGCGGCCGCAGCGTCTGCAGCGCGTAATGCCACGTGACCAGCGCACCGGGCAGCATGGCCGGCAGCGCCAGCTCCACCACCATCACCCGGTTCATGGTCGAGGTGGTGAGGACGATGATGGCGCCCAGAGCCGTCTGGACCAGACCAAGGCGGACGATGCCGAACCAGCTCAGGGGCTTTGCGATCATGCGCCCCCCGAGCCGAGCGCGAAGGCGGCTGTCAGCATCCCCAGGACATAGAGTGTGGTGCCGGTGGCGTTGTACCACGCGGCCTTGCCCTTGGGATCCTTGAGCAGCGGCACCATCAGCACGAACTGGGCCGCCAGCAGCACGGCGACGATGACGGCGTGGACCGGCCGGTCCCAATAGGCGAGGAGGCCGATCACCACCACCTGCGGCAGCGCCATCACCACGCAGGCGAGGCGGGCGGCGGTGTCCTCGCCCAGCATCACCGGCAGCGAGCGGACGCCGAGCTTGCGGTCGCCCTCCACCGCCTTGAAGTCGTTGGTGGTCATGATGCCGTGGGCGCCGAAGCTGTAGAGAAAGGCGAGCAGGATGATCCGCCAGTCCGGCATCACGGCGGCCATCACGGCGGCGCCGGTGAACCAGGGCAGGCCCTCATAGCTCAGCGCCACCGCGCTGTTGCCGAGCCAGCCATTCTGCTTCAGCCGCACCGGCGGGGCGCTGTAGAGCCAAGCCAGCGCCAGCCCGACCACGGCGGCGCCTAGCACCCACGGCCCCAGCATCGCCGCCACCGCCAGCGACAAAGCGGTGCCGGTCATCGCAATATAAAGACCCCAGCGGCCGGGAATGCGGCCCGAGGGGATCGGCCGGTTCGGCTCGTTGATGGCGTCGACGTGGCGGTCGAACCAGTCGTTGATGGCCTGGCTGGTGGCGCACACCAGCGGACCGGCGAGCACGATGCCCGCCAGGATCACCGGCCAGCGCTCCGACGCCGGCAGGCCGGACGAGACCACGCCACAGGCGAAGGCCCACATGGGCGCGAACCATGTGATCGGCTTGAGCAGCTCGAGAACTGCAGCAGGGGTCGGGCGTTGCATGGCGCGGACACTATTCATGACACTTCGGGCCGTCAATTGAACCTGACAGTCGCACAGACCTCGTGCCAGACCGGATGGACGGCGGCACCAGAATGGCGGGGGGAAGGGGTGATACGGTTTCCGGCCGATCGAGCCTTCGAACCGTATCCGGGTCAGCTCTCCTCGCCCTCCTCGGGGCCAAGGTCGCCCATGCCGAAGCGGCGCAGCTTGGCATAGAGGCTCTGGCGGCTCAGGCCCAGCATCTGGGCGGCGGAGGCGCGGTTGTCGCCGGTGTGGGTCAGCGCCGCCTCGATGCACAGCCGCTCGATCACGTCGGTGGTCTCGCGCACCAGCTCCTTCAGCGAGACGCGGCCGACGAGGCTGGTGAGCTGCTCCACCGAGCGCGGCAGCTGCTTCTCGCCCGCCGCCTCGCCGGTTTCGGGCCGCCGGGCGTGGCGGATCATGAAGCCGAAGCACGGCTGGTCGCCGGCATTCACCGCCACCGCCGAGATCTCGACATCCTCGATCGAGCCGAACTCGCCATGCACCACGGTGCTGAAATTGCGCACCGAGCCGTATTCGCGCAGGTTCGCCATCAGCACGTTGAAATCGACGGTGTTGCGGCCGAGCCAGCGATCGAGCGGCTCGCCGCGCGCCTGCTCCTCGGTGGCGAGCTGGGCCATGTCGAGGAAGGCGGGGTTGGCGTCGAGGATGGCGTGGTCGGGCCCGGTGACGACCAGGGCGTCCGGCAGGCTGTCGACCACCTTGAGCAGCTTCGAGCGGGCGCGCGACAGGCCGGGGCCGGGCTCGTTGTGCAGCGAGGACAGCCGGATCAGGAAATGCGAGGCATTCTCCTGACGGAAGATCGAGGCGGAGACCGAGAACTCCTGCCCGCCATCGGCAAGGCGGGCGCGCACGTCGTCGGCCCAGCCGGCGCCGCGCACGGCGACCAGCAGGTTCTGCACCGCTGTCGCGCCACTGCTTTCGAACAGCTCGGTGATCGGGCGGCCGACCAGCCGGCCGGCCGGCACGCCCAGAAGCTGGGCCGCCGCCGGATTGGCCTCGACGATCTTCTGGGTCGAGACATCGACGATCAGCACCGCCTCGGCGGCGAGGTGGAACAGCAGGCGGTAGCGGGTTTCGGCGTGGCGCAGCCGGGCGTATTCGCGCTCCATCGACTGCTGGGCGGCCACCAGCCGCTGCTGCAGGCTGGCGATGGTGCGCAGATCGCGGCCGATCGCCACCGCCCGGCCGTCGTCGCCGAGCCGCACCGTCGAGTAGCGCACGAGGAGATTGGTGCCGCGCGGGGCCGGGTGGCTGATCTCGCGCCAGCGCGGATTGGCGCCGGCAGCCGCCTCCTTGAGAAGCTGCTCGACCTTCGGCCGGCTCTCCAGGCTGACGGTGTCGATCCACTTCTGGCCCAGCCACTGGCCAAGGCCCTCCTTCTGCAGGTCCTCACTGCCGAAGGAGACGTCCTCGATGACCCCCTCCCGATTGACGATCAGCGCGATGTCCGCCGCGGCCGCAATCAGCTTCGCCGCCCCGAGCGTGTCGAGCCCGCCGAGCGACTTCTCCGGAGTCTTGAATCGCGATACCGGGGTCAAGTGACCAGTCAACGTCCCTGATGGGGGCACCCGATCCGACGGCCTCGAGCCGGACGCCCCGCGTTATTGTCTCGCCGCAGTCTCGCCTGCAGAACCGCATTGCCGCTCCTGCGAAGACTGCGACCACTACGCTGCACAGTGAATGGAACCCGACGCCTCAAACCCAACTGGAAGTCGGAACCCGAAGGGAGCGCGGAACCCGATCGGAACCCGACTGGCGGAAGATGTCATTCACGGACTCGGCAACCCATCGACCGACACGCCCTGACCTTTGCAGATAGATTTGCCGATGCAAAGGTCAGGTGTGGACCAATCGAGCATCCGTCCCCTTTTTCGAGGCGGACGGACACTGCAGCTCTTGAGTCAATTCGGTAGCTCTTGAGTCAATTCGGTCTCGTTCGCAAAAACCGGGATCCATTCCTGCGGACAACGGTCGGAGAATGCTCCTGAGCCCCCGCCGATCCGGCTGAACCGGGCGGACGCTCCAAGTCCTTGGTTTATCAAGTTCTTGGCTTATCGCATCCTCTTTCGCAAAACCGGTCCCCACTCTTGCGGAGAATGCTCCAGTGGACGAAATCCGACGCTCGGCGCCCACGCGGCGGAAAATTTCATCCACAGAATCAATAGTTTGTGGGCCGACTTGTCCTGACATTTGCGGATGCGAATGTCAGGGCCGGACCACTAGCACCGCCGCGCCATCAGGCCCAGCAGGCTCTGGGCCTGCAGGATGGCCTGACGCCCGTCGACGGCCACCGCGTCGGCGCCGACCTGCGTCACCCGCTCGGGGTGGTCGGCAAAGGCCGAGCCGCTGACCATGATGCCGACGGCGTGGTTGCACGACGCCCGGCGGACGGCGCGGATGATCGCGGCCACCTGCTCCAGCGCGGTGTCGGTGTTCACCGTCAGGCCGACGAGGTCGAACCATTCGCGGCGGACGATCGAGACCATCTCGTCGGCCGAGCCGGGGCTGCCGCCCCACACGTCCCAGCCGGCGCGGCGGAAGAACTCCTCGGCCATCCGCAGGCCGAAGGCGTTCTGCATGCCGAAGGTGCAGCAGGGGGTGTTGGGCAGCGACGCCCACAGCACGCGCCGGCCGTGGGTGTGGCTCTCGACCTCGGTCTCGAAGGCGGGGCTGTACTCGCGCAGCAGCTGCTGGAGGTGGCACAGGCCGACGGTAACATCCGTCGAATCGCAGAGGTCGGCCTGCCACATCTCCTCGAGCAGGCGGGCGGCCGGCGCCAAGAGGTCGAGGAACAGCGTCTCGAGGGACAGGCCCTGCGTCCGCAGCGCCTCAATGTAGCCGCAGGCCTCGGCGATGTCGTGGGACATCACCAGCTGCGCGAACTCGGCCACCTCGGCGGAGCCGAGGGCCGGACGGTCGGCCAGCGGCAGCGCGGCGCCCGCCGCCTCCATCCGGTGGACCAGCATCAGGCGCGGAATGATCTCGCCCTCGATGGTGCGGGCGAGCTGGGCGGTTTCGAGGTGGGGGCCGCCCGCCTGGGCGAACAGAACTGCGGTCCCCTCGGTTTCGTCACTGTTCGGCAATCCATCTCGCGTTGCCGCGAGCGGCAATACGCCGGCCATGGGCGTCTCCCTGAGCTTGCCTAGACACGCGTGTGGAGGGAATTTTGAAACCGTAGGGGTAGAAGCGGCAGGCGCCTCCCGGCCCTCGGCCCTCTTTTCGGGCCACTTAAGTACATTTCCGGGCAACATGCGATCAGGGCCTCCCCGTATTCGACTCCGTCATCCGTCGGCCGTAAAGTCCCGTTGACGTCCAAATTCTTTGACACGCGCTTGTGCCGGTTTTAGAGTCCGCTGCCTGAGCAAGAAGGCTCGGCACGGTGGACCGGCGCGAGCGAGGAGAAGTGATGCGTCAGCCGGGCCAAAGAATGCCTCTCTATACCCCCGAAGAGCGTCGGCGCCGCGATGAAACGCGGTGGACCCTCGTACAGGGCGTGCTCGCCCCGCTGCAGTTCGCAGTGTTCCTGGTGAGTCTGTGGTTGGTCGTCCGTTACCTCCTGACGGGGGACGGTTACACGGCCGCAACCGTATCGGTCGTCGTCAAGACGCTCGTCCTCTATACCATCATGGTGACCGGCTCGATCTGGGAAAAGGTCGTGTTCGGCAAATATTTGTTCGCGCGCCCGTTCTTCTGGGAGGATGTGTTCTCCATCCTGGTGCTGGCGCTGCACACGGCCTATCTCGTCGCCCTGTTCGCCGGCGCCGAGCCGCGCAACCAGATGTTCCTCGCGCTGGCGGCCTATGTGACCTACGTCATCAACGCCACCCAGTTCCTGCTGAAGCTGCGGGCGGCGCGGCTCGACAGCGCGGCCGCCAAGAGCGCTGGCGAGCAGGACGGCTCCGCTCCGGCGAACCGTCAGGCCAACCCTGGCATGGTGGGGCTGACGAAATGACCGGGCTTGCGACATGAGTGGGCTTGCAGCGGTGCCTCGTTCGACGGTCCCCTCGGGCTGCGGCGAGCTTGCGGTGCTGCGCGAGCGCGGCCAGCGCGAAGTGTTCTGCGGGCTGGCCGGCATCGTCTGGCTGCACCGCAAGATCCAGGACGCCTTCTTCCTCATCGTCGGCTCGCGCACCTGCGCCCACCTGATGCAGTCGGCGGCCGGGGTGATGATCTTCGCCGAGCCGCGCTTCGGCACCGCCATCATCGAGGAGCGCGACCTCGCCGGCACCGCCGACGCCAATGCCGAGCTCGACCGCATTGTCGCCCGGCTCTTGGAGCGGCGCTCCGACATCCGGCTCCTGTTCCTGGTCGGCTCGTGTCCGTCCGAGGTGATCAAGCTCGACCTCAACCGCGCCGCCGAGCGGCTCGACCACGCCTATACCGGGCGCGGCGTGCGGGTGCTCAGCTATTCCGGCAGCGGGCTGGAGACCACCTTCACACAGGGCGAGGATGCCTGCCTCGCGGCGCTGGTGCCGCACATGCCGGCGGAAGCCGCCGACGCGCCGCCGTCGTTGCTGGTGGTCGGCGCGCTCGCCGACGTGGTCGAGGATCAGTTCGGCCGGCTGTTTTCCGATCTCGGCATCGGGCCGGTGCGCTATCTGCCCGCCCGCCATGCCGACGACCTGCCGCCGGTCGGTCCCAACACGCGGGTGCTGATGGCCCAGCCCTTCGTGTCCGACACGGTGCGGGCGCTGGAGCAGCGCGGGGCCAAACGGCTCGTCGCGCCGTTCCCGTTCGGGGCCGAGGGCACCACGGCATGGCTGGCCGCGGCGGCCGACGCGTTCGGCGTTCCGGCCGAGCGGTTCCGCACGGTGACCGCGCTCGGCCAGGAGCGGGCGAAGCGCGCATTGGCGCGCTACCGCGGCGAGCTCGAAGGCAAGCGCATCTTCTTCTTCCCCGACTCGCAGCTCGAAATCCCGCTGGCGCGCATGCTCGCGCGTGAACTCGGGATGACGCTGACCGAGGTCGGTACGCCCTATCTGCACCGCCAGAATCTCGCCGCCGAGCTGGCGCTGCTGCCGGCCGACGTGGTGCTGAGCGAAGGCCAGCATGTCGAGTCCCAGCTCGACCGCTGCCGCGCCGCGCGGCCCGATCTGGTGGTGTGCGGGCTCGGCCTCGCCAACCCGCTGGAGGCCGAGGGGCTGACCACTAAGTGGTCGATCGAACTGGTGTTCTCGCCCATCCATGGCTACGAGCAGGCCGGCGATCTTGCCGAGGTGTTCGCCCGTCCGTTGTTGCGTCGCGCGCGGCTGGAGGTCTAGGCCATGCAGCTTACGGTCTGGACCTACGAGGGGCCGCCCCAAGTGGGAGCGATGCGCGTCGCCACCGCGATGGAGGGGCTGCACTACGTGATCCATGCCCCGCAGGGCGACAGCTATGCGGACCTGCTGTTCACGATGATCGAGCGCCGGGCCAAGCGCCCGCCGGTCAGCTACACCACCTTCCAAGCCCGCGACCTCGGCACCGATACCGCCGAATTGTTCCAGTCGGCGGCGCGCGACGTCTATGAGCGCTTCCAGCCGCAGGCGCTGCTCGTCGGCTCGTCCTGCACCGCCGAACTGCTGCAGGACGATCCCGGCGGCCTCGCCAAGGCCCTGAACCTGCCGATCCCGGTGGTGCCGCTCGACCTGCCCTCCTATCAGCGCAAGGAAAATTGGGGCGCGGCCGAGACCTTCTACCAGCTCGTGCGGGTGCTGTGCTCGCCGCATGCGCCGAAACCCGGTGAGGCGCGCCCGGCGCGGGCGGCGGGGACCGAGTCTGAAGGCGTCAAGCCGCGCTGCAACCTGCTGGGGCCGACGGCGCTGGGCTTCCGCCACCGCGACGACGTGGCGGAGATCACCAAGCTTCTCGGCGAGCTCGGCATCGAGGTGGCTGTGACCGCGCCGCTCGGCGCGAGCCCGGCCGACATCGCCAGGCTCGGCGAGGCCGATTTCAACGTCGTGCTGTATCCCGAGACCGCCGGGCAGGCGGCCGGGTGGCTCAAGCGCACCTTCGGCCAGCCCTTCACCACGGTGGTACCGATCGGCTACGGCGCGACGCGCGACTTCATCAAGGAGGTGGCGCAGCTTGCGGGGGTGGACCCGGCGCCGCTGCTCGACGGCGTGCGCTCGCGCCTGCCGTGGTATTCGCGCTCGGTCGACTCGACCTATCTCACCGGCAAGCGCGTGTTCATCTTCGCCGACGCCACCCACGCGGTGGCCGCCGCCCGCATCGCCACCGAGGAGTTCGGGTTTCAGGTGGTGGGGCTTGGCACCTATGCCCGCGAGTTCGCCCGCGAGGTGCGCGAGGCCGCCAAGCGCTACGGCGTCGAGCCGCTGATCACCGACGACTATCTGGAGGTCGAGGCCAAGGTGGCCGAGGCCCATCCCGAGCTGGTGCTCGGCACGCAGATGGAGCGGCATATCGCGAAAAGGCTCGGCGTTCCGTGCGCGGTGATCTCGGCGCCGGTCCACGTGCAGGACTTCCCGGCGCGCTATTCGCCGCAGATGGGGTTCGAAGGCACGAACGTCATCTTCGACACCTGGGTCCATCCGCTGATGATGGGTCTGGAGGAGCATCTGCTGACGATGTTCCGCAAGGATTCCGAATTCCACGAGGCGCCCTCGCATCTCGGCGCGGCGGTGGCGCCGCCGCTGGCCGCCGAGGTGCCGCCGGCCGCTCCGGACCGCGCGGCGCCGGGCGCCGTTTCAGACACCGTGCCATCTGCCCAGCCTGCCGCATCACCGTCAGGTTCCGTCGCACCGCCGGCGTCGCCGGCGCCTGCGGCGTTAATCTGGGCCCCCGAGGCGGAGAAGGAATTGCACAAGATTCCGTTCTTCGTCCGCGGCAAGGCCCGTCGCAACACCGAACGCTACGCCGCCGAGCGGGGCGTTTCGCTCATCACCGTGGACACGCTCTACGATGCAAAAGCGCACTTCGGCCGCTGACACGACGGGCATCCGCGTCGTTATCGTCACGCTCGACAACCATCTGTCGAGCGCGGCGGAACGCGCCTCCGCCACGCTTCGCCGCGAGTTGCCCGGGCTGACGCTCACCCTGCACGCCGCCACGGAATATCAGGCGGATGCCGAGGCGCTGGAGCGCTGCCGCGCCGACATCGAGAAGGCCGACATCATCATCGCCACCATGCTGTTCATGGAGGACCACATCCAGCCGGTCCTGCCCTGGCTGGAGAAGCGGCGCGACGACTGCGACGCGATGGTGGTGTGCATGTCGGCGGCCGACGTCAGCAAGCTCACCCGGCTCGGCCGGTTCAAGATGGGCGAGGGCGGCGGCGCGCTGGGCTTCCTCAAGCGGCTGCGCGGCAAGGATTCCTCGAAGCCCGGCGGCTCGGCCGGCGCCCAGCAGATGAAGATGCTGCGGCGGATCCCCAAGATCCTGCGCTTCATCCCCGGCACCGCCCAGGACGTGCGCGCCTACTTCCTGACCATGCAGTACTGGATGGCGGGCTCGGAGGAGAACGTCGCCAACATGGTCCGCCTCTTGGTGGACCGTTACGCCGACGGCCCGCGCAAGGGCCTGCGCGGCGCGCTGAAGGCGGCCGCCCCGCTCGAATATCCCGAGGTCGGCGTCTACCACCCGCGGATGAAGGACAAGATCGGCGAGCGTGCCGACAAGCTGCCGACGGTGCCGGGTGCCCGCGGCAAGGTCGGCCTGCTGGTCATGCGCTCCTACGTGCTGGCCGGCAATGCCGGCCATTATGACGGGGTGATCAAGGCGATCGAGGCGCGCGGCCTGTCGGTGGTGCCGTGCTTCGCCTGTGGCCTCGATGCGCGGCCGGCGGTCGAGCAGTTCTTCCTCGACCACGGCCGGCCGACGGTCGATGCCGTGGTGTCGCTCACCGGCTTCTCGCTGGTCGGCGGCCCGGCCTACAATGATTCCAAGGCCGCCCAGGAAGTGCTCGCCAAGCTCGACGTGCCCTATCTGTCGGTCACGCCGGTGGAGTTCCAGACCATCGAGCAGTGGGAGGCCAATGAGCGCGGCCTGCTGCCGGTCGAGGCGACCATGATGGTCGCGATTCCCGAGCTCGACGGCGCCACCGGCTCGATGGTGTTCGGCGGCCGCTCGGTCGCTGCGTCGGACGAGCAGGCGCGCGACATGCAGCCCCACGAGGAGCGCGCGGCGATGCTGGCGGCGCGCGTCGATCGCATGATCAGCCTGCGCAAGCGCGCGCGGGCCGAGCGCAAGATCGCCATCGTGCTGTTCAACTTCCCGCCCAATGCCGGCAACACCGGCACGGCGGCGTACCTGTCGGTGTTCGCCTCGCTGTTCAACACGCTCACCGCGATGAAGGCGGCCGGCTATCAGGTCGAGGTGCCCGAGAGCGTGGATGCGCTGCGCGAGCGCATCGTCAACGGCAACGCCTCGCGCTACGGCGCCCACGCCAATGTCCACCTCCGCATTCCGGCGGCCGACCACGTCAAGCGCGAGCCCCATCTCGCCGAGCTTGAGAAGATGTGGGGGCCGGCGCCCGGCAAGCAGCAGAGCGACGGCTCGTCGATCTTCCTGCTCGGCGAGCAGTTCGGCAACGTGTTCGTCGGCGTCCAGCCCGCCTTCGGCTATGAGGGCGACCCGATGCGCCTTCTGTTCGAGAAGGGCTTCGTGCCGACCCACGCCTTCACCGCCTTCTACCGCTGGATCCGCGAGGACTTCGGCGCCGACGCCGTGCTGCATTTCGGCACCCATGGCGCGCTGGAGTTCATGCCGGGCAAGCAGGCGGGCCTGTCGGCCGCGTGCTGGCCGGACCGGCTGATCGGCGACCTGCCGAACCTCTATCTCTACGCCTCCAACAATCCGTCCGAAGGCACGCTGGCCAAGCGGCGCGGCAATGCCACGCTGATCAGCTACCTCACCCCGCCGATCGCCCATGCCGGGCTCTATCGCGGCCTCCTGGAACTCAAGGGCTCGATCGAGCGCTGGCGCCAGCTGCCGCCGGAGGCGGCGGCCGAGCGGCGCGAGCTCGCCGTGCTGATCCAGGCGCAGGCGGCGACCGTCGACCTCGCCCAGGCCGAGCCGGCCTGGGAGGAGGCGGAGGTCGATCAGCGCATCCTGGCGCTGAACACCGCGGTGCTCGAACTCGAATACACGCTGATCCCGCACGGCCTGCACGTGATCGGCGAGGCGGCCTCGCCGGCCGAGCGCGTCGACCTGCTGCTGTCGGTGGCCGAGGCCACCCACGGGCTGAAGCCCTCGAGGGAGGCGATCGAGGCGCTGGTCGAGGGCGCGCCGGCCGATCAGGCGCTGGCGATGAGCGGCCTCGCCCACGACGAGACGACGCTGGCGGTGTTCCGCGAACTGGCGGAGACCGACCGGCTGCTGGCCAAGGACCACGAGATCGAGGCGGTGCTGCGGGCGCTCGACGGCCGCTTCATCCCGCCGGCGCCGGGCGGCGACCTTCTGCGCACGCCGGCGATCCTGCCGACCGGCCGCAACCTGCACGGTTTCGATCCGTTCCGCATTCCGAGCGCGTTCGCCATCAAGGACGGCGCCCAGCAGGCGGCGCGGCTGCTCGCCCGCTATGTCGAGGACGGCAATCCGTTCCCCGAATCGATCGCGCTGGTGCTGTGGGGCACCGACAATCTGAAGTCCGAGGGCGGGCCGATCGCCCAGGCCTTGGCGCTGATCGGCGCCAAGCCGCGCTATGACAATTACGGCCGGCTGTGCGGCGCCCAGCTCATCCCGCTGGCCGAACTCGGCCGGCCGCGCGTCGACGTGGTGATGACGCTGTCGGGCATCTTCCGCGATCTGCTGCCGCTGCAGATCAAGCTCCTGGCCGAGGCCTCCTATCTCGCCGCCACCGCCGAGGAGCCGGAGGAGCTGAACTTCGTGCGCAAGCACGTGCTGGCCTACCAGAAGGCCAACAATTGCGACATCGACACCGCGGCGCTGCGCGTGTTCTCCAACGCCGACGGCGCCTATGGCTCGAACGTCAACCAGCTCATCGGCAACAGCCGCTGGGAGGACGAGGACGAGTTGGCCGAAACCTATACCCGCCGCAAGTGCTACGCCTATGGCCGCACCGGCGGCGCGGTGCGCCAGCCCGAGCTGCTGACCAGCGTGCTGTCCAACGTCCAGCTCGCCTACCAGAATCTGGAATCGGTCGAGCTCGGCGTCACCACCATCGACCACTATTTCGACACGCTGGGCGGCATCAGCCGCGCGGTGAAGCGCTCCAAGGGCGGCAGCGACCTGCCGGTCTATATCGGCGACCAGACCCGCGGCGACGGCGTGGTGCGCACGCTCGGCGAGCAGGTCGCGCTGGAGACGCGGACCCGCATGTTGAACCCCAAATGGTACGAGGGTATGCTGAAGCACGGCTATGAAGGCGTGCGTCAGATCGAGGAGCACGTCACCAACACGATGGGCTGGTCGGCGACCACGGGACAGGTGGCGCCCTGGGTCTATCAACAGCTCACGCAGACCTATATGCTGGACGACGAAATGCGCCAACGCATGGCAGCGCTGAACCCGACGGCGTCCGCCAAGGTTGCCAACCGCCTGCTGGAAGCGCACGCACGCAATTACTGGAACCCGGATCCCGAGACGTTGGAGGCGTTGCGGCGGGCCGGGGAAGAGCTGGAAGATCGACTCGAAGGCGTCGGCGTCGATGTCGCGGCGTGATCGCGGCAGCGCAGGGAGACTCTGGTGAAGCCCATTACCCTACTCGACAGCGGTTCCCAGCGGCCGGACGGCGAGGGCAGCGTGCAGGTCCATATGGACCAGCGGCTCAACCTCGGCACCGCGAAGATCTTCTCGATCTACGGCAAGGGCGGCATCGGCAAGTCGACCACCTCCTCCAACCTGTCGGTGGCGTTCTCCAAGCTCGGCAAGCGGGTGCTGCAGATCGGCTGCGACCCCAAGCACGATTCGACCTTCACGCTCACCAAGCGGCTGGTGCCGACGGTGATCGATATCCTCGAGGGCGTGGACTACCACTCCGAGGAACTGCGGCCCGAAGACTATGTGTTCGAGGGCTATAACGGCGTGATGTGCGTGGAGGCGGGCGGCCCGCCGGCCGGCACCGGCTGCGGCGGATACGTTGTCGGCCAGACGGTGAAGCTCCTTAAGGAGCATCACCTACTCGAAGATACCGATGTGGTGATCTTCGACGTGCTCGGCGACGTGGTGTGCGGCGGCTTCGCGGCCCCGCTCCAGCACTCCGAGCGGGCGCTGATCGTCGCCGCCAACGACTTCGATTCGATCTTCGCCATGAACCGAATCGTCGCGGCGATTCAGGCGAAATCGAAGAATTATCCGGTGCGGCTGGGCGGCGTGATCGCCAACCGCAGCGCCCAGACCGACCAGATCGACAAATTCAACGAAGCTGTGGGACTCAAGACCCGCGCCCACATTCCGGCTCTCGACGTGATCCGCCTGAGCCGACTAAAGAAGGCAACATTGTTCGAGATGGAGCCGACGCCGGATGTGCTCGCCGTGCAGAAGGAGTATCTTCAGCTCGCCGAGACTCTCTATGCCGGGGTCGATCCGCTGGTGGTGAAGCCGCTCAAGGACCGTGAAATTTTCGACCTTTTGGGGTTCGATTGATGACGACTGCGTCCTACCAGGAGCGCCGGGGGGAGCTTGAGACCTACTTCGACCGCACGGCGGTCGAGGCGTGGTCCAAGCTGACGTCCGATGCGCCGGTGAGCGGCATCCGCGCGACGGTCCGGGCCGGACGCGACGAGATGCGCCGCACGCTGTTGTCGTGGCTGCCGGCGGACCTCGCCGGGCGGCGGCTCCTGGATGCCGGCTGCGGCACCGGCGCGCTGTCGGTTGAGGCGGCGCGGCGCGGCGCCGAAGTGGTGGCGATCGACCTGTCGCCGACGCTGGTGGGGCTTGCGGCCGAGCGCCTGCCGGAGGATCTTGCGGCAGGGGCCGGCCCCGGACGCATCGATTTCCGGGTCGGCGACATGCTCGATCCCGGCCTGGGGGCGTTCGATCACGTGGTGGCGATGGATTCGCTGATCCATTACGAGCCGTCCGACATCGTGCGGGTGCTGGCCGGCATCGCGCCGCGCACCGCGCGCTCGATTCTCTTCACCATCGCTCCGCGAACGCCGCTGCTGACGCTGATGCACGCGGTGGGGCGCGTCTTCCCGCGCAGCGACCGCGCCCCGGCCATCGTGCCGGTGGCGGCGAAGCACCTGACGGCGCTGGTCGCCGCCGAGCCGGCGCTGGCCGGCTGGCGGCCGGGCCGCTTGCATCGGGTGGCCCGTGGCTTCTACATTTCCGAAGCTCTGGAGTTTGTCCGGTCATGAGTAACGAGACACCCTCCGTCCAGTTTTGGAACAAGTTCGCGACGGACTTCATGCCGTTCGCGGACGCGGCGTCGAAGGACCTGCCGCTCGGCCGTCTGTTCCGCCTGTCGCTGTTCCAGGTCACCGTCGGCATGGCGACCGCGATGCTGGTCGGCACGCTCAACCGGGTGATGATCGTCGAGCTCGGCATGGGCGCTTGGCTCGTCGCCTCGATGATCGCGATTCCGCTGCTGGTGGCGCCGTTCCGCGCCTTCATCGGCTTCAAGTCGGACCACCACCGCTCGGCGCTGGGCTGGAAGCGCGTGCCCTACATCTGGTTCGGCACGCTGCTGCAGTTCGGCGGCTTCGCCTTCATGCCGTGGGCGCTGATGATCATGTCCGGCGACGCGGTGGGACCGATCTGGGTCGGCCATGTCGGCGGCGCGCTGGCCTTCCTGGCGGTCGGTGCCGGCATGCAGACCGTGCAGACCGCGGGGCTGGCGCTGGCCACCGACGTGGCGTCGGAGGAGACCCGGCCGCGCGTGGTGGCGCTGATGTACGTCATGCTGCTGGTCGGCATGGTGGCCGGCGCGTTCGGCTACGGCCTTCTGCTGCAGGAGTTCAGCATCTTCCGGCTGATCCAGGTGATCCAGGGTCTGGCGCTGGTCACGCTGGTGCTGAACTTCGTCGCGCTGTGGCGCCAGGAGGCTCGCAGCCGCGATCGTGCCAACATCGTCGAGCCGCCGTTCGGCCAGGTGTGGGGCAAGTTCATCAAGCAGAATCACGCTGCCCGCTTCCTGGTCGCGCTCGGCCTGGGCACGGCGGCGTTCAATATGCAGGATATCGTGCTGGAACCGTATGGCGGCGAGATTCTCGGCCTGTCGGTTTCGGCCACCACCGCGCTGACGGCGTTGATGGCGGCAGGGTCGCTCGTCGCCTTCGGGCTCTCCGCCCGCCTGCTCAGCCGCGGTACCGATCCGTGTCGGCTCGCCTCCATTGGCGGGCTGATAGGACTGGCGGCGTTCTGCGCCGTCATTCTCGCCGGCCCGCTGGGGCTGCCACTGCTGTTCCGTATCGGCGTCGCGCTGATCGGTTTCGCCAGTGGCCTGTTCGCAGTGGGTACCCTGACCTATGCCATGGGTCTCGACGCCGAGCACAATGGGCTCGCGCTCGGGGCCTGGGGCGCGGTCCAGGCCACCGCCGCCGGTGGGGCGATCGCACTCGGCGGCACGCTGCGTGACGTAATCTCCGAGTTCGCTTCCCTCGGGCTGCTCGGCCCGGCGATGAACAGCCCGCTCGCCGGATATGAGTTCGTCTATCTCCTCGAAGTGCTCATGCTGTTCGCCGCGCTCGTCGCGATCGGCCCGCTGGTAAGACCCCACGGCCAGCACCGTTCTCGTCGGGATTCATCATTTGGTCTTGCCGAATTCCCCGGCTAGACGTTACCTGCCCACGGAGGTTCTTATGTATTACGGCGCTCTCGCAAACCATCTAGATATCGCGCAACTTGCGTGGTACGGGCACTGGCTCGTGATCTGGACGGTCGTTCTGTTCTACCTGCGCCGCGAAGACCGGCGCGAAGGCTATCCGCTGGTGGAGCCGCTCGGACTCGTCAAGCTGCCGTCGCCGGATGTCCAGTCGGGCGAGCTGCCCTATCCCAAGACCTTCACCCTCTATCATGGCGGCACCGTCCAGGCTCCGAACCCGAACCGCCGCTACGAGACCCGCGAGCTGAAGCTGGCGCAGACCGACGGCTTCGAAGGCGCTCCGCTGGCGCCCACCGGCAACCCGATGGTCGACGGCGTCGGCCCCGCCTCGTGGGCGGAGCGTTCGGAAGTGGTCGACTCGACCTTCGAAGGCAAGGCCAAGATCGTCCCGCTGCGCGCTGCGCCTGAGTTCTACATCGCCGAGGGTGACCTCGACCCGCGCGGCCTGCCCGTGTTCGGCGCCGACGGCATCGAAGCCGGCACCGTCACCGACCTGTGGGTCGACCGCTCGGAGTACTACTTCCGCTACCTCGAAATCTCGGTGGCCGGCAGCGCCCGCACCGCCCTGATGCCGCTCGGCTTCGCCAGCATCACCAAGGACGGCGTCAAGGTGCAGGCGATCCTCGCCAGCCAGTTCGCCAACGTGCCGCGTCTGCAGAGCCGTGACCAGATCACGCTCCGCGAAGAGGACAAGGTGTCGGCCTACTATGCCGGCGGCCTGCTCTATGCGACGCCGGAACGTGCGGAACCGTTGCTGTGAGCCATCACGACGACGAGTTCGAGCCCTATGTCAAAGGCCTGCCGGGACCACTCCCGGCAGGCGAAGACATGCTGTGGCAGGGAGAACCGCAGTGGTGGCGTTTCGCCATCACTGCACTCCATGTGCGTAAGGTCGCGATCTACTTCCTGCTGCTGGCGATTTGGCGGTTCGCCAACGGGATCAGCGCGCAGGAGACGCTTCCGGAGATGACCGCCGGCATCACGTGGCTGATCACCGCCGGCGCGGGCGTGGTCGGCATCATCGTGCTCGGCGCCCGGTGGATTTGCAGCACGAGCGTCTACACCATCACCACCAAGCGCGTGGTGCTGCAGTTCGGCGTCGTCCTGCAGATGACGTTCAATCTGCCGTTCTCATCGATCAATCATGCCGCGCTCAAGACCTATTCCGACGGAACCGGGGACATCCCGCTCTCGCTGATCGAGGGCAAGGGAAAGCGTCTCGGCTATATGGTGCTGTGGCCGCACGTCCGGCCGTGGCGGTTCGAGCGGCCGGAACCGATGATGCGGTGCGTGCCGGACGCGCGGAAGGTGTCCGAGATTCTCGCCAACGCAATCGCGGCCGATACGGCGCGTCGCGCGGCGGAGGAAGCCCAGGCCGAAGCGGCGGAAGCCGCGGCCGAGGCGGCGGATGCGGGTTCGGAGGTGGCCAGCGCCACCGAGTCCGGACAGGCGCCGGCCGGACAGGTTGCGGCTGGACAGGCTGCGCCGGCCGCGGCGGCCACGAGCTGAGCCGCAGGAGTAGGTATCTTGTCTGGCTCGAAGCCCTACAAACTTTCGCTCGGCTCCAAGATCTGGCTTGGGCTGGTGGTGCTTGGCGGCATCGTCCTGGTGTTCGGCCCGCATTTCGGCGGCATTCGCGATACGCTGTCCGGCAAGGAGGAGGCCGTCCCGTCGGCGCAGCTGCCGCTGGTCGAGAGCCGTGATCTGCGGTTCGTGACCGGGCAGGACTCCAGCCTCTCGATCATCGATGCCGAGTCGAACGAGGTGATCGTGGTGCTGCGGGGCAATTCGGACGGCTTCATCCGTGGCATGGTGCGGGCGCTCAGCCACGACCGGCGGATGAATGCCGACGAGACCTCCGGTGCGCCGTACCGGCTGTCGCTGTTCGCGAACGGCCGGCTCACTTTGACGGATCTGGCGACCAACCGGGAGCTGGTGATCAACGCGTTCGGGCCGACCAACATTGCGTCGATGGGACGCCTGCTCAAGTCGCAGCAGGCCAAGCCCGCCGAGCAGCCGCAATGACCGGCCCAATTCGAATGGGCGGCGGGCGCCCGTGCCGGGGCCCGCTGATCCTCATGAACGAGACGAGCCGCAATCGCCGGACCGCCCCGCAACGCGGAGCGGGCGGGGCGACCGCGACCGGCGATGCGGCACCTGAGGCGGGCGTCGTCCCGCCGGATGGGCCGTACCCGCCGCCAGCACGGGTTCGTCCAGTCCCCTCCCAATAGGGGAGGCAATGGTGGCCGAATACGGCATTGCCGTGCTTTACGCCCTCTTTCTGTGGTGGTTCAGCACGGGCGTCATTCTGTTTCTCGACGGGTTGCCGCGCTGGACCTTCAAATGGAGCATGGCGGGCGCCACCGTGCTGCTGGTCGGCGCGCTGCATGGCGTGTGGGCGACCTCGCACGAGCAGACGCCGTTCGGCGCCTATGCTGGCTTCAGTTGCGGGCTGATGGTGTGGGCGTGGAACGAGATGGCGTTCCTGATGGGCTACGCCACCGGGCCGGTGCGGGTGCCGTGCCCGCCGGGCGTGACCGGCTGGGCGCGGTTCGCGCTCGCCACCAAGACCATCCTGCACCATGAGCTGGCGATCCTGATCTCGGCGGCGGTGGTGGTCGCGGTCACCTGGGGCGCACCGAACCAGGTCGGCACGGTGACGTTCTTCGTGCTGTGGCTGATGCGGCTGTCGACCAAGTTCAACATCTTCCTTGGCGTGCCCAATCTCAGCGAAGAATTCCTGCCGAGTCACCTCGAATACCTGAAGACCTATTTCGTGCGCCGGCCGATGAACATGCTGTTTCCGTTCACGGTCACGGCGGCGACCCTGTTCACCACCTATCTGCTGCACATGGCGGCGACCTCGGCACCGTTCCCGGCCACGGCATATGCGCTGCTGTCGACGCTGTCGGCGCTGGCCGTCATCGAGCACTGGTTCCTGGTGGTGCCGCTGCCGGTGGCGGCGCTGTGGCGGTGGGGATTGCGCACGCATGACAATCTGCGCCCCGAGCCCGATCCGTGGCCGGCGTTGTGCGAAGGCTGTCCGATCGTCAAGGAGGCCGACCACGACCGCCCCGACGACGGCTCGGTGCCGCATCTGCGGGCGTGGAGCATCCCGCTGGATGTCGAATGCGACCCGGCGCGGCTGAAGGTGCTGCTCGATGCCATCGGCAATGGCAGCTACGGCAAGGTCGAGAGCGTCGACGGCATCGTCCGGGCCGGCGCGCGCTGGATCCGGTTCGATCTCGAAGGCATGTCGCCGGTCGAACTGCCGCCCGGCGGCCAGCCGCGGCACCAGCCGCGGGTCGTGGCGGTCGGCCATGCGCTGGACGGCACGCGGCTGCAGGCGGCGTTCGCCGACTGCGCGGCCCGCCCGGCCGAGCTGCTGCGGCGCGAGGCCGGCGGCGGGCATTGATCCCAACGGCCCCAGACGCTGACGCGTGGGGCCGTTGACTCTCGCGGATTTTCTCATCCGAAATCAATGATTTCGCGAAAATCTGCGACCGGAGCCAACGGTCCGCTTTCGGGCCGTTGGTATGAGCCCGAGGCCGGCGTCGGCCGGTCCGGCGTGGTCCGGCGGCCGAGCGGCGACGCGGAAAGCTCTTGGCGGAAAGCACATGGAAAAAGCCCCGGCGAGGGTGTCGCCGGGGCTCTTTCGTATGTGCAGTCCGTCTTCGGCCGGATCAGGCTGGAGAGCCGAATCGGCCTCGCTTTCGGCCGCGGCCCTATTGGGCTGCGGCCCTGATCGCCCGCGCGCTGTTCGGCAACGACCTATTCGGCGGCGACCTGGAAGGCGGCGGCGACCTCGTCGCGCATCGCCTTGATGGTGGCGGCGTAATCGCTTGAGCCGAAGATCGCGCTGCCGGCGACGAAGGTGTCGGCGCCCGCGCGGGCGATGCGGCCGATATTCTTCGCCGAGACGCCGCCATCGATCTGCAGGCGGATGTCGCGGCCGGACTCGTCGATCAGCCGGCGGGTGGCGGCGACCTTGGGGATCATGGCCTCGATGAAGGCCTGCCCGCCGAAGCCGGGATTGACGGTCATCAGCAGCACCAGATCGAGCTTGGGCAGAACCCAGTCGAGCACCGAGAGCGGTGTGGCCGGGTTGAGAACGAGGCCCGCCTGGCAGCCCTTGGAGCGGATCAGCTCGATGGTGCGGTCGACGTGGCGGCTCGCCTCCGGGTGGAAGCTGATGAGATTGGCGCCGGCGGCGGCGAACATCTCGACCAGCGCGTCGACCGGCTCGACCATCAGGTGCACGTCGATCGGCGCCGTCGTCACCTTGCGCAGCGAGGCCAGCACCGGCGGGCCGATGGTCAGGTTCGGCACGTAGTGGCCGTCCATCACGTCGAAATGGATCCAGTCGGCACCGCCGGCGAGGACGGCGTTCACCTCCTCGCCGAGACGGGCGAAATCGGCCGACAGGATCGACGGCGCGATCACGATGCTCATGCAGCGGCCTTTCCGCTCGTCACCACCTGGGTCAGTTCGCCCTTCTTGTAGCGCTGCGCCATCACGTCGAGCTCGATCGGCTTGATCTTGGGCGCCTGTCCGGCGCAGCCGAAGGCTTCGAGCCGGGCGATGACCACCTTCTTGGCCGCGTCCTGCGCCACTTCGAGATATTTGCGCGGGTCGAACTCGCCCTTCTTGGTGGCCAGCACGCGGCGGATGGCGGCGGTCATGGCCAGGCGGATGTCGGTGTCGATATTGACCTTGCGCACGCCGTGCCTGATGCCCTGGACGATCTCCTCGACTGGGACGCCGTAGGTCTCCTTCATGTCGCCGCCGAACTCGCGGATCTCGGCCAGCAATTCCTGCGGCACCGAGGAGGAGCCGTGCATCACCAGATGGGTGTTGGGGATGCGGGCGTGGATCTCCTTGATGCGGTCGATGGCGAGGATGTCGCCGGTCGGCTTGCGGCTGAACTTGTAGGCGCCGTGCGAGGTGCCGATGGCGATGGCCAGCGCGTCGACCTGGGTCTCGGCGACGAAGCGGGCGGCCTCCTCGGGGTCGGTGAGGAGCTGCTCACGGGTCATGGTGCCCTCGGCGCCGTGGCCGTCCTCCTTGTCGCCCTTCATGGTCTCGAGCGAGCCGAGCACGCCGAGCTCGCCCTCCACCGACACGCCGATCGAGTGGGAGATCTCGACCACCTTGCGGGTGACCTCGGCATTGTAGGCGTGGTCGGCCGGGGTCTTGCCGTCCTCGCGCAGCGAGCCGTCCATCATCACCGAGGTGAAGCCGTTGCGGATGGCCGAGACGCACACCGCCGGCGAGGCGCCGTGGTCCTGGTGCATGACGATCGGGATCTCGGGATAGGACTCGACGGCGGCGGTGATGAGGTGGCGCAGGAAGTGCTCGCCGGCATATTTGCGGGCGCCGGCGGAGGCCTGGAGAATCACCGGCGCCTGCACGGCGCGGGCGCCCTCCATGATGGCGCGGACCTGCTCCAGATTGTTGACGTTGAAGGCCGGCAGGCCATAGTCGTGCTCGGCGGCGTGGTCGAGCAGCTGGCGCAGCGAAACGAGAGCCATAGGCGCGGATCTCCTGAAGAGTGTTGGACCGCCTCCAGGCGGAGGTCAGCGGGACAATACGGTTTTCACGGTATCGGCGACGCGCTGCGGCGTGAAGCCGAAATGGGCCAGCAGGTCCTTCTCGGGGCCGGATTCGCCGAAGCGGTCGATCCCCACCACCGCGCCGGCAAAGCCGACCACAGCCTGCCAGCCGCGGGTGGCGCCCGCCTCCACCGCCACATGCGGCAGCGACCGATCGATCACCTTGGCCTGATCGGCCGGGGCGAGGCGCTCGAACGCCTCGCGGCAGGGAATCGACACCACACGCACCGGAATGTTCCCGGCCGCCAGCAGATCGCGGGCCGCCACCGCCAGCGCCACCTCCGAGCCGGTGGCCACCAGCACCGCCGCGGGCGCAGTCGCCGGCTCCGACAGCACATAGCCGCCATTGGCGATGGCGGTTTCGGTTGCCGCGTCGCGCGGCTGGGCGGGCAGAGTCTGGCGCGACAGGATGATGGCGGTCGGCCCGTCGCGGCGGGCCAGCGCCGCGCGCCACGCATAGGCGGTCTCGACGGCGTCGGCCGGGCGCCAGACGTCGAGATTGGGGATCAGCCGCAGGCTTTCGACATGCTCGACCGGCTGGTGGGTGGGGCCGTCCTCGCCGAGCGCGATCGAATCATGGGTGAAGACATAGACCACGCGCTGGCCCATCAGCGCGCTCATGCGGATGGCGTTCCGGGCATAGTCCGAGAACACCAGGAAGGTGGCGACGAACGGGATGAAGCCGCCATGGAGCGCGATGCCGTTGGCGATCGCGCTCATGCCGAACTCGCGCACCCCGAACAGGATGGTGTTGCCGGCCTCGTCGCGGGTGATGGGCAGCGTGCCCTTGAAATTGGTCAAATTGGAGTGGGTGAGGTCGGCCGAGCCGCCGAGCAGCTCGGGGAAGTCGGGAGCGAAGGCGGAGAGCACCACCTGACCGGCCTTGCGGCTGGCGACATTGCCGGCGGCCTTGGCCTCGGTGACGGCGCGCGCGGCGGCCTCGGTGAAGCCCTTCGGCAGGTCGCCGGCCACCCGCCGCTCGAACTCGGCGGCCAGATCCGGGAAGGCCTGGCGGTAGGCCTCGAAGCGGGCGGTCCAGTCGGCGTGGAGGCCCGCGCCGCGGGGGCGCTGGTCCCACATCGCATAGACATCGGCCGGCACCTCGAACGGCGGGTGGCTCCAGCCGAACACGGCCTTGGCCTGGGCCGCCTCCTCTGGGCCGAGCGGGGCGCCGTGCGAGTTCTCGGTGCCCTGCTTGGTCGGCGCGCCGCGGCCGATCACCGTCTTGCAGCAGATCAGGCTGGGCTTGCCGCTGGCGAGCGCCGCGGTGATCGCCGCGTCGATGGCGCCGGGATGGTGGCCGTCGACATTGCGGATGACGTTCCAGCCATAGGATTCGAAGCGGGCCGGGGTGTCGTCGGCGAACCATTCCTCGACCTTGCCGTCGATCGAGATGCCGTTGTCGTCATAGAGGGCGACCAGCTTGCCGAGCTTGAGGCGCCCGGCGAGCGAGGCGGCCTCGTGGCTGATGCCCTCCATCAGGCAGCCGTCGCCGAGGAAGACGAAGGTGCGGTGGTCGACGATGGTGTGGCCGGGGCGGTTGAACTGGGCGGCCAGCGTCTTCTCGGCGATCGCCATGCCCACGGCATTGGCGAAGCCCTGGCCGAGCGGGCCGGTGGTGGTCTCGACGCCCACCGTCACCCCCACCTCGGGATGGCCGGCGGTCTTGGAGTGGAGCTGGCGGAAGCGCTTGATCTCGCTCATCGGCAGGTCGTAGCCGGTGAGGTGGAGCAGGCCGTAGATCAGCATCGAGGCGTGACCGTTCGACAGCACGAAGCGGTCGCGGTCCGGCCATTTCGGGTCGGCCGGGTCGTGGCGCAGATGCTGGCGCCACAGCACGGCGGCCATCTCGGCCATGCCCATCGGCGCGCCGGGGTGGCCGGACTTGGCGGCCTCGACGGCGTCGATGGCGAGCGCACGCAGGGCCGCGGTGACCGGCCAGGAGAGGCTGTCGGCGGCGGTGATCTTCTGGATCTGGTTCATGGGTCTGGCCTCCTGCCTCACAGCGACCGGCGCTTCAGTTCGATCAGTTTCAGGATCATCGGCGTCAGGATGAGCTGCATGGCGATATCGAGCCTGCCGCCCGGAATGACGATCGAGTTCGCCCGGCTCATCCAGCTCCCGTCGATCATCGACAGGAGATAGGGGAAGTCGATGCCGCGCGGGTTCTTGAAGCGGATCACCACGATCGATTCGTCGGCGGTGGGGATCCATCGGGCGACGAAGGGGTTGGAGGTGTCGACCGTCGGCGCGCGCTGGAAGTTGATGTCGGTCTCGGTGAACTGCGGGCAGATATAGTGCACGTAGTCCGGCATGCGGCGCAGGATGGTCTCGGTGACGTTTTCGGTCGTGTAGCCGCGGGTGGCCTTGTCGCGGTGCAGCTTCTGGATCCATTCCAGATTGATCACCGGCACCACGCCGATCTTGAGGTCGACGTGCTGGGCGACATTGATGTCCTCGGTCACCACGGCGCCGTGCAGGCCCTCATAGAACAGCAGGTCGGTGTTGCCCTGGATGTCCTCCCACGGGGTGAAGCGGCCGGGCTCGGCGCCGTAGAGCTGCTGCTCCTCGGCGTCGTGGACGTAGCGGCGGACGCGGCCGCTGCCAGAGCGGCCGTATTCGGCGAACAGCTCCTCCAGCTCCTTGAGCAGATTGGTCTCGGGCGAGAAGTGGCTGAAGTTCTTGTTGCCCTTCTTGCCCTCCTCGGCCATGCGCTCGCGCATCTCGTAGCGGTCGTAGCGGTGGAAGGAGTCGCCCTCGACGAAGGCGGCGCTGACGCCCTCGCGGCGGAAGATCTGCTCGAAGGTGCGCTTGACGGAGGTGGTGCCGGCGCCGGACGAACCGGTCACGGCAATGATCGGGTGCTTGCGGGACATGGCTTCATCGCCCTCGTAACGGGTGTTCGGAATGCGGTGGCGGCCGGCGCGTCGCCGGTCGGGGCCAGGGGCCGATCAGGGCCAGGGCCGATCAGGGCCGGTCAGGGCCGGAACAGGCCGCGCTTGGCGAACAGCGGCGATCGCTCGGCGATCGATTCGGGGGCGGCCACGTAGCGGGCGACCCGGCGGACCTTCTCGCTGGAGCCGAACACCAGGGGCACGCGCTGGTGCAGCGTGGTCGGCACGAGGTCGAGAATCGGCTCGGCGCCGTTGGAGGCGCCGCCGCCCGCCTGCTCCATCAGGAACGCGATCGGGTTGCCCTCATAGATCAGGCGCAGGCGGCCGGCTGTGTAGCCCCGGCGCGCATCCGACGGATAGAGATAGACGCCGCCGCGGATCAGGATGCGATGGGCCTCGGCCACCATCGAGGCCACCCAGCGCATGTTGTAGTCGACGTCGCGCGGCCCCTCCTGGCCCTTCAGCAGGTCGTCGATATAGAGCCGGATGGGCTCGTCCCAATGCCGGTAGTTCGACATGTTGATGGCGAACTCGCGGGCATCGGGCGGCACCGCCACGCGCTCGGTGACCAGGGCGAAGCGCCGGGTTTCGGGATGGAGCACGAACAGCTGGGTGCCGGCGCCGACCGTCAGCACCAGCGAGGTGTTGGGGCCGTAGATGACATAGCCGGCGGCGAGCTGGTCGCGGCCGCGCTGCAGGAAGGCGTCGGCCGAAGCCGGATCGATGTCGGCCGGGGCGGGCAGGACCGAGAAGATGGTGCCGATCGCGGTGTTGGTGTCGATGTTGGAGGAACCGTCGAGCGGATCGACCGCGACGATCACCGGCCCGCCGGCCTTCACCGCCACCGGCTCGTCGGCCTCCTCGGAGGCCATCGCCGCCACCGGCGCATCATTGAGGTGGCGCAGGATGAGCTGGTCGGCGATGACGTCGAGCTCCTTCTGCGCGTCGCCGCCGCCCTTGTCGACGCGTGCCGCCCCGAGATCGCCGGCCAGCGGGCCGAAGGCGATCAGCGCGGCGATCTCGGTCGTCGCGCGGGCCAGCGCCACGACGGTGTCGGCCACCGCCCTGCGCGAGGCATCGGTGCCGGCCCAGACGTCCAGATAATCCTCAAGCAGCGGTCTGGCTTGTGGCGCGTGTGTCATTGGCGGTCCCCCGGTCTCCCCAGCCTGTAGGCTTTGTTTTTGTCATTTCATCACGCGGCTCGCCAGAATCTCGGCTGCCGATATGGTCATCAGATCGTCGCGCCCGATGGGACCGGGCGAGTCGAACAGGCGTACCGCCTGGCGCAGACGCGCCCGGTCGAAGGCGTTGCGGATCGAGCGCGCATTGGCGAAGTTGGGCTGGGTGCGCCGCTTGGCGATGTAGTCGACCAAAGCCGCCTTGGCGGCGTCGTCGAAGTGGTAGCCCTCGGCCCCAGCCATGGTCTCGGCGATGCGCAGCAATTCCGCGTCGGTATAGTCGGGAAACTCGATGTGGTGGGCGATGCGCGAGCGGAAGCCCGGATTGGCCGAGAAGAAGGTGTCCATGCGGTCGGCATAGCCGGCGAGGATGACAACGAGGTCGTCGCGCTGGTTCTCCATCACCTGCAGCAGGATCTCGATCGCCTCCTGGCCGTAGTCCTTCTCGTTCTCCGGCCGGTAGAGATAATAGGCCTCGTCGATGAACAGCACGCCGCCCATGGCGCGCTTGAGCACTTCCTTGGTCTTGGGCGCGGTGTGGCCGATATACTGGCCGACCAGATCGTCGCGCGTCACGGTGACGAGGTGGCCTTTGCGCACATAGCCCAGGCGATGCAGGATGCCCGCCATGCGCAGCGCAACCGTGGTCTTGCCGGTGCCGGGGTTGCCGGTGAACGCCATGTGCAGGGTCGGCGGCGCGGAGGAGAGGCCCATCTTCTCGCGGGCGCGCGCCACCAGGAGGAAGGCGGCGATCTCGCGGATGCGGTCCTTGACCGGCTTCAGCCCCACCAGCTCGCGGTCGAGATCGGCCAGGAGCGAGCCGATGTCGGTGTCGCGGTACATCGCCTGGAGATCGACCGCGGCCGCCGTCTCCGGCGTTGCGGCCTCCGGTGTTGCGGCGTCCGAGGGTGCAGCCGCCAACGGTGCAGCCTCTGCAGACGGCGTGGGGGCGGGCGCGTTCATCGGACTCTCCGGCTCTTGATGCGAAATCCGGCCCGTTCGGCCGGATCCGCAGGATTCGGGCGCGGGGGGCGCCCGTCGTAGGGTTTCCGGCCGATCAGCCTGGAGAACCGCAAGAGGCTTTCCTGGACCCTTCCGGGCTCGTGCCCGGGAATGTCCCGTTGGTGGTCTCGCCGGCCGCGGGCGGGGGAGGGGCCGCGGCCGGCGGATCAGCGCACCGTCACCAGCGTGTAGCGCTGGGTGCGGCCCTCGATCTCGGTCCGCTCAAGGCGGAAGGTCGGCTCGACCTTGGGCCGCTGGACGATGAAGGACAGCCGCACCGCCTCCCAGCCGCGGCTGGAGTCGAAGGCGTTGAGGCGGATGTAGTGATCGGGGTTGGCGGCGCGGCACGCCGCCAGCTCCTGCATCACCCCGACCGGATCGACGAGGTCGAACATCGGGTTGCCCCACATCTCCCAATAGGTGTTGCGGGGGTGGGGGTCGTCGGTGAACTCGATCGACACCGCCCAGCCCTTGTCGAGGCAATGGGCGATCTGCTTCTTGATCTGCTCGTCCGTCAGATCGGGCAGGAACGAGAAGGCTCCC
This sequence comes from Blastochloris tepida, assembly GCF_003966715.1. Lineage (NCBI taxonomy): Bacteria > Pseudomonadati > Pseudomonadota > Alphaproteobacteria > Hyphomicrobiales > Blastochloridaceae > Blastochloris > Blastochloris tepida. The sequence goes on from NZ_AP018907.1 coordinate 274,605, forward strand.
TGGGTCACGCGCATCGGTTCCTCCCGGTTCAGGCGGCGCTGACGGTCGGCACGAAGTCCGACGTGTCGGTCGAGGTATAGTCGAAGGTGATCTCGCCCCAGGTGTCGAGGGCGGCACGCAGCGGCTGGCACCGTTTGGCGGCGTCGGCCAGAATCTCGGGGCCCTCGGCCAGGATGTCGCGGCCCTCGTTGCGGGCCAGCACCATCGTTTCGAGCGCGACGCGGTTGGCGGTGGCGCCGGCCTGGATGCCCATCGGATGGCCGATGGTGCCGCCGCCGAACTGCATCACCACGTCGTCGCCGAACAGGCTGAGGAGCTGGTGCATCTGGCCGGCATGGATGCCGCCGGAAGCCACCGGCATCACCGGACGGATGTCCGCCCAGTCCTGCTCGAAGAACAGGCCGCGCTGAAGGTCGACCTCGCTCTTGGCGTCGCGGCAGACCTTATAATAGCCCTGCACCATATTGGGGTCGCCCTCCAGCTTGCCGACCGCAGTGCCGGCATGCAGATGATCGACACCGGCGAGACGCAGCCACTTGGCGATGACGCGGAACGACACGCCGTGGTTCTTCTGCCGCGTATAGGTGCCGTGGCCGGCGCGGTGCATGTGCAGGATCATGTCGTTGGCGCGGCACCATTCGGCGATCGACTGGATGGCGGTCCAGCCGACGATGAGGTCGACCATCACGATCACCGAGCCGAGATCCTTGGCGAACTCGGCGCGCCGGTACATCTCCTCCATGGTGCCGGCGGTGATGTTGAGATAGTGCCCCTTCACCTCGCCGGTGGCGGCCTGGGCCTTGTTCACCGCCTCCATGCAGTAGAGGAAGCGGTCGCGCCAGTGCATGAACGGCTGCGAATTGATGTTCTCGTCGTCCTTGACGAAGTCGAGACCGCCCTTCAGCGCCTCATAGACCACGCGGCCGTAGTTCTTGCCGGACAGGCCGAGCTTCGGCTTGGTGGTGGCGCCGAGCAGCGGCCGGCCGAACTTGTCGAGACGCTCGCGCTCGACGACGATGCCGGTCGGCGGACCCTTGAAGGTCTTCACGTACGCCACCGGCAGGCGCATGTCCTCGAGGCGCGCCGCCTTGACCGGCTTGAACGAGAAGACGTTGCCGATGATCGAGGCGGTGAGGTTGGCGATCGAGCCTTCCTCGAACAGCACGAGATCGTAGGCGACATAGACGAAGTACTGGCCGGGGGTGCTGGGCACCGGCTCGACCTTGTAGCACTTGGCCCGGTAGGTGTCGCAGGCGGTCAGCCGGTCGGTCCACACGACGGTCCACGTCGCGGTGGAGCTTTCGCCGGCGACGGCGGCGCCGGCTTCGATCGGGTCGACGCCATCCTGCGGCGTGACGCGGAACAGGGCCAGCAGGTCGGTGTCCTTGGGCACGTAGTCGCCGTCCCAATAGCCCATCTGGGCGTATTTGAGCACGCCGGCCTTGTAGCGGCTCTTGGCGTCCTTGATGGCGGCGGGTGTGGCGGTGTCTTGCGGCATGTGGTGTTCCCTCGCGATGGCGCGCATCTAAGGGCAGGTCCGAACATTAGTAAATTTGAATTCGCTGATTGTCATGTTAAGTTCTGCTGAACATGCGCCACGCCACCCTGAAACAGCTCCGCCTGCTCGCCGCCGCCGCCCGCACCGGCAGCTTCGCCGCGGCGGCCGAGGCCTGCGGCGTCACCGCCCCGGCAGTGACCATGCAGATGAAGAACCTGGAGGCCGAGGTCGGGCTGCCGCTGTTCGAGCGCGACGCCCGCGGCCTGCACCTCACCGCGGCCGGCGAGGAGCTTGCCGCCTGCGCCCGGCGCATCGACATCGCGATCGCCGACTGCGATTCGGCGGTGAAGGCGCTGAAGTCGCTGGAGGGCGGCCGGGTGGTGCTGGGCGTGGTGTCGACCGCCAAGTATTTCGCGCCGTTCGCGCTGGCGGCGTTCGCCAAGCTCCATCCCGGCGTCGAGACCGAACTGGTCATCGGCAATCGCGGCGAGATCGTCGCCAAGTTCGAGGATGGCGCGCTCGACGTGACCATCATGGGCCGGCCGCCCGAGCACATGGCGGTGGAGAGCGCGCCGATCGGCGAGCACCCGCACCTCATCGTGGCGGCGCCCGACCATCCGCTGGTCGGGCGGGGGGGGCTCAAGCCCGCCGACCTCGTATCCTATCCGATGCTGACCCGCGAGGCGGGCTCGGGCACGCGCACGCTGATGGAGCAGTATTTCCGCGAGGCGCACGTCAGCCCGCGCATCGGCATGGAGATCGGCTCCAACGAGACCATCAAGCAGGCGGTGATGGCCGGGCTCGGGCTCGCGGTGATCTCCGGCCACACGGTGGCGACCGAGCTTGCGGACGGGCGGCTGGTGTCGCTGCCGGTGGAGGGCGTGCCGCTGTGGCGGCGCTGGTTCGTGGTGCGCTCGCAGGCCAAGCGGCTGATGCCGGCGGCGCGGGCGCTGCGCGACTATCTCGCCACCGAGGGCCACCGCTTCCTGCCGCAAGTGGATTTGCCGCAGGTGGAACTGCCCAAGGTGGATTTGCCCAAGGTGGATTTGCCGAAACCGACCTTGTAGCCGTCCTCTTTCCCTCTCCCACAAGGGGAGAGGGAAGCCAGAAGCCGCGCCGGCCGCCCGGTCCCCGGTCAGGCCGCGCCGGGCGCGGGCGTCGCAGCGGCGGGCGCCGGTTCGGCGGCCTCGGCCGGCGTGGCCTCGACGGCCTGCTCGGTCACGGCCGGCGCCGCCGGCTTGTTGGGAACCGCCGACACCCGGTAGTCGATGTGCATGACCAGCCAGATGCCATAGCCGGTGAGCGCCGCCAGCAGGCCGATGAAGGTGAAGATGCCGATCGCGCCGGCGATCAGGGCAATCGCGCCGACGAAGCCGAGGAAGGTCACGAAGGCCAGACCGGTCGGGCGCAGCATCATCGCCGTCTTGCCGGCGGTCCAGATATAGGCCGGCTTCTCCTCCTCGACGTGGCCGAGCTCTTCGGCCTTCTGGCGCAGGTCCACCACGCGCCGGACGTGGGCCTGGGCGTGGTAGAACAGCCCGCCGCCGACGCCCACACCCACCAGACCGACGATCAAATCCTGAAGGCCGATCGCATCCATCGCCATTCTCCTTTGCGTACGGTGCCCTCATTTAACCCAGGAACGGGCCGCGCGCACCAAGCTCCGATGTGACGGTTCGGCCGCTGCCGCCGCCGCTCATACGGTTTCCGGTTGATCCCTTCGGGATACCGGAAACGGCCTCGCCGAAAAATCCTTGATCCGGAAGGGATTTTTCGGCGAACAGCATACGGTTCTCCGGCTTGATCAGCCGGAAACCGTATCATGGCTTCGCCGCCGATCCGGGCATGCGCCCGCGGCGAAGCCGGCTCATTGTCCTCGTCTCACCGTCCTCGTCTCACCGGGCGCCGACCGTCCGGTCGATGCGGCCGCGCGGAATCGGCGCGATGCCGTGCGTGGCGCAGATGCGGTCACGCTCGCGCTCGGCGACGGTGGCGAACATGTCGATCATCGCCGCCACCCGGCCGTTGACGTCCCACCACGCGATCTCGTTGTCGCCGCGCTGGGCTGCGGGCTCGGGCGTGCCGGCCACCGCATCGACCAGGAAGGCGACCTCCGGCAGCGGCGGCGCGCTCTCGCTGCGTCCCGGCAGCGGCGCCAGCGCCAGCGCCCGGCCGAGCAGCCGCGCCTTGCAGCCGGCCGACACCACCGCCCGCTGCGACACCGAATCATAACCGTTGCGCGCCACCTCGCGGCCGATCTCGGCATAGATCAGCCGGGCCGCCCAGATGCCGGGCCGGCAGCTCAGCGGCAGCTTGGCGATGCCGGCCTCCGAGCGGGCATAGAGCCGGTCGGCCTCATCGATCATCCGCTTCACCACCGCGGCGAGCCGGTCGTCGAACACCGGATCGGCCAGGAAGGCCTCGGGGTCGAGGCCGGCCTCGCGCATCCAGTCGAGCGGCAGATAGATCCGCCCGGCGCGGGCATCCTCGCCGACGTCGCGGACGATGTTGGTGAGCTGCATCGCCACGCCGAGATCGCAGGCGCGCGCCATGGCGTCGGGGGCGCGCACGCCCATCAGCACCGTCATCATCGCGCCGACGGCGGCGGCGACGCGCGCAGAATAGGCGACGACGCCGGAGAAGTCGTCGTAGCGGCGGCCCTCGGAATCCCAGGCGAAGCCTTCGAGCAGCGCCTCGGGCAGCGCCCGCGGCACGGCATAGCGTTCCACCGTCTCGGCGAAGGCGCGGTCGACCGGATCGGGCATCGGCCGGCCGGCATAGGCGCGCTCCAGCCGCTCGCGCAGCTCCGCCAGCGCGGCGCTGCGGTCGACACCGAGATCGACCGCGTCGTCGGCGACGCGGCAGAAGGCGTAGAGCGTGCAGGCGGCGGCACGCACCGTCGGCGGCAGCACCATCGAGGCGGTGTAGAACGAGCGCGAGCCGGTGCGCAGCAGCTCGCGGCAGGCGGCGACGTCATCCGCCGTCAGGCAGGGCGGGGGCGTTGCCAGGCTCTCGGCCGGCGAGGAAGTGTCAGACCAATTGTTTTGCATCGGGCACCACCTTGTCGAGAATCTTCGCCGAGGCCAGCACCGCCGGCAGCCCGGCACCCGGATGGGTGCCGGCGCCGACCAGGTAGAGGCCGTCCACGTCTTCGCTGAGATTGTGCGGTCGGAAATAGGCGCTCTGGGACATGATCGGCTCAAGGCCGAATGCCGCGCCGTTCAGGGACAGAAGCTCGTCGCGGAAATGCAGCGGCGTCACCATCCGCGAGGTGACGACCGAGCCCTTGAGCCCGGGCAGGAGGGTGCTGTCGAGCCGGTCCTCGATCGCCTGGCGGTAGGGCTCCGCGGCCTTCGTCCAGTCGGCGTCGCCCTGCAGGTTCGGCACCGGCGACAGCGCATAGAAGCTGTCGCAGCCCTTGGGCGCCATCGACGGGTCGGTGGCGGTGGGCCGGTAGATGTAGAGGCTGAAATCGGAGGCCAGGAACTTGCGGTCGAAAATGTCCTTGAGCAGGTCCTTGTAGCGCGGACCCATCAGGATCGTATGGTGGGGCACCTCCGGCCATTGGCGGTTGGTGCCGAAGTACCAGACGAACAGGCTCATCGAATAGCGCGAGCGGTCGAGCTTGCGGTCGCTCCAGCGGCGGCGCACCTCCGGCGGCAGCAGGCGGCGATAGGTGAAGGCGGAGTCGGCGTTCGAGACCACGATGTCGGCGGGAATGGTCTCGCCCGAGGCCAGCCGGATGCCGTTGGCGCGCCGGCCGTCGAGGGTGATGGCCGCCACCTCCTCGTTGAAGCGCAGAACGCCACCCTGACCCTTGATGAGGTCGGCCAGACCGTCCGCCAGCTTGCCGGTTCCACCCATCGCGAAATGCACGCCCCAGTGCTTCTCCAGAAATGTGATCAGACAGTAGAAGGCCGTGGTGGAGAAGGGATTTCCGCCGATGAACAGCGGGTGGAACGACAGCGCCTTGCGCAGCCGCTCATCCTTCACGTAACGCGACACCAGACCATAGACCGTGCGGTACCCCTGCAGACGGACGACAGCGCCCATGATCAATGACATATCCCAAATCGAGCGGAATGGGACGTCGGAGACTTCCTGGTAGACGTCGCGAAAAAGCGCCTCGCTGTGGGCCATGAAACGGTCCCAGCCGTCGAGGTCGGCGGGGGAAAGCTTGGCCACCTGGGCGCGCATCGCCTCGCTGTCCTGGCAGGCGTCGAAGGTCGTGCCGTCGTTGAAGACGACGCGGTAGAACGGGTTCATCGCCACCAGCGGCACGTGGTCGGCCATCCTCTGGCCGCACAGCTCCCACAGCTCCTCGAACATATGCGGTGCGGTGACGATGGTCGGGCCGGCATCGAACGTATAGCCGTCCTGATGGAAGGCATGGCCGCGCCCGCCCGGGCCGTCGAGCCGGTCGATGACGGTGACCCGATAGCCGCGCACGCCGAGACGGATGGCGGCGGCGAGGCCGCCGAAGCCGGCGCCGATGACCACCGCATGCGGGCGGCGGTCGGCGTTGGCGGCAAAGAGCTGCGGATCGGGGGCAACGGTCACGACAATTCTCCTCTCACTGGAGCGGACCAGTCAGTGGGTCGGCAGGGTGTTGCTGGAAACGCGGACATGCCGGGCCCTTTCGGCAGCCGATCGGCGCGTGCGCCGGCCGAGCCGTCCGGCCGCGCGCGAACGCGGCACCGGTCGGCACCGGCATGGCGCCGCCGGAACGCCGGGCCAACGATGTTCTCACGCCGCGAGGATGCCGGCGGCGCGGGCCTCCTCGACGATGACATGGGCGATTTCCTTGGGGTTTTCCTCGTGGGCGAGATGTCCGACGCCTTTCACCGGCACGACCTTGGCGTGCTTGAGCAGCTTCTCGATGACCTCGACAGCCTCTTCGGGCGGGATGGTCCGGTCGTTGCGGCCGACGATCAGCGTCACCGGCGTCTTCAGCCGCGGCAGGTCGCGCACCAGATGGGCGAGGTTCCAGCGCGCCATCATGCCGAGCGCACCGGCGACGTGGCCGCGGTTCTGGAACAGCCGCACATAGAGCTGCAGGTTCTTGGGATCGATGGTCGAGCCGGTGGCGGTGATCACCTTCTTCACCGTCGCCGGATCGGCGTTCCAGGCATAGACATAGGCCATCAGCGGGTTGCGGAAGAGAAGCTGGGCCATCGGGATGATGATCTGCCCCGCCAGCCCGCGGAACGGCATCAGCGCGGCATTGATGCCGATGATCAGGCGCGGCTCGATCAGGTGGTCGAGCGTCATGCGGGCGATCGCCGCCATTCCGGCCGAATGGCCGGCGCCGATCACCGGCGACAGCTTCATCGCCCGCAGCAGATCGGCGATCGCATGCGACATGCCGTGGATCGACAGCCTGTTGGTGCGCGGAAAGCCGGAGAAGCCGTGGCCCGGCAGGTCCGGCGCCACCACCGTGAAATGCTCGGCCAACAGCGGCAGCAGGCCGCCCCAGCTGTGGGTGGCCGCGCCCGTGCCGTGCAGCAGCAGCAGCACCGGCCCTTCGCCCATCACCTGGACGTGCCACTCGATGCCGGCGGCGTGGACGAAACGGCTGGCCGCGCGGTTCGGCCAATCGAGCCCGTCCTTGTTCCACGCCAGCCTGCTCATCGCGCCGGCGCCCCGTTGCGCTGGGCCGGCAGCACGGTCGCCCGCACCGCGGCGGAGATCGCGCCGGCATCGGCATAGGGCAGGGCGACATACATCGCGCCCATCTCGCCAGCGAGCTTCTTGGCGCGCGGCTCGGCGTGCGGGGAGTTGTCGACCAGGAGCGCGGTCAGGTTGGCGCTGCGCACCAGCTTGGCGGCGGCCAGCGCGTCCTCCTCGGCCTTGGGGCGGCCGGGCGAGCCGTCGCGGGCGATGTTGCCGCGGCCGTCGGTGAGGAAGACGATGGTCGGCGTCTGGCCGCGGCGGCGAATGTCCTCGGCCAAGAGCGCCGCCGAGATGATGCCGGCGGCCAGCGGCGTGCCGCCGCCGCCGGGCAGCGCGGCAAGGCACTTCTTGGCGCGGAACAGCGAGCGGGTCGGCGGCAGCAGCAGCTCCGCCTCCTTGCCGCGGAAGGCCAGCATCGCCACCTGATCGCGCCGCACATAGCAGTCGGCGAGCAGCAGCTCGACCGCGCCCTTGGCCTCGGCGAGGCGGTTCAGCGCCGTCGAGCCCGAGGCATCGACCACGAAGATGGTGGTGGTCTCGGAGCGGTGCTTGTAGCGGGTGACGCGGAAATCGTCGCGCCGCACCTCGACGCGCGGCTGCGGACGCACCGCGACCCGCTTGCCCCGACCTTTCGCCGTCGGAGCGGGCGTGGGCTCGCCGGCCTCGCCGCGGCGCAGCTTCTGCCACGGCGCGGCCGAGCGCAGCGTCTCCACCACATTGATGCGCACCCCGGCGCGCGGATCGCCGCGGCGGGAGCCGATCGGCCGGCCGCGCAGCTTCGACTGGTGCAGCTCGCCGGCCTTGCCGGAGGAGCGCTGGCGCTGGCGGCCGCCGAACATCTTGAGCTGCGCCAGCAGGCCCGCGGGAATCGCCGCCTTGGCGGCTTCGAGAAGCACGTCCTCCAGCGGCTGGACGTCGGCCTCCTCCTCCTCGCCCTGGTCGGGCGGCTCGGGCTCGTCCTCGTCGGGCTGGTCGGGCGGCGGGGGCGGCTCCTCCATCGGCGGCAGCCGGGTGGCGCGGGCGCCGAACACCAGACGCGCGGCGAGCGCCGCATCCTCCGGCCCGATGGTGTCGCGCTCATCCAACGCCGCCGAGGCGCGGGCGGCGGCGAGCGCCAGGAGCGGCGCGCGCAGCGAATCGATGCCGAGCTGGACGGCGACGCCGACCATCGCCTCGATCACGTCGTCGCCGACTGTGATCGACGACAGCCGCGCGCGGGCCTCGGCGATGTCTTCGGATTCGTAGAACTGCTCGATGGCGTCGCGGGTGGAGACCATCGAGAGGTCGAGCCGGATGCCCAGCCGGTCGAGCAGCGCGCCGGGCGGGCGCTCGTCGGGGGTCAGCCCCTCGTCGAGCGCGATGACGCCGAAGCGGGTATCGAAGCGCATGGCGAGGCCGTCGCGCTCCAGCAACACCTCGCCGGTGTCGAGCGTCGCCGAGAGGCGCGCGGCGGTGCCGCCGGCCATGCGCTCGGCCATGGCCGCGATCAGCACGCCGCCATCGACGTCGGCGAGCAGACCCTGCTCGGCCACCGGCCGGCCGGCCGCGAGCGTCGCGGCGAGGTCGAGCCCGCCGAGCAGGCGGGCGTCGGTGATGTGCAGAGGCAGCCGGCGCACCGGCACGCTCGCGGGCAGCAGCTCGCGCACATGGTCGAGCCAGCGGTCGCGCACCGGGCCGGCATGGGCGCGCAGCACGATGCCGGCAACGCCGATGGGATCGACCGCAAACAGCGCCGCGGCCCGGACCGCGTCCACCCACGGCGAGGTGGTGCCTGCCGGCTCGCTCATGCCCCGAACATCTCCGTCACGGCGCGCTCGACGCGCACGGTGGAGCCGACCTCGTCGAGCGGGTTGCGGCGCAGGCGGTGGCGCAGCGCCGAGGGCGCCACGCGCTTGAGCTGATCGTCGGTCACCTCGTCCGCGCCATCGAGGGCGGCGAGCGCGCGGGCGGCGCGGATCAGCGTCAGCTCGCCGCGCAGGCCGTCGGTGCCGAGCGACATGCAGAGCTGGGCCGCGCGCTCCAGCGCGGCGTCCGGCACCTTCACCTCGGGCAGATGCTCGCGGGCGGTGGAGAGCTTCTTGCGAACCTTCTCGTCCTGCTTCTTCCAGTGGGCGACGTAGCCTTCCGGATCGTGCTCGAAGGCATCGCGGCGGCGCACCACCTCGATGCGGGTCTTGATGTCCTCGGGCGTCTTGACTTCGACCGACAGGCCGAAGCGGTCGAGCAATTGCGGGCGCAGTTCGCCCTCCTCGGGATTGCCCGAGCCGATGAGCACGAAGCGCGCCGGATGGCGGATCGACAGGCCCTCGCGCTCGACCACGTTCTCGCCGGAGGCGGCGACGTCGAGCAGCAGGTCGACGAGATGGTCCTCCAGCAGATTGACCTCGTCGATATAGAGGAAGCCGCGATGGGCGCGGGCGAGCAGGCCGGGCTCGAACGCCTTCTCGCCCTTGGCCAGAGCGCGCTCGAGATCCAGCGCGCCGACCACGCGGTCCTCGGTGGCGCCGAGCGGCAGATCGACCACCGGCACCGGAATCTGCTTGGATTTCAGCGTCTCGCCATTGGCCACCCGCTCGCGGCAGGAATAGCAGTGGGTGCCGGGCGTGGCCGGATCGCAGCCATAGGGACAGCCGACGATGGCCTTCATCTTGGGGAGAAGGGCGGCCAGCGCCCGGACGGCGGTGGACTTGCCGGTGCCGCGATCGCCGAAGGCGAGCACGCCGCCGACCGACGGGTCGACGGCGGCGATCAGGAGGGCAAGCTTCATTTCCTCCTGGCCGACGATGGCGGTGAAGGGAAACACGACGCGCATGGTCACTCCGTAGGGCGGCGCGGTAGGCCGATCGACATAAGGGGCCGAGCCGCCTGCGGTGTGGACGGCAAGTCGGCATCAATCAAGTCCGAAACGAACTCCGCCGCCGGTTCTCCAGCGGAATCCGGGTCGCCGCAATAGCGCCAACCGTTTGTCTTGTCAGGTCTTTCCCGCAGAATCGGCATCCGCTCTCGCTGAAAATGCTCCATTGGGCTCCGCCGGCCCGAACGTAGCCGAGCGGACGCTCCAAGTTTTTGATCCATTTCATCTTCTGACGAAAAAACCGGCTCCCACCTGTCGCGGACAAGGCCTCAGCGATCCTGTGACAGCACCGTGCCGCGGCCGAGCGGGGCGCCGCCGCCGGGGCCGGGATAGCCGGAGCCCGCCGCCTCGGGCCGCTCGCCGGCATGGCGCAGGCGGGAGGGCAGGCGGAATCGGACGTGCTCCTCGGGGCCGTCGAGCACGTCGATCTCGACCGCGCGCAGCGCCTTGAGGCGGGTCATCACCGCCTCGATCAGCGCGTCGGGCGTGGAGGGGCCGGCGGCAAGGCCGAGCGTGGCCAGACCGTCGAGGGCCGTGGCATCGAGGGCGGCGGCGCTCTCGACCAGCCGGGTCGGCACGCCGGTGGCGGCGACGATCTCCATCAGGCGGCGGGTGGTGGTCGAGGTCGAGGTGCCGACCACGAACACCGCCTCGACGCGGCGGGCGAGCTTGAGCGCCGCCTTCTGGCGGTCGTGGACGGCGGAGCAGGCGTCGCCGTCCGGCGCGGCGAGGCGCGGAAACCGGTGCTTGAGGGCCGCGACGATGTCCTGGGTGTCGATGCCGCCGAGCGTGGTCTGCATGATGCAGGCGACGCGGGCAGGGTCGGCGACCTCCAGCCGGCCGACATCGGCGACCTGCGACACCACATGGACGCGGCCGGGAATGCGGCTGGCGATGCCCTCAACCTCGTCGTCGCCCGGCCGGCCGATCAGCGCCACGTCGTAGCCGCGCTCGGCGAAGCGGCGCGCCTCCTTGTGGAGCTTCAGCACCAGCGGGCAGGTGGCATCGACCACGTCGTGGCCGCGCCGCTCGCAATCGTGCTCGATATCCTCGGCGACGCCATGGGCGCCGAACACCACCAGGGCGCCGTCCGGCACCTCGCCGAGGTCGTCGACGAACACGGCGCCGCGTGCCCGCAGGCCGTCGACGACGTGGCGGTCATGAATGATCTCGTGGCGGACATAGACCGGCGGCCCATAGACCGCGAGCGCCCGCTCGACGGTCTCGGCCGCGCGGCGAACACCCGCACAGACGCCGCATGGCTTGGTCAGAAATACCCGAAGGGGGGTTCCGTTCGCCGGCATGACGTTACGCTTGCTCCCGGGACGCGGCGGCACGCTAGCATGTGTCAGCCTGCCGCGTCACCCCGCATGTCTCGCCGGCTTGACATATTGCGGTGCCCCGTTGCCGCCGCCGAGGCGATGGCCGCTGCGGCATCCGGGTTCCGACAGACTCATTTGGGCGCGGAAACGGTGGCCAGGGCGTTCTCCAGCGGGGCCGGCGAGATGCTGATGGCGCCGCTGAACGGGTGCTCCTGCAGCGCGATCAGCCCCAGCGCGACGATGGCGGCGAGCGAGAACACCGCGACCCCGGCGCCATGGGCGCGCGGCCGCTCCAGATGCACCAGCGCGATGGCGAACTGGGTGATGATCCCGAGGATCAGCACGGTGAGCCACTTGATGTCATTGGTGCGGTCGGAGGCCAGCGCCAGCCGGTCGGCGCGGGCATCGCGGATGCGGATCACCGCATTCAGCAGCGCGGTGTGTACCGCCTGACCGGCGGCCGGGGCCATCCTGGAATCGCTCACCTCGCGCAGCAGCGCCTCGAAGGCGGCGTCGGTGTCGGCCGAATGGTCGCCGTCGGCCATGCGCGGCCAGTCGTCGGTCACCACCGACTGCAGATAGATGCGGAGCGGACCGCGGATGCGGGCCATGTCCTCGCCCGTGGCCGGGCTCAGAGTATGAAGTGTCTCGGCGGCGCTGGACTCGCTGTGCACCGCCCGCCAGGCCTGCCGGTTGCGGTCGGAGATGTCGCTGGCGAGGAAGCCGGTCAGCAGCGAGAACAGCACGCTCACCGTGCTGATGAAGGGGGCGGCGACGCCGACGAAGGTCTTGAACCTGCCGTGCACCGGCGAGGACGAGGTGAGCCAGACGAACAGCGTGCCGGTCGCCGCATAGAAGGCGATCAGCACGGCGAACATCCCCGCCGTCGGGAGATCAAGCCAAGTTTCGATCACGCGCCGGTTCCTCGTTGCAACGAGGACGGATGTGACGGGTTTTTCCTACCGTCCGGTAAAGCGGCGCGTGCGATCGGGCGACGCCGATGGGCCGCGGGGCGCCCGGCGTCACGGCAGATTGCTCATTGACACCACTCCGCGGCCTGTCCATCCTGTTTGACACCTGCGGCTGACAAAACAACGTGACACTGCTGGGCCTTCCAGGCGGAGTGCATCATGGATCCGATGGCGCGCATCGAGGAGGCCCTGGAAGCGGCCCTGGTGACGGCGGAGGCGGAGGGGTGCCCGCCGACCCTGGCGCAGGCGCTGCGCTATGGGGTGTTTCCCGGCGGGGCGCGCATCCGGCCGCGGCTGTGTCTGGCGGTGGCCTGGGCCTGCGGCGACGACAATCCGGCACTGGCCGATGCCGCGGCCGCCTCGATCGAGCTTTTGCACTGCGCCTCGCTGATCCATGACGATCTGCCGTGCTTCGACGACGCGCCGATCCGGCGCGGCAAGCCGACCGTGCATAAAGTGTATGGCGAGAACGCCGCGGTGCTGGCCGGCGACGCGCTGATCGTGCTGGCGTTCGAGACGCTGGCCCGCGGCGCCGCCGGCTCGCCCGAGCGGCTGGCCAAGCTGTTGCCGATCGTCAGCAGCGCCGTCGGCTCGCCGCACGGCATCATCGCCGGGCAGGCCTGGGAGTGCGAGCCGCACGTCGAACTCACCGCCTATCACCGCGCCAAGACCGGCGCGCTGTTCGCCGCCGCCACCGTGGCCGGCGCGGCAGCCGCCGGCCACGACGCCGAGCCGTGGCGCGCGCTCGGCGAGCGTCTGGGCGAAGCCTATCAGGTCGCCGACGATCTGCGCGACGTCGCCGCCGACGCCGAGGAGATCGGCAAGCCGGCCGGCCGGGACGCCGAGCTCGGCCGCCCGAGCGCGGCGCGCGAGCTTGGGGTGACCGGCGCCATCCAGCGCTTCGACGCGCTGGTCGCGGCCGCCGTCGACTCCATTCCGGCCTGTCCGCGGGTGAACGAGCTGCGCGGCCTGATCTCGCTGGAAGGCAAGCGCTTCCTGCCCAAGAGCCTGGCGCTGCGCGCGGCCTGAGCGGCGTTTTCCTCTCGCCGTTTCGTCGTGGTCTTGTAGGGCGGAACAGCGAAAGCGTATTCCGCCAGGAACGCCTGAATCTCATACGGTTTCCGGTTGATCCCTTCGGGATGCCGGAAGCGATCTCGCCGAAAACCCCAGGTCCTCAAGAGATTCTCGATAACGGGATTTTCGGCGGTCGGAATACGGCTGTCGGCTTGATCAGCCGGAAACAGTATCAGGCCGGCGGAATACGCTGCGCTATCGCGCCCTGCGCATCTCACCCCACACATTCCGCCATTCGCATTTCGGTCGTCGTCCCGAGGCAGGCAGCGAAAGCCGCGCGACCCGGAATCGCTATCCGCAAAGGGTGCTCTTCCTGCAAACGGCCCCGGCTCGGCGCTGCGCGCCGTCCGGGACGACGACCTCTTCCCTTCGTCATCGCGGGAGAGGCGGGATGCGGAGCATCCGGCCGAGACCCGGAATCTCCGTCCTTATGGTGTCATCCCGGGCGTAGCGAAGCGAAGACCCGGGATCGTCCTCCGAAAATGGCGCACCTTCCTGCGGACGGTCCCGGCTCGGCGCCGGATGCTGCGCATCCCCCGCCGTCCGGGACGGCGACGGCCAGCAACGGTATCCCGCAGCCGTTGCGGGTGTGTGTCAAGCCGGCTTGTCAGAGGTAACGGGTGGGCTTCCCGAGGCTTGGGCAAGAGTCAATTTCGGCTTCTACCTACCCACCCCGGCACCGCCCGCGAGGCGGCGACGGCAAAGCTTCCGGGCGGAACTGAATACCCTTTTGCGGTCAAGGTGTTTCGACCGGAATCGTTATGCGGCAAGGGCTTGGCGATTTTTTGCCGGCTCGGCGAGGGGCGGCTTCGGGCGGCGTTTCGGGGGCGTAAGTCACGCTTGACATGGGGGGTCGTCAAGTTAGAGTGACAACAACCCTGCAGCGCGTGGCCGCTCGTTGCGTAGCCGCTCTGTGTCCCGTTACCAGGTGTTTGGATGAACACGATCGCCGTGGTGCTACAGGAGCCGGAACAGCTCGTCCTGAGCCGTCTCGCGCTCACGCCGCCGGGCGACGACGATGTGGTCGTCGATATCGAGTGGAGCGGTATCAGCACCGGCACTGAACGGCTGTTCTATTCCGGCCGCATGCCGCATTTCCCGGGCATGGGTTATCCGCTGGTTCCCGGCTACGAGTCGGTAGGGCGCATCACCGAGGCCGGCGCCAATGCCACCGCGCGGATCGGCGAGCGCGTGTTCGTTCCCGGTGCCCGCTGCTATGGCGAGGTGCGCGGCCTGTTCGGCGGCGCCGCCTCGCGTGTCGTGGTGCCGTCGTCGCGGGCGCTGCCGATCGATGAACAGCTCGGCGAGCAGGGCGTGCTGCTGGCGCTGGCCGCCACCGCCTATCACGCCACCCATGCCGAGGGCGCGCGCCATCCGGATCTGATCGTCGGGCACGGCGTGCTCGGCCGCCTGCTGGCGCGTCTGGCGCTGCTGTCGGGCGGGCCGGCGGTGGTGTGGGAGCGCAATCGCACGCGCGCCGAAGGCGGCACGCGCTATCGCGTGCTTGATCCCGCCGAGGACAGCCGCAACGACTACAACGCCATCTACGATGTCAGCGGCGATCCGGCGATTCTGGACACGCTGATCTCGCGTCTCGCCCCGTGCGGCGAGATCGTGCTGGCCGGCTTCTACGAGGAGCCGCTGCGCTTCAATTTCCCGCCGGCCTTCCTGCGCGAGGCGCGCATCCGCGTCGCCGCCGAATGGCGTCCGGAAGACCTCGTGGCGGTGAAGCAGTTGATCGAGTCCGGGCGCTTGTCGCTCGACGGCCTGATCACGCATCGCCAGGATGCGCAAAACGCCACCGAGGCGTATCGGACCGCGTTCAACGATCCGACCTGCCTCAAAATGGTTCTCGACTGGAGATCCTGCTCATGACGTCCCCCGCCAGAGCAGTGTCGCTGCAGCCGCTTCTCGATGCCCGCTTGCGGGCGGAGGCGGCGATCGAGCCCGATCCGGTGCCTGCCGCGGCGCCGAGCAAGACGACGCAAATCATCGCCATCTACGGCAAGGGTGGCATCGGCAAAAGCTTCACGCTGGCCAATCTCAGCTACATGATGGCCCAGCAGGGCAAGAAGGTGCTGCTGATCGGCTGCGATCCCAAGGCCGACACCACCTCGCTGCTGTTCGGCGGGCGCGCGTGCCCGACCATCATCGAGACCTCGGCGAAGAAGAAGTTGGCCGGCGAAGAGGTGAAGGTCGGCGACGTCTGCTTCAAGCGCGACGGCGTGTTCGCCATGGAGCTCGGCGGCCCGGAGGTCGGGCGCGGCTGCGGCGGGCGCGGCATCATCCACGGCTTCGAGCTTCTGGAGAAGCTCGGCTTCCATGATTGGGGCTTCGACTACATCCTGCTCGACTTCCTGGGCGACGTGGTGTGCGGCGGCTTCGGCCTGCCGATCGCCCGCGACATGTGCCAGAAGGTCATCGTGGTCGGCTCCAACGACCTGCAGTCGCTCTACGTCGCCAACAATGTCTGCTCGGCGGTGGAATATTTCCGCAAGCTCGGCGGCAATGTCGGCGTGGCCGGCATGGTCATCAACAAGGATGACGGCACCGGCGAGGCGCAGGCTTTCGCCAAGGCCGCCGGCATTCCGGTGCTCGCCGCCATTCCGGCGGACGAGGACATCCGCCGCAAGAGCGCGGCCTATCAGATCGTCGGCAAGCCGGGCGGCCACTGGGCGCCGCTGTTCGAAGGGCTCGCCGGCAATGTCGCCGAGGCGCCGCCGATCCGGCCGAAGCCGCTGAGCCAGGACGAACTGCTCGGCCTGTTCACCAGCGAGGCAGTCGGCCGCGACGTGGTGCTCGAGCCGGCGACGATGGAAGACATGTGCGGGTCGGCGGTGATCGAGAAGCCGTCGCTCGAAGTGATTTACGATACGGTGTGATTTGGGACAGGACGCCATGAAGGCAGCCGACAATGTTCCGATCGACACCGTCCGAGGCGGTGAGCCGGCGTCAGCCGGCCCGACGCCGCGCGTCGACGCCGTGGCAGGTGCGGGGGATCTGCCACGCGTCGACGTCGCTGCTTTCCAGAGCGCGCCGTCGCACGGCGCGCCTCTCCAGGGCGTGAAGGGCTGCCGGTCCGGCGCCATCACGCCGTTCCGCGACGCCGTGCAGTCCGGCGGCGCGACGCCCGAGGCGCCGCACGACCAGCCGCAGACTATGTGCCCGGCCTTCGGGTCGCTGCGCGTCGGCCTGCGCATGCGGCGCACCGCGACCGTGCTGTGCGGCTCGGCCTGCTGTGTCTATGGGCTGACCTTCACCTCGCATTTCTACGGAGCGCGGCGCACGGTCGGCTATGTGCCGTTCAGCTCCGAGACGCTGGTCACCGGCAAGCTGTTCGAGGACATTCACGAGGCGGTCCACAAGCTCGCCGACCCGGCGAAGTACGACGCGATCATCGTGACGAATCTGTGCGTGCCGACGGCGGCGGGCGTGCCGCTGCGCCTGCTGCCCAAGCAGGTCAATGGCGTGCGCATCATCGGCGTCGATGTGCCGGGCTTCGGCACCGGCACCCACGCCGAGGCCAAGGACATTCTGGCGGCGGCGATGCTCAATCGCGCCCGCCACGAGGCCGAGCAGGGGCCGGTGCAGGCGCCGCGCGGCGGCCGGGCCGACCGTCCGACGGTGACGCTGCTCGGCGAGATGTTCCCGGCCGATCCGGTGAACATCAGCATGATGCTGGCGCCGCTGGGTCTCGCCGCCGGGCCGGCGGTGCCGACCGCCGAATGGCGCGAGCTCTATGCCGCGCTCGATTGCGGCGTGGTGGCGGCGATCCATCCGATCTACACCAACGTGCTGCGCGAGTTCGAGGCGGCCGGCCGCAAGGCGGTGGGCTCGGCCCCGATCGGCTATGAAGGCACGGCGGCGTGGCTCGATGCCATCGGCGCGGCCTGCGACGTGCCGCGGCCGACGGTGGAGGCCGCGAAGAACAAGCTCCTGCCGCCGATTCGGGCGGCGTTGGACAGCGCCCGCATTCATGGTCGTATCACCATGTTCGGATATGAGGGATCCGAGCTTCTGGTGGCGCGACTGATGGTGGAAAGCGGCGCGGATGTGCGCTATGTCGGCACCGCCTGTCCGCGCACGCCCTGGTCCGAGGCCGATCGCGACTGGCTCGAGTCGAGGGGCGTCCACGTGCAGTTCCGCGCCACGCACGAGCAGGATCTGGCGGCCATCGTCGAGTTCCGGCCGGACCTCGCCATCGGCACGACGCCGATGGTGCAGAAGGCCAAGGAACTGTCGATTCCCTCGATCTATTTCACCAATCTGATCTCGACGCTGCCGATGTTCGGCGCCGCCGGAGCCGGCTCGCTCGCCAGGCTCATCAATGCGGCGATCAACAACAAGGCGCGGTTCGATCGCATGAGCGAATTCTTCGCCGGCATCGGCGAAGCCGAGGAGGATGACCGACCCGAATTCCGCGAGGCGTATCGGCGCCGGCTCGCCGCGCAGGCGAAGCAGCGCAAGGCCGAGGAGGTCGGGTGATGCTGGTTCTCGATCTCGATCGCGCGGGCGGCTATTGGGGCGCGTCGTACGTCTTCTCGTCGGTGAAGGGCTTGCAGGTGGTGATCGACGGCCCTGTCGGCTGCGAGAACCTGCCGGTGTCGGCGGTGCTGCACTACACCGACGCGGTGACGCCGCACGAGCTGCCGGTGGTGGTCACCGGCCTGTCGGAAGAACAGCTCGGCCAGACCGGCACTGAGGCGTCGATGATTCGGGCGCACAAGACGCTCGATCCCGGCCTGCCGGCGGTGGTGTTGACCGGCTCGATCGCTGAGATGATCGGCGGCGGCGTGACGCCGGAGGGAACGAATCTCAAGCGCTTCCTGGCGCGCACGATCGACGAGGATCAGTGGCAGTGCTCCGATCGCGCCCTGAATTGGCTGTGGTCGGAATTCGGCCTCAAGCGCGTGCCGGATCCGAAGCCGCGCAAGGAAGGCCAGAAGCCGCGCGTCAACATCATCGGCGCGGTGCTGGGCACCTTCAACATGTACTCCGACGTGGCCGAGATGAAGCGGCTCGTAGAGGGAATCGGCTGCGAGGTGAATCTGGTGTTCCCGCTCGGGAGCCACCTCGCCGACATTCCGCGGCTGGTCGATGCCGACGTCAATATCTGCATGTACCGCGAGTTCGGCCGCATGCTGTGCGAGACGCTCGGGCGGCCCTATCTGCAGGCGCCGATCGGCCTGCATTCGACGACCGCTTTCCTGCGCAAACTGGGCGAATTGGTCGGGCTCGACCCCGAGCCGTTCATCACCCGCGAGAAGCACACCACGATCCGTCCGCTGTGGGATCTGTGGCGTTCGATGACGCAGGATTTTTTTGGCACGTCGAGCTTCGGAATTTGTGCGAACGAGACGTATGCACGTGGTCTTCGCCATTTCCTTGAGGAGGAAATGGGGCTAGTGTGCAGCTTCTCCTTCCCGCGGCGACCGGGCGTGAAGCCCGACAACGACGCGGTCCGCCAGGCGGTCCAGGGCGCCACGCCCTTGATCGTGTTCGGCTCCTACAATGAGCGCATGTATCTCGCCGAAATCCGCTCGCGGGCAATCTTCATTCCCGCGTCGTTTCCCGGTGCGATCGTGCGGCGGCACACCGGCACGCCCTTCATGGGATACGCCGGGGCCACCTATGTCGTGCAGGAAGTGTGTAACGGTCTTTACGATGCGCTGTTCAACATCCTTCCGCTCGGCTCAGAACTTGATAAGGTTGAGGCGACGCCTGCCCGGCTGCATGATGAAATGCCCTGGCATGACGACGCGAGAATCGCGCTAGACAAATCTGTCGAAGCGCTGCCGGTGCTGATCCGCACCTCGGCCGTCAAGCGTCTGCGTGACGCTGCCGAACGAGATGCGCGAGCAGCGGGGGAAGAGCAGGTTACGGTCGCGTGCGTTGCTCGCGCTCGTGCCGCACTCGTCGGGGGACAGGCCGCGTAACAGCGGTTAGTCGCTCTTCCTTCGAAGGGTTCGGTCCACGGTTCGCCGGGGGTCGAATCGGAGAGGTCTTTGCCCGGCTTGCCGGGTGGAGAATTCGTCGTGGCAACGCCACGGTGATCCCTGCCGCGCGGGACATGCGCGGTGACGGCCGCAAGGCCCGCATTGATGAGGGTATCGAAATGGCTGACTTGAAACCGAGCCTGACAGGGCTGACAGAAGAAGAAGCCAAGGAATTCCACAGCGTGTTCGTGTCCAGCATGGTGCTGTACCTCGCTACCGCCGTGATCGTGCACTATCTGGTGTGGACGGCTCGTCCGTGGATCGCTCCCATCCCGAAGGGCTGGGTGAACCTGGACGGCGTCACCACGGCGCTTTCGTATCTCGTCTGAGCGGAGGACTGACACATGGCTAACGAAAACCCTCGCAGCGCTTCGTGGAAGCTCTGGCTCATTCTTGATCCGCGCCGGGTTCTGACCGCGCTGTTCATCTACCTGACGGTTATCGCTCTGCTGATCCACTTCGGTCTGCTGAGCACCAACCGTCTGAACTGGTGGGAATTCCAGCGCGGGCTGCCGGCCGCGTCGCTCGTGGTCGTTCCGCCGGCTGTCGGCTGACCTGAACCCGTTTAACTGGGCGGAAGGTCGGGTGGTGGGCGAGGCCCGGTGGGGTTTCGCCCGCCACCCAAATCCAGGGGCGAGGTGGCGCTGGCAACGCCCCTCAAGCGGAGGACAGAGCAATGGCACTGCTCAGCTTTGAGAGAAAGTATCGCGTCCGCGGGGGGACGCTGATCGGGGGAGATTTGTTCGATTTCTGGGTGGGGCCGTTCTATGTCGGCTTCTTCGGAGTTTCGGCGATCTTCTTCATTTTCCTAGGCGTTTCCCTGATCGGGTATGCTGCGTCCCAGGGACCCAGCCTGGATCCCTTTGCGATCAGCATCAACCCGCCTGATCTTAAGTACGGATTTGCGGGCGCGCCGCTGCTGGAAGGCGGTTTCTGGCAGGCTATCACGGTCTGCGCGATCGGCGCCTTCATTTCGTGGCAGCTGCGTGAGGTCGAGATTTCCCGGAAGCTCGGAATGGGTTGGCACGTTCCGATCGCGTTCGGCGTTCCGATCTTCATGTTCCTGGTTCTGCAGGTGTTTCGCCCGATTCTCATGGGCGGCTGGGGTTTCGCATTCCCCTACGGCATCCTGAGCCATCTCGACTGGGTGAACAATTTCGGGTTCCAGTACCTCAACTGGCACTACAACCCCGGTCACATGTCGTCGGTTTCGTTCCTGTTCGCTAACGCGATGGCTCTGGGCCTTCACGGCGGCCTGATCCTGTCGGTTGCGAACCCGGGCGACGGCGACAAGGTGAAGACCGCGGAACACGAGAACGCGTATTTCCGCGACGTCGTCGGCTACTCGATTGGTGCGCTCGCCATCCATCGTCTCGGCCTGTTCCTGGCCTCCAACATCTTCCTGACGGGCGCCTTTGGCACCATCGCCAGCGGTCCGTTCTGGACCCGCGGCTGGCCGGAGTGGTGGGGCTGGTGGCTCGACATTCCGTTCTGGAGCTAAGGGGGGCGCACAATGGCTGACTTCCAGACGATCTACACGCAAATTCAGGCCCGCGGGCCGGACCATTTCGGTCCCTCGGGTCAGTGGGGCGACATCGATCGCGTCGGCAAGCCGATCTTCATCAAGTGGCTCGGCCGCATCGGCGACGCTCAGATTGGTCCCGTCTATCTCGGTGCTTCCGGCGTCGGCGGCATCGCGTTCGGGTTGACGGCGATTCTGATCATCGGGTTCAACATGTTGGCCCAGGTCAGCTTCGACCCGCTGCAGTTCTTCCGCCAGTTCTTCTGGCTGGGGCTCTATCCGCCGAAGGCGCAGTACGGCATGGGCATTCCTCCGCTGAATGACGGCGGTTGGTGGCTGATGGCCGGCCTGATGATGACGCTGTCGCTTGGCTGCTGGTGGATCCGGGTCTACTCCCGGGCCCGGGCGCTTGGCCTCGGCACGCACATCGCCTGGAACTTCGCCATGGCGATCTTCTTCGTGCTCTGCATCGGCTTCTTCCATCCCGTGCTGGTGGGAAGCTGGTCGGAAGCCGTTCCGTTCGGCATCTTCCCGCACCTGGACTGGCTGACCGCGTTCTCCATGCGCTACGGCAACTTCTACTATTGCCCGTGGCATGGCTTCTCGATCGGCTTCGCCTATGGCTGCGGCCTGCTGTTCGCGGCTCACGGCGCCACCATCCTGGCTGTTGCCCGGTTCGGCGGCGATCGCGAAATCGAGCAGATCACGGACCGTGGTACCGCGGTCGAGCGTGCGGCGCTGTTCTGGCGCTGGACGATGGGCTTCAACGCGACGATCGAATCGATCCACCGCTGGGGCTGGTTCTTCTCCTTCATGGTGATGTTCTCCGCCTCCGTCGGGATCCTCCTCACCGGCACGTTCGTCGACAACTGGTATCTGTGGTGTGTCAAGCACGGCGCGGCTCCGGACTATCCGGCCTTCCTGCCTGCTACGCCCGATCCGCGTGCCGGCACGTTTGATCCTCGTACGCTGACGGGAGTGCCGCAATGAAACACATGATCGCTAAATCGGTCGCGACCGTCGCGCTGGCGTCGCTCGTGTCCGGATGTTTCGAGCCGCCCCCGGCCATCTCGACGCAGACCGGCTTCCGTGGCCTGTCGATGGGTGAAGTTCTCCACCCGGCGACGGTCGCTGCGAAGAAGGAGCGTGACGCGCAGTATCCGCCGGCGCTGCCGGCGGTGAAGGCGGAAGGCCAGCCGGTCAGCAAGGTCTACAAGAACGTCAAGGTGCTCGGTGACCTCACCGAACCCGAGTTCCTGCGGACCATGACCGCGATGACCGAGTGGGTGTCGCCGAAGGAAGGGTGCACCTACTGCCACGACGAGGCCGATCTCTCGTCGGAAGCGAAGTACCCCTTCAAGGTGGCGCGGCGCATGCTCGAAATGACCCGCCACATCAACACCGACTGGACGAGTCACGTCGCCCAGACCGGCGTCACCTGCTACACCTGCCATCGTGGCCGGCCGGTGCCGCCGTATATCCGCTACCTCGAACCGCGCCTGCCGCTCGACAACGCGATCAAGCCGACCTTCGTGGAAGCGGACAATTCGGGTCACGTCGTTCGTCTCGCCAAGAACACCGCGTATTCGGCTCTGAACTACGATCCGTTCGCGATGTTCCTGGCCAACGACAAGCGTGAGATCCGCTTCGTGCCGCAGACCGCGCTGCCGCCGGTTGGTGTCAGCCGTGGCATGGAACGTCGCCCGCTGTCGGACGCGTATGCGACCTTCGCGCTGATGATGTTCATCTCGGACGCCATCGGCACGAACTGCACCTTCTGCCACAACCCGCAGACCTTCGAGAGCTGGGGTAACAAGAGCACGCCGCAGCGTGCCATCGCGTGGCAGGGGATCAAGATGACGCGCGATCTCAACATGAACTTCCTGTCGCCGCTGAAGCCCGTCTATCCGGCCAACCGGCTGGGTGCGCAGGGCGAGGCGCCGATGGCGGACTGCCGCACCTGCCACCAGGGCGTGACGAAGCCGCTGTTCGGAGCGAGCCGGATGAAGGACTATCCGGAACTCGGCCCGGTCAAGGCCGCCGCGAAGTGATGTGGAAGTGATGTGAATGGGCGGGGCGCCTCGTGCGCCCCGCACTTCAGGAAAACGCCGGGACCCGCGTCCCGGCGTTTTTCGTTTTGGCGAGGCGGCGCCATTTCAAATCCGGCAGGGGAAGGCCGGGCGCGCGCGAGGATGGGGGACAGTTGGTCGCTCCCGGCGGACCGGCCGGATTTCTTAAGCCTATCCGAGCGCGGCTTGGATGCCGATGATAGGTACAGGGGGCGCTGGTTTCGCCCAGGTGCGGCACCGGCCAATTCACAGTGCGTGGCGGCATGCCGACGCGCACTCGAAAGTGGAAGTCGCGAGTTTTATGCGCGCGAGACATGCAAAAGCGTGCGCGGCGTCATGATACCGTCGTTCAGCAGTGCAAAGCTTCATCCGGGTTCGATTCGCATTCCGCGAAGCTCGGAGACGCCGATGCACAATATTCTGATCGTCGCGCGCGCCAGTTTCGGGCACCGCGTGGACATCGAGGCGATCGGGCGGTTCAACGCGTCGGTTCGGCGGTGGATGCGAGCTCTGTCGATGCGCTGAACGTAAAGGGGGCACCGGTCCGGCGATCGGGTGCCGGATCGTGCCCCGCGGCGTGGCGTCGGCAGTGGCGTGATCAACGGCGGCCGGCCGTGCCGGAGCGATCAGCCGGCGGGCGTGGGCTGTGTCGGCGGGCCGGGTGGGTCCGGGAGCGCGGTCGGGCGGTGGCCGATGACGGGTCCGGGGCCCGCGATGGATCCGAGCCCAGCCCGCACGACGGGCACGCCGAAAGTCTGGTGCCCGCTGGAAGCCGTCGGAACCGAATTCGCGCACGTGGATTCCTCGAAGCGGAATCGTCGAAGCCGAATCGCCGGAGCCGCGCGACGTTGGCCACATTGGCGCGCCGGAGGTGCGGCGCATTAGAGCGTGATCCGGTCTGACTGCATCGGATCGGACGCTCCAAGTTTCTGGTTTGTCGCATTTTCCTTCGCGCAACCGGTATCCACTTGTGCGGAAAATGCTCTAGCCGGACCACGGCACACGGGCGTCCAGCCGCCCGGCCGAAGCGGCCAAAGTGTTGCGCGGTCGCAACAGGCATCGCTATTTAAGCGAACGGTTCGCAATTTCAGGCGCGGGACGGCGGGACGGAATTGCCGCTGACCTATCGTCGCCGTAAAATGTAACACTATAACAGTTCTAAACTGGGGTGTTGCGAGATGGGCATTCGGGGTTTGATCGTGATGGCTGCGGCCGCGGCGCTGCCGCTCGGCCTGCAGGCGGGGCCGGCTGTGGCGGCGGATCTGAAGGGCAAGGCGCCTGTCGCCGCTGCGGAGCCGCAGCTCTGCAAGGAGACGACCGAGGTCAATCCCGACATCTTCGGCTTCTCGAGCGGCACCGATGTGGCGACGCCGGGCTCGCTGGCGCTGGGCATCGAATATGGCGGCGGCTTCGGCGTTCGGTCGGGCCGGGCGATGTCGACCGACGGCAAGGTGCAGCTGTCCTACGGGCTGGTGCCGTGTGTCGAGATCGGACCTGCGGTCGTGTTCGGCAACTCCTATGAGGAGACGAATGACGGGGTGGCGCGTACCGAAAGCGACGCGCTCGGCGCCTCCATCGAGGCCAAGTTCAAGCTGCTCGGCCGCGCGCAGACCGGCTTCGGCATGACGTTCGTCGTCGAGCCGGGCTGGGCGCGGGTGAAGGAGCGCACGCGCTTCGCCAACGGCATTGCGAACGAGACCAGCAATCACGACGAGACCAGCCTCGCCATGAAGCTGCTGTTCGACACGGTGCTGGTGCCCGACCGGGTGTTCTTCGCCCTCAATTTCGTCCACGAGGCGGCGTGGATCGACGTGACGCCGCAGGAGGAGGAGTCGGCCTTCATCACCTCGGCGGCGCTGACCCTGCAGGCCTCCGAGAACTTCTTCGTCGGTGTCGAGGGCAGCTACCGGCAGGCCTATGCCGGCGCCTGGTTCGACCACGCGCAGGGCGATGGCTGGTATATCGGCCCGACCTTCTTCTGGGCGCTCAGCGAGAACGTCGCGCTGTCGGGCGCGCTGGCGGTCCAGGTCAGCGGCAACGAGAAGTCCTCTGAGGACTATATTGCCATGGGCGACCTCAACCTCGTGGACTTCAGCCAGTACGACGCCAAGCTGAAGCTCGGCATCTCGTTCTGATGCGCGGCGGAATCCGGCCGTCGGGTCCGGATTCCACGCAACGCCTGCGCCCACGCGAGCCCGCGTCCGGCGTGGGATGACGACCTCCCCAAAGCCCGCGTCGGCCGTGTGAACGTGCCGCGCGGGCTTTGACGTTTCGGACGGCCTCCGGCTGATCCGATAGGGGTGGCGGGAACGGTCGTGGCGCGCCATGCGGCGCCGTGAGTTCGGGCGACCGGAGCCCGAAATTCCGGCGGGGCCGGCTCGATCTCGCACCAACCGCATGGCCGACCAGCCTCGCCGATTGCCCCGCGGTGACGACACCTGGCCCCCGCCGGTTCGCCCGGACCGATCTGCATCGCGCCGAGGCCGTGCGGTTCGGCTGGCGTTGGGCCCGCGCCGCCTCCGCCTCCCGTCATGCTCCGACCATCGCCGCCAGATCACCCGGCGCGGCGCGCGCGATTTCACAAGACTACCCGCGACGGCCGATTGGAGTTGGCAATCCAGCTCCAATTCACTACAAATCGATCCGGAATTGGAGGGGTGGCGGCTTGATCGAATTGGAGCGGAAGTTCCAACGCCTTGAGTTCGCACACCCTATCTCGCGGATCCGGCTGCCGGTTCTGCGCCGGATGCTCTGGATGGCGAGGCCCGGCCGGCTCATGGGAGCCGAATCTACGCTTCCCAATGTTCCCGAGCATCGCCAACGGGCTGAGCGATGTCGGTGCTGATTGTCCTGGCCTTGATGGCCCTGCTTGCGGGCGCAGCGCTCGCGCCCGTCGCCGCGCGTTTCGGGCGTGTGCGTGCGTCGCAGACCGCGGCGGCAGCCCTCATTGGGGCGCTGGCGCTGCTCGCGCCGTTGGCGCCCGGCGTGCTGTCCGGTCAGGTCGTGGTGGCCTCCTGGTCCTGGTTGCCGGAGTGGGGGCTCGACCTCGCCTTCCGCTTCGACGGGCTGTCGCTGCTGTTTGCGCTGCTCATTCTCGGCATCGGCCTCTTGATCGTCCTCTATGCCAGCTACTATCTGCCGGTGGCGGACCGGATGGGGCGGTTCCTGGGGCTGCTGCTGGTGTTCGCCGCCGGCATGCTGGGCATCGTGCTGTCCGAGAACATCCTGCTTCTCCTGGTGTTCTGGGAGATCACCAGCGTCACCTCCTTCCTCCTGATCGCCTACAAGTACGAGGCGCATGACGGGCGCATCGCCGCGCGCATGGCGCTGGCGGTCACCGGCGGCGGCGGGCTGGCGATGCTCGCCGGCTTTCTGCTGCTCGGGCACATCGCCGGCTCGTTCGAACTGTCGGACATTCTCGCCCGCGGCGCGCAGATCCGCGCCCATCCGCTCTATGCGCCGACGCTGGTGCTGATCCTGCTCGGCGCCTTCACCAAGTCGGCGCAGTTTCCGCTGCATTTCTGGCTGCCGAACGCGATGGCCGCGCCGACCCCGGTCTCGGCCTATCTGCACTCGGCGACCATGGTGAAGGCCGGCGTGTTCCTGCTTGCGCGCCTGCACCCGGCGCTGGCCGGAACCGAGCTGTGGTTCGGCCTCGTCAGCTCGGTCGGCGCGGCGACCTTCGTGTACGGCGCCTATGTGGCGCTGCTGAAACACGACTTCAAAGGGCTTCTGGCCTATTCCACGGTCAGCCATCTCGGGCTGATCACGCTGCTGTTCGGCCTCGATACGCCGCTCAGCGTGGTGGCCGGCGTGTTCCACATCATCAACCACGCGGTGTTCAAGGCGTCGCTGTTCATGGCGGCCGGCATCATCGACCATGAATGCGGCACGCGCGACATGCGGCGCATCAACGGGCTGTTCAAGTACATGCCCTACACCGCGACGCTCGGCATCGTCGCGGCGGGGGCGATGGCCGGCGTGCCGCTGCTCAACGGCTTCCTCAGCAAGGAGATGTTCTTTGCCGAGGCCATCGAGCACCCGCATTTCGGCGCCCACACCTGGGTGCTGCCGGTGTTCGCCACCATCGCCGGCACGCTGTCGGTCGCCTATTCGACGCGCTTCATCCACGACGTGTTCTTCAATGGCGAGCCGATCAACCTGCCGCGCTCGCCGCACGAGCCGCCGCGCTGGATGCGCTTCCCGGTCGAAATCCTGGTGCTGCTGTGCATCGCGGTCGGCGTCGCGCCGCAGCTTTCGGTCGGCCCGCTGCTCGATGCCGCCGCCGGCGCGGCGCTTCTCGGCAACCTGCCGGCGTTCAAACTGTCGGTCTGGCACGGCTTCAACCTGCCGCTGGTCATGAGCTTCGTCGCGCTGGCCGCCGGCATCGTCTATTACCTCAACCGGCGCTTCCTGTTCGAGTTGCACGAGCGCTATCTGCCCGATCTTCAGAGTCCGGTGGCGTTCGAGCGCGTCTATCAGGCGATGACAGCCGCAGCCGCGCGGGTGATGGCGCTCGTCGACAGCGGCGCACCGCGGCGTTATCTCGCGCCGCTCCTGGTGTTCGCGATCGCGCTCGGCCTGTGGGCCTATTGGTCGGCGCATCCGGACGGCCTCGCGCTTGCCGGCGGGGCGGCCGGGGCGCCGGCGGGTCCATTGGTCCAGGCGCTGGCGCTGGCCGGCCTCGCCGCGCTCGCAGCCGGCTGCCTCGGCGTCGTCGCCTGTCACCGCCAGCGCCTGCTCGCCATCATCTTCATGAGCGTGGTCGGCCTCGTGGTGTCGATGACCTTCGTGCTGCTGTCGGCGCCCGATCTGGCGCTGACGCAGATTTCGGTCGAGGTGGTGACCATCGTGGTGATGCTGCTGGCGCTGCGCTTCCTGCCGGCACGGGCGGAGACGGCCGAGCCGCGCGGGCGCCGGTTGCGCGACATGGCGATCGCCGGGCTTGCCGGCGGCGGGGTGGCCGCCCTCAGCTACGCCATGCTGACGCGGCCGTTCGAGACGATCTCGAACTTCTATCTCGCCAACGCCGTGCCGGGCGGCGGCGGCGCCAACGCGGTCAATGTCATCCTGGTCGATTTCCGCGGCTTCGACACGCTGGGCGAGATCACCGTGCTGGCCATGGCGGCGCTGGGCGCGCACGCGCTGGTCAGCGGCCTGCGGCTCGCCCCCTATGCCGGCAGCGCTGAACGCGAGGCCGACCGCCACCCGATCATGCTGGCCATGCTGGTGCGGCCGCTGTTGCCGCTGGCGCTCGCCGTCTCGCTCTACATCCTGTTGCGCGGCCACAATCTGCCGGGCGGCGGGTTCATCGCCGGCCTCGTCACCTCGGTGGCGCTGATCCTGCAGTACATCGCCTGCGGCATCGATTTCGGCCGCGCCCGCCTGCCGCTCGACCAGCCGCGGCTGATCGCGGCGGGCCTCGCCATCGCCGGGGCCACCGGCCTTGCGAGCTGGCTGTTCGGCGCGCCCTTCCTCACCAGCGCGCACGGCCATGTCCATCTGCCGCTCATCGGCGATGTCGAGCTTGCCTCCGCCATGCTGTTCGATCTCGGCGTCTATCTGGTGGTGGTGGGCGGCACGCTGCTGGTGCTCACCGAGCTCGGGGCGCTGAGCCGGCGCGAGCTTGCCGCCGAGGGTGCGACAAGGGAGGCTGCGACGCGAGAACCTGCGACGCAGGAGCCGGCACCATGGAACTGATCGTCGCCGCCGGCATCGGCCTGCTCACGGCTTGCGGCCTCTATCTCGTGCTGCGGGCGGAGACCTTCTCCGTCGTGCTCGGCCTCACCCTGCTGTCCTACGCGGTCAATCTGGTGCTGTTCGCCAGCGGCCGGCTGGTGGCCAATGCGCCGCCGCTGCTGGTCGAGGGCGTTCCGCGCCACACCGATCCGCTGCCGCAGGCGCTGGTGCTCACCGCCATCGTCATCAGCTTCGGCATGACGGCCTATCTCGTCGCGCTGGCGCTGCGCGCCAAGGGCGAGAGCGGCCGTGACGGATTCGACGGCGGCGACCCGACATGAGCCATCTTGCGATCATCCCGATTCTGCTGCCGCTCGCCGCCGGCATCGCCTGTCTGGCGCTGGAGCGCGCGGGGCTCGTTGCGCAGCGCGCCGTTTCGCTCGCCGCGGCGCTGATGATGATGGCGGTTGCGGCACTGCTGCTGCGGCACGCCGGCACCGGCGCGATCGACGTCTATGCGCTCGGCAACTGGCCGGCGCCGTTCGGCATCGTGCTGGTGCTCGACCGGCTCTCGGCGCTGATGGTGGCGGTGTGCGCGGCGCTGGCGCTGCCGGCGCTGATCTATGCCAGCGGCGGCACCGATGCGCTGGGCCGCCATTTCCACGCGCTGTTCCAATTCCAGATCGCCGGCCTCAACGGCGCCTTCCTCACCGGCGACCTGTTCAACCTGTTCGTCTTCTTCGAGGTGCTGCTGCTCGCCTCCTACGGCCTGCTGGTGCACGGCAACGGCCGGGCGCGGGCGAATGCCGGCCTCGCCTATGTCGTGCTCAACCTCACCGGCTCGGCGCTGTTCCTGATCGCGCTTGGGCTGCTCTACGGCACGCTGGGCACGCTCAACATGGCCGATATGGCGCATGCGCTGGCCCGCGTGCCTGCGGCGGATCAGGCGCTGGTGCGCACGGCCGCGAGCCTGCTGGTGGTGGTGTTCGCGCTCAAGGCGGCGCTGTTTCCGCTGTCGTTCTGGCTGCCAAGCGTCTATGGCGCGGCGGTCGCGCCGGCGGCGGCGCTGTTCGCCATCATGACCAAGGTCGGCGTCTATGCGCTGCTGCGGGTCTCCAGCGCCAGCTTCGCCGGTGCGCCGGTCACCGCCGATCTGCTGCAGCCCTGGCTGATGCCGCTGGCGATCGCCACCATCGTCGCCGGCACGCTGGGCGCGCTGGCGGCGCGGCGGCTGGCCGTGGTGGTGGCGAGCCTCGTCGTGGTCTCCACCGGCACGCTGCTCGCGGCGATCGCCGCATCCGGCATCGAGGCGATCGCCGCGGCGCTGTTCTATCTCGTCCATTCGACACTGGTGGCCGGCGGCTTCTTCCTGCTGGCCGGGCGCATCGCGAGTGCGCGCGGCGAGGCGGGCGACGGCTTCCGCACCGGCCAGACCGCCACGCGGGCGGTGACGCTGGGGGCCGCCTATCTGGTGTTTGCGCTGGCGATCAGCGGCGTGCCGCCGCTCTCCGGCTTCCTCGCCAAGCTGATGATCCTGCGGTCGATCCAGGAGGCCCCGTTCGGACCCCTTGCGTGGACGGCGCTGCTGTCCTCGAGCCTGCTGCCGGCGCTGGTGCTGGCGCGCGCCGCCAGCGTGTTCTTCTGGGAGGCGAAGCCGGCGCCCGCCGCCACCGCCGAGGCGCGGCTCGGCCTGCCGGCGCTCGCCATGCTGACGATGCTGGCGGCGAGCCCGCTGCTGGTGGCGTTCGCCGCACCGGTGGCCGATTATGCGCGGGCCACCGCCATGCAGCTCCGCTCGCCCGCGGCCTCCGAAGCCGTGCTCGGCGCCGATCCCGCCACTGCCCGCGAGCGCCGGCCATGACAGGGTTTCCGATGTCCGTTCTGCACGCTCTCGTGCCGGCGCCGGTGCTCAGCCTGATGATCCTGGGGCTGTGGCTCGCGCTGGCGCCGCAGATCACGCCCGGCCAGTTCGTGCTCGGCGCGGTCGTCGCGCTGGCCATCCCGCGGCTCACCGCCGCATTCTGGCCCGACCGGCCGCGCCTCGCGCGGCCGCTGGCGGCGCTGCGCCTCGCCGGCACGGTGCTGGCCGACATCGTGGTGGCGAACTTCGCGGTGGCGCGCCGCGTCGTCGGGCCGCTCCATCGGCTGCATCCCGCCTTCGTCGAGGTGCCGCTCGATCTGCGCGACGGCTTCGTCGCCACCATTCTCGGCAGCATCGTGTCGCTGACGCCAGGCACGGTCTCGATCGAGATCGACCGTGAGCGCTGGATCCTGTTCGTCCATGCGCTCGACGACACCGATCCGCAGCAGCTCGTCGACACCATCAAGCGGCGCTACGAGGCGCCGCTGCGGGAGGCCTTCGCATGCTAGCCGTCGTCGTGCCCGTAGCAGTGGGACTGGTCGTGGCCGCCATCGCGCTCACGCTGTGGCGGCTGTTGCGCGGCCCAGGCGTGATGGACCGCGTGCTGGCGCTCGATACGCTCGCCATCAACGCCATCGCCCTGGTCATCCTGTTCGACATCCTGTTCGGCAACGCCATCTCGTTCGAGGCGGCGCTGCTGATCGCGATGATGGGCTTCGTCGGCACCGCCGCGCTGTGCAAGTTCCGCCTCAGCGGCGATGTGATCGAATAGGGCATGATGCGCAAATCCGGGAACCGGTTTTGCGAGAACATCATGCTGAAACAACGCGTTGGAACATGATGCGCAGGAGTGCGAATCCGCGATGCTGACCGAGGTGCTGACATCGGCGCTGGTGCTGATCGGGGCGGCGTTCGTGCTGCTCGGCGCGGTTGGGCTGGCGCGGCTGCCCGATCTGTTCACCCGCCTGCACGGCCCGACCAAGGCCACCACGCTCGGCGTCGGTGCGATGGTCGTGGGCTCGATGATCCACTTCAATGCTCAAGGCGACGGCGTGAGCCTGCGCGACCTGACGATCGTGCTGTTCCTGTTCATCACCGCGCCGGTGAGCGCCCACATGATCGCCAAGGCGGCGCTGAAGGAGCGCGAGCGCGCGCCGCAGGCGGAGCCGCCGGCCCAACAAGACCCCTCCGAAACCTGAAAGATCAGCGCGGCAGGCCGCAGCGGGCGTAGACGGCGGCGCCGAGCCGCTCGGCGGGGCGGAGGCCATCGGTGCGCCGCTCCGGCGCGGCGCGGTCATCGCGGTCATCGGCAGGGGGCGCGTATTGCTGGGTGACTCGGGCGATGCAGCCGGCGGTGCGCGAATTGCGCTCGGCCGGCGGGCGCTGGCGCATCTCGGCATCCTCGCCGGCCGCGGCAGGCAAGGCGGACGCGGCGACCATGGCCGCAAGCAGCCCGGCCCGCGCCAGCCGCGCCGTCACGGCAGCCGGCCGCGTGTCGTGGCCGGCGTGAAATCCTCCGCCCGCAGCCAGAATACCTCGTCCTCGCTGGTCTCGGTATCGAGCCAGAACAGCGGCAGATCGGGGAAGGCAGCCTCCAGCGCCGGTCGGCCGCGGCCGACCTCGCACATCATCGCGCCCGACAGCGCGAGATGGGCCGGCGCCTCGGCCAGGATGCGGCGGACGATGTCGAGCCCGTCGGCGCCGCCGTCGAGCGCCATCTGCGGCTCGTGCGCGGCCTCCAGCGGCAGGCCGGCCATGCCCTCGGCATCGACATAGGGCGGGTTGGTGAGGATGAGGTCGTAGTGCGCGCCGGCCACCGGCGCGAACAGGTCGCCGCGGAACAGGGTGATGCGGTCGGCGAAGCCGCTGTTGGCGATGTTTTGGGCAGCGACCTCGGCGGCATCGGCCGACAGTTCCACCGCGTCGATCATCGCGTTCGGGAAGACGTGGGCGGCGAGGATGGCGAGGCAGCCCGAGCCGGTGCACAGATCGAGCACGCGCTCGACCGCGCCGACATCTGCGATCAGGGCGCCGTCGGGGCCGATCAGGTCGGTGCGGAACAGAAGCTCGCCGATGAAGGAGCGCGGAATGATCACCCGCGGGTCGACCGCGAACGGCACGCCCTGGATATAGGCGCGGCCGACGAGATAAGGGGCGGGCATGCGGGTGGCCACCCGCGCCTCGATCAGCTCCAGCACCCGGCGCCGCTCGGCCCGCGTCAGCCGGGCATCGAGCCAGGGCGAGAGGTCGTCGATCGGCAGATGCAGCGCTTCCAGGATCAGGAACGCCGCTTCGTCGAGCGCGGTCTCGGTGCCGTAGCCGTAGGAGATGCCGGCGGCATTGAAACGGCTGACCGCGCAGCGCACGAGGTCGCGCACGGTCAGGAGGTCTTCGGCGTCGGTGTCGGCGGTGCTGTCGGTCACATCAGCCCGATAGCCGCCCGGCGGGGCGGACGCAAGAGCCGCGTGTCGCTGCCGCCGCCGCGCTCAGCCGTGGGGTTGGATCACTCGCACACTTCCATGCGGCGGACGGTCCAGCCATAGCCTTCCACCCAGACGCGGCGCTTGGTCATGTAGCAGACCGGCGCCTCGACCGGCTCGTAGTAGTAGACGCGGCGCGGCGGCGGGGCCGGATAGTAGTAGGTCGGCGCGGCATTGGCGGCGGCCGCCCCGATCATGGCGCCGGCGGCGAGTCCCATCACCGCACCGGCGGCCACCGCGCCACCGCGGTAATAGGCCTCGGCCGGAGCGGGCGCTGCGGCCATGGTGGCGGCGGCGACCAGCCCCGCACAGGCGAGGGTCGAGAACGTGCGTGTCATGGTGACCTCCATGCGCTGCGGGAGCGGCACCGCCGCTTCCGAGCCGTCAAGTCTATGGCTCGAGTCTTGACGATCAATTGCGCCAAAACATCGGCAGATCGGCGGGATCCGGTCGCACGGCGTGGTGTTGCGGATGTGGCGCATGGACACGGACGCCTGCTCGCCGCTCGGCGGTTGCAATAACGCCAAAATTCGCGCGAAATCAGGGCGCCCGTGCTTGCGGGCGGTCGCAATCAGGCCGGAAACTGCTCGATTTCAGTGTCTTCGACTTCCGGATCGACCAGCCGGGTCGCGCCCCACTGCGTTAATATTTCGTTCATCCTGTCGACGACGAAAAACCGCGCCGCGTCGCGGTCGTAGCCGTCGGCGAGCAGCGCGTCATAATCGGTGTGGCGGTGGCGGATGTGGGCGGTGGTGGCCAGCCACACGGCGATGGAGGGCGGCAGGCTGCGCAGCGTCGGCGCCGACAGCGCCTCGCGGAAGATCGGCTCGGCATCGGCCAGCGGAATGTGCGGCGCAAGCTCGCGGATCGCCTTGCGCAGGGCGCGCTGGCGGCGGGTGCCGGCCGCGCCGCTCATGGTCCGGCCCGCCGGCCGGCATCCGCCTGATGCGGCTTGAGGTCGATCAGCGGCGTGCCGTCCAGGCAATCCAGCCCGCGCACGGTGAGAAAGCGCCCCTCCACCTTCACCAGCGGGCAGGCCGACAGGCCGATCGGGTTGGGGCGCACCGGCGAGCGCAGGGCGAAGGCGCCGCGCGGATCCGGCCGGTGGTGCGGCCGCTGCACCATCACCGTGCGCAGCGAGCGGTGGAGCCAATAGAGCACGTCGAACTCGGCGTGGGCCTCGATGCCGAGCAGCGCGTCGGCGAAGCGCTCGAACACCTCGATGGTGCAGAGCGCGTCGCTGTCGGCGCCGCTTCGCGGGCAATCCTCGCGCCGCAGGAAGGGGGTGCGGATGGTGCCGATGAAATAGAGGCCGGCGTCGAACGACTCCGGCAGCTCGATGCCGATCTCCCCGTCGCGGAGGGTGGAGTCGAAGATTGCCGTCATGATGCCTCCCGCCGATCCGGCGCCCGCTCTCGCGAAGAAGACCTCAGCCACGAACGCGTCATACGGTTTCCGGTTGATCCCTTCGGGATGCCGGAAACGGTCTCGCCGAAAATCCCAGTTCCGCAAGAGGCTCGCGATAACGGGATTTTCGGCGACCGGAATACGGTTCTCCGGCCTTGAAGGCCGGAAACCGTATCAACCACCCGTCCGGGCATTGGCGACCGCCCTGCGCAGCAGCTTCTCGGCCTCGATGACGATCAGCAGCAGCACACCAGCGCCGAGGATGACGGCGCCGTCCAGCAGCGACATCGGCCGCGTCTCGAAGGCCGCATTGAACGCCGGCACATAGGTGAAGGCAAGCTGGGCGATCACGGTGGCGCCGACGCCGATCAGCACCGCCCGCGTGCCGAGCACGCCCTGCCAGGTGAGCGAGGAGCCGTGCACGTAGCGGACATTGAACAGATAGAAGATCTCGAGCACCACGATGGTGTTGACGACGATGGTGCGCGCCTCCTCGATCGGCAGGCCGCGCTGCTCGGCCCAGAAGAACATGCCGAAGGCGAAGATCGCGAACAGCATGGTCACCAGGAGGATCTGCCAGGCGATCTCGCCGGAGATGAGCGGCTCGTCGCGCCGGCGGGGCGGGCGCGACATGCTGCCGGGCTCGGCCGGCTCGAAGGCCAGCGTCATGCCCAGCGCCACCGCCGACACCATGTTCACCCACAGGATCTGGACCGGGGTGATCGGCAGGGTCCAGCCCATCGCCACTGCGCCCAGAATGGTGATGGCCTGACCGCCATTGGTGGGCAGCGTCCAGCCGATCACCTTGCGCAGATTGTCGTAGACGGTGCGCCCCTCCTTCACCGCCGTGACGATCGAGGCGAAATTGTCGTCGGCCAGCACCATCTCGGCGGCCTGCTTGGAGGCCTCGGTGCCCTTGCAGCCCATGGCGACGCCGACATCGGCGCGCTTGAGCGCAGGCGCATCGTTGACGCCGTCGCCGGTCATCGCCACCGTCAGCCCCTGCGCCTGCAGGGCGCTGACGAGGCGCAGCTTGTGTTCGGGCGTGGTGCGGGCGAACACGGTGGTGTCGCGCACCGCCCGCGCCATGTCAGCATCGTCGAGCCGGTCGATCTCATCGCCGGTGCGCACCACCGGCGCCCGCGCCAGCCCCAATTGCTGGCCGATCTCGCGGGCGGTGATGGCGTGGTCGCCGGTGATCATCACCACCCGGATGCCGGCGGACTGGCACTCGGCCACCGCGGCGACCGCCTCGCCGCGCGGCGGGTCGATGAAGCCGACGAGGCCGAGCAGCACGAGGCCGTCCTCGACATCGGCGAAGGTCAGGCTCTGCTGGCCGGCGCCGGCCGGCTTGACCGCGAAGGCCAGGACGCGCTGGCCCTGGGCGGCGAGGTCGTCGGCGCGGGCGCTCCAGATCTCGCGGTCGATCGGCCGGTCGCCGTCCCGGGTGCGGGCGGCGTGGGCCATGGCGAGAAGGCGCTCGGGCGCGCCCTTGACGACGATGAAGGCGTTGCCCTCATGGTCGTGGTGCAGGGTCGCCATGAAGCGGTGGGCGGCATCGAACGGAATCTCGTCGGTGCGCGGGATGGCCTTGCGCAAGGCGGGAACGTCGAGCCCGGCCTTGGCGCCGAGCACCACCAGCGCCCCTTCCATGGGATCGCCGTCGACCAGCCATGCCGCGTCCGCCGGCTGCATCTCGGTCTGGCGCGTCTCGGCATCGTTGCAGAGCACGGCGGCGCGGATCAGATCGACCAGCGGCGCCTGCTGCGCCGGGTCGACCTCGATGCCGGCGCGGGTGAAGGCGCCGGCCGGGATGTAGCCGGCACCGCCGACCTCGTAGCTCGCCTCCGCCGTCACCACCGCCTGCACGGTCATCTCGTTGCGGGTGAGGGTGCCGGTCTTGTCGGAACAGATGACCGACACCGAGCCCAGCGTCTCCACCGCCGGCAGGCGGCGGATGATGGCGTTGCGCTCGGCCATGCGCTGCACGCCCACCGCCAGGGTGATGGTCATCACCGCCGGCAGCCCTTCGGGAATCGCCGCGACCGCGAGGCCGACCATCGCCATGAAGGCCTCCTCCATGTCGTAGCTGCGCAGCAGCACCGCGAACACGAAGGCGGCGGCGGAGATTCCGAGCACCACCAGCGTGATCTGGCGGGCGAACCGGTCCATCTGCTCGATCAGCGGCGTCTTCATCTCCTCGACCGTGCCGAGCAGGCGGCTGATGCGCCCGAGCTCGGTGGCCGCGCCCGCCGCCACCACGACGCCGCTCGCCTGACCGCCGGTGACGAGGGTGCCCGAATAGGCCATCGCGGTGCGCTCGGCGAGCGGGGCGACCTCCGCCACCGGGGCCGTGGTCTTCTCCACCGGCACGGATTCGCCGGTCAGGATCGCCTCGTCGATGCGCAGGTTGCGGCTGCGCAGCAGGCGCAGGTCGGCCGGCACGCGGTCGCCGGCCTCCAGCAGCACGATGTCGCCGCACACCACCTCGTCGGCGGCGACGGTGCGCCGCGCGCCCTCGCGCAGCACCGTCGCCTTGGGGTCGATCATGGCGCGGATGGCATCGAGCGCGCGTTCCGCCTTGCCCTCCTGCAGGAAACCGATGATCGCGTTGAGCACGACGACGATGAGGATGACCAGGGAATCGAGCAGGTGGCCGAGCAGCAGCGACACCAGCGCCGAGGCCAGCAGGACGTAGATGAGAAGATTGTGGAACTGCAGGGCGAAGCGCACGAGCGGCCCGCGCCGCGGCGCCTCGGGCAGGCGGTTCGGACCGTCGGCGGCAAGGCGCGAAGCCGCCTCGGCCGCGGAGAGCCCGTCGCTGCCGCTCGCGAGCTGCGCCAGGCATTCGGGGGCCTCGATCGCGTGCCAATTCGGGGTGGCGGCGCCGCCCGGGGCGGTGCTGAGCCGGTCTGTGTTGCCCCGGTCGTTGTTGTCCCGCTTCTCGTCGCCCTGGCTCATGACGCGGTTGCCTTCCTCTGCTGCAGGCGCCTTCTTCTGCTGCAGGCGCGTTGGGTCCCAGATTGCAGGATCGCGACCCGCCGGGTCCGGGAAGGTCCGCTGCGCGGTGGGTCTCGAACAGCGGCTCAAGGTGCGGCGGGCGGATCGGGCGAGCGCGCGTGTCAGGGCATCGAAATCACCTCAACGTATCGAAAACACTCGATAAATCTTGAGTTTACGATAGACGATCTCGACAGGTGCGGCGGGGATTGACATCGATCAAGCCAAGGAAATGGATACGGCCTAGCCTGATATCAAGTGCTGTCGCCAAGGTGCCGTAAAGGAGTTCGATGGAATGCAGACGATTCTGGTGGCCACCGATCTTTCGCCGCGGTCGGATCGTGCCGTCCGCCGTGCGCTGCTGCTGGCGCGGGCGAGCGGAGCTTCGCTATCCTTGGTGCACGTGGTCGATGACGATCAACCGCGCGCGGTGATCGAGGCCGAGTGCGCCGCCGCCGAGCGGATCCTGGCCGATCAGGCGCGCTCGCTGCAGGAGATCGACGGCGTCGAATGCGCCCACCACATCACGACGGGCGATGCGTTCGCCGGCATTCTCCAGGTCGTGCGCGAGGGCGGCTATCCGCTGCTGGTGCTCGGCCCGCACCGCCGGCAGCTTCTGCGCGACGTGTTCGTCGGTACCACCGCCGAGCGGGTGATCCGCGCGTGCGCGGCGCCGGTGCTGATGGCCAATGCCGTGCCCGCCGCGCCCTACCGGCACGCGCTGGCGGCGGTCGATTTTTCCGACAGCGCGATGCATGCGCTCGACGTGGTGTCGCGGATCGCGGCGCTGTCGAAGGTGCCGATCACCATCGGCCATGCCTTCGACGCGCCGGAGACCGGGCTGATGAAGCGCGCGGCGGTGGCCGCGGCCGACATCGATCTGCATGTCGGCGAGGTCAAGCGCGACGTCACGGCCGAGCTGCACGCGCGTCTGGCCAAGATGCCGGTCGAGCCGGCTCAGATCATCACCCGGCTGGCGCAGGCGAGCACTGCCGCGGCCATTCAGGCGATGGCGCGGGAGGTCGGGGCCGACCTCGTGATCGTCGGCACGCGCGGGCGCACCGGCCTCGCCAAGGCGCTGCTCGGCAGCGTGGCCGAGGCGGTGCTGCGCAATGCCGAGTGCGACGTGCTGGCCATTCCGCCGATGGCCGACACGGTGTCCGGCTGATCGCTGCGGGATCGCGGACACGAACGCGCCGCGTGGCCTGCTCTTCGGCTTATGCGGCGAATGTGTCCCCCCACCCCCGACCCCTCCCCGCCGCAAGCGGGGGGAGGGGAGAAGGGTGCGGCGTCGATCTCAAGCTCTGGTTCGAGGAGAAGAGCGTCGTCTTTCCCCTCCCCCCATGAGCGTAGCGAATGGCGGGGAGGGGTCAGGGGTGGGGGGCGCCTTCCGAAAAACCGGCGTCCACGCCCGCGGGCGCCGAGACGCCAGCGCGCCGCTCAGCGCGAGAACTTCTTGTACTTCAGCCGGTGCGGCATGATCGAGTCGGTGCCGAGCCGCCGCATCTTGTCCTTCTCGTAGTCCTCGAAGTTGCCCTCGAACCACTCGACATGGCTGTCGCCCTCGAAGGCCAGGATGTGGGTGGCGATGCGGTCGAGGAACCAGCGGTCGTGGCTGATGATCACGGCGCAGCCGGCGTAATCCTCCAGCGCCTCTTCCAGTGCGCGCAGCGTGTCGACGTCGAGGTCGTTGGTCGGTTCGTCGAGCAGCAGCACGTTGGCGCCGGACTTCAGCATCTTGGCGAGGTGGACGCGGTTGCGCTCGCCGCCCGAGAGCTGGCCGACCTTCTTCTGCTGGTCGGGGCCCTTGAAGTTGAAGGCCGAGCAGTAGGCGCGCGAGTTCACCTCGCGCCGGCCGAGCTGCAGCATGTCGAGCCCGCCGGAGATCTCCTCCCACACGGTCTTCTTGCCGTCGAGTGAATCGCGGCTCTGGTCGACATAGCCGAGCTTCACCGACTCGCCGACGGTGATGGTGCCGGCGTCCGGCTGCTCCTGGCCGGTGATCATGCGGAACAGCGTCGTCTTGCCGGCGCCGTTGGGGCCGATCACGCCGACGATGCCGCCGGGCGGCAGCTCGAAGGAGAGGCCGTCGATCAGGAGCTTGTCGCCGAACGCCTTCGACAGATCCTTGAACGAGATGACGTTGTTGCCGAGCCGCTCGGCCACCGGAATGACGATCTGGGCGGTGGTCGGCGCCTTCTCGGAGGCCTTGGCCAAGAGCTCGTCATAGCGCTGGTAGCGCGCCTTCGACTTGGCCTGACGAGCTTTCGGCGAGGCGGCGATCCACTCCTGCTCGCGGGCCAAAGTGCGCTGGCGCGCCTCGTCCTCGCGGGATTCCTGCTCCAGCCGCTTCTGCTTCTGCCCCAGCCACGAGGAATAATTGCCCTCATAGGGGATGCCGCGGCCGCGGTCGAGTTCGAGAATCCAGCTCGTGACGTTGTCGAGGAAGTAGCGGTCGTGGGTGACGATGAGGATGGCGCCGGGATAGCTGCGCAGGTGCCCTTCCAGCCAGTTCACCGTTTCGGCGTCGAGATGGTTGGTCGGCTCGTCGAGCAGCAGCAGCTCGGGCTGCTCCAGCAGCAGGCGGCAGAGCGCGACGCGGCGCTTCTCGCCGCCCGAGAGCCGGTCCACCGCCCAGTCGTCCGGCGGGCAGCCCAGCGCGTCCATCGCCTGCTCGACCTGGGACTCGAGGTCCCACAGATTCTGCGAGTCGATCTTGTCCTGGAGCGCGGCGGCCTCTTCCGCCGTCTCGTCGGAATAGTCCATCATCAGCTCGTTGTAGCGGTCGAGGATGGCCTTCTTCGCCGCCACGCCGAGCATGACGTTGCCGCGCACGTCGAGCGAGGGATCGAGCGGCGGCTCCTGCGGCAGGTAGCCGACGCGGGCGCCCTCGGCCACCCAGCCGTCGCCGGTATATTCGGTGTCGATGCCGGCCATGATGCGCAGGAGCGTCGACTTGCCGGCGCCGTTGACGCCGAGCACGCCGATCTTGGCATCCGGGTAGAACGACAGATTGATGTTGTTCAGAACCTGCTTGCCGCCGGGATAGGTCTTGGACAGACCCCGCATGTGGTAGATGAATTGACGTCCGTTCATGTCGATTGCTGCGGTCAGGCCGTGGTCAAGGCCATGCCGCCCTTTCTGGCGTTTCAGGGAATTGCGGCCGTTCTAGTCGAGCGCCCTGCCGGTGGCAACGGGTGGGCGCGGGCGGGGTGGCGCCGGGCGCGCCGGCCACGGACCGTCTTCGCATCCGCGAAAATTCGGGCTTGCGCGCAACCGCCTGGAAAGACTCCTGGGTTTACGTCGAACCTGGTCGATTGCCCCCCCAACAGCCGATCGGGATTGCGCGCCAATGGCTCTGGCAGCCTCATCAGGACCGATTTCAGCCGACGACGCCGCCGGCGCACAGGCGCCCGGCGCGTTGGCGCTGGAGGCGCTGGGCGCGCTGGCCGTGGGCGTCGCGGTGATCGGCGCCGACCGCCGGATCCTCCTGGAGACCCCGCGCTTTCGCGAGCTGCTCGGCACCTGCGCCCGGGCGGAGGCGCTGCAGGGCTGGGGCGAGGATCTCGCGCCGCGCGAGATCGAGCTTGCGTGCGGCCGGCGGGTGCGTCTGGCCGCTGCGCGCCTTGCCCAGGGGCTCCTGGTGAGCGCCGAGGACGTGCGCGGCTGCGTCGATCCCAAGCGGGTGGCCGATCTGGCGCGCATCGATCCCCTGACCGGCCTCGGCAACCGGCTGATGTTCCAGGAGCGGCTGGCCGAGTTCGCGGCCCGGCGCGACGCCAAGGCGGGGGCGGTCGCGGTGCTGACGATCGGCCTCGGCCGCTTCAAGGATATCCGCGAGTCGCTCGGCCATCCGGTGGGCGACGCGCTGCAGCGTCTGGTGGCCGACCGGCTGCGGCAGGTGCTGGGCCCCGACGATCTCGCCGCCCGCTTCGGCGGCGACGAGTTCGGCCTGATCCAGGCCGGCCGGCCGCAGCCGCAATCGGCCGCGGCGCTGGCGGACCGCGTCATCGATCTGCTCGGCCGTCCCTATGTGGTGGAGGGCCATCTGCTCAACACGCCGGTCAATGTCGGCATAGCGCTGATGCCGGCGGGCGAGGGCGACGGCAGCCTGACGCTGCGGGGCGCCGACCTGGCGCTGTGCCGGGCGCGGGACGCCGGCCACGGCACCTTCCGCTTCTTCGAAGCGGCGATGGACGACCAAGTGCAGACGCGCCGGCGGCTGGAGCTCGATCTGCGTCGCGCGCTGGCGATGCGCGAGTTCGTGCTACTCTATCAGCCGCAGCTCAATCTCGCCTCGCACGAGATCACCGGCTTCGAGGCGCTGCTGCGCTGGCACAGCCCCCGGCACGGCGTCGTGCCGCCGTCGGTGTTCATTCCGCTCGCCGAGGAGTTCGGCCTGATCGGCGCCATCGGCGAGTGGGTCATCCGCACCGCCTGCCGCGAGGCCGCCGGCTGGGAGCGGCCGCTCAGCGTCGCGGTCAATGTCTCGGCTGCGCAGTTCGGCGCCTCCAACCTCGTGCCGGTGGTGCTGTCGGCGCTGGGGGAGAGCGGGCTCGATCCGCGCCGGCTGGAGCTGGAGATCACCGAGAGCGTGCTGCTGAAGGATGATGGCTCCGTGCTCGACGTGCTGCGCATGGTGCGCCGGATCGGCGTGCATGTGTCGATGGACGATTTCGGCACCGGCTATTCGTCGCTGTCGCGGCTGCACAGCTTTCCGTTCGACAAGATCAAGATCGACCAGACCTTCGTCCGGGTCCAGCCGAACGACACGAGTGCGACCGCGATCGTGCGGGCCATTTCGGCGCTCGGCCGAAGCCTCGGCATCGCCACCATCGCCGAGGGCGTCGAGACCGCCGAGCAGTTCGACCGCGTTGCCGCCGCCGGCTGCACCGACGTGCAGGGCTATCTGATCAGCCCGCCGGTGCCGGCCGACCGGATTGCCGATGTCATGCGCGAACACAGCGCCAGTCCCGCCGGGACGTGAGCCAGGACCACCGCAATGATGGCCGCCGAACCCGATCTCTACCGCCTGGTCTATTGCAGCCGGAACCGCATTCTCGGCTCGCCGCCGGATGTCGCGGCGCAGATCGAGGCGATCCTGGCGACATCGCGGCGCCTGAATGCCCGCGTCGGCATCACCGGGGCGCTGGTGTTCAATGCCGGCATGTTCGCCCAGGTGCTGGAAGGCGCGCGCGACCATGTGGAAGCGACCATGGAGCGGATTCTCCGCGATGAGCGCCACGGCAACATCCAGGTGCTCG
The DNA here is from genome assembly GCF_003966715.1 of Blastochloris tepida. Lineage (NCBI taxonomy): Bacteria > Pseudomonadati > Pseudomonadota > Alphaproteobacteria > Hyphomicrobiales > Blastochloridaceae > Blastochloris > Blastochloris tepida. The sequence goes on from NZ_AP018907.1 coordinate 317,275, forward strand.
GCTTCGACCGCGCCGAGGCGCGCGGCTTCCCGTCATGGTCGATGGGCTATCTCGGGCGCTCGCGCGAGGGCCAGAGCCTGTTTGCCCATATCGGCGAGTCGACGGGGTTCGAGGCGGCGCGGCTCGACGGCGAGCATATCTACAATGTGATGCGCGCCATCGCGGTGGAGGAGGAAGCCGCCGCGGGACGGCTCAATCTCCTACGCGATCCTTTGCGCGATCCCTTGCGCGCGTGAGCGTGCCGGCGGCTGCCCCGCGCGCTCTTGCGGCTTCCGGCTGAACGGCCGGCGAACCCGTCTCACGCCATCTGCAGATCGGCCAGCGCCGCATGGAAGGCGGCGGCGCGCTCGGCCACCTCGGCCGGCGAGCGCCCGGCGGCGTAGAGCGCCGCGCCCAGGCCGAACCCGTTGGCACCGGCCGCGAAATAGGCCGCCATGCTCTCCGGCGTGATGCCGCCGGCCGGGATCAGCTTGATCGAGGGCGGCACCACCACGCGCAGCGACTTCACCACCTCGGGGCGGATCATCTCCGCCGGGAACAGCTTCACCGTGGTGACGCCGAGCGCGGTGGCGGCGAACAGCTCGCTCGGCGTCGCCACGCCCGGCATCGGCGTCAGGCCGTATTTCTTGGTGAGGCGGACGACGGTCTCATCATAGCTCGGGCAATCGACCAGGCGTCCGCCGACGCGCGCGACATCGGCCACCTGACGCTCGCTCACAACGGCGCCGGCGCCGATCACCGTGGTGTCGCCGAACGCATCGACCAGCCGGCGGATGCTGCTCAGCGCATCGGGGGTGGTGAGCGGAACCTGCATGACACTGAAGCCGGCATCGACCAGGACCTTGCCGATCGGCACCGCCTCGTCGGGGGTCACGCCGCGCAGAATCGCGACCAGCGGGCAGGCGGCCAATGCCGCATCGAATGTCACAGGCATGTCATCGTCCTCACAAAGCTCGGCGCTTGCCGGAGAGTGCAGGCGGCAAAGCCGATGCACCGCAAACGCCGCGCCGCGCGGCGGCGGACGCGCAGCAGATCGCTCCAGGCAAAGGCGCGTAAGCTCATCGCGCTCCAATCGAGTGCAAACGGACGCCTGTCAATCGATGGCGGCCGCTCCGCTCCGGAAGTCCCGACAATATCGCAGAGTCGTTCCTAGCATTTCCTGTCCGGCACGTCGCCTCGTGGTCACACGATCCTCAACGCCGGGTGCGATGCGGCAAGTGGTTGCGCGCGGTCGCATTTCTGCCGGCCGGCGGCTCATCCTGGGATGTCCGCGCCAGCCGCCGGCACGTCGATGATCGCAGCCGTCTTTACGGTGACGAATCACCGGCGGACCCGTTGGTTTGCCGGCTTTGGTCTTTCGCGCCGGGGGTCCGCTTCGCCGCGCCGCGCCGCCGAGGCTTGCGGGGAGCAGTGTCGGCCGGGGTGTGGCCGGGGGTGTCCGCCGCCGGGCCGGCCGGGGCAGGGGCCGGCGTGTGGGGTCGGGGCGCCGTCAGCCGGTGCGCGCCGGCATAGGCGAGCAGCCGCTCGGCGAAGGCGTGCGGCCGCTCGGCGGCGAGCCGGGCCATCTGCTGCTCGGCGGCGGCGACGTGCTGGCCCTGGCGGGTGCGAATCGCCGCCATCAGGCGGGCGTGCCGGCCGGCATCGAGCAGGCGCGGCGCGCCGGCCAGGAAGTGGCTCAGCGCCTCCAGATCCTGGCCCTGGCCCAGCCGATCGCGCAGCCGTTGCACCTCGTCGATCCACACCTCGATCGGCCGCGGCCACAGCGGCAGCGCCAGCTCTATCTGGTAGCGATGGATCACCGCCGCCTTGCGAAGCTCGTGCAGCGAATCGGCGGAGGCCGCCGACCAGTCCTGCGGCGCGGCGTGCACCATGCGGCGAAAGCCCCGGGCAAGGCCGGCGATCAGCGCGCGCAGCGGCAGGTCGGCCTCGGCGATTCGCGCGGCCGCCGCCCGGGCGCGGCCGAGGAAGGCCAGCACGTCGGCGCGCACCGTGGTGTCGAGGCTCGCCGCCTCGCTGGCCCGGCGCGCCGCCTCCAGCGCCTCGCGCACCGGCGCGGCGAGATCGGGGCGAATCAGCTTCTTGTCGATGAGGTCGTCGAGCCCCTCGCGCGCGGCGGTGAGGTCGCGGGCGCCGGACAGCCGGCGCGCCAGCGCCCCGGCCTCGCGGCGCTCGGCCTTGGCCGCCTCGCCGCGCAGCGGCTCGGTGAGCCGCAGCAGCGCCCGGTGGCGCTTCATCGCCTTGCGGAACTCGTGGATGGCGACATCGTCGCGGTGGCGGCCGGATTCGAGGGTGGCGGCGGCGTCCTCCACGCCGGCGATCAGCGCGCGCGACAGCTCGCCAGCCGCCGCATCCTCCGCATCCGGCATGCGCTTGGCCATATTTTCCTGCTCCCTGCGCTCTGCCGGCGGCGGTTCACGCGCTGTCCCCACCTTTGTCGCCGGCCCGGTCGCCGGTGCAGTTTCGTTGCCAACGTGCCGGGCATTTTCGGGAGGGGAGAATTTCATACGCGAAATCAATGACCTGCCGGCCGCCCCGGCCCCCGCATCGATGGCTGCGGGCCTGTCCGGTGGCGTCTCGCGCTCTCCCTCGCCGGCTTTGGCAACAATGATATGACAAAAATGTCGTGCCGCGGCCTTCCCTTTGCGGGGGGCAGTTGCTAGATAACCGGCGCGCCGCCGCTCTTACGGAGTCGCAGCGCCCCTGTCGCGGGGTGGAGCAGCCCGGTAGCTCGTCAGGCTCATAACCTGAAGGTCAGAGGTTCAAATCCTCTCCCCGCAACCAACAAAAAGCCCGCCGTCTCGGTGAGACGGTGGGCTTTTTGACTCTCGGCCTCGCCGCCGAGGGGGGTGCGCTACAGCTTGCGTCAGACGCGTCTGGCTGCGGCCGTGCCGGCCAGCGTTGCCACGAAGCCGAGCAGCGCGACGACGGTCAGCGGCCCGCTCCAGGCGCGGCCATCCGGCCAGGCCAGCATGTCGCCCATGACGCGCAGCGCCACCGAGGCATGCAGCACGACGAGCGGCACGTAGAGGATCGGCCGATAGGCGAGGCGCACCCGCGCCACCGCCGGCAGGATGATCAGCGCGTGGCCGAACACCATCGACAGCACGAAGCCGACCAGCACGGCGTGCAGCGCCGCGTCATAGCCGAAGGTGGCGGTGGCCGGGGGCGCGGCCAGCAGCAGCACGCCGGCACCACCGAGCCACGCATAGCCGGCAGCCATGCACGCCGCCATGAACCGGGTCTGGCCGGTCTGGCGCAGCGTGATGCGCACCACGTCGTGGCGCGCCAGCCAGGCGGTCATCGTGGTCAGGGCAAGGCCGGTCATCGCGGCGCCGCGCCTGTCGATGATGCCATAGGCCACACCGGCGAGCAGCAGCAGAACGGCGAGGGCGAACAGCGCCACGCTGCCGCGCTTGGGCGCGGTCAGCCGGCTGAGTTCGAGCCGTTCGCCGGCAATGGTGAGAATCAGGAAGGCGAGCCACCAGCCGGTGACGTCCGGCACGCTCCGGCCGGCGAGCCACAGCAGGTTGCCGGCGAGCCAGGACAGCGCACCGAGCGACAATGTTGCCGTGAACAGCGCCGGCTGCCGGGTGGTGATGACCAGCGTCGCGGCGGACAGCGCCGCGGCGGCGAGCACGTAGGCGAGGGCACCGAAGGCGGGCGGCAGGCCGGCCAGCAGGCTCAGGCTGCCGAGCGCGGCAAAAGCCGGGGCCGCATATGCCGCATCGCGCCCCAGCGCCACCGCGCGCTCCAGGCTGATCACCGTGCCGAACAGCCCGCACACCAGCAGCGGCCCGTGCAGCTCGGCCAGCCGCTCGCCGGGCGGCAGCGCCCAGCCGAGCCGCAAAAGCCCGCCATAGAGCCCGGTGAGCATGGCGAGCGCGCCGAGCCCGAGCAGGGCGATGCGAAACGGGATCCGGCTCGTCGGCGAGGTTGCGCGCGTGGTTTCACGCGGTGCGCTCGATGCGGACGCGCCAGACATCGGGGCCATCCTCCAGATAATCCCAGGCGAACTGGTCGGGATGCGACAGATCGAGATAGGTGCGCAGCGGCTGGGGGTCGTGGTCGTTGACGATGGTCAGCACCGCGCCGGGCTCCAGCTCCTCCAGGGTGCGCACGAGGGTGTTGCGGCAGGTGCCCGGCGTCAGGGTGCGGACATCGATGATGGCGGAAGCGGCGGTGGTCATCAGGCTTGGTTCCTCGGTGCGCGGCCCAACAGCGTCAGGCCGCGATCGGTGATGCGGTCGGGGCTCCAGGCCGGCTCCCAGACCAGGGCGACATCGATGGCGGGGGCGTCGGCGAAACGCCGCCGCAGGGCGGCGCGGGCATCCTCGACGATCATGTCGCCGAGCGGGCAGGCCTGGGCGGTGAGGGTGAGGTCGACCTCGATGGCGTCGGGGGTGCGGCTGGCGCGATAGACCAGCCCGAGGTCGACCACGCTGAGCCCGATCTCCGGATCGACAACCGCGGTGAGGCAGTCGAGGATCTCGGGATCGAGCGCAGCGGACGGGGGAGACGAGAGGGGGGACGTCACGTTCGACACGGCGCACCTCGCTGGAGAGGTCGCCACCATGACGAAGCGGGACGGGCGGCTCTTTGTCGGGGCGCAAACTCGGCAACGATTGCGCGGCGTGGTCGCGCCGGTTTGTCCGGGCACAAAGACCGGGCGGGGCCTGCGGCCTAGAACTCCGCGCATCAATGGCGCTTCGCCGCGGAGGACCGATGGCCGTTCAGCCCTGGCACGCCGTGGCCGACGTGATGGGCCGCGCGCCGGCAACGATCCGGGTGTTCCTGGATCACCGCATGCATTGCGTGGGGTGTCCGATCGCCCGCTTCCACAGTGTCGAGGAGGCGTGCCGCGAGCACGGGCTGGCGCTGCCGCCGGTGCTCGCCGCCCTCGATGCCGCGGTGGCGGTTCACCAGGACGCGCCGCCGTGACGGAGGTGGGGTCAGAAGCTGCCTTCGGCCAGCATCATCAGCTGGTGGGGCTGGCGCAGCGTGATCTTCTGGCGCGTGCTCTCGACCAGGCCGCGCGCCTCCCAGGCGCTGAGGATGCGGCTCACGGTGTGCAGCGTGGTGCCCGTCATCTCGGCGATGTCCTGCCGGGAGATCGGAAAATCGATCGTCACCCCGGTCTCGACCTTGCGCCCGGCCTGCTGGGCGAGGCGCAGCAGCGCGTGGGCGACGCGGCGCTCGACCTCCAGCGTCGACATCTCGACGATGCGGGTGTGCATGTCCTGCAGCCGTGCGCCCACCGTCTGCAGCGTGTTGCCGGCGAGTTCGGGATGCGCCGCCACCAGCCGCGGCCACGCCGCCGACGGCCATTGCAGGGCGATGCTGTCCACCACCGCCACCGCCGTGCCGGGATAGGCGGTGCGGCCGATCGCCATGGCGACGCCGAACACCTCGCCCGGCACGACGAAGCGCACCACCACCTGCTGGCCGTCCGGCGTCAGCTTGAACACCCGCAGATGCCCGTGCAGCAGCACGAAGAAGGCGTGGGCCTCGGCGTCCTGGTGGAACACCGCCGCACCCTTGGGATATCGCACCGATTGGGCCTCGCGCAGCAGCGCGTCGAGGTGTTCGGGCGCGAGGCCGGCGAACAGGGGAAGGTTCGCGATCAGCGTCCGGTCCAGGCTCGCCAACATCTCCTCCGATCCGACAGCCGCTCTGGGTCGTGGCACATTTTTCGACCCGCGGAGCCGGCACGCCAGTCTACAGGGTGGCGCCCGGCATGACGCGGTTCAACAGCGCCGCATGCCCTTTTGGCTCGCGATCCGATCCGACGGCATCGGATCCGGCGCGCCAGGGCTTTGAATTTTCGCATTCTCGCCGGCAAGACCGGCTGCCGCTGTTGTGGAAACGGCTCCCGGTCCCATCGACATTCATCGGAACCGGATGGTTGCCGCGGCGAGGCCGGCGAAGCCCACGACGTGCGGCTTGCGTCGCTCGTATCGGGTGGAGGTTCCGGATTCGGCGTACAAGGAACGGAGCGGCGACAGGGCGACCAGCCGCCCCGGGTATGACCGCTCAGGCCTTCAAGCCTTGAAGGCCTATTGATGACCGCCCTGCATCGCTTCGATGTTCTTCCGGGCGGCAGCGGATTTCGGCGACGTGCTCTGCGCCACGCGCGAGAACAGCTCGAACGCCTTGCCGTTGTCCGGCTGCGCCACGCCCTCGCCCTTGTAGTACATCAGGGCGAGGAAGTAGGTGGCCTCCATGTCGCCGGCGTCCGCCGCCCGCGTGTACCATTCGAGCGCGCGCTGGAGATCGACCGCCACGCCGCCCCAGCCCTGCTGGTAGAACGCGCCGACGCGATAGGCGGACTTGGCGTGCCCCTTCTCGGCGGCGCGTCGGTACCAGCGGAATGCCTCGGCCATGTTCCTCTCGGTGCCGCGGCCGAATTCGTAGAGCTTCGCCACCAGGAACTGTGCGTCGCGATTGTCCTGCTTCGCCCAGGGCAAAGCGAGGGCGAGCGCCTTGTCATAATCCTTCTCGCCATAGGCGATCTCGGCGTCGGCGAGATGGCCCTCGGGTTCCGGTGGTGGGCGTGTTGCGGAGTCGGACTCCGCGTCGGAGCCGGACTCCATTTGCATCTCGAGCCCCTTGCCGCCGAACCGCGGCGCAATATTGGCCGGGTTGTTGGCCGGGGCGAGCCCGCGCTCGGGCGCCTGCGTCCTCGACGTGCCGCCCGGCTTCATGAACAGTTCGTTCCTGAGCCTGTCGGCCTGGCTCGGCGACGCGCTCGAACCCGGGGTGTAGACGCCCTGTCCGGCGCGGGGCGCTGCGGTTGGCGTGCCGGCCGGTGCGCGGGTCTGGAACGGCGACTGGGGGGATTGCCGGGAGGACGGCGAGGTTTCGTCATCCCACAGCAGGACGGCGGCAGCACCGCCAGCCATGGCGACGGCGGCAAGCGCGATCGCCGCGATCCGGGCTCGCGTACCTCCAAAGCGGCCGGTGGTGCCGGATGCCGGCGAATTGGCCGAAGACTTGACGGACGCTGCCTGTGTCCGTGGGTCCAGGATCGCGGCAAGGCTCTGGCGGCGGCCGTGTTCGGCGGCGGCGGCGCGCACTGCCTCGATGAAGCTTGCGACGTCGGGAAAGCGCCGGTCGGGGGACTTCTCGAGCGCCTTGAGGATGACCGCGTCGAGCGGCCCGCCGGCACCGGCGCCGAGGCTGCTCGGGCGCGACGGCGTCTGGCTGATCTGCGCCTGCATCAGCTCGTAATCGGTGGCGCCCCGGAACGGCGTCGCGCCGGTGAGCATTTCGTAGAACACGGTTGCGAGGCCGTAGAGGTCCGAGCGCTGGTCGCCTTCCGCGCCCTTCAACTGCTCGGGCGCCATGTAGGCCAGCGTGCCGATGATGCTGCCGTCGCGCGTCAGCCGGTTGCCGCCCTGCACGCGGGCAATGCCGAAATCCATGATCTTCAGCACGCCGCTGCTGGTCACCATCAGGTTGGCCGGCTTGACGTCGCGGTGGATGACGCCGGCCGAATGGGCGTAGGACAGCCCATCGCCGGCCTGGGCGATCAGGTCGATCGCGGTTGCCATGTCGAGCCTGCCGCCGCGCTTGGCGAGGATGGCTTCGAGGGTGGCGCCGCGCACCGCCTCCATCACCATGTGCAGGCCGCCATGCTCGGTGAGCAGCGCATAGAGCGTGGTGATGTTGGGGTGGTTGAGCTTGGCGAGGCTGGTCGCCTCGGCGCGAAACCGCTTGGCGAAGTTCTCGTCGTTCATCAGCTCCGGCCGCAGCGACTTTATCGCCACCTCGCGGCCCAGCACCGTATCGACGGCCAGATGCACCTGGCCGATGCCGCCCTGGCCCAGCAGGCCGGAGATTTCGTACTGGCCGATCTTCGTCATCGTGACGGTCTCCCCCGCCGTGCGGCGGTCAGTCTCCGGCGGCTGGTGCCGGCCCCCGGAAGGCGGGAAGCCGGCGGGTCTCAACGTCCGTTGCGGCGGACGGCTCGGCGGCGACATGAAAGACGCCGACCGAGATGTTGTCGGAACCGTCCAGCTCTGCGGCGGTGCGGATCAGGCGCTGGCAGGCGGTGAAGGGCGGATGGGCGCGGCACTCGGTGCTGATGATGTCGGCCCCCACCGCGCCGGTGAGCCCGTCCGAGCACAGGACGAAAATGTCGCCCGGCCGGATCTCGATGCCGGTCTCGTCGATGGTCGGACGGATCTGCTCGCGCGTGCCGAGCGCCTGCAGGATGATGTGGCGCTGCGGATGGGTCTCCGCCTCCTCGCGGCTGATCAACCCTTCGCGGACCATCTGCTCGACCAGCGTCTGGTCGTCGCTGATCTGCGCGATTCCGCCGTCGCGGATGAGATAGGCGCGGCTGTCGCCGATGTGGGCGAGCCAGGCGCGCCCGTCCTGGAAGGCGAGGGCGGTGCAGGTGGTGCCCATGCCGGCAAGCGACCGGTCGGCCGCCGCCTCGGCCAGGATGGCGGCATTGGCTTCGCGCAGGCAGGCGCGCAGGCGCGCGGCCGGCGGCTCGCCGCTGTTCCAGTAGCCCTGGACGATGATCTCGGTGGCGATCTCGCTGGCCCGCTCGCCGGCAGCGTGGCCGCCCATGCCGTCGCACACCACGGCGATGGCGCCGAGAAAGCCGTCGCCGCAGCCATTGCCGGCATGACGCTCGCTGTAGGCGACGCGATCCTCATTCGCCGCCCGCACGGGGCCGCACTCGGAAAGCATCGCGCCCCGCACGCAAAGGGAAGCCGCCGGATCGGCCATCTCTCACCGCCATGCCGGTCTCGCAGCGTCCGGTCCGGCCGGGCCGGTGCGGGACAGTGCGAGCCGTCGTTCAGGTTGTCTCAGTTCGCAAAAACGGTTCCCGCTCTTGCGGAGAAGGCTCTAGTTGCTGCGCTGCGCCTGCAGGAGCGCGCGGCCGTGCTTGATCGGCACCGCGAGCGAGACGCGGATGTCGCCGAGCGAGCGGCCATAGGTGAACAGGCCGATGACCTTGCCGTCGCGGTTGAACACCGGGCCGCCGCTGTTGCCGGCGCCGGTGGTGTTGATGCTGAGCTGGAAGGCATCGCCGAAGTTCGAGAAGGTGGTGAGCGTGCTGCCTTCCTGGCGGATGGCCGAGCCGACCCGCGAGATGATGCCTTCGGTGACCGTCGGCTGCGGGATGTCCTCGGCGCGGGTGCGCGCCGATCCCGCCTCGTTGATGGTGAGCAGCGCCTTGTCCTCGATCGACACCGCCGGATAGCCGAGCACCGTGACCCGGTCGCCGACCACCAGATCGTCGCCCTCGGCGATGTCGACCTTGGTCAGGGCCTGGGGGGTCTCGATCTTGATCAGCGCCGCATCGGCGTCGGTGGAGGCGCGCACGAACTGCGCGCTCATGCCGAGCCGGCTGAGCGGGAATCGCACCAGCAGTTCCTCGATGCGGCCGGCGAAGATGCCCGGCCGCGAAATGCGGATGGGGGCGTTGTTGGCGAAGATGATGCCCTTGTCCTGCTCGGGCACCCAGTTCCTCGGTTCACCCGGCCGCGCCGACAGGTCGTCGAGGGTCTTGTGGTATTTCACGATGTCGCGCGCATAATGCTTCTGGGCCGGCAGCCGCTCGTTCTCGGGAATGAGCAGGATCTCGGGCGAGGAGAACGGCCACTCGTAGCGCGTCATCCAGGGGGCGGCGACGTGCTTGTTGGTGAGGATGAAGCCGTTCTCGCTGACCACGAACCCGGATGCCATGCCTCGGCCGAACACCCGCTTGTTGGTGCGGAACTCGTCCTCCAGGGTCAGCCAGGGAACGACGGTGTTGTCTCTGGTCAGAATGAAGCAGGGCCGCAGGTTGCGCTGCCCGTCGTAGAGCGTCTTGATGAGAAGCGGCTTGCCGGTCTCCTGGTCGTAGAGGCCCCAGGACACCTCGATCTTCACCGTCGAGTCGCCCCATTTCTCGACGATCTCGCGCGAGGTGGTGCCGATCTCCTTGGTGAGGGCGGCGGCGCTCTCGGTCTTGGCGCGCTCGATCTCTTCGGCGTGCTGCTGAATCTGAGCCTGCGCGTCCTCATAGACTTGGCTGGCGGTGCGCTGGGCGTTCCAATAGAGGCCGCCGGCGACGATGAGGATGGCCGCGCCGAGCCCGGCGCCGATGCCGATCCACGACCGCTTGGCCGCCGACCGTTCGGCCACCAGCATGCGCTCGACAGTCTCCTTGCCGACGCCGGGCTTGGGCGGCGGCATGGTGTCGTGCATCGGCGCGATGATCGGCTCGTCGAGACCCGCCGGCCGGGGGATCATCCGGGTGACCGCGGTGTCGACGGCGGACATGACGCGGGTCTTGCCGGCATAGCCCTCGGGACGCGGCTGGATGTCGAAAACGAACTTCGGGCCATCCTTGCCGAGCTCGACGGTGTCGTCGGGAAAAAGCTCGGTCGCCTCGGAAATGCGGACGCCGTTGACGTAGGTGCCGTTGCTGCTGCCGGCGTCCTTGATCGTGAAGATCAGATTCTCGGGGTCGACCAGTGTGACGACTGCGTGTTCCCGGCTGACGAGGTCATCCTGAACCGCATCGTAAAGCACCTCCGATCCGGCCTTGCGGCCGATATGGATCACGAGGTTCTCCGAGATGTCGAACTTGTCGATGCGGTTTGCTCGAGATCCGCTGATATGACGAAACAACACGCCCCGCACTGACGACTCCATAACCGCGCCCCCTCGCACGCTTCCTGACCTGACCGCAGGTAGATACCGGCACTGCACAAAATTCTAGTTTGTGCGACCGACGATTGCAACGGATCATGTTTTGGCTATAATCCGCGAACTGCGGATCGTGAGTGTCGGTTTCTCGGCATTGTGTATTGTCGTGAATGATCGGTAAACGCGGTATGCTGTTTCAATGTCTTGCGACGAAAGCTGTTTGTCGTTTTTCAAATTCTCAATTGGCGGCGTGGTGGATTTGAAGCTTTACGGGTCTCTGATGCGACAGGGGTTGAGACATGATCTCGATGTCATCTGACGCCGGCAGGACGGCGTTGGCCATGCGTGGAAAATCATCCTGGTTCCGGTCGAGAACGCTGGTGGCCGTGTGCGTCGCGGCGCTGTGCCTGCCGGCGCTGCCGCAACCGGCAGCGGCGGGGAATGGGCGCGCCGTCGGCGCCATCGTCGGCGTCGGCTTGGCGCTTGGCCTGGCGGCCGCGCTGGCGAGCCAGGCGCAGGCCAATCAGCACCGCTACGCCACCGGGAAATCCAGGTCGGCCAACAAGTCGACCGTCCGGCGCGCCAAGAAGAACAAGTCGTCGGAACCGAATGTCGCGCTGCAGAAGCCGGCGGCGCCGGTGCAGGAGACAGCCGCCAAGCCGGGCCGGGCGACCGAGCCGCGTCTCGTCGAAAGCGAGGCGGCGGCCGACAGGCCGGTGCCGCTGGCGGCGAATGCGAAAATGTCGGCGCCCAAGCCCCTGCCGGTCGAAGGCGTTCCCGAGCCGGTCGAATAGACCAAGCCCGCGCAGACGCGCGCGCCCGCTTGCCGGGCAGCCCAACGGGCTGCCCGGAGAGGCCGCGAGGCATGCCAACGCCGGACAGGAGGCGGAAATCCGGGCAGGGGGCAGGACGCGGGGGCAGGAAAAAAGGGGCAAGAAAGCAAAGGGGGCAGGTGCCAGCCGGCCTGTAAGCCGGGTTCTGTAGGGCCCGGGGTCGCCCCCGGACGTGACGGCCATTCCTCTGGGACGGCGCTCGCGCGCCGCCTCAAGCAACCAACCCGGGTGGCGGCCCGGAGACGGGCCTGGGCGCGGCCTTTCGGTCCGCCCGCGCCACCCCTATTCGGTTTTGCTCCCGGTGGGGTTTGCCGTGCCGTCCCCGTTGCCGGGTCCGCGGTGCGCTCTTACCGCACCCTTTCACCCTCACCCCGGCCGGGGCCGAGGCGGTCTGCTTTCTGTGGCACTTTCCCTGGGGTCGCCCCCGCCGGACGTTATCCGGCACCGTGTCTCCATGGAGCCCGGACTTTCCTCCGCGTGAGCGGCGGCCGTCCGGCCGACTGGCAAGGGTGGAATGGGGGTGCCGGCCGGCCGCGTCAAGGGCGGCGGGCCGTCGGGCCACAAAAAGGGGCGGGGTGACGCGGTCCGGAACCTGATCGTCCACAGGCCCTGCGGGTCCAGACCCGACGGTCCCGGGTTGCGCAGCTTCGCCGCTTGCCCGGGACGACGACCTGGGCCTTGTCATCCCGGCCGAGCGTCAGCGAGAGCCGGGATCGTTCTCCGAAAAAGGCCCCATCCTGCAAACGGTCCCGGGGCGCGCAGCTTCGCTGCTTGCCCGGGACGACGGGCTTCAGACGCGGGGGGTCGCCGTGCTTGCCCGCGATGCCTTCAGGCCGGCGTCGCGCGCCGCGATCAGGTCGCGCAGCGTGGTGACGGTGGAGACGTCCGCGACGCCATCGACGCGGGCAGGGCGGAAGTGGCGCTGGAAGGCCGCGACCACCGCCTCGGTGGTTTCGTCGAACAGGCCGGTGATGTCGACGCCATAGCCATAGAGCGCCAGCATCGCCTGCAGTGCCTCCACCGGCAGTCCGCGCTCGCCGCGGACGATGAAGCGGCCGTCGGCGGCCGGGGCGGGCGGCACCCACAGGCCGACGCCGGCCGCGGCCAGCGCCTGCCACGGAAACTTCTCGCCGGGGTCGCGCTTGCGCAGGGGCGCGACGTCGGAATGGGCGAGCACGCGGTCGGGCCGGATGGCGCGGCGGGCGATGATGTCGCGGCAGAGCGCGATCACCGCATCGATCTGCGCCTGCGGAAAATCGGGGCAGCCGAAATCATGGCCGGGATTGGCGATCTCGATGCCGATCGAGCGCGAATTGACGTCGGTGTCGCCGGCCCAGATCGACTCGCCGGCGTGCCAGGCGCGGCTGTGCTCCGGCACGAGCTGCAGCACCCGGCCCGAGTCCTCGACGACATAGTGGCAGGATACGGTGCCGTCCGGCCCGGCGAGGCAGGCCAGCGCCTCGGCCAGCGACGGCAGGCCGGTGTAGTGCAGCACGATGGCGTCGGGCATGCCGCTGCCGCGCCGCTCGCCGAAGCGCGGCGAGGGCATGACGGCGGTGACCAGGGGGCAATCGGGGGCGAAGGAGTCGGGCATCGGATACTCGTTCATCGGCCGGCGGTGCGCTCGGCGCGGATGGTCTCGTAGGCGGCGTTGATGGCGGCGAGCTTGTCGGTGGCGAGGCGGATCGCCTCGGGCGGCAGGCCCTGGCCGATCAGCCGGTCGGGGTGGGTCTCCATCACCAGCCGCCGCCACGCCTTGGTGATCTCCTCATTGCTGGCCTGCCGCGACACGCCGAGCGCGAGATAGGGGTCGCCCTTGCCGGGGGCGAGATGGCGCGCCTCCATGGCGGCGAACTCGGCCTCCGAGAAGCCGAAGATCGCCGCCACCTCGCGCAGGAAGGCGCGCTCGTTGGGATGCACCGCCCGGTCTGCCTTGGCGATGTGGAAGAGGGCGTCGATCACCTCCTCCTTCACCTCCGGGGCGTCGGCGAAGATGTCGGCGAGCTGGCGGGCATAGGCCTCGAAGCCGGCGACCGAGCCCATGGCGAGATCGAACACCCGGCGCACATTGGCCATCTCGTCGTCGGGCACCTCGAACACTTCGTGGAACGCCTCGACCTCGAGCGGCGTCACCACGCCGTCGGCCTTGGCCATCTTGGCCGACAGCGCCACCACGCCGATGGTGAAGGCGAGCGATTTCGCCTGCGGATCGGCAGGGCGGCCGAACGGCACGTCGATGATGAAGTGGCCGGCGATGCCGCCGACCAGCGCGCCCAGCGGGCCGCCGACCGCGAGGCCGACGCTGGCGCCGCCGAGCTTTCCCCAAATGGTCATCGGCCGGGTGTCCTCGACTGGGGCCGGGAGATCACGTCATGGTCCCGAATCCGGAACGCGCCGAAATCCTAAAAGGGGCGGGGGCGTTCGGCGATCGAAATGCGACCCTTCCGGCGTGCTGCGCGGTCTTCGCAGCCCGGTCCGGCCGTGGCGGGGCTGCCGGCGGCAAGGCTGCCGGCGGGAGGGCAACCGTTCCTTAACCTTCAGAGAGCGTAAATCCAATGGCATCCTGGCGCGACGTGCGTCTCGCCCCCGTCCGATTCCATTGACGACCATATTTGCCCATGTTATCCCAAACCATCCCGCTCGGATGGGCCGCGTCGGGCGCGGTCCGGTGTGCGCGGTCCAGCCGACCCCAGTCGGGCGGCGTTCGGGCCTGCGCATGCGGGCTGGACATTCCGGCGCCCGTCGGCGCGCGCGTCGAGCTGGGGGATGGCGACCGCGATGGACCGCTTCGTGTCCAGCTACACGATGCGTCTGGACGCCAAGGGGCGCGTGTCGATTCCTGCTCCCTATCGCACGGTGCTGGCCCGCGACGGCTTCGACGGGGCCTATTGCCTGCCGGCCCTCGATGCGCCGGCGATCGATGGCGGGGGGCGGATGCTGATCGACGAGATCGACCGGCTGATCGCGATGCTGCCGCCCTATTCGGACGAGCGCGACGAGATGTCGAGGGCGCTCTACGGCTCGAGCGAGCTGATGAAGCTCGATCCGGAAGGCCGCGTCATGCTCAGCGAGACCCTCAAGAGCCACGCCCACATCAAGGACGGCGTCACCTTCGTCGGGCTCGGCCACAAGTTTCAGATCTGGGAACCGGAGCGTTTTCGCACGCACCTCGACGAGGCCAAGACGAGAGTGCGCGATCTTCGCAAACGCCTCGGACACCCGGATGCGCCAGCGCGCGCCCCTGGAGCACGGGAATGATGGCGGGCGGCGGACCCGACCAACGGGCCGCCGGCGGACCTGCCCGCCACATTCCCGTGCTGGTGGGGGAGGTGCTGGCGGCGCTGGCGCCGCAGGACGGCGACGTGATCATCGACGGCACGTTCGGGGCCGGCGGCTACAGCCGCGCCATCCTCGCCGCCGCCGATTGCCGGGTGGTGGCGATCGACCGCGACCGCACCGCTATCCTCGCCGGCTGGGATCTGGTCAATGCCGCCGACGGCCGCCTGACGCTGGTCGAGGACCGGTTCTCGCGGCTCGATGTGGTCGCCGCCGACCTCGGCTTCGCGCAGGTCGATGGTGTGGTGCTCGATATCGGCGTGTCGTCGATGCAACTCGACGAGGCCGGGCGCGGCTTCTCGTTCCGGGCCGATGCGCCGCTCGACATGCGCATGGCCAGCGAGGGCGAGAGCGCCGCCGACCTGATCGCCCGGCTCGATGCGGCGACGCTGGCCAACGTGATCCATCTCTTCGGCGAGGAGCGGCACGCACGCGCCGTGGCGCGGGCGATCGTCGCGGCACGCGCCGAGGCGCCGATCACCACGACGCGCCAGCTTGCCGACATCGTCGCCCGCGTGGTGCACGTCAAGCCCGGCGACATCCACCCGGCGACCCGCACCTTCCAGGCGCTGCGCATCGCGGTGAACGAGGAGCTCGACGAACTCGCCGACGCTCTTCTCGCCGCCGAGCGCGTGCTGAAGCCGGGCGGGCGGCTGGTGGTGGTGAGCTTCCATTCGCTGGAGGACCGCATCGTCAAGACCTTCCTCACCGAGCGCTCGCGCGCCTCGGCCGGCGGCTCGCGCCACCAGCCCGAGGCCGCCGTCGCGCCGGCCACGTTCGCGCGCATCGGCCGCAAGCCGGTCGAGGCGTCGGACGCCGAGGTCGCCACAAATCCGCGCGCCCGCTCGGCCAAGCTGCGCGCGGCGGTGCGGACCGCGGCTCCGGCCAGGCGCGAGGCTCCGGCGCCGGGCTGGGTGCCCGATCCGTTCGCCGCCACCGGCCGGAGGCGCTGACATGCTTCGCATCCTCAACACCATCGTCGTGCTGGCGCTGATCGCCGCCGCGGGCAGCGTCTATCAGGTCAAGTACGAATCGACGCTGCAGGCCGAAAAGATCGCCAAGCTGCGCAACGAGATCCGTCAGGAGAAGGAGGCGATCGCGCTGCTGCGGGCGGAATGGAGCCAGCTGACGCGGCCCGACCGCATTCAGGCGCTGGCCAGCCGCCACTTGGCGCTCAAGACCTTCGACCTCGACCAGCTCGACAGGCTCGACAAGCTGCCGGACCGGCCTGCGCCGCCGGGCGATCCGATCGGCGACATGCTGGACGACATGGAACCGCGCGACGCCATCGACGGCGCCGAGACGGGAGACGGGCTATGAGCGGGCCGCGCGCCGACATGCCGGCATCCGGCCGGTCGGGAGTGGCGGAGCCGAAGCCGGCGAGACGGCCTGGCGCCGATCCGCAAGCCGTCTCGCGCGGCCGGCTTCGGCTGGTGATCGCGCTGTTCGCGGTGATCTTCACGATCATCGCCGGCAAGACCGCCTTTCTCGCCGCCGACGCCGATGGCGGCGCCGGCCGCCGCGGCGCGACGAACGAGGCGCTGGCCTCGGTGCGGCCCGACATTCTCGACCGCAACGGCGAGATCCTCGCCACCGACGTCAAGACCCCTTCGCTGTTCGCCGAACCGAAGCGCATCATCGATGTCGACGAGGCGCTCGAACTGCTGTCGGCGGTGATGCCGGACCTCGATATGGCCGAGGTGCGCGAGCGGCTGTCGGCCAAGACCCGCGGCTTCGCCTGGCTCAAGCGCGAGATCACCCGCCAGCAGCAGGCGCAGATCCATCGCCTCGGCATTCCCGGCATCGGCTTCCTGCGCGAGAACAAGCGCGTCTATCCGATCGGGGCCACCGCGGGCCACGTGCTCGGCCACGTCAATATCGACAACCAGGGTATCGCCGGCATCGAGAAGTGGGTCGACTCGAGCGGCCTTGCCTTTTTGCATCAGGTCGGGCTCGCCACCGACCGCGCCCAGGTTCCGGTCGAGATGGCGCTCGATCTGCGCGTCCAGCACGCGATGCGCGACGAGCTGATGCAGGCGAGGACGAAGTTCAAGGCCAAGGCGGCCTCCGGCGCCATCCTCGACGTCAATACCGGCGAGGTGGTGGCGATGGTGTCGCTGCCCGACTACGACCCCAGCAAGCCAGCGACCTCGAAGGACGATGCCGCCATCAACCGGCTCACCACCGGCGTCTACGAGATGGGCTCGACCTTCAAGGCGCTGACGCTGGCGATGGCGCTCGATTCGGGCAAGGTCTCGCTGAACTCGACGTGGGACGCCCGCGCGCCGCTGCGCTACGGCCGCTTCGCCATCAACGATTTCCACCCCACCCACCGCATCCTGTCGACGCCGGAGGTGTTCATCCACTCCTCCAACATCGGCACCGCGCGCATGGCGCTCCTGATCGGCGTCGAGGGCCACAAGGCGTTCCTCAAGAAGATGGGCCAGCTCGACCGGCTGCGCACCGAGCTGCCCGAGAGCGCCGAGCCGCTGGTGCCCAAGCGCTGGGGCGAACTCAATACCGTCACCATCGCCTTCGGCCACGGCCTGTCGGTGGCGCCGCTGCAGGCGGCGGCCGCGGTGTGTGCGCTGGTCAATGGCGGCGTGCTCATTCCGCCGACCTTCCTCAAGCGCACGCCCGAGGAGGCGCGCAAGCTCGGCACGCAGGTGATCAAGCCCGAGACCTCCGACAAGATGCGCTATCTGATGCGCCTCAATGCCGAGAAGGGCTCGGCCACCAAGGCCGAGGTGAAGGGCTACTATGTCGGCGGCAAGACCGGCACCGCCGAAAAGGTGATCAATGGCCGCTACGCCAAGAACAAGCTGCTCACCGCCTTCATGGGCATCCTGCCGGCCGATGCGCCGAAGTATCTGGTGCTGGTGATGCTCGATGAGCCGCAGGGTCTGCCCGAGACCCATGGTTACGCCACCTCCGGCTGGAACGCGGCGCCCACCACCGGCAGGATCATCGCCCGTGTCGCACCGATGCTCGGCCTGGAGAAGCGCGACGAACTGCCGCCGGCCGAGGCGCTGCTGAAGGGCGGGCCGCGCATCGCGGCTGCGCGTTCGCTGGTAGGTTCGCAATGACCACGCTCGCCGACCTGTTCGCCGCCGACCTGCCGCCCGGCCATCGCGCCGCCGGCCTCAAGGTCTCGGGGCTTGCCGCCGACAGCCGCAAGGTGCCGCCCGGCAGTGCCTTCGTCGCCGTGCCGGGCACCAATGCCGACGGCCTCGCCTATGCGCCGGCCGCGGTCGCCAAGGGGGCGGTGGCGGTGATCGCGGCGCAGGCGCCGCCCGGCGATCTCGGCGTGCCGGTGATCGTGGTTGCGGACGTGCGTGGCGCGCTGGCGCGGGCGGCGGCGCGGCTCTATCCGCGCCAGCCGGCGACCCAGGTGGCGGTGACCGGCACCAGCGGCAAGACCTCGGTGGCCGCATTTACCCGCCAGATCTGGACGGCGCTCGGCCACAAGGCGGCCAGCGTCGGCACCATCGGCGTGGTGGCGCCCTCAGGCGCCGGCTATGGCTCGCTGACCACGCCCGATCCGCTGACGCTGCATGCCACGCTCGACCGGCTGGCCGGCGAGGGGGTGACGCACCTCGCCATCGAGGCGTCCTCGCACGGGCTCGACCAGCGCCGGCTCGACGGCATGCGGTTCGCGGCAGGCGCCTTCCTCAACCTGTCGCGCGACCATCTCGACTATCATTTGACGCTCGACGCCTATTTCGCCTCCAAGCTGCGGCTGTTCGAGGCGCTGCTGCCGCCGGGCGCCGGCGTGGTGGTGGATGCCGACCTGCCGGAGGCCGACCGGGTGCGGGCGGTGGCGCGGCCGCGCGGCCTGCGCGTGTTCTCGATCGGCCGGGGCGGCGCCGGCATCCGGCTGGTGTCGGCCGCGGTCGAGGGCTTCGCCCAGCGGCTGGAGGTGGAGACCGGCGGCCGGTTCTATTCGGTTCGGCTGCCGCTGGCTGGCGCGTTCCAGGTGGCCAATGCGCTGGCGGCGGCGGGGCTCGCCATCGTCACCGGCTCGGAGCCGGCTTCGGTGTTCGCGGCGCTGGAGCATCTCGAAGGCGCCAAGGGCCGGCTGGAAAAGGTGGCGGAGGTCGATGGCGCGCTGGTGTTCGTCGACTACGCCCACAAGCCGGACGGGCTGGAGAAGGTGCTCTTGACGCTGCGTCCCTATGCCGCCGGCCGGCTGGTCGTGCTGTTCGGAGCGGGCGGCGACCGCGATCCCGGCAAGCGGCGGATGATGGGCGAGGTGGCCGCACGGCTGGCCGACCACGTCATCGTCACCGACGACAATCCGCGGAGCGAGGATCCGGCCTTGATCCGCCGGGCGATCCTGGAGGGCGCGCCGGGGGCGGAGGAGATCGCCGGCCGGCACGCGGCGATTGCTCAGGCGGTGGCCGCGCTCAGGCCCGGCGACGTGCTGGTGGTGGCCGGCAAGGGCCACGAGACCGGCCAGATCGTCGGCGACCGGGTGCTGCCGTTCTCCGACCATGACGAGGTCGCTGCGGCCGTAGCCGCACGCGGCGGTTGATTTCAGGCGAACCTGGAACACAAGAGCCTTGCCGAACCATCGGCCGGGCGGCTATGCCGGGCGCCGCCTCGAAGCGGGCGGCAGGAGAACGGGAGAGCGGCATGCTCACGTGGTTGGTCGAGCTCTCGGGCACCGTGTCCGCCTTCAACGTCTTCCGCTACATCACCTTCCGCACCGGCGGCGCGATGCTGACGGCGCTGCTGTTCGTGTTCCTGTTCGGGCCGACCATCATCGCCGCGCTGCGCATCCGCCAGGGCAAGGGCCAGCCGATCCGCGAGGACGGGCCGAAGTCGCACATCCTGTCCAAGAAGGGCACGCCCACCATGGGCGGGCTGATGATCCTGTCGGGCCTGCTGGTGTCGACGCTGCTGTGGGCCAATCCCGCCAACCCCTATGTGTGGGTGGTGCTGTTCGTCACCGTCGGCTTCGGGCTGGTCGGCTTCTATGACGACTATCTCAAGGTGACCAAGCAGACCCACATGGGCTATTCGGGCAAGGCGCGGCTTGCCATCGAGGCGGCGATCGCCGGCGTTGCGGTGCTGGCGCTGATGTACGTGGCCAAGGGGCCGCTCGCCACCTCGATCTCGTTTCCCTTCGTCAAGGACGTGCTGATCAATATCGGCTGGGTTTTCCTGATCTTCGGCACCTTCGTCATCATCGGCGCCGGCAATGCGGTGAACCTCACCGATGGGCTCGACGGGCTCGCCATCGTGCCGGTGATGATCGCCGCCGCCACCTTCGGCCTGATCGCCTATCTCTCCGGCAACGTCATCTTCGCCGACTACCTGCAGATCCAGCACGTGCCGGGCACCGGCGAGCTGGCGGTGATCATGGGGGCGGTGGTCGGCGCCGGGCTGGGCTTCCTGTGGTTCAACGCTCCCCCGGCGCAGATCTTCATGGGCGACACCGGCTCGCTGGCGCTCGGCGGCCTGCTCGGCACCGTTGCGGTCGCCACCAAGCACGAGATCGTGCTGGCGGTGGTCGGCGGCCTGTTCGTGCTGGAGGCGCTCAGCGTCATCATCCAGGTGACGAGCTTCAAGCTGATCGGCAAGCGCGTGTTCAAGATGGCGCCGATCCACCATCATTTCGAGCAGCTCGGCTGGACCGAGCCGCAGATCGTGATCCGCTTCTGGATCATCTCGGTGGTGCTGGCGCTGGCCGGCCTCGCCACGCTGAAGCTGCGCTGATGATCCCCGTCACCTCATTCAAGGACCGCGCCGTCGCCGTGTTCGGGCTCGGCGCCTCGGGCCTCGCCACCGCCGAAGCGCTGAAGGCGGGCGGCGCCCAGCCGATCCTCGACGATGACGGCGAGGCGCGCCGCGCCGAGGCGGCCGCACGCGGCTTCGACGTCCGCTCCCTGCGCGAGGTCGATTGGAGCGGCATTGCCGCGCTGGTGCTGTCGCCCGGCGTGCCGCTCACCCATCCGGCGCCGCACTGGAGCGTCGGGCTCGCCCGCAATGCCGCGGTCGAGGTGATCGGCGACATCGAGCTGTTCGTGCGTGAGCGCCGCCGCATCTATCCGACCAGCCCGTTCGTCGCCATCACCGGCACCAACGGCAAGTCGACCACCACGGCGCTGATCGCCCACATTCTCAAGCTGGCCGGGCGCGACGTGCAGCTCGGCGGCAATTTCGGCACGGCCATCCTGTCGCTGGAGCCGCCGCGCTCGGGGCGGGTCCACGTCGTCGAGTGCTCGTCGTTCCAGATCGACCTTGCGCCCTCGCTCGATCCGTCCTGCGGCGTGCTGCTCAACCTGACGCCCGACCATCTCGACCGCCACGGCACCATGGAGGCCTATGCTGCGATCAAGGAGCGGCTTGTCGCCGGCGTCCAGCATGGCGGCACGGCGGTGGTCGGCGTCGACGACAATTTGTGCCAAGCCATCGCCGACCGGCTGGAGCGCGCCGGCACCCATGTGGTGCGCGTCTCGGTGCGCCGGCCCTTGGCCGACGGCCTCTATCTCGACGGCAACGAGATCGTGCTGGCCCAGGGTGGCGCCCGGCGCTTCTCGGTCGGGCTCGCCGGCATCGGCTCGCTGCGCGGCGTCCACAATGCCCAGAATGCGGCGGCCGCCTTCGCCGCGGCCACCGCCTGCGGCCTCGCGCCGGAGATCGCGGCGGCGGCCTTGCGCAGCTTTCCCGGCCTCGCTCACCGCATGGAGGAGGTCGGCCGCAGCGGCAACGTGCTGTTCATCAACGATTCCAAGGCCACCAACGCCGATGCCGCGGCGCGCGCGCTGGCCTCGTTCGAGGACATCTACTGGATTGCCGGCGGCAAACCCAAGGCCGGCGGCATCACCACGCTCACCGGCTTCTTCCCGCGCATCGCCAAGGCCTATCTGATCGGTGCCGCAGCGGACGAGTTCGCCGAGACGCTGGGCGGGCGGGTGGCGCATGTCATGGCCGGCACGCTCGATGAAGCGGTGGCACGGGCCGCGGCCGACGCCGCGGCCGAGGGGCGGCCACACCCGGTGGTGCTGCTGTCGCCGGCCTGCGCCTCCTACGACCAGTTCCGCGACTTCGAGGAGCGTGGCCAGACATTCGCGGCCCTGGTGCGGGCCCTGATCGCGGATGCCGCCAATTCGGGAACCGGCAATTAACGCTTTGTTGGGCATGTTGGGGCGTCACGCCCGCAGCGCGGCGTGATGCGGTATCCGGCTGATCGGCCCGGCTCTTCTCTTCCCTTCCCTCTCCCCTTGCGGGAGAGGGTGGCGAGACCGAGCAAAGCAAGGTCGAGCCGGGTGAGGGGTGCGCGTCGCGGACGCTCGAAGTCTTACCCCTCACCCGCCTCGCGATCCCGGATCGCTCGGCACCCTCTCCCGCAAGGGGAGAGGGAAAGAGTGGCTCCCGGCCAGTCGACTAGTCCGAGTCGATCATCCGGAAACCGTGTGAATCCTGTCGGCGAGGCGGCCATGGTGTCGAGACGCGAGAAGACGAGGTTCGGCGAGTGGTGGTGGAGCGTGGACCGCATCACGCTGTTCGCCATCGGCGCGCTCATCGTGATCGGCGTCGTGCTGTCGCTGGCGGCAAGCCCCGCGGTGGCCCACCGGCTCGGGCTCGAACCGTTCCACTTCGTCAACCGCCAAGCCTTCTATCTGGTGCCGGCGATTGCGGTGATGATCGGCACCTCGCTTCTGAGCCCGCGCGACCTGCGCCGGCTGTGCGTGGTGATCTTCGCCGTCAGCGTGGTGATGGTGTTCGCCACGCTGGTGTTCGGCGCCGAGATCAAGGGCGCGCGCCGCTGGCTGGTGATTGCCGGCATCAACATCCAGCCCTCCGAGATGCTGAAGCCGGCCTTCGTGGTGCTGGCGGCGTGGCTGTTCGCCGAATCGACGCGGCGCAGCGATGTGCCGGCGCTGCCCCTCGCCTTCGCGCTGCTCGGCGTCAGCGTGGTGCCGCTGGCGGCGCAGCCCGATATCGGCCAGACCGTGCTGGTGGTGACGGTGTGGTGCGCGCTGTTCTTCCTCGCCGGCCTGCAATGGATCTGGATGGTCGGCCTCGGCGGCGTCGCGGTGACAGGCCTGATGGCCGCCTACACGCTGGTGCCGCACGTCACCAAGCGCGTCGACAAGTTCCTCAATCCCGACGCCGCCCATGACGGCTTCCAGATCGAGACCGCGCTCGGCAGCTTCGCCTCGGGCGGCTGGTTCGGCCGCGGGCCGGGCGAGGGCACGGTCAAGCGCATCCTGCCGGACAGCCACGCCGACTTCATCTTCGCGGTGGCGGCGGAGGAGTTCGGCTCCATCCTGTGCATCGCCATCGTCGGGCTGTTCGCGCTGGTGGTGCTGCGCTCGCTGGTGCTGGCGCTGCGCGACGAGGACCCCTTCACCCGCTTCGCCACGGCCGGGCTCGCGCTCTTGTTCGGCATGCAGGCGGCGATCAACATGTCGGTGAACCTGCATCTGATTCCGGCCAAGGGCATGACGCTTCCCTTCATCTCCTATGGCGGCTCGTCGCTGATCTCGCTGGCCTTCGGCGTCGGCATGCTGCTCGCCTTCACCCGCCGGCGGCCCCGCGCGGAAATCGCGGCCGAGGCCGAGTCGGCCCTGCGGCTGGCGGAGCAGCCGCGGTGAGCGCCCCGCTGGTCCTGCTCGCGGCCGGCGGCACCGGCGGCCATCTGTTCCCGGCCGAGGCGCTGGCGAACGAGCTTGCCCGCCGCGGCGCCGTGGTCGATCTCGTCACCGACGCCCGCGCCGCCGCCTATGCCGGCGCGTTTCCCGCCCGCGCCCGCCACGTGGTGCCGGCCGATACCATACGTGGCCGCGACCCGGCCTCGCTCGCCCGCTTCGGCCTCGCCATGGCGCAGGGCCTTTATGCCGGGTGGCGGCTGATGCGGCAGATCAGGCCCGACGTGGTGGTGGGCTTCGGTGGCTACCCGACCGTGCCGCCGCTGTGGGCGGCGAGCCTTGCCCGCATCCCCACCGTCATCCATGAGCAGAACGCCGTGCCCGGCCGCGCCAACCGTCTTCTGGCACCGCGGGCGAGCCGCATCGCCACCGGCTTTCCCGACGTGTTCGCAGGCTCCCCGGCGCTTGCCGCCAAGGCCGTCTTCACCGGCAATCCCACCCGCCCGGCGGTGATCGCCGCCTCGGGCAGCCGCTATGACGCGCCGGTGCCGGGCGGCCGCTTGCGCCTTCTGGTGTTCGGCGGCAGCCAGGGCGCGCGGGTGATGAGCGAGGTCGTGCCGACCGCCATCTCGCTGTTGCCGGCGGAGCTGCGCGCCCGGCTCGATCTCGTGCAGCAGGCGCGCGCCGAGGACCTCGATGCCGTAACGGCAGCCTATGGCGCGCTCGGCGTTGCGGCCGAGGTGGCGCCGTTCTTCTCCGATTTGCCGGCGCGCATGGCATCGGCGCACCTCGTGGTGTCGCGGGCCGGCGCCTCGACCGTCGCTGAGCTGGCGGTGATCGGCCGCCCGGCGATCCTGGTGCCGCTGCCCGGCGCGCTAGACCAGGACCAGCTCGCCAATGCCCGCTCGCTGGCCGAGGCCGGCGCCGCCCTGCTGGTGCCGCAATCGGACTTCACCCCCGAGCGGCTTGCTGATCTTGTGGCCGGGCTGGCGCGCGAGCCGGCCCGCCTTGCCGGCATGGCCTCGGCCGCCGCCGCCCAGGGGCGGCCGGACGCGAGCGCCCGCCTTGCCGACCTCGTGCTTGCCGCCGTCCGGCAGGCCAGACCGGAGTGACCCTGCCATGAAACTTCCCCGCCAGCTCGGCCCGATCCATTTCGTCGGCATCGGCGGCATCGGCATGAGCGGCATTGCCGAGGTGCTGGTCAATCTCGGCTACACCGTGCAGGGCTCCGACCTCGCCGAGAACGCCAACGTCAAGCGGCTGCGCGACAAGGGCGTCAAGGTCGCCATCGGCCATGCGGAAGCCAATCTCGGCGAGGCCGAGGTGATGGTGGTGTCCTCCGCCGTCAAGCGCGACAACCCCGAGCTGGTTGCGGCGCGGGCGCGGCGCGTGCCGGTGGTCCGCCGCGCCGAGATGCTGGCCGAGCTGATGCGGCTCAAGAGCTGCATCGCCATTGCCGGCACCCACGGGAAGACGACGACCACCTCCATCGTGGCGACATTGCTCGACGCCGCCAATTTCGACCCCACCGTGATCAATGGCGGCATCATCAACGCCTACGGCACCAATGCGCGGCTCGGCGGCGGCGACTGGATGGTGGTGGAGGCGGACGAGAGCGACGGCACCTTCCTCAAGCTGCCGGCCGATATCGCCATCGTCACCAATGTCGACCCCGAGCACCTCGACCATTTCGGCACCTTCGAGGCGGTGAAGGATGCGTTCCGCGATTTCGTCGAGAACGTGCCGTTCTACGGCTTTGCGGTGATGTGCATCGACCACCCGACGGTGCAGGAACTGGTCGGCCGCATCGAGGACCGCCGCGTCGTCACCTATGGCGAGAACCCGCAGGCCGACGTGCGCATCTTCGGCATCGAGCCAGACGGCATGCAGACGCACTTCTCGGTGCAGATCCGCGACCGCACCGGCGCCGTGGTCAAGACGCTGGAAAATCTCGCAATGCCGGTGCCGGGCCGCCACAATGCGCTGAACGCCACGGCGGCGATTGCGGTGGCGCACGAGCTCGGCATATCCGACGACACCATCCGCAGCGCGCTCGCCGGCTTCGGCGGCGTCAAGCGGCGCTTCACCCGCACCGGCGAGTGGAACGGCGTCACGGTGATCGACGATTACGGCCACCACCCGGTGGAGATCGCCGCCGTGCTGCGCGCCGCGCGCGGCGCCGCCAAGGGGCAGGTGGTGGCCGTGGTGCAGCCGCACCGCTATACCCGCCTGCAGTCGCTGTTCGAGCAGTTCTGCACCTGCTTCAACGATGCCGATACGGTGATCGTGGCCCCAGTCTATGCGGCCGGCGAGGCGCCCATCGAGGGCATCGACCGCGATGCGCTGGTGGCGGGCCTTAGGGCGCGCGGCCATCGCAAGGTGCTGCCGCTGGAGGGCGCGCCGCAGCTTGCGCCGCTGGTGGCGGGGCTGGTGCAGCCGGGCGACTATGTCATCTGCCTCGGCGCCGGCTCGATCTCGCAATGGGCCTACGCGCTGCCGGGGGAGCTTGCCGCGACGCGCACCGCCGCGGAGTAGGGGCAGCCTCAATCCCGAAACGGGTTGATGATCGTCACACCCGCGAGGCGTTCGCCGTGCGACAGGTCCTCGCTGAGAAGCTCCTGGCAACCCGACGCCGAGGCCGCCGCGACAATTGCCGCGTCCCAGTACGACAGGCCGTGCCGCGCGCGGATGTCGAGTGCGGACGCCAGAACCTGGAGCGTGGTCTCCTGCACCGGGAAGCGCAGCCAACTGTGGATGAAGGTGACCGCAAGCTCGTGAGGCAAACGGTCAGCCCGGCTGGTCCGGGTCGCCTGGACGTAGAATTCCTGCAGAACCTGGACCGACAGTGCGAGATCGTCGCTTTCGAGGATCGCCTCGGCGATTTGCCGTTTGCGCGTTTCGGCAGGCGCACGACTGATCGAATAGAGCAGGATGTTCGTGTCGAGGAACCGCATCACGGCTCGTCGCGGCGGCGATGCACCGCATTGCGGTCGAGCCTGTCGGCGGCGCTGAAAGCGGTGATCTGGGCGCGCGCTGCGCGTTCCAGGCGCTTCAGCCTTTCGCGTTCACTCTCGGTGGCCGCCGCATAGTCGGCAAGAAAGCTACGCACCACGGCGGACACCGACGTGTCTTCCGACGCGGCGCGCGTGCGTGCCATGCGATAAGTGTCTTCGTCCACAGAAACTGTGATATTTTTCATATTTTCACAGTATGCTCGGTCCCTGGTTGCGTCAATCGCCGGCTCTGCGGTATCGCCGCACACCGGCTCCGCGTCCGCGCTGGTGTCTTCGGCAGTTCCGATCATGTCCTTCCCCGATCTCGTTCCCGATCTCGCCCGCGCGCTGCCCGAGCTGCGCGGGCGGCTGGTTGCCAACCAGCCGATGGCCGAGCTGACCTGGTTCCGGGTCGGCGGGCCGGCGCAGGTGATGTTCACCCCGCTCGATGCCGACGACCTCGCCTATGCGCTCGCGCACCTGCCCAGGGATTTGCCGGTCACCGTGGTCGGCGTCGGCTCCAATTTGATCGTGCGCGACGGCGGCATTCCCGGCATGGTGATCCGGCTGACGGCCAAGGGCTTCGGTGCCATCGAGAGTCTGGGCGAGGGACGGCTCCGGGTCGGTGCCGCGGCACTCGACAAGCGGGTGGCGACGGCTGCGGCCGAGGCCGGTCTCGCCGGCTTCGAGTTCCTGTCCGGCATCCCCGGCACCCTCGGCGGGGCGCTGCGCATGAATGCCGGCGCCCATGGCGGCGAGATGAAGGACATCGTGCGGGAGGCCTACGCCGTCGGGCCGGACGGGGCGCGCCTC
Organism: Blastochloris tepida; assembly: GCF_003966715.1. NCBI lineage: Bacteria > Pseudomonadati > Pseudomonadota > Alphaproteobacteria > Hyphomicrobiales > Blastochloridaceae > Blastochloris > Blastochloris tepida. Next base: position 344,500 of record NZ_AP018907.1, read on the forward strand.
GTCCTGAGCCTGGCCGATCTCGGCTTCTCCTACCGCAGGAGCGCGGTGGCCGACGGGGTGATCTTCACCGGCGCGCTGCTGGCCGGCACGCCAGGCGACGCGGCCGAAATCGCCGCGCGCATGGCCGAGATCGCCCGCCACCGCGAGGAGGCCCAGCCGATTCGGGCCCGCACCGGCGGCTCGACCTTCAAGAACCCGCCGGGCACCAGCGCCTGGAAGCTGATCGATGCGGCAGGCTGCCGCGGCCTGCGCGTCGGCGGCGCCCAGGTCTCGGAGCTCCACTGCAATTTTCTGCTCAACACCGGCGACGCCAGCGCCGCCGACATCGAGACGCTGGGCGAGACCGTGCGCCGAAGGGTGTTGGAGACCAGCGGCGTGACGCTGGACTGGGAGATCAAGCGGATCGGGATACCGCTTTAGGGCGCCTTCCGCAACGATAGGAGCCGGGTCCGCGGATGAAAATGCGGGGCCGCGAAACCCTGGCGCGGCGTTGCGATCCGGCCTGATCGGACCGGGGTACCGCCATGGAACCCGCAAAGCTGTCGCATTTCGTTAACCTCGCATAATCCTAAACGCTTTGTTAACCGACGCGCTCCAAGACTCATACGGACGGCGCACCATGTTCGGGGTCGCAAGGGGCGCAGTCGCAGGTCACCGGTAAACCCGGTGGAATCCGGCGACGTCCGCAGCCCGCGGCGGCCCTTCATCGTGAACGAATTTGGCGCGTCCGCGCGGCCTTATCGCAGCCGCAGGGAACGGGCATGGAACGGGTCGGACGCAGATCGCGCAAGCCGACCCCGCCGGGACTCCGGGCGGGGGCGGAGGACCGCGTGGCCTCTGCCGCGCCGCGTCAGGCGGCGCCGGCTGGCGGCCCGGGGCCGCTTGCTGCGGCCATCCACGGCATTGCCCGCCGGGTGGCGCGGCTGCCGCTGCCGCGCGGCGCCGGTATCTATGGCACCTTCGCGCTGTTTCTCGGCGCCGGCATCTATGGCAGCGTCGTCGGCGGCCACGTGCCGGCCATCATCACCGCAGTGCACGACGCCGCCGACGCCGGCGCGCGGGCCGCGGGCTTCGGCCTCAACACCGTCACCATTTCCGGTCGCAAGTATCTCTCTGAGGCCGAGATCCGGCAGGCCGCCGGCATCGGGCCCGGCACCTCGCTGCTGTTCCTCGACGCGGTCGCCGCCCGCGAGGGCCTGCTGGCGGTGCCGTGGATCGCCGAGGCGCAGGTCCGCAAGCTCTATCCCGACCGCGTCGACATCGAGATCGTCGAGCGCGAGGCGTTCGCGTTCTGGCAGCTCAAGGGCAAGGTGCAGGTGATCGCCGAGGACGGAACCGTGATTGCGCCGGTCGAGCTCGCGCCGCGTCCCGATCTGCCGCTGGTGGTCGGTGTCGGTGCCGACAAGCGGGCGAAGGGGATCGTCAAGCTGCTCGCCAAATTCCCCGATATCGCCGCCCAGACCCGGGCCGCGGTGCTGGTGGCCGAGCGGCGCTGGAACCTGCGCATGAAGAACGGCATCGACGTGCGCCTGCCCGAGACCGATCCGGCCGGCGCGCTGGCTCAGCTTGCGGTGCTCGACCGCGAGAAGAAACTGCTCAGCCGCGACGTGGCGGCGATCGACCTCCGGCTGCCCGACCGCATCACCGTCCGGCTCTCCGACGACGCCGCCAAGGCGCGCGAGGAGGCGATGAAGCCCAAATCCAAACGCAAGGGAGCGGACACGTGAACGCTCGCCTTGATCTCACCCCCCGGCTGCGCCCGCTGTCGCCGCGGCGCTCGGCCATCCTGTCGGTGCTCGACGTCGGCACCAACAAGATCGCCTGCCTGATTGCCAAGCTGAAGCCGCGTACCGGCGGCGAGGCGCTGAAGCGCCGCACCCATTCGATCGAGATCCTCGGCGTCGGCCATATCCGCTCGCGCGGCGTCAAGTGCGGCACGGTGGTCGATCTCGCCGCGGCCGAGGACGCCATCCGCCATGCCATCGACGCCGCCGAGCGCTCGGCCCGGCTGCAGGTCGAGCAGGTGATCGTGTCGCTCACCGCCGGCCGGCTGAACTCGGAAGCCTACCGCGCCGGCATCGACCTGAAGCGGGCGGCGGTCTCCGACACCGACGTCGAGCGCGTGCTGTCGGCGGCCGGCGCCTATGCGGTGCAGGGCGGCCGCACCGTGCTGCACGCGCTGCCGATCGGCTTCTCGGTCGACGACAACACCGGCATCAAGGATCCGCGCGGCATGCTCGGCCGCCGGCTCGGCGCCGACCTCAATGTCATCACCGCCGACATGGCCGGCGCCCGCAACCTGATGCTGGCGGTCGAGCGCAGCCACCTCGAGGTGGCCGGCGTGGTGGCCGCTCCCTATGCCAGCGCGCTGGCGACGCTGACCGACGACGAGGCCGAGATCGGCGTCGCCTGCGTCGACATGGGCGGCGGCACCACCACCATCTCGGTGGTCAGCGACGGCCAGATCGTCCATGCGGACGCGGTGGCCATCGGTGGCCATCACGTCACCATGGATCTGGCGCGCGGCCTGTCGTGCCGCATCGGCGACGCCGAGCGGCTGAAGACGCTGTTCGGCAGCGTGGTGGCGGCCGGCGCCGACGACCACGACTCGGTCACCGTGCCGGTGCTGGGCGAGGACGACCGCACCCACCGCAATTCGGTGACCAAGGCGCAGCTGGTGCGCATCGTGCGCCCGCGCGTCGACGAAATCCTGGAGCTGGTGCGCGACCGGCTGATCCGCTCCGGCTTTGCCGGCATTGCCGGCGGACGGATCGTGCTCACGGGCGGCGCGGCGCAGCTCACCGGCATCGCCGATCTCGCCAGCCGCGTGCTCGGCCGGCAGGTGCGCATCGGCCGGCCGCTCGGCATCTCCGGCCTGCCGGAGGCGGCCAAGGGTCCGTCCTTCGCTGCGGCCTGCGGCCTCCTGGTCTATCCGCAGGTGGCGGCGAGCGAACATTTCGAACCCCGTCCGCACCTTCGGCGTGGGCAGGCGTCCGGGGGCTACATCGCCCGCGTCGGGCGGTGGCTGAAAGAGAGTTTCTGAGGTGACGACCCCGGCCGGCGGCGGTCCGGCCTTCTGGACTGTGAATGACGGTGCCCGCCGGCGCCGGAGACGAGGTGGAGACCCATGACGATCAACCTGAAGAAGCCCGATATTCGGGAGCTGCGGCCAAGAATCACTGTGTTCGGCGTTGGTGGCGCGGGCGGCAATGCCGTCAACAACATGATCTCGGCCGGGCTTGCGGGGGTCGAGTTCGTGGTCGCCAACACCGACGCCCAGGCGCTGGCTTCGACCAAGTCCGAGCGCGTCGTCCAGATGGGCGTGCAGGTCACCGAGGGCCTCGGTGCCGGCTCGATGCCCGAGGTCGGCCGCGCCGCCGCCGAGGAGGTCCTCGACGAAATCCGCGATCACCTGTCGGGGTCGCACATGGTGTTCGTCACCGCCGGCATGGGCGGCGGCACCGGCACCGGCGCCTCGCCGGTGATTGCGCGTGCCGCTCGCGAACTGGGCATCCTGACGGTCGGGGTCGTCACCAAGCCCTTCCACTTCGAAGGTGCGCGCCGCATGCGGGTTGCCGAGTCCGGCATCACCGAGATGCAGAAGAATGTCGATACGCTGATCGTCATTCCCAACCAGAACCTGTTCCGGGTCGCCAACGAGCGCACCACCTTCGCCGACGCCTTCGCGGTGGCCGATCAGGTGCTGTTCTCGGGCGTCGCCTGCATCACCGACCTGATGGTGAAGGAAGGCCTGATCAATCTCGACTTCGCCGACGTGCGCGTGGTGATGCGCGAGATGGGCAAGGCGATGATGGGCACCGGCGAAGCCTCGGGCGAGCGCCGCGCCATCCTCGCCGCCGAAGCCGCGATCGCCAACCCGCTGCTCGACGAGACCTCGATGCGCGGCGCCCGCGGCCTGCTGATCTCGATCACCGGCGGCCGCGACCTCACCCTCTACGAGGTCGACGAGGCGGCCACCCGCATCCGCGAGGAGGTCGACCCCGACGCCAACATCATCCTGGGCGCCACCTTCGACCAGAACCTCGAAGGCATCGTCCGCGTCTCGGTGGTGGCCACCGGCATCGACCCGTCCGTCATTCCGGACGCGGTGACCCCGGTCACCGACCGCCAGCGCTCCAATGCCGGGCGGCTGCGCCTGGAGGACGAGCAGCGCCCCGAGGTGATCTTCGGCGAGCCGCGCCAGCCGGCCGTCGGCGCCCCGCCGCCGCGCCCGGGTGCGGCGATCGACGACGTCACCATCCGTCCGCTGCCGCCCAAGCCGAACTACTACGTCGATCAGGCTCCCCAGGCGCCCGCCCACCATGGCGTGGCCGAACAAGAGGAGCACCATCCCTTCATCCCCCCGGTCCCTGAGCGGCCGGCGGCCGCGCGCCAGATGCGCATGCCGCGGGCCGACGAGTTTCCGCTGCCGGGCCAGGCGCAGTTGCGCGCGGCCGGCCACAGCGATGCTCACGACGGTCCCGACAAGAAGAAGATGACCCTGCTGCAGCGCCTCGCCGCGGTCGGCCTTGGCCGCAAGGAGGGCGAGGACGAGCCGCCGGCGCACGCCCGGCCGGTGATCCGCGACATCCAGCCCTCGCTGGAGGTGCCGCGGCCGCCCCGCCCGCAGCCGCAGCCCTCGCCGGAGATCCTGTCGGAATACGGCAAGCGCCCGGCGGCCCCGCCGCCCCGTCCGGCACCGCAGGGTCTCGACCAGCACGGGCGTCAGGCGCCCCTGCCGGCCGCCGAGGATGACCACCTCGACATTCCGGCGTTCCTGCGCCGTCAGGCCAATTGACCAAGCCCCGAAATAGCAGCGCACCCGGCCGATTTAGGGCCGGGTGCAACTATTTGATTTCGCGTCTGTTCCTCGGGTCACGGACCAGCCGCCACGCGGATGTGGACGGTAACAAAGCGCAAAGAACCGTGACTTGGCCTCAACCGACACCCCCCCTAAGGTGCCGGTCACCAAACGGTCCGATTCGCGCAAATGAATCGACATCTGTCGGACGCCCGCGCGACGCAAATACGGCCAAGCTAGAGGAGGCTCGGAAAGCCGTCCGTAGTTCGGATGAACTTTCCACCTGTGTATTCATGAAAGCAGGCCGGCAGACGACGGTACGAGATCGAATCGTTCTAACGGGCCTCGGAGTTCATTCCGGTGCTCTTGCCACCCTGTCTCTTCTACCAGCCAAGGCCGACACCGGAATCGTCTTCCTGCGCATCGGCGAGGAGGGCGAGCGCTCGGTGAAGGTCGGGCCGGACGCGGTCAGCACCACGGAGCTGGCCACCGTCCTGGGCGACGCCTCCGGCGCCGTCGTCGCCACCGTCGAGCACCTGCTGTCGGCGCTCTCCGGGCTCGGCGTGGACAATGCGATCTGCGAGATCGACGGTCCCGAAGTGCCGATCATGGACGGCTCGGCCGCAGCCTTCGTGGCTGCCATCGAGTCCGCGGGCCTGCGCACCCTGACTGCGCCGCGCCGCTGCATCCGCATTCTCAAGCCGGTCAAGGTCGCCATGGGGCGCGGCTGGGGCGAGCTTCGCCCGCGCGACGGCGGCCTGCGGGTCGAGGTCGAGATCGATTTCGACAATTCGACGATCGGCCGGCAGGCCTATGCCGCCGACATCGACCCTGTCACCTTCCGCCGCGACCTCGCCCGCGCCCGCACGTTTGGCTTCCTGTCCGACGTGTCGCGGCTGTGGAGCGCGGGCTATGCGCTCGGCGCCTCGCTCGACAACACGCTGGTGGTGGCCGAGGACCGGGTGCTCAATCCCGAAGGACTGCGCTACGCCGACGAGTTCGTCCGCCACAAGACGCTGGACGCGATCGGCGATCTCGCGCTGGCCGGCGCCCCTCTGATCGGCCTCTACCGCTCCTATTGCGGTGGCCACCGGCTGAACTATGCGGTGGTGCGGGCGCTGCTCGCCGATGCCACCGCGTGGTGCTGGACCGATGCCGCCGCCGAGCGTCCGGCCGCTGCCCGCCCGTCCTATGCCGGACGCGGCGCCCAGCTCGCGATGCCGGCGTTCCGCGCCGACCACAGCTGATTGCGGTTTCTCGCCTCCATCCCGGCGCTCATCCTCGCGGGTCGAGCGGGGAGGGCGCAGCGCGTGCCGGCGGCCGTGCCAAGGTTGCCGTGCCGAGGCCGGATCTTTCCCTGCCTACAGGGCAAGCTCGTGGGCAATTCCGCCACAATCCCGTCCCGTTGTGACGTTAGCGCCTTGGCTGGATGAGCGCCTTGCCGCGCGTGCCCGCTCGTCTCCGTTTGCCGGGGCGTACGCGGCCCGGCGGGTCGACAAGGAAGTCGCAGGCCACTCGGCCGCAAGCCGTCATCGCGACAGAAGCCCGGTCGGGACGTTGTTGTCTTCCGGCCCGGGGCTCTCTGGCCTAAAAACCGATCGCTGGACCAACTGCAGGACCAATCGAAGGTGATGCGTCGTTTCCTTCCGCCTCCCTCACGCCTGCGGGCGGTCATTCGCGGGCTCGCCATCGGCCTGCTCGCGGTCTCGCTGTCCGCCTGCGCCATGTTCGAGAAGAAGCCCGAGCAGCTTGCGCCCGACGAGCCGGCGGACAAGCTCTACAATGAAGGGCTGACGCTGGTCGCCAAGAAGGAATACAAGGACGCCGCCAAGAAGTTCGAGGAGCTCGACCGTCAGCACCCCTATTCGGAGTGGGCGCGCAAGTCGCTGCTGATGACGGCCTATGTCAAGTACGAGGCCGGCGAGTACGAGGAGTGCATCGCCGCCGCCCGGCGCTATGTGACGCTGCATCCCGGCAGCCCCGACGCGGCCTATGCGCTCTATCTCGTCGGCGCCTCCTATTTCGACCAGATCGCCGACATCACCCGCGATCAGGGGCGCACCGAACGGGCGATCCAGGCGCTCGACGAAGTGGTGCGCAAGTACCCGGACAGCGAATACGCCGAGAGCGCGCGGCGCAAGATCACCATTGCCCGCGACCAGCTCGCCGGCAAGGAGATGACGATCGGCCGCTACTATCAGGAGAAGCGCAACTACATCGGCGCCATCAACCGCTTCAAGACGGTGGTGGTTCAGTACCAGACGACGCGGCAGGTCGAGGAGGCGCTGATGCGCCTCGTCGAGTGCTACATGGCCATGGGCATCACCCAGGAGGCGCAGACCGCGGCGGCCGTGCTCGGCCACAATTTCCCGGACAGCCCCTGGTACAAGGATGCCTACAAGCTGCTGCAGAGCGGCGGGCTGGAGCCGCGCGAGGACAAGTCGTCCTGGATCAGCCGCGCCTTCAAGAAGCTCGGCCTGGGGTAAGCCTGCGCCGCTCGGGATGAGCGCGCACGGCTCGGGATGAGCGCCCCCGATCTGTGTTATACGGTTTCCGGTTGATCCCTTCGGGATACCGGAAACGGTCTCGCCGAAAACCCTTTGTTTGATAACGGGATTTTCGGCGATCGGAATACGGTTCTCCGGCTTGATCAGCCGGAAACCGTATTAGAACACGCCGGCCGCCGCACCGCGGGCAGGGTCCGCGACCCTGCGGGCCTTGCCGCAAGCCATCGGTTCGTGCCGTTCTGCCATTCGCCATGCTCGCCCAGCTCGCGATTCGCGATATCGTCCTGATCGACAAGCTCGACCTCGCCTTCGACGGCGGGCTGTCGGTGCTGACCGGCGAGACCGGCGCCGGCAAGTCGATCCTGCTCGATGCGTTCGCGCTGGCGCTTGGCGCGCGCGGCGATGCCGGCCTCGTCCGCCACGGCGCCGAGCAGGGGCAGGTCACCGCGGTGTTCGACCTTGCGGCGGCCCATCCCGCCCGCGCCGTCGTCGCCGAGGGCGGCATCGATGCCGAGGGCGACCTCATCCTGCGCCGGGTGCAGTATGCCGACGGCCGCACCCGCGCCTTCGTCAATGATCAGGCGGTCTCCGTCCAGCTTCTGCGCACGCTGGCCTTGAGCCTCGTCGAGATCCACGGCCAGCACGACGACCGCGCGCTGGTCGATCCCACCAGCCACCGCGCGCTGCTCGATGCCTATGGCGGCCTGACCGAGCCCGCCTCCGAGGTTGCCCGCCTGTTCGCGGCGTGGCGGGCGGCGGACAGGACGGCGGCGGCCGAGCGCGCCCGGCTGGAGAAGGCCGAGGCCGAGGCCGATTTCATCCGTCACGCGGTGGAGGAACTGACCAAGCTCAAGCCCGAGCCCGGCGAGGAGAGCGCGCTGGCCGAGCGCCGAGCGGCGATGATGCGTGCCGAGAAGGTGGCGCAGGACCTCGAGGATGCGCACAGCGCGGTGGCGGGCCAGGGCTCGCCGGTGCCGCAGCTTGCCTCGGCGGTGCGGCGGCTGGAGCGGCGCGGCGCCGAGGCGCGCGATCTGGTCGAGCCGGCGATCGCCGCCCTCGATCAGGCGCTGAACGCCCTCGACGAGGCGCGGGGCCATCTGGAGCACGCGCTGCGGGTGGCGGCGTTCGATCCGCGCGAATTGGAGCGCATCGAGGAGCGGCTGTTCGCCCTCCGGGCCGCGGCGCGAAAATACGGCGTGGCGGTCGATGCGCTGGCGGCGCGGGCCGAGGCGTTCGCCGCCGACCTCGCCGCGCTCGACCGCTCGGCGGCGCATCTCAAGGCGCTGGATGCGGCGGCGCGCGCCGCCGAGACCGCCTACCGGGCGGCAGCGGCCGACCTCTCGAAGCGCCGCCGGGCGGTCGCGGCCGAGCTCGACGCCGCGGTGAATGCCGAGTTGCCGGCGCTGAAGCTGGAGCGGGCGCGCTTCTTCACCGAGATCGTCACCGATGCCGCGGCCGGCGGGCCGGAAGGCTATGACCAGGTCGGCTTCTTCGTGCAGACCAATCCCGGCACAAGGCCCGGGCCGATCGCCAGGATCGCCTCGGGCGGCGAACTGTCGCGCTTCATGCTGGCGCTCAAGGTGGCGCTGGCCGACCGCGGCTCGGCGCCGACGCTGATCTTCGACGAGATCGATTCGGGCGTCGGTGGCGCGGTGGCGGACGCCATCGGCGTGCGGCTCGCCCGCCTCGCCGAGCGGGTGCAGGTGGTCGCGGTCACCCACGCGCCGCAGGTCGCCGCCCGCGCCGCGCGCCACTACCTGATCCAGAAGGAGAGCGTGGAGGAGGGCGGTCGCGTCGCCACCCGCGTCGCGCGCCTTGAGAAGGATCTGCGGCGCGAGGAGATCGCCCGCATGCTGTCGGGCGCCGAGATTACCAAGGAGGCGCGCGCCGCCGCCGCCAAGCTGATCAAGAGCGGACAATGAAAACCAGCGCTGCCACTTTGCCGGTCGAGCTGCTGTCGCCCGACGAGGCGGCGGCCGAGCTGAAGCGGCTTGCCCGCGAGATCGCCGAGCACGACCGCCTCTACTATCAGGAGGACGCGCCGACCGTCTCCGACGCCGACTATGACGCGCTGCGCGCCCGCAACGAGGCGATCGAGGCGCGCTTCCCTGAGCTCGTTCGCGACGACAGCCCCTCGCGAAAGGTCGGCGCGGCGCCGGCCGCCAAGTTCGCCAAGGTGCGGCACGCGGTGCCGATGCTGTCGCTGCAGAATGCGATGAGCGAAGGCGAAGCGGTGGAGTTCGTCGCCCGCATGCGGCGCTTCCTCGGCCTCGCCGACGACGCGGCGCTGGCGATCACCGCCGAGCCCAAGATCGACGGTCTGTCGTGCTCGCTGCGCTATGTCGGCGGCCGGCTGGAGGTGGCGGCGACCCGCGGCGACGGCTTCGAGGGCGAGGACGTCACCGCCAATGTCCGCACCATCTCCGACGTGCCGGAGCGGCTTTCCGGCGACGTGCCGGAGGTGTTCGAGGTGCGCGGCGAGGTGTACCTGTCACACGCCGATTTCGCCGCCATCAACGCCCGGCAGGCGGCGGAGGGAAAGCCCGCCTTCGCCAATCCCCGCAACGCCGCGGCCGGCTCGCTGCGTCAGCTTGACCCGGCGGTGACGGCGTCAAGGCCGCTGAAATTCTTCGCCTATGGCTGGGGCGAGGTGGCGGGCGATTTGCCGGCCGACACCCAGTTCGGCATGGTGGCGGCGCTGAAGCGCATTGGCTTCGTCACCAACGATCTCACCGTCCTGTGCCACTCGACCGAGGAGCTGCTGGCGCACTACCGGCTGATCGAAAGCCGGCGCGCCTCGCTCGGCTATGACATCGACGGCGTGGTCTACAAGCTCGACCGGCTCGATTTGCAGGAGCGGCTGGGCTTCGTGTCGCGCTCGCCGCGCTGGGCCATCGCCCACAAATTCTCGGCCGAGAAGGCGAAGACGGTGGTGCGCGACATCGAGATTCAGGTCGGCCGCACCGGCGCGCATACCCCGGTGGCGAAGCTGGAGCCGGTGACGGTCGGCGGCGTGGTGGTGCAGAACGCCACGCTGCACAATGCCGACGAGATCGCCCGGCTCGGCGTCCGCATCGGCGACACGGTGGAGATCCAGCGCGCCGGCGACGTGATCCCGCAGGTGCTGCGGGTGATCGAGGATGCGCCGCGGGGGGCGGAGCCATACCAGTTCCCCGAGGTCTGCCAGTGCGAGCTGAAGACGCCGCTCGTGCGCGAGGAGCTGGCCTCCGGCGAGAAGAGCGCGGTGCGGCGCTGCTCCGGCGAGTTCGCCTGCCCGTATCAGCGCGTCGAGCATCTGCGGCACTTCGTGTCGCGCCGGGCCTTCGACATCGAGGGGCTGGGCGAGAAGCAGGTCGCCTTCTTCTTCGAGGATGCGGATCTGCCGGTGAAGGAGCCGGCCGACATCTTCACGCTGGCGCGGCGCGACGCCGAGAATTTCAAGAAGCTCAAGGACAAGGAAGGCTTCGGCGTCGTCTCGGCGCGGAACCTGTTCAATGCCATCGAGGCGCGGCGCACCATCGCGCTCGACCGCTTCCTCTATGCGCTCGGCATCCGCCATGTCGGCGAGACCACGGCCCGCCAGCTTGCCCGTGCCTATGGCTCGTGGGCGGACTTCGAGGCGGCGGCGCGCCGCATTGCCGCCGGTGACGAGGCCGCGCGCGCCGAGATGGATGCCATCGACCAGATCGGCGAGGCGGTGGTGGACGCGGTCGCCACCTATTTCGGCGAGGCGCACAATCGCGCGCTGGTCGATCGGCTGGTGGCCGAGGTCACCATCGTCGATGCCGAGGCGCCGCGCATCGAGAGCCCGGTCGCCGGCAAGACGGTGGTGTTCACCGGCACGCTGGAGAAAATGACGCGCGACGAGGCCAAGGCGACGGCCGAGCGGCTGGGCGCCAAGGTGGCGGGCTCGGTGTCGTCGAAGACCCACTATGTCGTCGCCGGCCCCGGCGCCGGATCCAAGCTAGAGAAGGCGCGCAGCCTCGGCGTCAGCGTGCTGAGCGAGGACGAGTGGTTCAAGCTGATCGGCGGGGAGCGGTAGCGCGCCTGATACGGGTTCCGGGTGATCGCTTCGGAGCGGCTCAGCCGGAAACCGGATCAGGTCTGCGGCAGATCAGCGGAACACGACCGTCTTGGTGCCGTTGGGCAGCACGCGGTGCTGGGTATGCCAGCGCACCGCGCGCGACAGCACGCGCGTTTCGATGTCGCGGCCGATGGTGATCAGTTCGTCCACCGTCAGCGTGTGGTCGACGCGCTCGACGTCCTGCTCGATGATCGGACCCTCATCGAGATCCTTGGTGACGTAGTGGGCGGTGGCGCCGATCAGCTTCACGCCGCGGGCGTGGGCCTGATGGTAGGGCATGGCGCCCTTGAAGCTCGGCAGGAACGAGTGGTGGATGTTGATCGCCCGCCACGCCAGCGCCTCGCACAGCCGGGGCGACAGGATCTGCATGTATCGGGCGAGCACCACGAGGTCGATCTTCAGGTCATCGACCAGCTTGATGATCTTCTCTTCCTGCAGGGCGCGCGTCTCGTTGGTGACCGGCAGGTGATAGAACGGGATGCGGTGCCAGCCGCTCATCTGCTCCAGGTCGCGGTGGTTGGAGACGATGGCCGGAATCTCGATGCCCAGGCTGCCGCTCAGATAGAGATAGAGCATGTTGTTGAGGCAGTGGCCCTGCTTCGAGACCATGAGCAGCACGCGATCCCGGCGCGCCTCGTCGTGGAACCACCACCGCATCTGGAACTTGTTGCCGATCGGCGTGAATTTCGGCGTCAGGTCCGCAAACGACATGCCCGGCGGCAGCAGGAAGGCCGTGCGCATGAAGAACTGGCCGGTCTCGGTGTCGCCGAAATGCTGGGACGAGGTGATGAAGCACTCGTGATGGGCGAGGAAGCCTGAGACCTCCGCCACCACGCCGATGCGGTCGGGACAGGAGATCGTCAGCGTGTACTGGGTCTGGGCAGGCCCGGAGCCGGTGGCCTGCACGATCTGGTTCTGCGGAAGCTGAAGCTGCATGGTCGCGTGTCCGGAACTCGAAGCCGCCAGAGCGGGGGCGGGATCGATGCAACGGAACCCTCGGGAGTGTGGGCTTCGCCGCGTCGAACAGGTGATGTCGAGCGTCTTGTCGGTGGGCAGCAGAGAACGCGAGAGCGCAAACCCCGGACACAAATCCCCGTGGCGCAAGTCTCGGCACTGCGATTCTCGGCACTGCGATGCCCACGGCGCACGCAGTTAGCATTGTCTGCGGGCGCTGACATCGGGTGTTTGCGCGTAGGGGCGGAATATAGGTTTCAAGATACCTATATTCCGCCCCTGCGGAGGTATTATATTGAATTAGTCTGAATTCAGAGGGCGCGCTGCGACAATCGGGCGCGCTGCCCGCGCCGCAGGCCGGCTCAAACGCCGGCCGCCGTGGCCGGCGCAGCCGGGCGCGGTCCGAAGCCGGACGGACGCGGTCCGAAGCCGGGACGGCCGCGGGCATCGCGCAGCGGCTTCTTCGGCGCCGGCAGGAGACCCTCGCGCTGGGCCTGCTTGCGGGCGGCCTTGCGCATGCGGCGGACGGCCTCGGCCTTCTCGCGGGTCTTGCGCTCCGATGGCTTCTCGTAGGACCGCCGCTGCTTCATTTCGCGGAAGATGCCTTCGCGCTGCATCTTTTTCTTGAGAACCTTCAGCGCCTGGTCAACATTGTTGTCACGTACGAGAACCTGCAAGACGATGATCCAATCTTGGTTGGAGTGGGTGAGGTGACGGCCCGGCATGCACCGGCCGCACAGGATGAAGCGCCCTCTTAGCACGCCAGACGGCCCGCGCCGCAACAATTCGTCGTGGGACGAGAATTCGTCGTGGGGCGGGGAAATGCGGCCGATGGCGGCATCCGGCGCTTGTGGCGGGCGCGGGAGGCGCCTATATGACCGCATCGACGTTGGCCGGACGATCGGGCCGTTACGCCCTTGCGACTGCCGGGCGCGGGTTCTCAAGTCTTTCCAAACATCGACGAACCAGACCGCGGGAGGCGTCGCATCCCGCATCGATGTGCTTCCAGCAGCCGGGGGAGGAATCCATGATCACGGGCACCGTGAAATTCTATAACGATCAAAAGGGCTATGGCTTCATCCGGCCGGACAATGGCGGCAAGGACGTGTTCGTCCACGCCACCGCGCTGGAGCGCGCCGGCATGCGCGGCCTCGCCGAGGGCCAGAAGGTCGCCTTCGACACCGCCGAGGACCGCCGCAGCGGCAAGGTCGCGGTCAACAACATCCAGCCGGCGTAATGCGGTGTCCGGGAGAGCCCCCAGGGCTCCCGGACACAAGCTCGCCGAAAGATCCTTGATCAGAATGGGATTTTTCGGCGGTCGGACTGCGGTTCTACGGCCCTGAGGCCGGAAACCGCAGCAGACGACCGGTGTTCCCATTCGAACGGCCGCGTCCGGCACCCGGGCGCGGCCGTTTCGCGTGTGAAGGCCCCGATTGACGGCGCAGTTGGGGCCGGGTTAGCTGCCGCCATCGTTCCAGTATCCCGGAACACGGTGAAACTCCGTGGCGGACCCGCCGCTGTAATCGGGGACGCCGCCTTCGAGGGCGAGAGCCAGGCCACTGATGGGGACCACCCCGTTGGGAAGGCTTGAGGGCGGCGGTTGATCCGAGAGCCAGAAGACCTGCTGGAACAATCTGACCGGGCGAAATCCGATGGCAAAGGGTTTCGGCAGAACCGTGCGCTTGCGTGCGGTGCTGTCGGACGCCCGGTCCGTCATCAGGAGCCCGAGGAATGGACCAGACCACCACCCCCATCCGCCCCGCCGCCGAGGCGCCCGCGCCGCGCCCGGCCGTCATTGCCATCCGCAAGAGCTGCGATGCCGAGGGCACCGGCCTGTCGCACTTCGTGCTGATGGACAAAGAGGCGGCGAAATGAACGCGCCGTTGATGGCAACAGGGCGTCTTGCGGCGCCTGGAGCGGCCCCCTCGCGGGGCCGCTTCGTCAACAGCGGCAATGGCCCGGCGTTCCAGCCCTACGACATCGGCCATCCCACCCACATCGCGTTGATCGCGCCCGACACCGCGTTCTGGGCGCTGATCGCCAAGGACCGGCTGGCAGAGACGCTGGCCGGCGGCGCGCTCATCGACGGCTATCGCGAGCAGGCGGATGCCTTCGCGCGCGAGATGGCGGCGTTGCGGTTCGGGCTGAAGCCGTCGGCGGTCTATGTCAATGCCACCGAGCGCTGCAATCTCAACTGCACCTATTGCTACATCCCCGCCGAGATGCGCCGCGACGGCACCGACATGGACGCATCGACGCTGCTCGATGCGCTGGCGCGACTGGATGCCTATTTCCGCCGCCACATGCCGGAGGGGCGCAAGCCGCAGATCATCTTCCACGGCGCCGAGCCGATGATCGCCAAGGACGCGATCTTTGCCGGCATCGATGCCTTCCGGGACCGCTTCCGCTTCGGCGTGCAGACCAACGCCACGCTGCTCGACGACAAGGCGGTGGATTTCCTCACCAGCCGCGGCGTCGGCATCGGCCTGTCGCTGGATGCGCCGGTGCCCGAGATCGCCGACCGCACCCGCGCCAACTGGAACGGCGCCGGGGTCTACGCCAAGGTGGTGGAGGCGATCGCGCGGCTGAAGGGCTATCCGGCCTTCAACGTCATCTGCACCATGTCGACCGAGAACCTCGACCAGCTCGTGCCGATGGTCGAGTTCCTGCACGCCCGCGAGGTGCCGGCCTGCATGCTCAACGTCATCCGCTGCACGCTGCCGGGCGCGCGCACCGTGCGCGCCGACGACGCGCCGCTGGCGCATGCGTTCATCGCGGCGCTGGAGCGGAGCCACGCGCTCTACCGCGAAACGGGGCGCAAGCTGGTGGTGGCAAACTTCGCCAACATCCTGATCGGCATCCTGGCGCCGACGGCGCGGCGGCTGATGTGCGATATCTCGCCGTGCGGCGGCGGGCGGGCGTTCTTCGCGCTGGCGCCGAACGGCGACCTCTTCCCGTGCAGCGAGTTCATCGGCCTGCCCGCCTTCAAGGGCGGCAATCTGTTCGCCGACGACATCGATGAGGTGCTGGCGCGCCCGGCGTTCACAAAGGTCTCCGGCCGCAGGGTCGAGGACATCGCGCCGTGCCGCACCTGCGCCATCCGTCACTTCTGCGGCTCGCCGTGCCCGGCCGAGGCGCACGAGATGAATGGCGGCATGGAGAAGACCGGCGCCTATTGCGAGTTCTATGAGGAGCAGACGCGCACCGCCTTCCGGCTGATCGCCGAGGGCCGGCACGACGACTTCCTGTGGGACGGCTGGGACGCCGGCACCGAGACGGTGTTCGACGCCCGCGCGTTGGGGTGGTGAGGTACGCTCAACTTATCGAATCAAGGTTCTAATCGGTGGCCAAATGCCTGGAGACCTTCACGTTGCGCTTAGGCAATTAGGGAAGCTATTTCTGTTGAGGTTCCGTTCGGGGACTTGTTCGATTCCGCGCTTCGAAGCAGAATTCGACTCGCCTCTTAGCTGGGTGCGAGCCCTTTGGGGCAACACTCTATGCCGGGTGTAAACCAGGCTGAATCAGATTGAGTGAGTTTGGGCGCCGACTTCGGGTCCCGGAGCGGCGCCGGCTCACACTCGGCGCCGCTCCGGGACCCGAAGTCGGCCGCTTTGAGTAAGAGGCAAAGTGTGGACCACCCGCTGCGTGAGACTAGGAACCAAGCGCTCAGGCAGCGGGTGGTCCGTTTCTTAAGAGATTCATACAGTGTTCTTGGGGGCGGAAATATTGTATTTGTTTGCGGTGGGAATGGCTCTCACCATATGCGCACTAAGTTCCGCGATTATTGCAATAACAACCACAATGATATTATAATATTTTTTCCCGAATTTGCGATGCATGATTATTTTTCTGGGTCAATGTATAATTTTTTGAACTTAGCAGATTTTGAAAAAATGATCGCGGATTTATCTCATGCGATAGTTTTATTTCCAGAGGCTGCGGGGTCTTACGCAGAAGTTGGCTATTTTGCTGGCGTAAAGCAGATCGCGAAGAAAACAATACTTGTTCTGGACTCAAAATTTCAAGGAAGCGATAGCTTTATCTCAATGGGGCCAGCCAGAAAGATCGATAAAATCTCGATGTATGCGGGAAACATTCAAATTTGTTATGATAATCCAGATTTTTCTTGCGTAATATCTAGAATTAAGCGTAATAAATTTTCGCTAAACAGAAGAAAGATATTATTTTCTACTTATAACGACATTTCTAATTTTGAGAGAATGTGTATTATACACAAATGCTGTGAAATACTTTCGGTTGCGACATTCGATGACATTGTCTTCGTTCTGAAGGGTGTATTTTCTGCTAGAATCTCGACTGAGAATGTAAAGCAGTTGATGTCGATATTGGTTGGTTCTGGTTTTATAAGGCGTGTTGGTTCGTATGGGCATTATTGTGCTGTGGAGGGAAGGAAGGGGTTTCTTTTTCCTCGGGAAGGGTTCGTTGAGAAGGAGAGTAGTTTAAAGCTCGAAATTGCTTCGATTTGCGACGATACTGAAGGCGAATTTTATAGGTTGATCGACGGGGTTGCAAATGCTTCTTGAGCGCCTTGAAAGGCAGAGTCGCCTATCGCGCGGACAGTTGGAGCAGTTTGCTATTACGGCTTCAAAGCGCTATAAAATTTATAATATTCCCAAGAGGAATGGAGGGGAAAGGCAAATCGAGCAGCCAAGTCGCGCAATTAAAGCTATCCAGCGCTGGCTGAATCTCAACTTGATAAGAAAATTTCCCATTCATATTTCTTCGACTGCGTATAATAAAGGTTCGAGCATTCTAAGAAATGCAGAATTCCACAAAAATACAAATTTTACTGTAAGAATTGACTTCGAAGACTATTTTCCATCATTTAGAGACAATGGTATTGAAAGATTTTTGCAAGAAAATAGATCTGTAATTGGTGACCCCCTAGACGATAATGATATTTCATTTATAAGAAATATAGTATGTCGGCATGGGCGGTTAACAATTGGCGCGCCGTCTTCTCCGCTTCTTACAAATGCAATTATGTTTCAGTTCGACGGTATTGTTTATCAGTTTTGTCAGAGTAGAGGGTTGGTCTATACGAGATATGCAGATGATATATTCATCTCTGCGACAAGAGCTAATTCATTGGGTGACGTTGCGGATTTTGTTGCAAGTGTGTCGACTGGGTATCCCTACGCTAATCTTACAATCAATTGTAGGAAGACGGTATTTCTTTCAAAAAAATATAGGAGGGTGGTGACGGGTATGGTAATTACCCCTCAGGGAAGCGTTTCCGTTGGAAGAAATTTGAAGGATGAGGTTAGAAGTGGTGTATATAAATTCAAGAATGGAATAATTGATGGTGATGAAATTGCAAGAATTCGAGGGCTTGTTGCGTATATTTACGGTGTTGAGCCGTCGTTCCTGGGTATCTTGGAGAGAAAATACGGGGATGAGACGATCGGGAGGCTTTTGGGTGGTCGCCCTCTCGTTAAATAGCGGTGCGTGTTCCTGGAATTGAGAGTGATCACCCGTCTCGCTCTTGCCGCCCTCGGCATCCTGCTGGTCGCCTGGGGCCTCGGCATGCCGCTGGTGGCGACGTTCGGCGCCGAGGCCGAGGGCCGCGTTACCCATGTTCGTCGTCAGGGCGGCGAGCGGGGCGAGGCGGTGCCCAACCGCTACACCTACGCCATCGCCTATGAGTTCCGCCTGCCGGACGGCACGCTCGCCGAGGGCGTCACGCAGCGCGTGGGCGACGCGTTCGCGCCGCGGCTTTCCGAGGGCGGCCGCCCGCTCAAGGTGCGCTACCTGCCGAGTTTTCCGCGCATCAGCACGCTTGGCTGGCGGTGGGAGAATGCCATCGAGAATCTGATCGTCGCCGCGGTGGGCAGCCTTTTGATCGTGCTGCCGTGGCGGAGCCGCAAGGGGGCCGAAAAGCGGGCGCGCCGTCAGGCGTGAGGGGGCTTTGCTGCTTTGAAGCGTCTTCGAGCTTCGTCATCCCGGCCGAGCGCAGCGAGAGCCGGGATCGGATGCAGGAGGGGCACGATACTGAAAGCGGTCCCGGGTCGCGCAGCTGCGCTGCTTGCCCGGGACGACGACATCTTCCACTGCGATCCGTCGCCGTCTCCCCGCAACGCGGCTTCAGAGTTGGCGAGCGGCGCTCAGCTCATCAACCGCGCTTCAGTGGGGTCGGCCGGCCCCGGAATTTCGGCGCGGATGTCGGTGATGCGGTTCTGCTCATCCACCCGCACCACGGTCGGGGTGTGGGCGCGGGCCTCCTCGAAGCCCATGTCGGCGAAGGTGGCGAGGATGACGAGGTCGCCCGGCCGGTTGCCGTGGGCGGCGGCGCCGTTGATGCAGATGACGCCGGAGCCGCGCGGCCCCTCGATGGCGTAGGTGACGAGGCGGGTGCCGCGGGTGACGTTCCACACGTGCAGTTCCTGGTTCGGCAGGATGCGCGCGGCGTCCATCAGGTCGGTGTCGATGGTGCAGCTTCCCTCGTAATGGAGGTCGGCATGGGTGATGGTCGCGCGGTGGATCTTCGACCAGAACATCCGCAGGTGCATGGGGGCGCCCTTCAATCCTTGTTTGCCGTGCGGCTTACCACGCCAACGGCGTGCCGTCATAGTTGAGAAAGCTGCCGGTCTTCTCCAGGGTCAGGTCGTCGATGGTGGCGACGAGGTTGCGCACCGACTCGCCCACCGCCAGCGGCGCCTTGGGGCCGCCCATGTCGGTCTTCACCCAGCCGGGGTGCACCGAGACGACGGTGATACCGTCGTCCTTCAGCGCCAGCGCGAGGCCCTGCATCACCTTGTTCACCGCCGCCTTGGACGCGCAATAGGCGATGTCGCCGGCCATCGACTGCGCCATCTGGCCGAGGATGCTCGACACGATGACGATGCGCGGATTGGTGCCGGCCTTGAGGTTCTCGATCAGCGCCTGCGACACCCGGAGCGGCGACAGGGTGTTGACCGCCAGCGTATGCGCGAACCCGTCGAAATCCATGTCGAGCGCGCCCTGACGGTGGGGGCCGTGCACGCCGGCATTGTTGATCAGCACGTCGAGCGGCTGGCCGGCGATGGCGTCGGCCAGGGCATCGACCGAGGTCTGGTCCGTCACATCCAGGCGGTGGAGGGTGAGCTGGTCGGGATACTTGGCGGCGAGCACGCCGAGATGGTCGACGTCGGGATTGCGGGCACAGGCGAACACCCGGTCGCCGCGCTGCACCAGCCGTTCGACGAAGCCGTAGCCGATGCCGCGATTGGCGCCGGTGATCAGATAACTGGCCATGGGAGCCTCCTTCGCTCAGCATATGGGACGGGTTGCGGCATCGAGCCAGGCCGCCGTCGGTGCATCCACCAGCGGGCCGATCTCGGCGGCGACGCGGGCGTGGTAGGCATCGATCCAGGCGATCTCGTCCGGCGCCAGCAGCGCCGGATCGATCAGTCGGCGGTCGATCGGCGCCAGGGTCAGCGTCTCGAATCCGAGCAGCGGCCGCTCGCCGCCCTCCGGCGCCGGCACCTCGCGTACCAGTTCGAGGTTCTCGATGCGGATGCCGTATTCGCCGGCCCGGTAATAGCCCGGCTCGTTGGACAGGATCATGCCCGGTTCGAGCTTGGCGTGGCCGATGCGCGAGATGCGCGCTGGCACTTCGTGCACCGAAAGATAACTTCCGACGCCGTGGCCGGTGCCATGGTCGAAATCGAGCCCCGCCGCCCACAGCGCCCGGCGGGCGAAGGGGTCGAGCTGGGCGCCGGTGCTGCCGGCCGGAAAGACGGCGGTGGCGACGGCGATGTGCCCCTTCAGCACCAGCGTGAAATGCCGCTTCATGGCGGCGGTGGGGGTGCCGATGGCGATGGTGCGGGTGACGTCGGTGGTGCCGTCCTGGTACTGGGCACCGGAATCGACCAGCAGGATGCCGGGCTCGATGCGCCGGTTGGTGGCGGTGGTGACGCGGTAGTGCGGCAGCGCGGCGTTGGGGCCGGCCCCGGCGATGGTCGGAAACGAGATGTCGCGCAGCACGCCGGTGTCGCGCCGGAAGCTCTCCAGCGCCTCGGTCACCGCGATCTCGGTGAGGGTGCCCTTGGGCGCCTCGCGGTCGATCCAGGCGAGGAAGCGGGCGAGGGCTGCGCCGTCGCGGCGGTGGGCGGCACGGGCACCCGCGATCTCGACGGCGTTCTTGCACGCCTTCAGCCGGGCGATGGGGTCGTCGCCGAGGCCGGCGCTGCCGCCGGCACGCTCGACCACGCCGACCAGCCGGTCGGGGGCGCTCGCTCGGTCGAAATGGATGGTGGCGCCGGTGGCGGCGAGCGCCGAGAGCTGGGGCTCGAGCTCGGCCGGCTCGGCCAGGATGGCGGCGTCGGCCAGCGCGCCGCGCACCTCGCCGGCGAGCTTGCGCGGATCGAGGAACAGCAGCGGCCGGCCCTCGCGCGCGATCAGCGCCCAGCCCAGCGGCAGCGGGGTGTGGGCGACGTCGCCGCCGCGAATGTTGAAGGTCCAGGCCAGCGCATGCGGATCGGAGACCAGCAGCGCATCGGCCTTCGTCTCGGCCAGCGCCGCCTGGATGCGGGCAAGCTTGGCCGCGGCCGGCTCGCCGGCAAAGGCGATGGGGTGGAGCACCACCGGCGCGCAGGGCGGCGCCGGCCGGTCGGTCCAGACCTGATCGATCGGGTTCGACTCGACGGCGACGAGGCAGCCGCCGGCCGCCCTGGCCGCGGCGGCGAGTTTCGAGGCCTGATCGCGGGTGTGCAGCCAGGGGTCATAGCCCAGCCGGCCGCCGGCCAGATTGGCGGCGATCCAGGCCTCGGCCGTCCGGTCGGCGATGTTGTGCGGGGCGAACACCGCCGGGTCGGCCTCGGCCGTCACCTGCAGCGTGTAGCGGCCGTCGACGAAGATCGCCGCCTTGTCGGCCAGCACCACGGCGGTGCCGGCCGAGCCGGCAAAGCCGGTGAGCCAGCGCAGTCGCTCCTCGCCGGTCGGCACGTATTCGTTCTGGTGGGCGTCGGCGCGCGGCACCACGAAGCCGTCGAGGCCGCTTCGGGCCAACTCGGCGCGCAGCAGCGCGACGCGCTCCGCGCCCACGGACGGATCGGCCGCCGAGCCGAAAGACTGGAAGATCGCTTCGAACATGGTGATCCAACGTAGAGGCAAGCGGCACCGTGGCGCAATCGGCCGGAAGGCGGGCGCCGTCCCCACGACGTCCGGAGGCCGATCGGCTATCAGGAGCCGCGCGCCGCCCTCACTGGCCCGGATTCGCCGGCCGGTGAGGAAATGCCGGCGCCTGGACCAGGGGATCGTGACGCGGTCCTGCGGATCAGACAGGATGTGCGATGGAATTGAGCCCGGACGCCGCAATCGAGGCCATCGGCTTCGCCGCGGCCATCACCACCACGCTGTGCTGGCTGCCACAGGCGGTCCGGCTGATCCGCACCCGCGAGACGCGAGGCATCTCGCTGTCCAGCTACGGGTTCTTTTCGGCGGGGATCGCCCTGTGGCTGATCTATGGGCTGCTCATCGGCAATGCGCCGATGATCGCGGCCAATACGGTCACGCTGGCGCTGACTTTGGTGATCGTGGCGATGAAGCTGCGCTACGGCTGATGCGGCTCTAGGGCCTGCACGGCCTTCGAGCCGCATTCCTGTCGCCGAGAAATCCTGGTTGGATCAAGGATTTTCGGCGAGACCGTTTTCGGCATCCCGCAGGGATCAGCCGGAACCCCGATGATGCCGGGGTGGGCGGTGCCTTATCGGCCGGAGACGATACCGAACACCGCCCCGCGGCCGACCGGTCAGGCCGCCTGGCGCTGGAGAGCTGTGCAATCGCGGGTCCTGATGCAGAAAGCCCCGCCGAAGCGGGGCTCAAGGGTGCGCGCCTCAGCCGACGCGGAGATTTTCGGCCGCGGTCTTGCCGCGGTTGGTCACCAGATCGAAGGTGACGGTCTGACCCTCGTTCAGGGTCGTCAGGCCGGCACGCTCGACTGCGCTGATGTGGACGAACACGTCCTTGCCGCCGGTCGCCGGCTGAATGAACCCGTACCCCTTGGTCGGGTTGAACCACTTGACGGTGCCCTTTTGCATCGTCGGTCTCCGAAATAAGTGAAGTCTCGACACCGCGCGTGTTTGCACGCTCGACGCCACACCCTGGGATTTTGGTGTTTCCGAGAGACGTCAAAGGCCGTTCGGCGAAAGACGAGGCCGGAACGGCCAAAACCCGCATGCGTTGGAATCGTGCTTCATTCCCGCGACGAAAACAAGGCTCTTGTTGAAATCACCGGCTGCTGCGGACAGCGCCCACCGTTCCCGGTAAACGCGCATTTATGCTCGCGCGCCCGCCAAGTTGCTCGCCTCGCCGCCAGCGGCCGCCCGCACGCAAAAATTGCAGCGTGAAGCGGCTGAGGCACTAAAATAAAAGTGAACTCGAAACGCTGCGGTTCCGCAAGTCCGAGGTTTCCGGAGGGGCGTCTTCAACAAAGGCACCGGGCGATTCCGCCCCGGTCAGGGGAATCATGCGGCCGGCGGGGGCGCTTCGGCAGGGACGGCGGTGGTCGCGGATGAAACTTTTGTTGGTACGGAGCGCCATCGGCGGCCCGAGGCGGCAGCGCCCCGGGCCGTCACGATCTCACATCGTCCGGCTGATCGGCCGGATCTCGGCTCAGAACATCAGCTTGCGGAACAGGCTGGTGCGGGTCGAGCCGGTGGGGGCGGGATCGGCCGAGAGCCGGCTCGGCGCGGGCTCGTTCTCGGCGAAGCGCACTTCGCAGAAATTGCCGAAGAACTGGTCGGCCACCGCCGCGATATCGTCGGAATAGTCGCGGTCGTGGGGCGACCATTTGCGGGTCAGGTCGGTGTAGGTGACCGGCCGGCGCAGCTTGTGCGCCCATCCCGGTATCTCGCCCCATCCCTGGACCAGCCGGGTGCGGACGGCCACCGGATTGTCGACCGCCTCGCCGGCATACATCGAGATGTGCTGCAGATGGGCGAGCACGCCGGTCGAGACGTCGGAGAACGCCTCGCCCGAATGTCCACGGCCGGTGGCGCCGATGCCGGCGAAATTGTTCTGGTCGGGAGACACGAGGCCCGGACGGCCGCTGGCCTGATGGAAGCGCAGCCAATTGGTCTCGACGATCATCTGGAAGAAGGCGTAGTCCCAGCGGATGCCGAGCGTCCGGCCGTGCTGCTCATAGTGCGCAGCGATGGTTTCCAGCCGGGAATCGATGTCGCCGTGGCGGGACTTGAGAAACGCGGTGAGGCGCGTCGGAGTGACGCAGGCGGGAACTTCATTGCCGCTGGCCGCTTTAATGGGCGGCAACGTCGCCGCAAGGGCGGGGACGTCTCCCAACGCAAGTATGCCAATAACGCCGGCGGCAAGGGTGGTGGCGATCGTGTGAAATCGAATCATACAGCCCCCCGGACCTGGACGGTGCACGGGGGAGTTTGTCGTCCGTCAAGGTTACCGAGTGGTTAACGGCTCTGGTGGGACAAAGCCGTTTGGCGGTAGCCGGGGACAGATGACACCCGTGTCCGTCAGTGACAGGGTGGGACTTGACCGCCAAATGGGTCCTTAGCTGGGCCGTTCCGTGGTCCGCTGACGGCTTTGTCGGGGCCGGCTGGGCGTATTGCGCCCTCCGCAAGACTCAGCCCGGTGCGCGCCGCCTCCTCCGGCGGCTGGCCGGTCAGGCGGGCCGCGAGATAGCCGGCGTCAAATTCTTCCCCTGCGGCAATCTGTTTCGCCGCCGGCTCTTTCTGGGCCTCGCCCTGGGATTCAGTCAGGGATTCGACCTGTTCGGCCGCGACCGGCCCGGCCGTGACGCGGCGCACCTCGCCGCCGCTCATCACCAGCACACCCTCGGTCCCGGCTTTGACCGCGACCTCGGCGGCGCCGGCCGCCGCCAGCCGGTCGAGCGTGGCGGCCGGCGACACGTCGCCATAGAGCAGCGCCTCGTCGGCGAAATTGGCGAGAGCGATGTCGGTGCGGCACAACACCTCGGCCAGCACGGCGCGGGCGCGCGCGGCATCCCCGCCCCAGCCCTGCGGCTGGAACCGGCCGCCGAAAGCGATCGTGGCGCCGCGCTCGCGCGCCACCTCCAGAGTGGCGAGCAGCCGGCCGAGGCCGACATTGTCGTAGAGCGACAGGGTGACGCCGGAAACGTAGACGAGGCGCGCCAGCGTCATCGCCTCGGCCAGCGCACCCCAGCCCTGCACCGAGAAGAGCTGGCGGGCCGGCGCGCCATCGCGCCAGCCATGGACAAGGCGCTCGCCGCTGGTCGCCGTGTCGATCAAGGTGAGGTTCGGCTTGGTGCCGGCGATCCGCACGATCAGGTCGGTCGCCAGTCCCTCGGCTTCGAGCGCGGCGATGATGGTGCGTGAATAGGGATCGTCGCCGAGCGCGGTGGCGAAGGCGGTGGGCACGCCGAGGCGGCCGAGGCGCACGGCGGTGCGGAAGACGTCGCCGCCGAACGACAGGGCATAGCGCCCGTCGTCGCCGCGGAAGAGTTCGATCGACACCTCGCCGATGGCGACGACGCGGGACATGGGCACCTCCTGTCTGGAGCGGCGCACAATGGCCCGGCGGGGCGCGGGTGTCCACGCCGGGGCCGGCGCCGAGCGTTGGGTCGGATAGGCTCGTCTTGGCGGGCGGGCTTCGCTATCAAGCCCGGGCTGGGTCGCCGCAGGAGGGAATCGATGGTCGAAGGCACGGGGACGCGAGACCTGTCGGACTGGGCGCCGCGGCCCATGCCGGACGGCCGGCCGCTCGCGGGGCGTTTCGTGCGGCTGGAGCGGCTCGATCCCGCCCGCCACGGTGCCGATCTCGCCCGGACCACGGCGGCCCCGGCCGCGCTCTACGATTTCCTGTTCGAGCCGCCGCCGGCCGATCCGGCCGAGGTGGTGGGTTGGGTGGCGCAGGCGGCGGCGAGCCTCGATCCGTTCTTCTATGCGGTGGTCGACCAGGCCAGCGGCGAGGCGGTGGGGCGGCTCGCTCTGATGCGCATCGATGCGAAGAACGGCGTGATCGAGGTCGGCTCGATCCTGTTCGGACCGCGGCTTCAGCGCACCGCCGGGGCGACCGAGGCGATCGCGCTCATTGCCGGCCACGTGTTCGACGATCTCGGCTACCGGCGCCTGGAATGGAAGTGCAACGACCGCAATCTTCCCTCCAAGCAGGCGGCTTTGCGCTTCGGCTTCAGCTATGAAGGGCTGTTCCGCCAGCATATGGTGGTGAAGGGCGAAAACCGCGACACGGCGTGGTTCGCCATGCTCGACCAGGAATGGCCGCGGCGGAAACGCGCCTTCGCCGCGTGGCTCGATGTGGCGAATTTCGATGCCGACGGCCGGCAGCGGCGGCGCCTCGAGGAGTTCCGATGAGCGGGCAGGCGGAGAAGGCTGCGCGGTTCCGGGCCCTGCACGCGGCGCCGGGCGCCTTCGTCATTCCCAATCCGTGGGACGCCGGCACTGCCAAACTGCTGACATCCTTTGGCTTCCCGGCGCTGGCCACCACCAGCGCCGGCTTCGCATACAGCCTCGGGCGGCCGGACGGGATGGGCCTCTTGCGACGCGAGGAGTTGCTGATCAATGCCGCCGACATCGCCGGGGCGACCGCGCTGCCGGTGTCGGGCGATCTGGAGAACGGCTTCGGCGACCGCGATCTCGACATCGAGACCACCATCATCGGCGCCTCAGCGGCCGGGCTGGTCGGCGGCTCGATCGAGGACGCCACCGGCAATGCCGAGGCGCCGATCTACGAATTCGACACCGCCGTCGCCCGCATCCGCACCGCCGCGGCGGCGGCCCGCAGCCTGCCGCACGATTTCGTGCTGGTGGCGCGGGCCGAGAATTTCCTGCACGGCCGGCCCGATTTCGACGACACGCTGAAGCGGCTCGTCGCCTATGCCGAGGCCGGGGCTGACTGTCTTTATGCGCCGGGCGTCAGCGATCCCGAGTCGATCAAGGCGATCGTACGGGCGGTGGCGCCCAAGCCGGTCAATGTGCTGGTGCCGGGCAAGGCCGGGCTGTCGGCCGCCGACCTCGCCGCACTCGGCGTCAAGCGCGTCTCGCTGGGCTCGGCCCTGGTGCGGGTGTGCATCGGCGCGCTGATGCGCGCGGCCGAGGAGATCACCATCCACGGCACCTTCACCGCCCTGCACGGCGCGGTCGCCTATGGCGACGTGCAGACGCGGTTCCGCGACCTGCTGGAGCGGGAACGGGCGGACGCCGTCGGGCAGGGCTGACCGACCGGAAACCGTCTCACATCAGCCCCAGGCCGCGGAAAGAGGCGTGGCCGTTCTTGCCGATGATCAGATGGTCGTGCAGCGTGATGCCGAGCGGCGCCGCGGCCTCGACGATCTTGCAGGTCATGTGGATGTCGGCGGTGGAGGGGGTGGGATCGCCCGAGGGGTGATTGTGCACCAGGATCAAGGCGCTCGCCGACAGTTCCAGGGCGCGCTTGACCACCTCGCGCGGATAGACCGGGGTGTGGTCGATGGTGCCGCGCGACAACACCTCGTCGGCGATGAGCTGGTTGCGCTTGTCGAGGAACAGAATCCGGAACTCCTCGCGCTCGGCGAAGGCCATCGCGGCGCGGCAGAAGTCCAGCACCTGCGACCAGGAGCCCAGCACCGGGCGATCCCTGACCGCGCCCCTGGCGAGGCGCTGGGCCGCCGCCTGGATGATCTTCAGCTCCGCCGCCACCGCCTCGCCGACGCCTTCCACCTCCACCAGCCGCGCCGGGGGCGCGGACAGCACCTCGGCGAACGAGCCGAAGCGGCTGAGCAGGGCCTTGGCCAGCGGCTTGGTGTCCTGTCGCGGCAGCGCGCGGAACAGCACCAGTTCGAGCAGCTCGTAGTCGGGCAGGGCGTCGGGGCCGGCTTCCAAGAAGCGGGCGCGCAGGCGTGCGCGGTGGCCGGCGAAATGCGGCTCCGACATCCCCGGCGGCGATTTCGGGGCCCAGGCCACGGCTGGCCTCACACGTCGTAGGGTGGCTTGTGCAGCCCCTTGGGCGACAGCGTGAAGATCTCGACGCCGGTCTCGGTGACGCCAACCGCATGCTCGAACTGCGCCGACAGCGAGCGGTCGCGGGTCACCGCGGTCCAGCCGTCTGACAGCACCTTCACATGCGCCCGGCCGAGATTGATCATCGGCTCGACGGTGAAGAACATCCCGGGCTTCAGCACCGCCCCTTCGCCGGGGCGGCCGACATGGACGATGTTCGGCTCGTCATGGAACAGGCGCCCCAGGCCGTGGCCGCAGAAATCGCGCACCACGCTCATGTGGCGCGGCTCGACGAAATCCTGGATGGCGGCGCCGATGTCGCCGACCGTCGCCCCCGGCTTGATCACGGCAATGCCGCGCATCATCGCCTCGTAGGTGGTCTCGATCAGCTTCTCGGCGCGGCGGGGAATCTCGCCCACCGGGTACATCCGGCTGGAATCGCCGTGCCAGCCGTCGAGGATCAGGGTGACGTCGACATTGACGATGTCGCCCTCGCGCAGCGGCTTGTCGTTGGGGATGCCGTGGCAGACCACATGGTTGATCGAGGTGCAGGTCGACTTGCGGTAGCCGCGGTACATCAGCGTCGCCGGCAGCGCGCCGTGGTCCATGGCGAACTCGAACACCGCCCGGTCGATGGCGTCGGTGGCCACCCCCGGCTGGATCATCGGGGTGATCAGGTCCAGCGCCTCGGCCACCAGACGGCCGGCCTTGCGCATGCCGTTGAAGTCGGCGTGCCCGTGGAGCTTGATCTGGCCGTTCTTGCGAAGCGGCGCGACGGTTGCATCGACATAGGTCATTCGGTTGCACTCGAAACCGGGCGGCGGCTGCCTCTTGCCTCGCCGGTTCGGGCAATGTAGGCGATCGGCAGGCTCGCGCAAGGATGCGTCGCAGGTTTCAGGCGGCCGCGGCCGCGCTGTCCTGCCGGAGGCCAACCGCACTGGAGTTCGGGATTGCCGGAACGCGACAACGACTCCAGCCCTTACGGCGCCTGCGAGCCCGGCGCTTTCGCCTCGCGCATCATCCGCCTGACCCGCCGCATTCCCGACCGTTGGCTGTACCGGCGCCTCGCGTTCACGCTGCGGCGGCTGGTGACCATGCGTCTGGCCGGCCGGCCGCTCGACGTCGAATCGATGGGCGCGCGCTTCCGGCTCTATCCGTTCAACAATGTCTGCGAAAAGCGCATCCTGTTCACGCCGCAGTATTTCGACCCGGTCGAGCGGGCGGCGCTGGCTGCGTTCATCGACCAGCGGATCGGCTGCGGCCTCGATGTCACCTTCGTCGATATCGGCGCCAATATCGGCGGCTACAGCCTGTTCGTGGCGGCGCGCACCAGGGGGCACGGCCGGCTTCTGGCGATCGAGCCGCAACCGGTCGTGTTCGACCGGCTGTGCTTCAATATCGGGGCCAATCCCGGCTGCGGGGTGAAGGCGCTGTCGGTCGCGGTGGCCGACCGGGAAGGGCCGCTGACGCTGTTCCTGGCGGCGCGCAACAAGGGCGAATCGAGCGTCAAGGTGCTCGGCTTCGATGCCGGCGAGGGCGCCAGCGTCACGGTGCCGGCGGCGCCCCTGAACCGGATCCTGGATAGCGAGGGCATCGATCGCATCGACGCCATGAAGATCGATGTCGAGGGGGCGGAAGACCTGGTGCTGCTGCCGTTCTTCCGCAGCGCGCCGGCGGCGCGCTGGCCGGCGCTGCTGATCCTGGCCAACCGACCTGACCTCTGGCACTCCGACGTTCACGCGCTGCTGGCCGAGCACGGCTATGTGCTGCGCGGCACCTCGCGGCTGAAGCGGCTCTATGAGCGGCCGGACGAGGCCGCGGCCGGCGGCGCGCAGGACCCTTCCCGTGAAGAAAAAGAGTCTCCGGAGGCGCCGGCTGCTGGCGAACAGCGGATGGCGTCGCGCTGAAGGCGCGGCGGTCCGCTCAGCGGATCAGCAGCAGCGGCCGGTTGCCCTCGGGTACCTTGCGCCAGACATTGTCCTCGGTCTGCTCGAAGCGGAGCTGGTCGCCGCGGCTTGAGAGGATCACCACGTCGGCGCGCTCGATCCGCCACGACACCGGGGCAAACGACGTGATGGTCTGGTCGCAGCCCGTGGCGAGCGACAGCTTGAAGGTGTCGGCGGCGGCCGGCTCCTCAGTCAGCGTCACCTTGCAGATCGGCCGGTCCGGCTGGCGGGCGAAGCTCCAGGTGCCGGCGAGATCGGCCGGCACCGGGCCGGGCGGCTCCGAGCCGCCGGCGCGCGCCAGAAAGAAGATGCCCTCGCCGGAGCGCGCCATCTCGAACAGGCCGTCCTCGGTCTCGCCGAACTCGGCCACGGTGCGGCCGGCGCCGTCGATGAGGCGGATGGCGCCGGCCGGGCCCAGCGCCCAGGCGGTCACCGTCGTCAGGAAGGGCATGGCGGCGGAACAGGCCGGCTTGTCGAACGCCAAGCCGAAGCCGCCATTCTGCACGCGGATGTCCAGGGTCATCGCGCAGCGGCGGGTCGATTCGGCATCGGTGATCTCGAATGCCCCAGCGAGGTCGCGCACCTCGTCGGGCACCTTCATGACCGGCGCCGCTTCGGGCACCTTCGGCGGCTTGGCGGTCTCGGCGGCGGTGGGGCTGGCCAAGGACAAGGCCAGAAGAAGCAGAAATGCGCGCATGCCCTCAGTCCCAGCAGATCCAAACCTTATGGATTCAAACGATGAACCCCGATTTGGGCAACAAAATATCACGCGTCGCGCGAATTCCGCCACGGCGTTTCCGGTACCGGGGTTAACGGGCCGCGCCCATCGAACCAGCTCACCAGATTGTCGATCGTGAGCTGCGCCATGGCCTCGCGGGTGTAGAGCGCGGCCGAGCCGACATGCGGCAGCAGCACCACATGGTCCATGGCGATCAGCTCGGCCGGCACGTTCGGCTCATCGGCGAACACGTCGAGCCCGGCGGAGAGGATAGTGCGGGTCTTCAGCGCCTCGATCAGCGCCGGCTCGTCGACCACCGAGCCGCGGGCGACATTGATCAGGATGCCGCGCGGCCCGAGGGCGGCCAGCACCTCGGCATTGATGGCGTTGCGGGTCTCCGGCGTGCCCGGGGCGATGGCGATCAGCGTGTCGACGTTGCGGGCGAGCGAGACGAGGTCGGGATAGTAGGGGTAGGGCATGTCGGCGTGGGCGGTGCGGCTGAAATAGGCCACCGGCACGCCGAAGGCGTCGAGCCGGCGGGCGATGGCCCGGCCGATGCGCCCCATGCCGTAGATGCCGACAACGCGGTCGCGCAGCGAGGGGCTCAGCGGAAAGTTCGCCTCATGCCACTTGCCGGCGCGCAGATAACGCTCGGCCTGCGGCAGCTGGCGCACCGTGCTGATCAGCAGGCCGAGCGCGGCGTCGGCCACCTCCTCGGTCAGCACGTCGGGGGTGTTGGTCACCACCACGCCGCGCCGGCCGGCAGCCGCGGCGTCGATATGGTCGTAGCCCACTCCGAAACTGGCGATGATCTCGAGCTTCGGCAGGCGGTCGAGCAGCGCTTCATCGACCGGCGCGCCGCCCACGGTGGAGGCGAGGCCGCGGATGTGCGGGGCGGCCGCCTCAAGCGCCGTCTCGCCGCCCGGCTCCCACTGCCGGATCAGATGGAAGCGCCGGCCGAGTTGGTCGAGAACCATCGGCATCAGGGGCCGGGGCACCAGGATCCGGGGCAGGGTGTCGGTCATGCAGGTCTCCATCTGGCGCGGCCGTGCGGCGGGCCCGCTCGCGATAGATCAAATACAGGCCCGAGGCGATGACGATGGCGCTGCCGGCGACTGTCCACAGGTCCGGCAGGTCGCCGAACACCAGATAGCCGGCGATCACCATCCAGACGATCTGGGTATAGATGAACGGCGCCAGCACGCCGGCCGGCGCCTTGCGGTGGGCCTTGATGAGCAGCCAGTGGCCGATGCTGCCGAAGGCGCCCACCGCCACCATGGCGGCGATCTGCAGCGGCTCGTCGGGCGCCACCCACACCAGGGGCAGCGGCACCGAGGTGACCAGGAAGCCGACCAGATTGGAATAGAACAGCGTGGTCAGCGTCGAATCGTAACCCGCGAGCACGCGGGTCGAGATGTTGTAGACCGCGTAGGCCACCGCCCCGAGCAGCGACAGGCCGGCGGCCCAATGGACGTCGCCGAGGCCGGGCCGGGTGATCACCAAGACGCCGCAGAACCCGACCAGGATCGCCAGCCAGCGCCGCCAGCCGATCCATTCGCCGAGGATCGGCCCGGCCAGCACCGCGACGAAGAACGGCGTGGTGAAGACGATCGACATGGTCTGGTCGAGGCGCAGATAGCGCAGCGCCATGAAATTGAGCACCGTCGAGGCCAGGAGCAGCGCCGAGCGGCCGAGTTGCAGCGCCGGCCGCCGGGTGCGGATCAGGCCGGGCACCGTCCAGGGATTGACGACGATTAGGGTCAGCAGGAAGGCCGCGGCATAGCGCGCCCACACCACCTGGAGCGTGTCCATGTGGAGGCTGAGCCATTTGGCGGAGGTGTCGAGGCAGCAGAAGCAGGCGAGCGCCGCGCACATCAGGGCGATGCCGGCGAGGCGCTGCCGCCGCGGCTGGGTCACGACGACCGGAGGAGGGGCGGAGGCGGTCACGGGGATTCGGGGGACGGAGGGCGGCAGTCGGCCGGGTCAGGCAAGGCGGCTCCAACAATCATGGCAGGACCGATCAGGGCAACAACAATCGCGGCAAGCCCGATCACGGCAAGTCTGGGCGCGTTCCCTGGGCCCCTTTCCCGACCGCCTGACGGCGGTCGCCGGGGGCGACGGGCACGGGGCCGGCACGCATTGTCTGGGGGACGAACCGCTGTTGAGAGCCTCAGCCAGTCATCCCCGGCGAGCATGGCGAAGCCATGCGAGGAAAGGGGATCCAGGACCATGCCGGCTCGCTCGGCGCGATTTCGGATCACGCCTCCAGCTTGTGGATGAACCAGCCCAGCAGGCGCCGCCACACCTCGTCCTTCTCGGCGGCGTCCTCGACGCCGTGCTCGATGTTGGGGTTGTCGTTGACCTCGATGACGTAGAGCCCGCTGCCGGTCTGCTTGATGTCGACGCCATAGAGGCCGTTGCCGATCGGGCGGGTGGCGCGGATGGCGAGGTCCAGCACCTCGCGCGGCGCACCATTGAGCGGCAGGGTACGGAAGCCGCCCTCCCGGGCGGTGCCGCCGGGCTCGTGCTTGAGGATCTGCCAGTGGCCGCGCGCCATCATGTACTGGCAGGCGAACAGCGGCTCGCCGCCCAGCATGCCGACCCGCCAGTCGTATTCGGTCGGCATGAACTTCTGGGCGATGACGAGGTCGGTGTCGTCGAACATGTGCTCGACGACACGCGTCAGTTCCGCGACGGTCGAGACCTTGTAGACGCCGCGCGAGAACGAGCCGTCGGGAATCTTCACCACCAGCGGCAGGCCGAGCGTATCGATCGCCCGCTCCAGCTCGCCATCCTCACCCGACAGCAGGAGCGAGGGCGGCATCGCCACCTCGTGCCCGGCGAGCAGCTCCATCAGATAGACCTTGTTGGTGCAGCGGATCATCGAGATCGGATCGTCGATGACCGGCATGCCCTCCTGCACCGCGCGGCGGGCGAAGCGGTAGGTGTGGTTGTTGATCGAGGTGGTCTCGCGGATGAACAGCGCGTCGTATTCGGCGAGGTCGGAAAGCTGGCGCTTGGTGATGGTCTGCACCTCGACCGACATCTTGTCGGCGACGCGGGCGAAATGGTGCAGCGTCGACGTCGAGCTCGGCGGCAGCTTCTCCTGCGGATCGTGCAGCACCGCGAGGTCGTACTTGGCGACGGCGCGCGCCTTGGGGCGCCGCCAGTCGCGCTTGGTGTAGGCGTGCAGGGCCTCGGCGAAGAACTTGACGTCGCCGTTCTCCAGCTTGGTGATGGGGCGGGCGCGCAGGCGCTCGATCGAGATCCAGGTGTTCTCCGCGCTGCCGGGCTCCAGCGACACCTCGATCGCCGGGCAGCGGCACCAGTCGAACAGCAGCTTGGCGAACGACTCGAAACGCTCGTCGGCGATGCGGCCGAAGCACACCATCAGCTTGTGGTCGGCCTCGGGCTGCCAGCCGGTCTTGCGGGCGCAGCGGTTCAGCTCGTCCTCAAGCTCGGGCAGCGCCTTTTCGTAGAGCTTGGATTCGCGCAGCTCCAGCATCGTCTCGACGGTCGGCATCACCCGGTGGCCGCGCGCCTCGGCCAAGAGCGAGGCGTAGTAGCCCTGGCTCTGGTAGTTGTAGGAGCGCGACAGATTGATGAGCTTGGGACGTTCGCTGTCGAACAGCCGCGGACGGGCGAGATAATCGCTCGTGGTGATGACCTTGTGGGGCGTGTCGGCGTTGCGGAAGTCCTTGGGCTGATCGACGATGATCACCCAACCGTTCATGGTCAGCGTCCCTTTCGGACCAGAACCGCGGCGCGGAGATTGTCACGGCCGAAGCGCGCCATGCGGTGAAACTCGGCGGTGGGAATGGGCAGGTTGGCGGCGGCGATGAAACTCTCGCGCGACTCGGCCTCCAGCCATGGATCGTGAACGAAGATGTGGCGCTCGTCGCGGCCGAACGCCAGCACCCAGTGCGGCTCCTTGCGGCGGTACATGCGGTAGCCGGACACCAGGACAAGCGCGAGCGTAGCCCCGTCAAGCACCGCGCCGAAATCGGCGAGCGGCCCGGCCGAATCGGAAATGCCGAGATCGTGCGCCTCCTCGCGGAAGCCTTCCTGGACGACGCGCATCACGTCCTTCTTCTCGGGAGAGCGCACGCCATCAAGGAAATAGGGGCCAGCATGCGACACCCGCACCTCGGGGTCGAGTCCGCGATGCTTGAGGGTGACTGCAAGGCCATAGGGATCGCACCCGCCGGGGCCGGACGTCATGAAGATCGTCGTCGAATCGCGCCACAGCTTGAGTTCGAGCGACCGTCTCGGGCGGAGCGACCGGTCGGCCCAGGCGAGCGCCATCAGCATGCACGCCGGCCCGCATGTGAAATCGGTGGTTTGTTGAAAGTAAGGCGGGGCCTCGACCGGCGGCGCCACCTCGGCCAGCAGCCGCTTCTCCAGCCGCAGCGCCGGTTCGTGGTCCTCGTAATAATCGGCGACGCGGGCGATCTGGCGGTAGCCGCTGGCGCGGTAGAGGGCGATGGCGGTGGCGTTGTCCTCGCGCACCTCCAGCCGCAGGAACAGGCAGTCGCGCGCCTCCGCCGCGGCCTCCGCCGCCTGCAGCAGCGCCCGGCCGATGCCGTGGCCGGCGGCCTCCGGTGCCACCGCGATCGAGTAGAGCCGCCCGAGCGCGGTGCCGCGCCGGAAGATCACCAGGGCATAGCCGACGACGCCGCCCTCCTGCTCGGCCACCAATAGCTCGTCGCGGTCCTCGGTGAGGAAGTGGCGGAACGAGCGGCGCGACAGCCGGTCGGTGGCGAACACTCGCGTTTCGAGCGCGGCCAGCGCGTCGAGATCGTCGAGATGGGCAGGCCGGATGGTGGCTGGCAGCATGGCCGGAATGGGGCGCGAGACGGCGCGGGCGAGGAGGCGCGGGATGTGCCGGGCGGGCGGTTCCGCCCGATGGCGGCGCAGCGGTCGGGTAACGAGTTTAACCGTCTTTTCAACGCAACGTGGTCAAATCGTGGCGTTGGCCGAGCGCAGCCGGACAGCCCGCGGGTCAAGCGTGAGCTTGACCTCATTGTGGCAAAAATGAACCTGAAGGTGGGCTTCTGCGTCTTAGAGTCAGTTGAGTAAGCAGTGGGGCGGAAGACCATGTTGATGGCGCAACGGAATACGGTGCTCGCGCTCGCCGCGGCGGTGATCCTTTCGGTGGCGGTCTCGACGCAGAGCTTCGCGGCGACGGAGCGCGGCGACCGGTCGGTGCGGCCTGGGCCGCAGCTCGTGGATTTCGACGGGGCCTATGAGCCCGGCACGCTGGTGGTGAAGACCTCCGAGCGCCGGCTCTATCTGACCCTCGGCAACGGCAAGGCCTACCGCTACGCCATCGCGGTCGGCGAGCCGATCCGGCAATGGTCGGGCGAGAGCTGGGTTTCGGCCAAGCGCGCCAATCCCGACTGGCGGCCGACGGCGCGCATGCGCAACGCCAATCCTTCCCTGCCGAGCTACATGCCGGGCGGCCCCGGCAATCCGCTCGGCGTGCGCGCGCTCTATCTGGGCTGGAGCGAGTACCGCATCCACGGCACCACCAAGCCGTGGTCGATCGGCACCGCCTCGTCCAATGGCTGCTTCCGCATGCACAATTCGGACGTGGTCGATCTCTATGAGCGCGTCCATGTCGGCGCGCCGGTGATCGTGCTGCGCTGAGCGTTTCCGAACCGGACATCCCTTGCGGCGGGCGGCCACCGTTCCGCCGCACTCCCGGCTGACACCCGTTGCCACGCCGCAAAGGGGAGCGTGGATGGGAGTTCGCCGGAAGTCCATGGGAGCTCGCCGGACGTCATTGATGGGCTGGGCGTTTGCCGCGGCTCTCGGCCTCGTGCTGGCGGGGCTGGTGCCGGGTGCGGCGCGCGCCCATCCGCACGTCTGGGTGATCGCCAAGAGCGAGCTGGTCTACACTCCCGATGGCGCGGTGAGCGGCATCCGGCTGACCTGGGAATTCGACGACATGTTCTCGGCCTTTGCATCGCAGGGGCTGGATGCCGACCATGACGGCAAACTGTCACGCGAGGAGCTGGCCGAGCTTGCCAAGACCAATGTCGAATCCCTGAAGGAATTCGACTACTTCACCTATGCCAAGGCCGGGTCGCGCAAGCTCGCTTTCGCCGATCCGACCGAGTATTACCTCGAGCAGCAGAAGGATGTGCTGGTGCTGCACTTCACGCTGCCGCTGCAGAAGCCGGTGGCGTCCAAGGGCAGCCTGCGGCTCGAAGTCTATGATCCGACGATGTTCGTGTCGTTCGCCTTTGCCGATGGCGATGACGCGATCACGCTCGCCGGTGCGCCGGCCGGCTGTCGTGTTGCGGTCGAGCGGCCGAAGCCGCTGCAGCCCGGCCAGCCGCTGACGCTGTCCGAGTCGTTCTTCAACAGCCTCACCGCCTCCAGCGATTTCGGTGCGCAGTTCGCCAACCGTGCGACGGTGACATGCCCGTGAACCGGCGCGCGGTTCGGGCCGGCGTGATGCTGGCCGCCATTGCGCTGCTGGCGGTGCCGGCGCTGGCCCAGAGCGGGCCGTTCGGCGTCGGCCCCAAGCCGCCCCCGCCGCTGCCGGACGGAATCCTCGGCTGGATCCTGTCGGTGCAGGCGGAGTTCTACCGCAGCCTGACTCAGGCGCTCCGGGCGGCCCGCAGCGACCCGAGTGCGGCGGGCGGGCTCGTGGCCTTGAGCCTCGCCTATGGGGTGTTCCATGCCGCCGGCCCCGGCCACGGCAAGGCGGTGATCTCGGCCTATCTGCTGGCAAACGAGGCGACATGGCGGCGCGGTACGGCGCTCGCGTTCGCCTCTGCGATGGTGCAGGCGCTCGTTGCGGTGGCGCTCGTCGGCGTTGCGGCGACGATGGTGCGCATGACCGCGGTCGAGATGGGGGCGACGGTCCAGGTGATCGAGACCACGGCCTATGCCGGCGTGCTCGGGCTCGGCCTGTGGCTGACCTGGACCAAGGGCCGGGCGCTGTGGACAGCATGGCGCGGCGGCGCGGTGGCGGGCTGCGGCCCGGGCTGCGATCATACCGCCCATCTCGATCCGGCGGATCTCGCCGCACCCGGCGGCCTGGCGCGCGCCGCCGCGGCGGTGCTGTCGGTGGGGCTTCGTCCGTGTTCGGGGGCGCTGGTGGTGCTGGTGTTCGCGCTGGCCAATGGCGTGCTGTGGCTCGGCGTGGCGGCGACCTTCGCCATGGCGCTCGGCACGGCGACGACGGTGGCGGCCATCGCGGCGCTGGCGGTGTTCGCCAAGCAGTCTGCGGTGCGGCTCGCCGCCGCCGGCTCCGGCCGGGGCGAGCCGCTGATGCGCGGGCTGGAGCTTGCGGCGGCGCTGGCGGTGGCGGGGTTCGGCGCGGCGCTGCTCGCCGGCTACATGGTCGCCGAGCGGGTGATGCCGTTTTGAGGGGCGTCGGCCTCATACGGTTTCCGGTTGATCCCTTCGGGATACCGGAAACGGTCTCGCCGAAAAACCCTTGGTCGGAAGAGGATTTTTCGGCGAGCGGAATGCGAACCTCCGGCCCTGCAGGCCGGATTTCGCATCAAGCTGACAAAACCCTGACATCTCCCGTCACCCGGCCGTCAGTGCCTCGCGCCTAGCGTGCCATGCCCGCGATTCGGTTCCGGGCGGGGGAATGGAAGACGACTGCCATGACATACTCTTGCGAAAACCCGTCGCGGCGCGGTCTGCTGCGCGGCGGCGCCGGCGCGGCTGCGGCGGTGCTGATCGGCATCCCGGCTTCGAGCGGACCGGCCGGCGCCTTCGGGCCGCCGCCGGGGCAGAGCTGGGCGGACTGGGCCGAGGCCAACACGCCCCGGAAATCGACGCAGCGCGACGCCGAGTATCACGTCGCCTCGGGCAGCAGGCGCTGCGCCAATTGCGCGAACTTCAAGTCGCCGAACCACTGCGCCGTCGTCGAGGGCGCGAACAGCCCCGAGGGCGTGTGCAGGCTCTATTACGGCGCCCGGCGGTGAGACGGTCGCAGCCCGCAGGGTGCAATAGCGACAGCGTATTGCACCGGGATGCGGCGATACCGATTGGCGGAATACGCTGACGCTATTCCGCCCTACGCCGGCTTGCTCGGGACGGAAAACGGTCCCGGGTCGTGCACCTTCGGTGCTTGCCCGGGACGACGGGCGGGTCTCACCCCGCGGGCGCGAGGCGCTCGATCGCGAAGCCTTCCTTCACCGCGGCGATGTTGAGCTCGGCGAATTTCGGCGGCGTCTCCAGGCACACCGCGGTCTCCAGCGAATCCTTGCCGCACACGCCCGACAGCTTCGCCATCGCGCCGAGCGCGATGATGTTGGCGATGCGCGGCGAGCCGATGGCGGCGGCGCGCTGGCTGAGCGGCAGCACATGCAGATTGAACGGGCCCGTGGGCGGCGTCTCGACGAGGCGCTCGTCGACGATCACCAGCGCGCCCGGCTTGATGAACGGCAATGAGCGGTCGATGCCCACTTGGGAGAGGGCGGCGATCATGTCGAGGCCGGTGACCAGCGGATAGTCGGACGGATCGCTGGCGAGGATCAGGTCGGAATAGCAGTAGCCGCCGCGCGAGGTCGGCTCGTAGCTCTGCGACTGGGCGGCGCGCTTGCCTTCCAGGCCCAGCGCGCGGAACAGGATCTGCATGCCCAGGATCAGGCCCTGGCCGCCGGAGCCGGCGAGGCGGATTTCGGTGCGCTCCATTCCGGTCATGGTCAGCCCTCCGTCCCGGCGCGCAGCTCGGCCGAGCGCTCGCGATAGGTTCGGCCGTATTCGGGCCGGGCGTGGCGGGCGAGGATGCCGGTGGCCATGCGGTTGGGCCGGAACGGCTGGTCCGGCGCATTGCCGAGCCCGTCCGGCACCATGTCGCTCTTCTGGCTCAGGATCATCTCGGGCGACTCGCCGAGCTCGTTCTTGCGGCCATAGATCTCGGTGCAGTCCGACATCACCTCGACGAACGAGAAGCCGTCGTGCTCGATCGCGGCGCGGATCAGGTTCTTCAGCGCCGGCGCCTGCCGCGTCACCTCGCGGCCGACGAAGCTCGCGCCCGCCGCATCCGCCAGCTTGCAGGCGTCGAAGGTCGGCTCGGCATTGCCGGTCGGCGTGGTCGAGGTCACGCGCGTCGCGGTGGTGGTCGGCGACACCTGACCGCCGGTCATGCCGTAGATCTCGTTGTTGAGCATCAGGCAGGTGATGTCGAGATTGCGCCGGCAGGCGTGGATGAGATGATTGCCGCCGATGGCAAGACAGTCGCCGTCGCCGGTGATCACCACCACGGTCAGGTCGGGGCGCGCCAGCTTCAGCCCGGTGGCGAAGGCGAGCGGCCGGCCGTGGGTGGTGTGGAAGGTGTTGGCATCGACATAGGCGCCGGTGCGGCCCGAGCAGCCGATGCCGCAGACGACGGCGAGCCTGTTGCGGTCGATGCCGAGCTCATGCACCGCCCACAGCAGCGAGCGCAGCGCGATGCCGTGGCCGCAGCCCGGGCACATGAAGTGCGGCATCAGATTGAGCCGCAGATAGTCCTTCACGTCGAAGTCGGACACGCGGGCGATCTCATTCATCGGCGACAAGCTCCCGAACCTTCTGGGCGATGGCGGCGGGCGGGATCGGTTCGCCGTCCACGCGGTTGAGGCCTGAAACCCTGGCGCGGCCGCCGACCACGCGCTGAACCTCATGGATGAGCTGGCCGGCGTTCATCTCCGGCACCAGCACGTTGCGGGCATTGGCGGTGGCGGCGCGTAGCGCCTCGTCCGGGAACGGCCACAGCGTCACCGGCCGCACCAGGCCGGCGCGGATGCCTTCGCCGCGCAGCGTCTGCACTGCGCGGCGGGCGGCGCGCGCGGCGATGCCGACGGCAACGATGACGGTGCCGGCGTCGGCGGTCTCGATCTGCTCGACCTTGTCGATCTCGGCGCGGTTGCGCTCGATCTTGTCGAGGATGCGGTTCAGCGCGCGCGACGCGAGGTCGGGCTTCTGGGTGGGGAAGCCGTCCTCGGTGTGGGTGAGGCCGGTGACATGCAGGCGGTGGCCATCGCCGGGGCGGGCCATCACCGGCACCAGATCATCGGTCTCGGCGTAGGGCTTGAAGCCCTCCTCGGTGCCGCTCGCCCATTTGCGCTCGACCGTGTGGATCGAGTCCTTGGGCGGCAGCTCAACGGTCTCGATCAGGTGGGCGATGATCTGGTCGTAGAGCACCACCACCGGCACGCGGAACCGTTCCGACAGGTTGAAGGCGCGGATGGTCTCGGCATAGACCTCCTGCACCGAGGCCGGCGCCACCACGATGATGGGGTGGTCGCCGTGGGTGCCCCAGCGCGCCTGCATGATGTCGCCCTGCGCCGGCTTGGTCGGCATGCCGGTGGAGGGGCCGCCGCGCATCACATTGATGATGACGCAGGGCACCTCGGTCATCGCGGCGAAGCCGAGATTCTCCTGCATCAGCGAGAAGCCGGGGCCGGAGGTGGCGGTCATCGCCTTCGAGCCGCCGAGCGAGGCGCCGATCACCGCGGCGAGCGAGGCGATCTCGTCCTCCATCTGCACGAACACGCCGTCGACGCGCGGCAGCTCGCGCGACATCTGCTCGGCGATCTCTGAGGAGGGGGTGATGGGGTAGCCGGCGAAGAAGCGGCAACCGGCGGCAATGGCCGCCAGCGCGCAGGCCTTGTTGCCTTGAAGCGAATGAAGCGAGGAGGACATCACGCGGTCGCGGATTCACGCACGTTGGTTTTGACGGAAATGGCGAAGTCCGGGCACAGCCATTCGCACACATGGCAGCCGGTGCAGGCATCGGGGTGCTTCACGGTGGCGACCTGCTCGCGCGACATCGCGAGGCAGCGCTCCGGGCAGAGCTTGACGCAGATGTCGCAGCCCTTGCACCACGCGGCGTTGACCGTGACCTCGAACGACACTTCGGGGTGCGGCGCGCGGGCGGCGGGCCGCCGCGTGATCGACTTGTCGAAGCGCAGCTCGGGGTCGCGGCGCGCGGCCTCGGCCCAGGCGCGGCCGGCCTCGAACGCCTTGCGGTTGATCTCGCGGGTGCGCTTCGGGACGAGCTCCTCGATCACCGCCAGCCATTCGGCCGGCGGATCGTCGAGCGACACCGACAGCGTGCCGAGCAGCACGGTGTTGGCGGCGCGCACGTCGCCCAGCTCCTCGGCGATC
Source organism: Blastochloris tepida (assembly GCF_003966715.1). Taxonomy (NCBI): domain Bacteria; kingdom Pseudomonadati; phylum Pseudomonadota; class Alphaproteobacteria; order Hyphomicrobiales; family Blastochloridaceae; genus Blastochloris; species Blastochloris tepida. The sequence goes on from NZ_AP018907.1 coordinate 385,579, forward strand.
GAGGTGGCGTCGAGCGCGTAGCCGTCGGCGATGCGGCCGACGATCTCGGCCGGGGTTTCGCGGGCATAATTGGTGGTGGCGCCGTGCTTGCGGCTGCGGCATGCAAACGGCGGCACGATGCGCCTTGTGTCGGCGATGAACACGCCGGAGTCGGGCTTGAGATAATCGAGCCAGCGCAGCCCTTCCGCCCATTCCAGCGCGATCAGCGCGTCGGCGTCGCCCTTGGCGATGGTCGGCGACCACACCTCCTTGCCGAAGCGCACATGGCTGAACACGATGCCGCCGCGCTTGGCCATGCCGTGCACTTCGCTCTGCTTGACCTGCAGGCCCTGGCGCTGGCCGAGCAGCGCCATCACCTTGGAGATCATCAGCACGCCCTGGCCGCCGACGCCGACGATCATGATGTTGCGCGGCTGCGCCGGGTTGGGGTCGGCCGCGGGCGCGGCGCCGTCCAAGGGAAGAGCGGTATCTGCAGCGGTCATCTTCTTGCGCCTGGCGTTCACGGGAGCATCGGCCTGACTGATCGGATCGGAGCGGTGCCCGACGTCCTGGAGGTGTTGCGGTGTCGTCTGCAAAGGTCTCGTTGGCAGGGGTGGTTTGCGCAAAATCTCTTTGCGCAAAACCGGTTCCCACTCTTGCGCATCATGCTCAGTGCACCGGCTGGATGCAGTCCGAGGGGCAGACCTGGGCGCACACCGTGCAGCCGATGCAGGTCGCGGTGTCGATCTTCACCTTGTGGCGGCCCTCATGCACCTCGTCCGACCAGGTGATGGAGGGGCAGCCGAGATTCATGCACGACTGGCAGGCGACGCAGCCGGCCGCGTTGACCGCCAGCGGCGTGCCCTTGATCTTGACCGGATCGAGCACGCACGGCCGGCGGGCGATGACCACCGACACGCCCTTGGTCGAGATCGCCTCGCGCAGCGTCTGATAGAGCCGGCCGACCTCGTAGGGATCGACGACGCGCACCGACTCGACGCCCACCGCGCGGCACAGCTTCTCGTAATCGACCCGCGGCGCCGGCTCGCCGCGCAGCGTGCGGCCGGTGCCGGGATGGTCCTGGCCGCCGGTCATCGCGGTGATGCCGTTGTCGAGGATCACCACCGTGATGTTGGCCTTGTGATAGACGGCGTCGATCAGCGGCGGAATGCCGGAGTGCAGGAAGGTCGAGTCGCCGATGGTGGCGACGATCGGCTTGGTCTCGGTGCCCGACAGCGCCATGCCGGTGGCGTTGGCGATGGAGGCGCCCATGCACACGGTGGTGTCGATCGAGCGCAGCGGCTCGACGGCGGCCAGCGTGTAGCAGCCGATGTCGCCGGCGACGCGCGCGCTCAAGCCGCGCAGCGCCAGGAAGGTGGCGGTGTGCGGGCAGCCCGAGCACAGCACCGGCGGCCGGGCCATCGGCTCGATGTCGAGCGAGATTGTCGGCGGCGCCGGGTCCATCAGCCCGGCCTTGGCGAGGCCGGCGCGAACCACCTCCGGCGAGAATTCGCCGATGCGCGGGAAGAACGCCTTGCCCTCGGCCGCAAGCCCGAGCCCCCGGATCTCCTTCTCCAGCACCGGCTCCAGCTCCTCGACCACGATCAGGCGGTCGACCGAGGCGGCGAACGCCTTGATGGTCTCCTCGGGCAGCGGATAGGCGGTGCCGAGCTTGAGGATGGCGGCGGTGGGGGCGACCTCCTTGACGTAGAGATAGGAGGTGGCGCCGGTGACGATGCCGAAACGGGTGTCGCCCTTCTCCCAGCGGGTGAGCGGGGAGTCTTCGAGAAACTTCGCCAGCCGCGCCTCGCGCTCGATCAGCTTGGGGTGCAGGCGCCGGGCATTGGCGGGGATGGTCACGGTCTTGGTCGGCTGGTCGACGAAGCCCTTGGGCATCGGCACCTTGCGGCTGCCGACCCGCACCACCGAGCGGGTGTGCGACAGGCGGGTGGTCGAGCGCACGATCACCGGCGTGTCGAAGGCTTCCGAGATCTCGAACGCCAGCTTGGTGAATTCATACGCCTCCTGGGCGTCGGCGGGCTCCAGCACCGGCACGCCGGCCAGCTTGGCGAACAGGCGGGTGTCCTGCTCGTTCTGGGAGGAATGGATGCCGGGGTCGTCGCAGACGATCAGGACGAGGCCGCCATGGACGCCGATATAGGACTGCGACATCAGCGAGTCGGCGGCGACGTTGAGGCCGACATGCTTCATGGTGCAGATCGCCCGCACGCCCGACAGCGCCGCGCCGATGGCGACGTCCAGCGCCACCTTCTCGTTGGTCGACCAGTCGGCGTAGAGGTCGGACGCCGGATAGGTGGCCAGCGACTCCAGGATCTCGGTGCTCGGCGTGCCGGGATAGGCGGCGGCGACGCGCACGCCCGCCTCCCAGGCGCCGCGGGCAATGGCCTCATTGCCCATCAGCGGCAGCGTTTCCGTGCCCGCCGCCTCGACCTCGACATCTCTGACTTGAAGGTTCATCGCGATACCGGCCCTTTTCGGGATTTCCTGCCCTTTTCGGGATTTCCTGCCCTTTCGGGATTTGCTGCCCCGCGGGAATGTCATGCCCCTGTCAAGGGCGGCGCACTCTATAGAACTGTTCAATTGCACGCCACCCTGGCCATTGCCTGAGCAGGCGCGCAATGCGGAAAACCGCGTTCGGCGGCCTTGCGGCCGGTTACAACCCCAGATATGCCTCGCGGACCCGCGGCTCGGCGATCAGCGCCGCGCCGGTGCCGGAAAGCGCGATGCGGCCGGTCTCGATGACATAGCCGCGGTCGGCGATCTGCAGCGCGGCGAAGGCGTTCTGCTCGACCACGAGCACGGTCACCCCCTCGGCCGCGAGCCGCCTGATCACCGCGAACACCTGCTCGACCAGAAGCGGCGCGAGGCCCATGCTCGGCTCGTCCAGCAGGAGCAGCTTCGGCCGCGACATGAGGGCGCGGCCCATCGCCAGCATCTGCTGCTGGCCGCCGGAGAGCGCGCCGGCCGCCTGATCGCGCCGCTCCTTCAGCACCGGGAACATGTCGTAGACATGCTCAAGGCTCAGCGCGGCCTCGGCCCGGCCGCGGCGATAGGCGCCGAGCCGGAGATTGTCGGCGACGCTGAGCGGCTTGAACACGTGCCGGCCCTCGGGCACCTGCGCCAGGCCCAGCGCCACGCGGCGGTGGGCGGCCAAGGCCTCGATGCGCTGGCCGGCGAAGGTGACGGTGCCGCGCCGGATCGGCTGCACGCCGGAGATGGCGCGCAGCAGCGTGGTCTTGCCGGCGCCGTTGGCGCCGACCAGGGCCACGACCTCGCCGGCCTCGACCTTGAGCGAGACGCCGTGCAGGGCCTCGATGCGGCCATAGGCGCTGACGAGGTCGGCGACTTCAAGCATCGGCGCCTCAAGCATCGGCGTCTCAAGCATAGGAGGGGGCCTCGGCGAGGCGGTGGGCGGCGTCGCGGCCGAGATAGGCCTCGATCACCCGCGGATCGCGCGCCACCGCGTGCGGCTCGCCCTCGGTCAAGACCCGGCCCTCGACCAGCACCAGCACGCGGTTCGAGATGCCCATCACCAGCTTCATGTCGTGCTCGATCAGCACGATCGTGATGCCGCTCGCGGCGATCTCGACCAGCAGGCGGTCGATCTCCTCGGTCTCGGCGGCGTTGCAGCCGGCGGCGGGCTCGTCGAGCAGCAGCAGGCGCGGCTCGGTGGCGAGCGCGCGGGCGATCTCCAGCCGCTTCATCGCGCCATAGGGCAGGGCGCCGGCCAGCCGTCCGGCCTCGCCGTCCAGCCCGACGCGGGCGAGGCAGGCCATGGCCAGCTCGCGCGAGCGCCGCTCCTGGGCGCGGGTGGCCGGCGAGCGCACGAGATGGCCGAGGATCGCCCGCGTCTCGTGGCGGTGGCGGCCGGTCATCGCGTTCTCCAGCACCGTCATGCGGGTGAAGAGCTGCAGGTTCTGGAAGGTGCGCGACAGGCCGAGGCTGGCCAGGGTCGCCGGCCGCAGGCCGGTGACGTCGAGGCCGTCGACGGCGATGGTGCCGTCCGCCGTGCGGTAGACGCCGGAGATCAGGTTGAACAGCGTGGTCTTGCCGGCGCCGTTCGGGCCGATGATCGAGAAGATCATCCCGCGCGGCACCGCGAACGACACGTCGTCGAGGGCGCGGATGCCGCCAAACGCGATGCCGAGGCCGTCGACCTTGAGAATGCTCATGGCGTGGGCCTCGACGTCAGGCGCGCCGCGAGCCCGGGCACGATGCCGCCGCGCAGGAAGATCATGAACAGGATGATCATCACCCCCAGCACCAGTGTCTCGTACTCCTGAAACACGGTGAGCACCTGGGGCAGGATGACCAGCACCGCGGCGCCGACGATCGAGCCGAGGATCGAGCCGAGCCCGCCGATCACCGCCATGGTCACGAACTCGACCGAGCGCAGGAAGCTGCCGACGTCCGGCGTGACGTGGCCGCTGAACAGCGCGAGCGCCGCGCCGGCCACGGCGGCATAGATGGAAGCCGCGACGAACACCACGAGCTTGTAGCGGGCGACGTCGATGCCCAGCACCTCGGCGGCGACCTCGGAATCGTGCAGCGCGCGCAGCGCCCGCCCGGTCGGGCTGTTGAGCAGGTTGAGCGCGGCGACGACGCCGAGGATCAAGAGGCCGCCGCTGATCCAGTACCAGGTTTCCGGCGCGCGCAGCTTGAAGCCGAACACCGTGGCGCGGGCCACCGCCATGCCGTCCGGGCCGCCGGTGACGGCGACCTCGGCATTCAGCACCATGGTGATCAGCATGCCGATGCCGAGCGTGGCGACGGCGAGGTGCTGGCCGCGAAGCCGCAGGATCGGCCGGCCGATGGCGAAGGCCAGGGCTGCGGCCAGCGCGACGCCGGTGACGGCGGCCAGCAATGGCGGCCAGCCGAACTGCGCCGGCAGGATGGCGGTGCCATAGGCGCCGATAGCGAAGAAGCCGGCATGGCCGAGGCTGACCTGGCCGGCATAGCCCATCAGCAGATTGAGGCCGATCACCGCCAGCGCGCTGATGAACACCAGGGCGCCGACCCGGTAGTAATAGGCCGAGGGCAGCACGAGGCCCGGCAGCACGACGATCAGCACGGTGGCGGCCAGGATCAGCACCGCGGGGGAGATCTTCAGCGCCATCACACCCGCTCCACGTGCTTCACCCGGGCGAGCCCGCCCGGCATGACGATCAGCACGGCGATGAGGATGGCGAAGGCCACCGCGTCCTTATAGGTGGAGGACAGATAGCCGGCCGCAAACGATTCCAGCAGGCCGAGCAGCAGCCCGCCGGCCACCGCGCCCAGCGGATTGCCGATGCCGCCCAGCACCGCCGCGGCGAAGCCCTTGAGCGACAGGATCACGCCGACATCGTAGCTGGTCAGCGTGATCGGCGTGACCAGGATGCCGGCAATGGCGCCGATGGCGGCCGACATGGCGAAGCAGAAGCCGACGATGACGGAGGTGTTGATGCCGGCGAGGCGCGCCGCCATGCGGTCGGCGGCGGTGGCGAGCACCGCCTTGCCGAACAGCGTGCGGGCGAGGAACACCCTCAGCGCCAGCACGATCACCGCCATGCCGCCGACCACCCAGAACGCCTGCGGCTGCACCGAAGCGCCCAATAGCGACACCGGCTCCTCGCCCGAGAAGCCGGGCAGCTTGTGGAACTGCTTGTCGAACACCAGGGGCGCGGCGCCGCGCAGCACCAGCGACACGCCGATGGTGAGGATGATCAGCGTCACCGCATTGGCGCCGCGTGCCGGCTCGATGACGAGGGTGTGCACCAGCAGGCCGGTCGCCACCGCCACCGCCACGGCGATGAGCGCCGCCAGCGGAATCGGCAGGCCGAGCGCGGCGAGGAACACGGTCGCCATGCCGCCCAGCATGACGAACTCGCCCTGGGCGAAGTTCACCACGCTGGAGGCGTTGTAGATCAGCGTGAAGCCCAGCGCGACGAGCGCATAGACGGCGCCGACGGTCAGCCCCGACATGGCGAACTGGACGAAATCGGCCATCAGGCGCGTCCCGGTACGATTACGGTGTGTCGTCATCCCGGGGCTCGCGCAGCGAGAACCCGGGATCGTCTGCAGCGTGCAGCGGCTGGAGCGCGACCTGATCCGACTGCATCAGATCTGGCGCTCTAACTCTTTGAATTGTCGCATTCTCTTTTGCAAAACCGGTATCCACTTTTGCGGAGAATGCTTCAATCTCCACGCGGTCCCGGGTCGCGCGGCGGATGCTGCGCATGCCGCCGCTTGCCCGGGACGACGCAGTTTGCCGTCACTCCACCAGCGTCCAGTCGCCGCTGCGCACTTCGAGCAGTTTGAAGGCGGTGAGGTCGAGGCCCATATGGTCGTCCGGCGTCATGTTGAAGATGCCGGCGGTGCCGATGAAGCCCTGGGTCTTCTCGATCTCGTCGCGGATCCTGGCGGCGTCCGACGATTTCGCCCGGTCGAGCGCGCCCTTGAGGATGAACAGCGCGTCGAAGGCGTGGCCGCCGAAGGTCGAGACTTGGCCCTTGGTGGCCGCCTCATAGGAGGTCTTGTAGCCCAGCGCGATGGCCTTCTGGGGGTCGCTGTCGGGCAGCTTCTCGGCCACCAGCAGGGCGGCGGCGGGCAGGCGCACGCCCTCGGCGGCGTCGCCGGCCAGCTCGATGAAGCTTTTCGAGGCAACGCCGTGGCTCTGATAGAGCGGCAAGGTGATGCCGAGCTGGCGCACGTTGCGCGTCACGATCGCCGGCCCCTGGCCCATGCCGGGATTGACCAGCGCCTGGATGCCGGGCGCACCCTTGAGGTTGGTGAGCTGGGCGGTCATGTCGGAATCGCGCGGGCCGTAGGTTTCCTCGGCGACGATCTCGATGCCGTACTTGGCATTGACCTTGACGCACTGGTCGCGCATCGACTTGCCGAAGCCGTCGGTGCCGGAGATGATGCCGACCTTGGCCAAATTCTGCTTCTTGAGATCCTCGAAGATCTTCTCGCAGGCCATGCGGTCGGTGTGCGGGGTCTTGAACACCCACTTCTTGGTGGGCTCGACGATGCCGACCGCCCCGGCGAACGAGACGAACGGGATCTCGGCATCCTCGAACACCGGGATCATCGCCATGGTGGTGCCCGACGTGGTGCCGCCCAGCACCGCGGCCACCTTGTCCTCCTCCACCAGCCGGGTGGCGAAGGTGCGCGCCTTGTCGGCGTCGCCGCCATCGTCATAGATGATCAGCTTGATGGTATCGCCGTTGATGCCGCCGGCCTTGTTGATCTCCTCGGCATAGAGCTTCAGCGTCTTCTCCTCGGGATCGCCGAGGAAGGCGGCGGGGCCGGTCGCCGACAGGACCGAGCCGATCCTGATCTCCCCGGCCTGGGCCGCGCCGCCGAAACCGGCCGCGAGGCCGAGCGCCAGCGTGGATGCCGTTGCGGTCAGCCGGGCGGCCGCCAGCAGTCTTGCCGTCACTGTCGTCGTCGCTCTTGCCGTCATGGGTGCTCCCCCTCGATGGTGCGGTTGGTCCGCGCATTTTTCTGAATTGTTGTCAGGCTGCGCTCATAGCGCATCGCTGCCTTGCGTGGAAAGCTGCTCTTTTGGCGAGCCCGGCGTATTGACCTCTGTCAATTCCCGGCGCGCGCCGCAGCCGTCCGGACGGAATCGCGCCGCGGGGCCCGGTGTGGGGCCGCGGCCGAGATCTCATACGGTTTCCGGTTGATCCCTTCGGGATACCGGAAACGGGCTCGCCGAAAACCCTTTTGTTCGGGAACGGGATTTTCGGCGATCGGAATACGATTCTCCGGCTTGATCAGCCGGAAATCGTATCAGCGGAAATCCTTGTTCGGAAACGCGATTCCTGGCGGAATGGCGGTTGATCGCCGCCACTTCGGGCCGTAATCCTTGACTAAACCGAACGTGTCCGGGCCGACCCCACCCCAACGGCTCCCGGCGGCAAGCCGCCTTCATCGTCGGAGGGTCGGATTTCCGGCGGCAGATCGAGACGGCGTCCGGCCAATTTCTGGATTCTGGCTTCGCTGCGCCACCGCGAAGCCCCCAACCCCTCCCCACCGCTCGCGAAGCTCGCGGGGGGAGGGGAGAAGCGGGATGCCTCTTCTGCCCTCCATGAGCACAATGAGGATCGGCGGGGACGGGCGCACGGCCTTCTTCTCCCCTCCCCCCATGAACGAAAGTGAATGGCGGGGAGGGGTCGGGGGTGGGGGGCGCGGAATGCCCCGGCGCGCGTCGTCTAAACGGAACGTGTCCGGGCCGACCCCACCCAACGGCTCCCGGCGGCGAGGCGCCTTCGTCGCCGGCGGGTCGGATTTTCGGTATCAAACTGATAGAAAACGTGAGAACGCGAATGGACATGACGCCCGAGGAAATCGCCCGCCGCTCCGCCGATGCGATGATGCCCGACGACAAGGCGCCTGCTGCGCTCGGCATCGTCATCGAGGCGGTGGGACCGGGCGAGGCCGCCGCGTCGATGGTGGTGACCGAGGCGATGGTCAACGGCCACGGCACCTGCCATGGCGGCTACATCTTCGCGCTGGCCGACACCGCCTTCGCCTATGCCTGCAATTCCTACGGCCAGCGGGCGGTGGCGCAGCACTGCTCGATCAGCTTCCTCAAGCCGGCCCAGATCGGCATGAAGCTCACCGCGCTGGCCCGCGAGCGCCACCGGGCCGAGCGCTCCGGCATCTATGACGTGACCTTGACCGCGGACGGCGCGACGATCGCCGAGTTCCGCGGCCACAGCCGCATCGTGCCGGGCACGCTGATCTGATCTGATCCGCCGGCCGGGCGTAGGACCATGGGTCACCATTTGGAGCTATCCATGACGGCTTTCGGACGGTTTGTTGCGGCGCTTGCGGTGCCGCTCGCGCTTGCCGCGCCGCTGGCGTTTGGCCCCGCCGGTGCGGCGTTGGCTGAGACCTCGGCGGCGGAGACGGCGGAAGCCTCGCGCTGCCCCGGCATCGCCGACGCGGCCGAGCGGCTCCGGTGCTTCGACGCCGAGAGCGCCAAGGCGACGCAGACCGACAAGGCGGCGCGGACCGACAGGCCCGCGGCTGAGACCCAGCCTGCCGGCTGGGTGCTGGAGCGCCGGCGCGATCCCCTCACCGATGGCGTGGCCTGCGTCATCTCCCCGCCCGGCAGGCCCGATGTCCGGGTCGGCCGCGAGGAGATGGTTGTCAGGTTCGGGCAGCGCGGCGGCGTCGCGCGCTACCGCTTCCGGATCGACAATTCCGAGCCGAGCCGGGTGCGCACCCTGCCGCGCAGGGACCGCGCCGTGCAGGAGGTGCGCTTCCGCGGCAAGGTGTTCGACCGCATCCTGGTCGGCCGCCGCCTCGTGCTCGAAGTCACGACCTTCGGCGCCGGCGTGGTGACCGAGGAATTCGATCTGGCCGGGCTTTCGGCCCAGCACGACCGCTTGCTGCGCGAGTGCCCGTGATCCCTTGTTCAGGCAGAGGGGCGGGCGGCCAAAAAAATCGCCGCGGCCCGCCGGCTACGTGATCAACCGCAATGAAGCGCGAGGAAGGCCGGCGCTATTGCCTGCCCCCGAACGTGGCGTTCGCGTGTCCGGACCGCCCAAGCCTGAGGAAGGAAAGCACGATGTTGGACCTCTCACCGCGCCCGGGCGATCTCGAGCCGATCGAAACCGCCTCGCGCGACGAACTGTCGGCGGTGCAGTTCGAGCGCCTGAAATGGACGCTGCGCCACGCCTATGAGAACGTCCCGCATTACCGTGCCAAGTTCGCCGCCGCCGGCGTCCATCCCGACGACCTGAAGACCCTGGCCGATCTCGGCAAATTCCCCTTCACCACCAAGCAGGACCTGCGTGACACCTATCCCTTCGGCATGTTCGCGGTGCCGCAGTCGCAGGTGCTCCGCGTCCACGCTTCCTCCGGCACCACCGGCCGGCCGACCGTGGTCGGCTACTCCAAGGCCGACATCGACATGTGGGCCGACGTGATGGCGCGCTCGATGCGCGCGGCCGGCGCCCGGCCGGGCATGAAGGTCCACGTCTCCTATGGCTATGGCCTGTTCACCGGCGGGCTCGGCGCCCATTACGGCGCGGAGCGGCTGGGCTGCACCGTCATTCCGGTGTCCGGCGGCATGACCGAGCGTCAGGTGCAGCTGATGCGCGACTTCCAGCCCGACGTCATCATGGTGACGCCGTCCTACATGCTGGCGCTGCTCGACGAGTTCCGGCGCATCAAGGTCGACGCCCGCACCTGCAGCCTGAAGGTCGGCATGTTCGGCGCCGAGCCGTGGACCAACGCCATGCGCCACGAGATCGAGGAGGCGTTCGACATGCACGCCATCGACGTCTACGGCCTGTCGGAGGTGATCGGCCCGGGCGTCGCAAATGAGTGCGTCGAGACCAAGGACGGCCTGCACGTCTGGGAGGACCACTTCTATCCCGAGATCATCGATCCGGTGACCGGGGCGGTGCTGCCGGACGGCGAATTCGGCGAGCTGGTGTTCACGTCCCTCACCAAGGAGGCGATGCCGATCATCCGCTACCGCACCCGTGATCTCAGCCGGCTCCTGCCCGGCACCGCGCGCTCGATGCGGCGGATGGAGAAGGTGTCGGGCCGCTCCGACGATATGATCATCCTGCGCGGCGTCAACGTGTTTCCGAGCCAGATCGAGGAGCAGATCCTCAAATGCTCGGGGCTCGCGCCGCACTACGTCATCGAGCTCGGCCGAGAAGGCCGCCTCGACACCATGAGCGTGCTGGTCGAGGCTCGGCCGGAAGCCACCGACGCGGCCGTCCGCGCCACCCAGGCCAAGGAGCTGATGCACCACGTCAAGGCGGTGGTGGGCGTCTCCGTCCGGGTCAATGTGGTCGATCCCAATTCGATCGAGCGCTCGATCGGCAAGGCCAAGCGCGTGCTCGACATGCGGCCCAGGGAATAGCAAGGGAATAGACAAGCCGGGGCAGGGCGTTGCCGGGGCCGGCCCGCTCTGCGACACTCGCACTGTTTCCGGTTGATCCCTTCGGGATACCGGAAACGATCTCGCCGAAAATCCTTGTTCGAGGACGGGATTTTCGGCGAATGGAATACGGTTCTCCGGCCCTTGGGCCGGAAACCGTATGATCCCGCCACGCTTCGCGGCATCGCGACAAACGCAGCAGGTGCATCATGCGGCTTTCTGGAACCGGCATCGCCCTCGGGGCTTCGATCGTGTGGCTCGCGCTGGCGGGCGCAGGGCAGCCGGTGGCGGCGCCGGGCGCCGATGCGGCGGCCGGCCGGGTGCTGGCCGAGCGCTGGTGCTCCGGCTGTCATCTGGTCGATGACCAGCAGCCGCAGGGCAATGACGGGGTGCCGACCTTCCGCTCGATCGGCGCCAAGCCCTGGACGGACGCCACCTTCGCCGCCGCCATCGCTTCGCCGCACCCGCCGATGCCGAAGCTCGACCTCACCCGCAAGGAGATGGCCGACCTGCTCGCCTTCGTCCGCAGCCGGGCGCAGTGATACGAAACCGGGCCTGAGCTGCCGCCCAGGCGTCAGGGGTTGGCGGCGCGGGCCTGAAGGGTGCGGATGCGCTCGGCGAGCGAGGCGGGAGCCGCGGGCGCCTCCGTGCCCGCCCCGTTCAGTCTGGCGGGTTCGGCGATCAGCGCCGGGATCGGCGAGCCGGGTCCCTCGATCTGGGCGGTGAGGCGGGCGATCTCGGCGGCGACGTCGGTGATGCGTTCGCGCAGCAGCGCGTTCTCGCTGCGCTCGGCCGCGCCGGTGCCCTCGGCCTGCCGCTTGGCCTCGACCAGATCATGCCGCAGCCGGGCGATCTCCTCGCGGGCCTGGGCCAGCGCACTCTCCAGCACGCCATTCTCGGTGGTCAGCGCCGCCATTGCGGCGTTGAGCGCGGCGGGGCCGCGCTCGGCCTCGCCTTCGAGCACGGCGATGCGCTTCATCAGCATGTCGCGCTCGCGCACATGGCCGGCCAGCCGGTTCTCGAGGTCGGCGAGGCGGACGGCCATGCGCGCGGCCCGGTTGCGCTCGTCGAGGACCTGCTCCAGCTCCTGCTCCCGCGCCGCAAGCCGCTGGCGCAGGCTCGCCGCCTGGGCGGTGAGCGTGGCGATCTCGGCCTTCTGGTCGTGCGACAGGTTGGCGGTCTCATCGACGAGCCGCTGCAGGCCGGCGAGCGAGGCCTCGCGGTCCGACAGCAGAGCGGAGACCTGTTCGAGCGTCTGGGTGCGGGCGGCAAGCTCCTGCTGCACGGCGGCCAGATGGTCGGCCAGCGCCCGGTCCTGCGAGCCCAGCGCCTGCAGGCTCGCGTCCTTCTCGGCAAGCTCGGCCTTGAGGGCGAGGATGGTCTCGGTCCTGCGGCCGATCTCGGCCAGCTGCTCGGCGGACTTCTGGCGCAGCGTCTCGGCCTCGATCTCCACCCGCCGGACGGCCACCGCATATTCGGCGCGGATCTGGTCCTTGTCGGCCTGGATCTCGGCGAGCGAGACCGGCACGAGGCTCTCGATCCGCCGGCGGGTGAGGCGGACGGCGCGGTTCCACACCGCCGGCATCGCGGTGAGCGCGAGCGCGGTGGCCAGGAGGAAGCCGAGGGCGAAATACATGATCGCTTCGATCATGTGCGACCTTTCTGCGGGAGCCGGCGGCGAGCGCCGCGGCCCCGGCCTTGAGAAGCGCCGCATGCCCTGGGCCGAACGGACGATTTCCGGCAGGGACACGCTCCCGGAACGCGGTTCCGGGGCCGCGCGGCCCGGGCGTTGCGGCGGGCCGCGATTTCGCAGCATTCATGCCATGGCGGCACGGCGGCTGCCAGTAAAAGCACGGCCCGCCGCAGCACAAAGATGCGGTGGCGGACCAGGGGCGCCGCCGTTGCGGCCGCCGGAGGATCCCGCAGGATCCGTCACGATGCGGCAGGCGGCCCGGCAGGGAGCGCAGCAGGCCGCAACCCGGGTCAGAACGGGTTCCAGGTCGGCTGCCGCGTGAACTTCAGATAGCCGACATTGGCGCCGAGACGCAGGCCGATGCCCGAGCGGATCGGCACCACCGTCACGCCATCGGCGGTGAGCGCGGTGATGCCGAAGCCGGCGACCAGATAGGCCGAGCCGGCGATGCCGGGGAAGCGCTGGAAGATGTCGGTCACCTGCCGCATGTTGTAGACCAGCATCATGGTGCGGGCGCCGTCGCCGCCGAAGTCGAAGCCGAGCGAGGGCCCCTGCCAGAACACCGGCATGTCGCCGGCATTGCGGGTGTAGAGCGTGCCCTCGCCATAGCGCAGGCCGACGGCGAAGGCGCCGGTGCCCTCCTGGCCGAGGATGTAGCCGTTCGGCAGGCCCCATTTCGACACCACGTCCTGGATGGCTTCGGCCAGCCCGCGCGAGATGCTGCCGAAGAAGCTGTGGCCGGCCTGGACCAGCTCGTCGGGCTTGAAATGGCCGACGCGGCTCTGCGGGGGCGGCGCCTGATCGTGACCCTGGGCCTGACCGGGTGCGAACGGGGCGCCGGCAAGAACAGCAAGGAGGGCGAACAGCAGAATCCGAAGGCGGATCATCGGTCGTGCTCCGGTTGGACGGGATGAAGGATTAACGCGGCGCTCACCGCCCGTTCCTATACTCGGTCTGGTACGCGATCTTGGCGAAGGTTCTCCGCGCCGCAGGCGGCGCGAATCGCCACAGCGAAGGCAAAGTAATAGACATGAGTATGGCGTGTACTGGGCAGTCGCGGTGGCGGGCGCTCCGCCGGTGGCGCCCCGCGTGGCCAGCGCTCCTGATCGCCTTTGCACTGCTCGGCTCGGCCGTGGCCGCCACCAATGAGCGGGTGGTGGCCGACCGCCATTCGGGCCTGGCGCTGTGGGGCTACGACCCGGTGGCCTACCATTTGGAGGGCGCGGCCCGGCAGGGCAGCGCCAAGTATGAGCTTGCGCACGCGAATGTCGTCTGGCGCTTCGTCAATGCCGGCAACCTCGCCGCCTTCAAGGAGGCGCCCGACGACTATATGCCGGCGTTCGGCGGCCACGATCCCTCGGCGGTGGCCCGCAAGGCGGCGGTGCCCGGCAATCCCGAAGTGTTCGCGGTGTGGTCCGGCCGGCTCCTGCTGTTCCGCAACGAGGCCAGCCGCGAGCGGTTCTTCACCGATCCGGCAAACGCCTTCCGGGCCGCCGAATCCGGCTGGGACGAGGCCGCCAGGACGCTGCCGCGGTGAGACAGTCGTCCGGGCGATCGGCCTGGAATCGTGGTCGGAAGACCGCTGCCCAGGTGGGCTACGGTATTCACGGATCTGATTCTGTGCTGAGCCATCAATGGCTTAATGGACAGGCTGCGGATGTCTCATCGAGAACGCGGTGGATCGGCAGTTACCGGGGGCCGCAGGATTGAACTCGTCATGCCCGCGCTTGCAGCCAAGCTTGCGCAGGCTGCATGAATTTGCCTGCGCGGGCATCCACGTCTTGAAAACCTATTTGAAAACAAAGACGTGGATGGCCGGGACAAGCCCGGCCATGACGACGGCGGGCTTGTGCCAGACGCCGCAGGCGCAAATCACGCCGAAAGAGATCGCGTTTCGGCTCGATCTCTCTCGGCCCAGGCGATTCAGATCCGTGAATGCCGTAGGCCCGGGTGGGAGAGGGAAGAAAGAAGCAGCGCCGGTCAATCCGAGGCCGGCGCGCCCGAGGCCCGGAAGCCGTTGACGGCAAAGCCTTCCTCCGCCTTGCCATAGAGGAGGGGCGAGCCGTCCGGCGCCGTCACCGTGCCGCCGGCGGCGATCAGCAGCGCGTGGCCGGCGGCGATGTCCCATTCGCGCACCATGCCCAGCCGCAGATAGAGGTCAGCCCGGCCCTCGGCGATGACGGCGAACTTCAGCGCCGAGCCGAGCCTGAGGCAGGTCGTTGGGCCGAGCGCGGCCACCGCCCGCTCGGTCTCCGGGTCGAGATGGGTGCGGCTCAGCGCCACGGTCGGCACCGCCGGGCGCGGCCGGCAATGGATCGGCTGCCAGGCCGAGCGCGGCGCGAGCCCGTCCCGCGCCGGGGCGGCCCGCCAGGCGCCGGCGCCGACCAGCCCGAGCCAGGTGTCGCCGCCCACCGGCGCGTGCACCACGCCGAGCACCGGCCGGCCACCGACGACGAGCGCGATATTGACGGCGTATTCGCCGTTGCCGGCCAGGAATTCCTTGGTGCCGTCGAGCGGATCGACCAGGAACAGCCTGTCCTTGGCCGGGGGCACGATGCCGGCCGCCACCGCCTCCTCGGAGGCCGCCGGAATGCCGGGGCAGAGGTCGGCGAGGCCGGCGAGCACGATCGCCTCCGAGGCCCGGTCGGCCTCGGTGACAGGGCTGCCGTCCGCCTTCAGGTGGGCCGGGGCGCCGGCGGTGCGCACCGCCTCGATGCGGCGGCCGGCCTGGACGGCGAGGTTGCCCAGAGCGGCGAGCAGGTCGAGGTCACGCAGGCGGCAATCGCCGTTCGAATCAATCATGTTGCCCAATCGCGCCGTCAGCCTTGGCAGCGCGGGGCATGCCGGTGTATCCGAACCCAGCCGCGACGTCGGCGAATCGTGGCACTCTCTCCGGCCACCGGAAGGCTCCCATGTCGAACGCTCCGATGTCGAACGCTCCGATGTCCGACCCTTTCAAGTCCGAGGCTCCCAAGGCTGACGCTCCCAAGGCCGATGCTCCCAAGGCTGAGGCTTTCAAGACCGAGGCTGCGGCCTCCGAGGTGTTCGCCCTCGAAGGCCTCGATCTTGCGGCTCTTGTCGCGAGCCGCGTCTGTCATGATGTCATCAGCCCGGTCGGGGCGATCGTCAATGGCCTGGAGGTTCTCGACGAGAACAACCAGGACGAGGACATGCGGGCCTTCGCCCTCAACCTCATCCGCAAGAGCGCGCGGCAGGCCTCGGCCCGCCTGCAGTTCTGCCGGCTGGCGTTCGGCGCCGCCGGCTCGGCCGGCGCCGAGGTCGATACCGGCGATGCCGAGACGGTCGCCCGCGGCGTGCTCGACGACGAGCGCACCAAGCTGATCTGGGACGTGCCGCGCCGGCTGATGCCGAAGAACCGGGTGAAGCTCCTGCTCAATCTGGTGGTGCTGGCGGGCAACACGATCCCGCGCGGCGGCGTCATCCAGGTGCGCAGCGAAGGCGACGGCTTCCGGGTGGTGGCCGAAGGCACCAATCCGCGCGTGCCCGCCGGCATCCGCGAGCTTCTGGCCGGCCATCCCGCCAACGGCCATATCGACGGCACTCTGATCCAGCCCTTCTATACCGGGCTGCTCGCCCGCACCGCCGGCCTGAGCGTGACGGTGGCGGTGGAGCCGGGCGGCGTGTCGTTCAACGTCGCCAGCGCCTGACCCTGCACCCCTGCCGCTACGCGGCGGCGCGGCGCCTCCGGTAACCGTTTCGAGCGGGCCGGATGCGCGCGGTACGTGCGCGAGGATCAATACTGGCGCAATCCTGGTTTGTGCGAGCGAATACCGTAAACGGATTGTCTACCTTACCGGCCGGGCAATGGTTCCCGCCGATTCATTTCAGTCAATTTTAACGCATGTCTCCGACACTGCCTGAATGATCCGGGCGATCGTCCGGTTCAGTCCGCCATGTGCGACCGAGGCGTGCCCCTCATGGACGATCTACTTCGCGAATTCCTGACCGAGACCAACGAGAGCTTGGATACGGTCGACGTTCAGCTTGTCCGGTTCGAACAGGACCCGAACGACAAGAAGATCCTCGACAATATCTTCCGTCTTGTTCACACCATCAAGGGAACCTGCGGCTTCCTCGGCCTGCCCCGGCTGGAAGCCCTGGCGCATGCCGCCGAGACCCTGATGGGCAAGTTCCGTGACGGCATGCCGGTGACCGGCGAGGCGGTGACGCTGATCCTGTCCACCATCGACCGGCTGAAGCTGGTGCTGGACGGGCTGGAGCGCCAGGAGGAGGAGCCGGCCGGCTCCGACGAGGACCTGATCGGCCAGCTCGAACAGATGGCGCTCCACGGCGCCGCCGAGATCGCCGCGCCGCCCACCGCGCCGGAGGCCGAGAGCCCGCAGGCGCAGCCGGAAGCGGAGCCGGAGACGGCTGTCGGCGTCCTGGTCGAGCAGACGCTGGAGCGGCCGCTGCGGCCGGGCGAGGTGTCGCTCGACGAGCTGGAGCGGGCGTTCCGCGAGACCGCGGTCGAGCTGCCGGAGCCGGTGGCCGAGCCGGCCCAGGTCGCGATGGACCTCGAAGCGGCCGACATCGAGGTGGTCGAGGCGAAGGCGCCCGAACCCATGGCAGCCGAGGCGAAGAAGCCCGAGCCCAATAAGGTCGAGGCCAAGACGCCTGAGGCCAAGAAGCCCGAGGTGAAGAAGCCCGAGGTGAAGAAGGCCGCTCCCAAGGCCGAGGACGACGACAAGGCGCCGGAGTCGATGGTCAAGAACCAGAGCATCCGCGTCAATGTCGAGACGCTCGAACACCTGATGACCATGGTGTCCGAGCTGGTGCTGACCCGCAATCAGCTGCTCGAAATCGTCCGCCGCCACGAGGATTCCGAATTCAAGGTGCCGCTGCAGCGGCTGTCCAACGTCACCGCCGAGCTGCAGGAAGGCGTGATGAAGACGCGCATGCAGCCGATCGGCAATGCGTGGCAGAAGCTGCCGCGCATCGTGCGCGACCTCGCCAACGAGCTTGGCAAGTCGATCGAGCTGGAATCCGTGGGCGCGGAGACCGAGCTCGACCGGCAGGTGCTCGACCTGATCAAGGACCCGCTCACCCACATGGTGCGCAACTCCGCCGACCACGGGCTCGAAGGCCCGGAGGAGCGGCGCGCCAACGGCAAGTCGGAGACCGGAACCATCCGCCTGTCCGCCTTCCACGAGGGCGGCCACATCATCATCGAGATCGCCGACGACGGGCGCGGCCTCAACACCGAGAAGATCAAGGCCAAGGCGATCGCCAACGGGCTGGTCAGCGAGGCCGACGCCGAGAAGCTGTCGGAGAGCCAGATCCAGAAGTTCATCTTCGCGCCGGGCTTCTCGACCGCGGCCAAGGTGACCTCGGTGTCGGGGCGCGGCGTCGGCATGGACGTGGTGCGCACCAATATCGACCAGATCGGCGGCACCATCGATCTCAAGTCGGTCTATGGCGAAGGCACCACCGTCACCATCAAGATCCCGCTGACGCTCGCCATCGTCTCGGCGCTGATCGTCGAGGCCGGCGGCGACCGCTTCGCCATTCCGCAGCTGGCGGTGGTCGAGCTGGTGCGGGCGCAGACCAATTCCGACCACCGCATCGAGCGCATCAAGGACACCCCGGTGCTCCGCCTGCGCAACAAGCTTCTGCCGCTCGTGCATCTGAAGCGGCTGCTCAAGATCGACGGCGGCCAGAAGCTCGACGAGGAGTCCGGCTTCATCGTGGTGACGCAGGTCGGCAACCAGACCTTCGGCATCGTGGTCGACGGCGTGTTCCACACCGAGGAAATCGTCGTCAAGCCGATGTCCTCGAAGCTGCGCCACATCCCGATGTTCTCCGGCAACACCATTCTCGGCGACGGCTCGGTGATCATGATCATCGATCCGAACGGCATCGCCGCGGCGTTCGGCGCCGGCACCGAGGCGCACCGCGCCGAGGAGGACGATGCCGAGGCGGCGCACGCGCAGGCCGCCGGTCAGACGCTGTCGATGCTGGTGTTCCGCGCCGGCTCGCCCGAGCCCAAGGCGGTGCCGCTGTCGCTGGTGACGCGCCTGGAGGAGATCGACGCGACCAAGATCGAGCGTTCCAACGGCCGCTGGCTGGTGCAGTATCGTGGCAGCCTGATGCCGCTGGTCACCGTCAATCCGCACGTCACGGTGCGCAGCGAGGGAACCCAGCCGATGCTGGTGTTCTCCGAGGCCGGCCGCTCGATGGGCCTCGTCGTCGACGAGATCGTCGACATCGTCGAGGATCGCCTCAACATCGAGGTGGCGAGCGAGCAGCCGGGCGTGCTCGGCTCGGCGGTGATCAAGGGTCAGGCGACCGAGGTCATCGACATCGGCCACTATCTGCCGATGGCGTTCGAGGACTGGATGTCGCGCAAGTCGATCCGCGTCGGCGGTCCGTCGCCGAAGCTGCTGTTCGTCGACGACTCGCCGTTCTTCCGCAACATGCTGACGCCGGTGCTGCGGGCGGCGGGCTACGAGGTGGTGGCCTGCACCGACGGCGAGGCGGCGCTGGCGACGCTGAAGCAGGATCCGCGCTTCGACATCGTCGTCGCCGACGTCGAGATGCCGGGCATGGACGGCTTCGAGCTGGCCGAGCAGGTCAAGGCCGATCCGCGCACCAAGCACATGCCGATGATCGCGCTGTCGTCGGTGGCGACGCCCGCCTCCATCGAGCGCGGCCGCAGCGTCGGCTTCGACGATCACATCGCCAAGTTCGACCGCCAGGGCCTGATCGCCGCGCTCAAGGAATGCTCGGTCGAGTGGGAGAAGGCGGCGTGAGCGGCGAGGGAACCACCATGACCACGGCAATGAGCCAGGACACCACGGAATTCGTCACCGTGCTGATCGGCGGGCAGCTGTTCGGGCTTCCCATCGAGCGCGTGCACGACGTGTTCATGCCCGACCGGCTGACGCGCGTGCCGCTGGCGGCGCCGGAGCTGGCCGGCGTGCTCAATCTGCGCGGCCGCATCGTCACCGCCATCGACATGCGGGTGCGGCTCGGGCTGCCCGCCCGCGACGACGGCAAGACCAACATGGCTGTCGGCATCGAGCACAAGGGCGAAAGCTACGGCCTGCTGATCGATCAGGTCGGCGAGGTGCTGAAGGTGTCGGAAGCGACGCACGAGGCCAATCCGGCCAATCTCGATCCGCGCTGGGCGCGGGTGTCGGCCGGCGTGCATCGCCTCGACGGCCAGTTGATGGTGATCCTCGATGTCGATCGGGTGCTCGACAACGGCATCGACGCCCTCGCGGCCTGAACGGAGTGGATGACATGAAGACGTGTCTGGTGGTCGACGATTCGAGCGTCATCCGGAAGGTGGCGCGCCGCATCATCGAGGGCTTCAAGTTCTCGGTGAACGAGGCCGAGGACGGCGAGAAGGCGCTGGATGCCTGCCGCCGGCAGATGCCCGACGCCGTGCTGCTCGACTGGAACATGCCGGTGATGGACGGCTACGAGTTCCTCAAGCACCTGCGCGCCATGCCGGGCGGCTCGGCGCCGAAGGTGGTGTTCTGCACCACCGAGAACGACGTCGCCCACATCGCCCGCGCGCTGCACGCCGGCGCAAACGAATACATCATGAAGCCGTTCGACAAGGAGATCGTCGAGGCCAAGTTCCAGGAAGTCGGCTTGATCTGAGCCGCGCCGATCCGGCACGGGCCGCGTGCGTGGTGCGCGGGCCCGGACCCATTCCCCCTTGCGACGCGTGCCGAAGATGACTGCCACCGCTCCGATCCTCGCCTCCACCGACCAGCCGATCCGCGTGATGATCGTGGACGACGCCGTCGTCGTGCGCGGCCTCGTGTCGCGGTGGCTGGCCGAGGAGACGGGCGTCGAGGTCGTGGCCTCGCTGCGCAACGGCCGCGAGGCGGTCGACCAGTTCAACCGCTACGATCCGGACGTGGTGGTGCTGGACATCGAGATGCCCGAGCTCGACGGCATCTCCACCCTGCCGCTGCTGCTTGAGAAGAAACGCGATCTCATCGTCATAATGGCGTCGACGCTGACGCGCCGCAACGCCGAGATCTCGCTCAAGGCGCTGTCGCTCGGCGCCGCCGACTACATCCCCAAGCCCGAGACCAACCGCGACGTCACCACCTCGACGACGTTCCGCCGCGAGCTGGTCGACAAGATCAAGAGCCTCGCCGCGCGCCGCCGCCGCACCGCGCCGCGGCCGGCGCCGGCCGTGGCGCCGGTGGCCGGCCGGCCGGCCGCACCGCCCTTGACGCCGCGCCTCGGGCCGCTGCCCGCCGACATCAGGCTGCGGCCGTTTCCGCCGACGCCGCCGCGCGTCATCGCCATCGGCTCGTCGACCGGCGGGCCGCAGGCGCTGCAGGTGGTGCTGAAGGGGCTGGCGCCGATCGCGGCGCGCTTTCCCATCATCATCACCCAGCACATGCCGCCGACCTTCACCACCATTCTCGCCGAGCATCTCGGCCGCGCCAGTGGCCGGCCGGCGCACGAGGGCATCGACGGCGAGCCGATCACCGCCGGCACCATCTATGTCGCGCCGGGCGGCCGCCACATGGTCATCAAGCGCGTCAACAACGTGCCGGTGATCGGGCTCGAGGACGGGCCGCCGGTGAACTACTGCAAGCCGGCGGTCGACCCGCTGTTCGCTTCGGCCGCCGACGCCTATGGCGCGGGCCTGCTCGCGGTCGTGCTCACCGGCATGGGCTCGGACGGCGCCCATGGCGCGGGCGACGTCGTCGCCCATGGCGGGGGGGTCATCGCCCAGGACGAGGCGACCAGCGTCGTCTGGGGCATGCCCGGCGCCACCGCTCATTCCGGGGTGTGTTCGGCGGTGCTGCCGCTCAATGACATCGCCCCGCGCATCATCCGTCTCGCATCGGGAGATCGCCTGTGACGCCGCTCGATTACGAGTATCTGCGCAAGTTCCTCAAGGAGCGCTCCGGGCTGCTGCTGTCCAACGACAAGCAGTATCTCATCGAAAGCCGCCTGCTGCCGGTGGCGCGGAAGGCGGGGCTCGCCTCGATCTCCGATCTCGTCGCCAAGCTGAAGGCGCCGGGCGCCGAGCGGCTCGCGGTCGAGGTCACCGAGGCGATGACCACCAACGAGTCGTTCTTCTTCCGCGACAAGGTGCCGTTCGACCATTTCCGCGACACCATGCTGCCGAAGGCGATGGCGCTGCGGGCCAAGGAGCGCCGCCTGCGCATCTGGTGCGCGGCTGCCTCCACCGGCCAGGAGCCCTATTCGCTGGCCATCCTGCTCAAGGAGGCCGCCGACAGACTGGTCGGCTGGCGGGTCGAGATCATCGGCACCGACCTGTCGAACGAGGTGCTGGAGAAGGCCAGGGCCGGCGTCTACAGCCAGTTCGAGGTGCAGCGCGGCCTGCCGATCCAGATGCTGGTGAAGTATTTCGACCAGTCCGGCGACATCTGGCAGATCAAGCCCGAGATCCGGGCGATGGTGCAGTACCGGCCGCTCAACCTGCTGAACGATTTCTCGTCGCTCGGCACGTTCGACATCGTGTTCTGCCGCAACGTGCTGATCTATTTCGACCAGGACACCAAGATCGACGTGCTGAAGCGGATCGCCAAGATCACCGTGCCGGAAGGCTTCCTGGTGCTCGGCGCCGCCGAGACGGTGGTGGGCCTCACCGACGCCTTCGTGCCGGTGCCGGACAAGCGCGGTCTCTATCAGCCCAATGTCAGCGGCAAGCCGGGGCTCGGCTCGATCGGCCAGCCGCGCCTCGCGGCGGCGGGCGCGCGGGTGTGATCCGGTTTCCGGCTGATCAAGCCGGAGAACCGTATTCCGATCGCCGAAAAATCCCTTCCAACTCAAGGATTTTTCGGCGAGACCGTTTCCGGTATCCCGAAGGGATCAACCGGAAACCGTATGATCCGTTGTGGATGGCCGCCGCGTCCGCTCAATATGTCGCGTAAGGGCGAGTGCCGCCCCGAAGATCGATCAGCAGGACATCGAAGCGTTCGCGCGGGGCGCCTTCCATGCCGGGCGAGCCGCCGGGCATGCCCGGCACCGTGAGACCGCGGGCCGGCGCATTCTCGGCGATCAGCCGCCGGATGTCGGCGGCCGGGACGTGACCTTCCACGACATAGCCGCCGACCAGCGCCGTGTGGCACGAGGCGAGTGCATCGGTGATTCCGCGTGCGCGCTTCAGTGCGGCGAGGGCGTCGGCTGCGAGATCGTGGGTTCGCACCCGGAAACCGTTCGCCTCGAGGTGGCGCACCCAGGCGCCGCAGCATCCGCAGGACGGATCGCTGTAGACGTCGATGTCGGGCGCCGCCGCCCAGGCCCGCCGGGGTGCGAGGGCGAGGAGGCCGAGGGCGAGGACGGCGCGGCGATGGAGCATGGCGGCCTCCCGGATGACGCGGCGACGCGACAGCTTCGGACGGCCTGAACGCACCGTCAACTGCCGTTAGAGCGTGATCCGATCTGACCGCATCAGGGCGGAGAATGCTCTATTGGAGCCCGGAATACAAAAGGCCCCGCGTGAGCGGGGCCAGGACGGGGGGCTTGCGGAAGAGGGTCTCAGGCTGGAATACGCTCGTCGGTGTCGGACGGCTCGCGCAGCACGTAGCCGCGGCCCCACACGGTCTCGATGTAGTTTTTGCCGTTGGAGGCGTTGGCCAGCTTCTTGCGCAGCTTGCAGATGAAGACGTCGATGATCTTCAGCTCCGGCTCGTCCATGCCGCCATAGAGATGGTTGAGGAACATCTCCTTGGTCAGCGTCGTGCCCTTGCGCAGGCTGAGGAGTTCCAGCATCTGGTACTCCTTGCCGGTGAGATGGACGCGGGCGCCGTGCACCTCGACGGTCTTGGTGTCGAGATTGACGATCAGGTCGCCGGTGGCGATGACCGATTGGGCGTGCCCCTTCGAGCGCCGCACGATGGCGTGGATGCGCGCGATCAGCTCGTCCTTGTGGAACGGCTTGGTCAGGTAGTCGTCGGCGCCGAAGCCGAGACCCTTCACCTTGTCCTCGATGCCGGCGAGGCCGGAGAGGATCAGGATGGGCGTCTTGACCTTGGAGACGCGCAGGGTGCGCAGCACCTCGTAGCCGGACATGTCCGGCAAGTTGAGGTCGAGCAGGATGATGTCGTAGTCGTAGAGCTTGCCCAAGTCGACGCCTTCCTCACCGAGGTCGGTCGTATAGACGTTGAAGCTCTCCGACTTGAGCATCAGCTCGATGCTCTGCGCGGTCGCGCTGTCGTCCTCAATCAGCAGGACACGCATAAGTATCCCCTTCCCGCCAATAAGCGGCGACCCGGACCCCAGCCGCTCGTCTCACGAACTCGGTTCGGAACAATCGATTCGATCCTAACGAACGATGGTTAACAAAGTCTGATTCGGCGGCGCAATAGGCCCCTGCACGACTCCTTACGAATCACGCTAAGATTCGTCCATCGACCGCGTTTCGTATCGCACCCCGTTCATGCATCGCCGGAGGAATTCCGCATAAATGGTTTGTCCGTTGAGACCTTTGGCCGCTGCTGCCGACCGTCTCCCCGAACCGGACCGATTATTAACGAGGCGGGTAAACAAATCGTTTACTCCGGCGGCGCCTTTGCGGCGATCCACCAAATTGCCGCCATTCGAGGGACCGAGACATGAAGGCGCTGGCCGATCAGATCGCCGAGATCGGCGCGGTGGAGATCTATGGCCGCGTCGCCACGGTGCGCGGCCTGCTGGTCGAGGTCGCCGGGCCGGTCAATTCGATGCCGATCGGCGCGCGCATCTCGGTGGAGACGGCGCCGGGGCGCGCGATCCCCTGCGAGGTGGTCGGCTTCGTCGCCGGCCGGGCGCTGCTGATGCCGTTCTCCGACCTTGAGGGCGTGCGGCGCGGCTGCCGGGCCATCGTGTCGCCGGTGGTGCCGAGCGTGCGGCCCTCGGCCGGCTGGCTGGGCCGGGTCGTCAACGCCATGGGCGAGCCGGTGGACGGCAAGGGGCCGCTGCCGCCAGGTGCCGAGCCCTATCCGTTCCGCAATTCGCCGCCCTCCGCCCATGCCCGCCGCCGGGTCGGCGGGCCGCTCGATCTCGGGGTGCGGGCGTTGAACACCTTCCTCACCTGCTGCCGCGGCCAGCGCATGGGCATCTTCGCCGGCTCCGGCGTCGGCAAGTCGGTGCTGCTGTCGATGCTGGCGCGGAACACCGTGGCCGATGTGTCGGTGATCGGCCTGGTCGGCGAGCGCGGCCGCGAGGTCAAGGAGTTCCTGGAGGACGATCTCGGCGAGGAGGGGCTCAAGCGGGCGGTGGTGGTGGTGGCCACCTCCGACGAGCCGGCCCTGATGCGCCGGCAGGCGGCCTATCTGACGCTGGCGATCGCCGAATATTTTCGCGACCAGGGCGCCGACGTGCTGTGCATGATGGATTCGGTCACCCGCTTCGCCATGGCGCAGCGTGAGATCGGCCTCTCCACCGGCGAGCCGCCGACCGCCAAGGGCTATACGCCCACCGTGTTCACCGAGCTGCCGCGGCTGCTGGAGCGCGCCGGCCCCGGGGTCGGCGAGGGCACCATCACCGGCATCTTCTCGGTGCTGGTGGATGGCGACGACCACAACGAGCCGGTGGCCGACGCGGTGCGCGGGATTCTCGACGGCCATATCGTGATGGAGCGGTCGATCGCCGAGCGCGGGCGCTATCCGGCGATCAATGTGCTGAAGTCGGTGTCGCGCACCATGCCGCGGTCCTGCGACCCGGCCTATTGGCCGGCGGTGCAGCGGGCCAAGCGGGTGCTCGCCACCTATGCCGACATGGAGGAGCTGATCCGGCTCGGCGCCTACCGGGCCGGCGCCAGCCCCGAGGTGGACGAGGCGATCGGGCTCACGCCGGCGCTGGAGACGTTCCTGGCCCAGGCCAAGGACGATTCCACCTCGCTCGCCGACGGCTACCGCCGGCTGGCCGAGATCGTCGGCGTGGCGAAGGCCGGGACGAAATGATGCTGCCTCCAGCTTGAGCAGCCGGAAGCCTTATAACGTAACGTCAGGTTGCCGGCGCAGCCGGCGACAATTCCCGATCGATCTTAAGGTTTACCGGAGATCACCTCGGGTCCCTCGGTAGGTGGCTCTATCTTATCTTATTGTTTTCAAGGGATATTCCTGCGGGTGGGCTTTGGCGCGCCGGCCCCTGAAGCCGGATTTCGCATCTTTCGCGAGCCGGGGCGAGGCCACTCCCGCGGCCGGATTTCAGATCGGCGGTTTCCCGGTAACCAAAGTTCAACGCCTCGCCCCTATGGTCAGGACGTTCAGCTGCATCCTGCCGTTGTCCCGATTTCGAAGGCGATCTGCCGCATTCCAGTGTCGAGTCCATGAAGTCGCGTGAAACGCTCATCCGCTTGAAACGCTTCCAGGTCGACGAACGTCGCCGGCATGTGGTTCAGATCGAGTCCATGATCGCCGATTTCGAGCGGATGGCCTCCGATCTCGACCGCGAGATCCTGACCGAACAGGAACGCGCCGGCATCGACGATCCCGGCCATTTCGCCTATCCGACCTACGCCAAGGCGGCGATGACGCGGCGCGACAATCTGCGCCGGTCGGCCGACGAGCTGCGGGCCCAGCTCGACGACGCCCGCGCGCAACTGGGCGAGGCGTTCGAGGAGCTGAAGAAGGTCGAGATCCTCGAGGAGCGCGACCAGGAGCGTGAGCGGCTGGTCGAGGCGGCGCGCGAGCAGGTCGAGCTCGACCGCATCGGCGCCCAATTGCGCCACGCCTGATATCAACGGCCGGCGTTCGCTGCCGTTGGCAGGATCGGCGTTCCGGCCCCGCAGGGCCGGACGTCCGCCTGGAACCTCCCCGACACTGAACAACGCTCCCTTGCCGGCCTCCCCGGCGAGGGATTTGCCGTTGGCGCGCATCGGGATGGGCGGGATGTGCGCCCGCGGCCCTCTCATACGGTTTTCGGCTGATCAGCCGGAGAACCGTATTCCGATCGCCGAAAAACCCGTTATCGAACAAGGGGTTTTCGGCGAGACTGTTTCCGGTATCCCGAAGGGATCAACCGGAAACCGTATCAGCCGCCGGCATCGGCGGCCAAGCTTCCGGCGTGTTCCCATCGCGTGGGCGGGAGGCGGACAAAAAAGAAGCCCCTCACGCCGGAGCGGGAGAGGCCAGAGGGGAGGTTATTCGAAATCGCTGGGTGCGGTCAGGTGGCGCTCACCGGACGAGGTGATCGGTCGCCTCCTGGTGCTGCACGATCACCTTCGGGGCCGGCCGCGCGATCTCGGGCGCGCTGGCCGACAGGGTGATGGTGGAACGGGATGTCGTACGGGAGTCCGCGGTCATCTGCGGCGTATGGGCCAGGATGGCGGTGAGCGTGACGACGATGCCGAGACCGAGCGCCGCAACCACGCCGACGCGCAGGTCCGTATCCTTGGAGCTCGAAATCAGATTGCTGGTCATCGTCCTGCCTCGCTGTCCCAAAGTCCCGTCGCGCTGTCTCGCTTTTTCCCGTCCGGGCTCGTCACTCTGTCGTGCCGGCACGCGGATAGGTTCGACGTGTTGCTGAATTGACGCACAGGCCGGGAATTTGTTCCATGCCATTTTCCCGCCATACTTACTTTCCGCGGCACCTACTTTTTCGCCACAATTGGCTTCGCCCGGCCGCGTCGTCTCCGGTCGCCGGAAGCGGGCGCCTCGCACCCGCTCTTCCGTTGCCGGCTGCCAGCGCTGAAGCATCATCTCGGTGGGACGATAGCGCTATACTTTGAAGCAATCACTGATTAATAGATTTTAGGGTTTCGTGAGGTAAATCTGTCGCTGTATATTGCAGGGCTTTCGATTCATATTTGATTAAATATGCTTCGTCCGCACCGGGGAGTGCCTGTGTGGCCACGGTGGACGACGGTGCGCGGCCCGCCTTTGGCCGGGCCGGCTGCGCGCTGCCTTGGCCGTGTCCCGGCCTGACCTTCGCAGCCCGGCCCGCCGGTTCTGCGCCGATAGGTGGCCTGGGCTCTATTTCAAGAGGCGGATACGGAAATCCCTAATGGCGAATGCCTTCCGTTCCTGATTAGTTGGTTGCCGGGCCAACCAGTCCTGCCACGAGGAAACGCTCATGAAAATTACAAGGCTCGCGCCTCGCGCTACGGCAATTCTCGGTGCTGCGGCAATTGTTGCCGCTGCGGCAAGCCTTTTGCTGTCGTCGCAGCCCGCGCGTGCGGACCAGCCGATCGTCATCAAGTTCAGCCACGTGGTGGCGCCGGACACGCCCAAGGGCAAGGGGGCGGATCGTTTCCGGGAACTGGCGGAGAAGTACACGGACGGCGCGGTCAAGGTTGAGGTCTATCCCAATTCCCAGCTCTACAAGGACAAGGAGGAGCTGGAGGCGCTGCAGCTTGGCGCGGTGCAGATGCTGGCGCCCTCGCTCGCTAAGTTCGGCCCGCTCGGCGTGCGCGAGTTCGAGGTGTTCGACCTGCCCTTCATCTTCCCGGACAAGGCGGCGCTGCGGAAGGTCACCGACGGCCCGATCGGCAAGGAACTCCTGGCCAAGCTTGAGCCGAAGGGCATCGTCGGGCTGGCCTATTGGGACAACGGCTTCAAGGTGATGAGCGCCAACCGGCCGCTCAAGACGCCGGACGACTTCCTCGGCCTCAAGATGCGCATCCAGTCCTCCAAGGTGCTGGAGGCGGAGATGAAGGCGCTGGGCGCTGTGCCGCAGGTGATGGCGTTCTCGGAAGTCTATCAGGCGCTGCAGACCGGCGTGGTCGACGGCACCGAGAACCCGCCCTCCAACATGTATACCCAGAAGATGCACGAGGTGCAGAAGCACGCCACGGTCTCCAATCACGGCTATCTTGGCTATGCGGTGATCGCCAATAAGGCGTTCTGGGAGGGGTTGAAGCCCGAGATCCGCGAAGGCCTGGAAAAGGCGATGGCGGAAGCCACCGAATATGCCAACTCGATCGCCCAGCAGGAGAATGACGACTCGCTGGCGGCGATGAAGGCGGCCGGCAAGACGACGTTCCACGAGTTCACGCCCAAGGAGAAGGAGGCGTGGATCAAGGCGCTGCTGCCGGTGCACGAGGAGATGGCGAGCCGTATCGGCGCCGATCTCATCGCCCGCACGCAGAAGGAAACCGGCCTCGTTCCGTGAGGCTTCGATGCGGCGGCCCGGCACCCCCGCCGGGCCGTTTCGCATCCGGCCTGTCCGCGGGGCGGTGGGGCGCCGCGCCGCACTGATCATCCGAAGGCCGCACGAAAGCGGGACTTGCGGCGGTCGGTGGCGGAGCGTCCGCGCGGCCGGCGGACCATCCTGCCAAAGAAAATCGCCGAACAAACCCGCCCAAGAAATTTGCCGAGGATTTTGCCGAGGAAGCCTGCGTGATGCTGAGACTGCTCGACCGGCTCGAAGAGACGCTGATTGCGACGCTGATGGCGGCGGCCACCATCGTCATCTTCATCGCCGTCGCCCACCGCTACAGCCTGGGCGGCATCGCCTCCGTGTTCAATTACGGCCGCGCCCACGAGATTGGCTGGCTGACCGACTTCGGGCGCGCCGGCTTCATGTGGCTGCGCAGCATCAACCTCACCTGGGCGCAGGAGTTGTGCATCTACATGTTCGTGTGGATGGCCAAGTTCGGCGCCGCCTATGGCGTGCGCACCGGCGTGCATGTCGGCGTCGATGTGCTGGTCAACCGGCTGCCGGCGGACCGGCAGCGCAAGGTGGTGCTGTTCGCGCTGATGTGCGGCGCGCTGTTCACCGCCATCGTCGGCACGCTGGGCGCCACGTTCGTGTGGGAGATGGCCCACACCCAGCAGGTCTCGGCCGACCTCGAAATGCCGATGTGGCTGGTCTATCTGTGCGTGCCGCTCGGGTCCTATCTGATGTGTTTCCGCTTCCTCCAGGTGGCCTGGACCTTCTGGTTCACGGGTGACCTGCCTCATCACGACCATGCCTATGTCGAGGGCATGACCGAGGAGGACGGCACGCCGGCCGGCACCGGCCATCATCCCGGCGAGGAGGTGAAGCCGTGAACGTCGTCATCATTTTCAGCCTCCTCGTCGCCTTGATGCTGACGGGGATGCCCATCTCGATCGCGCTGGGCCTCACCGTCCTCACCTTCCTGTTCACCATGACCAGCGTGCCGATCGAGTCGGTGGCGCTGAAGCTGTTCACCGGCATCGAGAAGTTCGAGATCATGGCGATCCCGTTCTTCATCCTGGCCGGCAATTTCCTCACCCATGGCGGCGTCGCCCGCCGGATGATCGCCTTCGCCTCGTCGATGGTCGGCCACTGGCATGGCGGCCTGGGGCTGGCCGGCGTCATGGCCTGCGCGCTGTTCGCCGCGGTGTCGGGCTCCTCGCCCGCCACCGTGGTGGCGATCGGCTCGATCATCCTGCCGGCGATGCAGAAGCAGGGCTTTCCGCCGCGCTTCGGCGCCGGCGTCGTCGCCACCTCCGGCGCGCTCGGCATCCTGATCCCGCCCTCGATCGTGATGGTGATGTATGCCGTGGCCACCGCCGGCCAAGTGGTCACCGGCCCCGAGGGCGAGCGGGTCACCTCCGCATCGGTCGGGCAGCTGTTCATGGCCGGCGTCATTCCCGGCCTGATGCTGGCGACGCTGCTCGGCCTCACCACCTTCTACCGCGCCTGGAAGAACAATTATCCGCGCATGCCGCAGGCCAACTGGGCCGAGCGCTGGACCTCGTTCCGCGAGGCGATCTGGGGCCTGCTGCTCATCGTCATCGTCATCGGCGGCATCTATTCGGGCGCCTTCACGCCGACGGAGGCTGCGGCGATGAGCGCGGTCTATGCCTTCGTCATCGCCGTGTTCGTCTACAAGGACATGCGGCTGCGCGACGTGCCGCGCGTGCTGCTGGCATCCGCCAACACCTCGGCGATGCTGCTCTACATCATCACCAACGCGGTGCTGTTCTCGTTCCTGATGACGCACGAGAACATTCCCCAGACCATGGCGGCGTGGATCGTCGACACCGGCGTGGGCTGGATCGGCTTCCTGCTGTTCGTCAACATCCTGCTGCTGCTCGCCGGCAATGTGATGGAGCCGTCCTCGATCGTGCTGATCATGGCGCCGATCCTGTTCCCGGTGGCGGTGAAGCTCGGCATCGACCCGATCCATTTCGGCATCCTGATCGTGGTCAATATGGAGGTCGGCATGTGCCACCCCCCTGTGGGGCTCAACCTCTATGTCGCCTCCAGCATTACCAGGATGGGCATCACCGAACTCACCATCGCGGTGTGGCCGTGGCTGCTGACCATGCTCGGCTTCCTGGTGGTGGTGACCTACATACCGGCCATCTCGCTGTGGCTGCCGCGGACGCTAGGGATGATGTAGTGTTGCGGCACCGTCATACGGTTTCCGGTTAATCCCTTCGGGATGCCGGAAACCGTATCGAGGTCTGCAATCGCGCCTGGACAGGACGTGGGTCGTCCCCGGCGACCGCCGAAGGCGGTCGGGAAGGGGACCCAGGGACCACGCCTCTGATCCAGACTCACGACAGGGTCTTCGGGCTTCCGAGGCGCAACACGACCCATGCTGACGGCCAGCGTTCGCTGCCGTTGGTACTGTGGGTTCCCTTCCCCTCGCCGCTGACGCGGCTCGGCCGGGAACGACCGGCATGGCCTTGCCGGCGGTCGCCTGCCTGCACTCGAAAGCGCTCGCACGTCGTCCTTCTTTCGCTTCGCGCTGCTTGCGCTTGGCCGCGGCGGCGGCCACAACGCGGGCATGCTGCTGTCGATCGAAGAGCTTCTGCCGCGCTTTCCCGCCATCCGCATCGCCGCGGTGGTGGCCGAGGATCTCGCAATTCCCGGCGCGCGGCCGCCGGAACTCGAAGCGCTGATCGCGGCGCGCGAGGCTGCCTGCCGGGCGCAGTGGGCGGGCCTGGAACTCTCCGCCATTCCCGGCATCGCGGCGTGGCGCGCCGCCTACAAGGGATTCGGCATCAAATCGACCTCCTACCGCTCCTCGGTCGAACGGCTGGTCAAGAACGTGCTGGCCGGGCGGACGCTGCCGGCGATCAACGGCTTCGTCGACGCCTACAATGCGGTGTCGCTGGCGCACGTGCTGCCGGCCGGCGCCGACGATCTCGCCCACGTCGTGGGCGATGTCGCCTTCCGCTTCGCGCGCGAGGGCGACAGCTTCGAGGACATGAGCGGCGACGGCGAGCTTGGCGGGCCGCCGAAGCCGGGCGAGGTGGTCTATGCCGATGCCGCCAAGGTGCTGTGCCGGCGCTGGAACTGGCGGCAGGACGGCCGCTCGGTGATCACGCCGGCCACCCGGCGGACGCTGGTCACCCTGCAGTCCAACGGCGTCGGCGACGTCGCGGCGGCTGCCGACGATCTTTGCGGCCTGATCGGGCGCTTCGCCGGGGGCCGCGCGCAGGTGGCGATCGCCGACGCCGATCAGCCGGTGATTCCGCTGGACTAACCGGCGGCCCGGCCGCGACTCCACAATTGTCAGGAAAAGTGTACGTTAAGCGCGCTTGACACTTTTGCTGGCGGACCTTGCCTCGCGGGGACGGGGGAGGCCGGCGGCCAGTGTCGAATCCGGCCCGTCGCGCCGGAGCGCCAAGCCATATGACATTTGACGCCCGGCGGGATGCGGTCCGGCGGGATGCGGTCCGGTGGTCCGGACGAGGGGACGGAGGGGGGCGTTTGTTGGATCAAGCGAACGGCAAGGGAGATAACGGCAAGGGACATTCGGACGAGGCGGCTCGGATCGGTCCGAACGCCATCATCCGGATTGCCGAGGCGCTGGAACGGGATGTCGGCCGGGATGGCGCGGAGAAGCTGCTCCAGGATGCGGGGCTGGAATCCTATATCGGCAATCTGCCGAGCCAGATGGTCGATGAGCGCGAGGTGACGCGGCTGCATCAGGCCATGCGCGCCAGGCTGGGTATGGAGCATGCCCGCGCCATTGCGCGCGAGGCCGGGCGCACCACCGGCGACTATCTCCTCGCCCACCGCATCCCGCGCGGCGTCCAGATCGTGCTGAAGATGCTGCCGCCCTCGGCCGCGGCGCGGCTGCTGTTTGCCGCCATCAGCCGCAATGCCTGGACGTTTGCCGGTGGCGGGGCGTTCCACGTGCTCGCCGGCACGCCGCTACGCTTCACCATCGCCGGCGGGCCGATCAGCCGCGGCGCGCGGAGCGATGTGCCGGTGTGCGACTATTATGCGGCGACGTTCGAGCGGCTGTTCCGGGCGCTGGTCAGCCCGGCGACGACGGTGGTCGAGATTGCCTGCGAGGCGCTGGGCGATCCGGCCTGCGTGTTCGAGGTGCGCTGGGCGTGATGCGGTTTCCAGTGTCCCGAAGCGACCGGACGGGGACTGCCTGAAACAGTACGGGCCGCACCGGCGGGGGCTGGTGCGGCCCGTTTCCGTAACGATACCCGAGGGGCGCGTAGCGTTACGGTCTCTTGGTCTTCCCCACCGCGGCGACCGGAGGGCTCGCCGCGAGTCTTCTTGTGCTCACTTCCAACACATCGCGAACGATCTAATCGCGTGGGTTATATGTGGCAGATCCGCGAATGACTGTCAAGCGCTTGCGATTGGATTGCGCGCGATTTATTCGTATGCAACGCTGCGTCGCCGCCTGGGTGCGGCTGCGATTCCTGTGAGGAGACGATGCCCGAGTCCGCCCGCCAGCCGCACGGCGAGCCGCATGACGGCCCCTTCCTCGGCGATTTCGTCTGCTTTTCCATCTATTCGGCGTCGCTGGCCTTCAACCGCGTCTACAAGCCGCTGCTCGCCGAGATGGGGCTGACCTATCCGCAGTATCTGGTGATGGTGGTGCTGTGGGAGGGCGACGACCGCACCGTGGGCGGCATCGGCGAGGTGCTGTCGCTCGACTCCAGCACGCTGACGCCGCTGCTCAAGCGCCTGGAAGGCATGGGACATCTGACGCGCGAGCGCGATACGCAGGATGAGCGCGTCGTGCGGGTGCGCCTGACGCCGGCCGGCCGCAATCTGCGCCTCAAGGCGCGGGTGGTTCCCGGCTGCATATTGGAGGCCACCGGCATGTCGATGGACGAGCTGCGCCGCCTGCAGAGCGAGATCGACGCGCTGCGCCGCAACCTCGAGGCGGCGAACGGGTAGGGCCGGCCCAGCTGCCAGTAATGGGCGCTACACCACCACGCACAGCCGTTTCGCGGCGCGGGTGATGCCGGTGTAGAGCCAGCGGGCGCGGCTGTCGGGGAAGGCGAAGCTCTCGTCGAACAACACCACGTCGTCCCACTGCGAGCCCTGCGCCTTGTGGACGGTGAGCACGTAACCGTAATCGAATTCGTCGAAGTTCCGGCGCATCTGCCAGTCGAGCTGCTCCAGCCCGCCGAGGAAGCATTCCGAGCGCACCGAGACCTTCAGCGGCTTCCGCCGGCCCTCGTCCTCCGGCTTCAGCACCATCTTGACCAGCGCGCGGG
Organism: Blastochloris tepida; assembly: GCF_003966715.1. NCBI lineage: Bacteria > Pseudomonadati > Pseudomonadota > Alphaproteobacteria > Hyphomicrobiales > Blastochloridaceae > Blastochloris > Blastochloris tepida. The sequence goes on from NZ_AP018907.1 coordinate 419,507, forward strand.
TGCGGCCGGGCGTGGCCTCGACCACCGACCACAGCGCGCCATTGAATAGGCCCTTCTTGCGGTTGTTGCGCAGGCACACCAGCCGGTCGGAGGCGACCGGCATCGGATCGGTGAAGCCGCGGTGCTGGCGCAGGCGCTGATTGTAGGCGCGCCTTGTGTTGTTGCGGCCGACCAGTACCTGTTCGGCGCCGATCACCCGCTGGGGATCGAGCGAATCGCGCCGCACCACTTCCGTCTCGCCCCAGCAGCCGGGGGCAAGCTGGCCGCCGGTGCGCACGGTCATCGACAGGCGGATGATCGGGTCGCCCGCCGCCTGCCGGTGGACCTCCTCCAGCATGGCGTCGGGCGCCGCATTGGTGAAGAAGCCGCCGCCCTGGATCGGCGGCAGCTGCGCCGGGTCGCCCAGCACCAAGAGCGGCACGCCGAAGGAGAGCAGGTCGCGCCCCAGCTCCTCGTCGACCATCGAGCACTCGTCGATGATGATCAGCCTGGCCTTGGAGGCCGGGGCGTCGTCCCAGAGCTGGAAGCTCGGCACCTCCTCCTCGCTCTCCTGCGCCCGGTAGATCAGCGAATGGATGGTGGAGGCGCCCTCGCAGCCGCGCTGGCGCATCACGCTTGCCGCCTTGCCGGTGAAGGCGGCGAATTTCACGGTTCCCTCAACGCCTTCGGCGATGTGGCGGGCGAGCGTGGTCTTGCCGGTGCCGGCATAGCCGAACAGCCGGAACACCTGGGTCGCGCCATTGGGCCGGCTCTTCAGCCAGCGCGCCACCGCGGTCAGCGCGGCGTCCTGTTCGGGGGTGAAGACGGGCATGGCGCGACCATAGCCAATGACACAGAGTCGCGCGAGCCGATGGCGACGAACGAAACCGCCGCCGGGCGGGGGGGCACGGCGGCGGCTTCGGGACGCAGACGGAATGCTCGGTTCAGGGGCAAACCTCGACATCCCGCCACACGACGCGACCCGATCGGGTCACGACTCGGCGCTGTTCGATCCAGCATTCGGCGACATAGACTCCGCGCGGCTGGGCGGCGAGGGCGCCGAGCGCCAGCCCGCCGAGCACGCCGGCCGCGACCGCCCCGCCATTGTCCCAGCCGCGATAGTAGCCGCGGCCGTAATAGGGGCGGGGGCCGTAATAGGGGCCGGGCCGCGGGCCATAGTGGCGCGGACCGTAATGCCGGGGCCCGTAATACTGGGCCTCGGCCGGCACGCTGGTGGCCACGCTGGCCCCACCCGCCAAAACCAGCCCGGTCAGGCCGGCGACCAGAAATGTCTTCGTGCGGAGCCAGAGGGACATTTCACCAAATCCTTCGTCTCATACGCTGGTTTTCAAATATATGATCAGCAAAAACGGTCAAAATAAGACGTTGCTCAAGATTAACAGTTCTTCATCTTCCGCCCGCTGCGGGCTCAGGCTGCGGATGTCGGGCGGATTCCGTTCGGCAATGCCTTCGGGCGCATGCGCTCGCCGAAAAATCCCTTTTTGACCAGGGATCCTTCGGCGAGGCGAATGCGCAGGGCCGGCCGCATGGGCCGGCGCCGCGTCCTACCAGGTACACCAGCAGCGCCGGCCGCCGATATAGTAGGTCGGCAGGTTGTTGATCGAGCCGTAATAGGCTGGAGCATAGGGGTAGTAGGTGGGCTCGACGTAATAGTTGTCGGTCGCATAATAGGGGCTGTCATAGGCCCACAGCGGACCCGTCGCCGCGCCGAGCGCGAAGCCGGCCGCGGCCGCCCCCCACGGATACCAGCGCCGGTAACGCCAATCGTTGCGGTAGGCCCAGCGGTAACCGCCGCCGCGCCAATAGGCGCCGCGATACGCTCCGCCGCGCCAGTAAGCACCGCGATATGCGCCGCCACGATAAACGGCGCCGCGATAGCCGCCGCGCCAAGCCCCGCCGCGGTACACGCCACCGCGATACACGGCGCCGCGATAGCCGCCGCCGCGCCAAGCCCCGGCACGCACCGCGCCGCCGCGATAGCCGCCGCCGGGACGCGCCTCGGCCGGGCTCGACCACACGGCAGAGGCCGCGGTTACGGCAAATGTCGAGACTGCCAGTGGGGTTGCGGACATCATCACCGCAGCCAGCCCGGCCATCGCCGCCATCTTCGCTTGCCTGATGCAATGCATGACGCGTTCCTCCCACACAATATTGCGCGAGGAAAACCCGGCGGGCGGAGAATTGTTCGCACCCCGGCGCAAAATCGCTGCCGCCATGCTTCACGCAACGTTGCGGGCGACCGTTGCGGCGGCGTAGGGCGGCGTTGCAGTGGTCGAAAAAGACGCTGGCGCGCCCTCAGGGCGCACTGCGGCGCCGTATCGGCGCCGCGCCGCGGCGGTCCCGCGCAGGCGGGGCCGCGATGACGGGTTCCGGCCTGCCGGCCGGAAGCCGCGTCAGTTGTCCAGTTCCCAGGTGACCGAGATCTGCACCTTCACCGTCTGCTCGCCGGGGGCGACCGGCACCGCCGCCGCATCCGGCGCGGCGGCGCGCAGCGCCAGCGGCCGCGGCACCGGCGGCGCATCAACTTCGGAGAGCGCCATCACCCGGCCGAGGCGGGCGCCGGCGGCATTGGCGTAGAGCTCGGCCTTGCGGCGGGCGTCCTTCACGGCGTCGGTGCGCACGGCATCGCGCAGCTTGCCCTCGTCGGCGAGGCCGAAGCGGATGTCGGAAATCTGGTTGGCGCCGGCCGACACCAGCTTGTCGAGCAGTTCGCCGAGCTTGGCCGGGTCGGTGAGACGCACATTCACCTGGTTGGAGACGGTGTAGCCGGAGATGCGCGGGCCGCGGTCGGCATCCTTGGAGGAGGGATAGACCACCATCGGCTGCACCGACACGGTGCTGGTGCGGATGTCCCCGTCCTCCAGCCCGGCCTCGCGCAGCACGCGCAGCACTTCGGTCATGGTGCGGGAGTTGGCCGCCAGCGCGTCGCGGGCGCTCTTGCCCTGGGTGGTCACCCCGGCGGTGACGAAGGCGCGGTCGGCCGCCGCCTCGAGCCGGGCCTCGCCGAGCACGGTGAGCAGGCGTGGAGCGGGCTGGGCGGCGAGCGGGCCGGTGAACAGCAGCGACGCGGCGAGCGCCAGGAGCAGGCTGGCGAGGGGCAGACGGGCAGGGACCATGGTGCACTCCGGTTTCGCGGGGAAGATTTGGCCCGCCTTCGCGATGTCTTCAAGGCCAAACTGCAAATCGGCCCCGAACCCCGGCCCCGCCCGGATTTGACGGCAATTCGTTGCGGCCGTGGGGGAAATATCCGTGCCTCGAGGGCAGGCGACGGTCGCAAGCGAGATGCAATCGTGACCGCTGCGTCCTCTTGCGGAGGAGGCCGCAACTGAAATGCTTGGAACACCTTCATTCCGGATTGGGGTTATGGGTTGAATTGCGGTTGGGCTCGGCTACGCGATCGCCGACGAACGCACGAGCGAGATGCCGTCTGGCGGATAGACGGCATGGAAGCGCGACACATCTTGGGACCATGCCGCGGCCACCGGCGACAGCCAATGCGTCAGTTGCAGGATGGCTTCATAATGCTTCGGCAAGTCCCAATATAGAATTGGCTCGTGATGGGCGATGCGATTGCGCAAGGTTCGGATGGGTGCGAGAGGCCTGGAGAACTGCTTGCGCACCAAGCCTTTGCCATCCTCCCGGCGGGCAATGTCCTTCAGGGTTCTTTGCCAGAGGTCTTCGTATTCACGGCCGACCATGGCCGTCCAGTAGCCGAAGGTGAGGGCGGCAACGAGGCGACCGGACGTCTCTGGCTTGCGGGCGTCTGCGATGTCTCGGCGGGCCTTGGTGAGCATGTCGGTCTGCACCGGGTTGGCCTGATAGGCGGCTTCGTCAAACCATCTCTCACCGTGGGCGGCAGCCATCACGTGATGAATGCGGTTGCGCAGGGCGATTTCCAGCATGTGCAGGGGGGCTTGGAGGCTTTCCGAGAGAGCGACATTGAGGGTGTAGAGTGCGATTGCCTGATTGCGGTCCCCGTTCGCCCAGCCCAGATAGGAGGCGAAGCGGTCGGCGGAGAGGGCCTCTTCCAAACCGGGGTATGTGTGATCGGTGGAGTTCATGTCATGCTGGGGTTGATTTTTCCCCCACTCTCGCCTACTTCTACAGCGTAAACCCCGGACCCGTCTCTGCCTCTGGCATGCGGCCGGGGTAATTTATTTCTTGGTACAGACGTCCTGTTTCCTCAGTCATTCGGAATCTTGTGACGCTTGCCCTTGGGGGTCTCCACCCTCCGCCGTGCGGCTTCGCTCTTGCGTTTCTCCTCGGCGAACTCCGGCTCAAGCTCCTGGATCCTGGCGATAAGCCCGTCCAACAGGTAGGTGTTGGCGCCCCAGTCGCCGGCAGCAGTCTTGTGCTGCACCCTCTGAATAAGCCCCGCTTTTTCTAGAGCCTTCATGTTGGGCTTGATGCTCGACACCTTGATGCCAATGCGATCAGCAAGCTGCTGCTTGGTGGGGAAGGGCGGTCGATCCGGCGACCAGTACAGGTCAAGCAGGTGGACCAGCAGGCAAAACTGGGTGCTATTGATGCCGAGCCGATGCTGGCTTCGCAGCAGGATGGTCGGGATGGCAGCGTAGCCATGGCTCTTGACCTTCTTGCCCCAGATTTTTTCCAGGCTTGTGGGCTGATTGAGAGCGTTCTTTTCGGGGAACGCTACGATGTTGGAGGGTTCGGTGCTCATAGGGGGGCTCGTGACAACAGGAAATTGTCGTTGAGATAAGAGCACGTGCAAAAACCAGCGCAAGGGGTGCAGGCCTGCCCAGTGGGGCAGATTCCTACCCCAGGGGATTGTCCGTGATTCCGCTTCCCCGATCTGACGATGAGACGATGAATCTGATTGGCTGACAGGTTCCCGACCCCAGGTGGGGCAGAAGATGGCCCGACGGTCGGTCAGAAATCCAGCCCACCCGGCGGCGTTTATTAGGCCACCGTGCGCAAGCCCGGCTCCAGATCATCACGATCGCGGCCAGCCATCGGCGCGTCGCCGATGCGGTGACACCGCTCCATGATCCGCCCGGCCATCCGTTCGGCCGTGAGCTGAGTGGCGCTGACGCGGAGGACGTGGCGGCGCGAAGGACGTTGCGGAAAGTGTCTTCGATGTCGGCCACGGCGTCCTGCCCGTCGCCTATTCTGGAGCGTCCGCCGATCAGGCTGGATCGGGCGGACGCTCCAATTTTCTGGTTCGGCGCATTCTCCTGCGCAAGACCGGTGTCCGCTCCTGCGGAGAATGCGGTGAACCGGGATCGGGCTTCCGCCACCGCGGCTCGACCCGCGAAGCGCGCGGCCGCATCAAACAGCCATCACGCACGCCACCGCGGGCCGGCCCGTTCTCACCCGGTTTGTCGGTTTCTCACCGTGACTGTCACCGCCCGGCGGGCGGCCCAAACACGCCACCCGGCGGGTGGACGGCGACAATGGCGGGGTTCTCCTGGCGGCCGATTCGCCTCGTGTGCTCCATCACTGGTCTCCCTTGTTTCCGGAAGGCTCCTTCAAACGGCCGGGGAGCCGCAGACTGCTTCCGGGTTTTACCCGATGAAGTACGGCCCGACCCGGCTGCCGGTTCATCCACTGGCCGGCGCCCGCGGTCGAACCGTGCCGCCCAACCTGTCGTCCCGGACGGCAGAGGATGCGCAGCATCCGGCGCCGAGCCGGGACCGTGCTCCGGAAGGGGTGCCTTTTCCGGATGACGGCCCCGGGTCTCGCGTTGCTCGCCCGGGCGACAGCCTCCCCCCGGCGAGCGTGGCGAAGCCACGCGAGGGAAGGGGGCCCAGCCGCCATGGCCGGATCGGTTCGCTGCGCCCGCAAAACCGGTTCCCACTTTTGCGGAGAATGGGTCTCTCGTGGCGCATTCTCTGCTCGCAAAACCGGTTCCCACGTTTGCGGAGAATGGCTCTCTCGCGGCGCATTCTCCACTCGCAAAACCGGTTCCCACTTTTGCGGAGAATGCTTTAGGGTCCGGCCGCCCCGCCGACCCTGACTCGGCCCCGAGGCGGGGGGAGTGTGTCATGTCCTCTGCCAGCTCGTCTCCTGCCAGCTTGTCCTCTGCCAGCTTGTCTCCTGCCAGCCCGGCCGCCGCCATCCCAGCGGTCGCCAGCATGACCGGCTTCGCCCGTGCCGAGGGCGCGCTCGCCGGCACCAGCTGGGCGTGGGAGCTGCGCTCGGTCAATGGCAAGTCGCTCGATCTGCGCCTGCGCACGCCGCCGGGCTTCGAGGCGGTGGAGGCCAAGGTGCGGCCGCTGGTGCAGGGGCGCTTCGCCCGCGGCACCATCAATGCCACGCTGACGCTGCAGGCCTCGACCCGCGTCACCGAGGCGCGCATCAACGAGCCGGTGCTGGCGGCGGTGATCGAGGCGGCGCGGCTCATCGCCACCCGCATCGATGCCGGCGCGCCCAGCGTCGACGGCCTCCTGGCGCTCAAGGGTGTGATCGAGATCGTCGAGGCCGAGCCGAGCGCCGATCAGCGCACGGCGCTCGACGCCGCGATCCTCGCAAGCTTCGAGACCGCGCTCGACGCCCTGGCTGCGGCGCGGCTGTCGGAAGGCGCGGCGATCGGCGCGGTGCTGGGCGGGCGCGTCGATGAGATCGCCCGGCTGACCGCGGCGGCCGAGGCCTGCCCGGCGCGCACGGCCGAGGCCATCCGCGCCCGCCTCGCCGAGCAGGTACGCGTGCTGCTGGAGGGCGCGGGCGGCCTCGATCCCGACCGGCTGCACCAGGAGGCGGTGCTGATGGCCGCCAAGGCCGACGTGCGCGAGGAGCTCGACCGGCTCATCGCCCATGTCGCCCAGGCGCGCCGCCTGCTCGCCGAGGGCGGGCCGGTCGGCCGCAAGCTCGATTTCCTGGCCCAGGAGTTCGGCCGCGAGGCCAACACGCTGTGCGCCAAGGCCAACGACGTGTCGCTGACCCAGATCGGCCTCGACCTCAAGCACGTCATCGATCAGTTCCGTGAGCAGGTCCAGAACCTGGAGTGAAACCAGAACCTGGAGTGAATCCAGAACTTGGAGTGAATCCAGAACTTGGAGTGAAACCTTGAGCCCGCATCCCGAACCCGCCCGCGCGCCCGCCCGCCGCGGGCTGATGCTTGTGCTGTCCTCGCCCTCGGGCGCCGGCAAGAGCGCCCTGTCGCGCCGGCTGCTGGAGGCCGAGCCGGGGATCACCATGTCGGTGTCGGTGACCACCCGCACGCCGCGGCCGGGCGAGGTCGACGGCGTGGACTACCGGTTCATCGACCTTGCCCGTTTCGAGGCGATGGTGGCGCGCGACGAGCTTCTGGAATGGGCGCCGGTGTTCGACCATCACTACGGCACGCCGAAGGGGCCGGTCGAGGCGGCGCTGGCGGGCGGCCGCGACGTGCTGTTCGACATCGACTGGCAGGGCACGCAGCAGCTGCGCGAAAGCGCGCGCGACGACCTCGTCACGGTGTTCGTGCTGCCGCCCTCGGTCGCCGAGCTGGAGCGGCGGCTGCACACCCGCGCCCAGGATTCCGACGAGGTGATCCGAAAGCGCATGTCGAAGGCGGCGGGCGAGCTCAGCCACTGGGCCGAATACGACTACGTCATCGTCAATGATGCGTTCGAGGCCGCCTTCGAGTCGCTGCGGACCATCCTCGCCGCCGAGCGGCTGAAGCGCCGGCGCCAGACCGGCCTGACCGACTTCGTGCGCGGCCTGATCCGCGACCTCGAACCGGCGGGGTGACGGGGAGAGGCTGTCGTCCCGGGCAAGGGCCGCAGGCCCGCGACCCGGGACCGTTTGCCGGAAGGGGTGTCTTGTTCGGATGACGATCCCGGCTCTCGCGTTGCTCGCCCGGGGCGACGAGGCGGCTGCGTACCCGCGATGGCGCCACCGCACGAACGACCACCGCCGCGGTGGATGGCGCTTCTGCACCATCCCCGCGGCGGCGTGGTCGGCCAGCCGGCGAAATCGTTACGAGAGGATCAGCGGCACGACGCAGATGGCGCCGGCGGCAGCGACGGTGACCTTTTCCACGATCGTGAGACCGGAAGTATTGGACATCGGACATCTCCTGTTTCAAGGTGGTGACGAGTCTCGAACCGAGCTCATCGGTGGTGAAGACTTCGTGATCTGCAGCTTGAACCGCAGTTCGGCTTGAGAAGCAGCCTCTCATGCTCGCTTCTACTGGTTAATACGCCCCCGCCCTGAAACCCGATCACCGGCGGCCGATCACAGAACGGTGAGGATGGGGATGGCGGAGCGCCGGGGGGCGCCTTGTCGGGCGGGCGTCCCGGCTCGCGGCTCGCGCTCGTCTGCGACGACAGCCTCCCCCGGTCGCCCCCGGCGAGCGGGGCGAAGCCACGCGAGGGAAGGGGGCCCAGGGAACGCGGCGCCATCGCGGAACGGCTTGGCGGAACAGCCCGCCCTCACCGCGCCGTCAGATCGGGCACGTTCCTCTATCCGGCGGAGGCTGTGGGTTCCCTTCCCCTCGCCGCTTCGCGGCTCGGCCGGGAACGACCGGCGGAGATGTTCGACCCGGGACGACGTGGCTTGAAGAAAGCGATTCCCGGACGACGCGCCCGAAAAACCACAGCCCGAAACGATCGACGGCCCGACACTCCGGTTGCGCACCGGGGGGTCGGGCCGTCGTTCGGGCAGGTTGTCGGGTCGTCTCGCCGGTCAGGAAACTCCGGCCGTCCGGCCGGAGTTTGCCAAGTGTCGGTCAGACCCAGAAGAAGGGGACGATATTGATGGCGAAGGCGCTCGCGACAAGGAGCTTTTCCTTGTTGGTGGCGGCGGGGAACAGCATGTGTCACGTCTCCTTGGCTGATGGTGCGTCTGGGCCCGTCGTCGGAGCCCGGGAGTGGGGGTCATCAGGCCGCAGCCGTGGCTGCGGCGGAGCGGGTGCAACCGAGGCGGTGTCCTGTCTCGGAACCGGGCTGGTTGCTTCTTGCGTTCGTTACGTCCAGAAGAACGGCACGAAGTAGATGGCGAGCGCAAGGCCAACAGCAGCCTTTTCCTGGACGGTGGTCTGGGGCAGCTTCAACATCGGACATCTCCCGTTTGATGTTTCGACGAACTTCTGTGAAAAGTTCGCTAGTGGACAAGAGCAGGACTTTCCACGGCCGGGGCCGCAGCTTGAGAAGCCGCTCTTTGCTGCGTGCTTCTGCTGGTTAATACGGGGTGATGCCGGAGGCCGATCACCGTGCCTGATCACAGAGTGGTGAGCACCGCGGCCGCCCGCCGCGCGGCGTTTGCCGGCCGGCTGCCGCCGTGCTGCAAGCAGCTTCTCCACCGCCTTCGTGAGTCGCCATGACCAGCCTCCTCTCCGCCGTCACGTCTCCCTATGTGGCGCCGATCCTGCTCCTGATCGGCTCCAACGTGTTCATGACCATCGCCTGGTACGGCCATCTGCAGTTCAAGTCGTATTCGCTGGCGGCGGTGATCGTGACGAGCTGGCTGATCGCCTTCGTCGAATACTGCATGGCGGTGCCGGCCAACCGGATGGGGCACGCCGTCTATTCGGCGGCCGAGCTGAAGACGATCCAGGAGGTGATCACGCTGTCGATCTTCGGCGTGTTCTCGGTCGTGGTGCTGAAGGAGTCGCTCGGCTGGAACCACCTCGTCGGCTACGCCCTCATCGCCGCCGGCGCCGGCATCATCTTCCGCGGCAGCTGACCGGGCCGATGGCCCTGGGCAAACGGCGCATTGTCGGCGATGGTGGCGCGGCTGTCGGCAAGCCCGTCCGCGGCCGCGCCGCCATATGAGTTCGACCGCATGACGCAAACCGCCGGCTTCGTCTTTGCCGCAATCATCATCGCCTTCTTCGTGGGGATCGCGCTCTACCGCCGCCACCGCGTCGGCTCGTTCCGGCGGGCGGTGCGGGCGCTGGGCGGCGCGCCGACCCGGCCCGGGCCGCTGCCCGAATCCGTCGACTGGGCCGGCACCGAGATCATGGCGGCGCGCGCCTTCGAGCTCGTTCCGGGCGTGCCGGCGACGCTGGTTGCGCTGATGCGCGCCGCCGCCCCCGCGGCCTCCGACGATTTCGGCACCACGCCGGCCGATCCGTTCCTGCTGCTGCGGCTGCCGGCCGAGGCGATCGCCGACGAGGCGGCGTTCCGCGACGCGCTGTCGCGGGCGGTGTCGCTCGATGCGGTGATCCGCGACGACACCGGCCATGCGGTGGTGATGGTGCGGGCGCTGCACACCGGCGCCGCGGTGACGGCGCTGGTCGAGGCGGCACGGACGGGGGTAAAGTCGTTACGCGTCAGCCGGTGACGAGCTGGAGCGCGGGCGTCCGGCGCGGGTCGGCCAGCACCGTGTGCGGCTGCAGCAGATAGGGCGCCACCTCGGCCTCCGGCAGCGGCCGGCTGAAATGGAAGCCCTGCAGGAAGTCGCAGCCGAGATCGCGCAGCAGCGCCGCCTGGGCCGCGTGCTCGATGCCCTCGGCGGTGACCAGCATGTTCAGGGTGCGGCCGAGCGAGACGATGGTGCGCAGGATGTGGGCGACGTGGCGGTCGTTGGCCTGCCAGCCGACGATGAACGAGCGGTCGATCTTGATCTTGTCGAACGGGAAGCGCCACAGATAGCCGAGGCTTGAATAGCCGGTGCCGAAATCGTCCATGGCGATCGACACGCCGATCTCGCGCAGGCCCTGGAGCTGGTGCAGCACGCTTTCGGTGTGCTTCAGCAGCAGGCCCTCGGTGATCTCGAGCTCGAGCCGGCGCGGCGCGAGGCCGGAGGCGGCGAGCGCCTGCGCCACCACCTGGTTGAGGTCGGCGCCGCTGAACTGCAGGGGCGACAGATTGACGGCGACGCCGAGCGCATCGGGCCAGCCGGCCGCCGCCCGACAGGCGCGGTTCAGCGCCCAGGCGCCGATGCCGTTGATCAGCCCGAGATCCTCGGCGATCGGCACGAAGATCGACGGCGGCACGTAGCCGCCGCCCGGCCGGGGCAGCCGCAGCAGCGCCTCGAAATAGACCGGGGCGCCGTCGCGCGCCGACACCACCGGCTGGAAGTGCAGCTCGAAGGCGTCGTTGGCGGCGGCGTTCTCGACCAGGGCTTCCAGCTCGCGGCGGTGGCGGATCTCGTCCTCCATGCCCAGCTCGAAGCGGCAGACATGGTTGCGCACGCCCGGCGACTGGGCGGCGTCGAGCGCCAGCTCCGAACTGTGCAGCAGGGCTTCGGCGGTGGCGCCGTGGCCCGGCGCGATGGCGACGCCGATCGCCGCGCCGCTGGCGAGGTCGAGGCCCTTGACCACGAACGGACGGTCCAGCGAGTCCTTGAGACGGGCGGCGAAGCGGATGGCGTCCGCCGGGCTTTCCACCTCGTCCTGCACCACGAGGAAGCCGTTGCCGCTGATGCGGCCGATCAGGTCGACCTCGCCGATCGCCTCGCTCAGCGTCTCGGCCACGGCGCGGATCAGGCCGTCGCCGATATCGTAGCCGTGGGTGTCGTTGACGGTCTTGAGGTGGCCCAGATCGATATTGTGGACGGCGAGGCCGAGCCCGGTCTCGGGCAGCCGGCCGAGCCGCTTGGAGAGCCGGTCGAGCAGGGTGGCGCGGTTCAGAAGGCCGGTCAGCTCGTCGCGCTGGGCCAGGAACTCGGCGCGCACCTGCGCCACCTTGCGCTCGATCGCCAGGTGCTCCGCCGTCTGGTCGGAGGCCTGCTTCTGCTGGGCGCGCAGCCGGAGCGCGATCGCCGAGGCGCCGAAGGCGAGGGCCGTCAGCCCGGCGAACACGATGCCGAGCGTGGACAGGAGATGGTCGAAGCGGGCGCGCTTCTGCGTCTGGTCGATGAACGCCTTGACCACCGCCGCGACATGCGCGCCGACCACCACCGGCTGGTAGGATTCGGCATAGACCGGCGGCAGCAGCGGGTGGTCGCTGTGGCGCAGCGTGGTGATCGGCCGGCCGTTGGCCACCACCTCGGCGACCCGCCCGTCGACCGAATCGGCGGCCGGCAGCCATTTGGTCTCGACCTGGTCGGACACCAGCGCCAGATGGCCGTCGCGGCCATAGACCTCGAAGCGGAACACCCGCGTGCCGCCGCGCTGCTTGGCCAGAAACGAGGCGCTCTGAGGCGATGGGGTTGCGCCGGCGGCGATCTGGCCGATGTCGTCGATCTGGATGGCGAAATGATTGACCCAGCCCGCCGCGGCGATCTCGGCGTCGTCGCGGATCAGCCGTTCGACTGTGACGTCGACCAGCGTCAGCGCGGCGCCGGCCAGCAGCAGCAGCGCCGCGGACAGGCCGAGACAGAAATGCACGCCGATTTGCCTGAAGGTCATGACCACGCCCCTGCAGCGGTACGATGCGGCCGAATAGCAAACATCCGGTTACGGGAGCGGTATTCTGGTAAATGCAAAGGGGTGAACGTCCCGGCGCGGTAAACAAATACTCAGCGCAGGCATCGCTTCTCTGCCGCGAGCAACTTGGCGGCCGAAACCGGAGATTGCGTTTGTGCGAGCCGTTATTATTCGAACCGCTTCACTTTTCAGTAAATCCGCCGGTCTATTGATAGTGCGAAAGCCCTGTTTGGAGGTTTCGCGCATGGCCGTCGACGAGTCGCTCCAGAACCGCGTTCAGTTCATGCGCATCGATGCCGAGACCCGGCGTCACCTCAGGGAGATGAAGCCGCTGCTGGAGGCGGCGATGCCGCGGGCGCTCGACGGCTTCTATGCCCACGTCTCGGCGACGCCGGACATGGCGCGCATGTTCCGCAACCCCGAGCACATGCGCCACGCCCGCACCAAGCAGATCCAGCACTGGACGCTGATCTGCGAGGCGACGTTCGACGACGCCTATGTCGACTCGGTCACCCGCGTCGGGCGCGCCCACAACCGGCTGGGGCTGGAGCCCGGCTGGTACATTGGCGGCTACGCCTTCCTGATCAATGAAGTGATCGGGGCGCTGCTCGAAGGCGGCTCCGGCCTGTTCCGCCGCGGCGTGTCGGCGGATGTGCGCGCCAAGGTCGCGGCCTTCACGCGGGCGGCGATGCTCGACATGGATTTCGCCATCAGCGTCTATCTGGACGAGAGCCGGCGCGAGAAGCGCGAGGCGCTGGCCAAGCTCGCCGACGTGTTCCAGTCCTCGGTCGGCACCATCACCCAGGCGGCCGAGACCGCGACGCAGGACATGCACCACAGCGCCGACGAGATGGCGGCGACCGCGCAGCGCACCCGGCAGCGCGCCACCAGCGTGGCGTCGGTGGCCGAGGAATCGACCGCCAATGTGGGCTCGGTGGCGGCGGCGGTGGAGGAGCTGTCGTCGTCGATCCACGAGATTTCGGCGCGGGTGCAGTCGGCGGCGGCCACCGCCAGCGGCGCGGCCGAGCGGGCGCGCGAGACCAGCACGGTGGTGGGCAATCTCGTCAAGGTCGCCGACGAGATCGGCGGCATCATCACCCTGATCAAGACCATCGCGGCGCAGACCAATCTGCTCGCGCTCAACGCCACCATCGAGGCGGCGCGGGCGGGCGAGGCGGGCCGCGGCTTCGCGGTGGTCGCCTCCGAGGTCAAGACGCTGGCCAGCCAGACCACCAAGGCGACCGAGGACATCGAGCGGCAGATCGGCACCATCCAGGCGGTGACCAGCCAGACCGCCTCGGCGATCGAGGAGATCAACCACGCCAATGTGCAGGTGAACGAGGCCTTCACCTCGATCGCTGCGGCGGTGGAGGAGCAGTCGGCCGCCACCCAGGAGATCGCGCGCTCGACCGGCGACGCCGAGGCCGGCTCGCGCAATGTCACGCAGGAGATGAGCGGCGTGCGCGCCGACGCCGAGGTGTCGGGCGAGGTCGCGGCCCACCTGCTGGCCGCCAGCGCCACGCTGAGCGAGCAGATCGCCCGGCTGCGGAGCGAGGCGGCGGGCTTCCTCGACCGCATTCGCGCGGCGTGAGGACGCCGCATCAGCCCGGCCGGCGCTCCAGGAACACCGTGCCGTCGAAGGCGAACACCAGCTCGCCCGCCTGATTGGTGGCGGTGACGGCGATCGACAGCAGCCCCCAGCCCGGCCGCGAGGCGGACGGCCGGGTGGCGGTGGCCTCGGTGCGATAGGTCAGCACGTCGCCGGCGCGCACCGGCTTCAGCCAGCGCATGTTGCGAAAGCCGGGCGAGGGGCCGAACCGCGCCACCGCCTCGCCGCGGGCCGCCATCTCCTCGTCGCGGCGGCGGCAATAGCCGGTCCAGAGCTGCATGAACACGGCGCCGGTATGCCAGCCCGAGGCGACGAGACCGCCGAAATGGCTTTCCTCCGCCGCCGCCTCGTCGAGGTGGAACGGCTGGGGATCGAAGGCCGAGGCGAAGCGCTTGATGTCCTCGGCGGTGAAGACGTGGCTGCCGAGCTCGTCGATCTCGCCTGTCGCGATGTCCTCCAGAAACTTCATGCCGCCTCCGCGCCGCGCCGGCCGATCATCTTGGTGTGGATCTGGCGCATCAGGGTCGCGCCGTCGGCGTCCACCAGCTCGAAACGGAAGCGCACCAGCCCGACGCCGGGCCGGCTCTTCGAGGCGCGGGCGTCGATCACCGCGCCGCGCATGGTGATGCGGGCGCCGGGGCGCAGCGGCTTCAGCCACGCCACCTCCTCGATGCCGGGGGCGCCGTGGCTCGCGGCATCATTGAGGAAGGCGTCGCACATCATCCGCATCAGGATGGCGCACATGTGCCAGCCCGAGGCGGCGAGCCCGCCCAGCAGCGACGCCTTGCCCGCCTCCTCGTCGAGGTGGAAGGGCTGGGGGTCGAACTCGGCGGCAAACGCCACGATCTCCTCGCGGCTGACGAGGCGCGGGCCGAAACTGATCGTCCAGTCCGGCGTGAAGTCTTCGAAGAACAAACGCGGCATCGGGGTTCCGAGCGGGACCGGGCGGCTCGCCCGTGAAATTGCCTATATCACGGGAAGCTGCGATCAATTCGCAAAGCGGAAGTGCATCACGTCACCGTCGGCGACCACATAGTCCTTGCCTTCCAGCCTGAGCTTGCCGGCCTCACGCGCGCCGGCCTCGCCGCCATGGGCGACGAAATCGGCATAGGCGATGGTCTCGGCGCGGATGAAGCCCTTCTCGAAGTCGGTGTGGATGACGCCGGCGGCGGCCGGCGCCTTGGTGCCGGCGGTGATGGTCCAGGCGCGGGTCTCCTTCGGCCCGACGGTGAAATAGGTGATGAGACCCAGAAGCGCATAGCCCTCGCGGATCAGCCGGTCGAGGCCGGGCTCGGTCAGGCCCACCGCGTCGAGATATTCCTTGCGCTCGTCCATCGGCAGCACGGCGATCTCGCTCTCGATCTTGGCGGAGATGACGACCGAGCGCTCGCCTTCCTCCTTCGCCCGCTGGGCGACCTTGGCGGAGGCGGAATTGCCGGTGGTGGCCGAGCCCTCCTCGACATTGCAGACATAGAGCACGGGCTTGGAGGACAAGAGGCCCAGGCCCGCGAACGCCTTCTCCTCCTCGGGCCGGCGCTCGACGAGGCGGGCGGGCTTGCCCTCGCGCAGCAGCACCAGCGCGCGCATCATCAGGTCGAGCAGCTCCTTCGACTCCTTGTCGCCGCCCTTGGCCTTCTTCTCCAGCGCGACGACGCGCTTCTCCAGGCTGTCGAGGTCGGCCAGCATCAGCTCGGTCTCGATGGTCTCGATGTCGGCGATGGGGTCGATCTTGCCCTCGACGTGGGTGACGTCGTCATCCTCGAAGCAGCGCACCACGTGGGCGATGGCATCGACCTCGCGGATGTTGGCGAGGAACTGGTTGCCGAGCCCCTCGCCCTTGGAGGCGCCGCGCACCAGGCCGGCGATGTCGACGAAGGTCAGCCGGGTCGGGATGATCTGCGCCGACTTGCCGAGCCGCGCCAGCTCCTCCTGCCTGGGGTCTGGCACCGCCACCTCGCCGACATTGGGCTCGATGGTGCAGAAGGGATAGTTGGCCGCCTGCGCCGCCGCGGTCTGGGTCAGCGCGTTGAACAGGGTCGACTTGCCGACGTTCGGCAGGCCGACGATGCCGCATTTGAAGCCCATGAGGCCGCTCCGTTGATCAGGTTGGGGCAGATCAGCTTTTTGGGCGGATCAGCGTTCGGGGTCAGGTTTCCGGCCTGCCCGGCCGTTTGGGGTTGGCGAAGCCCTTCGAGTCGAGCGCGAGATGCACCCGGTTCTGGAAGGTGGCGTCGTCGCCGGCCGCGATCAGCTCGGCGAAGTCGGCCACCGCGTCGGCCACCGCCTCCACCCACGGGCGTTCGGACTTGGCGAAGTCGCCCAGCACATAGTCGTGCACCAGCGCCTTGTCGCCGGGGTGGCCGATGCCGAGCCGTACCCGCCAGTAATCATTGCCGCAATGGGCGGTGATCGAGCGCAGGCCGTTGTGGCCGGCGATGCCGCCGCCCAGCTTCACCCGCACCTTGGCCGGCGGCAGGTCGAGCTCGTCGTGGAGCACCACGAGATCGGCGAGTGGAAGCTTGTAGAAGCGCTGCGCCTCGGCCACCGCGCGGCCGGACTCGTTCATGTAGGTGGTCGGCTTGAGCAGGATGACGCGCTCGCGGCCGATCGCCCCTTCGCTCGCCTCGCCCTGGAAGCGGCGCCGCCACGGCGCGAGGCCGTGGCGGCGGTGGATGGCGTCAAGCGCCATCGCGCCGATATTGTGCCGGTTCCCCGCATAGCGGGCCCCGGGATTGCCGAGGCCGACGATCAGCTTCATTGCGGGAAACCGTCAATCCTCTGGGAGCCGGAGGATCACGGTGTGATCCCGGCTCCGGTTCTCGCCGAAAATCCCGCCTGGAAGGGATTTTCGGCGACCAGACTCCGAAACTCCGGCCTTCCGGCCGGATTTCGGATCACTTCTTGCCGGCCGGAGCCTTGGCTGCCGGAGCCGCCTTGGCCGCCGCAGGCGCCGCCGCAGCGGCAGCCGCCGGGGCCGCCTCGTCCTTGAAGCCGGACGGCGCGACGATGGTCACCAGCGTCGGGTTCTCGTCCTTGGCCGCCGCCAGCACGCCTTCCGGCAGGGTGATGTCGCCGAGATGGACCGACTGGTTGATCTCGAGGCCGGTGAGGTCGATCTCGATGGCGGTCGGAATGGCCTCGGGCGGGCACAGCAGCGCGAGCTTGTGCTCGACGATGTTGACGGCGCCGCCGCGCTTCACGCCCGGCGAGGCTTCCGGCTTGATCACGTGGATCGGCACCTCGACGCGGATCTTGTGGCCGGCGACCAGACGCTGGAAATCGACGTGGATCGGCAGGTCGGTCACCGGGTGGAGCTGGTAGTCGCGCGGGATGACGCGGTGCTTCTCGCCGTCGAGCTCGATGTCGAACACGGTGGTGAGGAACCGGCCGGCATAGATGCGGGTGCGGATCTCGTCGGCTTCGAGCGAAATCGTGATGGGGGGCAGCTTGGCGCCGTAGATCACGGCCGGGGTGCGGTCGGCACGACGTTCGGCACGCGCGGCCCCCTTGCCGCTGCGCGGACGCGCCGTCGCCTTGAGTTCGCGAATGGTGGTCATGGTATCCTCAAGATGGAAAACGCCGCCCCGTGGGCGGCTTTCGAGCATCCGCCGATCCAAATGGATCATGCGGCTGCTCTAAGTTTTTGAGTTATCGCATTTTCTTCGCAAAACCGGTTCCCACTTTTGCGGAAAATGCTCCAGAGCCCGCGCGTCGCCTCCAGGGGTGCGAAGGCGCGCAGGGACGCGCGTACATAGCGGCGATGCGGGTCAAGTTCAACTCGCGGCGGGCGAAAGTGCCGGGCGCCTCAGCCCGCGAACCCCGCGAGCGGGCCGAGCTTGGGGTCGGCGATCGCCAGCGCCTTGAACAGACTGCCCATGGCGTCCGGGGCGGTGAGCCGGTGCAATGCGGCGTCGATGTCCTGGGCTTGGCCGGGCGCGGCCGCCTTCAGCCGCGCTGCCCGCACCGCGATGCCGAGCGCGGCGAGAAATGCCCCCTGCGTCACCGGGCCGTGGACGGCGGCCCCTTCCGCGCGGGCCGCCGCCGCAAGCGATGCGAAATCGACATGGCTCGTCAGGTCGGCCTCGCCGGGCTCCGCCAGCGGGTCGGCGAAGGCGTGGCCCTTCACCGCCTGCAGCGTGTCGCCGGGGCTGCTTCGGGTGTGGCCGTAATCGACGATCAGCGCCGCGCCGCCGTGCGCGACCAGCCGCCGGGCGATCTCGCGCGCCACCGCCGCCCGCTCGGGCGACAGTTCGATCAGGCTGCCCGGCGGGGCTGCGCGGAGCGGCGCCGGCACCAGGGCGTCGGGCAGGCGGGCCGGCGACAGGCCGAAGGCGAGGCGGCTCTCGGCGTCGAGCCCCACCTGCCGCTCGTGCCAGCCATCGGCGGCGCGCACGAGCTGGGTCACCGGCAGGGCGTCGAGGAACTCGTTGGCGACGATCAGGCTCGGGCCTTCCGGCACATCCTCCAGCCGGGCATGCCAGATGACCGGCACGCCGGCCGCGGCGAGTGCCGTGCGCTGGCACGCCTGCAATGCAGGGCTGGTCTCCACCAGATGCACGGCAAGGCTGGCCCGCAGCGCCGGCACAACCTTCAGTGCCCGCAGCGCATCGGCCATCAGCGTGCCGCGGCCGGGGCCGAGCTCGACCAGCGCCACCCGCTCCGGCGCGCCCATGCGGCTCCAGGCGTCGGCGCACCACAGGCCGATCAGCTCGCCGAACATCTGCGAGATCTCCGGCGCGGTGACGAAGTCGCCGGCGCGGCCGAGCGGATCGCGGGTGAGGTAATAGCCGTGGCGCGGATGGCCGAGGCAGAGCGCCATGAAGCGCGCGACCGGGATCGGGCCGTCGGCGCGGATGAGGTCGGCAAGCTCGCGCCCGAGCGGGGTCATCCCCGCGGCGGCGTGACGAGGGCGCGGCGGATGAACCACAGGCCGGCCAGGATCATCGGCACCGACAGGATCATGCCCATGGTCAGGCCGAAGGCGAAGAAGCCGAGCTGCGGATCGGGCTGGCGGAACATCTCGCCGATGATGCGCACGATGCCGTAGAGGGTGGCGAACAGCGCCGCCACCAGCCCGGGCCGGCGCAGCGCGCCCATGCGCACCGCGATCATGCCGACCGCGAACAGCAGAAGCCCTTCGAGCCCCGCCTGATAGAGCTGGCTCGGATGGCGCGGCTCCGGCCCGCCGGTGGGAAAGATCACCGCCCACGGCACGTCGGCGACGCGGCCCCACAGCTCGCCATTGACGAAATTGGCGATGCGGCCGAGGAACAGGCCGATCGGCACGGTTGCGGCCACGAGGTCGAACAGCGACAGCACCGAAATGCCGCGGCTTCTGGCGAACAGCACCATCGCCACCACCGCGCCGAGGAAGCCGCCGTGGAACGACATGCCGCCGCGCCAGACCATCAGCGCATCGAGCGGGTGGGCGGCGTAATAGTCGAAATTGTAGACCAGCACGAAGCCGAGCCGGCCGCCGAGGATGACGCCGAGCGCGATCCACAGCAGCGCGTCGTCGAGGTCGGCGGGCTGCATCGGCGCGGTGCCGCCCCACAGCGACGGGTTCGACACCAGCCGCCGCGTCAGCCACCAGCCGCCGAGCAGCCCGACGATATAGGCCAGCGCATACCAGCGGATGGCGAACGGGCCGATCGACACCAGCACCGGGTCGAAGGCCGGGAAGGGGATGGCGAGGAGCGGCGGTGCGAGGAGCGGCAGCATGGCGGCAGGCTGTGCCCGCCGGGGCGGGGCGCGTCAAGCCCGCGCCTGTGTGCCGCGTTGGATGAGAGCGGCGGAACCCTTGCGCCCGGCCGGCGCCGCCACCATTGTGTCGCCATTCTAGGCCTATAGATCCAGGTTGCGACTTTGGCACAGCACGCCGACCGGATTCAGGCTATGACCCGGAATGGAATTCGCTCGAACGTCAACGGCTCGGGCGGACCGCGTATCAGGAGATGAGGTCATGACTCAGACCACGAGCCGGTTCTTCGACGATGTTTCGCGCCTGGTGAACGATGCCGCCGGCATGGCCGACGGCGTGCGCCGCGAGGTCGAGACGATTGTGCGCGCCCAGGCCGAGCGCATCCTGCGCGATCTCGACGTGCCCTCGCGCGAAGAGTTCGAGGTCATGCGCGACATGGTGATCAAGGCGCGCGAGGAGAACGAGGCGCTGGCCGCCCGTCTCGCCGCGCTCGAAGCCAAGGTGAACGGCTGACGTGGTCTTCGCCCCCGGCCTTGGCGGCCGGCGGGACGCAGTCTTTCCCTCTCCGACAAGGGGAGAGGGAGGACGAAAGCCGAGCGGATCGGCTGGCAGGAAGATGTGCATATAGCCGGCTATTTGCTTGAATCCGTTGTGCGAATCCAATCGCGTCGGATACAGAGGGCGGTAGCCGGCCGCTCAAGAGCCACGATATGATTTCCGCAGGCGATGATTCGCGTTCAACTTCTCGCGGGAGTGGATCATCGCCGTTTCGAAGTTGCGACCGCGCCCCACGACCCTGGATCGCGAGGTAGGCCGGATGAGCTTAATCGAAATCGACGTCGAGCATCGCTCCAATCCGGTGGATCTGGTCGAACGACTCGCCAGCGCGAACGACTGGACGTTCGAGCGTTCGGGCGACGACGAGATCACCCTGTCGCTGGATGGCCGCTGGAGCGACTACCACGTCTCCTTCTCCTGGATGGACCAGGTCGAGGCGCTGCACATGGCGTGCGCCTTCGACCTCAAGGTGCCGGAGGGGCGGCGGCCCGAGGTGCTGAAGCTCCTGGCCATGGTCAATGAGCAGATGTGGCTCGGCCATTTCGACCTGTGGTCGAGCGAAGGGGTGGTGATGTTCCGCCACGCCCAGCTTCTGGCCGGCGGCGCCTCGATGGGCCATTCGCAGTGCGAGGCGCTGCTGCAGGCCGCGGTTGACGCGGTCGAGCGCTTCTACCCGGCCTTCCAGTTCGTGGTGTGGGCCGGCAAGAGCGCGCGCGAGGCGCTCGACGCCTCGCTGCTCGACACGGTCGGCGAGGCCTGATAGCCCTCGACGGGAACGGCGCGCCTCCTCTCCCGCGCGGGGAGAGGAGAGCGATGCGATCGCCGAATCCTGTGTGACATCATGGCACTTCCTTCATTCTCAGGTCCGCTCGTGCTGCTCGGCGCGGGCAAGATGGGTGGCGCGCTGCTGGAGGGCTGGCTCGCCGAGGGGCTCGATCCCGGCCGGGTCGCGGTGGTCGACCCCGCCCCGCCGCCCGAGGCGGCGGCGCTGATCGGCGCGCGCGGCATCGCCCTCAATCCCGACCTTTCGGCCCTGCCGGCGCCGGCGGTGATCCTGCTCGCGGTCAAGCCGCAGGTGGCGGCGGCCGCCCTGCCGGCGGTGGCGGGCTGCGCCGCTCCCGGCACGCTGGTGGTGTCGATCATGGCCGGCAAGACGCTGGCCAATCTGGAAGCCGCCTTTCCGGCCGGCACCGCCATCGTCCGCTCGATCCCCAACACCCCGGCCGCGGTCGGCCGCGGCATCACCGTGGCGGTGCCCAATGGCCGGCTGACGCCGGCCCAGCGGGAGCTTGCGCACGCGCTGCTCGCCGCCACCGGCGCCTGCGAATGGATCGACGACGAGGCGCTGATGGACGCCGCCACCGCGGTGTCGGGCTCAGGCCCCGCCTATGTGTTCCTGCTGGTGGAAAGCCTGGCGCGGGCGGGGGCTGCGGCCGGCCTGCCGGCCGACCTCGCCGCGCGGCTGGCGCGGGCCACCGTGATCGGCTCGGGCGAGCTGCTGCGGCTGTCCGACCTGCCGGCCGACCAGCTTCGCCGCAACGTCACCTCGCCGGGCGGCACCACGGCGGCGGCGCTGGCGGTGCTGATGGCCGAGGCCGGGTTCGACCCGCTGCTGGAACAGGCAGTGGCGGCGGCGACCGCACGCGGGCGCGAACTCGCGGGGTGAGCGGGCGTCGTCATCCCGGACGAGCGTGAACGAGGCCGGTCGTTCCCGGCCGAGCCGCGTCAGCGGCGAGGGGAAGGGAACCCACAGGCTTCGCCGTGGGGAGGCGCTTGCCCGATCCGGCCGCGCGATGAGGGCGGGGCAGGTTATCCCTCCGGCGTCATGCAATGCGCCATGTCCCTCAATGCGCCATGTCCCCCAATGCGCCATGTCCCCTGGGCCCCCTTCCCTCGCGCGGCTGCGCCACGCTCGCCGGGGGCGACGGCTGACCCCTTCCGGCGCACGGTCCCGGGTTGGAACGGCGAAATGTGCTTTGATGGGTGCACCGGCTCGGGGTGGCCACCCCGAGCCGGTGCGGGCGGCACGCCGTGTCCCGGGTGAGCCTTCGAGGCCGTCGCGAGCAGAAGCGGCCGTCCGTCCCAAGCCAACCCGAACAGTTGCACGGGGCTTTTGACCCCGCTTCCAAGCCTGGGATGCTTGCCATGCTGCCACACCCGACGCCGTTTGCCACCCACCTTGTGGGCATCGATGTCTCCAAGGACTGGCTCGACATCGCCTTCGACGACACCAAGGTCGAGCGCGTCGATAACACCCCCGCGGCTCTCCAGCGCTTGGCCAGGCGCCTGGTGAAGGCCGGGCTCACCACCGCCGGCCTGGAGCCGACCGGCGGCTATGAACGCCTGGCGGTCGCGGTGCTGCGCGAGGCCGGCCTCACCGTGCTGCAGGTCGACAGCTGGCGCTGCCGCCAGTTCGCCAAGGCCTGCGGCCAGCGCGCCAAGAGCGATCCGCTCGACGCCCGCATCATCCGCGCCTTCATGCTGCATCACCCCTGCCGGCCGTTCCCGGAGCCCTCGCAAGCGCAGAGCGACCTGACCGCCTGGGTGCGCGAAATCACCCGCGCCGAGGCCGACATCCGCCGCCTGGAGAACCGCAAGGCCCACCCCACCCTGGCGGCCATCACCGCCCGGCTCGATGCCGAAATCGCCGCCCTGCGCGAGACCGTCGCCGCGGCCGAACAGGCCATCGAGGCGTTGATCGCCGCCGATCCGGCGATGGACGCCAAGGCCAAGATCATCACCTCGGTGCCGGGGATCGCCACCAAGACGGCCCGCGTCCTGCTCGCAGAAGCTCCCGAACTCGGCCGGTTCACCCCCCGCCAAGCCGGTGCCATCGGCGGCTGCGCACCCTATCGCAACGACAGCGGCAAAGCGCGGCGGCCGGCCCATATCGAGGCCGGACGCCGCGCGCTCAAGCGCGCCTGCTATCTCGCCGCCTTCGCCGCCATCCACTGGAACCCGTGGGCCAAACAGCTCTACGCCGACCTCAAAGCCCGCGGAAAACCCGCCAAGGTCGCCCTCATCGCCATCGCCAGAAAGCTCCTGACCATCCTCAACGCCATGATTCGAGACAACAAACCCTGGCGAGACCCCAAAACCGCATGACAGTTGCTCGCGCGGCTTCGCCGCTTGCCCGGGACGACGTGAAACGGGGGCAGGTCGCTGGCCTTCGGCCCTTGCCCGGGACGACGCGGCGGCCCGTTCAGATCGCCGCGGCGGGGGCGGTCTCGTCGCCGGGGCGGGAGGTGTCGGCCCAGCTCCGCGCCGCGCGCTCGCGCCGGCAGCGCGGGCGGGGGATCATCCGGCAGAACTCGCCGATTCGGGTCGACCAGTCCCAGGCGCGGGCCAGCTCGCGGTCGAGCGTCGCCATGGTGCGCGACAGGTCGGGATCGTCGTCGTCGAGCCAGGTCTCCGACACGCGGGCGAACAGCATCGCCAGACCCTGGGCGCGGGCCATGCCGCTCAGGCCCGAGGCCTCGATGCCGGCGCCGGCCAGCATCCACTGCATCGAGCGCAGCGACAGCCGCCCCAGCGCCATGCCGAGCGGCGGGTAGCGCAGGCCGGAGGCGCGCAGGTTCTGCACCGCCCGCCGGTGCGGCGCCAGAATCTCGAAGCGCTGCATCATCACGTCGAACAGCCGCTCGCGCGGGGTGACCTCGGCGTCGTCATCGGCGGCGGTGGCGGCCAGCACCTTGCGGTCGAGGTCCCTGGAGAACGCCGCCACGATGTCGAAGGTGGAGCCGAACTCGCGGCGGAACTGGGCCAGCGGCACGCCGGCCCGTTCGCCCACCGTCTTGAGGTCGATGTCCTCGAACCGCCGCTCGGCGAGCAGGCCGAGGAAGGCCTCGATCAGCCGCTCGCGCGGGGACGCCTCGGCCATGCCGGGGGCCGCCGGCTCGCTGTTGGCGCCGTTCGAATTGTCGGTCATAGCCGCCTCCTCGAAAATGGGGGAGCCGCAGGCCCGCTCTGCGGGCTGCGGACGTTTTCGCGTCGCCTCAACATAGGACGTGCGCCGGCTGGCGCAACGGCAGCGCGGTCCGCGTCGAAACGTCGAGCGCGAACCATTATATATCGCCCCGGCAGTTCCGCCCCCAGCAACCGAAAAGACCGATCGTGGCTCCCCCCGCCCCGCGCGCCAATCTCGATCCCGATCTCGACCGCCGCGAGGCCGAGGCCGAGGTTGCGGCCGACCGGGCGATCGCGGACGAGGCGTTCGCCGCCGATCTGGCCGAGACGCTGGCGGAGGATTTCGGCGACGAGGCGGGGGAGGGCGCGGGGCCGGTGGTCGGCGAGCTCGCGCGCGGCGCGGCGCTGATCCGCGAGCTGGCCCGCCACGCGCCGACCGGCCCCGGCGTCTACCGCATGACGGGGGCCACGGGCGACGTGCTCTATGTCGGCAAGGCCAAGAGCATCAGGCGGCGCGTGCTGTCCTATGCCCGCGCCGCCGGCCACACCAACCGCATCGCCCGCATGGTGTCGCTGACCATGGCGATGGAGTTCGTCTCGACCCGCACCGAGACCGAGGCGCTGCTGCTCGAAGCCAATCTGATCAAGCGGCTGCGCCCGCGCTTCAACGTGGTGCTGCGCGACGACAAGTCGTTCCCCTACATCCTGATCACCGGCGACCATCCGGCGCCGCAGATCTGCAAGCATCGCGGCGCCCGCACGCTGCCCGGCAAGTATTACGGGCCGTTCGCCAGCGTGTGGGCGGTCAACCGCACGCTGAACGCGCTGCAGCGGGCGTTCCTCATCCGCTCGTGCTCGGACGCGGTGTTCGAAAGCCGCACCCGGCCCTGCCTGCTGTTCCAGATCAAGCGCTGCGCCGGCCCCTGCACCGGCGAGGTGACGGCCGAGGCCTACCAGCGGCTGGTGAGCGAGGCCAACGCCTTCCTGTCCGGGCGCTCGCGGGCGGTGAAGGAGGAGCTTGCCGCCGACATGGAGGCCGCCGCCGAGGTGCTCGATTTCGAGCGCGCCGCGGTGCTGCGCGACCGCTTGGCGGCGCTGTCGGCGGTGCAGGCGCACCAGGGCGTCAATCCCAGCGGGGTGGAGGAGGCCGACGTGTTCGCCATCGCCCAGGCGGCCGGGCAGACCTGCGTCGAGGTGTTCTTCTTCCGCACCGGCCAGAACTGGGGCAACCGGGCGTTCTTCCCGCGCGCCGACCGCTCGCTGGAGCCGGGCGAGGTGCTGGCGAGCTTCATCAGCCAGTTCTACGACGACAAGCCGGTGCCGCGGATGGTGCTGGCCTCGCACGCCCTGCCCGAGGCGGCGCTGATCGCCGAGGCGCTGTCGGCCAAGGCCGAGCGCCGCGTCGAGCTGATCTCGCCCCAGCGCGGCGAGAAGAAGATGCTGGTCGACAATGCCCGCCAGAACGCCGCCGAGGCGCTGGGGCGGCGGCTGGCCGAAAGCGCCTCGCAGATGAAGCTGCTGGCGGCGCTGGCCGAAGCCTTCGCGCTGCCGCGCCCGCCGGTGCGGGTCGAGGTGTTCGACAATTCCCACATCATGGGCACCAATGCGGTGGGCGCCATGGTGGTGGCCGGGCCGGAGGGCTTCCGCAAGAAGGAATACCGCACCTTCAACATCCGCTCGGCCGACATCACCCCCGGCGACGATTTCGGCATGATGCGCGAGGTGCTGCGCCGCCGCTTCGCCCGGCTGATGAAGGAGACGCCGCGGCCGGCCGAGCCGCAGACCGCACAGCAAACCGCACCGCAAGCCGCGCCCGCGGACGAGACCGCCGATGCTGCCGATTCGGTGTCCGCCGCCGAGGCCAAGTGGCCGGACCTGGTGCTGATCGACGGCGGCGCCGGCCAGCTTTCGGCGGCGCGCGCGGTGCTGGACGAGCTTGGGGTCGAGGGCGTGGCGCTGGTCGGCATCGCCAAGGGGCCGGACCGCAACGCCGGCCGCGAGCATTTCTTCGTGACCGGGCGCGAGCCGTTCATGCTGCCGCCGCGCGATCCGGTGCTCTATTTCGTCCAGAGGCTGCGCGACGAGGCCCACCGGTTCGCCATCGGCACCCACCGCAAGAAGCGCGGGCGCGACATCCGCGAAGGGGGCCTGCAGGAGATCCCGGGCGTCGGGCCGGCGCGCAAGCGGGCGCTGCTGCGCCACTTCGGCACGCTGAAGGCGGTGGAGCAGGCGGCGATGCGCGACCTCGAGGCGGTGGCCGGCATCAATGCCGAGACCGCGCGGCGGATATACGATTTCTTCCATGAACGCGGCGGCTGAACGCATGAATATCCCTCCGATGCGTCAGGACGCGTTGACGGCTCGCCCGCTTGATGGCTTGTTGACCGCATGACTGATGCCGCCGGTTCCATCGCCCCGCCCCGTCCGGCCTCCACGCGCTCGGCGCACGTGCTGAGCCTGCCCAATGTGCTGACCTACGGCCGCATCCTGGCGGTGCCGGTGGTGGCGGCGCTGCTGTTCCTGTCGGACATCCTGGCGTTCGGGGAGTGGCTGCGCTGGCCGGCGCTGGGGGTGTTCGTGCTGGCGGCGATCACCGATTATTTCGACGGCTACCTCGCCCGCTCCTGGAACCAGATCTCGCAGCTCGGGCGCATGCTCGACCCGATCGCCGACAAGCTGCTGGTGTCGGTGTGCCTGCTGATGCTGGCGGCCGACGGAACCATCCGCGGCTGGTCGATCTGGGCGGCCATCGTCATCCTGATGCGCGAGATCCTGGTGTCCGGTCTGCGCGAGTTCCTGGCCGGGGTGCAGGTGTCGGTGCCGGTGACGCGGCTGGCCAAGTGGAAGACCGTGCTGCAGCTCATCGCCATCGGCTTCCTGGTGGCCGGGGCGGCGGGCGACGCGGTGCTGCCCGGCAACACCCTGATCGGCCTCACCTTGCTGTGGCTGTCGGCCATCCTGACGCTCTACACCGGCTGGGACTATTTCCGCTCCGGCATGCGCCACGTGCTGAACGAGTGACCGCCGTAGGGGCGTCTTCCCTCTCCCCTTGCGGGAGAGGGTGGCGAGACCCAGCGAAGCGAGGTCGAGCCGGGTGAGGGGCGAGGTCGAGCCGACCTGCGGGTTTGGAATGAACGCCGGAGGGGCGATGCGGCTGGTCTATTTCGCCTGGGTGCGCGAGCGCATCGGCGTCGCGGAGGAGACGGTGGACCTGCCGGCCGACGTCGCCACCGTCGCCGATCTGGTGGCGTGGCTGAAGACGCGCGGCGAGGGCTACGGCCACGCCTTCGAGAACCCGGCGGTGGTGCGGGCCGCGATCGACCGTACCCACGTCAAGCCCGACGCCTCGCTCATCGGTGCCCGCGAGGTGGCGTTCTTTCCGCCGATGACCGGCGGCTGACCCTTCGCATCCATGACCGTCCGCATCCAGACCGCGCCGTTCGATGCCGAGGCCGAGGTGGCGGCGCTCACCGCCGGCCGCACCGATATCGGCGCGGTGGTGAGCTTCACCGGCCTCTGCCGCGGCGATGACGGGCTCGTGGCGATGACGCTCGACTGCTACGTCGAGATGGCCGAGGCCGAGATCGGCCGCCTGATCGAGGCGGCACGCGCCCGCTGGCCGCTGGAAGGGGTCACCGTCATCCACCGCCATGGCCGGCTTCTGCCGGGCGATCCCATCGTGCTGGTGGCGGTGGCCTCGAAGCATCGCCGGGCGGCGTTCGCGGCGGCCGAGTTCCTGATGGACCATCTCAAGACCCGCGCGCCGTTCTGGAAGCAGGAGGAGCGGGCAGGGGGCGCCGCCTGGGTCGAGGCGACCGAGGCCGACGACGCGGCCGCCGCGCGCTGGGCGCCGGAGCGCTGATCGCCGGGCCGACAGCTCGGGCCTCGTCATCCCGGGCTTCGCAACGCGAAGACCCAGGATCGTCATCCGAACAAGACACCTCTTCCTGCGAACGGTCCCGGGTCGCGGGCGCTTCGCGCCCTTGCCCGGGACGACGATCTCTTCCCACGCGTCATTCCGGCCGAACGCTGCCGCCGGTCGTTCCCGGCCGAGCCGCGTCAGCGGCGAGGGGAAGGGAACCCAAGCTTCGTCCCTGGGTTGCGTCGTTAACCCTTTCTTAACGATGTTGTCGCGCGCGGCAGGGGGCCGCCTTAACCTCGTTCCGCCCCGGAACAATGGCGAGGCAGGCGATGACGCGGCTGATCGTGCTGGCTGTGGCGATCTATGTGGCGGTGGTGGCGACGCTGGCCGGCGTGCTGGCCGACCCGGCGCAGCTGTTCGAGCCGGTCCCGTGGTATCGGGCGGCGGACTTCTGGGTGCGGCCCGAAACCTCGGCCGAGCGCCTGCATGCGCTCGCCGCGGCGGGGCGCGGTTCGGAGGGTCTGCTCTACACCGCGGTGCTCGGGGCGTCGGCCGTCCTGCTCAGCGCGCTGGCGAGCCTCGGCGCCGGTCTGGGATTGGCGTCCGACACCGGCCGGCGGCTGCTGCCGGCGCGCGAGGCGCTGCTGTTCCTGTGCGTGCTGCTCTTGGTGGTGCTGACGGCCGATCCGCTGGTGGCGCTGGCGCGCGACCTTGAGGCGCAAGGGGTGGCGCCGCGGGCCGGCATTTACGCCATGCCCGCCTACTGGATCGCCACCATCATGCTCACCTGCGCCATGCTCGGCCGTTACGCGGCGCTCTTGGCGCACGATGCGGCGGCCTGGGCGCGGGCCGGCTGGCAGCGTGCCGGCGGGACGGGGTGGTCCTCGTCCCGGCCGAGCGAAGCGTAGGGCGGAATAGCGCAGCGTATTCCGCCACTTGCCCCCTGCGTCCGCCGCTTGCCCCGGCGCAATACGCTGCGCTATTGCGCCCTACGGGATTGCTGCCCGCGGTCCCGGCTCGGCGCTTTGCGCCGTCCGGGACGACGAGGTGTTAACATCCGTTACGCCGCCGCCTTCTTGGGCTGCACCTCGGCGGTGTAGTCCTCGATCAGCGTCTCGGTGAGCTTGGCCGGCGTGAAGCGGTAGGGGCCGATCTCGCCGACCGGCGTCACCTCGGCGGCGGTGCCGGTGACGAAGCATTCGCTGAAGCCCGCCAGCTCCTCCGGCAGGATGCGGCGCTCGACCACCTCGATGCCGCGGCGCTTGGCCAGATCGATCACGGTCTGGCGGGTCAGGCCGTTGAGGAAGCAGTCGGCGATCGGCGTGTGGATCACTCCGTCCTTGACGAAGAAGATGTTGGCGCCGGTGCACTCGGCGACGCGGCCCTGCCAGTCCAGCATCATGGCGTCGGTGTAGCCCTTGGCCATGGCGCGATGCTTGGAGATGGTGCAGATCATGTAGAGGCCGGCCGCCTTGGCGGTGGAGGGCGCGGTCGCCGGATCGGGGCGGCGATAGTCGGCGATGTCGAGCCGGATGCCCTTCTTGCGCATCTCGGGGTCGAAATAGCTCGGCCACTCCCAGGTGGCGATCGCCAGATGGATGGTGTTGGCGTGGGCGCCGACGCCCATCTCCTCCGAGCCGCGCCACGCCACCGGCCGGACATAGCAGTCGGTGTGGCCGTTGGCCGCCATGACCTCGAGCTTGGCCGCGTCGATCTGCTCGACCGTCCACGGCACCTCGAAATCGAGGATCCGGGCGGAATCCTTCAGCCGCTGCGAATGCTCGCGCGAGCGGAACACGACGCCGCCATAGGCGCGCTCGCCCTCGAACACACCGGAACCGTAATGCAGGGCGTGGGTCAAGACGTGAATCTTGGCGTCGCGCCACGGCACCAGCTTGCCGTCGAACCAGATGAATCCGTCACGGTCGTCGTACGGCATCAGGGCCATGGTTACATCCTCCAACAGGTCGGCGGCGCGGCCGCCGATAAACCTTTGCGATAAACCTTTGATCGTCCGGCAGATGCCGGGTTCGGCTCGCCTTCGCGGCGCATATTTGGTAAGCATCGCTGACCCGACCCGGCGGGGTTGGCACGATCGTTTCGCCAACACGGCGGTTTGGGTAACAATCGGACCGGAATAAGTCAATATGGCTGACATAAATTTCGCAGCCGAGCAGACCGGCCCTGCCGGACCCGCAGCCGCACCCGCGGATCCGGCCGAGCCGGCCTATGACCTGATCGAGCTCATGTTCTTCGCCTACCGGGCGTTCACCGGCGATGCCGACGGCATGCTCGCACGTTACGGTTTCGGCCGCGCCCATCACCGGGCGCTGCATTTCGTCGCCCGCCATCCGGGCATCACCGTGGCGGAGCTGCTCGACATCCTGAAGATCACCAAGCAGAGCCTGGGGCGGGTGCTGCGCGAGCTGGTCGAGACCGGCTACGTCGTCCAGCGCGAGGGCCATGCCGACCGCCGCCAGCGCCTGCTCTACCTCACCGACAAGGGCGCCAAGCTCGCCGCCGAGGTGGCGCAGGTGCAGACCGGGCGGCTGATGCGCGCGCTCGCCGATTCCGGCGAGACCCGCGAGGGCGCCTGCCGGCTGTTCAACGGCATTCTCGACCCCGACCAGCGCCGCGAGGTGGAGAAGCTGATCCTGCGCGGCGACGGCAACCGGCGCGACCGCCACAAATAGCAACAGGCAGAAGGAGGCTGCGGTGCCCCGACCGATCGTGGTTCCTCCCGACGACGCGCCCCATCTGCTGGTGGTCGACGACGACGCCCGCATCCTGGCGCTGCTGTCGCGTTACCTCACCGAGAACGGCTACCGCGTCACCACCGTGGCCTCGGCCGCCGATGCGCGCGCGCGCCTCGAAAGCCTGTCGTTCGACCTGCTGGTGCTCGACGTGATGATGCCGGGCGAGTCGGGCCTCGACCTCGCCCGGTCCTTGCGCGGCAAGTCCGACGTGCCGATTTTGATGCTGACCGCGCGCACCGAGCCCTCCGAGCGCATCGCCGGTTTCGAATCCGGCGCCGACGACTATCTCGGCAAGCCGTTCGAGCCGCGCGAGCTCCTGCTGCGCATCGGCGCCATCCTCAAGCGCAGCACCGCGCCCCAGCCCTCCAAGCCGCCCGAGGTGGTGTGCTTCGGCGAGTTCGTGTTCCAGCTCGAGCGCGGCGAGCTCAGGCGCGGCGCCGAGCTGGTGCGCATCACCGACCGCGAGCGCGACATGCTCCGCGTGCTGGCGCGCACCCCCGGCGAGACCGTGCCGCGCATCGACCTCGCCGCGCCGGGCGCCGAGGCCAGCGAGCGCGCGGTGGACGTGCAGGTCAACCGGCTGCGCCGCAAGATCGAGGACGATCCGGCCAACCCGCTGTTCATCCAGACGGTGCGCGGCGTCGGCTATCGCCTCGTCGTGTCGCCGTGAGCGTGCCGCGATGAGCGTTTCGGAAGCCGGCGCGGAAGTCGGGCGCCTCGCCGCCGCGGTGGCAAGGCGTGTCTGGAACCGCGTCACCGTCGGGCTGAAGGGGCGGATGCCGCAGGGCCTCTATGCCCGCTCGCTCCTGATCATCGTCACGCCGATGGTGCTGCTGCAGGCGGTGGTGGCGTTCGTGTTCATGGAACGCCACTGGCAGACGGTGACCTACCGGCTGTCGGCCTCCGTTACCCAGGACATCGCGGCGCTGATCGACGTCTACCGGCTCTATCCGCAGGACAAGGATGCGACGACGCTGCGCCGCATCGCCATGGAGCGCCAGGGCCTCACGCTCAATTTCCGCACCGGCGAGACGCTGCCGCCCGCCGGCCCCAAGCCCTTCTTCTCGCTGCTCGATTCGGCGCTGTCGCGCGAGATCAGGCGCCAGATCGGCAAGCCGTTCTGGATCGACACGGTGGGCAATTCCTCGCTGGTCGAGATCCGCATCCAGCTCGAGCCCGGCGTGATCCTGCAGGTGTTCGCCCGACGCAGCCAGGCCTATGCCTCCAACTCGCACATCTTCCTGGTGTGGATGGTCGGCACCTCGCTGGTGCTGGTCGGCGTGGCGGTGGCCTTCCTGCGCAACCAGATCCGGCCGATCCAGACCCTGGCCGACGCCGCCGAGAGCTTCGGCAAGGGGCGCGACGTCGAGGGCTTCCGGCCGCGCGGCGCGCGCGAGGTGCGGCGCGCCTCGCACGCCTTCCTGGAGATGAAGCGGCGCATCGAGCGCCAGATCGAGCAGCGCACCACCATGCTGGCCGGGGTGTCGCACGACCTGCGCACCATCCTCACCCGCTTCAAGCTGGAGCTCGCGCTGCTCGACGAGTCCGCCGAGATCGACGCCATGAAGAAGGACGTCGACGAGATGAGCCGCATGCTGGAGGACTATCTGGCCTTCGCGCGCGGCGACTCCGGCGAGCAGGCGGCGCCGACCGACATGGAGCTGCTGCTGGCCGAGCTGTGCGACGAGGTCGAGCGCACCGGCGACAAGGCCAACGTCACCTACAACGGCCAGCCGATGGTGACGGTGCGGCCGGACGCCTTCAAGCGGCTCCTGCACAATCTCGTCGCCAACGCCTCGCGTTTCGCCGACACGGTGGAGATCACCGCCAACCGCGACGCGCGCTGGTTCACCGTGACCGTGGACGATGACGGCCCCGGCATTCCGCCCGAGATGCGCGACGAGGTGTTCCGGCCGTTCCTGCGGCTCGACGACGCCCGCAACCAGGACCAGGGCGGCTCGGGGCTCGGGCTCGCCATCGCCCGCGACGTGGCGCGCAGCCACGGCGGCGACATCACGCTGTCGGAGTCGCCGCTCGGCGGCCTGCGCGCCACCGTGCGCGTGCCGGTGTGAGGGGCTTGCGGTTGTCGCGTAGGGCGCAATAGCGTGAGCGTATTGCGCCGAGGCTGGCGGTGGACGTGGCAGTGCAAGTGGCGGAATACGCTTCGCTATTCCGCCCTACGCTCGCTTCGTCCGGGATGACGCATTCTCACTCCGCGATGCCCTCGACATCGGGCGTGCGCCAGGCGAGGTGCTGGCCGCCATCGACGGCGATCATCTGGCCGGTGACGCTCTTCGCCTCGGTGAGATAGAGCACGGCGCTGGCGATCTCGGCCGGCGTGGCGGCGCGGCCGAGCGGAACGGCCGCCGCCTGCCGGGCGAAATCGTCCTCGCTCTGGCGCGGATTGGCGAGCGTCGGCCCCGGCCCCACGGCATTGACGCGGATGCGCGGCGCCAGGGCCTGGGCCATGGTGCGGGTCGCCGTCCACAGCGCCGACTTGGCCAGCGTGTAGGAGACGAAGCGCGGCGTCGGCCGCCACACCCGCTGGTCGAGGACATTGATCACGCAGCCGTCGCGACCTTCGGGAAGCTGGCGGGCGAAGGCCTCGGCGAGGAACACCGGCGCGGTGAGATTGACCGCAAGCTGGCGCTCGAAACGGGCGCGCTCCAGCGTGCCGATCTCGTCGGGCTCGAACTCGGAGGCCGAATTGACCAGCAGCGTCAGCGGCCCGACGCCCGCGACTGCGGCCGGCACCAGGGCGGCCACCGCCTCGGGGTCGGCGAGGTCGGCGCACACGGCGACGGCGCGCCGGCCGCGTCGGTTGAGCGCCTCGACCAGCGCCTGCGCTTCCGCGGTCGAGCGGCCGTAATGGATGGCGAGCGCGTAGCCGCGCTCCCCCAGGGCCTCGGCGATGGCGCGGCCGATGCGCTTCGCGCCGCCGGTGATCAGCGCCGCGCCGGGGGCAGTCATTGTTCGCCCCGCGCCTGCCGGATCATCCGGCGTTCGAGATGCTTGGCGAGCCGCAGATAGCGGAAGAAGGCGTAGTTGGCGGCGGTCATCACGCCATAGAGGCCGCGCACGAAGTGGCGGCGCCCGACATAGGCCTTGAGGAAGGCGGCGGGAAACTCGGTGAACAGCCGCCAGACCGGGAGCTTGACGCCGCGCCGGTCGAGATCGTCGGCCTGCTGGTCGGTATAGGCGTTGAGCTTGGCGATCTGCTCGCCGAGCGAGCGCACCGAGAAATGGTGGATGCGGCCCTTGAGCCGGCCGACGCGGGCGCCCTCGGCCAGCACCACGCGGTCGTGCACCGGGCTGTCGGAATAGCGGCCGCGGTCGGTGCGGTAGAGCCGCACCGGCGCCAGCGAATAGGCCCAGGGGTGCGGCGCGGTCTCGACCGGGAACACCTCGGCGATGGCGATTTCGTAGGCGTCGCACGGCGGCTCGCCGCCCGCGAACAGCGCCCGCAGCTCGGCGACGAGATCGGGCGGCATCACCTCGTCGGCGTCGATGTTCAGCACCCAGCGGTGGCGGCACAGGCTCTCGGCGAAGCGCTTCTGCGGGCCGTAGCCGGGCCAGGGATTGTGCACCACCCGGGCGCCGAAGCTCTCGGCGATCCTGGGCGTGTCGTCGGTTGAGCCGGAATCGACCAGCACGATATCGTCGGTGAGGCCCTGGACGGCCTGGAGCGTGCGCCCGAGCCGGTCGGCCTCGTTGCAGGCGATCAGGAAGATCGAGACGGGGATCGCTGCCGGCATCGCCTCACTCACGAAACGTCTCGTCTCGATGCCATGGCGTTCGCCGGCCGGCAAGCGACTCGGCGCGGCAGATGCAGAATCGGCAGTAACAAATAATTAATCATGTCGGGTGGGTCGGGCATCCAAGGTATCGTCACGTTACTGCTGCGATCCTGGCTACATTCTGCCATGTTTTCTGCAGAATAAAAGGCATTATCGTGGATATTTACGTTTAATTCATCATGGCGTCCGGTTTCGCTGGGCGCATTCCGGCGCCCGAGGCACAGGGTGAATCGTTCACTCTATAATTCGCGACAAGAGCGGCGGTGTTCGCGACCGCGAGACAAGGAGTACGACCAATGACCAAAATCGCAGGAGCGTTCGCGGCTGTGGTGCTCACGGCCATGCCGGCGATGGCGGCGGACATGATCCAGCGTCAGCCCTCGCCCTATTCCGCGGCGCCGGCGGCCTACAGCTGGAACGGCTTCTATCTCGGCCTCAATGCCGGCTTCGCCTCGGGCGACCTGTCGAATTCCGGCGGCCTGGAGCCGTCTGGCTTCGTCGGCGGCCTCACCGGCGGCGCCAACTGGCAGTGGGGCAATGTGGTGTTCGGCCTGGAGACCGACATCAACTATTCGGGCGTCGATGACGGCCTCTATTACGACAAGTGGGAGCTCGACTGGCTCGGCACCACGCGCGTGCGCCTCGGCTATGCCTGGGACCGCTTCCTGCCCTACCTCACCGGCGGCTTCGCCTATGGCAGCGGCACCTACAAATATTGGGGCGGCAAGGACGACGCCAACCATATCGGCTGGACGCTGGGCGCCGGCGTCGAGGGCGCCATCACCCAGAGCGTGTCGGCCAAGATCGAATATCTCTATGTCGACCTCGGCGACAAGCACTATGGCGAGCTGCCGTGGAAGAACGAGTTCGACGCCAGCCTGCTGCGCGCCGGCGTGAACTATCACTTCTGATCCATATTCACGCCACGTTTACTGGGACAATTATAAAATCTGATCGATTGCTCCAGACGACTTCGCGGGCGTCCGCCGATCCGGCCGGGCGCCCGAATTTTTTCGGGCGGGTGGCGCCTCCGCCGCGAGACCGGCGGCGCATGCCGGGTGATACCAAAGGCCTTCCAGCTTGACTCGTCATGCCCGCGCTTGTCGCGGGCATCCACGGCCTAAAGTGTTTTGAAATCAAAGACGTGGATGGCCGGGACAAGCCCGGCCATGACGACGTAGGTGGGTCGAGTTCAAGGGCCGTTGGTATGAGAGGGCTATTTCCGACCCCGGGCCGGCGCTTTTCCCGGCCTCACCGGCGCCGCGGCCTCCGCCGCCAGCCGGTCGAGCCGGAAGCGGCCGCCGCCGTGCCCAAGCTGATCCTGCCCCAGGCGTTCGGCCAGCGCCGGCAGCAGCGCCTTCAGGTCGGCTTCCAGCGTCCAGGGCGGGTTGACCACCACCATGCCGCAGCCGTTCAGCGGACCGTCGGCGCGGATCGGCCCGACCCGGAGCTCGGCGCGGAGGATGTCGGGGATGCCGGCATGGGCGAGCTGGCTGCCGAACGCCTCGGCCGCCGCGACGTCCTTCAGCGGATACCACAGCAGATAGGTGCCGGTCGGCCAGCGGGCGTGCGCTTTGGCGAGGCCGTGGCGCAGCCGCTCGAACTCGCCGGGTTCCTCGAAGGGCGGATCGACCAGCACCAGGCCGCGCCGCTCCGGCGGCGGCACGAAGGCCGGCAGCGCCAGCCAGCCGTCGAGCTCGGTCACCTTCACCCGCCGGTCGCGCCGGAACAGCGCCGCGAGCGCGGCCGCATCCTCCGGGTGGCGCTCGACGAAATGCAGCCGGTCGTCCGGCCGGGCCAGGGCGGCGATGATGGATGGCGAGCCGGGATAGTGCGTGGCCTCGACCGCAGCGAGCGCGGCGCGGAACGGCGCCAGCACCTCTTCGGCCGCGGCATCGAGCGGCGCGTCGCGCAGCCGGCCGATGCCGCCCCGCCACTCGCCGGTGCGGGTGGCTTCGCTGGCCGCAAGGTCATAGAGGCCGCGCCCGGCGTGGGTGTCGATGGCGCAGAACGGCGCGGGCTTGCGGCCGAGATGGGCGAGCACCCGCGCGAGCACCGCGTGCTTGAGGATGTCGGCGAAATTGCCGGCGTGGAAGGCGTGGCGGTAGTTCATGCGGTGTGCGAGTTGCTGGCGCTCGGCCGGGACGACGCGGGGAGAGATTGTCGTCCCGGGCAAGCGCGCGTGGCGCGCGCGACCTGGGACCGTTGTCAGAAAGGGGGCCTCTTCCTGATGACGATCCCGGCTCTCGCTGGCGCTCGGCCGGGATGACGCGGCTCGAAGAAACGATCCTGGCCGCGAAACAATATCACCCGCCGCGGGCGGGCGGCACCTCGATGCGGCCGGCGCGGCAGGCCCGGCGGTCGACCTCCGGGCAGGGGCGGAAGGCGAGATCGCGCGTGAGGCAGACGCGCACCTCGCGCAGCAGCCCCTCGCGGCAATCGACGGCGATCATGTCGCGATCGAGCCCGGCATTGTCGCGGACGAAGGCGTTCTCGACCTCGACCGGGGCCATCTGGCGCGGCCGGTCGGGATCGCGGAACTCGGCCGGGATTCTGACGCGCTCGGCGGCGCGGCGGACGGTGTCGAAGAAGTCGGCCGGCTCCAGGCCCGAGCAGGTGCCGTGCTTGCGCCATTGGTGCAGGATCAGGCCGAAGCTCGGGGTCAGGTCCAGCATCGAGCGCACCAGCCGGTCGTCGAGCCGGGGCGGGCGGGCGACGCAATTGGCCGGGTAGCCGCGCTCAAACTGCGGCCACAGGCCGTGGACGATGAAGCTGTAGGGGCGGCTCGACCGGCACTGCTC
Source organism: Blastochloris tepida (assembly GCF_003966715.1). Lineage (NCBI taxonomy): Bacteria > Pseudomonadati > Pseudomonadota > Alphaproteobacteria > Hyphomicrobiales > Blastochloridaceae > Blastochloris > Blastochloris tepida. Next base: position 456,753 of record NZ_AP018907.1, read on the forward strand.
GGCCTCGCGCCGCGCCCCCTCCTGGCGGCACCATGTCGGCGACCAGGACAGCGCCAGCACGTAGAAATCGAACGCGCCGGGCGTATCGGCGCGGGCCGGCGCGGGGGCGGTGACGAGACAGGCGGCAAGCGACAGGGCCGCCGCGAAAGCCTTCAGCCTCACGGGCGCGCCATCTGGCAGTCCGGCGCGTAGGTCCAGCTGCGGTCGAGGCCCTGCACGCACCACTCGACGCCCGAGCCCATGCCGGCGAACCCGCCATCCTCGATCAGCGAGTAGTAGATGGTGCGCGGCTTGCCGTCGGAAATCAGGGCCACGGCCTCGCAATAGCGGCGGGGAATCTTGGCATAGCCCCACGGCCGGTAGGCGATCTCGCGGATCTTCTCATAACCCTGGATGCGCAGCGGCGAGGCCCAGAACGAGCGCTCCGTCTCCGCGAAGAAGGCGTTGATGCGGGTGAGCGCCCAGGAGTCCTCGCATGGGGGGACCCAGCCGTAATAGTGCCGCTCGATCGGGGTGGGGTCGACCGGCGTGTGTTCCATGATCACCGACCGGTCGAGCGAATAGGGGGCGGGGTTGACGCGACCTTGCGCGTTCGCCGCCGACATCTGGCCCCAGCACGCCAACGCCGCGGCCAGCGCCACAACCTTCATCCGCCATACGTCGTGCATGGGTGCATTCCCGCTCGCTCTGCCTGATGTGACGATGCAAGGCCCTCCGTCCAGGGTCAAGGGCCGGAAGGGCGCCGGACGGGGCATCCGGGGCGCCGGGCGGCCCGTGGTGGGCTCCGCCATGCGTTTTTCTTGGAAACGCGGTATGGACGCAACAGTCCGGCCCGGCCGCCGCGGCCGAACCGGCGGGCGGGAACGGTTGTGCTTGCGCCGGAGAGTGACCATGCCCGCGCCTTCGCGAATCACCGCCAAGCCGGCGATGCCGCGCTTTGCCACCGCTTTTGAGGCGGCGATGCGGCTGCGGCCCGACCAGCCGGTCTATTGCTTCCGGCCCGGCGTGCTCGCCGCCGATATCCGCGCCTTCCGCACGGCCTTCCGCGGCAAGACCGCCTATGCGGTGAAGACCAATGGCGAGCCGATGGTGCTGTCGGTGCTGGCCGCCGAGGGCGTCGACAGCTTCGACGTGGCGAGCCCCGCCGAGTTCGCCGCGGTGCGGGCGGCGGCGCCGGGGGCGGAGCTGCTCTACATGCACCCGGTCAAGGCGCAGTCCGACATCCGGCTGGCGCTGGAGACCTACGGCATCCGCACGCTGGCGCTCGACCATGAGGACGAGGTCGCCAAGATCCTGCGGGTGGTGCGGGCCATGGACATCGACCCCGGCGAGATCACCCTGTTCGTGCGGCTCGCCACCAAGAGCGAGGCGGCCTACGAGCTGTCGAAGAAGTTCGGCGCCGCCCCCGGCCACGCCGCCGAGCTCGCCCAGCGCATCGACGGCATCGGCTTCCGGGTCGGGCTGGCGTTCCATGTCGGCAGCCAGGTCGAGGATCCGGACGCCTACGATCAGGCGCTGGCGATCGCCGCCGCGGTGCGCAGGCGCGCCGGCGTGCCGATCGCCGGGCTCGACATCGGCGGCGGCTTTCCCGCCCGCTACGGCCGCGAGCCCGGCCGCAAGGCGCCGCTGCCGCCGCCGACCGAGGCGCTGCTCGACGAGATCCAGCGCGAGGTGGTGGAATTCGGCTTCGGCGACGTGCCGCTGATCGCCGAGCCGGGACGGGTGATCGTCGCCCGCGCCTTCTCGGTGATCGTGCGGGTGCTGCTGAAGAAGGGCCAGCGCGTCTACATCAATGACGGGGTGTGGGGCTCGCTGTCCGATTCCTGGACCGGCAAGATTCCGCTGCCCGTGCGGCTGATGCCCGACCCCGTCCGCCGGCGCCGCACCGGCAACCCGGCCAAGATCGAGCCGTTCCGGGTGTGCGGCGCCACCTGCGATTCGGTCGATATCCTGTCGCGGCCGTTCTATCTGCCCGAGAGCGTCGATACCGGCGACTGGATCGAGATCGGCCACATCGGCGCCTATTCGCTGGGCCTGCGCACCCGCTTCAACGGCTTCTATCCGGATACCTTCGTCGAGGTGGACGAGGCGTTCGACCTCGACGCCGCCGACGGTCTGGCCGAGCCCGCGGTTCCGGCGGGGTGAGAGAGCCGTCGTCCCGGCCAAGCGCCGAGGGCGCGCGAGCCGGGACCGTTTTCGGCCACCCGGTCGTCCCGGACCGAGCGCAGCGAGGAGCCGGGACCGTTTTCAGGAAGGGGTGTCTTTTTCCGCGGACGATCCCGGCTCGGCGCTTCGCGCCGTCCGGGATGACGACCTGTCATGGAGCGGACACGGCGGAATACGCTTCGCTATTCCGCCCTACGGCCTGCGTTCACCCGTCCGATTTCGTCCGGGTGAGCACCATGGCCGCCGGCACCGCCGCCATCCACACCAGCATCGGCGCGAACAGGTCGCCCTTGGCGATGGCGGCGAAGGTGAAGGCATCGGCCACCTCGCTCGTCGGCCGGCCGGCGAACAGCATCAGCACCATCTCGATGCCGAGCGTCAGCACGAACCAGCCGGTGCCGATGACGAACGCATCGCCAAGGCTCGGCCGGGCGCGCAGGGCGAACAGCGCCGCCGTCGTGCCGATGAGGATGATGCCGAGAATGCCCGACACCGGCAGGGCCACGTCGCCGAGCCACGGCTCCAGCACCTTCACCCGCAGCGCCCCATTGGCGAAGGCGAGGGCGAACATGCCAAGCCAGACGGCCAGCGCGACGAGATAGAGGCGGATGCGGCGGGGCATGCGGACTTTCCAGGCAACGCGTCAGAATGAATGGGGTTTCCGGCCGATCCCCCCGGGGGTGCCGGAACCTCGAACCGACCGGCGCGCCGGGCGGCGGCGCCGTGCCGCGGCTCCCTTGAGGGCGATCCGACCGGGACCGCGCCTCGGGCCTGCCGCGACGCAGCCAAAACTACCGTTCCGGGACCGGCCTGCAAAGACGTGGCGGCCGTTTAAGGCGTTACCTTAGCCGCTGCGGGGCTCCGGCGTCAGCGCCCGGGCCAGCGCCACGAAGCCCGGAACCGGCACGGTCTCGGCGCGCTGGGTGGGGTCGAGGCCGGCCGCCGCGATCAGCGCGGCGGCATCGCCGCCCAGCGATTTCAGCGACTGCCGCAGCATCTTGCGGCGCTGGCCGAAGGCCGCCGCCGTCACCCGCTCCAGCGCCGCGCAGGCGCAGGGCAGGGGGGCGGCACGCGGCACCAGATGCACCACCGAGGAGGTGACCTTGGGCGGCGGCACGAAGGCGGAGGCCGGCACGTCGAACAGGATCCTCGCCTCGGTGCGCCAGCCGGCCAGCACGGCGAGCCGGCCATAGGCCTCGTCGCCGGGGTCGGCGGTGATGCGCTGGGCGACCTCCTTCTGGAACATCAGCGTCATCGACGCCCACCAGGGCGGCCAGCGCTCGCCGGTGAGCCAGCCCACCAGCAGCAGGCTGGCGACGTTGTAGGGCAGGTTGGCGACGATCTTCACCGTGCCGGGGCCGGCCGCGGCAGCAAGGTCGGTGGCGAGCGCATCGCCCTGGATCACCTCCAGCCGGCCGGGATAGTGCGCGGCGATCTCGGCCAGCGCCGGCAGGCAGCGCGCGTCGCGCTCGACCGCCACCACCCTGCGGGCGCCGCAGGCGAGCAGCGCCCGGGTGAGCCCGCCGGGGCCGGGGCCGACCTCGACCACCGTGACCTCATCGAGCGGGCCGGCGGCGCGGGCAATCCGGGCGGTGAGGTTGAGATCGAACAGGAAGTTCTGGCCCAGCGCCTTGGTGGCGCTCAGACCATGGGTGCGCACCACCTCGCGCAGCGGCGGCAAGTCGTCGATCTGGCTCATGAGCGGGAGGACAGCCGGTGCGCCAGCCGCAGCGCGGCGATGAGGCTCGACGGGCTGGCGCGCCCGGTGCCGGCCAGCTCGAAGGCGGTGCCATGGTCGGGCGAGGTGCGCACGAACGGCAGCCCCAGCGTGACATTGACGGCGGTGTCGAACGCCAGGGCCTTGGCCGGCGCCAGCACCTGATCGTGATACATGCCGAGCGCGGCATCATAGGTGGCGCGCGCCGCGGCATGGAACAGCGTGTCGGCCGGCAGCGGCCCGCGCACGTCGAGGCCGAGGCCGCGCAGCGTCTCGACCGCCGGGCGGACGATCTCCTCATCCTCGCGGCCGAGCGTGCCGCCTTCGCCGGCGTGCGGGTTGAGACCGCACACCGCGAGGCGCGGCCGGGCGATGCCGAATCGGACGGCGAGGTCGCGGGCGGTGATCGTCGCGGTCTCGACGATCAGTTCGCAGGTGAGGCGGCGCGGCACCTCGGCGAGCGGAATGTGGATGGTCACCGGCACCACCGCCACCAGCTCGGACCAGATCATCATCACCGGTTGGGGTTTTGCACCGTCGCCCGCCGCCAGCTCGGCCAGGAACTCGGTGTGGCCGGGGAAGGCGAAGCCGGCCTGATACATCACCGACTTGGCGATCGGGTTGGTCACCACCGCGGCGGCGCGGCCGGCCCGGACCAGGGCCACCGCGGTCTCGATCGCGGCCTTCGCCGCCGGGGCGCTGGCGGCATCCGGCTGGCCCGGCGCGGCGGTGGCGGGATGGCCGGTCGCCAGCACCGGCAGCGCGCGGGGAAAGGTGGCGGCGGCGGTCTCGGGCGTGGCCGGCGCCACCGGCACGTCGAGGCCGAGCATGCGGGCGCGGGCGGCGAGCAGATCGGGGTCGCCGATCAGCAGGAACGGGGGAAGATCGAGCGCCTGCCGCGCCGCCCAGGCGGCGAGCGCGATGTCGGGACCGATGCCGGCCGGCTCGCCGAGCGTGAGCGCGAGCGGGGCGGCCATGAAGCGTCAGCGGTATTCGATCAGCGCAGCGCGGCGCAGCTCCGCCATATAGCGCTTGGCCTGGCTCTGCAGGCGCTCGCTCACCAGCTCCTGGCGCACCTCGTTCATCACCGCGGTCTGGCCGGCGACCTCGCGGCGGCTGCACACGGCGACGACCTCGACGCCCGCCGCGGTGCGCTCGGGCGGGGTGAGCTTGCCGTCGGGGGTGGAATTGAGCAGTTCGCGCAGGGCCGGCGTCAGGTCGGCGGACGCCTTCCGCACCGAATTGCGCACCACCACCTCCTTCATGCCGCGGGCGATGGCGAAGCCGTCGTCGCAGCTCTGGAAGCGGCCGCGCAGCGCCTCGGCCTCGCGGCGGCGCGCGTCGTAGGTGGCGTCGCTGGCGCCGCGCGGCACCACGAACACCACCGTGCGCAGCGTGTATTCGGTGATGCGCTGGGGCACCTCCTGCTTGCGGGCGCTGAGGGCCGCGGCGACGTCATTGTCGCCGACTTGGGCGATGACCTTGTAGCGGGCGCGAACCAGCCCGCCCCAGGCGATCTCGGCGCGCAGGCGGTCCTTGAAGCTGCGCTCGTTGGAGCCCTGGGCGCTGAGCATCTGGCCGAACTGGGCCGTCGACATGTTGGCCCGGCTGGCGATGTTGCCGAAGGCGGAATCCACCTCGCTGTCGGAGGGCACGGCGCCGAACTTCTTGGCCTCGCGCAGCTTCAGCCGTTCGTCGATGAGTTCCTCGAGCACCGACTTGCGGTCCGGGCTGCGGCCCTGGTTCATCAGGGTCAGCAGGCGGGTGCGGTGGGCGACATCGAGCGCGGTGATCGGCTCGCCATTGACCAGGGCCACCACCTGCGCCTTGGCCGGCGCCACCGGAACGAGAACCGCCGCCGCCACGAGCGCGAGGCCGGCCAGCACGGTCCGCATGCGAATGCGAATCAAGGACACCATCACCCCTCTGTTCCACCAGATTGCGGCAGTTACGGGGTCAGCGACCCCACATTGGTCGAGAAGCCGCCTTCGCCCAGCGTGCGCAGGTCGATCTTGAACAGAACCTTGTGCACGTTCTCGGCGTTGCCGCTCTCGGTATAGTCGGTCACGTAGTTGACGCTGAGGCCGAAGCAGTCGTCGAGATACTTGATGCCGAAATTGGTGGTGTCGATCTTCTCGTTGATCAAATCGTAGCGCACCGCGGCGCTGACCGACCAGTTGCTGCTGATCTTCAGCCCGGTCGAGCCGACCACCGCCTCGCGCCAATCGGTGTAGCCGAGCAGCGGCTGCGGGGCGTAGCGCCCATAGAGCGCCGCCAGATTGAGCCGCTCGTACTTGGCGCCGCCCTGCAGCTCGAACCGGCGCACCTCGAAATCCGTCTCGGCGAAACGGTAGTGCGACGACAATGTGTAGACGCTGTCCGGCTGGTAGGTGAGGCGCGCCACATAGTCCGAGCGCGTGGTGTCGAGGCCGGAGTCGAGGCCGGTATTGGCCATGTCGGCCTGGGCGAACGAGTTCAGGCCGAACAGGTGATAGGACTGGCCGAACAGGGCGTTGACGGTGCCGGCGCCGTTGAGCTGGGCGGTGTACTGCAGGCCGGCATTGACGCGGCCGCCGCCCTCGACCCGGTCATAGCCGGAATACTTGTTGATCTCGAACAGGTTGGTGTCGTCGAACACCAGGCTCTGGGCGTCCTCGTTCGGCAGCTTGCCGATCTGGCTCTCGTTCGGGCGGACGATGACCTGGGCGATCGGCTCCAGCGTCTGGGTGCCCCAGGACTGCACGGCGATGAACGGCCAGCGGTATTCGAGGCCGGCCGCCGCCATGCCGCGCGAGACCATCTGGTTGTCGCTGCTGACGAACTCGGTGGAGTAGTCGTAGGTCGGCGCATCGCGCCAGCCGGCGTCGCCGCGCACCATCAGGAACGGCGTCACCACCTGCCCGGTGGTCGGCTCGATCAGCCGCTTCTTCCAGTACATGTCGGCCGACAGGCGCGAATAGGTGCCCGGCGCGCCGCGCATCACGCAATTGTTGCGGCTGACGTCGGTCGACAGCGCCGAGCAGTCGGAGCCGTTGATGCCGTCGAGGTCGGCCTGCGTGCGCGACATGCTGGCGACGTTGACGTTGAAGCCGGCCTCGCCGCCCCACACCGGCGGCAGGAAGACGTAGTTGTAGTCGATGATCGGGTGGGTGATCGGCAGCTGCTTCTGAATGTCGTACTCCGACAGGCCCATGTAATAGACCGAACGGGCGTCGAAGAAGCTGCGGTCGCCCAGGCCGGTGATGAAGACCTGCGAGCGGATTTCCTTCTGACCGAACGAGAAGACCGTGTGCTTGTCGAGGTCGTAGTCCTGCAGGAACGTCTTGTCCGACAGCATGGCGGCGTCCCAGCCCCACCGCCAGCGATCGTTGAGCCAGAATTCGCCGTGCGACTCGATCATGCCGCGGTCTTCGCGGTAGCCGGGTGTGGTGGAGCCGTCGCTGCGGACGAAGACGCTCAGATCCTCCTGGTGGATGCCGGCGGCGCGGATGGTGTAGGCGCCGTTGATCAGGCGCTGACGCCACTCGGCCTGCATCAGCAGGCCCTGCTCGGTGGTGATGGTCGGCGTCAGGGTGACGTCGTAGTCCGGCGCCAGCGCCCAATAATAGGGAATGCCGGCGGAGAAGCCGAACTTGGTGCTCTGTGAGAGCTCCGGCATCAGGAAGCCGGACTTGCGCTTCACCGTCGGGTCGGGATGCGAGAAGTACGGGAACCACGCGATCGGCAGGCCGAACATCTCGACCGTGGCGTTCTCGTAATAGACCATCCGCTCACCCTCCTTGTGGATGATGCGGGCGGCCTTGACCTGCCAGGCGACGGGCTTCTTGGGGTCTTCCTTGCAGGGCTCGCAGGCGGTGTAGACGCCGGAGCGCAGCACCGTCACGTCGCCTTCGCGGCGGTCGGCGCTGGCGGCGGCGAAATGGGTCCGGTCGGCGCCTTCCAGGCGCAGCGACTGGACGAAGCCTTCCTTGAAGTCCTGGGTCAGCTCCAGCCGCTCGGCATAGACGACGTCGCCGGACTTGCTCTTCAGGCGGACGTTGCCCTCGCCGTACATCTTGTTGGCGCGGCGGTCATAGGTGACGCGGTCGGCCTCGAGCACCGAGCCGTCATTGTAGATCTGGACGTGGCCGACGGCCGAGACGCGGTCGTTCTGGTAGTCGTATTGCAGCTCGTCGGCGGTGACGAGCATCTCCTTGCCGGCCTGCAGGCGCGGCGCCTCCAGCCCGGTGCCGATCGCAGGTCCGCGCGACTGGGCCTGCGCCGGCGCGAGCGCGCCGCTCGAGGCGAGCGCGAGCGCGCCCGCGGCCGTGCCGAGCAGGAGCGTGCGCACCAGCGCCAGACCGGCTTCGGTGCCGGTTCCTCCGGAGGGATGCGGCGGTCGACCCCGATCCGTCATCACCCATCCTCCTGCTGAAGCAGCACCATGAAGCCCAGCAACACCGTCGCTGCGGCCGGACCCCAGGCCGCAGGCACAACACCAATCATTCCCGCCGAAGCGAGATCTTCAGCGAGTTCGGAGCCGACATAAAGCAGAAAGCCGGCGACCACGCCACTCAGAATCATCGGGGCGATCCCGCCGATCCGGAAGAACCTGAGGCTCACCGCGGCGGCGATCATCACCATTGCCAGGAACAGCAGAGGCCTAGCCATAAGGCTCTGATACTGAAGCTGGAAGCGCGCAGGCGACAGGCCGGCCTCGCGGGCGGCGACGATGGCGTCGGGCAGATCCCAGAACGACACCGAATCGGCCTTGGAGAGCGAATCGCGCACCTGATCTGCGGTCAGGGTGGTGGCGAGCCGGTAGGTGTCGAGGCTGCGCGGCTGCGTGGTGGCGGAGAAGATTCGCACCGTTTCGAGAATCCAGGCGCGGTCCTCGAGGCGGGCGGTGGCGGCCTCGATGCGCTCCTGCAGCTGGCCGTTGGCATCCAGCGTCAGCACGATGACGCCGGTGAGGCGGCGCCCGTACTCGGCCGCCGCCTTGGCATTGAGGATCGCCGGGCCCGATTCGCTCGACTGGCGCAGCCAGATGTCGCCCTCGCCGCCGCCCTGGAAGAACAGCGAGCGGCCGCCGAAGATGTCGGCCTCCAGCGTGCTGGCGTGCTCCTTCAGCGCCGCCGCCACCGGGTTGTAGAGGACGGTGGCGAACAGCCCCACCGCGAGGCTGCAGGCCACCGCCGGGAAGGTGAACTGCCACACCGACACGCCGGCGGCGCGGGTGACCACCAGTTCCAGCCGGCGCGACAGCATCAGGAAGCTGCCCATCGCCGCGAACAGGATGGCGAAGGGCAGCATCTGCTCGACCAGCGAGGGCACGCGCGACAGCGTGAGCTGGGCCAACAGCAGCACGGTGGCCTTCGGCGTGTCGCCGGTCCGCCGCAGCATCTCGACGAAATCGACCACCGCGATCAGCAGCGCCGACCCCAGGAACACCATGATCAGCGCTTCCATGAAGCGCCGCGCGAAATAGATGCCGAGGGTGCGGCCGATCATGCGCGCCCCCTCACGCCCGCATCGGGCGGATGAGCCGCCCGAGCTGGCTGGACACCGCGCTGCCGATCCGGTCGAGGGCGGAGGCGCCGGCGACCTCCAGCCGGCCGGAGCCGGCGAGATAGCCCAGCGCGATGGCCGAGATCGGCAGCAGGTACATCAGCGGCACGAAGGCCGCCGAGCGCACGGTCAGGCCGGTGACGGCGAACCCGAGGAGCCGCAGCACGCCGGTGGCGGCCACCGCGGCCACCGCCGCGGCGCTGCGTCCCTCGCGGGTCGAGCGGGCCTGTCCGAGAAACGCGAACGCACACATCACAAACGCCAACGGGTAGAGCGGAGCCGTCAGCCGCTCGTGAATCTCCGACCGGAACCGTCCGGGCTGCATCTGGAAGTACGGATCGGCCGGATCGGGGGACATCAGGTCCGAGAGTGTGCGCTCACGTGGTTTATAATGAATTGCCGCCGGCTCGCCGGAGAACTGCGACAGGTCGAAGGCGTAGCGCTCGAAGAACACGATCGAGGTATCCTGGTCCTTCTTGGTGCGGCGCTGCAGGCTGCCGTCCTGCAGGACCAGGAACATGCCGTCCCCCGAATCGATGATCTGGCCGCGCTCGGCCAGATAGATCATCTCCTGGTTGGGGTCGCGCCGGTCGGCGACCAGCAGGCCGCGCAGCTCGCCATTGGCCTGACGGGCGCGGATGTGGAAGGTGAGGTTCTTCTCCACCGAGGTGAAGCGGCCCGGCTGGACGATGTTGGCCACCACGTCGGCGCGGATCTTGGTGATCTCCTGGCGCAGCAGGCGCATGGAGGCCGGGGCGAGGTGGATGCTCATCGCCCCCACCACCACCGCCACCGCGCAGGCCAGCAGCACGATCGGCCGCACCACGTGCGTCGGCGACATGCCGGCCGAGGTCATCACGATCAGCTCGGAGTCCGAGCCCAGCCGGTTGTAGGTGAAGATGACCGCCAGAAACAGCGCGATCGGCGCGATCACCAGGAACAGCAGCGGCAGCGACAGGCCGGTGACGACGAAGAACACGATCACCGTCTGCCCCTTGGAGGTGAGCAGATCGAACTCGCGCAACGCCTGGGTGACCCAGATGACGCCGGTGAGGGTGACGAGAACCATCACGAACGCCGAGCTGGTCATCCGCAGCACGTAGAGCTCGATGCGGTGCAGTCCCAGCCTCAACGCGGTCACCCTTCGGTCCTGAATCTGCGCCGATTAGAGCGCGTTTGAGGCGCCAGCGGGGCGGCGGTTCCGCCTGCGGCAACGCTTTTCCGCACCTGTTGCCATTTCGGCACACTGCGCCGTATTGCTTAGGGATTCCCCGCTGGAGCGTTCCATGTCGCATATGCCCAAGATCACCTTCGCCAAGCCGCCGGCTGCCGCCGAGGACGGCATTCTCGTCGTGTTCGTCGACGACCGCCTGGAGACCGGGCCGGCCGCCCGCGCCGCGCTGGAGCCGGCGGCGGGCCTGATCGCGCGGGCCGCCACCGCCGCCCGCTTCAAGGGCAAGCTCGCGGCGACGCTCGACGTGCTGGCGCCGGCGGGCCTCGCCGCCGAGCGGCTGATCGTGGTGGGGCTCGGTGCCGTGGCGGAGCTGAAGCCAGCCGACCTGCTCAAGCTCGGCGGCGCGGTGATGGGCAAGCTGCCGGCCGCCGCCAGGGAGGTGACGGTGGTGCTGGAGCGGCCGGGCGGCGAGTTCACGCCAGCCGACATCGCCGAGTTCGCACTCGGTCTGACGCTGCGCGCCTATGCCTTCGACCGCTACAAGACCAAGAAGAAGGAGGACGAGGAGGAGGAGGGGACGAGCCGGGCCCGCATCAATCTGGTCTGCGCCGATGACGGCGCCGCCAAGAAGGCGTGGCGGGCCAAGGAGCCGGTGGCGAACGGCGTCATCCTCGCCCGCGACCTCGTCAACGAGCCGCCGAACGTGCTGCATCCGCCGGAGTTCGCCCACCGCGCCGAGGCGCTGTCCAAGCTCGGCGTCGAGGTCGAGGTGCTCGACCCCAAGGCGATGAAGAAGCTCGGCATGAACGCGCTGCTCGGCGTCGCCCAGGGCTCGCAGCACGAGGCGCGCCTCGTAGTGATGCGCTGGAAGGGTACGCAGGGCGAGGGCAAGCAAGGTGAGAACAAACAGCACGAGAGCAAGCCGGTCGCCTTCGTCGGCAAGGGCGTGACGTTCGATTCCGGCGGCATCTCGATCAAGCCGGCGGCGAGCATGGAGGAGATGAAGGGCGACATGGCGGGCGCCGCCTGCGTCGTCGGCCTGATGCACGCGCTGGCCGCGCGCAAGGCCAAGGTCGACGCGGTGGGGGTGATCGGCCTCGTCGAGAACATGCCCGACGCCGAGGCGCAGCGGCCCGGCGACATCGTCAAGTCGATGTCGGGCCAGACCATCGAGATCATCAACACCGACGCCGAGGGCCGGCTCGTGCTGGCCGACGCGCTGTGGTACGTCAAGGACCGCTTCAAGCCGGCCGCGATCATCGACCTCGCCACGCTGACCGGCGCCATCCTGGTGGCGCTCGGCCACGAGCATGCCGGCCTGTTCACCAATGACGACACGCTGGCCGACAAGCTCACCGCCGCCGGCCTCGCCACCGGCGAGCGAGTGTGGCGCATGCCGCTCGGCAGCGATTACGACAAGCTGATCGACTCCAAGTTCGCCGACATGAAGAACACCGGCGGCCGCAATGCCGGCTCGATCACCGCCGCGCAGTTCCTGCAGCGCTTCGTCGACGGCACGCCGTGGGCGCATCTCGACATCGCCGGCACCGGCATGGGCGCGCCGGCCAGCGACATCAACAAGAGCTGGGGCCCGGGCTGGGGCGTGCGCCTGCTCGACCGGCTGATCGCCGACGTCTACGAGGAGGGGTGATCGTCGGCGGGACGGAGGGGCGAGGCCGGATGACCGAGGTTCTGTTCTACCATCTGCAGCGGCGCACCCTGGAGCAGGTGCTGCCGCCGCTCTTGGCCAAGTGCCTGGAGCGCGGCTGGCGAGTGGTGGTGCAGGCGGCCTCCGCCGAGCGGGTGGCGGCGCTCGATGCCCATCTGTGGACCTATGACGACGAGAGCTTCCTGCCGCACGGCCCGGCCGGCGACCGCGACGCCGCCGACCAGCCGATCCTGCTCACCACCGCCCCCACCAACCCCAATGGCGCGAGCGTGCGCTTCCTGGTCGACGGCGCCGAGCTCGACGATCCCGCCGCCTATGCGCCCTATGCGCGGGCGGTCTTCCTGTTCGACGGCAATGACGACGAGGCGGTCGCGAGCGCCCGCGGCCGCTGGACGGCGCTGAAGGCCGCCGGCCACGAGGTGACCTATTGGCGCCAGGACGAGGCCGGCCGCTGGGAGCGCAAGGGCTGAGGTTGCAGCGGTGAGCCGATTGGCGCAAACCTGCCGGCCGCCCGACTGGGCGGCAATTCTCAATACGGGTCGGACGGCAATGACGGTTCGTTTCGGGTCGGTTTCTTTTTCGGGTTTGGCTGTCGTGGCGGCCGTGCTGCTCGCCGGCTGCGCCGGGGAGGGCACCGTGCCGGCGCGCGGCGCGGGGGCCGCGGGCGGCAGCGGGCCGGTGCCGCCCGGCGAGCTGGTCAGCGCCGAGGGGGCTTGCGGCGAGGCGGCCGAGGGCAATGCGCCGAGCAAGCTCGATTTCGGCCTCACCGAGTGCGAGGTGGTGCGGCTCGTCGGGCCGTTCGACCGGGTCGAGATCGGCGACGCCCAGGGCGTGCGGGTGGTGACGATGGTCTCGACCGCCGGCGCCCGGCCGGGCATCTACCGCTTCGAGGCCGGCCGCCTGAAATCGGTGGAGGCCGCGCCCGAGCCGGAGAAGAAGAAGGGCAAGCCGGCGCCGAGGCATTGAGCGGGCTTGGTCGTTCCGGGCATCAGGGGCTTGTCGTCCCGGGCAAGCGCGCACAGCGCGCGCGACCCGGGACCGTGTTCCGGAAGCTACGGCGTTCACGGATCTGATTCTGTGCTGAGCCATCAATGGCTTAATGGACAGGCTGCGGATGTCTCATCGAGAACGCGGTGGATCGGCAGTCACCGGGGGCCGCAGGATTGAACTCGTCATGCCCGCGCTTGTCGCGGGCATCCACGTCTTGAAAACCTATTTGAAAACAAAGACGTGGATGGCCGGGACAAGCCCGGCCATGACGACGGCGGGCTTGTGCCAGACGCCGCAGGCGCAAGTCACGCCGAAAGAGATCGCGTTTCGGCTCGATCTCTCTCGGCCCAGGCGATTCAGAACCATGAATACCGTAGGTTCCGGAAGGGGGGCTTTTCCGGACGACGATCCCGGGTTGGAACGGCGAACTGTGCTTTGATGGGTGCACCGGCTCGGGGTGGCCACCCCGAGCCGGTGCGGGCGGCACGCCGTGTCCCGGGTGAGCCTTCGAGGCCGTCGCGAGCAGAAGCGGCCGTCCGTCCCAAGCCAACCCGAACAGTTGCACGGGGCTTTTGACCCCGCTTCCAAGCCTGGGATGCTTGCCATGCTGCCACACCCGACGCCGCTTGCCACCCACCTTGTGGGCATCGATGTCTCCAAGGACTGGCTCGACATCGCCTTCGACGACACCAAGGTCGAGCGCGTCGATAACACCCCCGCGGCTCTCCAGCGCTTGGCCAGGCGCCTGGTGAAGGCCGGGCTCACCACCGCCGGCCTGGAGCCGACCGGCGGCTATGAACGCCTGGCGGTCGCGGTGCTGCGCGAGGCCGGCCTCACCGTGCTGCAGGTCGACAGCTGGCGCTGCCGCCAGTTCGCCAAGGCCTGCGGCCAGCGCGCCAAGAGCGATCCGCTCGACGCCCGCATCATCCGCGCCTTCATGCTGCATCACCCCTGCCGGCCGTTCCCGGAGCCCTCGCAAGCGCAGAGCGACCTGACCGCCTGGGTGCGCGAAATCACCCGCGCCGAGGCCGACATCCGCCGCCTCGAGAACCGCAAGGCCCACCCCACCCTGGCGGCCATCACCGCCCGGCTCGATGCCGAAATCGCCGCCCTGCGCGAGACCGTCGCCGCGGCCGAACAGGCCATCGAGGCGTTGATCGCCGCCGATCCGGCGATGGACGCCAAGGCCAAGATCATCACCTCGGTGCCGGGGATCGCCAACAAGACGGCCCGCGTCCTGCTCGCAGAAGCTCCCGAACTCGGCCGGTTCACCCCCCGCCAAGCCGGTGCCATCGGCGGCTGCGCACCCTATCGCAACGACAGCGGCAAAGCGCGGCGGCCGGCCCATATCGAGGCCGGACGCCGCGCGCTCAAGCGCGCCTGCTATCTCGCCGCCTTCGCCGCCATCCACTGGAACCCGTGGGCCAAACAGCTCTACGCCGACCTCAAAGCCCGCGGAAAACCCGCCAAGGTCGCCCTCATCGCCATCGCTCGAAAGCTCCTGACCATCCTCAACGCCATGATTCGAGACAACAAACCCTGGCGAGACCCCAAAACCGCATGACAGTTGCTCGCTTTGCTCGCCCGGGATGACGAGGCCGAGGCTGTCGTCCCGGGCAAGCGCGCACAGCGCGCGCGACCCGGGACCGTGCGCAGGATGGGGTGTCTTTTCTTGAGGACGATCCCGGCTCGGCGCTGCGCGCCGTCCGGGATGACGCGGCCCCGGAGTGGTGGGTGGAATACGCTTCGCTATTCCACCCTTGAGCGACACTCCCCCCGGCCGCGCTGCGCGTGTCACCCGCTGATCGCCGCCTCGTATTCGGCGGTGGCCTCCAGCCACGCTTCCTCGGCGGCGGCAAGCGCGGTCGCGGCATCCGCCCGGCGCTTCGACAGCTTCGCCGCTTTGGCCGGATCGCGCGTGTAGATGTCGCCGTTCGCCAGCGTCGCGTCGATCTCGGCGATCTCGGTCTCGCGCGCGGCGATCTCCTTCTCCGCCGCGGTGACGCGCTTCTTGATGGGGGCCGCCGCCGAGCGCCGCTCGGCCGCCGAGCGCCGCTCCTCCGCCCGCGACGGGCCCTTGTCGGCCGCCTGCTTCGGCGCGGCGTCGCCCGCGGCGCGCGACAGCACCAGCTTGCGATAGTCGTCGAGGTCGCCGTCGAAATTGGTCACCGTGCCGTCGGCGACCAGCCACAGCCGGTCGACGGTGGCGGCGATCAAATGGCGGTCGTGCGAGATCAGGATCACCGCGCCGGGAAAGTCGTTGATGGCGTTGGCCAGCGCGTCGCGGGCATCGACGTCGAGATGGTTGGTCGGCTCGTCGAGCACCAGAAGATGCGGCTTGCGGAAGGTGGCGAGCCCGAGCAGCAGCCGCGCCTTCTCGCCGCCAGACAGCTTCTCCACGGGCGTGTCGGCGCGCTCGCCGGAGAAGCCGATCTGGGCGGTGCGGGCGCGCACGTCGGATTCGGCCGCCATTGGCATCAGCGTGCGCACGTGCTGGTAGGGGCTCTCCTTGGGCCTGAGCTCGTCGAGCTGGTGCTGGGCGAAATAGGCGATCTCCAGCTTGTCGGCGACCGTCATGCGGCCTGACAGCGGGGCAAGGCGCCCGGTGATCAGCTTGGCCAGCGTCGACTTGCCGTTGCCGTTGGAGCCGAGCAGCGCGATGCGGTCGTCGGTGTCGATACGCAGATCGAGGCTGCGCAGCACCGGCTTCTCGGGCGCGTAGCCGACCGAGACCTGATCGAGCGCCAGGATCGGCGGCGAGGGCAGGCGGGCCGGCGCCGGAATGACGATCGGCACCGACTCCTCGTTCACCGCCACCGCCAGCGGCGCCAGTCTCTCCAGCATCTTCAGGCGCGACTGCGCCTGGCGCGCCTTGGTCGCCTTGTAGCGGAAGCGGTCGACGAAGGCCTGCAGGTGCTTGCGCTGGGCCTCCTGGCGCTTCTTCATCCTGGCGTCGAGCATCTGCTTCTCGGCGCGCTGGCGCTCGAACGCCGAATAGCCGCCGCGCCACAGCGTGAGGCGCCCTTCGCCGAGATGCAGCGTCCAGTCGACCGCCTGATCGAGCAGGTCGCGGTCATGGCTGATGATGACGACGGTGTGGGGATAGCGGGCGAGATAGTCCTGCAGCCACAGCGTGCCTTCGAGGTCGAGATAGTTGGTCGGCTCGTCGAGCAGCAGCAGGTCCGGCTCGGCGAACAGCACGGCGGCGAGCGCCACGCGCATGCGCCAGCCGCCGGAGAAGTCCGAGCACGGGCGCTGCTGCGCCGCCTCGTCGAACCCCAGGCCGGCGAGGATGCGCGCCGCGCGCGCCGGGGCGGAGTGGGCGCCGATGTCGGCGAGCCGCGTCTCGATCTCGGCGATGCGGTGGGGGTCGGTGGCGGTCGCGCTCTCGGCCATCAGCGCGGCGCGCTCGACATCGGCCGCCAGCACCACGTCGATCAGTGCCTCGGGGCCGGAAGGCGCCTCCTGCGCCACCCGGCCGATGCGGGCGCGCGGCGGCAGCGCGATGCGGCCGGTGTCGGTCGGGTGCTCGCCGCAGATGGCGCGGAACAGCGTGGTCTTGCCGGCACCGTTGCGGCCGACCAGCCCGACATGGCCGCCGGTCGGGATCTGGGCCGAGGCGTTCTCCAGGAGCACCCGGCCCGCGACGCGCAGCGTGATGGAGTCGATGGTGAGCATGGCGCTCACCTCGCCCAAGCGGGCGGAGAAAGCAAGGATGGAGAAAGCAAGGATGATGGCTTCAAGCCTGCTTCTCCGCGGAGCCAGGAGAGGCGCCGCGGAGAAGGGGTAGGTCAGGGCGCATGCACCTCGTTGGGCCGCGCCGCCACCGCGGGCGGCGGCCACGCGGCTTCGAGGTGGGCGGGGGCGGGCAGGCGCGCCGCGCGCCCGAGGGCGCGGTAGATTTCGAGATAGTCGCTGGCCATGCGCTCGGCGGTGAAGCGGGCCTCGAAGCGGGCGCGGATGCGCCGGCGGTCGAGCGCCACCACCTCGGGCAGCGCCAGCAGCGCCTCCTCGAACTCGGTGACGATGCGGCCGGTGATGCCGTCCTCGATCACCTCGGGCACCGAGCCGACGCGGAACGCCAGGAGCGGCGTGGCGCAGGCCATGGCCTCGATCATCACCAGCCCGAACGGCTCGGAGCGGTCGACCGGGAACAGCAGCGCCTGCGCCTCGCCGATGAAGCGTGCCTTGTCGCGGTCGCTGATCTCGCCGACGAACTCGATGCCGCCGTCATAGGCGATCTCGGGCCGCACCACCTCGCGGAAATAGCTCTCGTCGGCCTTGTCGATCTTGGCGGCCATGCGCAGCGGCAGGCCGAGCTCGCGCGCCAACCGGATGGCGGCGAGCGGCCCCTTCTCCGGCGACATGCGGCCGACGAAGGCGAGATAGCCGCCGCGCGGCTCGAAGGTCGGCGCGAACAGATCCTTCGGCAGGCCGTGATGGACGGTGGCGACGACATTGGCGTCGGGGATCGGCGCGCGCTGGTGCTCGGAGACGGCGACAAGCGGCATGTCGGGGAAGCCGCGATAGAGCGCGGCGAGATCCGGCAGATCCTGGCGGCCGTGCAAAGTCGTCACCGTGCGGCGCGGCTGGTCGTTGAACAGCGGGAAGTGCAGCACCTCGGTGTGGAAATGCAGGATGTCGAAGCCGGGCGCGCGGGCGCGCACGCGGTCGAGCATCAGCATGGCGTGCGGCAGCGGATCCTTGACGTTGGACGCATGCCGCAGGCCCTCGCGCGTGCACGCCACGAGTTCGGCGCGGGTGATCGAGTCGCCGCTGGCGAACAGCGTCACCTCGTGTCCGAGATCGACCAGGGCTTCGGTGAGATAGTGGACGACGCGCTCGGTGCCGCCATAGAGACGCGGCGGAACGCTTTCCATCAGCGGCGCGATCTGGGCAATTCGCATGGGCACCTCGTGTTGGTCAGCTCGATGGCGACATCGAGTTGGCGGCCCGCGCACGGGTGCGCCGGCCAGGGGGCAACACAGGCTCGGCCTGGGTCATCTGGACGGTCAACGTGTCGTGGAAGGGCCGGTTCCCGGCGTTGCGTCAGGTGTCGCTGCGGCAATTTGAACCGCCGGCGCGCGGGCGAGGGCGCGTTGTCGCTTGGGCTTTGTCATCCCGGCCGAGCGTGAGCGAGAGCCGGGATCGTTTTCCGGAGGAGGGACAACTTCCGGCGCGCGGTCCCGGGTCGCGCGGCTTTGCCGCTTGCCCGGGACGACAGCGGGGGCTTCGTCATCCCGGCCGAGCGTCAGCGAGAGCCGGGATCGTCCTCCGGAAAAGGGCCCATTTCCGGCGCACGGTCCCGGGTCGCGCGGCTTTGCCGCTTGCCCGGGACGACAGCGGGGCATCGTCATCCCGGCCGAGGCGTGAGCCGAGAGCCGGGATCGTTTTCCGGAAAGGGACGCCCCCTTCCGGCGCACGGTCCCGGGTCGCGGGCCTGCGGCCCTTGCCCGGGACGACAGCGGGGCTTTGTCATCCCGGCCGAGGCGTGAGCCGAGAGCCGGGATCGTTTTCCGGAAAAGGGACGCCCCCTTCCGGCGCACGGTCCCGGGTTGGAACGGCGAACTGTGCTTTGATGGGTGCACCGGCTCGGGGTGGCCACCCCGAGCCGGTGCGGGCGGCACGCCGTGTCCCGGGTGAGCCTTCGAGGCCGTCGCGAGCAGAAGCGGCCGTCCGTCCCAAGCCAACCCGAACAGTTGCACGGGGCTTTTGACCCCGCTTCCAAGCCTGGGATGCTTGCCATGCTGCCACACCCGACGCCGCTTGCCACCCACCTTGTGGGCATCGATGTCTCCAAGGACTGGCTCGACATCGCCTTCGACGACACCAAGGTCGAGCGCGTCGATAACACCCCCGCGGCTCTCCAGCGCTTGGCCAGGCGCCTGGTGAAGGCCGGGCTCACCACCGCCGGCCTGGAGCCGACCGGCGGCTATGAACGCCTGGCGGTCGCGGTGCTGCGCGAGGCCGGCCTCACCGTGCTGCAGGTCGACAGCTGGCGCTGCCGCCAGTTCGCCAAGGCCTGCGGCCAGCGCGCCAAGAGCGATCCGCTCGACGCCCGCATCATCCGCGCCTTCATGCTGCATCACCCCTGCCGGCCGTTCCCGGAGCCCTCGCAAGCGCAGAGCGACCTGACCGCCTGGGTGCGCGAAATCACCCGCGCCGAGGCCGACATCCGCCGCCTCGAGAACCGCAAGGCCCACCCCACCCTGGCGGCCATCACCGCCCGGCTCGATGCCGAAATCGCCGCCCTGCGCGAGACCGTCGCCGCGGCCGAACAGGCCATCGAGGCGTTGATCGCCGCCGATCCGGCGATGGACGCCAAGGCCAAGATCATCACCTCGGTGCCGGGGATCGCCACCAAGACGGCCCGCGTCCTGCTCGCAGAAGCTCCCGAACTCGGCCGGTTCACCCCCCGCCAAGCCGGTGCCATCGGCGGCTGCGCACCCTATCGCAACGACAGCGGCAAAGCGCGGCGGCCGGCCCATATCGAGGCCGGACGCCGCGCGCTCAAGCGCGCCTGCTATCTCGCCGCCTTCGCCGCCATCCACTGGAACCCGTGGGCCAAACAGCTCTACGCCGACCTCAAAGCCCGCGGAAAACCCGCCAAGGTCGCCCTCATCGCCATCGCCAGAAAGCTCCTGACCATCCTCAACGCCATGATTCGAGACAACAAACCCTGGCGAGACCCCAAAACCGCATGACAGTTGCTCGCGCGGCTTCGCCGCTTGCCCGGGACGACAGCGGGGGCCTCGTCATCCCGGCCGAGCGCGGTAGGGCGGAATAGCGTAGCGTATTCCGCCAAGACCGGGATGCCGGGTCGGCGTGTGGGAGCGGCGCAATACGCTTCGCTATTGCGCCCTACGATGCGCGTCTCAGTGCCCCTCGAAGGCGGTGAGCGTGCGCACCGGCACGTCGAGCGCCTCGAGCTTCTGGCGGCCGCCGAGGTCGGGCAGGTCGACGATGAAGCACGCCGCCACGACATTGGCGCCCATGTTGCGCAGCAGGTTGACGGCGCCGGCCGCCGTGCCGCCGGTGGCGATCAGGTCGTCGACCAGGATCACCCGCTCGCCGGCGATCACCGCATCGACGTGCATCTCCATCTCGTCGGTGCCGTATTCGAGGGCGTAGGCCATGCGCACGGTCTGGTGCGGAAGCTTGCCCTTCTTGCGGATCGGCACGAAGCCGGCCGAGAGCTGGTGGGCCACCGCGCCGCCGATGATGAAGCCGCGCGCCTCGATGCCCGCCACCTTGTCGATCTTGTCGCCGGCCCAGGGCTGCACCAGCTCGTCGACCGCCTGGCGGAACGCCTTGGCGCTGCCGAGCAGCGTGGTGATGTCGCGAAACAGGATGCCCGGCTTGGGATAGTCGGGAATGGTGCGGATCGAATCCTTGAGATTCATGCTGGGTCCCCCTCGTCGTGTCGGTGCCGCCGCGCGCGGCACGCCCCCGTCTTGTGTCTTCGTCTCACGCGCTCTTCAGCACGCGCCCGGCCACCGCGTCGAGCTTGCCGAGCAGCAGCGGATCGCGGGCGTCGGGCGCGGTGATGATGGCGTGGTCGAGCGCCCGGTCGGAGCCGATCGGGCAGCGCTCGTGCTCGGCCGGGAAGTCGCGCGCCAGCCGCCCGGCCAGCCGCTTCGCCTTCTCGGCGTTCTCGGTCAGCACGCGGATGATGTCGGTGACGGTGACGGCGTCGTGGTCGGGGTGCCAGCAGTCGTAGTCGGTGACCATGCACACGCTGGCATACGAGATCTCGGCCTCGCGGGCGAGCTTGGCCTCGGGCATGTTGGTCATGCCGATCACGTCATAGCCGGCGGCCTTGTAGCTGAGGCTCTCGGCCAGCGTGGAGAACTGCGGCCCCTCCATGCACACATAGGTGCCGCCCTTCACCGCCGCGATGCCCTCGGCGGCGGCGGCGGCGGCGACGCGCTCCACCAGCTTCGGCGCCACCGGATGGGCCATCGAGACATGGGCGACGCAGCCGCGGCCGAAGAACGAGGAGGCGCGGCGCGTGGTGCGGTCGACGAACTGGTCGACCAGCACGAAGGTGCCCGGCGCCAGCTCTTCCTTGAACGAGCCGCAGGCCGACAGCGACACGAGGTCGGTGACGCCGGCGCGCTTCAGGCAGTCGATATTGGCCCGGTAGTCGATGTCGGTCGGCGACAGGCGGTGGCCGACGTCGTGGCGCGACAGGAACACGATCTCGGTCGTGCCGATGCGCCCGCGCTTGAGCCTTGAGGACGGCGTGCCCCACGGACTGCGGATGTCGATCTCCTCGACGCCCTCCAGTCCGGGCAGGTCGTAGATGCCCGAACCGCCAATGATCCCCAGCACGGCTTTGGTCATGTGAACTACTCCGCAACAACAGAAAAAAGGGGCCCGTCGCCGGGCCCCTCCGTCTCGGTTCGATCAGCAGCGCGGCGCCGAACGGCCGCGCATCAGGCGTGGCCCTTCACCTGCCGCCACACCGTCCATTTGGTGGCATAGAGCAGGCCGGCGAAGATCACCAGGAAGCCCAGCACGTACCAGCCGAGCCGCTTGCGCACGTCGAGCGAGGGCTCGGCCGCCCACATCAGGAATGCCGCAACGTCCTTGGAGTACTGGAGCTGGGTTTCCGGCGTGCCGTCGCCATAGGTGACGAGGCCGTCGGCCAGCGGCGGCGCCATGCCGATGATGTGGCCGGGGAAGTACTTGTTGTAGAACGAGCCGTCCGGCACCTTGAAGCCTTCCGGCGCATCCTCGTAGCCGTTGAGCAGAGCGACGATGTAGTCGACGCCGTTCTCATTGTACTGGGTGAAGATGTCGGTGACCCAGTTGGGGAAGCCGCGCTCGAAGGTGCGGGCCTTGGCGATCACCGACTGGTCCGGCGGCAGCGCGCCATTGTGCATGACGCGGGCCGCTGCTTCGTTCGCATACTGCGAGGGGAAGCGGTCGGCGAGACGCGGGGCGCGCTCGATCGGGTCGCCCTTGTCGTTGATGTCCTTGACCTGGATCGGCCAGCCGGCGGCGATCTGCTGCACCTCCTCCAGCGGCAGTTCCGGCCCGCCCGGTTCGGCGAGGTTGCGGAACGCCACCTTCTCGAGGGTGTGGCAGGAGACGCAGACGGTCTGGAACACCTTGAAGCCGCGCCGGAGCTGGTCCTTGTCGTACTGGCCGAAGAAGCCGGCGAACGACCACTCCTGCAGGTGCGGCGTGTCGCCGCCCGCCGCCTTCGCCGGCAGGGAGGAGACACCCAGGGACGAGACGGCCAGGCCGAGCGCCAGGGCGAGCGGGGCCGCGAAGCGGAACTTGATGGTCATGTCGAGATCTCCCGCTCCGCTCAGCGATTCATCAGCCGGGCGTAGAGGCTTGGCCGCTCGTGGCGGAGCCTCACCGCTTCGCTGATCGACTCCGGCAGCGGTTTCGGCTTTTCGAAATAGCCGAGCGCCGGAATGATGATGAAGAAGTGGGCGAAGTACCAGACCGTGGCCACCTGGGAGAGCGTCGGGAAGATGCCTTCCGGCGGCTTGGCGCCGAGCCAGCCGAGGAAGATGCAGTCCGCCACGAAGATCCAGAAGAACACCCGGTACCACGGACGGTAGGCCGCCGACTTGACCTTCGAGCCGTCGAGCCACGGCAGGAACATCAGCACGATCAGCGCGCCGAACATCGCGATCACGCCGCCGAGCTTATCGGGCACGGCGCGCAGGATGGCGTAGAACGGCAGCAGGTACCATTCCGGCACGATGTGCGCCGGCGTCACGCCCGGATTGGCCGGGATGTAGTTGTCGGCGTGGCCGAGATAGTTCGGCACGTAGAACACGAACCAGGCGAAGGCGATGAAGCACACGCCGATCGCCACCGCGTCCTTGGTCAGCGCGAACGGCGTGAAGCGGACGGTGTCGTCCGGCGTCTTGGGGTCGACATTGTCCGGATTGGTCTGGCCGGTGACGTGCAGCGCCCAGACGTGGAGGATGACCACGCCGACGATGACGAACGGCAGCAGATAGTGCAGCGAGTAGAAGCGGGTGAGCGTCGGGTTGCCGACCGCATAGCCGCCCCACAGCCACGTCACGATCGGATCGCCGACATAGGGGATGGCCGAGAACAGGTTGGTGATGACGGTGGCGCCCCAGAAGCTCATCTGGCCCCACGGCAGCACGTAGCCCATGAAGGCGGTGGCCATCATCAGGATCAGGATGATGACGCCGAGGATCCACAGGATCTCGCGCGGCTCCTTGTACGAGCCGTAATACATGCCGCGGAAGGTGTGCACATAGACGGCGAAGAAGAAGAACGACGCGCCGTTCATGTGGATGTAGCGGATCAGCCAACCGAAGTTGACGTCGCGCATGATGTGTTCGATTGACGCGAACGCCATCTTTTCATGCGGGATGTAGTGCATCGCCAGCACCACGCCGCTCACGATCTGCACGATCAGGAAGACCGCGAGAATGGCGCCGAAGGCGTAGGCGTAGTTGATGTTCTTCGGCACCGGAAACGCGACGAACTGATCGTACACCATGCGTACGATCGGCAGGCGCGTGTCGAGCCAGCGCTCGATCCCCGTGCGGGGCTGATAACTCGAATGTCCGCTCATGGCTTGGACTCTCACCTCGTCTCGCGCGTGTTTCAGGCGCTGGCACCCGCGCCGATGCGGATCTTGGTGTTATCGACGAATTCGTAGGGCGGCAGCGGCAGGTTCAGCGGCGCCGGTCCCCGGCGAACGCGGCCGGCGGTGTCGTAGGCCGAGCCGTGGCACGGGCAGAACCAGCCGCCCCAATCGCCCTGATGGCCGAGCGGAATGCAGCCCAGATGCGTGCAGCTTGCATAGACGACCAGCCACTGCTCCTTGCCGGGCTTGACGCGGGCGCTGTCGGGCGCCGGATCGATCAGCGTGGCGGGGTCGACCGCCTGCTCGTCGGCGATCTCCTTGGGCGTGCGGTGACGCACGAAGATCGGCTTGCCGCGCCAGAACACGCGGATGATCTGGCCTTCCGCCACCGGCGAAAGATCAAGGTCGATCGGTGCCCCGGCCGCGATCGTTGCAGCGTCCGGATTCATCTGATGAATGAAGGGCCAAGCCACTGCCGCTACGCCGACTGCCCCCATGGCGGCGGTCGCGACGTAGAGGAAATCCCGGCGAGTGGATTCGGCCGTATCGGAACTGGCCACGGTATGTCCTTTCGGTCTGTCCGAGCTGGTCGGTCTGATCGCTACGCGGACGCGTTGCGCGCTCCGCTCACTCCGAGACTCGCGCCCCCACGAGCTCTATCGCCGAAAGCATGGTCGGCCCTGCCGAACGTTAAAGTCCGACATTGCCCGCTCCGGCAAATTTCTCATGGCACCGCGTGCCGACCTTGTCTAGAGGGCGTGGTCGGACCACCGTCAACATTGTTTGACACCTGTCGCAACGCGGGTTCATTCCGAAGTGGACAACGCCAACAGCGCTCAAATTTCTTGCACATTGCCCTTTTTCAGCCCGACATTCCGCAGAACGCCGGCACGCTGGCGCGGCTTTGCGCCTGCCTCGGCGTGCCGCTCGCCATCATCGAGCCGGCCGGCTTTCCCACCACCGACCGCGCCTTCCTGCGCGCCGGCATGGACTATCTCGATCTCGCCGCGATCACCCGCCACGCCTCGTTTTCCGCGTTCGAGGACTGGCGCCGGGCGGCGGGCCGCCGCCTCGTGCTGTTTACCACGACGGCAGATCGTTCATTTCTCGACTTCAGCTTTGCAGGCAGCGACGTGCTGCTGTTCGGCCGCGAGTCCGCCGGCGCGCCCGAGCACGTGCACGCGGCCGCCGATGCGCGGCTGACCATTCCGATGGTGAACGGCGTGCGCTCGCTTAACGTCGCGGTGGCGGCGGCGATGGCGCTCACCGAGGCGCTGCGCCAGACCGGCGGCTTCCCGCCCCCCGGCGCCGGGCGTTGACGGCCGGCCGCTCCGGCTTAAGCATCACATTGAGAAGATCGGGAGACCGGCGATGGCTGTCGACGCAACCGAGACGGAAGCGCGAAAAGAGCGCGCGAAGGCGTGGTTCGAGGAATTGCGCGATCGCATCTGCCTCGCATTCGAGGATCTCGAACAGGAGGCGCCGGGGCCGTTCGCCGCCGAGGGCGCGCGGCCGGGGCGGTTCGAGCGCACGCCGTGGGCGCGCACCGACCATTCCGGCGCGCCGGGCGGCGGCGGGGTGATGTCGATCCTGCGCGGGCGGGTGTTCGAGAAGGTCGGCGTCCATGTCTCGACCGTGTTCGGCGAGTTCTCGCCGGAATTCCGCTCCGAGATCCCGGGGGCGGAGGCCGATCCGCGGTTCTGGGCCTCGGGCCTGTCGCTGATCGCCCATCCCGCCAATCCGCACGTGCCGACCGCCCACATGAACACGCGCTTCGTGGTCACGGCGAAGTCGTGGTTCGGCGGCGGGGCGGACCTGACGCCGATGCTGGCCGGCCGGCGCAGCCAGGACGACCCCGACACCCGCGCCTTCCATGCCGCCATGCGCCAAGCCTGCGAGCGCCACGCCGGGGTGGCGAACTACGACAAGTTCAAGATGTGGTGCGACGACTATTTCTTCCTCAAGCACCGCAACGAGCCGCGCGGCGTCGGCGGGATCTTCTTCGACTGGCTCGACAATGGCGACTGGGAGGCCGATTTCGCCTTCGTGCGCCGGGTCGGCGAGGCGTTTCTCTCAGCCTATCCGCCGATCGTGCGCGCCAACTGGGCGACCCGCTGGAGCGGGGCCGAGCGGGCCGAGCAGCTTCAGCGGCGCGGCCGCTACGTCGAGTTCAACCTGCTCTACGACCGCGGCACGCTGTTCGGGCTGAAGACCGGCGGCAATGTCGACGCCATCCTGTCGTCGATGCCGCCGATGGTGGCGTGGCCGTGAGGCCGGGACGGCCAAGGTTCGCAGGGTCAAGGTTCGCACGGTCAAGGTGGGCACGGTCAAGTTTCGCCCTTGCCTGCCGGCGCGATGGCGAACAGCATCGGCGGCGAACGCCCATGGTGCCGATTCGTCCCGGCCGGCGCGCGGCCGGGACCGGCCGTCGCGAGCCGGCCGTCGAGTGGTGACAGGGTGGCTGCGCTGTTGACTGCCGGAATGGACTGCCAGAATAGACGACTAGGAGAGATTGTCATGAAGTTCGAGATCGGTGATATCGCCCAGCTCAAATCGGGCGGCCCGCTGCTGACCGTCAGCAGTGTTGAGAAGAATGCCATCCAGTGCGTGTATTTCGCCGATGAGATTGGCGAATTCCGTACCTATGATTTTGCGCCGGCGCTGCTCGTCCATGTCGAGATCGAGGACGCCGAGGAGGAAGAAGAGGAAGACTGAACCCGCTGCAGAGGCGGGGGATCGTCGCGATCGCCGGCAGCTTCAAGGGTGGGAGTGGGGAGGAGGGGCCGAGCCGCTCCGCCGCCCCGTCACTCCGGGCAGCCCAGCCCCACCGTCGCATCGATGATGCGGGCGATCGCGTCCGGCGCCATGGGGAAGCCTGCGGCGATCCAGGCCGCCTCGGCCTGCGCCAGCGCCTGCCCCAAAACGGGGCCGGGCTTCAGGCCGCGGGCCATCAGGTCGGCGGCCTTGATCGGGCAGGGCTGTGGCGTCCAGCGCTGCGGCAGGTCGAGCCGGTCCGCCCACGAAGGCGCGTCGGCGGCATCGCCCGACATTGCGAGGGCGGCAAGCACGACGTCGCGATAGTCCGGCGCCCCCAGCCGGTAGAGAAGCGTGCGCGCCTCCTCGACGGTCATCGCGATGGCGTGACGCCAGTGCGCGGCGATCCGCGTCAGCCGCCTTGTCTCGTCATTGGCGAGGCGCAGCCGGTCGTGCAGGCGGGCCGCGTCCTCCTCGATGCGCACCGCCAGCACCGCCAGCCGCCGCACCGGATCGGGGGCGAGGCCCTGCGCCGCCTCGATGGCGGCGAGGCGGGCGAAGGGGATCGGCGTGGCGATGCCGCCGAGCACGGCATGGATCAGCCCGGTCTCGGCCATCACCTGCAATGTCGGCCCGGCGTCCGGCGCCTTGAACAGCTTCATCAGCTCCAGCCGGATGCGCTCGCGCGACAGTTTTGCGAGACCCGCCCGCTCGGCGAGGCAGGCGTGGAGGCCGGCAGCGTCCGGCGCGCCCACCCCATAGCCGGCGTGGAAGCGGAAGAAGCGCAGGATGCGCAGATAGTCCTCGCGGATGCGGGTGACGGGATCGCCGATGAACCGCACCCGGCGCCGCGCCAGATCGTCGAAGCCGCCGATCGGGTCATAGACGTGGCCGGTGCGGTCGGCCGAGAAGGCGTTGATGGTGAAGTCGCGGCGCCGCGCATCGGCCTCCCAGTCGCGGCCGAAGGCGACCACGGCGCGCCGTCCGTCGGTCTCGACATCCTGGCGCAGCGTCGTCACCTCGATGCCGACGCCATCGGCCACCACCGTCACCGTGCCGTGGTCGAGCCCGGTCGGCACCGGCTTCAGCCCGGCGGCGAGGGCGCGGCGCATCACCTCGTCCGGGGTGGCGGTGGTGGCGATGTCGATGTCGCCGGGCGGCTGGCCCATCAGGGCGTTGCGGACCGCACCGCCGACCACCCGCGCCTCCTCGCCGTCGCGGTCGAGCACCGCCAGCACCCGGGCCGGCGGCCCGTCGAACAGCCAGGCGGCACCGGCCAGCGAGGGGACGAGGGCGGTGGAACCGGTCATCGGAACTGGCCCGGCACCACCCGGCCATCCTCGATGTGGGGCGGAATGTAGGTCGAGCCGGCGGGCGCGCGCTCGAACTGGGTGAGCAGCAGCAGGCCGGTCACGGTCAGGATCACCGCCAGCCCGCCGCACCACACCAGCACCGGCACGGTCCAGCTCTCGGCGGAGCGCAGCGGCCGGCGGCGAATGGCGAGATAGATCGCGTAGGCCGCGAACGGGGCGAGGAACAGCCCGGCCTGGATGAGAAAGGTGCGGAGCATCAGCGATAGACCCGTTCCCAGAGGTTGCGGAGAATCCCGGCGGTGACGCCCCAGATATAGCGGTCGCCGAACGGCATGGCGTAGTAGGTACGCTCCCGGCCTTTCCACAGGCGCGAATGCTGCAGGTGGTGCGCCGGCTCCATCAGGAAGGCGAGCGGCACCTCGAACGCCTCGTCCACCTCGTGCGGGTTGATCATGAGATCGAAGGGCGGCCGCACCACCGCCACCACCGGCAGGATGCGAAAGCCGGTGCGCGACAGATAGGTGTCGAGCAGCCCCAACGGCGCGACGCGGGCAGGGTCGAGCCCGATCTCCTCCTCGGCCTCGCGCAGCGCCGTGGCGATCGGGGTTTGGTCGGCCGGGTCGATCTTGCCGCCGGGGAAGGCGATCTGGCCCGGGTGCTCGGGCAGCGCCGCCGAGCGCTGGGTGAGCAGCACGGTCGGCTCGGGGCGGGCGATCACCGGCACCAGCACGGCGGCCGGGCGCGGCGGCGGGCTGCCGGGGGGCATGGCCATCGACGGGTCGAGGTCGTGGTCGCCGCGGATCGCCGCCGGCTCGGCATGGTCCGCGCCCACCGGCAGCGGATGAAGCCGGGTCTCGACCCGCGCCAGGAAATCGGCCAGCGGGTCGGCTTCTCTCAGGTCAATATCGCTCACATCAACTCCGCGATCTCGGAGGTCGGCGCCATCGCAAAGAAGCCGCCGCCCGAGGCGATGCCGAACATCGCCCGGCCTTCGACCATCTGCTCCTCGCCCAGCGCCACGAGGTCGTAGAACAGCGGCCGGGTCAGGCGCGCCCACAGGCCGCGGCGCACGTGCAGGTAGGGCTTCAGGCCGCCGCTCGCCCCGGTCTCGAAGCGCAATGGATGCTCCGGGCCGCAGCGCACCACGTCGTCGACATTGGTGCGGAACACCAAGGTGCGCGGGCCGTTGCCGTCGTCCATTGCCATCTCGACCGCCAGGAAGGGCGAATCCTCGACCGTGATCCCGCATTTCTCGGCGGGCGTCACCAGAACATAGCGCTCGCCCTCGCGCTTGAGGATGGCGGCGAACAGCTTCACCAGCGCCGGCCGGCCGATCGGCGAGCCCTGGTAGAACCAGGTGCCGTCGCGGCCGATGCGCATGTCGATGTCGCCGCAGTCGGGCGGCGACCACGCCTCGAGCGGCGGCGGCCCCTTGGCGGCGCCGGCCGCGCGCATCAGCGCCTCCAGCCCGCCGGGGGCAGGGGCATCGCAAGGCTGCGGCGGCGGTTTCCCTGGTTCCGTCATCCGTGTCATGGTCATTCTATCTATCTGCTTCACCTGTATCTGCTTCACCTTTCTCGCGACAACGTGATCCCCGCATGGCAGCTTCGACCGCATTCACGGATAACGTAGTCTGGAACCCTGGGGATCGACGGCGGGGCGCCCTTTGCCCAGCCTGCGACAAGCGGAGATGATGCCGATGCCGGCGGAGACGACCGAAAGCCTGGATGCCCTGGTGGTGCGTGCCGCCGAAAGCACGGCCAACCATGTGCGCTCAGCCCGCGCCGCCATCGGCCAGGTGATCTTCGGCCAGGAGACGGTGGTCGAGCAGGCGCTGATCACCATCCTGTCGGGCGGCCACGCGCTCCTGGTCGGCGTGCCGGGCCTCGCCAAGACCAAGCTCGTCGATACGCTGGGTCTCGTGCTCGGGCTCGATGCAAGGCGCGTGCAGTTCACGCCCGATTTGATGCCCTCCGACATTCTGGGCTCGGAGGTGCTGGAGGAGAGCGCCACCGGCAAGCGGTCGTTCCGCTTCATCTCGGGGCCGGTGTTCGCCCAGCTCTTGATGGCCGACGAGATCAACCGCGCCAGCCCGCGCACCCAGTCGGCGCTGCTGCAGGCGATGCAGGAATATCACGTCACCATCGCTGGCCAGCGCCACGATTTGCCGAAGCCCTTCCACGTGCTCGCCACCCAGAACCCGCTGGAGCAGGAGGGCACCTATCCGCTGCCCGAGGCCCAGCTCGACCGCTTCCTGATGCAGATCGACGTCGACTATCCCGACCGCGAGGCCGAGCGGCGCATCCTGTTCGAGACCACCGGCGCCGAGGAGGCGCGGGCGCACGCGGCGATGACCGCCGAGGACCTGATGGCGGCGCAGCGCCTCGTCCGCCGCCTGCCGGCCGGCGAGTCGGTGGTGAATGCGGTGCTCGACCTCGTGCGCTCAGCCCGGCCGGGCGGCGAGGGCGGCTCGCCGCTCGGATCCGCCATCGCCTGGGGGCCGGGGCCGCGCGCCTCGCAGGCGCTGATGCTGGCGGTGCGCGCCCGCGCCCTGCTCGACGGCCGCTTCGCCCCCTCGGTCGATGACGTGCTGGCGCTGGCCGAGCCGATCCTCAAGCACCGCATGGCGCTCACCTTCCAGGCCCGCGCCGAGGGCGAGACGGTGGCCGGGGTCATCGCCAAGCTGAAAGCAAGGATCGGATGACCGGCGCGACACGCTTCGATGCCGCGCTGCGCCCGGCCGTCCAGGAGGCGGTGGGGCTGGCCGCAAGCCTGCCGCGCCTCGTGCTGGAGGCCCGCCGCATCGCCCAGACCGTGGTGCACGGCCTGCACGGCCGCCGCCGCGCCGGCTCGGGCGAAAATTTCTGGCAATACCGCCGCTTCGCCGATGGCGAGCCGGCGCTGCGGATCGACTGGCGGCGCTCGGCGCGCGACGATCATCTCTATGTGCGCGAGCAGGAATGGGAGGCCGCCCACACCGTGTGGATCTGGCCCGACCGCTCGCGCTCGATGGCCTTCGCCTCGAAGGGGATCGCTCAGACCAAGGGCGAGCGGGCGCTGGTGGTGGCGTTCGCGCTCGCCGACCTCCTGGTGCGCGGCGGCGAGCGGGTCGGCATGCCCGGCACGATGCGCCCCACCGCCAGCCGCAACGTCATTGAGCGCATGGCCGACGCGCTGCTGCATGCCGGCGACGGCGCCGAGAGCCTGCCGCCGCCGTTCGCCGCGCAGCCGCTGTCCGAGGCCGTGATCCTGTCCGACCTGTGGGAGCCGCTCGACAGCATCGCCGCGACCGTCGACCGCCTTGCCGCCCAGGGCCTGCATGGCCATCTGGTGCAGATCGTCGATCCGGCCGAGGAAACCTTCCCCTATGCCGGCCGCGTCGAGTTCCACGAGGAGGAGGCGGGCCTGACCATCACCGCCGGCCGCGCCGAGAGCTGGCGCCAGGACTATCAGACCCGCCTCGCCGCCCATCGCGAGGGGCTGAAGGCCATGGCGCTGGCGCACGGCTGGACCTTCGCCATCCACCGCACCGACCGGCCGGCGACCGAGCTGCTGCTGGCGCTGCACGCCCGCATGGGCGAGGGCCGTCCGGTCGCCAATCGCCGCAGCGCGAGCTTTGAGCCGGCGGAGCCCGCCTGATGCTGCCGCTCGCCTTCGCCTCGCCCGCACTCCTCTTCGCGCTCGCCGCGCTGCCGCTGCTGTGGTGGCTGTTGCGCTTCGTGCCGCCGCGGCCGCGCCGCGTCGCCTTTCCGCCGGCCCGCCTGCTGCTCGATGTCGAGCCGAAGGAGGAGACCCCGGCGCGCTCGCCGTGGTGGCTCCTGCTGCTGCGCCTGCTGCTCGCCGCGCTGGTGATCCTCGCCGCCGCCGGCCCGGTGTGGAACCCGCCGCCGGCCACCCGCGAGGCGGCCGGTCCGCTGGTGCTGCTGATCGACAATGGCTGGACGGCCGCCGCAAGCTGGGAGCGGCGCATGGCGGCGGCCGAAGCCGCGATCACCGAGGCCGAGGCGGGCGGGCGCGGCATCGCCGTGGTGCCAACCGCCGAGCCGCTGCGCGACGTCTCGATCCGCACGCCGAGCGAGGCGCGGGTGCGCCTGCGGGCGTTGAAGCCGCAGCCGTTCACGCCCGACCGCCGGGTGATCCTTCCGGGGCTCGAAAAACTTCTCTCTTCGGCCGGCGAGGCCGGGCTGGTGTGGCTGTCGGATGCCGCCGACACCGGCGACGGCGCGGCCTTCGTCACCGCGCTCGGCCGCCTTGCCGAGGGGCGGCCGGTCACCGTGCTGGCCGGCGGGCTGCCGCCGGCCCGGGCGCTGGCGGCCGCCGCCAATTCCGGCGCCGGCCTCAGCGTCACCGTGCTGCGCGCCAGCGCTGCGGGCGAGGCGTCCGGCATCGTGCGGGCGGTGGATCTGAAGGGCCTGCCGCTCGGCCAGGCGGTGTTCGCGTTCGCGGACGGGGCGCTGGAGGCCACCGCCACCTTCGACCTGCCGATCGAGATCCGGAACGACATCGCCCGGCTGGAGATCGTGGGCGAGCGTTCCTCCGGCGCGGTGCAGCTGCTCGACGAGCGCTGGCGGCGGCGCACGGTCGGCATCGTCACCGGCTCGACCGCCGACACCGCCCAGCCGCTGCTGGCCGGCGGTTTCTATCTCGGCCGCGCCATCGAGCCGTTCGCCGATGTGCGCCTCGCCGAGCGCACCTCGCCGAGCGAGGCGGTGGACCGCTTCATCGACATGGGCCTGCCGCTGATCGTGATGGCCGATGTCGGCACCCTCACCGGCGAGGCGCGCGACGCGCTGATCCGCTGGGTCGAGGCCGGCGGCATCCTGGTGCGCTTCGCCGGCCCGCGGCTCGCGGCCGGTGCCGACGAGCTGCTGCCGGTGCGGCTGCGCCCCGGCGGGCGGGTGCTGGGCGGCAAGCTCTCCTGGGAGCAGCCCCAGAAGATCGGCGGCTTCGCCAAGGAGGGGCCGTTCGCTGGCCTTGCGGTGCCCTCAGACGTCACCATCACCCGGCAGGTGCTGGCCGAGCCCGATGGCCTGCTGTTTGAGCGCACCTGGGCGGCGCTGACCGACGGCACGCCGCTGGTCACCGGCAGCAGGCACGGCAAGGGCGTCGTCGTGCTGTTCCATGTCGCGGCCGACACCTCATGGTCGGACCTGCCGCTGTCGGGCACCTTCGTCGAGATGCTGCGGCGGATCGTGGCGCTCGCCGGCTCCGGTGCCGGCCCCGCCAAGGGCGCGGGCACGGCGGCTGCCACCGGCGAGGCCGGCGCCACCGCCGCCGGCACGGTGCCGCCCGCCCGCCTGCTCGACGGTTTCGGCGCCTTCCAGCCGCCCGGTGCGGCGGCGAAGCCCTTGCCGGCCGGCTTCCGCGGCCGCGGCACGCCGGACAATCCGCCGGGCTTCTACGGCGTCGCCGAGGCGCTGGTGGCGGTCAACACGCTGGCGCCGCAGGACCGCCTCGCGCCGCTCGATCTCGCGCCGCTCGATGCGACGGTCGAGGCCTATCGGGCCGGCGATCCGATCGACCTGCGCCGGCACGTGCTGGCTTTGGCCTTCGGCCTGTTCCTGCTCGATGCGCTGATCGTGCTGGCGATGGCCGGCGGGCTGGCGCGGCTCGGCGCGGCGCGGCGGGCCTCGGGCGTCGCGGTGCTGATCGCGGCGGCGCTCGCGCTCGGTGCCGGCGACGTCAAGGCGCAAGGGGCGAAGGCCGCGCCGCCGCCGCCATCGGTCGATGAGTTCGCGCTGCACGCCGCGGCCAAGACGCGGCTCGCTTATGTCGTTACCGGCGATGCCGAGGTCGACCGCATCTCGCGCGCCGGGCTGGAGGGGCTGTCGCGCTTCCTCGCCCAGCGCACGGCGCTGGAATCGGCCGAGCCGATCGGCGTCGATCCGGCGCGCGACGAATTGGCGTTCTTTCCGCTGCTCTACTGGCCGGTGGTGCCGGGGGTACGGGCGCCGTCGCCGGAGACTTTGGCGCGCATCGACGCCTTCATGAAGAACGGCGGCACCATCCTGTTCGACACGCGCGATGCGCTGGAGGCGGCGCCATTGGAGCGCGGCGCCGCGACGCCGGGCATGGCCGGGCTGCGCACCATCCTGTCGGCGCTCGACATTCCGGCGCTGGAGCCGGTGCCGCGCGATCACGTGCTGACCAAGTCGTTCTACATCCTGCGCGACTTTCCCGGCCGCTACGCCTCCGGCCAGCTGTGGGTGGAGGCGCTGCCGGCGGCGAGCGGCGACGAGGATGCGCGGCCCGCGCGCTCGGGCGACGGCGTGTCGCCGATCCTCATCACCTCGAACGATCTGGCCGGCGCCTGGGCGATCGAGCGCAGCGGCGAGCCGATGCTGCCGCTGGTGCCGGGCGATCTGCGCCAGCGCGAGTTCGCCTACCGCGTCGGCGTCAACATCGTGATGTATGTGCTGACCGGCAGCTACAAGGCCGATCAGGTCCACATCCCGGCGCTGCTGGAACGGCTGGGGCAATGACGATGTTTCGCGGCGATCGGATCGGAATACACGTCGGCCGGGCGCCGCGCGCTCTTTCCCTCTCCCCTTGCGGGAGAGGGTGCCCGAGCGAAGCGAGGGCGGGTGAGGGGTGAATTTGAAACGTGAACCCGCATGCCCCCCTCACCCGGCTCGGACTTCGCGTTGCTCAGTCCTCGCCACCCTCTCCCGCAAGGGGAGAGGGAAGAAAGGAGCCGGGCCAATCGCCTGGAAACCGAATGAGGCGCGCTGAATGAATCTGGGCATCGCCTTCTCGCCGCTGGTGCCGCTGCCCTGGCTTTATGCCGCCATCGCGGCAGCCGGCATCGTGGCGCTGCTGCTTGTCGCGAGCCGCACGCGCGGCGCGGCGTTCCGGGCGCTGGCGCTCGGTCTCGCGGTGCTGGCGCTCGCCAATCCGGCGCTGACCCACGAGGAGCGCGAGCCGCTGCCGGCGGTGGTGGCGGTGGTGGTCGACAGGAGCCCGAGCCAGAATTTCGGCGAACGCCGCGCCGAGACCGAGGCCGCGCGCGCCGAGCTTGCCGAGCGCCTCGCGCGGCTTCCCAACACCGAGGTGCGCTGGATCGACGGCGGCGAGGGTGATGGCGAGAGCGACGGCACGCGGCTGTTCGAGGCGCTGGAAAGCGGGCTCGCCGACGTGCCGCCCGAGCGCATCGCCGGCGCCATCCTGATCACCGACGGCCGCGTGCACGACGTGCCGGCGCAGGCCTCGGCGCTCGGTTTCCAGGCGCCGCTGCACGCGCTGGTCACCGGCCGCGCCGGCGAGCGCGACCGCCGCATCGCCCTGGTGCAGACGCCGCGCTTCGGCATCGTCGGCCAGTCGCAGACCGTCGCCTTCCGCGTCGAGGACGAGGGCACGGCGCCGGGCGGGCGGGCCACCGTCACCGTCCGCCGCGACGGCGACCTGATCGGCATGCTGACGGCGACCGCCGGCGAGGTGATGCGCGTCCCGGTCGAGATCACCCATGCCGGGCCGAACATCGTCGAGATCGAGGCGACGCCGATCGAGGGCGAGCTGACGCCGCTCAACAACCGCGCCGCCATCGCCATCGACGGCGTGCGCGAGAAGCTGCGCGTGCTGCTGGTCTCCGGCGAGCCGCATGCCGGCGAGCGCACATGGCGCAACCTGCTGAAGTCCGACGCCGCGGTCGATCTCATCCACTTCACCATCCTGCGCCCGCCGGAGAAGCAGGACGGCACGCCGATCAACGAGCTGTCGCTGATCGCCTTTCCGACGCGCGAGCTGTTCCAGCAGAAGATCGGCGATTTCGACCTCATCATCTTCGACCGCTACACCCAGCAGGGCGTGCTGCCGCTTTTGTATTTCGAGAACATCGCCCGCTATGTGCGGGGCGGCGGCGCGGTGCTGGTGGCGGCGGGGCCGGATTACGCGAGCTCGGATTCGATCTTCCGCACGCCGCTCGAAGGCGTGCTGCCGGCCGAGCCCACCGGCAACGTCACCGAGAAGCCGTTCCACGCCCGCCTCACCGAGGCCGGCCGCCGCCACCCGGTGACGCGCTCGCTCGACGGCGCGTCGTTCGATCCGCCGCGCTGGAGCCGGTTCTTCCGGGTGGTCGACACCCACGCCACGCCGGGGGCGGCGACCCTGCTCGGCGCGCCGGAGGAGCGGCCGGTGCTGGTGCTGGCGCGCGAGGGCGAGGGCCGGGTGGCGCTGATCCTGTCCGACCACATCTGGCTGTGGGCGCGGGGCTTCGAGGGCGGCGGGCCGCACCTCGACCTGCTGCGCCGGCTGTCGCACTGGCTGATGAAGGAGCCCGAGCTGGAGGAGGAGCGGCTGCGCCTGCTGGTGCGCGGCCGCGGCCTCTTGGTCGAGCGCCAGAGCATGACCGACACCGTGCCGCCGGTGACGCTGACCTCGCCCTCCGGCCAGACCCGCACGGTGACGCTGACCAGCGCCGAGCCCGGCATCTGGCGCGCCGAGGTGGAGGCGCGCGAGCTCGGCCTGTGGCGGGCGAATGACGGCACGCTGTCGGCGCTGGTCAATGTCGGGCCGATCAATCCGCGCGAGGTGTCCGAGGTCACCAGCACCACCGAGGTGCTGGCGCCGATCGCCAAGGCCACCGGCGGCGGGGTGATCCGCATCGCCGCCAAGGATCGCGTCGAGCTGCCGCGCGTGCTGGCGATCCGCGGCACGGACCGCTTCGCCGGCAATGACTGGATCGGCCTCCGGACCCGCGACGCCCATACGGTGACCGGGCTCACGCTATTCCCGGTGCTGGCGGGCCTCGCCGGCCTGCTGCTGCTGCTCGCCGCCTTCACCGCCGCGTGGGTGCGGGAGGGGCGGTAGCGCGGGCGCCCTTCATTTTTCAATTGTGGAGCATAATACATGTATAAAGATGGCTGGGGAGCGATACTCGGCGGGAAGCAAAGTGATATTGAAGACTGGGCTCTCTGCCTAGGAAATGGATTTGACCCTTGTGTTGAGCGAGTCCAGAACGACTTCATACTTAGATCATCGACGTTTGATTCTATTGATAATGCAGAGGATCTTAAGACCAAGGCCGCAGCACTGATTGACACGCTTAACGGGGCGTTGTCGCTCGATCAAAATAGCGGGAGGGTTGAATTCGGCGGTGCTGCTGCGTTCCGAGATGGTAATGTTAACCGAACCATATTTGCCGAGATCCACGAAGGGTTGCGTGTAAAAGCTCGCGCCACAGCAACAGTCATTGACAGGGATGGAAATTTCGTAACCCAAAAGCCGCAGCCCAGCACTGTTCAGAATTGGATATCAAAAATACATAAGGACGAGCTTCTTGAAGATGCTCTTATATTCTTCGGGCGAGCCTCCGACTGGTTTGATCTATATAAATCTCTTGAGTGCCTGATTCGAAGATTTGGGTCAGAGCAGGCTTTCTTTGAGTGGGCCGGGCCTGAGAGTCAGGCCAGACTGTTAAAACAGACGGCAAACTGGCACCGCCACGCTCCCAAGAAAAATGAACGCCCTGTAAGGCCCTTGAGTTTTGACCAAGCACGGGGCGCCCTGGGATTTCTGCTCAATCGCGCTCTGAATGAAACAAGCTCAAATAAGTAGGCAAGAGACCAACAGCAAAAACAGCTCAACGCCTTAAGCTGAGAAGTCCTGAAGGCGTCATTTTGGCATTTTAATTACGCCGCGACGGCCCCATACCCCGGCCGCGCCGGCCCCTCGACGCCCTCGAAGGCGCCGTCCTCAAGCTCGGCGATCAGGATGCGGTCCTTGTCCACCGGTCCGGGCATGATCACCCGGCCGCGCGGCACCCGCTTGAAGCCGAGCTTGGCATAATAGGGCTCGTCGCCGACCAGCAGCACCAGCCGGTGGCCGAGGGCGCGCGAGGCATCGAGCGCGCGTCGAACCAGCGCGCCGCCGATGCCGCGCGAACGGAAGTCGGGATCGACGGTGAGCGGCCCCAGCACCAGCGCCGGCGCCTCGCCGATGGTGATCGGCGACAGCCGCACCGAGCCCACCAGCAGCGTGCCGACTCGGGCAATGAACGACGCCCCGGCGACGTGGGGCACGCCCTCGCGCAGGCGGAAGGCGGCGCGCACATAGCGGCCGGGGCCGAAGGCGTGATCGTTCAGCCGTTCGACGGCCGGGGCGTCCTCGGGCGATTCGGGCAATATGGCGATGGAAAGCTGGGTCATGGCATGCCGCATATCACAGGGGGCGGGGGCGCTTAAGCCCGGGGTCGCCGGCATACGGTTTCCGGAGGATCCCTTCGGGCCGGAAACCGCATCACGCCGCGCGGTGACGCTTGGTCACGCCGCGCGGTGGCGCTTGGGGACGCGCGAGACCATCGCCTTGTCGATGCGGCGGCCGTCGAGATCGACCACCTCGAAGCGCCAGCCATTGGCGTCGACATGCTCGCCGACGCCGGGCAGGTGGCCGAAGCGGTCGAGCAGGAAGCCGGCGAGGGTGTGATAGTCGCGCGTGTCCGGCAGCGGCAGGCCGATCAGGTCGCTCAACTCGTCGATCGGCATGGTGCCGGAGATCAGATAGGAGCCGTCCTCGCGCCGCACCACGTTCGGCTCGGCCGGGCCGCCGGTCTCCGTCTGCAGCGAGCCGACGATCGATTCCAGGATGTCGGCATTGGTGACCACGCCCTGGAAGTGGCCGTACTCGTCGTGCACCAGCCCGATATGCAGTGGCGACTGGCCCAGCAGCTCGACCACCGCCAGCGCGTCGGCGGTCTCGGGGATCACCGGCGCCTCGCGGATCAGCGCGCGCAGGTCGAGCGGCTTGCCGGCCAGATAGGCGTCGACCAGATCCTTGGCCTGGATGACGCCGAGCACGCCGTCCGGCGAGCCGTCATG
Source organism: Blastochloris tepida (assembly GCF_003966715.1). Classification (NCBI taxonomy): domain Bacteria; kingdom Pseudomonadati; phylum Pseudomonadota; class Alphaproteobacteria; order Hyphomicrobiales; family Blastochloridaceae; genus Blastochloris; species Blastochloris tepida. Next base: position 495,488 of record NZ_AP018907.1, read on the forward strand.
CACCGGCAGGCGCGAATGGCCGCTGGCCATGATCTCGGCGCGGATGGTGTCGATGTCGTCGCGCAGGTCGATCATGTCGACCTCGGTGCGCGGCGTCATCACCGCCCGCACCGGCCGGTCGCCCAGCCGCATCACCGCCGCGATCATCTGCCGCTCGCCGGGCTCCAGCACGCCGGCAGTCTCCGCCTCGGCGATCAGCGACTTGATCTCCTCCTCGGTGATGCGCTCGACGATCTCGCTGTCGTGGCCGAGCAGCCGCAGCACCGCCTTGCCCGACATGTTGAGCAGCGCCACCACCGGCGAGGAGATCAGGGCCAGGACGTTCATCGCCGGGGCGACGCGGGCGGCCATCGCCTCGGGATTGGACAGGGCCAGCTGCTTGGGCACCAGCTCGCCGATGATCAGCGAGCCATAGGTGATGATGGCGACGACGATGCCGACGCCCAGCGCATCGGCGACGCCCTTGGGCACGCCGAGATCGGCCAGCGCGTCGGTGAGGCGCAGGCCGATGGTGGCGCCGGAGAAGGCGCCCGACAGCACGCCGACCAGCGTGATGCCGATCTGGACGGTGGACAGGAACTTGCCGGGGTCGGAGGCCAGCAGCAGGGCGCGCTCGGCGCCGGCGACCCCCCGCTCGGCCATCATGCGCAGGCGCGCCGGACGGGAGGACACCACGGCCAGTTCGGACATCGCCAGCAGGCCGTTGAGGACGATCAGGGCGACGACAAAGCCGAGTTCGATGATCAACATGGTCTTTTCACATAGCATCCTGCCGGTTCGTCAGCGAGGGCAAAGGGCCCCATACAACCGCAGGCGCAGCGGCCGGTTACCCAGCGCCATCTGAAAATCCATATATGTCAATAACTAAGGAATTGCTGCAGACGCGTCAGCGCCGGGGCGGCTCCCAGTCGTCGAGATCGGCGAGCAAGGCCTTGATCCGGCGGGCATTGGCGCCGATGTCGTGCCTGCCGTAGCGGCTGGCCGAGCGCACGTCGATGCGCGTTCCCTCGGCGGCGGGGCGGATGCGCACCACCACGTCGTCGCGGAAGCCGAACACCAGCGTGCGGACCACCGCCTCGATGCGGCCCTCGCGGCCGGGCCGCGGCGGCACCTGGTCGAGGATGCGCCAGCGCCGCTTCTCGATCAGCGTGCGGGCCGCCTGGAAGGCCTGCTCGGGGGTCCAGTCCTTGATCAGCGGCTTCAAGTCCGGATAGCCGGCCTGCTGCAGCGCCGCCACCCGCTCGCCCTCATAGGCCGCCGGATTGGCGCCGGGCGGGCGGGCCGCCGCCCCGGCGATGATGCGCGGCGGGTCGACGAGATCGGTCGAGATGTCGTGGATCGCCGGCAGGCCAAAGGCGACCACCGCCATCGCCGCCGGCCCGGCCACCACGGCGAGCCCGACGAGAAGCCCGGTCACCGCCTGGGCGAGGCCGCGATAGCCGTCGTTCCAGATCGCCGCCAGCGCCACCAGCGCCACCAGCACCGCCACGGCGGCCACCGCCACCCCGGCGGCGAACACCCCCAGCGCCGCCAGCGTCTCGACGATGTTGAGGCGCGACAGCGCGATGCCGAGCAGCGCCACCGCCAGCGCGAACAGCGCCAGCCGCCGGCTCCAGATCGCCAGATGCGAATAGCGTTCGACCGGTAGCGCCCTGCGTCGGACCATCGGGGTGGGTTCCTCGGCTGTCCCTGCAAAACCGCCCGCACGGCGGTATGGTGAAGGTCGATGCGAAGTCCGGCCCTCGGGGCCGGAGCTTCGCAGTCCGTGCGCCGGAAATCCCGTTTTCTAACAAGGATTTCCGGCGAGCCTGCTTCCGGGATCACGACGTGATCGCCCGGAAGCCGTATTAGGCCGATTCGAGCATGGCGGCACGAACCGGACGTGTTTCACGCCCCTGCCTTCGCCAGCAGGTCCGGCAGCGGGTCGAGCGTGGCGAGAAGGACGTCGGCGAACGGCGCCAGATCGTCGCGCGCAGCAAGCCCGCGCGGGCCGGTGAGCACCGCCACCGCCAGCGCGCCGGCCGCGCGCGCCGCATGCAGATCGTGCAGCGAGTCGCCGACCAGGGCGACCTCGTGCGGGGCGACCCCAACCGCTTCGGCGAACGCCTGCACCGGCCCCGGGCCGGGCTTGCGGCCGTGGCCGGAATCCCAGCCCGAATAGAAGGCGAGGTGGCGGTCGAGGCCGAGCGCCGCCATCTGGGCGCGGGCGCTGGCCTCGCCGTCATTGGTGGCGATGCCCATCGCCACGCCGCGGCTGGCCAGCGTGTCGAGCACCGGGCCGGGCGCGCCGACCGGCGCCACCCAGTCGAGGCCATGGGCCAGGAACAGCGCGTCCATCTCGGCGAAGAACGCCGCGCTGGCCGGCCGCCGCAGCGCCTCGGCCCATTGCGGGCCGTAGTCGCCGCTGGAGCCGGCGATCACCGGCGAGGTCGGGCGGAAGCGGCGGGCGGCGAGATCGTAGTCGGCGACGTCGAGCAGGCGGGCCAGCGCGTCGTCGTCCCCGCCCGCCAGCGCCCGCATCACCGCGAGCCCGGCGGGACCCCAGGTGGCGTCGAAATCGACCAGGGTGCCGTCCTTGTCGAACAGCACGGCGCGGATGGCGTGGGCACGGACCGGCATGCCGGCATCAACACCACCGCACGGCCGGCTGTAAAGCGCATCACGCTTCGACTTGACCAGTGAACCGGCGGCCGGCGGGTGCTAAACAAAGGGTTGCCATCACGACGCCTCCGGCTTCGCGCGGGCGCCTTCGCGGCCTCGTACCAACGGCCAGCTTTCGCGGTCGCTGGCCTCACCGTCTTGCGCAACGGAGATCACCATGACGCTCGATGCCCATCTGCTCGCGCCGGCGCATGTGCTGCTGGCGCGGCTGGCCGCCGGGGAGGTGTCGGCGGCCGACCTCACCGAGGCGGCGCTGGCGCGCATCGGCGCCCTCGACGGCCGGCTCAATGCGGTGGTGACGCGCGACCCCGAGGGGGCCCGCGCCGCGGCGCAGCGAAGCGACTGCCGGCGGGCGGAGGGGCGGGCCGGGCCGCTGGAGGGCCTGCCGATCACCATCAAGGATGCGTTCGCGGTCAAGGGCATGCGCTCCACCGGCGGGGTGCCGGCGCTGTCGGCCTACGTGCCCGACGATGACGCGGTGGCGGTGGCGCGGCTGCGGGCGGCCGGCGCGGTGATCCTCGGCAAGACCAACGTGCCGCCCTATTCCGGTGATTTCGTCGCCAACAATCCGATCTTCGGCCGCACCTCCAATCCGTGGGACCTCGGCTATTCGCCGGGCGGCTCGTCGGGCGGCGCGGCGGCGGCGGTGGCCTGCGGCTTCAGCGCCTTCGAACTCGGCTCCGATCTCGGCGGCTCGATCCGCTGGCCGGCGCACGCCTGCGGCCTGTTCGGGCTGAAGACCAGCTTCGGCGTGGTGCCGCTCGCGGGCATCGTGCCGCCGGCCTCGCCCGACCTGCCGGAGCTCGATCTGTGGGCGCTGGGGCCCCTCGCGCGCTCGGCGCGCGACCTCGAACTGGTGCTGGACGTGCTGGCGCCGCCGGGCGACCGGCGGGGCGCCTTCGTGCTCGACCTGCCCGAGCCGCGCCAGCGCGACGGCCGCGGCCTGCGCATCGCGCTGTGGGACGCCGACGGCTTCGCCCCAGTCGATTTCAGCGTGGCGCACGCCATCTCGGTCGCCGCCGGCCGGCTCGCCGAAGCCGGCGCCGTCATCAACATCGCCCGGCCGGCGGTGTCGCTCGACGAATGCTACGAGATCTACGCCATCCTCAACGCCGCCCAGTTCACCGCCGAGCTGCCGGAGCTGATCCGGCGCCGGCTCGCCGCGCGGGCCAGCGACACCGCGCCCGACGAGATCTCGCACGCGGCGCTGCAGACCCGCGGCGTGGTGCTGTCGTTCCGCGACTGGCTGATGCTCACCGCCCGGCGTCAGGCGATGAAGCGGGCGTGGGCGGCGTTCTTCGCCGACTACGACGCCATCCTGCTGCCGCCGGCGCCGGTGGGGGCGGTGCCGCACCCGACGACCGACGATCTGACGAAGCGCACGCTCAGCGTCGACGGCACGGAGCGGCCGTGGCTCGATTTCCTGCTGTGGTCGTCGCTCGCCAGCCTCGCCCACCTGCCGGCGGCGGTGGCGCCGGTCGAGCGCGGCCCTGACGGCCTGCCGCGCGGGGTGCAGATCGTCTGCGCCGAGGGCAACGACCGGATGGCGGTGGCGGTCGCCGCGCTGCTGGAGGAACGCGGCTCGGCCTTCGTGCCGCCGCCGCTGGCGGGGTGAGACGGTTTCCGACCTACAGCCACTTCTTCCAGCGGAACAGCAGATAGGGCAGCACGGCGGCGAGGAACATCACCGCGACCGCCAGCGGGTAGCCGTAATGCCAATCCAGCTCCGGCATGTATTTGAAGTTCATGCCGTAGATGGAGGCGACCAGGGTCGGCGGCATCAACACCACCGACAGCACCGCGAAGATCTTGATGACGTTGTTCTGGTCGATGGTGACGAGGCCGAGCGTCGCATCGAGCAGGAACTGCACCTTGTCGCCGAGATAGCTGGCATGGTCGGTGAGCGAGGCGACGTCGCGGCTCATCGACTTGATCTGGGCGCGCATGTCCTTCGACAGCTTGAGCGTGTCGCTCTCGTTCTGCATGTACAGGAGCAGCCGGCCGATCGACACCAGCGCCTCGCGCGCCTTGGAGGTGAGGTCGCCGCGCCGGCCGACGGCCCGCAGAATGTGCTTGAAGTCGATCTTGCCGGTGCCCTCGCGGGTGGTGGCGAACACCCGGCCGGACAGATTGTCGACCTCGGCCGACAGCCGCTCCATGGTGTCGGCGGCGCGGTCGACGATCGCCTCCAGCAGATCCATGAACACCTGCAGCCCGGTCACCGTCGGCGGGCAGGTGCGGGCCAGCTTGGCGCCGAGAATGGCGAACGGCCGCGGCTCGTCGTAACGCACCGTTACCAGCTTGCTGCCGTGCAGGATGAAGGTGACCGGCGACAGGCGCGGCTGGGCGGTTTCCGACTGGCACAGCAGCGTCGCCGTCATGTAGCGCGCGCCGTTCTCCTCATAGAGCCGGCTCGACGGCTCGATCTCCTGCATCTCCTCGCGGGTCGGCACCTCGAAGCCGAGCAGCGTCTCCACCGCCTTGGCCTCGGCGGGGGTGGGGGAGATCAGATCGAGCCAGACCGCGCCGGGCTCCAGCGCCGGCGGGGTGTCCTGGCTGCCGAGCTGCGAGCGGACCAGCGAGGCGCCATTGGGCGTGAAGACGGCGAGCATGCGCAAACTCGCAGGTTGGCGGACGGATGGCTGGCGACTCGATCCGGCGTGGATCGGTCGCCTGTTACGGTTTCTGGATGAATCCTTCCGGACCGCGGCAAGACGCCCGCCGACAATCCCGGTTCGGGACCGGGATCCTCGGCGGCCGGACCGCGAGGCTCCGGCCGTTCAGCCGAGGTTCGTATCAGCGCAGGCCATAGCAGAAAAGCCCTGCCGCATGGTCAGCGGCAGGGCCATCGAGATTGTCTTTTCGAGCCGAGGCCGACGGATCAGCCGAGAAGCATGATCTGGTCGGTGGTGAGCTTGCTGCGGTCCGGCGCCGGGGCGTGATCGTCATTGCGCAGCGGGCCGGCATAACGCGCGGCCGCCGCCACGGCGGAAATACCGATACGCCGGTACTTCTCGTCGAGATTGGGTTGGTCCAAGAGCGGGTCGGGCCGTTGCTGAACCGCTGGCTGGCTCTCACTCATGTCGTCTTCCTCCACCGTCGTCGCCCCTTTTTGGCAGCCCGTGAGCCCATCATTTAAGCTCGAACTGCGGCAAATCTAGGCAGATTGTTGCCCGTATGACCGCCGACGCAACGCGGCGAACGGTCACGTCATACGAAATGAGGGGGATTGGTTGGTGATCTGTGAAACGGATTCGCTGAAAACCCTTGGTGTGAAATGGGATTTTCCGCGGATGGATGCGGGATGCCGGCGATTTGCCGACGCGCGAATCCTTATCGGATCGGCCTTAAGACGACGTGAAGCCGGGCGGTAGAATGTTCCGCAAGGCCGGAGCCGTCCAGCCCGCCGCACTGTGGCATATGGGTGACATCCCGGATGGTTCGCACGCCTGCGCCCCTGTCGGACATTGGCAACGCCCTCGCCAATCAGTTAAGTCGAGTGATCACGACATGTTCGGGCCGAAGGTGGAGGGATCGATGCGGATTCGCGTTGCAGGCGCGTTGCTGGCGGCGATGCTGGCCGCCGGGTGCAATTCGGTCTCGTATGATCCGGTGCCCGAGAGCGCGTTCACCGCGCGCGACCGGCAGGAATTCGCCAAGCAGTCCTTCACCAATGTGCTGCCGGAGCCGGATCATCTGCGCCAGATCGTCACCGATCCGACGCGCGAGAACCCCGGCACCATCGTCGTCGACACCCAGAATCGCTGGCTCTATTTCGTGCTGCCGGAGGGCAAGGCCATCCGCTACGGTGTCGCCGTCGGCAAGGAGGCGTTCGCGTGGTCGGGCGTCGCCAAGGTCGGCCGCAAGGAGCAGTGGCCGGGCTGGACGCCGACCGAAGGCATCCACAGCCGCATGCGCCAAGCCGGCTTCAGCCTGCCGAGCCACATGCCGGGCTCGGCCGACAATCCGCTCGGCGCCCGCGCGCTCTACCTCTACGAGGGCGGCAAGGACACGCTGTTCCGCATCCACGGCACCAACGAGCCCGAGTTGATCGGTTCGGCGGTGTCCTCGGGCTGCATCCGCATGCTGAACGCCGACGTGATCGACCTCTTCAACCGCACGCCGGTCGGCGCGAAGGTGATCGTGATCTGACGAGATCTGCCGGCGGCCGCGCAGCGCGCCCGTCGGGTCTCTCACCCCAGCGTCAGCAGCACGATTTCCGGCGGCATGCCAAGCCGGACCGGCAGCATCGACACCCCGAGCCCGCCGGACACCAGAAGGTGGCGGCCGTCCTCCACCACGTGGCCATAGGCGAAGCGGTTGCGGTAGCTCGAGGGCACCTGCGGCGAATAGCCGAACAGCCGCACCTGCCCGCCATGGGTGTGGCCCGACAGGGTGATGGACACGCGCTCCGGTACCTTGACGAACAGATCCGGCTCGTGGGCGGCGAGGATCACCGGCGCGCCGTCCGGCACCCGGGCCAGCGTGCCGGGCAGGTCGTCGAAACCGCGGAAGCGGCGCCAGCCGATCGGCACCGCGATCATCGAGGCGGTGCCGATCAGGTGCACCGGCCCCTGCGGCGTCGCCAGCGGCACCACGCCGTTCTCCAGCAGCGGAATGCCGGTTTCGGCGAAGGCGGCGCGGAACGGCTCGACGCCGTGCCAGTAGTCATGATTGCCGAGAATGCCGTAGACGCCGAGCGGCGCGGCGAGGCGGGCAAGCTGCGCGAAGGTCTCGGCCGGCTCGATGCGGCGAGTGAGGAAGGGGTGGTCGGCGCGGTAGTCGCCGAGCAGCAGGATCAGGTCCGGCTTGAGCGCATTGGTGCGCGCCACGATCTCGGCCACGCGGCCGATCGGCATGAAGGGAGCGCCGGCATGCAGGTCGGCGATCAGCGCCACCCGCATGGTCAGGCCGTGCGGCCAGCGCGGCGGCGTGATGCGGTATTCGGTGACGTCGAGCCGCCACGCCGGCTCGATCCACATGCCATAGGCGGCGGTGGCGAAGCTCGCGCCGAGGAGTCCCACCAGACCCTTCAGGGCCGTGCGGCGCGAGACCATGCTCATGCTGGAGAACTCCTGCGGCCGGACCTCATGCGGCCAGCAGGTTCTCGCGCTTCGCCCAGTCGAGCGTGCGGTCGAGCGTGCGGCCGAGCCGGTCGAACAGATCGTCGATCTCCTCGGGCGTGATGATCAGCGGCGGGCAGACCGCCATCGAGTCGCCGAGCGAGCGGATCAGCACGCCTTCCTCCTGGGCGAACGCCATCGCCTTCGGGCCGACCCCCTTCTTGGGATCGAAGGCGCGCTTGGTCGCCTTGTCGGCCACCATCTCGACCGCGCCGATCAGGCCCATCCCGCGCACCTCGCCGACCAGCGGGTGATCGGCGAACGCCTTGAGGCGCGCCTGGAACTGCGGCGCCTTGGCGGCGGCCTGCTCGAAGATCCGGTCGCGCTGGTAGATCTCCAGCACCTTCAGCGCCACCGCGGCGCCGACCGGGTGGCCGGAATAGGTGAAGCCGTGGCCGAACGAGCCGATCTTGCGGCTCTCATCCAGCAGCGCCTGATGCATGATCTCGGGCACCATCACCGCGGCGATCGGGAAATAGGCCGAGGACAGCGCCTTGGCCACCGAGATGGCGTCGGGCAGATAGCCCAGCACCGGCGCGCCGAACGCCGCGCCAAGCCGGCCGAAGGCGCAGATCACCTCGTCGGCGATCATGTAGACGTCGTATTTGCGGCAGACGTCCATGATCTTCGGAAAATAGCTCTTGGGCGGCACGATCACCCCGCCCGCGCCCATGATCGGCTCGGCGATGAAGGCGGCGACCGTCTCCGGCCCCTCGCGCAGGATCAGCGCCTCCAGCTCGGCGGCGAGGCGGGTGGCGAAGTCGTCCTCGCTCTCGCCGGGCTCGGCGTTGCGGTAATAATAGGGGGCGGCGGTGTGGAAGATGCCGGCGATCGGCAGGTCGAAATCGGTGTGGTTGGCCGGCAGGCCGGTGAGCGAGCCCGAGGCGATGGTGACGCCGTGATAGGCGCGCTGGCGCGAGATGATCTTCTTCTTCTGCGGCCGGCCGAGCGCGTTGTTCATGTACCAGACCAGCTTGATCTGGCTGTCGTTGGCCTCCGAGCCCGAGCCGGCAAAGAACACCTTGGAGATCGGCACCGGCGCCATCTCCTTCAGCTTCTCGGCCAACTCGATCGCCGGATCGTGGCTCTTGCCGCCGAACAGATGGGTGAAGGACAGCTTGCGCATCTGGCTGGCGGCGGCCTCGACCACCTCCTCGTTGCCGTAGCCGAGCGCCGTGCACCACAGGCCGGACAGGCCCTCGATATAGGGCTTGCCGTCGACGTCGTAGACATGGATGCCCTTGGCGCGCTCGAGCACCAGCGGTCCCGTTTCGCGCAGCGCAGCGAGATTGGTGTAGGGGTGGACCAGGGTCTCGACGTCGCGGGTCTGCAGATTGGTGAGCATCAAGGTCTCCGGCGGCGGGGAAAAGCGAAGCGCACTTGTACCCGCGGACCCCTGCGCCACCAAGCCCGTGGCCCTGCGCCAGCATCGCGGCTGGCGTGCGGCGCGATGCGATCGCGCCGTGTCTGATGCTTATGGTCGCGGGCCCCTCACTCCGAGCCGGCGAAGCCGATCCGCTCGGGGGCGTCGGGCATGGCGGCGGCGGGCATCTCATCGGCCGGCGGCTCATCGGTCTTCTGGGTGCCGGCCGGGCGGAGATCGGAGGCCGGCGCGGGCGGGCGCGGCTTGACCGGCGCAAGCGGCGCGCGGGCGGTGGCGAGGCGGGGCGAGGGCGTTGCCGCCTCCTTCGCCGCCTCCTTCGCCGCATCCTTCGGCGCCGCCTTCGGGGCGCCCTGCGCCACCAGAGGCTCGTCCATCTTCCAGCCGCACAGCTTGCGGCCATTGGCGCGCTCGGCGAGATCGACGTGGATGTGGTTCTCGTGGTAGCCGTCCGAGCCTGGGCCGAGCACGGTCATGAAGCGTTCGCAGGCGCCGCGCTTCATCTCGGCCATCAGGGCCTTGGGCATGTCCGGGCTGTCGATGAAGCGCCAGCGGCCATCGGTGCTCTCGAAGCCGCGGATGTCGATGGCATTGGCGCGGCCGTGCTCGCTCATCATCGCATAGGGATTGCGGTTGCGGCCGCGGCAGTCATAGCTCGCGAAATTCTTCAGCGCCTTGAACGGCTGGCCGATGCGCGTCGCGCTCGGCGCCAGATCCTCGCGCACCCAGCGCGCCAGCCCCTCGGCCATGCGGCAGTTGAGCGTCGCCGCCGGCTCGATGGCGACGCGCGAGCCGTCGGCCAGCGTCACCGCCGACAGTTCCACCGCCTCGCCGGTGCCGCAGGCGCCGGAGCCCTTCACCGGCGCGATCGCCTTGGCCTCCGCATAGCCCAGCGCGAACACGTTGCGGCAGCTTGTGCCGGTCGCAACGTCCGCCGCGCGGCCGCGCAGGGAGGCGGCCGGCTGGTCGCCGATCGAGGCCAGCGCGAGGCCCGCCTGCGGCAGCGCCGGGCGCGGCCGGGGAAGCGGCGCCACCGCGGCGATGGCGGCGAGCGCAGTTTTTGGGAGCAGGGCGGTTTTGGGCGCCGCCTCTTGGGTCGGCGCCGCGGCCGTCGCGAGCGCAGGCGGGGCGGCGGCGATCGACCAGGGCGACAGCGCGTGCTGGGGCGGCAGCGGCAGCACGCCGGCCGCGGCGAGGCCGCCGGGCAGGCCGGTCTCCACCGGCAGCGTCGCGAACGCGAACACCGCCTTGTGCAAGGGCAATGGTGGCACGATCTCGATGTTGGGCCCGCCTTGCGCGGGGGCATTGCTGGCCGCGCTTTGCGCGGCTGCGGATCCGGTTGCCCCCGCGGCGAGGGCCAACGCCAGAACAGTTACCTGACACACCTGCATCCGGCGCCTATAGCACGGCCATGATGGAGAGATCATGGCGAAACGCCGCAGGCCGCGGGCGCCGGCCGCAATCTGCCGGCGAGATTGGTTGGCCGCAGCCGCCTACCGCCACGCATGATTGCCGAAAATAAATCCGCGCGCAACGAATGCGCCTTCAAATACCGCTTACTTTATCCGCAAGTATTATGCCTTTTGTCTATTTCCCCCTCCCGCAACGCGTCGCGGTGAAGTAAATGCGTGACAACGAAAACGGGCTGAAATGCCACCGCTTGACGGAGGGTAATTTGACGGACTCAAATAGAATTGCTTGCAACCGTCTGCGCTCCAAGGTGATGAGCGCCGACGACGCGGCCAGATTCATCGAATCCGGCACGACCGTGGGCATGAGCGGCTTCACCGGCTCTGGCTATCCCAAGGCGGTGCCGGTGGCGCTGGCCACCCGCATCGACGCCGAGCACGATGCCGGCCGGCCGTTCCGGGTGCGGGTGTGGACCGGCGCCTCCACCGGCCCCGAGCTCGACGGCGCGCTGGCCAAGGTCGACGCCATCGAGTTCCGCCTGCCGTACAATTCCGATCCCACCGTCCGCGACAAGATCAACCGCGGCCAGATGGAATATTTCGACATGCACCTGAGCCAGGTCGCGCCGGTGGCGTGGCAGGGCTTCCTCGGGCCGCTGGACACCGCGGTGGTCGAGATCACCGCGATCCGCCCCGACGGCTCGCTGGTGCCCTCGACCTCGGTCGGCAACAACAAGACGTGGCTGGAGCGGGCGAGCAAGGTCATCCTGGAGGTCAACTCCTGGCAGAACGCCGCGCTCGAGGGCATGCACGACATCTATTACGGCACGGCGCTGCCGCCGCACCGCTCGCCGATCCCGCTGATCCGGCCGGACGGCCGCATCGGCCAGCCGACGCTGCGCGTCGACCCCGACAAGATCGTCGCCATCGTCGAGACCCACGCGCCCGACCGCAACCTGCCGTTCTCGCAGCCCGACGAGGTGGCCTACGCGATCGCCGGCCACATCATCGAGTTCCTGCAGCACGAGGTGAAGAAGGGCCGCCTGCCGCACGAGCTGCTGCCGCTGCAGTCGGGCGTCGGCAACATTCCCAATGCGGTGCTGAAGGGCCTGCTCGACGCGCCGTTCGAGAACATGACCTCCTACACCGAGGTGGTGCAGGACGGCATGCTCGACCTGCTGGAGACCGGCAAGCTGCGCATGGCCTCGGCCACCGCCTTCTCGCTGAGCCCTGACGCGGCCGAGAAGCTCAACGCCAATCTGGAGCGCTTCCGCAACAAGATCATCCTGCGGCCGCAGGAGATCTCCAACCACCCCGAGGTGATCCGCCGCCTCGGCTGCATCGCCATGAACGGGCTGATCGAGGCCGACATCTACGGCAACGTCAATTCGACGCACGTCATGGGCTCGCGCATCCAGAACGGCATCGGCGGCTCGGGCGACTTCGCCCGCAACGCCTATGTGTCGATCTTCATGACGCCGTCGACCGCCAAGGGCGGCAAGATCTCGGCCATCGTGCCGCAGTGCAGCCATGTCGACCACATCAACCAGGACGTCCAGGTGATCGTCACCGAATACGGCCTGGCGGATCTGCGCGGCCTGTCGCCCAAGCAGCGCGCCGAGACGATCATCGCCAAGTGCGCGCATCCGGACTACCGCCCGGCGCTGGCCGACTATTTCAAGCGCGCCCGGGAACACAGCTACGGCCAGCATGCGCCGGCGCTGCTGACGGAATCGCTGTCCTGGCACCAGCGCTTCATCGAGACCGGCTCGATGAAGTGATGCGGTTTCCGGCCCGCAGGGCCGGAGCGCCGCTTTTCATGATGCAGTTCCGGGGGATCATGATGTGGTCCCCCGGTCCCGGTTTTGCCGGCGGCCGCCTCACCAGCGCGGCGATGGCGCCGTCCCCGACAGCACCTCGCCGATCCGGCGCCGGGTGCCCGGCGTCGTTTCTTCCGGCAGCGCGTCGGCTGCGAACCAGCCGCAGGCGGCGATCTCGTGATTGGCGGCGGGCAGAGCGGGCTGGGCGTAGTGCTCGGCCACGAACAGCGCGACATGGTCGCGGGTCGAGGCGGTGGGATTGTAGAACACCCCGTGCAGCCGCGGCGGCGCGGAGAGGCTGATATTGCCCTCCTCGGCCAGTTCGCGGCCGAGCGCCTCGAGCAGCGTCTCGCCGACCTCGACGCCGCCGCCCGGAAGCTGCCAGCCCGGCACATAGGTGTGGCGGATCAAGAAGACCCGGCCGCCATCGAGCACCAGCCCGCGCACCCCAAGCGTCATGCCGCGCTGGAACCGCCAATAGGTGTGAAACATCCGGTGCACGATCCGACTGCGCAACGCCCCGCTCCCTGGTCGATTCAACGGCTCTGCAACCCTGCCGGGGGTATAGGCGAGGCGGCGGTCGATGGCCACCTTCTCGTTGTGGCGAGTTGCGGTCCGCGTCGCCTCGCCATGGGCTCTGTGCGTGGCCACCGGTCCATCCTATAAGCGGCGCGGCCGGCGCCGGGGTTCCGGATGGTGGAGAACCGGTGGCCGGGTGACCGTACCAAGCCCCACCGGCCCGACGCGCCCAATTCGGAGACGACGCTGTTCACCCTCGCCCATCTGTCGGACCCGCATCTCGGGCCGCTGCCGCCGGCCCGCCGCCGCGAACTGGCGGGAAAGCGCCTGCTCGGCTGGCTCAACTGGCAGCGCGGCCGCGCCCGGCGCCACACCGCCGGCACGCTGCGGCTGATCGAGGCCGACATCGCCCGCCACCAGCCTGACCATGTCGCGGTGACCGGCGATCTGGTCAATATCGCGCTGGCGGCCGAGTTTGCGCCGGCCGCCGACTGGCTCGCCGGTCTCGGTTTGCCGGACCGGGTCTCGGTGGTGCCCGGCAATCACGACGCCTATGTCGCCCGCACCGCCGGTCTCGCCCGGCTGCATTGGGGCGACTACATGACCGGCGATCGCGGCGAGGCCGGCTTTCCCTATGTGCGCCGGCGCGGCGCGGTGGCGCTGGTGGGCGTGTCGAGCGCGGTGCCGACCGCGCCGTTCCTGGCCACCGGCCGGCTCGGGCCGCAGCAGATCGAAGCGCTCGCCGAGGCGCTCGACGCGCTGGGCCGGGCGGGGGCTTGCCGCATCGTGCTGATCCATCATCCGCCGGTCGGCCGGTTCGATTTCCAGAAGCGGCTGATCGACGGGCAGGCGGTGCGGGCGGTGCTGGCGCGCACCGGCGCCGAGCTGGTGCTCCACGGCCACACCCACGTGCCGGCCCGCCACGCCGTCGACGGGCCGCATGGACCGATCCCGGTGATCGGCGTGCCCTCGGCCTCGGCCGGGCCGGTCTCCGCGCACCCCGCCGGCTGGAACCGGTTCGTCATCGCCGATGGCGGGGCTGCACGAACCCTGTGGCGGATCGAGCTGGAGCGGCGCGGCCTGCGCCATGGCGGCGCGGTCATCGACACGCTGGAGCGCACGGTGCTGGCCGGGTGACCACCAGCACAGCGGAGCAGGCGCGGGCGGACTGAAATGATCCGCACGGCCGGGCCGAAGCCCGGCCATGCGGCGTCGGGGTGGCCTGCTCAGAACAGGGCGAAGTGCTCCGCCTTCAGCGCGCCCAGGTCGACATTGGCCAGCGTCAGCGAGGTGTCGGAGGCGGCGTGGTGGAAGACCGCGTCGCTGCCGACCTGCTCGGCCGCTGCCAGCAGCGACGCCAGATCCTGGAACACGACGTGCGACACCAGCACGATGTCGTGCTCCGGCCCGCCGAGGACGAAGTCGGTGACCACGTCGTCGCCGCTCCACGCCATGAACACGAACGTGTCGCGGCCGCCGCCGCCGGTCAGGATGTCGTCGCCGGCGCCGCCGCTGAGGATGTCGTTGCCCTCATCGCCGGCCAGAACGTCATCGCCGCTACCGCCGTCGATGGTGTCGTCGCCATGGCCGCCCGAGACATCGTCGCTGCCGGTGCCGGCCAGGATCAGGTCGTTGCCATTGCCGCCCGCGATCGTGTCGCTGCCGTCGCCGCCGTCGATCCTGTCGTCGCCGTCGCCGCCGTCGATGGTGTCGTTGCCGGTGCCGCCGCCGATGCGGTCGTTGCCGGTGCCGCCGGTGACGGTGTCGTTGCCGTCGCCGGCCACGATCAGGTCGTTGCCGTCGCCGCCGTCGATTGTGTCGTTGCCGGCGGCGCCCTCGAGCGCGTCGTCGCCGCTGCCGCCGTCGATCTGGTCATTGCCGGCGCCGCCGCTGATGCGGTCGTCGCCGGTGCCGCCGATGGCGGTGTCGTTGCCGTCGCCGGCGACGATCAGGTCGTTGCCGTCGCCGCCGTCGATGGTGTCGTTGCCGGCGGCGCCCTCGAGCGCGTCGTCGCCGCTGCCGCCATCGATCGCGTCGATGCCGGCGCCGCCGCTGATGCGGTCGTCGCCGGTGCCGCCGGTGACGGTGTCGTTGCCGTCATCGGCCAGGATCAGGTCGTTGCCGCTGCCGCCGTCGATCGTGTCGTTGCCGGTGCCGCCGCTGATGCGGTCGTCGCCGGTGCCGCCGGAGACGGTGTCGTTGCCGTCGCCGGCCAGGATCAGGTCGTTGCCGTCGGTGCCGTCAATGGTGTCGTTGCCGGTATTGCCCATGGGGAGCTCTATGATGGTAATGAAGGAAAGGGTTATTGGAGTCGCCGAGGGAAGCGGAACATGTGCTTCCGATGCCGTGGCCAGAATGTTCTGCCAATAACTCTCACGGTAGGTTAGTCCAGGAATCCTGGCCTCGGTGATGGTTCGGGGGGATTCACTGGCTTCGAGGCCGTTTTGATCTTCAATTTTCGTGGTCATTGAACCGCCCCGCGCCTGCTGGATACTTCGCTCCCGCCCTGAGGTCCGGTCGATCCCGGATGCCCGTTCTGCGTGCGGGAGATTGCATCAATACACGCGTAATTTTATGCAGCCGGGTGTCACTTTTTTAACGAATGGACGACACGCCAAGCTTTCCCGCCGGCAGCCATGCGCGGGTCCGGCGATCTGCGTCAGGAAATCTGGTAAAAACTCTGGAGGCGGACTGAAAAGGCTTCGTGGATCGTAGGTATATCCGGGCGGAATCCAGCGAGCCGGTTCAAATTTAACGGAGCGCTGCGATTATCGTCAGTCGAATGGCGATCCGTTTCGGCGTTGAAATTTCAGGGTTGCGCCAAAAGTCTCGCGCCCGTGCGTCGCGCCCGGGTTTGGACCGGACGGCGACAATGCTGCAACCGAGCAAAACCTGGGGGTGTCTTGCCCTTCGGTCACATCAGGAAAGCGGGTCCAGCCTTGTGACGTGGCCCATTTTTCGGCCGGGGCGGGCCTCGGCCTTGCCGTAAAGGTGCAGCGCGGCGCCGGGCTCGGCCAGCAGCTCGCGCCAGCTCTCGACCTCGGCGCCGATCAGATTGGTCATCACCACCCGGCCGAGCCGGCGCGGGCTCGCCAGCGGCAGGCCGCACACCGCGCGCACGTGCTGCTCGAACTGCGACACGGTGCAGCCGTCGAGCGTCCAGTGGCCGGAATTGTGCACCCGCGGGGCGATCTCGTTGACGACGAGGCGCGATTCCGCCCCCTGTGGCAGCACGAACAGCTCGACCGCAAACACGCCGACGAAGTCGAGCCCCGCGCCGATCGCCGCGGCGATCGCCATCGCCTCCTCGGCCACCGCCGCCGGCACGTCGGCCGGCACGGTGGAGGTGTGGAGGATGTGGTCGCGGTGGACGTTCTCGGTGAGGTCGAAGGGCCGCACCGTGCCGTCGGCGCCGCGCGCCGCCACTACCGAGGCCTCGCGCTCGAACGGCACGAAGGCCTCCAGGATCGAGGGCGCCATGCCCACCGCCCGCCACGCCGCGTCGAGGTCGGTGCCCGCACGGATCGCCGCCTGACCCTTGCCGTCATAGCCGAGGCGGCGGGTCTTGAGGATCGCCGGGCGGCCGATGGCGGCGACCGCCGCCTCGAGGTCGGCGCGCGAGGAGACCTCGGCGAATTCGGCGGTGGCAAGGCCGAGCCCACGCACGAAACGCTTCTCGCTCAGCCGGTCCTGGGTGGTGGCCAGCGCGCGGACGCCGGGCAGCACCGGCCGCAGCCGCTCAAGCAGCGCCACCGCGGAATCGGGGATGTTCTCGAATTCGTAGGTGACGATATCGACCGACTGGGCGAAGCGGGCGAGCGCCGCCTCGTCGGCATAGTCGGCGCAGGTGGTGTCGCGCACCACCTCGAAGGCCGGGCTGTCCGGCCGGTCGGCATAGACGTGGCAGGGGATGCCGAGGCGGGCGGCGGCAAGCGCCAGCATGCGGCCGAGCTGGCCGCCGCCGAGGATGCCGAGCCGGACGCCGGGCGAGACGCCGGGCGCGGGCAGGGGGGGCATGCCGGGTCCGCTCATGCCGGGGAGATGGGCTGCTCGGCCACGGCCGCGGTCTGTCGCGCCCGCCACGCCGCGAGCCGCCCGGCGATCGCCGCATCCGACAGCGCCAGGATGGCGGCCGCCAGCAGCGCGGCATTGATGGCGCCGGCCTTGCCGATGGCCAGCGTGCCGACCGGGATGCCGGCCGGCATCTGGACGATCGAGTGCAGGCTGTCCACCCCGCGCAGCGCGTGGCTCTCCATCGGCACGCCGAGCACCGGCAGCGGCGTCAGCGCCGCCGTCATGCCCGGCAGGTGGGCGGCACCGCCGGCACCGGCGATGATCACCTTGAAGCCGTGATCCTTGGCGCCCCTGGCGAAGGCATAGAGCCGCTCGGGCGTGCGGTGGGCCGATACGATACGGGCATCGAACGGCACTTCGAGCGCATCCAGCGTCTCGGCAGCGTGCCGCATGGTGTCCCAATCGGATTGGCTGCCCATGATGATGGCAACGGGCGGCGCGGTCATGTCGGGTCTTTTTTTGGAGAATCCGGATCGGAAGAGGCGCAATTTATAGGTATCCGCGGCGTCGCGACAAGGCGACGAAATCATTTTGACGGGCTACACTCTCTTTGGACTGGGAGTGTGTCATGGACGGCAAAGGCGAACAGCGTCAGGAGATCACCATCCCCCGCCGGGATATCGACACCCGCCGTGCGGTACCGGATTTGCCGGACGCCACCCAATTGCCGCTGCCGACCCGCACGATGCTGATGCAGCTCGTGGCCGAGGTCGAGCGGCTGGAGGCGGAACTGGCGGCGGCCCGCGCCGAGTCCGACCAGCTTGCCGCCCGCGCCGAGGAAGACCCGCTGACCGGCCTCGCCAACCGCCGCGGTTTCGAGCGGGAAATGGTCCGCACGCTGTCCTACATCCAGCGCTACGGCGCGACGGCGGCGCTGCTCTATATCGACCTCGACGGCTTCAAGGGCATCAATGACCGGCGCGGCCACGCCGCCGGCGACGCCGTGCTGCGGTCGGTGGCCGAGTGCCTCGGCGACCATGTGCGCGCCTCCGACCGGGCGGCGCGGCTGGGCGGCGACGAGTTCGCGCTGATCCTGTGGAACATCTCGGCCGAGGACGCCGAGCGCAAGGCCCGCCGCATCGAGGAGATGATCGCCGCCCTGCCGGACACGGCGGGCGAGCTTGGCGCCTCGGTGGGGGTGACCATGCTGAGCGGCGACGACACGCCGGCCGTCGCCGAGGCGCGGGCCGACCGGGCGATGTACATCCGCAAGGCGGCGCGCACCGCCGAGCGGTGAGTGGCCATAAATTGTGTTGTCATCCCGGCCGAGCGTAACGAGACCCGGGATCGCTTTTTTGTGTTTCGTCATCCCGGACGGCGCGTAGCGCCGAGCCGGGATCGTGATCCGGAAAAGAACACCCCTTCCGGAGAACGGTCCCGGGTCGCGCGGCTGACGCTGCTTGCCCGGGACGACAGCTCCTCCAAGGCTCCGCACAGCTCAGCCGCCGCGCCGTCCCTTCAGGAACGGCGCCATGCCGGCGCGGGCGAGTTCGTCGGCGCGCTCGTTCTCGGGGTGGCCGGCGTGGCCGCGCACCCAATGCCAGCGCACGGTGTGGGCGGTGCGGGCGGCGTCGAGCCGCTGCCACAGATCGACATTCTTGACCGGCGAGCCGGAGGCGGTGCGCCAGCCCTTGCGCTTCCAGCCGGCGATCCACTCGGTGATGCCCTGGCGCAGATATTGGCTGTCGGTGTGCAGGTCGACCACGCACGGCCGCTTCAGCGCCTCCAGCGCCGAGATCGCCGCCAGCAGCTCCATGCGGTTGTTGGTGGTGAAGGCCTCGCCGCCGCTGAACTCCTTCTCGACGCCGTCGCAGGCCAGGATGGCGCCCCAGCCGCCGGGCCCGGGATTGCCGGAGCAGGCGCCGTCGGTCCACACCTCGACGCGCTTCGGCGCCTTGCCGGCCGCCATACCGGTCGCATCCTCGCTCATGCCGCGAGCCCGTAGTCGCGCGCCGAGGAGGCGTAGCGGTGGAAGCGCAGCTTCTTCAGGTACTCGATCGGGTTCTTCGGCCGCACCAGGGCGCCCGGCGGCACGTTCAGCCAGTCGACGAGGCGGGTGAGCAGGAAGCGCAGGGCCGCGCCGCGGCAGAGCAGCGGCAGCGCCGCCCGCTCGGCCTCCGACAGCGGCCGCACGGCCTCGTAGCGCTGCAGCAGCGCCCGGCCCTTGGTGACGTTGAACGAGCCGTCGGGCTCGAAGCACCAGGCGTTGAGGCACACCGCGATGTCATAGGCCAGCGTGTCGGTGCAGGCGAAGTAGAAGTCGATCAGCCCGGAGAGCCGGTTGCCGAGGAAGAACACATTGTCCGGAAACAGGTCGGCGTGGATGACGCCTTCGGGAAGCCCGTTGGGCCAGCTCGCCTCGACCACGGCGAGCTCCTCCTCGATGAGGGCGGCAAGCCCCGGCGCCACGGTGTCGGCGCGGTGGCCGGCGCGCTTGGCGAGCGGCCGCCAGCCCGCGACCGACAGCGC
This sequence comes from Blastochloris tepida, assembly GCF_003966715.1. Lineage (NCBI taxonomy): Bacteria > Pseudomonadati > Pseudomonadota > Alphaproteobacteria > Hyphomicrobiales > Blastochloridaceae > Blastochloris > Blastochloris tepida. The sequence goes on from NZ_AP018907.1 coordinate 514,944, forward strand.
GTTGGCGCGCTGACGCGCGAAATCGGCGCCGGCAAGGTGCAGCCGGGCCAGCGCCTCGCCGACCTCGGCGCAATGGGTGACGGCGGGCTGGCGCACCGACATGCCGTCGAGAAAGGTGACGATGGCCGCCGGCCGCCCGGCCAGCGTGCCGAGCGCGGTGCCGGCGCGGGTCTTCACCGGCAGCGGGCAGATGAGGCCGCGGCCGGCGAGGTGCTCCATCAGCGCGAGGAAAAACGGCAGGTCGGCCGGGTCCACCCGCTTCTCATAGAGCGTCAGGATGTAGTGCCCGGCGGCGGTGTGGATCAGGAAGTTGGAATTCTCCACCCCCTCGGCGATGCCCTTGCAGGACAGAAGCTCGCCAAGATCGTAATGGTCGAGGAACGCCGAAAGCTCTTCGGTTCCGACCTCGGTATAGACAGCCATTGCGTATCCGCCAGAGTTCGTGCGGTTTCCACTTTTGCGGAAAATGCTCCAGCGAGATCGAGCCGTGTGAGGGGTCGCTTCAATCTCGCCCAACCTCACCCCTCACCCGCCTCGCGATCCTTGATCGCTCGGCACCCTCTCCCGCAAGGGGAGAGGGAAGAAGAGGCCGCGCCTTCCCACGGTTTCCGGAGTATCGCTTCAGGATCCCGGAAACGGTCAGGCCGCGTCCGGGCGCAGCTCGCGCGGCAGCGGGAAGAACATGTCTTCCTTGACGGTGGTCACCGTCTCGACCGTGATCGCGAAGCGCTCGGCGAAGGCCTCCATGATCTCCTCGATCAGCACGTCCGGCGCCGAGGCTCCGGCGGTGAGGCCGATGCGGGAGACGCCCTCGAACCGGCTCCAGTCGAGGTCGCTGGCGCGCTGCACCAGCACGGCGACCTTGCAGCCCAGCCGCTCGGCGGCTTCGCGCAGGCGCTGCGAGTTCGACGAGTTCGGCGCGCCGACCACCACCATGGCCTCGACCTGCGGCGCCACCTGCTTCACCGCCTCCTGACGGTTGGTGGTGGCGTAGCAGATGTCCTCGATGTGGGGGCCGGAGATGGCCGGGAAGCGGCGCTTGAGCGTGGCGATGGCGTCGCGGGTGTCGTCGACCGACAGCGTGGTCTGGGTGACGAAGGCAAGCTCCTTGCCGGCCGGCGGCTCGAACGCCTCGATGTCGTCCACCGTCTCGACCAGGGTCACGGCCCCATCAGGGAGTTGGCCCATGGTGCCGACCACCTCGGGGTGGCCGGCGTGGCCGACCAGGATGACGTGGCGGCCGCGCTTGAAATGGATCTCCGCCTCGCGGTGCACCTTGGTCACCAGCGGGCAGGTGGCGTCGAGCGTGGTCAGCTTGCGGCTGGCGGCGGCCTCGCTCACGGTCTTGGGCACGCCATGGGCCGAGAAGATCACCGGCGCCGCGGTGTCGGGCACCTCGTCCAGTTCCTTGACGAACACCGCGCCCTTGGCCTTGAGGCTCTCGACCACGAAGCGGTTGTGGACGATCTCGTGGCGGACATAGACCGGCGGCCCGAAACGCTTGAGCGCGGTCTCCACGACATCGATCGCCCGCGTGACGCCGGCGCAGAAGCCACGCGGCGAGCACAGCAGGATTTGCAGAGGCGGTTTGGCGGGTGCGGCAGGCTCGGTCATGCCGGCACATGACCTCTGTGCCGGCGGAGTGTCAAGGCGCGGCGGTTGCGGATCGGGTCGCACCCGAACCGGCCGGCTCCGCGGCATCGTTGCCGACGAAGGCGATGCGCAGCATGTTGGTGGCGCCCGGGGTGCCGAGCGGCACGCCTGCGACAATAATGACCCGCCGGCCGGGCACGGTGAAGCCGTCGAGATAGGCGAGGCGGCAGGCGCGGCTGACCATGTCGTCGAGGTCGCGCGGATCCTCGGCGACGATCGGGTGGACGCCCCACACCAGAGCGAGCCGGCGGGCGGTCTCCCAGCACTTGGAGATGGCGACGATGTGGGGCTTCGGCCGCTCGCGCACCACGCGCAGCGCGGTGGCGCCGGAGGCGGTCCAGCAGGCGATGGCGTCGAGCGCCAGGGTCTCGCCGATCTCGCGGGCGCCGGCGGCGATGGCGTCGGCGCCGGTGGCCTCGGGCTCGGTGCGCTGGTTGCGCAGCAGCGTGTGGTAGTTGGGGTCGCGCTCCACCTGCTCGGCGATGCGGTTCATCTGCGCCACCGCCTCGACCGGATACTTGCCGGCGGCGCTCTCGGCCGACAGCATGATGGCGTCGGCGCCCTCGAACACGGCGGTGGCGACGTCCGACACCTCGGCGCGGGTGGGGGAGGGATACTCGATCATCGATTCGAGCATCTGGGTGGCCACCACCACCGGCCGGCCGATGCGGCGGGCGTGGCGGGTGATCTGCTTCTGCAGGCCGGGCACCTGCTCCAGCGGCAGCTCGACGCCGAGGTCGCCGCGCGCCACCATCAAGGCGTCGGCGATCTCCATGATCTCGTGCAGGCGGGCGATGGCCTGCGGCTTCTCGATCTTGGCCAGCACCTTGGCGCGGCCGCGCGCCACCTTCAGCACCTCGGCGACGTCCTCGGGCTTCTGCACGAAGGACAGCGCGATCCACTCGACCCCGGCGTCGAGCGCCGCCTCCAGGTCGCTGCGGTCCTTCTCGGTGAGCGCCGAGAACGGGATGGTGGTGTCGGGCAGGCTCACGCCCTTGCGGTTGGAGATCTGGCCGCCGACCTCGACCCGCGTCACCGCGCGCTCGGGCGAAGCTTCCTCGACCACCAGCAGCAGGCGGCCGTCATCGACCAGCAGGCGGTGGCCGGGTTCCAGCGCGCCGAGGATTTCCGGATGCGGCAGGTGCACGCGCGTCGCGTCGCCGGGGGTGCGGTCGGCATCGAGCACGAAGCGGTCGCCGACCGCCAGCGTCTCCTTGCCGGCGGCGAAGGTGCCGACCCGCAGCTTGGGCCCCTGCAGGTCGACCAGGATGCCGATCGGCCGCCCGAACTCGTGCTCGACATCGCGAATCATCGCCACGAAGCGGCGCATGCCGGCGATCGGCGTGTGGCTCATATTGATGCGGAAGACATCGGCGCCGGCCTGGAACAGGCGGGCGATCATGTCCCTGTCGCTGGACGCCGGGCCCAGCGTGGCGACGATCTTGGTGCGGCGCTGGCGTCTCATGTCCGCGGCGGGGCGATTGTCAGCGGGGTTTGACCTTGCCGGTGGAAGCAGGCTCGCTCTGCATCGCATCTGTGAGCTGAACCGTCCAGCTTTTTTGTTCACTGGTGTCGACTTCAAAGAAGCCGGTGCGGTCATAGCCGCGCGCCAGGCAATCCTCGATGCCGCGAATTGTGAACTCTTTATCGCGGGTGCACATGAAAGCCTTGCCGGCCCACTCGCCGCCGCGGTCATAGTCTACGCCGTAGATATAATAGAACCGGGCGACCAGCGCGCCGCGCATCAATGTTTCGCAAGAGTTGGGTGGGAGGTTCCACCAGCCCTCGGTGGTCCAGCGCTCGCCCTCCTTGTAGCCGACGGCGAGGCCGACGCGGCTTCCGGTCTTGTTGCAGACGCGAAAGTCGGCGAAGGCGGAACTGCTGGCGGCCTCGGCAGCCACCGCGGCGGCCACCAGGGCCGCGAGGGCGATGGCGAGCCTGGCGTGACGGTGGAACCGAAGAACGCTGCCGGACATGACCCTACAAAGATGACGTTACGACCAGACGACAGGATGCGGCCGATCATGACGTTTCCGGTGTCCCGAAGGGATCGACCGGAAACCTTATGATCCGCCATCCAATCTCGCAGAAAATCCTTGGCGGGGAACGGGATTCCTGAAGATGGGATTCCTGGCGACGGGATTCCTCACGAGCGGACCACGACGGCCGCCCCGGCGGGGGCATATCGTGTGGCGTGGCGGTATTCACCCGCGCCGGGTGGCGCAGTCAACGCGCCGATCATGGCAGCGGCGGGGCAGAATCGGGCGCGGCAAGACCGGCGCCTGCATGACCGCTGGGCGGCAACCCTGCCCGGCGAAGCCATGCGGGTTCCATCGACCGGTGCTTTTCTTCCCTCTCCCGCAAGGGGAGAGGGAAAGCAGGCCCGCCTCACTCCTCGTCGTCGTCGTGGCCGCGGCTGTCCTGGAACTTGGCGAACACCTTGGAGAGGTCGACCTCGGACTTGCCCGGGCGCGCCTCTTCCTCCTCCTCCGGCTCGATCTCGTCGGCGCGGGTGGTGATCTCGGCGGGCAGCAGCGTGGTGCCGCCGGCGGTCGGCAGCGGCTTCTCCTTGGCGGCGCGCTGGACCTCCAGGTCGAGGTCGATCTGCGAGCACAGGCCGAGCGTCACCGGGTCCATCGGCTGAAGATTGGCGCTGTTCCAGTGGGTGCGCTCGCGCACCGCCTCGATGGTCGACTTGGTGGTGCCGACGAGGCGCATGATCTGCGCGTCCTTCAGCTCGGGGTGGTTGCGCACCAGCCACAGGATGGCGTTGGGCCGGTCCTGGCGCTTGGACACCGGGGTGTAGCGCGGCCCGCGCCGGCTCTTCGGCTCCGGCACCCGCACCTTCGATTCGAGCAGCTTGAGGCGGCGATGGGGGTCGGCGATGGCGAGGTCTAGCTCCTCGCGCGACAGCTGGCCGGTGGCCACCGGGTCGAGGCCCTTGATGCCCTGGGCGGCCTCGCCGTCGGCGATCGCCTTCACCTCCAGCGGGTGCAGCTTGCAGTAGTCGGCGATCTGATCGAACGTCAGCGAGGTGTTCTCGACCAGCCAAACCGCGGTCGCCTTCGGCATCAGAGGGGCGTTGGCCATCACGATCTCCTGGACACAGCGAGGGGGCCCAATAGGGGGATTCGACGGGGCAAGTTCAAGAGGCTCTCGGTCAATAGTTCTCTGCGCGCCGCCGTCCTTCCGGACGGAGCCCCGCATCGCTCTCGATGGTCGGGATTTTCGCGCACTATAGGGATTGCGTTTCCGATCCGCAATCGGTGCGGCGCTTGCCGGCGGCGGCCATGGCGGCTAACCCGGACGTGCGGCGCCGCCCCGCGAAGCTTCCGGAAGGTATGCCGTTCCGATGGTCCCCAACCCATGATCCTCAAGACATGATCCGCATCATCGGTCTCGATCCCGGCCTGCGGCGCACCGGCTGGGGCATCATCGCGGTCGAGGGCTCGCGGCTCGGCTTCGTCGCCTGCGGCACCGTTGTCTCCGACAGCGCCGAGGCGCTGGCCTTGCGCCTCAAGGCGCTGCACGAGGGGCTCTGCGCGGTGATCGCGGCCCACCGGCCGGACGAGGCGGCGGTGGAGGAGACGTTCGTCAACAAGGATGCCGGCGCGACGCTGAAGCTCGGCCAGGCGCGCGGCATCGCGCTCCTGGTGCCGGCGCAGGCCGGCCTCGCGGTCGCCGAATACGCCCCCAATCTGATCAAGAAGACGGTGGTCGGCGCCGGCCATGCCGACAAGGTGCAGATCCAGGCCATGGTGCGGCTGCTGCTGCCCAAGGCCGACCCGCAGAGCGCCGACGCCGCCGACGCGCTGGCGGTGGCGATCACCCACGCCCACCACCGCACCATCCGCAAGCTGGTGGGGTGAGGGGCGGGAAGCGGGCGGGAAACTTGCCAAGATGCGGGACAGGAAACCAGTCGAGACGGCGGCATGATCGGCAAGCTCAAGGGCGTCATCGATTCCTATGGCGAGGATTTTGTGATCCTCGACGTGCATGGCGTCGGCTATCAGGTCCACTGCTCGGCGCGCACGCTGCAGGCGCTGCCGGCACCCGGCGAGGCGGCGACGCTGGCGATCGACACCTTCGTGCGCGAGGACCAGATCCGGCTGTTCGGCTTTGCCGCCGACACGGAGCGCGAATGGTTCCGCCTGCTGCAGACGGTGCAGGGGGTGGGCACCAAGGTGGCGCTGGCCATTCTCTCCACGCTCAAGCCGGCCGAACTGGCCAGCGCGATCGCGCTCGCCGACAAGGCGATGGTGGCCCGCGCGCCCGGTGTCGGGCCGAAGGTGGCGGCGCGCATCGTCGCCGAACTCAAGGACAGGGCGCCGGCCTATGCCGAGGTCGATCCGGCGGTGGCGAAGCTCGCCGGCGCGGTCGAGGACAAGCGGGCACCGGCGCCGGTGGCCGACGCGGTCTCGGCGCTGGTCAATCTCGGCTACGGCCAGCCGCAGGCCGCCGCCGCCATCGCCGCCGCGGTGCGCGAGGCCGGCGAGGACGCCGAGACAGCCAAGCTGATCCGGCTGGGGCTGAAGGAACTGGCGAAGTGAGCGCGGCCGCCGCTCAGGACAGCACGTCGCGGTAGACCTCGGCCACCGGCATCTCGAAGCCGATGGCGGGCAGGGTGAGCAGGGCTGACGGGTCGCTGATCGTCGGCCGCTCAAGCCAGCCTTCGCCCTGGCGGTCCAGCACGTCGATGGCGACCTCGTCGCGGGCGACGATGACATAATGCTGCAGCGAGGGGAGGCGCTTGTAGAGGCTCCATTTCTCGCCGCGGTCGCGGCGCGCGGTGCCGCCGGAGGCCACCTCGACCAGGACGGTGGGGTCGGAGAGCGACGTCGCCTCCTTCTCCAGCGGTCCGCAGCGGACCATCACGTCCGGCAGCGCGGCGAGGTCCATGAACCGCTGCTTCAGGTAGAAGGTTTCGGCGAACGGCCGGCAGTCGGAGCCGCGGCGGCGGAAGTCGACCATCATCGCCGTGGTGATGTTCTGGACGATGCGGTTGTGCTCCCAGCGCGCGCCGACCATCATCTTGACGACCCGCCCGCCGAGAAGCTCCCACTTCTCGTTGGCCGGCTTGTCGGCGAGATAGTCCTCGAAATCGTCGAGGCTCATATATTCGAAGCCGTCCTCCGAGCGCGCCCGCATGGCCGTTCTCCTGATCGAACAACTATACGCGGGAACGCCCTCGAGCGGGACTCGGTGCGTGCGAGGCGTTCGCGACTTGACGCTTTCCCTGCTCTGCATGACACTGTCATACGCGAGGAGGAGCGCCCATGCGCAGCAGCAAGCCGATCACCGTCACCCTGGGCGCCCAGCAGAGCAGTCTCGACCGGCGGCTGGCCTCGGGCGCCTACAGTTCGGCCAGCGAGGTGCTGCGGGCGGGCCTGCGGGCGCTGGACCGGGAGGAGGCGGCGCTCGACGAGATCCTGCGTGAAAAGGTCCGGGCGTCGCTTGCCGATCCGCGGCCGAGCCTGCCGGCGGAGGACGTTTTCGCCGGTCTGCGCCAGCGCCATGCCGCGCGGCTGAAGGCCGGCGACCGTGACGCATGAGGTCCGGTTCCGGCCCTCGGCCGTTGCCGATCTGGCGTCGCTCTACGACCATATTGCCGAAAGGGCCGGCCCCCGGATCGCCGGGGACTATCTGTCGCGCATCGAGGCGGCGTGCCGCCGGCTCGAAGCGTTTCCGGAACGCGGCACCCGGCGGGACGATCTCGCGCCGGGCCTCCGCACGATCGGATTCGAACGGCGGGTCACCATCGCATTCCGGGTGCTGGGACGCGTCGTCGAGATCGTCGCCATCGCCTATGGCGGGCGCGATTTCGGGCCGGAGCTTCTCGAAGGCGAAGAGTAGAGCCTGAGCCTCCGGTAGGACGGCATCAGATCGGATGCCCAAAGGCGATACCGGCCCACCCGACCTGCCCGGGTGCCCTCTCCGGCGCACCGCAGTATAAGCGCCCCATCTCCTGAGGGAATCGCATGGCCACCCCGCCCCGCCGCCTGGTGCAGCCCGACAAGCGCGACGACGATGCCGACGCCACGCTGCGGCCGCAGCGGCTGGCCGATTTCGTCGGCCAGGAGCAGGCGCGGGCAAACCTGAGCGTGTTCATCGCCGCCGCCCGCCAGCGCGCCGAGGCGCTCGACCACGTGCTGTTCGTCGGGCCGCCGGGCCTCGGCAAGACGACGCTGGCGCAGATCGTGGCGAAGGAACTCGGCGTCGGCTTCCGCGCCACCTCCGGACCCGTCATCGCCAAGGCCGGCGACCTCGCCGCGCTGCTCACCAATCTCGAAGAGCGCGACGTGCTGTTCATCGACGAGATTCACCGCCTCAATCCGGCGGTGGAGGAAATCCTTTATCCGGCGATGGAGGATTTCCAGCTCGATCTGATCATCGGCGAGGGGCCGGCGGCGCGCTCGGTGCGCATCGACCTCGCCAAGTTCACCCTGGTCGGCGCTACCACCCGCGCCGGCCTTCTCACCACGCCGCTGCGCGACCGTTTCGGCATTCCGGTGCGGCTGAACTTCTACACGGTGGCGGAGCTGGAGTTCATCGTCAGCCGCGGCGCCCGCGTGCTCGGCATCGGCATGACGCCGGAAGGCGCCAACGAGATCGCCCGGCGCGCCCGCGGCACGCCGCGCATCGCCGGCCGGCTGCTGAGACGGGTGCGCGACTTCGCGCTGGTCGACAACAGCCCGGCGATCGACCGGGCGGTGGCCGACCGGGCGCTGGTGGCGCTGGAGGTCGATGCCGCCGGGCTCGATGCCATGGACCGGCGCTACCTCTCGGTGATTGCGCTCAATTATGGCGGCGGGCCGGTGGGGATCGAGACCATCGCCGCGGCGCTGTCGGAGCCGCGCGACGCCATCGAGGACATCATCGAGCCGTTCCTGATCCAGCAGGGCTTCGTGCAGCGCACGCCGCGCGGCCGGCTGATCACCGCCCACGCCTTCCGCCACCTTGGCCTCGCCGAGCCGGCGCGGGAGAGCGGGCAGTTCACGCTGTTTCAGGATCCCGCCGAGGATTGAGCGATGTTCTCGGACGACGCCGTCTGCCTTCGAGCGCTGACCGCGTTGGGTGGCGACGAGCGCACCCTCTTGGCCATGATCGCGGCGGAACAGGCGATCGGCGGCGACCCGTTCGGCCTCGATCCCATCGAGCGCGTCCTGGTGCGGCTGTGGACGTCGTCCGGCTCCTGGCATCGCATCTTCAATGGGGAGATGGACGGGCGTCCGCTCGCGCTCGGCGATTATCGTGGCGTGTTCGTCCTGCAAGCGCGGTTCGACACCGCGATCCGCAAGCTGCCCAGTTTCGCCGGGGTGTGTTTCCGCGGCGTTCGTGCAGTGCCTCCATCAACTGAACGCCTGGAGCCTGTACAGATGGGATCGGCTCGCACCAACGCACCGGATTGGCGAGCTTTCTGGGTAGATCGCGTTGGTCAAACCTTGCGTTGGAATCGTTACTCCAGTGCGTCTGCTGATCCGGACCGCGCCTTTTCTGGTGAGCTTTTGTTCACGATCGTGTCGAGGGCCGGCCGGCGGCTTCAGGGCTATGCGGAAGACGAGGGTGAGCAGGAGATCCTTTTCCTGCCGGGCACACTGTTCCATATGATAGAGTGCATTGCTTGTGGCGACCGCCTGAACGTCACCCTGATCGAGATCGTGTGACGGCGGTGCGGGCCGAACCGGGGATCACGGGCCGTCCGTGAACGCGTGGCAGACATGAACATCGCGGCGAGCGACCTCAGAGCCCAGATCGAGAGCGCCCGGGCGCTGCTCGCGGACGAGGCCGACAAGGTCCGCCATGTTCGTGAGCGGTTGGCCGAGCCTGTGCCTTCCCATGCCCCTTCGACGCCGCTGCTCGACCGCATGCAGTCCGGTTGGCGGGATTGCGAATTCTTGGTGTCGGGCGCGGAGATCGCCGAGAACCGCCTTGCCGCGGCATTGTCGGAGGCGATCGACAGGCTCGGAGAGGCGCAGGCGGCAATCCGCGCCGCGCCGGCCACGGCCATCGCCGACCTCGGCGAGCGGGCGATCGGCTATGCCGAGACCACCATGGCAGCGAGTGTCGATATGGCACAGCGCCTGTTGCGCGCGCGTGACGTCCAGGAGATGTTGCAAATCCAGGCCGAGTTCGTGCAGAAGCAGATCGCGACGCTGGCGGCGCAGGCAGAGGCTCTCCATGCAACCGCTGCGCAGCGGTTGCATGGAGACGGCGATACGGCCGTCCGCTGATCTCGAGTTCCTGACGTGACATCCGTTCCGAATTTCGTCGGCGGCGAAGGCCGCTCGTGGCCCGACCTTGCCGGCCGCCTCGTACCCGGCGGCCATGTGCTGGCGGTGCGGGTCTATTACGAAGACACCGACTTCTCCGGCTTCGTCTACCACGCCAATTTCCTGCGCTACATGGAGCGCGGCCGCTCGGACTATCTGCGCCTGCTCGGTGTCGAGCAGGGGTCGCTGTTCGAGGAGGCGGTGGCGGAGGTCGGGGCCGGCTTCGCCTTCGTGGTGCGCCACATGGACCTCGATTTCCGCCGGCCGGCGAAGATCGATGACATTCTCGAGGTCCACACCCACCCGGCCGAGGTGCGCGGCGCCTCGCTGACGCTGGCGCAGACCGTGCGGCGCGGCGAGGAGATCCTGATCGCCGCCAGGATCAAGGTCGCGTTCGTGGCCGGCGAGCGCGCGACCCGCATTCCGCTCGGCCTGCGCAAGGCGATGGGCGCCGATGTCGACGCCACCACGGTGGACGCCACCCCTGCGGGCTGAGCCCGCAAGGGAACCTCCAGCCGCATGCGGCATTGTCCTAATCCACAGCGTGACCAGGGCCGATGGCCGGACCGGCGGGGCGCGTCCCCACACCGGCCGATCGGGAAAAGCGGTCCGCGCGAGATACGGGACAGGACAGCGGTGAGAGGAGTTGGCGCATGGGCGAGATGGGTCGTCACACGATCGAGTTCCGGCGGGTGGAGCCGGGTGACCAGGTGATTCTGACGACCTTCGGCCGCAGCGAGGCGCGCGGCTTCGCCGCGGCCGGTGCGCCGGGCGTGGCGGTGTGCCTGCCGCCGGGCACCGAGGTCCGCTTCAACGAGCCGATCGCCTGCGAGACGGCCGCCGGCCTCGTGCCCGACATTCCGGCGGGCGAGCAGGTCGCCTGGATCCGGCAGGTCAGCGTCGACATTCCCTGCATCCACCACGATGCGCTGGAGCTCGCCGATGGCCGGGTGGTGATGTTCACCCAGCTGCGCGAGGGCCAGCAGGCGACGGTGGTGCGGATGCCGGCCACCGCCATCGGCGGGCCGGGCGGCGGCACGCCGCGGCTGCCGCTGGAAGCGTTCCGCGCCCTGGCCGAGCCGGCCGACGACAGCGGCCAGCCGATGTTCATCTGAACGCCCTGATGGCGACGTCGCGAGGCAAGGTCGAACGACTTGACCGCGCGACGTTGCCGCAGGGGGCGGAAATCCGGAACCTCGGCCCGTCCCCGAACATTCCTGCTCATCATCGACGTTCCCCATCGACAGCCCCGGATCGGCCGCACCGAACCGGGAACCGGGGGCGGCTTGGCCAACGCCACGCCCGCGGCAGGGGAGGGCCTTCGCGGCCGATCGTCAGAACAGGAAGGATGCTCACATGTGCGACTACAGTCTTCACCATGTGATGTCCCGGCCGGCACGGGTCGGAGAGACGCTGGTAGCGACGATGTTCGTCAACTCCATCACCCGCGGCTTTGCCGCGCCGGACGATCCGGATGTCGCGGTCTGCCTGCTGCCGGGAACCGAGCTCGGGTTCGACAAACCCGTCGAGTTCGAGCCGGCGTTCGGCGCCTTCGCCAACCGGACGGCCGGCAGCAATCTGGCGCGGTTCCGCCAGATCAACATGGACAACCCCTATCTCCACCACGACGCGCTGGAGTTTCCGGACGGCCAGGTGGTGCTGGTGACGCACCTGTGCGCCGGGCAGCGGGCGACCGTGCTGCAGCTGCCGGCGGGCGCCGCGATCGAGGAGCATCGCCACGCGGAGGCCGGCGGCGAGACGGCTGCGCCGGCCGGCCCGTCCGCTCCGGCCGAGGCCGCGGGCGGGCAGCACGAACCGCAGACGGCATGAGGACACCCGCCACACCGCGCGCGCGGCGCGGAACGGACATCCGGCTGACAGGGCGGCGGCGCGCGGCATGGTCGACGCTGCCGCCCGGCTCATGTAATAGCTCGTTACATGAGCTGGTCCAAGGACGGCGGCCGGGCCGGGTCGCGCGCGTATCACCACGGCAACCTCAAGGAGGCGCTGGTCCGCGCCGCCCTGGAACTGATCGCCGAGAAGGGGCCGGCCGGCTTCACCTTCGCGGAGGCCGCGCGCTGGGCCGGGGTGAGCCCGGCCGCGCCCTACCGCCATTTCCGCGACCGCGACGAGCTGCTGACCGACGTGGCGCGGCGCGGCTTCGAAATCCTGGCCGGCCAGCTCGCTTCGGCCTGGAACGGCGGCCGGCCCGAGCCGTTCGCGGCGTTCGAACGGCTGGGCAAGGCGTATCTGGCGTTCGCCCGCGCCGAGCCGGCCTATTATTCGGCGATGTTCGAGGCCGGCGTGCCGCCGGACGGCTCGCCGGAGCTGCGCGAGGCGGGCGAGCAGATCTTCGCCATCCTGCGCGAGGCCTCCGAGGCGGTGGCCGCCACCATGCCGGCGGGCCGGCCGCCGGCGGCGATGATGGCGCTGCACATCTGGTCGCTGGCGCACGGCATCGCCTCGCTGTTCGGCCGCGGCGACAAGGCACGGCGCAAGCTGCCCATGCCGCCCGAGGATCTGCTGGAGGCGGGCCTCCTGGTCTATTGGCGCGGCCTCGGCCTGCCGCCGGGCGGCGCCATGGGGTGAGCGCGGCCGGAACGCATCTGCAGACGCGGCTTCTTGAGACGATGCCCCTGGAGGGCCCTTGACAATCACCATGCCCCTTCCCATCATGTAAATGTAATTAACATTGACGGAGGTCACGATGAGCGACGCTGCACGCGCTCAATACTGGGATGGCCGGTATGAAGGCGAAGACCGGTGGCGGGCCGGGCGGCTCCATCCGGGCCGGATCGCGCTGATCGTGATCGCCTTCATCCTGTGGTGGCCGATTGGGTTGGCCGTATTGATCTATTCGATCTGGAGCGGACGCATGGACTGCTGGAACGATTCCTCGCGCTACGAGCGCAAGATGGCGCGGATGCAGGAGAAGATGGACCGCATGCGCGCACACATGGATGGCCGCGGCTCGGACGTCCGCGGCTCGGGCGGCGGTTCCTGGTGGGGCGGCCGGCGCGAGCCCGCCGCCGGATCGAGCGGCAACCGGGCGTTCGACGAGTACCGCGCCGAGACGCTGAAGCGCCTTGAGGAGGAGGAGCGCGGGTTCCGCGACTTCCTGGAGCGGCTGCGTCAGGCCAAGGACAAGGCCGAGTTCGACCAGTTCATGGCCGAGCGCCGCCGCGTCGCCGAGCCGGAGCGTCCGGCGGACGCGTGACGGTCTCGACCGCTGAAGGGACTACGAGCCGCCGGTGCCGCAAGGTGCCGGCGGCTTTGCGTTCCCCCTTGGGGGCGTCGTCCCGGCCAAGCGCCGAAGGCGCGCGAGCCGGGACGTTTTCAGGAAGGGGTGTGGGGTGTCTTTATCTCGCGGACGGTCCCGGCTCGGCGCTTCGCGCCGTCCGGGACGACGCCGGGATTGACGCTCGCCCCAGGACGCCGGGGCACGCGCTGCCTCCCCTGCGCACGACTTTTCATCATCGTTAACCGGACGTTAATCGGCTGAGGATCATCTGGAGCCGAGGAACGGGGCGTGCCGCGCCCTTAGTTCAGCCATATTCGGCGGCAAGACGAGCCTTGAGAGACCGAGCTTGGCCGGCCGTCATCGCAGGCGCCCCACAGGCGCCTTGGCCTGAACATCGTCGCCGACGGCGCCGGCCGTGATCCCGTCCGAGCGTGGCGCCGAGCGATGCCGGAGACGGACGACCGAAAGCAGTGCCGATGACCCCCGACCTGACTCCTTCCGTCGACATGTCGCTCCTGACCCTGTTCCTGCAGGCGCATTGGGTCGTCAAGAGCGTGATGATCGGGCTGATCTGCGCCTCGATCTGGGTGTGGGCGATCGCCATCGACAAGTGGCTGCTGTTCCGGCGCACCCGCGCCGCCTGCGACCAGTTCGAGCAGGCGTTCTGGTCCGGCCAGTCGCTGGAGGAGCTCTACCGCACGCTGTCGGCGCGGCCGGCCGATTCGATGGCGGGGCTGTTCGTGGCGGCGATGCGCGAGTGGAAGCGCACCTTCGAGGGTGGCGCCCGTTCGTTCGCCGGGCTGCAGCAGCGCATCGACCGGGTGATGGACGTGTCGATATCGCGCGAGGTCGAGCGGCTCGAGTCGAAGCTTCTGGTGCTGGCCACGGTCGGCTCGGCCGGCCCGTTCATCGGCCTGTTCGGCACGGTGTGGGGCATCATGACCAGCTTCCAGTCGATCGCCGCGTCGAAGAACACTTCGCTCGCGGTGGTGGCGCCGGGCATCGCCGAGGCGCTGTTCGCCACCGCAATGGGGCTGATCGCTGCCATACCGGCGACGATTTTCTACAATAAGTTCACCTCCGAAGTGAACAAGCAGGCCGCGCGGCTGGAAGGTTTCGCCGACGAGTTCTCGGCGATCCTGTCGCGCCAGATCGACGAGAACGCTTAAGCCGCAAGGTTTCAGGCCGCAGGGTTTCGGACCTCAAGATTTCAGGGGCGCAGGGTTTCAGGGCAATGGGCGCTGGCACCGTATCCTCGGGCGACAAGACCGGCCGTCGCCGCCGGCGGGGCGGGCGCGCCGTGATGAGCGAGATCAACGTCACGCCGTTCGTCGACGTGATGCTGGTGCTGCTCATCATCTTCATGGTGTCGGCGCCGCTGCTCACCGTCGGCGTGCCGATCGACCTGCCGCAGACCCAGGCCAAGGGCATCGAGCAGAACACCGAGCCGGTGACCATCTCGGTCAACACCAAGGGCCAGGTGTTCCTGATGAACAGCGAGATCCAGATCGACGAGCTGGTGCCGAAGCTGCAGGCCATCGCCCAGGCGCGCGGCGGCGGCCAGGACGAGCGGGTGTTCGTGCGCGGCGACAAGTCGGTCGATTACGGCACGGTGATGAAGGTCATGGGCCGGCTGTCGTCCGCCGGCTTCAAGCGCGTGGCGCTGGTCACCGAAGTGGAGCAGGGGGGCTGATGCGCTCGGATCGGAGCTTCGTCGCCTCGGCCTCGCTGCACGCGGTGGTCCTCGGCATCGGGCTCGTCACCTTCGACGCCCGGCCGATGGTGGTCGCGCCGACGGAGTCGATGCCGGTCGACATCATGTCGATGTCGGAGTTCTCCCAGCTCACCCGCGGCCAGAAGACCGCGCCCAAGGCGGAAAAGCCCAGGCACGTCGCCGAGAAGACCGGCGAGGTGAAGCCGCCCGACACCGAAACCAAGAAGATCGCCGACAAGACCATCGACTCGGCGACCCCGCCGCCGTTGCCGCCGAAGGTCGAGCGTCCGCCCGAGCCGGACAAGAAGGCCGAGTCCAAGCCGGAGCCCGAGCCCAAGAAGGTGGAGGCCAAGCCCGAGGCCAAGCCGGAGCCGAAGAAGGCCGAGCCCAAGCCGGAGATCAAGCCCGACGCCGAGGCGCTGGAGAAGCTGATCGAGAAGGCGGAGAAGACCGAGAAGAAGCCCGAGCCGCAGAAGAAGGCCGAGGTCAAGCCGCCGCCGACACCGCCGGCCAAGCCGGTGGCGCGGCCGAAGCAGCCGCCGCCCCCGCCGGTGGCCCAGACCCCGCCCGATCCGAACTCGAAGTTCGACACCAGCAAGATCGCCGCGCTGCTCGACAAGCGCGCGCCGCAGCGCACGGCCGCCAGCGCCGCGGAGGTGTCGCACACCGCCTCGCTCGGCTCGGTCACCGGGCAGGCGCAGCAATTGTCGCAGACCGAGATCGACGCGCTGCGCGCCCAGATCCAGCGCTGCTGGAACCCGCCGGTGGGCGCCGCCGAGGCGCGCGATCTCATCGTCCGCGTCCGCATCGCCCTCAACCAGGACGGCTCGCTCGCCGGCCAGCCGATGCTGGTCGACCACAGCGGCGGCGGCTATTTCCAGGTGGCGGCGGAGAGCGCGATGCGGGCGATCCGCCGCTGCGCGCCCTACACCCTGCCCGTCGCCAAGTACGAGGCGTGGCGCGACGTCGAGGTCACCTTCGATCCGCGCGACATGTTCCGGGGCTGACCCCGCCCTTCGCCCGAGACCCAAATGCCCGCTTTCCTTCCGACACGACGCGATCTCCTCCTCGCCGGGGCTGCCGGCGCGACCGTTCTCGGCCTGCCGCGGCCGGCGGGCGCGGTGCTCAAGCTCGACATCACCCAGGGCGTGGTGCAGCCGCTCCCCATCGCGCTGCCCGATTTCGTCGGCGCCAGCGCGCCGGATGCCGAGTTCGGACGAAACGTCACCCAGGTTATCACCGCCGATCTCAAGCGATCCGGCCTGTTCGCGCCGATCTCGCCGCAGGCGTTCATCGAGCGCATCACCAATTTCGACCAGCAGCCGCGCTACCCGGACTGGCGGGTGATCAACGCCCAGGCGCTGGTCACCGGCCGCATGACCCGCCAGCCGGACGGCCGGCTGCGCGCCGAGTTCCGGCTGTGGGACGTGTTCGGCGGCGCCCAGCTCACCGGCCAGCAGTATTTCACCACGCCCGAGAACTGGCGCCGCGTCGCCCACATCATCGCCGACGCCATCTATGAGCGGCTGACCGGCGAGAAGGGCTATTTCGACACCCGCATCGTGTTCGTCGACGAATCTGGACGCAAGGAACGCCGGGTCAAGCGGCTGGCGGTGATGGACCAGGACGGCGCCAATGTGCGCTATCTCAGCCGCGGCGACGAGGACGTGATCACCCCGCGCTTCTCGCCCAACAGCCAGGACATCACCTACATGGCGCTGAACCGCGGCGCCTGGCGGGTGTACCTGATGAACATCGAGACCGGCCAGCGCGAGGCGGTGGGCAACTTCCCCGGCATGACGCTGAGTCCGCGCTTCTCGCCGGACGGCCAGCGCGTGGTGTTCTCGGCCGAGCAGGGCGGGGTGACCTCGATCCATGTGATGGACCTGCGCTCCAAGCAGATCTTCCGCCTGTCCAATTCCGGCGCCATCGACGTGGCGCCGTGCTACTCGCCGGACGGCCGGCAGATCGTGTTCGCCTCCGACCGCGGCGGCTCGGCGCAGCTCTATGTCATGGGCGCGGACGGCTCCGGCCAGCGCCGGCTGTCGTTCGGCGATGGCAGCTACACCACGCCGGTGTGGTCGCCGCGCGGCGACCTGATCGCCTTCACCAAGCAGGGCGGCGGCCAGTTCGCCATCGGCGTGATGCGCCCGGACGGCTCGGGCGAGCGCATCCTGACTGCCGGCTACCACAATGAGGGGCCGACCTGGGCCCCCAACGGCCGGGTGGTGATGTTCTGGCGCGACCCCGGCGGCGCCGGCGGTCCGTCGCTCTACACCGTCGACCTCACCGGCCAGAACGAGCAGCGCATACCCACGCCGAGCTACGCCTCCGACCCGGCCTGGAGCCCGCTTCTCAGCTGATCCGGATTACTGGGGATGGCGCCGCGATCCGGCCTCTCGACCCGCTGAAAGCCCTTGCGCTGCAAGGGGATTTTCGGACGCCCGACCGGACAGCCCGAAGCTTGGCCGGCCGGTGCGCGCGCTGGAGCCGGCCGGGCGCCGGGCGCGTTTCTGTACCGGGCGGTCCAGGTCTGCTATCAGAGGCGGTGTGGGCCGGGGGCCCGGAGACATGCGATTCGGTGAGGGTGGTGGCTTCCAACCTGGGGAGCGGATCAGGCCGCCCGGCAGGGCGCACGCTGTGGGCGCTGCTGGCCGCCATCATCGTTGTCCCGCTGCTGGTGTTCGCCGGCGCGGCAGCGGTCTCCTATCGCAATCAGTTCGCCGATGCCAATGAGCGCCTGCAGCGCTTCCTCGACGTCGTGCACGAGCACGCGGTCAAGGTGTTCGAGACGCACGAGCTGGCGGCCGGCCAGGTCAATGCGATGCTCTATCCGCTCAGCGACGAGGCGATCGCCGGCCAGCAGGAGCAGCTGAACCCCAGGCTGAAGCTCCTGATCGAGCGTCTGCCGCAGGTCGGCGCCATCTGGGTGCTGGACGAGACCGGCCATCCGCTGCTGAGCAGCAATTTCGTGCCGGCGCCGCGCGATCTCGACCTGTCGGACCGCGAATATTTCAGCGTCCACCGCGACGGCCGCGTCGGCCCGGGCGCCACCTATATCAGCGAGATCCTGCAGGGCCGGGCCAATCCCGGCGCCCGCTTCTTCCAGCTCACCAAGCGGCGCGACCGCGCCGGGCG
The DNA here is from genome assembly GCF_003966715.1 of Blastochloris tepida. Classification (NCBI taxonomy): domain Bacteria; kingdom Pseudomonadati; phylum Pseudomonadota; class Alphaproteobacteria; order Hyphomicrobiales; family Blastochloridaceae; genus Blastochloris; species Blastochloris tepida. The sequence continues at coordinate 532,960 of NZ_AP018907.1, forward strand.
GTTCGCGGGCGTGATCGCGGTGTCGATCCGGCCGGACTATTTCGAGAATTTCTACGAGCAGGCGGCGCGCTCGGGCTTCGATGCCGTCGGCCTCATCCGCGTCGACGGCTCCATCCTCGCCCGCTATCCGACGCGCGAGGACATGAAGCAGCGCCTCGCGCCGACCAGCGGGCTGATGCGGACGGTGGCCAAGAACCCCGATGCCGGCAGCTACGAGACGATTTCGGACGTCGACGGCGTCGACCGGCTGATGGCCTATCGCCGCCTGCCCGGCGAGTCGGTCTACCTCACCGTCGGGCTCGACCGCGCGCGCATCCTGGGCAACTGGCGCGCGGCGCTTGCGACGCACATGATCTACGGCGTGCCGGCGACCCTCGGCCTCGGCGTGCTGGGGCTGGTGGCGATGCGCCGCACCCGGCGCGAGGCCGACGCGCTCGCCCGCCTCGCCGCCGAGACGCTGCACCGCGCCGAGATCGAGGAGCAGCTCCGCCACTCCCAGAAGATGGAGGCGATCGGCCAGCTCACCGGCGGCATCGCCCACGACTTCAACAATCTGCTGCAGATCGCCATCGGCAGCCTGGACATTCTCAAGCGCCGCCTGCCGAACGGCGATCCGCGCAGCCGCGAGCTGGTGGAATCGGCGCTCGACGGCATGACGCGGGCCGCCAGCCTGACGCAGCGCCTGCTCGCCTATGCCCGCCGGCAGCCGCTGGATCCCAAGACGGTGGACGTCAACCATCTGGTCCAGAACGTGTCGGAGCTGTTGCGCAGCACGCTGGGCGAGACCGTGCGCATCGAGACGGTGCTGGCCGGCGGGCTGTGGCCGGCCTATGTCGACGCCAACCAGCTCGAAAGCGCCATCGTCAATCTCGCGGTCAATGCCCGGGACGCCATGCCCCATGGCGGGCGGCTGACGGTGGAGACCGGCAACGCCCATCTCGACGATTCCTATGCCGAGCAGAATCCGGACGTCATGCCCGGCCAGTACGTGCTGGTGTCGATCACCGACACCGGCACCGGCATGACGCCGGAGGTGATCGCCAAGGCGTTCGAGCCATTCTTCACCACCAAGCCGGCCGGGCAGGGCACCGGGCTCGGCCTGTCGCAGGTCTATGGCTTCGTCAAGCAGTCGGGCGGCCACGTCAAGATCTACAGCGAGACCGGCAGCGGCACGGCGGTGAAGCTCTATCTGCCGCGGCGCTACGGCCACGAGGTGATGGGCGAGATCCATCTCGACCGGGTGCCGGCGCAGGCGGCCGACAATTCCGCCGCCATCCTGGTGGTGGAGGACGAGGACGGCGTGCGGCACTTCGTGTGCGGGGCGCTGCGCGACCTCGGCTACCGGGTGGTCGAAGCCTCCAGCGGCCGGCAGGCGCTGGAGCTGCTGCGGACCCATCCCGAGGTCGGGCTGCTGCTGTCGGACGTGGTGATGCCGGAGATGAACGGCCGCGATCTCGCCGATCTCGCGCTCGCCCAGTATCCGGATCTGCGGGTGATGTTCATGACCGGCTACACCCGCAACGCCATCGTCCACAATGGCGTGCTCGATCCGCAGATGCGGCTGATCAGCAAGCCGTTCACCGTCACACAGCTCGCCACCAAGGTGAAGGAGGCCTTCGGCGAGGAGACGGCGGAGGCGCCGGCGGCCGCGACCGGGCGGCCGCTCGTGCCCGACGGGCCGCTGCGCATCCTGGTGGTCGACGACGAGCCGCTGGTGTCGCTGGGGCTGGTCGATCTGCTGGAAGGCGAGGGCCACGCGGTGATCGAGGCCAGCTCGGCCAAGGAGGCGATCGACCGGCTGTCGGAGGAGAATTTCGACGTCGTGGTCACCGACCACACCATGCCGGGCATGACCGGCAGCGAGCTCGCCCGCGTCATCCGCACCCGCTGGCCCGGGGTCGGCATCGTGCTGTCGTCCGGCCATGTCGACCTGCCGGGCGCCGACATCGCCCGCCTGCCGCGGCTCGACAAGCCCTACCGCATCGATCAGGTGCGCCGGGCGGTCGATCAGGCGATCTGCCGGCATTAGAGCTTTTTCCGCACAAGTGGATACCGGTTGTGCGAAAGAAAATGCGACAAACCAGGAACTTAGAGCGCCCGATCTGATCCGGTCAGATCGGAGAGCGTTCTAGCTGTGGAGCCTCAACAGGTTGTCCTCGGTCAGACCGAGGCGGCTGATGGGTGTCTTGGCTTGCAAGCTACCATGGGGCCTGTGCCAATTGTAGCGATGCAGCCAGATCGGCAGCTCTGCGGCGCGCTGATCGGAGTGCAGATAAGCTTTGGCGTAGGCCCATTCGCGCAAGCTCGTTTGGACGAAGCGCTCGGCCTTGCCGTTGGTCTTGGGCGTATACGGCTTGGTGCGCAGGTGCTTGATCTCGAGTAGGCGCAGCGCCCTGGCATAGCGGAAGGAGCGGAAGCTGGCGCCGTTGTCGGTCATCACGCGCTGAACCTTGACGCCATGGGCCCTGAAGAAGCGCAGTGCATTGAACAGAAAGCGCAGACAGGACGGGCGCTTTTCGTCGGGCAGGATTTCCGAGTAGGCGACCCGCGAATGATCGTCGATGGCGAGATGCAGGCACTCCCAGCCGACCCCGCGGCTGTTGCTTTGCCCGCTGCGATCGCCGGTGATGCGGTGGCCCACCGTGTTGAACCGGCCGAGCTTTTTGATGTCGATGTGAATGATCTCGCCGGGATGCTGGCGTTCGTAGCGCCGGACCGGTTCGGCCGGCTCCAGGGCGCTGAGCTTGTTCAAGCCGCGCCGCCGCAGGATACGGCTGACGGTGGCCGGCGAGAGGCCGAGCTCGGCCGCGATCTGCTTGCCGGTGCAGCGCTGGCGGCGCAACGCCTCGACCGCAGCGCACGTGGCGGGCGCTGTTTGGCCTGGCGATGAAAGCGGCCTGGAGGAGCGGTCGCGCAAACCATCGACACCCTCGGCGCGGAAGCGCCCGACCCATTTGGCGACCGTCTTCGGCGTGGTGTTGTAGCGACGCGCGGCCTCGGCATTGGTCAGTCCGCCATCCACCACGGCGCCCACCATCACCTCTCGACCTTTCGGGGTCAGGCGAGCATTCTTGTGAGTGTCCATTCGGTCCTCCGCGAATCACTGACGTCTGGCGACATCAGCGTTCCCGGCCAGGGCCGAATGGACAACCTCCTGAAAGCCCACATCTAGGGCTTTTTCCGCACGAGCGGTTCCCGCCTTTGCGGCGAAGGTGCTGGGGTCCTTCGTCGGTGCCGCGGCCTATCCTGCAGCTTATACCAACGGCCCCAGATGCTGACGCGTGGGGCCGTTGACTCTCGCGGATTTTCTATTGGGAAATCAAAGATTTCGCGAAAATCCGCGACCGGAACCAACGGCCCGCGTTCGCGGCCGTTGGTATTATCCAATCGGATGCGGCCTGCGGCATCCGGCCGGGCCGGGAAAATGGTGCGCCCACTCCGATCGGCCGGCTGCGTCAAGGTGTTGATTTGATGGATTTTCCATCGCGAAGCCGGGAACAATTTTTTCGTTGAATGCTTTTACTTGCTCGCGATGGCGCGAACGGGAATTTTGCATGGTCATGAAAATGCGGTGCTCAGGTTGTTTTTCCTTGCCTTATCCAGGAGGCTCGTTTATAAAGCATCATCGAGCTTCGGCCAGACGACTTGGCCTCGCCGCGTGAAGCGCGCGTGACTGACGGTTCTTCTCCAAAATCTCGACCCAAGACCTACGTGCGGTCGCGCAAGCGTGCCGCCACTCTACTCATATCTAGGATTGAATACATGACGCAGGGAACCGTGAAGTGGTTCAACGGCCAGAAGGGCTTCGGATTCATCCAGCCGGATGACGGCACCAAGGATGTGTTCGTTCACATCAGCGCGGTCGAGCGCGCTGGCATGTACGGCCTCAATGAAGGTCAGCGCGTGTCCTTCGACGTCGTTGCCGACCGCCGGACCGGAAAGTCCTCCGCCGACAATCTGAAGGCGGCGTGAGGCGTTCTCCGGTCCGATGCAACGGATCGGATAAGCCAAGCCTTCGAGGCACCAAGCCTTCGACGCTCCGAGCTTCGGACGCTTCAAGCCTTCGAGACGACGCATTCAATTTCGCAACAGGGGTCTCCCCCTGTTGCAGGGAATACTCTGAGCGCAGCCCATCTGATCGGGATTTCGGCTGAACAGGCCTGAGATCCCCGCTGCGCCCCAGATGTCTCGTCAGCGAACGGGACCTTCGGGGGCGCATGTTTTCTTGGATCACGGCGTGATCCGTCGGAAACAGTTGGATTGCGGGGTTTGACCACGGATGTACTGGCAAATCTCGAGATTGAGCCTCGCGTCCGGCTTGCCGGACAGCGAGGTTTTTCTTTTTCAGCCATAAGGGCGCCAAGATGAACGACAGCCACCCGCAGAGTGCGGCGGCCCGGAAGGCCAATCGGCATTTCCGAAAGGAAGCGTCCGAGAGGGAAGGTGTGGCGGCTTTGGCCGAGTATCGGGCCGATCAGACCGCCCTCCTCGAAAAGACCGCGAGATTGCGCGAATTGCGCCTCGCACGGGATGCGGCCCTGCCGAAGCCCGCGCCGAAGGCCGCACCGAAGGCCAAGCGCAAGACGGTCTGCCGGGCATTGTCCTCGCGATAGCGGCGCGCCGGCGAGGGCGCAGCCGTCGCTGGAGATGCACGAGACCTGATACCAACGGCCCCAGACGCTGACGCGTGGGGCCGTCGACTCTCGTGGATTTTCTTTTGGGAAATCAGAGATTTCGCGAAAATTCCCCGACCGGAACCAACGGTCCGCGTTCGCAGCCGTTGGTATAACCCCGACACGCGGTCATGACGGCGGCGGGCCGCGCCCGTGCGTTCGGTCTGCTGCCGATTTCGGCCGATCTACGGTTTCCGGCTGACCAAGCCGTCGAGGCGCAGTCCGAAGAGATCGCCCGGAACGCCTGTCACTGCGGCGGGGGGCACTGCGGCTGGGGCAAAGCGCGGCAGTCGAGCAGCCGGTCGAGCGCGGCCAGAACGCGTTCGCGATCCTCGGGGCTGACCGGGCTGATGCCGAACATGTCGAGCGACATCAGCCCGTGCACCGCGAGCCAGGCGATGACCGAAAGTTCGGGACAGTCGCTGGCCTGCAGCATCGCCCATTCCTCCGCCGCCACCTTGCGCACTGGCTCCAGCAGGCTGGGATTTTCCGATATGGCGGCCAGCATGCCGCTGGCGACGTCGCGGCCGTGGCTGGCACAATGGGCGAGGTCGGAGGCGATGATGCAGCGGGCCTCGACATTGGGCCGGTGGGCGTTGGCGGAGCGCGAGGCCTCGCGCTCATTGACGCCATCTTCCACCATGCGCTCGATCATCGCCTGCAGCAGCGCGTCCTTGCTCGGGAAATTGTAGAGCAGGCCGCCCTTGCTCAGCCCGGCCCGTTCGGCCACCGCGTCCAGCGTCATCTTTCCGGCACCGATCTCGGCAACGATCTCGGCGGCCGCATCGAGGATGCGGGTTCGCGAGCTGGTTCGGGTGCGACGTTCGCCGGTCATTCGCAGGGGTGCTCCTTTCTGTACCGTCCGGACGGTTGGCCCTCTTGCGCTGCACCGTCCGGACGGTATATAAGCTACGACCATGACCGGCAGCGCCGCAAGAGCTTTTCGCCGGCCGGCCCGCGTCTCCGCCCTGTCCGGCGGTGCGGGTCCGGCCTTGCGGAGCCCGCCTCCCCCTTTTCCCCCGTCTTCCCCTTTCCCAAGTGTGAACTCATGAAACGGCGCATCGTCGTCTTCCTGGTGGCCTTTCTGGCGGTCGGCCTGTGTGGCGCGCTGGTGTGGTTCAATTTCTTCCGCGACAAGCTGATTGCCGACATCTTCGCCAACATGCCGCGGCCGGCGCAGACGGTGTCGGCGGCCGAGGTCAAGGCGACCACCTGGAGGCCGGGCATCGCGGCGATCGGCACCGCGCGGGCCGAGAACGGCGTGGAGCTCGCGGTGCAGATCGGCGGGCTGGTCAAGGAGATCCGGTTCCAGCCCAATCAGGCGGTCGAGAAGGGCAGCATCGTCGTCCAGATCGACGATGCGGTGGAGCGCGCCGACCTGATCGACGCCGAAGCGGCGGTCAAGCTCGGCGAATCCAACCTCAAGCGCACCGAGACGCTGCGCACGCGCGGCTTCGACACCGATGCGCAACTCGACCAGATGGTGGCGCAGCTCGCCGCCGCCCGCTCCAAGCTCGAACGCTACAAGGCGATCATCGACCAGAAGGCGCTGAAGGCGCCGTTCTCCGGCACCATCGGCATCGCCCGCATCAATCCCGGTCAGTATGTGCAGCCGGGCACGGTGGTGGCGACGCTGCAGAACCTCGACCAGATGAAGGTCGATTTCACCGTGCCCGAGCAGCTCGTCGACAAGGTGCGGATCGGCCAGCCGGTGCGCTTCGGCGCCTCCGAAAGCCGGCTCGACCGCACCGGCAGGATCATCGGCATCGATCCGCGCATCGACCCGCAGACCCGGCTGGTGTCGGTGCAGGCGCTGCTCGACGACAATCGCGACCGGGCGGTGGTCCCCGGCCAGTTCCTGCGCGTGCGCATCGACCTGCCGGACGAGCCCAATGTGGTGGTGGTGCCGCAGACCGCGGTGGTGACCAGCCTCTATGGCGACTACGTCTATGTGGTCGAGGAGACGGCGAAGGACGGCCAGCCGGCGCTCACCGTCAAGCAGGTGTTCGTCAAGGTCGGCCGGCGCGACGGCGGCCGCTCCGAGGTGCTGTCCGGCCTGATGCCGGGCGAGCGCATCGTCGTCTCCGGCCAGAACAAGCTGCAGGCCGGCGCGCCGGTCAAGATCGACAACACCATTGATGTCACCGGCATTCCGGTGCGGGATCCGGCGCGGCCATGAGCTTTACCGAACTCTTCATCCGCCGGCCGGTGCTGTCGGCGGTGGTCAGCCTGTTGATCATGCTGCTCGGCGCGCAGGGTCTGATGAACCTGCAGCTGCGCGAGCATCCCAAGATCGACGAGACCACCATCACCATCACCACCATCTACACCGGTGCGTCCGCCGACCTGATCCAGGGCTTCATCTCCGAGCCGATCGCCAAGGCGGTCTCCAGCGCGGAGGGCGTCGACTACGTCACCTCGCAGAGCCGCCTCGGCACCTCGAAGGTGTCGGTGCGCATGCGGCTGAACACCGACCCCAACGCCGCGCTGACCGAGGTGACCGCCAAGGTGCAGACGGTGCGCGCGCAATTGCCGACCGACGCCGAGGATCCGGTGATCGTCAAGGGCACCGGCCAGTCGATCGCCCTGATGTACCTCACCTTCGCCTCATCCGAGATGACACCGGAGCAGGTGACGGAATTCCTCACCCGCGTGGTGCAGCCGCGCTTTGCCACGCTGAACGGCGTCGGCTCGGCGGAGATCCTGGGCGGGCGCGAATTCTCGATGCGGGTGTGGCTCGATCCCATCCGCCTCGCCGCGCGCAATGTCACGGCGAGCGACGTGCTGGCGGCGATCCGCGCCTCGAACTTCCTCGCCGCGCCGGGCAAGACGCAGAACGAGTACGTCGCCTACGCCATCGAGATGCAGACGACGCTGCAGACGCCCGAATCGTTCGGCGCGCTGCCGATCCGCGCCTTGGGCGACCAGCTCGTGCGGCTGCGCGACGTCGCCGATGTCGCGCTCGGCCCCGAGAACACCGACACCAAGGTGAGCTTCAGCGGGCGCGAAGGCACCTTCATCGGCATCACGCCGGCGCCCGGCGCCAATCCGCTGTCGGTGGCGCGCGAGATCCATCAGGCGATCAAGGATATCCGGCCGACGCTGCCGCGCGGCATGACCGCCGAGGTGGTCTATGACGCCTCGAACTTCATCTCCGCCTCGATCAAGGAAGTGTTCTTCACCATTGGCGAGGCGGCGCTGATCGTCATCCTGGTCATCCTGCTGTTCCTGGGCTCGATCCGCTCGGTGATCATTCCGGTGGTCACCATTCCGCTGTCGCTGATCGGCGTCGGCCTCGTGCTGTTCATACTCGGCTATTCGATCAACCTGCTGACGCTGCTGGCGATGGTGCTGGCGATCGGCCTCGTGGTCGACGACGCCATCGTGGTGGTGGAGAATATCCACCGCCACATCGAGGAGGGACTCGATCCGGTCGATGCGGCGATCGTCGGCATGAAGGAGATCTTCAGCCCGATCGTGTCGATGACCATCACGCTCGCCGCGGTCTATGCGCCGATCGGCTTCACGCAGGGGCTCACCGGCACGCTGTTCCGCGAGTTCGCCTTCACGCTGGCCGGCGCGGTCATCATCTCCGGCATCATCGCGGTGACGCTGTCGCCGATGATGTCGTCCAAGCTCCTGAAGGCGCACGGCGGCCACACCGGCTTCTCCGGCTTCGTCGATCGCGTGTTCACCCATGTCGAGAACTGGTACGGCCGCCGCCTCAAGGGCTCGCTTGCCTACCGGCCGGTGACGCTCGGCATTGTGGTGGTGATGCTCGCCACCACCGCCTTCCTGTTCACCAAGACCCAGTCCGAGCTTGCCCCGGACGAGGACCAGGGCGCCTTCCTCGGTCTGGTCGAGACGCCGAAATACGCCACCGTCGACTATGCGCAGCGCTTCGCCGACGGCTTCCTCACGCCCGACGGCCGGATCCCGGAAGTGGTCGACACCTTCGCCATTCTCGGCATCGACGGCGGCGGCTCGGGCTTCATCGGCTTCAAGCTGAAGGAGTGGGACGAGCGCAAGGACCGCAAGGCCGAGGCGATCAAGCAGGACATCCAGAAGATGCTGGATGCCAATGCCGGCCTGCAGGCGTTCGTGTTCGCGCCGCCCTCGCTGCCGGGCACCGGCGACGGCCTGCCGGTGCAGTACGTGCTGCGCACCATCGGCGATGCGGCGCAGGTCTACGAGGTCGCCGAGCAGGTGCGCCAGAAGGCGCTGGCCACGGGCAAGTTCATCGTGGTGCAGAACTCGGTGTCCTTCGAGACGCCGCGGGCGCGCATCGTCATCGACCGCGACCGCGCCGCGGCACTCGGCGTGTCGGTGGCCGATATCGGCACCACGCTGGGCACGCTGGTGGGCGGCGCGTCGATCTCGAAATTCGACCGCGACAACCGCTCCTACGACGTCATCACCCAGGTCAACCAGATCGACCGCCTCAATCCGGAGCGGCTCGGCGAATACTATGTGCGGGCGGTGACCGGCGCGATGGTGCCGCTGTCGGCGCTGGTGCGCATCGACACCGATGCCTCGCCGGCGGCGATCGAGCAGTTCAACCAGCTCAATTCGTCGACCATCTCGGCGCTGCCGGTGCCCGGCGTCACCACCACCGAGGCGCTGCAGACGCTGCGCCAGGTGGCGGCCGGCCTCATGCCGGTCGGCTTCTACGAGGACTATGCCGGCCAGTCGCGGCTGGAGGTGCAGGAATCGAGCTCGATCGGGCTCGCCTTCGGCCTCGCGCTGATCGTCATCTATCTGGTGCTGGCCGCCCAGTTCGAGAGCTTCCGCGATCCGTTCGTGATCATGATGTCGGTGCCGCTGTCGATGTTCGGCGCCATCACCTTCCTCAATCTCGGCGTCGCCACGCTGAACATCTACACCGAGGTCGGGCTGATCACGCTGATCGGCCTGATCACCAAGCATGGCATCCTGATCGTGCAGTTCGCCAACGAGCTGCAGATCAGCAAGGGCCTGGACCGGATGGCGGCGGTGCAGGAGGCGGCGCGCATCCGCCTGCGGCCGATCCTGATGACCACGGCGGCGATGGTGCTGGGCGTGGTGCCGCTGCTCTACGCCTCGGGCGCGGGTGCGGCGGCGCGCTTCTCAATGGGCCTCGTCATCGCCACCGGCATGTCGATCGGCACGGTGTTCACGCTGTTCGTGGTGCCGATGTTCTACACCTTCATCGCCAAGGACAAACGGGTGGCGGCGAAGACGCCGTCGCCGATGCTGGCGCAGGGCAGCCCGGCGCAGCCGGTCTGATACGGTTTCCGGTTGATCCCTTCGGGATGCCGGAAACCGTATGATTCGCGAATCACACAGGATCCGCGGGCGTGGCCGATTCTCCGGCCGTGCCCGCGGATCGTGCATTTGCGGCCCGGACGCGTGGCCGAGTTGGTTTCGGGCGAGTCGGATTCGGCGAGGAACGTCAGCGGCTTCGCCATCCGCCATTAAGTCGCCGTTAACCCTTGCAAACAGTTCACGATCACGATCGGCAAATGCCGCTTTTTCGCCGCGCGGTGGAAAGGTTCCGTCAAGGTTGACGGATCATTCCTGAGTGCGACGGCCGCTCCTGCGTTGGCGGGGGCGGTTCACATAGGAGTCGAAGCGTCATGACGCGCACCCTGCGATCCCTTCGCACCGTTCGCTTCGCCGTCGCCATCGCGGCGGCCCTCTCTGCCGGCGCCTGCGCCACCAATCCCAATGGCGACCAGGCGGGCCTCGGCGGCGCCGGCATGGCCACGCCCGGTTCCACCCAGGACTTCATCGTCAATGTCGGCGACCGCGTGTTCTTCGAGACCGATTCGTCCGACCTGACGACGACCGCGCGCGCCACCCTCGACAAGCAGGCGCAGTGGCTGAACCGCTACAGCCGCTACAACTTCACCATCGAGGGCCACGCCGACGAACGCGGCACCCGCGAATACAACATCGCGCTCGGCGCCCGCCGCGCCCAGACGGTGCGCGACTATCTCACCGCGCGCGGCATCAGCTCTCAGCGCATGCGCACCGTGTCCTACGGCAAGGAGCGGCCGGTGGCGGTGTGCAACGACATCTCGTGCTGGTCGCAGAACCGCCGCGCGGTCACCGCGCTCGACGGCGCCGCCGCGGGCTCGTGAGGCCATCGCCGGCAGGGTGCAGGGGCCGGTGCGCGCACCGGCCCGCCGACGCCCTCTCGGAGATGCACGTCCCGCCGGGTGCGGCGGTGACGGCCGCCACAGGCGGGATGGCGCTGCCGCGGGTCACATTTTGGCCGTGGTCCGCCGGGTAATCTGCACGTGTCATGCCACAGCGAGAGTCGCCGTTCATGCGCGCAGGTTCGCGTGTCCGTAATCCGTTCGTCTTCGGGGTGTTCGCCAGCCGGGTGTTCTCCAGGGGGTTGACCGCCGCCGGGGTGGTGGCCGCGCTCGCTGTGGCGCCGGCCAGCGCCCAGTATGGCGACGGGCGCCCGCCCGCCGAGGTCGGCTCGCCGCTGGCGCAGCTGTTCGGCTCCCCGCCGCAGGCCGAGCCGCAGATGAACAGCGGCGATCTGGTGGTGCGGCTCAACCAGATCGAGGGTCTGGTCCGCCAGCTCAACGGCCAGATCGAGCAGCTCCAGTTCCGCAACCAGCAGCTCGAACAGAACCTCCGGCGCATGCAGGAGGACTACGAGTTCCGCTTCCAGGAGCTCGGCGGGCGTGGCGGCGCCGGCCGTCCGGCGACGCCGCCGCCCCAGCGCTCGCAGCAAAGTCCGGTTCCCGGCCAGAGTCCCGCCCAGGCGCCGCTTGGCACGCAGCGGCGCTCCGATGCGTTCGACCCTGCGGCCGATCCCACTGCGCCGGGCGCGCCGCGCTCGCTCGGCGGCGGACCGGGGCCGGTGGCCAGCGCGCCCGCCCAGGCCCTGCCGCCGATTCCGCCGGGCGACGGCCCGGTCGGGACCCCTGGCGGCCGCGAGTTCGGCCAGCCGCTCGATATCACCACGCTGGCGTCGCGGGCGGCGGCCGACCCCAGCCTGCCGCCGCCGCCGCCGCCGCCGGTGATCCCGCCGGCCACGCCCGGCCGCGCCGCATCCCAGCCGCCGGCCGCCCAGCAGGCGGCGCTGCCGCCGGGCGGCGGTTCGCCGCAGGCGGACTACCAGCGCGCCTACAATGCCGTGCTGCAGCAGGACCATGACGGCGCCGAGGCCGGCTTCCGCAGCTTCCTGCGCACCTATCCGCGCGACAAGCTGGCGCCCAACGCCACCTACTGGCTCGGCGAAAGCCTCTATCAGCGCCAGCGCTACCGCGACGCGGCCGAGCAGTTCCTCAAGATCTCCACAGACTTCCCCAACGCCCAAGTGGCGCCGAACGCGCTTCTGCGGCTCGGCCAGTCGCTCGCCGCGCTCGGCGAGCGCGAGGCGGCGTGCGCCACCTTCGTCGAGGCGGGCCGCAAGCATCCCGGCGCGCCGCAGAGCGTGCGCCAAGGGCTGGAGCAGGAGAAGAAGCGTGCCCGCTGCTGAGGCAGCGCCGCTCGACGCTTCCGAAGCCGCCCGCCTGTTCGCCCCGCTCGCCGGTCTTCCCCGGCTCATTCTCGCCATTTCCGGCGGTCCCGATTCCACCGCGCTCCTGGTGCTCGCTGCCGAGCAGCGCCGCACGGCACCCCGCTTCCCCGATCTCCTCGCCGTCACCGTCGATCACCGCCTGCGCCCGGAGGCCGAGGCCGAGGCCGAAGCCGTGGCGGGGCTCGCGGCCGGCCTCGGCGTGCCCCACCGCACGCTGGCCTGGCTCGGCGACAAGCCTATGAGCGGCGTGATGGCGGCGGCGCGCACGGCCCGCTACGGCCTCATCGCCGAAGCCGCCGCGGCGTTCGGGGCCTGCGACGTCGCCACCGCCCACACGCTGGACGATCAGGCGGAGACCGTGCTGCTGCGGCTCGCGGCGGGCTCCGGGCCGGCGGGGCTCGCGGCGATGCGGGCGGTCGAGCCGCGGGGGCTGATCCGCCTGCACCGGCCGTTCCTCGCCGTGGCCAAGGCGCGGCTGATCGCGACGCTGGCGGCGCGGGGCATCATCTGGAGCGGCGACCCCTCCAATGCCGACCCGCGCTTCGCGCGGCCGCGGCTGCGGGCGGCATGGGAGGCGCTGGCGCGCGAGGGCCTCACCGCCGGGCGGCTGGCCCGGCTCGCCGCCCGGCAGGCGCGGGCCGAGGCGGCGCTGGAGGCCGCCACCGACGCGGCCGAAGCGGCGCTGGCCGGGGCGGGGGCGGGCGGCGCTGTCCGGCTGCCGGTGGCGGAATTTGTCGCGCTGCCGGCGGAGATTTCGCTGCGGCTGCTCGGCCGGGCCATCGGCCGCGTCGGCACCGAGGGGCCGGTGGAGCTCGCCAAGCTCGAACGGCTGCACGACGCCCTTCACGAATACGTGCAGACATCGCGGCAACACGCCCCGGCGGGCGGGGAGACGTATCGTCGCACATTGGCCGGCGCGGTGATCAGCGTGACGCAGGGAGCCGTATCGATCGGACCCGCGCCGCCGCGGCGCGCCCGGAAGGCTGGCGTTAAGGAAGGGGCGCCAGAGTCCGGGTGACGAACGTTCGGGTAGACGGACGTTCAGTTTGGGACGTTCGGTTTGGGACGCTCAGGTTGCGGCAATTGCGTTCGGCCGAAGGGGCGCTTCCCTTGTGATGGCCGGGAGCGAGCCCTAGATTAGGTCTCAATTGCGCGGGACGCCTTGCCGATGGCGTCTCCAAGAATCGTGCGGAGCGGGGTACCGGTCCGGACAAGACGCGGGCGAACGCGATCGCGCCGCAGGGGAACCCGATGAACGGAAACTTTCGGAATTTCGCGCTCTGGGTCATCATCGTCCTGTTGCTGCTTGCTCTTTTCACGCTGTTCCAGAATCCGGCGCAGCGCCAGCAGGCCAATGAGATCCCGTTCTCGCAGCTTCTGGCGGAGATCGACCAGAACCGGGTTCGCGATGTGGTGATCGAAGGCTCGAACGTGACCGGTCATTTCAATGACGGTCGCGGCTTCCAGACCTATGCGCCCGACGATCCCGGCCTCGTGCAGCGGCTCTACACCAAGGGCGTGACCATCACCGCCCGGCCGCAGCAGGACACGCCCTGGTTCCTCCAGCTTCTGTTCTCCTGGCTGCCGTTCGTGGCGCTGATCGGCGTGTGGATCTTCCTGTCGCGGCAGATGCAGGGCGGCGCCGGCAAGGCGATGGGCTTCGGCAAGAGCCGCGCCAAGCTGCTGACCGAGGCGCACGGCCGCGTCACCTTCGAGGACGTGGCGGGCGTCGACGAGGCCAAGCAGGATCTGCAGGAGATCGTCGAGTTCCTGCGCGACCCGCAGAAGTTCCAGCGGCTCGGCGGCCGCATCCCGCGCGGCGTGCTCCTCGTCGGCCCTCCGGGCACCGGCAAGACCCTCATCGCCCGCGCGGTGGCCGGCGAAGCCAATGTGCCGTTCTTCACCATCTCGGGCTCGGACTTCGTCGAGATGTTCGTCGGCGTCGGCGCGTCGCGGGTGCGCGACATGTTCGAGCAGGCCAAGAAGAACGCGCCGTGCATCATCTTCATCGACGAGATCGACGCGGTCGGCCGTCATCGCGGCGCCGGCCTCGGCGGCGGCAATGACGAGCGCGAGCAGACGCTGAACCAGCTGCTCGTCGAGATGGACGGCTTCGAGGCCAATGAAGGCATCATCCTGATCGCCGCCACCAACCGGCCCGACGTGCTGGATCCGGCGCTGCTGCGTCCCGGCCGCTTCGACCGGCAGGTGGTGGTGCCGAACCCGGACGTGGTCGGCCGCGAGCAGATCCTGAAGGTCCACGTGCGCAAGGTGCCGCTGGCGCCGGACGTGAACCTGAAGACCATCGCCCGCGGCACCCCCGGCTTCTCCGGCGCGGACCTGATGAACCTCGTCAACGAGGCGGCCCTGATGGCGGCCCGGCGCAACAAGCGCATGGTCACCCAGCAGGAGTTCGAGGACGCCAAGGACAAGGTGATGATGGGCGCCGAGCGCAAGTCGATGGTGATGACCGAGGAGGAGAAGCTCCTCACCGCCTATCACGAGGGCGGGCATGCCATCGTCGCGCTCAGCGTGCCGGCGACCGATCCGGTGCACAAGGCCACCATCATTCCGCGCGGCCGGGCGCTGGGCATGGTCATGCAGCTGCCCGAGCGCGACAAGCTGTCGATGAGCTACGAGCAGATGACCTCGCGCCTCGCCATCATGATGGGCGGCCGGGTCGCCGAGGAGCTGGTGTTCGGCAAGAACAAGGTCACCTCGGGCGCGCAGTCGGACATCGAGCAGGCGACGCGTCTGGCCCGCATGATGGTCACCCGCTGGGGCTTCTCCGACCAGCTCGGCACGGTGGCCTATGGCGAGAACCAGGACGAGGTGTTCCTCGGCATGTCGGTGTCGCGCCAGCAGAACATCTCCGAGGCGACCGCTCAGACCATCGACAAGGAGGTCCGGCGGCTGGTCGAGGAGGGCCACAGCGAGGCGACCCGCATCCTGAACGAGCGGCGCGACGCGCTGGAGGCGCTGGCCAGGGGCCTGCTCGAATACGAGACGCTGAGCGGCGATGAGATCAAGAACCTGCTCGACGGCAACCCGCCGGTGCGCGACGTCGAGATCGAGCCGGCCCAGCCGCGCTCCTCGGCCATCCCGCGCCGGCCGCGCCCGAAGGGCGGCGAGGGCGAGCTGGAGCCGCAGCCGCAGGCTTGAGGCACTGCCGATCAACGAAAACGGCCGGAGGGACACCTCCGGCCGTTTTGCTGTTGGGGGTCATACCAACGGTCGCGAACGCGGACCGTTGGTTCCGGTCGCGGATTTTCGCGAAATCTCTGATTTCCCAAAAGAAAATCCGCGAGAGTCAACGGCCTCACGCGTCAGCGTCTGGGGCCGTTGTTATCAGTTGGGGCTCGCACGATGCCGCCGTCCTCCCGGTGCAGCGACGGCGCGCGAGGGAAGGGGCCCTTGGCGCCGGTTGCAGGGGATCAGGCGGCTCAGATCTCGCGGCCTTCGACCTTCGGGGCGAGCTGCTTGATGAGGTCGGGCACGCGTTCGAGATAGGGGTTGATCGCCAGCGCCTGACGGAACGCCTCCAGCGCCTGCTTCTCCTGGCCGATATCCTCCAGGATCAGGCCGAGCCCCACCAGCGCGCCGAAATGGCGCGGCTCGCGCGCCAGCGTCTCGGCGACGTCGTGCAGCGCGCTGCCATAGTCCTTGCGCATGTAGTTGACGGTGGCCCGGCGGTTCCAGGCCTCGACATAGTCCGGCACCACGGTGACCAGCGCGTCGAGCAGTTGCAGCGCGACCTCGGTGTCGTTGTCGTCCATGGCGGCGCGCGCCCGCGCCATCAGCAGGTCGGCGGTGTCGCTGCCCGAACTGAACCACTGGCCCCAGATGCGGGCCTCGACCAGCTTCGCCGTGTCCCGGTCGGGGGCGTGCTGCAGCAGCGTGAACAGGCGGTCGAGGTCGGCCCGGCCGGTGGGGCGCTTCAATTCCTGGGGCGGCTCGGGAGGCCGCTCGGGCGGCCTGAGCGGGCTCTGCGCGGCGACCGGCAGGACGAAGGCCAAAGCGAGGAGGGCGGCGGTAAGGGGGCGTGAAGGCAGCATCATGCCGCCACCCTACGAAGCGATCTCGCGCCGGCAAAGCCGCGAATATCCGCATGCGTCAGCGCGCCGCGCCCCGGCGGGCGCGGGCGTTGATCCGTCATCCGAAATACCGATGGCGCAGACCGCCGGATGCAGGAAAAATCCGCCGCGACGGGCGGGCAGCAATCCGGTGGCGGAGGTCCGCAGATCGCGAGGCCGGGTGCGGGGAGCACCCGGGCCCCGGTCTCAGCCCTGGCGGGCCTTGAAGCGGCGCTGGGTCTTGTTGATGACGTAGACGCGGCCCTTGCGGCGGACGAGACGGTTGTCGCGGTGGCGCCCGCGCAGGGACTTCAACGAATTACGGACTTTCATGACACGTTCCTCGGTGACCGGAAGCGCGGGCCACCGGCTGAATTTGGAGCGCTGCGTGTAACTGGCGAGGCTCGACCGTGTCAACTCCGGCGGCCGTCTTCGCCAATGGAAGATCCCTGCGCGCAACCGCCGAATCGGAGCCGGTCTGAGGGGAGTCGCGCGTGAGGGACGCAGGCGGGGGAAAGGGACTGGAGGCCTCGTCCGGATTCGAACCGGAGTACACGGATTTGCAGTCCGCTGCGTAGCCACTCCGCCACGAGGCCATCCGACACCTGTTCCTAGTTGCTCCGCGGCTGCAGGGCAAGGCCCGCCCCGGCGCTCGGGCGGACGAATCGCAGTTTTATACGGTTTCCGGCCGATCCCTTCGCGACACCGGAAACGGTCCCGCCGAAAACCGCTTGTTCGATAACGGGATTCTCGGCGAGCGGATGGCGGCTTCCCGGCTGGATCAGCCGGAAACCATATTCCGACGCGCGGCCTCGGGATTCGCGGACTCGGGATTTTCGGCCCGGGTGGGCGCTGCCGCTCAGGCCTTCAGCAGTCCGCTCAGGCGCGCCACGATCTCGGTGGTGGCGTGGGGGCGGCCGAGCGCCCGCGAGCTTTCGGCCATCACCGCCAGCGCTGCCCGGTCCGGGCCGAACAGCGACACCACGGCCTCGGCGATCGCTTCCGGCTGGCGGATGAACCGGCCGCCGCCGCGGGCCACCACGTAATCGACATTGCCTTCCTCCTGGCCGGGGATGAAGCCCGAGAACAGGATCGGCAGGCCGCAGATGGTGGCCTCGGCGATGGTGCCGGGACCGGCCTTGGTGACCAGCAGGTCGCAGGCGTGCATCAGCTCGGCCATCCGGTCGACGAAGCCGAGCACCGCCACCGGCGCCGGCCATTGCACGGCGTCAAGCTCCGCCTTGAGGCGCCCATTGCGGCCGCACACCACGGCGATCTGGCCGCGGCCGTCCCGCCCGAGCGCCGCGGCACAGGCCCGTACGATGGCGCCGACCGGGCCGATGCCGTCGCCGCCGCCCATCACCAGCACGGCCGGCAGGTCGGGCCTGAGGCCGAAGGCGGCGCGGGCGGCAGTCCGGCTGGCCGGCGGCTCGGCGAATTCGGCCCGCACCGGCAGGCCGCAGACGTGCACGCTGGCGCGCGGCCGGCCGGTCCGCAGCGCGATCTCCGCCGCCTCTTCGGTGGGCACGAACAGCACCTTCGTGCCGCCGTTGAACCAGGTCGGGTGGAAGCTGCCGAGGTCGGTGACCACGGTGGCGAAGGGCGTGGCGGGCGCCACGTCGGCCAGCACCGGCGCCACCAGGGCATTGACCAGCGGGTGGACCGACACCACGAGATCGGGGGCCGAGGCGGCGAGCAGGCGCTTGATGCGCGGGCGCGACAGCACCCGCACGGCGCGCGACACCGGGTCCGTCAGCCGAGTCCAGCGGGTCTGCTGCCACAGCAGCTCCCACAGCCAGGGTGTCCGGTTGACCAGGAAGTCGTAGCTGCCGGGCAGGCGGTTGATCGGGTAGACGAGGTGGTCGATCAGGGCGTCGACGATCTCGACCGCCACGCCGGGGCGCTGGCGCTCGAACTCGGCCGCCAGGGCGCGCGCGCTCGCCAGGTGGCCACCGCCGGTCCTGCTCATCAGGATCAGAACACGCGACTCGGAAACGGGCATGAATCCGCAGGACCCTCGCGGGGGAACCTCCTGATCACTGTTTCGGGGCCACCCGTCAAGGTTCGGTTGCCGCAGGGACCTCCGCTCGGTTACGGTCTTGCGGCTTTGCCGCAGGCTTCCTATCGGGCGCAGGCACCATGGAACCGCTTCGGGCCATACCCACCGTTTCGGACGTGCATGCCGCGGCAACGCGGCTGATGGGCGTCGCCGTGCGCACCCCGCTCCTGTCGTTTCCGGTGCTGGACGCGGCGGCCGGCCGGCGCGTGCTGGTGAAGCCGGAGACGCTGCAGCGCACCGGCTCGTTCAAGTTCCGCGGCGCCTACAACCGCATTGCCCAGATTGCGCCCGGGCAGCGGGCCGCGGGCGTGGTGGCGTGGTCGTCGGGCAACCACGCCCAGGGCGTGGCGGCGGCCGCCGGCCTGCTCGGGCTCAACGCCACCATCGTGATGCCGGCCGACGCCCCCGCCGCCAAGATCGCCCGCACCAGGGCGCTCGGCGCCGAGGTCGTCACCTACGACCGGGTGCGCGAAAGCCGCGAGGAGATCGGCAAGGGGATCGCCGCGGCGCGCGGCGCCGTCATCGTGCCGCCGTTCGACGATCCGGACGTCATCGCCGGCCAGGGCACAGTGGGGCTGGAGATCGCCGCCGATTGCGCGCTGCTCGGCGTGGCGCCGGAGGCGGTGGTGGTGCCCGCCTCGGGCGGCGGACTGCTCGCCGGCATCGCCCTGGCCATGGCCGAGCGCTTCCCCGCGGCGCGGGTGATGAGCGCCGAGCCCGCCGGCTTCGACGATCACGCCCGCTCGTTCGCCAGCGGCCGGCGCGAGCGCAATGACGCGCTCTCGGGCTCGATCTGCGACGCGCTGCTGATGCCGACGCCGGGCGAGATCACCTTCGAGATCAACCGCACGCTGGTGGCGGGCGGCGTGAGCGTCAGCGACGCCGAGGTGGAGGCGGCGATGCGCTTCGCCTTCGCGGAGATGAAGCTGGTGGTGGAGCCGGGCGGGGCAGTGGCGCTGGCGGCGGTGCTGGCCGGGCGGATCGGCGCCGCCCGCACCGTCGCGGTGGTGCTGTCGGGCGGCAATGTCGATACCGGCACCTATGCCGGCATCATCGCCAACCCCGACGCGGAGATCAGCTGAACAGCGCGATCCGCTCGGCCGGGGCGAGGCGGTCGATCTCGGCGGTGGAGAGCCGCGCCGCCGGCTGAACCGGCGCCAGGCTCGGCGCGTCGGGCGTCGTCGCCATTTCGGCCTTCTCGTCGGCTATCTCTTCAGTCGTTGCTTCGGCGTCCACGTCGGTGGTCGCCGCTTCGGGCGCCGTGTTGGTGGGCGCCGTGTCGGTGGGCTCGGACGGCTCGTGGTCGAGCGGCTCGACGTCGATCGCCACGATGTCGAACATCAGCGAGTCGAACGGCGCGGTTATCGTAACCAGGGCCGGGTCCGGCGCGGCCGCGGCAATGTCGGTCGTGGCACTGTCCGCCTCGGCGCTGTCCACCTCGACGCTGTCCACCTGGGCGCGGTCCATCCGGGCGCGGTCGGCTGTGTCGATGTCGCCGGTCTCGCCCGTGTCGGCACCGGCCTCCGCCTGCGGGAACGCCGGGCTGTCGAGATCGGCGGCGATCGAGGGCGCTTCGATGGCCTGCGCCATGTCGCCCGTGGCCGTCTCCACCGCATCGCCGTCCGCCTGCGGCGCGCCGGCATCCTCGTCCGGCAGGTCCACCTCGTCCGGCAGTTCGACATCGACCGCCACGAGGTCCATCTCGATGGCCGGAACCTCGACCGTGTCGAGATTGAACCGGTCGATATCGACCGCCTCCATGACGATGTCGTCGATCTCGATGGTCTCGACCACGGCCTCGACGATCGCCGATTCGTCGGCGGTCTGCTCGTCGCCGGTCTCGCTGTCGCGGGTCTCGTCGGCGGCGGTCTCGTTGTCGGCAGTCTCGGTTTCGTCGGTCCCGCTGTCGTCGGTCCCGGGGGCGGCCTCAGCCGCCTCTTCCGCGGTCGCCGCGGGCTCGATGGCCGCGAAGTCTGCGTCGTCGATCGCGATGCGCGCGAAATCCAGGTCGGCACCCAGTTCCGCACCCAGGTCCGTATCAGGCTCGCCGGCATCCAGCCCGCCGAGCATGGCGTCGATCGACGTCTGCTCCAGCCCCATGCCCGGCAAGGCCGGGCCGTTGGCAAGCTGGCGGCCGAGCGGTGCGTCGGCCTTGTCGGCGGCGTCCGCGCCGGGGCGCGCGGTTGCCCCGGCGCGGGCGACGGGCGCGCCGTCCAGCCCCCAGATGTCGATCATGGCGTTGATGCGCGCTTCGAGATAGCGCAGCACGCCGATCACCTTGCGGGTGCGCTGGCCGGTCAGATCCTGGAACGAGCAGGCGGTGTAGATGTCGGTCGCCCGCTCGTCGAGCAGGTCGCAGATCGGGCCTTCGAAGCCGCGCTCGCGCAGCGTCCAGGCCACTTCCTGGATCTGCTCAGCGGCGTGCAGGATGTCGCCGGTGGCGGTCTCGGTGGTGGTGACGATGGCGTCGAGTTCCTCGGTCGCCTCGCCGAAGCGGCCGTCGACCTCCTGGGTCGGCTTGATGGCGGCGATCTCGTCCTTGGTGCGGGCGATCGCCTGGGCCATCTCCATGATGCTCATCTGCATCCGCTCGAAATGCGGGTCGCGGGCGGGCGTATCGATCTTGTCCTCGATCCGCTGCAGCGCCTCGCGCATCAGGTCGGTCTCGGCCTGGCGGGTGCGGCGGGCGTATTCGGCGAGAAACCATTGTCCCCGCGCGGTTTCCATGACCGCGGATTCGATCGCCTGATAGTCCGCGTCGGACATCGGCAAGGTCATGGGAGGGGCGGCCATGGCGAAGGGTCTCCGTCGCTCGCGGGCGGACTCGGCCCCAACGATGGCCGGCGAATCGTTCACTCTGCCTTAAGATCGAAGCAAAACTGCCGACCGTTGCCGCAATCCGGGGCCTGTGCCCCGCGCCCTGGTCGGTGCCGGCGATACCGGCGAAATCCTTGGTTGCGAAGCGGAATTCCGGCGG
This sequence comes from Blastochloris tepida, assembly GCF_003966715.1. NCBI lineage: Bacteria > Pseudomonadati > Pseudomonadota > Alphaproteobacteria > Hyphomicrobiales > Blastochloridaceae > Blastochloris > Blastochloris tepida. The sequence goes on from NZ_AP018907.1 coordinate 554,264, forward strand.
CCGCGATGGGCGGGGCTGCCGTTGCGTCGTGCCTTGGCGGCAGGAGCGGGTGATTCGCTCAGCCCCAAAGCGCGGGCTGGGGTGGAAAGACCAGCGAACCGTCGTAGCGCAGGCCGCCGACGCGGTCCTTGGCGAGCAGCAGCGGGCCGTCGAGATCCACCCAGCGGGCGCCCTGCGCCAGCAGCAGGGCCGGCGCCATGGCGAGCGAGGAGCCGACCATGCAGCCGATCATCAGATCGAGGCCGAGGCCGCGCGCGGCCCGGGCCAGCTCGATCGCCTCGGTGAGGCCGCCGGTCTTGTCGAGCTTGATGTTGATGGCATCGTAGCGGCCGGCGAGTTCGGGAAGCGTGTTGCGGTCATGCACGCTCTCGTCGGCACACACCGGGATCGGCCGGCGAATCGCCGCCAGCGCCTCGTCGTGCCCGGCCGGCAGCGGCTGCTCCACCATTTCCACCCCCGCCGCGGCGCAGGCGGCGAGGTTCGCCTCCAGCATGTCCGGCGTCCATGCCTCGTTGGCATCGACGATCAGCCGCGCGCGCGGCGCGGTTGCCCGCACGGCGCGGATGCGCTCGGCATCGCCGGCACCGCCGAGCTTGATCTTCAGCAGCGGCCGGCTGGAGGCGGCGCGAGCGACGGCGGCCATCGCCTCGGGCGTGCCGAGCGAGATGGTGTAGGCGGTGACAACCGGCTTCGGCTCCGGCAGGCCGGCGAGCGCCCAGGCCGGGCGGTGGGCGAGCTTGGCCTCCAGATCCCACAGCGCGCAATCGACGGCGTTGCGGGCGGCGCCCGCGCGCATCTGCTGCGTCAGGCGGCGGCGGTCGAGCCCGCCGGCGACATCGGCCGCCAGCGCCTCGATGGCGGACAGGGTGCCCTCCACCGTCTCGCCATAGCGGGGGTAGGGCACGCACTCGCCATGGCCGCGGGTCGTGCCCTGGCTGATCTCGACCACCACCACCCGCGCCTCGGTGCGCGAGCCGCGGGAGATGGTGAAGACCCCGGCGAGCGGGAAGGTCTCGGTCCGGACGGTGAGCTTGCGGGCGGTCACGGCGGGCCGAACTCCGCCGCCAGCCGGTCGACGATCGCCTCGACGCCGAAGCGCACCGGGTCGGTGGCGGGCAGGCCCTCGGCCTGAGCGGTCTCGGCGATGACGCGCCTTGCTGCGTCCTCGTCGAGGCGCTCGGTGTTGATGGCGATGCCGATGCAGCGAATGTCGGGATTGGTCAGCCGGCCGCAGGCGACCGTAAGCGCGATGACCTCGCGGATGGCCGGCAGCGGATGGGCGACGCCGCGCATGTGGGTGCGGGTCGGCTCGTGGCAGACCACGAAGGCATCGGGCTGGGCGCCGTGCAGCAGGCCGAGCGTGACGCCGGCAAACGAGGGGTGGAACAGCGAGCCCTGGCCCTCGACGATGTCCCAATGGTGCGGGTGGTTGGCCGGCGTCAACCATTCGGCGGCGCCGGAGATGAAGTCGGCCACCACCGCATCCACCGACACGCCGCGTCCGGAGATGAACACCCCCGTCTGGCCGGTGGCGCGGAACGCGGCGGCATAGCCACGGGCGGCCATGGCGCGCTCCAGCGCCAGCGCGGTGTATTTCTTGCCGACCGAGCAGTCGGTGCCGACGGTGAGCAGGCGCCGGCCCGGCCGCTTGGTGCCCTTGCCGGTGGCGAAGCGCTCGGCGGAATGGCGCACGTCGAACAGCTTGCGGCCGTGGGCGGCGGCTGCCGCCGCGACCTCCGGGATGCTGCCGAGCCGCACGTGCAGGCCCGAGGCCACGTCCATGCCGGCCGCGATCGCCGCGACGATGGTGGCGGTCCAATGGTCGGGCAGCACGCCGCCGGCATTGGCGACGCCGATGATCAGGGTCTTCGCGCCGCGGGCACGGGCCTCGTCGATGCCGAGGTCGGTCAGGCCGGTGTCGGCCATGCAGCCCTCGAGCCGCAACTGGCCGACGCACCAGTCCCGCCGCCAATCGACGATTCCGAGCGCGGTCTTGGCCGCAAGCTGGTCCGGCGCATCGCCGAGAAAGAGCAGATAGGGCTTTTCGATTTCCATGAAGCGTGCTCGGGGAACCGCGAAGGGGGCGCTGGCCGCCAGAGCTTCCGCGGATCAGGCGGATGCTCTAAGCTCTTGAATTGTCGCATTCTCTTTCGCAAAACCGGTTCCCACTTCTGCGAAGAATGCTCTAGTATCGCCGACGCACATCTTGCGACAAGATCCGGATTGCTGGAGATTTTTTTGTGATGGCGGGGCCGCTTCTGCACAGCACGCGCCAGGGTCGCAGCCTTGTGATCGAGGCTGGCGGCGCGTGGACGGCCGCCCGCGCGGCGGAGATGGAAAAGCTGGTCGAGGCGGTGGCCGCCGAGCCGGCGGATGTCGATGCCGTCGAGATCCGGGTTGCCGGCATCGCCCGGCTCGACACCTATGGCGCGTGGCTGATCGAGCGGCTGCGGCGCGCCTTCGGCCGCGGCGCGGTCCAGGCGCAGGTGGTGGGGCTCGATCCGCGCTTCGACGCGCTGATCGACAGCATGCACGAATCGAACCGCCACATGCCGCCGGCCCGCCCGAAGCGCAACCGCATCCTCGCCTTCATCGAGGGGACCGGCAAGGCAGTGGTCGGCATCGGCCGCGACGTCGTCGAGATGACCGCCTTTCTCGGCGAGGCGACGGCGGCGGCGGCGCGGGCGCTGCGCCGCCCGGCGCAGTTCCGGCCGATCGCCATCGTCAACCAGATCGACCGGGTCGGCCTCGGCGCGGTGCCGATCATCGTGCTGATCACCTTCCTCATCGGCGCCATCGTCGCCCAGCAGGGCGTGTTCCATTTCCGCAAGTTCGGTGCCGAGACCTATGTCGTCGACATGATCGGCATCCTCGTGCTGCGCGAATTGGCGGTACTGCTGGTCGCGATCATGCTCGCTGGCCGTTCCGGCTCGGCCTACACCGCCGAGCTCGGCTCGATGAAGATGCGCGAAGAGACCGACGCGATGCGGGTGATGGGGCTCGATCCCGTAGAGGTGCTGGTGCTGCCGCGGCTGATCGCGCTGGTCGTCGTCATGCCGCTGCTCACCTTCGTCGGCGCCATGTCGGCGCTCACCGGCGGCGGGCTGGTCACCTGGCTCTATGGCGGCATGAGCCCGGAAATCTTTCTCGACCGGCTGCGCGAGGCGATCACCATGTCGACCTTCCAGGTTGGGCTGATCAAGGCGCCGTTCATGGCGCTGGTGATCGGGCTGATCGCCTGCGTCGAGGGCTTCCGCGTGCAGGGCAGCGCCGAATCGCTCGGCCGGCAGACCACGGCCTCGGTGGTGAAGGCCATCTTCATGGTCATCGTGCTGGACGGGCTGTTCGCCATGTTCTTCGCCGCCGTGGACATGTGAGGATCGACCGGTGCGCGGTTCCAACGAAACGGTGATTCGGGTCCGGGGCCTTGAGGTCGGCTTCGGCGAGACGCTGGTGCTCAAGGGCGTCGACCTCGACGTCTGGCGCGGCGAGATTCTCGGCTTCGTCGGTACCTCGGGCGGCGGCAAGTCGGTGCTGATGCGCACGATTCTCGGCCTGCTGCCCAAGCGGGCGGGCACGGTGGAGGTGTGCGGCATCGACCTCGATTCGTGCAGCCGCACCCAGCACCGCAGGCTGGAGCAGCGCTGGGGCGTGCTGTTCCAGAACGGCGCGCTGTTCTCCTCGCTGACGGTGAAGCAGAACATCCAGGTGCCGATCCGGGAGTATCTCAAGCTCTCCCAGAAGCTGATGGACGAGATCGCCTTCGCCAAGCTGGAGATGGTGGGCCTTTCCGTCGATGCCGCCGACAAGTTCCCCTCGGAGCTGTCGGGCGGCATGATCAAGCGCGCGGCGCTGGCGCGGGCCTTGGCGCTTGACCCCGACATCCTGTTCCTGGACGAGCCGACCTCCGGCCTCGATCCGATCCGCGCCACCGAGTTCGACGAGCTGATCACCACCCTGCAGCGCACGCTCGGGCTCACTGTCTTCATGGTGACCCACGACCTCGACAGCCTGCACGACAGTTGCGACCGCATCGCCGCGCTGGCCGACGGGCGGATCATCGCCGACGGGCCGATCGAGACCATGCTGGCCTCCGAGCACCCCTGGTTGAAGGCCTATTTCCGCGGCAAGCGGGCGCGGGCGGCGGGAATCGTCTGATGCGGTTTCCGGTTGATCCCTTCGGGATACCGGGAACGATCTCGCCGAAAAATCCTTGATCCGGAAGGGATTTTTCGGCGAACAGCATACGGCTCGAAGGCTTGATCAGCCGGAAGCCGTATGAGCCGGCCTTCGCGGCCCCGGCCGTGATCGCGGAACCACACTCGGCGAAAATCCGACCGCCGGGCCGGGTTTTTCGGCCGTAGCCGTACGGATTTTCGGCCGCGCAGGCCAGAATCAGTCTGATTCGGAGTCTGCCGGGTCTTGTGATGGCCCGGATCCCAATCTCGCCAAAAAACCGTTGTTCAAGAGCGGGCCCTTGGCGAAACGCCGGTGCCGGCGCCTGCAGGGACCGCGATTGCGACGCTCAACCGGGACGTGCGATGGAAACCAGGGCCAACTATCTGATCGTCGGCCTGTTCACCCTGGCGGTCATCGCCTCCGGGTTCGTGTTCGTCTGGTGGTTCTCGCAGCCGGCGCAGCGCGCCCAGGGCAGCACGATCGAGGTGGCCTATGACGGCGCGGTCTCGGGCCTGCGCGCCGGCTCCTCGGTGCTGTTCAACGGCATCTGGGTGGGCGAGGTGCGCAGCCTGCGGCTCGACCCCGACGACCCGCGCCGGGTGATCGCGGTGGCGACGGTGCAGGCGTCCACGCCCATCCGCGCCGACACCAAGGCCGGGCTCGAATATCAGGGCCTCACCGGCATCGCCTCGATCAGCCTCACCGGCGGCCAGCCGGATGCGCCGCCGCCGCCGCCCGGCCCCAACGGGCTGCCGCGCATCGTCGCCCAGAGCTCCTCGCTGCAGGACATGATGTCGGTGGTGCGCACGGTGGGCGGCCAGGCCGAGGACGTGCTGAAGCGGATCGAGCGGCTGCTCGCCGACAACCAGGCCGACGTGCGCACGGCGGTGTCCAACATCGCCCGCTTCTCCGAGGCGCTGGGACGCAATTCGGAGGCGATCGACGGCTTCGTCAAGGACGCCTCGTCGGCGGCGAAAAGTCTCGCCAGCGTCTCGGCCAGGATCGATCAGCTCGTCTCGGGCGAGGACGGCAAGGGCGTGGTCGCCGATATCTCGGGCGCTGCCCGCGCGGTGCGCGAGCTGGCCGAGAACCTCGACAAGCGGACGGCGGAGATCACCGTCGGCGTCACCCGCTTCACCAATCAGGGCCTGCGCGAGTTCGAGGCGATGGCCACCGACGGGCGGCGGACCATCAATGATTTCGACCGCACGCTGCGCAAGTTCGAGCGCAACCCGCGCGAATTCATCTTTGGCGGCAGCGGCGTGCCCGAGTACAGTGGCCGGCGGTAAATCCTCAGAACCGGCAGTATCGAGTGGAAGACTAAGCTTCTGATCCGTCACGTTTTATGATGCAGGACCAGTTTCCATTCCGGCGCGTCATGCTCTAAAGAGGGGTCATACGTGGCGGCGGGCGTGAAGGGGGCAGGCTGATGGCGCAGGCAGGCATGGGCGGTCGCGCGGTTCGCGCCACGCTGGTGCTCGGAGCGGCCGCGCTGTGGCTTGCGGGCTGTGGCACCACGCCGAAGGCGACGTTCGATCTCAGCGCGCCGCGCGACATCGCGGTCGCCCAGGGCCCGGCGCGCGGCCTGATGGTGGTGGCGACGCCGACCGCGCTGCAGGTGCTCGATACCGACAGCATCGTCGTCATGCCGCGGCCGGGCGAGGTCACCTATGCCGACGACAGCCAGTGGACCGACCGGCTGCCGAACCTGCTGCAGGCCCGCATCATCCAGGCGTTCGAGAACGCCAGCCGGCTGCGCGCGGTCGGCCGCCCCGGCGACCGTCTGACGCCGGACTGGACGCTGGTCACCGAGATCCGCCAGTTCGGCGTGGTGGTGGAGGACGGCCAGCCGACTGCGGTGGTGGAACTGGCGGTCAAGCTGGTGACCGATCGCGGCGGGCGCATCGCCGCCGGCAAGGTGTTCAAGGGCACGAGCCCGGGCGCCACCGACGGCGCCGGAGCGGCGGCGGCGCTCGACCGCGCGCTGGCCACCGTGCTGCGCGACATGGTGCGCTGGGCCACCGCGCGCATCTGATCCGTTCTGCCGGTTCTCGGCAGTCCGCGGGCGCCTATCCGCCTGTCATCCCGGCCGAGCGAAGCGAGAGCCGGGATCGTCCTCCGGAAAAGATGCCCCCTTTCTGCAGACGGTCCCGGGTCGCGCGGCTGCGCCGCTTGCCCGGGACGACGACCCCTTGTGGCAGGCGTCCCGAACGACGCTGAAACGAAAAAAGGGCGCGCCGCGGCGCGCCCTTTTCGTTTCGATCGCGCGTCCGCTCAGTCGAAGCGGCCGGCGGCGTGGGCCAGCAGAGTGTAGACCTTGCCGGTGTCGGAGGTGAGGTAGGTCTTGGTCAGCACCTGACCGCCGTCCTGCCGGGCCACCTGATCGAGCAGGCGCTCGAACTCCTCGACATAGCGGTCGACGGTGGTGCGGAACTCACCGTCGCTGCGGTAGCGGCGGCGGACCTCCTCGAAGCGCTGCTGGCCCTGCATCGTATAGAGCCGGCGGGTGAAGACGTTGCGCTCGCCGCGCTTGTAGCGCTCCCACAGATCGACCGCGGCATCGTGGTCAATCATGCGGGCGACATCCATCGCCAGCGAGTCGAGCGACTCGATGGCGTGGTGGGGCGGACGGGCCTGACGGCTCGCCGCGCTCGCCTTCGGCTGCAGCGCGGCCGGCTCCTCCTGCGAGGCGCGGGCCAGCAGGTCCGACAGCCAGCCGCTGCCGCCCGACGACGGCGCGGACGGGGCCGTGTCGATGCGCGGCGGCGCGGTGCGGGCGACCGGCGCTTCGGCCGGCGGCTCGTGGCGGGTCGACGTGCGGGTGCCGCCGCTGGCCGCCACCGCCTCGACCCGGCGCGCCGGCTCCACCACATCGACGCCGCGGCCGTGGCGGGCGACGATGTCGTTGAGGTCGCCCAGCGCCTTGATCTGCTCGGCCAGCACCCGGCGCATCGCCGCGGCGCTCTCCTGGGTCTCCTGCGGCAGTTCGAGCACGCCGCGCTTCATCTCCGTGCGCGTGGTGTCGAGTGCCGTGCGGACCTCGTCGGTCATCGCCTTCATCTCGCGCGCCAGATCGGCGAAGTGCTTGAAGCGCTGGTCGATCTCGGCGCCATAGGCCGAGATGTTGCTGGCCAGCGTCTCCAGCGCCTCGCGCCGCTGGTCGAGCGTGGCGTCGATCCGGCGGTGCGTCTCGTCGAGCGAGCCGGCGGTCGAGGCGATGATCTTGCTCTGCTCCTGGAAGCGCTGGGCGAGGCTGCCGACGTCCTTGAGGATGCCGGTGGTCGTGCCCTCCAGATGCGCCACGCGCTCGTTCAGCAGGTCGCTGGAGGCGCGGAACGCCTTGAAGCGCTCGGTGAAGGTGCCTTCGAGGTTCTCCAGGTTGCGCGTGGCGGCGGTCATCACCTGCTGCATCATCGCATTGGCGTCGCGGATGCGGTCCACCACCTGGGCGAGGTCGCCCTTCACCGTGTCGCCGGCCGTGGTCAGCTCGCCGACCGTGCTGCGGCCGATGCGGTCGAGCGCCGCGATCAGCTCGTCGCCGGACTGCGACGCGGTGCGGGCGAAGCCGGCGGCGCTGGCGGCGATCGACTCGGCGATGGCCGCGCCGCGCTGCTCCACCGCCTTCACCATGGTGTCGCTCATCCGGTCGATCTCGGTGGCGAACGAGGCGGTGCGCTCGGCGAGCGCGGTGACCAGCGTCGACGACTTGTCGTCGAGCAGGCGGGTGAGGTCGTGGGTGCGCGCGGTCAGCTCGCTCGACACCTCGCCGGCCCGGGAGCCGAGCCCGATGATGACGGCGTTGGAGCGCTCGTCGAGCAGCTTGGCCAGCTCCTCGGTGCGGGCGGTCAGTTCGCCGGTCATCGTCGCGACGCGTTCATTGAGCGTCGAGGTCATGGCGCGGGTGCGGTTGTCGAGCAGGTCGGCAAGCTCGCTGGTGCGCTGGCCGAGCGAGACGGCCACCTCCTCGGCGCGGGCGCCGAGCACCTGGACCACGGCGCCGGAGCGGATGTCGAGGGTCTTCGAGATCTGCTCGGCGCTGGCCGACAGTTCGGCGGCGACGGTGGAGGCGCTGGCGGTGAGCGCCGCGGTCATGCGGTTGGCCCGCTCGTCCAGCAGGTCGGTCAGCTCGGCGGTGCGCTGGCCGAGCGTGGCGGCCACCTCGTCGGCGCGGGTGCCGAGCGCGGCCACCAGCGTGCCCGAGCGCTCGTCCAGCATCTTGGCGAGATATTCGGTGCTGGCGGTGAGGTCGGTGGTGACGGCGGAGGCGCGAACGCCGAGCACCTGGGCCATGGCGTTTGAGCGCTCGTCGAGCAGCTTCACCAGCCCCTCGGTGCGGGTCGACAGGTCGTTGGCGACCGCGCTGACGCGGGCGCTGACGGTCGAGGCCATCGACTCGGAGCGCTCGTCGAGCAGCCTGGCCAGCTCGGCGGTGCGCTGGCCGAGGGTGGCGGCCACCTCCTCGGCGCGGCCGCCCAGCGCCTGCACCAGCGTGCCGGAATTCTCGTCGAGGATCCGGGCGAGGCGTTCGGTGCTGGCGGCCAGTTCGCCGGTGACGGCGGAGACCTGGGTGCCGAGCGCCTGAACCATGGTTTCGGAGCGCTCGTCGAGCAGCTTCGCCAGCTCCTCGGTGCGGGTGGTCAGCACGTTCGCCACCGAGGCGACGCGGCTGCCGAGCACGCTCGACATCTTCTCGGAGCGGTCGTCGAGCAGGCCGGCAAGCTCGGCGGTGCGCTGGCCGAGCGTCGAGGCCACCTCGTCGGCACGGCTGCCGATCGCCGCCACCAGCGCGCCGGAGCGCTCGTCCAGCAGCTTGGCGAGGTGCTCGGTGCTGGCGGTGATGTCGGCGGTGACGGTGGAGGCGCGGATGCCCAGCACCTGGGTCATGGCGGTGGTGCGCTCGTCGAGCAGCTTCACCAGCCCTTCGGTGCGGGTCGACAGATCGCCGGCGGCCGCCGCGACATGGGCGGTGACGTTCGACGCCATGGTCTCGGAGCGTTCGTCGAGCAGCTTCGCCAGTTCGGTGGTGCGCTGGCCGAGCGTGGCGGCGACCTCGTCGGCACGGCTGCCGATCGCCTGCACCAGCGAGCCGGTGCGTTCGTCCAGCATCTTCACAAGATGCTCGGTGCTGGCGGCGATGTCGGCGGTGACGGTGGAGGCGCGCAGGCCCAGCACCTGGGCCATGGCGGTGGAGCGCTCGTCGAGCAGCTTCGCCAGCCCTTCGGTGCGGGCGGAGAGATCGTCGGCGACCGCGGCGGCGCGGCTGCCGAGCGCGCTCGTCATCCGCTCGGAGCGCTCGTCCAGCAGGCCGGCGAGTTCGGCGGTGCGCTGGCCCAGCGTCGCGGCCACTTCGTCGGCGCGGCTGCCGATGGCCTGGACCATCGTGCCGGTGCGCTCGTCGAGCAGGCCGGCCAGCTCGGTGGTGCGCTGGCCGAGCGTCGAGGCGACCTCCTCGGCGCGGGCGCCGATGGCCTGCACCAGCGTGCCGGAGCTCTGGTCGAGCAGCCGGGCGAGTTCGCCGGTGCGGGCGGCGAGATCGTCGGTGACGGCGGCGACGCGGCTGCCGAGCACGTTCGACATCCGCTCGGTGCGCTCGTCGAGCAGGCCTGCCAGCTCGGTGGTGCGCTGGCCGAGCGTCGAGGCGACCTCCTCGGCGCGGGCGCCGATGGCCTGCACCAGCGTGCCGGAGCTCTGGTCGAGCAGCTTGGCCAGCCCCTCGGTGCGGGCGGTGAGGTCGTCGGTGACCGCGGCGACGCGGTTGCTGAGCACGGAGGTCATCGCCGCGGAGCGCTCGTCGAGCATCTTCGCCAGCCCCTCGGTGCGGGCGGTCAGATCCTCGGAGACCGCGGCGGCGCGGCTGGTGAGCGAGGCGGTCATCGTCTCCGAGCGCTCGTCGAGCAGCTTGGTCAGCTCGGCGGTGCTGGTGGCGAGATCGCTGGTGACGGCGGCGGCGCTGGCGCCGAGCGAGGAGGCCATGCGGGCCGCGCGGTCGTCCAGCAGATGGGCGAGTTCGGCGGTGCGCCGGCCGAGCGCGGCCGCGACCTGATCGGCGCGGGCGCCGAGCGCCTGCACCAGCGTGCCCGAGCGCTCGTCCAGCAGCTTGGCAAGCTGCTCGGTGGTGGTGGTCAGTTCGGTGGTGACGGTCGAGGCGCGCGAGCCGAGCGCCTGCGTCATCGTCTCCGAGCGCTCGTAGAGCAGGCGGGTCAGCTGCTCGGTGGCCGTGGTCAGTTCGGTGGTGACGGCGGAGGCGCGGCTGCCCAGCGCCTCGACCATGGAATTGGAGCGCTCGTCGAGCAGATGGGTGAGCTGCTCGGTGGCCGTGGTCAGCTCGGTGGTGACGGCGGAGGCGCGGCTGCCCAGCGCCTCGACCATGGTGTTGGAGCGTTCGTCCAGCAGCTTGGCAAGCTGCTCGGTGGTCGCCGCCAGATCGGTGGTGACGGTGGCGGCGCGGCTGCCGAGCGCGGTGACCAGCGTGCCGGAGCGCTCGTCCAGCAGCCTGGCGAGCTGTTCGGTGGTCGCCGCCAGTTCGGTGGTGACGGCGGAGGCGCGGCTGCCGAGCGCGGCGGTGAGCTTGTTCGAACGCTCGTCGAGCAGGCTCGCCAGTTCGGCGGTGCGCTGGCCGAGGGTGGAGGCCACCTCGTCGGCCCGACTGCCGAGCGCCTGGACGACGATGCCCGAGCGCTCGTCGAGCAGCTTGGCAAGCTGCTCGGTGGTCGCGGTGATCTCGCTGGTGACGGACGAGGCGCGTGCGCCCAGCACCGAGTTCATCGTCGCGGTGCGCTCGTCGAGCAGCTGGGCGAGCTCGTTGGTGCGCTGGCCGATGGCCGCCGCCACGTCGTTGGCGCGGGTTCCGAGCGCCTGATGGATGTGGTCGCTGAGGCCGACCAGCGTGCGCTCGACCACCTGGGCGTCGTTGCGCAGCGTGTTGGACACCGCCTCGATCTTGGAGGTCAGCGCGTCGGTGAAGGCGACGCCGCGGACCTCGATCGAGGTCGACACCGACTCCAGACGGCCGACGATCAGCTCCTCGAAGCGCGAGATGCGGTTGTCCATGTTGCCGGCCATCTCGACGGCGCGGGCGCTGAGCTTGCTGTCGACGATCTCGGTGCTGTCGAGCAGCAGGTCGCTGAGCTCCTTGGTCTTCTGGGTGAAGACGCCAGAGAGTTCGTGGACCTTCTGGTCGAGCAGGTCGACCGTGCCGTTGGAGCCCTCGCCGAGCGCCTTGGCGAACTCCAGCGTGCGCTGGGCCAGCGTCTGGTTGAGGTTCTGGGCGCGCGCCTCCAGCGTCTGCTCGACGCGCGAGATGCGCTGGTCGAGGGTGGCGGCGATCTCGTTGGTCTTGGCGGCGACGCGGTCGTCGAAGGTGGCGAGATTGACGCGGAAGCTCTCGCCGACGCTGTCGACGCGCTTGGACACCTGCTCCAGCAGCTCGGTGCCGTGGACCCGCACGGTCTGGTCGAAATTGGTCAGGCCGTCGCCGATCGACTTGGCCAGCACGCCGGTGTCGGTGGTGATGCGGTCGGCCAATTCGCCGCCGCGGATGGTGATGGTCTCCTCGAACGCCTTGAGGCGGGCGTTGAGCATCTCCTTCACCGCGTCGCCCTTGGCCGAGATGGTGGTGGCGAGCGTCTCGGCGGTCTCGCGGAAGGCGTCGGTGACCTTGATGCCGCGCACGCCGATGGCCTTCGACACCTCGGTGCCGACGGCGGCCAGCCGCTCGGTCAGCTCGTTGCCGCGGCCGGCGATCAGCTTGGTGACCTCGGCGCCGACGATGGCCAGCCGCTCGGTCATCTCGGTGCTGCGGCCGGCGATGGCGCGCGACACCTCGTCGCCGACCAGCGACAGGCGCTCGGTGACGTCGGCGCCGCCGGTGGTCAGCGTCTCGGCGACGCGGGTGCCGACCTCCTCCAGCTTGCGCACGACCTCGCCGCCGCGCATCGACAGATCGAGGATCAGCGTCTCGCTGGTGGACTTGAGGGTGAGGTCGACCTCGCCGGCGCGGATGGCGATCTCGTCGGCGAGCTTGGTGCCGGTGGCGACCAGCGCGTTGGTGATCTCGGCCGAACGGCTCTCCAGCGTCTCGGTGGCGAGTTGGGTGCTGGCGGTCAGCGTGCCGGCCATCTCGGCGGTGCGCTGGGTCAGCGTGTCGGCCAGCGCGGCCGTGGTCTGCAGCACGGTGGCCGAAACCGCCTCGCTGCGCTGGGCCATGGTCTCGGCCAGATCGCTGGTGACCTTCACCACATTGGCCGTCATCTCCTCGGCGCGGCTGCTCAGCGTGTCGGCCAGATTGCTGGTGGTGCGCAGCACGCTGGCGGTCAGCTCCTCGGTGCGGTTGCCCAGCGTGTCGGCGATCTCGGTGGTGGTGCGCAGCATGTTCGCCGTCACCTCGTCGGTGCGGCGGTTCAGCGTGTCGGCGAGATCGGTGGTGGTGCGGACCACGGCCGAGGAGATCTCGTCGGTGCGCGAGATCATCGACTCGGTCAGCTCGGTGGTCGCGGCGTTGAGGCGGCCGGTGATCTCGTCGATCTGGCCGCGCATGGCCGAGACCAGCTGCTCGGAGGATTCCGACAGCGTGGTGTTGACCTCGAGGCCGGTGGCGCTCAGCCGCTCCAGCAGGTCGCCGCCCTTGTCGACGATCGCCTCGATCATCTGGTCGCCGACGCGGCCCAGCGCGATGGTGATGTGCTCGCCGCGGTCGGCGAGGCTGACGGTGACGCGGTCGCCGGCTTCCTGGATCGCGGCGTTGATGCGCTCGGAGACGCCCTGCACCTCCTGGGTGAAGGCCTCGTGGGCGCCGGAAATGGTGCTGCCGATGCGGTCGGCATGGGCGATGATCGCCTCGCGCTCGGTGACCAGACGATCGACGAGGTTGCGCACGCGCATCTCGTTCTGCTCGTAGGAGCGCTCGAGCGTCGAGACCTCGTTGCGGACCATCGTCTCGAGCTCGCTGGCGCGGGCGACCGCGCGCTCGATGCCGTCATTGACGGCCGAGACCTCGCGGCGGATCGCCTGACCCAGCGTCATGATGCCGTCGGTGGCCAGCTCGCCCGGCTGGGCGAGCAGCAGGGCGACCTCGGTCATCGAGCGGGCGGTGTGGCGCAACTCCTGCGAGCGGCGGATCAGGCCGGCGACGGCGAAGAAGAAAAACACCGGCAGCACGATGCCGGCGGCGATGCCCAGAAGGTGCGGCTGGGCGGCGAGGCCGGCCTGCGAGCCGAGGGCGCGGATGTCGTTGGAATAGGCGGCCCAGGACAGGCCGCCGGCGATGCCCACCCAGGCGAGCGAGAACACCAGCGCCGCCCAATAGGGGGCAGGCGAGGGCCGGCGCTGCATGTTGGCGAGGATCTGGCCGACATTGCGCCGGTCGTCATTGGCGGCGCGGCGCGGCGCCAGCGGCCGCTCGGCCCGTTCGGGGCGCTCCGCGGGCGGGGGCAGCACAGGGGCTTCGTCGTCGATCGGCACCCGGGCCCGGAGGGGCCGGCGTTCGTCGGCATGGTCCTGCGCCATGCTCAACGCCTCTTGCACCGCCGAAAGCGCCGCTTCCGCCGGGTCCTGAATTTTCTTGGGTGCCTTCGCCATCGTCCGTCGCCTCCGGTCCGTACTCATGACCTCGACCGGCGTGCTGCCGTTCGGGCCGGGTCGGCATGCTCGCGTCCGGCCGAACACCGCCGGACGCCACTTCCAGATACCACCCGCCGCGCGCCAGGATTGCATCCTGGCTGGGAGGTATCTTAGTCCACCGCACGAGACATCCTACCGGTGCAAACTGTCAAAAGAAACCCGCCGAGGGCGCGGTTTCCGATCATCGTTAACGGATTGGTTACCATGATGACACGTCGTGACGGCGACTCGGGCCAAGCGCCCCAAGGCGTTCCAGCCGCTGGCGAAGCGCCGCGGCCGACCGAGGCGCAGCGGCGCTATCTGATGCGTGGGCTTGGCCAAGCCGGTGGAAAACTCCCGCTGTTCGACGCCGACGGCCGGGAAGTCCCGCACAAGACAATCGAGGCGTGCATCGCGCACGGCTGGGCGGAGCGCTGGATTGCCAATCCGGTCAAGCCCGATTGGCTGGTCTGCCGGCTGACGGCGGCGGGCTATCGCGTGCTGGGCGCGGAACCGCCGGCCGGGGCGCAGACTTGAGCGTCCGGCGAGGCTCTGTCGCGGGGAGGGGGGCTTTTCGGGGCTTGCTTCGGGGGGCTTGCTTCGGGGGTCTTGCGCCGCCGCGTTAAGGCCCCATTTGGCAATCTATCGTATAAGGGAAATCCCTGCAGGCCGTTTCCGATGCCGACCCCCGAGCCGCCTTACCATTCCCATCACTCAGCTTGCCCGCACGCCTTCCTCCCCCTGAGTACTCTCTGCGAGTATTCCTCCCCAGGACGCACCATGGACACAGCCATTCTGGAACTGCCGAAGTCGGCAGCGGCGGCCGACCGGCCGGTCGATCTCGTGCATCTGTCGCGGGTCACGTTCGGTGACCGGGCGCTGGAGCGGGAGGTGCTGGGGCTGTTCCTGCGGCAGTCGGCCATCCAGCTCGACCGGCTGAAGGAGGCGCGCACGGTCCAGACGTTCGGCGCAGCCGCCCACACGCTGAAAGGGTCGGCCCAGGGCATCGGCGCCCGGCAGGTGGCGATGGTCGCGGCCGAGGCCGAAGCGCTGGCCGCCCGCCACGACACCGCCGAGGTGTTCGAGGTGCTGGCGCGGCTGGAGGCGCGGGTCGTCGAGTGCCGCCTCTACATCTCGCAGCTTCTGTCGAACGGGGCGTGATCCGCCGCCCGGCCGGGCGGCCGGGGTCATCGGGTTTTTGGGACACCGGAAACCGCATCACGACAGCCTGCGGGCGCAGGCGCTGTCCGCCGGGCGCGGCGCCCGGCAGGGCGTGCACGGGGCGCGCCCCAGGCGCTCCAGCGCGACCGCGATGCCTTCGGCGAGCAGGCGGGCCTCGGTGAGGGCAATGGCCGCCGCCGCGCGGTCGGCCGGGGCGTGCGCGCAATCCGCCGCCACCCGGACCGCGGCCGGGCCGAACACCGCCGCGAGTTCCCCCGCGACCCGGGCCGCAGCCTTGAACAGCGTGCGAGTGTCGTCGACGTCGAGCGTGTCGCGCACGCCGGCCAGGAGCCGCGCCAGCATGCGGGTGCGCAGCAGCAGGGCCTGCGCCTCGCGCTCCTCGATGGTCGCGGCCAGGTGGGCGGACAGGCCGCCGAACGGCGGCCGCGCCTGCGGCGATTGGCTCTCCACCAGGCACATGGCGGTCTCGAAGGCATAGCCGCCGGTGGCCGGAGCCGGGGACTTCATCACGAGGTCGGCCAGCAGTCCGGCGAAGGCCGGGGAGGCGAACTCCCGGAGGAGTTGTTCATTGGGATGCAATGACATCTGAAATACCTTTCAGTCGATTGGGGGGATGCGGTTGATCGCATCGATTGGCGCGACTATGCGCCAGAGCCGCTGACGGGAGCCTGTCCGCCGCCGTCAGCGTTCCGTCATCCTGGGCGTGGCGAAGCGGACGGCGCGAGACGGTTTCCGGCTGATCCGTTCGGGATTCCGGGGACGGTCTTGCCGAAAATCCCTGATCGGAATGGGATTTTCTGGCGATAGACCTGCGAAACGCCGGCCTGATCGGCCGGATTTCGTATGATGGTCGGCAATGACGGGGGCTTGGCGGCCCAGTTGGGACCGCCTATAAGGCGCGACCGCGCGTTTGCCCAATAATTCAGCGTTCTGCCATGCCCAAAATCACCTTCATCGACCCCACCGGGACGGCTCACACGGTCGAGGCCGAAATCGACTCCACCGTGATGGAAGGCGCCATCAAGAATGGCGTGCCCGGAATCGAAGCCGAATGCGGCGGGGCCTGCGCCTGCGCCACCTGCCACGTCTATGTCGACGAGGCCTGGCTGGAGCGGACCGGCGAGCCGGTGGCGATGGAGCAGGACATGCTCGACTTCGCCTTCGACGTGCGCGCCAATTCGCGCCTGTCGTGCCAGATCAAGGTCACCGAGGAGCTCGACGGGCTCGTCGTCACGGTTCCCGACAAGCAGGGCTAGGACCTTCGCCTCCGCAGGAGCGGCGTGCGCCCCTGCGCAGAGTGCTCTTGAGTTCTCGCACTCTCTGCCGCACAACCTTGTCCCGCCTGTGCGGGAGAGCGCTCAAGCTCTTCGGTTGTCGCAATCCCTGTCGCCAAGCCGGTTTTCACGGTCGCGACAGGCTGCTCCCAACGAGGCCGCATCCCTGTCCGTCCCCAGTTCCGAGAGGTTCGACCATGCTGGACCCCACCGCCGCGCCGGGCGGCGACGTCATTGAAACCGATGCCCTGATCATCGGGGCCGGGCCGGTCGGCCTGTTCGCGGTGTTCGAGCTCGGCCTGCTCGACGTCAAGGCGCACCTCGTCGACATCATGGACAAGGTCGGCGGCCAGTGCTCCGAGCTCTATCCCGAGAAGCCGATCTACGACATTCCCGGCTATCCGGAGATCAGCGGCCAGGAGCTGGTCAACAAGCTGATGGAGCAGATCAAGCCGTTCGGGCCCACCTTCCACCTCGGCGAGATGGTGGAGAAGTTGAAGCACCGGCCCGAGGGCGGCTTCGAAGTGGTGACCGACGGCGGCAAAACCTTCCACGCTAAGGTGGTGGTGATCGCGGCCGGCGGCGGTTCGTTCCAGCCCAAGCGCCCGCCGATCCCCGGCATCGAGCACTATGAGGGCACCAGCGTCTTCTACTCCGTCAAGAAGATGGAGGCGTTCCGCGGCAAGAAGGTGCTGATCGTCGGCGGCGGCGATTCCGCGCTCGACTGGACGCTGAACCTGCAGCCCTTGGCCGAGCGCCTGACGCTGATCCACCGCCGCGACGAGTTCCGCGGCGCGCCCGACAGCGTCAAGAAGATGCGCTCGCTGGTCGAGGCCGGCGCCATGGATCTCAGGATCGGTCAGGTGCTGAACATCCGCGGCGAGGGCGGCAAGCTGGAAGCGGCGATCTGCCGCGACAATGCCGGCGCCTCGTTCGAGATCGAGACCGACACCATGCTGCCGTTCTTCGGCCTGACCATGAAGCTCGGGCCGGTGGCGCACTGGGGACTGGAGCTGCACGACCATCTGATCCCGGTCGACACCGCGTCGTTCGAGACCTCGGTGCCCGGCATCTTCGCCATCGGCGACATCAACACCTATCCCGGCAAGCTGAAGCTGATCCTCTCCGGCTTCCACGAAGGCGCGCTGATGGCCCAGAAGGCGGCGCGCTACGTCTATCCGGACAAGCGGATGGTGTTCCAGTACACCACCTCCTCGACCAGCCTGCAGAAGAAGCTCGGCGTCAATTGACGCCGGGCTGACCTGAAAAGGTGATTTGAGGACACGGCTGGTGGGGCGGACCGGCGTCAGCGTATTCCGCCACTCCGGCGTCCCGGCTGATCCTGGCGGAATACGCTGACGCTATTCCGCCCCAAGGTTTTGCTTGTGCCTCGTCATCCCGGACGGCGCGGAGCGCCGAGCCGGGATCGTCATCCGGAAACGGCATCCCCTTCCTGAGAACGGTCCCGGCTCGGCACTGCGTGCCGTCCGGGACGAGGATCTCACCCCCGCCAGTGTCGCCCCGTCACTGCACCGGCGCAGGCGGCAGAGCTGCCGCCGGCGGAGGAATCGGCTCGGCGAGGATCGCCGGCGGGGCGGAGAGGCCGAGCAGGCGGCGGGCCGCCGGCATGGCGGCATCCGCCATCGCCGCGTGGCCCTCGGCGGTGGGATGGATGGCGCCGCCATAGACGGCCGTCTTCAGCCCCCACAGGCCGTCATGATTGCTCTGGGGCGCCTGCAGCACGCCATACGGGAAAGTCATGGCGGCGAAGTATGCGTCGTTGGGGGTGCGGATCCAGCGCGCCCGCGGCGCATAGGGACGGTAGTCGGAGGGGCTGCAGCCATCGGTCATCGGCTGCTCCAGCGCGTCGCTGTCGGCGCGGAAGCTCTTGCCGTCCTTGCGGAAGCAGGCGACGTCGAAGTCGGGCTCGCTCACCGTCGGGTCGGCCGGCTCGGTGGCGCAGAAGCCGGCGCGGGCGAACGCCTGATCGTGGCCGTCGACATAGGTCATGCGCTCGGTCTCGGGATCGACGCAGCCGCCGCCGGCATTGCAGCGGGCGAGCTGCTCCAGCTTGGGGAAGAAGCTTCTGGTCACGAAGTCGGAGACCGACTGCAGCCGCGGCGCCGAGACCTCGAAGGCGGGGTGGATGTCCATGCCGTGGCGGCCGCCGCCGCAGGCGCGGCCCGGCGCCTCAAGGGCCGGGTGGCCGTAGCGGACATAGACCACGTGGTCGAGCGAGCCGCCGAGCAGCGGCTTCAGCGCGGCGCGCAGCTTGCGGAAATTGGCCGGAAGCTCCTTCTGCAGCGTGGCGGCGGCCTCCTTGGCGGTCTTGATCATGCCGAAGCGGTTGAGCACGTCGTACTCGTCCTCCTTCTGGTCGACCATGATGCCGGCGACCATCGGCGAGAAGCCGATGTCGTTGGCGCCGATGGTGAGCAGGAGCAGGTCGAGGTCGCGCTCGGGCGCGAGCTGGAGGTAGCGGCCGAGCTGGGCGATCTGCGGCGGCACGCTGGTGACGCATTTGCGCTGGCCTGCCGCCTGCTCGCAGGCCTTGGCGAAATCGCGGATCGGCTGGCTGCCGAGCAGTCCCTCGTCGATCTGGGCGCCGGTGCAGGCGAGCGGCAGGAAGGTGATGGCGACGTGCGGGTTCTCGACCGCCAACGCCAGGGCGGTGCGCACCTGATAGCCATAGAGCGAGCGGTGGCAGGCCGGGCTCATCCAGTCGGCGCCGGCGCGCGCCCATTCGGCCTGGGCGGATCCCTGGGCGGTGGGCGCGGCGTCGCGGACCGGCGTGGTGGGGCCGCAGTCGCGCATGCCGCGATAGTCGCGCCGCGACGGGCGGAAGTATTCGGAGAAGGTGCCGCCGAGCAGGCGGCGGTAGCAGAAGCCCTTGTCGGACAGCATCACCGGCGAATCCGGATTGCCCTCGCCGGAGGCGATGGAATCGCCCATGCCGGCGACCAGCAGGTCGCGCACCTCCAGATCGGATTCCAGGATGGCGACCACCTCCTCGCCGCGCTGCACCGTCACCGACACCTTGGTGCCGATGCCGGCGGCGAGGTCGTCGATCACCTCCGCGCTGCAGGGCAGGTCGAACTGGCGGCCGGGCGGGGCGGCGTCCCACAGCGTCCAGCGGCAGGCGAGGCCGGGCTCGGCGGGAATATTCCGCAAGGTGAGGCCGACGCGGTGGTCGCGCGGGTTGAGGGTGCTCTCGGCCTTCCGGCGGTCGCTTGCCGGCTTGCCGGTGCGGGGCGCCTCATAGGTGCGCTCGCAGCGGTCGAGCAGCGTGCTGGTGACCGGGTCGACGCAGAGATTGTGGACCATGTCGCGCGCCCAGCCGAAGCCGTCGGTGCCGCGCGCCAGCTTGCGCTCGACGGCGAGAATGGTGCTGCCCGGCCCGTGGGCGACGGCGTGGGTCTGGAAATCCTGCTCGTTCTTGAACAGCCGGAAGCGGTTCTTGACCTGCCAGTCGATGCAGGGCTCGGCCGACTCGGCGGTGCACGTTTGTGCACGCGCCGGCGTCGGCGTCAGCGCGGCAGCAAGCGGCAAAAGAAGCGCGGCGAGCGCGAGGGGGGCGCGCATCGGATGATCCTCGTGACGGTGTCGGGTCGAAATCGGGTCAAGCCAAAGGTCGGGGGCGGCTTCGCCCGGACGGGTGTTGATTGACCGACGCTCGGGGCGATTTTGCGGCGGCGCGGCAGCACGCAGGCCGGGAAGTTGTTCTGCAGGCAACCAATCGATGTTGCGCCGCGAAATACGTAAATTCACCACGCGAAATCTACATAGCAGTAAGTTTTAATCCGTAGTGCGTAAGATAGTAACGGCTTATTTAAAGATCTCGGGCAGCTTTTCTTAGCGCAACCCCAGTCGATGCAGAGTGGCCGGTCGTGCGGCCCAGGGGTTCGGGGCAGCCGCGCGCCGGTTGGAGACGGACATGAATTTCCTGGCCCACTTCAGGATCCTGACCAAGCTGTTCGGGATCATATTGATCCTCGGCTCGGTGGCAGGCGCCATCACCTATCTCGGCATCTCGTCGCTGAGTTCGCTCAATGACGCCACCGACCAAATGGAGGCTGCGGCAGGGCAAGCACTCGCGGCGCAGCAGCTGACAAACAATCTGCTGGCAGTGAACCGCGCCGAGTTCCGCATCGCCGCCGATCCGCGCGCAGAGAACTACAAGGAGGCGCGCCAAGCCATCGACCAGGAACTGGCGAAGTTCCGTGAACGCTTCGATGAGCTGAACAAGAATATCATCGGCGCCGAACGCGCCAAGCTGGAGGCCGTGCGCGCCAAGTTCGAGGAGTATCAGCGCGAGCTGCAGGGCACGTTCCGGGCGGCGGAAGCGGTCAAGAACTTCCAGATGACCGACGAACTCATGCGGCTGCGCGACGAAGCCTTCTCCAGCCGCAAGCTGGCCGAGGAGACCCGCCAACTGATCGCCACTCTTGCCGCCGACCTCGACAATATCGTCTCAGATGAATCCAAGCAGGCGACCGAGGAATATCTCGCCGCCAGCCGGCTGATGCTGCTGCTCGCCGGCATCGGCATCGCGCTCGGTGTGCTCGCCGGCTTCGTCGTCGGCCAGTTCGGCATCGTCAAGCCGATCCGCGATCTCGTCGCCGCGCTGCAGCGGCTCGCCAGTGGCGACTACAGCTTGGAGGTGCAGGGCGCCGACCGCAAGGACGAGGTGGGCGAGGTGGCCCGGACGGCGCGGGTGTTCCGTGAGAACGGCCTGGCGAACCAGCGCATGCAGCAGGAGCAGAAGGACGCGGAAGCCCGCGCCGCGGCCGAGAAGAAGCAGGCGATGCACCAGCTGGCCGAGAGCTTCGAGCGGGCGGTCGGCGGCATCATCGGCGCGGTGTCGAGTGCCTCCTCCCAACTCCAGGGCGCGGCGCAGACCATGTCGGCGGCGGCCGAGCAGACCAACCGCCAGTCGGTGGCGGTGGCCTCGGCTTCGGAGGAAGCCTCCTCCAACGTCCAGACCGTGGCCTCGGCGGCGGAAGAGCTTGCCACCTCGGTCGCCGAGATCGGCCGGCGGGTCAATGAATCGGCCGCCATCGCCGCGGAGGCGGCGCGCGATGCCGACGCCACCGCCCAGAAGGTCAGCCGGCTGTCGCAGGCGGCGCAGAAGATCGGCGACATCGTCGGACTGATCTCGACCATCGCCGGCCAGACCAACCTGCTCGCGCTCAATGCCACCATCGAGGCGGCGCGGGCGGGCGAGGCCGGCCGCGGCTTCGCGGTGGTGGCGAGCGAGGTCAAGAGCCTTGCCGACCAGACGGCGAAGGCCACGGCCGAAATCTCGGCGCAGATCGAGGAGATCCAGGCCTCGACCGCCGACTCGGCGCACGCCATCGGCCAGATCACCGAGATCATCCGGCGGATGAACGAGATCGCCACCACCATCGCCTCGGCGGTGGAGGAGCAGGGGGCGGCGACCACCGAGATTGCCCGCAACGTGCAGCAGGCCTCTGCCGGCACGGCGGAGGTGTCGAGCAACATCACCGGCGTCACCAAGGCGGCGTCCGACTCGTCGGCGGCATCGTCGCAGGTGCTGGCCTCGGCCGGCGACCTCGCCACCCAGTCGGGGGTGCTGCAGCAGGAGGTGGCCAAGTTCCTCGCCACGGTGCGGGCGGCTTGATTGGGTTTCCGGGTGATCCCTTCGGGATCCCGGAAACCGTCTCGCGCGATCCGGCACAGCGAAACGTTCGGACGGCCGCGGGCTCCCCGCGGCCGTTTCCGTCTCCAGCCCTATCCCTGCATCAGATGCGGGGCTTGGAACGAATAGGCCACGGCGATGCGGCGGGCGACGTCCTGCGGATCGGCAAGGCCGCCCAGCACCAGCTCGGCGCCCGACTGCGAGCCGTCGATGATGGTGAGGCTCACCGCGCCCGAGCCGTCGCGCTGGCGCACCATGTCGATCCAGGCGATGCGGTCGGCGGCGGTCGCCTCCAGCTTGGGGATCGCGCCGTCGCGCAGCACCAGGATGCGGCGGTCGGTGAGGCCGTAGACCGTCTCGCCGGCCCGCCGCCACACCCCGAACGCCAGCATGCCGATCAGCGCGGCGCCCACCAGCAGCGACAGGCCGGCGACATAGGCCGGGCCGCCGCCAGTGCCGAGCGCCAGGATGGTGCCGAGCGGCACGGCGATGGCGCCGAGCCACAGCGGCACCATGAAGCCGCGGTCGCGCACCACCGACCACGGGTCGGGCCGGTCGGCCCACAGCAGACGCTCGCCGGGCTCCAGATGGTCGAACAGCCGGGCGGCCGCGGCGCGGTTGCCGCTGGCCGGCGCCCTCGGGGCGGGAAAAGGCACCACCACCATCGCGTGCTCGCTTGTCTGTTCGCGTCCGCGTCCATCGGCGGCGCGGCCACCGGCCGGCGCCACGGTGCGACGGGGCTCGCGGCCTTGTCAATCGCGCCCGCCACCGACTGCGGCATCGCGTTCCGGGCGGTGGCGCCGGTGCGGCATGATAATATTGCCGGAACAGGGGGTGGCCGATGTTCGTCAGCTTCTTCTACGACCTCAAGGCGGCCGGCGTGCCGGTGACCTTGCGCGAATATCTGACGCTGATGGAGGGGATGGAGCGCGACGTCGCCGGCCGCCGGGTCGAGGACTTCTATTACCTGTCGCGCGCCGCCCTGGTGAAGGACGAGCGCAACCTCGACAGGTTCGACCGGGTGTTCGCGCACGTCTTCAAGGGGTTGGAGACGGTGGCCGATGCCGCCACCGCCGAGATCCCGGCCGAGTGGCTGAAGAAGCTCGCCGAGAAGTTCCTGACCGAGGAGGAGAAGGCGCAGATCGAGGCGCTGGGCGGCTTCGAGAAGCTGATGGAGACGCTGCGCCAGCGGCTCGCCGAGCAGACCGAGCGCCACCAGGGCGGCAACAAATGGATCGGCACCGCCGGAACCTCGCCGTTCGGCGCCTATGGCTACAATCCGGAGGGCGTGCGCATCGGCCAAGCCGAAAGCCGCCACCGCCGGGCGGTCAAGGTATGGGACCGGCGCGAGTTCAAGGATCTCGACGGCGACGTCGAGCTCGGCACCCGCAACATCAAGATCGCGCTGCGGCGCCTGCGCAGGTTCGCCCGCACCGGGGCGGCCGACGAGCTCGACCTCGACGAGACCATCCGCGGCACGGCGCACAAGGGCTATCTCGACATCCGGCTGCGGCCCGAGCGGCACAATGCGGTCAAGGTGCTGCTGTTCTTCGATGTCGGCGGTTCGATGGACTGGCACGTCTCGGCCACCGAGGAGCTGTTCTCGGCGGCGCGGACCGAGTTCAAGCATCTCGACTATTTCTACTTCCACAACTGCCTCTATGAGCGGGTGTGGAAGAACAATGCCCGCCGCTACCAGGAGACCATCCCGACCTGGCAGGTGCTGCACACCTTCGGCGCCGACTACAAGGTGATCTTCGTCGGCGACGCCTCGATGAGCCCCTACGAGATCAGCGCGGTCGGCGGCTCGGTCGAGCACATGAACGACGAGCCGGGGCGGGTGTGGCTGGAGCGGGTGTTCGCCACCTATCCGCACGCGGTGTGGCTCAACCCCGTGCCGCAGGCCCACTGGGACGTGACGCCGTCGACCCGGACGATCCGCCAGCTCATCGGCGGGCGGATGTTTGCGCTGACGCTCGAAGGGCTCGACGGGGCGATGCGCGAACTCAGCCGGTGAGGGGGGGCGTGATACGGTTCTCCGGCTTGATCAGCCGGAAGCCGTATGAAACGGCAACGGGCCGGCGCAAGGCCGGCCCGCTGGCAGTCGTTGGGCGGAGGAAGTTCGAAATCAGTATTTGGCGACCACCGGCGCGGGGGTGGGATTGAACTTGTAGGACACGCGCGCCAGCACGCTCGAGAAGCTCAGGTCGTTCTCGTAGGACATCCAGCCGTCGGGGCGGGCGTCGCCGCCGTACTTCTGGTCGCCGAGGTCGTAGTAATTGTATTCGACGCCGACCAGCCAGTTGCCCCAGGCATATTCGAGGCCGCCGCCGAGGGTCCAGCCGACGTGATCGTTCTTCTCGGAGAAGGAGAACGTGTCGCCGCCCCAGCGGATCGACGCCGTGCTCTCGGCCTGACCGAAGGCGGTGCCGCCCTTGCCGTAGAGCTGCCAGGGGCCCCAGGTGTAGCCCAGGCGCAGCGTGGTGGTGGCGATCCAGTTCAGCTCGCTGGACACCGACGCGCCCGCGCCGGCCACCAGCAGATCTTCCGGCACCTCGCCGCTCTTCTTCAGGCCGGTCCAGGCGAAGGTGCCTTCCGTGCCGAGCACCCAATTGCCGATCTGGCCCATATAGCCGATCTGGACGCCGAACAGGCCGCCATCGAAGTCGAAATCGCGGCTGCCGCCGCCGCCGACGAGCGAGCCGGCATACAGCGTCTGGTCGCTGGTGCCCCAGGCATAGCCGCCCTGCAGACCGAGATAGAGGCCGTTCCACAGCCCGCCCGGGGTCGCCGGGCCGAGGAGGGCGGCGGCGAGCGGGTTGCCGCCGGCGCCGAACTTGTAGGACAGCCGGGCCAGCACGGTGGAGAAGGCGATGTCGGCGGTGTAGTCGGCGAACGACGAGGCGACGCCGCCGCCGTAACGCTCATCGCCGAGGTCGATGTAGTTGTATTCGAGGCCGAGGATCCAGTTCGGCGCCAGCGCGTATTCGGCGCCGAGGCCGAGAGTCCAGCCGATATGATCGTTGGTCTCGCGGAAGTAGCGCGAGCCATTGTCGTTGGTCAGCGTGCTCTTGACCTCGCCATAGGCGACACCGCCCTTGCCGTAGAACAGCCACGCGCCGCTGGCGAAGCCGAGGCGGGCGACGAAGGTGGAGACGTTCTCGATCTCGGTCTTGTAGGTCGCGCCGCCGAAGCCGTTGAACACCGCGGTGTCCTTGCCCTCGATGCCCGACCACGCGGTGGTGCCTTCGAGGCCGAACACGACATTGCCGACCTGCCAGTTCCAGCCGGTCTGGAAGCCGAACAGCCCGCCGTCGATGTCATGGTCGAGGCTGGCGCCGGCCGGCGCAAAGTGTTCGTAGAACGGGTGCGGGTCGAACTGGTTGTCGGCGCTGCCCCAGCCATAGCCGCCATTGAGGCCGATATAGCCGCCGGTCCAGCTCCAGGCCGGCGCCATCACCTCCGGCGACTTGGCGAGCCGAAGATCGGCAGCGGCCGCTGAACCGGCGAGCCCCACCACGCACATCAAACCGCCGATCACCACTCGCTTCATGGCACTGCCTTTTGAATCACGCTGCATTCAACGACGTACTGTAGTTGAAGGCTGCTCGTCCGGCTGGTGCGGGGATGCAACACTTGCGATATTTCGGAAGGATCGGGCGACGGGAGAGGAGGCGGCGATGGCCAGGGACAGCGCAGCGGCGCAGCGCGGCTTGACGCTGGCGGGCGGGCTGGCGGGGGCCGCCGGGGTGGCGCTGGCGGCGGCCGGGTCGCACGGCGGTCATCCGGGCCTCCAGACCGCCGGGCTGCTGCTGGTGATGCATGCCGCGGCGGTGCTGGCGCTTGCCGGGCGCGGCGGCCTGTCCGGGCTGGCGGCGGCGCTGCTGCTCGCCGGCAGTGCGCTGTTTGCCGGCGACCTCGCGGCGCGGGTCTATCTCCGCACCCGGCTGTTTCCGTTCGCCGCGCCGGCCGGCGGGCTGACGATGATCGCCGGCTGGCTGGTGGTGGCGCTCACGGCGCTGCTGCGGGGACGGTAGACCCTGCCGTTCTGCCGCCGGTCACGGCGCTTCGGCGCGGCTGCGCACCACCATCACCGAGCAGTGGGCGTGACGCACCACCTGGGCGGCGTTGGAGCCGATGAAATAGGTGCGCAGGCCGGGATCGTGCGAGCTCATGACGATCAGGTCGGCGCCGAACTCCTTGGCCTCCTCCAGCACCTCGTGATGGACCGGGCCGATCCGCACCGCGGCCGAGATGTTGGCGGGGTGCAGGTCGAGGCCGCCGGCGAGCTTGGCGAGCGCCTCGGAGGCGTTCTTCTGCTGGATCTCGTCGAAGTCCGCCGGCAGGTACTCCGCCATCATCGCCGGCAGGAGCTGGAGCACGTTGAGCAGGCGCAGCGTGGCGCCGTCGGTCCGCGCGATGCTCAGCGCGGCGTCGAGCGCCGGTTTCGAGAAATCGAGCTCGGCGAGGTCGACCGGCACGAGGATCTTCTTGAACATGACGTCCCTCCCAGCTTCGCATCCGGACCCTTGGCATCCGGACCGTTCACGTCCGGATCCGGAGCATAGCGCCATTCCGCATCAATTGCGGTCCTCGGCATTGGCGTCCTCGGCCTTGGCGCGGCGCGTCAGGTCGGCCGCCAGTTCGCGCACCGTCGGCTTGGGCAGGGCGGAGAAGGGCAGCGGCCGGATCGCATGGATGGCGGCGACGCCGAGGCGGACGGTCAGCATGCCGTTGAGCAGGCCCTGGCCGAGCTTGGCCGAGAGCTTGGCGGCAAGGCCGTGGCCGACCATCTGCTGCAGCACCGCATCGCCGACGGCGAGGCCGCCGGTCACCGCCAGCAGCGACAGCGTCTGCCGGCCGATCTTGATGAGGCCGAGCGCGCCGGGCCGGCCGCCATAGAGCAGGCCCAGCCGGCGCACCAGACTGATGGCGCTCGCCGCCACGAACAGGATGTCGACCAGGGCGTTGGGCGACACCGCAGTGACCACCGAGACGCGCGCCGCGGTCTCCGCCACCATGCGCCGCGCCTCGGAGTCGAGCGGACCCATCAGCTCGCGCTCGGCGAGATGGATCAGGTCGCGGCCGTCGATGATCGCGTCGAGATGCCCCGCGAGGTCGGCGCGGGCGCGGGTGAGGCGCGGATTCTCGGCGGCGAAGCTGAGCAGGTTCTTGACCACGGTCTCGGCGCGGGCGCGGTCGTCGGTCGCGGACGCCTGCTCGGCCTCGCTGCGCACCTTGGCCATGTTCTCCAGGCGCAGCAGGCCGACCAGCTCGCGCAGGCCGACCACCAGCGCCGCCACCGCCACGATCAGCGCCAGCAGCGAGGCCAGCGAGCCGAGCAGCGCCGAGCGGGCGAACGCCTCCTCGATGAGCTGCCAGATCTGCAGGCTGACGAAGATCGAGATCAGGCCGACCACCGCCGACCACGCCAGCGTGCCGAGCCGGCTCTTGGGCTTGGCCGGGGTCGGCGTCGACACGATCGTGGTGCTCTGCGGGCGCGAGCGGGGCGCCGGCGCCGGGCGCGGCTCGACATCGATGCGGGTCGGCGGCGGCTCGGGCGCCTTGGCGGCCGCCGGCCTCGGGGCGGGCTTGGCGGGCGAAGGCTTCGCCGCGGCTGGGCCGGTCGCGGCCGCGGGTTCGGCGCCGGCCGGCTCGGACGGGCGCGGCTCGGGCGGGCGTTGCTCGGACTGGCGATGCTCAGGGGCACGCGCGGCCGGCTGCGGGCGGGCCTGCGGCGGCGCGCTCGGATCGGACACGACGACCGTGGGATCGTCGAGGCGGAAGACGACGGGACGTCGGCGCGGCGGTTCGGTCATGATCGACCCTGAAATTCTAGAGCATTCTCCGCAGGCGTGGGAACCGGTCTTGCGAAAGAGAATGCGATGAACGAAGAGCTTGGAGCATCCGCCCGGTCCGGCCGGACCGGCGGACGCCCTAGCCCAAACGGTCGCCGAAAAGGAACTGCAGCGTGCGGTCGAGGCGGATGTGGGGCAGCGGCGCGCCGCGCGGCACGATCGGCGGGCGGAAGCGCAGGAAGCGGTAGTCCGCCTCGGAAGGGTCGGCGGCGGTCAGGCCGCGGAACACCGGCCCGCCGCTGAACAGCAGGTCGGGGTCGGCCGGCAGCTCGCCGGGGAACATCGCCACCTCGACCTTGCCGTCGAACACGTCGCCGCCGGCGCGCTCGCCGGCCAGCGGCGTGCCGACGATCGCCTCATAGTCGAAGCCGCTGTTGCGCACCCGCGCCTCGCGAGTGGCGCGCACGGCGGCGACGGCGGCGACGTCGATCGTCGCGCCGGTGTAGGAGACGCGGCGGATGGCGCGGTCGGCGAGGCGGCGCAGGAAGGCCTCCAGCCGGTCGTGGCTCGCATGGTGCAGATGGTCGGCCTTGGTGGCGGCGAACAGCACACGGTCGATGCGCGGGCGTACCAGGCTGGAGAGCAGGTTGCGCCGGCCGGTGCGGAAGGCCTCCAGGATGGTGGCGATGGCGTTCTCCAGGTCGCACACCGCCTCCGGCCCGGCATTGAGGGCGGAGAGCACGTCGACCAGCACGATCTGGCGGTCGAGCCGGGCGAAGTGGTCGCGAAAGAACGGCCGCACCACGGCCGAGCGGTAGGCCTCGTAGCGGCGCTCCATCATCGCCCGCATCGAGCCGGGTACCGCCTCGCCCGGAAACTCGGGCAAATCGAGCGGCGCGAAGGTGAGCGCCGGGGAATTCTCGAGATCCCCCGGCATCAGGAAGCGGCCGGGCGGCAGCAGCGACAGCGAGAAGCGCTCCTGGCGGCAGGCGGTGAGGTAGCGCCGGAACAGGGTCGCCGCCTTCACCGCCTCGGTCTCGGCGGCCGGCGCGTCGGGATCGAGCGTCTGGAGGTGGGCGTGCCAGTCGGCGGCGATCGGCGCCCGCACCGGCTCGCGCGACAGCCGCACCGCCTCGCGCGACCAGTCGAGATAGCTGCGGGTCAGCAGCGGCAGGTCGAGCAGCCATTCGCCGGGGTAGTCGACGATGTCGATCACCAGCGTGCGCTCATTGGTGCCGAAGCCGCGCTTGGGCTGGTAGGTGAGGGCGATGCGCAGCTCGGAAATCCGGGTGGTGGATTCCGGCCAGCGCCGGTCGACGCCGGTGAGGGTCGACATGTGCCGTTCCACGTCGAATCGCGGCACGGCGTCGTCGGGCTGCGGCTCCAGCACGGCACGGGCGATGCGGCCCGAGGCCATGGCCTCGAACACCGGCAGCGCGCCGCCGTGCAGCAGCGCATCGACCAGCGCGGTGATGAACACGGTCTTGCCCGCGCGCGACAGGCCGGTGACGCCGAGCCTGAGGGTGGGGCGGCTGAAGCCGCCCACGTAATCGCGCGCCGCCCGGGCGGCGATGCGGGCATCCTCGAAGTAGTTTGTCCAGTGTGACGACATCAGTCGGCCGGGGCATCCAGCATCTTGGGAACGACGAATCGGTCGAGCCGGCCGGAACGGGGATGCACGGCGCTCCAATCGTCGACGGCGAAGTCGATCACCGTCAAGCCGCCGGTCGGATATTTCTCGGCGAGCCGGCGGCGTGCGTCGGCATCGCCGGTTGCGACGAGCCGGAGCGCCAGATCCTGCAGGCCGGGATTGTGGCCGACCACCAGCAGCTGGTGGCAGGTCTCGGGCTGGTCGCGCAGCATGTCGAGCAGGAGATCGGCGGACGCCTCGTAGATGCGCTCGTCGATCACCGGCTCGCAGGCCGGCGACAGCGGCCGCGAGGCGAGTTCCCAGGTCTCCAGCGTGCGGCGGGATGGCGAGACCAGGATGCGGTCGGGCAGAAGCGCATGGCGGGCCAGATAGGCGCCCATCAGCGGGGCGACCTCCCGCCCGCGCTCGTTCAGCGGCCGGCCGCGATCGGCCGCGCCCTGCGGCCAATCCGATTTCGTGTGGCGCAACAACATCAGCCGGCGCATGGGCTCCGTCCGTCCTCCGCATGGTCTCGCCGCGAGGTTATTGCTCCCCGGAGGCCGGCCGTCTACACCCCCCGGCATGGTCAATGTCGCTTCCGACACCTTCTTCGAGGCCACCGCGGTGGCGCGGCCGGACCGTCCGGCTCTCAGGACCGACCTCGATTGCGAGGTGGTGGTGGTGGGTGGCGGGCTCGCCGGCCTGTGGACGGCGCTGGCCCTGGCCCGCCGCGGCCGCGATGTGGCGGTGGTCGAGGCCGGGCGGATCGGCGCCGGCGCCTCGGGGCGCAATGCCGGGGTCGTCTCCGCCGGCTACGCGGAAATCCCGAGCCGCATCCTGTCCCGCGTCGGCGAGGACCATGCCCGCACCTTATGGCAGCTCTCGGCCGCGGGGGCGGAGGCGGTGCGCGGCCTGATCGCCGAGACCGGCATGCCGGGGGTCGATCCGGCGGGGGTCGATCCGGCGCCCGGCCGGCTCATCGCCTTCCGGGCGGCGGGCGAGAGCGTGGCCGCCCGCGTCGCCGAGCGGATGACGCGCTGGGGCACCCGGGCCGAGGCGTGGCCGCGGGCGCAGGTGCGCGAGGTGCTGCGCAGCGCGCGCTACCACGCCGCGCTGCACATGCCCGAGGCGTTCCAGATCCACCCGCTCAATTTCGTCCTCGGGCTGGCGGCGGCGGTCGAGGCGGCGGGCGGGCGCATCTACGAATCGACCCCGGTCCAGGCCGGCGACGTGGCCGGCGTGCGCAAGGCGATCGAGACGCCGCAGGCGCGGCTGCGGGCGCACGAGGTGGTGTTCTGCGGCTCGGCCGGCATCGGCGGCGCCTTCCCGGCGCTGGGCCGCTGCATCCTCCCCGTTGCGAGCCATATCGGCGTCAGCGCGCCGCTCGGCGAACGGCTCGACTCGGCGATCCGCTTTGCCGGCGCGGTCTCCGACACGCGCCAGGGCGGCGACCATTACCGGATCATCGGCGACCGGCTGCTGTGGGGCGGTGGCCTCACCACACGCACCAGCCCGCCGGCTCGGCTCGACCGGCTGATCGCCGCCGACATCGCCGCGGTCTATCCGCAGCTCGGGCCGGTCGAGATCACACACGCTTGGCGCGGGGTCATCGGCTATCCCGTCCACCGCATGCCGCAGATCGGCCGGCTCGGGCCGGGCCTGTGGATCGCCTCGGCGTTCGGCGGCCAGGGGATCGCGCCCACCGCCATCGCCGGCGAGCTCGTCGCCTCGGCCATCCTCGACGGCGACGACCGCTGGCGGCTGTTCATTCCGTTCGGGCTGGTGCCGGCGACCGGGGTGTTCGGCGGCTTCGCCACCCAGCTTGCCTTCTGGTCGCGGCGGCTGCACGACCGCCTCGACGAGGCGTTGATCGGCCGGGCCGAGCAGCAGGACGCGGCTGGGGCGGCGAAGGTGCCGCCGCCCGAAAGCCCGCCGCCGGAAATGGTGCCGCCCGAGATCCTGGTGCCTGAGAGCCCGACACTCCAGAGCCCACCCGAGCCGCCGGCCGCTCCTGTCGAGGATGTCGCAGCGGCCCGCTCGGCCTGAGCGTCGCGCTGACATCGGTTGCGGCGCTCGGGCCGCGTTTTCCGTCAGCGCCCCTCGCGGCGGCTGAGGAAGGCCAGCCGCTCGAACAGATGCACGTCCTGCTCGTTCTTGAGCAGCGCGCCGTGCAGCGGCGGGATCAGCTTCTTGGGGTCGCGCTCGCGAAGCTGCTCGGGGCCGATGTCCTCCACCATGAGCAGCTTCAGCCAGTCGAGCAGTTCCGAGGTCGAGGGCTTCTTCTTCAGGCCCGACACGTCGCGCATGTCGTAGAAGACGCGCAGCGCCTCGGCCACCAGCTTCTGCTTGATGCCAGGGAAATGCACATCGACGATGGCCCGCATGGTATCGGGGTCGGGGAAGCGGATGTAGTGGAAGAAGCAGCGGCGCAGGAAGGCGTCCGGCAGCTCCTTCTCATTGTTGGAGGTGATGATCACCACCGGCCGGCGCTGCGCCTTCACCGTCTCGCCGGTCTCGTAGACGAAGAACTCCATGCGATCGAGTTCCTGCAGCAGGTCGTTGGGAAACTCGATGTCGGCCTTGTCGATCTCGTCGATGAGCAGCACCGGCCGCTCGTCGCAGACGAACGCCTCCCACAGCTTGCCGCGCTTGATGTAGTTGCGGATATCCTTGACGCGCTCGTCGCCGAGCTGGCTGTCGCGCAGGCGCGACACCGCATCGTATTCATAGAGGCCCTGGTGCGCCTTGGTGGTCGACTTGATGTGCCACTCGATCAAAGGCGCGCTAAGCGCCTTGGCGATCTCCAGCGCCAGCACCGTCTTGCCGGTGCCGGGCTCGCCCTTCACCAGCAGCGGACGCTCCAGCACGATGGCGGCATTGACCGCGACCTTGAGGTCGTCGGTGGCGACGTAGTCGGCGGTGCCCTCAAAGCGCATGTCCGCGGTCCTGCCCCTGATGCTGGTGTCCGATCCCCGAGACCATGACAGTAGAAATGCCGTGGCGTGCCGGCAAGGCGGGGCCGGCAGGTTTTGCCGGGTCGGGCGGCCGCGGGGCGGGCTGAGTGCTGCGGCCGTGCTGCGGCATTCTGTCGCCAAGCTGCGGCGGCGCCGGATGATGCGGTGCGGCGGTGGGAAACGGACGCCGAGCTTCGGCTCAGGGTGCGGGCGTGCCGGCGCGCGCCTGCGCCATCAACTCGGCCTCGTAGGCGACCAGCGCCCGGGTTTCCTTCAGCGCCTTGTAGATCGCGTTGGCGGCGATGTGGGCGCTGATCGCCTCGACATAAGGCAGGGTGGAGGGCGCGGCCTTCACCACCTCGTCGACCAGCTCCAGATACAGCTCCTGCTGCTTCTGCGGATTGCCGGTGAGGTACATGAGCTGGACGATGAGATAGATGCGCTTGCAGGGGGTGTCGGCCTCCGACACCGTCATGATGTCCTTCTCGCGCAGGATCGGCGCTTCGCCATCGATCAGCAGGCGGGCGCGGTGGTCGCCATTGGTGACCACGCTCTGGCCGATGATGATACGCTCGCCCGGCTTCAGTTCGACCTTGAGCGCCATGATCTGTCACCCGGTTTGGCGGTTGAGGATAGAACGCGCCGGCGCGGCGAGGCCGGCCGCGATCTGGCGGTTGATGTTGATCAGCGAACGCAGCGCCTCGCGCCGCGGCGCCGCCTGGATCGCCAGCGTGTGCGACAGCACGAACAGGCCGATATTGGCGACGTTCTGGCGGATGGCGGCGGGCAGGGGATGATCGGGCCGCGCCGCCGAGGACACGAACACCGTCCAGAGCTTGCGGTTGAAGCGCAATGCTGCTTCCAACTCGCCGCCGTCGGGCCTGCGCTCGTCCCAATGATCGTGGAGCGCCTGCAGGCGCGAGGCCGCCCGCAGCAGCAGCGCCGCCTCCAGCTCGCGCGGCGAGCCGGTCTTGCGGGCAACGGTTCCGTAGGCCTGCGCTGCCGACTGCATCGCACCAGACTCCGCAGGACTGAGCGCCGCGCCCGCGGGGCGGACTCAGCTGAACAGCCGCAGCACCGCCTGATCGGCCTGGGCGGCGAGCGAGGCGGTGGTGGTGGACAATTGCTGGCGGACCTGCAGAGCGAGAAGATTGGCGCCTTCCTCGCCGGGGGCGCTGAGCCCGAGGCCTTCCGCGCCGGTCTGCAGGATGTCGATCATCGATCGGGTGAAGCCGCTGCGCTCCTGCACCGAGGCGAGGCTCGAGGCGATGCCCGATGACAGCGTGCCCAGCATGTCGAGGCTCGACGACAGCGCCGCCACCTGTTCGTCGACGATGTCGTCCGAGGCGAGGTCGGCCGCATCGAGCGCGGCGATGCTGTCGGTCAATGCGGCGAGCGTGGCGGTGCGGCCGTCGGCGTCGCGCAGCCGGATCTCGATCGAGGCCTTGCCCGAGGCGTTGACGGCGAGCTTCAGCTCGTCACCCTGCAGCAGATTGACGCCGTTGACCGCGGCGCCGTCGATGAGCGCGTCGAGCGTATTGCGCAACGCATTGAACTGGTCGGCGAGGGTCGTGCGCGCGTCATCGGTCGCGGCGCCAGCCGCGCCATCGAGCAGGAGCGTGCGCATCGTCTCGACGGTGGCGGCGATGGCACCGAGGCTGCCGTCCGCGGCCTCCAGCGTCGCGACGCCTGTCGCCATCGAATCGAACAGAGCGTTGAGGTCGTTCGCCCGGGACGGCAGACCGCTGGCGCTGACGACGCCGGTGGAATCGGCGGCCGGCGCGGCGCTGCCGCCATCGGCACGGCGGTCGCGGGCCGCTGCCGCCGGCTGGGCCGGCGATTGCGCTGATGCCAGGCTCTGACGGATGCCGGCGGACACGACGAGGTCGGCCATCTCTCGATCCTCGATTCTCGACGACGCGCTCGACGCGCGCCGTCACGGTCTTGGCGAGCGCCGTCACGGCACCCGCCGCGACAATGATCGAGTAACCCTAACCGCTGGTTAAGGCAGACCGCGGGCAGGCGGCGGCGTGGAGTGCGGCGGCGATGGCTGGGGCGGCGATGGCTGGGGGCGGGCCGTCAGGCGGCGAGATTGGAGTGCGCGGCCACGGCGCTCGGGGTTTCGCCGGAGGCGAGCGCCCGGGTGTAGGCGCGCAGACGCAGCAGCGCCTGATCGGGCACCTGCTCGACCACCTTGCGGGTCCGCACGTCGATCATGCGGAAGACGACCTCGCTCGACTGCAGGTCAAGCAGAACCCGGCCGTCGAGATAGTCGAAGGGGTTGGCGGACAGGGTGGCCATCTGGGCTTCGGTGCCCTGGCGCGAGGGGCTGCCGGGCTGGGCCTGGGTATTGGTGCTGGCGGCGGAGGCGGTGACCGTCTGCGATGGCGCAAGCTCGGTCGGCGCGGCCTTCGGCACCGGCAGGGCATCGTCCCGCCCGACCCCGATCTGGGTCGGGGACGATGTCGGCTTGATCGTTACGCCCGCGTCCATCCTGGCCTCCCTGCCGGACGGGACGGCTGGGCCATCCCGGGGTTCCGGTGGAGCAATCGAAGGCTCCCCGAATCACGGTGGCATGGAGGCGTTAAGCTGACGTTAGGAAGTCTGGTTAATGCCGGCTTGGCGTGATTCGGAACCGGCCGCGCGGCCGGGCACTTGCGGGGGGGGCGCCGCCCTCACAAGCGCCGACGGGCGGGACGGGCGGCAAATGCCGCCCCTCGGCCGCCGGATTTGGCAATCGGGACTTGGCGTCCGGGACCTGGCCTCTGAGACTTGGCCTCTGAGACTTGGCCTCTGAAATCTGGCGTCGCCTCAGCGGCCGGCCTGCGCGCGGGCATAGGCCGCGCCGTCCGCCGCACCGGCATGAGTTGCGCCGGAATGGGTTGCGCCGCCCGGCCGCTGCGCCATCATTGCCAGATTGACCTGGAGTGCCGCGCGGAACTGGGCGTAGCCCTCGCGGAATTCCGCCACCAGCTCGGGAATGGCGTGCCCGATATAGGGGGCGTTGGCCTTGAGGCATTCGATGTCGTGGATGTAGCGGCGGGCGAGCATCACCTTGCCGGCCTCGATGTCGTCGAGGTGGGTGTGCTCGCCGACGCGCAGCACCTCGGTTTCGGTCTCGACCAGCTCCAGGAGCTTGTCCATGGTGTCGGCGAGACGCAGCACAAGATCGCGTGCGCTCTCCGGCGTATCGATGGCGACCGTGGGGATCGCCTCGGCGGGGTGGGTCATCACCGTTTCTCCTGCAGTGCGAGGATGTCGCTGTAGATCTGGTTGGCGAGGCCGATGCCGCCGGCGGCGGCGATCGACTTGGACCATTCCTCGACCATCATGCCGCGCCAGGTTTCGACGCCGCTGCCGCCGCCGAACGGCCCTTCGTTGCCGAGGCCTTCGAACATCGGTTCGAACATGGAGTTGAGGAACACCGCCTCGAAGTCCTGGGCGGCTGCCCAGATCTTCGGGTCCTTGCCGGCCGGCGCGGGGGTGACGGCGTTGGTCGCCATGCCGCCGCGCGAGATGAGCGCCGTGGAGGGAATGGATGCCATCACATCACCTCGATTTCAGCCTGGATCGCACCGGAGGCCTTGATCGCCTGCAGGATGGAGATCATGTCGCGCGGGCCGATGCCGAGCGCGTTGAGCCCGTCGACGAGCTGCTGCAGCGACACGCCGGCCTCGACGACCGCCAGCTTGTGGCCGTCCTCCTTCACGTCGATCTGGGTGCGCGGCACCACCACGGTGCGGCCGTCGGAGAAGGCCTGCGGCTGGCTGACCTGCGCCCCCTCGGTGACGGTGACGGTGAGGTTGCCCTGGGCGACGGCGACGGTGGACACCCGGACGTCGCGTCCCATCACGATGATGCCCGACTGCTCGTCGATCACCACCCGCGCGGTCTGGTCGGGCTCGACGCGAAGCTGCTCGACCTCGGTGAGCAGGCGCACGATGTTGCCCTGGTAGTTCTTGGGGACGGTGACGTTGACGGTGCCGCGGTCGAGCGGCTCGGCGGTGGGGCCGCCGACGAAATCGTTGATCGCCGCGGCGATGCGCCGGGCGGTGGTGAGGTCGGGATTGCGCAGCGCCAGCCGCAGGCTGTTCATGCGCGGCAGCACGAAGTCGATCTCGCGCTCGATGATGGCGCCATTGGCGATGCGGCCGACGGTGGGCACGCCGCGGGTGATCCTGGCCGCCTGACCCTCGGCCTCGAAGCCGGCGATGGCGACGGTGCCCTGCGCCACCGCATAGACATTGCCGTCGGCGCCGAGCAGCGGCGTCACCAGCAGCGTGCCGCCCTTCAGGCTCTTGGAGTCGCCGAGCGCGGACACCACGATGTCGATGCGGGTGCCCTGCGTGCCGAACGGCGGCAGCTTGGCCGTCACCATCACCGCCGCCACATTGCCGGTGCGCATGGTGACGCCGCGGGTGTTGACGCCCAGGCGCTCCAGCATCGCCTGCAGCGACTGCCGGGTGAAGGGCGAGTTGTTGAGCGTGTCGCCGGTGCCGTTGAGGCCGACGACGAGGCCGTAGCCGATGAGCTGGTTCTCGCGCACGCCTTCGATGTCGACCAGATCCTTGATGCGCGACTGGGCGAAGGCGGGACCGGCGACGAGCGCCACCAGCCCGATGACGGCGAGGCGGCTCCCAAGCCGGGCTAGAAAGGACAGCATCAGGCACTCCCCACGACGCGAACGGTGACGCGAACGGGCACGCCCTTGCGAGAGCCGTGCCAAGCCGGAAAAGGCCGATGATTGCTGGATCCGGGGGCAAGCGCGGGCGGCGCCGGACGGCCGCAGCCGGGCAAATCCTGCCGAGCCCGGCAAATCCTGCCCAGGCGTTCACGAACTGTTAATGATGGGAGTCCAGTGTTTCCAACGGATCTGTTTCCAGCTCATCCGCAAGGCGGGTGGAGGAGCGGCATGCTGATCGTGGGACCGGGCAAGGCAGGCAATGTGACGGCGGCCGGCCGCACGCGGCGGGCGCGCGGCGCCGGCACGGCCTTCAGCCTGGACGATGCGGCCGATGTCGCCGAGCCGACCCGGACCACCGCGGCGGCGCCAGCCCGCGCCCTCGACGGGCTGCTGATGGTGCAGGAGGCCGACCCGCGCGAGCGCCGCCGCCGGGCGATCGCCCGCGGCCGGATGGCCCTCGACCTGCTCGACGAGGTGAAGCTGGCGCTGATGGCCGGCGCGAATCTCGGCCCGGCTTTGGCCCGGCTGGAGCAGGCCGCCGCCACGCTGCGCGAGAATTCGGGCGAGCCGGGGCTCGAGGCGGTGATCGACGCGATCGAGCTGCGCGTCGCGGTTGAACTCGCCAAGCACGGGCGTTCCGTTGGGCGCTGACGCGGCGGCCGACGCTGCGTTATGCTATTTGACGTTACGACGACATCCTTGACCGTTGATACCGCCGGTGCACATGGCTATAAGCCTGTCGCGCGACAGGATATTCTCGATGCAGAACGGTGTTGCCATGACCAATGCTTCGAGCAACGAGACGTTCGATCCGACGGTCTCGTCCATCGTGATCGACGGCAATTACCAGCCGTCCGAGCACGAACCCTTCATGAATGAACGTCAGCGTGAGTACTTCCGCAAGAAGCTGCTCAACTGGAAGGACGACATCCTGAAGGAGAGCCGCGAGACGCTGCTCAATCTACAGGAAGAGAACCAGAATCATTCGGATCTTGCCGATCGGGCCTCCTCGGAAACCGATCGCGCCATCGAATTGCGGGCGCGGGACCGCCAGCGCAAGCTGATCGCCAAGATCGACGCCGCGC
The DNA here is from genome assembly GCF_003966715.1 of Blastochloris tepida. NCBI lineage: Bacteria > Pseudomonadati > Pseudomonadota > Alphaproteobacteria > Hyphomicrobiales > Blastochloridaceae > Blastochloris > Blastochloris tepida. Next base: position 592,306 of record NZ_AP018907.1, read on the forward strand.
TCGACCGTCTGGAGGACGGCTCCTACGGCTATTGCGAGGAGACCGGCGAGCCGATCTCCCTCAAGCGCCTGGAGGCACGGCCGATCGCGACGCTCTCGGTGGAGGCGCAGGAGCGCCACGAGCGCCGCGAGCGGGTCTATCGCGACGACTGAGTCGGCGCCTCCCGCCTGTCCGGCCCGCAGCTCTTGGCTGCAGCGGGCCGTCCACGATCTTCGAGTCACGATTTTCGAACGCCGGCCCCGGGGCCGGCGTTCGGCGTTTCAGGCCGAAGCGGCATGCGCCTCATGCCGCGAATTACCCGCGGTAGCGCAGCGCCTCGACGAGCAGGGCCAGAGCCGGCGTCGGCTGGCGGCGGCTCGGATAATAGAGGTGGTAGCCGGGAAAGGGCGGGCACCAGTCGTCGAGCACGCGCACCAGCCGGCCCGCACGCAGCTCCGCCGCCATGTCGACCTCCAGCAGACAGGCGATACCCAACCCGGCGACGGCGGCGTCGACGATCAGCCCCACGGTGTTGAACGCCAGCTGGCCCTCGACCCGCACCCTGAGCTCGCGTCCGTCCTTCGCGAACTCCCAGGCATAGAGGCCGCCATAGGTCGGCAGGCGCAGATTGATGCAATTGTGGGCGGTGAGATCCTGGGGGGTGCGCGGCGGCGGCCGGGTGGCGAAATAGCTCGGCGCGGCGGCCGCGGCCATGCGCATCTCCGGCCCGACCGGCACCGCGATCATGTCCTTCGCGACCTGCTCGCCGAGCCGCACTCCGGCGTCGAACCGTTCGGCGACGATGTCGGTCAGGCCGTAGTCGACCTCGATCTCGACCTTGATGTCCGGGTAGTGCGGCAGCAGCCGCTTGAGAGCCGGCCACAGGATCGCCTGGGCGGCGTACTCGCCGGCGGTGATGCGGATGGCGCCGGCCGGCGTGTCGCGCAGCGCGCTGAGCGCGGCGATCTCGGCGTCGATGTCCTCGAACGCCGGGCCGATCGTCCTGAGCAGGCGCTCGCCGGCCGCGGTCGGCATCACCCGCCGGGTGGTCCGAGTCAGCAGGCGAACGCCGAGCCGTTCCTCCAGCCGCCGCACCGTATGGCTGAGCGCGGACTGGGAGGTGCCGAGCTTGGCGGCGGCGCGGGTGAAGCTCAGCTCCTCCGCGACGGTGAGAAAGACCGCAAGGTCGCCGAGTTCGTCCCGCCGCATGGGTCACCTGTTGGCAATTCATGAATTATCGATATCAGTTCAATCTCATTTAGGCCTCTAATCGCTCAAAGCTGCCAGCGTTATCTTATGTTCGTGGGGCGCGCAGGCGGCTGCCGTGGACGTCGCACGCAGCGGCGCCCGCCGTCCGTCAAACCGGTCCAGCCGGATGCCGCCCCAGTCATGAAAGCGATTGAGCAGATGCAAAAACGCAAGCTTGGCAGCAGCGGTCTGGAAGTCTCGGCCATCGGCCTGGGCTGCATGGGCATGAGCTTTTCCTACGGGCCGCCGGCCGACCGGCAGGAGATGATCGGGCTCCTGCGGACGGCGGTGGAGCGCGGCGTGACGTTCTTCGACACCGCCGAGGTCTATGGCCCGTTCATCAATGAGGAACTGGTCGGCGAGGCGCTGTCGCCGCTGCGCGAGCAGGTGGTGATCGCCACCAAGTTCGGCTTCAAGCTCGATCCCGCCGGAGGGCGGCGGTGGATCGGCCTCGACAGCCGGCCCGCCCACATCCGCGAGGTCGCCGAGGCGTCGCTCAAGCGGCTGCGGATCGAGGCGATCGATCTGTTCTACCAGCACCGCGTCGATCCGGCGGTGCCGATCGAGGATGTCGCCGGCGCGGTGAAGGATTTGATCCAGGCCGGCAAGGTGCGCCATTTCGGCCTGTCGGAGGCCGGCATCGACACCATCCGCCGCGCCCATGCCGTGCAGCCGGTCACCGCGCTGCAGAGCGAATATTCGCTGTGGTGGCGCCAGCCGGAGGCCGAGGTGCTGCCGCTGCTGGAGACGCTCGGCATCGGCTTCGTGCCCTACAGCCCGCTCGGCCGCGGCTTCCTGACCGGGGCGATCAGTGCCGCCACCACCTTCGATGCCAGCGACTTCCGCAATGCGCTGCCGCGCTTCTCGCCGGAAGCCCGCGCCGCCAATCAGGCGCTGGTCGATCTCCTGGCCGGCATCGCCCGGCGCAGGCAGGCCACGCCGGCGCAGATCGCGCTGGCGTGGCTGCTGGCCCGCAAGCCGTGGATCGTGCCGATTCCCGGCACCACCAAGCTGCACCGGCTGGAGGAGAACATCGGCGCGGCGGCGCTGGAGCTTGCGCCCGACGACCTGCGCGAGATCGATGCCGCCGCCGCCGCGGTGCCGGTGCAGGGCGCGCGCTATCCCGAGGAACTGGAGGAGATGACCGGCCGCTGAGGTGCCAGCGGCGCGGCGGCCCTCAGCGACGGGACGCCGGCAGTGACGAGGCCTGTTCCGGCCCACCGAAGACCAGCGTCCGCGGCGAGGCGTCTCATCGCCGTGGGCGAACCCCGCCTGTTCCCTCCAACGCGATACGACAGGAAGACCGCAAACCATGTTCAGCTGCGTCGGATTTGCCGCCGAAGACCCCACCAAGCCGCTTCTGCCCTACAGCTTCAACCGCCGCGATCCGGGGCCGGAGGACGTCGCCATCGAGATCCTCTATTGCGGCGTCTGCCATTCCGATCTGCACACGGTGCGCTCCGAATGGCCCGGCACGCTCTATCCCTGCATTCCCGGCCACGAGATCGTCGGCCGGGTGATCGCGGTCGGCGATCAGGTGAGGCGCTTCAAGGCCGGCGACCTCGCCGCGGTCGGCTGCCTGGTCGATTCGTGCCGCACCTGTCCGAGCTGCCGCGAGGGGCTCGAGCAGTATTGCGAGACCGGCTTCGTCGCCACCTATAACGGCCCCGACAAGGTGCTGGGCGGCCACACCTTCGGCGGCTATTCCAGCCACATCGTGGTGACGCAGGACTTCGTGCTGCGCGTGCCCGACAATCTCGATCCGGCCGCCGCCGCGCCGCTGCTCTGCGCCGGCATCACCACCTATTCGCCGCTCAAGCGCTGGGGTGCCGGCCCGGGCAAGCGGGTGGGCGTGGTCGGCCTCGGTGGTCTCGGCCACATGGCGGTGAAGCTCGCCCACGCCATGGGCGCCGAGGTCACGCTGTTCACCACCTCGCCGTCCAAGATCGCCGACGGACACCGCCTCGGTGCCGATGCCGGCGTGCTGTCGACCGATCCGGCGGCGATGAAGGCGCAAGCGTCGCGCTTCGACCTGATCATCGACACGGTGGCCGCGCCGCACGACATCAATGCCTATCTCGGGCTGCTGAAGCGCGATGCGACGCTGGTACAGGTGGGGGCCCCCGACAAGCCGCTGCCGGTGAACGTGTTCAGTCTGATCATGAGCCGCCGCAACTTCGCGGGCTCGCTGATCGGCGGCATCAGGGAGACGCAGGAGATGCTCGACTTCTGCGGCGCCCACAACATCACTGCCGATATCGAGATTATCCCGATCCAGCAGATCGAGGAGGCCTATGTGCGGATGGTGAAGTCGGCCGTGAAGTACCGCTTCGTGATCGACATGGGCTCGCTGAAGGGGGCGGCCGCGGGTCGGCCGTGAACCCAGTTGAGCGCTGACGTCGTCGAGCGGCGCGGTTCTTGAGCCACCATGAAACGGATGCGCGGTCCCCGCGGGGAGAGCGGAGACCGCGCGCCGATGCCGTCGCAATTGGGGAGCTGACGGCTGGGGAGGGCTCGGCCGCGGTGCGGCCGGTAGATTCGGGCGAAGGGTGACGCGAGACCTGTACCTCTTCGCCCGCGGGCCAAAGCCCGCAAACGGGTGCCGTCAGAACGGCAGGATGATGTCCATGACCTGCTGGCCGTAGCGCGGCTGCTGGATGTCGGTGATCTGGCCGCGGCCGCCATAGGCGATGCGGGCCTGGGCGATCTTCTCCGACGAGATGGTGTTGTCGGATTCGATGTCCTCGGGCCGGACGATGCCGCCGACGATGAGTTCGCGGATCTCGAAATTCACCCGGATTTCCTGCTTGCCCTCGACCACCAGATTGCCGTTCGGCAAAACCTGGGTGACGACGGCGGCGACGCTGGTGGTCAGCTCTTCCGAGCGGGTGACGCTGCCCTTGCCCTCGCTGACCGAGAGGGAGTCGGTCGACAGCAGGGTCGAGGGGATGGCGGCGCCGAGGATCGGCAGCTTGTTCTTGCCGAGCATCGCCTCGAGGTTCGTCTCCTCGGAGTTGACGCGCTCGCGCTTGGTCTCGTTCTCGATCTCAGCCTTGTCGTTGAATTTCACCTTGACGGTGAGAATGTCGCCGACCTGCTGGGCGCGCTGGTCCTTGAAGAAGGCGCGCGAGCCGTTCCGCCACAGCGAATTGGGGCTGTAGGAGGCGGGGATCGGGTCGGGCATCGGCATCTGCACCGGCCGATAGCCGGGCTGGGAGGTGGGGTTGTCGATCGCCGACAGCGCCGGCTGCTGGCCGACATTCGCCAGCCGGTCGAACGCGGCGCAGCCGCCGAGGCCGGCAGCCGAGACGCCGATGAGCGCCAGCCGCGTGAGCGAGAAGGAGAGGGGCCGGAGTCTGGAGCGCGGGGACATCGGATACGCCTTTCGGGAACGACGGCTCAACTGTGGGGCTGGGGCGCGGTGGCGAGCCCGGACGCGGGACGGATGATCTCGGTGCGCACCGGGGTTGACTGGATCGAGCCGGTCACGGTCGGATCGGTCGGCAGCACGGAGCTGGTGGAGACCGCATTGGCCAGCACGCTCACCGTGCCGGGTCCGGTGACCACGCCCTGGATGATGCGCTTGGACTGGAGATTGGTGACGCTGACCGTCTCGCCTTCGCCGCCCGACGAGTTCGCCTTGCCGCGGGTGGAGACGGTCACGCCCGGCGCCTCGAACACCAGGGTGACGATGTCGTTGCGCGTCACCAGATCGGGCTTCATCAGGTCGGCGGCGCGCAGGAGCTGGCCGGCGGCCAGCGCCCGTCGCGGCGCCATGCCGATGGCCGAGTCGGGGGCAATGAAGCCGTCCGAGCCAAGCTCGGTGCGCGGGCGGCGCTCGATGATCAGGTCGGTCGGCCGCAGCATCTCGCCGCGTCCCACCGCACGCGCCAGCACCACCGCCTCCACCGTCGCCACCGCGGCGCCGGTGAGACGCGTCGCCTGCCGGCGCAGCGCCTCGGAACCGGGAAGGTCGAGCGTGGCGTCGAAGCGGCCGGTGCGCGGATCGTAATAGAGGTGCTTCACCTGCAGCTCGCCGGTGGCCGCCTCCTCGACCTGCAGCGTCTGCGGCTGGCGGTCGAGACTGATCAGCAGATCCTTGGCCTGGGCGGTGCGGGTCTGGGCGGCGATGGCGTTGGCCAGGGTCGCCTTCATGTGGTCGGGATGGATGGTGCGGCTGCGGCGGCTGACCACCACGTCCGACAGGCCGCGCGTGTCGAGCGCCGACAGGCCGAACGGCTTCAGCGCCTCCAGCACGCGATCGACGCCGACCGTGCCGGTGGTGCCGAGGTCGGGCGCGCGGAAGATCGGTACGGTGGCGGCCGGGCCGGCATTCTCGACGAGATCGCCGATCCGCACGAGATCGCCGGAAATCGACACCGACGAGCGCAGCGCGGGCGGCTGCAGCTCGGGAAGCTGTGCCGTGCCGGCCTGCGCGGCGGTGCCGGCGAGAATGGCGGTCAGCAGCGCGGCAACTCTGGTCATGACGCTCATCATGGCGCTCACCCCTCAGGTTCAGCGCGACAGGTTCGCGGTGGTCTGCGACATCTCGTCCGCCGCGGTGATGACGCGGGCGTTCATCTCGTAGGCGCGCTGGGCGGAGATGAGGTCGGTCAATTCGGTGACCGAGTTGACGTTGGACGCTTCGAGATAGCGCTGCAGCGTGGTGCCGAAGCCTTCCGAGCCGGGCGTGCCCTGCTGGGGCGTGCCGGAGGCCGCGGTCTCCAGGAACAGATTGTCGCCGATCGCCTCGAGGCCGGACTTGTTGATGAAGCGCACGAGCTGCAGCTGGCCGAGTGTCGTCGAGGCGGTGGCGGTGCCGATCACCGCGGTGATCTGCCCCTGCGAGTTGATGGTGATGTTGCTGGCATTGTTGGGGATGGTGATGCCGGGGTCGACGGTGTAGCCGTCCACCGTCACCAGCTTGCCGTTGGCGTCGAGCTCGAACGAGCCGTCGCGGGTATAGGCGGTGCGGCCGTCGGGCAGCTCGATCTGGAAGAAGCCCTCGCCGCGGATGGCGACGTCGAAGTCGCGGTCGGTGGCGGTCAGCGTCCCCTGGCTCATGATGCGCGAGGTGCCGGCGGTCTTGACGCCCGAGCCGACCTGCACGCCGGTCGGCACCATGGTGCCCTGGTCGGAGGTCTGCGAGCCGACGCGGCGCAGGCTCTCATAGAGCAGATCCTGGAATTCGGCGCGCTGGCGCTTGTATCCGGTGGTCCGCATGTTGGCGATGTTGTTGGAGATGACGGAGACGTTCAGCTCCTGGGCCATCATGCCGGTGGCGGCGGTGTGCATGGCGCGCATGGTCGAACCTTTTCACGGACGGTTGGCGGGGGGTCAGGACTGGACTTCGGCGAGCGTCTTGATGGCGTCTTGCCGCAGGTCGTCTCCGCTCTTCAGCAGGGCGGCGAGGCTGGCGTAGGAGCGCGTCACCTCCATCATCCGGGCGATCTGGGCGATCGCCTGGACGTTCGACTGCTCGACCGCGCCCTGCACGACGCGCGTGGTCGACAACGGAGCCTCGGCGGCCTGGCCGGTCCGCCAGGTCGAGACGCTGTCCTTCTCCAGCCCATTGCGATCGGAGAAGCGGGCGAGCTTGAGCTTGCCGCGTGTCTGCGTGCCCGTTGCGTTGACGATCGAGATTGTGCCGTCGGAGGCGATGGTGATGTCGGTATCGGTGGGCTCGAAGCGGATCGGCCCGGATTCGCCCAGGACCTGATAGCCCTCCTGCGACACCAGCTCGCCGTCGCTGTTGATCTGAAAGCTGCCGCTGCGCTGGTAGCGCTCCCCGTCGGGTGCCTGGACGGTGAAGAATGCGTCGCCGTCGATCGCCAGATCGAGCGGATTGCCGGTCGTCCGGAGCGCGCCGGGCGTGTGGTCGTGCGCGGTGGCGCGGTCCTGGACGTAGGAGACGCTGGCGTCCGGATTCTGGAAGCTCTCGTCGCGCGCCACCGGCATCAAATATTCTTCAAAGAGCACGCGCTCGCTCTTGAAGCCCGTCGTCGTCAGGTTCGCCAGATTGTTGGCAATGACATCGAGCTCCCGGCGCAGGGCGACCTGGCGCGAAAGCCCGATGAGAGAGGTATTCTCCATCGGTCTGCTCCCCACGGGATCGCCCAACTCCCCAGCGAGGCGATCCCGCGGCCAACAAAGCAGCCGGCGTGCCAACCCGGAAATTCTCTTCTCGGCAGATACTTATCAAAAACGGCCGTTCGATTTGGCGCGGCAATAAACTCCGCGTTTACCATGTTGACCCGGCAGAAATTGCCGATCGCAAGCATTCATTAACCAATCCAGCGATAAAGTTAACCCGTTGGCGCAAGGGGTCGTGCGCCTGCGGCGGGCATGCCCGCGCGCGGCCGGCCCCGCGTGCCGTCGAAGCCGACAAGACGGACATCGGAACCGATATGGCCAAGAAACCGGGCAAGGCGGACAGCGAGCGCGAAGACGGCGCGGCCGACGGCGAGGCGCCTGCTGGCGGCGGCAAGAAGAAGCTGATCCTGATCGGCGCCGCGGTGCTGGTTCTGGCGCTCGGCGGCGGCGGCTTCTTCCTGTTCAAGGGCAAGGGCAAGAGCGACGAGCACGCCGCAGAGGCCAAGCCCGCGGCGAAGCCCGTGATGTTCTTCGAGGTGCCGGACATCACCGTCAACCTCGCCGGCAATCCCAACCGGCCGCTCTACATGCGGGTCAAGGCGGTGATCGAGGTACCCGACGAGGCGGCGATGCAGGCGCTCAAGCCGATGATGCCGCGCGTCGTCGACTCCTTCCAGGTGCATCTGCGCGAGATGCGCCAGACCGATCTCGAAGGCTCCGCCGGCATCTATCGGCTGCGCGAGGAGCTGACACGGCGGGTCAATGCCGCCATCGCCCCGGCGCGCATCAACGCCGTGCTGTTCAAGGAAATCGTTGTCCAGTGAGCGGATCGCGTCATGGCCGGCATGAATGATATCGATCAGGACGCGCTTGCCGCCGAATGGGGCATGGCGCTGGAAGAGCAGGCCAAGGGCGGCGGCGGCGGCCCCGGTGCCGCGGCGCTGCCCGACGATCCGGGCAGCGAGGGCACCGATGACTCGATGGCCGCGCAGTGGTCGGCCATGGTCGATGACGGCGGCCAGTTCCTGCAGGCCGCCAAGGGCGGCGCCGAGCGCATCCTGAATCAGGACGAGATCGACAGCCTGCTTGGCTTCAGCCTTGATACGCTGAACTTCGGCGACAATTCGGGCATCCGCGCCATCATCGACTCGGCGATGGTGTCCTACGAGCGTCTGCCGATGCTCGAGATCGTCTTCGACCGCCTGGTGCGGCTGATGACGACCAGCTTGCGCAACTTCACCTCGGACAATGTCGAGGTGTCGCTCGACCGCATCACCTCGGTGCGCTTCGGCGAGTATCTCAACTCCATTCCGCTGCCGGCCATCCTGTCGGTGTTCAAGGCTGAGGAATGGGAGAATTTCGGCATCTTCACCGTCGATTCGGCGCTGATCTACGCCATGATCGATGTGCTGCTCGGCGGGCGGCGCGGCCAGACCGCGGTGCGCGTCGACGGCCGGCCCTACACCACCATCGAGATCAATCTGGTCAAGCGGATGATCGAGGTGGTGCTGGCCGACGCCGAGCAGGCGTTCCGGCCGGTGTCGCCGGTGCACTTCAACATCGACCGGCTGGAGACCAATCCGCGGTTTGCCGCCATCTCGCGGCCGACCAACGCCGCCATCCTGGTGCGGCTGCGCATCGACATGGAGGATCGCGGCGGAACCATCGAGCTGCTGCTGCCCTATGCGACGATCGAGCCGATCCGCGAGACGCTGCTGCAGATGTTCATGGGCGACAAGTTCGGCCGTGATCCGATCTGGGAAGGCCACCTCGCCACCGAGATTTGGCAGGCCGAGATCGCCATCGATTCCGTGCTCTACGAGGCCGAGCTGCCGCTGTCGCGCATCATGTCGCTGAGAGAGGGCGACACGCTGATGCTCGACATCAAGCCGGATGCTCTCGTCAAGGTTCGCTGCGGCAACGCGGTGCTGACCGAAGGCCGCATGGGCCGGGTCGGCGACCGCGTCGCGGTCCGGGTCGCCCGCCCGCTGCGCAAATCGAAGACCACCCTCGCAATGTTCGAAATGGCAGACGCGTCCAAGAAGCGGATGGAAGCAGCATGACCGGATCCTGGCTCGGCATGGCAATCGAGTTGATCGTCGCTGGCCTGTTGGCGACGACCATCGTCTATTGTGTCCTTCTCAACAAGCGGCTGACGCGGCTGCGCAGCGACGAGCGCGCGCTGAAGCAGACCATCGGCGAACTGATCAACGTCACCGAGAGCGCCGAGCGGGCGATCGCCGGGCTCAAGGCGACGGTGCGCGAGTGCGACGCCAATCTCGGCGACCGCATCCGGCTCGCCGAGCGCTTCACCGCCGAGATGGACCGGCAGCTTCGCGCCGGCCGCGACGTGGTCGAACGCATCGTCCAGATCACCGATGCGGCGCGCCCCAGCGTGATGGCGCCGCGGCCGGTGGTGGCGCCGGTGGCCGCGCCGCCGGTGAGCATCGAGCCGGTTGCCGCGGCCGCGCCGAAGCGCGCCGAGCCGGTGCGGATCGATCCCGCCAAGCTCGACGGCTTCGCCGGCGCCGGCCTCGCCGCCTTCCGCGCTGCGGCCGAACGCCGGCCGATGAACGCCACGGCGACGCTGCAGACGGCGCAGGCGCTGGCCGAGCGCACCCGCCAGCGGGCGGCCGGCTGAGGTTTCAGGAGGCAGCACTTGCGCGAGTTCCGTCTCATTCCGATCGTGCTGGTTGCGGCTGGCAGCCTGCTGGTGCTCAAGACGCTGTGGCTGGTGACCGGCGGCGGCTCGGACCACGGGCCGCAGACCGTCGCCGCCGCACCCGCGCCCGCCGCCGTCCAACAGATGGAGCCGGACGTGACGGTGACCGGCTCGGCGGCCAAGTCCGAAAAGCCGAAGGAGCCGCCCAAGCCCGAGCCCAAGGAGCCGCCCGGCCCGCTGCCGGGGCCGGTGACGCAGGTGCCGACCGAGCCGGACCAGAGCACGCTTCCGGCCGGCGAGAAGGCGTTGCTGCAGCGCCTGCAGGAGCGGCGCCAGGAGCTGGAGGCGCGCGAGCGCGAGCTCGACATGCGCGAGGGCATGCTCAAGGCCGCCGAGACGCGCATGGAGGCCCGCCTTCAGGAGCTCAAGGCGACCGAGGCCCGCATCACGGCGGCGACCGCCGAGAAGGACGAGGCCGAGAAGGAGCGGTTCAAGGGCCTCGTGGTGATGTACGAGGCGATGCGCGCCAAGGATGCCGCGCGCATCTTCGACCGGCTCGACGTGAAGCTGGCGGTCGATGTCGTGAACCTGATGAATCCGCGCAAGTTCTCGGAGGTGCTGGCGCAGATGTCGCCGGAGGCCGCCGAGCGCCTGACCGTGGAACTGGCCAATCGCAAGACTGTGACCCCGACATCCGATCTGCCGAAAATCGAAGGCCGGAAATTGTAGGCTGCGTCAAGCGGACGTTAAACCACCCCGCCTAGTGTGCACGGATCGGGACGATGACGAGCGAGGCTGGGATGCTGGGCTTGGGCTGCAAAGCGCAGCGCCGCCGCCGCGGAGGGCAGGCCGCCGCATGGGGGAGGCTGCGCCTCCTGGCCATGCTCGGCGCCATGGTGCTCGTCGTGTCGGAGCCCGGCGCGTTCTTAAGCCCGGCGCACGCCCAGGAGCGCGTCAAGGCCGAGGTCGCCGGGCAGGTGGCCAACGGCTTCGCGCGGCTGGTCTTCACGTTCCAGGACATGGTGTCGCCGCAGGTGCAGGTCACCAACGGCATCGTCGTCATCACCACCGACCGGCCGATCAAGCTCTCGGCGGCGCGGGTCGACCGCCTGCCGGCCGAGCTGGGTGCGAGCTATCTATCGGCGGCGCGGGTCGATCCCGACGGCCGCGGCATCCGCATCGGGCTCGGGCGCAAGCTCACCGTCAACAGCATGGAGGCGGGCGAGAAGCTGTTCATCGACCTGTTGCCGGACGGCTGGCGCGGCCTGCCGCCGGGCCTGCCGCAGGAGGTAGTGGACGACCTCGCCAAGCGGGCACGGGAGGCCGAGCATCGCATCCGCCAGCTCGGCGACAGCGCCAAGCATCAGCGCCATGTCGTGCGGCTGCATCTGGCCGAGGCGCCGACCTTCTCGCGCTTCGCCTTCGACGTGCCGGCCGGCGTCGAGGTCCTGACCCATCGCGACGACACCGGCTACACCGTGCTGTTCCGCGGCGGCGACGTGGAGATCGAGCCCGGCGACACCAAGGGCCGGCTGCCGCCCAAGGTCGCCAGCCTCGACATCGATTACAGCGAGAACGGCGCCGCCGTGCGGCTGGCGCTGGATCCGGAGGTGGACGTGCGCGCCTTCCAGGAGGACCGCACGTTCTCGGTGGATGTGACGCCGCCCAAGGCGGCTCGGGCCGCTGCCGCCGCGGCGGCGCGCAAGGCGCAGGGCGGCCGCCCCGGCGCGCCGGGGCCGCACCCGCCCGAGCGCCAGCGCGGCGAGGGCGATGCCATCCCCATTCCGGCGCCGCCGGCGACCATGACGCCGCCCGTCGTCGAAGCACCCAAGGCCGAGCCCGGCAGGGCGTCCGGCGACAGCCGGCAGGCCGCGGCCGCGCCGCCCGCCACCGTGTCCGCCGCCCCGTCGCCTGCGCCGTCCACTGCGCCCGAGCCGGTGCTGGTGGATGTGGTGCCGCCCCTGCTGCCGGCACCGTCGCCTGCGACCACACCTGCGCCCACACCCGCAGCAGCACCTGCCTCCGCACCTGCGCCGGCACCTGCGCCGGCCGCCGCGTCCCTGCCTGCTGCCGCGCAACCGGCACCCGCTTCGGCCTCGCCGGCCGCGGAGGAGCGCACCGGCACGGTGGTGGCCGACATGGTCCGCCAGGGCAGCGTTCTCAAGCTCAGCTTCCCGTTCGCCGAGCCGACCGCGGCGGCGGTGTTCCGCCGCGGCGAGGTGCTGTGGCTGATCTTCGATAGCGAGAAGCCGATCGACGTCGATGCGCTGACCAAGGACAAGTCGGGCACGTTCCGCGATGTCCAGTCCACCGAGACGGGCGACGGCATCGTCGTGCGCATGCGCCTCGCCCGGCCGTGGGTGGTGGGCGCGGAAGGGCAGGGCTTCGCCTGGACCATCACGCTCGGCGACACCATCCTGGAGCCGACCCAGCCGATCGCCCCGAACCGTCTCTTGGTCGATGGCCGCTCGGTGCTGTCGCTGCCGCTGGAGGGCGCCCACCGCGTCCACCGGCTCACCGATCCGGATGCGGGCGACCTGATCCTGGCCGCCACCGCGCCGGGGCCGACGCGCGGCATCTCCCGCAACCAGGACTATGTCGAGTTCTCGCTGATCGCCACCACCCATGGCGTGGCCGTGCTGCCGGTGGCCGACGACATCGCCGTCGATGCGAACGGCAACCATGTGGCAGTGTCGCGGCCGTCCGGTCTGGTGCTGTCGGCGCCCGGCGCGGCCGGCGGCGGACATTCGATGATCGGCGCGCAGCCGGTGGCGCTCGATCCGCAATTGTGGGGGGCCGAGCGCACCCAGCCGTTCCAGCAGCGCCAAGCCGAGCTGATCGAGACGGCGGCCGATGCGGGCGAGGCCGGCCGGCAGGGGGCGCGGCTCAATCTGGCGCGGTTCTATCTGGCGAACGGCTTCGCAGCCGAGGCGCGCGGCGTGCTCGACACGATCATCGGCGACGGCGTGCCCTCCGACGATGCCGTGCCCTACCTCATGCGGTCGATGGCCTGGATGGAGCTCGGCCGCAATGCCGAGGCGATGAAGGATCTGGCGCATCCGCTGCTCGCCACCTCGCTCGATGCGGCGGCGCTGCGGGGCATCGTCCATGTCCATGAGGGCCGCTGGCGCGAGGCGCGCGAGAATTTCGCCGCCGCGGCCGGCGTGGTCGGCACGCTGCCGATCGACATGCAGCGGCGAATGGTGCTGGCGGCGACGCGCGCGGCGTTGGAGATGGGCGATTTCCGCGAGGCGGCGCGGGTCTTCGCCGAATTCGAGACGATCGGCGTGCCGGACGAGCTTGCCGCCGAGGTGGCGGTGCTGGCCGGCCGCATCGCCGAACACGACGGCAAGACCGACGAGGCGCTCGTCGCCTATGAGCGGGCCGAGCGCGCGAAGGAGGGCCCGGCCGCCGCCGAGGCGCGTTTCCGTGTCCTGGCGGCCCGGCTCGGCGCCGGCAAGATCAGCCGCGATCAGGCGATCAACGAGCTCGAAGGCTTCACCGTGATGTGGCGCGGCGACCGCACCGAGGCCGAGGCGCTGGGCCTGCTCGGCCGGCTCTATGTCGACGCCAACCGCCACCGCGATGCGTTCCGCACGCTGGAGGCGGCGACGATCTCGCATCCGACGTCCGACGTCATCCGCGCGCTGCAGCAGACCATGACCGGCGCCTTCGCCGACCTGTTCCTGGAGCAGCGCGGCGAGGAGCTGTCGGCGCTGGAGGCGCTCGGCATCTTCTACGACTATTCGGAACTGGTGCCGGTCGGCCGCCGCGGCGACGAGATGATCCGCCGCCTCGCCGACCGGCTGATCTCGGTCGATCTCCTGGAGCAGGCGAGCGAGCTTCTGCAGCATCAGGTCGACAAGCGCCTGCAGGGCGCGGCGCGGGCGCAGGTCGCCGCCAAGCTCGCCATGGTGCAGCTCAAGAACCGCAAGCCGGACAAGGCGCTGCGCACGCTGCGCGCCACCAGCCTGGCCGAGCTGCCGAGCGACATCCGCGAGCAGCGCCTGCTGCTGGAGGCCCGCGCCACCTCCGAGACCGGGCGCCACGAGCTTGCGCTCGAACTGCTGGAAGGGCTGCGCGGCAAGGACGTGGACCGGCTGCGCGCCGACATCCTGTGGGCGGGCAAGCGCTACGCCGAATCCGCCGAGGCGATCGAGCGCGCCTATGGCGACCGCTGGCAGAGCTTCGCGCCGCTCGCCGACCACGAGCGCCACGACATCCTCAAGGCGGCGGTCGGCTACGCGCTCGGCGACGACAGGCTCGGCCTCGACCGCTTCCGCAGCCGCTACGCCGCCAAGATGGCCGACAGCCCGGACCGCGCCGCCTTCGAGGCGGTGTCGACCTCGTTCGGCCTCGATGCCACCGACTTCAAGGACATCGCCCGCGCGGTCTCCTCGGTCGATTCGCTCGACCGCTTCCTGCGCGACTACCGCGCCCGCTATGGCGACGACAAGACGCCGGAGGGCGGGCCCGAGGCGCCGCAGCCGGCTGCGCCGCCTCCGCGCCAGAGCCAGGCCCCGGCGCCGGCGCGCGGCTGATACGGTTTCCGGTTGATCCCTTCGGGATACCGGAAACGGTCTCGCCGAAAACCCCTTGTTTGATAACGGGGGGGCGGCGATCGGAATACGGCTCGAAGGCCTGATCAGCCGGCGTTCGCGTCACACGCCGTAGCTCTTGACCAGCGAGCCGGCCACCAGATTCCAGCCGTCGACCAGCACGAAGAAGATCAGCTTGAACGGCAGCGACACCACGATCGGCGGCAGCATCATCATGCCCATCGACATCAGGATCGAGGCGACCACGAGGTCGATGACCAGGAAGGGCACGAACAGCAGGAAGCCGATCTCGAAGGCGCGGCGCAGTTCGGAGATCATGAAGGCCGGCATCAGCACCCGCAGAGACACCTGAGCCGGCTCGCTCGGCCGCGGGCCGCCGGCCAGATCCATGAACAGCGCCAAATCCTTCTCGCGGACATTGGCGAGCATGAAGGTCTTGAACGGCTCGGCCGTGCGCTCGAACGCCTGCTCGAGCGTGATCTCGTTCTGCGTCAGCGGCCGCAGGCCGGTCTGCCAGGCGCGTTCGAAGGTTGGCGCCATGACGAAGGCGGTGAGGAACAGCGCGAGGCTGACCATCACCGCATTGGGTGGCGCCGTACCGGTGCCGAGCGCCGAGCGCAGCAGCGACAGCACCACGACGATGCGGGTGAAGGACGTCGCCATCACCAGGATCGAGGGCGCGAGCGACATCACGCTGAGCAGGGCGATGAGCTGCACCGCCCGCTCGGTCACGCCCGCACCCTGTCCGAGGGTGATCGAGAAGTCCTGCGCCGCCGCCGGCTGAAGCGTGAGGACCACGACTCCGGCGGCGAGCGCCAGCCGACCCATGGTCACGGGCGGTTTCCGCCGCGGCCGAGCAGGCTCGCCATCTCGTCTTCCAGATTGTCGAACACCGTGCGGCCGGCCTTGTCGTCCGGCTCGGCCGGGGGCGTCGGCCCGGCGGCGGCTTGCGCCGGAGCCTCCGGTGCCGGTGTCGCCGCGGCGGGCGCAGCCGGGGCGCTCGGTGCCTCGGCGGCGGGTGCGGCCACGGTGGGAGCCGGAATAGTCGGGGCCGGAATAGTTGGGGCCGGTGCGGCCGCAGGCGTGGCGGGCGCCGTCGAGACGCTTGGTGCGGCAACGATCGGCGCGGCGACGGTCGGCGTCGCGATGGTGGGCGGTGCGACCGCTGGCGCGGCCGGCGCAGGCGGCGTCGTTGCCGGCGGCGCGGCGGGCAGGATCACCCGCGGCTCAAGCCGCGGCTCCGGCGCAGGCGGGGTGGCCGGGGCTGCCGCCGGCTGCGGGCGGATGTCGCCGAGCGGCTTGCGCGCGGCGGGCTCGGCCCGCGTCGGCTGCAGCAGCCGTTCGAGCTCGGTGAATTCGGGCGGCGGCGGGGTCGGCGACAGCGGGCGCAGGCCCGGCGCCGGGGCGGCAGGCGCGGCCGGCTCGGGGCGCTGGGGCGTCGTCAGCGAGCGCAGGATGGATTCGGCGCGGGTTGCCGGTTCCGGCGTGCGCGCCGGGGCGGCACGGGGCGGCGCCTCCGGGCGGGCGGGCGGCTCCGGGCGCTCGCGGCGCAACGGCATCTCGGTGCGCGGCGGCAGGTCCGGCCGGGCGGGGGCGGCGAGCGGTTCGGCCGGCAGGGCGGGCGGCACGGCGCCGGGCATCTGGGGGGCAGGCATCTGGGGGGCGGCCATCTGGGGGCCGGCGCCGGCGCGCGCCTCGGCATAGGCGTCGCGGGCCTGTGTCCCTTCGCGCTGCGGCGGCGCGCTGCGGATGATGCCGGTCTCGATCACCACGTCGGTCGGCCCGCCGATCATGATGAGATGCTCGACATTGTCGCGGCGGATCAGCACCAGCCGGCGCCTGGCGTCGACCACGGCATGGTCGAGCACGCCCAGCCGCGGCATGCGTCCGCGCCCGCCGCTGCCGCCGGCGGCGGTGCCGCCGCCGAGCTTGCGCACCAGGAACAGCGTGCCGCCGAGCAGGCCGAGGACGAACAGGAGTGCGGCCAGATATTTCAGGAAGGTGCCCAGTTCGACACCCAGGATATCGGACATGGTTTCCTCCCGGAGGATTTTCGCGCGCAATGTCCACCCGCGCGCGGACAGCTTAATGCCGAGCGGCAAACCTTGCCCGGCGCAGGCTTAAGAACTGATGAAGAAACGTGACGTTCCCAAGGCAGGCCGCTCAGCAAACACACGATTCTGTCCCGGCCGGCAATCGGCCGGCCACGTATGTTAACTCCAAATTAACCATTCGGCCGGCAAATTGTGCCCGGATAGGCGCCAAGTTGCGCCGATGAGGACCGAGCGATGATTCTGGCCGATGTCCCCCTGGTCGGCATGTTGAAGACCCGCATGGGCTGGCTGCAGTCGCGCCAGCGCGTGCTGGCGCAGAACGTTGCCCATGCCGACACGCCGGGCTTCCGCGCCCGCGACCTCGAACCTGTCGACTTCAAGAAGATCCTGACCCAGGTGCCGATGCAGCGGACGGCGATGGCGGTCACCAATCCCGAGCACATCGCCGGGGCGGCGAGCGTCGAGACCGACCGGTTCGGGCAGCCGCGCGCCTCGGGGAAATTCGAGATCCGTCCCAGCGGCAACGCGGTGGCGCTCGAAGAAGAGATGATGAAGGTCGCCCAGACCCAGTTGGACTACCAGACGGCGACCTCGCTTTATTCTCGCAGTCTCGGCCTGATCAAGACGGCGCTGGGCAAGACGAAATAGGGGTAGGGCGCCATGGACTTCATGAAATCTCTCAGCATTGCGGCTTCCGGACTGCGGACGCAGGCCGGCCGCATGCGGATCATCGCCGAGAACCTTGCCAACGCCAATTCGACCGCGGGCGCGTCCGGCGGCGAGCCCTATCGGCGCAAGGTGCCGACGTTCCAGGCGAAATTCGACCGCGATCTCGAGGCGCAGGTCGTCACGCTCGGGCGGGTGCAGCGCGACAAGAGCTCGTTCATCAGCCGCTACGAGCCCGGGCACCCGGCCGCCGACGGCCGCGGCTACGTCCAATATCCCAATGTGAATTCGCTGATCGAAACGGCCGACCTGAAGGAAGCGCAGCGGAGCTACGAGGCGAACCTCAACGTCGTTTCCGCCACCCGGCGGATGATCTCGCGAACTCTCGACCTGCTGCGTGTCTGAAGCAGGCTTCACCGCGTGTCCGATCGATCCGTTGCGTATTCGCCAGACCCGTCTCGTCCCCCGCCAGACCCGTTGCGTATCCGCTAGACTCTTGGAGCCCTCGCCATGTCGACTGCCAGCCTCGTCGCCAACGCCTACGCCGCCGCCGCCCGTGCCGCCAACACCGGTGATCATACCCGCATGCCGCTGCGCGACCACGGCGCCGGCCTGGACGATTCCACGTCCACCGGCTTCGGCGCGATGCTGGAGAACACGCTCGCCAACACCATGGCCGCCGGCCGCGCCAGCGAGCACAAGGCGCAGGCGCTGGTGGCCGGCAAGGCCGATCTCGTCGACGTCGTCACCGCGGTCGCCGAGACCGAGGTCGCCATCGAATCGCTGGTGTCGATCCGCGACAAGGTGATCCAGGCCTACCAGGAAATCATGCAGATGCCGATCTGATCTGCGCCGGCACGCTGGAGCGTCATCCGATCTGACCGTATCGGATCGGACACTCCAAGTTCTTGGTTTGTCGCATTCTCTCTCGCAAGACCTGTGCCCACTTTTGCGGAGAATGCTCTGGAGGGCCGCGCCATGACCGGACCGGAAGTGCTCGACGTGGCGCGCGACGGCATCCTCACGCTGCTGTGGGTCTGCGCGCCGATGATGCTGGCGGGACTCGCCGTCGGCGTCGTAATCTCGCTGCTGCAGGCGCTGACCCAGATCCAGGAGATGACGCTGGTCTTCGTGCCGAAGATCATCGCCATGTTCTCGGTCATGCTGGTGGTGCTGCCGTTCATGGGCGACATGATGTCGGCCCACATGGCGCGGGTGGCAGCCCACATCATCGCCGGACATTGAGGGCGCGGCACGTCGGGCCGCAACGGGCGGAAGGCGGCGCTGCGCAATGACGGTCAGCCTCACGTTCCTGCCGGTGGTTGCCGCCGCCTTTGTGCTGATGTTCGCCCGGATGGGCACGCTGATGATGCTGCTGCCGGCGTTCGGCGAGCGCAACATCCCGGTGCGGATCCGCCTCGCGGCCGCGGTGCTGATGACCTTCATGCTGTTTCCGCTGCACCGGGACGCCTATCAGGTCGAGCTGTCCGGCTTCGGGCCGCTGGTGTTCATGCTGTTCGGCGAGCTCGCCATCGGCTTCGTGCTGGGGCTTGCGGCCCGCGTCGCCATGGCATCGCTGCAGGTGGCCGGCACGGTGATCGCCAACCAGCTCGGGCTGGGGTTCGTCACCGCGGTCGATCCGACCCAGGCGCAGCAGGGGGCTCTGCTCGGCACGTTCCTGGCGCTGCTCGGCGTCACGCTGGTGTTCGCGAGCGACCTGCACTATGTAGCCATCGCCGCCATCGCCAACAGCTACAAGGTGTTCGCGCCCGGTGTGCCGCCGCTCACCGGCGACGCGCTGCAATTGTCGGTGCGGATGGTCGCCGACGCCTTCCGCATCGGCGTGCAGATTTCCGCGCCGTTCCTGCTGTTCGGGATGGTGTTCAATGTCGGGCTGGGGCTCCTGGCGCGGCTGATGCCGCAGCTTCAGGTGTATTTCCTCGCCATGCCGCTGTCGATCTTCGCCGGCTTCGCGATCCTGCTGGCGCTGGTCGGGGCGATGATGGGCGTCTATGTCGATTTCCTCGGCGGCGTGCTCGCCATGCTGGCCGGGCGCTGAGGGGAGGCCGCCATGGCCGAGAGCGGCGACGATACCGAACGCACGGAAGAGCCGACCCCAAAGCGAATAGAAGAGGCGATCGAGCGCGGCGACGTCGCCAAGAGCCAGGAGGTCAACACTTGGTTCGTGCTCAGCGCCGGGGCGCTGATGCTGCTGATGTTCGGCCCCAGCACCGCCGAAAGCCTGACGGCCAGCTTCCGCGGCATCCTCGCCAACGCCGCCACCGTCCCGGCCGATGCCGGCGGGTTGACGCGCTTCGTCGTCCAGGTGGCGGTCGAGACGGCGCAGGCGGTCGCCCTGCCGCTGATGATGATGGCGCTGGCCGGTGTCGCCTCCAACATTGTCCAGCACCGCCTGCTGTGGACCACCGAGCCGATCACGCCCAAGCTGTCCAAGATCTCGCCGATCAACGGGCTGAAGCGCGTGTTCGGCAAGGAGGCGCTGGTCCAGTTCGTCAAGGGGTTGGTCAAGATCGCCATCGTCGGCGGCGTGCTGTACGCCATCCTGTGGCCGCAGCGCGAACGGCTGGCGCTGGTGGTGGCCTCCGACCTCGCGACGCTGCCGGAACTGGCGCTTGCGCTGTCGCTCAAGCTGTTCATCGGCGTCATCGCGGTGATGACGGTCGTCGCGGTGCTCGACTATCTCTATCAGTGGACGAGCTGGCGCAAGCGGCTGCGCATGAGCCTGCGCGAGATCCGCGAGGAGTTCAAGCAGAGCGAAGGCGATCCCCACGTCAAGGCGCGAATCAAGTCGATCCGCCAGAGCCGCATGAAGAAGCGGATGATCGCCCAGGTGCCCAAGGCCTCGGTGGTGATCACCAACCCCACCCACTACGCGGTGGCGCTGCAGTACGAGAAGGGCATGACGGCGCCGGTGTGCGTGGCCAAGGGCCTGGACGCGCTGGCGCTGCGCATCCGCGAGGAGGCCGAGAAGCACGACATTCCGGTGGTCGAGAACCCGCCGCTGGCCCGCGCCCTGCACGCCAGCGTCGGCCTCGACGAGGAGATCACGCCCGAGCACTACAAGGCGGTGGCGGAAGTGATCGGCTACGTGCTCAGCCTGCGCCGGCGCTGGCGGCCGTCCTGACCGGATGGCGGCCGGGCACGGGCGGCGCGCGACCCGATTCCACTCGGGCGGATTGTGCGCTAGAGCACGGCGCAGGGTGAACGGCGGGGGAACTTGCCGGCGACCGCCCGGCGCAGACGGGGGCGCCGGAAAGCGGCGCAGGGCAGGGGTTCAGGACTGGGGCTCAAGGCAGGAGCCTCGGCCGTTGCCGGCCTGCCCCGGCGGGTCGGCAGGATGAGCGTAATCGTTTATCGTATTTTTTGTCGGATTCCTTGCGCAAGACCGGCTCCCGGACGTGCGGAGACTGCGCGAGTGCCGTCGAAAGGGGCGGGTCGTGACCATCGGTGACGAAAGAAACGGCGAGATGCTGGAGGCCGTCGACAGGAGCGATGCCGCCGGCTCCATCGGTCTCGTCGTGGTGATCGCGCTGGCGATGGTCGCGGCGGTGGTGTCCTTCCTGTTCATCGGCCGCGACGATGCCGAGCCGTGGGTGGTCGGGCTCCTGGCGCTGCTGGCGGTGATGGGCGTGTTCGCGCTGTTCGCGGTGGCCGCCGGCATCCTGCAGTTCGCCGGCAAGTCGGGCCGGTTCGACCTGACCAAGGCGCTGATCGACGGCTCGGCCGAGGGCACGGTGGTGGTCGATCCCTCGGGCCGCGTGCTCTACGCCAATGCCGCCTATCTGGAGTTGGCCGGGGCGACCTCGGCCGACGACGTGGTGCCGGTCGAGCGGCTCTACACCTCCGAGCCGGAGGTGGCGGAGGTGATCTACCGCCTCGCCCAGGCGGCCCGCGCCGGCCGGGCGGCCTCGGAGGAGGTGCGGGCGGCGGGCCGCAAGGGCGAAACCGGGCGCTGGCTGCGGCTGAAGGTGCGCCCGGCCGGAGCGCAGGGGCGGCTCGCCAAGCTCATCGCCTGGACGGTGGCCGACGTGACGCGCGAACGCCTGCGCCAGGAGGACGCCTACGTCCAGCTCCAGCAGGTGATCGACTATCTCGACCACGGCCCGGCCGGCTTCTTCTCGGCCGAGCCCGATGGCACCCTGGTCTATATCAATGCCACGCTGGCCGAATGGCTGGGCTACGACTTCGCCGAGGTGGCGACCGGCGGGCTGAAGGTCTCCGACATCCTGCCCGGCCCCGGCGTGGCGCTGCTGGCGCCGCAGCCCGGCAGTGCCGGCGAGGTCAAGACCGAGGTGATCGACATCGACCTCAAGCGCCGCAGCGGCGAGCCGCTGCCGGTGCGGCTCCACCACAAGGTGGCGGTGGCGCCGGACGGCACGGCGGGCGCCTCGCGCACGCTGGTGCTGGACCGCTCGCGCGGCCGGGCCGGCGCCGACCTCGCCCGCGCCGCCGAGGTGCGCTTCGCCCGCTTCTTCAACTCGACGCCGATGGCGATCGCCACCGTCGACCGGGTGGGGCGCATCGCCCGGGTGAACGCGCTGTTCGCGCGGCTGTTCGGCGGCCCGGTCGAGGTGCGCCCCGGCGGCGAGACGCGCTCGGTGCTGACCGGCATCGCCGAGGCCGACCGGCCGGCGCTGGAGGCGGCGATCAAGGCCGCCGCCGACGGCAAGGGCGACATCGCCCCCGTCGATGCCGGCATGCCGGGCGGGCGGGCGGTGCGCTTCTATGTGGTGCCGGTGGAGGAGGACGAGCGCGACCAGGAGGCCGCGATCGTCTACGCCATCGAGACCACCCAGCAGCGGGCGCTGGAAACCCAGGTGGCGCAGTCGCAGAAGATGACTGCGATCGGCCAGCTGGCCGGCGGCGTGGCGCACGACTTCAACAATGTGCTGACCGCCATCATCGGCCATGCCGACTTTCTGCTGGAGAGCCACCGGCCGACCGATCCGTCCTTCCAGGACATCATGCAGATCAAGCACAATGCCAACCGGGCGGCGGGCCTGGTGCGGCAGCTTCTCGCCTTCTCGCGCCGCCAGACCCTGCGCCCGCAGGTGATCCAGCTCGGCGACGCGATGAGCGAGGTCACCATGCTGCTGCGGCGGCTGCTGGGCGAGACGGTGAGCCTCGACATCCGGCACGGGCGCGACCTTTGGCCGGTCTATATCGACGTCAACCAGTTCGAGCAGGTGATCGTCAATCTGTCGGTCAATGCCCGCGACGCCATGCCGACCGGCGGCAAGCTGACCGTGCGTACCGCCAACGTGCCGGCCGCCGAGACCAAGACCTTCGGCGACCCTCAGCTTCCCTCGGCCGATTTCGTGCTGGTCGAGGTGACCGACACCGGCACCGGCATGCCGCCGGAGATCCTCGACAAGATTTTCGATCCCTTCTTCACCACCAAGGAGGTGGGCAAGGGCACCGGGCTCGGCCTGTCGACGGTCTACGGCATCGTCAAGCAGACCGGCGGCCACGTCTCCTGCGACTCCAGGGTCGGGGTCGGCACCACCTTCCGCATCTTCCTGCCGCGCCACATCGCCACCGAGGCGCCGGTGGCGGCGGAGGAGCCGGCCCAGGCCAAGGCCGCCGACCTCACCGGGCGCGGCACCATCCTCTTGGTCGAGGACGAGGATTCGGTGCGGGCGTTCGGCTCGCGGGCGCTGACCTCGCGCGGCTACACCGTGCTGCAGGCGGCCTCCGGCATCGAGGCGCTGGAACTGTTCGCCGACCATGACGGTTCGATCGACCTCGTGGTCTCCGACGTGGTGATGCCGGAGATGGACGGGCCGACCCTGCTGCGCGAGCTGCGCAGCCGCCGGCCCGACCTCAAGGTGATCTTCGTCTCCGGCTATGCCGAGGACGCCTTCCGCAAGAACCTGCCCGAGGGCGAGCAGTTCGCCTTCCTGCCCAAGCCCTTCACGCTGAAGCAGCTGGTCGAGGCGGTGAAGGAGACGATGGCGGCGTGAGGGCGGCCGGTTCGGGTCCAGGAGTGGGGCCCATGAGGCGGGCCCATGCGCCGAACGGGTCAGGCGAGGCCCATGAGCCGCGGTTCACATGAGCCGTGCCTGCGGCGGCCGGCACGCGACCAAAGACGCAGATGCCTTCCCGATAGTTTCGTTTAGGATCGGTTCGCCCCCGCAGGCGAAGAACTGCGATCAAAAACGAACCAATAGGGAGTCACGCGATGAAATCAGGACGTCTCGCTCTGGCCGCCGCCTTTGCGCTCGCGCTTTCCGTGCCGGCCTATGCGGCCGACTTCGGCACCGCTGCCGAGGCCAAGGCCATGCTGGAGAAGGCGGTCACCGCGCTGAAGGCCGACAAGGCCAAGGCGCTCGCCGAGTTCGCCAAGGGCGAGGGCGGGTTCAAGGACCGCGACCTCTATCCGTTCTGTGGCGGTCCGGACGGCAACTTCACCGCGCATCCGACGCTCACCGGCAAGAGCCTGAAGGACCTCAAGGACAAGACCGGCAAGGCGCTGGGCGAGCAGATCTACGCCGTCGCGGCCGAGGGCAAGATCAGCGAAGTCGACTATATGTGGCCGCGGCCGGGCACCACCGATCCGGTGCAGAAGGTGTCGTTCGTCACCAAGGTCGGCGACCAGACCTGCGCCGTCGGCTACTACAAGTGATGAAAACGGCCCCAGCCGCCAGCGCGTGGGGCCTTTGAGCCTCGCGGATTTTCTCGGAATCAGGGATTTCGAGAAAATCCGCGATCGGCGTTAAGGCCGGCCTTCTGGCCGGTCTCCTCCTCCCTCGCCATGGCGGCGGAGCCCTGCGCCCCGGCCAGACGCCCTCCTGGCGTGCCGTTTCGCGCGTGGGCCTGCGGCGCCGACGCCGGCTTCCCAAGACTCTCAGCGGCCGTCGTCGTGGCCGGGACGTTGCCTGGGCGTTGGCGTGTGTTGCCGGCGCCGGGACGGCAATCCGACGGCAACCGCCGCACGTGGGGGCCGGGATTCCGAGTCGTCCAGGGCAAATCCAGTTCATGGGTTAGCGGAAAACGCTCCGGAGAGTCCATTGATGGAACGTCTGTGCAACAGACCGGACTTTTGTTCCGTTCCCCTCTTGTTCGCGCGAACAAATCATGTACAGTTGGGTTATTGCCCTGTCGGAATGGCGGGGTGGCTCACGGATTGATCTGGCGGTTTGGACGGCGCGCGGGCGCATGCCATAAGGGGACGCACGGTGACTCAGGTCTCTCTCAAACTGGTCGAAGGCTCGTCGATGGACAAAACCAAGGCGCTGGACGCCGCGCTCACCCAGATCGAGCGGGCCTTCGGCAAGGGCTCGATCATGCGCCTCGGCAAGGGCACCGCCGCGCTGGAGGTCGAGACCGTCTCCACCGGTTCGCTCGGGCTCGACATTGCGCTCGGCATCGGCGGCCTGCCGCGCGGCCGCGTCGTTGAGATTTTCGGCCCCGAATCGTCGGGCAAGACCACGCTGGCGCTGCACACCATCGCCGAAGCCCAGAAGAAGGGCGGGGTGTGCGCCTTCATCGATGCCGAGCACGCGCTCGATCCGATCTATGCCCGGAAGCTCGGGGTCAATCTCGACGATCTGCTGATCTCCCAGCCCGATGCCGGCGAGCAGGCGCTGGAGATCGCCGACACGCTGGTGCGCTCGGGCGCCATCGACGTGCTGGTGGTCGATTCGGTGGCCGCCCTGGTGCCGCGCGCGGAGCTGGAAGGCGAGATGGGCGACAGCCAGCCGGGCATGCAGGCGCGGCTGATGAGCCAGGCGCTGCGCAAGCTCACCGCCTCGATCTCGCGGTCGAACTGCATGGTGATCTTCATCAACCAGATCCGCATGAAGATCGGCGTGATGTACGGCTCGCCCGAGACCACCACCGGCGGCAACGCGCTGAAGTTCTACGCCTCGATCCGCCTCGACATCCGCCGCATCGGCTCGATCAAGGAGCGCGACGAGGTGGTGGGCAACCAGACGCGGGTCAAGGTGGTCAAGAACAAGCTCGCCCCGCCGTTCAAGCAGGTCGAGTTCGACATCATGTATGGCGAGGGCATCTCCAAGGCCGGCGAGCTGATCGACCTCGGCGTCAAGGCCGGCGTGGTCGAGAAGTCGGGCTCCTGGTTCTCCTATGACAGCCAGCGCATCGGCCAGGGCCGCGAGAACGTCAAGGGCTTCCTCAAGACGCATCCGGACATTGCCGGGCGCATCGAGGCCGCCATCCGCCAGAATGCCGGCTTGATCGCCGAGCAGATCCTCGGTTCGCCCGAAAGCGGCGAGGACGGCGAGGACGCCGCCGAGGGGTGAAGACCGTAGGGCTGGGCAGTGCGCGCGGTCGGCGTTGTCCGGTCCTGCCGTTGTCCAGCGGCTGCAGGGCCTTGCAGATCCTGGTCTTTTTCTTCGGCGCGGCTCCGGGGCCGGCCTGCGGGGCGGTGCTGCGCGGGAGATCGGCGCGGGTCCGCGGTAACGGTCGGGCTTGGCGTTTCTGGACAGGGGCGGGGGGCGCCGCTAGATGTGCAGAGAAGCCAACGGCCGCCTGGGGCGCGCCGCGCCGGAGATGAGTTGCCAGATGAGCGGCGTCAACGAGATCAGGTCCACCTTTCTTGAGTTCTTCGCAAAGAACGGCCACGCCGTGGTGCCGTCCTCGCCGCTGGTGCCGCGCAACGACCCGACCTTGATGTTCACCAATGCCGGGATGGTGCAGTTCAAGAACGTCTTCACCGGCGTCGAGAAGCGGCCCTACCAGCGCGCGGTGACCGCCCAGAAGTGCGTGCGGGCCGGCGGCAAGCACAACGACCTCGACAATGTCGGCTACACCGCGCGGCATCACACCTTCTTCGAGATGCTGGGCAATTTCTCCTTCGGCGACTATTTCAAGGACCGGGCGATCGAGCTGGCGTGGAACCTGATCACCAAGGTCTACGAGGTTCCCGAGAAGCGCCTGCTGGTCACTGTCTATTCCGAGGACGACGAGGCGTTCGGCCTGTGGAAGAAGATCGCCGGCCTGCCCGACAGCCGCATCATCCGCATCCCGACCTCCGACAATTTCTGGGCGATGGGCGACACCGGCCCGTGCGGCCCGTGCTCGGAGATCTTCTACGACCATGGCGACCATATTCCGGGCGGCCCGCCCGGCTCGGCCGATCAGGACGGCGACCGGTTCATCGAGATCTGGAACCTCGTCTTCATGCAGTACGAGCAGCTTCCGGGCGAGCGCATCGCGCTGCCGAAGCCCTCGATCGACACCGGCATGGGGCTGGAGCGGATCTCGGCGGTGCTGCAGGGCACCCACGACAATTACGACATCGACCTGTTCCGCGCCCTGATTCGCGCCAGTGCCGAGGCGACCGGCGTCGAGCCGGACGGCGCCCACAAGGCGAGCCACCGCGTCATCGCCGACCATCTGCGCGCCTCGGCCTTCCTGGTCGCCGACGGCGTGCTGCCCTCCAATGAGGGCCGCGGCTACGTGCTGCGCCGCATCATGCGCCGTGCCATGCGCCACGCCCAGCTTCTCGGCGCCAGGGATCCGCTGATGTGGCGGCTGGTGCCGGTGCTGGTGCGCGAGATGGGGCAGGCCTATCCCGAGCTTCAGCGCGCCGAGGCGCTGATCACCGAGACGCTGAAGCTGGAGGAAACCCGCTTCCGCAAGACGCTGGTGCGCGGCCTCGCCATCCTCGACGAGGAGACTGCGCGCCTCGGACCGGGCGAGACGCTCAAGGGCGATGTCGCCTTCACGCTCTACGACACCTATGGCTTCCCGCTCGATCTGACCCAGGATGCGCTGAAGGCGCGCGGCATCGGCGTCGATACCGAGGGCTTCCAGGCGGCGATGGAGCGCCAGCGCGAGACCGCGCGCGCCGCGTGGGCCGGCTCGGGGGAGGCCGCGACCGAGACGGTGTGGTTCGCGGTGCGCGAAAAGGTGGGCGCCACCGAGTTCCTGGGCTACGAGACCGAGACCGCCGAGGGCGTGGTCAAGGCGCTGGTCAAGGACGGCCAGGAGGTCGCGGCGCTGGAGGCCGGCGAGAGCGGCTTCGTGGTGCTGAACCAGACGCCATTCTATGGCGAGTCGGGCGGGCAGGTCGGCGACACCGGCGTGATGAGCGCCGCCGAGGCGCGCGCCCGCGTCACCGACACCCAGAAGAAGCTCGGCGACCTGTTCGTGCATGCGGTCACCGTCGAGCACGGCCGGCTGAAGGCGGACCTGCCGGTGGAACTCGCGGTCGATCACGACCGCCGCGGCGCCATCCGCGCCAACCATTCGGCCACCCATCTGCTGCATGAGGCGCTACGTCAGGTGCTTGGCGACCATGTCGCCCAGAAGGGCTCGCTGGTGTCGCCCGACCGGCTGCGCTTCGACATCTCCCATCCCAAGCCGATCTCGGCGGAGGAGTTGGAGAAGGTCGAGGACATCGCCAACGACATCATCCTGCAGAACGCGCCGGTGGTGACGCGGCTGATGGCGGTGGACGAAGCCATCGAATCCGGCGCGCGGGCGCTGTTCGGCGAGAAGTACGGCGACGAGGTGCGGGTGGTGTCGATGGGGATCGCGCCGGGCAGCAATGCCGCGCCCTATTCGGTGGAGCTGTGCGGCGGCACCCATGTGGCGCGCACCGGCGACATCGGCCTCGTCACGCTGCTCGGCGACAGTGCGGTGGCGGCCGGGGTGCGGCGCATCGAGGCGATGACCGGGCGGTCGGCGCGCAAGCACACCAATATCCTGGCGGGCACCGCCAAGGCGGCGGCGGCCGAGCTGCGGGCGCCGCTTGACGAGCTGGTGCCGCGCATCTCCGGCCTGATGGACGAGCGCCGCCGGCTTGAGCGCGATCTCGCCGAGGCGAAGAAGCGGCTCGCGATGGGCGGCGGGGGCGGGGGCGCGGACGGCATCCAGACCGTCGGCTCGACCAAGCTGCTGGCGAAGACCGTGCATGGCATCGAGCTGCGCGACCTCAAAAGCCTCGCCGACGAGGGCAAGAAGCAGATCGGCTCGGGCGTCGTGGCGATTGTCGGCGTGGCGGAGGACGGCAAGGCCGGCCTCGTGGTCGGCGTCACGGCCGACCTGACCGGCCAGTTCAACGCCGTCGATCTGGTGAAGAAGGGTGCGGAAGCCTTGGGCGGCAAGGGCGGCGGCGGGCGGCCGGACATGGCCCAGGCCGGCGGTCCCGATGGGGCGAAATCGGACGCCGCGCTGAAGGCGATCGGCGAGGCGCTGGCCGCCGGCTGACGGCGCCGGTGCGGCGTCATACGGTTTCTGGCTGATCAGGTCGGACAACCGCTGGCCGGGAGCCGCGTTCTTTCCCTCTCCCCTTGTGGGAGAGGGTGCCGAGCGATCGAAGATCGCGAGGCGGGTGAGGGGTGAATCTTCCAGCGTTCGCCCGTATGCACCCCTCACCCGGCTCGACCTCGCTTCGCTCGATCTCGCCACCCTCTCCCGCAAGGGGAGAGGGAAGGAAGAAGCCGAACCAATCAACCGGAAACCGCATCACTCCGCCGGGCGGCCGGCGCGCAGCGGCGCCTTGAGCAGTTCGCGCTTGGCGCGGATGGCGGCGTGCACCTCGTCGCGCGAGCCGCCGAGCGTCTGCAGGGCGGCGCTGGCGAGGTCGAGGCTGGCCTCCAGCGCCTCGGGCACCACATCGGTGGCGCCGAGCCGGAACAGCCGCACCGCATGGGCGGCGTCGCGCGCCCGCGCCACCACCGGCACGTCGGCGCGCTCGGCCCTCACCGCGGCGACCACGTGCTCGGCGGCGACCGGATCGTCCATGGTGATCACCACCGCCGGGGCGTCGGTGAGCCCGCATTTGCGCAGGAACTCGCGCCGCGTGGCATCGCCATAGACCACCGGCTGGCCGGCCTTGCGGCCGCTGGCGACGATGTCGGCGTTGCGGTCGGTGGCAATGAAGGCGCGGCCTTCGCCTTCGAGAAGCTCGCTGACCAGCCGGCCGACGCGGCCGTAGCCGACGACGATGGTGCGGCCGACCGCGGCCGGCTCCGGCTCGCCGTGGCCGTCGGCCATGGCGGCGGCGCGGCGGGCCTGCCGGCCGGCCTGCCGGCCGAGCCGGGCGAGGAAGGGCGTCAGCATCATGGTGCCGGAGGCCACCAGCAGCATGAACTGCTCGATATTGGCGGGCAGCAGGCCGCCGCTGCCGGCCATCCCCAGCACCAGGAAGGCGAACTCGCCGCCGCCGGCGAGCAGCAGGCTCGCCTCCACCGCCACCGGCCAGGAGAGCCCGAACAGGCGCGCCAAGGCGGCGATCACCACCACTTTGAGGCTGGCCATGCCGAGCACCGACAGGGCGAGCAGCAATGGGTCATGCGCCACGCCGAGCGGATCGATCCGCATGCCGACCGAGATGAAGAACAGGCCGAGCAGCATGCCCTTGAACGGCTCGATATCGACCTCGACCTCGCGGCGGAACTCGGTCTCCGACAGCAGCAGGCCGGCGAGGAAGGCGCCCAGCGCCATCGACAGGCCGGCGAAATGGGTGATGAGCGAGGTGCCGACCACCACGAACAGAATCGCGGCCATGAACAGCTCGCGATTGTGGGTGCGCGCGACCAGCCGGAAGAACGGCCGCAGGATGGCGCGGCCGAAGCCGATGATGATGGTGACCGCCGCCGCCCCCTGCAGCAGCGCCAGCCCCAGCCCCAGCAGCACCGACTGGCCGGCGATGGCGGTCACCGCGCCGTCCGGCGCCGTCTTGCTGAACACCACGACCAGGAACAGGATCGGCACCACCGCCAGATCCTGGGCCAGCAGCACCGCGAAGATGACGCGGCCGGCGACCGAGGCCAGCCTGCGCTGCTCGGCCAGGAGTTGCAGCACGATGGCGGTGGACGAAAGGGCGAGGCAGGCGCCGATCACCAGCGAGGCATCGAACGGGTTGCCGAACGCCCAGGCGGTGACGCCGATCGCCGCCGTGGTCAGCGCCACCTGCAGCATGCCGAAGCCGAACACCATGCGCCGCATGGTCCACAATCGGTCGAACGACAGTTCGAGGCCGATGGTGAACAGCAGGAACACCACGCCGAGCTCGGCGAGCTGGTCGACGGTCTCGTGCGAGGTGATGGCGATGTAGCCCAGCCAGGGCACGCTTTCGGCGAGCCGCCCCAGGCTGTGGGGCCCGAGCACCAGGCCGGCAACGAGGAAGCCCAGCACAGGGGAGACCCGCATGCGGGCCATCAGTGGAATCACCACGCCCGCTGTGCCGAGAAACACCAGCGCTTCACGATAAAATCCGGTTTCCAGCGGGGAGGGCATCGCCACGCAAACTTCGCTTGTCAGGCAAACTTCGATTGTCGGATTGTCGGTCGGGTCCGTCGTCCTGCATGTCGGAAGCGGTTGCCCGACAGCAACGGAACCCTGCCGCTTCATCCCATAGCCGGATGAATCATTCCGCAACAGGTGTTTTCGAAACTCCCGGCCAGGAGTCTTGCGCCCGGGAGTCTTGCGCCCGGGAGTCTTGCGGCCGGCGCGATATCTGCCCGGTCCGCATCCGACGTTTCGCGCTCTATCGTCGCGGGACCCGGATGCGAAAGACATGCGACAGGCGGCGGCCCGCTGCGCGTGGCCGACAGGCGGCGGATGGGGTATAGCGGCGACCGCGGCGGGTTGGTTCGAGGGAGAACGAGAATGGCTCAGAGTAAATTGCGGCGGTGGATTCTGGGGGGTGTGCTGACGGTGCTCGCCGCCGGGGCGATCATCGTCGGCCCGGCGGCGCTGGAGATTGCCACCATGCCGAAGAACCTGCCGTCGATCGACCGGGCGCAACTGGAACAGGCGCTGGCCGCCAACGCCATCGATCTGATCGACATCCGCGAGCCGGACGAGTTCGCCGCGGGCCATGTTGCCGGCGCCCGCAATCTGCCGATGTCGAAGCTCGACCCCAAGTCCCTGGCGCAGCCGCACGACAAGCCGATCGTACTGATGTGCCGCTCCGGCCGGCGCACGGCGGCGACGCTGTCCGCGGCGCTGGAGGCCGGCGCCACCAATATCGTTCACTATCCCGGCGCCATGTTGGATTGGGCCGGCGCCGGCAAGCCGGTGGTGAAGGGGCCGTGAACCTCGCCGGATGCGTCATTTGACGTCGCAGCGGCCGCTGCCTCGCCCGGTTCCGGCGAGGCAGGAACACTGCCAGAGCATTTTCCGCAAAAGTGGATTCCGATTTTGCGAAAGAAAATGCGATAAACCAGGGGCTTAGAGCGTCCGATACGGTCGGATCGGATAACGCTCAAGGTGGCTGAAACGTCTGGAACGAGCCTTGGGATTGCCACCTGATGCCGCAGGTCGACTTGTATTTCATTAGATCGCAGGAAATGGATAAACTAAACTGAAGCAGCGCAAACAGCAAAGATATAAAACTCCCAAATATCATAATATTTCGTAAAAATTTACTTTGATATGGCTTTGAAATGTTTTGGAAAGTGGCGATTGTTGAATATTTTGATGAAATCAAATCGCTGATTGCGATAATTGCAAATGCAGACATTGCCGAAATAAGGCTGTCTACGACAAACTTGTAATCAGATTCTGGAGGGTGATACTTCATTATTCCTAGCATAAATGTTCCTTCTATATTGTATGATATATACAAAATGATATAGAGTGCCGCGGCAAAGCCGAATATGAATTTTGCTGATGACGGAATGTTCGTCGGCATTTCGACCCCCGACCGCGTCGCGGCGCATGTCAAGCATAGCTTCGCAATTTTAACGGGAGATTGCGCTTTGTCAGGTCGCCGCCCGAGGGCGAGGATGTGCCGGCGGTCTCGACGCGGCGGGCCGCGTGGTGCATGACGGCGCCGCATCCCGCGACAGCCCAACACGAAGGCCCAATGTCCGGCACCGACCAATCCCGCCCCTGGCTCGCCATTCCCGCCCCCGCCATCGTGCTGGTCGAGCCCCAGATGGGCGAGAACATCGGCACCACGGCGCGGGCGATGGCCAATTTCGGCCTGGCCGACCTGCGGCTCGTGAACCCGCGCGACGGCTGGCCCAATCCGCGCGCCAAGGCGGCGGCCTCGGGCGCCGACCCGATCCTGGAGAGCGCGCGGCTCTATCCCGATCTGCGCGCCGCCATCGCCGATCTCGGCTTCGTGGTGGCGGCGACCGCGCGCTGCCACACCCAGGCCAAGCCCGTTCTGGGGCCGGAGGCGGCGGCGAAAGCCATCACCGAGAAGATCGCGGGCGGCGCCAAGGCCGGCGTGGTGTTCGGCCGCGAGCGCAACGGCCTGGAGAGCGACGAGGTCGGTCTGGCCGATGCCATCGTCACCTATCCGGTCAACCCGGCGTTCGCCTCGCTCAACCTCGCCCAGGCCGTGCTGCTGATGGCCTATGAGGTCTCCAAGCTCGCGACCGGTTCCGCGCTGCCGTTCGACATGCCGCAATTGTCGGAGCCCGCGCCGCGGGAGCAGCTTCACGCCTTCTTCGACCGGCTGGAATATGAGCTGGAGCGCGTCGAGTTCTACCGCCCGCCGGAGAAGCGGCCGGTGATGAGCGTGAACCTGCGCAACATCTTCCTGCGCCTGTCGCCGACCCGGCAGGACGTGCAGACGCTGGCCGGGGTGATCGACGCGCTGGTGTCCGGCCGCAAGGGGCCGGCCGCGGGCGGCGTGCTCAATGCCGGGGAGACGGTGTCGCTCCGAAGCCTCGTCGCCGCCGAGGCGACGGTGGGCGTCACCGCGCCGGTGCGCGGGCTCGCCCGGCTCGTGCGCCGCAACCCGACCGAGGCCGAGCGGGTGGTGTGGGCGAGCCTCGTCACCGATCGCCGGCTCGCCGGCAGAGGCTACAAGCGGCGGGTGCCGATCGGCCCGCACATCGTCGACTTCGTGTCGTTCCCGGAAAAGACCGTGCTGGAGCTCGACGACGGCTCGGAAGAGCCGGCCGGCGCCGCCCGCCGCCGGGCGTGGCTCACCGAGCGCGGCTATCGCGTGGTGGTGCTGCCGGTGGCTGGGGCTTCGGCGGAGGGCGTAGCCGATAGGCTGGTCGAGCTGTTGGCGCCGATCGAATCCTCATCAAATCCTTAACCACCCCGCCGCCACAATCGGCGCCCAGAGGGTGGATCCATGCCGATCGAACTGTCGTCCGGCGAGGTGCGCAGTCTCGGGCGTGCGCCGTCGCCCCTTGCCCCCACCATCGCGCCGCTGCCGCCGGTCGCCATTTCGCTGCGCGACCCGCTGATTCTGGTGTTCGATTCGGGCCTCGGCGGCCTCACCGTGCTGGCCGAGGTGACGAAGGCGCGGCCCGATGCGCGCATCGTCTATGTCGCCGACGATGCCGGCTTTCCCTACGGTCCGATGGCGGAATCGGCGCTGATCGCCCGCGTCGCGCAGGTGCTGGGCCAGGCGATTCGGCTTCATGGGCCTGACGTGGTGGTGGTGGCCTGCAACACCGCCTCGACATTGGTGCTGCCGCATCTGCGCGCGGCCCACCCGGCGGTGCGATTCGTCGGCACCGTGCCGGCGATCAAGCCGGCCTGCGAGGGCTCCAAGAGCGGGCGGGTCAGCGTGCTGGCGACGCCCGGCACGGTGCGGCGCGACTATACCCGCGACCTGATCCGCCGGTTCGCCGGGTCCTGCCAGGTGACGCTGGTCGGCTCGGCGCTGCTCGCCGGTTTCGCCGAGGCGTTCCTGCGCGGCCATCCGATTGACGACGAGGCGATCGCCGCCGAGATCGCGCCCTGCTTCGTCGATGGGCCGGAGGGGGCGCGCACCGATACGGTGGTGCTGGCCTGCACCCATTATCCGCTGCTGGTCGAGGCGTTCCGCGATCTCGCGCCCTGGCCGGTGCGCTGGGTCGATCCGGCGCCGGCGATCGCCCGGCGGGTGGTGCAGCTCATCGGCCCGGCGACGGCGGGCGTGGTGGCGCCGCCGGGGCGGGTGGCGTTCACCGGCGGGCGGATGCGCGAGCCGGGCCTCGCCGGGGCGCTGCGCCGGTTCCGGCTGGAAGAGGCCTGAACATGAGACAAGCGTTTGACAGGGCCGCGGCCGGCCCCTAAAAGCGCCGCTTCCGGACCCCTTCCGCGGTTCCGGATATTCCGCGACCCGCGGCTTAAAGGGAAGCTGACACCCTTGGCCTGTCGGCCGGCAGCGTCGGAAGATGCTGCGGCAGAGGAGGGCGCGGTCCTGCAATCGAACCTTAGGACCTGCGACAGATGAGCAAGCGTCACGACGCCAAGTATAAAATCGACCGCCGGATGGGCGAGAACATCTGGGGCCGCCCCAAGAGCCCGGTCAACCGGCGCGAATACGGCCCCGGCCAGCACGGCCAGCGCCGCAAGGGCAAGGTCTCGGACTTCGGCGCCCAGCTCAAGGCCAAGCAGAAGCTGAAGGGCTATTACGGCTCGATCTCCGAGAAGCAGTTCCGCGGCATCTATCAGGAAGCCGCCCGCATGAAGGGCGACACCGGCGCCAATCTGATCGGCCTGCTGGAGCGCCGCCTCGATGCCGTGGTCTACCGCGCCAAGTTCGTGCCGACGGTGTGGGCCGCCCGCCAGTTCGTCAATCACGGCCACGTCAAGGTCAATGGCCGCCGCGTCACCATTCCGAGCTTCCGCGTGAAGGTCGGCGACCATATCGAGGTCAAGGACGCCTCCAAGCAGCTCGCCATCGTGCTGGAAGCGACCCAGCTCGCCGAGCGCGACGTGCCGGACTACGTCGAGGTCGACCACCACAAGATGACCGCCAAGCTCAACCGCGTGCCGG
Source organism: Blastochloris tepida (assembly GCF_003966715.1). Taxonomy (NCBI): domain Bacteria; kingdom Pseudomonadati; phylum Pseudomonadota; class Alphaproteobacteria; order Hyphomicrobiales; family Blastochloridaceae; genus Blastochloris; species Blastochloris tepida. The sequence goes on from NZ_AP018907.1 coordinate 627,241, forward strand.
AACTCAACGAGGTTCCCTACGCCGTGGTGATGGAGCCCAATCTGGTGGTGGAATTCTATTCGCGCTGATCTTAAGATCGCGCCGAAAGTTCGTGGGCCGGTCCCGAATCAGGGACCGTTGGGGACCAGGAAGGCCGCTCCATCGAGCGGCCTTCCGCGTGTCTGGGGATGGGCGGTGCGACGTGGTGCTGTCGTCGCGGTGCCGTCGTCGCGGTGCCGTCGTCGCGGTGCTGTCATCCCGGACGGCGCAAAGCGCCGAGCCGGGATCGTTTTCAGGAAACACACATTTCGGAAAACGGTCCCGGGTCTCATGGCTTCGCCATTCGCCCGGGACGACAGCCGACTTTTCTCGTCATCCCGGCCGAGCGAAGCGAGAGCCGGGATCGTTCCCAGTCTCGGTAGGGCGGAATAGCGTAGCGTATTCCGCCACTTCAGCCGGGATGCAGGAACGGCGGAATACGCTACGCTATTCCGCCCTACAGCTGGATGCAGTTTCTCCTCAGGCTGGCTCGCGCATGGCGACGCCCTTGTCCTTCAGCAGCGCCTGCAGCTCGCCGGCCTGGAACATCTCGCGGACGATATCGCAGCCGCCGATGAACTCGCCCTTGATGTAGAGCTGCGGGATGGTCGGCCAGTTGGAATAGTCCTTGATGCCCTGGCGGACCTCGTCGGATTCCAGCACGTTGATGCCCTTGTAGGGCACGCCGAGATAGTCGAGAACCTGGACCACCTGCCCGGAGAAGCCGCACATCGGCATGTCGGGCGAGCCCTTCATGAACAGGACAACGTCATTGCCCTTCACCTCGGCGTCGATGGTGTCGTGGATGCTCATGGCGGCAATCCCTTTCTGCGCCTCGCGCGCGTCTCTCTCGGAACGGAAAGGTGGGAGGCCCGCTGCCGAAGGCAAGGGGCGGGCGCTCGGGTTGGGTGCTTGGGGCCGGGCGCTTGGGGCCGGGCGCTTGGGGCCGGCGGTCAGTGCACCGGCGCGGTGTCCGGCGTCGCGGTGTGCAGCGCCAGCGCGTGCAGCTCGCCGCCCAGGCTGCCCTTGAGCGCGGCATAGACGAGCTGGTGCTGCTGAACCCGGGATTTGCCGCGGAACGCCTCCGAAATCACCAGCGCCGAATAATGGTCGCCGTCACCGGCCAGATCCTTGATCATCACCACCGCGTCGGGCAGCGACGCCTTGATCAGCCGTTCGATTTCGTCAGCCTTCATCGCCATGCGGCGGGTCTCCTTCACAAATCCAAGGCTCACTCGCCGAAAATCCTCTTCGAGGCAGGATTTTCGGCGACCGGAATGCGGAACTCCGGCCGGCGACCGGATTCCGCATCACGCCGGCCCCGCCATGTAGGCCGGCAGCCAGGATTCGTGAGCCGTCTTCAGATCGCCAATCAATATTGGGCGCTCGCCCGGCAGGGTCAATCGATCGCCGCCCGTGGTGCCGAGTCGCAGCGCCGGCACGCCGGCCGCCGCTGCCCGGCTGGCGAACGCCGCAGCGTCGGCAGCGGTAACCGTGACGAGGTAACGGGCCTGATCCTCGCCGAACAGCGCGGCATGGGCAGGGCCGTCCGGCAGGGTGTCGATGGCGGCGCCGATGCCCGAGGCCATCGCCATCTCGGCCAGCGCGATGGCCAAGCCGCCGTCCGACAGGTCGTGCACCGCGCTCGCCATGCCCTCGGTGATCAGCGCCCGCACGAAATCGCCGTTGCGGCGTTCGGCGGCGAGGTCGACCGGCGGCGGCGCCCCGGCCTCGCGGCCGACGATGTCGCGCAGGTAGGCCGACTGGCCGAGCCAGCCCGCGGTCTCGCCGACCAGGAAGATCGCTTCGCCTTCGGCGCTGAAGGCGATGGTGGCGGTCCTGGCGTAATCGTCGATCACGCCGACGCCGCCGATGGTTGGCGTGGGCAGGATGCCGCGGCCGTTGGTCTCGTTGTAGAGGCTGACATTGCCCGACACGATCGGGAAATCGAGCGCGCGGCAGGCCTCGGCGATGCCCTTCAGGCAGAACACGAACTGGCCCATGATCTCGGGCCGCTCGGGATTGCCGAAATTGAGGTTGTCGGTGACCGCCAGCGGCTTGGCCCCGGTTGCGGTGAGGTTGCGCCACGCTTCCGCCACCGCCTGCTTGCCGCCCTCGAACGGGTCGGCCTCGCAATAGCGCGGGGTGACATCGGTGGTCATCGCCAACGCTTTCGTCTGGTCGGGCGCGATGCGCACCACGCCGGCATCGCCGCCGGGGCGCTGCACGGTGTTGCCGAGGATCATGTAGTCGTACTGCTCCCACACCCAGCGCTTGGAGCACAGATCGGGGGTGGCCAGCAGCTTGAGCAGCGCGTCGGCATTCGACATTGGTGCCGGGATGGCCGAGGCCTCCAGCACCGGCCACGGCGCCGGCTTGATCCACGGCCGGTCATAGACCGGCGCTTCGTCGCCGAGTTCCTTGATCGGCAGATCGGCCATCACCTTGCCGTGACGCTTGACCACGAAGCGCAGCGTGTCGGTGGTGTGGCCGACCACGGCGAAATCGAGCCCCCATTTGCGGAAGATCGCCTCGGCCTCTTCTTCCTTCTCGGGCTTGAGCACCATGAGCATGCGCTCCTGGCTTTCGGAGAGCATCATCTCGTAGGCGGTCATGCCGGTCTCGCGGCAGGGCACCTTGTCGAGGTCGAGCTCGACGCCGAGATTGCCCTTGGCGCCCATCTCGACCGCCGAGCAGGTGAGGCCGGCCGCGCCCATGTCCTGGATGGCGACGACGCAATCCTTGGCCATGATCTCCAGGCAGGCTTCGAGCAGCAGCTTCTCGGCAAACGGGTCGCCGACCTGCACGGTCGGGCGCTTCTCCTCCGAGCCCTCGCCGAACTCGGCGGAGGCCATGGTGGCGCCGCCCATGCCGTCGCGCCCGGTCTTGGAGCCGAGATAGACGATGGGCAGGCCGACGCCGGCCGCGGCGGCGTAGAAGATGCCGTCGGTCTTGGCGAGTCCCACCGCCATGGCGTTGATCAGGCAGTTGCCGTCATAGCGGGTGTGGAAGCCGACGCCGCCGGCAATGGTCGGCACGCCGAACGAATTGCCATAGCCGCCGATGCCGGCGACCGAGCCGGCGAGCACGGGCCGGGTCTTGGGGTGGTCGGGGTGGCCGTAGCGCAGGAAGTTGAGCGCCGCGATCGGCCGCGCGCCCATGGTGAACACGTCGCGCAGGATGCCGCCGACCCCGGTGGTCGCGCCCTGATAGGGCTCGATATAGGAGGGGTGGTTGTGGCTCTCCATCTTGAACACCACCGCGTCGCCATCGCCGATGTCGATGACGCCGGCGTTCTCGCCCGGGCCCTGGATCACCCAGGGCGCCTCGGTGGGCAGAGTGCGCAGATGGATGCGCGAGGACTTATACGAGCAGTGCTCGTTCCACATCGCCGAGAAGATGCCGAGCTCGGTGAAGGTCGGCTCGCGGCCGATCAGGTCGAGAATGCGCTGATATTCGTCGGGCTTCAGCCCGTGCTCGGCGATGAGTGCGGGGGTGATGGCGGGCTCGGGCGGCGTGGTGGCGTGTGTCATGCGATTGAAATGGCGCGATCGGGACCGACCAGGGTCCGTGCGGGAGGTCGAGGGGCTTCTAACCCGGTTTTGCGGATTGCGCACCCCGGCGATGGGGTGGGGCTATTCGGCGAGATCGAGCGCCGTGAGCGTCAGGGGCAAAGCAGGGGCCAGGAGTGGCGTCAGGGTCTCGTCGGCGGCATGGGCGACGATGTCGCGATAGCCGAGCGGCGCCGGGTCGCGGTGGATGTGGGTGACGAGGTGGATGGCGTCGATCACCCACAGCTCGCGCACGCCGAAGGCGGCGTAGATCGCCGGCTTGCGGCCGAGGTCGTAGCCGAGACTGGAATCGGCGATCTCTACCGCCAGCAGCGCAGTATCGCCGTTGAGCGTCTTCAGCCCGCGTGCGCGGTCGAAAACGACGATATCGGGTTCGAGATAGGTGTCGTGCGACAGGCGGAAGGTGGTTTCGGAGATCAGTCCGAGCGTGTTGTCGGGGAGCAGCCGCGTCCAATGGCGTACCAGCGCTTCTTTGACGACCTCGTGCCGAATGCCCTTGGGCGACATCATCACCAGCTCTCCGCCGATCAGCTCCAGCCGTTCGTCCTCATGGAGGAGGCCGACCTCCACCATGCGCTCGACCTCGGCAATGCTGAAGGCTCGGCGCGGCAGTCCGGTGGCGGCGGCGGTGACGGGGGCATGGCTGACAGGGGCGTTCATGGCGCAAGACTAGCCGAAACCGCCCCGGCGGTCACGGCGGCGGCCATCCGAGTCTCAAGCACATTTTAAATCAGGGATATCGATGGCCGGGACGAGGCCCGGCCACGACCGCGTGGCGCACGCTGGCGGTTTCGCTCACGCCGCGCTGGCCAGCGTGTCGACGAGGCCCGCGAACAGACCGCGGCCGTCGGTCGAGCCGAGGCGGGCGTCCACGTGGTTCTCGGGGTGTGGCATCATGCCCAGGACGTTGAAAGTCTTCGAGAACACCCCGGCGATCGAGTTGGTCGAGCCGTTGTGGTTGAAGGCCGGGCCGACCTCGCCCGATGCCGAGCAGTAGCGGAACGCCACCCGGCCCTCGCCCTCGATCCCGGCCAGGGTCTCGGCGTCGGCGACGTAGTTGCCTTCGCCATGGGCGCAGGGAATGGAGATCACTTGCCCCGGCGCATAGAGGCGGGTGAAGGCGGTATCGGCGCGTTCGACCTTGAGGTGGGCGATCTTGCAGGCGAAACGGCGGTCCTTGTTGCGCATCAGCACGCCCGGCAGCAGGCCTGCCTCGCACAGGATCTGGAAGCCGTTGCAGATGCCCAGCACCAGCCCGCCGCGGGCGGCGTGGGCGCGCACCGCGTCCATGATCGCGGCGCGGGCGGCGATGGCGCCGCAGCGCAGATAGTCGCCATAGGAGAAGCCGCCGGGCAGCACCACGAGGTCGGTGCCGGGGGGCAGCGCGGTCTCGGCGTGCCACACCAGCGCCGGCTTCTTGCCGGACACCAGCTCCAGCGCGAAGGCGACGTCGCGCTCGCGGTTCGAGCCGGGGAAGACGATGACGGCGGCGTTCATGAACAGTCTCCAAGCTGGCGGAGATCGAGGCAGCCTGCCGGGCCGATCAAGCCGCCCTCGCGACAGCGACGACCGGGCCTCGGCCGAACCAGCGCGCTCGCCGATCTGGCTGCATCAGATCTGACGCTCTAAGTCTTTGAGTTGTCGCATTCTCTTTCGCAAAACCGGTTCCCACTTTTGCGGAGAATGCTCTAGAGGATCTCGACGCGGTAGTTCTCGATCACCGTATTGGCGAGCAGCTTGTCGGCGGCGGCGGCCAGCAGCTTCTCGGTGTCGGCGCGGTCGGCGGTGGGCGCGATCTCGATGTCGAACACCTTGCCCTGGCGGACGCTGGCGACGCCCTCGATGCCGAGCGACTTCAGCGCGCCCTCGATCGCCTTGCCTTGCGGATCGAGAATTCCGGTCTTGAGCGTGACATACACGCGGGCCTTCATCGGCGGACTCCCTTTCGCACCGCGGCCGGTGCGGTCCTGAAACGATCGCGGGGACAAACGATCGCGAGAACAAACGATCGCGGGGGCGCTCGGCCCCCGCAGCATAGCCGTCATGCCGGCTGGCCGGCGTCGCGTCAGCCCTTGACGAGAATCGGGCCGGAGCCCTGGGGCCGCTCATTCTCGCCGAGAATGCCGAGCCGGCGGGCCACCTCGGTATAGGCCTCGATCAGGCCGCCCATGTCCTTGCGGAAGCGGTCCTTGTCCATCTTGTCGCCGCTCTTCATGTCCCACAGGCGGCAGCAGTCGGGCGAGATCTCGTCGGCGACGACGATCCGCATCATGTCGTTTTCCCACAGCCGGCCGCATTCCATCTTGAAGTCGACCAGACGGATGCCGACGCCGAGGAACAGGCCGGACAGGAAGTCGTTGACCCGGATGGCGAGGGCGATGATGTCGTCGATCTCCTGCGGGGTCGCCCAGCCGAACGCCGTCACATGCTCTTCCGACACCAGCGGATCGTTCAGTTGGTCGTTCTTGTAGTAGAACTCGATAATCGAGCGGGGAAGCTGGGTGCCTTCCTCGATGCCGAGACGGGTCGACAGCGAACCGGCCGCCACGTTGCGGACAACGACTTCAAGCGGAATGATCTCGACTTCGCGGATGAGCTGCTCGCGCATGTTCATCCGGCGGATGAAGTGCGTCGGCACGCCGATGTCGTTCAGCTTCTGGAAAATGAACTCGGAAATTCGGTTGTTCAGCACCCCCTTTCCGTCGATCACCTGATGTTTCTTGGCGTTGAAGGCCGTGGCATCGTCCTTGAAGTGTTGAATCAGGGTGCCGGGCTCGGGGCCCTCGTAGAGAACCTTGGCCTTGCCTTCATAAATGCGCCGACGACGGCTCATAGGGGTGTACCTGGGCTTAAGAAAATCCATTGTCTGCCGGGTCTCCGGTGGATCTGGTCCGGCCGCGCGTGAGCATCACGCGTCGCGAGTCGTGTCGCGGAGCAGGGCCCGCGACCGGCGGGACACTAGCCGATTGAGGCAGCGGACACAACGCGGGCCATCCGGGGGGCTTTCGCCCCTGCCGGAGGCGCCGCCGGCTGTTGATTTGGTGGGGGGGTCCCTATATTCACACAGGGTGAGGTGCGTGGGCGTTCTGCGCGCCAGAGTTTGGATGATGCCGGACATCGCAGCATTTCGCGGGCAGTGTTTCGCCGCTTTGGCCGTGGCCCGGGGAGTGCAATCCTTCAAGACACGAAACGGATGCGGGATGTTCCAGCGTGCCGCTAGGCAATAGCTTAAGACAATCCTGCCCAGGGACGAGAGCGCCACAATGACCATTTTCGACAAGCGCGAGGATCTGTTCGAAAAGCAGTTCGCCCAGAACGAGGAACTGCGTTTCAAGGCGACGGCGCGCCGGAATCGTCTGCTCGGGCTGTGGGCTGCCGAAAAGCTCGGCAAGACCGGCGAGGATGCCGACGTCTATGCCCGCGAGGTTGTGATGAGCGACTTCGAGGAGGCCGGCGACGAGGACGTGTTCCGCAAGGTGCGCAAGGATTTCGACGATGCCGGTGTGCAGCAGTCGGACCACCAGATCCGCCGCACCATGGAAGAGCTGCTGGCGCAGGCCATGCACGAGCTGAAGGTCGGCGGCTGAACGCCGCTCCGGTAGGGCGCCGCAATTCCGTCGGGCGTACCCGCTGACGATGTCGTCATCCCGGCCGAGGCGTGAGCCGAGAGCCGGGATCGTTCTCCGGAAGAGTCCTCTTCCTGCGCACGGTCCCGGCTCGGCGCTGCGCGCCGTCCGGGACGACGTGAAATGGAAGACGGTCCCAGGACGCGCCTTCGGCGCTTGTCCGAGACGACGCCGGCTCTGCCTTCGCTTTCATGCGGTTTCCGGTTGATCCCTTCGGGATACCGGAAACGGTCTCGCCGAAAACCCCAGGTTTTCAAGAGAGTCTCGATAACGGGATGTTCGGGCGATCGGAATACGGCTCGAAGGCTTGATCAGCCGGAAACCGTATCACGCCCGCCCGAACACCCGCCGGAAGATCGTGTCGACGTGCTTCAGGTGGAAGCCGAGGTCGAACAGCTCGGCGATCTCCGCCTCCGACAGGAATGCGCGAACCTCGGCATCGGCCAAGAGCAGCGTCTGGAAGTCGCCTTCGCCGCGCCACACCGGCATGGCGTTGCGCTGCACCAGCCGGTAGGCGTCCTCGCGGCTCGCGCCCTTCTGGGTCAGCTTGAGCAGGATGCGCTGGGAGTGGACGAGGCCGCCGAGCCTGTCCAAATTCTTCTGCATGTTGGCGGGATAGACCACGAGCTTGTCGATGACGCCAGCCAGCCGCGCCAGCGCGAAATCGAGCGTCACCGTGGCGTCCGGGCCGATCATCCGCTCGACCGACGAGTGCGAGATGTCGCGCTCGTGCCACAGCGCCACGTTTTCCAGTGCCGGCGTCACATAGGCCCGCACCATGCGGGCGAGGCCGGTGAGGTTCTCGGTCAGCACCGGGTTGCGCTTGTGCGGCATGGCAGAGGAGCCCTTCTGCCCTTCGGAGAAGAACTCCTCGGCTTCCAGCACCTCGGTGCGCTGCAGATGCCGCACCTCGATGGCGAGGTTCTCGACCTGCGAGGCGACGACGCCGAGCGTGGCGAAGAACATCGCGTGGCGGTCGCGCGGGATCACTTGGGTCGACACCGGCTCGGGGCTCAGGCCCATCCTCTCGGCGACGTGGGCTTCAACGCTCGGGTCGATCTGGGCGAACGTGCCGACCGCGCCGGAGATGGCGCAGGTGGCGACCTCCGTGCGCGCCGCCACCAGCCGGGCGCGGGCGCGTTGGAAGGCGGCGGCATGGCCGGCGAGCTTGACGCCGAAGGTGGTGGGCTCGGCGTGGATGCCGTGCGAGCGGCCGATGGTGGGGGTGAGCCTGTGCTCGAAGGCGCGCTTCTCCAGCGCCGCCAGCACCGCATCGACATCGGCGATCAGGATGTCGGCGGCGCGGGTGAGCTGGACATTGAGGCAGGTGTCGAGCACGTCCGACGAGGTCATGCCCTGGTGGACGAAGCGCGCCTCCGGCCCGACGATCTCGGCGAGGTGGGTGAGAAAGGCGATGACGTCGTGCTTGGTCGTGCGCTCGATCTTGTCGATGCGCGCCACGTCGAACACCGCGCCCTGGCCCTTCTCCCACACCTTCGCCGCGGCCTCGGCGGGAATGACGCCGAGCTTCGCCTGCGCGTCGGCGGCGTGGGCCTCGATCTCGAACCAGATGCGAAAACGGGTCTGGGGCTCCCAGATGGAGGCCATCTGCGGACGGGAATAGCGCGGGATCATGGTCGCTCGAAAGGTTGGAGGGTTGGGCGGCGCTGTAGCAGATCGGCCTTTCGGAGGCCAGCCGGCCCGCGGCCGGGCGCGGACGGACGGGCCGCGTCTTTCGCAGAACCGGTATCCACTTTTCCGGAAAATGCTTTAGAGACTTGCGCCTGTATGCCCCCGCGCCCACCTCAGGCCAAGCTTGGGTTCAAGTGATTCAGGCGGCCCTTCACTTGACTCGACAACAGCCCGCTTCAGGAGAGCAGAGAATGTCCGACATCAACCCCATGGCCGAGTCCGAGCCGATCGAGCCGACGGATGCCAGCGGCATGCTGGCCAAGAACTGGTGGGCCATCCTCATTCGCGGCATCGCCGCGCTGGCGTTCGGCCTGTGCGCCTTCGTGCTGCCGGGGGCGACGCTGGTCTCGCTGATGGTGTTCTTTGCCGCCTATGCCGCTGTCGACGGCGTGTTCAGCATCGTCGCGGCGGTGCGCGCGGCGCGGCTGGGCGAGCAGTGGGCGACGCTGGTCTTCGACGGGCTGATCAGCCTCACGGCCGCTGCCATCCTGGTGATCTGGCCGGACATCTCGATCCAGGCGCTGATCGTGCTGCTGGCGACCTGGGCGATCATGACCGGCCTTCTCGAAATTGGCGCGGCGTTCCGCCTCAAGACCGAGCATGGCCGGGTGTGGCTCGGGCTGGCCGGCGTCGCCTCGGTGCTGTTCGGCGTGGCGCTGATCGTGGCGCCGTTCGTCGGCGCGCTGGTGGTGACGTGGTGGCTCGGCGTCTATGCCGCGGTGTTCGGCCTCACCATGGTGTCGCTGGCGATCACGCTGAAGGGCCGCCTGTCGCACCAGCCGGCGGCGTGATGCGGGATGCGAACGCCGGCCCCCCGCGGGGCCGGCGCTTCATCGCGTGATACGGTTTCCGGCTGATCAAGCCTTCGAGCCGTATTCCGATCGCCGAAAATCCCGTTATCAAAAAAGGGGGTTTCGGCGAGACCGTTTCCGGTATCCCGAAGGGATCAACCGGAAACCGTATGATCGCGGCAAGCTCGGTCGGAAGCCGTATCATGCTACGTTGGGGCCGCGGCGCTGCCGGGCGGCGAGCCATGCGGTCGCCGGCTCCGCCAGCGCCGGCTTGGCGATCAGGTAGCCCTGGCCGTGGTCGCAGCCCATCCGCCGCAGCCGGGCGAGCTGACCCTCGGTCTCGATGCCTTCCGCCACCACCTTGAGATCGAGACTGTGGGCGAGGCGCACGATGGTGCGGGCGATCACCGCGTCCTCCGGATCGGTCTCCATGTCGCGGACGAAGGACTGATCGATCTTGAGCACGTCCACGGGGAAGCGCTTGAGGTGGGCGAGCGAGGAATAGCCGGTGCCGAAATCGTCGAGGGCGATGCGTACGCCGAGATGATGCAGCGCCTCCAGGTTCGCCTCGATCTTGCTGTCCTGCGAGATCACCACGTTTTCGGTGATCTCGATCTCGAGGTGGCGCGGCAGCAGCCGGTTCTCCGCCAGGGCGGCGACCACCCGGGCGGGCACCGAGGAGTCGCGCAGTTCGGTGGCCGACAGGTTGATCGCCACATGGCCGGGGTCGAAGCCCTGATCGAGCCATGCCCGCATCTGGCGGGCGGCGACCTTGATGGTGAAGGCGCACAATTCGCCGTCGAGCCCGGCGGAGGTGGCGACGTCGAGGAAGTCGCCGGGGCCGAGCACGCCGCGCACGGGGTGCTGCCAGCGCACCAGCGCCTCGAACCCGGCCAGCCGGCGCCGGCCGGAGAGGTCGATGATCGGCTGGTAGGCGAGGCGGAACTGCTGATCCTCGATCGCCTTGCGCAGTTCGGCGATCAGTTCCATGCGGGCCACCGTCTCGGCCATCATCGCCGCATTGAAGAACGACACGGTACGCCGGCCGCTCGACTTGGAGCGGTAGAGCGCGACATCGGCATTCTTCAGAAGCTGCGCCGGCTCCATCCCGTCGCGGGGAAACATGGTGACGCCGATCGAGGCGCTGGTGTGGATCATGTGGCCGGCGTGGCGCACCGGCTGACGGCAGGATTCGAGCAGGCGCGAGGCCTTGACCGCGGCGTCGTCGGCGCAGCCGATGTCGCTCAGCACCACCGCGAACTCGTCGCCGCCGAGCCGCGCCACCAGATCGTGCCGCCGCACGCCGTGCTGGAGGCGGCGGGCGATTTCCTGCAGCAGCGCGTCGCCCGCGTCGTGGCCGATGGCGTCGTTGACGTCCTTGAAATGGTCGAGATCGATGAACAGCAGCGCCCCGATCGCTTCGCGCGCGTCGCTGCTTGCGAGCCGCCGCCCGAGCTCCTCATTGAAGGCGCGGCGGTTGAGCAGGCCGGTCAGCGTGTCGCGGAATGCGAGGTCGCGGATCTGCGCCTCGGCCGCCTTGCGCTCGCTGATGTCCTGCACCAGCGCCATCCATAGCCGCTGAGCGCGGTCGACCGAGACTGCGCTGATCGAGACCGGCACGCGGCCGCCGGCCTTGGTCAGGCACTCGGTCTCGTAGAGCCGGCTGCGCCCGGTCGCGCGCATCTCGGCCAGCACCTCGGCATCGCGGCCGGTCTGGTCGTCCGGCCGCAGCGAGGACCAGCGGATGCCGGCGGCGACGTCGGCGCGCGAATAGCCGATGATGCGCAGGAACTCGTCATTGGCCTCGACCATGCGGTCGCCCTCGCAGGTGACCACGCCCATGACGCCGGAGGTGTAGAGCAGCGACAGGCGCGCATTCATGTCGCGCAGCGCCGATTCGACCTCGATGCGCGCGGTGACGTCCTGTCCGGTGCCGCGATAGCCGCGGAACGTGCCGTCGGCGTCGAACACCGGCTTGCCGCTGACCGACATGTAGACGAGGCAGCCATCGGCGGCGCGGGTCGAGAAGCGGAAGCCGCGGAACGGCCGGCGCGCCTCGAGATCGGCGAGGTGGGCGCGCCATTTCGGATCGTTCGGATCGCCGCCCGACCGCTCCATGCGGGTGCGGCCGAGCGCCGGCGGCAGGCCCCAGCGTTCCGTGCCGCTGCTGGTCTCGAACACGAAACGGTGCTGCTCGTCGGTCTCCCACAGCCAGTCGGTCGCGGTGTCGAGAAAATCCTGCAGGCGCTGCTCGCTCAGCGCGCGCGCCGTTTCGGCCTCGGCGCGGCGGGCGAGTTCGCAGCCGAGCCGCTTCACCGTCCGCCGCAGCTCCAGCTCGTCGGCCACCAGCGCGGCCAGCTCGCGCAGGCTCGCCAGCTGCTCGTTGGTGAGCGGCCCGCGGTCTGCGCGCGTGTCCAGCGCACACAGCACGCCGATATTGAAGCCGTCATGGGTGCGGATCGGCACGCCGGCATAGAAGCGCACGCCCGCCTCGCCGCACACCAGCGGATTGGTGGAGAAGCGCTGATCCGCCTGGGCGTCGGCGACCACCAGCGGCCGGTCCTCGATGATGGTGTGGGCGCAGAAGGAGATGTCGCGCGGGAATTCCTGCTGGGCGATGCCGATGCGGGCCTTCAGCCAGTGACGGTCGGCGTCGGTGAAGCCGATCGCCGCCGCGGTGGTGTCGACCAGCCGCGTCACCAGCCGCACGAGACGGTCGAACGACTCCTCGGGCGGCGTATCCAGCACGTCGTAGCGGCGCAGCGCGTCGAGACGCTGGGTTTCATCGGCAGGGAGGCGGACGGAGTGCATGGTTCACCGCTGGTATGGAGAACCACAATCGAATCTGCCGATTGACGAGAGGTTATGGCTGTGCCGGTTTCGGCTCGCAGCCGCGGGATGTACCGGGGGAGGTTCCGGTTACTGCTAAAATTTGATAAATCGCTGATGACGGAAACGCTTGTGACGCCGGCTCCGGCTTGGCATCCGCCCTTCTCGAAGCATCCGCCGGTGGTGAATCGGCCGGACACCCAGGTTCCAGTGTTGTCGCAGTCTCCTTGGCAGAACCGGCATCCGCTCTTGCGAAGACTGCTCCGGCGGACGGGGCGGGCGCAGCCGTCATTCCACCGTTCCGACCGGCCGCGCCTCGGGGTGGTCCGCGTCGTCGCGATCCTGTTGGCCGTGCTGCTGGCGGGGCTGGGCTCGTGGCGGGCGGCGGCGGTGCCGGGCGATGAGGCGGAACTGCTGGTGCTGGGCTTCTCCGCCGACGGCCGCTACTTCGCCTATGCCCAGTCGGGCCGCGAGCCGGATACGTGGTTTCCTTATGCGTCGGTGCATGCCATCGACGTCACCAGCGACAAGTGGCTGCCCGACAGCCCGATCTCCATCGTGCTGCGCGACCGCGAGAAGACGCCGCGCGATGCCCGCCGCGAGATCGGCGAGAGCGCCGAGAAGCGCTGGGGCAAGCTCGGGCTCGACACGCCGGGCGTGACGCTGCTCGAGCGCCAGCCGGGCGAGCCGATCGACCGCGGCGACGAGGTGATGGTGACGATCCCGGCGATCGGTCCGGCGAAGGTGCGGCTGACGCCCAAGCTGCTGCCGGCCGAGGGCTGCGAGGGCTTTGCCGGCGAGTCGGTGGGGCTGGTGGTCGACCTGCTCAAGCTCGACGGCAGCCGCATCCGCCGCCTGCAGGAGGACAGCCGGATCCCCTCCGGCCGCGGCTGCCCGATCGGCTACGCCATCGCCGAGGTGGTGGTGCTCGACCGCAAGACCAAGCCGCCGGTGCTGGCGGTGGTGTTTGCGGTGTTCAAGGTCGGCCTCACCGGCATCGACCGGCGCTACCTCGCCGCCACCGCCGATCTGGCGGTGAAGTGAGGGCGAGACCGCCGATCCGCGAACCGGATCACTCGAACGGCCCGGCGTGGATCAGGTTCTCCGAGTGGAGCGCGGCCTCGTCGATCATCCCCACCGTCGCCTGGGCGATGCGCGCGAGCGTGGCTTCGAGCGCGCGGTGGTGGGCGCGGGCGCGCTGCTCGGCCGCGGCCACGTCGAGCGCGGCAAAGCGCACGCAATCGCCGGGGCCGAGCCGGCCGGCGGCGCCGATGTCGGCGGAGATCACGGTGGCGATCTTGGGGTAGCCGCCGGTGGTCTGGCGGTCGGCGAGCAGCACGATCGGCTGGCCGGAGCCCGGCACCTGGATGGCGCCGGGCGCGATGCCGTCCGACACGATGTCGAAGCCGCCGGCATGGGTTAGCCGTTCGCCCTCCAGGCGGATGCCCATGCGGTCGGCCTCGTGGGTGACGGTGTAGGCGGCTGACAGGAACGTTTCGATCGCCTCTTGGGTGAACATGTCGGCCTGCGGGCCGAGCACCACGTGCAGCGTGTCCGGCCGCTTCGGCAGGGTGCCGGCGGGCAAAGCGCGCTCCGGCTCGTCCGGCGCGCGCAGGGCGCCGAGCGGCACCCGGTCGCCCGCCCGCAGCGCCCGGCCCTCCAGCCCGCCGAACGGCCCGCGCAGGAAGGTCGAGCGGCTGCCGAGCACTGCGGGCACGTCGATGCCGCCACGCACCGCCAGATAGGCGGTCGAGCTTCCGCGCAAGGCCGCAACCTCGATGACGTCGCCCGCCACAACCCGCACGCTGCGGCCGGGCGGCACGGTGCGCGGGGCGGGGCCGCCGATCGTGAGCGGCGTGTCGCCGCCGACCAGCGCGACGATGGCGCTCTCGGCCTCCACTTCGAGTGCCGGCCCAGCCAGCCGGATCTCGAGGGCCGCGGCACCCGGCGGGTTGCCGGCCAGGGCATTGGCGAGTGTGTAGGATTCGGGGTCGAGTGCGCCCGAAGCCGGCACGCCGAACCGCTGCAGGCCGAAGCGGCCGCGGTCCTGCACCGTGGTGGCAAGGCCCGGACGGTGGACGAGGAGGGCGCTCACGGCAGCGGCTCCGGGTCGAGCCGGAAGCGCTCCGCCGCCACCGCCGCCGCGATGTCCTGCCACTCCGCTTGCGGGATGGGGCGGAAGCGCACCCTGTCGCCGGGCGCCAGCAGGGCCGGCGGATCGGCGGCGAGGTCGAACAGCTTGACGGGCGTGTTGCCGATCAGGTGCCAGCCGCCGGGGCTCTCGACCGGATAGATCGCGGTCATGGCCATGGCGATGCCCACCGAGCCGGCCGGCAGGCGGGTGCGGGGCGTCGTGCGGCGCGGCAGCCGCAATGCGGTGTCGACATCGCCGAGATAGGGGTAGCCGGGCAGGAAGCCGAGCATATAGACATGGTAGGTGGTGCCGGCGTGGCGGTGCACCACCTCGTCCGGGCCGAGCCCGGTCGCTTCCGCGATCGCCGCGAGGTCCGGCGCCAGATCCGGTGCGTAGCAGACCGGGATGGTCCACAGCCGGCCGGGCGCGGCCGCCGCAGCGCTATCGGTGGCGAGCGGCGCGATGGCGGCGATCAACTCGGCCTGACTGGTGAGCAGCGGATCGTAGAGCACCATCAACGAGCGGAAGGTGGGCAACAGCTCGCGCACGCCGGGAATGGCGCAGGCGGCGATGCGGTCGGCGAGGCGGGTGACCCGCGCGCTCACCGCGGCGTCGATGGTGTCGCCGAATTCGACGACCAGGGCGCTGTCGCCGGACGGCAGGAAGCGCATGACTGCTCCAATGGGTGCGGCTTCGCGGGTTCCATGTTGGTTGTAAACCTTAACAAATTAATCATAGGCAGAGTTTGCGAATGAAAACGATGTATTTGAATCAATTTTACGGATTATTTTGGTTCCAGCCGGACGGGGTGCTTGCCGGAAGGAAGGTGCTTGGTGGCCGAACGCATAAACCTTAACGCCGACATCGGCGAGGGCTTTGGACTTTACGCTATCGGCAATGACGAGGCGATCATGGAGATCGTCAAAAGCGTCAATGTCGCCTGCGGCATGCATGCCGGCGACCCGACAGTGATGCACGAGGCCGTGCTGAAAGCCAAGGAACGCGGCGTCTCGGTCGGCGCCCATCCCGGCTTCAACGATCTGTGGGGGTTCGGGCGGCGCCGCATCGACATGTCGACCACCGATCTCGAATACCTCGTCGCCTACCAGATCGGGGCGCTGGCCGGCATCGCCGCCTATGGCGGGCTCAAAGTGACGCATGTCAAGCCGCACGGCGCGCTCCACAACATGGCCGCGGTGAATGACGATTATGCGCTGGCCATCGGCCGGGGCATCAAGGCGGTGGACCGTGACCTCGTCTATCTGGCACTGGCCGGCTCGGCGATGGAGCGGGCGGCGGTGGAGCTCGGCCTGCCGCTGGCGCGCGAGGCGTTCATCGACCGCGCCTATGGCGATGACGGCAACCTGCTGTCGCGCAAGGTGGCCGGCGCGGTCATCACCGATCCCAGGGTCGCTGCCGAGCGGTGCGTGCAGATGGTTGCAACGGGGGAGATCGTGTCGGCGAGCGGCCGGCGTCTGCCGACGAAGTTCGATTCGCTCGGGGTGCATGGCGACGAGCCGACCGCGCTGGCGGTGGCTCGCGCCTGCCGCGATGCGCTGGATGCGGCCGGCATCGCGGTCGTCACCCTACCCGAGATGCTGCGGTGAAGGGGACAGCCATGCCGCAGGCGATTGGTCTTCCGCCGCCGGTGCGCGTTGAGGATTCAGGGTCATGATCAAACCGATCGTCATCATTCCGCTCAGGTCGGCTGCCGGCACGCTGGGGCGGCTCGCGGACGCGTTCGATCCGCGCCAGCGCCGCGGCCTGCAGCGGGCGATGGCGCAGGACGTGGTGGCCGCCGTGCGCACGCTGCGGCCGGTGCCCGACGTGGCGCTGGTGGCCGAAGACCCGCTGTCGGCGCGGCGGCTCGCCGGCCGCCGCGGCTTGGTGGTGGAGGCCGCGCCCGGCGCCGGACTCAATCTTCACCTCGCCTGCGCCGTCGCCATCCTCGGCGCCCACCGGCCGGATACCGCGGCGCTGGTGCTGGCGGCCGACATTCCGATGGTGCAGCCGCGCGAGATCGTCCGCCTGCTGCGGGCCACCGCCGAGCATGATCTGGTGGTGGTGCCGGACCGCCACGGCCGCGGCACGAACGCGTTGGCGTTCCGGCTGGCGCGGCCGCCGGCCTTCGCCTTCGGTCCCGACAGCTGCCTTGCGCATATCGACAATGCCAACCGGGCCGGTCTGACAGTGCGGGTGCTGGAGCTCGGCTCGTTCGCGCTCGATGTCGATGGCCCGGAAGACCTCGATCTGCTGCGGGGAAGTCCCGGCGCGCCGCGCACCCACGCCTTTCTCACCGGCGCCGGGCCGGACGACGAGGACGCCAATCAGGCGGCCGAGTAGCGGGCAGGCTCTTGAATTGTCGTATTCTTTTTCGCAAACCGGTTCCCATTCCTGCGGAGAATGCTCTATCCGCCGAAGCGGTCGCGCCAAGCCGGCAGCGCGCCGGGCAAAGGGAGGGCGCTCGCGGCATGCACCGCCCTGGCGCAGGCCCGCGCCAGCGTGATCGCCGCCGCAGCACCCAGCCGCGCCAAATCATAGATCGGGTCGGCCATCGGCCGGCGGCCGGTGGCGGCGGCGAACACCGTGTCGCCGTCGAGCGGGGTGTGGACGGGGTGGAGCGCGCGCGCCAGCCCGTCCTGTGCCATTACCGCAAGCTGACGCGCCTCGGGCTTGGTCAGCACGGCGTCGGTGGCGACCACGGCGATGGTGGTGTTGGCGCCGGGATCGGCACCCTTCATCTTCAGCTTGGCGGCATCGGCGGGCCATGTGGACGGCAGGCCGCGGCCGCCGAACTCGCGGTCCTGCTCGAATGCCGCCGCCCAGAAATGGCCGCCCAGGCCGATGGTGGCGCTGCCCACCGCATTGACCGCGACCAGCGCGCCGACGATGTGGCCGCTGTCGGCAATCGTGCTGGCCGAGCCGAGCCCGCCCTTGAGATCGGCGGTGGTGGCGCCGTAGCCGGCGCCGGCGGTGCCGAGCGCGAAGTCCGGGCCGGCGGCGGCAGCCGCGGCGTAGCCCAGTTCGCGATAGGGCGGAAAGCGGCCCCACGCCTTGTTGCCGCCATTGAGGAGATCGAACAGCACGGCGGCGGTGACGATCGGCACCCGCACATCGCCGATGGCGAAGCCGCGGCCGCGCTCGGCCAGCAGCGCCTGGACGCCGGCGGCGGCATCGAGCCCGAACGCCGAGCCGCCCGACAGCACGATGGCATCAATGGCGCCGACCGTCTTCTCGGGCGACAGCAGGTCGGTCTCGCGGGTTCCCGGCGCGCCGCCGCGCACGTCGACCGAGGCGGTGGCCGGCGTGTCGAACAGGATGGCAGTGACGCCGGAGGCGACGACGGGGTCTTCGGCCTGCCCGACCGCGAGGCCGGGAACGTCGGTGATCAGATTGCGCATAGGGGAAGTGGAGCCTGTCGCAGCGGTGCCGTCAATTGCGCGCCGGGGTGAGGCGCAGGATTGCGCCGTCATTCTCGTCGGTCAGCAGCAGGATGGCGCCATCGGGGGCGACGCGCACGTCGCGGACGCGGAAGCCGATGGGGATGCGCTCTTCGCCGGCGACCTTGTCGCCGTCGAGCGTGAGGCGCATCAGGCTCTGGCCCGCCAGCGCGCCGACCAGGAGATTGCCGTTCCAGGCGGGAAAGGCGTCGCCGGCATAGAACGCCATGCCCGAGGGCGCGATCGACGGCGTCCAATGATGGATGGCGTCGGCGAATTGCGGGTGGCTCGGCGGCAGCGGGATCGGCCTGCCGTCATAATGGGTGCCCCAGCTCACCTTCGGCCAGCCATAGTTCTTGCCGGCCTCGACGATGTTGATCTCGTCGCCGCCGCGCGGCCCCATCTCGGCGACCCACAGCCTGCCGGTTTGCGGATGCAGCGCCGCGCCCTGGATGTTGCGGTGGCCGAGCGAGAAGATCTCGGGCCGCATCTCCTTGCGGCCGGCGAACGGGTTGTCGCTCGGCACCGTGCCGTCCGGGCCGAGGCGCACGATCTTGCCGAGGTCGCTGCGCGGATCCTGTGCCGGCTGGAACTTGAAGCGCTCGCCGAGCGTGAGGAACAGCGTGCCGTCCGGCCGGAAGACGATGCGCGCGCCGAAATGGTTCGGCCCCGGCACCTTCGGCTCCTGGCGGAAGATCACCTTGAGGTCGGTGAGCGCATCATTGCTCTCGGCCAGCCGGGCGCGAGCGAGCGCGGTTCCGGCGCCATCGCGGCCGGCTTCGGCGAAGGCCAGATAGACCAGCCGGCTGGTGGCGAAATCGGGTGCCAGCGCGATGTCGAGCAGGCCGCCCTGGCCCTCGGCGAACACATTCGGCACGCCGCTCAGCGGCGGCGACAGCCGGCCGTCCGGCGACACCAGCCGCAGCCGGCCCGGGCGCTCGGTGACGAGGAGATTGCCGTCCGGCAATTGGGCGAGGCCCCAGGGATGCTCCAGGCCGGAGGCGACGGTTTCGACCTGGAGGACGCTGTCGGCGGTGCGCAGCGTGTGCACCTGCGCCCAAGCGGGCACGGTCGCCGCGGCGCCCACCTGCAGGGCGGCGAACAGGAGGCGGGTGACGTAAGGGATGGCGCGCATCATCCCCTCTCCAGTTTGCAGTCTCAGATTGCGGCGGCCGCAGGGTCAATGACTGCGGCCGGTCGCGGTTCCATGCCGGCGGATGTCATAAAGGCGGATGTCATGAAGGTGGATGTCCGGGCGGCGGTGCGTCGCTGGATCGGCCGCCGGGTGGGCGGCCGGCGCATCGGGGCGATGCACCGGCCGCAGCGCCGTGTGGACCACGGACGGACGCGCCCGACCGGACGATCGGCGAGGGCGAGCTTCGCGCTCGCCTTCTGTCCGGCGGTGACGGTGAAGCCTACCGCCCTTGGCCTTAAGCCGAGGTGAGAGTGACTGTGAAAAATAGTGCGTATAAACGCATATGATGCCAGTCGGTCATGACCGCCATCGCGTTCAATTTTCTTCAAATTTTCGAATCTCGGCATCGTCGATTCCGGCTGCTCGGCGGCAAGTCCGGCGAGAATGGCATATGGCTTGCTTCTGGCGTCGTCCACTTTGCCGGCACGACAGCCCCGCGCGATCTCACCTCGATTCTGATGGCGGCTGGTGTAAGAAACGCCCGCGCCTGCGCGCGTTTCCCCATCAGAAGGGCGAGCCATGACCGACGTCACCTTTCCGGCTGCGTTCGTCGCCGGACTGATCAGCTTTCTGTCGCCCTGCGTGCTGCCCTTGGTGCCGCCCTATCTGGTCTATCTCGCCGGCACCACGCTCGATCGGCTGCAGACCGAGGCCGAGCCCGCGGTGGCGCGGCGGGCGCTGGCGGCGGCGGCGCTGTTCGTGCTCGGCTTCTCCAGCGTGTTCGTGGCGCTGGGTGCCGGCGCCTCGGTGATCGGCCAGATGCTGCGCACCTATTCGACCGAACTGTCCACCATTGCCGGCATCGCCATCATCATCATGGGCCTGCATTTCCTCGGCCTGTTCCGCATCCCGCTGCTGATGCGCGAGGTGCGAACCGAGGTGCGCCGGCCCGTCTCGCTCGCCGGTGCCTATGGCATGGGGCTGGCCTTCGCCTTCGGCTGGACGCCGTGCATCGGCCCGGTGCTGGCCACCATCCTGGCGGTGGCGGCAGCGGATTCGACGCTGGGCAAGGGGGCGGGGCTGCTCGCGGTCTATTCGGCCGGGCTTGGCATGCCGTTCCTGGCCGCGGCGCTGTTCGTGGGGCCGTTCCTGCGCGTCGCCGGCCGGCTGAAGCGCCACCTCGGCCTGATCGAGAAGACGATGGGCGCGCTGCTGGTCGTCACCGGCTTTGCCTTCCTGTTCGGCTGGGTGGCGGACGCCGCCTATCTCATCCTCGAGGCGTTCCCGGCGCTGGGCAAGCTCGGCTGAGGCTCGGGGGATGTGAAAACGCCCGCCCCGGAGGGGGCGGGCGTCGTGAGCATGAGATGGTTTCCGGTTGATCCCTTCGGGATGCGGGAAACGGAGCGTGTCGGCTCACATCTCGTTGTAGCTGCCGTCCTTGTTCCAGATGTAGAACACGTAGTCGATGACGGTGATGTCGCCCTTGGCGTCGAAGCCGAGCTTGCCCAGCACCGTGTCCCACTGGCCGGCGCGGATGGTGTCGGCGACGGTCTTGGGGTCGGTGGTACCGGCCTTCTCGACCGCCTGCGCCCAGATCTGGATCGCGGCGTAGGTGTAGAGGGTGTAGCCCTCCGGATCGATGCCCTTGGCCTTGAACTTCTCAAGCACCTCGGCGGCGGCGGGCTTCTTGCGGGCGTCGGGGCCGAAGGTCATCAGCGAGCCGGTGCCGGCCGGGCCGGTGATCTGCCAGAACTCCTTGGTGACCATGGCGTCGCCGGAGATGAGCTGAGTCTTCATGCCCTGCTCGCGCAACTGGCGCAGGATCAGGCCGGACTCGGTATGATAGCCGCCGATATAGACGACATCGATGCGCGCGGCCTTCATCTTAGATACCAGGGCCGAGAAGTCCTTCTCACCCTTGGTGTAAGCTTCGTACATCGTCTCCTTGACGCCGGCCTTGTTGAGCGCGGCCTTGGTGGCGTCGGCAAGTCCCTTGCCGTAGGTCGACTTGTCGTGGAGGATGGCGACCTTCTTGCCCTTGAAATTCTTCGCGATGTAGTCGGCGGCGACGGAGCCCTGCTGGTCGTCGCGGCCGCAGACGCGGAAGGTGTTCCACATCCCGCGCTCGGTGAACTGCGGGTTGGTCGAGGCCGGGGTGATCTGCAACACGCCATTCTCGGCATAGGCGTCGGAGGCCGGGATCGACGACGACGAGCAGAAATGCCCGGCGACGAGCACCACGCCTTCGCCGGCCAGCTTCTCGGCCACCGCGCGGGCCTGCTTGGGATCGCAGGCGTCGTCCCCGACCAGGAGGCGGATCTGCTTGCCCAGCACGCCGCCGGCGGCGTTGAGATCGGCCACCGCCAGTTCGGCGCCGTTCCTCATCTGCAGGCCGAACGTGGCCTCGCCGCCGGTCATCGGCCCCGCGACCGCGATGGCGATGTCCTCCTGGGCGGCGGCCGCGCCGCCGAACGCCAGGCTGGCGCTGAGTGCCAGACCCGCCAAGGTGAGCTTTTTCATACGGTTCTCCCAGTATCAGTTGGCGTGGGGGTTGAGCCGTGGAGCTTGAAGCAAGTTTTCGGAGCCGGCCCATCCCGCGCGCAAGCAAGGACGGATCAGCCGGTTCGCAATTGGCAGCTTAGAGCATTCTCCGCAAAAGTGGGAACCGGTTTTGCGAAAGAGAATGCGATAATTCAAAGAGTTAGAGCGCCCGTCCGGCTGGGGCCGGCGGGCGCCTCCCACTGCCTGCGGCTGCGCGCGCATCATGAGGTGGCCGAGGTCTCGCCGTCCGCAGCGGTCGACCAGCCGAGCGGGCCGCGGCGCACATAGAGCCAAGCATATTGCGTGGCCATCTGGCGCGCCCGCGTCGTCCGGTAGCCGAGGCTGGCGATGGCGGCGAGGATGACGAAATCCACCGCGTAATAGGGCAGCGACAGCAGCGTGCCGTGGAACAGCGCGTAATGGATGAAGCGCACCGCGGCGGCCAGGATCAGCATGTAGGCGAGGAGCTGCACATAGGGCCGCCAAGTTTCGGCCACCGCCTGTCCCGACAGCCACGCCGCGCCGCCGCCGAGCAGCACGGTGACGATGATGAAGTCGCCCGTGGACACCTCGATCACCAGCGCGGGATCGACCACGAGCAGCGCCACCACCGCGGCAAGCGCCAGGAGCGGACCGAGCGACTGCGCCGCGAAGAACGAGCCGCCGGACAAGGGATTGTTGGAGGCGTGGTCCATGGCCTAATTCACCGCCGTGTCTCTGTCGCGTCCGTCGGGTTTCTGCAACCGGACCGACGCATCCCGAAATCTCTAGAGCATTTTCCGCACAAGTGGATACCGGTTGTGCGAAAGAAAATGCGACAAACCAGAAACTTAGAGCGTCCGATCTGATGCAGTCAGATCGGATCACGCTCTGGTTCTCGCGGTCCTGTTCGCAGGACCGCGTCCTGCTCCTGCGCCCGCCGTCCTACCGCCGTCCGCCTTCGAGATAGGCGGCCTTGACCTCGGGCCGCTCCAGAAGCTCGCGTCCCGAGCCGGCCATGGTGATGGTGCCGTTGACCATGACGTAGCCGCGATGGGCGAGACGGAGCGCGTGATAGGCGTTCTGCTCGACCAGGAACACGGTGAGCCCTTCGCTGCGGTTGAGCTCGTCGATCACCTCGAAGATCTGCCGCACGATCAGCGGCGCGAGGCCGAGCGAGGGCTCGTCGAGCAGGAGGAGGCGCGGCCGGCTCATCAGCGCGCGCGCGATCGCCAGCATCTGCTGCTCGCCGCCCGACAGCGTTCCGCCGCGCTGGTGCAGCCGCTCCTTGAGGCGCGGAAACAGCGCGAACATGCGCTCCAGGTCTTCGTCGAAATGGGCGTAGCCGTCCACGGCCGCGCCCATCTGCAGGTTCTCGAACACCGTCATGCGCGGGAAGATGCGGCGGCCTTCCGGCGACTGGGCGATGCGCAGCGCGGCAATGTCGTGGGTCGCCATCCTGGTGATGTCGAGGCCGCCGAAGCGGATGGCGCCCGCGCGCGCCCGCGGCTGGCCGAAGATCGTCATCATCAGCGTCGACTTGCCGGCGCCGTTGGCGCCGATCAGCGTGACGATCTCGCCCGCATTGACGTCGAGGTCGACGCCCTTGAGCGCCTGGATCTTGCCGTAGAAGGTCTCGACGCCGCGCACCGCCAGCAGCGGCTCGCGCGGGGCCAGTGCCGCGGCGGCGAGGGAGGCGGGGGCGGTGGTGACGTCAGTCAAGGCCGACCTCCTCCTCGATCTTTTCCACCTCGGCCTCGTCCTCGACGCCGAGATAGGCGGCGATCACCCTGGGGTCGTTCTTCACCTCCGCCGGGCTGCCGTCGGCGATCTTGACGCCATAGTCGAGCACCACGACGTGATCGGAAATCTCCATCACCACGCTCATGTCGTGTTCGATCAAGAGGATCGAGGTGCCGGTCTCCTGGCGGATCGACAGCAGGAGCGCGTTCAGCGCCGCGCTCTCGCGCGGATTGAGGCCGGCGGCCGGCTCGTCGAGGCAGAGCAGCACCGGGTCCGAGCACATGGCGCGGGCGATCTCGAGGCGACGCTGGTCGCCATAGGGCAGGTCGCCGGCCGGGTCGTCGGCGCGCGCCAAGAGATTGATCTTTTCCAGCCAGTGCACGGCGCGCGCGACCGCGGCCTTCTCCGCCTTGCGGAAGCCGGGCAGGCCGATCAGCCCGCCGACGGTGAAATTGGAGGCGTGCATCAGCCCGTTGTGCTGGGCGACCAGCAGGTTCTCCAGCACGGTCATGCCCTGGAACAGGCGGATGTTCTGGAAGGTGCGGGCGACGCGGGCGTGGCGGGCGACCAGATGGTCGGGCAGGCGCTCCAGCAGGAACACCGCGCCGTCGGCGAAGCGGGCGTAGCCGCGGTCGTGCGCGGTCACCGGGCCGAGATGGGCCTTGAGCGTCGCGGCGTCGCCATGGACCAGAGCGATGCGGCCCTCGGTCGGCCGGTAGAAGCCGGTGACGCAGTTGAACACGGTGGTCTTGCCGGCGCCATTGGGGCCGATGATGGCGGTGATGTCGCCGCGCCCGGCCTGGAACGACAGGTCGTTGACGGCGATCAGGCCGCCGAAGCGCATCGTCAGATGCTCGACCGCGAGGATCGGCTCGTTCTCCCACCGTCTCATCCGTGGCCCTCCTGGATGAGGTCGCTGGAGATGGTCTTCTTCTCCTTGAGCGCGATCGAGGGCCGGCGCGTGGCGATGAGGCCGCGCGGCCGCCAGATCATGATGAGCACCATCACGAGGCCGAAGATCAGCATGCGGTACTGGGTGGGATCGAAGTTCGGCCCGAACACGTTCTTGAGGAATTCGAGATTGCGCAGCATCTCGACGCCGCCGACCATGGCGATGGCCGAGATCACCACGCCGAGCAGGCTGCCGGCGCCGCCGAGCACGACGATCGCCAGGATCATCGCCGATTCCATGAAGTTGAAGGATTCGGGCGAGATGAAGCCCTGGCGCGTGGCGAAGAACGAGCCGGCGAAACCGCCGAACATGGCGCCCAGCGCAAAGGCGGTGAGCTTGGTGTTGGTGGTGTTGATGCCGAGCGAGCGGCAGGCGATCTCATCCTCGCGCAAGGCTTCCCACGCCCGGCCGATCGGCAGGCGGCGCAGCCGCGTCGAGACGAAGGCGGTGATCAGCGCCAGCATCAGGATGACGTAATAGAGGAAGATGATGCGGTGCGTGGGATCGAAGGGCAGGCCGAAGGTGGCGGCGAAGCCGTCCTTGCCCGGCGTGAAGGGCAGGCCGAAGAAGGTCGGGCGCGGGATCGAGGCGATGCCGTTCGGCCCGCCGGAGAAGCTCTGCCAGTTCAAGAGCACGATGCGGATGATCTCGCCGAACGCCAGCGTGACGATGGCGAGATAGTCGCCGCGCAGGCGCAGCACCGGGAAGCCAAGGATGATGCCCCAGAACGCCGCGAGCAGGCCGGCGATCGGCAGGCAGATCCAGAACGCCCACGGCCCCAGCGCCGGCAGCGTCGCCGGGATCACCTGGGTGGAGATGATGGCGAAGGAATAGGCCCCCACCGCATAGAAGGCGACATAGCCGAGGTCCAGAAGCCCGGCGAGGCCGACCACGATGTTCAGCCCCCAGCCCAGCATGATGTAGGTGAGGATGAGGATGCCGAGGTCGAGCTCGTAGCGGCCGGTGACGGGCAGGAAGGGTAGCACCAGCGCCAGGGCGAGCAGCGCCGGGCCGGCCAGCCGGAACAGCGCGCTGCCCGCCGGCTTCAGCCGCTCCAGCACCGCCGGCGGCTTGGCCGTGCGCGGACGCCGGCCGGCCCACAGCGTGAGCAGCAAGCGGGCGACGAACACCAGGGCGACCATCACCGCCACGAGGTCGAAGCGGGTGGCGAGGATCAGCTGGTAGTTGGGACCCTGGTCGGTGCGGAAGCCGACCAGCGGCAGTGTGACGCCGAGCGCGATCAGGGCGGCGATCGCGGCATCCTTGAAGGCGGCGGCGACATCGGCGCGGGCGGTCGCGGGGGCGGTCGCAGCGTCGGTCTTCATGTCACACCTTCTCGACCTCTGGCTTGCCGAGAATGCCCTGCGGCAGGAAGATCAGCACGATGGCGAGGATGGAGAAGGCCGCGACGTCCTTGTACTCGACCGAGAAATAGGCCGACCACATGGTCTCGATCAGGCCGATCAAGAGCCCGCCCAGCACCGCGCCGGGCAGCGAGCCGATGCCGCCCAGCACTGCCGCCGTGAAGGCCTTGACGCCGGGCACGAACCCGTCGGCGAAATTCACCACGCCGTAGTACATCAGGTACATGGTGCCGGCGACGGCGGCGAGCGCAGCGCCCATCACGAAGGTCAGCGAGATAGTACGGTCGACATTGACGCCGAGCAGGGCGGCCATCTTGCGGTCCTGCTCGCAGGCGCGCTGGGCGCGGCCGAGCGGCGTCTTCTGGACCACGTACCAGAAGCAGGCGAGCAGCACCGAGGTGACGACGATGATGATGATCTGCTTGTAGGAGATCGTCACCTGATAGGCACCATCCTGCATCAGCACGATCACGTCCGACAGCATCGGCGGCACCGGCTTGTTGCGCGGGCCCTGCGTCACCTGCACGAAGTTCATCAGGAAGATCGACATGCCGATCGCCGAGATCAGCGGCGCGAGACGGAAGGAGCCGCGCAGCGGCCGGTAGGCGAGGCGCTCGATGGTCCACCCCACCATGGAGGTGAACAGCATCGAGACGATCAGGGCGATGAACAGCGCCAGCACAACGAGGCCGACACCGAGCCAACTGGTCAGGATCAGGAAGGCGATCAGCGCGATGAAGGCCGACACCATGAACACGTCGCCGTGGGCGAAGTTCACCATGCCGATGATGCCGAACACCATAGTGTAGCCAATGGCGATCAGGCCGTAGATCGAGCCCAATGTCAGGCCATTGATCAATTGCTGAACGAACACTTCCATGCGCGACATGCTCCTGCACGCACCATGCCAAGCGGCTCGTGCGATCAGTTGGTCGCGACGGCCCGGCGCGTCGCGTAATAGACCACATTACCGTCATATCGTGGCGTTCGGTCCGTCGCAACGTGACGAAATCGGTCTTTGTCCCCAGGCACCGAAACGTGACAGCGCGTCCGGGCTCGAAACCCGGCCCGAATGGCGGCCGAGGCGGCCGGGCGAGGGCGGGCTTGACCACATCTGCGGCACTGTCCTGTCGCAGGCTCTTGCGCGAATGCCTATTTCCAGGGCATGGAGGCGCCCGTGACACAGACACTCGATATCTCCGAACGTTCCACCCTGGTCCCCGCACAGACGTTCCGGGACGGCATGAGCCGTGTCGGCGCGGCGGTCCACATCATCACCACCGGCGGCCTCGCCGGGCGGGCCGGCTTCACCGCCACCGCGGTCTCCTCGGTCTCGGACGAGCCGCCGACCGTGCTGGTCTGCCTCAACCGCAACGGCCGCAGCGCCGCTGTGCTGGCCGAGAACGGCGTGTTCTGCATCAACACGCTCGCTGTCGAGCATCAGGCGCTGGCCGACGTGTTCGCCGGGCGCGGCGGCATCGGCGGCGAGGAGCGTTTCCTGCACGGCGCCTGGGAGGAACGCGTCACCGGCGCGCCGGTGCTCAGCGAGGCGCTGGTGGCGTTCGACTGCCGGGTGGTCGACCTTCGGCCCGTCGCGACCCACCAGATCCTGATCGGGCAGGTGGAGGCGGTGCATCTCGGTCCGGCGCGGCCGGCGCTGATCTACGCCAACCGCGCCTATCACGGGCTGTGATCCGGGCTCCGGCCCATCAGGCCGGATGTCGTGCCGGCTGCTCCTGACGACTCACTGGCCGCGGGTGACCGCCGGAATCACCCATGAGCCGTCGAGAATCGAGGGGTCGTTCTCGTCCGGCCAGTACAGCCGCAGCATGAGGTGGAACTTGCCCTTCGGGGCGGGCAGCCAGTTGGCTTCCTTCTCGGGGCCCGGGTTCTCGTGCTGGACGTAGATGATCAGCGAGCCGTCCGGCTGGTATTTCGGGTTGGTGCGCACGCTCATCGAATAGCGGTTGATCGGGTTGGCGACGAAGAACATGTTCTCGTCGTACATCGTGAGCGACCAGAAGCCCTTGACGGGCGGGAGCTGACCGGCAGGGAAGTGGAGCGTGTACTTGTGCGCTCCGTCATAGGCCTTGCCGTGCTTGTCCTTCAGCGATGTCGGGTACACCGCATCCTGCGGCCGGTTCGCCCCCAGGCCGATGGCGGTGATCAGCGCCCGCTGCAGGTAGTCGGTGCCGTAGACGCCGGTCTTGGTGGTGTAGCCCCAGCCATTGATGTCCTGCACATCGCCGTCGCTGAACTTGAAGTGCAGCATGATCCGGTCGAACGACAGCCCCGGCAGGCGCTTGTACCAGCGCTCGTCGATCGCCTTCGGGTTGAAGCTCTCGCCCGGCACGAGGTTGATCTGCTTGAAGCGCTCCAGCGCCGGCGCATCCTTCAGCGCGGGAGGGTTGCGCTTCATCAGGTCGGCCAGCAGCGTGAAGAACTCGACCGCGCTCATTGCGTTCACCTGGTCGCGCACCGGGGTCTTCATGTCGATCGACGGGTCGACCTTGCCGGGCGGCGGCGTGTAGTTCTTGCCGTGGGCGCTGAGCGGATAGAGCTTGAACTGGTCCTGCAGCGCGTGGACCTCGGCATAGTCCTCCGGCGTTCCGGTGCAGTAGATGCGGCCGAGCATCCACACCATGCTGGTGGGAGACTTGAGCTGCACCATGCCCTCCGGCACCTTGCCCGACCAGTTCGGGCCGGAGATCAGGTAGGTCTGGGCCTTGGTGCCGGTGGTGCGCGAGCCCGGCACCTGGAACACCTCGGTCCAGGCGCTCAGGAACGGCAGCAGGAAGTAGCGGCCCTTCATGTCGGGGACGCTGACCACCCAGGGCTCGTCGCCGACATCGAAGAAGGCGGTGGTGTAGAGCGTGTCGGCGTTCGGGGCGGTGATGTCGCGGAACGAGGCGTTCGGGTAGCTGCGCAGCTTGATGAGCGTACCCATCGGCCCGCGCGTGCCCTCGGGCTTGACGACATTGGTGATCACCCGCCGGGTCATCTCCATGGTCACCAGCGGATAGCCGAAGACGTAGGCGTCGGAGGCGATCTTGAAGTCCTCGACATCCTCGATCATGTCACGCAGAGGGCCGTCCCACCCGAAGGCACTCTCCGCCAGCGCAGCGGTGGCCAGCGCAGCACCACCCAGCGTCACATTCCGGCGCGAAATGCTCATTGGTTGCTCCTTGAACGCGACCGCGCGTTGAAGGGCTGTGGCGGGTCGCGTGGAATAGTCTAGGTGCGGTCTCCGTTCCGGCGAGAGGTCACATGTGAAGAAATCAACCTTTCGGCGCACGACGGCGGCCCGTTGCCGCAGGTTGCGGCATCAGGATGCCAGCGGACCTTGGGTCATACGGTTTCCAGCCTACAGGGCTGGATTTCGCATCCCGTGATCCGCAACGACGGTATCCGCTCAGGCGGAAGATGCGCGAGGCCGTGCAGCGGCGCTAAGCTGTTGGCTTGTCGCTTTTTCTTTCGCAAATCCGCTATCCACTTTTGCGGAAAATGCTCTATTTGCGGCCCCACACCACGTTCTTGCCCCACAGCGCCTCGACCGCGACCTGGATGAAGCCGCGGACCCTGCGCGACTTGAAGGCGGAGTTGGGCGTGTGGATCTTCGACCACAGCTCGCGGAACGGCGCGGCCTTGTACTTCGTGCGCAGTCCGGAATACCAGTCCTGGTCGTACTTCGTCCAGAAATCCTCCTGGCTGTAGAAGGTCTGGGCGTAGAGCATCTTCCGGCTCGGAAGATTGAGGATCAGCTTTTCCAGGTTGATCGTGTCGTTCACCGCATTTCCGGTGGCTGGCTGACCGTATATTCCGACGTTCAGCAGCATCTCTTCGCCGTCCCGGTAATGGGACGACAGCTTCTGCGGGGTGGTGACCGATTTGATCGGACACATCCACACCGGATAGATCTTCGGGCCGCTGGCATTGTAGTTGACGATGCGCGCCGCGTCGTTCCAATCCATGTAGAAGTCCTGGACGACATATTCGTGCTGCACGTTCATGGCGTGCAGGCCGTCATAGAGCTTCCGCGTGCGCGAGATCGGGGCGAGGAAGAAGCGGGTCACCGGGTTGCTTTTGACGCCGAACAGCGGGAACAGGTGCTCGCCCATCCAGAACGCGCCCTTGTCGTAGCGGAAGAGGTAGTCGACCAGCGGCACGGTGATCGATTTGCCGCCCTCGGCGGCCGTCTGGTGCATGTAGCGGTGATACCAGGGGTCGATGTTGCGGCCGAACCGGCGGATCGGATGCTCGGCCTTGTCGGTCAGCCGGCCGGTGATGACCGCCCCCAGGGTCTCGCTGAACAGCAGGCCCTCGATGAAATCGACCGCATTCTCTTTCGTGTGGGTTTGAATCGCCTCGGTGACGGCCGCCGCCGAGCCGTAGGGCCGGATGTCGAGCGCGACATATTTGGTAGCCGGCTCCAGCTTGAGGCGGATGCGCGTCACCAGCGACAGCGAGCCGTGCGAGGTGGCGATGCCGTGGAACAGGTCGGCGTACTCATTGTCCGGGGTGGCGACGATCCGCGTGCCGTCGCCGAGCAGCATCTCGTATTCGAGCACGGTGTCGTTGAGCTGGCCGTACTTGAAGGATGAGCTTTCCAGCGCGCCGCCCTGCACCGCGCCACCGGCGGTGATGCCGGGAAACTCGGGCACCACGAGCGGCATGAGGTTCGCCTGCAGCGTGGCGGCGATCAGCGCGTCCATCGGCACGCCGGGCTCAATGTCGATGTAGCGCGCCGCGCTGTCGAGGCCGACGATCTCGTTGAGGTCGGTCAGGTCGATCTCGGCGGCATTGCCGCCGGCCACGCGCTGGCGCGTGCTGTTGGTGGAGCTTCTCTTGAAGCGGACGGCTCGGCTCTCCTTGAAGATGTCCGCAAGCTGGGCCTGGAGCTTCAAGACCTTGGCTTCATGAGTCTGGCTCATCTGAGCGCACCTGTTCCTGCCAGAATGACGCAATGTCCGTCTTATACGTCTTCCGGTTGATCCCTTCGGGATACCGGAAACGGTCTTGCCGAAAACCCCAGGTCCTCAAGGGAGTCTCGATAATGGGATTTTCGGCGATCGGACGACCGTTTTCCGGCTTGATCAGCCGGAAACCGTATTGCCCGCTCGGGGCGCGGCCTGCCGGCCGGCCACGGTCCCACCCCGCGGGCGGTGCCGCGGCGGGAAGGCGGTCCGCAGGCGATCGAGGCAGGGGACTCGATCTCGGCCGGAGACGGCCGGGGAGGCCGGGTGCACGCGGATGCACCCGGCCGCCGCCGCTTTGGCTGCGGACTGTCGGGCGATTACACGTTCGCGGCAAGATGTGCCACCTCTCTCCGCAGCGGGTGGACCCACGGTCGCGTGAATCAGAACCGGCGCCACACCGACGCGAGGCCATAGGCGCTGGTGTCGGCGTCGCCCTCCACGTCATGGGCGACGCCGGCCGCGAGCCGCGTCTCGAAGGGGCCGACCGAAAGACCGCTCACGGCCAAGCCGAAGCGGAACTCGGAGCCCGCCGCATCGCCGACGGCGGCGGTCTCCGGCCCGAGGCAGATGCCGGCGATGCGGCCGCAGGCGGCGGCGCGCAGCGCCCAGGACGCGCGCGCGCTGCCGTAGCTGGCCGACGCCATCACCTGAACCAGCGGCGACGGGGCAGCCCACAGCTCGCCGGCGATCGCCACGCCCCAGTGCGTGCCGCGGTCCGATGACGGGACGGCGGGGTGGTCCGGCTCGCGGGCATCGACCTCGCCGCCGATGAACAACGCGGTGCGCCGGCTCGGCGTGATCCAGCCATAGCCGGCGGCGAGCGTGGCGGTCTGCTTGCGGACGGTGATGTCGGCTGCGCTGTCATCCGGATGGCTGGTCAGATAGCCGCCGGCCGAGCCGGCAGCCCGCACGCGCAGGCCGGAATGGTCGATTCCGTCCGGCGCGTAGTCGGCGCCGATCCAGCCATTGGCGACGCGGCCGGTGGCCTCGGCGCCCGAGAAGATCAGCCAGGACGGGAGAGGGGAGGGCGACGGCGGCGCGTCCTCGGCCGCGACGGCGTCCACCGCCGCGACCATGCAGCACAGCACCGCCGCCCGCGTTGCCGACAGCCCGGACATCCCCGCTCCCAAGGTTAACTCAACCTTAACGGGCCAGAAGTTGCGAGTCACCGCGGGTCGGGGGCGTCTACCCAATTGATTCGATCCGGACTATTCCCAATGAAATATGACTGACTGGTCAGTCATTGTTTTGGCATGACCACGCCGAAACCAGCCGGGACAGGCCGCACCCGGCGCCAAAGGGCGCCGGACGGTGCCGAGCGCACCGAGAAGGGCGCGGCGCGGCGCGCCGCCATTCTCGATGCCGCGCTCGACGAATTTGCCGCGCGCGGCTTCGCCTCGGCCCGGCTCGACGACGTGGCCCGCCGGGCCGGCGTCGCCAAGGGCACCATCTATCTCTACTTCAAGGACAAGCAGGCGCTGTTCGAGGAGCTGGTGCGCACCAATCTGGTGCCGCACATCGCCGCTATCGAGGCGATGCCGGCGGAGGGGCCGCTGCGCGCCCGCGTCGAGGCGTTCGCCGAGCACTTCGTGCGCGAGGTGCTGATGACGCGGCGTGCCGACGTCATCCGGCTGGTGCTCGCCGAGGGGCCGCGCTTTCCGGCGCTTGCCGAATTCCATTACCGCGAGGTGGTGCAGCGGGCGCTGACGGCGCTGCAGCGGCTGATCCAGATCGGGGTGGAGCGCGGCGAGATCCGGCACGAGGCGCTGGCGCGGTTTCCGCAGCTTGTCATGGCGCCGATCATGATGGGGCTGATCTGGACCGGGCTGTTCAACCGCTTCGCGCCGCTCGATGTCGCCGCGATGATGCGCGCCCATCTCGACATGCTGTTCGCGCCGGGGAGGGAGCCATGAGGCGTCCGATTGCGTTCGCGGTTTCCATCCTGGCGGCGCTGGCGCTGGCGGCGTGCGACAAGCCGGCGACGTTCTATCAGGGCTGGGTCGAGGCCGACATCATCTATGTCGGGCCGGACGAAGCGGGGCGCGTCGAGACGCTGTCGGTGAAGGAGGGCGACACGGTGGCGCGCGGCGCCGATCTCTTCACCCTCGATGCCGATCTGCAGAAGGCCGACCTCGGCATCGCCGAGGCGGCGCTGGCCAATGCCAAGCGCGCCTTCGAGCGCGCCGACGACCTGCTCAGGACCAAAACCGGCTCGCAGAAGAATTTCGACGACGCCCAGGCGCAACTGCGCGACACGACCGCGCGGCTCGATGCGGCGCAGACCCGCCTCGTTCGCCGCAAGGTGTCCAGTCCGGTCGATGGCACGGTGCAGCAGCTCTACTTCCGCGTCGGCGAGCTGGTCGCCGCCGGCCGGCCGGTGGTGGCGATCCTGCCGCCCGGCAATCTCAAGGTTCGCTTCTTCCTGCCGCAGACCGAAATTGCCCGCATCGCGCTCGGCGACAAGGTTCAGGTCGCCTGCGACGGCTGCGTGGCGGGGATTTCCGCCAAGGTCAGCTTCATCTCGCGCAGCGTCGAGTTCACCCCGCCGGTGATCTACAGCCTGGAGGAGCGCGCCAAGCTGGTGTTCATGGTCGAGGCGGTGCCGGACCAGCCGGACAAGCTGCGGGTCGGCCAGCCCATTCAGGTGAGGACCGCGGCGATGGCCGGGCGGGAGACGCGGCGATGACCGCGCCGGCCATCGCCATCGAGGTCGAGGGCCTGACCAAGTCGTTCGACGGCCGGCAGGTGGTGCGGAACCTGTCGATGACGGTGAAGCGCGGCACCATCTACGGCTTTCTCGGCCCCAATGGCTCGGGCAAGACCACCACCATCCGCATGCTGTGCGGGCTGCTCACGCCGGATTCCGGCCGCGGCACCTGCCTCGGCTACGACATCCGCACCGAGGCCGACAAGATCAAGCTGCACGTCGGCTACATGACGCAGCGCTTCAGCCTCTACCAGGATCTCTCGGTGCGGGAGAATCTGGAGTTCATCGCCCGGCTCTACGGCATTCCCAATGCGCGTACCGCCGCCGAGCGGATGATCGCGCGGCTCGGGCTTGAGGGTCGCGGCGAGCAGATTGCCGGCTCGCTGTCGGGCGGCTGGAAGCAGCGCCTCGCGCTCGGCGCCTGCACGCTGCCCAAGCCGCAGCTTCTGTTGCTCGACGAGCCGACGGCCGGCGTCGACCCCAAGGCGCGGCGCGAGTTCTGGGCGCAGATCCACACGCTGGCGGCGGAAGGGCTCACCGTGCTGGTCTCGACCCACTACATGGACGAGGCCGAGCGCTGCCACGAGATCGCGTACATCGCCTATGGCGACCTGCTCGCGCACGGCACGGTGGACGAGGTGATCGCCGGCTCGGGCCTCGTCACCTTCACCGTCAGCAGCCGCGGCGACAATGGCGGCTTGGCGCAGCTCGGCCACGCGCTGGAGGCCGCGCCCGGCGTCGACATGGTGGCGCCGTTCGGCACCAGCCTGCACGTCTGCGGCCGCGACCGGGCGGCGCTGGAGGCGGCGATCGCGTCCTATCGCAGCGATGCGTCGCTGGTGTTCGAGCCGGCGGAGCCGACGCTGGAGGACGTGTTCATCGACCTGATGACGCGGGCGAAGGACAATTTCCAATGAGCGCGGCCGACACCATGCCCCGTCGCCGCGGCGGCTTTTTCCGCCGGGTGTTCGCGATGGTGGTGAAGGAGTTCCTGCAGCTCCGGCGCGACCGCGTCACGCTCGCCACCATGGTGTCGATCCCGCTGCTGCAGCTCGTCCTGTTCGGCTACGCCATCAACACCACACCGCGCTTTCTGCCCACCGCCGTGCTGATGCAGGAGTCGAGCGATGTCGGGCGCTCGATCGTCGCGGCGCTGCAGGCCACGCGCTATTTCAAGGTCACGCGCATCCTGCACACCGAGGAAGAGTTCGACCGGGCGCTGGCCACCGGCGAGGTGCTGTTCGCCGTCGAGATTCCGGCGGGCTTCGAGCGCGCTTTGCGGCGCGGCGAGATGCCGGCGCTGCTGATCGCCGCCGACGCCACCGATCCGGTCGCCACCGGCTCGGCGCTGGGCGCGCTCGACAAGCTGGTCACCACCGCGCTGATGCACGCCCGCGCGATCCCCGACGCCACGAACCCCGCCTTCGAGATCCGCCAGCACCGCCGCTACAATCCGGCCGGCGTCACCCAGCTCAACATCGTGCCGGGGCTGCTCGGCACCATCCTGACGATGACCATGCTGATCTTCACCGCGCTGTCGGTGACGCGGGAGACCGAGCGCGGCACGATGGAAAGCCTGCTGGCGCTGCCGATCTCGCCGCTGGAGATCATGCTGGGCAAGATCCTGCCCTACATCCTGATCGGCGCCTTCCAGGCCTGCCTCATCCTCACCGCGGGCGTGCTGCTGTTCGACGTGCCGGTGTTCGGCAGCCTGCGGCTGCTGGCGGTGCTGACGACGCTGTTCATCGCCACCAATCTCGCCATCGGCTACACCTTCTCGACCATCGCCCAGAACCAGCTTCAGGCGGTGCAGATGACGATGATGTTCTTCCTGCCCAACATCCTGATGAGCGGGTTCATGTTCCCGTTCTCGGGCATGCCGCGCTGGGCGCAGTGGATCGGCGAATGCCTGCCGCTCACCCATTTCGTGCGCATCGTGCGGGCGGTGATCCTGAAGGGCGCGACGTTCACCGACCTCAGGATGGAAGCCGCGGCGCTGGCCGGCCTGATGCTGGTGGCCATGATGATCGCAGTGACCCGCTTCCGCCGCACGCTGGATTGAACCAACGGCCGCGAAAGCTGGCCGTTGGTTCCGTATGATGCGGATTCCGGGAGATCGCGGTGCGACCTCCCAGCGATGACCGATAATCGTCTCAGTGCATCTCGTGGCCGTGGGCCGGCTGCTGCGGCATCACCCCGCCGGCCAGCGTCGGGTCGGTCATGCCGGCGATCATCGCGATATGGGCGACGATCAGGAACAGGCCGACAAAGGCGGCGTGCAGGCCCATGCGGGCGTGGTCGTCCTTCAATCCCCGGCCGATCAGGCCGAGATCGAGCGCGGCGATGCCGGCAAGCGGCACGACGCCGGCGAGATAGGCGACCACCGCGACGACGTCGATCGGCCCGCGCCAGCCGCCATCGCTGGTGAGCGGCACCACGACATTGGGCACGAGATAGGCGAACACGCCGATGAAATAGAGCCCGACGACGATGCTCGCCGTGCGGTTCAGCGTGCGCACAGCACCGTGATAGCGGCGGGTGTAGAGGAGATAGAGCTCGGTCACGGCGACCGTCTCGGCCAGGATCACCGGCACGGCCATGAAGATAAGGAGGTTCCACGGCTGGTTGACGGCCAGCAGCTCCATGTAATGGGTCATATTCATCGGTTGATCATCCGATCCAAGGCAGGGATGGGCGGGCGCGGGTGGCGCCGGCGATTGCGTTGGGAAAGGTCGGAGGATCAGCCGCGCGGCGGCGGGGTTGGCGGGCGCGCGGCGAGGGCGCCGGGGTCGCGTTCGCTGCCGGCATCGATGCGGGCCACCAGCCGCTCGGCCGGGATGGCCGCCGGCTCGTCGGGCAGCTTGATGCCGCACAGGCCGCAACCGCCGAGCCCGAAGCAGGGCGCGGTGTGCTCGGTTGGCGATTGCCCGGCCGGCGATTGATCGGGCAGCGATTGATCGGGCGTTGATTGATCGGGGAGTACGGGCGGGCTCGGCGTGGGGTGGGGTGCCGCGTGCGCCGCAGCGCCCGCCGCGTGGCAATCCGCAACACCGGCCGGCGCCGCCGCGACGACAACGACGGCGAGCAGCAACCCGGCGAACAGCACAGCCATGAGCTTCAGCACGCCGCGACCCTAGCACACGGTTTCGGCGAGATCACCTCGGCATGCCGGGAGACTGAAGGCCGCAATCATCGGCGCGCGCCGACCGCCTGCCATTTGACATCGGGCTTTGCTATGACTGCCCCGAACCTGGGGGATGACGACCGATGACCTATTGCTGCGGACTTCTGGTGCGCGACGGCCTGGTGATGATTGCCGACACCCGCACCAATGCCGGCCTCGACAATGTGTCGACCTTCCGCAAGCTGCACGTGTTCGAGCGGCCGGGCGAGCGGGTGATGGGATTGGCCTCGGCCGGCAACCTGTCGATCTCGCAGGCGGTGGTCAGCCTGCTGGCGGAAGGCATCGAGAATTTCGACACCGGCGAGCGCGAGACGCTGCTCAGCGCGCCGACCATGTTCCAGGGGGCGCAGCGCATCGGCAAGGCGATCCGCATGGTGCACGCGCTCTATGCCGCGGGCCTTGAGGAATCGAAGCTGTCGTTCGACGTGTCGTTCCTGTTCGGTGGCCAGATCGCCGATGGCAAGCTGGAACTCTACATGATCTATGCCGCCGGCAACTCGATCATGTGCACCCGCGACACGCCCTATCTGCAGATCGGCGAGCACAAGTACGGCAAGCCGATTCTCGACCGCTCCTGCACCTTCGAGACCGATCTCTATGACGGGCTCAAGATCGGGCTGATCTCGATGGATTCGACCATGCGCTCGAACCTCGGGGTGGGCATGCCGCTCGACGTGCTGGTGGTGCGCCGCGATTCGCTGCACGCCGAGCTGAACTACCGGATCGAGCCCGGCGAGCCCTATTTCCACGATCTGCGCGAGCGCTGGTCGGCCGCGCTGCGCGCCGCCCACAATGCCATTCCGCGGCCGCCCTACCGCATGCAGAAATGACCGCGAGTGCTGGGGATCGGGGCGCCGTACGGTTTCCGGCCGATCAGGCCGGGAAACCGCATTCCGATCAGAAGGCGATCGCCTCGAAGCCCATCACCAGACCGGCGAGCATGCTGGCCACCGCGATGACCGCCACCGTGCCCAGGGCGTAGCCCACCGCGACCACCCGGCCGTCGTGCTCAAGGAGGCCGAGCGACAGCACCGCGATGGCGATGCCCGGCGGAATGTTGCCGATGATCGGCACCGGCAGCATCATCGCCACCGCCAGCACGGCGATCACCGCGCCGAACACCTGCCGGCCGGTGCCGGAGGTGAGAATCTGCAGGCGCGGCGAGGCCAGCCGCTCCACCCGCACGATCCAGGGCAGCGCCTTCTCCAGCACCTTGGCGAAGCTGCCGCGGGCAAATCCTCGGGTGCGGATGGCGGCCGGCAGCCAGGGCTCCTCGCGGCCGAAGGCGAGCTGCAGCGCCAGGATCAGCACGGCGCAGCCGGTGATCACCGAGATGCCGGGCACCATCGGAAAGCAGTTGGGAATGGCAAGCACCAGGAACAGCGCGCCGAACGCCTTGTGCTCCAGGCGGTGGAAAATCTCGCCGAACGTGACTTGGCCATCGGGATCCCCGACCGCCAGTTCGGACAAGAGATCAGACGTGCGGCGACCGGCGGCGGACATACTCAACTTCCCTGTGCCCGCCATTAGGTGTCTTAGGCCGCGGGCGAAATCAAGGCTCGGTCGCAGCCCTCCGTGTCATCCCGCTGCCGGATCTGATCCGGATACCTCCTTGGTGTGTTGCCGGCTGGTCGCTCATGCGGTCTCCGGGAGGCCGGGGGGCGCTCCCGGAAACCCTGTCAGTGCAGCCGGAACAGGCCGTCGACCATCTTGAATTCGGCCGGCCCGATCAGCCGGCAATGCGCGACGGTGACCGAGTGCAGCGGCCCTTCGAGTTGGCGCTGCCAGAACTCCAGAAACCGGGTCAGCGTCGGAAACTCGGGATAGAGGTCGTATTCCTGCCAGACATAGGACTGCAGGAACCGGGGATAGTCGGGCAGACGATAGAGGATTTGGGCCGTGGTCAGACCGTAACCGGCGACCTGCTTGCGGAAATCGTCGCTCACACCAGGGCTCATCATGTCGTCATGCTCCTTCAGGACGGCGGGGAAGGATTGTCGGAACAGCAGCGGCCAGGGACAAGTCACAATTCGTTTTCCAACGCCGGATCAAGGCGTTGGCAGCATTGATGGCGAATTGCTGACAATGTTCAGCGCGTTGTGGCTGCGCGCGGCGCGATGGCGGCCAGGCGGTGCGCCGCCTGGCCACCGACCGGCAGCTCGCCGGTGAGGCCGAGCGCAACGACTTGGCGTTCCTTGACGGCGACGGCCGGGCCTTCCCCGGCGGCGGCGAACAGCGCAAGCAGCCCGGTACTCGACAGGGCCAGCAAGGACAGGCAGCGAACCAGCATATCGACCTCCACGATGTCGACGGCGCGTCCGCAGGACCGTGCGGACGGCCGCACAATTCACCATGCAAGCGATGGTCCAGCCGCTGCCGGTACCAATCCGTTAACGATGACGCTTCCGTGACCCGCTGGCGAAAATGCCGCACTCGCGGGGCCTGCCGGGGCGGGGCCGGTCTCGTCCGTGGGGGCGAATGACTGGAGGAAAGGGCAGGGCGCCAAGCGGCGCCGCAGCCGCAACGCTGGTTGCTTAAAAATCAGGCAGAATGCGAAATTGCTCGAAATTGCGGCGGGTAGCCGGTGCCGGCCGCCCGCCGGATGTTGAGGCGCGGGCTGGATTCACTGCGCGGTCCAGCCGCCGTCCATGCTGAGCGAGGTGCCGCGCAGGTTGGAGGCGGCGTCCGAGCACAGGAACAGCACCAGCTCGCCGAGCTGCTCGGGCGTGACGAACTGCTTGGAGGGCTGCTTCTCGCTCAACAGCTCGCGGCTCGCCTCCTCATTGCTGATGCCCTTGCGGGCGGCGATGGCGTCGATCTGCTTCTGCACCAGCGGCGTGAGCACCCAGCCGGGGCAGATGGCGTTGGCGGTGATACCGGTCTCGGCCGTCTCCAGCCCCACCACCTTGGTCAGGCCGAGGATGCCGTGCTTGGCGGCGACGTAGGCGGACTTGTTGATCGAGGCGACGAGGCCGTGCGCCGAGGCGATGTTGATGATGCGCCCCCAATTGCGCGCCTTCATGCCCGGCAAGGCGTACTTGATGGCGTAGAATGCCGCCGACAGGTTGATGGAGAGCACCTGCTCCCACTTCTCCTCCGGGAAGTCCTCCACCGGCGACACGAACTGGATGCCGGCATTGTTGACCAGAATGTCGAGCCGGCCGAACTGGGCGATCGTTGCCTCGATCAGCCCCCTGGTCTCGGCGGGCTTCGACAGGTCGGCGCCATTGTAGGCGGCGCGCACCTTGTGGGTTTCGGCGATGCCCGCCCGCAGCTTCTCGATCTCGGCCGGCTCGCCGAAGCCGTTCAGCATCACGTCGGCGCCCTTGGCGGCGAGCGCCTGCGCAATCCCCAGCCCGATGCCGCTGGTCGAGCCGGTGACCACCGCCACTTTGCCCTTCAACATGTTCGTCTCCCCGTTTCCCGTTCCTCGCGGACCGTACGGTCCCGCTGAACCGTTCCGGTGCAGCTTACACGATGGCGGCGGGATGGAAGACGCCGGCTGCGTGTCTGCCGCAACGTGATGCTGGACCGGCCAGCGACATGTTGGCACTCCCCCGCAGCGAGTGCCAATTTTTTGCCGGGCCCCTCTTGCGGGGGGCTCGGGTGTCGCCTATCTGGCGGCTCGGACGGCGGCCCGCCTGAAGAGGGGGTGCCGGTCTCTGCGTGATTTATTCAGCAAACTCAATGTTTCAGGAGGAATGACATGAAGTTCCGGCCGCTCCATGATCGCGTCGTGGTCAAGCGCATCGACGCTGAGCATAAGACAGCCGGGGGGATCATCATTCCCGATACGGCCAAGGAAA
Organism: Blastochloris tepida; assembly: GCF_003966715.1. Lineage (NCBI taxonomy): Bacteria > Pseudomonadati > Pseudomonadota > Alphaproteobacteria > Hyphomicrobiales > Blastochloridaceae > Blastochloris > Blastochloris tepida. The sequence goes on from NZ_AP018907.1 coordinate 667,730, forward strand.
AGCCCCAGCAGGGCGAAGTTCTGGCGGTCGGCCCGGGCGGGCGCGACGAAGCCGGCAAGCTGGTCGCGCTCGACGTCAAGGTCGGCGACCGGGTGCTGTTCGGCAAGTGGTCGGGCACCGAGGTCAAGATCGACGGCACCGAGGTGCTGATCATGAAAGAGTCCGACATCATGGGCGTGATCGACGGCGCCGAGGCCTCCAAGAAGGCTGCCTGAAATTGCAGGCTGCTTGAAACGGCAGGCTGCTTGAGACGGCAGGCTGCTTGAGACGGCAGGCTGCCTGAACAGCGAAAGCTGCCTGAGAGACTTCGCCTGATACGGCGCAGATGAGACGGCCGGGCCGGGCTCGGCCTCCACTTCGGACCCGATTGGAACGACGGCGGACCGCTCCGCCCGCCCGCGCACTGCGGGCGCGACAACCCAAGGACTGATCCATGGCTGCGAAAGACGTCAAGTTCTCCACCGACGCCCGCGAGAAGATGCTGCGCGGTGTCGACACCCTCGCCAATGCGGTGAAGGTCACGCTCGGCCCCAAGGGCCGCAACGTCGTGCTCGAAAAGTCGTTCGGCGCGCCGCGCATCACCAAGGACGGCGTCACCGTCGCCAAGGAGATCGAGCTCGAGGACAAGTTCGAGAACATGGGCGCGCAGATGGTGCGCGAGGTGGCCTCGAAGTCGTCCGACCTTGCCGGTGACGGCACCACCACCGCCACCGTTCTCGCCCAGGCCATCGTGAAGGAAGGCGCCAAGTCGGTCGCCGCCGGCATGAACCCGATGGACCTGAAGCGCGGCATCGACCTTGCCGTCGAGGCGGTGGTCGCCGACCTGCAGAAGAACTCCAAGAAGGTCACCTCCAACGACGAGATCGCCCAGGTCGGCACCATCTCGGCCAATGGCGACGCCGAGATCGGCCGCTTCCTCGCCGACGCGATGAAGAAGGTCGGCAATGAGGGCGTGATCACGGTCGAGGAGGCCAAGAGCCTCGCCACCGAGCTCGACGTGGTCGAGGGCATGCAGTTCGACCGCGGCTACATCTCGCCCTACTTCGTCACCAATGCCGAGAAGATGCGCGTCGAGATGGAGGATCCCTACATCCTCATCTACGAGAAGAAGCTCTCCGGCCTCAACGAGATGCTGCCGCTGCTCGAAGCCGTGGTGCAGACCTCCAAGCCGCTCGTCATCGTCGCTGAGGACGTCGAGGGCGAGGCGCTGGCCACGCTCGTCGTCAACAAGTTGCGCGGCGGCCTCAAGGTCGCGGCCGTCAAGGCGCCGGGCTTCGGCGATCGCCGCAAGGCCATGCTGCAGGATATCGCCATCCTCACCGGCGGCACTGCCATCAGCGAGGATCTCGGCCTGAAGCTCGAGAACGTCACGCTCGCCCATCTCGGCCGCGCCAAGAAGGTGGTGATCGAGAAGGAGAACACCACCATCGTCGACGGCAATGGCGCGAAGGCCGACATCGAGGCCCGCGTCGCCCAGATCAAGGCCCAGATCGAGGAGACCACCTCGGACTACGATCGCGAGAAGCTGCAGGAGCGTCTGGCCAAGCTCGCCGGCGGCGTTGCGGTGCTGCGCGTCGGCGGCGCCACCGAGATCGAGGTGAAGGAGAAGAAGGACCGCGTGGACGATGCCCTGCACGCCACCCGCGCGGCGGTCGAGGAAGGCATCCTGCCGGGCGGCGGCGTGGCGCTGCTGCGCGCGGTGAAGGCGCTCGAGTCGCTCAAGCCGGCCAATGACGACCAGAAGACCGGCATCGAGATCGTCCGCCGCGCCATCCAGGCGCCGGCCCGCCAGATCGTCACCAATGCCGGCGATGACGGCTCGGTGGTGGTCGGCAAGATCCTCGAGAAGTCCGACTACGCCTTCGGCTACGACGCCCAGACCGGCACCTATGGCGACATGTTCAAGGCCGGCATCATCGACCCGACCAAGGTCGTGCGCGCCGCGCTGCAGAACGCCGCTTCGGTCTCGGGCCTGCTGATCACCACCGAGGCGATGGTGGCCGAGCTGCCGAAGAAGGCCGTGGCCCCGGCGATGCCGGGCGGAGGCATGGGTGGAATGGACTACTGATCGCGCCAGCGATCAGACGGACCGGTACTTCGAACGGGATACGCGGGGCGGCTTCGGCCGCCCCGTTGCGTTTGGTGCCCCGTGGGATTGAAGCTTGCCGATGCGTAGCTTGATGCTGTTCCCAGGGGACCGGCTCGGCTCTCTTCTTCCCTCTCCCCTTGCGGGAGAGGGTGCCGAGCGATCGAACGATCGCGAGGCGGGTGAGGGGTGTCTCTTCAGGCGTGCGAACGTACGTACCCCTCACCCGGCTCGACCTCGCTGACGCTCGGTCTCGCCACCCTCTCCCGCAAGCGCGCGCGCCCGGGCGCGCGCAAGCGCGGCCCGGGTGGGAGAGGGAAGAAAGCGGCGATCAATCGGGAAACCTGCGAGCCGATCCCGCGAGAAGCCAGTCAGCTCTGGCTCTGCCGCTGCATCTGGCTCTGGGCCGACATCGGCGACTGGCCGACATGGACCTCGACGGTGAGGCTTTCGCCCGCGCCGCCGCGGCGACTGCCGCGCACCGGGGCGGCGCCGAGATAGTCGAGCCCCATGGCGACGCGGACGTGGGCGTCGGTGATGCAGATGCCGTTGGTGGCGTCGAAGCCGATCCAGCCGAGATCGGGCACGAACGCCTCGGCCCAGGCGTGGCTGGCCTCCGCCTCATCTCCGTCGCTGCCGCTGAAATAGTAGCCGCCGATATAGCGCGTCGGGATGCCGAGCCGGCGGGCGGTGGCAATGAAGATGTGGGTGATGTCCTGGCAGACGCCACGCTTCAGCGCGAAGGCCTCGGCGGCGGTGGTCGCCGCGTGGGTGGGGTCGCGGTCATAGACCATGTCGTCGTTCAGCCGGGTGAGCAGCGCGTGCAGCCGGCTGAGGGGGGCGGGCTCGCTGCTGCCGGCGATGTCGAGCGCGAACGCCTCGATGGCCGGGTCGGCGCGGGTGAGGTCGGTTTCGCGCAGGAACAGCGACACCGGCAGCCGCTCCACCGTGCCGCGCACCACGCCGTTGGTGTCCTCGGTCTCGACTTCGCCGGCGACCAGCACGTTGAGCTGGTCGATATGGCCATGCACCGAGAAGGTGTCGGTCAGATTGCCGAAGGCGTCCTCGTGGCGCTCCAGCCGGCAGTCGGCCGAAACCTCGACGCGCCAGTCCACGACATATTGGCCGTTATGGTTGCGCGGTGCCAGACGCAGGATCTGAATCAGCCCATTGACCGGCTGCTCGTAGCGGTAGCGGGTTTCGTGGCTGATGCAGATTCGCATGTCGGCGCGCCGGATGGATCAGCAGACTATCACACGAGATACTGTTCGGTCACTTCGCTGCCGAGCCGATGATTGTCGGCGAGGAAGCCGGTGATGAACTCGTGCAGGCCGGTGCCGAAGATGGTCTCCATGCGGGCGTTCTGCAGCCGGGCGCGCATGGCGCGGGCGTGGCGCTGGGCCGAGCCCTGGCGGCCATACTGCTGGGCCAGCATGTCGAGATAGCGGGTGATGTTCTCGTAGCAGCTCGCCAGCGAGCGCGGCATCTGCTCGTTGAGGATGAGGAAGTCGGCGACCAGCCAGGGCTTGACGCTCTGATTGTAGACCCAGTGGAACGAAGTGACGGCGGAGACCGCGCGCAGCACGCTGGTCCACTGGTAGTAGTCGAGCGCGCCGCCGACATGCGACTGGTCGGGCAGCAGCAGGTGGTATTTCACGTCGAGGATGCGCGCGGTGTTGTCGGCGCGCTCGATATAGTGGCCGAGCCGCTCGAACCAGTAGGAGTCGCGGCGCAGCATGGTGCGCGAGGCCGAGCCGTCGAACAGCAGCGAGGCTTCCTTGACCTTGTTGAGGAAGCGGGTGACCTCGTCGCGGTCGAGCTTGCGACGGTTGAGCTTCTTCAGCTCCAGCCACACGTCGTTGACCGCCTCCCACATCTCGATGGTCAGCGCGGTGCGCACCGCGCGCGCATTGGCGCGGGCGGTCTCCAGACAGCTCACGATCGAGGACGGGTTCTCCGGCGAGAAGGCGAGGAACTCGGTGACGGTGCGCTCGGTGGCCTCGCGATAGTGCTTGTGGAAGGAATCGGCGCAGCCGGTGGTGGCGAGCGCCGATTCCCACTCGTTGGAGGAGCCGCCATAGGAGGTGGGCAGCGAGGCCATGCGCTGGGCGACCTCGATGGTGCGGGCGACGAACTCGGCTCGCTCGACGTAGCGGGCCAGCCAGTAAAGATTGTCAGCGGTGCGCGACAGCATGAGCGTGGCCAGAGGACAGACGGTGGAACGAAATCATGCGCTGAGCACCCAGGTGTCCTTGGTGCCGCCGCCCTGCGAGGAATTGACCACCAGCGAGCCGGCCTGCAGCGCCACGCGGGTGAGCCCGCCCGGCACGATGCGCACGCCATTGCGTCCCTGCAGGACGTAGGGCCGCAGATCGACATGGCGCGGCGCGATGCCGTCCTCGACCATGCACGGCGTGGTGGACAGCGCCAGGGTCGGCTGGGCGATGAAGCTGGTGGGATCGTGCTTCAGCTTGGCGCGGAAGGTCTCGATCTCCTCCTTGCAGGCCTTCGGGCCGATCAGCATGCCGTAGCCGCCCGAGCCGTGCGTCTCCTTGACCACCAGATCGTCGAGATGGTCGAGCACATAGGCGAGCGCGTCGGGCTCGCGGCAGCGCCAGGTCGGCACGTTCTTCAGGATCGGTTCTTCGCCAAGGAAGAAGCGGATGATGTCCGGCATGTAGGAATAGACCGCCTTGTCGTCGGCAACCCCGGTGCCGACGGCATTGGCGAGCGTGACGTTGCCGGCCCGGTAGGCGCCGAGCAGGCCCGGCACGCCGAGCACCGAATCCGGACGGAAGGCGAGGGGATCGAGGAAGTCGTCGTCGACGCGGCGGTAGATCACATCGACGCGCTGCGGCCCCTCGGTGGTGCGCATGTAGACGATGTTGTTCTCGATGAACAGGTCGCGCCCCTCGACCAGCTCGATGCCGAGCTTGTCGGCCAGGAACGAGTGCTCGTAATAGGCCGAGTTGAAGAGGCCCGGCGTCAGCAGCACGCAGGTCGGGTCGGCGGCCGCGGTTGACGGCGCGACCGATTTCAGCGTCGCCAAGAGTTCGTCCGGATAGTTCTCGACCGGCGCCACCCGGTGGGTGGCGAACAGTTCGGGGAACAGCCGGATCATGATCTCGCGGTTCTCCAGCATGTAGGATACGCCGGAGGGAGTGCGGGCATTGTCTTCCAGCACGTAGAAGGTCTCGGGGTCGATCCGCACCACGTCGATGCCGGCGATGTGGACCCAGATGTCGTGCGGCACGCGCTGGCCGTTCATCTCCGGCCGGAACACCGGGTTCTGGAAGATCAGCTCCTCCGGCACGATGCCGGCGCGCATCACCTCGCGCCGGGAATAGATGTCCTGGATGTAGAGGTTGAGCGCGCGCACGCGCTGCTCCAGCCCTTTCGAAAGCTGGGCCCACTCCTCGTTGGCGATGATGCGCGGCACAATATCGAACGGGATCAGCCGCTCGGTCGATTCCGCATCGCCATAGACCGCGAAGGTGATGCCGATGCGGCGGAACAGGAATTCCGCCTCGCGCCGCCGCTCCTCCAGGAGGGCGCGCGGCACCGCGGCAAGCCATTCGGCCAACTGCCTGTAGCCGGGGCGGACCTGGCCGTTCATGCCCCGCATTTCATCGAAGGCCGTCATCGGTCGCCTTTCCGCTGGCGCATTCGCGCCTGACACAACCTTAGACGCAAATTCCGGGCCGATGGAAGAGGTAATGCTGCATTGTGCGGCAATTCCAGAACGCCGATCATCTCTGCCTAAATTTTACGCAATCAACCGCGCGACCGCCTGCCGGACGGGCGTTGCCCGGCCGGCGACTGATTCCGGCGACGATCGTATGGGATCCCGCCGGAAATCGGTCTACAGGCTTTTCGTCCGCTGGGGGAGCGCGCCATGGCCGAACCGAAATCCGTCACCGCCGCCGTGCTGGTCATCGGCGACGAGATCCTGTCCGGCCGCACCAAGGACCGCAATATCGGCCACCTCGCCGAGCGCCTGACCGGCATCGGCATCGACCTCAAGGAGGTGCGCGTCGTCAGCGACGACGAGGCGGCGATCGTCGAGGCGGTGAACGCGCTGCGCGCCCGCTACACCTATGTGTTCACCACCGGCGGCATCGGCCCCACCCACGACGACATCACCGCCGATTCGATCGCCAAGGCGTTCGGCGTGGCGATCGGCATCGACCCGCGCGCCAAGGCGCTGATGATGGAGCGCTTCGCCGAGGCCGACCTCAACGAGGCGCGCCTGCGCATGGCGCGCATTCCGGCCGGGGCGAACCTGATCACCAACCGCATCTCCAAGGCGCCCGGCTTCTGGATCGGCAATGTCATCGTCATGGCCGGCGTGCCGTCGATCATGCAGGCGATGCTGGAGGAGGTGATCCCCAAGCTCGAGACCGGCCTGCCGATGCTGTCGGAGACGGTGCGCGCCGATCTGCGCGAGGGCGATATCGGCACCGAGCTGGCGGCGGTGGCCAAGGCACACCCCGAGGTGACGATCGGCAGCTATCCGTTCCTCGACGAACTGGGCCTGCCGAACACCAATCTGGTGGTGCGGGCGCGCGACGCGGAAAAGCTCACCGCGGCCCGCGCCGCGGTGGAGACGATGCTGGCCGCGGTGCGGGCAAGACTTGGTCGCTGAAGACTCGGTCGGTGAGCTTTGGCCGGTGAGCTTTGGCCGGTGAGGGCTCGGCCGGTGGAGGAGCGGGCGGCGAGGCGGATCACGCCGCCCGGGACGTGACCTTGGCCGCGATCTTGGCAGCGGCGTCCGCAGCCGCCTTGGGGGCGTCGGCAGTGCGGGCCTGCTGCTGGTCGAAGCTCGCCTGCATGCCGATCCAGAATTCGGTGGACGTGCCGAAATAGCGGGCCAGACGCAGCGCCGTATTGGGCGACACCGCACGCCGGCCGCTGACGATCTCGCTCAGGCGCACGCGGGGAATGCCCAGAACCTTGGCGAGCGCATGCTCGCTCATGTTCAGCGGCTTGAGGAAATCCTTGCGCAGGACCTCGCCGGGGTGGGGCGATGCGAAATCGGCCATTTCTTCATCCTTGGCGCATTCCTCGCAGGACCGGGGACCAGTTCTGCGAATGAGATGCAACAAAACCGGAATCAGGCGTGTCAGGTCTCATACAGGTCCAGGGTGATCATATTGTGTTCCCCGGATCACAGGCGCCAAAAATCGGCAGTTTCGAGTGAGAGTTTCAGCTATCAAGGTACCGCGCGCCAGTCTGATCAAGGCCGAGCCCGACCAAGCGCGATGCGGCCGGTTGTCCCAGCCCTTACCGCACGCTGGCGGTTGCGACCTCTGTCAGGTGGGCGGTCCGGTGCAGCGTGGCCGACACCACGCGGGCCTGGTCGTGCACGGCCAGGGCGACAACGGCGGACAGCACGGCGAGCTGCAGGGCGAGGGCAAGGGTGAGCGTGGTCCAGAATGCGCGAGCCATGACGCCGTCCTGTGCCGATTGTCCGGGTCCGCCCCTGGCGGTGCCCGACGTTCTACAGCCGATGGAACCTGAATGGACGGAACCCGCGGGTCTGGTCCACGGTATCTTCCTAGCGCAATCCGATTTCGGTCCGGTTGGCGTTTGATCGTCAAATCGCGTGACGCGATTGGCGCCCCGTTAACCCTGTTGCGGGGCGCGGGTTCCGGGCAAGCCGACCGGTTTTCGGCCGTTCCCTTGGGGATGCCGGAACTGGACTCGCCGATAAGGCATTGAATTGAAAATGACTTCTCGGAAACCGTCTCAATCGCGCGCCAGGGCCACCACCGGGTCGAGCAGCGAGGCGTTGTGCGCCGGCAGATAGCCGAAGATGACGCCGATCAGGGTCGAGCACACCACGGCGGCGATGATCGAGGCGGTCGAGTAGATCAAGGTGAACGGCGTCTCGATCATCGTGAACAGCACGCCGAAGCCGAGCGCCAGCGCGATGCCGAGCACGCCGCCGATCAGGCACACCAGCACCGCCTCGATCAGGAACTGCTGCAGGATGTCGCCGCGCCGCGCCCCCACCGCCATGCGCACGCCGATCTCGTTGACGCGTTCGGACACCGACACCAGCATGATGTTCATCACGCCGATGCCGCCCACCACCAGCGAGATCACCGCGATCGAGGCGATCAGCATCGCCAGGATTTCCGTGGTCTGGGTGATGGTCTGGCGGATGTCGTCGGTGTTGAGGATGAAGAAGTCCTTGGTGCCGTGCCGCTGGGTGAGAAGCTGCGTCACCGCGGCGAGCGCGAGGTCGGTCGGCGTCTCGTCGTCGACCCGCACGGTGATCGAACGCAGCGACGTGGTGCCTAGGAAGCGGGCCTGCACGGTGGTGTAGGGCAGATAGACGGAGGGGTTGGCGGATGAGCCGAAACCGCCTTGCTGCTTCTGCACCAGACCGATGATGCGGCTCGGCACGTTGCCGACCAGGATGACCTCGCCGATCGGACTCTTGCCGGGATCGTTGGCGAACAGCGCGTCGCGGGCGGTCTCGTCGATCACCACGTCCTGGGCGAAGCGCTTGACGCTGTCGGCATCGAACAGCCGGCCGTCGAGGAGCTTGGTGCCCTTCACGTCGAAATAGCGGTCGCCGACGCCATTGACCATGCCGGTGGCCTCGGTCGAGCGGTAGCGCAGCGAGCGGGAGGTGGAAACCGTGGGGGTGACCGCCGCGACATAGGGCTGCTCGGCCAGCGCGTCGGCATCGGCCACCACCAGCGTGCGGATGCGGCCCGAGCGCGTGTCGCCGAAATTGAGGCCGGGGAACACTTCCAGCGTGTTGGTGCCGAGGCTGGAAATATTGGCCAGCACCTTCTGGCGCGAGCCTTCGCCGAGCGCCACCATGCACACCACCGCGGCGATGCCGATGACGATGCCGAGCATGGTGAGGAAGGTGCGCAGACCGTGGGCGCGCATGGCGAACAGCGCCATGCGGAACGCCTCGCGGAACCGGCCGACCGCCGCGCGCCAGGGCGCGGCCGGCGTGCCGGCGCCGCCGAGCCGCGGGGCCGCCGCCGGGCGTGCCGGCACCGTGTTTCGCCGGTCGGAGATGATCTCGCCGTCGCGCAGCTCGATGATGCGCTGGGCGCGGGCGGCGACCGAGGGATCGTGGGTGACGATGATCACCGTGGTACCCTCGGCGTTGAGCTCGTCGAGGATGCGCAGCATCTCCTCGCCGCTGCGGCTGTCGAGCGCGCCGGTGGGCTCGTCGGCGAGGACGATCTCGCCGCCATTCATCAAGGCGCGGGCGATCGACACGCGCTGCTGCTGGCCGCCGGACAGCTGGCCGGGACGGTGATTGATGCGGTCGGCCATGCCGAGCCGGCCGAGCAGGCTCGCCGCCCGCGTCTGGCGCTCGGCGCGCGGCAGGCCGGCATAGACCGCCGGGATCTCGACATTGCCGAGCGCGGTCAGCTCCGACATCAGGTGATAGCGCTGGAAGATGAAGCCGAAATGCTCGCGCCGCAGCTCGGCGAGCTCGTCCGGGCCGAGCTGCGCGGTCTCGCGGCCGGCGATGCGGTAGCTGCCCGAGGTCGGCCGGTCGAGGCAGCCGAGGATGTTCATCAGCGTCGACTTGCCGGACCCCGAGGCGCCGACGATCGCCACCATCTCGCCGGCGGCGATGGTGAGGTCGACATCCTTCAGCGCGGCGATGGTGTCGTCGCCGGACTGGTATTCCCGCCGCAGTCCGCGGATCTCGATCAGCGGCGCATCCGGCGCGGGGCGCGGCGCGCCGGCCGGGGGCATATCGATGGCTGTCAGGGCGTCAACCAAGGCAAATCCACCCGCTGTGATCAGATCAGAACGGCCGCGGCGGGCCGCGGAAGCTCGGCGCGCCGGCATCCGACTTGCGGCTGGTGACAACGCGCTCGCCCGCCTTGAGCCCGGCGCGGATCTCGGCGACCGACTTGTTGTCGAGCCCGACCTCGACCTCGCGCGTCGAGACGTTGCCGGCGTCGTCGACCACATCCACCGTGTAGCCGCGGCCGCTGCGGCGCAGCGCCGCCGAGGGAATGGTCAGCACGCCCTTGGCGTCGCCCAGCACGATGCGCACCTGCGCCGTCATATAGGTGCGAAGCCGCCCCTCCGGGTTCGGCACGTTGAACACGCCATAATAATAGATCGCCGAGGACGAGGTCGATGACGAGGATGAGGACGACGAGGCCGCCGATGTCGAGGTCGTGAAGCTCGAATCCGACTTGATCGATTCCGGCGCCGGATCGATCGATTCCAGCGTGGCGTGGTAGCGCCGGTCCGGGTCGCCCAGGATGGTGAAATAGACCGGCTGGCCGGGCTTCACCCGCACAACGTCGGCCTCGGAGATCTCCACCTTGACCGTCATGGTGTCGATCTGGCCCAGCACCACCATGGTCGGCGCGGTCTGGGTGGCATTCACGGTCTGGCCTTCCTGCGTCACGATCGACAGGACCGTGCCGTCGATCGGCGCGGTGACGCGGGTGTAGCCGAGATTGGCTCTCGCATCCTCCACCGCCACCTCGCCCGACAGGATCTGTGCCTCGAGCGCGGCGATCTGCGCCTCGGTCTGCTTGACCGTGGCCTGGGCGGTGTCGAAATCGGCGCGCGAGGTGGCGCGCTGGGCGAGCGTCTGCGTCTGGCGCTCCAGGGTGGCGCGGGCCAGCGCCAGGGTGGCGATCTTCTCCAGCCGCTGGGCGCGCAGATTCTGCAGCGACGCCTCGGCCTTGCGCAAAGCGTTCTGCTGGTTGACGGGGTCGATCTCGGCAATCAGGTCGCCCGCGGCGACCTTCTGGCCGAGCTTGACCTTCATCGACACCACCCGGCCCGACGCTTGGGCGCCGACCGCGACCAGCTTGACCGGTTTCAGCGTGCCGCTGGCCAGCACAGTCTGCTCGATGTCGCCGATGGCCGCCCGCGCGGTCATCATCGCTTCGGTTGCCGTGGGCGTGCGGTAGGCGCGAAGCCCCCACACGGCGACACCGGCGATGACGAGCGCCGCGACCACGAGGCCGGCGCGTTTCCTGGCTTTTGTCATTGGCTTACGCGATAGAAATGCGGCCCGGTGCCGGTGTCGACGACCTCGGGGGTCGAGACGTCGACCGCGTCGGTCCAGCCGCCGCCCAGCGCCTTGGCGAGGGCGATATAGTTGGTGGAAATGGCAACCCTGCTCTGCAGCAGCGAATCCTCGGCCGAGTAGAGCGAACGCTCGGCATCGAGCACGTCGAAAAAGCTGCTTGAGCCGATCTGGAACAGTTGCAGCGACAGCCGCGCCGCCTCGCGATAGCCGCGCGCGGATTCGCCGAGCCGGGCGGCCCGGGTCCGCTCCTTGGCGAGCGACACCAGCGCGTTCTCGACATCCTCCAGCGCGGTCAGCACGGCGGCGCGGAAGGCGATGTGGGACTGGTCGCGCTGGGCCTCTGCGACGCCGACTGCCGCCAAGAGGCGGCCGGCATTGAAGATCGGCACGCTGAGCTGCGGCCCCCACGACCAGCCGATGGTCGAGCTTTTGCCGAGGTCGCCGAACTTCTGGGCGCTGGTAGAGATGTTGCCGGTGAGCGTGATGGACGGATAGAGCGCGGCCTCGGCCTCGCCGATATTGGCGGTGGCCGCGGCCAGCCGGCGTTCGGCGGCGCGCACGTCCGGCCGGCTCAGCAGCACATCGGCGGGCACGCCGGGCTTCAGCGGCAGGCGCGGCGCCGGGATGCCCCGCGGCTGGGCGAGCCGGGCGGACAACGCCGACGGCTCGCGCCCGAGAAGCACGCCGAGGCGATGGACGGTCTCGGCATAGGCGATCTCCAGCGCCGGAATGTTGGCCTCGGTCGAGGCGGCCTGGGCGCTGGCCTTGGCGACATCGACCGCCGAGGCCGAGCCGGCCTCGAACTTGGCTTTGGTGATGTCGGCGGTCTGGCGCTGCGAGGCGGCGCTGCGGCGGGCCAGCGTGATGCGCGCCTGGTAGCCGCGGGCCTCGACATAGGTGGCGGCGACGTCACCGATCAGCGTCAGCAGCGTCGCGTCGAGATCGTCCCAGGCGGCGTCCAGCGCATCGTTGGCGGCCTCGACATTGCGGCGGTTGGCGCCGAACAGGTCGAGCTCCCAGGAGGCATCGAAGCCGGCCTGATAGAGCGTGTAGGGCGGGGAAGCGATGGAGCCGGCGGTGTCGGTGCTCGACGAACCGCGGCTGGTCGCCGTCTTGTTGCGGGTGACCGAGGCGAAACCATCGACATTGGGATAGAGCACACCGATGGCCTGACGGCGCAGCGCCCGCGCCTCGCGCACCTTGGCCTTGGCGGTGGCGACATCGAGATTGCCGGCCACCGCCTCGTCGATCAAGGCGGTGAGCATGGGATCGCGCAGGCCGACCCACCAGCGGTTGAGGTCGCTCTTCGGCGCCGGCTGCGCCGCCGGCCGGTCCGCTTGCCGATCCTTGGCGGTTCCGTATTGCTTGGGCAGATCGAGCAGCGGGGTGCGGTAGTCCGGTCCGACCGCACAGCCGGCGAGGCCGAGCGCAAGCACCAAGCCGCCGGCTGCGGCGCCGTAGCGTCGCCTCCAGTGCGGTACCGCGGCCGCCAGCGCGTCACGCAGCTTCTTGTTGCCGCGCTGCCGGTTCTTCGGCCCCTGGTCGCCTCGCCTCTGGTTCCTTGGCCTCTGGTCTTCCATTCGCACGATCCGCGGGGGGCTGGGGCGCCCGCCGGCCCTGAAGGGAGGGACGGGCGCTCCGGATGGCATCGGGCCTGTCACCCGCGCGACCGTTCGGCCGGCGGGACGCAGTAACAGCATGCCCGCCCTGGCGATGGACCGCGATGGCGGGCGGTGCGGGACGGCGTGGCCCGCCGCTTCGCTGTTCTGCTTAGCCTCGGCTTGCCCGGTTTGAAACTTAACGATTTCTAATATCGCCCGCGGCTGTTTGGCATTGCGTGTGGTGTTGCCGCAAGCCTCGCCGCCTGCCGGGTGCGTGCCGGCTGCGCGGTGTGCCGACCCGCCGCGGCGGGCGCCGCAAAGCCCGTTCCCGCTTTTTGCGAAGAATGCGCTTCGAAGGTCTTCAGGCGTTCATCTTGCGCGCATGATGTCGCTGATGAGGCCGTTGGTGCGGATCAGCCTGCCCCTTGCATTGGGGTGGATCTCGGAGTCGCAGAAATACGTTCGGTCCAGCGCCGGCGTTACCGATACCAGCATGTTCTCCGGCAGCAGGGCCGACAGCTCGGCCACGAACTGCTCGGTGATCCCGCCAAGATCGGCCGCCACCGGCGGGATGGACACGATGATGGTGGCGTGGGGAAAGAGCGCACCGATCCCCTGCAGGCGCGGCAGAATGACTTCGAAGACGTCGCTCGCGCGGTTCAGGAGATGCCGCTCGCTGGTGTAGCGGCAGGCGATCAACTCGAAGTTCAGGTCGCCGTAGGAGTCGTTGATCGTGAGCTTCTCCTGCGCGCCCGAAGTCCTGCTCGGGGGGCTGAGGAGTTGCGGGACAAGAACGGCGAGCGCATACAGCAAGGGTTCGTTCGGCGTCAGCGAGATGTGGCGTTGCCGCCCGACCAGATCATGAGTCAGGTTCTCGTCCTGGCGCCGGCGTTCGACGGCAAGATCGCCGAAGGGAGCAATCGTCGACAGGACGACGAACTTGACGCCGGCACGGACAGCACGCGGAATGCTCTCCTCGATGAATTCGAAATAGCTCTTGTCATTATGACCTTCGTGCATCAGCGAAATATTGTAGGCGCGCAAGCCGGTCTGGCCGGAGATCTGCTCAGCGCTGATGCCGAACAGGGAATTCGAGCCGCCGATGATCGCGACGTCCAGTTTTTCTGTCGCGCGTAAATACGCGGCGCGGCGATCGACGATTTCCTGCAGATGGTCTATGTAATCGTTTTCCGAATGGCGAATATTCGAAAATATTATGTACCAGATATAGGCGATGACCATCGTGGCCATGATCGCGCGGACCAGCGACGCCTTGCGGGTGGCTGTGGTTCTGCGCGCAGTCCCCGAAGCGCTGCCGGCGACGCCGGAGGTCAATGCGCTGCTATCCCTAACGCTGGCCGTAGACGGCATAGCTTGCGCCCCCATCCGACTGAATGAGCAGTATGGTCGCCGCGAGGATGAGGATCTGGCTGACGTTGGTTCTCAGGTATTTGTAGGTCCGCTGCCGGAACAGGCGCTGCCGCGCGAGCGCGAATTCCATGAAAACCAGCGTCGAGGCAAGCAGCAGGCTGATATAGGCGATAACCGGTATCTTCGCCTCGGCAATATGTGCGGGAAACGTGCTGTCGAACGTCATCTTGGCCAGGAGGCGTTCGGTGTCGCTGTCGACGAACAGCATCCGGCCATAGACGATTGCAAACACCATCAGAATTGTCGTCATCAACCGCCGGTCCGCCTTCAGGAGCCGGATCGTCAGCCAGAAGCACACGGCGTGGAACAGGCCCCAGATCAGGAAGTTCAGGGCCACGCCATGCCAGAGGGCCGAGCTGAGATAGACCAGAAACAGGGCGGCCGTGCCGCCGAACGCCTGTCGCGCTGGGGTATAGAACAAGGCCTTGAGAACGGTGGACAGGCTGATGTGCCAGCCACGCCAGAATTCGATGATGTTGCGCGCGGAAAACGGCTGCTGGAAGTTGAGCGGCACCTTCAGGCCTATCAGTCCGCAGGCGGCGTAGACCATCAGCGACAGGCCGGCGAAATTGAAATAGACGAACATCTCGAAGATCGCGGCAAACTGCAGGGATTTCCAGATGTTCGTGTCGTCGATCATCCAGAAGAAATTGCCGAGCGGCGCGCCGACAATCTTGAAGAAGAAGAAGCCGATGAGTGCGTAGGGAAAATAGTGCAGGAAGCGCCGCTGCAGCGTCGCATATCTGAAACGGCCGGCGGTTGTGGCGATCGGGCCGGTAAACAGCAGCAGCGGATTGACGGACGTGACTGCGGTCGAGACCGTCAGCGACCGCAGATGGACGTGATAGGCGAGGCTGGCACCGTAGAACGACAGTCCGTAGACTGCGGGATTGGAGGAGATGACGTGGAATCCCGTCATCGTCTCGGTGACACCCAGGAACGACGTGGCGGAGATTGCAAAGAACAGCAGGTATGGCGCCACCGCCAGATTGCCGAAGCGCATCAGCACCAGCAGGAGCGGGTGCAGAACGCCGAGAACGATCAATGTCGAATAGAGCGTCTTGATGATGAAGGGTGAGATGTCGTTCGACAGAAACGCCACCGCTGCAAGTGCCGAAAATCCGATCAGCCAGAATATGACATATTGATATACGGTCTGATCGAGCCCTGTCGCCGGCAGGCGCCATGTGGCAAGGCCACCCCACATGATAGGGGGTCGTGCCCAAACGCGCGCAATGTTGATTGCAGGCGAACGCTGGATGGCCGGCGCATCTGCGGCGTCAGGTCTGCTCGCGTATTGACGAATGCGTTGCGGAGGCTGGCGATGACTGGCAGACGATCCTGCGTCAGATGCAGAAATATTGCCTGACAGGAAATGATATTCTGTCGCCATGTATGGATAATGAAGGACGAATGTTACGGCTGTTTGTCAGCCCCCGCGTCATCGCGCCGGAGAGGGAATATCGCGTGATGAGGCGGTTTCCGGTTGATCCCCAAGGGCTGATCTCCAAGCGCTGATCCTCGATGGATGGCGGAAACGGTCCAGCCAAAAACACAAGGTCTGCAAGAGCCTCCCCTCCGAGAACGGGATTGTTCGGCGTCCGGACGTCGGCTCGAAGGCTTGATCGGCCAGAAACGGTCCTGCCCTGACGGCGCGCTGCGGCAGGGGGGGCTCATGCCCGCCATTTGTGCAGGCCGCGCGTTTGGCGCCGGCGGCGGCAACCGCGGCAGGCCGAAGCGTCGCCGCAGGCTGACCGTCTCAGCATTTTGGCGAGTGCAGTGCAACATTGGTTGCGCCGGGTCTCGTCCGGGGCCGTTCGGGGGCCATTTCCGGACGCTGGAGCTGATCCAGGGTGCAGTGCACCTCGTAGGACCGCGCCGTAAACGCAATCACGAAACAACAAGAACACAGGCAACGAGAATATGAACACGACTGGCGTGTGTGAAACGGCGAGTAGGCATCGCGCTGTTCCTCGCTTCCGCGTGGGGAACAACTTGATCTTGGCCGCGCGAGGTGTTGTTGGCGCGCTGATCTTCAGCGTGACCGTGGGCTTTGGCGGTGGCGCCGTCGCGTCTCCGCTTGGGGTGACGCGGCTCGCCAATCCGATTCCCAAGAGCACGGCGATGACGCCGGGCGGCGCGGTGTTGGCACCGGTGGCGGCGGTTCGCTTCTGCATGGACAATGTCGGTGACTGCGAGGCGGGTGCCGCGAGCGCGGTCGCGATGACCCCGACGCGTTGGGCGGAACTCGACTCGGTCAACCGGTCGGTCAATGGGCGGATCCGGCCGCGATCGGACGCCGCGCTGGACACCTGGTCGCTCGGGGTCGTTGCGGGGGACTGCGACGACTATGCCGTGCAGAAGCGCCACGACCTCATCGCCCATGGCTGGCCGGGCAGCGCGCTGCCGCTGGCGGTGGCGCGGTTGCGCACCGGTGAGTTCCATCTGGTGGTCGTCGCTCGCACCGACCGGGGCGACTATGTGCTCGACAATCTGTTCGACCGCGTGATGCCCTGGCAGCGCACCGGCCATGACTGGATCATGCGCTCGGCCCCGGAAGATCTGCGGCTGTGGCAGTCGATCGGCAAGTCGCGGCAGCTGCGGTCGCTGCTGGAAGGCGTGGAGCCGCGTGAACGGAAGCTGCACGCCGACAAGCGCTACGCGGAAATCAGCCTCCTGCATTCTCTGGCTTCCTGAGCAATTCCTGCAATCTTCAGCCGGCGGCACCCGCCGTGTTCCGTTCAGCAGGCGCAGGAGGCTGCCAAGACGGGGGCGGCGCTGCGCAGCGGCACTTGATAGCTCGCCGGCCGCGTGCCGATGCGTCTGAGCCGTTCGAGATAGCCGGCGGACAGGCCATGCGCCGTGGCGCCGGCGATGATCTGTCCGACATATTCGCTGCTCGGCAGCCGCGGCTCGCCCTCCACCGCCCGCTTGTAGAACAGCACGTCATAGAGCGTGCCGTCGCGGCCGATCACTTCGATGGGATAGTGGAAATAGGGGCCGCTGCCGTCGAGCTTGACGCCCTGGCTGGCATCGAGCCGGTCGAGATCGGAGACCGAGAGCTGATAGACGACGCCATGGACCGACGCATCGGCGCGGCGCACCAGCGTCTTCTCGGCGCCGTCCCAGGTGTCGCAGTGGCCGAAGAAGCCGAGATCGTGGTGGGGCAGCACGGCGGGCGCCACCGGCTTCGCCGCACGGCAGATGGAGGCCATGATGCCGGGGTTCATGGTCGGGCCATAGGCGAAGTAGAGGATCTGTGGCGGCTTCAGCCGGGTCATCATGCGCGCATCCTTTCGATCGGTCGGTGTCATCGGCGCTACTCGGCGCAAATGGTGATGGTGGACATGATGCCGTCACGCACCACGATCTCGCGCTTGAATTTGAGCCCGAGATCGCGCGTGGTGCGCCACAGCCATTTCGGGTCGTGGTCGAACACCAGCTCCAGCCGCTTGAAGGCGCGCTGCTCCAGCACCGGCAGCAGCACCGTCATCGACTCGTGGGTGCCGTCGGCGATCTGGTAGCGCGTGAGATCGGCGCGGTAGTGCGACTCCCCAACGCGCTCCAGCACAAGGACAGGCAGCGGCGGCGGATCGTCCTCCGGCGCTGCTGCCGCCATCTCGGCCTGCCGCTCGGCCTCCTTCAGCGCCACGGTGTCGAGCAGGTCGAGCACGCGGCCCTGGCTGTGCCATGTCTGGAACCCCAGCTCCTCCTGCAGCACCGCATTGAGCGCGCCCTTGGAGTTCGCCGATACGAAGACAGTGCAGTCCTCGAACTGCCCCATCACCTCGGCGAGCCGCGCCTTGAGGCCGGCGATGGTGATGGGGGCTCCGGCGCCCGGAAACGGGATGTCCCGTTCGATGATCCAGGCGCCGGAGGCGTCATCATAGAGCACGATGCGGCCGTGCTGGTGGAGGCCGGCGAGGTTGTCGTTCCCGTCGATGAAGGCTGCGATCCGCATCGCTCTCGTCCGCTCAAATGAGGTGGATTGGTCAGGTCACCACACGTTGAGCACCCACTCCTTGTTCTTCTTGTATTCCATGTCGGTGAACAGCGCGTTGGCCATCTGCTCGGCGAGCCAGGTGGCGCCGCCATAACCAACCACCGGATGGCGGAACATGCCGGCGCGGTCGTAGGTGGGGAAGCCGACGCGCACCATCGGGATATTGTAGTCGATCGACACGAACCGGCCCTTGGAATGGCCGAGGATCAGGTCGAGCTCGATGTCGCCTTCCTTGATGCGCCGCTCCAGCTCCCAGAAGTCGGCGTTGGTGATGATCTCCATCGGAAAATCGACGCCGTCCTGCAGCGCCTTGATGCGCGGGTCGTCGCCATAGGTGGAGTTGTCGTCGCCGAGCAGCAGCAGAACCGGCTTCATCTCAAGGTCGAGGCAGAATTCGGCGAGCCCGATGACGAGATCGGGATTGCCGTAGATCGCCACCTTTTTGTCGGCGAGGAACATGTGGGTGAGGTCGGCCAGCGCATCGATGGCGATGCCGCGCTCCTTGACCAGCGAGGGCGGGATCGGCTTGCCGGTCATCTCCTTCAGGTTCTTCAGGAAGGTGTCGGTGTTGCGGATGCCGATCGGGGTCGGGCCGATCACCGTCGGCATCTTGAACTTCTTCTGCAGGAACTGCGCGGCCTTGCCCCCCTCGTAGCGATTGAGGGCGATGGTGCCGAGCGCGTTGGCGGTGTCCTGCAGATCCTCGATGGTGGTGCCGCCGTGCGACACCGCGCTGCCGTCGGGCATGACGGGCGAGTCGAAATCCTCGATCTCGAACAGCACGGTGGCGTCGACGCCCATTTCGGCGAGAAGGTGCTTCAGCTCCTTGACGTCGCCGGGATTGACCCACCCCGTGATGAGGTTGATCTTGCCGTTGGGCTCCGACTTGGTGGCGAACTTCTTGACGAAGTCGCGCACCGCGATGTCATAACCCGAAACCATCGAGCCGACGAAGCTCGGCGTCTTGATGACGAGGAGATGGACGTCGCGACCGGCGTACTTCACCGGGAGGAGTTCCTCCTCCAGCTTGTTGACCACGCCGTCGCAGTCGTCGCCGATGATCTCGGTCGAGCAGGTGGTGATGATCGGCACCACCCGGACGTGGGGATAGCGCTCAAGCAGCACGTCGATGCCTTCCTCGACGCGGCCGGTGGCGCCGAACACCGCGCCGTCCTCATGCACCGAGGAGGAGGCGAGCTCGAAGCTCTCCTTCAGATGCTGCGAGATCAGGAGGCGCACGAACATCACGCAGCCCTGGCCGCCATGCACGATGCCGATGCAGTCCTTGATGCCGATGGAGGCGAACTGCGCACCCGCCGGCTGGCAGGTGAAGATGGGGTTGATGGTGCCGACGCGCTCCTTGGCCTTGAGCTGACAGAACTTGGATTCGCAGGCTTCGACTTCACAGGTTTCGCTGGACATGATGGTTCCGATCAATAGTGCGGCACGGTGAGTTCTTCGTTCAGCGAGCCATCGACAACGAGATAGTCGATGCGCTCGTGCAGCCGTTGCAGCAGTGTCTTGATCTCCTCCGGGGTCATATCGGCGAGCCAGGGCATGCGTTCGCGGAAGGCTTCGGCGAGGCTCACCGCCTCGGTCCAGTAGTAGCGGTCGAGCGGCGCGGTGCGCTCCACCTCCTCACCGGTGAGAAGCTGCGCGGTCCTCGGAATGATGCCGGCGTTCTGCTTCTTGCGGTCCCAGCCGCGCGAATTGAACTGCCACAGGCAGTATTTCATGATGTAGTCGACGAGCTTCTCCAGGCGCTCGTGCGTCACGGCGTCGATCGGCACGGTGAGCCCGCCAACGACGATGCCGTCAGTGGGGGGTGCGGTCTTGGTGATGTCGTCCATAGCGGTCTCCTTCACTCGGCCGCGGTCGCAACGGCGCCGGTCCGCGCCAGACGCTCGAAGTCCGGATAGGTCTTCCTGCGCAGGTCGGCGATGATGTCGTACTTGCCGTCGTACTGCTTCAGCAGCGGCGATCTGGTGATCTCCTCGCTGAGGTTCGCGTCCGACAGCATGCGCTGCGTCATGAAGCCCCGGCCGGTCGGGATCTCGTCCTTGCTGATTTCGAGCGCGGAGAGCTGGTGGATCGGCGAATAGATGCCGTTGTAGATGTCGCGCGCGAAGCGCACCCAGCCTTCCCAGCCTTTCCACGGGCCGTTGTGATAGGCATGGGCGTTGAGGTAGGGCACGCGGATTTTCTTGGCGACCTCGCCCGGCCGCTTGCCGGTGAAGATGATGTCCGGCTTCAGCTTCATCATCGCCTCAAGGCCCTCAAGCTCGTTTGGATCGTCGATCGCCAATGCGCCCTCGCCGCAGCGCGACACGCCCTTCTCCATGTCGCCCTGGTGGCCGAACTTGGTGTAGACCGACACCACCTCGAGGCCCATCTCCTCCTGGATGGCGTGGGCCCAGTGCCAGAGCTTCGAGCCGCCCGGCCACAGGCACACCTTCTTGCCGCGCAGCCGCTCCTTGTACCAATCGAGCGCCGGCTTCCACTTCGCGGTTTCTTCCTCGATGATCTTGATGGCGCGGTCCTCGATGCCGAAGAAGCGGCCGACCTTGCGCAGCGAGATCGACAGGGGCTCGAAGCCGAAGCCGTCGATGTCCATGCGCGGGATGCCGTAGCGCACGCGCAGTTCGTCGCAGATGTATTCGGCCGAACGCGCGCATTCGAGCACGTTGAGGTGGGCGCGGTGCATGGCGCGCAGGCCGTCATAGGTGCCGTTGCCGGTGAAGGTCGACAGCACCTGGATGCCCATGCGCTTGAAGAAATCGAGCATCACCTCCTGGTCGCCCTGGATGTTGTACTCGCCGACGTAATTGATGACGTAGTCTGAGGTGATCTCCGGCTCGACCGTGCCGACCTTGTTGTTGACCCAGGCGATGTTGATCTTGTGGTGACCGCCGGACTGCGAGGGGCCGGCAAAGCCCGGCGAGTTGCACACGAAGATGTCGACGTCGGGCAATTCCTCCTTCACCTCGGCGGCGATGGCGTCGATATCGTCGCCGATCAGCGCGGTGGCGCAGGTCTGGTAGATCGTCATGCGCTTGATGTCGGGGAACGCCTTGAAGGCCTCAAGCATGTTCTGCTTCAGTAGGCCCTCGGCGCCGAACACCACGTGCTTTTCCTTCACGTCGGTGGCGAAGGTGTATTTGAGCTGGAAGCTGTTGTTGTCGGAGATGTAGCGCTTGGTCTGCCAGGTGTCGTAGGTGCACCCGACCGGGCCGTGGCTGATGTGGATGACGTCCTTCATCGGCGTGCCGATCACGTGCTTGGCGCCGCAATAGGCGCAGCCACGCTCCGAGATCGAGCCGGGGATGGTGTTGAGATAGCCGAGCGGCAGGCAGGAGGTGAGGTCCTCTCCCGGACCTTTCACCACGGCGTGTTTCTTGCGCTCGGGAATGCAGGTGCTGCAGTCGAATTCATGATACGGCACGTCCAGCTCTCCTTATGCGGGGACGATTGCGCGGGCTCAGGATCGAGTCGGGAGAGGAGGCCTGCCTCAGTCGCAAAGGCCGTATTTGACGACCATCTTCTCGAGATCGTCCATGGTCATCGGCTTCGGAATCACGAACATCTGGTTGTCGAGGATGTTCTGGGCGAGCTTCTTGTACTCGTTGGCCTGATTGACCGAAGGATCGAACTCGGTGACCGTCTTCTTGTTGAATTCGGCCTTCTGGACGATATTGTCGCGCGGCACGAAGTGGATCATCTGGGTGCCGATCGCGGCGGTGAACTCCTCCAGGAATTCGCGCTCGCCGTCGACGTTGCGGCTGTTGCAGATGATGCCGCCGAGGCGCACGCCGCTCTGCTTGGCGTATTTGACGAGGCCCTTGCAGATGTTGTTGGCGGCGTAGATCGCCATCATCTCGCCGGAGGCGACGACATAAACCTCCTGCGCCTTGCCGTCGCGGATCGGCATGGCGAAGCCGCCGCACACCACGTCGCCCAGCACGTCGAAGAAGATGAAGTCGAGGTCGTCGGTATAGGCGTCGTTCTCCTCCATCAGGTCGATGGCGGTGATGACGCCGCGGCCGGCGCAGCCGACGCCCGGCTCCGGGCCGCCGGACTCGACGCAGCGGATGCCCTTGAAGCCGGTCTTGACCACATTGTCGGTGGTAACCTTCTCGGCGCTGTGGATGCGCAAAGCATCCATCACGGTTTCCTGCGGCTTTCCACCGAGAATGAGGCGCGTCGAGTCCGCCTTCGGGTCACATCCATGGATGAAGACCTTCTTGTCGTGGAAGTGCGCCAGTGCGGCAGCGGTGTTCTGCGTGGTGGTCGACTTGCCGATGCCGCCCTTGCCGTAGATCGCGACCTTACGAGTCATAATTAAAATTCCTTTGATCTGGGGAGGCGAGTGAATTCGCCTTGCGCGATGCGGGTATCGCAACCCGCGTGCCAGATCGTCGGGCCTGCGGCGGGAAACCGGCGCTTGGCGCCGAAAATGTCGCAGCAGCGGCCGACTGGCCGCCAATTTATTGAGAAAACAAATGAAAACGTCGCCGCCATGAGCCGGAGACAGCGTGGCGATGCACCCCGGGGGTGAATTCGGAAGCGAATCTACATTCCGGTAAATTCCGTCTCGGAGGCCGGTCATGGATGGCGTCCGCAGGAATTTTCCGTTCCGGTAAATTTGCCCGGCATTGTGCAGGCGCGGTAGATTTCGTCGGGGCATGAGCCGCGATGTCCGCGCCGCCATCGCCGGGTTTGCTGCGGCGATCTCGACCGGCGTGGCTCAAGCGCATGCGACCACGCGGTCGATCGAGCCGGGACAGGCCGGCCATGACCACAGCGAGTGGGTTCGACGGTGAAGTTGGAATCGAGGCGGCGCGATCTATCCGGCTCAGGCGTCCTCGCCCGTGCCCCACTTGCGCGGGTCGGCGCCGCGGAAGCTCTTGTAGCTGATGCCGTAGCGCTCCATGCGCACGCCCAGCATGCGCCGGGTAAGGCCGAGCTCCTGTGCCGCTGCGCCGATGTGGCCGTTCGAGGTCTTCAGCGCCTCGACGATCATCTCGTATTCCACCGCGCGCAGCTTGGATTCCAGGCTGACACCGAAGGCGGTGCCGCTTTCGTTGGGCATCTGCAGCGAGGGCGGTAGGTCGTAGGCGTGGATGACGTCGTCCTCCGACAGGATCACCGAGCGTTCGATCACGTTCTCCAGCTCGCGCACATTGCCCGGCCAGTGGTAGCTCATCAGCATGTTGAGCGCGGGCGTGGAGATGCGCTTGATCGACTTGCCGCCGGCCTTGGAAAAACGCGTCACGAAATGGTCGGCCAGCGTGATGACGTCGGAGCCGCGCTCGCGCAGCGGCGGCACAGTGATGGGGAACACGTTGAGCCGGTAATAGAGATCCTCGCGGAAGGTGCCGCGCTCGACCATGTCCGCAAGATTGCGGTTGGTGGCTGCGATGATGCGCACGTCGACCTTTACCGGCTTGGAGCCGCCGACTCGTTCGAACTTTCTCTGCTGCAGCACGCGCAGCAGCTTGGCCTGGATGGAGAGGCTGAGCTCCCCGACCTCGTCGAGGAAGATGGTGCCGCCGTTGGCCTGCTCGAAGCAGCCCTTGTGCTGGGAGAACGCGCCGGTGAACGAGCCCTTCTCGTGGCCGAACAGCTCGCTCTCGGCGAGGTTCTCCGGCAGCGCGGCGCAGTTGGAGGTGACGAACGGCCCTTCGGCGGTGGGGCCGTTGTAGTGGATGGCGTTGGCCACCAGCTCCTTGCCGACGCCGCTCTCGCCGAGGATCAGCACAGTGGCCTTGGTGGCGGCGACCTTCTCGATGAGATTATAGACCGCCTGCATCGGCTTCGAGGCGCCGATGATGTTGTCGGGGCGGAACCGCTCCTTGAGCGAGGCCCGGATGCGCCGCGCCTCGTGCTCCTGGCGCACCTTGTCGACGTTCTCCATGAGGTACAGTTCGGCGGCCGGCGCGATCATCGAGGCCACCATCGCCATCAGCTCGACGTCCTGGCGCAGCAGCCGGGGGTTCATGTAGACCCGCTCGGCGCCGATGGTGCCGAGCACGCGCTTGGCGTGGACGATCGGCACGCAGAAGAACGCCGATTTCGCGCGACTGCTCTTTCGGGACCCGCCCTCGGTCTCCGTGTCGGAGGCCTGATGCTGAACCACCACCGCCTTGCCGGTCTCCACCACCCTGGCGGTGATGGTGCTGTCCGGCGCGTAGGTGCCGGCGGTCTTCTGCGCCTCGTCGAGGCCGAACGAGTCGTGGATGAAGATCGAGCCGGAGTGACGGTCGTAGAGCGTCACCATGCCCCGCTGCATCTTCAGGTGCTGGCGCATGACGCCGAGAATGATCGGCAGCGAGCGGGCGAGATCCGCGGAATTCGTGTTGATCTGGCTGATCCGATAAAGGATCGGCAGCACGCTCACCCGGCATTCGCCGGTGAAGCAGTGGCTGAATTCCTCGACAAAGTCATCGACGTCGAACGTCAGGACGGTGGTGTCGTCCATGGAGATCCTTCGTGCTGGAACGGGGGTGCCAAGCGCGTTATCCAAAGGCAAGTTCGATGCCATCCGGGCGGACATCGCGCCGGAGACGACGGAACGACTTCCGCTATATACAGCGACTATAAAACGAAAGAGTGCGGACGGCACGCTATGTGCAAGACCGGGCGGGCTGGCCCGGTCGGGATTTGTCCGAGGCGACAGCAAGGCGCGTCAGGATTGGAGGCTTTCAGGATGACAACCACCCCGCCCAGCGAGCGCACTCGGGTCAGGCGCTACAATTGGCTCGCGCGCTACGACCGCGACACCATCATCGCCATCCTCGACGCCATGCCCCACTGCCACATCGGCTACATTGCCGATGGCCAGCCCTTCGCGACGCCGACGCTGCATTGGCGGGAGGGCGACCGGCTCTATTGGCACGGCTCGACGGCGAGCCGGATGATCCGGGCGATCGAAGGGGCGGAGATCTGCCTGACGGTCAGCGCCATCGACGGGCTGGTGATGGCCCGCTCGGCCTTCAATTTCAACGTCAACCACCGCTCGGTGATGGTGTTCGGCAGGCCCGAGAAGATCACCGACCCGGCGGCCAAGGAGGCGCATCTGCGCACCATGGTCAACCGGCTGGTCCCCGGCCAGTGGGAGCGCCTGCGGCCGATGAAGCCGAACGAGCTGGAGGCGACGGCGGTGATGTCGATGCCGTTCGACGAGGCCTCGGCCAAGGTGCGCGTCGGCCCGCCGGAGGATGACGAGGCCGATTACGCTCTGCCGGTGTGGGCCGGCGTGATCCCCGTCCGCACCGAGGTGCTGCCGCCCGAGCCCGATCCGCGCAACCTGCCCGGCGTCGAGATGCCGGCCGAGGTGCTGACGTTCCGGCTGTGATGCCAACGGCCGCGAAGGCGGGTCGTTGGTGCCGGTCGTGGACTTTCGCTAAGTCGCTGATTTTTTGAAAGAAAATCTGTGAGAGTTAACGGCCCCACGAGTCAGTGTCGGGGGCCGTTCGTATGACATCTTCGTGTGAACGAAGGGGAGTGGCCCTGAGCCGCCGTTCCGGCTTTCGTTCTGCCGCCGCTTGCAGCGGCGCGCCCCGTCAGGGTTCCAGCCGATCGATCGCCCGCCGCAGCTTCTTCGCGGCAGAGCGCGCGTGCTGATGCGCGGACTCGATGTCGTCCGGCTGGCCGGCGTCGAGCTTCGACTTCAACTCGCGGAGGGTGCCGTCAAACTCCGCGGTTGCCCTGTTGAGGCCGTAGCCGCGCTTGCTTTTTACAAGATGTCTAATTTGTCTTGTCGCAGCAATATGTCGTTTCATCTCTTCCGGCCTCGGCGGTTCATCCGAGGTGACGGCATCCTCTATGGGAATGAACAGGTCGTTGACCTGATCCTGCAGCCAGGACTTGCTTCGAAACCAGGCGAGTGCGCCCGTCAGGTTGACGATATCCATGATAGCCCCGCACCGAATGCCGAGAGCCTGAAGCTCGATGTCCTACATATATCGCGCTTGGGTTGCAATTATTTATAACACGCGCTTTGGGTGCGCCCGTGGCCGGTTCCTGCTGACCGCACGTGACACCCGCATTCGCAGATGCCAGGGAGCGTCGATCGTCAGTTTTGACTCCGTCGATGAAGTTCCGGTGACATGCGCATGCAATGGCGGCGTTTGGACGCCGGATATTGCAAGTCGCTGGATTTCGGCCGGCCGGCGCCTGTCGCCTGCGAATGCAATCCGCGTCAGCCGGAATGTCTTTGGCGCGTCGGCGAATTGCAATGCGCCGCCCATCCGACGCCGGTCATTCGCTGGAGGCGAGCTTCATCAGCGCGATGCCGGAGACGATGAGCGCGGCGGCCGCGAGCCGCAGCGCGCTCAGCGGCTCGCCCAGCAGGACGATGCCGACGACGAAGGCGCCGACCGCGCCGATGCCCGTCCACACCGCATAGGCGGTGCCGAGCGGCAGCACCTTGGTCGCCAGGGACAGCAGCACGAGGCTGGCGATCAGTGCGGCGATGGTGATGGCGGTCGGCAGCGGGCGGGTGAAGCCCTCCGACAGCTTCATCGTGTACGCCCACACGATCTCCAGCAGCCCGGCGAGAAGCAGAGTGAGCCAAGCCAAGGACACCTCCCTTGCTTCGCGCTTCAACGAATGACGCAAGCCGTCATTGCGATGCCGCGCAGGATACGAGCCAGCCCCGCCAGCCGCCGAAGGCGGTGATGTCGAGCGCATCGGCCACCGCCCGGCCTTCGCACAGGAAGCCCTTGACCTCGCTGCCATCGGCGAGCGCCACCGTGCCGATGCAGAGCGGCGGCGGCACCAGCGCCACGAAGCTGCCGAACCCGGCATGGTCGAGCTCATAGACCTCGACCTCGATGCCGCCGACGCCGGTCTCGTCGCGCACCAGGCCGGGCTTGGCGGGCGTGGTGCCGTTGAGAGCATAGAGGCTGTAGCCGGGCGCGGTGCGCGTGGTGGCGATGCGGCGGGCGTTGCGCTCGACAAGCTGGCCGTGCAGCGGCTGGCCTTCGAGATGCGCGCCGACCACGGCGAGCCGGACACGACCCGTCGATGTCTCGATGCGGGCGGGCGGCGTCGTGGCGAGGGCCACGTCGGTTGCGCCGATGCGGGCGCCGGGCAAAGCGCGATGCAGCGCGTCGGCGAGCAGCGCCAGGGGCTCGTCCTGGAACGCCCGGCCGACCAGCGTGACGCCGAACGGCAGACCGTCCGGCCGGAAGCCGGCCGGGACGGCGATGGCGGACAGATCCATCAGATTGACGAAGTTGGTGTAGGTGCCGAGATTGCTGTTGAGCCGCACCGGGTCGGCCAGCACCTCGTCGATGCGATAGATCGTCGGTGCGGTGGGCAGCAGCAGGACGTCCATCTTCGCCCATTCCGCCTCGGCGGCGCGGACAAGCGCGGCGAGTTGGTACTGCGCCTTGAAGGCGTCGACGGCCGACCAGCTTTCGCCGCCGAGCACGATCGCGCGCACCACCTCGTGCACCGCGTCGGGCTGCTTGGCTGCGAAATCGCCGATCGCGGCACGGCGCTCGGCCACCCACGGCCCGGCATAGAGCAGCGAGGCCGCATCGCGGAACGGCGCGAAGTCGATCGTCGCCGCTTCGCCGCCCAGGGCTTCGAGCTGTGCGACGCTCTCGCGGAACAGCGCTTCAGCCGCCCCATCGCCGAAGAAGGCGAGGTCCGCCGGCACGCCGAAGCGCACGCGCGCGGGCAGGGCCGGCGTCGGCTGCGGTTGGCGCGAGAAGGCGTCCCCGGCATCGAAGCCCTGGGCGATGCCCAACACCTTGAGCGAATCCGCCACCGTGCCGGCGAACACCGAGACGCAATCGAGGCTGCGGCAGGCGGGCACAACCCCGCGTGTGCTGACGAGGCCGCGCGTCGGCTTCAGCCCCACCACATTGTTGAACGCCGCCGGCACGCGGCCGGAGCCGGCGGTATCGGTGCCGAGCGCGAACGACACCAGTCCGACGCCGACCGCGACGCCCGAGCCGGACGACGAGCCGCCGGAGACATGGTCGGCGCTGAACACCGAACTGCAGATGCCATAGGGGCTGCGGGTGCCGACCAGCCCGGTGGCGAACTGGTCCATATTGGTCTTGCCGATCAGGATCGCGCCGGCAGCCATAAGACGTTCGACCACGGTGGCGGAGCGCTCGGGCGTATAGGCGAAGGCGGGGCAGGCGGCCGTCGTCGGCAGGCCGGCGACGTCGATATTGTCCTTCACCGCGAACGGAATGCCCCACAGCGGGCCGCGCGGGGCCGCGGCAAGCTGCGCCAGCGCTGCGTCCCTTGAAACCAGCGTGATCCAAACCGGGCGGTCGCCCCGTGCGGCGATGCGGTCATAGACGGCGTCGAGCACGGCTTCGGGTTTCAGCGTGCCGGTGGCGTAGCCCTGCTGGAGCGAGGCGATATCGAGCGACAGCATCAGCGCGCCTCCGCCGGCACCACCACGGCCAGCGTCTGGCCGAGCGCCACCGCGCGCGCCTCGGCGCAGCGCAGCTCCGCGACCACGCCGGAGATCGGCGCGGCGACCGTGATTTCCATCTTCATGCTTTCCACCACCACCAGGATGTCGCCGGCCTCGACGCTCTGGCCGGGCTCGACGGCGATCTTCCACACGCTGCCGGGCACCGGCGATTCAGCCGCCACGCCGCCGGGCGGCAGCGGGTTGTCGTCATCGCTGTCGAGGATCTCGGGCAGCTCGGCGCCGTAGCCGATCTGGCCCGAGGCCTCCCAGCGGGCGCGCTCCTCGTCGAAGGCCTGCTGCTGACGCCGCTTGAAGGCGTCGATGTCGTCGCGGTTCGCAGCGAGGAAGCGGCGATAGTCGGCGAGGCGGAAGGTGCCGTGCTCGATCCTGAGCTTCGCCTTGCCGCGCGGAAAATCCTCGCGGAAGGCCAGGAGTTCCTCGGCGCTGACCTCGACGAAGCGGATCTGATCGAAGAAGCGCAACAGCCACGGCTTGCCGGGCTCGAAGGCGTCGGTCGCCTTGAAGCTGTTCCACATCTGGCAGGTGCGGCCGACGAACTGATAGCCGCCCGGACCTTCCATGCCATAGACGCAGAGATAGGCACCGCCGATGCCCACCGCGTTTTCCGGCGTCCAGGTGCGCGCCGGATTGTACTTGGTGGTGACGAGGCGATGGCGCGGATCGACCGGGGTCGCCACCGGTGCGCCGAGATAGACGTCGCCGAGGCCGAGCACGAGATAGCTCGCCTCGAACACGATGCGCTTGACCTCGTCGATACTGTCGAGGCCGTTGATGCGGCGGATGAACTCGATATTGCTCGGGCACCAGGGCGCGTCCGCCCGCACCGACTGCATGTATTTGCGGATGGCGAGCTGCGTCGCCTCGTCGTCCCAGGACAACGGCAGATGGACGATGCGGGTGGGCACCTCCATGTCGCCGGTGTCGGGCAGCGACAGCTCGGCACGGCGCAGGATGTCGAGCAGCGCCGGCAGCTTCAGCGTGCGGCTGTCGTAATGGATCTGCAGCGAGCGGATGCCGGGCGTCATCTCGATGATGCCGGCGCGCGCCAGCGCCTTTAAAGCCGTCATCAGCGCATGCACGCGGAAGCGCAGTTCGAGATCGAGCACCGGCGGGCCGTATTCGACCAGCAGGTACTTGTCGCCGGCTCGGCGATAGACGACATGCGGGCGCTCGCCGGCCGGCGGCATCTCGCCGACGATGGCCGAGTCCGGCCCGCAATCGGCCGCGAGCCAGAGCGGATCGAACGGCACCGGCGCGAAGCCGGCAATCTCGGCCTCCTGCTGCGCCTCCATCGCCGCGGCCTCGGCCGGCCGAAGGCGGCGGAAACGCACGCGGTCGCCGGGGCGAAGCTGGCCGATCTTCCACAGTTCGGCCTGGACGATGGTGGCCGGGCAGACGAAGCCGCCGAGGCTCGGCCCGTCGGGGCCGAGGATCACCGGCATGTCGCCGGTGAAGTCGATGGTGCCGATGGCATAGGCGTTGTCGTGGATGTTGCTGGGGTGCAGGCCGGCTTCGCCGCCATCGGTGCGCGCCCAGGCCGGACGCGGGCCGATGAGCCGCACGCCGGTGCGGTTGGAATTGTAGTGCACCTCCCACGATGCGGCGAAGAAGGCCTCGATGTCGTCCTCGGTGAAGAAGTCGGGCGCGCCGTGCGGCCCGTAGAGCACGCCGATCTCCCAGTCGCGGGTGAGCGGCGGCACGAGCGGCCCCGGCACGGGGCGCGGCTCGGTCTCGGCCGCGTCGTCGAGATGCAGCACGTCGCCGGCCTTCAGCGCGCGGCCGGCCGGGCCGCCGAATTTTCCGAGCGTGAAGGTCGATCTGGCGCCGAGATAGGCGGGCACATCGAGCCCGCCGCGCACCGCGAGATAGGCGCGGCAGCCGGCGCCGGTGACGGCGCCCAGCCGCAGCACCTGACCGGCTCGGACCTCAACCGGCTGGAAGAAGGGCAGGGGAGCATCGTCGAGTTGCGCCTCCATCGCCGCGCCGGCAAGGCAGATCACGGCGGCCGCGTTGAACTTCAGCGTCGGGCCGGACATGGTGATTTCGAGCGCGGCGGCGCCGGCGGCATTGCCCACCGCGCGGTTGGCGAGGCGGAAGGACAGATTGTCCATCGGCCCGGAGGGCGGCACGCCGACATCCCAATAGCCGACGCGGCCGGGATAGTCCTGCACCGTGGTCTGGGTGCCGGCGGTGATCACCTCGATGGTGCGCGGGTGATAGGCGAAGGTCGCGAGCGTGCGCGTGGTCATGCGGCCGCTTGCGAAGTCCTCACCCGCGACGACGGCGCGCAGATAATCGAGATTGGTCTCGATACCGCTCACCTCGGTGGCGGCGAGCGCGGTGCCGAGCTTCGCCAGCGCATCGGCGCGGTCGGCTCCGGTGACGATGATCTTGGCGATCATCGGGTCGTAATAGGGCGACACCTCGACGCCGGCCTCGACCCAGGTCTCGATGCGCGCGCCTTCCGGCCAACGCACATGCGTGAGCAGGCCGGAGGAGGGCCGGAAGTCGCGCGCCGGATCCTCTGCATAAAGCCGCACCTGGATCGAGGCGCCGCGCGGCGCTGGCAGGTCGTGCAATGGCAGCGGCTCGCCTGCGGCCTGGCGGATCATCCATTCGACAAGATCGATGCCGGTCACCTGTTCGGTGACGCCGTGCTCGACCTGCAGGCGGGTGTTGACCTCAAGAAAGTGGAAGGCACCGCTGTCGGTGTCGTAGAGAAACTCCACCGTCCCGGCATTGGCATAATTGACCGTGCGGCCGAGCCGCGTTGCGGTGTCGAACAGCGCGTGGCGCAGCGTGTCCGACAGGCCGGGTGCCGGCGTCTCCTCGATCACCTTCTGGTTTCGCCGCTGCGCCGAGCAGTCGCGCTCGCCGAGCGCCACCACCTCGCCCCGGCCGTCGCCGAAGATCTGCACCTCGATGTGGCGGCCGCGCTCGACGTACTTTTCGAGAAACAGCCCGGCGTTCTTGAAGTTGTTGCGGGCCAGCCGCTGGACGCGCTCGAACAGCGGCGCAAGTTCGTCCGCGCCGCGGCAGAGCGTGAGGCCGATGCCGCCGCCGCCGGCCGTGCTCTTCAGCATCACCGGATAGCCGATGCGCGCGGCCTCGGCCCGGGCATGGTCGAGATCGGCGAGCAGGTCCGAGCCCGGCGCCAGCGGAACGCCGGCCGCGCGCGCCAACTCGCGCGCGGTGTGCTTGAGGCCGAAGGCGCGCATGTGCTCGGGCCTCGGGCCGATGAATACGAGGCCGTGCGCGGCGCAGGCGTCGGCGAAGTCCGGGTTCTCCGACAGGAAGCCATAGCCGGGATGGATCGCCTCCGCCCCGGTCTTGAGGGCCGCGTCGAGAATAGCCTCGGTGCGCAGATAGCTCTGCGCGGCCGGGGCGGGGCCGATGAGGATCGCCTCGTCGGCCTCGGCGACATGCAGCGCGTGGCGGTCGGCCTCCGAATAGACGGCGACCGAGGCGATGCCCATGCGGCGCAGCGTGCGGATGACGCGGCAGGCGATGGCGCCGCGATTGGCAATCAGAACCTTGGCAAACATGCGTCAGGCTCCCTCGCCCCAGATCAGCAGTTCGATCGGCGTCGGATTGTAGGCGTTGCAGGGATTGTTGAGCTGCGGGCAGTTGGAGATCAGCACCAGCAGGTCCATCGCCGCCACCATCTCGACGTACTTGCCCGGCCCCGACACGCCGTCGGCGAAGGTGAGGCCGCCATCTTCGGTGATCGGCACATTCATGAAGAAGTTGATGTTGTGGCCGATGTCGCGCTTGGTCAGGCCGAAGCGGTCGTGCTCGGCCAGCGCCAGCAGGTAGGAATCGCGGCAGGCGTGCATGGTCTTCTTTTCGAGCGCGTAGCGCACGGTGTTGGATTCCGTGGCGCAGGCCCCGCCCAGCGTGTCGTGGCGGCCGACGGTATCGGCGGTGATGGTCGCCATCACGTTGCCGTCGGTCGACAGCAGCTTGGAGCCGACGCCGAGATAGACATTGGCCTGGGCGCGGATGGTGTCGCTCGCCGAATAGCGCTCGAACGGATCTGCGGCGTTGTAGAACAGCGTGTCGGCGGCCTGGTTGCCGTCGACGTCGACGATGCGGAACGTCTGGCCGGCCTTGACCTCGTGCAGCCAGTAGTCGCCGGCGGGAACGACGGCGCGATAGATCGCGGCCGCGGCGGCCAGCGTGCTTTCCTTCAGCATGGTGCGGGCCCTCGTCAGCCGATCAGGTGATAGAGACGGTTGTTCTCAAGGCCGCGCCGGTTCTCCGGGCAGGCATTGAGGCAGGCGTCGTCTTCGGTCATCGGCGGGGCGCTGCGGAACTGATAGCGCACGGCGGCGCGCGGATAGTCGGCTGCGGGGTTCAGCGGGTGCGGGCAGGTGTGAAGCAGCACCAGCGTGTCCATCTCGAAGCGGAGATCGACATGATCGCCGGCCTTCGAATTTCCAACGTCGAACGTCATGGCGCCGTCGTCGGCCACCACCACCTTCGAGAACCAGTTGACGTTGGCGGCGAGGTCGCGGCGGCCGAGGCCGTACTTGCCGCCCTCGACCAGGAAGCTGTCATGGCCGTTGAGCTGCCAGTCATTGCGGCAGGCCTGATAGGTCCTGGTGCCCCAGCGCTCGGCCACCACGGCGCGGGTGGTGTTGCCGCACACCGTGTCGTGCCAGCCGACGCTGTCGTCGACGATCGAGCAGAACACCCGCCCCATGTCGGAATAGAGGCAGTTGCCGCGGGTGAGCTTGAAGGTGTGCTGGCACTTCAGCGTATCGGGCGCGTTGTAGCGTTCCAACAGGTTGGCGGGATTGTAGAACAGCATCCCGACATTGGCGCCGCCATCGACATCGACGAGACGCAGCAACAGTCCGCGCCGGACGACGAAGGACCAGTGCGTGCCGCCCGGCAGCACGTCCTCATATAGAAGTTCGCTCATGCGAATCTCTCCGCTTGCGCCGGGTCGTCCCGGCAAAATCGAAGAGCCTGGCCCAGGGTCGTCCCCGGGTGGCGCCCTCTTCATTCTCCGACGCTGCGAGGGCGGGCAGTTTCGAGACGATTTCGGCGCGTTCGGCCTTGTCGTCGAGCGGAATGTTGAACTTCACCGTGGCGCCGTAGGCCTCGGGTGCCTGCGGGTCGTGACGCACCTTGTCGAAGGCGAGCACGCGCGTCGCCAGCGAGAAGCCTTCCTTCAGGTCGTGAGTGACCATGAACACGGTCATGCGCTCGGCGCGCCACAGCTCGCGCACCAGCACGTACATCTGCGCCTTGGTGCCGGGATCGAGCGCGCCGAACGGCTCGTCCATCAGCAGGATGCGCGGCTTGCGCACCAGCGCCTGGGCGATGGAGAGCCGCTGCTGCATGCCGCCGGACAGCTCGCCGGGATATTTTGTGCGCGACGGGCCGAGGCCGACGCGCTCAATGGTCTCGGCGACCTCCTCCAGCGCGCGGCGCCGTTTTGCGCCGTAGAGGCGGCCGGTCAGCGGCGCGCGGGCGAATTCGAGGCCGAGGACGACGTTCTCCTCGACGGTGAGATGCGGGAACACCGAATAGCGCTGGAAGACGACACCGCGATCGGGTCGCGGCTCACGCGGCAGCGGCCTGCCATCGACGGTGATGGTGCCGCGCGTCGGCTGCTCCATCGCCAGCAGCAGGCGCAGGAACGTGGTCTTGCCGCAGCCCGAGGGGCCGACCAGCGCGCAGAACTCGCCCGACGGAATGTCGAGATTGATGCGCTCCAGCACCATCTGCGCGCCATACTGCTTCCAGAGATCGCGGACGCGGACCGTGCTCATGCCATCCCCCGTGTCAGCCAGGGCGAGGTGCGGCGGTTGATGGCGCGCAGGCCCCAATCCATCAGGAAGGCGAGCAGCGTGATCCAGGCGACGTAGGGCAGGATCACGTCCATGGCGAGATAGCGCCGCACCAGGAAGATGCGATAGCCGAGCCCGTCCTGCGCGGCGATGGCCTCGGCCGATATCAGGAACAGCCAGGCCGGGCCGAGCGACAGCCGCAGCGCGTCGATGAGTTTGGGCAGCATGGTCGGCAGCACGAGGCGGGTGATGATCTGCCACGTCGAGGCGCCGAGCGTCTGCGCCTTGATGACGAGCTCGGGCGGGATCGCCTCGACACGCATCGCGAGGTCGCGGATCAGGAAGGGCGCGATGCCGATGACGATCAGCACCACCTTCGACAGCTCGTCGAGGCCGAAGGAAATGAACAGGATCGGCAGCAGCGCCATCGGCGGGATCAGCGACACGACGGCGACGAAGGGCGACAGGCCGGCGCGGAGATAGGGCACGAGGCCGCTGGCGATGCCGATGACGAGACCGAGCGCGGCCGAGACCGCGAGCCCCCAGGCGAGGCGAGCGAGGCTCGCGGCGGTGTCGACCCACAGCAGCACCTGACCGGTGCGCTGGTCGGGGGTGAAGGCGAGGCGGACAACGGTTTCGGCGATGGTGGAGAGCGCCGGCAGCAGCTTGTCGTTGGGGTTGTCGGCCAGACGCATGGCCGAGAAGGTGAGGTAGAGCGCCAGCACCGCGAGGAAGGGAAGCGCGCCCCAGAACAGCGCGCCGCCCCGGCCCGGCCGTCGATTGATGATGCGAAGGCCCATGCCTCAGTTTCTCCCGGTACCTGTCGTTGGAGCGTCCGGCCAGCTCATCGAACCAGCCGGAAGCTTCGCATTTGACGAACGTTCAGAGCTTGCCCTCGGCGGCGAGCTTCATCGCCTCGGCGTCGAAGCGCAGCTTCACGTTCTTCGCGTCGCCCAGGATCTCGCCGCTCGGGAAGGCGATGCCGACCGCGTCCTTGGTCTTGGCGCCTTCGCCGAGCAGGCCGTGCTCGAACGAGAAGGTGCGCACCAGATCCATGGTCTTCGGAAGCTGCGGCGAGGTGGCGAACTCCACCGCCTCGGCGGGCTTGTAGAACATGCGGGTGGTGACGAGCTGCGCCTTGTAGCCGGCGAGGTCGGTGCCCGAGGCTTTCGCCATATGGGTCAGCATCGCCTCGTCGCCTGCCGCCATCTTCTCCATCATCTCGTACCAGACGCCGGTCAGCGCCTTGGCGAGCGCCGGATTGTCCTTCAGCGTGCCGGTGTTGACGACCAGGAGATCGATGATCTCGCCGGGGACCTTGGAGGAATCGAATACCTTGGTGGCGCCCTTGACGGCGGCGACCTCGGCGAGCTGCGGGTTCCAGGTCACCACCGCCTTCGAGTCGGACGAGGAGGTGAACACCGAGACGATGTCGGCATCCGAGGTGTTGACGATCGAGACGTCCTTCTCGGTCAGGCCGACGCTGTCGAGCGCGCGCGCCAACAGATAGTGCGACACCGAGAGCTGGACGAGATTGATCTTCTCGCCCTTGATGTCGGCGACGGTCTTTCCGGTCTTCAGCACGACGCCGTCATTGCCGTTGGAGAAGTCGCCGACGATGAGGGCGGTGGAGTCGACGCCGCCGGCCGCGGGGATGGTCAGCGCGTCCATGTTGGTCATGACGCAGCCGTCGAAGCCGCCGGCGGTGTACTGGTTGATGGATTCGACATAGTCGTTGATCTGCACGATCTCGACATTGATGCCGTATTTGTCGGCCCACTTCTTCATCAGGCCGGAGTCGGCGGCGTAGCCCCAGGGCATCCAGCCGGCATAGATCGACCAGGCGATCTTGAAGTCCTTCTTCTCCTCGGCGCCGGCCGGCGAGCAGGCGATGGCGGCCGCGGTGGCAAGCCCGAGGCAGACGGCGGAAATTCGCTTGAGTGAGATGGTCATGGAACCTCTCGCGATTGGATCACACGCGGTGGCCGCGAGGAGATCCGAATCGGGAGGCCCATCGAGCGGGTGCACGGGTCGAGACCTCGCCTTGAGAATCCGAAGCTTCTCGCGGTGGATCTCCCGGGCTTTTATCCCGCCGTGGCTCCACCCCAACGGGATGGGAGCGCATCTCTCGGACCAGACGCCGCAGGCGCGGCCGGAACCCTAGATGCATTATGGCCAGTACCTCAGCACGTTTCATGCCAGAAGAACAGCCCGATAATTCGGGGCTCCGGATGAAACTGTGCCCGCGCGTTCGGCAATCCCGGGGAATGTTGGTCAGCCTTTGTGCAAGCGGGCGCACGCGCTTGCTGACGAGCGGGTTTCCGGTCTATCGCAACAGTGTCCGCAACGCCGATGCCCGCGCCTGCGAAATCCCCCCGCAACAGGACATCCCCCGTGCCGAACTCCCGCCCCAAAAACCCGTTTCCGGTCGTCACCTCGCCGCGACTTGCCGCCTTGGGTCACGTCCGTCATGCCTTCTTCACCCGCCAGGGCGGCGTGTCGGGAGGGCTGTACGCCAGCCTGAACGGCGGGCAGGGCTCGAATGACGAGCCCGCTCATGTGCGCGAGAACCGCGCCCGCATGGTGGCGGCGCTCGGCGTGCCGGGGCCGCTGGTCAGCGTCTATCAGGTGCATTCGCCCGACGTCGCGGTGGTGGACGAGCCGTGGGAGCGCGAGGCGGCGCCCAGGGCCGACGCCATGGTGACCGACCGGCCGGGGATCGTGCTCGGCATCACCACTGCCGATTGCGGGCCGGTGCTGTTCGCCGATCCCGACGTGCAGGTGATCGGCGCCGCCCATGCCGGTTGGCGCGGTGCGGTCGACGGGGTGATCGCGGCGACCGTGGGGGCGATGGAGCGGCTCGGCGCCCGGCGCGGCCGCATCGTCGCCGCCATCGGCCCGCTGATCCGCCAGCCCTCCTACGAGGTGGGGCCGGACTTCATCGCCCGGGTGCGCGAGGCCCACCCGGCGAGCGAACGCTATTTCGCCGCCGGCACCGGCGATCGCGCTTTCTTCGATCTGCCGGGCTTCATCCGCGACCGGCTGGCGGAGGCGGGGGTGGGGGAGATCGAGGATCTCGGCCTTGATACCTATGCGGACGAGGCGCGCTTCTTCAGCTATCGCCGCACCACCCACCGCGGCGAGCCGGATTACGGCCGGCTGATCAGCGCCATCGCTCTCAGTTCCTGAGTGCCGGTGTGGTGTCTCCTTTGCGACCCGCCGGGATGATGCCCGGCAGGCCGGGGGCTTTCCGGATGACGGTCCCGGGCCTCGCTGACGCTCGCCCGGGACGACGCGCAGGGAAAGGATGTCGTCCCGGCCAAGCGGCGAAGCTGACGGCCCGCGCCTACGGGTCCGCCCTCTCGACTCGGACTTAACCTTTCATTAAACATCGCCCCTCGGTGCGACGGCAGCATGAGGGTGGGCATGCGCGAGAGCAGAGGCCGCTTTGCGTTTTTGCGGGTCTGGAAGGGCCGGCTGGCCGTCCTGACACTGGCGCTCAGCGCCGCGGGCTGCGTCTCCAATGCCGATCAGGCCGCTTCGCCGGCCGCGCAGTCGGGTCTGGTGCCGGTCGCCTTCGAGTCGATCAGCGGCGCGCCGCAACCTGTGTTCGATCGTCTGGTCGCCGATATCGCCCGAGAATCCGAGGCGCGGCGGGTTCTGATCGTCTCCCGAAACGACAATGCCGACTATCGCGTGCGCGCCTATCTGGCGGCGCACAATGAAGGCGCCGAAAGCAAGGTGGCGTGGGTGCTCGATGTGTTCGACGCCAACCGGCGCCGCACGGTGCGGTTGTCCGGCGAGGAGGTTGCCGCCGGCAGCGACGCATGGTCGAGCTCCAGCGATGCCGTGGCCAAGATCGCCGCCCAGAGCGTCGCCGAGCTGTCGCAATGGCTGCGCACCGCGCCGCCGGCCGGCGCGGCCCCGCGCGCGGCCGAGGGGGCGGACGTTGCAGCCGCCCCACCGGCGAGCGAGCCGGCCGTCTCGGCGGTGGCTGGCTACACAGCGGATTGACCACGTCTTTGCCGATCAGCGTTCCTGCTATTTACGCCTTGTCATCGCGTTGTTATCAGGACGCCGGCCGAAGAGCGCCCGCTCGGCGTGCTGCGAACGGCAGCGCGCAAGGCCGAGTTTTTCGCAATGGGTTCGCCGCATATCCCGTCGCGGGTCAGGCGGTCGGCGAGAAGGGAGTAGCCGGGATCACGGCGTGATCTTCCGGAGAACCGGTGTGATACGAAATCCGGCCGCAAGGCCGGAGCTTCGCACCCCGGTCGCCGCAAATCCTGCTCTCCAGCCGGGGTTTGCGGCGGGATCGTCTCCCGGGATCGTCAAGAGATCGTCCGGCAACCGTGTGATGGGGACTTCGACGTCATGTCTACGCGCAACGGCGTAATCAAACTCGTTGCCGGGAATTCGAACCGGGCGCTGGCCGAGGCGATCGGCGCCTATCTCGAAACGCCCTTGGCGAAGGCGGTGGTGCGGCGCTTCGCCGATATGGAGGTGTTCGTCGAGATCCAGGAGAACGTGCGCGGGCAGGACGTGTTCGTCGTGCAGTCGACTTCGTTCCCGGCCAACGACCACCTGATGGAGCTGCTGATCATCATCGATGCGCTGCGCCGTGCCTCGGCGCGCCGCATCACCGCGGTGCTTCCCTATTTCGGGTACGCCCGGCAGGACCGCAAGCCGGGGCCGCGCACGCCGATCTCGGCCAAGCTGGTGGCCAACCTCATCACCCGCGCCGGTGCCGACCGCGTGCTGACGCTCGATCTCCACGCCGGCCAGATCCAGGGCTTCTTCGACATCCCCACCGACAATCTCTACGCCTCGCCGGTGATGGTGCGCGACATCAAGGAGCGCTACCAGCTCGACAAGGTGACGGTGGTGTCGCCCGACGTCGGCGGCGTGGTGCGCGCCCGCGGCATCGCCAAGCGCATCGATGCGCCGCTGGCCATCGTCGACAAGCGCCGCGAGCGCCCCGGCGAGAGCGAGGTGATGAACATCATCGGCGACGTCGAGGGCCGCATCTGCGTGCTGGTCGACGACATCGTCGATTCCGGCGGCACCTTGGTGAATGCCGCCGAGGCGCTGCTGCAGCAGGGCGCGACCGAGGTCTACGCCTACATCACGCACGGCGTGCTGTCGGGCGGGGCGGTGTCGCGCATCACCGCCTCCAAGATCAAGGAGCTGGTGATCACCGACTCCATCCAGCCGACCGAGGCTGTGCGGGTCTCCCGCAACATCCGGGTGATCTCGATCGCCACGCTGCTCGGCGAAGCCATCTGCCGTACGGCATCGGAAGAGAGCGTGTCGAGCCTGTTCGATTGAGGCGGCGCCATCGCGGGCGAGGGGCACGTTGCCCCACCGCCCCAAGGCGCCCCACCGCCCCAAGGCCCGGTCACGATGCGCCGAACGGGCCCGGTGACTCGTGGCCCTGTCCAAACCGGGCGATGGCGGACTCGTCGTGCGCATGGTGGCGTGGGTCATTGCCGCCATTTGGCGCCGGGCGCAGCAGTACGCGGTCAGGCCCAAAGATCAGCGTTACGGCGGTGCCCCGGCCCGGCGTGCTGTCGATCGACAGCGTGCCGCCGTGCGCCTGCATCAGCGCGATGCTCACCGGCAGGCCGAGCCCGGTTCCTTCCTCGCCGCCGGGCGACATCAGGCCGGAGGTGATCGGGCCGGAGCCGATCCGCGCCACCGTCTCCTGCGTCATGCCGATGCCCGAATCCTGCACCTCGATCGCCGCGCCACCGCCCTCTGGCACCAGCACCTTCACCCGAACCGTGCTGCCGCGCGGCGAGAACTTGATGGCGTTCGACAGCACGTTCAGCAGAACCTGGCGGATGCGGCGCTCGTCGATGGTCATGAACAGCTGCGCGGCGCGGATGTCGGGCACCACCATGACGCCGGCCTTGGCGGCCACCGGCGAGACCACATTGACGGTGTTCGACACCAGCTCGACGAGATCCACCGTCGCCTCGCGAAGCTGAAGCATGCCGGCCTCGATCTTGGCGATATCGAAGATGTCGTTGATGAGATTGGCGAGATGGATGCCGGAGGTGTGGATGTCGGTGATGTAGGACAGGTAGCGCTCGTGCTGCAGATGGCCGAACACTTCGCTCAGGATGGCGTCGGAGAAGCCGACGATGGCGTTCAGCGGCGTGCGCAGCTCGTGGCTCATCTTGGCGAGGAAGTCGGTCTTCGCCCGGCTCGCCTCCTCGGCCAGCTTCTTGGCGGCTTCGAGGGTGACGCTCATCTCGCGGATGCGGGTGTTGTCGCGCAGCGTGATGGCGCGGTAGCAGCCGCTCTCGATCGCGAACTCGCTGAGCAGCACGTCGAAATGGCGGAACTGGTCGTTGCGTGGGATCGAGATCTCCAGCCTGCGCTCGGCGTTGGGGCCTGAGGTCGACAGCAGGTGTTCGAGCAATGCTTCCGCCCGGTCGCTGTCGAAGAACAGGCGGTCGGCCGGGAAGCCGATGACGTTGTCGGCCGCGACATCGAGAAAGGCGCAGGCGGCGGGATTGCACACCACCACGCGGCCAGTGCGGTCGGTGATGATGATGCCCTCGCTCGAGGTCTTGATCAGGTGCTCGGCGCGCCGGCCGTGCTCGGCGGCAGCCTGCTGGGCGCGCCGCAGCTCGGTCATGTCCGACACGGTGATGATCGCGCCGCGCAGGCGCTTGCGCACCTTGTTGGCGGAGATCTGCATCAGGAACGTGCCCTGGTCGATCTGGATCTCGCCGACATGGTTGCGCCCGGTGGTCAGCACCGCGTCGATCCAGGTCAGGATCTGCGGCATGTCGGCGATGATTCCGCTCTTCAGCAGGTTCTGCTTGTCGGGCATCGGCGACAGGCGCAGGATCCGCGCCGCCTTGCTGTTGTAGCGCAGCACCTGCAGCTTGGGATCGATCAGAACGATCGCCTCGACCGAGTTGGCGAGAATGCCCTCGAGCTCGCCATTGATCTCCGCCAGCGCGTTGGTCTTGGCCGACAGCTCGTCATTGACGGTCGACAGCTCCTCATTGGTCGCCTGCAGTTCCTCGTTGGTGGTCTCCAGCTCCTCATTGGAAGCCTGCAGCTCCTCATTGGAGGCGTGCAGCTCCTCATTGGCCGCCTGCAGCTCCTCGTTCGAGGTTTCGAGCTCCTCGACGACCGACTGCAGGTTCTCCTTGGTCGCCTTGAGCTCCTGCTCCAGGGTGGCGACCTGCTGAATGTCGACCTCGTTCACCAGCCCAGCGGCCTTCTTGCCGCGCGGCCGCGCCTGCTCGGCTTCCTCGAAGCTCAGCATGAACAGCGGGTCGTCGGCCTCGCTGTTGTCGACCGGGTGCATGGCGAGCCGGACCAGCCGGCCGGCCGGATGGCTCTCGCGATACTGGCCGCGGATGGGCAGGCGGTCGCGCGTGCAGCGGTGCAGCAGGACGCGCAGATCCGACCGGAAGGCCGGATCGACCAGCGTCATCAGGTTGAAGTCGACCGGGCCGGTTCCGGCGCCGACGCGGATGAAGCGGCTGACATTGCCGTAGAAGTGCAGCGGGTCGCCATCGCGCGACAGCAGGATGCTGGGCGGGCCGTAGGAGTCCGCCAGCAGGTTGATGCCGGCCTGAACCAGGGTCTGGCTGGAGAGGCCGGGGGCCTTGCCGGGCTTCTTCGCGCCCTGGTCGGGCGGCGTGTACGGCTCCTTCAGCCGCGCGATGTGGTGGGGCCGGTTGGAGACGTCGCGACGGTGGTAGATCTTGTGGCGGAGGTCGACGGCGCTGAACAGCGAGCGGCTCGAGCCGAGCGATTCCGAGCGACCGAGGAACAGATAGCCGCCCGGCGCCATCGCGTAATGGAACAGCTTGAGAATGCGCTCCTGCAGCGCCGGCTTGAAATAGATCAGCAGGTTGCGGCAACTGATCAGGTCGATGTTCTTGAACGGCGGGTCGTTCACCACGTCGTGGCGTGAGAACACCACCATGTCGCGCACGAACTTGCTGATGCGGTGGACGTTGCCGGCCTTGACGAAATGATTGCGCAGCAGCGCGCGGTCGAGATGGGCGACGCTGGCGCTGGTAAATTCGCCGCGCCGCGCCTGCATGGTGGCGAGCGTGTCGATGTCGGTGCCGAAGATCTGGACGCGCGGCGCGTCGTGGCGGACGAGCGTCTTCTTGGCCAGCAGCAGCGCGATCGAATAGGCCTCCTCGCCGGTGGCGCAGGCCGGCACCCAGATGCGCAGCGTCTCGCCGGTCTGCTTCTTGGCGGCGAGCTTTTCGAGCACCGGCTCAAGGGCTGCGAACGCCTCGGTGTCGCGCATGAACGACGTGACCGAAATCATGAAGGATTTCGCCAGGACGTCGATTTCCTCGCGGTGGGTGTCGATGTGGCTGACGTAGTCCTTGAGGTTCTTGATCTTGAGCGTCGCCATGCGCCGGCCGATCCGCCGGCGCAGTGTCGTCTCCTTGTAGTTGCTGAAGTCCATGCCGGTGTGGCGGCGCACGACCTGGATGAGGGCGTGGAACGGGCTGACGCCGCTGGCCCTTTCCGTCATCTCCAGATGGAGATCCTGACCCTTGGCGGTGAGGCCGAGCTTGGCGGCGATCTCCTTGGGCGGCAGGACGATGTCGGCGCCGCCGGTCATGATGGCGGCGCGCGGCATGCTCTCGTATTTCGCGGTGACCGGATCCTGGGCAAACGTGATGCCGCCGTGCGCCTTGATGGCGCGAATGCCGTTGGCGCCGTCGGAGCCGGTGCCCGACAGCACCACGCCGATGGCGCGGCCGGCGAGCTCGGCCGCAAGGCTGGCGAAGAACTGGTCGATCGAGGGCTTCGGCCCCTTCTCATCGAGCGGCGCGCGCAGGATCAGCTTGCCGGAGCGGTAGAGCACGTCGCAATTGGGCGGCGTCACATAGATGACGTTGGGCTTCAGCGCGGTGCGGTTGGTGATGCTGCGCACCGGAATCCGGGTCTCGCGCGCCAGCAGGTCGACCATCATGCTGCGGTGCTGCGGCGACAGGTGCTGGATGATCACGAAGCACAGGTTCGAGGATTCCGGCAAAGCCGCGATCAGTGGCCGGAGCGCTTCAAGCCCGCCGGCCGAGGCGCCGATGCCGACGACCCGCAGATCGTCCTGCTCGGGCGGGACGACCTTCGGCGGGGCATCGTCGGTGGAGACCTCCTGGCCCGGCTGATCTGTCAAGGCTCTCCCCAGAAACCCTAAGATGCCTGATGCAACTTATATGCGGCGCAATACCGTTGCACGAAGGATAGATCATCGGCGACCGAAACTCTGGGGCGATTCGCAAATTGCGACACGAAAAATGGCTCCATACGTAACCTGCCGCATTCCGCTTCGGGATGTTTGGCAGCGTCCGATGAGCGGCAGAGAGTGACCGCCTTTGCGCGTGAACGCTTCCCGTTGAGCAGCGACATTCGGCGTGCGGCAGTCGGCGTGCGGGCGTTGTGCTGGCGGGCGGCGCGGTGGGATCGCGTCCCGACGGCGATGACCGTTGCCGGCGACTCGCCTCGCGTCTCCGCAAGGGCGCGCATGGGCCGTGACGCGGCGCATGCCGCAGCCGGCGACGCGCGTTTTGGTTTCGTTTATTTGAAACTATCATCCCTTGCTTGCATCGCGGTGGTTGTGACGCATGCACGCCATGAACAAGAGCGTGCGCGCCGCCGCGCCCTGCAAGTAATCGAGCGCTCCGGGTCGGTTTTTCGTCCCGGCTTAGTGGAGCGTTAACTACGGCGGCGTGACAGTCCGGCCGTTATTTTATTACCCCCGCCCACCTTCGCGACCCGTCGCCGCAATGACGCAGGGTCGCGCTGGCCGGCGTACCCCCACGCCTTCAACAGGCGCGTGATCGGACGTGCCCGGGTCCTCGTGGCCCGGCTCTCCGGCCGTGCGCTCACGCACTCCAGCTTGGAGCTTGGACATGGCTCTCGTGAAGAAGAACGCGCTCGCGGCGTCGGGTGCTCCCAAGGGGCTTGCGCGCGGCAGCGAAGAGGTCGCGCTGAGCAAGCTCGGCCGCCTGGCCGATGAAAACCGCCAGAAGGCGCGCACTCACGCCAAGCAGCAGAAGGCGGCCGAGCGCGTCGCCACCGCCACCGCCCAGCTTGCCAGCGGCATCACGGAGGCGTCCTCCGCAGCCGAGGAGCTGCGCAAGGCGATGGAGCAGATCGCGACCGGGGCCGAACAGGCGGCCAGCGCCTCGGAGCAGTCGCAGCGCGCGGTGACTGCGATCGCCGGCAAGAACCGCGATGCCCTGGCGGCGGCAGAGACCTCGCGTAACAAGGTTGCCGGTTTGCAGACGCTGGTCGGCAACGTTTCCAACCAGATCGTCACCTCGGTGG
Source organism: Blastochloris tepida (assembly GCF_003966715.1). Classification (NCBI taxonomy): domain Bacteria; kingdom Pseudomonadati; phylum Pseudomonadota; class Alphaproteobacteria; order Hyphomicrobiales; family Blastochloridaceae; genus Blastochloris; species Blastochloris tepida. The sequence goes on from NZ_AP018907.1 coordinate 712,489, forward strand.
CCTCGATCAACACCGCGGCCGAACGGCAGGCCAGTTCCGTCAAGTTCATCGTCGAGCTGGAGCGGCAGGCGGCGTCGATCGGCGACATCGTCCGCGCCGTCGCCCGCATCGCCGACCAGACCAACCTGTTGGCGCTCAATGCCGCCATCGAGGCGGCGCGCGCCGGTCAGCACGGCAAGGGCTTCGCGGTGGTGGCCGACGAGGTGCGCACGCTGGCCGAGACGAGCGAGAAGAGCGCGCGCGAGATCCAGGAACTCATCGGCAAGATCCAGGGCGACGTGAAGGTGATCGCCGAAGGCATCAACCGCTCGGCCGAGGCGGCGCGCGCCGAGGTCGAAAAGGGCAATCTGGTCACCGAGCAGCTCAAGACGGTTGCCGCCGACATGGGCGAGGTGCTGGCCGGCGCCGACATCATCGCCCGCGCCGCGGTCGAATCCGAGCAGGCGTCGATCGAGGCGCAGAAGGGCTCCGAGGCCATCGCATCCGCTGCCGAGGAGCAGTCGGCGGCGTGCGAGGAAGCGCTGAAGACGCTGGAGCAGCAGACCACGGCGCTGACCCAGAGCGAGCAGGCGGCGAACGAACTCAGCGCGCTCGCCGACGAACTGAAGAACTCCACCGACATCGGCCGTTCCGCCGAGGATGTCGCCGCCGCGGCCGAGGAGCTGTCGTCGGCGGTCGAGGAGATCAACCGCGCCGCGGCCCAGATCATGACCGCGCTGGAGCAGATCAACCGCGGCTCGCAGCAGCAGTCGTCGGCCGCCCAGCAGTCGGCCGCCGCGGTGACCCAGATCGAGAAGGGCGCGCAGGCGTCGATGGAGCGCGCCAAGATCGGATTGGAAAAGGGCGAGGCGATCAGCTCTCTGCTGCGGGAGAACCGCCGCAGCGTCGATGAGCTGATCGAGGGCGTCAGCGCGTCTCTTGAGCAGACCAACAAGAACCGCGAGCAGATGAATGGGCTCGAGCAGGTGAGCCGCAAGATCGACAAGATCGTCGATGCCATCACCACCGTCGCCATCCAGACCAACATGCTCGCGGTCAACGGCTCGATCGAAGCGGCGCGTGCCGGCGAATTCGGCAAGGGCTTCATGGTGGTGTCCACCGACATCCGGAATCTCGCTCGCGATTCGTCGGAGAATGCCGAGCGCATCAAGGATCTGGTCAAGGCGATCCAGGACCAGATCGTGGTGGTGCGCCGCGACCTCGACGAGATCTCGGCGGCGGCGATGTCCGAGGTGGAGAAGAACAAGGCGATCTCCGCCAACATGGCGACGGTGGCCGCCGACATGGTGGTGGTGCTCACCGGAAGCCGCGACGTCATGGTCAGCTCCGAGGAGATCCTGAAGAACCTCACCGAGGCGAAGGCGGGCGTCGATATGATTGCCGCTGCCGCCCAGCAGGCGGCCACCGCGTCCGGCGAGGCCCAGCAGGCCGCCAAGGAGCAGGCCAAGGGTGCGGAGGAACTCGCCGCCGCGATCGAGGAGATCGCCTCGCTCGCCGACGAGCTGCAGAACCGCGACTGAGCGCATGCCTCGCAACCCTTGAAGGAGTGCGGTCATGTCCGCCGTATCGAATGTCGTCGAACCGGACGTGGAGGACGAATCCTCCGGGACCGTCCGCCAGTTCGTGACCTTCCACGTCGACCGCGAGACCTATGCGGTGCCGCTGGCCGAGGTGCAGGAGATCATCAGGCTTCCCGAGATGGTGGAGGTGCCGCTGGCGCCGCGCAGCCTCGCGGGGCTTGCAAATCTGCGCGGCAACGTGCTGCCGGTCTCAAGCCTGCGGCGGGTGTTCAACCTGCCCGACGCCGAGCACGATGACGCCACCCGCGTCGTGGTGATCAATCAGGGCACGCCGGTCGGCTTCGTCGTCGACCGGATGGCGAGCGTGGTCACCAGCGAGCTGCAGGAGATCGAGAGCACCGACACCATGCATGGCACGGTCGCGACCGATCTCGTCTCCGGCATGATCAAGCGCGAGAACGCCATGATCATGATCCTGGAGCCGGGCCGGCTGATGCGCCAGGGCAGCGCACGCGCGGCACGCAAGGACGCCGCGGCCGATCTCCATGGCGAGCGGCTGACGGCGGAACGCAACCGCGCGGGCGACGCGAGCACGGATGAAATCCAGCTCGTCTCGTTCGGACTCGCCGGGCAGGAATATGCTTTGCCCATCGAGCACGTGCAGGAGATCGTCCAGGTTCCGGACGTGATCAGCGCGGTGCCCAATTGCGACGAGAGCGTGCTCGGGGTGATGACCCTGAGAAACCGCCTGCTGCCGCTGGTGAGCCTGCGACGGCTGTTCGGCCTGCCGATGAGCGAGCTCTCCGAGCAGTGTCGCATCGTCGTCGTGTCGTTGTCCAAGCACGACGACGCGCTGGCGGTCGGCATCGTCACCGACACGGTGAAGGAGGTGCTGCGGGTCCAGCGCAGCATCGTCGATCCGCTGCCCGAGCTCCTGGCAAGTGGCGGCTCGCTGCGCGAGGTGGAGATGGTCTGCCGGATCGACGACGGCCGGCGGCTGGTGGCCATCCTGTCGGCGGAGCGGCTGTTCACCAATGCCACCATCCAGGATGCGTTCAGAAGTACCGAAGTCCGCGACCAGGGGGAGGCGATGGCCAGGACGGGTGACGATCTCCAGACGACCGCCGAGGAGGAAGACCAGTTCGTGGTGTTCCGCCTTGCCGATGAGGAGTACGGCGTGCCGATCGATGCCGTGCAGGAGATCGTGCGCGTGCCCGATCAGCTCACCCACGTGCCGAAGTCGGCGGCCTTCATCGAGGGCATGGTGAACCTGCGCGGCACGGTGCTGCCGGTGATCGACCAGCGCAAACGCTTCGGCCTGCCGGCGATCGAGCGCAGCGACCGCCAGCGCATCATGGTGTTCACCATCGGCGGCGTTCGCACCGGCTTCATCGTCGATCAGGTGTCCGAGGTGCTGCGCATTCCGCGCTCGGCGATCGCGCCGGCGCCGGACATCGCCAGCGACGACTCCGGCGCCATCACCCATGTCGCCAACCTGCCGGCAGCCAAGCGCATGATCCTTATGCTCGATGTCGCCAGGCTCCTGGCGACCGACGAGATGGACGCCGTGCAGGACGCCGCCTGATCCGGCGGCCGGCGGATGCGTCATTCCCGGCGCCGGTCTGGCGGCGGGCGTGGGGCATCGGCCGGCACCGGCGCGCGGCGCAGGGCACGGCATTGCAGCAGACCCATCGGAGGCAATCTTGGTCAAGCTTCTGATCGTCGACGACTCGGCCCTGATGCGAAAATTCGTCAGGGCCGTGTTCGAGGAACGCGGTGGATTCGAGGTGCGCACCGCCCGCAACGGCAAGGATGCGCTGGAGCAGATCCCGGCGTTCGACCCCGACGTGATCACGCTCGATGTCAACATGCCGGAAATGGACGGGCTGACCTGCCTGTCCGAAATCATGGCCACCAACCCGAAGCCGGTGGTGATGCTGTCGTCGATCACCACCGAAGGGGCCGTGGCGACGCTTGAGGCGCTTCAGCTCGGCGCGGTCGACTGGATCGCCAAGCCCGGTGGAACGGTGTCGCTCAATATCGACGAGATTGCCGACGAGATCCGCGCCAAGGTGCGGGCGGCGGCACGGGCGCGCCCGCGCCGCGCAGTGGGGCTGGCGAGCCGGGTGCGGCGGGCCGCTGCCGAAACCCGCCGGCGGCCGGTGCTGCGCACCAAGCTTGGCGCGGTCGGCGGCGTGGTGGTCGTCGGGGTCTCCACCGGCGGTCCGCGCACGCTGGAGGACATTCTGCCGGCGCTGCCGGCCGATCTGCCGTGGCCGGTGGTGATCGCGCAGCATATGCCGATGGCCTTCACCGGCCCGTTCGCGGCCCGCCTCAACCGGCTGTGCCAGCTTGAGGTGGTCGAGGTCTCCGAGCCGACGCCGCTGACGAGCGGGCGAATCTATATCGGCCGCGGCGACATGGATGTGGTGGTCGAGAGCCGCCTGGGGCGCAAACTCGTCAATGCGGTCGCGAGCGATCCGAATTGGCTGTGGCATCCCAGTGTCGATCGCCTCGTGCGCTCGGCGATGAAGGCGTTCGAGGCCCCGAGCGTCATTGGCGTCGAGCTGACGGGCATGGGCAATGATGGGGCGGAGGCGATGCGCGATCTCAAGGCGCATGGCGGCCGCACCATCGCCGAGTCGGAAACCTCGGCGATCGTGTTCGGCATGCCGGGCGAGCTGGTGCGGCTTGGTGGGGCAACCACCGTGCTGCCGGCGGGTCGCATTCCGGCGCAGATCGTTTCCTGGCTGGCGTGAGGGTCGGATGGCACTGATCAGGCAAACTCTGGCAGACACTGAGGCAGCCGCAGCGGAGCCCGATCTGCTGATGGGCGACCTCGACGCCGCCGATCCGGCGGTACGACGCAAGGCTGTGCGCCTGCTCGGCGGGCGGCGCGAGTCGGGTGGCGCGCTTGCGGCGCGGCTTCGGAAGGAGCGGGAGCCGAGCGTCGTCGAGGCGCTGCTCACCGCGCTCGGCCGCACCGGCGGACGCGAGGCGGTGGCGGCGCTGCTCGATCTCCTGCGCGACGAGGATGCCTCGCGCCGCAACGGTGCCGTCGAGACGCTGCAGGAAATGAACCCGGACGACGTGTTGGATGCGGTCGCCGGGCTTCTCGACGATGCCGACAGCGATGTGCGCATCTTCGCGCTCGGCGTGCTGCACCGGCTGCGCCACGCCGCGACGGCGGAACTGGCGCGGCAGGTCATCGCCGGCGATCCGCACGTCAATGTCTGTGCGGCTGCCGTCGAGGTGCTGGCCGAGATCGGCACGCCGGACATGGTGGCGGATCTCGCGGCACTTGCCGCTCGTTTCAAATCGGAGCCGTTCATGGCCTTCGCCGTGACCGCAGCGATCCGGCGGATCGCATAGGGACAGCGGATGATTCAGCCGGCAATGCGCAGGGCGGAGCCCGTCATTTCGGAGGAGGATTTCGCGCGGTTCCGCGAGTTCTTCTACCGCAAGACGGGGATCATGTTTGCCGACAACAAGCGCTACTTCGTGGACAAGCGGCTGCGTGAGCGCATGGCGGCGTGCAATCTGCCGGCCTTCCGGGACTATTTCAATCTCGCACGCTTCCAGGCCAATGGCGCCGAGCTGCAGCACCTCGTCAATGCGATGACGGTCAACGAGACCTATTTCTATCGCGAGGAGTACCAGTTCCGCTGCCTGGTCGAGTCGATCCTGCCGGAGGTGACGCGAGGGCGCCGGCACGGCGAGACGGTGCGGATCTGGACGATTCCGTGCTCGACCGGGGAGGAGGCCTATTCGATCGCCTTCTATCTGCTCGACCATTGGCCGCGGGTCGATGATTTCTCGATCGAGATCATCGCCTCCGACATCGACACGCAGGTGCTCGAACAGGCCAAGCGCGGGGTCTATGGCGAGCGGGCGCTGCAGTATCTGCCGAAGGCGACCATCGCGCGCTACATGAATCGGGTGGGCGAGGGCGTATTTCAGGTCGTTCCGGAAATCCGCAACTCGATCATGTTCGTCCAGGCCAACCTTTCGGATGCGCTGTCGACATCGCGCTTTCGCGGCTTCGACGTCGTGTTCTGCCGCAACCTCCTGATCTATTTCGACGACATCTCGCGGCGCGAGGCTGCCGAGACGATCTTCGAGGCGCTGGACCCCGGCGGGTTCGTCTGCCTCGGCCATTCGGAATCGATGAGCCGGGTATCGTCGCTGTTCAGCGTGCGGAAGTTTCCCGCCGCCATCGTCTACCAGAAGCCGGAATGAGTCTGCCATGCCGCATGATCCGAAGCCGCATGTTCTCATCATCGACGACGCGATCACGGTGCGAATGTTCTATCGCGACGTGCTGGAGGCGTCGGGATTTGCCGTCGACGAAGCGTTCAACGGCTTCGAGGCGCTGGAGAGGATGGCGGAGGCCAGCTACGACCTGGTGGTCGTCGACGTCAACATGCCGCGGATGGACGGCTATACGTTCCTCGGGCGGCTGCGCAGCCAGGCCGAGGGCGCCGGCATTCCGGCGATCATGATCTCGACCGAGGCCGAGGACATCGACCGGCAGCGCGCCTTTGCCGCCGGCGCCAATCTCTATCTTGTGAAACCGGTGACGCCCGATTGCCTCGCCCACCACGCGCGGCTGATGGCGGGCCAGCCAATGGTCGGGGGCCGCGCATGAACGCACTGCTTGCCCAATTCATTCCTGAGGCGCGCGAGCTGATCGAGACGGCGGGCGCGGGGCTGCTCGAGCTGGAGCGGCATCCGGACCAGACGAGCCTGATCAATGACGTGTTCCGGGCGGTGCACACGCTCAAGGGCTCGTCGGGTCTGTTCGACGTCAGGCCGCTGACCAGCCTCGTCCACGCCGCCGAGGATCTGCTGGGCGACGTGCGCGCCGACAAGCTGGCGCTCAGCGCCGACATTGTCGACGAGTTGCTGGAAAGCCTCGACGTGCTCGGCGGGTTGATCGATACGCTGGAGGCCAACGAGGCGCTGGCGCCGGATGCCGATGGGCTGACCTCGGGGCGTATCGCGGCGCTGCGGGCGATGCGCGAGGCGCAGGCCGGGGCGCGGCCGGCAACCGCTGCCGGGGGACCCGCCGCCGCGCCGGTGGCTCAGAGTCGCGAGCCGGCGCCGGCCTGGCTTGCGGCGCTGCCGGAAGCCATGCGCGCGCGCGTCTATGCCGATACGGCAGCGTCGGGCGCGCCGCTGACGGCGTGGCGGTTCGAGCCGGAGGAGGACTGCTTCTTCCGCGGTGACGATCCGCTGGCGCTGGCCGCTTCCGCGCCGGGGCTGGTTGCGCTTGAGGCCGAGGACTGCGCGCCGGTGCCGGCGCTCGACGATCTCGATCCGTTCTCGTGCTGGCTGCGCTTCCACGTTCTCTGTCGTGCCGGGCTCGACGAGATCCATGAGCACACCCGCTACGTCTATGACCGCGTGCAGGTTTGCTCTATCCACCCCGATGATCTGGTGGTGCCGGTCGGGCAGGCCGCGGGTGGCGAGGTGTGCGCCGATTTCGTCGAGGCGGCGGAGGCGGCGCTCGCCATCGGCAATGCGTCGGGCCTCGTTGCGGCGGTCGCGGCGCTCGAGAACATCCTGGCGCCGGCAAGCTTCGAAGCCTCGGCGCTGCGCTGGCTGCGGCGCGTGCTCGACGTGCGAGGGATGGCGGCGCAGCCGCTGCTCGCCCGGCTGGCGCGCGCGGTGGGCGAGGGGCGCATGCCGGAGGCCGAGGATGACGCCAGGACGGACAACGCCGCGCCGGACAGTGCCCGCAGCCTTGCCGTCGATCTGCTGGCGGTCCAGGTCGCCATTCTCGCCACCGCGACCAGCGGCGATATCGCGGCCGGCCGGCTCGAAGCGGTGGCCACCACCGTACGCAACGCGCTTTCCGCCATCGGTGCGGCGGACCGCATTCCCGGTCTCGATGCCGCGCTGGGGACGGCGCGGACGCAGCAGCATCACCAGCCGCTGGCGGCGTTCATCGGTGTGCTGCTGAGCGATCTCGCACCGGCGGCCGGCGCGCAGAAGGCGGCGGCGCCGCCGGCGGGCGAGGCAGGCGCGGCACCTGCCGAGGCGCGCCGCGCCGAAGAGCATCGTGACGACGGCAAGTCGGGCGCGACGCGCGTGCTGCGCGTCGACCAGGGCAAGATCGACACGCTGATGAATCTGGTGGCGGAACTGGTGGTGGCCAAGAACGGCCTGCCGTATCTCGCCAAGCGTGCCGAGGATGTGTTCGGATCGCGCCAGATGTCGCGCGAGATCAAGGATCAGTTCGCCATCATCGACCGCATCGCCCAGGGGTTGCAGGTCGGCGTCATGTCGGTGCGCATGATGCCTGTGAGCCAGCTCTTCCAGCGCTTTCCGCGGCTGGTGCGCGACACGGCGCGCAAGCTCGACAAGGCGATCGAACTCGAGATCGAGGGCGAGTCGACCGAGGCCGACAAGAATGTGCTGGAAAGCCTCGCCGACCCGCTGATCCACATCGTCCGCAACAGCGTCGATCACGGCATCGAGATGCCCGAGGCGCGCCGCGCCGCCGGCAAGGCCGAGCACGGCACCATTCGCCTGGCGGCGCGCCAGGAGAACGACAATGTGGTGATCGAGGTCGTCGACGACGGCAAGGGCATCGATCCCGAGGCGGTCAAGGCGAAGGCGCTCAGGACCGGCCTGATCGATTCCGAGCAGGCCGCGCAGATGTCGGATACCGAGGCGGTCAATCTGGTGTTCGCAGCCGGCTTCTCCACCCGCGATCAGGTGTCGGACCTGTCGGGCCGCAGTGTCGGCATGGACGTGGTGCGGACGGCCGTGCAGCGGGCGGGCGGCGAGGTGTGGCTGTCGAGCCGCGTCGGCATCGGCACCACCATCACCCTGCGCCTGCCGCTGACCATGGCGGTGACGCGGGTCGTCACCGTGCTGTGCGGCGACCATGTGTTCGGCATTCCGATGGATGCGGTCGCGGAAACCGTGAAGGTGGCGCGCCGGCACATCCACACCATCAAGGATCGCGAAGCCTTCGTGCTGCGCAACGCCGTGGTGCCGCTGGTGCGGCTCGCGGGCGTGCTGGACCTGCCGTCCGCCGAGGCCGATGCCGATGGCGAGGAGGCGGTGATGGTGGTGCAGGCCGGCCGGCGGCGGGTTGGCGTCATCGTCGACGGCTTTCGCGAACGGCTGGAGGTGATCGTTCGGCCGCTCGACGCCGTGCTGGCCGCGACGCGCGTGTTCTCCGGCACCGCGCTGCTCGGCGACGGACGTGTGCTGCTGGTGCTCGATCCTGCGGAGATCATGTGATGCCGATTGCATATGAAGGCGATGTCGCCGCCATTGTCGGGGCCGCCACCATCGAAGAGGCCGAGGGGCTGCTGGCATTCCTGCGATCGGCGCAGGATCCGGTGGTGGATGTGACGAATGCGCTTCGCGTCCACACCGCGATCGCGCAGATTCTGCGGGCGTCGCACGCGACGTTTCGCGGCGCGGCGCAGGACGTGGGCTTGGCGGCCTGCCTCGACCGCGATCCGAAGCACGCAGCCTGAGGACGCATCGAGGACGCAACGTGCCCGGTTCCACCGAACATTCCGTGATCCTGATTGCGAACCGCAAGGGCGGCACCGGCAAGACCACGGTGGCCGTCAATCTGGCGGCGGAACTGGTTCGCACGCGCGGGCCGACGCTCGTCGTCGATCTCGACCCGCAGGGCCATGCTGGGCTCGGCCTCGGCGTGATCGCCAAGGCGGGAGAGCCGACGGTGCATGACCTGTTCACCGGCCAGTCGGCGCGCCTGGACGGCGCGATCCGCCGGACTTCGGTGGACGGGCTCGATGTCATCCCGGCAAGCCGCGGCTTCTCGGGGGAATTTACGGTGCGTGAGCCTCGCACGCTGGCGGCGGCGCTGGCGCCGCTGCGCGCCCGCTACGCCGCGATTGTGCTCGACACGCCGCCGACGGTGGATGCGATCCTGGTCAACGCGCTGGTTGCGGCCGACCGCTGTCTGGTGCCGACCCTGCTGCATTGGCTGGCGCTCGATGGCCTGTCGCAGTTCGCGCGGCTGTTCTTCCGGGTGGCGGCGCATGTCAACCCGGCGCTGGGGGCGCTCGCCATCGTGCCGGTGCTGGTCGATACCCGCTCGACCATGCAGCGCGCCGTGCTGGCCGAACTCATCCGCCGCTACGGGCCGGAACACATCTTCAGGGCCATCCGGGTCGACGTGTCGCTGGCCGAAGCGTTCGGGCTGGGCATTCCGGTGCGCGCCTATCGTCCGGCAAGCCGCGGCGCCGCCGACTTCGAGCGCCTGTGCGGGGAAGTTTCTTCGTTCGCAAAAACCTATTCTCCACCTCTTTGAGCGACAAGAGAGCCATGTGCAACACAGGACGTGGTTTATGAAACCGGTTCTCCTCGTGGATGACTCGCCGACGATCCTCATGAGCATGTCGGTGCTGTTGTCGAAAGCTGGATATCCCAACGAACAGGCGCCAAACGCCGAGGCGGCGCTGGAGAAGGTGCGCGGCGGGTTCGCACCGGGCCTCGTGATCACCGATTATCACATGCCTGGCATGCATGGAGTGGAGCTGATCCAGGAGCTGCGCAAGCTGCCCTCGACGCGCTTCACGCCGATGCTGGTGCTGACCACGGAATCCCAGCAGGACAAGCGCGACGCTGCCCGCAAGGCGGGCGCCACCGGCTGGCTGGTCAAGCCGGTCGAGGCCGACAAGCTTCTGCAGGTTCTCAAGCAGGTGCTGCCCAACTGACGGATGTTTCAAGACCGCTGCTCGCTCGGCTGCCGGCCCCGATTGCAGACTGACGGGTGGTCCTCGCTCCAAGTCCTTCATCAGGTCGTTCATCGTTTGCAGCTCTCCGGTCGGCTTTCGGCGCGGCGGCATCGCCGGTGCGCGGAAGGGGATTCGGGCGGCTGGAGTGGAGTTTCGGATGAGTACGGGTGCGGCGCTTTCAGGATCGGACGCTTCAGAGCGCATGCCGGTGCGCGCAGCCCTGCCGGCGGCGGCCGGTCTGCTTGCAGCGGGCGTCGCGTCGTTGGCGGTGTGGGCGATCGACGCGGGCACGGCGGTGGTGGCGCTGGCTTCGGTTGCTGGCGTGTTGACGGCGCAGGCGGCGCTGGTCCGCCGCGCCGGCGCTCGCGCGCGTGAGGTCGAGACCATGCCGGCCCTGCCGGTGCTGGTCGCCGAGGTCGACACCACAACCGAGCCGGTGCCGGCTGCTTCGACCGCTCCGCTGGTTGCCGCGCGTATCGACGAGCTCGGGCCGTTCTTTACTCTGACCGATGCGCAGTTGAAGAGCATCGCCGACCAGACCAGCGAGGCTGCGCTCGGCATCCTGGCGCAGTTGAGGGATCTCGACGGCCAGCTTTCGGTGATGAAGAGCAGGGCGGACGCCAGCCACGAGCGCGCCAACCGCATCTCGGCCGAGGGACAGGAGACCGACCGAAAGGTGATCGAGACGATCCGCGCCTACATGAAGGCGCGGGCGGACGAGATCGCCGCCGAACGTGGTCATCTGAGCCAAGTCATGGAGCAGATGCACAGCCTGAAGACGCTGACGCGCTCGCTCGACCAGATCGGGTCGGCGACCAACATCCTGTCGCTCAACGCCACCATCGAGGCGGAGCGGGCGGGTGCGCTCGGCGCGGGCTTCAAGGTGGTGGCCAGCGAAATTCGAGCGCTGTCGCAGCAGTCGCGCGCCGCAGTGCAGGAGGCCAACGCCGCCATCGCCGCCACCCAGTCGGTCATCGAGACCACGTTGCTTGGCACCTCCACCGACGAGCGGCGCTCCGCCGAAGCGAAGCAGATCGAGCACGTTCTCAATCAGCTTGACGCCGTGTCGAACTCCTATACCGCGATCGTCTCCGAGCACGCCGCGCTGATGGCGGACATGGATGCCGAGCATGTCGCGATTGCGCACAGCGTGATGGACACCTTCGGGCGCATCCAGTTCCAGGACGTGGTGCGCCAGCAGGTCGAAGCGCTGGTCGAGGCGTTGGCGTCGTTGCAGGTGGTGCTGGGCAATTTTTCGCAGTGTCTGGCCGGCGAGACGCAGGGCGAACTGACGTGCGGCCAGGAGCTGATCGCGCGGCTGCAGTCCCGCTATGTGTCGGCGGTTCAGCACACCACCCATGCCGTGGCGCTGGGCGAGACGGCGCGAACCGAAGAGACGCGGGCGATCGAGCTGTTCTGAGGAGATTCGGGGCGGCGGATGAATTTCGCCGGACGGGAATTGCGCCGGCGGTGGCGGTTCAAGTCGCTTCAGTCGGTGCGTCATGGAGAGTCCGGCCCGCTGGGCCGTTTTCGCGGTCCGGTCGCCGACAGATCCGTTCCCGGTCAGGAGCTTCTCGGCGAGACCGTTTCCGGTGTCCGCAAGGGATCAACCGCAAGCCGTCTCAGCCGGGGTCATTGCGGGCGGGGTCGTGCCGGGAGCCGGCGGTGTCGTCTGGATCGTGCTTGATGACGCGATTGCGGCCCAGGCGCTTGGCGGCGTAGAGGCAGGCGTCAGCGCGCTCGATCAGTTCGCGCGCCGTGTCGCCCGCGCGCAGTTCCGCGAGGCCGACGGAAACCGTCACCTTGCCCAGCACAATGCCGGTCGAGCGCTGGACGATGTCGCGCCGGAACACCGACGCGCGAAGACGCTCGGCAACCGTCGCGCCTTCGGCGAGGGCCGTGTCGGTGCAGATGATCGCGAACTCTTCGCCGCCATAGCGGGCGGCGACATCGCTCGCGCGGGTGATGTGGCGGATTTCCCTGGCGATGAGGCGCAGGACATCGTCGCCGACGGCATGTCCCCATGTGTCGTTGAACGACTTGAAATGGTCGACGTCGCACATCAGCAGCGACAGCGGCTGGCGTGCCGTGGCCGCCCGCGCGATCGCTGCGTCCAACGCCCAGTCGAAGTGCTTGCGGTTGGCGAGCGACGTCAGGGGATCGGTGCGGCTTTCGATCTGCATGGCCGCGAGATCGTCGTGCATCTGCGCGATCGAGCCGCGCGCCGCCTCCAGGGCCGTCCGGTGCGCGCGGTTCTCCTCGATCACCGCACGGGTGGTCGTCGAGAGCCTGTCGATGACCGCCTTCAAGGACGTTCGGTCGTCCGCCCGGCTGATCCAAGCGTCGAGATCGATCAGCGTGTGGTCGCAGCGTTGGGCGGCGACCACGGCGCCGTCGAGGATTGCGGCGATGCGGCTCATCTCGCCATTGACGTTCTCGCCGATCACGCCGACCCGGTCGCGGTCGGGCGACGACACCAAGTGCTGGGCGTAGAGCGCGTCGGAGTCGGCGGCCGTGATGGTGCCATTGCGCGCCAGGATGTCATCGACATCGCGGTTGAGTTGCGGCACCAGCCGGGTGAAATAGACATACCAGAGCTCGAAGCTCGGCGGATCGGCCGGCAGGCCGTTTTCGCGAATCCATTGGATCGCGGCTTGCGCCAGCGATAACGTATAATTGTGGTCGCGGCTCGCCGGGGCCATGGGGCTCAGGTCGAAACCTTGGTGGGGAAAAGACAAACGTCGCGCATAGCCTCTCGGCCCGAATACAGCTCATGAATGATGATGATGTTGCCTGATACCAGGAATCGCTTTGCTTTGGTGTCCCAAGAATTGCTGTTCCGTCCCGCTCGGCGTGTCTGGCGGTACCATGCTGAGGCGCGACAACCGGAAGGTGCGGGAGGTGGTTTGCCGGAGCGAACGCTGCGCGGCCCGACGAGCGGAGTGCGCAGGTCTTGGCCGGCCGCAACGTCCGTCCGAGCCGCCGCCATTGCCGGCAACCAGCCGGTTGCAGGGGGATCGCGTTCGTGACGTCGCATGAGGAAGGCCGCGCCGGGAGCGATGCCCCGGCGCATCAGAGCGGGCCGCGCCTGCTGCGGCCGTACCGGTTCTCGACGGCGGATTTGCCGCCGGCCGAGCGCTTCGACGCCTGGCGGGAGCATCTTCGCCCGGTCGCCGATCTTTCGCCGTTCGACGACGCGCGGCGTCTCGGGGCGGTCGATCTGGCAATGTGGGATCTCGGCACTTTCGCGCTTTGCCAGGAGCGCAACCCGGGCGCCGTGTTCGAGAGATCGGCCAAGCGCGTTCGCGCCGCCCAGGCCGATCACTGGTACCTGTTCCTGCTCAAGTCGGGCCGGAACTGGACGGTCAGCCAGGGCGGCGCCGGCGAGCGGGTGTCGCGCGGGGCGGCGTCGCAGCTCGGTCTCTATTCGCTCGGCGAGGCGTGCCGCGGCGAGATGCACGACATCGAGACGCTGATGCTGTTCATCCCGCGGGACTCATTCGCTGCCGAGGCGGGGCATCTGGACCGCGCCAGCAACACGATGCTCGCTTCGCCGTTGGGCGGGCTCCTGGCCGATTATCTGATGGCGCTGGAACGCCGCCTGCCGTCGCTGCGCGAGGAGGACCTGCCGGCCATCGCCGCGGCCACGCGGGCGATGATCACGGCGTGCCTCTCGCCGTCGCGCGACGGCCTGCGCGAGGCGGAGAGCGGCATGGTCATCGGGCTGCGGGAGCGGGCGCGCCGCATCGTCCGGGCGCGGCTGGGCGATCGAACCCTGACGCCGGCCGCGCTGGCCCAGGCGATGGGCGTGTCGCGCAGCGTGCTCTACCGGCTGTTCGAGCCGCAGGGCGGCGTCGCGCGATATATCCAACACTGCCGCCTCGCTGCGGCGAGCCAGGCGTTGAGCGACCCGAACGACACGCGGCGGATTCACGTGATCGCGGAGGCGTTCGGCTTCCCGAATGTCCAGGAGTTCAGCCGCGCGTTCCGCAGCCAGTTCGGGTTCAGCCCCTCCGAGGTGCGCCGGGAGATGATGGAGCCGGGCGTGCTCGACCTGCGGCGGACGCGACCGCATGCGGACGCGTTCGGACGGTCCTTGCGGGATTTCCTGTCGACGACAACATGAGGGCGAGCTGCCAAAGCGATGGCGGCATGCGTCGTGATTGCCGGGAATCTTGATTGGAGATTCCGGCGATGCGGCTTCCGTCGGCCGGATCATGGATCTTCAACGCCTTCGCGCGGAATCCGGATATCGTTTACGGCATCCGGTGCGGGATGCCGGCGAGCGGGGAATGCTGGCCCTTGAGACGTCGTAGCCGCGTTCGCAAGACCGTTTCCACCTTTGCGAGGAATGCGCTAGGCTTGCTAATCGTCGCATTCTATTTCGCAGAACCGGTTCCCACTTTTGCGGAGAATGCTCCAGCGAGGCGCTGCCATGTCAGGCATGCCGTTGAAGCTTTTCGCGCTTGCGGCCAGCGCCGATCTGGGCACGGCGGTCGCGGCTGCGCTGAAGGTCGAGCTTGCGGCGCACGAGGAGCGCGATTTCGAGGATGGCGAGCACAAGGCGCGCCCGCTCGCCGATGTCGCCGAGGCCGATGTCTATGTGCTGCACAGCCTGCATGGCGGCCCGCGCGACAGCGCCAATGACAAGCTCTGCCGCCTGCTGTTCTTTATCGGCGCGGTCAAGGATGCCGGTGCCGCGCGGGTGACGGCGGTCGCGCCCTATCTCGCCTATGCCCGCAAGGACCGTCGCACCAAGCCCAACGATCCGCTGACCACGCGCTATGTCGCCGGCATGTTCGAGAGCGTCGGCACGGACTGTGTCGTCACGCTCGACGTGCACAATCCGGCGGCGTTCGAGAATGCCTTCCGCTGCCGCACGGTCGCGCTCACCGCCACGCCGCTGTTCGTCGATCACCTCAAGTCGGTGATGGCGGGCGAGAGGCTGTCGGTGATCTCGCCCGATGCCGGCGGCATGAAGCGGGCGGAGGCGCTGCGCGAGGCGCTGGAGGCGGCGACCGGCCGCCCGGTCGGCAAGGGGCTTGCCGAGAAGCACCGCAGTGCCGGGGTGGTGTCGGGCGATCTGTTCGTCGGCGACGTTGCCGGCACCACGGCACTGATCATCGACGATCTGATCAGCACCGGCGGCACGCTGCTGCGCGCGGCCCGCGCCGCGCGTGCGGCCGGGGCAGGGCGTGTGATGGCGCTGGTCACGCACGGCCTGTTCATGCCGGGCTCGGCCGCGGTTCTCACCGATCCGGCGCTCGATGGTCTTGTCGTCACCGATGCGGTGCCGCCATTCCGCCTTGGCGATCTCGCCGCGAGCGCGAAGCTCGTCGTGCTGCCGGCCGCCCCGCTGCTCGCCGAGGCCATCCGGCGGCTGCACGCGCACGAGAGCCTCACCGGCTTGATGGTGGCGTAAATACACCCTCCAGAGCGTCCGCTGATCCGATCGGACAAGCGGACACTCTGAATTTTTCGATTATCGCATTCTCTTCCGCAAAACCGGTTCCCACGTTTGCGGAGAATGCTCCAGCCGGCGGGCGTCGGCGGCGGCGAGCCGAAGATAGGCCTGGGCCTGCGCCGGCCATTTCTCCGGCGTGCGCGGGTGGTCCTCCAACAGGTGGGCGATGGCGAGCCGCGCGCGGAGCGTGGCGCGGTGGCAGCGATAGAAGGCGATCAGGCTCTCCGGCACCGCCTCGTGCAGCAGGCGCTGCATCCGCCGCTCCAGATACGCGCCCGCCCACGGCGCGCCGAGCCGCGCGCATTCCAGGCTGAGGAACGCCATCTCGTCGAGCGGATCGCCGGCGCGCAGGCGGGCGTTGAATTCCAGACAGTCGATGATACGGACACGGTCGTCGAGCCAGATGTGCTCCGGGCGCAGGTCGCCGTGGCCGTCGACGATGCGGCGCCGGCGCAGGCGGGTGGCGATGGTCTGGCCGTGTGTGTCGAGGAACTGGCGCTGTGCCCGGTCGATCCGGCGCACCAGCCCGGCCGGCAGGCGGAAGCGGGCATCGAGCAGGATGCGCCGGTTGTCGGCGAGGCTGCGCCGCCAATCGGCCATATGCACGGCGAAGGGCAGGGCGACGGGTGCCGCCCGGCGATAGAAGCGGGCGAGCGTTGCGCACAGCCGGTCGAGCATGCCGGAGGTGAGGCGGTTTTCCGCGATCATCCGGTCGAGCATGAAGCGCTCGTCGAGGCGCGTCATCACCACCAGCCAATCGGTGGGCTGTCCCGCACCGCTGATCGCGAAACCGTCGTCGTGCGCCACCAGCGGCTCGACGCCGAGATAGATGTCGGGCGCGAGGCGGCGATTGAGCCGCAGTTCGGCGCGGCAGGCGGCCTCGCGCTTCGCAAAGGTGGAGAAATCGAGATAGGGAAACCGCACCGGCTTCTTGAGCTTGTAGACGCGCGCGCCAGCCAGGAACACGAAGGACATATGCGTCTCGCGGCACGACACCATGCCCGCCGGCAGGCCATAGGTCTCCGGCCGGCTGAGAAACGCCACCTTGGCCTTGAGCGCTGTCTCGGTTCCTTGCTGGATGCGCGCGTGCATGGGTGCCCTTCCGACCGCCGAATTATGGCATCGGTGCAGCCTGCGCACAGCCCGCCAGACGGCCGCCATGTTTCGTGCGATACTTCTTTCGCAATTGGAGGAGCATGGGGACGGTGTCCGCGTCAGCAATGTCGGGCAGGCACCCGCGTGCGGCCATTGCCGGCGAGGTGCGGGTCGGTGCCCTTGGGTTGCCCGGGGATCTCACGGTGCCCGCGGCGGCGGGCGCGCTGGTGGTGTTCGCGCATGGGTCGGGATCGAGCCGTTTGAGCCCGCGCAACCGTACCGTCGCCGAGGCGCTGAACCGCGCCGGCATCGGTACGCTGCTGTTCGATCTGCTGACGGTGGCGGAGGAGCAGGACCGGGCCAATGTGTTCGACATCCCGCTGCTGGCGGAACGGCTGGTGGATGCCGTCCGCTGGCTCGACCTTCAGCCTGAGCTGAACCAAATGCAGCCTGAGCTGAACCAAATGCAGCCTGAGCTGAACCAAATGCAGCCTGAGCTGAACCAAATGCCGCTCGGCCTGTTCGGCGCCAGTACCGGGGCCGCCGCGGCACTGGTCGCCGCCGCCGCGCTGGGCACGCGGGTGGGCGCCGTGGTCTCGCGCGGCGGCCGTCCCGATCTGGCGGGCGCGGCCTTGCCCAAGGTGAGGGCGCCAACGCTGCTGATCGTCGGCGGTGACGATTTCGGCGTCATCGAGCTCAACCAGGATGCCTTCGACCGGCTGACGGCGCCGAAGGATCTGGCCATCATTCCCGGCGCGACCCATCTCTTTCCCGAGTCCGGCGCGATGGAGGCGGTGATCGAGCTTGCGCTCGGCTGGTTCGAGCGGTTCCTCGTGGCGCCGGCGCGCGGCGGCGCCGGATAATCCTGCCGGAAGGTTCCTGGAGGCCCCCATGCCGTTCATCGATCGCGTCGACGCCGGCCGCCAACTCGCACGGGCTCTCGCGCCGCTCAAGAATGAACACCCGGTGGTGCTGGCCTTGCCGCGCGGCGGCGTGCCGGTCGCGGCCGAAATCGCGGCAGCGTTGGCGGCGCCGCTCGATCTCGTGCTGGTGCGCAAGATCGGCGTGCCGTTCGAGCCGGAACTGGCGATGGCGGCCGTGGTCGATGGGCCGGAGCCGATCGTCGTGCGCAATGACGATGTGATCGCCATGCTGGCCATCAGCGAGGAGGAGTTCGCCAGGGCCCGCGACAGCGAATTGGCCGAGATCGAACGGCGGCGCAAGCGCTACCTTGGCGATCGTCCCCATCCGGACCTCGTGGGCCGCACCGTCATCATCGTCGATGACGGCATCGCCACCGGCGCCACCGTGCGCGCCGCGCTGCAGGCGACCCGCCAGCGCAACCCGGCCAGACTGGTGCTGGCGGTGCCGGTGGCGCCGCCGCAGGTGCTGGAGGCGCTGCGCGGCGAGGTGGACGAGATCGTGTGCCTGGAGGCGCCAGAGCCGTTCGGCGCTATCGGCTTTTTCTATGGCGATTTCCGCCAGGTGTCGGACGACGAAGTCATCGAGCTTCTGGCGCGCCATCCGGCGGTGTCGCCGGCCGGCGGCTGAGGCGCGGTTTTCGTTGGATCATGTCAACGATCCCTGCAGGAGGGTCGGCCGATTCCCTATCGCAGCAATGACGATCTGCCGCCGTCCGTGGCCCGGCATCTGCCGCCGCACGCGCAGGACATCTATCGCGCGGCGTTCAACAACGCGTTTGCCGCGCATGCCGACGATCCGCGCCAGGAAGAGGCCGCCCATCGCATCGCCTGGGCGGCGGTGAAGCGCTCCTACGTCAAGGTGGGAGACGACTGGGTCGAGCGCCGCTGACCCATGGTTCCCACGGCAGAATGCGCACGCGTCGCGCAGCATACGCCACGTTTGGCGCCGGCCCCAATGCTATCCGGCGAGCAGCACGCGGGCGGCATTCCACAGCACGTCCGGGCGCGCATCGGTGCGGACCACGGCGGGCGGCGCCGGCACGCGCCCGGTCATCGCGTGAACGGCCGCCCAGGCGGAGCGCACCGAATATTCGACGGTGAACACGCAGTCGCGCTCCATCTCGCAGAACTGGCCGATGATGGCGAAGTTCTCGGCGCCGGCGGGCCGGACCGGCGGGCGATCCCCGGCCCGGCGCGGCATGAACTGGCTGGTGATGAACGGCATGCGGCAGGGGACGATGCGAGCGCCGGAGAACCACGCGGCCTGGGCTTCGGTGAGACGCAACTGGCCGGCCAGCTCCTGAAGGATCTCGGCGCCGGTGGCATGCCACATCGGCTTTCGGACGAAATCGCCGTTGCGCTCGCCGCGCAGCCCGTAACCCCAGAACACATAGGTGTCTTGCGCCTGGGTGCGGAAATGCGGCTGGTGGAACATGACGACCGACAGCGTCCAGCCCGAGCCGGCGAAGGTCACGAGGCCGCCGGTGCCGGTGCGGTTGCCGCTGAAGCGCTCCATGAAGTCGAAGAATTCGGGACCGTCGAGCGTGACGGTGAAGGAGTTCCAGGCGGTCTTCGCCGTATCGGCGCAGAACACCTCCGGCCGGCCGAGGCCGTCGTGGCGGGCGGCGAGCCTGCGCCACAGGCGCCATGCGGCGCCTTCGCGGTCGTCAAGCGCGGGCACGGCCGTGGCCGAGCCGGTGCAGGAGGCGTCGGTCATCGAGCCCAGCGTGATGTAGACGCGGTCCGCCGGTGCGACGGCGATGGTCTCGCCGGAGTCGAGCACGAGGCGGGTGACGCGGCGGGCGCGGCTGTCGCCGTCGATCTCGACATCGCTGACGACGGCACCGGTGCGGAAGCGCACGCCCCTTGAGCTCAGCCATGCGCGGATCGGCTCGATCAGCGAGTCGTACTGGTTGTAGCGGGTGCGCAGCACCCCGGCGATGCGGGCGAGGCCGGGAAACATATGGATGAACCGGCGCATGTAGCGGCGCATCTCGGCCAGCGAATGCCAGGGCTGGAACGAGAACATCGTCGACCACATGAGCCAGAAATTGGTGTCGAAGAAGCCGGGGCGGAACCAGGATTCGATGGTGCGCCCGTCAAGCCGCGCCTCCGGCGTCAAGGTCAGGCGAACCAGGTCGAAGATGTCGCCGGCACCGAGCCGCAGCCGCAGCCGGTCCTCGGCCTTCCGGCCATCGCGGACCAGACGGCATTCCGAGAAGCCGGGAACCTCGGCGTTGAAGGCCAGCATGTCGGCCTTGACGCTGATCGATGGATCATCGAGGGCGGGGATGGAGTCGAGCAGGTCGAACGTGCAGACATAGTTGGGCTCGAACATGCGCCCGCCGCGCGTGAGATAGCCGTCGGCGGCGTCTCCCGAGCCATCGAGGCTGCCGCCGAGAACCGGGCGCTGTTCGAGGATGCAGATGTGTTCGCCGGGCACGCCGGCATCGCGCACGAGGAACACCGCGGCGGCAAGCGAGGCGATGCCGCCGCCGACCATGAAATGCTCGGCCGCTGTCTGTGACATGTCCATTCCCCCGTCTCGACGCGTCAGGCCGCGTCCGGCGTGGGCGTGGCCTTGGCCGATGGAACCGAACAGAGGATGGGATTATCGCCGCGCGCGCCGGTTCTGTCGCGGCCTTGAATCGGCGCCGTTGCCGTCAGCCGGGCTTGGCCGTGCCGAAATCCTCCGGCATCTGGATTGCCACCACATTGCCGCGGGCGGTGAGCACGCCGGCCGCCAGCACCGCGGTCTCCACCACCACCTTGCGGCCCTTGACCTCGGTGATGCGGCCGCGCAGCTCGATCGGGCCGTCGATCGGCGTCGGCTTGAGGAAATCGACGTGCAGCGATCCGGTGACGAACCGGAATGGCGGGAGGGAATCGAGGTCGCGGCCCTCGGCGCGGTACATGGCGGCGGCGGCGCTGCCGGTGCTGTGGCAGTCGATCAGCGAGGCGATCAGCCCGCCATAGACGAAGCCGGGTACGGAGGTGTGGTAGGGCTCCGGCGTGAAGCGGGTGACGGTCTCATCGCCCTCCCACACCGTCTTGATCTGGTGGCCATGGTCGTTCAGGCGGCCGCAGCCATAGCAGTGGGCGACGTTTTCCGGATAGTGGTCCTGGAAGGCATCCATGTGGGGTTCCCGCTCCGATGATTGTCAGACGCGCCGGACGTCGAGGTCCGGCGGCCGTGGCGAAGGACGGCCGGCGCGATCGTGCCGCGCGATCAATGGCCGAGCCTGGGCTTGAGGGTGCCCTTGGGGCGTGGCTCCGGTCAAGCGATGGGATCGTCGCGACGGACGAACCCGCAGTCTGTGACACGGTTTCCGGACGATCCTTTCGGGATCCCGGAAACCGCATCATTCGGCCGGGGGCACTAAGTGAGGAAGGGCGCATTGACGCGCGGTCTCGCGCACGGCCTCGGCGAAGTGCGCAAGCTGGTCGGCGAGGGGCGTCGTCCGGCGCCAGACCATGCCGAGCGTGCGGGTGGGGCGCGGGTCTCTGAGCCGCGCCACCGCGACCGCCGCCGAGCGGGTTTCGATGGCGACGGCCATTTCCGGAATCAAGGTGACGCCGATGCCGGCGCCCACCATCTGCACCAGGGTCGACAGCGAGCTGCCTTCCATCAGGTTGCGCGTCGCCGAGGACGGCATCTTGCAGAAGGACAGCGCCTGATCGCGGAAGCAATGCCCTTCCTCCAGCAGCAGAAGGCGCATCTCGCGCAGCGTCTCCGCGCAGGGCACCGGCTTCGACGCATCCGCCTTCGGCCGGACCAGCACGAACTCCTCCTCGAACAGCGGGTGCTCGTGCAACGCCGGCTCCGACAGCGGCAGCGCGACAACGGCGGCATCCAGGCGCCCGTCGAGCAGGCCTTCGACCAGCTTGTGCGTCACCGCCTCGCGCGGCCGGAGGTCGAGCCCGGGGAACCGCTCGGTCATGGCATGGATGATGGCGGGCAGCAGATAGGGGGCGACGGTCGGGATGACGCCGATGCGCAGCGGTCCGCTCAGCGGGCGCAGCGAGGCGCGGGCGAGGTCGCCCAGCTCATCCACCGAGCGCAGGATGGCGCGTGCGCGCTCGGCGAAGGCTTCCCCCAGGCTGGTCAGCCGAATCTGCCGCGCGCCCCGCTCGATCAGCGGCGTGCCGAGCAGGTCCTCCAGCTCCTTCATCTGCAGCGACAGGGCGGGCTGCGAGATGGCGCAGGCCTCGGCCGCGCGCCCGAAATGGCCGTGGCGGGCGAGCGCCTCGAAGTAGCGCAGGTGCCTTAGGGAAAGTCCGTTCATAAGAAATTCCTATCATGACAATTAGAAAATGCAAATTCGCTTTATGGAACTGTCCTGCTATCGATCGTTGAAGTGGTGGAGGGCCGGGGGGCGACGAGTCGCCCCATCCGCGATGGAGGAAGAAGCGGTGGTCCTTCGCGCTCACGCAATCGGAACATGAGGGAGACGGATATGGACGCGAAGACGAAGGGGTCGGCCGGGAAATGCCCGGTGATGCATGGCGCGAACACATCGACCGGCACCAACGTGATGGAGTGGTGGCCGAACGCGCTGAACCTCGACATCCTGCATCAGCACGACACCAAGACCAACCCGCTCAAGGGCTTCAACTACCGCGAGGAGGTCAAGAAGCTCGATTTCGCCGCGCTGAAGCGGGACCTCACCGCGCTGATGACCGACAGCCAGGACTGGTGGCCGGCGGACTGGGGCCATTACGGCGGCCTGATGATCCGCATGGCGTGGCACGCGGCGGGCTCCTACCGCACGGCGGACGGCCGTGGCGGCGGCGGCACCGGCAACCAACGCTTCGCGCCGCTCAATTCCTGGCCGGACAACGCCAATCTCGACAAGGCCCGGCGCCTGCTGTGGCCGATCAAGAAGAAGTACGGCAACCGCATCAGCTGGGCCGACCTCATCATCTATGCCGGCACCATCGCCTATGAGTCGATGGGGCTGAAGACATTCGGTTTCGGCTTCGGCCGCGAGGACATCTGGCACCCCGAGAAGGATGTCTATTGGGGCTCGGAGAAGGAATGGCTGGCCAAGAGCACCAACCGTTATGAAAGCGACGACCGCACGTCGCTGGAGAATCCGCTGGCGGCGGTGCAGATGGGCCTCATCTACGTCAATCCCGAAGGCGTGGACGGCAATCCCGATCCGCTGCGCACCGCCAAGGACGTGCGCGTGACCTTCGCCCGCATGGCGATGAACGACGAGGAGACCGTGGCGCTGACGGCGGGCGGCCACACCGTCGGCAAGTGTCACGGCAATGGCAATGCCGCCAATCTCGGCCCCAGCCCGGAAGGCGCGGATGTGGCCGAGCAGGGCCTCGGCTGGATCAACCACACCAGCCGCGGCGTTGGCCGCGACGCCGTGACCAGCGGCCTCGAAGGCGCCTGGACCACCCATCCGACCAAGTGGGACAACGGCTATTTCTATCTGCTGCTGAACTATGATTGGGAGCTGAAGAAATCGCCGGCCGGCGCGTGGCAGTGGGAGCCGATCAACATCAAGGAGGAGGACAAGCCGGTCGACGTGGAGGATCCGTCGATCCGCCACAACCCGATCATGACCGACGCCGACATGGCCATGAAGATGGACCCGGTGTATCGCGAGATCGCGGAGCGCTTCTACAAGGATCCCGACCTCCTCGCGAAAACCTTCGCCCGCGCCTGGTTCAAGCTGACCCATCGCGACATGGGGCCGAAGGCGCGCTACATCGGCCCGGAGGTGCCGGCCGAGGATCTGATCTGGCAGGATCCGGTGCCGGCGGGCCGCAAGGGCTATGACGTGGCGGCGGTGAAGGCGAAGATTGCCGCGAGCGGCCTCACGGTTTCCGAGATGGTGACGACGGCGTGGGACAGCGCCCGCACCTTCCGCGGCTCGGACATGCGCGGCGGCGCCAATGGCGCGCGCATCCGCCTCGCGCCGCAGAAGGATTGGGAAGGCAACGAGCCCGCCCGTCTCGCCAAGGTCTTGGGCGTGCTGGAGCCGATCGCCAAGGCGGCCGGGGCGAGCCTCGCCGACGTGATTGTGCTCGCCGGCAATGTCGGCGTCGAGACCGCGGCGAAGGCGGCAGGCTTCGACGTCACCGTGCCGTTCGCGCCGGGCCGCGGCGACGCCTCGCAGGAGGAGACCGATGCGGAGTCCTTCGAGGTGCTGGAGCCGCTGGCCGATGGCTACCGGAACTGGCTGAAGAAGGACTACGTCGTCAGCGCCGAGGAGCTGATGCTCGATCGCACCCAGCTCATGGGTCTGACCGCGCCCGAGATGACGGTGCTTGTCGGCGGCATGCGGGTGATCGGCACCAATCACGGCGGCACCAAGCATGGAGTGTTCACCGACCGCGAAGGGGCGCTGACCACCGACTTCTTCGTCAACCTCACCGATATGGCCAACGCCTGGGTGCCCACGGGTCCGAAACTCTATGAGATCCGGGACCGCAAGACCGGCGCCGTGAAGTGGACGGCGACGCGCATCGATCTGGTATTCGGCTCGAACTCGGTCCTGCGCGCCTATGCGGAGGTCTACGCCCAGGACGACAACAAGGCGAAGTTCGTGGGTGACTTCGTTACCGCCTGGGTCAAGGTGATGAACGCCGACCGGTTCGATCTGGCGGCCTGACCCGAACAAACGCCCCCGCGCAGCCGGCTGGTTGCGCGGGGGCTTCGTTTGCGAGGACGTGCGTCCCGCTCGGGCGGCAGGCACCTCCGGTCACTCTTGAAGATCGAGCCTCAGATACCCCACCCGTATTTGCCGGTCTCGCGCTTCGCCTTGACCGTACAGGTCGGCTCGACTAGGTTATGGACCGATCAGTCCATTACATTGAAGGTTCCAGCATGCCTGCGCTCGACCGCCTTCTGTCGCCCGTCAAATTGGGGGCGCTCAGCCTGCCGAACCGCGTGGTGATGGCGCCGCTCACCCGCAGCCGCGCCATCGAGGGCGACGTGCCGTCGCCGCTGGCGGTCGAGTATTATTGCCAGCGCGCGGAGGCCGGCCTGATCATCAGCGAGGCGTCGCAGGTCTCGGCCCAGGCCAAGGGCTATCCGCGCACGCCGGGCATCTTCACCGAGGCGCAGATCGCCGGCTGGCGCGCCATCACCGACGCGGTCCATGCCCGCGGAGGCCGCATCTTTCTGCAGCTCTGGCACACCGGGCGGCTGTCGCACCCGTCAACCCAGCCCGATGGCGGCCAGCCGGTGGCGCCCTCCGCCATCCGGGCCGAGGGCCAGACCTTCACCGCCACCGGGCTTCAGCCGTTCGTGACGCCGCGTGCCCTTGCGACCGCGGAGATCCCCGGCGTCGTCGCCGATTTCGCGGCGGGGGCCGCCAACGCCAAGCGGGCCGGCTTCGACGGCGTCGAGATCCACGCCGCCAACGGCTATCTGATCGACCAATTCCTGCGCGACGGCACCAACCAGCGCGACGACCAGTATGGCGGCTCCGTTGAGAACCGCGCCCGCTTCCTCAAGGAGGTGGTGGAGGCGGTGATCGGCGTGTGGGGCGCGGACCGGGTGGGCGTGCGGCTGTCGCCGATGTTCGACAATTACGGCATGCGCGACTCCGACCCGGCGGCGACGTTCGGTCATGCCGCCGAGATGCTCGGCCGCTTTGGGCTCGCCTATCTGCACGGCATGCAGGGCGGGCCGGCGGGGTTCGATTTCGGCGCGTTCCGGCGCCGGTTCGCCGGCAGCTACATCGCCAATAGCGGCTACGACGCCGCCAAGGCCGAAGCGGCGATCGCGGCGGGCGATGCCGACCTCGTGGCGTTCGGCGTGCTGTTCATCGCCAACCCCGACCTTGTCGAGCGCTTCCGGCGCGGCGCATCGCTGAACGCGCCCGATCCGTCGACGTTCTTCCAGGGCGAGGCGCGCGGCTACACCGACTATCCGACGCTCGCCGCAGGGTAGGTGGTGGAACGCGCACGCCATGGTCAGGCCGCAGGAATTCAACACCGCCGAGGTGCTCGACAAGGCGCTGGGCCTGTTCCTGCGCAAGGGGTTCGAGGCAACCTCGATGTCCGACCTCCTGGCCGCGACCGGGCTGAGCCGGAGCAGCCTCTACGCCGCCTTCGGCGGCAAGCGCGACCTGTTCCTCGCGGCGTTCGACGCCTACCGCGCCGAGCGCACCGCGGCGCTCAACCGCAGCCTTGACAGCAGGCCGGCGCGCGCGGCGATCGAGGCGTTCTTCCGCTCGATCATCGACACGGCCCACGGGCGGGAGCCGTCCTGCGGCTGCATGAGCACCAACCAAGCGGTCGAACTCGCGCCGCACGACGCGGGGATTCGCGAGCGCATCGCCGCCGATTTTCAGGCGATCGAGGACGCCTTCTGCCGCACCATCGCGCGGGGGCAGGCGGAAGGGTCGATCGCGCCGGCGAGGGATGCCCGCGCCATCGCCCGGCTGCTGGTCGTGGCGTTCCCCGGCTTCCAGGTGATGGTGCGGGCCGGCGCCGACCCGGTCCGCCTCGACGCCGCGCTGAAGGAACTGCTTACGCTGCTGGGCGAGGTTCCGTTCCGTCCGGCGGTCTAGACCCTTCTCTTTCGCGAGACCGAGTCCCACTTCTACGGAGAATGCACTAGAATCACGCTATTGGTGCGCCGGCTTCGCGGCGTGCCGGGGGCTGTCCGTCGTCACCACGCGGCGGAAACGGTTACGCTGGCGAGCGATGGAGACGATGCAATGGCGGACGCGATCTCGCACACTCCGATGCAGTATCTCGACCGAGCGGTCGGCGCGTTGCGCGATGTCGGGCTGGCGCCCGACAAGACCGAGCCGGCGCCGATCAATGCGCTGCTGGAGAAGATCTCCGACCTCGACCCCGACAGGATCCAGGTGATCGCCCGCACGCTCGGTCAGGCCTCGCTGTTCAACGAGGTCGTCCGCGAGCAGATCGCCGGCATGGAGATCGGCCAGCGCTATGAGCAGATCACCGCCGGCTTCAATTCGATCCGTGATGACGCCAAGCGCATGGTCGATCAGATCGCCGACAGCAAGCTCGACATTCTGGAGCGGGCCACCAATGTGTGGATGAAGATCGCCCGCGGCGACATCGCCGACCGCTTCGACCAGATCAAGGCGATCTATCTCGACGTCACCAAGGCCACCAAGGGCCAGATCGATCGCGAGCACGTCATTCTCGAAGCGTATCGCGACTTCCGCGGCGCGCTGAAGCAGTCCGAGGTGCTGGCCTTCGAGGTGCTGGCGACGGCGACCAAGGCACTGGAGCGCGAGCGCAGCCTGCTCGCCGAGGCATCGGCCAAGGTGGCGGAATTCGCCGGCACCGAACCGGCCGAGCGGGCCAAGCTCGAGCTTGCGCGCGACGAGCAGATCCGCCGCGTGCAGGACGAGGAGAAGCGCTACCAGATCGCCAAGGATCTGTCCGACAATCTGACCATCTCCTACAACACCTCCGAAGTGGTGATGGCGCGGCTGCAGCAGACCACCAACGCCAAGGAGCGGATCTATGCGCAGTCGATCTCCTTCTTCTCGACCAACGACACGGTGCTGACCGCGCTCAAGGCGTCGTTCACCGGCATGTTCGGCCTGCACGAATCGACCGCGACGCTCGATGCCATGAAGGAAGGCATTTCGAAATCGCTGGAGACGCTGTCGGAGGTCGGCTCCAAGGTGCAGGAGGCGGCGATCCGCTCCGGCTACGGGCCGACCGTGCGGGCCGATGCGGTGAAGAAGCTGGTCGACTCGGTGGTCTCCTACCAGGAACACGCGCAGACCATCATCGACGAGATGCGGCAGATGGCGACGAAGAATTCCGCCGAGATCCGCGATGCGGTGGAGGACGGCAAGCGCCGCGTGGCGAAGCTGGTCGCTGACGGAAAGGCGTTGGCGCTCTGATGTCGACGGCGCCAGATACTCCGGCGCCGCCGGCGGAGGCGGTGCGCAGGCCGGCCGGCTCGCTCGACGAGCTGATGCTGGCGATGGATGTCGTCGACACGCTTCGCCATCGCACGGTGATGGTGGAGCGCGAGCTTGCCGAGGACACGCGCGAGGAGGAGCTGATCGCGCGGCTGCGCGCGCTCTACAAGGGGCAGGGGATCGACGTTCCGGACAGCATCCTCGCCCAGGGCGTCAAGGCGCTGAAGGAGAGCCGCTTCGTCTACACGCCGTCGCCGCCGGGCCTGCAGCGGCTGCTGGCGCTGGCCTGGGTCCGCCGCGACCACTACGGCAAGCGGCTTGGCGTGGTCGCCGCCGCCGGCCTGATCGCGTGGCTGGCCTATGATGTCGGCGTGGTGCGGCCGCAGCGGCAGGCGGCCGAGGCGCTTCGCGTCGAGCTTGCCGAGACGCTGCCGCGTCGGCTCGCCGCGACGCGCGACGCCGTCTATGCCGAGGCGATCGATGCGGCCGCCCGCCAGCGGGCCGATGCGCTGTTCACCCGCGGCCGCGCCGCCCTCGACCGGGGCGATGCCGCCGAGGCGCGCACGGCTGCCGCCGATCTCGACAGGCTGGTGGTGCAGCTGCGCCAGGAATATGAGCTGCGCATCGCCGGCCGGCCGGAAGACCGGACGGGGATCTATCGCGAGCATCCGAGCTACAAGGGGCACGCCTTCTATCTCGTCGTCGATGCGGTCGATCCCCAGGGGAATCCTGTGAAGCTGCCGATCCGCAACGACGAGACCAACAAGGTCGAGACGGTCAGCCGCTTCGCCGTGCGCGTCTCGCAGGCAACTTATGAGGCGGTGCGCGACGACAAGGTGCGCAACGGCATCGTGCAGAATGTGCGGCTTGGCGAGAAGCGGCGCGGCACCCTCGAGACCGTGTACAGGGTGCCGGTGCTCGAAGGCCGCATCACGAGCTGGTGAGGACGTCGATGATCTCGGGCCGCGACACGATGATGACGGTCGAGCAGGCGATCAGCCGGGCGCGCACCGACGAGGGGCAGTACGATCTGGCGCTGCGCTCGGCGATGGAGCAGGCGGCGATCCTGCGGCGGACCGAGGCCGAGGGGTTCCGCGCGCTCGCCCGCATCCGGCTCGATGCCGCGGTCCGCGAGACCGTGATCGGCTCGCTCGATGCCAGCGAGCGGGCGGCGCTCGCCATGATCGACGAGTACCGGCAGCGTCTTGCGGCGCTGGCCGGGCAGCGCGACGAGGCGCAGCGCGCACTGGAGCAGGCCGAGACCGAGAAGCACCGCGTCGATCAGGTGCTGGCGGAAGCGCTCGATCGGCTGGAGGATCTGCAGCACGCGACGGCCGAGCGCATGCGATCCGATCCGGTGTGGCAGCGGGCAAACGCCCGGCTCGATGCGGCGCGCGAGATCGCCGGCAAGGCCGAGGAGAAGGCCGCGCAGGCGGAGGCCGATCTCTCCGCCAAGCGCAAGCCCTACGAGGACGATCCGCTGTTCATGTATCTGTGGCAGCGGCGGCACGGCCAGTCCGAGGACGCGAGCGGATCGCTGGTGCGGACGATCGACCGCTGGGTGGCCGATCTGGTCGGCTATCGCGATGCGCGGGCGAATTTCGCGATGCTGCAGGAGATTCCGCTGCGCCTGCGCGAGCACGCCGATGGCAAGCGGCAGGAGTTCGAGGCGGCCGAGCAGGAGGTCGGGAAGATCGAGCGCGCCGCGCTGGTGGCCGCGGGTGTCGAGCCGCTGGAAGCTGCCGTGGCGGCGGCGCAGGCGGACGTGGACCAGGCCGAAGTCGAGGTGACGGCGGTGACGGAGCGTCTCGCCGCGCTTGACGCCGAACGGCAGGCCGAAGGCGGGGGTGGGGATGCCGCCGTGTTCGACAAGGCCACCGACATGCTGGCGCGCGCGCTGGCGACCCAGGATCTGCAGGACCTTCTCGCCACCGCCAAACGAACGCCGCAGCCGGCCGACGATCAGGCCGTGGGCATGATCGTCGAGACGCGCCGCCGGCTGGAGGCGGTGGAGACCGACATCGGCCGCCTGCGCGACACGATCCGCGACATGGCGGAGCGCCGTGCCGAGTTGGAGAGCGCCCGCGACCGGGCCCGCCGGTCCGGCTATGGCGATCCGCGCGGCACCTTCGACGGCGGGGCCGATCTGCTGGGCGAGGTCATCGGCGGCATTCTCACCGGTGCCATTCGCGGCGCCGAGCTCGACCGCGTGCTGCGCGGCGGGTTCCGGTTCCCGCGGCCGCAGTCCGATCCGGACTTCGGCCGGCGCGGCCGCTCGCCCTGGCCGGGTCCGCGCGGCGGGTCGGGCCGCCGCGCGGATGCGGGCTTTCCGCCGTCCGGCGGCGGCGGCGGGGGCTGGCGCACCGGCGGCGGCTTCTGATCGCGCGGACGAGTCCCGGCACGCCCACCGCCGGTGGATCGGCGCAGATTGACGGCATCGATGGTTCTGCGGTGCGCGAGGCCGGAAACCGGATCGCGTCTGTGGTGTTGTCCCACGCGCGGCGAAGCGGCATTCCGTGCGCAGCAGGTGCGCTGAGGGCACGTTCGCGGCGGGGCCGTATCAGCTTTCCCAAGGGAGATTGCGATCATGGACTCGAAAAAGGTGCTCGATGCGATCCTGGGCGGCGGCGCGCCGCGGGGGGCAGGCGGCGGGCTCGGCGAGATGCTCGGGCAGGCGGCGAGCGAGGTCCAGGCGGGCATGCGCGAAGGTGCGGCCGGCAAGCCGATCGGCTCGGGCAGCTTTGCCGCGATCATCGGGCAGGTGCTCGGCACGGCGGCCTCCGGCCTGCAGAAGGCCGCCCAGGACGTCGATGCCCGCACCGGGATCGGCGACAAGGCCAGCCAGACGCTCAAGGAGGCGACGGGCTCGAATGCCGGCGATCTCTGGGCCAAGGCGCGCGATCTGGTCGGACAGAATCAGACGGCGGCCGGCGCGACGCTCGGCGGGCTCGCCGCGCTCCTGCTCGGCACCCGGGCCGGGCGCGACATCGCCGCCGGCACCGCGAAGCTCGGCGGCCTCGCGATGATCGGCGGCCTTGCCTACAAGGCGTGGCAGAATTATCAGGCCGGCAAGCCGATCATCGATATGGGTGCGGGCGTCGAGCCGCCGCCCGAAAGGAGCGCCTTCGGCGAGACCGCCGATGCAGCCGCCGACCAGCAGACCGCGCTCTTGATCGTGCGCGCGATGATCGCCGCGGCCGCAGCGGACGGCGTGGTCGATCAGGCCGAGCGTCAATCCATTGTCGGCGGGCTTTCCCGGGCGGGACTTGGGGCGGCCGAGACCAGCTTCCTGGAGGGCGAGTTCGCCAAGCCGCTGACGGCCGATGCGCTGGTCGTGCAGGTTCCGTCGCCGGAGGTTGCGGCGCAGGTCTATACGGCCGCCCGCCTCGCCATCAATCCCGACAACGCGGCCGAGACGGGCTTTCTCGCCCGTCT
Organism: Blastochloris tepida; assembly: GCF_003966715.1. Taxonomy (NCBI): domain Bacteria; kingdom Pseudomonadati; phylum Pseudomonadota; class Alphaproteobacteria; order Hyphomicrobiales; family Blastochloridaceae; genus Blastochloris; species Blastochloris tepida. The sequence goes on from NZ_AP018907.1 coordinate 743,539, forward strand.
CGCCACCGGCCTGAAGCTCGATCCGAGGCTGGTCTCCCAGCTCGACGCCGCGGCGGCCGGGGTGCAATCCTAACAGACGCGGCCTTGCATCCCGCGCGGGGACCCGCCCGTTCATGATGCCACCTGGAGCATGCGATCGAGGAGCATGCGATCGGGCGCATCGGCGTGCTACGCTCCAGGTCGCGAATATGGGGGGCAGTCTTGCAGCGCGCGGCCTTGTTGCTTCTTGCCGCGATGGCGTGCGGTTTCGGCCGGGCCGAAGCCGCATCCGTCGGGGCGTGCGAACATCTCGACCGGATCAGCTTTCTTGCCGAGGGGCCGCGCGCCTTCTCCAACGGCAAGATTCGGGTGGCACTGGTCGATACCGATGGCGAGCCGGTCTCCGGCAGCGTCCATGTGCTGGTGTTCATCCCGGAGGAATCCATCGGCACCCGGTGCTTCGCGATCAGCCGGACCTCGGCAAGCGACGGGGGCAGCGCGCTGGGATTCTACGAGGTCGCCTGGGCGCGGCTGAAGGCCTCCTACGATGCCGAGCGGGGCCTGCTGATCGTGCTGCCCTACAGCCTCTATGACGGCAGCGGCGGACGACCCGCCGGAGACCTGCGGATTCGAATCGATCTGCGCGGCGAGGGATCGGTGCGGCTGGAGTGATACGGTTTCCGGGCTTGATCACCCGGACCGGCCAGCGGCCCAGGAAACGGCATCGACGGCAGGCGAGGGGGCTCCCTGGTGGATGAAGTCCGACGCTTGGTAACCCACGCGTCGGATTTCATCCACAGAATCAATAGTTTGTGGTCCGACCCTGACATTTGCGGATGCAAATGTCAGGGTCGGACCACTGGTCCCTATTCACAACCGCATTCACAGCCGAGTGCCGGCCCGCCGCGACAGTTTCTGCGGCTGCAAGCCGATGAACCGCCAGTGTCCTGGCTGCGCTCCGTTTCTGCGCCACGCATCCCTGTTTCTCAAAAGAATTCAAGAGTCGGACGGCTGTGCAGCAAATTCGTGCGCGGGCGAAAGCTTTGCCTTGAGCGCGGCGTGGTCAGCAAAGGTCGATGGCTGTTGATATAGGTTAATAGTTTCCTGACGCGGGTCAGGGAAACGGATTGGACAAGGCCGAAGGGCGATGCCTGAATAATAATAGATGTCAGGCGCTGGCTGCGCATCTTCTTGCGTGTGTCAAATTCAGCGTGTCAGGCATCTTCGGCGTTCCGGGCGCCATGCTCAACTTCCCGAAGGTGAGTACCGGTCGACCGACATCTCAATAGTCAAGACAAAGTTTCAGAAGCACCATCGCATCGCGCGGCCGCGCAAGGATTTCGAGGAGAACGGTTATGGCAGTCGTGGTCGGCAACATCACGCTCGATGGACTCCTGGGCGAGTGGACGGCGACCGATCGGATCGACGGCACCGCACCGGTGGACGGCTACGAGACCTATGGCAGGACGAGCGGCGACAGCTATGTGTTCGCGATCAAGGCGCCAGCCGGCACCACGATCGGCGCCAACACCACGATGTGGCTCAACACCGACCAGAACAGCAGCACCGGCTACAAGATCTGGGGCTGGGCCAATGGCGTCGAATACAAGGTGGAATTTGAGACGAGTGGGCTGAAGCTCTATGCGGTCGCCCCCACCGCCGACGCTAACGGCAACCCCGTTGTCACCCTCGTCCGGAGCCTGGACTACGCGCTGAGCGCGGACGGCACCACCATCGAATTCGCAGTTCCCAAGACGGCGATCGGCAGCCCCGCCGGTCTCAGTGCGCTGATCGACATCAACAACGACGCCTTCTTGCCGGGTGTCTACAACACGGCCTACACCGTCACCGACACCAGCGGTCTGCCGGCGCGTACCGATTTCACCAAGAAGGTGGCCATCGTCTATTCCGACACGACCGCCGCTCATTATTTTGGGCTGACCGACGTCAACCTCGCCGAGACCGCCTACACCCAGCTCTTCATGGCGGCGCAGAACCAGGCGGCGATGGCCGGCGTGCCGTTCGACGTGCTCACCGAGGCCGACCTCAAGGATCTCTCGAAGCTGGTCAATTACGACGCGATCGTGTTTCCGTCGTTCGAGTTCGTCAAGGCGGCCGACGTCGCGGCGATCGAGAGCAACCTGACCCTGCTGGCGAAGAACTACAATACGAGCTTCATCACCGCCGGCAACTTCATGACCAACAGCGAGACCGGTGCGGCGCTGGCGGACTCCTATGCGCGGATGAAGGCGCTGTTCGATGTCCAGCTCAAGGCGTCCGGCTGGAGCGGCTCGAGCGGCGTCACCGTCAATTCGGTGGGCAGCGGATTTGACGGCGTCGGCGGCTACACCGCCGGCGAGACGATCAACGCCTATTCGAACAGTGCCGGCGTCGGCTGGCTTGCCTTCGATGACTTCACCGCCGGCACCACGCCGCTCACGGTGATCGCCACCCAGACGGTGAGCGGTACGGGCGGCGGCACCTACAATGCCGTTGTCGCCAGCAGCATCAATGGCGACCGCAACGTCCTGTTCTCGACGACCTCGGTGATGGGCGACAACAATCAACTGTCGCAGGCCATCTCGTACGCCGTCAACGGCGCGACCGGACCGACGGTCGGCCTGCAGATGAGCCGACAGAGCTCGATCGTGGCCTCGCGCACCGACATGGACCAGTCGCAATACATCGACGAGGTTCATCCCGATGACGGCAGCGCCGGCATCTATGACAAGATGCTGCCGATCCTCCAGTCGTGGAAGACGGCGTACAATTTCGTCGGCTCCTATTACATCAATATCGGCGACAATCAGTCGGCGGGCGAGTGGACCAACCCCGCCTACTCGCTGCCCTACTACCAGCAGCTTCTCGCGCTCGGCAACGAGATCGGCAGCCACTCCTACACCCATCTCGTCAACCTGAACCCGGCCGAGAACACCAACATCCTGACGACGGGCACCGGCCCCGGGACGTTCGACTACGAGTTCCGCGCCTCGCGCGACTACATCGCGAACCTGTTGGGGCTGGACAAGTTCAGCATTGGCGCGGCGGTTCCCGGCGCGGGCGAAACGCGGGCGACGGCCGAGCAGATCATCCAGTACTACGATTACCTCACGGGCGGCTATTCGAGCTACGGCGCGGGCTATCCCGGCGCGTTCGGCTATCTCTCCGCCCAGGACGCCAGTGCCGGCAAGGTCTATCTCGCGCCCAACATGAAGTTCGACTTCACGCTGATCGGGTGGGAGAAGATCGGCGCGGCGGCAGCGCTGGCCGAGTGGAAGAAGGAGTTCGACGCGCTGTCGAAGCACGCCGAACTGCCGGTCATTCTCTGGCCCTGGCACGATTATGGAGTGACGGCGACGGAGTCGGGCGGCTACACGACGCAGATGTTCACGGACTTCATTGCCTATGCCTACGGCAACGGGGCAGAGTTCGTGACGCTCGCCGACCTCGCCGACCGCATCAAGAATTTCGAGCAGTCGTCCATCAATTATTCGGTCTCGGGCAGCACCGTCACCGCGACGGTGACGTCGGCGGATGCCGGCAAGTTTGCGCTCGATCTCGACAATCTCGGCACGCAGGTGATCAAGAGCGTCACCGGCTGGTACGCGTACGACAGCGACAGCGTGTTCACGCCGAAGCTGAACGGTGCTGCGGCAACCTACACCATCACCTTGGGCGCTGCGGCCGATGACGTCACCCACATCACGGCGTTGCCGATGCGCGCCGAACTGCTCTCGGTGTCGGGCGACGGCACCAACCTGTCATTTTCGCTGATCGGCGAAGGCCAGATGGTCATCGATCTCGGCAATTCGGCCGGCCGGACGGTCTCGGTGTCGGGGGCCAGGATCGTCAGCCAGGTCGGCGACATCCTGACGCTGGATGTTGGCGCCAACGGGCAGCACGACGTCACGGTCACCCAATCGGCGCCGGGGGTCAATGTCGCTCCGGTCATCACATCTGCTGCCGCCGTCTCGTTTGCCGAGAACGGAACGGGCGCCGTGCTCGCCGTCACCGCCACCGATGCCGTCACCCAGACGTTGACCTATGCGATCTCGGGCGACGACGCCGCGCTGTTCACCATCGATGCAGCGACCGGCATTCTCCGGTTCAACGCGGCGCCCGACTTCGAGACCCCGCAGGACGCGGACCACAACAACGTCTATGGCGTCACGGTCTCGGTCTCGGACAACGCCACGCCGGCGCTGAGCGCCACGCAGGCGCTGTCGATCTCCGTCACCGATGTCGCGGGCACCACCTACACCGGGACGTCCAGCGCCAACACCTTCAACGGTACGCCGGAAAGCGACACCATCAGCGGCAATGGTGGCAACGATACGCTCTATGGCAACGCCGGTGACGATACGATCAATGGTGGGGCCGGCAGCGACAAGATGTATGGCGGCCTTGGCAATGACACCTACACCGTCGACAGCACCGGCGATCTGGTGAGCGAGGTCGGCGGCGGCGGAACCGACACCGTGAAATCGTCGGTGACGCTCAGCCTGTCGGACGCCACCCGCGTCCAGGGTGACGTCGAGAACCTGACGCTCACCGGTTCGAACACCATCAACGGCACGGGCAATGCGCTGGCCAATGTGATCACCGGCAACAGTGCCGCCAATGTGCTGACCGGTCTCGATGGTGCGGACACGCTGAATGGCGGCGGCGGCCGCGACAGGCTGATCGGCGGCGCCGGAAACGACACTCTCACCGGTGGCGGGGGCGTCGACGCCTTCGTGTTCCAGGTGCCAGCCGAGGGTGTCGATACGATCACCGACTTCGTGTCGCGGACCGACTATTTCGAGATTTCGGCCTCGGGTTTCGGTGGCGGGCTGGCGGCCGGGACATCGGTGACCCTGAAGACGGTGGCCGACGTGGCCGCAGCCTCCAACACCGGCACCAAGGGTTACTTCATCTACGACAATTCCGGTGCGAATGCCGGAACGGTCTATTGGGATCCGACCGGCGGCTCGGGCAGCGATGCCATCGCCTTCGCCAAGATCGCCGCCGGCAGCGCCCTGGTTCCCGCGGACTTCCACGTCGTGTGATCGGGAAAGGCGGGCGGTCCTGCACACGAGGCCTGGGCCATCGGACCGGAGCCTCGTGGAAAGTCATACCGGCGGCCGCGAAGGTGGTCCGGTGGTTCCGGTCGCGGATTTTCGCGAAATCTTTGAGTTCCGAAAAGAAAACCCGCGAGGGTCAACGGCCCCCGCGTCAGCGTCTGGGGCCGTTCGTATCAGGCGTCGCGACGCTCGGTGTTGTCCGGCGCGGTGACGAAAATTGGTGCGGTGCAGGCTTTCGCATCGGGGGCCGTACTCTGTGAGCCGCAGCCGCAGCCCGAGGCGCACTCGGCGCAGCCGGGCTTCTTCCGCTTTCCGAGGAACCCGTAGGAGCGCGCCAGGTAGAGCAGGGCGGCCGCGGCGATCGCCACCGCGATGACGGCTTCCCAGGGACCGGCGGCGGCCTCGCCGCTCAGATTGACCGCGGGCACGGGCGGCGTTGCGAGAGTGGTCGCTGTCGTCATGACGGGATCTCCCTGGTCGTGGCCGGTGACGGAGCGGAACGCGCGGCGCGCCATGCCTCGCGCGGCGAACGATAGAGCCCGACGATCACGAACAGCGCAAGCGCGCTGCCATAGACCACCGAGATCGTCGTCAGCCCGTCGAGCGCAAAGGCCGTACCGATCAGCTGCACGGTGCCCGCCACCATCAGCCCGAGCACGGTGGGGAAGGCGATGGCGAACAGCATCCAGCGGGTCGAGGCGGTCTGCAGGCGCACCATGATCATGGTGGCGAGGCATGGCGGGTAGAGCGCGAAGAACAGCATCAGCGAGACGGCGGTGAGCGCGGTGTAGTTCGTCTGTCCCTGCGCCTCCATCCGGTCTTCGAGGCGCCTGGCCTCGCCGTCATCGGAGCCGAACAGCACGCCGAGGGTCGCCACGCTGCTTTCGCGCGCGGCGAACGAGCTGAGCAGCGCGACATTGATGCGCCAGTCGAAACCGGCGAACCGCGTCACCGGCTCCAGCGCCTGACCGATGCGGCCGAGGATGCTGACGGTGAGGCGCTCCTCCTTCATCTCGCGGCGCAGGGTCTTGCGCTCGTCGGCGAGCGTCTTGAGTGCGGACGCCGCCTTGCGCGCGTTGGGGTCTGCGCTGCGCAGCAGGAAGGGCACGAACTCCGGGTGGCGGCTGGAATAGGCGGCGTCGAGCGCATCGCTGGCGCTCTTGCCGCCGGCATTGAGCTTCTCGGCGCGATAGGCCGTGAAGACATTGATGAGGTCGATCAGCCGCTCCTGGCTTGCCACCGCGGCGGCGTGGGGATTGCCGGCCATCCTGTCGTGGAACTCGGCGATCGCCGCCTCGGCGCGTCCCTGGAAATAGGCGATGCGGTCGGCCGAAAGATCGGGATACTGCAGCAGCACGTAGATGACGGCGGCGACCGCCACGACGATGGTGCCGACCTTCTTGACATAGAGCCACGTGCGGTCGATGGCGCGGCGCAGCACGCCGGTCAGCGTCGGCAGGTGGTAGTGCGGCAGCTCCATTACGAACGGCGCGGTTTCCATCTTGCGCAGCACGGTGACGGTGAGCAGCTTCGCCACCAGCAGCGCCACCACCACGGTGATGGTGGAGAGGTAGAACAGCACGAGTCCCTTGTGATCGGGGAAAAACATGGAGATCAACAGGGTGTAGAGTGGCACCTTGGCCAGGCAGTTCATGAACGGCACGGTGAGGATGGTGGCAAGGCGCGCCCGCAGATCGGGAATCGCCTTGGTCGCCATCACCCCCGGCACGGCGCAGCCGCCGGCGAACACGCCGGCCAGCACCATCGGCAGCGTCGACTGGCCGTGCAGGCCGAAGCGCTTGAGGATACGGTCGAGGATGAAGGCGATGCGCGCCATGTAGCCGCTGTCTTCCAGGATCGCGATCAGCGAGAACAGGATGAGGAAGATCGGCACGTAATTGAGCAGGGTGTTGACGGAATCGACCATCCACAGCCCGAACGCGCGCACGAACGGGTCGTTGAGAAAGCCCGCGGCCGGCAGCACGCTCGAGGCCCAGTTGCGGAAGCTGGCCAGCAGCGGCCAGGTGACCTTGGTCAGCTCGTAGCCCTGCACGATGGAGAGCTGGTAGACGAGCCAGATGGTCGCCAGCAGGAACAGCGGCGCCAGCCAGCGATTCAGCAGCACGCGGTCGATTCGCTCGGAGATCGGCAGGCCCTGCCGCCGGTCCTGCACGGAGGCCTGTATGGTGTCCAGCGCATGGCGCAGGCGGCAGGCGATGATGTGGTCGGAGGCGCTGGTGCCGGCGCTGGCCTCGAATGTCTCGCGCGCCTGCCGTGCGGCCGCGGCGACCGCCTCGCGCTCCCCGGCGGGCCCAACCAGCAGCGTTTCCGCCTCGCTGCCGCCGTCGAGCAAAGCGAGCGCCAGCCAGCGCGGCGAGATGGCGGCGGGCCGTACCGACGTTCCGGCAAGGCGGTGCTCGATGTCGGCGACGGCGTCCTCAAGCGCGCCGTAATCGACGATGTTCGGCGAACGGACGTGGGCGCAGTCCGCCGTCTGGCGGATGGCCGCGCGCAGCTCGGGAATGCCGACGCCGCGCCGGCCGACGGAGGCGATGACCGGAACGCCGAGCCGCGCACCAAGCGCGTCGGGGTCGACATTGAGACCCAGCCGCCCGGCGACGTCGATCATGTTGACGACTGCGACGACCGGCACGCCCATCTCGATGAGCTGGAACGTCAGCGGCAGGCTGCGCTCGAGCGTCGAAGCATCGATGACGTTGACGATGACGTCCGGCTTGTCGCGCAGCAGAAAATCCCGCGCCACCCGCTCCTCAAGCGAGAACGAGGTGAGGCTGTAGGTGCCGGGCAGGTCGACCACCTCGACCTTGAGGTCGCCGTCGACATAGACGCCACTCTTCTTCTCCACCGTCACGCCGGGATAGTTGGCGATGTGCTGGCGCGCGCCGGTGAGCGCGTTGAACAGCGTCGATTTTCCGGCGTTCTGCTGGCCGGCCAGAGCGACCTTGAGCCGCGACCGCGGAGAGGAAGTCAGATTCGGCATGACACGTCCGGAAACGGGGGAGATGGTGATCTGAGGCGGTGCGTCTCACGAGTCCGAGCCGACCAGCACCTCGATGCGGTTGGCCTCGACCCGGCGCAGCGTCATGAATGTGTTGTGGACGCGGATCTCGATGGGATCGCGCAGCGGCGCGTTGCGGATCACCTCGACATGGACGCTGGGGACGATCCCCATGTCGAGCAGGCGCCGCCGCACCGCGCCGCCGCCGTGCAGGGCCACCACGCGGCAGGTTGCGCCGGGATGAAGATGGTCGAGGCGCGGCGCCGGCACGTCATCGCCCGGCCACGCGCCGGACGAGGCAGCGACGGGCACGGTCCCCAACGCGGTCTCGGTTATGGGGATGTCGGTCATGGGGATGTCGGTCATTGGCAGCCGTCCTTTGTCCGGGGAATGATCAGCCCCGGCGGCGCGGCCGGGTGCCGGGCTGCCGGGGACGGGGCTGCTGTGCCGCTGGCGAGCGTTCGCCAGCAGCACGATGCGCAAGGCTCGTCACTTGAAGTCGAAGGCGCGGACCCAGATCACCGCATCCTGGCTCAGTTCCTTGCCCTCGAATTCCTTGGCCGGGCCGGTGCCGAGCGCGGCGAAGCCCCAGAAGCCGGCGCGCGGCACGCCGAAGGAGAACACGCCATTGGCGTCGGTCTTCACCACGATGGCGCCGCCTTCCGGCGCCTTGGCGGTCACCTTGCCCGGCTTGTTGGTCTTCATGTCCGGCGGCGCGGCCATGTACTCGACCTCGATCTCGGCGTCGGCCACCGGCTTGCCTTCCGACAGCACGACACCGGAGAAGGTCGAACCGGCCAGCACATTGGTGGGCTTCACCAGCGGCACGATCTCGGTCGGCAGGCCGACCGGCTTGTCCCAGCCGTCGGGAATGCCGCCCTTGTTGATGAACGACTTGGTGATCTGCTGGATGTAGGAGCCTTCGCTCTTCTCGAAGTAGGGCTTGGGCGTCAGCGCGACGATGTAGTCGCCGTTGCGCTTGATATCGAGGACGGTCTCGAACGCCTTGGCCTCGTTGTCGGCGCCGCGGAAGGTGATCGGCTTCAGCTTCGGCTTCAGGTCGGTCTTCTCACCCTTGAACACCAGCACCAGCGCCTCGGGATCGCCCATGTCCATGACGTGGCCGTTCTCCAAGGGATGCCAGAAGATGAACTTCATCGGCACGGCGGCCGGCTTCTCCAGGTTCACTTCCGGCGTGTAGGCGAGCTGGAAATGAGCCTGGGCGGCCGAAGCGGCCGCGAACAGCATGCCGGCTGCGAGAACGGTGGACTTCATCATGGTGGATTCCCTCGGTAACAGGCGCAGACCTTGAGCCGACATGCGGCCCAGGGCTGCTCGTCAGGTGATCCGCCGAAACGCGTGTGGCAGATCGTGCAGATGTTCGGCCTTCCGGCGCAGGACCGGCTCCCGCCTTAGCGGGAATGCCGGCAGCGTCAGTGGATGTCGGAGCCTTTGATGTTGATCTGGTGGCCCTCGCCGGCATCGAAGCGAACGGAAAAGTCCTCGCCGGGCTTGTTGAAGGTGAACTCGCTGTTCTTGTTCATCGCACCTTCGACCAGCACATTGCCCTGCTTGCCGGTAACCACGACCTTGACACCGGATGCCGAGGCGCCGTCGGAGAACCCGCCCTCGCACAGGATGGTGCCGTCCTTGTTGTCGTAGCAGGAGCACAGCGCGGTGTGCGCCGCCGCCGGTGTGACTGCCAGGGTGGCGCCAGCAATGAAGCCGATCGCCAAAGTCGTCATCATGTGGTTCTTCATCTCAGCCCCCGTTGAATTGCGTAAGTAACTGCGTCGCTGCGAGCTATTTCTCAGTGCAGCGCCAAGAAGCCGTCACGACAGATGTCGGAAATGGAGTGCTTCTCGATGAGATCTGCTTCGGTTCCCTAAACAGGAATGATATGCAGAAGCAGTAGCGATGCGGGGAGGGGGAGTCAAGGTATTGACAGAAAATGGAAATATTCTAATTCCAGTCTTGCCATGGAGCGGATGCCGGCAGGTTTGGCGCCGCCAAGTGCCGCAAAGTCTGGCGAAGTAACGATGGCCTGTGGGCGAATACCTCCGCCGGCCGGGTTGCCTTGACGCGAAATCCGGCCGCGCCGGCCGGACTCTCATGGTCCGGCCGCGGACATATCCATTGCGGGTCAGGGCTGTTCGGCGATCGGAAGGCGATCTTCGGCTTGATCAGCCGGAGTTCGTCTCAGTTTGCTACCGAAGGATCCAACCCGCCGGCGATGAAAGCGCCTTGCCGCCGTGCGCCGGTGAGCTCTGCGTACCCCCCACCGCCGACCCCTTCCCACCATTCACTGCGTTCATGGGGGGAGGGGAGAAATAGGGGGAGGGGAGAAGAGGCGCTCCTTTTCTCCCCTCCCCCCGCGAGCTTCGCGAGCGGTGGGGAGGGGGCGGGGGTGGGGGGCTCTTCGGTACGGACCGGGTAGAGTCCTGACAGTTCAGACCGGGCAGATGGTCGACAGGTCACGGTGCATTGGAGGGAGGACCTTCGATGCCATTTTTGGAGACCTGTCGGATGGAGCAGCGGATCCGGTGGGGCGGGGTCGGCCCGGGCACGTTCTGTTCAGCACTCGTCCGGCGCGGCCTCCTGCGCAAGGTCGACTAGCGCGTCTTGCCGAGTCTGCGTCAGGCCCGCGCGGGCCTGCGGGCGACGATGTAGGGGCCGTTGGGGTTTGTGCCGAAGACGCGCTCGTCGACGATCTCGAAGCCGGCGTCGCGGATAGCCTGGCGCAGCGCGATTTTGGTCAGCGCCCTGGCGGCGGGAAACAGGCCGATCAGGCGCAGGGCCAGGAACAGGCTGCGCAGCTTGAGTCCCATGTCGGCGAAGCACCAGGTCTTGCTGATCAGCAGGCCGCCGGGCTTCAGATTGGCGTGGATGCGCGCGAGCGTGCCGGGCAGGTCGCCCACCAGATGCAGCACCTGGAAGGCGCAGATCGCGTCGAAGGGCCCGCCGTCGAAGGCGCTCCCGGCATCGGCGAGGACGAAGCGCAGGTTTGCCGGCGCGGGCTTGGCGCGGGCGATGCGCAGCATCTCCGGCGAGAAGTCGGTCGCGGTCCACTCCGCCGCGTGCGGCGCAAGGCGGATCGCGGTCGAGCCGGTGCCGCAGCCGATCTCCAGCACCCGGTCGGTGGGGCTGAGGCGGCCGGCGGCGTCGGCCAGCATCGCCTCATAGGCCGTGGGGTCCTTGATCGGCCGCGCCGCGTAGCGGTCGGCGATCCTGTCCCAGAACCTGACGTGTCTCGTCGTGGCCATCACCGGTCGCTCCCGCTTCCGGCACCCTGGAGGGATCGACCGGAAGCCGCATGATCACAGATGCTTCTCGATCTGGGCGCGCAGATTGACCTGCGCCCGCATCCGCGTGGCAAGCAGGTAGATTCCGCCGAACTTGCGCTGCAGGAAGAACGTGTCCATCGGCGGGATGCGCACGTGCCTGTGATCCTCGGCCATGGCGATGCCCGCCTCGCGCATCCGCATCGCCAGATCCGTGGCGCCAAAGTCGAAGGGGCCGTCGTAGCGCAGCGGTTCGAGCGACATCTCGAACGTCTCGAGCATGGCCTGCTCCAGGCGCGCGGGCGTGTCCTCGCACAGGAAGCCGATCTCGGTGGCGGCGGCGCGGATGCCGTCGCGGTCGCCCGCGAGCCCTGCGCGCACGAGGCGGCGGAACTGGTCGGCGAAATCGTCGGGGAAGGCGCGGGTGGCGCCGAAGTCGAGCAGGATCACCTGCCCGGTGCCGGGCACGAAGCGGTAGTTGGCGAAGTTCGGATCCGTCTGCATCAGGCGGAACTCGAAAAGCTCGCGGAACAGCAGCTCGATCAGCAGCGTCATCACCCGGTTGCGCTCGGCCTGCGACTCGGCGGCGAGGTCGTCGATCGGCCGGCCCTCGACATAGCTCATCGCCAGCACGGTCTGCGTCGTCAGGTCGGGGTGCAGCTCGGGCACACGGAATTCCGGCCGGTCGGCGAGCAGCGCGCCGAATTGCGACAGGCAGCGGCCCTCGCGCTCGTAATCCGCTTCCTCGTGCAACTGCCGCTTGGCTTCGGCCAGCATCGGCGTGATGTCCACGTGCCGCGGCAGCATCCCGGCGACGCGGATCAGCGAGGCGACGTTGTCGACGTCGGAATCGATGCTGCGGCGGACGCCGGGGTATTGCACCTTGATCGCCAGATCGCGGCCGTCCTTGCTCTGCGCCCGGTGAACCTGACCGATCGAGGCCGCGGCGATGGGGCGGATGTCGAACTTCTCGAACCGGCCCCGCCAGTCGGGGCCCCAGGCCTGGGCCAGCACCCGCTTCAATTGCGGCCACGGCATGTGGTGCGCGTCGGCGCGCAGGCGGGCGAAGATCTGCGCCAATTCCGGCGGCAGCACATCGCCCGCATCCATCGACATCAACTGGCCGACCTTCATTGCCGCGCCGCGCATTTGCGCCAGCTTGTCGGCCACCTTCATCGCATTGGCGGGGGTGAGCAGCAGGTCGCCCATCCGCGGTCGCTCGCCGCGCGCCAGCTGCCGCGCCGCCTCGGTGGCGACGTTGCCGGCGATGGAGGAGGCGAGCCCGCCCAGCTTGGCCATCCGCGACAGGCGCGACGTGGGGACGGGCAGAGCCTTGGTAACGATCTTGCTGTGGGGCATCGGGGGTCCTTCGAGGCGGGCAGACTGGAGATATGGGGGCGAGGCAAGGCCGGCAACAGTCCCTGGCGCCCGCAGATGTCGCTGCCGTCGCCGCGGAGGGGGGGCCGCGGGCTGGCCGGGGCTGCGTGTCCTATGCGCGCAGAATGGTTGCCGGATCTACGGCCGATTGAAGACGATCGATCCGAAGATCAGGGATGAGGGTGTGAAGGCCGATCGACTCGTAATCCCGATCACGATACCGGCGGGTTCCGTTCGGAAGACCGCCCGAGCGTCAGACGGCTGTCACGGCGGCGAAAGGTCAGCCCGTCGCTTGGAGCAATATCCGATCTGATTGGATCAAGCGGACTCTCCAAGTTCTTAAGTTGTCGCATTTTCTTTCGCGCAACCGGTATCCACTTGGCCGGGAAATGCTCCAATCCTTGTTGGCCGGCGCCTGGTACCAGCTCTCCATCTCCTCTGTCGTGTTTTCAGCCGGGGGCTGCAGGAATTGGTGAAGACCGGGGATGTTTTCATCGCAGCGCCTTCTTCACCGGCGGCCTTCGCTCGATGGGTCTGAAAATGTGCTGGAAAGGGTCGTAGTCGATCGATCGGCGATGTGCGGTGACTTTGTCACAGTGGCGGCCTGTCATCCGGTTTCCGGTTGATCCCGCAACCCGCGTCAAGGCCCGCTTTCGACCCGCACCCGTGTTTCAGGCCGCGCCGAGGCTCAACGAAACGCCCCGGCTCGTGGCGCCAAGCGCTTCAGCCGGCGCGCATGACGTGGGATCACGAGCTTGCCCGTTGTGCCGGTGTGGTATGATCATCCCCGAACAGGGGGATGCATGGATCTGACCGCTGCGATCGATCGGTTGGGAGAGGGCGGGCTGCTCGCACTCGGTGGGCTCGTCATCGGCGCCATGTTCGGCTTTGTGGCGCAACGCAGCCGGTTCTGCCTGCGCGCGGCGGCGATCGAGTTCTGGCACGGCCACGTCGACCGCAAGGTCGCGGTCTGGCTGATGGCGTTTGCAACCGCGGTGGTATGGACGCAGGCGCTGATCCTGTCCGGCGCGCTGGATGTGTCGGAGGCGCGCCAGCTTGCCCAGCGCGGCAGCCTGTCGGGCGCGGCCATCGGCGGGTTGTGCTTCGGCGCCGGCATGATCATGACGCGCGGGTGCGCCAGCCGGCTGCTGGTGCTGTCGGCCACCGGCAATCTGCGCGCGCTGCTGTCCGGTCTGGTGATGGCGGTCGCCGCGCAGTCGGCGATGCGCGGCGCACTGGCGCCGCTGCGCGAGGCGATCACCGGCTGGTGGACCATCGACGGCGCGGGCGCGCGCGATCTGCTGGTCGTGCTCGGGCTCGACCACCGCCATGCGCTGGCCTTCGGGCTCGTCTGGTGCGGCGCAGCCTACGCCTACGCCCTGCGCAGCCGGCTGCCGTGGGGCATGTGGTTCACGGCCTCGGGCGTGGGCGGCGCGGTCGCGCTCGGCTGGCTGTTCACCTATCTGGTGTCGCAGGCCAGCTTCGCGCCGGTGCGCCTGACCAGCATCACCTTCACCGGCCCGTCCGCCGACACGCTGATGTTCGTGCTCGACCAGACACGCATGATGTGGAACTTCGACATCGGGCTGGTGCCGGGGGTGTTCCTCGGCTCGCTCGCCGCAGCCCTGCTGTTCCGCGAATTCGAGCTGGTCGGCTTCCGCGACGGCCAGAGCATGCGCCGCTACATCGCAGGCGCGGTGCTGATGGGCTTCGGCGGCATGCTGGCCGGCGGTTGTGCGGTCGGCGCCGGCGTCTCGGGCGGCGCCATCTTCGCGGTGACCGCCTGGGTGACGCTGATCGCGATCTGGGCTGCGGCCGGCATCACCGACCGGCTGCTCGACGCCGACGAGGCCCCGGTGGTGGCGAGCCCGCGCCCGGCCGAGTAGCCGGTCGAGGTTGCGAGCTTTCGCATTCTCTTTCGCAAGACTGGCTCCCGTATTTGCGGAGAATGCCTTAGATCCCCGGATCGTCGATCTGCGGCGCGGGCGCCGGGCGGCAGAACGCTCCGTGCAGAGCGAGGATGATGTCGCGCACCTCCTCGCGGGCCAGCGAATAATGGATGTGGGTCCCCATCCGTCGCGCCTGGACGAGGTGATCGGCCTTGAGACGGGCGAGCTGCTGCGACACTGCCGGCTGACGCTGATCCAGAATCTCGGCAAGCTCGCTCACCGATTTGTCGCCCTCGGCCAGCAGGCACAGGATGACGAGGCGGGATTCGTGCGACAGCGCTTTCAGAAGCTCGCTGGCATCGCGCGCGTGCGACAGCAGTTCGGCGATGTCGACGTTCCGCCGGGCGACGAGGAGGCGGCTCACGCGTGAGGGCGCAGCGAGGGGGCCGGACATCACGGCACCGATTCGAGCAGTTGGCCGAGGCGGCTCCAGAAGAACTCGTCGCCGGGAAAGCCCTCGATGCGGCCGATCTCGGTGCCGCCCTCGACCAGTATGAAGGTCGGCGTGTAGCGCACCGGCCGCTTCAGCGCGAAGGCCGCGAGATCGGTGCTGCGGAACTCCACCTGGCGCAGCGGCGCGCGGCGGCCTTCCGGTGTCTTGCCATAGGCCGGGCGCACCTGCTCGTCGAACGCGCGGCAATAGGGGCAGCCGGTGTCGTGGACATAGAGCAGCTCGGCCGCCCGCGCCGAACCGATCGCGCCCGCGAGCAGAAGCGCGGCGCACACAAGCAGAGCACGCCGCGTGTGCGGCGCAGCGAAGAGTGGGGATCGACGGATGGGCCAAGTCATCGCAATATCTGAATTCATGCAAGATTAGCCGATGTGACGCGCGGGCGCTACGGCGGGGGAGGGCTTCAATGTCGCTGGACGTGAACCTGGCGGCGGCGTTCGCCGCGGGCCTGCTGTCCTTTCTGTCGCCCTGCATCCTGCCGCTCGTACCACCCTATCTCACATGGCTTGCCGGGGCCTCGCTCGCCGAGATGACGGCGGAGGCGCCGCCGGCCGGCACGGCGCGGCGCGCTGTGATCCGTGCGCTTGCCTTCGTGCTCGGATTCTCGGCGGTGTTCGTGGCGCTGGGGGCGAGCGCATCGGTCATTGGCCAGGTCCTGCTCGATCATGTGGCGATCCTGTCCCGGGTCGCGGGTGTGGTGATCGTGGTGTTCGGACTTCATTTCGTCGGCGTGTTTCGCATTCCGCTGCTCTATCGCGAGGCGCGGTTCGCCACCAACGCCAAGCCGGTGGGGCTGTTCGGCGCCTTCGTGCTCGGCCTCGCCTTCGCGTTCGGCTGGACGCCCTGCGTCGGGCCGGTGCTGGCCTCGATCCTGATGATCGCCGGCGCCGAGGATACGGCGGCGCGCGGCGCGCTGCTGCTTGGCGGCTATGCGCTCGGCATCGGCGTGCTGTTCCTTGCCGCCGCCGCGTTCGTGCGGCCGTTCCTGGGCTTCCTCGCGCGCTTCCGCCGGCACCTCGGCGCGATCGAGAAGGTGGTCGGCGTGCTGCTGATCGTCACCGGCGTTCTGATCTTCACGCGCACCATGGCCGATGTCGGCGGCTGGCTGCTCGACCTCGTGCCGGCGCTCGGGCGGATCGGCTGAACCCTATCCGAAGCGCAGCATCAGCAGCCGGTCATACGCCTTCAGCTCGATCAGCAGACGATACAGCAGCTCGCCGTCGCCGGCCTCGACCGCACCCGGAATCCGCGCCAGCGAGGCGAGGGCGCTGTCGACCGAGCGGCGGAAGTCGGGGTCGGTCGAGACGGCCGGGGCCGCCTCGGCGTTGCAGCGTTTCAGTGCTGCCGCGGTGGCCGCGGCGGCGTCGCGCGTGGCGGGGCCGGGCGGCGCATTGCGATATGAATCGAGCGCGGTGAAGGCGCGGCTCGCGGCGCGGATACAGTCGGCGAACAGCGGCTGGCCGGCGTCCTGCCGCCGCTTCGCCAGCTCGTCGGCGATGCCGGCAATGAGCGCGCTTGCACGGGCGAGGTCGCCGGCATCGAGGGCGCGCAGCGCCTCACGCGCTTCGCCGGCCACTGGATCCGTCCCGGCCGCTGCCTCGAGGCGCTCGAGCGCCAGCGCCGCGAGATCGACATTCTCGGTGCGGATATGGTCGGCCGCCGTTCGCAGCGCGGCGAGCACCGGCGGAGCAGTGGCGATTCCGATGCCAGCGGTCTCGGCGATCGCCGCGCGCTGCGGTGAGAACGCGAGCAGCGCACACAGCGCGAAGGCCGCGGCAATCCGATGGTTGCGGGGCCGGCGCGTGCACTCTACCTTCCATGCCATCGTCACGAGGAGCCCCCACCCATGCTCTCGCGCCGCGCCGTTCTCGCCGCCTCGCTGCTGCCGTTCGCCGGCACGCTCCGTGCCGAACCGCTCGTCACCGAGGACGGTCTGCTCACGCAGGACTGGTTCCTGCACAGCCTGCTGGAACTGAGCGACGACCTCGCCGCCGCGACGGCAGCCGGCAAGCGCTTCGCCATCATGTGGGAGCTGCGCGGCTGTCCCTATTGCCGCGAGACCCACGTCAAGAACTTCGGCGATCCGGCGATCGCCGAGTTCGTGCGAACGCGCTTCGATGTGCTGCAGCTCAACGTCACCGGCCAGCGCGAGGTGGTCGATTTCGACGGCGCCAAGCTGACCGAGAAAGCGCTGGCCGAGAAGTACGGCGTGCGCTACACGCCGACCTTCCAGTTCTTTCCGCAAAGCGCCGAGGGCCTCGCCGGCAAGAAGCCGCGCGAGCGCGAGGTGGCGCGCGCCCAGGGCTATCTCGAGCCGCCGCAGTTCCTCGCGCTGTTCCGGTTCGTCGCCGACAAGGCCTACGAGACCGGCCCCCTGCGCGAGTATCTGCGCACGCAGGGGCTCTAGAGCATCCGCCGATCTGGCTGGATCGAGCGAATGCTCTGCGTTTCTGTCTTGTCGCATTTTCTGTCGCAAAGCCGGGTCCCACTTTTGCGGAAAATGCTCCAGACCGCGCTTCACTTGTTCACCGGCGAATCCGGGTCGAGCAGGAACGCCACGGCGTCGGTGATCTGCTGGACGGTGAGGAAGCCGTTGTGGCCGAACCGCGGCATGGTCGAGCAGGCGAGCGCGCTCTGGGCGTTGTAGATGCGCTCAAAGACCTCCTTCTGTGCCGCCTCGCTCGTGCCCTTCAGCTTGCCGTAGCCGAGGAGACTCGGGCCGAGCGTGCCGTAGCTGATCTCGGTCGGCGCGAGCTGATGGCAGGCGTAGCAATTGCCGCCATTGGCGCGCTTGGGATCGTCGCCCATGCGGCCGCCGAAGCCGGACAGCGCCGAGGCCTCGCCCTTCTTCCAATCGCCGAGGAATTTGCCATCGGCCGGGTAGGCGATGTTCTTCTTCTCGCGCGCCAGGATCGCCGCAGCGACCTCGGGCGGTGGGGCGTTATGGTACTGCGAGCACAGGCGCATCGTCTCGTCCTGCTCGACACGGGCCTGAAGGTCGGGCGGCAGGTTGCGCCAAGCCTCGGCGACCGCGCGCTCGACACGGGCGGGGTCGATGGCGTCGGCGGCGTGGGCGGTGACGACAGGGGCGAAGGCTGCGGCACAGAGCGCCGCGAGAATGGTCCGGATCATCGCAGGCTCCTCAACGCTTGATCGACGGCACTTCGATCTTGCCGCCCTCGGCCTTCTTGGTCAGGTACGCGGTGAGCGCGATCGTCACGTCGGAGGTGTAGCCGACGTCCGGCATGCGCATCTGCCAGTAGCAGTCCCAAAGCCGGTGCTGCATGGTGCGCAGCGAGGCCTGCGACACGCGATAGGTCGGCCACGAGCCCATCGTGGCCTGGGCGTCCCTGGGCGTGTCGAAATGCGGCAGCTTCTGCAGGCGAATGCGCTGGCCCTCCTGGCCGTGGCAGGTCTGGCAGGAGAAGTCGTTGACGCTGGCGCGGCGGAAGAACAGCGCCTCGCCGAGCGCCACCATCTCGCGCTCCTTGGGGTGCTCCATCTTGGCGGCATAGACGTGCCCGTTGGAGCGGTTGGCGACGAAGGCGACGAGGGCTTCGATCTCGGTGGCCGGGTTGCCGCCGGAGCTGGCGAACGGCTTCTTGCGGATCGCCGTGGTATCGAAGCCCTGGATCGTCTCCATGCACCACAGGATGCGCGACTCGGCGTCCATCACCCTGTCGGTGTCGGCGAAGTAGCGCGGCATCTTGGCATAGGCGCCGTCGAGCTTGCCTGGCCCCTCGCCGAGATCGCAGGTCTCGAGCGAGGCGTTCTTCGTGCCGCGTGGCATCGACCACAACGCCTCGCCGGCATCGACCGCGAGATAGCCCGGGTTCGACATCGGGTCGGAGATCATCGCCCGGTATTTTTCGAGCGTCTTGTCGGCGTCGTCGCCGGGCGAACCCTGTGCCCGTGCGCTGCCGCAGTCCAGGAAGCCGCCCCCGATCGACAGGGCGACGGCGAGGGCCATCGTTGCCGTAGTCCGCATGCATCCTCCCGAGCGTGGCCGCGCCGGTTCGTGCCGGTTCGTGGTGCCGCAGCCATAACCGGGAGCATATATCCCAATATGCGAATGGAAAGATGGCGCGACTATTTGAAGCAGTTCAAGGAGAATATTCGTTCCCAATTTTGCGCTGCGAAAGAAATGTCCCGTCGAATTTCGGCGCTGCAGCATAAGGAAGTTCCAAATTCGTCTTTCGGCGCTATTGCCTAACCGCGACGGACCGGCTACGAAAATGCAAAAATACGAATGTTTCGGGGAAGACACGGTGTGACGACGGTGCGCTCGCGCCGCGCGTCCCTGGCGGGTGCCTGCGCCCGCCGCCAGAAGGGCCCGTGCCTCCGGCGAGACGGGAGGAGAACGCGATGACGATGTCGACGACCCGGCGCGGCGCGCTCGTGCTCGGTGGTGCGGTGATCGGCGGAGCCCTGCTGGGCATGCCGCGGCCGGCCGCCGCCAAGAATGATGCCGAGGATTTGATCAAGGCATTCACCGGTGGCGCATCGGTCGCCACGGGCAAGGTGAAGCTCGATCTGCCGGACATCGCCGAGAACGGCAACACCGTGCCGCTGGCATTCACGGTCGACAGCCCGATGACCGCCGACGCCCATGTGGTCGCGGTGCTGGTGGTTGCCGAAGGCAATCCGCGCGGCGGCGTGGCGACATTCCACTTCACGCCGGACTCGGGCGTCGCGGAAGCCTCGACCCGCATCCGCCTCGCCCAGACCCAGAACGTGGTCGCGATCGCCAAGATGAACGACGGCTCGTTCTTCTCGGACACGCGGCAGGTCAAGGTGACCATCGGCGGCTGCGGCGGCTGACCGGAACAGGACAGGGAGCGAACCAATGTCGACACCCGCACCGCGCCCGCGCATCCGCCTCGACAAGAAGGAAGCCAAGGCCGGCGACCTGATCGAGGTCAAGGCGCTCGTCGCCCACATCATGGAGTCCGGCCAGCGCCGCGACAAGGACGGCAACGTCATCCCGCGCAAGATCATCAACCGCTTCACCTGCGAGGTGAACGGCAAGCTGGTCTTCGCCTGCGACCTGGAGCCGGCAATCTCCGCCAATCCCTACATGCAGTTCAAGTTCAAGGCGAAGGAGTCGGGCAAGGTCGTGCTGACCTGGATCGACGACGACGGCTCGAAGATCGTCGGCGAGGAAACGCTGACCGTGAGCTGATGCGAGCCGCGGCCCAAGGGATTGCCCGAGGGATGATCCAAAGGGTTGATCCAAGCCGCGGCGACGCTCCACCGAACGACGAATTTGCGAACAAGGGTTCGCCACCCGTTGACGCGGGTGGACGGGAGGATGCGTGCATGGCGACACGACGGGAGTTCCTGCAGCTTGCGGCGGCGACCGCGGCCGTCAGCGGCGGCCTCGCAGCGCCCGGCGAGTGGTCGCGCGCCTTCGCGCAGCAGCGCCTGACGCAGAACGAACTCCTGGCCTTCGAGCCGCTCGGCAACGTCACGCTGGTCCATGTCACCGACATTCATGCGCAGCTGAAGCCGATCTTCTTTCGCGAGCCGACCGTCAATCTCGGCGTCGGCGCCGCGGCGGGCATTCCGCCGCACGTCACCGGTGCGGCGCTGCTTGAGGCGTTCGGGGTGCCGAAGGGCAGTGCGCTGGCGCACGCGCTCACCGACCAGGACTTCGAGGCGCTGGCCAAGGCCTATGGCCGGGTCGGCGGTCTCGACCGCATCGCCACCGTGGTTGCGGCGATCCGCGCCGAGCGGGGCAGCAACATGCTGCTGCTCGACGGCGGCGACACCTGGACGAACTCCTACACCTCGATGGCCACCAAGGGCCAGGACATGGTGGACTGCATGGCGCTGCTGAAGCCGGACGCCATGACCGCGCATTGGGAGTTCACGCTGGGCGAAGCGCGGGTGAAGGAGATCGTCGATCAGCTCGGCTATCCGTTCCTGTGCCAGAACGTGCGCGAGAGCGAGTTCCAGGACGAGGTATTCAAGGCGTCCGCCACCTTCGAGCGCGGCGGCGTCAAGGTCGCGGTGATCGGGCAGGCGCTTCCCTACACGCCGATCGCCAATCCGCGCTGGATGATCCCGAACTGGACGTTCGGCATCCGCGAGAAGGAGCTGCAGGCCGAGGTCGACAAGGTGCGCGCCGAGGGGGCGCAGCTCGTGGTGCTGCTGTCCCACAACGGCTTCGACGTCGACCGCAAGCTGGCAAGCCGCGTCACCGGCCTCGACGTCATCCTCACCGGGCACACCCACGATGCGCTGCCGGCGCCGATCAAGGTCGGCGAGACCCTGCTGATCGCCTCGGGCAGCCACGGCAAGTTCGTCTCGCGGCTCGACCTCGACGTGAAGGGCGGCAAGGTCGCAGGCTATCGCTACCGGCTGATCCCGGTGTTTGCCGATGCCATCTCACCCGACCCGACGATGGCGGCGGCGATCGCGCGCCTGCGCGCGCCGCACGAGGCGATGCTGGCGGAGGTGGTGGGGCGGACCGAGACGACGCTCTATCGCCGCGGCAATTTCAACGGCACGCTCGACGATGTGATCTGCGACGCGCTGCTTGCCGAGCGCGATGCCGAAATCGCGCTGTCGCCCGGCTTCCGCTGGGGAGCGAGCCTGCTGCCGGGGCAGGCGATCACCCGCGAGGATGTCTACAACGCCACCGCCATGTCGTATCCGGCCGCGTACCGCATGACGATGAGCGGCGCCCGGCTGAAGGAGGTGCTGGAGGATGTCGCCGACAACATCTTCAATCCCGACCCCTACCTTCAGCAGGGCGGCGACATGGTGCGCGTCGGCGGGCTCACCTATGCGATCGACGTGGCGAAGCCGATCGGCGCGCGCATCAACGATCTCCGTCTCACCCGCACCGGCGCCCCGCTCGATCCGAACAGGGATTATGTCGTCGCCGGCTGGGCGAGCGTGAACGAGGGAACCGAGGGCCCGCCGATCTGGGACGTGGTGTTCGCCCATCTCGCCCGCAACAAGACCGTCGCGCCGAATGGCGCCGGCAATGTCAGGGTTCTGTGAGGCTGGTTTCGAATCCCCGATCGGAGCGGCGCATGTCGAGTGAGAAGAACAAGAGCAACCAGGTTTCGCGACGCGGACTGCTCGGGACCGCGCTCGCCGCTGGCGGCGCGATCACGCTGCCGCGCGCTGCGGCCGCCGGGCCGGGAAACCCCGCGAACCAGCCGCCCAACGTGCCCGAGTGGAGCCGCATGCTCGGCGATGGCGTGGCGGTGCGCGCCTATGGCAAGCCCTCCAGGTACGAGGCCGGCGTCATCCGCCGCGATGTCGAGTGGCTCACCGCCTCGCGCGAGAGTTCGGTGTCGTTCACGCCGCTGCACGAGCTCGACGGCATCATCACGCCGAACGGCCTGTGCTTCGAGCGCCATCATGGCGGCATCGCCGAGGTCGACCCGGACGACTGGCGGTTGATCCTGCACGGCCTCGTCGACAAGCCGCTGGTGTTCACGCTCGACGACATCAAGCGCCTGCCGCGGACCAACCGGGTCTATTTCGCCGAATGCGCGGCGAATTCGGGCATGGAATGGCGCGGCGCGCAGCTCAATGGCTGCCAGTTCACGCACGGCATGATCCACAATGTGATGTACACCGGCGTGCCGCTGAAGATCCTGCTGGAGGAGGCCGGCCTCAAGCCGAATGCCAAGTGGCTTCTGATCGAGGGCGGCGACGCGGCGGTGATGACGCGTTCGCTGCCGCTCGCCAAGGCGCTCGACGACTGCCTGATCGCCTATCGCATGAATGGCGAGATGCTGCGCCCGGAGAACGGGTATCCCGTGCGCATCGTGGTGCCGGGCTGGGAAGCCAACATGTGGGTGAAGTGGCTCCGGCGCATCGAGGTCGGCGACCAGCCCTGGCACCACCGCGAGGAAACCTCGAAATACACCGACCTTTTGGAGAACGGCCGGGCGCGCCGCTTCACCTATGTGATGGATGCGAAGTCGGTGATCACCAGTCCGAGCCCGCAGGCGCCGCTCAAGCAGGGCAAGGGCTTCACGGTGCTGTCGGGCATCGCGTGGTCGGGGCGTGGCAAGATCGCGCGTGTCGACGTCTCGCTCGACGGCGGCCGCAACTGGCGCACAGCGCGGCTCGACGGGCCGGTGTTCGACAAGTCGATGGCCCGCTTCTATGCCGAGTTCGACTGGGACGGCCGCGAGATGTTCGTGCAGTCGCGGGCCATGGACGAGACCGGCTACGTCCAGCCGACCAAGGACGAGTTGCGGAAGGTGCGCGGCCTCAACTCGATCTACCACAACAACGGCATCCAGACGTGGCGGGTGCTGCCGAGCGGCGAGGTGGAAAATGTCGAGGTCGCGTGAGTTCGCCGCTGCGCTCGCGCTGCTCGCGCTCGCCGGGATCGGCGTCGCCAACGCGGAAAGCGCGCCGAAGCCGGGCGCCAAGCCGGCCGCCGTTGCGGCAGCCGCGGCGCCGGCCAAGGCGGCGCCGGTCCACTACGGCGTCGGGCGCGAAGCAAGACCGGAGGAGATCGCCGGCTGGGACATCGACATCCGCCCCGACGGGCAGGGCCTGCCGAAGGGCCGCGGCACGGCGCGCGCCGGCGAGGAGATCTTCGTCGCGAAATGTGCTGCGTGCCACGGCGAGTTCGGCGAGAGCACGGGCCGTTGGCCGGTCCTGGCCGGCGGCGCCGGCTCGCTGGCGGGCCACGATCCGGTCAAGACCATCGGCTCCTACTGGCCGTATGCTTCCACCGTGATCGACTACATTCGCCGTGCGATGCCGTTCGGTGATGCCCAATCGCTCACCAATGACGAGCTCTACGCCGTCACCGCCTATCTGCTGCTCCTCAACGACGTGATCACCGACCAGGACTTCGTGCTGTCGGAGGAGACGTTTCCGAAGGTCAGGCTGCCGAACGAGGCGAACTTCTTCGACGACGACCGCGAGGTGTCGGAGAAGGCGTTCTGGAAGAGGCAGCCGTGCATGAGCGCGTGCGCGCCGGGCGAGCCGAAGATCATCGGCCGCGCGCGGGCGATCGATGTCACGCCGGAAGAAGGCAAGGGGCCGCGGGTCGAATGAGGCTGGTCGGAGGCATCGGTGTTCTGGCGGTGCTCGCGACCCAGGTGGCCGCGGGGGAGGCCCTGCGCACCGGTGATCGCGAGCTCGGCGAATATCTGTCCTCGGAGTGCGTCACCTGCCATCAGCTCAGCGGCAGGTTCGACGGCATCCCTTCGATCGTCGGCTGGGAGCCGGAGACCTTCATCGCCATCCTCACCGAATATCGCGAGAAGCGGCGCGAGAATCCGGTGATGCGCTCGATCGCGGTCAAGTTCACGGATGAGGAGATCGCGGCGCTGGCCACCTATTTCGGCAGCCTCGTGCCGAAGACGGACTGACGGAACGACTGGCGACCGGCCGCAGAGCCGGCGCCCGGGAGCGGAAACCACTGGGACGCGGGAACCAACGGAGGGTCGACCATGACGCAGATCACGAGACGTCGCTTCACCGCAGGCGCGCTCGCCGCCACAGGCCTTCTCGCCGCGCCGGCGGTGGCGCGCGGCGCGGGCAAGCCGCGCCTCGTCGTCATCGGCGGCGGCCCGGCGGGTGCGACGGTGGCGAAGTACGTCGCCAAGGATTCGCAGGGCGCGATCGACGTCACGCTGGTCGAGCCGCTCGCGGCCTTCGTCACCTGCTTCCATTCCAACCTCTATCTCGGCGGCTTCAAGGACTGGAAGCAGATCACCCACCCCTACAAGCTGGCGAGCTACGGCGTGAAGCACGTCCGCCAGAAGGCGGTCGGGATCGATCGCGACAAGCGCGTGGTGAAGCTCGCCGACGGCAAGTCGCTTCCCTATGACCGGCTGGTGGTGGCGCCGGGCATCGACCTCAAGTTCGACTCCGTTCCGGGCTGGTCGGAGGCCGCGGCCGAGATCATGCCGCACGCCTGGAAGCCGGGGAAACAGACGCAACTGCTCAAGAAGCAGCTCGATGCGCTGGAGGATGGCGCCACCATCGTCATGATTGCGCCGCCCAACCCCTATCGCTGCCCGCCGGGGCCGTACGAGCGCGCCTCGTGCATGGCGCACGTGCTGAAGGCGAAGGGCCACACCAAGTCGCGCATCGTGATCATCGATCCCAAGGACCGCTTCTCCAAGATGGCGGCGTTCCAGGATGGATGGCAGAAGCACTACCCCGGCATGATCGAGTGGATGGACCCCAACATGCACGGCGGTATCAAGGCCGTCGATCCCAATACGATGACGGTGACCACGGATCTCGAGTCGATCAAGGCCAATCTCGTCAATGTCATCCCGGCGCAGATGGCCGGCGGCATCGCGCGCGACGCCGGCCTCGCCAACGAGACCGGCTACTGCCCGATCGACGCGACCAACATGAAATCGATGGTCGACCCCAACATCTATGTGCTCGGCGATGCCTCGATCGCCGGGGCCATGCCGAAATCGGCGTTTGCCGCGAACAGCCAGGCCAAGGTGGTGGCGATGATGGTGCGCGGCGAACTGGCCGGCGCACGCACCTTCCCGGCGCGCTACGCCAACACCTGCTGGTCGGTGATCGAGACCGACGACACCATCAAGGTCGGCGGCCGCTACGAAGCGAAGGACGGCAAGATCACCGAGATCGAGGGCTTCGTCTCCAAGCCCGGCGAGGACGCCGCGACCCGCCGCCAGACCAGCGAGGAGAACATCGGCTGGTATTCCGGCATCACCGCCGACATCTTCAGCTGAGCGGGGGAGGGCGGTCGTGCTCGATCGGCGGACGTTCGTCGGCGGCGCGGTGGGGGCGGCTGCGGCCGCGCTTGCCGCGCCGGCCATCGCGCAGGGCCGCTTCAAGGTGGTGGTGGTTGGCGGCGGGGCGGGCGGTGCCACCGCCGCAAAGTATCTGGTGCGCGACGAGGCCAAGGCCGATGTGACGCTGGTCGAGGCCAACCGCACCTATGTCACGCCGTTCACATCCAATCTGTTCCTCGGCGGCCTGAAGCCCTATTCCGGCCTCGAATTCGGCTATGACCGGCTGGCCGGCCACGGCGTCAGGCTGGTGTTCGACCGGGTGGTCGGGATCGAGCGCGAGCGCCGGCGTGTGCGGACCGCGGGCGGCGACGCGCTGGCCTATGACCGGCTGGTGATCGCGCCCGGCATCGACTTCCGGTGGGATGCGGTGCCCGGCTATTCCGAGGCGGCGTCGGCACGCATGCCGCATGCGTGGCGCGGCGGCGACCAGATCCGCCTGCTGAAGGCGCAGCTCGACGCGGTGGGAGACGGCGGCGTGATCGTGATCGTCGCGCCGCCGACGCCCTATCGCTGTCCGCCGGCACCCTACGAGCGCGCGGCGATGATGGCGCACGCGCTGGCCACGCGCGGCGTGCGCGGCGCCCGCATCGTGATCCTCGATGTGAAGGACCACTTCGTGCTGCAGCCGCTGTTCGAGGACGGCTGGGTGCGCCACTATCCCGGGGTGATCGAGTGGCAGGATCCGAAGATGCACGGCGGGCTCAAGCGCGTCGACCCGGCCGAGATGACGGTGACCACCGACCTTGAGACGATCAAGGCCGACGTCGTCAATGTGGTCCCGCCCCAGATGGCCGGCCGGCTCGGCCGCGATGCCGGGCTTGCCGATGAGAGCGGGTTCTGCCCGGTCGATGCCGCCACCATGCTTTCGCTGCGCGATCCGCACATCCACATCGTCGGCGACGCCGCGACCGGCGGCGAGTTCCCGAAGTCGGGCTTCGCCGCCAACAACGAGGCGAAGCAGGTGGCGATGCTGATCCGCGCCGAGTTTCTCGGCGGGCGGCGGCTGCCGGTGCGCTTCACCAATCATTGCTGGAGCACGATCGCGCCCGGCGATGCGATCAAGAATGGCGGCCGCTACGAGCCGCGCGACGGCCGCATCGTCCTGTTCGACCCCTACACCTCGCAGCGCGACGAGAGCGAGGAACTGCGTGCGAAGCAGGCGCGCGAGGCGGTCGGCTGGTATGCCGGCATGACCACCGACATCTTCGGGTGACGGAGTCAGGCGGTTTGGCGCTGGTGCGGGGGCGGTGGCGACGCGCGAACTCGCGCCGCCATCGGCGCCCGCTCAAGCGCCGCCTCAGAAACTCTCGAGACGATGTCGGAATTTGAGGTGTTGACTTGACCTGCCGGCAGGCGTCACACTTGCGCTGTCGTGGTTCTGCGGGCCCGTTGGGTCCGCGGCCAAGAGGGAATCCGGTGCGCCGAAACGCCCGCGTGGCGTTGGCAAGTCCGGGGCTGCCCCCGCAACTGTGAGCGGCGAGTCTGCGTCCACTTCGTGTCACTGGAGCCTCATCGGCTCCGGGAAGGCCGGACAAAGACGATGACCCGCGAGCCAGGAGACCTGCCGCGACGATGACGACCCTGGGCGGGGTGTCCCGGTGGTGCGCTTGCGAGTCCCGCAACTCTCCGGCGGTGGACTCTCCTGCACACGACCGCTCGGCTTCCGCCCTGATGTGAGGGGGGGACGCCGTTTGGTCTGAGTGACGCATCGGAGGGGTCCGAATAGAGCCGGTCGTTGATTTCAGATGGCGTGCATTCCGCTGGCCCGTGCTTGCGGCATGCCAGATAACGATTTGAAATCGCTAATCTATTTCAATTTTTTGCGAGAGATTTCCGTCGACGCGCTGGCGGAATGTTGTTAAGGTGAGACGTGGTTCCCGCTTCGGTGAGTCCGAACGGGATGAAAAGGGAACACGGTGCGTCGCGTTCGCGCGGCAATGCCGAGGCTGCCCCCGCAACTGTGAGCGGTGAAGATCGCCGAGAAACACCACTGGCCCGGAGGGGCTGGGAAGGTTCGGCGAGATGATGATCCGCAAGCCAGGAGACCTGCCACACCCGCTCGCTTGCGAGCGGTCTGTCGTCAGACGCCGGGGTGAGCGTCGTGCAGCATCGCGGGCACGTCGCCCGCGGGCGCCGTTGATCTCCCAAGCGTCTCCTTTCGGAGCAAGGGCCGCGCCGCGTGCCCTCGTTGGGAGACTGTTGTCGTGAAGGTGTTGAAATCCGCGCTTGCCGCAGCCGCAGCCGCAGCCGCTGTTGCGGTGTGCGCCGCGCTGCCCGCCAGGGCCCATTTCCAGCTCGTCTATACGCCTGAGGTCAATCTGGAGAAGGCCGGCGAAATCCCGCTGCTCCTGGCGTTCTGGCATCCGTTCGCCAACGGCCACGCCATGGACATGGGCAAGCCCGAGGCGTTCTTCGTGGTCCACAAGGGCGAGAAGACCGACCTGCTGGCGAAGCTCTCCCCGGTCAGTTTCCGCGGCGCGGAGAATGCGGCGGCGGCCTTCGAGACCAAGGTGCCGGTGCGCCGGATGGGCGACTACGTCTTCGTGGTGGTGCCCGCGCCCTACCTGGAAAAGAGCGAAGACAAGTTCATCCAGCAGATCACCAAATCCTTCGTCAACCAGGGCGGCGTGCCGACCGGTTGGAATGAGCCGGTCGGGCTTCCGACCGAGATCGTGCCGCTCAACAAGCCGACCAATGTGCTGGCGGGCTCGACCTTCTCAGGGGTGGTGCTGTCCGAGGGCAAGCCGGTCTCAGGCGCCGAGATCGAGATCGAATACATGGCGGCCGAGCCCGACATCGCCGCCCGCAAGGCCGGCAAGCCCAAGGCCTCGCCGCCGCCCGGCGGCGCCGTCGTCGCCATCACCGACGCCAACGGCGTCTTCACCTTCGGCATTCCCAAGGCCGGCTTCTGGGGCTTCGCCGCGCTCGGCAGCGGCCCGGTGAAGCAGCACGACGGCAAGGATCTATCGCAGGACGCGGTGCTGTGGATCCGCGCGCTTGACTTGAAATAGCACCACCGGAGGCGGGGACATGCATATTGTCGATGGCGCGCTGTCGATGCCGGTGGTGGCGGCCGGCACCGCGCTCGCGGTGGTGGGACTCGGCATCGGCCTCAAGCGCATGCCGACCGACAGGATCCCCGCCGCCGGAGTGCTGAGCGCGACGTTCTTCGTCGCCTCGCTCGTTCATGTGCCGATCGGGCCGTCGAGCGTGCACCTCATCCTCAATGGCCTGGCCGGGCTGGTGCTCGGCTGGGCGGCGTTTCCGGCGCTGTTCGTCGGGCTCTTGCTGCAGGCGGTGTTCTTCGGCTTCGGCGGCATCACCGTGCTCGGCGTCAACACCCTCAACATCGCGCTGCCGGCGGTGATCGTCGGCTATCTGTGCCGGCCCGGCATCCAGGCCGGCTCTCCGGCGGTGGCGGCGATCTGGGGCGCGGCCGGCGGCGCGCTGGCGATTGCGCTGACCACGCTCATGGTCGGCATTGCGCTCGCCGCCTCGGGCGAGGAGTTCATCCCGGCCGCCAAGCTGGTGTTCTTCGCCCACATTCCGGTGATGGCGATCGAGGCGGCGTTGACGGGCGCGGCGGTGCTGCTGGCGCGCCGGGTCAAGCCGGAGCTGTTCGCGTCACCGGCGACCGCTGGATAGGATTCAAGATCATGCAAAAGATTGCTGCAATCCTTGTTCTGGCGCTGTCGCTGGGCTGGTCCGCGCCAGCGCTGGCGCACAAGGTGGTGGCCGGCGCCTATGCCAGCGGCGATGCGATCGAGGGCGAGATCGGCTTCTCGGACGGCGAGCCGGCGAAGAATGTCCTGGTCGAGGTGTTCGGGGAGGACGGCACGAGGCTCGGCGAGGTGCGCACGAAGGAGGACGGCACCTTCGTGTTCGAACCCAAGGCGGCGGTCACCCACATCTTCCGCGCCGATCTCGGTGCCGGTCACGTCGCCGAGATCCGTGTTGAGGCGAGCGAGTTGCCGGCATCGCTGGCGAAGGGGACGCCGCCGGATAGCGCGCCACCGGCCGCCGCCGAGCCTGCGCCACCGGCTGATTCCGTTGCCATGACCGCGGCGCAGCGCGCCGTCGTCGCCGAGCTGATCCGCAACGAGATCCGGCCGCTGCGCCGCGAGGTCATCGCCTACAGGGAGAAGAACGACCTGCAGAGCATCCTCGGCGGCATCGGCTATATCGTCGGGCTGTTCGGGCTGTGGTTCTTCCTGGCAGCACGCCGCCGGACGCGGGCCGGCTGATGGGCCACGTCATCAAAGCCGACGCCGCCGCGGGGCTGCTCGATCCGGCCGCCGGGCACGGGCCGATCGCGCGGCGGGACGCGCGGCTGCGCGTCGTGGCGGCGGCGGCATATGCGGTCACGGTGGTGACGCTGACGCGACTCGACGTGCTGGCGCTGGCGCTCGCGTGTTCCCTCGCCGCGCTGCTGCTGGCCCGGCTGCCGGTAGCGCGAACCGTTCGTCAAGTGGCGGCGATGGACACCTTCATCATCGTGATGATCGCGATGCTGCCGTTCACGGTGCCCGGCGAAGCGGCGTTCGAGCTGTTCGGCCTTGTCGCGTCCTGGGACGGGTTGGCGAAGGCTGCCGCCATCGCGCTCAAGGCCAACGCGGTGGTGCTGATGGCGATGGCGCTGCTGTCGACGCTGGAGCCGGTCACGCTCGCCCGCGCCTTGCACGGCCTCGGCGTGCCGGAGCGGCTGGTGCATCTCGTGCTGTTCACCGTGCGCTATGTCGATGTGCTCGACCAGGAATATCAGAGGCTGCGGACCGCCATGCGGGCGCGCGGTTTTCGCCCCGCCAATTCGCGCCACACCTATGTCAGCTTCGGCTATCTCATCGGCATGATGCTGGTGCGGGCGCTGGAGCGCTCCGAGCGCATCCTGCAGGCAATGAAGTGCCGTGGCTTCTCCGGCCGGCTGCCGCTCGATGCGCACTGGGCGCCGGGGCGGGGAGATGTCGCGTTCGGCGTCATGTTTGCCGCGCTGATCCTGGGCCTCATGGTGCTGGAGGCGCAGGGTGGCATTGCTGCTTGAGGCACAAGGCGTGGTGTTCGGCTATCCCGGCCAGCCGGCGGTGCTGGACGGCGCGGACCTTGCGCTCTGGCCCGGCGAGCGCGTGTGCCTTGAAGGTGCCAATGGCGCCGGCAAGAGCACGCTGCTGCAGATCCTGGTCGGCCTCCTGATGCCGCGGGCCGGCACTGTGATGGCGTTCGGCCGCGAGCGCCGCGTCGAGCGCGATTTCCACGAGGTGCGCCGCAGGGCCGGGCTGGTGTTCCAGGATCCCGACGACCAGTTGTTCTGTCCCACCGTCGCCGAGGACATCGCGTTCGGCCCGCTCAACATGGGCAGGAGCCGCGCCGAGGTCGTGGACATCGTGAAGCGCACGCTCGACGAGCTGCGCCTCACCGATCTGTCCGACCGCGTCACCCACAAGCTGTCGGGCGGTGAGAAGCGGCTGGTCACGCTCGCCGCGGTGCTGGCGATGGC
Source organism: Blastochloris tepida (assembly GCF_003966715.1). Lineage (NCBI taxonomy): Bacteria > Pseudomonadati > Pseudomonadota > Alphaproteobacteria > Hyphomicrobiales > Blastochloridaceae > Blastochloris > Blastochloris tepida. The sequence continues at coordinate 774,921 of NZ_AP018907.1, forward strand.
GCCCGACGTGCTGCTGCTCGACGAGCCCACCAACGCGCTCGACGAGCCGACGCGCGAGCGGCTGACTGCCATCCTCACCGATCTGCCGCAGGCGATGATCATCGTCTCGCACGATCCGCTGTTCCGCCGCGCGGTGGCCACCCGCAGCGTCCGGCTGGAGCGCGGGCGCATTCAACCAATTGGCGATGGCCACCGCATCACTCCGCACGACGCGCGTATCGCCCGGCAAGGCTAGGAGCTCTCATGTCGATCGAGAAGATCCCCGTCACCATCATCACCGGCTTTCTCGGCGCCGGAAAGACCAGCCTGATCCGCCATCTCATCGAGGCGCCGCACGGGCGCAGGCTGGCGATCCTGGTCAACGAGTTCGGCGACGTCGGTGTCGACGGCGACATCCTCAAGGGTTGCTCGGACGAAAATTGCCCCGAGGACGCCATCGTCGAGCTGACGAACGGGTGCCTGTGCTGTACCGTGGCCGACGAGTTCGTGCCGACCATCTCGGCGCTGTTGGCGCGGCCCGAGCCGCCGCAGCACATTTTGATCGAGACCTCCGGCCTCGCACTGCCGAAGCCGCTGCTGAAGGCGTTCGACTGGCCGGATTTGCGCACCCGCATCACCGTCGATGGGGTGATCGCGATCGCCGATGCCGAGGCGGTGGCCCATGGCCGCTTCGCGCCGGACCTTGAAGCGGTGGCGGCGCAGCGCGGCGCGGATTCGAGCGTCAGCCATGATACGCCGCTCGGCGAGGTGTTCGAGGATCAGGTGGCGTGCGCCGACCTCGTCATTCTCAACAAGGTCGATCTCGTTAATGCCGAGGCGCTGGCCAAGGCGCGCGACGTGATCCAGGCCGAGAGCCCGCGGCGCATCCCGGTGGTCGAGGCAACCGAAGGCCGGGTCGATCCGCGCATCGTGCTCGGCATAAATGCGGCGGCAGAAACGGACCTCGACGCGCGCCCGAGCCACCACGAGCACCACGACGCGCACGACCACGACGATTTCGAGACTATCGACGTTACGCTGTCGGCGCTGACCGATGTCGATGCGCTCATCGCCAAGGTCGAGGCCGCGGCCCGCGACCACGGCGTGCTGCGCGCCAAGGGCTATGTCGCTGTGGCCGAAAAGCCGATGCGGCTTCTGGTGCAGGGGGTCGGCTCGCGGGTGCGGGCGCAGTTCGACCGCGCCTGGATGCCGGACGAAGAGCGCATTTCGCGCCTCGTGGTGATCGGCGAGAAGGGCTTCGACCGCGCCGCGGTGGCGAGGGTTCTGCAGGGGGCCTGATGCACATCCTGCTGCGCGAGACGCACGGGCTGGAGGAGGCGGCGGTCGCCCAGGATCTCGGGCAGGCGCCGGCCGACCTCGTGGTGCTGTCGTTCGCCGACAGTGACCTCGGGGCGTTCGCCGCCGGCTGGCAGGCCGGGCGTGCAAGAGCATTTTCCGCAAAAGCGGATACCGGTTTTGCGACAGAAAATGCGAAAGAACAAAAACAAGGAGCATCCGCCCGGTTCGATCAGGCCGGCGGATGCTCCGCGCTGCCGTCGCTGCGGCTCGCCAATCTCGCGCGGCTTACGCACCCGCTTTCGGTCGATCTCTATGTCGAGAACACGCTTCGTCACGCCCGCGCCATCCTGATCCGCCTGCTCGGCGGGCTCGATTATTGGCGCTATGGCATCGAGGAGGTGCGGGCGGTGGCGAACGCCCGCAACATCAAGTTGGCGATCGTGCCGGGTGACGGCTGTTTCGATCCGCGCCTGGACGAGGCCTCGACCGTGCCGGTGGCGGTGCTGCGCCGCCTCAAGGCGCTGTGCGACATCGGCGGGGCAAAGGCAGCCGAGGCTGCGCTGGCCGAGTTGGCGCGCGCCGCGGGGCTCGACGTCGCGCCGCCGCAAGGCGTCTCCGCGCTGCCGCGCCATGGCTATTTTCCGGGCGATCCCGAGACGTGCCCGGTCGAGCCGCCGCAGGCCGGCGAGGCGCCGCGCGCGCTGATCGTGTTCTATCGCGCGTTTCTGGTGGTTGCCGACCTTGAGCCGATCGAGCTGCTGATGGCCGAGTTCGTCGCGCGCGGAGTCGTGCCGGTTGGCGTGTTCGTCGACAGCCTGAAGGCTCCGGAGACCGACCGCTGGCTGCGCGGCGAGCTTGCCCGCATCCGGCCCGACATCATCGTCAACGCCACCGCGTTCTCGGCGCGCGACGCCGATGGCTCGCCGTTCGAGGCGGCAGATGCCGTGGTGCTGCAGGTGGCGTTGGCGGGATCCGTGCGCGCCGCCTGGGCGGAGTCGGATCGCGGTCTGTCGCCAGCGGATCTCGCCATTCATGTCGTGCTGCCGGAGATCGACGGCCGGGTGTTCGCGGGCGTCGTCTCGTTCAAGGAGCCGCAGCCGGTCGATCTCGATCTCGGCTTCGCGCGCGTTCTGCACGCCGCCGAGCGCGAGCGCATCAAGGCGGTGGTGGGGCGGGCAGAGAGCGTCATCCGCCTGCGGCGCACGCAACCCGCAGACCGCAGGCTGGCGCTGGTGCTGTCGGCCTATCCGGGCCGCGACGATCAGATCGCCCATGCGGTGGGGCTCGACGCGCCGGAAAGCGCCATCGAGATCCTTCGGCTGTTGGCGGATGCGGGCTATCGTGTCGAGGAGATGCCGCCCGACCATGGTGCGCTGATCGACCGGCTGCTTGCTGCCGAGATGCGCTGGCCGCTCGCCGACTATCGCACCGCGCTGGACGTCATCGATCCGGCATTGACCGCCGAACTTTTTGCGCAATGGGGCCCGCCTGAAGACGACCCCACCGTCGAGGACGGCGCCTTTCGCTTCCGTGCCGCGCGCTGCGGCAACCTCATCGTCGCCGCGCAGCCCGACCGCGGCGCGCGCACTGAGCGCGCCGCCGAGTATCATGACCCGCACCGGCCGCCGCGGCATTCATTTGTCGCGTTCTATCTGTGGCTTCGAGAGATCACCGGCATCGACGCGCTGGTCCATATCGGCGCCCACGGCACGCTGGAATGGCTGCCGGGCAAGTCGGTGGCGCTGTCGGCGCGCTGCTGGCCCGACGTGCTGGTCGGCGCAACGCCGGTGATCTATCCCTTCATCGTCAACGATCCCGGCGAAGCCGCCACCGCCAAGCGGCGGCTCGGCGCGGTGACCATCGGCCACATGACGCCACCGCAGCGGCGCGGGCCGTTGCCGCCGGGTCTGCGCACCATCGAGCGGCTGCTCGACGAATATTCCAACGCCGATGGGCTGGACCCGCGCCGGCGCGAGCGGCTGGCGGGCGACATTCTCGCGGCGGCGCAGGAGAGCGGGCTCGACCGCGACAGCGGCCTGAAACCCGATATGGCGCCGCGCGAGGCGGTGGTGAAGCTCGACGCCTTCGTGTGCGACGTCAAGAATTCGCTGTTTCCCGATGGCCTCCACGTGTTCGGCCGCGAGCCGGCGCTACCGGAGGACGACGACAGCTTCAGCGGCTTGCCGCTTGCAGCCTGCGCCGAAGGCGAACGCGTCGGGCTGCTCACGGCGCTGGACGGCAGGGCGGTAGCGCCGGGCCCGGCGGGCTCGCCCTGGCGCGGCCGCCGCGACGTGCTGCCGACCGGCCGCAACGTCTTCACCATCGATCCGCGCGCGGTGCCGAGCCGGGCTGCCGCGCTGCAGGGCGAGCGCCTCGCCAATGCGCTGCTGACGCGGCATCTGCAGGACCATGGCGACTATCCGCGCAGCATTGTGGTCGATCTGTGGGGCTCGGCCACCATGCGCACCGCCGGGGAGGAGTTCGCCATGGCGCTCCGGCTGATCGGCGTGGTGCCGGTGTGGGACACCACCTCCGACCGGGTGTCGGGTTTCGACGTGCTGACGCTGGCCGAGCTCGGCCGGCCGCGCATCGATGTCACGCTGCGCATCTCCGGCCTGTTCCGCGACGTGTTCGCCAATCTGCCGGTGATGTTCGAGCAGGCGGTGGCGGCGCTGGCGCGGCGCGACGAGCCGATTGGCGACAATCCGTTCCGTGGACGCCATGGCCCGCGGGTGTTCGGCCCGGCGCCGGGCGGCTATGGCGTGGGCGTGGCGGAGACGGTGGATGCGCTGACGCCGGACACGGTGGCCGCGGCGGCGGAAGCATGGCTCGCCGCCAGCGCCTTCGCCTATGGCGGCCGCGACGATGGCGCGCCGGCCCGCGCCGCGCTGGAGGCCCGCACGGCGGATGCCGACGCCTTCGTGCATACGCAGGATCTGCCGGAAACCGATCTCCTGATGGCGCCGGACTACGCCGCGCACGAGGCCGGTTTTGCCGCCGCAGCACGCGCCCTCGGCGGGGCGCCCGCGCTCTACCACGCCGATTCCGGCCGTGCCGAGACGCCGCGCATGCGCACCCTGCCGGAGGAGATTGCGCGGGTGGTACGCGCGCGTGCCGCCAATCCGCAATGGATCGAAGGCCAGATGCGCCACGGCTTCCGCGGCGCCGCCGAGATCGCCTGGACGCTCGACCAGATGGCGCTGTTCGCCCATCTCGCTGGCGTGGTCGAGAGCCACCACTTCGATCTCTATTTCGACGCGACGCTCGGCAATGAGGCGGTGCGGGGCTTTCTCGAAACCGCCAATCCCGATGCCGCTTCCGCCATGCGAAGCCGCTTCCGCCAACTCATCGACGCGGGCTATTGGGACATGCGCAGGAACAGCGTCATTGATGCCCTGATGCCGACAGATGGGGCGGGACTGTCGCCGAACGAGCAATGATACGGCTTCCGGCTGATCAAGCGGGAGATCCGCATTCCGATCGAACCGCTGCATCGAAGCGGCGGGGCGCGGCGCGAGGCCCGCGCAGGCTTGGCGCATGAATGGTTCTCGATGATGAAGGAGCGCATATGAACGGGCAGGGGACTGGCGTGCGGGCGACACGGCTCATCGACATCGTGTTTCCCGGCGACACCAACCATCACGGCACGCTGTTCGGCGGCATCGGGCTTGCGCACATGGACAAGGTGGCGTTCATCACCGCCACCCGCCACGCCCCGGTCGATTTCGTCACGGCGTCGTGCGACGGCATCGACTTTCAGGCTCCCGGCCGGCTCGGCGACATCGTCGAGCTGACCGGGCGGGTGGTGAAAGTCGGCCGCCGTTCGCTCGCCGCCGAAGTCGAGATGGTGGCGGAGGCGCCGCTCACCGGCGAGCGCCGGCGCTGCGGCGGCGGCGTGTTCAACATGGTCGCGGTCGGCGACGGCCTCGCCGCGCTGGGTGGCCAGTTGCCGCCGCTTGCCGCGGGTTCGGCACCGGGGCCGGAAGGTGAGCTGCGCTCGGTGGAACTGGTGTTCCCCGAGCACACCAGCCATTACGGCAGCCTCTATGGCGGCAACGCGCTGGCCGCCATGGGCAAGGCGGCGTTCGTGGTGGCGACGCGCCATTGCCGGCGCGCCGTGGTGCTGGCGGCGGCCAAGCGCGTCGACTTCACCCAGCATGTCCACAAGGGCGAAATCGTCGAGCTGGTGTCGCGGGTCGTCGGCGTCGGTCGCACCTCGATGACCGTCACGGTGGAGATGTGGGCGGAGACGCTGGGCTTGGGCGCGCGGCGGCGATGCGGCCACGGCGAGTTCGTGATGGTGGCGGTGGACGACGATCACCGCCCGGTTCCGGTGGAGCGGGCAGGGGCTGCGCTGGCTCCCGCCGGCTGACAGTGTGCATGGCCTGAGCCGGGCGCTTGACTCGACTCAGGCCTCTCGCCTACAGCATATAGCGCTACGGTTCCTCAGATGCGCAACATCTGGGGCTAAGAGGGAAGCCGGTGCGAGACCGGCGCTGCCCCCGCAACTGTGAGCGGCGAGCGTTCGGCCATTTTCGTCACTGACGCGATGCGTTGGGAAGACCGGCCGACCGCGGCGACCCGCGAGCCAGGAGACCTGCCGCAGCACGATGCGAAACCGACCCCCAGGAGCCGGAGGTTCGCATCCGCTTCAATCTCCTCGGGCGGGGTGTCCCGGAGGGGCGCGTCGGCGTCGCGGCCCAGCCCGCGCGTCCGCCACGGCCTTCCGTGTCCTCGTCAGAGACATCGCGCAATGCTGCTGCCGAGGAAGCCATGGCCCCCGCTGTGCCCGTCGTTTCGCCGTCCGCCGTCGTCAAGCGCTCGGGCCAGATCGTCGTCTTCGATGGCGAGAAGATCCGCATCGCCATCGAGCGCGCCGGCAAGGCCACCGGCGAGTTCGACCGGCCGGAGAGCACGCACCTCGCCACGCAGGCGATCAAGGTGCTGGCGCATCGCTTCAAGGATCAGGCGCCGCACATCGAGCAGATCCAGGACGTGGTCGAGCAGGTGCTGATCTCGGCCGACCATTTCGCGACTGCGCGTGCCTACATCGTCTATCGCGAGCAGCGTGCGCGGCTGCGGCGCGACGCCAGGACCGCGGTCGATGTCGAGACCTCGATCAACGAATATCTCGACCGCGCCGATTGGCGGGTCAGCGCCAATGCCAACCAGGGTTATTCGCTGGGCGGGCTGATCCTCAACGTCTCCGGCAAGGTGGTGGCGAATTATTGGCTGTCGCACGTCTATCCGCCCGAGGTCGGCCGCGCCCACCGCGAGGGTGACATCCACATCCACGACCTCGACATGCTGGCCGGCTACTGCGCCGGCTGGTCGCTGCGCACGCTGCTCACCGAAGGCCTCAACGGCGTGCCGGGCAAGGTGGAGGCGGCGCCGCCGAAGCACCTCTCCAGCGCGGTCGGCCAGATCGTCAATTTCCTCGGCACGCTGCAGAACGAATGGGCTGGGGCGCAGGCGTTCTCCTCGTTCGACACCTATCTCGCGCCGTTCGTGCGCAAGGACCAATTGCCCTACGCCGAGGTGCGCCAGTGCATTCAGGAGCTGGTCTATAACCTCAACGTGCCCTCGCGCTGGGGCACCCAGACGCCCTTCACCAACCTCACCTTCGACTGGACCTGTCCGGCCGATCTGCGCGACCAGGTGCCGGTGATCGCGGGCGAGGAGATGCCATTCACCTATGGCGACCTTCAGCCCGAGATGGACGCCATCAACCAGGCCTATATCGAGGTGATGACGGCGGGCGACGCCAAGGGCCGCGTCTTCACCTTCCCGATTCCGACCTACAACATCACGCCGGACTTTCCGTGGGACAGCGAGAACACCGACCGCCTGTTCGAGATGACGGCGAAGTACGGGCTGCCGTACTTCCAGAACTTCGTCAATTCCGAGCTGAAGCCGCACATGGTGCGCTCGATGTGCTGCCGCCTGCAGCTCGATCTCCGCGAACTGCTGAAACGCGGCAACGGCCTGTTCGGCTCGGCCGAGCAGACCGGCTCGGTCGGCGTCGTCACGCTCAACTGCGCGCGGCTCGGCCATCTCTGCCGCGGCGACGACGTGGCGCTGTTCGCGCGGCTCGACGCGTTGGCGGAGATTGCCCGCACCAGCCTGGAGATCAAGCGCAAGGTGATCCAGCGCCACATCGACGCCGGGCTGTTTCCCTACACAAGGCGCTATCTCGGCACGCTGCGCAACCACTTCGCCACCATCGGCGTCAACGGCATCAACGAGATGATCCGCAACTTCACCGCGAACGCCGAGGACATCACCACGGACTGGGGCCACGCGTTTGCGGTGCGGGTGCTCGATCATCTGCGCGCGCGCATCACCGCGTTCCAGGAGGAGACCGGCCACCTCTATAATCTGGAGGCGACGCCGGCCGAGGGCACCACCTACCGCTTCGCGCGCGAGGACAGAAAGCGGTTCCCCGGCATCCTGCAGGCCGGCACGCCCGAACAGCCCTATTACACCAATTCCAGCCAGCTTCCGGTCGGCTTCACCGACGATCCGTTCGAGGCGATGGCGCGGCAGGACGAGCTGCAGCGCAAATACACCGGCGGCACCGTGCTCCACCTCTATATGGGCGAGCGCATCTCGTCGGCGGCGGCGTGCAAGACGCTGGTGCGGCGAGCGCTGGAGAATTTCCGGCTGCCCTATCTCACCGTCACGCCGACCTTCTCGATCTGTCCAAAGCACGGCTACCTCGAAGGCGAGCACGCCTTCTGCCCGAAATGCGACGCCGAACTTATCGCGCGCAAGCGCGCCGCTGCGCATTGATCAAACCGGAGGCCCCATGACCCACATGCCATCCCCCGCCACCATGACTGCCATCGTGCTCGACGACGCCGAGCGCCAGCCCTGCGAGATCTGGACGCGGGTGATGGGCTATCACCGCCCGGTGGCCTCGTTCAATCGCGGCAAGCAGGGCGAGTTCGCCGAGCGGCGCTGCTTCAGCGAGCGGCAGGCGAAGCTCGAGTCGAAACGTGGCTGAGCTGCGCGTCGGCGGGCTGTCGCGGTTGTCGAGCTGCGATTGGCCGGGTCAGCTCGTCGCCACGGTGTTCCTGCAAGGGTGTCCGTGGCGCTGCCGCTACTGCCACAATCCGCACCTGTTGCCGGCGCGCGGCGATGGCGAGATCGCGTGGCGCGAGGTGCTGGCGTTCCTTGAGGCGCGGCGCGGCCTGCTCGATGGCGTGGTGTTCTCCGGCGGCGAGCCGACCGTGCAGGCGGCGTTGCCGGCGGCGATGCGCGCGGTGCGGGCGCTGGGGTTCCGCATTGGTCTTCACACCTCGGGCGCGGCGCCGGAGCGGCTCAAGGCGCTGTTGCCGCTGGTCGATTGGGTGGGGTTCGATGTCAAGGCGCCGTTCGCGGACTACGCCCGCATCACCGGCGTTGCCGGCAGCGGCGAGACGGCGCGCCTGAGCCTCACCCATCTCATCGCCAGCGGCGTTGCTTGCGATGTGCGGACCACCGTGCATCCGGCGCTGCTCGATGACGCAGCGCTGGCGCGCCTTGCGGACGATCTCGCCGCGTTTGGCTTGACCGCCCGCCTGCAGCCGTTCCGCGTTCACGGCTGCATCGATGCGGACCTGATCGGTCAGTCCTCGTTGGTTTCGGTCGGCAGCACGGTCGCGACGATCGAGGCGTCGAGCGCCTCATAGGCGGCAAGGCCGATCAGGTCGTAGAGCTCGGCGCGGGTCTGCATCTCGCCTTGCATCGCCATTGTGCTGCCGTCGCGGGCGAGCGCCGCATAGAGCTTCTCCTGCGCCTTGGCGGCGACCCGGAGCGAGGACACCGGCCAGATCACCATGCGATATCCCATCGCCTCGAACTCGGCGGCGGTGAAGGTCGGCGTGCGGCCGAACTCGGTCATGTTGGCGAGCAGCGGCACGCCGGGCAGGCGCTCGGCGAAGGCGCGGAACATCTCCGCATCGGTGAGCGCCTCCGGAAAGATGGCGTCGGCGCCGGCCTCGACATAAAGCTTCGCGCGCGCCACCGCGCCGTCGAGCCCTTCGGTTGCTGCGGCGTCGGTGCGGGCGATGAGATAGAGATGGCGGCGCGCGGTTGCGGCAGCGGCGACCTTGGAGGCCATGTCGCAGGCACTGGCCAGCTTCTTGCCGTTGAGATGGCCGCACTTCTTGGGCAGGATCTGGTCCTCGGGCTCGGGCAGCACGCAGCCGAGCGCCATGATGCCGTCGGCGAGGGCGCGAAACTTGGCAATATAGTGCGAGCGCTCGAACGGCCGTGCGCCGAGCGGGTGGGCGTCGGCAACGGCGATGGAGTCCTCGATCACCCGGCCGTCATTGAGCGTCACCACCACGCGGCCGCCGAACGCCTTCTCTTTGGGGTCGTGGCTGTGGTAGCGCCGCGTCCACTCGGAGTCCTCGACGGTCGAGATCCTGTGCCACAGCGCAACCGTCGAGGGGCGCGCCGCGCGCTCGGGCGTGTAGGATTTGACGTGGTGCCAGCCGCCATCCTCCAGCGCCAACGCGAAGATGTACATGATCGAGTGGTCGAGCGTTTCGCGGCTCGCCGTGGGGTCCATCTTCTGCGGATCGCCGGCGCCGGTGCCGATCACGTAATGGGTATGGTGGCTGGTGTGGATGACGATGCTCTTGACGCGGGCGAGATCGCCGATCCGCGGCCTCATGCGGCGGGCGAGATCGATCAGCGCCTGGCTCTGGTACTCGGCCGAGTGCTCCTTGGTGTAGGTCTCCAGGATCGCGCGCTTGGGTTCGCCCTTCTCGGGCAGGCGGACGAGATAGGACACCTGCGGCCCGCCCAGCATCCAGGCGATGAAGCCGTCCTCGCCTTCCCAGGCCGGCGAGGGCGCGCCTTCGCCGCGCATCACCCGGTCGACCGCCTCCACCGCCATCTTGCCGGCGAAGGCGGGGGCGTAGGCCTTCCAGCTTGAAATCTCGCCCTTGCGCGACTGGCGGGTGGTGGTAGTCACATACGGCCGCCGAGATCATAGGCCAGCACCCGCTTGCCCTGCTGCTGGCCGGCCTCATAGACCAGCGCTGCTGCGGAAGGCCGAGCGCGTCTACGGTGGGCACGGCAGGGGCGATCGCGCCGCGATGTATCTTGGCCGCGAGCCTTGACCGCGAGTCTTGGCCGCGAGGGCAAGGTGCAGTCGGTGTATTTCCGGTTGCCGGAGCCTGGCAAGAACAAGAAAGGCGCGAACGTGGCGGACGAAGCGAGTACCGCCGCGACGCCGCGCCCCGAGGTGTCCCGGAACGGCGTCGAGATGATCGGCGACCTTCGCACCGACGCGCAGCACGAGGTGCTCGCGCAGGCGGGGATCTTCTTCTTTTCGCTTATGGGAATATTTAATTTTTATAATTGCAATCTGTCGAGTGCGGCAATTTAATGTTTCGGCGTTCTATTTTATTGTTATACTGAACTGGTTTGAAATCTCTGCTCACATTCCCCGTTCTCGAAAGGCCACCCGGCGGAAGATCGAGAGCATTCTCCGCAAGAATGGATGCCGACCTCGCGTCAAAGAATTCGGCAACTCAACAAGTTGGAGCAGTTGCTCGGCTCGGCTCGGTGAACGCTTGATCGGCGCATGGTGTCGCGGCCGGGACGAAGGATCCCTCCGCAGGACCTGCACCGGATGTGAACTCCGCTGCGTTCGGGGGGGCGGAAAGTCGAGCCGGTACCCTGCGAAGTTCCGGCCGATTCCGCAACAGGACTCGGCCAGAGGACCGACAGGCCCCGCAGAAGGACTCATCATGACCGAAGGTTCCGTATCCCGCGCCGGGCCGGCATCGCGTTCGCGGCTGCTGCCGACACTGCTTGTGTTGTCCGGTCCAATCATTGTCTCCCAGTTCGCGCAAATGGCGAACGGCGTTGTGGACGTCGTGATGGCAGGCAACCTCGGCGTTCTGACCCTGGGAGCCATCGCAGTCGGGGCCGCCGTTTGGACGCCGATGATGATCTTTCTGCTCGGCCTGCTGTACGGCATGACGCCGGCCATCGGCGCCCGTCTGGGAGAGGGGGATCCAGCGGGTGTCGCGGGCATCGTCCTGCGAGGCGTTGTGGTGGGCGTTCTGGGAGGCGCCTTGCTGGGGCTGGCGCTCTCTGCCGGCTGCGGTCCGTTGTTCCGCGCCGTCGGGGTGGCGCCCGAACTGATCCCGGAGGCGATAGCCTATCTGCAGTGGGTGGCGCTGGCCTTGCCGGGAATGGGCCTGTTCCTGGCGGTTCGGTTCACCCTGGAGGCCCATCGGGCGCCGGCCATGGTCACCGTGGTTATCGTCGTGGGCGTCCTCGCCAAGATCTGGCTCAACGACGCTTTCGTCCACGGGCATGCCGGCCTGCCGGCCCTGGGAAGCGCCGGCTTCGGTGCTGCAACTGCGGCGGTGTCGTGGGGAATGGCGCTGGCGTTGATGGGCGTCACCCGCACGCATGGTGCCGTCCGGTATCTTTGGCAGCGCCCTCCGCGCATCGCCGAGTTCTCCTTGGCGCGGATCGTCCGCTTCTGCCTGTTCGGGCTGCCGATCGCGCTGAATTTCCTGTCGGATTATCTGGTGATGGGGGTGGTGAGCGTGTTCATTGCCACCATTGGGGCCGTGGCCATCGGTGCCCACCAGATCGCCTTCAACATCCTCATGGTGATGCTGATGATCCCGACCGGCCTCAGCATGGCGGCGACGATTCTGATCTCCCGATCCGCGGGCGGCACCGACCGGGCGAGCCTGCGCCCGCTCATGGCCTGGACGATGGGCCTTGCGGTGGTGTCGTCGCTGGCCATGGCGGCTGGCTTGGCGGCCTTCGACGCGGAGGTGGCGGGGCTCTATACCCAGGATCCTGCGGTCACCGCCCTGGCGCTCGATCTGCTCTGGGTGGTGGCCCTGATCCTGACCGTGGACGTGGCGGCCATCGCCTTGGGGTTCTTCCTGCGCGGCCTTGGAGATCCGGGCAGCCCGTTCTTGATCCAGCTTGGCGTGCACTGGCTCTTCAGCCTGCCTCTGGGCTACGCCCTGTGCTTCACGGACTGGATCGTCGCGCCATTGGGGCCGATCGGCTGGTGGTACGGATTGTCGGCCGGGCTGATCCTCACCTGCCTGTTGATGGCGTTGCGGTTGCGGCTGCGAATGGCCGGGAGCCCCGTGCTGGCCGGAGCGGCGCATGGCGCAGCGGAGTGATGCGGCGTGCGGTCGATCCCTTCGGGATAACGAAAACCGTACATCCTTCCTCCACTGGCAACACGCGCCGTCGGGGCGCGCCGAACGGCTTCACGTATGTCGGCGGCATCGGCCGCATGTCGTGGCCCATCAGGAGTATCAGGCGACCGTGCGCGTCGTGAGCGGCAACGTCCTGGCTGCGGCGGGCACGGTCATCGCGGCGTCCGGGGCGGTGACGTTCTCGTTCTGAAACAGAGACGGACGCCGGAATCCTATGTGGCGAGGGCGGCGATCTACGGTGACATGCGAAAACGGCCGATCGGGCCGGAGTTCCGTATCACGCCGAACCGCGCCAACGCGGCATGAGCCGGCCGGTTCGACGGACGTACTCGTCCCAGGCCCGCCCGAACAGGTCGCGCATCATCGCCTCCTCGCGGTTGATGCGCGTGACATAGACCGCCCCGAAGCCGATGAGGCCGGACAGCGCGCCGGCCCAGTGCGGCAGCAGCAGCGCCTGGGCGATCGCCATCAGCCACATCGCGGCATACATCGGGTGGCGGACCCAGCGATAGACGCCGCGGGTGATCAGCGCGTGATCCTGCTTGATCTCCAGCGTCGGCGACCATTGCCGGCCAAGATCGGCGTGCGAGCGCCAGAACAGCAGATCGGCGATCAGGAAGATGATGGCGCCGGCAATGGCTGTGGCGGGGCTGGCGGGCGCAACCCATTGCGGCGGCCAGGGCCAGAAGATGGTCACCCAGGGCAGCACCATGACACCCATGGCGGCGGCGAGCAGCACGAGCTTTTCGGTGATGTCGATGCGGGTCTCGGCAAGCGGGCCGTTGCGGGTGTGGTCGTAGCGATTGCGCAAGACCCACATCGTCAGGCTGCCGGTGACGAACACCCGCGTGCCCCAGTCGCCGGTGTCGGCGAACAGGACATAGGCGACGAGCAGGATGGCAGGGACGAGGGTGCTGACAAGGGCGCGCGGCTGCATGAGGGGTTCCTAACGGACGCGGATGGAGACGTTGCCGGCGAAGCTGCCGCCGGGCGGTGGGGGAAACGAGATGCTGGCGAGCACCGCGCGAATGGCGCGGTCGATGGTGAAATTGCCTGACGCGCGCACCAGCCGGGGGGAGACCAGCTTGCCGCTCGGGCCGACCGAGAAGGCCACCACAACGACGCCGGCCACTTCTTCCAGGCCAAGGCCATCGACCCGGGCCTGGAGAATGGCCCGCACCCGCGCGGTATAGCCGGGATCGCGGCCGGACCGCGTTGCGGCGGCGGGCGCAGCCGTCTTCGCTTGCGAGGGCGCGCTAGGGCTGGCCGGCTCTTTGCGGCGAGGTGGAGGCTCGGCCTTCGGTTTCGGCCGCGGGGGTGCGGGGCTTGGTTTGGGGGGCTCGGCAACGATCGGCTCCGGCTCCGGCTCAGGCGTGACGATCGGCTCCGGCGGCGGCTCGATGTTAGGTTCCGGCTCGGGCACAGGGTCAGGCTCCGGTTCCGCAACGGGTTCGGGACGCGGTGGCGGTGGCTCTGGCGCGGCGTCCACCGGCTCCGGCGTGGGCAGCTCGCTGACAACGGTGATCTCGACCTCCGTGGGCGGTGCTTGCGCCGGATCGGGACTGGGCAGCACGATCAGCGCCGAGGCATGCACCGCCGTGACCAGCACGATGAGGCCGGTCCGCCGTCCGCGACCCGATGGGCGCTCCGCCGGCGGTGGCGCCAAGGCGGTGCGCCGGGAGATTGCCGCAAGGGTCATTGCGAGGCGGTGCCCGCTGGGGGAACCGTCGCGGTGGCCAGATTGCCGCTCTCGCCTTTGCCGGCCTCCGGCGTGGCACTGGCGCGGTCGTCAGGCCCCCCGGTAGCCTCGCGCGCCGTCTTCGGCTCGGTGACCAGCGCGAGGCGGCGAACACCGGCGCCAGCGAGCAGATCGACGATGCCGACCATCTCGCCATAGGCGAGGTCGCGGTCGCCGCGCACCCGTACCGCGTGGTCATTGTCCGCGATCCTTGCCAGCACCGTCGCCGCCAGTTCCTCGCGGACGACCGGGGTCTGATCGACGGCGATGCGGCCGTCGCGATCGACCGAGACGACGATCGGATCCTTGGGATCGAGCGGCTTGGCCGTCGAGGCGCGCGGCAGATCGAGCTTCAGGCCGGCGGCCAGCAGCGGCGCGGTGATCATGAACACCACCAGCAGCACCAGCATGACGTCGACCAGCGGCGTGACGTTGATCTCTGCCGACGGGCGGTAGCTGCCGGGACGCGAGGATCCCAATCCGCCAGTGCTCATCATCCATCTCCATGCGTGGGGGAAGCAGGGCCGATGCCGAGCGCAACCGCGCGGCTCTCGACGTGATGGCGCAGCCGCTGCCCGGCGTGGCCGAGCGCAGCGGCAAGGCGGTTGTAGCCGAGCGAGGCGGGAATGGCGGCGACGAGGCCGATGGCGGTCGCCGCCAGCGCCTCGGCGATGCCGGGCGCCACTACCGCGAGGGAGGTGTCCTGCGACGCGGCGATGCCCATGAAGCTCGACATGATGCCCCACACCGTGCCGAACAGGCCGATGAACGGCGCAGCGGTGGCGATCATCGCCAGAGCGGGCAGACCGCGTTCGAGCCGCATCATCACGACTTCCGCCTCCCGCCCCATCGCCTCGGCGATGCGGGCGCGCCGCTCGGCGACGCTCTCGGCGGCGATGTGAAGGCGGGCGGCCTCGGCGCCGGCCCGCTCGACGCCGGCGAGGAGCGCGGGCGCCTCGCCGTTCGAGGCCGCCTTGAGCGCGCGGTTGAGGCCGCGATGGCCGAGCCACACCTCGATCATCGCCACCCAGCACCAGATCGAGGCCAAGGTCAGCGCCAGGATCACGCTGCGGCCGACCCAGCCGGCCGACAGGAACAGCCCCAGCGGCGTCATGTCCACCGTGTGCATGTCACGCCCCCGCAATCACGGTGGCGGTCACAGCCGCACCTTGGCGCCAAGGCCGAAGTTGCGGCCGCGGGCGTAGCTCACGCCGGAGAGCATTTCGCCCGTCTTGGCGGAAGGAGCATAAACATTCCCGTATGAAATGGTTTCCTCGTTCAGCAGATTGCTGCCGAAGAGATAGAACTCCCGCTTCTCCCACTCCAGGCCGGCCCGCGCTCCCAGATAGTGCGAGGACTCGAGCAGGAACATGTTGCCGGCGTCGGCGAAACGCGCATCGACGAAGCTGTAATCGAGCCGCCAGTAGGCCTGTGCATCGCCAAGCTCGCTGCCGAGACCGAGCTTCTCGACATGGGTACGGTGGGCGAGCGAGGCCTTGAGGGTCCACTCCGGGACGTTGGGGATCCTGTTGCCGTCCACAAGTCCGTTCACCAGGGTGGCAAGAACCGGCAACACATTGAGCAACTCGCCCTGGGTGTAGGCCGCGCCGAAGCCGACGTCCCACCCCTCGGCGATGCGATAGCTGCCCTCAAGCTCGCCGCCCCAGCTCTGGACATCGACATTGAGTGCCAGCACCTCAAGCGTCGTGGTGTTGAAGGCAGTGATCTGCTCCTGCGAGACATCGTTGTAGAACAGGGCACCGGACAGGTTCAGCCGGTTGTCGAGGAACGAGCCACGGCTGCCGATCTCATAGGCGATCATCGACGTCGGATCGTACGGATCGCGGGGGATGCCGAAGGCCGCAAAGTGGTTGGACATGCCGTAGCCGCCACCCTTGTAGCCGCGCGCCACGCTGACCCAGCTCGACAGGTTCGGCGACCACTCATAGGCAAGCGAGGTGCGGCCGGTCCAGAAGCCGTAGGACATGGTGCCTTGCTCGGCGAATGAGGGGACTGTCCCCGGGGTACCGTCGGACGTGTAGAGGTTGTCGAAGTCCTTGCTTTCGTGGGTCAGCCGTCCGCCGACGGTCCATTTCAGCTTGTCCCACACCGGAAGCGTGATCTCGCCGAACACCGCGGCACCAGTGGTGGTCTGGTTGTAGTCCTGGGTGCCGGCCATGAGCGGGGCGTAAAGCCACAGCTTGTTGTCCTGAACGAGATTCGCAGTGTCCTGATAGCCGACCACGCCGGCGATCCAGGAGATGGCGTAGCCGGGATTGGAGGTGAGGCGGAATTCCTGGGTGGCGCGCGACTCGTCGCGGGTCCAGTAGATGTGGTTGGTCGCCGGATCGGCGAACATCGAGGTTGGCAGGCCCGACATCGCGCTGGCGAGATGCACGTCGAGCGCGTTGTAGCGGGAGTTGACGTCGGCCTTGTGGTAGGAGGTCTGGGCGGTGAAGGTGAAGGCGTCGAAGGCGTATTCGAACTTCGAGCTCAGATTGACGAACTCCATGTTCTCATCGGCGACCGAATAGCCGGCGATCTTTTCCATGCCGTCGCCCTCCAGCATGTAATAGATCGGCGACAGCTTGGTCTTCTCGCCGCTGGCGCTGACCAGCCAGCGGGTACGCTCGTTGGGGGTGAACAGCAGCGAGCCGCGGCCGACATAGGAGGTCTCATCCCCGAGGTCCGAGCCTTCGGTGTTGGGGATGAAGCCGTCGATGCCGCGGAGGCGGAAGGCGACGCGGCCCGCGACCTTCTCCGGCACGATGGCGCCGGCCAATGCGCCTTCGAGTTGGCGTTGATTGTCGCTGCCATACTCGAACCCGATATAGCCCTCGGGCGTCTGGCTCGGCAGGATCGGAATGAGGTTGATGGCACCGCCCGAGGTGTTGCGGCCGAACAGCGTCGACTGCGGGCCCTTCAGCACCTCGACCCGCTGCAGGTCGAAATAGGCCGAGTTGGAGGCGGCGATCGAGGTCGGCGCGCCGTCGATGAAGGTCAGCACCGAACTGTCGTCGGGGCTCAAGGGAAAGGTCACGGCGCCGACGCCGCGCATGATGATGAAGTCGTTGGAGCGGTCGCCGAAGGTGGGCTTCACTGCGCCCGCGATGTCGCGCAGCGCCGTGGTGCCGTCGATGATGCGCTTCTGTTCGAGCTCAGTGCGGCTGATGGTTTCGACCGAGAACGGAATGTCGCGCAGCTTCTCGGTCCGCTTGCGGGCGGTGACGGTGATCTCCTCGATCGTCTCGGTCTCGGTGTTGTTCTCGCTCTGGGTCTCCGGCTCGGCATGAGCCGGCGTCAGCGCGGTGGAGCAGAGCAGAGACGAAGCCAGCAGTATCGCGGATCGGCGCAAGGGGGTCCCCATTATTGCGGTTGTTCCAAAGAAGGGTTGAGGAGGTCGCGGATCTCGGGTCCGACCGAAGTGATCACGGCGAGGATTGTTCCGATCGCGACAAGGCCGGCCTCGCTCATCTGAGCCTCCAGCCGCTGGCGCGCTGCTGCGCCGTCCACAGGCCTGCATAGGTGCCGCCAAGCGCCAGAAGCTGGTCGTGGCGGCCGCGCTCGATGATGCGGCCGCGGTCCATCGCCAGGATCTGGTCGGCGCCGGCGATGGTGTGGAGGCGGTGCGCCACCACGATCACCGTGCGGCCGCTTTCGAGCGCGGCGACGGCGTCCTGGATCGCCTTTTCGGACAAGGGGTCCATCGCCGAGGTGGCCTCGTCGAGCACGACGATCGGCGCGTTCTTGAGCAGAGCGCGGGCGACGGCGACGCGCTGGCGCTCGCCGCCCGAGAGCGTGCGGCCGCCATCGCCGAGGCGGGTGTCGAGGCCGTTCGGCAGCGCCGCCACCAGTTCGTCGAGGCGGGCGGCCGTCACCACCGCGTTGAGGCGGGCGTCATCGGCGCCGGGATCGCCGAGCAGGATGTTGGCGCGCAGGGTGTCGCGGAACAGGTGGACGTTCTGGTCGACCACGGAGATCAGCGCCTGCAGCCGGGCCGGGTCGGCCTCGGCAATGTCGAGGCCGCCGATCCGGATCGCGCCGCTGGCCGGGTCATAGAAGCGCGCCAGCAGCGCAAGCACGGTTGATTTTCCGGCGCCGCTCGGCCCGACGATCGCGGTGACGGTGCCGCGCTCGGCGGTGAAGCTGACCTCTTCGACTGCGGTCCGCCCGTCCTTGCCGTAGGCGAACGAGACACGGTCGGCGATCACGTCGAGAGACGGCGCGAAGTCGCGCCGGCTGCCGGTCAGCACCGGCTCGGCGAAGAACGCCTCCATGCCGCAGCGGGCCTGTTCGCCGAGGCGGAAGATCAAGGCCTGCTTGATCACCGCGCTGGTCCAGGCGGTCTGGGCGGCGATGGCGAAGAACAGCGCCACCATGGTTTCGGCCGGCGCGGCGGTGGCGGCGCCGCTCACCGCGACCGCGACCAAGGCGAGCGGCACGCCGACCGACAACAGGAAGCTGTTGGTCTCCTGCATGGCGATGAGGCGCGGCGTGTTGCGCCGCATCAGCTGATAGGCGCCCTCGACGACCTCCTGGAACTGCGCCAGCGCCTCGCCCTTGCGCAGGAACATGCGGAACACCGCGATGCCCTCGCCATACTCGCCGATGCGGTGGTTGAGGTCGACGATGAAGCGCGAGCGGGTCGCCAGAACGCGCGCGACGACGCGGACGATCGGCTGGTGCACCACGAGCGCGACGAGGAGGGCGACGATCATCACCGCGACCACCAGCGGTGAGAACAGCGCTGCCAGGGCGAACAATACAAGGCCGGTCACCGAGCCGGCGATGATGCGGTGCAGGGTGAAGGTCGAGCACTCGTTGATCCAGCGGCTGTCCTCGCCGACCAGGGTGGCAAGGCGCGCCGGCGTCCAGCGCACCAGGGCGCCGAGCGGAACGACGCGCATGTGCTGGACCAGCCGGCGGCGCACGGTCTCGGTCGCCTCGTTGCCGGCCCGAAAGCCGGCGCTCCAGGCCACCCGCAGCGCCAACGTGCGCACCACGAAGGCAGCGACGATCGCGCCGGCATAGGGCATGAGGTCGGACGGGGTGGCGCCGCCTTCGGCGAGGCGGACGAGCCCGAGCCCGACCGCCGCCGCCGGCACCGCCGCGGCCAGTCCTTCCACCAATGTTGCGATCAGGCCGAGGACGAACTTGCCGCGCGCCGCGCCAAGGTGCGCCCAGATGAACGATAACAGCTTCATGGTCAGTTCCCCCGGCTGGCGTGGCGATAGCTGCGCACCGCCTGATGGGCCGCCCACATGCGCGCATAGAGCCCGCCGTCCGCGACGAGATCGTCGTGCCGGCCGCGCTCGGCGATCCGCCCCTGGTCGAGCACCAGGATCTCGTCGACGTGGGTGATGGTATGCAGGCGGTGGGCGATGACGATCATGGTTCGCCCGCGCGCCAGCTCGGCGATCGCGGTCTGGATCTCCGCCTCGTTCTCGGGATCGGCGAAGGCGGTGGCCTCGTCGAGGATCAGGATCGGCGCGTCCTTCAGGATGGCGCGGGCGATCGAGATGCGCTGGCGCTCGCCGCCGGACAGGCCGTGGCCGCGCTCGCCGACCAGCGTGTCGTAGCCGTTCGGAAGGGCAGCGATGAAGTCGTGGGCGCGGGCGGCCTTGGCGGCGGCAACGATGTCGGCGTCGCTGGCGCCGGCACGGCCGAGGCGGATGTTGTCGGCGATGGTGCCGGCGAACAGGAACACGTCCTGGAACACCACGGCGAGGCGGGCGTGGAGATCCTCCGCGCTCATGTCGCGGACATCGACGCCGCCGATGCGCACCGCGCCGCTCTGCGCATCGAGGAAGCGGGCGATAAGGCGCACCAGCGTCGACTTGCCCGATCCGCTCGGTCCGACCAGCGCGAGGCTGCGGCCGGGCTCGACGCGGACCGAGATGCAGTCGAGCACCGCGCGCGCGCCATAGGCGAAGCCGACAGTGTCGAGCTCGACTGCCGCCGGGCCGATGGCGCCCTTGCTCGCGCTCTCCGGCATCTCGGGCAGGCAGAGGATGGAGTCGATGTTGTCGAGATGCTGCACCTGCCGCATCACGCGGTGGCTGATGCCCTGGATGGCGCCGAAGATGTCGCCAAGGCCGAGCGCCAGCGCGAGAAACACCGCCAGTGTCGCGGTGCTGACATCGCCGGCCGCCGCCATCAGCAGCCCCACCGACGCCACCACCAGCAGGTGGCTCGACAGCAGAATCTGCGCGAGCCCGCCGGGCACGACGGCGCCGCGCATCCAGTCGTTGGAGAAGCGTGTCATCAGCGCGAACATGTCGAAGGCGCGCCGGCTCGCCTGCTCGGCCTGATCGAACAGCCGCACCGTGGCGAGCCCGTCGGCGATCTCGGCGGTGGTCTCGGCGAGCCTGGCCTGGATCTCGATATAGTCGCGGGTCGGCCCTTCGCCCGTCTTCAACAGGCGGCCGAGCAGCCACATGCCGACAACCATCGGCACCAGCGTCAAGACGGTCAGTCGCCAATCGACCACCACGAGGGCGACCAGCACCAGCAGCGGCGCCAGCAACGCGGCGCTGGTCTCGGGGATCAGATGGGCGATGCCGTCCTCGGTGGCCTCGACATCGTCGAGCAGGATGGAGCGCACGCGGCCCTTGGCGGTGTCGTCGAACCAGCCGAGCGGCACCCGCGCCAGCTTGGCGGCGAGGCGGAGCCGCAGATCGCGCTGGACGCGGAAGGCGATCAGATGGGATAGCGCCGTCGACAGCCCGAAGAACGCATGGCAGCCGATGAGGCCGGCGACGCCGGCAAGCCCGATGAGGAGCAGTCGGTCCCTGTCCGGGCTCGACGAGGTCAGCTCGACGAAGGCCAGCGCCGCGGCGAGATAGGGCGCCAGCGCCAGCAGCGCCGCCAGGGTGCCGGCGGCGGCGGACCCGGCAAGCAACAACTGCCCGCCAGTCATCAGCGCCAGAATCCTGCGGGCAACCGCCGGAACGGAAAGGGGAGTCCCGTTCCGCTCAATTTTGTCGAAGCTGCTGCCGGCCTCAGTATTGTTTGAACCGGTCGGCGTATTGCCTTCGATGGCGGAGGGGTCTTTACTTATTCCAATGTAGCTCGACACAGCCTGCACTCTCTTAATGAGTGAGGCCGACATCTAAGGCCAGTGCTGTTGCGAGCAAATCGCAGTGAGTTCTGCGCGCCGGAATAACATCTTTGCGCAAACGACATCGCTGACGCCGCAGGGGCTGCCTCAGGGCGCCCTGAGTTCCGCGCGCGGCGGATGTCCGAACCGGCGGCGGTAGGCGGTGGCGAAGTTGGCCGGGCTGGCGAAGCCGACGCGGTAGGCGATCTGCGCCACGGTCAGGCGATTCTCGCGCAGGAGGGTGCGCGCGACGTCGAGGCGGCGGTCGCGCAGATAGTCGATGATGGTGACGCCGAACACCTGCTTGAAGCTGCGGCGCAGCGTCGTCTCGTTGACGCCGATGTCACGGGCGATCTGGCCGATGGTCGGTGGATCGGCGAGCGCGCTCTCCAGCATCGCCTGGGCGCGCTCGGCCTGCTCGCGGCGAAGCCGCGAGAGCGTCGGGCAGGCCGATTGCGCGCTATCGAGACCAGTGGCGATCTCGAAGACGGCGGCCAGGATGCGCGCTTCCGCGTAGAGGCGCCCGAGCGCGCCGGTGTAGGGATTGACGGCGAGATCGAGCAGGGCGGTGCGCAGGCGTTCGGCGCGCTCGAACTGCCGGAACTGGAGGCCGCAGCGGCAGCAGGGCAGGGGCGCCAACTGCAGGTCGTCGAGCAGGGGCGCAAGGCCTTCAGCCTCTATGAAGAACCCGCTCATGTCGCAGGTCTGGCCCGCGCGGAAATGCGTGGTGAAGCGCATCGGCTCGCCGAGTGCGATCAGGGTCGGCACGCCGATGCGATCGGTGGCGATCGAGCGGCCCTCGACATTGGCGGCATGGCGGCCTGCGGTCAGCATGCCCACGAAAATGCTGGCTTGGTAGATGCCGGAAACCGGAATGTCGTGGAGGTAACGAAAGCGGCAGCCGCTGGTGAAAACGGACGGGCGGACGGCATCGAACCAGAATTGGCCATAGGCGAAGGAGGCGTGTTCGTCGATGCCGATCTCATCCACGCCGGCCCACATCTTCTCGATGTTGGGGCAGGAGCCGATCATCTCCGCCACCGACAGCGTTCGGTCGGCGTCGGCCGGCGGCACCGCCCGCCCCCACGCTCCGTTGTTCCGGCTACTCATCGGCTGCCACCCTGCACGCGGACGATGGAGGTGAAATGTATGCGAATGGCTCGCATTCGCATACCATGCGCGCCGCTGTCCAGCCATGTGCATGGCGGACAACGATGCCCCCATCCCGAACATGTCAGAGGTCGGGCACCCGCCAGCGGGTTACGGCCACCGTCGGCTGGCCGAATTCCACGCCTCCGCCGGCCGCCGCCAGCGCCATCGGTGCCACCCGCCAAGCCGTCGATCACCGAACGGAATCAGCCAGATCGACTTCGTCAACGGGCTGCCAACATCGGGCGGCGAAAACCGTGCGGCCACCGAATTGGAGCGTGATCCGATCTGACTGCATCAGATCGGACGCTCTAAGTTTCTGGTTTGTCGCTTTTTCTTTCGCAGAGCCGGTCCCCGCTTCTGCGGAGAATGCTCTGGCGACAGCCGGCCTCACCGTGCGCTGCAAGATCGATCTCAACCGCTATCCCGCGGGAATCAAAGTCTCCGACACCGATCCTGTTCGCCGTGGCCAGCTTCGGCAACAAGATGCGCGAGTGATGCGATGAGCCGGGGCTGCCCGAGTGCTCGCTTCACGACCTGCGAACGGCCATCGCCGTCCGACTTGCCGAGGCGAGCTGCTCAAATCAGCAGATCAAGGCCATCACCGGCCACACTGCGGAAGGGGAGGTCGCGCGCTACACCAAGGGCGGCACAAAAGAAGCGCGCAGGGCAGGCGATGAAGGCCCTTCAAGGGGGCGAAGCCGGAACAAACGTTGCTGCCCCGATTAAGGGGGCAGCAAAAACAGGGGGCTAAGCCTCTGAACTTCTTGGTGCTGTTGGGAGAGATGGCGCGCCACTAAGAATAAAACTGCGAACACTTATGTTATTGAAATTTCGATATAACTCTTTGGGCGGCCACCGATGGCCGAACCGACGGCGCCAGTTGGCCAGCTTCCGCAGGCGCATCCGGACAGCCGCATCACCGCCCGTCTTGCGCCAATACTGAGCTGACCGATTCATCCCGATCAGCCCGCAGGCCCGGCACGCCGAGCAGCGGGGAGCACTGGGAACGGGCCGGGTCACCCGCTCCGCGGGCTGCGCTTTCTTGCTCCGCGGGCCGAAGGTCGGCCGAGGTACAGCCTAGAGCGTGATCCGATCTGACTGCATCAGATCGGACGCTCTAAGTTTCTGGTTTGTCGCATTTTCTTTCGCACAACCGGTATCCACTTGTGCGGAAAATGCTCTAGCTGTGGAGCCTCAACAGGTTGTCCTCGGTCAGACCGAGGCGGCTGATGGGTGTCTTGGCTTGCAAGCTACCATGGGGCCTGTGCCAATTGTAGCGATGCAGCCAGATCGGCAGCTCTGCGGCGCGCTGATCGGAGTGCAGATAAGCTTTGGCGTAGGCCCATTCGCGCAAGCTCGTTTGGACGAAGCGCTCGGCCTTGCCGTTGGTCTTGGGCGTATACGGCTTGGTGCGCAGGTGCTTGATCTCGAGTAGGCGCAGCGCCCTGGCATAGCGGAAGGAGCGGAAGCTGGCGCCGTTGTCGGTCATCACGCGCTGAACCTTGACGCCATGGGCCCTGAAGAAGCGCAGTGCATTGAACAGAAAGCGCAGACAGGACGGGCGCTTTTCGTCGGGCAGGATTTCCGAGTAGGCGACCCGCGAATGATCGTCGATGGCGAGATGCAGGCACTCCCAGCCGACCCCGCGGCTGTTGCTTTGCCCGCTGCGATCGCCGGTGATGCGGTGGCCCACCGTGTTGAACCGGCCGAGCTTTTTGATGTCGATGTGAATGATCTCGCCGGGATGCTGGCGTTCGTAGCGCCGGACCGGTTCGGCCGGCTCCAGGGCGCTGAGCTTGTTCAAGCCGCGCCGCCGCAGGATACGGCTGACGGTGGCCGGCGAGAGGCCGAGCTCGGCCGCGATCTGCTTGCCGGTGCAGCGCTGGCGGCGCAACGCCTCGACCGCAGCGCACGTGGCGGGCGCTGTTTGGCCTGGCGATGAAAGCGGCCTGGAGGAGCGGTCGCGCAAACCATCGACACCCTCGGCGCGGAAGCGCCCGACCCATTTGGCGACCGTCTTCGGCGTGGTGTTGTAGCGACGCGCGGCCTCGGCATTGGTCAGTCCGCCATCCACCACGGCGCCCACCATCACCTCTCGACCTTTCGGGGTCAGGCGAGCATTCTTGTGAGTGTCCATTCGGTCCTCCGCGAATCACTGACGTCTGGCGACATCAGCGTTCCCGGCCAGGGCCGAATGGACAACCTCCTGAAAGCCCACATCTAGGGCCTGTTGAGATTCGGGATTCCACCTGTGGCTTGAATATGATTCAAGCTTTGGATGGAGCGATTTGTGCTGACGGACGCCCAGTGGGCGAAGATGGAACCGCATTGCCTGGGCAAGCCGACCGACCCCGGGCGCAGCGGCAAGGACAACCGCCTGTTCGTCGAGGCGGTGTTGTGGATCGTGCGCACCGGCAGTCCATGGCGCGACTTGCCTGCCTCGTTCGGCAACTGGAATACCGTGTTCAAGCGATACCGTGACTGGGTCAAAGCCGATGTTTTTGTTCGGCTTTTCGAGGCCTGTTCGGAGGAGCCGGACATGGAATACGCCATGGTCGATGCCACCATCGTCAAGGTCCACCGCCACGGACAGGGCGCAAAAGGGGGACTCAAAGCCAGGCCATCGGGCGTTCGAAGGGCGGCCTGACCACCAAAATCCTGGCGTTGACCGATGCCCTGGGCAACCTCGTGCGCTTTGCGTTGCTGCCGGGGGCATCGCTTCGACACCGTCGGCGTCGAGCCGCTGATCGATGGGGTCTCCTTCGGCGGCTTGATCGCCGACAAGGCCTTTGACAGCAATGCCATCATTGCTGATCTCGATGCACGTGGTGCCAAGATCGTCATCTCGCAGCATCCGCGTCGAGCCAAGCCGATCTCTATCGACGACGAGGTGTATAAATGGCGTCATCTCATCGAGAACTTCTTTTGCAAGCTCAAAGAATTTAAACGCATCGCCATGCGTGCCGACAAAACCGACACCAGCTTCACCGCCATTATCTATCTCGCCGCAGCCGTCATCCATTCCCGATGAATCTCAACAGGCCCTAGAGCGTGATCCGATCTGACTGCATCAGATCGGACGCTCTAAGTTTCTGCTTTGTCGCATTTTCTTTCGCGCAACCGGTATCCACTTGTGCGGAAATTGCTCTAAGCTGCGACCCTGTCGCTCATGACCTCCTTGAGCGCACTGGTCACACGGCCATCGTAATTGTCGGCAAGAGCGCGCAGGGCGGCGGCGCCGTCTCCGGCGAATGACGGGCCGTGCATAAGGGCAAGCGTCCGCGGTGAGAGTTCGGCGAGGCTGCGAAGCGTCGCGCCCATGTCGGGGTTCAGACTCGAATAGTGGAAGACATCCTCGCCCGCGATCGCCGGTCCGACGATGTCCCCGGTCGTCAGCGCTGGGCCTTTGCCGAGTTGGGTGAAAAGATCGCCGCAGAGCAGCGTCCCGGTGGATTCTTCATAAAGCACGCCGGCGTCCCACCCGTGCGGCGTGTGCGGCGTGTCGATGAAGCGGACACGCTTGCCGCCTCCGAGGTCGAGGACCTCGCCGTTCGCCAGCGGCCGCGGCGGCCTGTCGGCGAAGTCGTTGAGCGAGACCATGACGCCAGTTGCGCCTTGGGCGGCGGTGGCCTGCGGCGCCGCCGCCAGCCAGTCGTTCAGTGCACCGCACTCGTCGGCCTCGAAGTGTCCATACGCGATCCAGCGCAGTTGTTCGGGGGCGATGATTCGGGCGAGAGCATCGCGATTAAGCCCAAACATCTTGCGCAGTCCCGTGTGGAACATGAGTGGCGCGTCCCCGACGACGAGGAACTGGTTGAAGGTGAAGCCGGCAGGCGGGGCGATGTCGGGAACGAACGTGGAAAGACGGTAGATGCCATCTGCGATCTCGTCGATCCTGGTTTCCATGCGAAATCTCCTTCGGTCAGCGGCAGGGAAGCGAGAGCGCCATGGCTGGCGAAGCTCCGGGTCAGTGATGGTCGTGTGAGACCGCTCATGCGATCGAGAGCGATCTTGAATCCCTCCCACGCGCGTAGCGTAAGATCCGGCGGCGCCATGGTGCTCGCAGGCAGTTCACGATCCTCGCCCTTGGGAGCGGGCAACTCGACCTGCAGCTTGTCGACGCGCAGACACATTTTCAGAACCCTCACGCGTTGGATGACCAATGACGAACGGGCTGGCCCCACGCCGGTTCCCGCGCGAGGAACGCGCAGTGTTGGTGCGCGGCCCCTTGCCGGCGCGCAGAAGCAAGATGCCAGCAGGCGGCGCAACGGTTGGGATCGATCTCATTGGCGACTGCCTTGAAGCGGTCGTACATCCGCGGCTCGGTGCGATTAGAGATCCAGGTGGCATGTCGTCGAGCGCGACCTCAATCTTGCCGATGAGGGGTTCTCCGTTGCGCTAAAGGAGCATCCGTTCCGTTGAGCGTCCGCCTTCACCGGCAAGACCGTCGCGTCCGACCCGATCTTCTTCAAAGGCGCTCGCACGTTTCCGGGAACGGTCTCGGAGACGAGCCAGCTCGATTGGCTGCCAGTGACGCAGATTCCCGGCCGCATCAAACCGATGACGGAATTTTGCCTTGCCCGCGGTAAGGGCTGACGGATCACCCGCGATCCCGCCACTGCACGGGCGACAGGCCGAACTCCCGCTTGAAGGCCCGGCTGAACGCCTCCTCCGACTCGTAGCCGACCGCGTGCGCGAGCTGGCACACCGTCTTGGCCGAGTCACGAAGGTGCTGCTTGGCGGCCTGCAAGCGGCATACCGTCAGATAGCGGATCGGCGGGACACCGACCAAAGCCGTGAAGCGCTCGACAAAGGCGCTCCGCGACAAAGCGACGGCCTTCGCCAACGCCTCGACCGACCAGGGCGCGCGGATGTCGCGGTGGATGATGGCCAAGGCCCGGCCGACATAGGGGTCTCTCAACCCTCGCAGCCAGCCGAGGTCATGATCGGTGTGCGTCGACGAATAATGGCGGACGGCCTCGACGAACAGCAGCTCCGACAAGCGCGACAGCACGCTGGAGGTCGGCAATTTGCCGGCGGCGAGCTCACCGGCGGCGAACCGGACCGACGCCTCGATCCAGTCCCACGATGACACTTGGTGAAGATCCAGCTTCAGCACCCTCGGCAAGGTCGCGATCAGGGGATTTGACGTCTCCTCGCTGCCGAGGAAGCCGCAAACGAGACGCGTCGCATCGCCGCCTCCGCCGTGGAAAATGCGGGCGAGCCCGCCATCCGGGGACACTTGGATCAAATCCCGCGCGCTCACCGGTTCGAGGCCGGCCGCGCTGGCCAGCGTGTGCAAATCGTTGCGCGGCAGCAGCACAACCTCGCCGGCGTTGACCACGAGCGGCGGCTCGCACTCGACGGAGAGCAACAGTCGGCCTTCGAAGACGACGTGATAGGCGATCACTTGGCTGGCTGACGAAAGGAACGACAGATAGTCCTCAGCCGTGATCTTCGCCGTGACGCACCACGGCGCGGTGAACCGCGAGTCGAGAAAGATGCCGCCGGTCAGGCGAACCGAGCGAAGCACGTCCGAAAGCGGGTCCATCGCTGCTGTCACCCCTCAAATTGGACGATTGATCAGGTGATCCGGCCGCGCGGTCATTCGTTCGCGGCGTGGCGGCTGCTATCCATGTCTCCGAGACCCGCGCATGGGCCGGGATCCTCCAACAAGGCCGCGTGCGTCGGCCGCGACACCACAGGGAAGAGACCATGACCACAACACTTGTCAGACCGGATTTTGCCGCCATCAAGCAACGCCAGCAAGCGACTTGGGCCGCCGGTGACTACGCCGTGATCGGCACGACGCTGCAGATCGTCGGCGAACGCCTGTGCGAGGCCGTCGACGTAATGGCCGGCGAGCGCGTTCTCGACGTCGCTGCTGGCAATGGAAACGCCACGCTTGCGGCAGCGCGCCGCTTCGGCCGCGTCACATCGACGGACTATGTCGCGGCGCTGCTGAAGCGTGGCGAGGAGCGGGCCGTGGCCGATCGGCTCGACGTCGCATTCCAGCAGGCCGATGCCGAAGCACTGCCGTTCGAGAACGGCAGCTTCGACGTCGCGCTGTCGACCTTCGGCGTCATGTTCGCACCGGATCAGGACAGGGCGGCGGCCGAGCTCTCGCGCGTCGTTCGGCGGGGCGGGCGCATCGGCCTGGCGAACTGGACGCCCGAGAGCTTCATCGGCCAGCTCTTCAAGACCCTCGGCCGGCACGTTCCGCCACCGCAAGGGCTCAAATCGCCCGCACTTTGGGGAACCGAGTCCCGGCTTGCCGAGCTGTTCCCGGGCCATCGAATCGAGGCATCCCGCCAAGTCTTCAATTTCCGCTACAGGTCCGCGCACCATTGGCTCGACGTCTTCAGGACCTATTACGGCCCGACCAACCGCGCGTTTGCGGCGCTCGACAGCGACAAGCAGGTGGCCCTCGAAATGGACATCATCGAACTGCTCGATCAGGCAAACCGCGGCAGCGAGGATACGCTGATCGTGCCGAGCGAGTATCTGGAGGCGGTGATCACCAAGGCATGATCGAGGCCGGTGTCGCGGGATGGGTGACCAGGATGTGATCTCCGGCGTGCCCACCAGATGCGCCAACGAGGCCGGCGCCGACCGGCGCCGCAGCCGCCCGCTCTCGCAGCGCTTGCAGCGACGCGCAGACCAGTTCACGGCAGCCTCAGAAAGGAGACATCATGTTGATCGAACCGCTCGCGCTGCACGTCGTTACGGCGGATTTGACCGGGCGGGCTGACGCGCTCGCGACCATCGTCGAAGCCTTCGAGGGCGATCCGGCGTGCCGGACCCTCTGGCCGGAACGCGCTGCGTTCCGGCGGCACTTCCCGCGCTTTGTCGAGCTCTTCGGCGGGCCGGCGCAGGTCGACCGGACCACGGACGGTGCCGGAGCGGCACTCTGGCTCGCGCCCGGTGTCGAGGTCGACCCCGAACCCCTGATGGCGTATCTGGAGGCCAAGTTGCCCGAGGACCGCAAGGATGCGCTATTCGCCGGGCTCGAGGTCCAGGCGGCGCTGCACCCGCACGAGGCCCATTGGTACCTGCCCTTCATCGGCGTCCGCGCCGCGGCGCAGGGCCGAGGCATCGGGGCGGCGCTTCTCGCCCATGGGCTGACGCGCGCCGACCGCGACGGCCTGCCGGCCTATCTCGAGGCGACGAGCCGGCGGAGCGTTCCGCTCTATCGGCGCTTCGGCTTCGAGACGATCGGCATCGTCGAGAGCCCCGGCTACCCGGAGATCTTCGCAATGTGGCGTCCCGCCCGCTGACCCGCTGACGCCGGGGCGCGGAGTCATGCGCCACCTTTCGTCCAGCGGTCCAGGCAGCCGTGCGGCCTCGTCCGTCCAAGCTGCCGAATTGAAAGGAGCATGAACGTGAATTGCGGTCCGGCACGCTCAGGCTTAGAGTAATCTCCGATCTGACTGCATCAGATCGGGCGCTCTGACTTTCGAAATTATCGCGTCGCATTCTCTTTCGCAAAAATCGGCGCCCACATTCGCGGAGAATGCTCTGGCGGCGTGCTTCCAGCCCCATGTTGAACGGCGTTGCGATCGTTCGGCGGACGCAAGAGAAACCGCCAGCCTGCAGTACCGTGCGGAGCCGCGCCTCGCCGGCCTGGGCGCCGAGCGCCACGCCGCCCTCGTGGCCGGCCGAGCGAGGCCGCCACGCACAGGCTTGTGTAGAAGGTGCGGCCGGCCGGGTCGCCATGTCGTGCAGCGCGTCGAAGATCGTCCCGAGGTCGAAGCTGGCACCTGCGAAATCCTGCGCCCGCACCACATCGAATCGAACATTGCCGCGGCCGTTCGGATGGGTGCGGGCACGTTCGATCGACGACGCGTGGAAGTCGATGCCGACGAACTCGGAGCCAGGAACGCCACCGCCATGATCAGGGTCGAGGCGCCGTGGCCGCAGCCGACGTCGACCACCCGGGCGCCGGCCTCAGGCTTGGCGACAACGCCGTCGAGCGCGGGCAGCCACTCGTCGACGAGATACGCCCCCAGGTACTCAGGGCAAAGGGGGCAGTTGGCTGCTCCCGGCGGACCGGCCCGATCTCTTCAGCCCATCCGAGCGGCGCTCGGATGCCATGACAGGTACAGGGGCGCAACCGGCCGCGCGTTGCCGCCTCAAGACGGTGCGAGTTGTCGGCCGATGGACGCAAGCAGGAGATCGTAGGCGCGATCAACGATGTCATCCAATGACCTCGTCTTCACGAACATCGCCCTCGCTGTCGCGGCCAGCTGCTCGCGGTTCGGCAGTTGCGGTAGATGCATGGTCGCCAGCACCTCCGCGGCACGGTCTCGAGTACAGGACAGTGTCTCCTGCAGCGCCGACAATTCGGCACCGCGCAGCGCGGTGGAAATGGCAAGCGCGATCTGCTCGGCATTGAAACGCGCCGCGAGGTCTTCCGCGGCGCGACCGTTCGTCCGCGAGCCGAGCCGCTGCTCGTTGCGTAGAACCTGCTCCGGAGGCGCCTTCAGATCCCGGACGATGCCGAGCCAGGAGAGCATCCACAAAACGTAATAGGCGGGATCGATCTCCCACCATTTGAACCCCTGGCGGGCGCTGCTCTGGAAGGCGTGATGGTTGTTGTGCCAGCCCTCGCCCATCGTGGCCAACGCCAGCAGCCAGTTGTTGCGGGAATCGTCACCCGTCACGTAGCGCTTCTTGCCGTGGGTGTGCGCCAGGGAATTTATGCAGAAGGTCGCGTGATAGAGCAGCACTGTGCTCAAGAAGAACCCGACCACCAGGCCTGACCATCCGGCGAGGAGGAAGCACAGCCCGGCCACGGTGATCGCCGGAAGCAACTCGAGCCGGTGCAGCCACATCAATTCAGGATAGCGCGCAAAATCGGCGATCTTCGTGAAATTGGTTGCCTTGTGCTGACGATCGAAGATCCACCCGACATGGCTGTAGAGAAAGCCCTTCTGCCGGGGCGAATGCACATCGTGCACCGTGTCGGAATGGAGATGGTGATGGCGGTGCTTGGCCGCCCACCACAATACGCTCTTCTGGGCGCTGCTCTGGGCCAGGAACGCCAGCACGAACTGGAACACCCGGCTGGTCGAATAGGCCCGATGGGAAAAATAGCGATGATAGCCCGCGCAGATTGCGAACATTCGTAGCCAGTAGAGGCTCACGCAAAGGATGACCGCTTCGAGGGTGATGCCGGTCCAGATCGCCGCGATGCAGCTCAGATGGACAAGCACGAAAGGAATGGCTGCCGGATAGACGATATCTTCGTGCGATTCGTCGAGGCTCTCGTGGTTCATGCTGGCGATTTTTCCATTTGATATAACCTATGACCAGATTACGTCCAATCGACGGCTCCTGAGTGATATCTATAATTATTTGATTGAATCACTTTGTTTCGTTGGCCAGCGTCAAATTTTGCGGATGTCGCACCATTTAGCGCAACATCAGAGCGCTGTTGGAAAATGATCTAGCGCCCGCTAAAATTCGCGGCTCTTCACACAAGCACCCAATTATCGCTGCATGAACCAATGTTCGTAAATATAACGCGGCGATGTCACTGTTTGTTCGGAACAGAAACACGAAAATTTCGCGACGACTGCGCTACACTATGGGTCGTCCGCGACAATCGTTGGCTGGGTGATTTGGCGCGCGACGATGTGGAACGGATCGGGATTTGATGGCGATGACCGACTGTCACCCTCCGCCACGTGCCCCAGTGCGGAACATGGTCCGGTTCCATCGGTTGAAGGGGGGCCCCGACCCGATTGGCGGGTGGAACTCCCATAGCCCACACCGAATTGCTTTTGAGCGAGGCCATCGTGATGCCGATCGTCCGTATCCGGTCTGAATTTGCCGCCAGAGCCGAAGCCGCAACCCTTGTCACCGAGCACGGACGCAATGCGTTCTACGAAGCGCTGCGGGCATGGCGCCGCGGATGCGCCGACGGTGGACGTTTTTGGGCCGCCGTGACTCGTCACATCTGCTCCCCCGGCGAAGCGCTGTCCGGGCGCTGCCATCACGGGACAGGCAAGGATGACAGCCCTCGCCGCTGCCTCTGTTGCCCGTGGCGTCCTTGAAGCCTCCCGGAGCATTCCCCGCAACAGGGGGACTTGGCCTCTGCTGAAGATCGAGGGGCCGCTGCAGTGAGCATTCGACAACTCAAGAACTGATTGCAACGGTCAGCTTTCGCTGCCGTCGGCCCAGTTGTCGCCAAATTGCCGCGCGGCCAATTCTCGCTCGCAGGCGATCCACCCGAAATGGCGCGGATGGAACAGGTCGAGGGCGAGACCGTTTCATGACCAAGACCGCTATCCGTATTTTCCTCAGGCGCCTCAGGCTGCGCCTGAATGCCCCCGAGGATGACATGAGGATTGCCCAGGTCGCGCCTTTGATGGAGAGCGTGCCGCCGAAATATTATGGCGGGACCGAGCGTGTGGTACACTTTCTTACTGAAGCGCTCGTCGACCTTGGCCATGACGTGACGCTGTTTGCCAGCGGCGATTCCGTCACCCGCGCCGATCTTGTTCCGGTGGTACGCAAGGCGCTGCGGCTCGATCCGGCCGTGGCCGATCCGGTGCCGTATTACTTGCTGATGCTCGACTGGCTGAACAGCCGCGCCGACGAGTTCGACGTCCTGCATTTCCACATCGATGCCTTCCACTTTCCGCTGTTCAACGGCCGCCGCCACCGTACGGTGACGACGCTGCACGGACGGCAGGATCTGCCCGATATCGGCGCGCTTTATCGCGGCTTTCCCGGCATGCCGCTGGTCTCGATCTCGAACCACCAGCGCACCCCCGTGCCGGATGCGAGTTTCGCTGCCACCATCCCGCATGGTCTGCCAAAGGATCTGCTGGCGCCGACCTTCGATCCGCGCGGCGGCTATCTCGCCTTTCTCGGGCGGATGTCGCCGGAGAAGGGCCCGCTCATCGCAATCAGGCTGGCACGCGCGCTCGGCCTGCAGCTGCGCATGGCGGCCAAGGTCGACAAGGTCGATGAGCAATATTTCCGGGAGGTGGTGCATCCCGAGATCGCCTGTGGCGACGATGTCGAGTTCATCGGCGAGATCAACGACCGCGACAAGGCGAGGCTGCTCGGCGAAGCGCAGGCGCTGCTGTTCCCGATCGCCTGGCCCGAGCCGTTCGGCTTGGTGATGATCGAGGCCATGGCGTGTGCGACACCGGTGCTCGCCTTCCGTGCCGGTTCGGTGCCGGAGGTGATCAAGGATCACGTCACCGGGCGCATCGTCGACGATTTCGACGGAGCACTGCGCGCGATCCCCGAGTTGCTGGCGCTCGACCGCCGGCGTATCCGCGCCGAGTTCGAGGCGCGCTTCACCGCCGAGCGGATGGCGCGCGATTATGTCGATGTCTATCGCGGTCTGGCGCGGACCATTGGCAGGCCGGCGCTGCGGCCTCGCCTGATCGTACAACGCCCGACAGCCGCAGCTCACGTTCTGCAGAGTGAGGTTCATGCCGGCTAAGACAACGGCCGTCACCGAACTGCTGATCGACACCGTCGGCGAGTCCCCGTTCTACATTCCCGCCACCGGCCCCTCGGCCCGCCCGCGGCGAACCTTGAAGCATGGCGACTGCTTCGCCGTGCTGGATTCCTACGGCGATATCGGGGCATCCCAGGGCGGCCCCGATGGCTTGTTCTTCCGCGACACCCGCTATTTGTCGCGGCTTGAGCTGATGATCAACGGCACCCTGCCGCTGCTGCTCGACTCCACCGTGCGCGACGACAATCTGGCGCTGGCGGCCGATCTGACCAATCCGGATGTCTATTTCGACGGTCATGTGGTGCTGCCCAAGGACACCATCCACATGGTGCGCTCGGTGGTGCTGTGGAAGGGCGTCGCCCATGTGCGGCTGGGCTTGCGCAATCACGGCGAACGGCCGGTGCGGCTTGGTCTCGCCTTCATCTTCGCAGCCGATTTCGCCGATCTGTTCGAGGTCCGCGGGGCGCGCCGCGAGCGGCATGGCCTCATCCAGACGAACGTCACCTCGCCGTATGATGTCAGCATGTCCTGCGCCGGACTGGACGGGCGCACGCGCACGACCACCATCTGCTTCAACCCGGCGCCGGAAACGCTCGGCGCCACCGCTGCCTCCTGGCGCGTGACCCTGGCGCCAAACCAGAGCCGGTCGTTGTTCCTGCAGGTCGCCTGCGATCCGCAGGCGGGCAAGCCCATCGCCTTCGGCGCGGCGATGCTGGCGGCGCATCGCTCGCGGCGCGCGCTGACGCGGGACATGGCCAGCGTTGAGACCAGCCATCAGGTGTTGAACGAGGTGCTGCGCCGTTCGATGGCCGATCTTGCCATGCTGACCACCGAGACATCGGAGGGACCCTATCCCTATGCCGGCATCCCCTGGTACTCGACGACGTTCGGCCGCGACGGCATCATCACCGCCATCGAAATGCTCTGGGCCGCGCCCAGCATTGCGCGAGGCGTGCTGGCGCGTCTCGCTGCGCTGCAGGCCACCGAAACCGACCCGGTGTGCGACGCCGAACCCGGCAAGATCCTGCATGAAATGCGCGGCGGCGAAATGGCCGCGCTCGGCGAGGTTCCGTTCTCGCGCTACTACGGCAGCAATGATTCCACCCCGCTGTTCCTCGTCCTGTTCGGCCTCTATGTCGAGCGAACCGACGATCTCGCGACGCTGCGGGCGTTGTGGCCGGCGGCGCTCGCCGCGCTGCACTGGATCGACAATTACGGCGATCGCGACGGCGACGGCTTCGTCGAATATGCCCGGGCGACCGAGAACGGTCTGACCAATCAGGGCTGGAAGGACAGCCATGACGCCGTGTTTCACGCCGACGGGCGGCTGGCCGAGGGGCCGATCGCGCTGGTCGAGGTTCAGGCCTACGTCTATTTTGCCAAAACCCTGATGGCGCGGCTCGCCCGCCGCCTCGGCCTCGCTGACGCCGGCAGCCAGCTCGACGACGAGGCAACGCGCCTCGCGACCAAGTTCGACGAGGCCTTCTGGTGCGAGGGCATCGGCACCTACGCCTTGGCGCTCGACGGCTCGAAACGCCGCTGCGAGGTGCGCACCTCCAATGCCGGCCATGTGCTGTGGGCCAGGCTGGCGCCGCCGGACCGTGCCGCGCGCGTCGCACATGACCTGATGAAGCCGGATTTCTTCTCTGGCTGGGGCATCCGCACCGTCGCCAGGGAAGAGAGGCGCTACAATCCGATGTCCTACCACAATGGTTCGGTCTGGCCGCACGACAACGCCATGATCGCGGGGGGCATGGCGCATTATGGCGCCTGCGAGGCGGTGCAGCGGGTGTTCGCCGGCATCCTCGACGCCGCCGCCTATATGGAGCTGCGCCGTCTGCCAGAGCTCTATTGCGGCTTTCGCCGCCGCGCCGGGCGCGGCCCCACGCTTTACCCGGTGGCCTGCTCGCCGCAGGCCTGGGCGTCCGCCACGCCGTTCTCGCTGGTCCAGTCCTGCCTCGGCCTGGAGCTGAATCCGGGAACCAGCGAGATCCGCTTTGTCAATCCGGTGCTGCCGCCGCAGCTCGATTGGGTGCGGCTGCGCAATCTCCATGTCGGCACTGCTACCGCCGACGTGCTGGTGCGTCAGCTCGGCAGCGGCGTCTCGGTGGATTTTGAGCGAGCCCTCGGCGATGCGCAGATCACCGTGAAGATGACTCGATAACATCAGCGGGCTTTGTGGATCTGAACAGAGGTCGCCGGAGAGAATTACTTCGCGCGGACCGTATCGATCACCGCGACGTAATGGACCAGCGCGGCACTCAGCACGAACGCATGCCAGATCGCATTGCTGAACGGGATCTTCTCCAGGACATGAAAAACGACGCCGACGGAATACATGACGCCGCCGATGGCAAGCAGCATCAATGTCGTAGGCTCGAGGGTCTCGGCGAGAGGCCAAAAGGCTATCGTGCCGATCCATCCCAAGGCCAGATAGAGCGCGACCGAGACAGCTTCGATCAGGTTTGGCCGCAGCAGCTTCAGGAAGATCCCGGTGACAGCAAGCCCCCACATGGTGCTGGTCAGTGCGACCGCCCACATCCCCTTCAATTGGGTCAGGAACGGCGTGTAGGTGCCCGCGATCATCACGTAGATCGCAATATGGTCGAGCTCGCGCAGAACGCCCCGGTGGGGATTGCCGCGCAGCACGTTGTACGCGGCCGAGCACGACAGCATCGTGAGCAGCCCGAACGCATAGACCCCCGCAACCACGACCTGCCGGGTTCCGCCGTCCCGCGCCGCGACGCTCAACAGAATGGACGTGCCAACGAGACCCGCGGCTACGCCGACCCCATGCACGATGCCGTCGGCGATAAGCTCCGCTTGGCTTTGCGAGTGCCGGTTCGGAACCCTCACATGGTCCTCCTGACCGTCATTCCGCGCTGCTGACGCGGATCGGATCATGCGGACTCTGCCGTCGCATATGAGCCTGAGCCTTGCGCGTCAGTCTTGCGCATCCAGTCTTACGCTGGCCTTCCCGCGCGGCGTGCCACGGTGACGCCGCCGCGCGAGGGCGTGCGCGCTTGAGCGCTCGACAAGTCCGGCTGCGTGGTCAGAGTTTGCCAAGCAGCAACAGGACGACGAGGAGGATCAGGATGACGCCTGGAATTCCGACGCCGGCATGGCCGAACCCGTAGCCATAGCCGCCCAGGCGGCCGCTGAAGCCTCCCAACAGGAAGATGACGAGAACGACGATGAGGATGGTTCCAAGCGACATGACGGATCTCCCCTTTCAGAGGCGCGCCGGCCAGCTCAATCTTCATTGCACACGCGACGAGACGCTGGTCGGCTGTTAACGGGATGGCGCGATCGTCGCGCCATCCGAAAAGCCGTGGGGCTATTTCCGATCGATGGAAATGCCTCTCTCACCGACATTGAGCTCGATGGTGGTCGTATGCCGATCTCGGTAGTATTGATAACCCAGGACTGCGATGACGACGGCGAGGACCGCGACGATCGTGTAGAGGACGTTTCGGCTCATGGTCTGGTGTCCCTTGCTGGCTGTCGGTCCGTCTTTCGATACGCACGTGACTGTCGCATCCCGGCTTCCGCGCCGGCGTCACTGCCATGGACAATAGGCGACGCACTGGTACTCCGCCGGGCCTTCGATCGTCGGCACCTCCTGCCAGCGCAGCCGGCAGCCGTCTTCGGTCAGCCCCTCGCAGAGCCGCGCCGGGGCATGGCGTCGGACTTGACGCCACTGCGTGGCGCGACGACTGCCCTCGACTTTTGCTGCGATGGCGCCGATGCGCCCGCCCCATGTCCCGAAGATCTCTGCGAATCTTGGGCGACGCTTCCAGATGCCGCGGCGAACAGGCCGGCAACCGCGATCACCAGCGCCGTCAC
Source organism: Blastochloris tepida (assembly GCF_003966715.1). NCBI lineage: Bacteria > Pseudomonadati > Pseudomonadota > Alphaproteobacteria > Hyphomicrobiales > Blastochloridaceae > Blastochloris > Blastochloris tepida. The sequence goes on from NZ_AP018907.1 coordinate 812,714, forward strand.
CAATGGTGCACGAAGCACGCGTGTCATTTGAGGCTTCTCCTATCTTCACTGCGAAGCCTGCTCTTGACAACGCCTACCGCGGCAATTTGATCCATGTCGGAGCCCATTGAACGAATCAATGCGCTCTCCTTTTCGCGAGGTAGATTGCTTGGCCGGTTCGGCGCGCGCCCGCCGGTCATGCTGACGGCAGCGAAGACAAAGCTCCGGCTCGATCAGCCGATGTCCTGTCAGGCGACCTTCCCGTCAGGCGATTTGTGCGTCCGGTCCGGCAAGGTCCTGCGGTGGGTCGGCTGTCGGGCTGAGAAACCCGCGCAGCACGGCGAGCAGGTCCGATCGATTGGTCGGCTTCAGCAGGCAAGGGTAGGCGCGAAAGGCTGGCTCGATCGCCTCAAGACCGTAGCCCGAGGTGAAGGCGAACGGAATATTCCGTCGCATGAGGGCGGCGGCGACCGGATAGGACCGTTGGCCGCGCAGATCGAGATCGAGCAGCGCGCCGTCGATCGCATTGGCCGTATCGTCGGCGTGCTCGAGCGCCGCCTTGACGGTGGCGACCGGGCCTGCCGCCACGCAGCCGAATGTTTCGAGCGCATCGACAAGATCGAGTGCGATCAGGGCGTCATCCTCTGCCACGAGGATACGAAGCGGGCGGCCAAGAAGGTTAGTCATCCAGCCTCACATTGTCGGAGAACGGAACCGTGATGTGGCACTCGACGCCCGCCGGCTCGAATCGCAGATCGATGCGGGCGTCGAGGTCGTGCGACAAGGCCTTTTCGAGGAGATCTGAGCCGAAGCCGCGCTGGTCCGGGCGCGCAACCGGCGGACCGTTGCGTTCCACCCAGTGGATCGTCAGGTGGTCCTTGGTATCAGGCGGGGTTGCCTCCCAGCGGATCGAGACCGTGCCGTTCTCGTCGGAGAACGCACCGTACTTGGCCGCGTTGGTGGCGAGTTCGTGCAACGCCATGCCGAGGGTGAGGGCAGCGCGCGGACTGACGCGAACCGGCCAGCCTTCGATCTTCACGCGTCCGACCTGCCCCAGCATGTGCGCGCCGAGCGACTCCTCGATGAGATCCTGCAACGCGACGAAGCCCCAGTTCTGTCGCGCGACCAGCGTGTAGGAGCGCGCCAAGGCCCGATAGCGGGCCAGCAATGCCGCCTTGGCATCCGCCAGCGTCTTGCCGCCGGTTAGCGTCTGCTGGGCGATCGAGATGACGACCGCCAGCATGTTGCGGACGCGATGGTTCAATTCGCTGATGAGGACCCGCGTGCGCTCCTCGTCCCGTTCGGCGCGGGTGAGCTGGGAGACGTCGATAAAGGTGATGACGACGCCGTCCCTGGCCTTGCCGGCCGTCATGTAGGGCAGGACGCGCGCGATATAGTGCGCCGAGCCGTCCCGCCGCGACACCCGCCGCTCGTGCAACGCGCCGGTGGCGACGGTTTGGGCGACATCCTGGCCGAGCTCGGGATAGTCGATCTCGCTGACGATATCGGTCAGTGAGCGGTTCTTGTCGGTCGGGATCAGCTTGAAGATGCTGCAGGCCGCTGGCGTGAAGCTGCGGATGACGAGGCTGTGGTCGAGAAACACCGTCGCCATCTGAGTGCTCTCGAACAAATTGGCGAGATCGCTGTTCGCGGTGTCGAGCTCGTCGATCTTGGCCTGCAGCTCGGTGTTGACGGTCTGCAGCTCCTCATTGAGCGACTGCAGCTCCTCCTTCGAGGTGTCGAGCTCCTCATTGGTGGACTGGAGCTCCTCATTCATCGAGTTCAGCTCCTCGTTTCCCGATTTGAGCTCCTCGATTGCGCCTTCGTATTCGGCGATCGTCGCCAGCCATCGCTCGTGCGTATCGGCCAGTTCCAGTTCGAGCTGGGCGATGGTTTCGTCCCGGTCGGCTCCCTCGTCCTGCGGCGAGCGCACCGGCGACTGCTCCGCGGCGCTCACAGGGTTCTGCCTCGAACCACGAGCGCTCGTCTCCGCAAACACCACCAGGAACAGCGGCTCGTCGGCGCTGTGGCCGAACGGCTCGACGGTCAGCCGGACCTGCTCCCTGACCTCGCCGGTCGATACGTTCACCCCGTCTCGGACCACCGGCTTGCGGCTCTGAATCGCCTGCTGGAGCGTCGTGCGCAATTCGGCGCGCAGACCTTGGCGCGCCAGGGTCAAGAGGTGCCGGCTCGGCACGCCGGCAGTCGCTTCGAGATAGCGGCCGGTGTTGGCCGACTGGTAGACAATGTCGCCGTCCCGGTTGACGACGACGTGCGGCGGGGAGAACCGGTCGAGCACCCGCGCCTGCACGGCATTCTGGAGCTGAGTCGTCGTCATTCGCTGGCGCGTGTCATCGAGAAACTGTGTAGGGTAGTTGGCGTTTGAGGCGATCGCCGGGCGCAGGCGCACGCCGGGCCGATCGCGGCGGCGGAAGATGCGCTGCTTCTTGTCGACATAGACGAATGACTCGCCGAGTTGCGAGATGCTCTCGGACGGGCCCAGGAAGAGATAGCCGCCGGGCCGCAGCGCATAATCGAACACCGCGATGATCCGCCGCTGCGCCTCCGCATCGAGATAGATCAGCAGGTTGCGACACGAGATCAGGTCGATGCGAGAGAAGGGCGGGTCGCGCAGCAGGCTGTGGTCGGAAAAGACGCACATCTCCCGCAACGTCTTCGACACGGTGAAGGTCTCGCCGGCGTGGAGGAAGAAGCGGTCGAGGCGCTCCTGGCTGACCCGGCCCACGAGTTGCGACGCCGGATAGCGGCCGGCGCGCGCCACGCTCAGCGCGGGCCGGGCGATGTCGGTCGCGAAGATCTGGACGCGCGGCGAATAGGGCAGCTTCTCGATATGCTCGCTGAGCAGAATGGCGATCGAATAGGCCTCCTCGCCGGTGGCACAGCCCGGCACCCACACCCGCACGATGCTGGTTGCATCGCATCCAGCAAAGAGCTCGGGCACCACGGCGCGCTGGAGTGCGGCAAACGCCTCGGCATCGCGGAAGAAATCCGTGACGCCGATCAACAGATCACGCAGCAGCTTGGCGGGCTCCTCGGGATCCTGTTTCAGGAGATCGGCGTAGGCCTGCAGATCCGCAACATGCAGCAGCCGCATGCGCCGCACCACGCGTCGCATGAACGGCTTGTCCTTGTGGCCGGAGAAATCGTGGCCGAAACGCTGGCGCAGGGTCGACAGGATGTCCGAGCGCGCATGTCGAAGGTCGTCCGGCTCGGGGCCGGCTTCGTCGGCGGGAACGGGAGCCGGAACAGTTGCCAGCGACCCGGCGTACCGCGCCAGTTCGTCCGGCATCTCCTCGACGGCCAGGATCTTGTCGACCAGCCCGGTCGCGGCGGCGCTTTCCGGCATTCCGCTCTGGCCCGGGTGGGTCTGCCCGCTGGCGCCCTGCGCCAGCGTCAGCCCGCCGCACTCCTTGATCGCCTTGATGCCGAGCGTGCCGTCGCTGCCGGAGCCGGACAGCACGATGGCCACCGCGCGCTCGCCGCAGTCATCGGCGAGAGCGGTGAAGAACACGTCGATGGGGTTATGCTCGCTCGATGCGGTGCGGGGCAGGACCCTCAGGCGGCCGTCCTTGATCGAAATCGCGGCATTGGTCGACAGCACATAGATGTGGTTGGCTTCGACGCGGTCACCGTGCTTTACCTTCGACACCGGCAGGCGGGCGCTCCGGGCGATGATCTGATCGAGCATGCTCTCGCGGCCCGGCCCGATGTGCGAGATCACGACAAAGGCCGCGCCCGGCTCGGCGGGCACGGCGCCGAACAGCCCGGTCAGCGCCTCCACGCCGCCCGCCGAGGCGCCGACGCCCACGACAAGACATGATCTCGATAGGTCGTCGCGCATCAAACGTGTCTCATCGGTTCGTGATGTCCGAAGCGACCTGCAAACAGGCCGGGTCCTCGTGTAGTCGGATCTGCCAACGAGCCGGAGCTTCGGAACCGACACAGTGTTGCCCACGGCCGCCCGCGTCCAACCCGCCTCGCGCACGGCCGCCGCTGCAAGATAGCAGCCGCCGCCCTGCCAGAATCGATACCCGCAATAAGCTCAGGTTCATTCTAGGCTCGATCGTTGTGTTTCACGCTAGCCTAAATGCATGCAAGATAAAAGGAACGCATTGTCCGAAATTGGAAAATTGTTTTGTGGCCAATCCCGGAGCGATTTCAGTCCACGGACAGTCGTCGGCGAGGAACTTTCTAGGGCCCGTCGGGATTGTTAATGACGGAACCGATCACGGTTCCCATGAAAGAGGAGCTTCCCATGGGCAGCACCACAGACAAGATCAAGGGAATGGCCAACGAGGCAGCCGGCAACGTCAAGCAGGCGGTCGGAAAGGTCATCGGCAATGAGAACCTGGAAGCCGAAGGCGTTCTGCAAGAGCGCAAGGGCGAGGCGCAGCAGGCGATCGGAAAAGCCAAGGACGCTATCAAGAAGGGGGTCGACAGCGTCTGACCTGACCGGACGGAATCCACTGCGGACGCGCCGTCGAGACCGCAGCGAAATCGGCAAAGCAGGGCAGATAGGCGGCTAGATGTGGGCTTTCAGGAGGTTGTCCATTCGGCCCTGGCCGGGAACGCTGATGTCGCCAGACGTCAGTGATTCGCGGAGGACCGAATGGACACTCACAAGAATGCTCGCCTGACCCCGAAAGGTCGAGAGGTGATGGTGGGCGCCGTGGTGGATGGCGGACTGACCAATGCCGAGGCCGCGCGTCGCTACAACACCACGCCGAAGACGGTCGCCAAATGGGTCGGGCGCTTCCGCGCCGAGGGTGTCGATGGTTTGCGCGACCGCTCCTCCAGGCCGCTTTCATCGCCAGGCCAAACAGCGCCCGCCACGTGCGCTGCGGTCGAGGCGTTGCGCCGCCAGCGCTGCACCGGCAAGCAGATCGCGGCCGAGCTCGGCCTCTCGCCGGCCACCGTCAGCCGTATCCTGCGGCGGCGCGGCTTGAACAAGCTCAGCGCCCTGGAGCCGGCCGAACCGGTCCGGCGCTACGAACGCCAGCATCCCGGCGAGATCATTCACATCGACATCAAAAAGCTCGGCCGGTTCAACACGGTGGGCCACCGCATCACCGGCGATCGCAGCGGGCAAAGCAACAGCCGCGGGGTCGGCTGGGAGTGCCTGCATCTCGCCATCGACGATCATTCGCGGGTCGCCTACTCGGAAATCCTGCCCGACGAAAAGCGCCCGTCCTGTCTGCGCTTTCTGTTCAATGCACTGCGCTTCTTCAGGGCCCATGGCGTCAAGGTTCAGCGCGTGATGACCGACAACGGCGCCAGCTTCCGCTCCTTCCGCTATGCCAGGGCGCTGCGCCTACTCGAGATCAAGCACCTGCGCACCAAGCCGTATACGCCCAAGACCAACGGCAAGGCCGAGCGCTTCGTCCAAACGAGCTTGCGCGAATGGGCCTACGCCAAAGCTTATCTGCACTCCGATCAGCGCGCCGCAGAGCTGCCGATCTGGCTGCATCGCTACAATTGGCACAGGCCCCATGGTAGCTTGCAAGCCAAGACACCCATCAGCCGCCTCGGTCTGACCGAGGACAACCTGTTGAGGCTCCACAGCTAGTGTCGCCTCAAGCGTCGCCTATCGTTAGGGCATGTGTTTGGTGCCGACCAACACAGTGTCTCGCCTGTCGCCGCGCTGCCCTCCTCGGCTGCGCCGGGTCTCGAAGCCGGCGACCTTCTGGTCAGGCATATCCTTGGTCAGGGCAATATCTGGCTGGGGAGGGTCGCCAATATGATGTTCGGCGCGATGGTGCCGAACATCTCGGCGCGTGAGGCGGACAAGAGCCACGCAATAGGCAGGATACCGGCAATAGGCCTGCAATAGAGCGGTGTGAATGTGGCGTCCGCCGGAATTCGCGAAAACAGATGATCGAGCATGGAACGCACTAAAATACCGCGCGTTGTGCAGGATCGATCATCAAACAAATGGAGGAATTCCATGATTGGCAATCTGATCAACTGGGCAATCGTCTTGTTGCTGATTGCGCTGGTGGCGGCCGTGTTTGGATTCGGCGGCCTCGCTGGAACCGCGACGAGCTTCGCCACGACTCTGTTCTGGGTCGCGCTGATGCTCGCTGTGGTGCTGTTCGTCACCAACATGCTGCGTGGACGCAGCGCCATGTGACGTACGGCCGGGACAGCGGATTGGCCGTTGTCCCGGTCGCCCTGAAAAGCTTCGTATCAGCTGGTTCGGCGCCAATGAAGCGGTATCCCTCCGGCGTGGGCCGCCTTGTGTGGGACCTCGCGCTTCGCGGATGCTGCGCGCATAGGAGCGCTCTTACGAGCGCGCGTAAGAGCGCAGCATGAGCCAGATGACGGTGCTGACGGGGCCGGAGCGGCGCCGGCGGTGGAGCGGCGAGGAACGGCGGGAGATCGTGGCGGCGGCGTTTGCGCCGGAGGCGATCGTGGCGGACGTAGCACGGCGCTACGGGGTATCGACCAGCCTGATCTACAAATGGCGGCACGAGGTTGGCGACGGGACGAGCGGGGTTGGGTTCGCCCGCGCGATCGTCGTGGAGGCCGGTGGGACGGCCGCGGCCACGAGGGAAGACGGCGCCGCGATCGTCGTGGAATTGGCCGGCGGCGTGCGGGTTGAGATCGGCGCGTCTGCGCCGGCGGCGTTGGTGACGGCAACCCTCAAGGCGCTGCGATGATCCCGGTTCCGGCGGGCGTGCGGATCTGGATCGCGACCGGACATACGGACATGCGCAAGGGCATGCAGGGCCTGGCGCTGCTGGTGCAGGAAGGGCTCGGCCGCGACCCGTTCGGCGGCGACGTCTTCGTGTTCCGGGGCCGCGCCGGGACCTTGATCAAGGCGTTGTGGCACGACGGCATCGGCTTGTCGCTCTACGCCAAGCGGCTCGACCGCGGGCGCTTCGTGTGGCCGGCCACGGTCGACGGCGCGGTGGCGCTGACGGCGGCGCAAATGAGTTATCTGCTCGAGGCGATCGACTGGCGCAATCCCCAGCACACATGGCGGCCGCAGAGCGCGGGCTGATCAAATAATTGCGGCGACGCTCCACTTTGCACGTCACACCGCGGCGAAGATGTGATTCCATAGGATGCATGGACGCCGATGGTGATGCTGCCGCCGAACTCGCCGCGCCGAAGGAGGCGTTGGCGGCTGAGCGCGCAAAGACGCTGGAGGTCGCCGCAGACCTTGCGGTGGCGCGCGCCAAGGCCTCGGAAGATCAGGCGCTGATCGCCTATCAGAAGCTGCGGATCGCCAAGCTCGAGCGGCAGATTTACGGCCAGCGGTCGGAACGTGCGGCACGGCTGATCGAGCAGCTGGCGCTGGCGTTCGAGGAGCTCGAAGCGGGCGCGACCGAGGACGAACGCGCGGCCGAACAGGCCGCCGCCCAGACGACGACCGTGCGGGGCTTTACCCGCAAGCGCGCCGAGCGCCAGACCTTCCCCGAGCATCTGCCGCGGGAGCGCGTGGTGATCGATCCCCCGGCGGCCTGCGCGTGCTGTGGCGGCACGCGGCTGCGCAAGATCGGCGAGGACGTGACGCGGACGCTGGAGGTGATCCCGCGCCAGTGGAAGGTGATCGAGACGGTGCGGGAGAGGTTCAGCTGCCGCGACTGCGAGACGGTCTCCCAGGCGCCGGCGCCGTTCCATAGCATCCCGCGGGGCTGGGCCGGTCCCAGCCTGCTGGCCATGATCATGGTCGACAAGTTCGGCCAGCATCAGCCGCTGAACCGGCAGGCCGAGCGTTACGCGCTGGAGGGCGTGCCGATCGCGCTGTCGACGATGGCGGACGCCGTGGGGGCGGTCTGCAGCGAGCTCGCTCCGCTGCTCCGCCGCCTGGAGGCTCATGTGATGGCGGCAGAGCGGCTGCACGCGGATGACACGACCGTGCCGGTGCTGGCCAAGGGCAAGACCGACACCGGGCGCTGCTGGGTCTATGTCCGCGACGACCGGCCCTTCGGCGGCGCCGGCCCTCCGGCGGCGATGTTCTACTATTCGCGCGACCGCCGGGGCGAGCACCCCCAGGGGCATCTCGCCGGCTACGCGGGCATCCTGCAGGCCGACGCCTATGACGGCTACGCCCCGCTCTACCTGGTCGGACGCGCCCCTGGGCCGATCCGGGAGGCGGCCTGTTGGGCCCACGCGCGGCGGCCGTTCTTCGCCATGGCCGACATCGAGGGGACGGCGCGGCGCCGGGCCGCCGGCAGGACGGACGCCGTGCTCTCGCCGATCGCCATCGAGATGGTGCGCCGGATCGACGAGCTGTTCGAGATCGAGCGGTCGATCACCGGCACCAGCGCGCAGCAGCGCCTCGCCGTTCGCCAGGAGCGAAGCCGCCCCCTGGTCGAGGATCTTCATCGCCACATGCGCGAGGAGCTTGCCAAGCTCGCGCGCGGGCACGACCTCGCCAAGGCGTTCAATTACATCCTGAAGCGCTGGGCGAGCTTCACGCTGTTCCTCGAGGATGGGCGGGTTTGCCTGTCGAACAACGCCGCCGAACGCGGGCTTCGCGGCATCGCTCTTGGTCGCAAGTCGTGGCTGTTCTGCGGGTCCGATCGGGGCGGGCACCGCGCCGCCGCCATGTACAGCCTGATTGTCACGGCCAAGATGAACGGCATCGATCCGCAGGCCTGGCTGGCCGACGTCCTGGCGCGCCTGCCAAGCCACCCGGCGCATAGGCTCGATGACCTCCTGCCCTGGAATTGGGCGCCACGGCCCTCGGCACTCTCCGCTCGGGCGGCGTGAGCATGCACGTCAACAAGGTCTCCCGCGTCACCACGATCGCTCGCGTCGCCGAGGACCTCGGCGAAGACGAAGATTGGCTGCACCAGGTCGCCAACGAAATGGACGTCGAGGACGGCATCATCTGGGTCTACGGCGTCGGCGACGCCGCCGTCAGGGCGTTCACCGACTTCGGAATCGAGACCCTGGTCGAACTCATCAAAATCCACAAAGCAAACCCGGCGCTCCTCGGACCTTCAGAGCCGTAAGCGCCCCACCTGCGGCCCACGCCGGAGGGATACATGAAGCGCTGCGTTGCGCAAAAGCACATGGTCGAAGCGACGGTGCTGATGTGCGGACGTCGAGACGAAAGAGTGCGCAGGTTCTTTCTCTTCCGCCCTGCTCGCCAGCCTTCATTCAATCGAATTGCTTTTCTCGAAGATCAAGTCGATTCTTGAGGGTGCCGCGGGCGGCCGAGTCTCTGGAGATGGCAGGCAGCGCGGCATTACGGGCGCGACGCCGCGCGTGGCTGTGCGGATTTGTTGGATTTACTGTTGGCGCAAATTGACGATCTGCACGAGCGCAATCAAATTGATCGAACGTTCGATCATGGTCTGTTATTGGGCCTGAATAGCCCCGCGATGCGACGTCCCCGGAAGCGAATTCTTGGAAGGTGATGGTCTGGACGAGGGCGGTTGGTCGGCGCATTTGTGCCATGGCAATCGCCCACGCGGCCGCCAGGATCGTCAGGGTTCGTTTCAGATTGTCGGTGATGACGGTCGAGCGAGCGCGAGAGCAAGCGCGTCACCGTCGATGGAACCGTGGCGATCAAAGGCCATAGCCCATCCCAATGACAGCCACCTTCTGATGCGGGCCATCGAATGGCTGAACCGTGCCGTCGCCAAGCTCCGGGTACGGCTACGCCGATCCTATCTGTGGCTGCGCACTCTGCCCGGCGCGAGGTGGCCCGTCTGCTTCACACTGGCGGCCTGCCCCGGGCATGCGCATGCTGCGCACCTATTGCGGCCGGCCGATGCGCGACATCGCCCGCAAGACCGCGAGCGCCCCGACCGCGGCCCCGCTCCTGTCGCTGGCTATGGAGCAGGTCGGATGGCCTTCTCAACCGCCGTGCTTTGCGGAGGTTTGTCGCTCATCGGGCTTCCGTAAGGCTCTCGCACAAGAGAAAGCCCCGCTGCCCGGAAGGCCGGGCGCGAGGCTTGGTTCAGAGCTTTGCCAGTACATCCGTGGTCAAAGTTCGTCGAATCCGACGCTGCCGTCAGGCGGCTTGCAGATTGTCGGCGGAGAATTTCCCTGTCCGCCGGTCGGCCAGCAGGTCGAAGGCCACACGCTGCCCTTCGTTCAGGCTGTACATTCCGGCGCGTTCCACGGCGCTGATGTGCACGAACACATCCTTGCTGCCGTCATCCGGCTGGATGAACCCGAAACCCTTTTGGCCGTTGAACCACTTCACGGTGCCTTGTGTCATGTTGTCGATTCCCAAAGAAAAAGGTGTTCGGCGGCGCGGTCGCGCTACCGTTCAGAGGTCGAGATTTTGGGGAGAAACCGTTAGTCAGGCACGCTGTGCGCGGCAAGGCCAAGTCGTTCGGCCGAAACTCGATGTTCCTCATTAGACAGTATGGCGGAAAATAGCAAGGGAAAACGATCGGACCACGTCATGTTCATGATGTCCGTTTTTGGCCGGGGACAGAACAATTTTGGCTTTGTCGTTTCGATCCGTCAGGGAGTGGCTGTCGGCTGGCACTGCGGATCCCCGCTCCCCAGAATTTTTGGTTCTCCGCTGCCGCTCCAGCGCCGCGCAGGCCTCGGTCTCGGAGGGGTGGACTGGGACGGTACATGCATATTGCGCCGTCTCAGCGCTCCCGATGGCACCGGGTTGTTCAGGAGACGACACGGGCGGCTACGCGCGGGCCTGAGGGGAGAGGAGAGGCCGCGCTATCTCGATGATGGCCGGGACGCCGATTTCCGTGTCGCCCTGGCAGCTTTCGGTGAGACCTTCGGCACGGCCGCATCTCGCGCCAGCCGCAACGCCTTCAATCTAACGGTCTTTGCGAGGGTCGCAGCTTGGCTGGCACGATACTCGGTCCAGGCCACCACTTTCTCGGTCTCTTCCTGTTCCTTGCGAAAATGTCGATCGGCCCTTTTGGCGGCTGCGCTCTGCTGATGGCTGTCACTCATGTTGGAGTTCCCTTGACGTTGGCGTATGCAGGAAAGAGCCCCGCGATCCCGGATCGTGAACGCGAGGCTCAAGCCGGAGCTTTGCCAGTACATCCGTGGTCAAAACTCCACATTCGGGGCCGTCTTTTAAACGGCCTTCAAATTTTCTGCTGCATTTTTTCCGGTCCGCTGATCGGCGACAACGTCGAAGGTCACGCGCTGTCCTTCATCAAGGCCGTACATCCCTGCACGTTCAACCGCCTTCATGTGAACGAACACATCTCTTCGACCGTCATCCGGCTGGATGAACCAGAAGCCCTTTTGGCCGTCGAACCACTTCACGGTTCCTTGCGTCATGTCTCGTATCCCAAAGTTGATGCCTTCGGTGCTGCGACTGCGCCACCGTTCAGAGGTCGATATTTTTGATAAAGCTGTTCGCCAAACACGCGTTGCGTAACAGCTGAAAGCCGCAACACCGAAGTCTGACGCTCTCTTATAAGCTTGAAAACGCAACCGACCAAGTAAAATTAACAATATTACGTTGCGTTCACGATGATAAATTGCGACCTTGGCACGGAACAATTTCGCTTCGGCTTTCTCGATCGGTTATGCTCTGGGTGGCTGCTGTCCGATGGGTTCTTGACGCTTGCGCCTTGCGCCGCTTTCCAACTTGCGCACGACGGCTGACCAGAACCGGTGCTCGCGAGCATCAGCGACGCTACGGCGCCGGATCTCAAGCGCAACAGCGCGGGCCTGCACGCCATGCTGCCCGATCAATTGCGCCACCCGTTCCCTGACGGCGTGCATGAATTCTTGAAGTGAGACATTGTTCATCGGAGTTATCCTCGCGCGCCAATGAGGACAGGAGGGGCGGGGCCCTGCTTGGGCCACACCGATCCCGCGCCTCAACCAGGAGGCGGTTCATGCTTCTCTGCTGCATTGGACTGTATCCAAGTATGAACGGGACGCCGGAATACAATGACCCGTTGTCCGAACGCCGGCGTGAGCCCTATTGTGAGTGATATTCCCGCCGTTTTCCGGCCCGCCGCCTGCACGCCGGCGCCGCGCGGGCCTTGTCTACGGTCCACGCGCTGACGGACCGGGATTGCCGGCCCATCGCCTTCCTGCTCACCGGCGGCAACGTCGCCGATTGCACGGCCGGGCACGACCTTCTGAAGCAGTTGCCGGACGCTCGCATCCTGCATGCTGACAAGGGTTACGACTCCAACGCCATTCGCCAGCAGGTCGAGGCCAACGGCACCATGCCGAACATCCCGCCCAAGCTGAACCGGCGCTGGAAGGGCACGTTCTCGCGGGTTGTCTACCGCGCCCGAAACGCCATCGAGCGCATGTTCTGCCGGCTGAAGGACTTTCTCGGCGCGTCGCCACCCGATACGACCGCCTCGCCGTCAATTTCCTCGCCGCGGTCCACATCGCCGCGATCGCCTGCTTCTGGTTATGAGTCCGGACCCTAGATGCGGCGATTTTTCAACGTCAGCCACGCCAACGTCGATACACCGAGGCTCGCGGATAACAGCGATCCCGCCAGAATGGCGACCTTGGAGGCATTGAGCATGTCTGGCGGAAATGCCAAGCCCGCGATGAACAAGGACATGGTAAATCCAATTCCTGTCAGGAGAGCGCCGGCCGCCAAGAGCGGCCAGCCAAGTTCGGCTGGGCGCATCGCGAAGCCGAACCGCACGGCAAGCCAACTGAACGTCAGAACCCCGATCGGCTTTCCGATGACCAAGCCGATGAGGATCGCCAATGAATTCAGCTGTCCCATGTCGCTGGTGGAAATGACAACGCCCGCATTGGCCAGCGCGAAGAGCGGCATGATTGCGAAGCCGACCCAGTATCCCTCCGGCGTGGGCCGCAGGTGGGGCGCTTACGGCTCTGAAGGTCCGAGGAGCGCCGGGTTTGCTTTGTGGATTTTGATGAGTTCGACCAGGGTCTCGATTCCGAAGTCGGTGAACGCCCTGACGGCGGCGTCGCCGACGCCGTAGACCCAGATGATGCCGTCCTCGACGTCCATTTCGTTGGCGACCTGGTGCAGCCAATCTTCGTCTTCGCCGAGGTCCTCGGCGACGCGAGCGATCGTGGTGACGCGGGAGACCTTGTTGACGTGCATGCTCACGCCGCCCGAGCGGAGAGTGCCGAGGGCCGTGGCGCCCAATTCCAGGGCAGGAGGTCATCGAGCCTATGCGCCGGGTGGCTTGGCAGGCGCGCCAGGACGTCGGCCAGCCAGGCCTGCGGATCGATGCCGTTCATCTTGGCCGTGACAATCAGGCTGTACATGGCGGCGGCGCGGTGCCCGCCCCGATCGGACCCGCAGAACAGCCACGACTTGCGACCAAGAGCGATGCCGCGAAGCCCGCGTTCGGCGGCGTTGTTCGACAGGCAAACCCGCCCATCCTCGAGGAACAGCGTGAAGCTCGCCCAGCGCTTCAGGATGTAATTGAACGCCTTGGCGAGGTCGTGCCCGCGCGCGAGCTTGGCAAGCTCCTCGCGCATGTGGCGATGAAGATCCTCGACCAGGGGGCGGCTTCGCTCCTGGCGAACGGCGAGGCGCTGCTGCGCGCTGGTGCCGGTGATCGACCGCTCGATCTCGAACAGCTCGTCGATCCGGCGCACCATCTCGATGGCGATCGGCGAGAGCACGGCGTCCGTCCTGCCGGCGGCCCGGCGCCGCGCCGTCCCCTCGATGTCGGCCATGGCGAAGAACGGCCGCCGCGCGTGGGCCCAACAGGCCGCCTCCCGGATCGGCCCAGGGGCGCGTCCGACCAGGTAGAGCGGGGCGTAGCCGTCATAGGCGTCGGCCTGCAGGATGCCCGCGTAGCCGGCGAGATGCCCCTGGGGGTGCTCGCCCCGGCGGTCGCGCGAATAGTAGAACATCGCCGCCGGAGGGCCGGCGCCGCCGAAGGGCCGGTCGTCGCGGACATAGACCCAGCAGCGCCCGGTGTCGGTCTTGCCCTTGGCCAGCACCGGCACGGTCGTGTCATCCGCGTGCAGCCGCTCTGCCGCCATCACATGAGCCTCCAGGCGGCGGAGCAGCGGAGCGAGCTCGCTGCAGACCGCCCCCACGGCGTCCGCCATCGTCGACAGCGCGATCGGCACGCCCTCCAGCGCGTAACGCTCGGCCTGCCGGTTCAGCGGCTGATGCTGGCCGAACTTGTCGACCATGATCATGGCCAGCAGGCTGGGACCGGCCCAGCCCCGCGGGATGCTATGGAACGGCGCCGGCGCCTGGGAGACCGTCTCGCAGTCGCGGCAGCTGAACCTCTCCCGCACCGTCTCGATCACCTTCCACTGGCGCGGGATCACCTCCAGCGTCCGCGTCACGTCCTCGCCGATCTTGCGCAGCCGCGTGCCGCCACAGCACGCGCAGGCCGCCGGGGGATCGATCACCACGCGCTCCCGCGGCAGATGCTCGGGGAAGGTCTGGCGCTCGGCGCGCTTGCGGGTAAAGCCCCGCACGGTCGTCGTCTGGGCGGCGGCCTGTTCGGCCGCGCGTTCGTCCTCGGTCGCGCCCGCTTCGAGCTCCTCGAACGCCAGCGCCAGCTGCTCGATCAGCCGTGCCGCACGTTCCGACCGCTGGCCGTAAATCTGCCGCTCGAGCTTGGCGATCTGCAGCTTCTGATAGGCGATCAGCGCCTGATCTTCCGAGGCCTTGGCGCGCGCCACCGCAAGGTCTGCGGCGACCTCCAGCGTCTTTGCGCGCTCAGCCGCCAACGCCTCCTTCAGCGCGGCGAGTTCGGCGGCAGCATCACCATCGGCGTCCATGCATCCTATGGAATCACATCTTCGCCGCGGTGTGACGTGCAAAGTGGAGCGTCGCCGCAATTATTTGATCAGCCCGCGCTCTGCGGCCGCCATGTGTGCTGGGGATTGCGCCAGTCGATCGCCTCGAGCAGATAACTCATTTGCGCCGCCGTCAGCGCCACCGCGCCGTCGACCGTGGCCGGCCACACGAAGCGCCCGCGGTCGAGCCGCTTGGCGTAGAGCGACAAGCCGATGCCGTCGTGCCACAACGCCTTGATCAAGGTCCCGGCGCGGCCCCGGAACACGAAGACGTCGCCGCCGAACGGGTCGCGGCCGAGCCCTTCCTGCACCAGCAGCGCCAGGCCCTGCATGCCCTTGCGCATGTCCGTATGTCCGGTCGCGATCCAGATCCGCACGCCCGCCGGAACCGGGATCATCGCAGCGCCTTGAGGGTTGCCGTCACCAACGCCGCCGGCGCAGACGCGCCGATCTCAACCCGCACGCCGCCGGCCAATTCCACGACGATCGCGGCGCCGTCTTCCCTCGTGGCCGCGGCCGTCCCACCGGCCTCCACGACGATCGCGCGGGCGAACCCAACCCCGCTCGTCCCGTCGCCAACCTCGTGCCGCCATTTGTAGATCAGGCTGGTCGATACCCCGTAGCGCCGTGCTACGTCCGCCACGATCGCCTCCGGCGCAAACGCCGCCGCCACGATCTCCCGCCGTTCCTCGCCGCTCCACCGCCGGCGCCGCTCCGGCCCCGTCAGCACCGTCATCTGGCTCATGCTGCGCTCTTACGCGCGCTCGTAAGAGCGCTCCTATGCGCGCAGCATCCGCGAAGCGCGAGGTCCCACACAAGGCGGCCCACGCCGGAGGGATACCCGACCCATGGGTGGAGCATCATTTCAATTCGCTCAACAGGGGAAAGCGCTTCCTTGATTGCCACGCCAGCACTGCGAAGGTCGCGGCGTTCGATGGTGTCTCCGCTCCAATGCTCCCCTCCGGGATAGGAAAGCACGCGTTCGAGAAAACCGCGAAGCAGGGCATCGTTCACCCAGACCCGTGTCGGCGTCATGAACCCGAGGACAACACCGGTGGCCGTTGCATGGATACCTGAGTGGTCGAAGCACAGCCAAATGATGCTCCCCGCCAAGAAATAAAGGGCGCCACTGCGAATTCCCAGACGGGCTGATCCGGCGATCATAGCCAAGCCAACCAATGCGAAAACGAGCGCACTCCAATTCAGGGGCTCGTGGCCATAACCGACAGCGACAATGAGAATGGCCCCCACGTCGTCGAAAATTGCAAGCGACAGGAGGAACATGCGCAGGCTCGCCGGGATGCGGGGGCCAAACAGACCAAGACATCCGATAACGAACGCCGTGTCGGTGGCCATCACGGTCCCCCAACCGTGCGCGCCGGGTTGGCCACCCATGACAGCAAGATAGAGAGATGCCGGAACGATCATTCCGCCGAGGGCCCCGGCAAATGGCAGCGCTGCCCTGCGCAGATTCCGCAACTCCCCAAGGGCAAGCTCGCGCTTGAGCTCCAACGCAACAACAAAGAAAAAGAGCGTCATCAGTCCATCGTTGATCCAATGGCGCAGCGAGCGACTGAAGTCCTGCGATCCGACGTGCAGGCCAATCGGGGTCTCCCAAAACCCGAGAAAGACAGCGGATAAAGGCGAATTCGCCAACCCCACCGCGGAGATTGTCGCCAACAACAACAGGAGACCGGATGCGGCCTCGATCTTCAGAAACCGGGCAATCGGCTGCGTGAATCGGTCGGCTGGTTCTTGAGGGAGGTGAGGTCGATCATGGGCCATCGTGCCGGCGAATTCCGATTCTGTTTCTGAGGTTTCGCTGCTTATGAGCGTTCAGTTGGGCGCATAGAACCAACTGGTGCGCTTGATCAGGACGCCAAGAACCGAACGAGAGGGGCTCTACGCACCAATCCTGAAGCTTCAATCTCTGCACGATCGTCGCGGCGAATCTGGCGACAGATTTGCGGAACCCGGATTACGCCGTGACGGACACCTCAACCCACAGGCCCAGAAACGCGTCACTCATCCCGACGAAGCTGCCGACCACCGGCATGACCTGCCGGATGTCTCGGCCGACGGCGACGGGAATCAGGTTGGTGCCACCGACGCTGCGATTTGTCGGATCGAAGGTGATCCAGCCTGCCCCAGGAAGGTAGACTTCCGCCCACGCATGTGTTGACCGCCCGGCACCCCACGGCCAGGCGGCCTGCTGATCCGGATTGAACAGATAGCCCGAGACGATTCTGGCGCCGAAGCCAAGACTGCGCACCGCCTCGACGAAAAGCACCGCCAGATCTCGGCATGAGCCCGATCTGCGCTCAAGCGTCTCGATGGGCGTCTGCGTACCCTCCTCCTCCCGCACCACATAGGAGATGCCGGCACCGGTACCGGCATTGATATCCTTCAGAAGCGACAGGGTGTCGGTCGGGGTGCTGTAGATGAAGGCCCGGGCCCAATCATGGACGCGCCTGAAGGGATCGGGACTTTGCGGCGTCGCCAAGGCGCCGAGATCCGTCCATTCGTCGTCACTGTAGCGAAAAGGATAGGAGATCGCAGAGGCGGCGATATCGAAAACCGGCCATGGCGCCGCATTGAGCTCGATCTCGACGTCACTGTCGATCGTCAACGTGTCGACCATCGTCTGAAAAGTCGCGGTCGCCAACGTGTTGCCGGCGACGTCCGAAGCCCACGTCACCAGTGCGGGCGGGGTCACCGTCAGGGACATGGTCAGCAGCCGCAACTCGTGGCTCTCCCGCGGTCGAAGCATGAGGCAATGCGGAAGCAGACGGACCGGTTCGCGGTAGCGATAGGTTGTTCTGTGGCGGATTCTGAGTCTGATCACCGTGAACTCCGACGCCGCGCCGCATCAAACCGGCATGCCGTGGCGCGGCGCCATCGGCGATGTTGTGTTACGCCCATGCGAGTTGAGGCTTTTCGACGCGAGCCGTTGATTGCAGGCGCGGCCAACGATGCCATCCAATGACTTCGTTCTCACGGACATCCGCTCGCCCTTCGCCGGTCGCGTGGAGTGCGGCATTTGCGGCAGATGCATCGCCACCAGAACCGCGGGGGCACGTTGACGCCTCCAGCAAAACGCCTCCTGCAACACCCGCAGTCAGGCGCCGTGCGACGCCGTGGTGGTGAGCGCAATCCGCTCGGCATTGAAAATCAACTGCCCGAGCCCCCAGACATTGACTGACCATCCGCTCGCCTTCGCCTCGCTGCGGCATGTCGAATGACGATGCCCCAGGTCAAAAAACACGCGGCTTGAATTATACCTTACAATATCAGCGACTTGCGGCCGGGTCTCCACTTGTTCATCTGTCCATGCCGCTTTGATGTCCATAAGCGGCGCCGGGATTTTTTCCGCTTCCCGATAAGGAGCGCTGACCACCCCGAAATACATAATATTTTCGCGACGATCTTGCGTTCATTTTACGAACTCTATATATTATAATAATATTTGTCTACAAATTTCGCGATGTTGCGCTCTTGCATGGTCATAATTGAATTCTTGGCTTCCGAAAAATTGGCGCGCAGGTCCGAGCAGCAATGCTTCGCTCCGAATTGACCGAATATGTGCTGCGCATGTTCTAAATTGGAGGTTGCCCATGCCCGCCGGAACGGTGAAGTTGTACAACTGCCAACGCGGCTTCGGTTTCATCCAACCGGACGACGGGGGCGGGATGTCTGCGGCTACGCCACGGCGCTGGAGCGGCCCGATGTGCACCACACAGTCCCCCGAAAATCGAGCTTGGGCACCAAGCTTCGGCGTTCAGGCGATCCAGGTGGAGAAAGATCAATGATGATCCTGCGGTTGAAGCTCTCGGCAATGGTCGCTTTCCTCATCGTCGCAGACGTCCTGTGGCTGTGCCCGGCTTCGCGCGCCGACGTTTCATCGATCCCCGAACATGCCTATGCGAGTTCCTTTGCACCAGGCTGGACGTGCGAATGGGGCTACAAGGCGGTCGCTGCCACCTGTATCGAGGTTCACGTACCGATGAACGGCTCGCTGAACGGCAACGGTGATGGTTGGGTATGCCGCCGCGGATTCCGCCAAAAGGGCGAGGCATGCGTCGCCGTCGACATTCCCGAGCACGCATTCGCCACCACGGGGCTGGCCGGTTGGGACTGCGATCGGGGTTTCCGGCAAGTCCTCAATGCATGTGAAGCCGTTATCGTGCCGGCCAATGGCTATTTGAGTGCCCGTGGCGACGGTTGGGACTGCGAACGCGGCTCCTTGCGCACGGCGACCTCCTGCGAGGTGGTCAAGGTTCCCGAGAATGGGTTCCTATCGCCTCTTGCGATGAATGGGTGGGAGTGCCGGCGGGGCTTTGCCAAGGACGCCAACACGTGCACGGAAATCATTGTTCCCGAAAATGCACGTCTTAGCCGGAATGGCAGTCGCTGGGACTGCGATTCAGGTTTCCGGAAACAAGAGGGGGGCTGCGTTCCGATCACTGTCCCGGTGAATGCCCACCTCAATTTTGCTGGCGACGGATGGGAATGTAATCGTCCTTACACCCGCCGTGAGGGGGAATGCCTCCGGCAGCCTTGATGCCTTCAAGCGCCGGCAACCTCCCGATTTTCGGATCAGTCCGGCGCAGAGTAGCTGAGACAGTCGAGACTTCGCGAGGAGCGGCAAGTGACATGACAGACAAAGCAATCAACCTAGATCAGCATCGAGGAATGGCCGCGCAAAAGGCCACAGAAATCAGGCGAGCGCTGGCTGACGTTAAGGAGAATGAAAGAGTTTTGCGTCGCCAGCGTGAGGATCTGGAGTTGCATCTTTTCGCTGCCTCGGCCGAGAGCTGGCCGGAAGCAGCCGAAAAGGCAGTTTATCTGCTGCATCTTTTCGCCGCTTCGTTCGCGGCTGAAGACCCGCGGCTAAGAAAAATGATATCTGCAGTTGTTGAGGACTTCGAGCGGCTCAGTACAGAAAACAAAGGTTATACCAACGGCAGCGAAAGCTGACCGTTGGAACCGGTCGCGGATTTTCGGAGATCTCTGATTTCCGGAAAGAAAATCCGTGAGTGTCGACGGCTCCACGCGTCAGCGTTTGGGGCCGTTGGTATACCGCGACTCCGAAGGATTTGGATTTTTCGGTTTTCACAGGCGGCGTTTGGTGATTCCCTGTGTAACTGGGGCAGATTGCCGGGCGGTCAGGCGGCGGCGCTGACGAGGTCTGCGAGCGGGGGCACGGGCTTGGCGCGGTCGCCGCCGAGGCGGCAGCCAAGATAGGCGAAGAACGACACGCCGAGTTTTCGGCAGGTCTTCATCAGGCCGAACAGGACGTCGCGGGCTTTGCGGCCGGCCTCGCTGATGGTGCCGCCGGAGATATTGCGCTTGGTCCAGCAGCCGGTCGAGCATGACGAAGCCGGTCGAGCGGGTGAAGATGCGCTCAAACCTTGCCCGCATCGCCGCCGCCCGCCTTGGGCATGGTGCCCGCTGGTAGGCCTTGAGGTCGGCATAGAACCACCAGATCAACTGCCGCGTGACCTCGACCGCCCGCCGCTGCGCCGCTGTGACCGGCAGCAGCTTGTGGACCAGTCGTTCGGCATGGACCCAGCAGGAGGCGTGATCGCCGATGCGGAACTGGCCGGCGCCGTGGGGGCGGACCGGAACAGCCAGCCGGATCGCCGCGCGATGGTCGGGCCTTCGCGAACCGCGGCTCAGACGGCAACGGTCCAGGGGTCGATCACGGTGAGGCCTGCGGCCATAAATGCGCTGGTATCGCGCGATGCCACCGCGAAATCATGCGCGGCGGCGATCGCGGCGATATAGCCATCGGGCGTTGGGCCCCCCTTTCCGGCGGCGTGCGCCCGGACGGCGAGTTCGGCATAGCGTCGCGCCGCGCGGATATCGAACGGCAGGATTCGATCCGCGAACAACTCCAGCACGCCGTCGAGCGCGGCGGTCAGCTTGTCCTTGCGCCGGCCCTTGGGCAGCGCGCCGATGCCGAACATCAGTTCCGCGAGGGTGACGCTGGACAGATAGAGCGTCTCCGCCGTCTGGGCGTCGAGCCAGGCGCGGACAGCAGGCGCCGCCTCGGGCTTCATCGCCTCGGAGACGACGTTGGTGTCGAGCAGGATCATTCGAACCGCAGCGGCTCGGCGGGCTTGGTGTCGCGCCTCTGTTCCAGGACTTCGACATCGGCATTGGTGAGCCCGATCCTCCGGCTCATCTCCGCCAGCGCGGTGCCGAGACGCAGCCGGCCCTGCGGTCGCACGGCGGCGTCCAGGATGGCGCGCATTTCCGCTTCCGTGCTGCGATTGTTCTGTGCGGCGCGGACCTTCAAGGCGCGATGCGTCTCATCGGCGAGGTTGCGAATGGTGACGGCGGGCATGACAGCACACGTTCCAAGATGATCGCAGTGATATCAATATAAGAAAACGCTATCACAGGTCAAGAAAGGCGTGCGGTGCTCAGACGCCACTGCCGAACCGCCACACTGGAATGCTGAGCATCTTGGCCTTGTCGGCGAGATTGTGCTGGATGCCGCTGCCGGGGAACACCAGGATGCCGATCGGCAGAACGCTGAGCATCTGGTCGTTGCGCTTGAAGGGTGCGGCCTTGCCGTGCCGCGTCCAGTCCGGCTTGAAGGCGATCTGCGGTACCTTGCGGGTGTCGGCCCAGCGGGCGGCGATGCGCTCGGCGCCCTTGGGCGATCCGCCATCCAGCAGCACCATGTCGGGGTGCTTGGCGTGAACCTTGTCGAGCCGGTCCCAGATCAGATGATGGTCGTTGGAGTCGACCCCGCCGGTGAAGGCGACCTTTGGCCCGGTCGGCATCAGCAGCTCGGCCTCCGCGCGGCGCCTGGCGGCCAGGAAGTCGCGGGAGTCGATCATCGCCGCGGTCAGGGTGCGGTGGCTGGCCAACGATCCGGCGCGCGGGCGCCAGGCGGAATAAGTGTGGCGCTCGATGCGCTGGACGGCGCAGTGGAACAGATTGACGGTCGACCACAGAAGGTCGTCGAGGTCGGGTTCGAGGCGAGTAGCCGCGACCAGCGCTCGTATCTCGCCTGGTCGACGCTGTGGATGGGGCGGGCGCGGACGTTGTGCCGACCGCAACTCGGCCGCTACCGGAACCAGGCCGAGTTCGCGGTGTGGGGGACCAACGGCGCCCGGCCGCTCGCCGGCAAGGTGGCCCCCGGCGTGATCCGCGAGCCGGTGCCCAAGATCAAGCACCACATCGCCGGCAAGCCGGTGGAGCTGATGGCCCAGTTGATGGCGGTCATGGAGGGGCCGATCCTGGACCCGTTCATGGGGTCGGGGACGGTGGGCGTCGCCTGCCTCCAGCGGGGGCTGCCCTACATCGGCATCGAGGTCGAGCCGGCCTATTTGGAGGTGGCCTGCAGGCGGCTGGAAGGGGCCTTAAACGGGGCTTCAGGGGAGGCGCAAACTGCTGCCATTTGATCTTGCGCGCCCTGCCATCCGATCTTGCGCGCTACATGTGGCGCAAATCGCAGCAAAAACCGGTTCAAGAACCGCTTCAATCCCGGAATCTGAAACGGTTAGATTTGGCTAAGTGTTTGATTTGAGTGGCGCGCCCGAAAGGATGGCATCAAGCTATTGAATCAAAATTGGAAACAGCCTTCAGGTGGACAGAATGTGTAGCATTTCGATGGCGGAGTGCAAGTCAACTCGCAGGGGTCTGAGCCGGGGAAATTTGTGAGCGCACCTTGTTGGGGCCCCCGCGCCGAAGCTCTCCCCCCGTCCCCGGGGTCGGCCTGAGTTTGACGCGCCTTCATTGTTGATGAGGCGTCGCCACCTGTGGGGCGAGGTCAGCCGCCCTCCAGTGCTCGGTACACACTCGCTCGACCGATGCCGAGCGCCTTGGCGATCTCGGTAACCGTCTTCCCCTCGGCATGGAGGCGCCGAGCATCATCGGCTTTTGCTCGTGCTGTCGGCTTCCGGCCCTTGTACCGGCCTTCCACCTTCGCCTTGGCGATGCCCTCGCGCTGCCGTTCCAACATCATCTCCCGCTCGAACTGGGCGAAGCCGGCGAAGATGGTGAGGATGAGCTTCCCGGTGGCGCTGCGCGTGTCCACCGTGTCGCCGCCGAGGCTGAGGATACGGAGGCCCGTTCCCTTGTCCTCCAGATGCTCGACGATCTCCCATGCCTTGGCGACTGTCCGGGCGAGGCGGTCAAGCTTCGTTACCACCAGGGTGTCTCCCTCGCGAACGAACGCGAGGGCGGCATCCAGCTCCGTTCGCGGTG
Organism: Blastochloris tepida; assembly: GCF_003966715.1. Classification (NCBI taxonomy): domain Bacteria; kingdom Pseudomonadati; phylum Pseudomonadota; class Alphaproteobacteria; order Hyphomicrobiales; family Blastochloridaceae; genus Blastochloris; species Blastochloris tepida. Next base: position 835,610 of record NZ_AP018907.1, read on the forward strand.
CCACCGAAGAGACCCTCTCGGCAAACACGCGCTCGCACCCCGCAGCGGTGAGGTCACGAATTTGAGCCTCCAGGCCGGCTTCTTGTTCGGTGGTCGATGTGCGGGCGTAACCGATGAGCATGGCGATCCTCCGTCCAATAGACTCTAAGGATAAGAGTCGTCAGCGTCCAGAATGTCAAGGCCAAGCCTAATGGGCGCGATTCGCGGTTCGACCGGACGTCTCATTGGGGCAAGCCTTTTGGACATGGCGGGAGGAAGAGGCGCGGAGGGGAGGGGCGTATTTGGGAGCCGTCACAGCGTGGTCTGGACGACGCTCTCCTTTCGTGGAGATGGTGCCGGCTCGTGAGAAAACATTCAATAATAGGAATATTTGTCCGCTCTATTGAACCGGAGACACGAGGGTGCCCGTGGCGGACCAGGAGGCGGCCGGCTTGGTCGGCACCTTGGCGCCCGGTTCAGGGGCTGGCGGAAGCACGCGTGGGGATCCAGCGCGTACACCTCTGCCCCCCTGCTTTTTTTGAGTTCCGAGGCCTTGGTCGTGGTCTCTCCCTCACCATCGCCCTTCCATGACAGTCGTCGCGTAACATGTTCGCGGTCCCGGCATTAGACCTTCGTCTAATTCGAGGCGCGAGGTCGGCGCCATGGTGTATTTCAACGTCACAGCAAAATGCGCAAATATCTTTGAGGTCTTCAAAGCTTATACCTGGTGCAAGTTTGTTCCAGTCCGCAGTATGGGGTCCAAAAGTATAGACCGGCCTCCGATGCCGGCCATTGAAAGAGGCGATCTAACGCGTGATATTTGTCGAGTTGCTTCGAACGAGAGGAGGTCAGATGGCCCAAACGCCGCAGGAGATTTTGTTCGCCTTCAACGACAGGCTCGTCAGTGACAGGTTTCTGGACTGGCTCAGGCAGAATGCAGGCGAGCTGAATACGCATGACGACGACGTGGACGACGCCGAGGCCGAGGGTCAATTCGAAGCCTTTGCGGTCGACTTCCTCCGCGGGGCGCAAGCCGAAATCACGGCAGCACTGCAGGCGGTCGAGGCAGCCGGCAGCACGCGGTGAGCTGACGATGTCACCGGGGTGAGGCGTACGTCGAACGACCTCACCACACCACGATCAATCAAGAAACCAACACGCCGACGCATGGCTCTGCTCGGTGCGGGCGAAGCTGTGCGCGGTCGGCAACAGAAAGGAGAACGACATCACGTGATTAGTCTCGAAACCGACATGGCCCGCACGACCGACGGCCGACCCTTGGTTCTCACCGGTCCGGACATCCTCGCTGGCCACTTCGAGCCGCCTGAACTCATCATCGATCCGTGGTTCGCTGCGGGGCACATCGCGATGATTTACGGCAAGACCGGCATCGGGAAGACGATGCTGAGCTACGCCCTTGCGTCGACCATCGCGAAGGGTGGTGAGCTTCTCGGGTGGACCGTGCCGGAGCCGAAGCGCGTGCTGTATTTTGACGCGGAGATGGATCCGGCGGAGATCGAGGGACGGCTCAGGGGCCTGTCCGGCGGAACGTTGCCGGCAGAGTTTCAACTCGTGTCGGGCATTCGGCTCAAGGATGGACTACCAGACCTCGCCGACCCCGATGGGCAGGCTTGGTACGAACTGCTCATCGAGGACGAGGCGGCCGACGTCGTCGTGTTCGACAACCTCTGCTCGCTCGTCAACGGTGGCTCGATCTCGGAGGACGAGGTGTGGCTCCCGGTGCAGCCGCTGCTCAACCGGCTTCGGTCCAAGCACGTCGCCTGCATTCTCGTCCACCATGCCGGCAAGCGCGGCGACTATCTCGGCTCCAGCCGCATGACGCAGAACATGAACAGCGTCATCAAGCTCCAGCGCCCTGGTGACATCGATGCCGGAACGGAGCTGATCCTGGAGTTCGAGAAGGCGCGGTCCATGAAGGGCGGCGAGAGCCGCACGATGCACATCAAGCTGGTCGCCGAGGATGATGCATTGCATTGGGAGATGGCGGAGGACGCAGGTCCACCGAAGCGCGTTGCCGAGGTCGTCGAGGCGATCCGCAGCCGCAAGTACGCCTCGCAAAGCGAGGTCGCGGAGGCTTTGGGGACGGCGCAGTCCGTAATCTCCGGCGACATCAAGCGTGCTGTCCGTCTCGGCCTCTTCGATAAGGACGAGGCAAAGACGATCTTCCGCGAGGTCCGCAAGGCGAACACCGCGGTGACCGCGGAGGACGCCGCGGCCACGCCTGTCCAACCCGAGTTGGACGGCGAAACCGAAGGGACAGGAATCGAGGTCGAGGACGAACTCGACTGCTGACCCGGAGCAGCGCATGTCATCACGAGATCATCCCCGGGGGAGTTACTCCCGGGGACACTCTCCAGGTGTCACGTCCGTAGGAAGCCGGCCATCATCATCTCATCTTCCCCGTAGGGGATAATCGCCGCTCACCGCGCCTGGGGGCGCTTTGCCGAGATCGCTATTCTCGCCGCGACGCGGCGCTCGCTTTGCGCTATCCGTATGGAAGGCGCACGACGGGCGTATCGGGATCGCGCGGTCGCGACAAACGTTGGTTAAGCCATGATATGCAATTCTGAGTGGGCACCCAGGTGGATATGGCTATGAGCTGGCAACTTGCTCATCAGGACCACGCAATTGAGCGGGTCAGCATCGGCTTCCAGTTCACAGAACCGCTACCCTCGAAACTGTGGCAGTCCATGTTGTCGGCTGCCGAGACTGGTTTTCAGGACCTGGGGTTCGCTGGCATGCCGGGCGAGCCCGGTTTCGTGTTGCCCCCCCCCGGCATTCAGGGGCAGCCTGGCTTTGAGATCGTCATCCAAGGCGGCAATGCGGTCTTTGGATTACCTCTCGGGGGGCAGGGTGGGCGCACCTTTCGCGTGATCGCTGGTAACGAGGTCACAGAAGAGGTGTCTTTGACTCGGGCGAGGTTTGCATACACCGCCACCGTCTATGACGGGTGGACTAGGTTTCGAAATCGTAGTCAGAGCCTCCTGGGTCGATACCTCGACGAAGCCTTGTCTATGGTGGGCATAAATCTAATCAAGATGGAGTACTGGGATCGGTTTGTCTTCGATGGTCCTCCGGAAAGGGCGGACTATGAGGCCATTCTTAGATCGGATTCGAGGCACGTGCCGCACTTCTACTCTTCTACAAACGAGTTGTGGCACTCTCATGTAGGGTACTTCGCGGATCCGGGAAGCTCTCAAAGACGATTGGTCAACGTCAACGTGGACGTCCTCGATCTCTTGCAGCGGGTTGAGGCGGACACGCAGGCGCCGAACGCCCCTAGGCGGTCGGTGGGAATCTACTCGATGGTGCAGGACACGCTTGGTGCTGAGTCAACCACCGTCGGGTGGCACGCTTGTGTCTCGACACTGGAGGACATGCACACCATCTTGAAGGGAGTGCTCTTGGACGTTATCAACGATGAAGTTGCACAGCGTATTTCGCTCAACGCAGGCGTACGGCCGTGACCGTTTCTTCTGAAGCTGCAGCAGCCTACCTTTGGGGGCATCTGGCATCAGCAGAACTCGTTGGCTCATCCAGTGCCAATGGTCGACTGCCTGTCGTCTGTGAACTGGTTACGCGATCTTACTCTGCGGCAATTCCCTGGCGCCAAATCCTGCCGGTCCAGCAAGAGATCCGAGACCAGACATCCGTCTCGGCCGAGCAGGCACCACTTTGGGCGCTTGAGAGAATCGAGGATCCCCTTCTGGCGCAACTTCACGAGTTGCGTGACCTCGATGAGGGATGGGACGGCGAGGAGGCGGCGAAGCCAACGGATGATGCTATCCGTGAGGCTTCATACTTTGCCCGATTGCTCGGTGGGGCCGCGAGCGATGCCGAAGTGACGTTGCATGTTGACGGGTCTGTGATTCTGGACTTTGGAGACGCGGGCTCAGTACGGTTTAAAGGCGATGGGCAAGCCATTTATGCTTTTGAAGGCTTTGGTCATGGCATTGTTCCCTTTGATGGTTTTATAGTCCCGCGTGAGATTCGGGTCGCCTTAGAAAGCTAATGGTTGCCATGAACGAGTGTGCCGATTGTCGGACAACGTTCGAGTATCTTGACAATTACAGGCCGAACACAGAGAGAGCGCTCAGGCTTGATGAGGCTCAACCGAATTGTCGGTGTCAGGAGAGGTCCGTAAGTCCTTTCTCGTGCGGACCCGTCGAGGATGAGGAAGTTCTCATTCGTGTTCTCGTCGCTCCGCAGCACATGCATCGAAAGAAAAAGACACCAACAGCGGCCGCCCTTGCGGACGCAGAGCGCAGAGGACTATCCGTCTTCCGCGAGCGTGACGTGACAGATCATCAAATCCGAACTGTTGCAGAGGGTTTAGTCAATCGGGCACGAGAGAGACAGGGCAACAATAAGCCGGGCGTCTTCGGGGTCCTGCGGATGGTATGCCGAGAGGTTCGTGTGTGCCGATCCACTGGTGATGTGGCGCCCGCCTACTGTGTTTATGACACTGCTGAACGGAACAATCCCTCTCATGCCGAGGTATTCCAACGGGTGCATCAGGCAGATGAGGCCCTCCGAGATGCCCGGCGTCAGGCACTTTTTAGCGTTGTGAAGACGGCTTTTGTATCTGTCGGAGACTTTCGTCAGGGTCTCTTGAAAGACTTGGCTCCCGCGGAGTAGTTGCACTCTCATCTAAGGGCATGGTGGGTGATCAGGCTTGGTTCCATCTGAACGGAGACAAGTCTAATCCTGGGAAGCCGATCTTGTCCATCTCGCGAGAGAGCCGCTCGATTGAGAAACCTCGCCCGTACCTGTCGCCCACGACTTGCCCTGCGACGTGGCCGGTGAACGCGAAGGCGATCTCGCGCGGCACATCGCAGTCGCGGCACCGATCAAGGAAGAGGTGTCGGAACGAGTGGAACACGAGCCGGGGATCGTTGAGACCGAGAGCGTCCAGCTTGCGGCCGAACCATTTGCCCCACTTGTCGCCTCGGAGGCCGGCGCTGTTGGGGGTGAGGAGCGGGAACAGCCACCCGCGTGGGTCTTTGCGCTGTCTCTCGTTCGCGTAGTCGAGGAAGCCACAGGCGATCAGCTCGGGATGGATCGGCACCACGCGGACGCTTCCGTCGGTCTTGAGGCTTTGCTCGTCGTCGAGGTTGGTGATGTTGAGGAACCACCGCCCGGACACATCATCCAGCTTGACGTCGTGGGTCTTCAATTGCGCGAGTTCCTCACGACGCGCTCCGGTGAAGAGGGCGAGAAGCGGGAGCCAACGTGCCGAGTTACCTCGCCCTCCGCTATCGGGCCTGGCTCCGCCGATGATCTCGGGGTCTGCAAAGATCGTCTTCAACTCATCCGTCGTGAATGGCCGGCGCCCATTCGCGGCCTTTCGGGACAGCGGCAATCGCAAGCCCTCGAACGGATTCGACCACCCTGCGGGATCTGATCGGAAATCATGATCGCGGGCTGCATCGTTCAGGACCGCGGCAAGCAACCCCATCGCCTTGTTGATGGTGGCGACGTTCGGCTTTGAGAGTTTCTCCACGGCCGGCTGGGCGAGCAATTCGGGCAGAGGAAGCTGCTTCAGATAGCCGGGCAGGCGTGTCGGCAGTTTCATCATCGTATCGCGGAACTCTCGGGCGTGTTTTCGAGTGATCTCGCGAACGCGAAGGTCGCCGTGCAGTTCGACGAAGCGCCGGACGGCATGGTCCGCTTCCTGGACCGTGCGCGGTGCTGGCGTTTCCTCTCCGGGGTTGGCGTTCTCCCCCGACCACGCTTTGAATGCAGCCGTTAGCCGCGGGTCGCTGCTCAGGCCAGCGCGGTTGGCGGGCTTGGCCGACGGCGTGGCAGGCGTCCGCACGACCTCGCCGTCATGGCGACGGGCGGCGTCTTGGAATGCCAAAACCTCGGCCTCCAAAACGCGCAATGCGGCGTCGCGGAGTTCGTCGCTGCCTTCCTGAAGATCGACGCCGAGAAGCTCGGCCGCAGTCTTCTTGGCCCGTGCGACGATCTGGGGCGGTGGCCGACGCGTCGCCAGCTCGCGCTTCATCGCGGCGAATCTCTCGGCCTGGGCGCCGCCGAGGAATTCGTAGTCCGCAAGGGTGAGGCCCGGCTCCCTCTGAGGGCTCCCGATTTGAATACCTGCCCCCTCATCCCCCATGAGCCCGAATCCTTCCCGGCGGAGCTGTTCGTCAGCAGCGAGGACTTCGGCATGCCGGTGATCGGCGAGGAATTGGAGATCGTCGTTGGTGATCTGGCGCCGCGGTCCGCTGGAGAGGGTCTGCTTCGCTTCCTCGAACAGTGCCTCCGTGTCGGCAATCAGCTTGGCGACTCGCGCCTTACGCTTGGGCTCCGGCACGCGGGCGAGGCCCCGCACAAGTTCACGTTTGAAGCGGCCGGTCTTAGCGGAGACGAGGTCACGGAGGTGTGCCGGCCACCAGGAGGGGACAGGCTTGCCGGCCAGCTCTTCAGGAAGCCTGCGCCGGAACTCAGGTGCTCCACGACGTTTTTGAATGTGGGTCATCTGGCGGGACAAAGACGGGCCTCGTGTAGCAGATGCGTGTAGCACCTGGAGGCTCCAACTCTTTGATATGACAGCTTCTTCCGACTAATCAAGAGGTTGGTCGGAAATGGCGCGCCCGAAAGGATTCGAACCTCTGACCCCCAGATTCGTAGTCTGGTGCTCTATCCAGCTGAGCTACGGGCGCGCGAACCGGTCGTTGCCGGGAGGAGGGCTGAATACCGACTCGAACCGGCTATTTCAAGACCCTCGATCTCTCTTCCTGCGGATTCTCTCGGCTGCGGGGCGGAAGCAGGGGAAAAGTCCCGCCCGGGCCGCAGAACGCGAGCGGGCCCTCTCGATCGGTCACCCTCGATCGGTCATCCGATGTCCGGTTGATTCCTTTCGGGGTGCCGGAAACGGTCGCGCCGAAAAGACTGCCGAAAATCCGTGTGCGGAGACCGGATTTTCGGCGACCGCACGTGGTTTTCGGCCTGGGGGCCGGACGCAGGTACTAATATACCGCGACGCCGATGAAATCCTGCGTGCCAACTGTCTGGTCGGCGCAGGCGCACAAGCGGGGTTTTCGGAGACGCGGCAGACCAACGGCCCCAGACGCTGACGCGTGGGGCCGTTGACACTTGCTGATTTTCTTTTCGGAAATCAGAGGTTTCGCGAAAATCCGCGACCGGAGCCAACGGTCAGCTTTCGCTGCCGTCGGCATCAGGCGGCCGGCTTGACCACCTTCTCGACGCCGGCCTTGACCGGCTCGGCGGTGTCGGCGGCGATCTTCTGGGCCAGTTCCGTCAGTTCGCGGGTCTGGTCGATCAGCGCCTCGAACTGCTTGCGGATGTGGCTGGAGGTCAGCTCCACCGCCTGCGACAGCGTCTTCACCTGCATCACTGCGCGGGTGAAGTCGAACGAGGCGTTGATGTTCGCCCGCATCGCCTCCAGCGCCTTGACGTTGAAGTCGGAAATGCCCTTGCTGGCGGTGACGTAGGTGTCCTCGATCATGTCGGTGGTCTCTTCCGCCGCCGACTTGATCTTCTCATAGGCTTCCTTGGCCTGGGCGACGCTCTTCTCGGCGATGTCGCGCATCGCCACCGGCAGGTCCAGCTCGGCCGCCGGGGCTGCCGGCGCCTTGGGCTTCGCCGCCTTGATGTCGGCGGGTTTGGCTTCGGCGGATTTGGCTTCGGCCACGCTCTTGGGCTCCATCTTGGGCTCGATCTTGGTCTCGGCCATGGTGGTTGTCCTCAAATCGGTTGCGGCGGTGCATACCCTCCCGGTCCGACCGCCGCGGGCAGTCCGGGAACATCGGGATCACCCGGCCCCGGAAGATCGCCACAGGATCGAAGATCACCGCAGGCTCCCGGAGGCGGCTCGCTGAAATCCCCCGCGCGAGGGCGGAGGTCCGGCGACCGGTCCACGGATTTCCGGCCGATCTGGCCGAATGCCGTGGCCTCTGTTCTTGCCGTTGTCTTGCCGTTTGACGTTTCGTCAGACTTGTCGTCTGACCTTTCGTCTGTCTTGACGTTCTGGAGCGTCCGCCGGTCCGATCGAACCGCGCGAACGCTCCCAGTCGTTGCCTTGTCGCATTCCCGTTCGCAAAACCGGTTTCCGCTCCTGCGGAGAATGCTCCAGCCAGCGGCCGGTGCGCCGAGGAGGCGCCTCGCGGCCATCCGGTCAGCTTGGCCCGATCCGATCAGCCTTACGCGATCAGGTCGGATCGCCGCTTATTGGTCCGGCTGCGCGCCCTAATGGGCGCGATCCCGGCGACGTCCCGGGTCGATGCGCTCAGGACGGGGTGTTCACCTTCAGCGCCTTCTGGGCGATGGTGCCGAGCTCCTTGGCCTGCTCGGAGAGCACCTTCATCTGCTCCTGCACGAACTCGGCCTGGATGCGCATCACGTCCTGCACGTCCTTGGCGCGGACCAGCTTCTGGGCCAGGTCGAAGCTCGACGCGACATTGACCTCGGCGAAGGTCATGGCCTTCTTGCCCAGATCCTTGATGCCGCTCTGCATCGCCTCGGCGGAGCCTTCGAGCGTGCCGACGGCCTTCTGGGCGGCGCTCAGATAGCTGTCGACCGCCTTCTTGGTCTGCTCGACGCTCTTCTCGGCGAAGTCACGCAGTTCCGGCGGGACGTCGAGTTGCGGGTTCTTCGTCGTAACCATTGCAAGCCTCCTTGGGTGGGCTGCTCGGACCCTCGGGCTCCCACGCCCCGTGGGTAGCAGCGTTGACAAAAACAACCTTAGCATCGCTTATTGTGCACTGCAACATAAATTTCGCATCGCGGTATTCGGCGCGCCGGCGTGGGTCCGCAGGGTTAAGGTTAAAGAAGCGTATTTTGTTCACGCCGGCCGTTCGCGTGGACGGGGCGCCGCCACGTTTCTATTAATATTTCAGTTAGAAATGGCCGGGCTGCTGCCGCCTGCCCAACGTTCAAGGCTCAAGGCGGCGAGACGAGACGCGGAAAGACGAGACGCGGCAAGGCGAGACGCAAGCGATGATCGACATCGAGCGGCTGATGGCCGCGCTCAGCGATGGCAGGCTCGCCGGGCTGGTGGCCCGGCGCGGGCCCGCCTGGGCCTGTGGCGCGGACGGCACGCTGGCGCTGGCCAATGGCGCAGGCTTGGCCGCGCTCAGTGCCGCGGCCCGGCTCGGCGCGCGGCTGCCGGAAACCTCGCCGCTCGGCCGGGAGCTCGACCGGCTGCGGCGCGTGCTGCCGCAGAGCGGCGCGGTGCGGCTGGAGCGGCTGCGCCTGCCCGGCATGCGCTTCGCGCCGGTCACCGCCGCCTGCCGCCGCCTGCCGGAGACGCCGCTCGGCGACGTCATCGTCATCGCCTCGCTGGAGGAGGGGGGCGACCGCGCCGCCCCGGCGGCCGACATCGCCCGGCTGATCGCGTCCATGGTGGCGACGCCGGTGATCGTCGCCGATGGCGAGGGCCGCATCCTGGCGGCGAGCGCCGCGGCCGAGCAATCTACTGCTGCGGCCCCCGCACTGTCGGCCCTGGCCGCCGATGCGCCGGCCTGGATCGCCGAGGCCGCGCGGCAGCCGGCCTCCCGGCCGCTGGCCGGCGGCCAGCTTGTGCTGCAGGCCCTCGCGCTCGGCGGTGTGCCGATGCTGCTCGGCCGGCTGGTGGCGGCGCCCGAAACCGTGGCGCCGGCAGCGGAACCCGAGCCCGAGGCGCCGGCTGCGCCGGTGGAGCAGGCCGACCTGTTCGCCGAACCGGCGGCCGAGAGCCCGATCGAGCCTGCGCCGGCCATCGAAGGCCCGGCCGCGCCCGACACCGCCGTGTTCGAGACCGCCGTGGCCGAGACCGTCGTGGCGGTGCCGGAGCCGGCTGCGCCGGAAGACGTGCCGGGCGAAACGGCGGCGGACCAGGGCGTGCCGGACGAGGACAGCCCGCCGGAGGCGGTGCCGGATCAGGGCGCGCCGGTGGACGTGGCGGCGAACGAGACGGCCGAGACGTCCGAGCCCGTGGCCGAGTCCGTCACCGCGCCGCTTGCCGCCACACCGCCTGCCGCCACACCGCCGGCCGGGACGTTGCCGGGCGAGGCGGGGGAGGGCGCGGCCAACGGCGGCGGGCGCCGCCTGCCGCTGCGTTTCGTCTGGCAGACCGATGCCGGGGGGTGTCTGGTCCAGGTGTCGGGGGAGCTTGCCGAGGCGGTCGGCCGGACGGCCGGCGACATCGTCGGCGAGAATCTGGTCGATCTGGCCGAGCGGCTGGGGTTCGACCCCGACGGGCGCATCGCCCGCGCGCTGGCCAAGCGCGACACCTGGTCGGGCGTCAATGTGGCGTGGCCGACCGATTTCGACGATGTGGCGATGGTCGATCTCGCCGGCCTGCCGGTGTTCGACCGTTCGCGGGTGTTCCAGGGCTATCGCGGCTTCGGCGTGTGCCGGGCGCTGCGGCCGGCACAGGCCGCGCCGCGGTCGGCGGAAAGCGAGCCGGCGCAGGCCGCGCCGTCCGAGAACGGCAAGGCTGAAGCTGCGCCGCCGGCTGCGCTCGAACGGCCCGCCGGGCCTGCGGCCAAGCCGTCCGCCGGTCCCAAGGTGGTGCCGCTCAGGGCCGAGCCGCCCGCGGCGCGCCGGCCGGCGCTGTCGCCGGGCGAGCGCTCGGCGTTCAACGAGATCGGCCGCATGCTCGGCGCGGTGCCGCGGGCTGTGACGGCGGGCACCGGCCGCACCGGCGCGTCGCTGCCGGAGACGGCGCGGCCTGTGCCGGAGGCACCCAAGTCCGACGCTGCAAAGGCTGAGGTGGAGCAGCCCGAGGAACCTCACGCCGAGGAACTCCACGCCGAGGCGCCGCAAATCGAGGCGCCGCAGATCCAGGAGCCCGAGGTTCAGGAGCCCGAAGCCCGGGAGTCTGAGGCCCAAGAGTCTTCTGAGGCCCAAGAGTCTGAGGCCCAAGAGTCCGAGGCCCGAGAGTCTTCTGAGGCCCTGGAGGCCCAAGAGGTCGAAGAGGCCGAAGCCCACGAGGCCGAGACTTCGGAGACCGGCACGCACGAGGCCGCCGAGCCTGCGCCCCTGGCCGAACCGGTGCCCGCGCTTCAGCCCGAGGTCCGTCCCGAGCTGGTGGCCCGCATGGTGGCCAGCGGCGAGCGCGCGGTGCTGGAGCGCATTCCGCTCGGCGTCCTGGTCTATCGCGGCGAGCGCATCCTGTTCGCCAATGCGGCGCTGTGCGACTGGACCGGGCGCCGGACCGCCGAGGAGATCGAGTGGGCCGGCGGCATCGCCGCGCTGTTCGGCGGCGAGGATCTGGCCGGCGCCGACAGTGGCGGCAAGGCGCTGATGATCCGCGGCGGATCGGACGCCTTGGTGCCGGTGGAGGCGCGGCTGTTCAGCGCGCCCTGGCACGGCGACAGCGCCATGGTGCTGGTGCTGCGCCGGATCGACAACCAGGCCGACGAGCGCATCCGCATGCTGGAGGGGGCGCTGCGCACCGCCGAGGCCTCGGCGCGCGAGCTGCACGCCATTCTCAACACCGCGACCGATGGCGTGGTGCTGACCGACCGCGACGGGCGCATCCTCGGCACCAATGGCGCGGCCGAGGCGCTGTTCGGCTATGACGGGCACGAGCTTGCCGGCCGCTCGTTCGGCCTGCTGTTCGCACCCGAAAGCCAGCGCGCGGCGTTCGACTACATCGACGGGCTGCTGCGCGGCGGCGTCGCCAGCGTGCTGAACGACGGGCGCGAGGTGATGGGCCGGGTGCGCGAAGGCGGGCTGATCCCGCTGTTCATGACTATGGGCCGCATCAATGAGGACGGCACCAAGTTCTGCGCGGTGTTCCGCGACATCACGCAGTGGAAGCGGGCCGAGGACGAGCTGGTGGCGGCGCGCCGGGCGGCCGAGCGGGCCAGCTCCCACAAGTCGGACTTCCTGGCCAAGATCAGCCACGAGATCCGCACGCCGCTCAACGCCATCATCGGCTTCTCCGAGGTGATGATGGAGGAGCGGTTCGGGCCGATCGGCAATCCGCGCTACAAGGAATATCTCAAGGACATCCACACCTCCGGCGAGCACGTGGTGTCGCTGGTCAACGACCTGCTCGACCTGTCGAAGATCGAGGCCGGCAAGCTTGATCTCGAATTCGTCAGCGTCGACCTCAACGACGTGCTGGCCCAGTGCATGGCGCTGATGCAGCCGCAGGCCAATCGCGAGCGCATCATCATCCGCACCTCGCTGGCGCCGCATCTGCCGCCGGTGGTGGCCGACGCGCGCGCCATGCGGCAGATCGTGCTCAATCTGTTGTCCAACTCGATCCGCTTCACCCAGCCGGGCGGGCAGGTGATCCTGTCGACCGCGCTGTCGGAGAGCGGCGAGGTGGTGGTGCGGGTGCGCGACACCGGCGTCGGCATGAGCGAGGCCGACATCGCCGCGGCGCTGGAGCCGTTCCGCCAGATCACCACCTCCAGCCGCGGCACCCGCGGCGACGGCACCGGGCTCGGCCTGCCGCTGACCAAGGCGCTGGTGGAGGCCAACCGCGCCACCTTCGGCATCCGCAGCGGCGTCAATGCCGGCACCATGGTCGAGATCACCTTTCCGCCCACCCGCGTGCTGGCGGAGTGATGGCGTTCGGGGCTCCCTGAGGGGGCTTGCGGAAGACCGGCGACGCGGCCGGGTGACCGGCGGGCAGTTCAGACGAGTTCCAATATGCAACGTTGGGACTTGCCCGCGATGGACAGCGGCGGCATTTCGTGGGACATGGAATGCCACTCGGTCGCATCAGCAGATTGGGGCAAAGCTGGATGATCGTCTGCTCCTGCAACGTCATCTCGGACCACGACATCCGAACGGCTGCCGGCAACAGCGCGACGGTGCGCACCGTCGGCGACGTCTACCGCACGCTCGGCGGTTGTGACGGGCAGTGCCGCCGCTGCGCGCGCTCGATCAAGGCGGTCCTCGACGAGGTGAGGGGAAGCGGGTGCGATGCCTGCGACACCGTCTGCGCGGTGCGCGTAACCGATACCGGCCATCCGCAGCACCTGCCGCTGCCCCTGCATGGGGCGAATGACGACGCCATCGCCGCCCGCCGGATCGGCCCCGCGCCGCTGCTGGAAGCGGCGGAATAGGGTTCTTCCTCTTCGTAAGTTCCACAGTAGAGACGATACGGCGCGCCGGGTCTGCCGAGAGTTTCGGCATTCTTTTCGCTCGCATTCGCGTATAACGAGACGGAGCTCGGCGGCTTGAACAAGCCCGCCGGGCCTCGTGCGGTTTGCTATGGTTGCCGGGTGATCGTGTGGTGATCCGGCGACCATGTGCGCCGAAAATCCTTGTTCGGCAACGCGATTTTCGGCGACCGGAATGCGGAATGCCGGCTTGATCGGCCGGATTTCGCATTACATATTAGATTTATTCCAGTTCGCGTGTATCGGAGGCACGAATGAAGGGCGACCAGAAAGTCATCGAGTATCTCAACCGCGGCTTGCGCAGCGAGCTGACGGCGGTAAGCCAGTATTGGCTCCATTACCGCATGCTCGACGACTGGGGATACAAGGATCTCGCCAAGAAGTGGCGTGAGGAGGCCATCGAGGAGATGGAGCACGCCGACAAGTTCGTCGAGCGCATCCTGTTCCTGGAGGGCTTCCCGAACCTGCAGACGCTCGATCCGCTGCGGATCGGCCAGAACGTCAAGGAAATCCTCGACGCCGATCTGGCGGCCGAGAAGGAGGCGCGGGCGCTCTACCAGGAAGGCGCGAAGTATGCGGCCTCGGTCGGCGACTTCCCGTCCAAGAACCTGTTCGAGGAGCTGATGACCGACGAGGAAGGCCATATCGACTTCCTCGAGACCCAGCTCGATCTGGTCGAGAAGCTCGGCCTGCAGCTCTACGCCCAGCACCACATCGGCAAGCTGGAAGGCTGAGCGGCCCGGCCGTCCGGTCGCCGGCATCCGGCGACCGGGGGCAGTTTTCGACCGGGCCGTTTCCGGGGCGTGGCCCGTTCTTCCGCCGCGCGCCATGAGACCTGCTTATCACAAGGGGCGATCGGACCGATCGCCCCTTTCCATTTGACGTTGGGGAATTCGCCGTCACGCTTGCGGTTGCCCGGCCGTGTGCGGCCCGAGGTCTCGGCGCATCCGCCGATCCGGTTGAAGCGGGCGGGCGCTCTAAGTTCTTGGTTTATCGCATTCTCCTTCGCAAAACCGGTTCCCGCTCTTGCGGAGAATGCTCTAGGAGCAAGCATGCTGCCGAACCGTGACGATATCGAGCGCGCCGCGGCGCTGGTCCACGCCACGCTGGGGCCGACGCCGCACTATGCGTGGCCGCTGCTGGCGAAGCGCCTGGGCACCGAGATCTGGGTCAAGCACGAGAACCATACGCCGACCGGGGCCTTCAAGGTGCGCGGCGGCCTGGTCTATTTCGATCGCCTGCGGCGCGAGCGGACCGGGGCGCTCGGCGTCATTTCCGCCACGCGCGGCAATCACGGCCAGTCGCTGGCCTTTGCCGGCGCGCGGGCCGGGGCGGCGGTGACCATCGTGGTGCCGCATGGCAATTCGCCGGAGAAGAACGCCGCGATGCGGGCGTTCGGCGCCCGTCTGGTCGAGTTCGGACGCGATTTCGATGCCGCGAAGGCGCATGCATCCGACCTCGCCGAGCGCGACGGGCTGGTGTTCGCGCCCGCTATTTCGCGCGAACTGATCTCGGGCGTGGCCACCTATGCGCTGGAGCTGATGAGCGCGGTGGCCGGTCTCGACGTGCTCTATGTGCCGATCGGCCTCGGCTCGGGCATCTGCGGCTGCATCGCGGTGCGCGAGGCGCTGGGGCTGAAGACCGAGATCGTCGGCGTGGTGTCCGCCCGCGCGCCGGGTTACGCGCTGTCGTTTGCGGTGGGCCGTCCGGTCGCCACCGACAGCGCCGACACTTTCGCCGACGGCATGGCGGTGCGCACGCCCGACCCGGCGGCGCTGGAGATCATCCGCCGCGGCGCCGCCCGGATCGTCGAGGTCGATGACGACGCGGTTGCCGCCGCGATCCGCGCGCTGTTCGAAGACACCCACAACATGGCCGAGGGGGCAGGGGCGGCACCGCTCGCCGCGGCGCTGGCCGAGCGCGAGCGGCTGCGCGGAAAGCGCGTCGGCGTCGTGCTCACCGGCGGCAATATCGATCGGGCGGTCGCGGCCCAGGTGCTGGCCGGCGAGACGCCGCGGACGGCCTAAACAGGACGTGTCCGGGTCAACGCCACCCCAACGGCTCCTGGCGGCGAGGCGTTTTCGTCGTCGGCGTGCCGGGTTTTCGGTGGCAAACCGAGACGGCTTCCGGCCAATTTCCGGTTTCGGGTTTCGCCCCTGCGCACCCCCCACCCCCGACCCCTCCCCACCGCTCGCGAAGCTCGCGGGGGGAGGGGAGAAAAGGGTGCGCCTCTTCTCCCCTCCCCCCATGAACGCAGTGAATGGTGGGGAGGGGTTGGGGGTGGGGGTGGGGGTGGGGGTGGGGGGCGCGGAGGTACGCCCCGGCGCGCGTCGTGTGCGTTCCGCCTCGCCGTGTGCCTCGCCACTGTTCCGGCCGGTCGGTTCAGGTTCCCCAGCCTTTAGGGCAGTCTCCGCAGAAGCGGATGCCGGCTCTACGAAAGAGACCGGCTCTGCGAGGAGACTGCGAAGCCTCAAAAACTCAGAGCGCCCGGTCTGATGCCGTCAGACCGGGCGCTCTGAAACCGCTGCTGCGGACTGTTCTCAGTGCGTGCCGGTCAGCCGGCAGATGCCGCACACGTGGTTGATCTTCACCTCGTCCTGCTTCTCGATCGAGACGACGCCGCGGCGGCGCAATTCGGAGAAGGCGCGCGAGACGGTCTCGATGGTGAGGCCGAGATAGTCGGCGATCTCCTGGCGCGTCATGGTCAGGCGCACGGTGGCGAGCATCTGCTCGCGCTCCTGATGGGTGGGGCAGGTGTGCAGCGGCACGAAGCGCATGAGGAAGCTCGCCACCCGCTCCAGCGCCGACTTGCGGCCGAGCAGCACGGCGTGCTCGTGCAGGGCGCAGATCTGCGACTGCACGCAGCGGTTCAGGCGGGCGAGGAAGTGGGGCGAGCGCTCGACGGCCGAGCGCTCGTAGGAGGTGACCAGCGCCGGCGACAGCGTCTCGGCGGAGGAATCATAGACCGGCTTGAACGACAGGCCGAAAATGTCGCCCGGCCCGAGCAGCTCGACCACCTGACGGCGACCGTCGGGCAGGAGCTTGTAGAGCATCACCGCGCCATCGACGACCTGGAAGATGCGGTCGGCCGGGTCGCCTTCGAGGAAGATCAGGGAGTGCTGGGCGAAGCGGACGCGCTGGCCCTCGATCTCGCCATCGACGTCCTGGACCGGAAGCGCCGGGGGCGCGTGCAGAACCGGGGTGTGACCGCAGCGGGAGGCAGTCTCACCCTGCCGCTCCTCGACGAGTTGCTTCATGGTTTCCCCTGATCTGGCCGGGCCGGCGACGTATCCGGCTCGCCTTGTTGCGGAAAGCCTAGTCGTGCGTTCTCAGGACGTTAACCGGTGACGTACTTAGGGAGAACGCCTAACCGAGGCACATGATCCGGACGATGGCATCTGTTGGCGCAACGGCCGGAGGCCGTCAATGACGGCGCTCAAAGTTCCAAACATTATGATCTGCGTCAAATGAATATCGGCCAAGCGCACGCTGCCGGCCAAGCCGCCGCCGGCCCTGCGAACGCATGCCGTGCAATCTGCAATCGGGAGGCTGTCCGCCGGTTTCTCGGTCAGGGTCTCGCGCGAGACGCACTCGCCGGAAACCGTCACCCGAGCGCTACCTGAGCCTCACCTGAGCCTCACCTGAGCTCTTGGGTGATGACGTCCTCGGTCAGCGGCTTGCGCAGCAGGCGGGGCATCGCCATGCCGCGGAACTGGGCTTCGATCGCCGATTGCGGCTGGCCGGAAATGGCAATGATGGCCGGGGGATTGGCGAGGCGCTGCAGCCAGCGAATCACCTTGGCCCCGCTGATGCCGGGCAGCAGAAGATCAATGATGATCGTGTCGCCGGCACAGGGCGGCTCCTGACGGAAGAAGGTTTCCGCGTCCGGATAGGCAATGGCATGATGACCGAGACTCCGCAGCAGCAGAACCAGCGAGTCGCTGACGCCCGGATCATCTTCGACAATATGAATCGTCACCTTATATTCTTTCTACATATGCTTTGTACGGTTTCCGGGTGACCACACGGTGATCAAGGGAAACAGCTTCGCCAAAAATCCTTGTCCGATAAAGGGATTTCCGGCGAGCGGACTGCGGGTCGCCGGCCTGGTCGGCCGGAAACCGCGTATTACGGTTTCCGGTCGGTCCCTTCGGGAGACCGGAAACGGTCTCGCCGAAAACCCTTCGTGCGGTGACGGGATTTTCGGCGATCGGACGGCGGTTCTCCGGCCTTGCAGGCCGGAAACCGCACGCATGGTTTCCGGTCGGTCCGTTCTGGGGACCGGAAACGATTTGGTCGGAAATCCCTGCGCGATGGCGGGATTTTCGGCGATCGGAACACGAAGCTCCGGCCCTGCCGGCCAGATTTCGTATAACTTGCTGAATGGCCGCATTCTCTATTGCAGGATCGGTTCCTGCTCCTGCGGCGAACGCTCTAGAAAAATACACCGGGCATTCCGCCAACAATGCGGGGAAATGCGACAGGAGCAGAATCCCCGCAATGTCTTTCGTCTAGGCCCTGGCAACCGTGGCGTGCAATAGTCAACACTACGGTTTCCGGTCGATCGAATCCTGATCGCCGGGCAGGCGCGTCAAGACCCCAACGCGAGGCCGCAAAGCCAAAGCGGGAGACAGGTGTCGCCGCGGACCGGGCGAGCCCGGTCCGGCCCCTCGCGGGGGAGCCGGATGTGCGCCGGGTGAGGGGTGTCCGGCGGCGTATCCGCCGCCGGTCCGCCGGTTGGTCGCGTCCTTCGGTCTATTGACCGCGTCCTTCCGTGAGCACGATCCGCACCAGATCGGCGGCGTTCTTGGCGCCGAGCTTTTCCATGATGCGGGCGCGGTGGACCTCGATGGTGCGCGGGCTGATGCCGAGGTGGCGGCCGGCCTCCTTGTTGGAGGCGCCGGAGGCGATCTGCGCCAGCACCTCGCGCTCGCGCGGCGTCAGCAGGTCGTGGCCGGGGAAGGCCATGTGCAGGAAGTCGGCGCGGCCGTTCTGGTTGCGGCGGGCGCTGGCGTCGATCGCGTCGCGCACCCGCGACACCACCGTGTCGGCGTCGAACGGCTTCTCGATGAAGTCGAGCGCGCCGTTCTTGATGGCCTCGACAGCCATCGGAATGTCGCCCTGGCCGGAAATGATGAAGATCGGCGAGGCGTAGTTCTGGGCGTTCAGCTCCTTGAGGATGTCGAGCCCCGAGCGCCCGGGCATGTGCACGTCGAGCAGGATGCAGGCCGGCGTGCGGGAGCGGGCGGCGGCGATGAAGGCGCCGCCATCGGCGAAGCCGGTGACGTGGAAGCCCTCGATCGTCAGCACGGTGGCGAGCGCGTCGCGCACGGCCGGGTCGTCGTCGACCACGAAAACCTCAAGAGCCCCATTCGATGCAGTCGTCGGCATGGACTTCCTTTCGCTCGCCGCCTCGGGCCATTTCCATTGTCGTTGTTGCTAGCACAGGTGTTCGTTGCTGGTTCTGGTGTTCGTTGCTGGTGGTGTTGCCGGCTCGGGCGCCAGCCGCGCCGCCGTGCGCGGGGAGGGGCCGGACGGCGGCCTCACGATGCCGTTCCTGTCGCGTTCCGTTTGCGCCCGGCTGCCTGCTGCGCTTTGCACTCCGCGTTCTCGGGACTCCGGCCTCAAAGCATGTCCGGCTTCATGGCGTTTCGGGCTTGGTTGCCGGAAGCTGCAGAATGAAACACGCGCCGCGGCCCGATCCGCCAGGATCGACGACCAGATCGCCGCTGTGATTCTGTGCAATCGTCCGCGAAATGGCCAATCCCAGGCCCAGCCCGGTGCGCTTGGAGGTGGAGAACGCCCGGAACAGATTCTCCATCGCCTCGGGCGAGATGCCCGGACCATTGTCCTGCACGGCCATCTCGACCATGTCGCCGACGGCGCGGGTGATCACCCGCACCTCCGGCGCTTCCACGCCCTTGACCACCTCCAGCGCGTTGCGCACCAGATTGACGACGATCTGCTGCACCTGCACCGGGTCGACCCGCACCTGCGGCAGATCGTCGGCGAACTGGCGCAGGATGCGCGTGCCGCGGCGATGGCCGAGCATGGTCAGCTCCACCGCGTCGTCGACCAGCGGGTTGAGCTCAAGCAGGCGGCGCTCGGGTTCGCGCTTCTCGACGAACTGGCGCATGCGCTGGATGATGTTGCCGGCGCGTTCGGCCTCCCGCACCGCCTTGTCGAGGATGAGCTTGGTGGTCTCGGAGAAGCCGCCGCCCTGGCGCGCCTCGCGGGCATTGGCGCGGGCGATGGCCTGAAGATAGAGCATCACCGCGGTCAGCGGCTGGTTGAGCTCGTGCGCCAGCGCCGCGCCCATCTCGTCCATGGCCGAGACGCGCGCCATGTGAAGCAGGTCCGTCTGCAACTGGTTCAGGCGCTGCTCGGCCTCCTTGCGCGGGCGCAGGTCGCGCAGGATGCCGATGAACTGCCGGCCGTCCGGCGTGTTGGCCTCGCCGACCGACAGCTCGATCGGGAACACCGCGCCCTCGCGGTGCTGGCCCATCACCTCGCGGCCGATGCCGATGATCTTGCGAACCCCGGTGGCCATGTAGGTGGAGATGTAGCCGTCATGGCCGGTGGCGCAGTCGGGCGGCATCAGCAGGGTGATGTTGCGGCCGATTATCTCGTCCTCGCTCCAGCCGAACAGCCGCTCGCACGCCTGGTTGAACATGAGCACGCGACCGCGCTCGTCGGTGACGATGATGCCATCGACGGCGGTATCGAGCACGCTATCCAGACGCGCGTCAGACACGGTTCTCGGGGTGTGGAAGTCGTGGATGAGACTTACTCCCAAAGTCAAAATTACGCCAACTTTGGCCTGTCCCGGCGCGGTCCGCAAGTCCTTGGCATGGTGCCGCGCCCGGTTGCGCCGCCAGGGTGCGCTTCTCCTGTGCCGCAGCCGGTGGCGCCACGCCCGCTTGCCCGCTATGAGCGGCGTTCGCTCTGCCACATCGGACCGCCATGCGCCACCCCGATCCACCCGCATCCGCCGCTGCCGTGACGGTCGAACTCGACCGCGCCAGCGTCGAAATCGACGGCCGCACGATCATCGCGCCGACGACGCTGACGCTGACCGAGCGGCGAATCGGCATCATCGGCGCCAATGGCTCGGGCAAGAGCACCTTCGCCCGCCTGCTGAACGGCCTGATCGTGCCGAGCAGCGGCACGGTGCGGGTCGGCGGGCTCGACACCGCCAAGGAGGCCGCGCGGGTGCGCCGCATGGTCGGCTTCGTGTTCCAGAATCCCGACAACCAGATCGTCTTTCCGATCGTGGCCGAGGACATGGCGTTCGGGCTCAAGAATTCGGGCCTGCCGAAGGCCGAGATTCCGGCGCGGGTGGCGGCCGAGCTGTCGCGGCTCGGCATCGGCCATCTCGCCGAGCGCGCGAGTCATTCGCTCTCGGGTGGCGAAAAGCAGCTCGCCGCGCTCGCCGCCGTGCTGGTGATGCGCCCCAGGCTCGTGGTGTTCGACGAGCCGACCACGCTGCTCGACCTCAGGAACCGCAATCGCATCCGCGCCGTCATCGATGCGCTGGCCGAATCGGCGCTGGTCGTCACCCACGATCTCGATCTCGTGCAGAGCTTCGAACGGGTGCTGGTGATCGAGGACGGCCGCATCGCCGCCGATGACGCGCCCGCCGCCGCCATCGCCTGGTATCGGGAGCGCGCCGCGTGACCGCACCCCTTTATGTTGCCGGCGACAGCCTGCTGCACCGCGCGCCGGCGTCTGCCAAGCTCGCGTGTCTTGTGGTGCTCGGCACGGCCGTGTTCCTCACCGCCGATCTTGCGCTGCTTCTGCCCGCCACGCTCGCCGCGGCGCTGCTGCTTGCGCTCGTCCGCCCGCCGCGGGCGCGGCTGGTGCGCCAGCTTGCCGGCAGCGCGATCCTGATCGGCGTGGTGGCGCTCATCGCCGGCCTGTCGCAGGACTGGCACCATGCGGCGGTGGTGGCGCTGCGCTTTTCGGCCATTGTGCTGGCGGCGCTGGCGGTGACGCTGTCCACGCGCGCCGCCGACATGCTGGAGGCGATCGAGGCGGCCCTGGCGCCGCTCGACCGGCGCGGCCTCGTCGATTCCGCCCGCATCGCGCTCGCCGTGTCGCTGGTGCTGCGCTTCGTGCCCGAAATCCTCGGCCACTACCGCGAGATCCGCGAGGCACAGGCGGCGCGCGGGCTCGACGCCAATCCGGTGGCGCTGATCGTGCCGCTGGTGGTGCGCACGCTCAAGGACGCCGACGACATCGCCGCCGCCATCGAGGCGCGCGGCTTTCCGCCCGAGCGGGCCGGGCGGTGAGGGGCGGGCGCGTCTGATACGGTTTCCGGTTGATCCCTTCGGGATACCGGAAACGGTCTCACCGAAAACCCCTTGTTCGATAATGGGGTTTTCGGCGATCGGAATACGGTTCTCCGGCTGATCAGCCGGAAACCGTATGAAAAGACGGCCGGCGCGAAGCCGCTTGTCGGCGGCGGCCAAGCCATGGTCTGGTGCGACGCTCCCTTAAACTTGGCCGAAGCCTCTCGACATGACCATCCGCGACGTCGTCCTGATTGCCCTGTTCGCCGCGATCATCGTTGCCCTCGGGCTGGTGCCGGCCATTCCGGTCGCCGGCATTCCGGTGCCGATCACCCTGCAGACGCTGGGCGTGATGCTGGCCGGCGCTGTTCTCGGCCCCAAGCGGGGTGCTGCCGCCTGCCTGCTCGTCCTCCTGCTGGTGGTCATCGGCCTGCCGGTGCTGGCCGGCGGCCGCGGCGGGCTCGGCCTGATCCTCAGCCCCACCGGCGGCTTCCTTCTGGGGTTCGTGGCCTCGGCCTATGTCATCGGCTGGCTGGTCGCCCGGTTCGACCGTCTGCCGCTGGCGCGCGAGAAGCCGGCGGCGCGCGCCGCGCTCACCGTGCTCGCCTGCATCATCGGCGGCATTGTGGTCGAATACGCCATCGGCATTCCGTGGCTGGCGGTGGCCGCCGGCCTGCCGCTGTCGAAGGCGGCGCTCGGCGCGCTGGCCTTCGTGCCGGGCGACCTCGTCAAGGCGATCATCGCCGGCCTCGTCGCCAGCGGCGTCAAGCGGGTCTATCCGATCGCGCCGAAATAGACCGGCGGTCAGCCGGCGCGCCCGATCGCCCGCCAGCCGATGTCGCGCCGGCAGAAGCCGCCCGGCCAGTCGATGCGGTCGACCGCGCGGTAGGCCTTGGCCTGCGCCTCGGCGATGGTCGGCGCCATGGCGGTGACCCCCAGCACCCGCCCGCCGGCGGCGACGATGTCGTCGCCGCGCTGCGCGGTGCCGGCGTGGAACACCACCACGTCGGGATCGCCCTGGGCGGCGCTGTCGAGGCCTCCGATCACCGTGCCGGTCTCGGGCTTGCCGGGATAGCCCTTGGCGGCCAGCACCACGGTCAGCGCCGCGTCGTCGTACCAGCGCAGCTCGACATCGCTCAGCGTGCCGTCGCGCGCCGCCATCAGCGCCGGCAGCAGGTCGGACACCAGGCGCATCATCAGCACCTGGCACTCGGGGTCGCCGAAGCGGACATTGTATTCGATGAGCTTGGGGCCGGTGCTGCCGACCATCAGCCCGGCATAGAGGATGCCCTTGAACGGGCATCCCTTTTCGGCCATCGCCCGCAGCGTCGGGCGGATGATCTCGGCCATGGTCCGCTCGACCACCTCCGGCGTCATCACCGGTGCCGGCGAATAGGCGCCCATGCCGCCGGTATTGGGGCCCTGGTCGTTGTCGAAGACGCGCTTGTGGTCCTGGGCGGTGGCGAGCGGCAGAGCGGTGGTGCCGTCGCTGAGCACGAAGAACGAGGCCTCCTCGCCGTCGAGGAACTCCTCCACCACCACGGCCGCCGTGCCGGGCGCGGCCGATTCGAACAGCTGGTCGAGCGCCGCCTCGGCCTCGGCCACGGTGGCGGCGACCACCACGCCCTTGCCGGCGGCGAGGCCATCGGCCTTGACCACGATCGGCGCGCCCTGCTGCCGCACATAGGCCTTGGCCGGCGCCAGCTCGGTGAAGGTGGCATAGGCGGCGGTGGGAATGCCGGCATCGCGGCACAGATCCTTGGTGAAGCCCTTGGAGCCCTCGAGCCGCGCCGCCGCCTTGGTGGGGCCGAACGCCTTGATGCCGGCGGCCTCCAGGTCGTCGACCAGCCCCGCAACCAGCGGCGCCTCCGGCCCGACCACCACGAGGTCGATCTTCTTGACCCGGCAGAAGGCGATCACCGAGGCATGGTCGGCCGGGTCGAGCGAGACGCAGGCGGCCTCGGTGGCGATGCCGGGGTTGCCCGGCGCGCAATAGAGCTGCGTCATCAGCGGGCTCGCCGCGAGCTTCCAGGCCAAGGCATGTTCCCGGCCGCCCGAGCCGATCAAGAGCACGTTCATGTTTCAATTCTCCGCTCGCGGCGAGGGGTAGCGAGGCGGCCGGCCGACCGCAAGCCTGCCGCGGCGCGCCGCGGCCTCGCGGGGTGGGCGAGGGGGCTTGAGCGCCCGCCATTCGGGCCGGGCCGGCCGGGCACTTCGCCGGACACTCTAAAGTGTTGAATTATCGCACTCTCTTTCGCGAAACCGGTTCCCACTGCCGGCCGGAATGCTCTAGATGATACGGTTTCCGGTTGATCCCCTCGGGATACCGGAAACCATATGGTTGCCTCGGGGCCAGGAGCTGGAGCACGATCCCGCGGGCTGCGGAAGAGGACTGAGGAAAATGGATCGTCTGGTCACGGTGTTCGGAGGGTCGGGCTTCGTCGGGCGCCATATCGTGCGCGCGCTGGCGAAGGCCGGCTGGCGGGTGCGGGCGGCGGTGCGCCGGCCCGATCTCGCCGGTCATCTGCAGCCGCTCGGCACGGTCGGCCAGATTTCCGCCGTCCAGGCCAATCTGCGCTATCCCGATTCGGTCCGTCAGGCGGTGGCGGGGGCGCACGCGGTGGTCAATGCCGTGGGCATCCTGTTCGAGACCGGCCGCCAGCGTTTCGATTCCCTGCATGCCGAGGGCGCCGGCACCGTCGCCGAGGCGGCGGCCGCGGCCGGTGCGCGTCTGGTGCACGTCTCGGCGATCGGCGCCGATCCCAAGTCGGCCTCGATCTATGCCCGCACCAAGGCGGCGGGCGAGGAGAAGGTGCGCGCCGCCGTGCCGGGGGCGGTGATCCTGCGGCCGTCCATCGTGTTCGGGCCGGAGGACGGCTTCTTCAATCTGTTCGCCTCGATCGCCCGCATCTCGCCGGTGCTGCCGCTGGTCGGCGGCGGCAAGACCTGCTTCCAGCCGGTCTATGTCGGCGACGTCGCCAAGGCGGCGCTCAAGGGCGTCGAGGGCACGGCGGCGCCCGGAATCTACGAGCTCGGCGGCCCGGAGGTGAAGACGTTCGAGGAGCTGCTGCGGATGGTGCTCGACATCACCGGCCGCAAGCGGCTGCTGGTGCCGCTGCCCTTCCCGGTGGCCTATCTGCAGGCGCTGGTGATGCAGTATCTGCCGAGCCCGCTGCTCACCCCCGATCAGGTGACGCTGCTGAAGAGCCACAACATCGTCTCGCACGCGGCGATCCAGAGCGGCCACACGCTGGAAGGGCTCGGGATCACCCCCACCGCGCTGATGAGCGTGCTGCCCAACTATCTCAGCCGCTTCCGCCGCGAGGGCCAATTCTCGGAACCGCCGCCGGTGTGAGGGACAAAGCATCTCCCGCAAACGTGGCTACCGGCTTTGCGGAAGAAAATGTGACACACGAGAAACTTGGAGCGCCGATCTGATGCGGTCGGATCGTATGACGCCCTAGCCGGCGCGCGGGCGGGAGACCACCAGCCGCAGCGAGCCGTCGAAGCGGGGCTGCGTGCGCAGGTGACCGTGGCGGCGGTCCCAGGTGCCCTCGGCGAGGGCGCGCCGCAGCCGCTCGATGCTGCGGGCGGTCTCGTCCTCGTCGATGAAGCTCCAGGCCGAGCAGGCTTGGCGCGCTGCAGCCTCCAGGAACCGTTCCGGCCGGCCGTAATAGGCCTCGTTGAAGCCGTCATGGCAGAGGAGGGGGATCGGCACCGGCCGCACCTCGGTGATGCCGCCGAGCGCGGCGGCGATGCGGCGCAGCGACGGGTAGCGCCGCGCCTCGGTCTCGAGCACCGCCGGCGCATAGTCGGCGAGCCAGAAGCGCGTCACGAGATCGGGGTCGCAGGTGAGCACCACCGCCGGGCCGCGGGTCACCCGCCGCATCTCGGACAGGCCCGCCTCCAGATCATGCCATTGATGGACGGTGAAGGTGGCCATCGCGGCGGCGAAGCTGCGGTCGGCGAAGGGCAGGCGCTCGGCACAGGCGGCGATCGCCGCCGGCAACGCGGCCGGGCGCTGCGTCCGCATCGCCGCCGACGGCTCGACCGCGACCACCGCGCGGTCGTGCGGCTCGTAGGATCCGGCACCGGCCCCGACATTGAGCACGCTCTCCGCCGGACCGAGCGCCGCGGCGATGAGGGCGGCGATCTGCGGCTCCGGCTGGCGGAAGGCGGCGTAGCCTGAGCCGATCGCCCCATAATCGGTGTCGCCGGCACTGCCGTCGCGGCGGCCGGCGACTGTCGCCTCCGCCGCGCTCATCCGATCAGCCACAAACCGAGCAGGCCCAGCGTGCCGGCGGCGATGCGGTAATAGGCGAAGGGCGCGAAGCCGTGCCGGGCGACGAAGTCGAGCAGCGTCTTGACCACCAGCACCGCCGCGCAGAACGCCGCGACGAAGCCGACCAGGATCAAGAGGCCGTCGTCGGCGCTGAGCACCGACCAGTTCTTATAGAGGTCGTAGGTGAAGGCGCCGGCCATGGTCGGCAGCGCCAGGAAGAAGGAGAATTCGGCGGCTGCGCGCTTGTCCACCCCCATCAGCATGGCGCCGACGATGGTGGCGCCCGAGCGCGACACGCCGGGGATCATCGCCACGGTCTGACAGCAGCCGATGCCGAAACACATCAGCGGCGTCAGCCGCATGGCGTCAAAGTGGCGCTGGGGCAGCCGCAGCCGGTCGACGATCAGAAGCACCACGCCGCCGAGGATCAAGGTGATGCAGACCAAAGCCGGTGTTTCGAACAGCACACGCTTGATGAAACCGTGGGCAAGTACGCCGATGACTGCGGCCGGCAGGAAACCGACAACAATTCCGATGACGAACCGTCGTGCTTGAGGATCTGTCGGCAGGCGGATGGCGACATCGACAAAGCGGGTGGAGTAGACAACCAGGATTGCCAGGATGGCGCCAAGTTGGATCAAGACTTCGAACGTCTTTCCCGATGACTCGAAGCCGAGAAAGTGGCCGACCAGCAGGAGGTGACCGGTCGACGATACGGGAATGAATTCGGTTAAACCTTCGATGAGTCCAAGGAAGGTGGCCTCGATCAAATCGCCGAGTGTCATATTATCCCCCGATGCCGAAGGAATCAGCGTGCGCCGCACGGCACTTCGGCAAGGCTTCTTTCCACGAGAGCAGGCTTTACTGCAAGCGCTTGGCCGAAAGCTCCATACTGAAACGGCTATGGCGCCGTTGACGCTACCGGGGACGGCGGTTATAGAGCCGCGACGCGAGTTGCGGCCCGGTGAGCCGGCGAACCGAAAACGTCGCTCAAGCCCTCCGCAGAAGCTGACAGCAGGCGCGGCGTCGGACCGCACCCAGACTTACAGGATTCAGGCCATGGCCAACACCAGTTCCGCCAAGAAAGCGGCCCGCAAGATCGCCCGCCGGACCGCCATCAACAAGATGCGCCGCACCCGGGTGCGCACCGCGGTGCGCAAGGTCGAAGACGCCCTCGCCAAGGGCGATGCGACGGCCGCCGCCGCCGCGCTCAAGCTCGCCGAGCCGGAGATCATGCGTTCGGTCGGCAAGGGCATCCTCCACCGCAACACCGCGTCGCGCAAAGTCTCGCGCCTGACCAAGCGGGTGAAGAAGATCGCCGACTGAGGCGGGGCGCCGGGGCGCCAGCTGCGCCGCCTCTGCCCGCCCGCGGCGGGCGATGGCAGGCGGACCGGCCCCGCGACACAAATGGTTCAAGGATGGAATCCGGCACTTGTCACCAAGTGCCGGATTTCTGCTATTCTGGCTTGAAATTTCTATGACGCCGCACGCAGGGGGATGAAATTCATCCGGCGACCCCACTTTTCACGATGGCGGATCCGATTCGGTCATCCGGAACCATACGTAAATTTCCCATTGACTCAATTTTCCGGTTTGGGGGGCGCAGGGGCCGCTTGGCAGGCTTTGGCCGTCGGTCTCGCCGCTCAGATTTTCTCCTGAATAATCAATTGTTTGGACCCTAAGCGGCGGCGGGGCCGGGATTCTCGATCGGTTCCAAACGGGCCGAACGGGCCGATTTCGGGATTGTGGGCGAGTGTTGCAACGGCGACGCCCAGCCAAGATTCCGGCAGAATCCTCAGAGATTTGCCGGCTGACCTTTGCCCCCCGCGCCGTGCTTTTGTTTCGGCACCGATCCGGCCGCGCGCCGCAGCCGGGTTGGACGCGAGTTGCGAAGGCCGGGATGCGTGTTAAGACTCCGTTCACCTGCGGGGGTCATCCCCAGGTAAGTCTGTTCGTTCAGAGTTATTTTTAGTTGGAGCTGCGGAGAGCATGACCATGCAAGGGTTTCCCAAACGGACCCCGATCTTGGTCTAGTTATCCAGCAGTCGATATACTTGCGAACTTGTTTTGGGGGCCAGCCGGCGTCCTGTCGGCGGGTGGCGTAACAAGTATCGACATTCCAAGTAAGAAGAGCTGCGCGTTGTTGCAGCCGAGGGACAGCTATGTCTGGAATTGCACCGAACGGAGAGTGCCGGGGTCACACTGGCCCGCGATCTCCGATTGACCGCGCGCCTCGGCCCTGTGGGTCGGGGATCAAGCCCGATGCCGTCTCTGCCGCTGATGTCCGGGGACCGAACGGCCCTCGGGTCGGGGCGGTGCCGGCAGCGGCACGCGCGGTCCCATTCCCGGGCGCACCCAGCGTGCGCTGAACGCGACTTCCGGCAACGAAACCGACGTGTCTCCTGCCTGGCGGGGCAGAGGGGCATGACGATTGCGACCATCGACGAAAAGCGGAGCGGCGGATGTTGAAGAGCGAAGGTCTGGAGACCGGTTTTTTCCCGGGCCACAAATCGGTACGGAGCGCCCAGCCTGCGTTTGCGCGGACGTCGACGCGGTTTGACACCCAGTTCGACTCGCAAATGGCGGCGGCCTCGTGGGATCGCGTGCGCTCCCGGCTGAAGTCGACGCTGGGCGAGGAGGTCTATGCGAGCTGGTTCGCCTGCATGCAGCTCGATGCGGTGGCCGGCGAGGGCGTGCGCCTGTCGGTGCCCACGCGCTTCCTGAAGAGCTGGATCCAGACCCATTATGCCGAGCCGCTCGACGCCTTCTGGCGCGAGGAGATGCCGAGCCTGAAGCAGGTGGATCTGGTGGTCCGCTCGGCGGTGGCGCGGCTGCCGGCCCGCCCGGCGGCGGTCGAGCCGGCGCCTGCGGCGGCGCCCGCGCTGCCGGCCGGCACGCGGCCGCGGCCGATGCCGATCGTCGACACCCCGTTCGCCAATGTCGAGGGGCTGCCGGCCTCGCCGCTCGATCCGCGCCTGACCTTCGAGACCTTCATGGTCGGGCGCTCGAACACGCTGGCCCACGCCGCGGCGCAGGAGATCGCCGAGTCGCGTGCCGGCGAGAGCATCCGCTTCAATCCGCTCTATGTTCATGCCGCGGTCGGGCTCGGCAAGACCCACCTGCTGCAGGCGATCGCGTGGCGGGCGAGCCGGCTCGGTCGGCGCGTGCTGTATCTTACGGCAGAGAAGTTCATGTTCGGCTTCGTGGCGGCGCTGAAGAACCAGACGGCGCTGGCCTTCAAGGAGGCGCTGCGCGGCATCGATCTTCTGATCATCGACGACCTGCAGTTCCTGCAGGGCAAGTCGGTGCAGCAGGAATTCTGCCACACGCTCAATGCCTTGATCGATTCCGGCCGGCCCGTGGTGATCGCTGCCGACCGGCCGCCGGGCGAGCTTGAGAGCCTGGACGAGCGGGTGCGCTCGCGCCTTGCCGGCGGCCTGTCGGTCGAGATCGGCCCGCTGGAGGAGGAGCTGCGCCGCGCCATCCTGGCGGCGCGCATCGGCCAGATCCGCACCAAGCATCCCGGCTTCGAGGTGCCCGCCGAGGTGGTCGACTATGTCGCCGCCCAGGTGACCGCCAATGGCCGCGACCTCGACGGCGCCCTCAACCGGCTGCTCGCCCACAACACGCTGACGAGCTGCCCGGTGACGCTGGAGATGGCCGAGCACGCCATCCGCGACCTCGTGCGGCATACCGATACCAAGCGGGTGCGGATCGAGGACATCATCCGCCTCGTCGCCGAGCACTCCGGCATTTCCAAGCAGGACATCCTGTCCTCGCGCCGCACCGCCAATGTCGTGCTGCCGCGGCAGGTGGCCATGTATCTGGCGAAGACGCTGACCCTGCGTTCGCTGCCGGAGATCGGCCGCAGGTTCGGCGGGCGCGACCACACCACGGTGCTGCACGCGGTCCGCAAGATCGAGGAGAAGGTCAAGACCGACCGGGCGTTCGCCGACGAGGTCGAGCTTCTCAAGCGGCGCATCCTCGACTAGAGGGATCGCTCCGGCGCATCCTGGCCGGGTGCCGATTGGCGGAAGGGCCTTCGCATTGCTGCGAATCCTGCGCTAAAGTCCCTGTTCCCGGCCCGGGTGGCCGGGGGGAGGGCCGCTCGGCCTCAGCCCGTCTGCGTCTTCCGGAGCTTTCCGCCGCGCGGCCTCGCGCCGCCGGCAGTCGAGGTGTCGTCAATGCGTACCATCGTCGAGCGGGCCGACCTCGCCAAATCGCTTGGCCACGTCCACCGCGTGGTGGAGAAGCGCAACACCATTCCCATTCTCGCCAACGTGCTGCTGCGCGCCGACGGCACGCGGCTGGAGCTGAAGGCGACCGACCTCGACCTGGAGGTGGTGGAGTCGATCGCCGCCGACGTGAAGCTCGCGGGCGCCACCACCGTGCCGGCGCACATGTTCCATGACATCGTGCGCAAGCTGCCGGAGGGGGCCGAGATCTCGCTGGAGGCCGACACGGCCAAGGGCACGCTGGTGATCCGCGCCGGCCGCGCCCGCTTCCAGCTCCAGACCCTGCCGGAATCCGACTTTCCCGACCTCACGGCCGGCGAGTTCGGCCACCGCTTCACGCTGAGCGCGGCCGACCTCAAGCGGCTGCTCGACAAGACCCAGTTCGCGATCTCGACCGAGGAGACGCGCTACTATCTGAACGGCATCTATCTGCACACCATCTCCGGCCCCGAGGGCGAGATGCTGCGGGCGGTCGCCACCGACGGCCACCGTCTGGCCCAGGTCGAGTTCGCCGCCCCCGCCGGCGCCACCGGCATGCCGGGGGTGATCGTGCCGCGCAAGACCGTGGCCGAGGTGCAGCGCCTGCTGGAGGACGGCTCGACCGAGGTGCAGATCGAGCTCTCGACCGCCAAGATCCGCTTCGCCTTCGGCGACACCGTGCTGACCTCGAAGCTGATCGACGGCACCTTCCCCGATTACGCGCGGGTCATCCCGGTCGCCAACGACAAGACGCTGCTGGTCGACAAGGCGGATTTCGCCGCCGCCGTCGATCGCGTCTCGACCGTGTCGAGCGAGCGCGGCCGCGCGGTCAAGCTCGCGCTGTCGGAAGGCAAGCTGGTGCTGACCGTCACCAATCCGGACTCCGGGTCGGCCACCGAGGAGATCGAGGCCGACTATGCCGCCGATCCGCTCGAGATCGGCTTCAACTCGCGCTATCTCCTGGAGATCACCGGCCAGCTCGAAGGCGACGATGCCGAGCTCAAGCTGGCCGATCCCGGCTCGCCGACGCTGCTGCGCGACAAGGACAGCCGCGGCGCGCTCTATGTGCTGATGCCGATGCGGGTGTGAGACGAACTCCGGCCGATCAGGCCGGAGTTTCGTATCCCGGTCGCCGAAAAATCCCTTCCAGATCAAGTGTTTTTCGGCGAGACCGTTTCCGGTATCCCGAAGGGATCAACCGGAAACCGTATGAGACGGCGCCGGGCGATCAGGCTCGGACTGGCCACGGGCCGGGACCGGCGCGCGGCCGTGACCACGCATGATGACGTTACCCGAATCTCCCTGGCCTTCGCGCCGCGCCGCGCGGGTGCGGCGGCTGTCGCTGGTCAATTTCCGCTCCTGGCGGCGCGCGGTGCTCGATCCCGGCGACGCGCCGGTGGTGCTGGTCGGCCCCAATGGTGCGGGCAAGACCAACCTGATCGAGGCGATCTCGTTTCTCGCGCC
Source organism: Blastochloris tepida (assembly GCF_003966715.1). Lineage (NCBI taxonomy): Bacteria > Pseudomonadati > Pseudomonadota > Alphaproteobacteria > Hyphomicrobiales > Blastochloridaceae > Blastochloris > Blastochloris tepida. The sequence goes on from NZ_AP018907.1 coordinate 866,949, forward strand.
CGGCCGCGGCCTGCGCCGCGCTACGCTGGAGGAGGTGGCCCGCGACGACGATGCCGCCGGTAGCGGTTACGATCATGACGGCAGCGGCGGTAACGGCGGCGTCTCGGGCGAGGGCGGCGACCCCGGCAACGGATCTTGGGCCGTGTCGGCCGAGATCGAGGGTCATGTCGGGCCGGTGGTGCTCGGCACCGGCATCAACCCGTCTGATCCGACCGCCCCGGTGCGCAGCCGCGATTGCCGGATCGACCGCGTGCCGGTCGGCTCCGCCGCGGCCTTCGCCGAGCATCTCGCCATCGCCTGGCTGATTCCGCAGATGGACGGGCTGTTCCTCGGCCCGGCCGCCGAGCGGCGCCGGTTTCTCGACCGGCTGGTGCTGGCGGTCGATCCCGCCCACGGCGCGCGCGTCAATGCGCTGGAGCGGGCGCTGCGCTCGCGCAACCGCCTGCTGGAGCAGGGGGGAGGGGACGCGCGCTGGCTCGATGCCGTCGAGCACGAGGTGGCCGAGGTGGCGGTGGCGGTGGCGGCGGCACGCGCCGAGACGGTGCGGCGGCTTGCCGCCGAGATCCTCGCCGGCCGCGACGATGCCGGGCCGTTTCCGTGGGCGGGCCTGCGCATCGAAGGCTGGCTGGAGCGGGCGGTGGGCGACACGCCGGCGCTGGCGCTGGAGGATCTCTACCGCGCCCGCCTCGCCGAGGGCCGCGCCCGCGACCGCGCCGCCGGCCGCACGCTGGACGGGCCGCACCGCTCCGACCTCGTGGTGATCTTCGGCCCCAAGGGGGTGCCGGCCGACCGCGCCTCGACCGGCGAGCAGAAGGCGCTGCTGGTCGGCCTCGTGCTGGCGCATGTGCGGCTGGTGGGGGCGATGACCGGCATGCTGCCGGTGCTGCTGCTCGACGAGATCGCCGCCCATTTCGACCCCGATCGCCGGGCCGCGCTCTATGACACGCTGATGCGGCTCGGCGTGCAGAGCTGGATGACCGGCACCGACCTTGCGGCCTTCGCGGCGCTGGGCACCCGCGCGGTGCGCTTCGCGGTCGAGCCCGGCCGGCTGACGCGGCTGGATTGAACAGACGTATCCGGACCAACCTCACCCCAGCGGTTTCCGGCGGCGAGGCGGTTTCATCGCCGGCGGGTCGGCTCTTCCGGTGGCAGACTGAGACCAACGGCCCCAGACGCTGACGCGTGGGGCCGTTGACTCTTGCGGATTTTCTTTCGGGAAACCAAAGATTTCTCGAAAATCCGCGACCGGAACCAACGGCCCGCGTTCGCGGCCGTTGGCATGAGACGGCCCCCCCGCGAGCTTCTGGTTTCCAGCCTCGCTACGCACCCCTGTTCAACCGGGAAGATGGTCGACAGTTTGGACCGGGAGGATGGTCGACAGGTCTGGGTTGGGGTTTGCGGTTTGTTCCGCCGGCTCGCGGAGCCCCGGACGGGGCGGAGCGAAGCGGCGGAACAAACCGCGGCGATCGATCAGGCCGATGTCGTGCGCGCAGAAGCGCACCACATGGTCGCCCGTCTCGAGCTCCTCGAGGCCGAGCAGCTCGCCCGCGAAGGCTTCGCCGATGAAGACGTGCTCGCCCTTCCACTTGATGTCGCCGGCCGGCCGCACCCGGCGCACCTGATGATCGGCGTCGTACCAGGGGTCCTCGACGGTCTCCGGCATCGCCCGCGGGGATGCGACGTAGAGATCGGCCGGGGGATGCTGCGCGATTGCCTCGTGCGGCCGCTCCTCGTTGTAGTGCCGGCGGAACGCATCGAGATCGTGTCCCGTGGCGTGGTGTAGCTGGCGTCTTGGCCACCGTCGTCCCCCGGTTGGACCGGGCTGGTCAGCTTGCCAGTGATGGCAGTCCGACGATGGGATCATCGCCGAGCGGGGCGATCGTTTCCAGCGTCATGTAGCGCGCCCGCTGGACGGCCCATTCGTCGTTTTGCTCCAAGAGGATAGCGCCGACCAAGCGGGTGATGGCATCCTCGTTGGGGAAGATGCCGACGACGTCGGTGCGTCGGTTGATCTCGCCATTGAGTCGCTCAAGTGGGTTTGTGCTGTGCAGCTTAACGCGGTGCTGGGCGGGAAACGTCATGTAGGCCAGGACGTCGGTCTCGGCTTCGTCCATCAGGGCGGCGAGTTTGTGCACCTTGGGCGCAGCTGATCGGCAACGCGCCGCCACTGGGCCCGGGCGGCCTCGGCGTCCTCCTGGGCGAAAGCGGTGGCGACGAAGGCCGACACCGCCCGCCGGCCCTGGCGTTCGGCGTGGGCCAGAAGCGTGCGCATGAAGTGCACCCGGCAGCGCTGCCAGGTGGTGGCCAGCACCCGCGTCACCGCCGCCTTGATGCCTTCATGAGCGTCCGAGATGACCAGCTTGACGCCGCGCAGGCCGCGCCGCGTCAGCTTGCGCAGGAAGCTGGTCCAGAACGGCTCGGCCTCCGAGCAGCCGATGTCCATGCCCAGCACCTCGCGCCGGCCTTCGGCGTTGACGCCCACGGCGATGATCACCGCCACCGAGACGATCCGCCCGCTTTGGCGCACCTTCACATAGGTCGCGTCGATCCACAGATAGGGCCACTCGCCCTCGATCGGCCGCTCCAGGAAGGCCTTGACCTTGCCGTCGATCTCCTCGACCAGCCGGGAAACTTGGCTCTTCGAGATGCCGCTCATGCCGAGCGCCTTGACCAGGTCGTCGACCGAGCGGGTCGAGATGCCCTGGACGTAGGCTTCCTGGATGACGGCGGTCAGCGCCTTCTCGGCCAGCCGGCGCGGCTCCAGGAAGCTCGGAAAGTAGGAGCCCTTGCGTAGCTTGGGGATGCGCAGCTCGACCTCGCCGGCTCGGGTCTGCCACACCCGGTCGCGATAGCCGTTACGCTGGGCCAGCCGCTCGGCGCTCTTCTCGCCATAGCCGGCGCCGGTCAGGGAGCCGACCTCCAGCTCCATCAGCCGCTCGGCGGCAAAGCCGATCATCTCGCGCAGCACATCGGCGTCGGGGGTCTTCTCCACGAGCGCGCGAAGGTTCACCATCTCGTCGGTCATCGGTGGTTCCTCAGGTCCAGGTTGGTGTGCAACCCGATCCTACCGGAGGACGTCACCGGTGACCGCCGCGCCGCCCGCTCGCTTCGGCGCCATGAAGGGCGCGCTCGCGGGCGGCTCCGCACCACCGCCGAGCTACACCATCAACGGGGACACGACCCGCATCGAAGCGCGCCTGCTGCTCGGCCGCCGTCGCCGCCGCGGGATCCGTCGTCTGCTCCTTCAGCGTCCGGTGCATGCGCTCGTGCCGGCCGTTCTCCTGCGGCGAAGCCGGCCGAATGAAATGCGGCTCGATGCCGAGCTTGAGCCACCACACCGACAGCCGCGTCAGTCCGCCCGCACCGGTCGAGCCGAACGGCGGCCCGTTGTCGCAGCGGATCGCCTTCGGCAGGCCGTGCTCGCGGAACGCCTGCGCGAACACCGGCCGAACCCCCGCCGCGGTCGGCGGCGCCACCCGCACCTCGATCAGGAACCGCGTGACCCCGTCGGTCAGCGTCAAAGGATCGATCCGGTGCCCGTCCCGCGTGCGGAACCAGCCCTTGAAATCCGCGCTCCACTCGTCGTTCGGCGCCACCGCCGCGACGAACGAGCGAGCCTGGTCGATCGGACGCCGCCGCCGCTTCACCGGCGCGACCAGCCCGGCCGCCTTCACGATGTCGCCGATCGTCGAGGCCGCCGGCCACGTCACCTCGGGAACGTCCCGCTGCAACCGGGCCAGAAGCTTGCGCGGCCCGAAATACGGAAACCGCCGCCGAAGCCGCACGATCTCCGCCGCCAGCGCCGCCGGGGTGCGGTGCGGACACCGCAGCGGCGCGTGCGACCGCTCCACGAACCAGTCCGCAGCCCCGCTCGCCCGCCGCGCCCGCCACGCGTAGAACGTATCCCGGCTCACCTCGTAGCGCCGGCAGAGCTCCGAAACGCTCCATGCCCCTGTGTCGTAATCCGACAGCATCCGGATCCGCTGCTCCATCCGACAGGTCTCCAAAAATGGCATCGAAGGTCCTCCCTCCAATGCAACGTGACCTGTCGACCATCTGCCCGGTCTGAACTGTCAGGACTCTACCCGGTCCGTACCGGTCGGGTGGGGGCCTCCGGCGCGTGCAAGACCCCACCGCGTGTAATACGGTTTCCGGTATTCCGAACCAATCAACCGGCAACCACATGACGAAAACGCCGGCCCAGGGCCGGCGTTTCGTGTTCATCGGGTCCGGGTTCGGCGGATCGGCCGGGCTTGCGTCAGGGCGACATCGCCAAGGCGGGCGCCTGCTCCAGGGCGCGCATCCGCGCCAGCACCGCCTCCTGCACCTTCTCGAAGGCGCGCACCTCGATCTGGCGGACGCGCTCGCGGGAAACGCCGAACTCCTCGGCCAGCTCCTCGAGCGTGATCGGATCGTCCGACAGCCGGCGCGCCTCGAAGATGCGGCGCTCGCGCGGGTTCAGCACGTCCATGGCGCCCTTCAGCGCGGCGCGGCGGGTGTCCATCTCCTCGCTCTCGACCAGCAGCGCTTCCTGGTTGGCGCTCTCGTCGACCAGCCAGTCCTGCCACTCGGAGCCGCCCTCGCCATCGTCGCGCAGCGGCGCGTTCAGCGAGGCGTCGCCGACGAGGCGGCGGTTCATCTCCACCACCTCGCGCTCCTCGACGCCGAGCCGCTTGGCGATCTGCTTGACCTGATCGGGCTTGAGGTCGCCGTCGTCGAGCGCGGAGATGCGGCTCTTGGCCTTGCGCAGGTTGAAGAACAGCTTCTTCTGCGCCGCCGTGGTGCCCATCTTCACCAGCGACCAGGAGCGCAGGATGTACTCTTGAATCGCGGCCTTGATCCACCACATGGCGTAGGTGGCCAGCCGAAAGCCCTTCTCCGGCTCGAAGCGCTTCACCGCCTGCATCAGGCCGACATTGCCCTCGGAGACGACCTCCGAGATCGGCAGGCCATAGCCGCGATAGCCCATCGCGATCTTGGCGACGAGGCGAAGGTGGCTGGTGACGAGCTTGTGAGCCGCGTCCGAATCGCCATGCTCGCGCCAGCGCTTGGCGAGCATGTATTCCTCCTGCGGCTCCAGCATGGGGAAGCGCCGGATCTCGTCGAGATAGCGCGCAAGACCATTTTCGGCAGTGATCAGAGGCAACTGGGCCATGATGATGCGCCCTCCAATAGCTCGTGGGCTCCCCGAGCGGGCGAGCCCTCGGGTGATCGCGTAATGCCGACCACGTTCCAGACCATATCGGTGCCAATAGCTGGGATCAAATTACGCTTTCGTCAGTTTCCGCGCCGGAGTTTGCGCGAGAGACCTACGCAAAGCGGCAAGGTCTTCGGGCAGTTCCGATGCGAACTCCATGAATTCTTGGCTCGAAGGATGAACAAAGCCTAAGCTTGCGGCGTGAAGCGCTTGGCGGCCCAGCCGGTCGAGCGCGCTGCGCGCCGCCTCCGGCAGCTGCGCGGCCTTGGTGCGGAAGCCCGCGCCATAGACCGCATCGCCCAGCAGCGGGTGGCCGATATGGGCCATGTGCACCCGGATCTGATGGGTGCGGCCGGTCTCCAGCCGGCATTCGACGAGGCTCGCCACCGGCCGGCCGTCGCTGCCGGCATAGCTCTCGATCCGCCGCCAATGGGTCACCGCCCAGCGCCCGTTGGCGCGCACGGCGATCTTCTCGCGGTTCCTGGGGTCGCGATCGAGCGGCGCATCCACCGAGCCGGAGGGCAGGGCCGGCACGCCCCAGACGAAGGCGAGATAGCTGCGGGTGAGATCGCCGGTGCGGCCATGATCGGCGAACTGGGCGGCGAGCCGGCGGTGGGCGCGGTCGGTCTTGGCCACCACCATCACCCCGGAGGTGTCTTTGTCCAGGCGATGGACGATGCCCGGCCGCGCCACCCCGCCAATGCCCGACAGGCTCGCGCCGCAATGGGCGATCAGCGCATTGACCAGCGTGCCGGCGGGGCTGCCCGGCGCCGGGTGGACCACGAGGCCGGCCGGCTTGTCGATGACGATGAGGTCGGCGTCCTCATGGACGATGGCGAGCGGAATCCGCTCGGGCGCCGGCGTCGGATCCTCCGGCGGCGGCACGTCGAGAACGATGGCGGCGCCAGAATTGACCCTGGCGCCGGGGTCCACTACCAATCGGCCGTCGATGGTCACCGCCTCGGCCAGGATCAGCGCCTTCAGGCGCGAACGGCTGAAGGCGGGAAGCCGGTCGGCGAGCAGGCGGTCGAGCCGGGTGCCGGCCTCGGCCTCGGTCACGGTCAGTTCGCTGCGCGCGGCCTCGTCCGGCCGGGTCGTCGTGTCGTTCATCGGTTCATCCGGCCCCGGTTCATCGGGTCTTCGCTCGTCACGTCTTGCGCTTGGCGCATCGTGCCCACATCTGCCTGTCTCCACCCCATCGCGTTTCCGCACATCCTCCGTCAACATATTGCGTGCCATGACATCCACCCAGGACAACGAACCGCCGCTGACCCCGGAACAGGAGCGGCTGGTGTCGCGGATGCGCCGCCTGTCGCAGGTTTCCGCACTGGTGATGGTGCTCGGCGCGGCATCGGTGTTCGGCGTCATCGGCTATCGCCTTTTCACCGGCCCGAAAAGCACGGGCGGCCTCGCCGACGTGACGGCGACGCTGCCGCGCGGCGCCAAGATCGTCTCGACCGCGGTGGCCGGCGAGCGCCTGGTGGTCACGGTCGAGCAGAACGGGTCGATCGAGGTGCACACCTTCGCCCTCGATACGCTGAAGCCGGCCGGCCGGCTGCGCTTCGCCAGCGAGCCCTGACGGGACCTCGCAGGAGGTGCGCCGCGGGGGCGGTGCAGCCAAGACGTGCGCGGGCGCCCGATCGACGCAGGTTATGCACCGCAACGCGCCCCTGCACCGCCGCAGCGTCGCTCGACACTGTTGCAGGCGCCCCGCAAGACGGCTATATCGCAACTCCGCGCCGCGCTGCTCCCTTCGTCTAGCGGTCTAGGACGTCGCCCTCTCACGGCGAAAACAGGGGTTCGAGTCCCCTAGGGAGCGCCATCCGCGCACTTCTCACGTTGATTTCCCTTCATTTTTCGCCGTTTTCCCCAAACCGCTCGGTGTGGTTTGGGTAATCTTGTTCGCCTTGTGTGCTTCCAGCTTCAGCACGGCCTCGCGTCCGCCCCGCCGCCGATCGGCCTCGCGGGTGTAGCGCTCGGCCTCGGCCAAGGTGGTGTGGCCGAGCGCGGCCATGATCTCGTGAGCGGAGCACCCGGCGTCCGCCATCCGGCGGCCGAGGGTCTTGCGGAGGCCGTGCGGCTTGCAGTCATCCGGCAGGCCCGCCGCCCTGATCGCGTCGCGCATGAAGCGGGAGAAGCCGTCGACCGTGAATGGCTTGGCGAACTCGGTATTGATGATGGTGACGTGATCGCGCGGCCACTCGGCAAGAGCGGCCTGCAGATCGCTGTGCAGACCGACGTCGACACCGACGCCGGTCTTGTGGCGGGTATAGCCAACACCACCTTCCTCGACCTGGCGCCACGTCATCCGATGCACGTCGACGCGCGCAACGCCGACATAGAGCATGAGGGCGTAGGCGGTGCGCTGCTTGGTCCCGATCGGCCACCGCCGCTCAAAAGCGGCAAGCTCCGAATCGGTCCAGGCGCGGATTTCTTTGGTCTTGGGCCGCTTGATGCCGGCCGAAGGATCGAACCGCAGCTTGCAGGGGTTCTTGTCGTCCAGCGTCATCGCGTGCTGGATCAGGATGCGCAGCATCTTGAGGAGCGACAGCGCAGCGCCGGGCCGATCGGCGTAAGGGCCGAGGATGCCGTTGTTGATGCGCTCTTGCGTCAAGCCGGTCACGGTGCGGTGGCCGTGGTCGGTGCGCAGCGTCTCGATGCGGCTGGCATAGCCGGCCTTCGTCGTCGGCCGCAGGCCGGTGTAGGCGCGGCTTTTCATGTAGGAGACGATCAGCGCGGCAATGGTGCCGGGGGTAATTCCCGTGTTGGCCGTCGTCTTGGGCGCGGTCTCGCCTGCGAGGGCCGCCTGATAGGCGACGCGGAACTCTTCTGAGGTCGGGTCGGCCGGCAACCGGATGCGCGGCCCCTTGCCTCGCCTGAAGGACAAATAGGTGCGGCCCTTGACGTGGTTCCGCTCAACGTGCGGCGGCAGCTTGCGCGGCATCGATGTCATTCCACGTGTCGTCGATGGTGGGCGCCTCGCCATCGACCGGGAGGGCGTCAATCGCGGCGTCCAGGGAGCGAACGTCCCAGGCCTTGCGCCGGTCGCTGAGACGCCGCGGGCGCGGCATGCGCCCATCCTGCACCATCTCGTCAAAGGTGTTGGGGGACACGCAAACGTAAGCCGCCGCCGCCTCCCGGCTGATCAGCCGGGGCGGGAGAGTGGGGGGAAGGGCGGCTTGGCGCGGCATATGGATGGCGAGCCTCGGTGGAATCCCGACAGAGAGACGAACGGCTACTCGGCGGCCTCGAGCTGATAGGCGCAGGGCGGCGCGTTGATCGCGGCGTTGATCGCCTGCTGCAGCTCGGGGAGCAGCTCGCGGCGGAGCGAGATGCCCTGCTTGGTCGGCCGCGTGACGCCGCCGTAGCCATCGACCCAGACGCGGACGTCGACCAAGTCGAAGCCCTTGAAATTCGAGGTCGTCACGCGGACGACCTCGGTCTGGTTCTTGCGGAACTCGCCGATCACGAACGTCATTCAATCTCTCCCTGAGTGGAGCGGGCCTCCTGCGCTGCAATCCATCCGGTCAGGACACTCCGGCGGGCGCAGAGAAGAGAGCCGAGGCGGAATACGGGAAGATTTGACTTCTCGGCCAGGTAGTAGACCTTGCGGCGATCCTTGGCCGAACCGAAAATGAACTCGGCGATCTGGTCGGCGCCGCGGAGGATGTCTTCAGAAATTCGGTGATCCGCGCTCATTTCGGATCTCCGAAGGTGATCTGGACGAACGGCTCGCCTGCTGCGTCGACGATCCAGCGGGCAGCCAGTTCAAGAGGCAGCACGATCATGGCCCCGCGCTTCGACTGAAAGGAGCCAGCCAAGTTGAAATCCAATATCGTGTCGCCGGGACCTGCTTCGCCGTCCGGCCAGATGATGAAAAACTTGCTTGCCTCTTCCGGATCATCCTTACCGAACAAAATGTGGTCCGCGAGCCACCGCGAGCGCCGTCCCCAAGACGGGGTCGGCTGACTCTGCCCCCCCAAATCGAAGGTCTTCTCATGCTTCGAGAACGGCGCCTTCTCATGATCGCCCTCATAGGCGGCGATCAGACGCAGGCAATGCCACGCCAAATGCAGCCCTGCCCCGCGCGAAAATGCCTTCGCCCGCTTGGGGCCAAGACCCACGTCGGCGCAGGTCTTGAGCACCCACAGCTCGCACAGGTCGAACAGGTCATACCGGGCCATGCCCTCCGACGACGGCAGATGGCCTTCACGCCGCCAGTCGCGCTGAGTGACACGGGCGACGCCCGAGATTTCCTCCGCACGGGTGGGGCCGAACTTCTTCAGGGTATAGGCAAATTGCGCGCGCATGGTGTGACGTGTCCCACATGCCCGCCGCAACGTCAATGATTGTCGTGGGCGATCCCACACATTCCCAACCATTCCGCACCATATCCATCCGTTCCGCGCCGCGCGCCTCCTGCCGATCTGCCAACTCGATCCGATCGGGCACCGTCGCCACCAGGGCGCATCACGGCCCCTTTCGCCTCCTATGGCTTGGCGGCACGAGCGGCGCGGGCGCTGTGGGCCTGCAGGCGATCGGCGGCAGCGGAGCAGATCAGCGAGAGCTTGGCGAAGTGGTCGGCAGACGAGGTCATGCTGTCCACCAAGTCCGCCATGTCGGCCTGCGCGGTGATGCGCGCGACGCTGTCGTGCATGTCGGGCTGCGATTGGCGGATCAGGAAGTAGGCGAGCTGCACACACGGGATGGACGGGTTGGCGTTGAAGTCCATCCACTCGTGGTGCGCCGGCGGCTTCCAGCCTTTCAGCTCGGCCCGCAGGGTGGCGATTCGTTGCTCGACATCAGCGCCCGGGAATTGGACGACGTTCGACGGGGCCGGGCTCGCCTTGGCGGGGCGTCTGCGCTTGGGCGGCGGTGTGGTCACAGCGCGCCTCCCATCGGCAGATGACGGCTGGCGAGCACCCGGCGGCGCGGGGCGCGACGGCGACGCGCCTTCAGCGCCATGGCTTGGCGCAGCAGGCGGCGCTGTTCGGCGTGGGTGTCGCAGCGGGGGCGATCGGGCGGATCGTGCGGGAAGGTGACGAACTGGCGCACGTGGATGCCGCTCGGGCGCCCTGACGGCCGGCGGTCGAGGCGTGGATCGAACAGCGCCGCCTGCCGCGCCCGCCATTCGGTGTCGAAGGTCGGATTGTTGAGCGGCACATTCGGGAAACCGGCGGAGGTCTCGGGATCGGTGAAATCCTCTTCGACGCAGCCCCAAGCGTTGTCGCCGGTCTGCCCGTCCTCGGTCCAACCGAGGAACGGTTCGTCGTCCACGTCGGGTTCGAGGTCGCCACCGTCCTCGGGGGCGTCGTCCTCTTCGGGCGCGTCGTCTTCCTCGGCATCGGCGTCCGGTTCGGCTTCGTCGAGGACGCCCGGCGGCAGATAGCCGAACGACGGCTCGAGGTCGGGGTCGCCGTCGATCTGGTCGAGAACATCGATGGCGGCCTCGGCGACCTCGGCGAGCACCCGGCGCAGCGCGGGCGTCACCTCAATGAACAGCCGCCGGGCATGGCTCTCCCGTTCGCGGACATGAGTGTTCATGCGCGTGGTCCTGTGGTAAATGGTCAACAGAATCTGTTGATAGATGCGCTCGTACCGAGCGTCAACATAAAATGTTGATCATGACGCCTGCGCAATGTCGGGCCGCAAGAGCCCTGATCGAATGGACGCAGCCCCGCTTGGCGGAGGCTGCAAAACTTGGTTTATCTACGGTGGTGGATTTCGAGAAATCTCGCCGATCAGTTTCGGAGGATGCGATCGCGGCCATCCGTCTTGCTCTTGAAGGGGCCGGTATCGAATTCATCCCAGAAAACGGCGGGGGTCCAGGAGTGCGCCTACAAAAACCGCAGTGAGATCAATGTGCCGCACATCTTGCGCTTGAAGCGAGAAATAATAGAGTTTTACGCATAGATTCGAGGATAGCATGAGGTTAGTCGAAGTAGAAACGTTTGGCACGGTGGAAGCCGACAATGATGACCTCCTTCTTGAATGCTTTGAGGATCATGAGGCATATATCGCAGCGAAAAAACACGACAAATTCTTGATTGTTGGCCGAAAGGGCTCAGGAAAGACGGCAATTTTCCGAAAACTTGTTTCAGATAAGGCCTACGATTATTTTTGTCATGGCCATTCTTTTTCTGACTATCCATGGTTTCATCACGATGCCCAAAAGAAGGCTGGCGTGCCCGATGCGGAATGCTTCCGGTATAGCTGGGAATACGTTATGTTAATTTCCCTTGCTCGGATGATTCTTAAAGATGCGAACGACCCATGGTCGGAAGAATCTCTTGAGGCGATGGTCAGACTGCAAGATTTTGTAAAAGATAGCTATGGAACTACAGAGCCTGAGCTAAATAGAATATTTTCACCTAATACAAAGCTAAAGCTAAAGCCATCCCTGACTGCGGGGTTGGGGCCTGTAAGCGCAAGCATTGTTGCGGAACAAGTTGAGATCCCAAAGCTTCCGTTGATAGTATATGAAGTTAATCAAGCATTGCTTGAGACTATAATAAGATGTCTAAATCCTAACTTTAACTATCACATTTGCTTCGACGAGCTTGACAGGAATTTTTCATTAACTGAAGAGATTTACCGGCATCGCTTGTCGGGGCTTTTGATTGCTGCGCGAGATTTCAATAGAAATCTCCGGAGATCTGGCAAAAATGCGTCCGTCATTATCTTTTTAAGAGATGATATTTTGAGATATTTAAAATTTGAGGACAAAAATAAAATTGTTGAGGATTCGGCTATGATGATTGAGTGGGATAAGCGTTCCACAAGTAGGACGCTTAAGGGATTAATGGAAAAAAGGTTTTCCAAGGTGCTGGGTATCCCGGATAGTCTTGCATGGGAGGAAGTTTTCGCCGAAGATCAGCAAATGCCAGGACGACAAACGAAATATCAGTACATACTAGACAGAACATTTAAGCGTCCTCGCGATATCATAAAGTTTACAAATGAAATACTTAGGCACTACAAGCAGGACGGCGATCAGGTGGGAAAATTTGTTAACAAAAATATCATTTCTGCAAGAGAGGAGTATTCAAAATATATGAAGAAAGAATTGGTTGATGAGGTGCATAAGCACTTTCCGGACGAGGATTTTGCATTTGATGTGATTAGGACGATCGGGAATCTTTCATTTACGTTTAACAAATTCAAGGAATCCTATGACGAGTTGAAAAATTTGCGGGAAGTAAAGACCGGACATTCAATTATGCTGCGTGAGTTATATAATTTTTCTGCCATCGGGTTTCTGAAAGTTGGCGGTTCGGGCGGTGGCTCAGAATGGGTATGGCGTTACGAAGACACTGAAGCTGAATATGACGAGAGAGCTACCATCTTCCGTGTTCATAGCGGTCTAAAAGAAGTACTCGGCCTCAAGCAAGGGCGAGCAATTGGAGCTAATGACGCTCCTGTAACGGCAGGCGATGTAGACATTGAAACAGTAGAAGAAGCTTGAAAAGGCGAGGCTAAATCTTTCCAGTCAGCGCCAAGCTAAGCAATTGCTGATGTTCAAAATGTCGATATTAAGATAAAAACTTCGACCGGATCACCGCCGGCGCCGGTTGCGGCGCCGCCTCCGCCGTCGAGGCGCTAAGCATCGGCGCCTCTTTGAGGCGGGCGGCAAGGTCGGTGAGGCGCCAGCCGGCAGCAAAGAGCCCGTGCAGCGCGGCGGTGGCATAGACGCGGGTGTCGAGCCCTTCGTTGCGCACGCCGGCATCCTTCACCCACTCCAGCCGCGCCACGCCGCGGGTGTATTTGCGCACGGCGCGCTCGGCCACCAGCTCGCCGAACCAGGCGTAATCGCGATCGGCCGGGAAATGGCAGGCGCCGGCGCATTCCATGCCGCCGACATCGTTCAACGGTCGGCAGGCGGTTTCTTCTCGGTCGCCGTTGGCTCGGCGCCTTTATCAGGGAGCTGGCTTCCGTCAGGTTCCCGCGCGCAGTTCGGCGTTGGGGTCGGCTCGCCCGTCATGTCGTTCTCTGAGGGTTCCAGTCCCCGCCGGTGATCGGCCTTCGAATCGGGCACAGGGGCTTCAGGTGGCGTGCCATCCGCATCGGCAGCCGCTTTGCCCTGGGGTGTCGCTTCTGGCTCAGGGGTCGGCTCGGCCGGGTCAGGTCCCTCAAACGGGAGCTGGCCTTGTTGCGTCTCCGGTGGCAGCTGCAATTCCGCGATGCCGACGACCTTTATCCCCTTCGGAGCCCGCTTCTGAATGTGCGGATCGTCCGAGTAGATGACGCTGGCGCGCTCGGTCACCGCGATGGCAATGATCTGGTCATCGAACTTCGCCTTGGCCCGCGGCATTCCGGCGGCACGTGCCGCTTTTCTGTCGGCCTCGCGAAGCGCGTGCTCGATCGCAGCGCGTTCGTCGAAGGGAACGATTTTGACGTGCTTGGTGCGGCGGAGCGTCGAAAGCCACTCTGCCATTGCCGGCCCCGCCCCGACAAGAATTTCAGCCAGCGTCGGCGTGGGGATGATGATGGTGGCCCGCTCACGTTGCAGCGTCGCGATCAGGTGGTTGACCCGCGCTTGGCAGTCCGTCACGGGCTTCTTGGTCGCAGGATCAAGAGGCGCCTTCGCGTGTTCGTCGACCACGAACACCAGGACCGCGGTATCGAACACGACGATCACGGGGCATCCTCATCGTGGCGGTCCGCCAGGATTTCGGCGACTGGGTCGGCGCGTTCTCGCCACTGGCTTCCCTTGGCGCTTCGCAGCCGAGCGACCACGTCAGTCAGCGGGGCATCATCCAGCTTCTCAAAGTTGACGATCTTGAACTCGTCGAGCTGCCAAACTCCCTCTGCCAAACGCCGCCACTTTCCCGTGCCGTAAACCCGAATGGTGGGGCCGAAGAGGAGGTGCCCGAGTTCGCGGGCGATTTCCCTTGTCGTGTAGAGGCCGGTCAGTACACAGCCGCTCGGATCACGGAGGTTCACCGGAACGGTGACATCCTTGCCGCCGACCCGGATCACCTCGCCGTCGAGCGTTCCTTCCTGGGTGAACGGCCCGAATGTGATCGGCATCGGACGATTTTTGCCGGGGAAAGGTATGACATTACACGGGGTGTCGGTGGCTAGACTTCCCGTTGCGTTGTCTGCTCGAAGCAGGTCATCCAACTCCGCGAACGCCTTCGCTGCTTCCCTTGGGCCTGTTCCGGTTCGGACACTGTCGAAACGGTCGCGCACCTTCGGGCGAGCCGGTTCGTCAACGTCGGCGACCAACACTGCCGACCCTTCCGCAACTCCGCGAAAATGAACCTGGGCACCCTCGCCGAGAAGGCGCGCAAGCGCACTGATGTACTCGGCAAGGCGCTCCATCGGGAGCGTCGCCGGCGTGTAGGCGCCATCAATTTTGAACCGGTACTCGGCGCTCATCCATCTACCCTCATAGGCATTCTATCTCACCACACCGTTCTTCACGAGGGGGTGCCGCGAGCTTGAGTGCAGCCCAGCGGGCCGGCTTGTTGACGCACGCGGGGCGGATCACCCGGCTATCCACATGGAATAGCGCCAATTTTGCCGAGTTTCGCAACATTTCATGGAGGGTGGAGGGGGCGCCCGTCGCCCCCTCCGGTCTTCCACGACCAAAGCCCCAGAATCGCGGGAGACAGCCGTCAGGCCGCGTCCTTGAGAGCCTGGGCGGCATTGGCGTTTGCTGTCTCGCCGCGCTGCCCTGGCCCTTGAGAATTGTTCCCCCTCGGCACAATTCTCGGCCGGCCCGCCTGGGAAACCCGTTCCCCCTTGGCCCCGGTTTTCACAGGACCAGGAACCCGCCTTCGCGGTCCTCGTAGGGGCTGCGCACCGGGCCGGAGGTGCGCTCTGCGAGGCCGATGGCCATGGCGAGGGCGACCAGGCCGTCGATGCGGCCGGTGCTGCGGGCCTTGTCGATCTTGCGTGAGCCGGCCGGATCCTGGGTGATGCAGGCGTTGGCGGCGTTCCAGCGCAGCACCGGGTGGCCGCCATGGCGCAGCCGGCCGGTCAACACGGCGGTCTCGAGCGCGTCGACTGCCGGCGCCATGTCCCTGAAGCCCTGGCCCCAATCGATCAGCGGCACCTCGAGGCCGTCGTCGGCCAGCGCCTTCTTGAGGTCGGCGATGCGCCAGCGGTCGAAGGCGATGCCCCGCACGTCGAAGTGCGAGGTCACCTCGGCGAGGCGGCGCACCACGGCGCCCTTGTCGATCGCCCGGCCGGGCGGCGCCTCGAGGTAGCCCTGATCGCGCCACAGCGCGTAGGGCACGCGGTCGCGCTCGCCGCGCTCGCGCAGCGTGTCGCCGGCGGACCAGAACCAGGCGAGCACGTCATAGGACGGCGGAGTGTCGTCGTCAGGGAACACCAGCACCAGGGCGGTGAGGTCTTGCGTGGAGGACAGGTCGAGCCCGCCGAAGCACGGGCGGCCCTCAAGCTGCTCGAGGTCGACCGGGACGGCGCCGGCGTCCCAATCGGCGGACGACAGGAAGCGCTGATCGGCGTCGACCGGCTGGTTGAGATAGAGATTGCGGAACACCGACTCGAGCGAGGGCACGCGCTTGGCGCGGGCGGCAAAGGTGCGCATCTCGTCGATCGAGCGGAAGTCGCCGAGGGCGGGATTGCAGGCGTGCCACACCGCCTCGTCCCACGGGTCGGCCTCGGGCGGCGCCTGATAGATCACGGGGGCGAATGTGGGGTCGGCGATCACGCCGTCGCGCACCTTCTTGCCGTACTCGACCAGCTCGCTCATCACGTGGGTGGGGTCGCTCGAGGTCGTCGAGATGACGATGGTCAGCGGCTGGGCGCGGGCGGCGGTCGAGGTGGTCAGCACGTCGAACAGCTGGCGGTTCGGCGCCTGGGCGAGCTCGTCATAGATGATCGCCGAGGCGTTGAAGCCGTGCTTGGTGCGGGCGTCGGCGCTGAGCGCCTGATAGACGCTGCCTGAGGCGTAATGGACGATGCGCTTGGTGGAATCGATGATGTTGACCATCGATTCCAGCTCGGGATCGGCGCGCACCATGGAGGCGGCGGCGTTGAACACGATGGCGGCCTGGGCGCGGTCGGCGGCGGCCGAATAGACTTGGCCGTTCCGCTCGCCATCGGCGAGCAGGTGATAGAGCACGAGGCCGGCCGCCAGCTCGGTCTTGCCGTTCTTGCGCGGCATGGTGATGAGCACCTGGCGCACCGCGCGGTGGCCGTCGTCGCGCACGGGATCGTAGATCTGGCGAATGATCGCCTTCTGCCAGTCGCGCAGCAGGAACGGCTTGCCGGCGGCCGGCCCCATGGTGTTGGTCAGGTTCTCGAGGAACCGGATCACGCGATCAGATCGGACCATTTGCCCTTCGCCTTCGGCGTGCCGAGCTTGAGCCCGCTGCGGTCGGCCGGCGACAGGCCGAGGCGGGTGGCGAGCGTCGCCATGGTCTTGGCGGCCTCGGTCCGGATCTTGAGCAGCGGCGAGGGCTTGCCGTTGCGCAGCAGCGTCTTGCCGAACAGGTCGCGGCTGGCGGCGATCTCCTCGGAGGCGGCCTTGTGGGTGGCCCAGGCCTCGCAATAGGCCTCGAGCAGGCCGGCGTCGGCGACGGTGATCATGCCCGGCGGCACGCTCTCCATGATCTCGCGCCACTTCGTCTTGGCGTCGTCGGAGAGGTGGTCGGGGCAGCTCGCCTCGCCGGTCGGCTGCGGCTCGGCGTGGTTGATCGGCAGGCGGCCGGGATTGCCCTCCAGCACGCGGAGCGTGGTCGGCTTGGGCTTCGGCCCGCGCGCGCCCATGGTCAGCGTCCCCCGTTCCACCAGTGGCCGCGGTCGAGCGGCCGGCCGGTGTCGTCGCAGGCGCCGCGCGGCGCCCACGCCTCGCAGCGCGCGTTGCCGAAGCCGCCATCCTGGCGCACGGTCTTGCGGCCGTGGCAGGGCACGCACATCGGCTGCCAGTTGGAGCGCGACCAGAACAGCTTGAGGTCGCCGCGATGCGGCGTCTTGTGGTCGACGATGGTGGCCGGCGCGCCGCAGGCGCAGGTCGGGTGCGCGGCCAGGAACGCCTTGCGCGCCTGTTCCCATTTGCGGGTGTAGCCGCGCGCGCGGGCGGAGGGGCGGGCGTCCTTGGCCATCTCAGAACGCCCACACACGGTGCTCGGCGAGCGTCGCGAGCGCGCCATCGGGCAGCTCGTCCACGGCGCCGGCGGTGATCGTCTCGCGGTTGGCGTAGAGCGTGGCGGCGAGCTGCAGGATGGCGGTGCGGAGCGGCGCCGGGACGTCGGCGGCGCTGTCGCCGTAGCCGGCGCGGAAGGTGACGGCCACCGCCTCGCGCATGGGGCGCGTTGCCGGCCAGGCCTTGCCATAGGCCGGCACGATGCCGGCCGGCGCGGCATCGGCGAGGCCGAACACCTGATAGGCGTCGGCCGCCAGCGTCTGCACGGTGCCGGCGGCGTCGACATAGGCGATCTCGGCCACCGCCTGGCAGGGCGGCAGCGGAACCGTGATGGCGTCGGGAAAGCCGTCGAGCAGCAGCTTCCAGGTCTGGGTGATGAGCGCCCGGCCGAGGAAGCCGTCGCGGCCGTCGAGCCGCTGCACCGCGGCCTGCAGATAGTGGTCGATCAGGGCATCGTCATCCGAATGCTCGAGGCGCAGGTGCGCCTTGGCTTCCTGCAGGCTGACCGGTGACGTCCCCGGTGGCGTGATGCGGATCAGGCGCATGGTCTCTCTCGTGTTCGGGGGCCGGGGGCACGACTTGGGTCGCCTGCAAGCCGTGCCCCCGTTCGGGAGGCGCCGGCCCCGCACGGCGCCTCACGATGCGATGTCCGCTACGCCACCGGCGCGTTGGCGGGATGGCCCTTGACCACCGCCACACAGATCGGCGTGCCAGTGCCATGGGTGCCGGAGAAGTCGGCGAGCACGCTGATGAAGCGCTTGCCGCCGACATAGGAGAGCTTGGTCACGTCGGCCGCCGGATGCGCCGCGGTCAGCGCCTTGACGATGCCGCCGGCTGCGACGGTGGCGTCGACGACGTCGGCCGGCGCGACCGCGGTGTGCTCGGCGAGGGTGGCGGTGTCGCCGTGCTTGAGCACGAACTCGATCTTGTTGGTCGCGTCGAAGGCGATGCCGCTGGCGCCGACAGCAATCAGGATCGCCGCGGCATTGAAGCCGGCGAGGTCGATCGCCACCGGGGCGTTGTCGACCGAGAGCGTGGCGGGGCCGATCGCCAGGACCGGCCCGAGATTGGGCGAGAGGCTGCGCATGGTGATGTCTCCTGCGGCTGCTGGTCAGGCGGTGGCGATCTTGAGCTTCCGGATCGCCTCGGCCCGGCGGACGCCGCCGGCGACGCGACGGCGGCCGTGGAAGCGGACGCGGCCCTTGGTGCGCTGGGTGTAGTCGTCGCGGACGATCGACAGCGCGATGCGGTCGAAGATACGGTAGCCGACGCTGAAGTCGCCGAACGCGATCGGGAAGGCATTGGCGACCACATCCGGCATGTCCGGCGCCTCGACCACCGGGCGGCCGAGAATGGTGGTGGCCGGCGCACCGGCGAGGCCCGCGGCGGTCTGGACGAGGTACTGACCCTGGCCGTCCTTCAGCTTGCGGATGGCGCCGAGCGTCGCCGAGTTCATCATCCACACGCCGTTGAGGCGGTAGGCCGGCTTGACGGCATGGTAGAGGTCGATCAGGCCGTCCGGCTTGATCACGCTGGCATCGCCGCCGGGGGTGTAGGAGACGCCGGTGTCGGCCATGAAGCCCATCGGACGCTTCACGCCGGAGCCGGTGACGAACGCCGTGCCCTCGGCGAGGCCGAACGCCTCGGCGAACTCGAGCGCGAGTTCGGAGGCCACGTCGATCGCGGCGTCCTCGAGCATCTGCAGCGAGACGTCGACATAGGTCGCCAGCTCGTGCACGGGATAGCTCTGCGCGCCGTACTGGACCGTGGTCTCGGGCCGGTCTTCGTCCTCGGCCACCCAGGTCGCCGAGGCGGCGCTGGCGCGGCGGAGCATGGTGACGCTGGGCGCCGAGGTGCTGCGCACGGTGGCGACCTGGCGCACCGGCGAGAACAGCACGAGGTTCTTGTCGATCTCGGCGACGAACTCGGGCGGCGCCAGATAGCCGGCCTGGGAATCGTCGGCGAGCCGCAGCGCCTTGCGCTCGACATCGCCCATCGCCTCGCGGCCGGTGCGCAGGAACGCCTCGAACGCCTTGGTCTCGAGCGCCGGCGTCTTGTCCGGCTCCGGATCGCCCGAACCGGGGCGATTGAGCTTGAGTTCGATCTTGTCGAGCCGCTCGGCCAGCTTGTCGGCGGTCGCCGTCTTCGCCTCGAGGCCCTTCAGGCGGTCGTCGACGGTCTTGGTGAGGTCGGCGAGCGCCTTGGTGACGAGGTCGCCCGCGTCGTCGGCCGGCGGGGCGCCTTCGCCCTTCAACTCGATGCCGCCGGGCAGCGGCCGGATATGCGTCGTCATGGTCTTCACCTCTTCAGCGCCGCGGCGGCGCGGTTGATCGCGTCGGCGAGCGCGAGGGCTGCCGCCGCGGACTTGGCGCCGGTCACCCGCGCGCCGGGATGGCAGGGAATGGAAACGAGGCTGATCTCGGCGAGGTCGACGGCGGCGATGGTGCGGCCACCGCCGCGGCGCGGCGCCGCCTTCCGGGCGATGAAGCCGATCGACAGGCCGGTGACGGCGCCGGCCTGCACCATGGCGCGGACCTCGCGGGCACGGGCGATGTCGTCGACCAGCAGCCGGCCCGTCACGTGCAGGCCGACCGCGTCCTCGGTGACGTCGGTCCACGCCCCGACCACGTCGTTCGGGTCATGCCCGAACAGCATCGGCAGCGGCGCCTTGGCGGTGGCGAAGGCGCCGGGCTGCATCACGTCGCCGGCCCGGTCGGGCGAGCCGAACGGCCAAGCGAGGCCGGTGATCAGCCCGGCCTCGTCAACGGCGAGCGTTGCCTTGATCTCGACGCGCACCGTCATGACGTCGCCCCCGGAGTGGCGGCGGCGCCGGGGGTGATCGCCGGGTTCGCGTAGACCTCGCCGCCGGGATAGGGCGCCAGCCGCTCCCACGTCCGGGCGGTGTTGGGGTTGATGACGCGCGCGGCGATGAGCTGCGAATAGGCGGTGGCGCGATCGGCGATGTTGGCCTGGGTGAGGTCGTCCTCGTCGAACTCGATCACCAGCCCGGACTTGCGCTCGTCCGGCGTCAAGAGCGCCCGGCGCAGCGCCGACTCCCAGGCCCGCAACATCGGCTGCAGGCAGAACACCAGGAACTCGCGGCCGAGGCTCTCGACATTGCCCCAGGTCGCCCGCTCGAGTTCGAACAGCATGTGCGGCGGCACGCGGAACGCCCGCGCGATCTCCAGCACCTGATAGCGCCGCAGCTCGAGGAACTGCAGGTCGACCGAGCTGAAGGTCAGCGGCATGAACTCCATGCCGTCTTCCAGGATGAGGGTGTTGCCGCTCTTGTCGGTGCCGCTGTAGACCGCCTGGAAGCTGTCCTTGAGCCGCTTCAGCGCCGCCTCGCCGAGCGTCTTGCCGTACTTCAGCACGCCGCCGGGACGGGCGCCGGCGGCGAACAGCTTGCCGGCGTGGCGCTCCATCACCAGCGCGAGGCCGATCGCCTCGCGGGCGAGCGTCAGCGGCGCACGGCCGACCGCGCCGAACGCGGTCACGGCGATGCAGTCGCCGGCCGCCAGCTCGCGCGGGCCGTCGGCGGTGTTGAGCTTGAACGCCGGCTCGCCGGTCGCGGCGTCGCGGGTGACGCTGAACGTGCCCGGCCGGTAGCGGATCAGCTCGCGCGGCGCGCCATTGACGCGGTTGACCCACACCAGGGCGCCGGCGTCGTTGGTGAGCGCGTCGATGGTGGCGCCGAGGAAGCCGTCATAGGCGCCGGTCCAGTCGTTCCACTCGCCCGACAGCAGCGCCTGGGCGGGATGATCGGGCACCGGCACCCGCGAGCCATCGGCCGCCACCCGGTAGACGGAGCGCGGCAGGCAGGCGACCGCCTCGCCGATCGCGCGGGTGGCGCAGGCCACCGCCGGCACCCGCAGCGCGGTCTCGGGCGTCACGACGGCGCCGGCGGCGGTCGGCGCGGCGCCGAACAGGGCAAGCAGCTCGGGCGAGGACGCGGTGAGCGAGACCGGCCCCGCGGCCTTGGTCTCGAGCCCCAGCAACTTGCGAATGTCGTCGAACATGCATCCACCGAAGCAAGAAGTTTACGTGCTGCAATAGATTAGACGAGGATTGCAGAGTGCATCAATAACTTGCAGGGTGGACTGACGAACGTTCCAATCTATTACAATGCATTCCGCGCTTCTGTGATCTATGGTGCCGCACCTCTGGCCTTGAGGCGGGATGTATGCTCGCTGGCCTCGCCAGATCGGGCGGAAAATCTGAAAACCCTCGAAACTTTACGCGGAGATGCGCATGCCGGTCCCGGCGGCTCTCCTGGAAGTTCTGACCCACCCCCCGGGGGCGGCGCCGTCGCCCCGACGCGCCTCGCCTCGCGGCCGGCACACCCTGCGGGCCACGCTGCTGCAGCGCGTCGAATGCCGCCTCGAACGGCGCCTCTGAGTGCGTCGTGTCGGATGCCGTGGTGATGGCTGCTGCGGACTGAAGTCCCATGATGGCAGCCCTACCGACGCAGGTGCGGGCTCGACCTCGCCCCGGGCTCCCATCGCCAAGCCTCTTGCGTGGTCTTCGCTGCGGCGACGCTGCAGGAAGAAACATCTGTGCTCTTCGTGGGGCTCACCGTTTTGGCCGTTTTGAACCCTATCGGGCGGTGTGCGGTCGGGCCGCACTTGATCCACGCCCGCCACTCGGGCGAGACGATCTCGATGAGGTTCGGCAGGTTCTTCTGACCGGGGCGCGGACGCGCGGTCACCTTGATCAGGCCGAGGCGGCCGGCCGCGCGCAGCGCGTTCTGCACGGTGGAGCGGCAGACGCCGGCGAGCGCGGCAATCTGATCGTTGGGCCGGTCGCTGATGCCGCGGTGCTTCACGTCGCCCGCGATGATGGCGAGCACGGCGCGCTCGCCCTCGGTGAACAGGGCGCGCAAGTCGGACGGCATGGGCGACGAGCTGCCGAGCATGCGGCGACGCCTGCGAGATGCCTCGTGGTCAGGCGAGCGCGGGTGCCGGCGCGGCGGGAAGCGACGCACAATCGGTCTGTCGGGAGACTGGGCGCGTCCGCCCGGCGCATCGGGGATGCTGTCGGGATCGACGCCAGCGGCCTGACACATCGCGAGGAAGCCGGCCTTCGATGACGTCGGGCTGGCGAAGTTGCGGAAGGCGTCAGCCATGACGCACCCCCACCGCCGGCACAGCCGCAACCGCGGCCTTGAACGTCGCGAAGACGCCGAGGGGGGCGTCGTCGGCATCGAAGGCCGCAAAGCCGGCGCCAGCGGGCTCCACCCGGCCGGCCCGGCGGGTGCCGTCATAGACGCTGACGGGCCGGCGAGCTTCTTGCCGGCGCCCGCTGCCCCGGCTACCGTTGTCGGTGTTCTGCTGCCGAGCAGGAGCGTCACGACTGACCCCGCGCGCCGAGCCACCGGCCGCGGGGTTCTCGTTCTTGGGGGTGTTCGGGCCGCTCTGGAGTTTGGGGGAGAGTTCAGAATTGCATTGAGAATCAATGCCTCGCTCTGACCCCAAATTGTGACCTAAACCATTGCCATTGCCTGAAATAGGCGCTTCCCTAGGGAGCGCCAAAATTTCATAGCAAAATCCGCGACTTGCGCCCTGGCTCGATTGGCCGGGGTCGTTGTCGTTGCCGAATTCGTTGATTTCAAATCCCAGCGCCGCACCCGCATCGGACGCGGAAAATTCGAGTTTGGGCGTGGCCGCGTCGGACAGATCGCACGCCGACTTGGGTTTTCGTGCTGGTGTAACCTTTTGTTTTTTAATCAGAAAGCTGCCTTCCCGCCTATCTCGCGAATTATCGCTAAGTACGTGTCATACACGCTGCGGAGAAATGTAAGACACGGGATCACTTAAACAGCGGGCGGCAAATTGTATGACACGGCGTTGCTGAGAAGAGCGCCGTCCTCAACTGTTTACTTGTTTCCAAACGCCAGCTATATTGCCAATCCATCATTTTACGGAGGCCCAAAGTGGGAACGGTGAAATCGCGAAGCAGGAAAGGTGTTCCGGCGCCGCCGTGTGGATTCGGCGCGCTGACGGTCCCCGAAGCTGCGGCCTATCTCAGGGTGTCGCGTTCATCAGTTTACAATCTCTTCGAGCGTGGCGACCTGCGGCCGATCAAAGTCGGCGGCCGGACGCTTATCCGGAAGGCGGATGTCGACGCGCTGCTTGACCGTGAGGCCAGGACTTCGGGGCCGTGGGCACGGTCGAATCGCGGCGAGGCGGCGCGAGCGGCCCGCACGGCGTCGGCGTCGGCGTCGGCGTCGGCCGCGGTCGACGTGTTTGCCTGAGGCGCCGGCCATGGGCATGCCCCGGTCCGACGGCCCCCGCAGCGTAGACCACCCGAACCCGCGATCAGCGTTTGCGTTCCTTGCGGCCGGGTTTGCGCGGCTGAACCGCGAAGAGACACCGGCGCACTGGTTCCCGCCGGTCGAACCGACGGCCGGCATGTCGGCCTATGAGCGCGGCTACTGGCAGCGATACCGATCGGTGCTGGAGCAAATGACCGACGTGTTTCACCGAGAGGCGATCCGCGAGCTTCTGGCGGCCGGGGTTCCTCCGGGCTGTTTCGAGGAGCCGATGTCGCCCGGGACCGCGGCAGCGGTCGAGCGGCGCGTGATAGAAATCCGCGCCGCGTGGTTGAACAGCGAGGCAACGGTTCCCCAACCACCGCAGGACTCGCAGAATTCCCTTCGATGGCTGCACCAGCGCGTGATCGGTGCCACCTGCCTATTCTCAAGAGGGGAAACCGAGAATGCGCAATGCGTAGCTGCCCAAGCGCTTCTCAACGCCGGCGTGCGGCAACCCACCGAATCCAATCTTCAGCGGAAGGGGCCGTCGGATGGCCTTTCACGCGACGCGGTGCGGCGTGCTTTGCGCGCATATAGAATTCACCTCTTCGCGTTAGGAAACCCTGACCTCGTCGGAGCGACCCTGATCGCCGACGTGTATCGGGTTCGGGCGCTTCACCAGCTTTATCGGATCACACGGCGCGAGCGCCGCGACCTCGACCGGGTCACGGGGTGCGACCTCGTGGACGTGCTCGATGCAGAGCGCGACCTTCCGGCACGCGTGGCGGAAATCCTCGGGCCGTGTGCCTCCGAGAAAGTGTCGGCCTCGCTGGTCCAGCTCGGTTTGCTGCAAACGTGGCGGAGGTGTGCGGAAGACGCCCGAAAATCGGCCATCGCAGCGCACACCTGAACCGCCGATGATGGCGCCTTCACACGCTTCAGAGGGCGGCCGATGTTGAGCACCAACGAAACCCGAATTGAGAATTCATCGGATTGGCGCACGCGCCTCGCGGTGTCGGTGCGAGAGGCGGCAGACTTGCTCGGGTGGTCGACATCCCGCGTGCGAAACAACGTTGGCGCATGCCGTCTCGACGGCATCAGGGCGGCCGCAGGCGGACAGCTTTACGTCACCACCGCGAGCATTGCCGCGATGTTGGCCGAGCAAGAGGCCGCGAAACGCGAAGCCGCCGTTCAGGAACGACGCCGCTCGCAGCCGACACTACGGCTCGTCGTCGACAATTCCAGGTCTTGAAGCAAGAAGGCCGGCGCTCGCGGGAACGAGCGACCGGCCGGAAAGGGAATTATCGTGAGCGTCAATCCTTTAGCACGGCCGGGCGCCGCGGGCAATTCGGCGGCCGACTTCAGCGAATTGCTTGCGCGGGCGCCGAAGCTGCCGCCGGCTGGCGGAAATACGTCGCGGCTGTCACCAGCTGTATTCGAGAAGTCGCAGCCGGCAGGTCCCGTGCCGGCGCCGGCACCCGTCGTGCCGCCCGGGAGGTTCGCCGAGTTCTGGCGGCTTGGATATCGCCGGCTGGTGCCGATCGTCCCGGTTGATGCTGAATTGTCGGAGCACTCGACGCTCCACCAGCGCATCAAGAAAGACCCTCGCAACGATGGCCGCGGCAAGACGCCGGGCGTCAAGGGCCGAGACGGCAAGTGGTGCTCGTTCGATTGGGCGTCTTGGGAATCCACTGAGGCCGATCTGCAGCGTTGGGCGGGCATGGGCGCCGGTGTCGGCATCAAGTGCGGTGGCGCTGACGGATTGGTGGCGATCGACGCCGACACTCTCGACCTCGACCAAGCCCGCACCATTCGGAGCGTTATCGAGGAGAAGCTCGGCCTGTTGCCGGTGCGCATTGGGCAGGACCCCAAGGCGCTCTATTTGTGTCGATCGTTGGAACCGATGCGCTACGCCCGCGTGGAATTCGGCGAGCGCGATGACAGGGGCCGGTCGCGCTTCCGCGTCGAGCTTCTGACCGACGGCAGACAGTTCGTTGCCGCCGGGACGCATCCGAAAACCCGCAAGCCCTACCACTGGCCGCGCCCGCCGGTGCGGCTCGACGATCTGCCGGTGTTCGAGCCTCAAGCCATCCTGGCCGTCTTGGAGGCGATCCGAGCGGCCATGCCGGCCAGCAAACCTTTGGTGCTGGAGGGCGGCAAGGGCGACGTCGACCAGTCCTCGCTGCAGGGGCGGCTGGAGGACGTTCGCCGCGCCGTCGAGGCTACGCCGAACCGAACCGAGCTGTTCCCGACGCGCGAGGCTTGGCTAGGGTTCGGCTACGCCATCAAGGCCGCGTTGCCGGACCACCCCGACGACGCGCTGGAGCTGTTCCACGAGTGGTCGGCCCGCTGGGAGGACCCGGACGGCGAAGCCAACGATCCGGATTACGTGACCGCGGAATGGGCGCGGTGCAAGCCGCCGTTCCGGCGCGGTGCCTCGTGGCTGTATGAGTTGGCCGAGCAGCACAGCGGCGGCAAGTTCAGCCGGGCGGAGCTGTGGTTCGACGTCATCGAGGACACCGAGGACCCGTTCGAGATCGCAGCGCGCCGGGCTCGCGAGCAGGCCGAGGGCTCGGCACCGATGCTCGCGAGCCCGGCGTTAACGGTCGTTCGCGGGGTGGTGGACACGTCCGCGGTGTCGGTGCGCGAATGGCTGGTGTGCCCCCGCTTGCCGATCGGCGATGTTGCCCAGTGCGTCGGCGAGCCCGGAATCTCAAAATCCACCTTCGCGCTTCGCGATGCTCTTGCCGTCGCGACGGGCAACGAACAGCTTCTCCGCGGCGCTGACGCATCGGGAAACCCGATCAGCCCGGAGCGCTTGCATCGCTCTGGTGCGGTCATCGTCTACAACGCCGAGGATCGGGAAGCGGAAATGCGCCGCCGGTTGGCTGCTGCCCAGCGGCATTACGGCATCACCGCAGCCGACATGAAACACCCGATCGTGCTGTGGTCGGGGATTGACCACCAAACCCTGACGATCGTCCGCCGCGACGGCGAGCGTGGTGCGATGAAGCGAGCACCGGGCGCCGACGCGCTCGAGAGCGTGATTGCGGAACACGGGGCCGTGCTGGTCGTCCTCGATCCGCAGATCAGCCTCAGTGCGGGCGGCAACGAGAACAGCAACGACGATCAGGACGCCTTGCTGCAGGAGCTGGCGCGGATCGCGACACGTCGGCAGACGAGCATCCTTGTCGTTCACCACACCTCGAAAGCCTCGCGGGACAACAAGGGCGACATGGCGGCCGGACGTGGCGGCTTCGCCGCTGTCGGCAAGGTGCGCAGCGCCTTCACACTCTGCAACGTGACCGGCGATGGCGACGAAAAGGCTTGGGGCGTCACGCCGGCCGAGCGCCTGATCCGGCTCGACTACGCGAAAGTCAGCCACGACAAGGTGCCGACGGGGCCTCTCGTGTTCCGGCGTGTCAGCGCTCCGGTTGGAAACGGCCTCGGAACTCGGCCAGCGACGGCCGAGGTGTTGTTCGAGGGCAACCCGCGCGAGGCGCTCAAGATGGCCGGCGACTTCGCCCCGGTGCTGGAGCTGGTGGACGTCAAAGCCCTGGCCGCGGCCGCCGGCGAAAAGCCGGTTGACCAAGCCAAAGCACAGCAAGTCGCCCGCATCGCCAATGAGCTGATGGGCGACGACGACGAAATCGGGCTCGGCGGGAATTGGGAGGTCATCGGCGCTCGGATGCGCGACGCCGGCCTGATCAAGGCCGCAGGTCGGCCGACGATTACCGGAGAGGTTCGGTCGGCGCTCGTGGGTCAAGGAATTTGCGTCGACCACCGCGGCCGAAAAGTCCTGATCCGAATTTCAAAGCGGGGCTCCGGCGACAAGGCGCCGCTATGGATCGAACGAATTCCGGCCGAGGACACGTATGACATGTCACACACGAGCCGCGTCACACAGGAAGGCGGAAAATGACTTTCACCGGCCTTGTCGCCCTTTTCGGCCTTGTCGATCGCATGTCGGTGCTTGTCGGCGACAAGCCGATCGCAGGTCTTGTCGGTGCTTGTCGGTCGCTTGTCGGCGACAAGCAAAATATCCATCAAAACAATGAGTTAGTTCATTCCGGTTTGCTTGTCGGTGCTTGTCGGCAGAAAACAAGCGACAAGGGCGGAAAAAACTCAATGAAATCAATGCTTGTCGCTTGTCGGTGCTTGTCGCCCTACGGGGGGCTGTCGGCACCGACAAGCCGCCGCCCCCACGGGCGGAAGGCGGCCGTTTCAGAAAAACGGCACGGTGGTTTTCGACAACAAACAAGGCCGACAATTCGGCGGATAAAATATCCGGTCGCCGCGTCATACGGGATAATTTATGCGGGCGTTTGGGCGGAGCGCATCGGTGAAGCTTAACAGTCGCCAATTGTGGGCGCGCTCGCGCGAATTCCGAGAGGTGGCCGACGCCGCGCTCGCGAAATTCAACGCGACCCGCCATCTCCGGCCAAAATGCGGCGCCAAGCGGCGGACGGATGGCCAGCCGTGCCAGAACTTGCCGTTGGCCAATGGGCGTTGCCGGCTTCACGGTGGCCGTGTGCCGGGCGGTGACGGGTGGCATAAGCCCCGGTGGCCGGAGAACGGCCCCGGCGCCGACGCGGCGCTGGCGCGCAAGCTGGAGCATCTGGAGTGGCGTCGGGCGAAGCGTGCTGCTCGCCTTGCCGCGATGACGCCGGAGGAGAGGGCGCGTCACGAGGCTTGGCACCGCGCACGCAAGCCCGGCTCGGCCGCCGAACGTGCCGCCGAACGTGAGCGGCGGCGCCAGGACAAGGCTGCGGCGAATCTGCTGGGCGGTGATCGGCCGCGTGAGCGCCGCAGTCCGGAGCTGCTGGCGCTCGACGCCGAGATCGTCGAATTGCGATTGGCGCTCGCGATCGAAACAGGAGAAGGGATTTTCCGATGACAAAGGCCAACGACGAAGGCGAAGCCGACGACGGCCTCGACGCTGAGCTCGAAGAGCTCGCCGCGATCGACGATGAGGTCGAGTTCCGAGAGGCGCTCGGGCGGAGCCTGCGCACGCGCGGGGCGTTTGAAGGCTATCGGGCAGCGTTGAGCGTGGCCCGCGACAAGCGGGCGCCAGCACCGGCCCGCGCAACGGCGTCCGTGGCGCTGTTGCGTGCTGCGAACTTGTTCGCGAAGAGCGACGATGGCGGGGCGCCTAAGCAGCCGTACGAAATGAGCCTCGACGAACTCGACCGTGAGATCGAACGCTTGCGGCGGGCGCGCACCGGCGAAGCCGCGCCGGCGAAGCCGCGATCGAAGCGGGATCGGGGCGTGTTCGGCTGACCGGAGCCTGTGTGAAGCAAAGCCGAAGAAATCGGCAGCCGAGCGCAATTGGCTGCCAAAAATCCCAATTAGCGGGAACTGACGGTTTGCACCGCGGCTCTTTGGATCGCCGCTCCGGAAGAATTCACCTGATCAGCCGTTTTCCCTACGGTCGACAAGACGTAGTGTCCCCCAGCCGGTCGCTTGAGCACGACATAGTTTGTCGCGTAACCTTCGTCCGTCTCGCAGACGGTGAACAGGTTGAACGCCGAAGCATTCGACTCCGCTGGAGCGATTCCGGAAGCGAACCTTCCTTTGCAGCGTGAACTGTCGGCAGCGAACAAGCCCGCCTTTATCGCCTCAGGTGTCGTCTCACGGTCCGCGGCCATCACTCTAACCGAACCTATGCCCTCGCCCTTTATCGCCCAAACGGCATCGTGCGCCTTTAGCTCAGGTGGAATCGCATCGGGCTGTAGGAAGACGAATCCCGTAATGCCGGCGAGACTGAGGACGTTTGTCGCGAAGGTCACGGCTTCAAGACGCGTTTCGGCCGAAGGGCCGACAGGTGCGCGTGAAGCTGTTGGGGGGTGTGGGGTCGGGCGCGCCGCTGTTGGTGCGCCGAGAGGGTTCTTTGCGCAATTAAGCAACTCTGCGAGCATCGAAGACGTATTTGTCAAATTAAACTTCATAAATTCATCAGAATCTAACGACTTAATGTATAATACGTATCCGCGACGGATTTCGTTAAACAGACCAACATCATCTGGCAATTCTGCTAAAACAAGTTTATCTGAAATGGCTTCTCCGATTCCAAATCGGACTGGTCCATCATCAATTTTGTAAGCAAATCTATGATTCGACATCAACGGTAAATGCCAATTATTGCGCGATAGGCCAAGAGACCATCGAAAATCATTGCTTATTGAAAATAGAACATTGTAGCCGGACCTGTACGGAGCGAGAGAAACGCACGATTGAAACTTGCCGGTTTTATCGTTGCTGTACGCTGTTACAGACCAATTTCCTACATTGAACTCTCGGATTCGTGCTGCGTTGGCGCAAGAAGTCAGCGCCGTCAGAAGCGCGAGGGAAGAAACAACAAGCCGAACCATGGCGCGCCCTCCGGAAAAGTCAGATGCAGTGTCCCCTTGTGCAGCCCGAGATTGCAAGGGTCTCGGCTAAGGAAGCGCTCAATTCGAGGTGGACAGCATCCGCTTGACGCTTTCGGCCCCGTAGGGCGCACCAGACGGCCCGGTGAAGCCGGCTTCGGCCAACTTGGCGGCGACAGTGCGGAGCGACGGCCGCTCGCCCGTCCGAGGGTTCTTCCGGTTCAGGCGGCGGGCGAGCGCGATGGCTTCGGCCGGCACCGGCTTGCGACCTTCGACGCGACGGCCGATTTCCCGGCTCTTGCGGTCCCGCGCGCCGCGAAGCTTGGCGACCACCATCGCCTTTTCGAACTGAGAGACGGCGCCGAGGATTTGCCGGATCAGCGTCGCGGTCGGTGTCTCGTCAACGAAGCTATCAGGGCTGTCGGCGGCAATAAGTTCGATCCCGAGGCGCTGTAGCATGCTGTGGCCGGTTTCCTGCACGATCAGATCGCGGGCGAACCTGCTGGCCGTCTCGACGATGATCTTGCGAACCCCGTTGCCGGCGATCCGCTCCAGCATGTCGGCGAAACCCGGACGGGTGTCGACAGGGTCGGCGCCGCTGACGGCCGCGTCGTAGAACTCGGCAACGATCGTCAGCCCGGCCCGCTTCGCATACGCCTCAACGGCCGCCTTTTGACGCGCCAGGCTGTCCTTGTCGGCGCCGACGTTCGAGGCGGAGCTTGTGCGGTAGTAGGCGAGCGCTTCGTGCTTGGCCATCTGCTTTCCCTTCATTCAAGGCTATGCAGAGTCTCGCGCTTTCGGCTGAAACTGTCAACAATCTTGAGAAAGTTGACAATCGCCACGGCCGCGCCACGGCGGAGGGGGCGCCGAACCCGATGCTGTACGTATTCGCGCGTATGCTGGCGAAGGCATCGGCGCGGCGGTGGCCGAGTATGAAAATGTCAGACAATCCCGATGCGACTAGAGCGTTCAGTCTCAACAAAATTCGCTTTTCTGAAATGTCGTTCGTCAGAAAATGTCTGATGACAAATCAGACAAATCATACGAAACCGCTGGAAGCGGCCGCTATTTACAGAAAAGCAAACCCCATACATGCTCATTTCATCGGTAAACCGTCGGAGGGACGCATGTCTAGGCTTGAAAACGAAATCCGTGCGTTTTGGTGCACGATGTCCGAGGTTGCCGCCTCGGAACGCGGTAACGATCCCAACGAGGCTCGCGCGGGCGTCGAGTGCCTGACGGCCTGCGGCTCCTACGGCGCGAGCCCAGCGATGCGGCGCCGGGTCATCGGCGAGCTGCGGCGGCTCACCGCCGCGTCGCGGCATGCGTCCGCGCGAGCCGCCGCATCGGCGTGCATCGTTGAGCTGGAGAGCATCGACGAAGTCGCCGACGCGGTCGCGATGGCGCGGATAGAGGCCGAGATCGGTTGATCGTCGCTGGCCCCGTGGCCGGCGGCGCGCGGCGCGCCAGCGGCTGATCCCCGCCTCGGGCCGGTGGCGCGGGCGACATGCGGGCATGCGATGCGCGCACGTCGAGCGACGCGGCGGGGCTGGCCGGCGAGCCCCGCCAGCACCCCGGCCCGGCCCCCGGTCACCCTCCGGGGGTAGTCCGAACGCGATGACAGAAGCGGCGCCGGGCGCTCATAGAAATTCGCGCCGAGCCCGAACTTTTCCCGCGCGATCATCCGCGGCGACGTCCCGGAAACGCCACCACGTTGCCGCCGACAGCCGGCGTGACCGGGCGCCCGGCGACGCTGGCCGACGCACAGCTCGACCCGGCGCCGACCGCCGCGCGCACCGGCCGCGGCGACAGTTCGTCAGCCAACGCGGCAGCGTCCTCTCGCATCAGTTCAACCAACCGCGTGATGCGGGGCCGACGATCGGCCGGCACCGCATCGAGCACTTCGTCGGCAAGAACGGTCAACGCCGCGACAACGCGGCGAGCATGAATGTCGAGCACAGCGGCCCCCGTGGTTGTGGCGGTTTCGGCAGCATAGTCGCGTTGCCCGAAGTGTGCGCTTCCGGCGTTTTTGGGAGGCATTTTAGCGCACACCTGAAACGCCTACTTTGGGCAAACGACAGCGATCTTTTGAGGACCAACGCGATGTCTCGACGTCCTTTCGACATGTGGCCTTACATCGATCGCATCTGTACGGGCCTAAAGGACGCGACGGGCTACGCGGAACGAGGCGCAACCGCCGCATTTGCGTACAAGGCTGCGCACGGTCTGCGGTGGGCGTTCGAATATGCGGGAGTCCTCTGGATAGAACAGGTATCCCTCCCGGCTGAGCAACGCGATCGCATCCTCGGATTGCTTGTTTGTGCTGAAGCCGCCATGCGAGCACCGCTTGAGCAAGTTGGGTGTTCGGCCGCGACGACCAAGGCCGCCATGGCGGCTTTCGCGACGCTGATTGTGATGCTGGCGGAGACACCGGAACAGCGCCTGTCGCGTTTCGACGGACAGGGGGCCGACGCCATGGACACCGTGGTCATATTCCGGAACGCGATGCACAGCGTTGAATTGACGTGCCGAATTCTTGACCGCGCCCGCGAACGGCGGCGAGCGACCGTCGACGCGCTTCAGCCGCTGGTGAGCGTTGGAACCGAGGGAGCTCTCGCATGCCGTCGTTGAACGAATCCGAAGGCCGGCGCTCGCAGGGTGGCGCAATGACCGCCTCGCCGCAGAACGTCATTGAAGTTGAGCTGCCGGACGGAACCGTGATCGAGGTGGCCGGCGTCACGACGCCCGAGGCCGCCGCCAGGGCCGCGCATGCCTACATGAAAAGGCGTCCGGCCGGTCCCACCGCTGGTGCGCCTGTCGCAGCCACACCGTCCCCGGCCGCAACCACGGCCCCCGCGGACCCGGCGGCGGCCGCCGCCATGAGGCCGGCCCCGGAGCCGCACCAGAGCCTCGCGCGACAGATCGGTGGCGCGATCGGCCGCGCCGCGGCGGGCGTTCCGCAACTCGCTGTCGAGCGTGTGTTGTCGCCATTGTCACAGGCTGCGCGCGGCGTTCGCGAGGGTGTCGCGGCTGTCGCCGGCCTGCCGGTCGATCTGGTCAATGCGGGGCTGAGCCTCGCCGGCCTCGGCAGCGAAAAGCCGGTCGCCGGATCGAAGCAGATCGACGAGCTGCTGAACGGCTACGGCGCCTTTGAGCCGCCGCCGGCGCAGAACTTCGGCGAGCGCATGTTGCGCCGCGTCGGGATTGAGGTCGGCGCGGCGACTGTGCCTGTCGCTGGAGCGCTTCGCGCTGGCGAGATGGGCGTCGAGGCCGCCCGCAAGCTGCCGCCGCTGGTCCGCGAGTTCGTCGAGTCTGCGGCCACCGCGCCCGGCCAGTTCGTTGCGCGCGAGGGCACGACGGCGGCCGCTGCCGGCGCTGGTGCTGGACTAGTCGGCGAGCTGACCGGCCGCAATCGCGCGATTGGGGAAGGACGCGAGCCGACGACCGGCCAGCAGATCGGCGATTTGGCCGGGGCACTCGGCGGCGCCGGCGCCGTCGGTGTGGTCCGGTCGGTCGGCCCAGCGGTGGCCGACGTGGCGCGCGCCGTCACCGGCTCGCCGAGCTACACGTCGAAGGTCGTCCGAGAAGCGGCGGCCGAGCAGCTCGCGCAGAACTACGTCGGCCCGGCGTCGCAGGACGGCGATACGCGGCAGATCATCGAGGCCATCGAGCGCGGCCGGCGGGTCGGCGACGCGGTTCCCGGTTTCCGCGATACGTTGGCCGCCAGGACCGGGAACGCCGGCTTTGCCGCGCTGGAGCAAAGCCGCAGCAGCACCGGTCCGAATTCCGGCCTGTTCGCCCAGCGTCGCGCCGAGAACACGGCCGCGGTTGACAGCGCCCTGGCCGGCGTGGCGCCGCAAGGATCGCCGTCCGATCTGCGCAACGCCTTGGCCGTCGAGCGAGACCGCCGGCTTGCCGAAGCCGCCGACCGGACGCGGGCGGCACAAGCCACGTTCAACCAAGCGGCCGACCGGCTGCAGGCCGTGCGCGCCACCGCGGACGCGCGTGGCGCCGATATCCGGAGCGCATTGGAGGATGCGAAGGCGGCGGCTCGCGACGTCGAGCGGGAAGCGTGGCGCGGCGTCTCCGATGCCGGCGAGGTCGACATTCGGCCGCTGGCCGCCTCCTTCCAGCGTGTCACCGGCGGCTTGTCCGAGGCCGAGCGCCGCTCGTTCGTGCCGCGGGATATCGTCTCGATTCCCGACGCGATCATTGAACGGGTGCAGCCGCGCAATCCGGCGTTGGCGCAGACACGCGCCGATCTGCCGGCCGAGGATCGCGCCATTTTCGACGCCATCCTCGGCGGCGGAGCCGCGCCGGACGCGACCGTGAATGTGCGCCTCGGCGAGGTGACGGGCCTGCGGTCGGCGCTCTCCAGCGCCTTGATCGAAGCCGGCATCGCGCGCGACCCGGCCCGGGCTCGCGTGCTCAACCAGTACATTTCGGCCGTCGACGACTATCTCGGCGCGGCGCTGCCGGCCGAGTTGCGCGGCCAGTATGACGCCGCTCGCGCCGTCAGCCGCGACTTGAACGACCGCTTCACCCGGCCACAGTCGGCCATCGCGCAGACGCTCGACCGGCAACAAGGCCTCTACCGGCAGCCGGACTCGGCGGTGCCGGACAAGTTCGTGCAGTCGGACGAAGGTCGCATCGCCGACTTCGAGGCGCTCATTCGCGAGGCCGGGAACGATCCGCGCACCCGCGGCGCCATCCGAGATCAAGTCCTGTCCGACGTCCGGCAGCGCGGCTTGCTCGACGATCCGGAGCGGCTCGACGCCTATCTCGGCCGCTACAACACGGTGTTCAGCCGGTTCCCCGAGCTTCGGGCCGAGCTCGGCAACGCCGCGGCCTTGCGCCGGACGCTCGGCGAGGCGACCACCGCCGAGGCCGGCTTGGCGCGCGATCTGGGCACGCCGGAGCGGCCGGGCCGCGGCACGGTCGGCCAGTATCTGCGCAGTGCTGACGAGACGACCGAAGCGGCGTTCGAGCGCGTGCTGCGCTCGCACGAGCCGGGCAAGGCCGCTGACGAACTCTTGCGGTTCACCGGCGACAGCCCGGCCGCGGTGGACGGTGCTCGGGCCGCGTTCTGGAGAAGCCTGGAGAAGCACGCCCGCGCCACCGATCCGGCGACGCCCGGCGTGCGGCCGTGGGTGCCGGCAGCAATGAAAAGCTTCCTCGACGAGCCGCGGTCGGTGGCGGTGGCCGAGCGGCTTTACCGCGACAACCCGGAGCACCTCGCCAATATCCGCCAGATCGCCGAGGCCATTCAGGGCGTCGACCTTCGCCCCCGGCCGCCCGCGGCGGTGGGCGGCAATCCGGCCGCAGCCGGCGGCCCCGGCAACATCCTGACGCCCGAGACGGTCATGAGCCGCACCCTGGCGTGGCACCGTGGCCAGATCGGCGGCCCGTTCTTGGTGTCGTCGCTCGCGGCGGTGGCCGCGCGCCGGGCCGTCCGTCGAGCGCATGCCGACGCCATCAGCCGGCTGTTGGACGAGGCGTTGCTCGACCCGGACCTCGCCAAGCTCCTACTGGAGCAAAACAATCCGGCGACGCGGGCGGCGCTGACGCGACGCACCAAGGGGTGGATGGGCAATGAGGCTTCCACACTGGCCGATCTGATCGCCGGCGACGATCAGGAGGTCGACCCGGTGAAGGCGGCCGTCATGCGGTGAGGGGTGACCGTATCGTCACCGACAATGGGAAACGAAAACGGTGGACCGTGTCGCACGATATTTTTCGCCAACAACGGGCATGGCCATATTGTTAATGTGTGAGTTCATATGCACTATCATTCGTGATTTAACGTGAAAATTGAATACATTTATTGCATTTCTTTTTATCACAACTGCGATTATGTGGTCATCATCTGCGCTGGTCACCGTTGCCTCTTCGATGGGATTTCGGCCGTCAATTACTGAAGACATGCCTGGAGGCACGTAACTGTCAACGGAAACGTAGAAGCGGCCGTTGTCGAGAATTATCCGGACGGGCCCCAAGCTATCCTCGAACCAACGGGGTGCGTCCGAGGCAATGCTCACGCCTTTTCCTTCCAACGGCGCACACTCAAAGACCTGAAGCGCCGACGCATCGCGTGTCGACAAATTCAGCGAAGAACCGACACAGGCGGCGATCGCGAAGAGATGACAGGCTGAACGGCTGGGCATGTGGTGGCACCCGCAGCGGGCCGAGGCGATCCACTTCTAGTATGTTGAATGTCGCTTGTGCAATTAGGAACTGTGGCGAGTCGATGCGCAGCTTCCGATTTCCCCGCTGCTCGGGATAATGGCCGCCATGAAGGCGCTGCCGGATTCTCCTCCCCGAGAAGCCCTTGCCGGGCTCGTCGAGCGCGTCACCTTCCACAATGCCGAGAGTGGGTTCTGCGTCCTGCGGATCAAGGCGCGCGGCCATCGGGACGTCATCACCGTCATCGGCCACGCCGCGGCAATTTCGGCCGGTGAGTGGATCACCGCCGCCGGCGAATGGGTCAACGATCGCACCCACGGCCAGCAGTTCAGGGCGCGGTTTCTCAAGACCTCACCACCGGCCTCAGCGGATGGCATCGAGAAATACCTCGCCTCCGGCATGATCAAGGGCATCGGCCCGGTCTACGCCAAGAAGCTGGTGCGTGCGTTCGGCGACAAGGTGTTCGACGTCATCGAGGAGACGCCTGACCGCTTGCGCGAGGTCGACGGAATCGGCCCCGTCCGCGCCGACCGCATCGTCGCGGCCTGGGCCGAGCAGAAGGCGGTGCGCGAGATCATGGTGTTCCTGCACAGCCACGGCGTCGGAACGGCGCGGGCGGTGCGCATCTTCAAGACCTACGGCACCGATGCCATCCAGGTCATGACCGAGAACCCGTACCGCCTGGCGCGGGATATTCGCGGCATCGGCTTCAAGACTGCCGACACCATCGCGATGAAGCTCGGCATCGACAAAACCGCCATGGTCCGCGTCCGCGCCGGCATCTCCTATGCCTTGAGCGAGGCGATGGACGAAGGCCATTGTGGCCTGCCGGTGGCCGACCTCACGCCGCTGGCAGAGAAGCTGCTGGAAGTGCCGGCCGAGTTGATCGCCACCGCGCTCGACCTCGAACTGGCCGACAGCGTGGTGGTGCCCGACCGGGTCGGCGACGTCGACTGCATCTTCCTCGCCGGCCTCCATGGTGCCGAGCGGGCGGTGGCCGACAAGCTGCTTGCCCTTGCCACCGGCGCGCCACCCTGGCCAGCGATCGACGCGGACAAGGCATTGCCCTGGATCGAAAGGCGGACCGGGCTCACCCTTGCGGACAGCCAGAAGGCCGCGGTGCGGCTGGCGCTGGCCTCCAAGGTGCTGGTGATCACCGGCGGCCCCGGCGTCGGCAAGACCACCATCGTCAATTCGATCCTGCGTATCCTTGCCGCCAAGGGTGTGGCGCTGCTCCTGTGTGCGCCGACCGGCCGCGCTGCCAAGCGGATGAGCGAGGCCACC
Organism: Blastochloris tepida; assembly: GCF_003966715.1. NCBI lineage: Bacteria > Pseudomonadati > Pseudomonadota > Alphaproteobacteria > Hyphomicrobiales > Blastochloridaceae > Blastochloris > Blastochloris tepida. Next base: position 904,352 of record NZ_AP018907.1, read on the forward strand.
GGCCTGGAGGCCCGCACCATCCACCGCCTGCTGGAGGTCGACCCCAAGACCGGCGGCTTCAAGCGCGGCCCCGACCACCCGCTCGACTGCGACCTCCTGGTGGTCGACGAAACCTCGATGGTCGACATCCTGCTGATGAATGCCCTGCTCAAGGCGGTGCCGACCCGGGCCGCCCTCCTGATCGTCGGCGACGTCGATCAGCTCCCCTCGGTCGGGCCCGGACAGGTGCTGGCTGATATCATCACCTCCGACGCGATCCCGGTGGTGCGCCTGACCGAGGTGTTCCGGCAGGCGGCGCAAAGCCGGATCGTTGTGAATGCCCACCGCATCAACCAGGGCCAGATGCCGGAGCTCGACCGCCCCGCCGAGGACAGCGATTTCTATTATGTTCACGCCGAGGAGCCGGAGGTTGCCGTCAGCCGCATCATCGAGCTGGTCAAGGCGCGTATCCCGCGCCGCTTCGGCCTCGACCCGATCCGCGACGTCCAGGTGCTGTGCCCGATGAACCGCGGCGGCATCGGCGCCCGCTCGCTCAACATCGAGCTGCAGGCTGCCCTCAACCCGGCCGGCGAGAACAAGGTCGAGCGGTTCGGCTGGACCTTCGCGCCCGGCGACAAGGTGATGCAGGTCGAGAACGACTACGACAAGGAGGTCTACAACGGCGATATCGGCTACATCGGTACCGTCGATTCCGGCACCGGCGAGCTGACCGCGACCTTCGATGGCCGCGCCGTCACCTACGAATTCGGCGAGTTGGACACGCTGGTGCCTGCCTACGCCACCACCATCCACAAGAGCCAGGGGTCCGAATACCCGGCGGTGATCATCCCGGTGATGACCCAGCACTACACCATGCTGCAGCGGAATCTGATCTACACCGGCGTCACCCGCGGCAAGCGGCTCGTGGTGCTGGTCGGACAGAAGAAGGCCGTCACCATCGCCGTTTGCAACGTGTCGGGCCGGCGGCGGTGGTCGAAGCTCTCCGAGTGGCTGCGGTCACCGGTTCGGGGATAAGGGTGACAGCATCAGGAAAATCCCGCATCCGCCGACGGCAAACCCTGATCACTGCTTTCCCTGCTGCCGCAAGAGAGTGCGTGCTACGCCCCGTTCGGCTTCTTCGTCAGCCCCGACGCTCAATTTCTCCGGTGTGCATCGGCTCGTAGGCGGGCTCCCGCATACACGGGCGATTTCGGCCCAGCCGACACACTTCCCGTCCGGTCCTCGGTATCCAGGCCCTCCGCGGCTCCCGCAGCCGCGTGACGCTGCCACGGCCGAGGACACCAGGATAAGGACACCGGCAACGACGATGAGCGGCGATCGCAGCGCAGACATTGAAGAACCCGCTATCTCGTCGGCTGCTGAGCAATGCTGATCTCATGCCGGTCAGAGCCTACGACAACGACAAGCCGATAGCTCTTCTGGTCAGAGCCTTCGGGTGGTTGAATATGGACTTGGCCACCGTACCACTCGCCCGGCAGGAGCGTGTTGTCCTTGATGACCCCTCGTTCGAGGGCCACCATGTTGGCTTGGCCACGCTCAATGGTGGCTGAGATCATGGCCTCGTTCTGCATGTTGGCGTTCGCCTGGGCGACCGCTGCGGCAGCTGGGCTGTAACCGACGGTGTGGGCCTGATAGACGCCGCGAGGCGTATAGACGGTCGTGTTGGCGTTATAATAGCCGGCGTTTGCAGCGGCGGCCGCGTTTGCCCCAGCGGCCAGCCCGGTCAGGATAGCAGCTGCGACCTGCCGGTTGCGCTCCTCAGTTCGGAGGTCTTCGAACGTGAACACCTTCAGAGCAGCCTCAGACGACTCGGCGCGCTGGTAGGCCTCGATGTCCGCGACGCGGAATTCCAGCGGCTGTTTCGTCAGGTTGTTGATGCCGACCACGAACACAGGCCGGGCGCCGGCAGCAAATTCGCGAGCTGCCGCGCGGACGAGCACGATCGAGGACTTTCTTCGCGACACTATCGCCGGCTGGCCGTCTCGTGTGATCGATTGCTGATCTGGCCCTGCTTGGAAGGCTACCCGTTCGTGGACACACGCTCCAAGAACGCTCGCGACCGCCAGCACCAGCACCCAACCTCCACGCATCGACAACCTCCCCCGCGCTGCGCCGATGCTCTCGTTTCGGTTGCCTTCTCGCAACCCCAATAAATGCTTACGTTAGGTCGATCGGGACCGGATTTTGCGGCAAACTGACGTCTGTTCGCCGAATGGTTCCGCTCGGAATAACCTCGGCGCCCGAGCGAAGGGGCCGCGTGTCCCGCCGAGGGTCGACCGCGCTGAAGGATGTGGAAAATGGTTCTTGGCTGGTGGCGCCGACGGCAGGCCTACGCCGCTGCGGTGGAGGATCAGGCCGCGGAGTTGATCGCCCAACACGGCGATCACGCCTATCGGCTCGCCCGGGATGCTGGCCGTCTGACCAGCGCGGATGACCTCCAGGTGCATTTCTGGGCGAAGGTGGCGCAGGAAATCGCTCGGCGGCAGGGCCACGAAATCGGAGCCGACACGGCGACGCGCTATCTGGAGCGCTGAGCCCGCCGCCATTCCCAAGGCTCGACGAACTCGGTTCCCCACAGGCCGCGCTTGGCGGCCCGCGCCTCGGCCTCCGCGCTGTCGTATTCGTGGCTGTAGCGGATGAACGAGAGCGCCCAACCGCTGCGCACCATGGCGTCGCCAAGATCGATGCCACGGGCGGAACAGTGGGCAAGCGTCCTGCCATACCGATCGGTGCCGTCCGGTGTGCAGGCGACGACGCTCGGGCCGATCAGGTCGGCCAACTTCATGGCGGACTGCCCGCCGCACAGGATGGGGGCGCCGGTCGATCGGTTGCGGCAATGCTGCGAACTCTCGGGCGCGTCGATCCCCGACAGGCGAATGCGCCCGCCGTGGATTTCGATCGTGTCGCCGTCGATCACAGACGCCCGGCCCAAGATCGGCTCAGCTGCCGCAGGGGATACGAGAACGAGAAGGACCAGGAGGATGCGGATCATGCCTGCTTCCGAAGGTACGCTGCGGCGGTGCGGATCGCCTCTTCGGCCGAGTGGCTGACCGAATGGACCGCGCACGCAAGCATCAGGTTCTGGCCGAGACCGATCTCATCGAGTCGGCGGCTGGCGTTTGGAGTTAGCGAGGGACAACTGAGTTGGCGTTGGTCGGCTGGTACGGCACCTTATCGTTCGTCGTTCTTGATTCGAAAGGGTCTGAACAGAGTGACATGTTCCGGCCGTAATCGTTTATCGTCACATTGCCGATTTGCCGTCGGGGCGGTTAGTCAAATGCCGAAGCCAAAGCCACAAAGAATTCGTGATCCAATACATAATCTTATCGAGTTTGGGTCCGGTCATTTTGAAAACACTATATGGCAAGTCATTCAGACGCCGCCATTCCAGCGGTTAAGAAGAATTAAGCAACTCGGATTTTCAGAATTTGTATTTCCAGGAGCGACGCATACGCGTTTTGCCCACAGTATTGGTGTGTTCCATGCAGCGCGACAGCTTGTTGAGGTGATTGAGAGATATGCTGGATCTCACCAACAACAGTTTAAAGAGCTTCGAGTCCCTCATGTTCTCGCTGCCGCACTTCTCCACGACGTTGGACATGGAATGTTCAGCCACGCCTTCGAGGCGCTCGGGAAGGAATTTAAATGGCCTATGGCTCGGCATGAGGAAGTAAGCCAGAAGATCATTCGTGACAGCGAAATATCTCGTGTGCTTGATCGTGAGTTGAGTAAGGGATTTTCCGAGAACGTTGCCGATTTAATTGCCCAGGATACGCCAAGCGATTTGTATGGCTCCATCGTGTCGAGTCAATTTGACGCCGACCGATTGGATTATATGCAGCGTGATAGGCTGATGACAGGCGTTCAAAGCAGCGGTGTTGACCCAACTTGGCTTCTTGCAAATCTTGAGGTGGCCGAGGTTCCGACTGGTGTTGATGAGGCCAGCGCTGGGGTTGTGGAAACGCTGGTTTTAGGGCCGAAAGCTATTCAAACTGCCGAAAGCTATGTCCTTGCATTGTTCCATCTCTACCCAAATGTTTACCTCCACAAGGCTACTCGCGGTGCGGAAATGCTTTTCCAGGCGCTCATGCGGCGTCTTGTACGCCTGCACGCTGCAAATGGCATTTCCCGAAGCGGTTTGCCGGACCGGCATCCGATTTTTCGCTTTTTCGAGGAGCCGACGAATCTGAGCAGGGCGGTCGCGCTCGACGACACCGTTTTCTGGGGCGCTATGCCGATGTTGTCCGAGGCCGACGACGATGAGGTTCGCCGGTTGGTGTCCGCATTGCGCGAACGTCGCCTCGCAAGGTGCGTTGATCTGAGAGTGCGCGTCGAAGCGTCGCTACCGCAAGCGAACGGTGAGAAGCGTGAACAATGGAGAGCTCGTGTAAAACTTGTCTGCGATGAAACCGCCAAGGAATTGAAGAATATTGATGCTGCTAGGCTTAGAGATAAAAAAGAAGAAGCCTGTGACGACAAGCCGGCTCGGTTTCTTGTTGATCAATATGCTCGAAACCCGTACAAGCGGTTTCAAGATTCTAAGACGCCCCTTAATCAGATCTTAATTCGTGTTGGAGATTCTCCACCTAGAGACATGGGGGAGTTTTCCCCAATTATCGCGCACGCGGAACCCTTTGACCTCTGCCGGGCATATGTGTTTCGAGACGACACGGATGCCGAATCTGTGATAGAGAACGTAATGAGAACAAAAATCCAGGAGACCGGCCATGGCCACGCGTGAACAGCATTTGGCCGCGGTTCGCATCGTCCAGGATGCAGATGGCGAGCTCGTTGGGCGTACGCGCCTCCAGAAGATTGCCTTCCTTTTGAAGCTTGCCGGGTTCGAAAGCCAGTTCTCTTTCGAATATCGGCATTATGGGCCGTATAGTGAGGATCTTGCACAAGCAATGGAGATTGCTGCAGCGCTCGGTACGGTTCTGGAGGATGAGCGCATAGCTGACTGGGGCGGTCGTTACTCGATCTATACTTTAGGGAAAAATGTTGCTCCACGAGACCCTGTGAGATCTGCATTTGTACAGAAAGCAAAGCGGGTTAATGCTGTTGAGTTGGAGCTTGCTGCTACAGCAGCATATCTCTTTGTTGGAGAGGGCATCGGCGGAACTGCCGGCGGTAACCCGTGGCACGAAACACGTCGGCGCAAACCGAGCAAAGCTGCCGGGGGGCGGCTTGAGCGCGCGGCTAGGGTCTACGAGGAACTTCGCCAGTCTGAGACCGTCTATCCTCTTCCTGAGTTGCCGCCTCCGTAATTTCCGCTGCGATCACGAAACCAACGTCGACCGGCGGCACGCCGTCTGAACTGGTGCGCTTCCCCGGCTCCGTGGCCGACGAACCTTGCGGATCAGTTCCGGGGGGGGCTGGCGCCTACTGCCCCACCGCATCCCTCACGCATTTGGTGGTGAAGCTGGTTTGCGCCGCGCCGTGCAGCTTCTTGTCGGCCGCCTGGGCATCGCAGGCCGTCTTGGCGTCGGTCTCGCACTTCTTCATGAAGCTTGTCAGGGCGGCACCGTGGAGCTTCTTGGCGTCGGCGGTGGCCTTGCAGCTGTCGGCGAGCGCCGGGCCAGCGAGCAGGGTGGCCGTCAGGACGGCAATTCCGAAGCGGAGCATTGATTCCTCCCTGGCGTCCTTTGCGACGCCTCAGCCGAGGCGAAACCATCTCGCGAGAGCCGTCAAGACGGCGCGAGAACCCTTCTGGACGGAACCTGCAGGACGTGGCGCCCCGCGGCGGCTGTTGCCGTCTAGGCCGCGGGGCCGAGGGCCACATCCGGCGCAAACCGCCGGATCGTCTCGGCCACATAGGACGGTGCGAGGTGGGCGTAATGCTTCTCCACCATCCGGGTGTCGGCATGGCCGAGGGCGTGCGCGACCACCATCAGCGGCGCGCCACCGCGCACCATCGTGCTGGCGTAGGTGTGCCGGAGCTCGTGCAGGGTGATGCTGTCGAGCCCCGCCTTCTCCAGCGCGTCCCTGAACCCCCGCTGATAGCTGGCCGGCTTCCACGGCTCGCCGGTGGCCTGCGTCAGCAGGAAGGCATCCGGGCTCTTGTCCTTGGTGAGGTCGGCGAACAGCCGGGCGCCGCCGGCCGGCAACGGGATGTGCCGCGGCTTGCCGCTCTTGCTCTCCGCGACGAACACCGAGCCGTTGGCCGCGTCGAAATCGCGGACCTTCAGCCGAGCCAATTCGCCGAACCGGGCGCCGGTCACCAGCGCCGCCGCGATCAAGTCGCGCAACCGGCCCTCGGCGGCCGCCAGCAAGCGGCCTTGCTCGGCCGTGTCCAGGAACCGCACCCTGGCCGCGGTGGTGCCGCGGAACGGCTTCACGAGGCGCCACGCTGAATCATCATGCACGAGCTGGCCGGTGCGCGCCCAATTGAGCGCGGCCTTCAGCACCGTCAGCGTCCGGTTGGCCGTGTCGCGCCGTTGGCGCAGCACCTCGGGGTCTTTGAGGTCGACCGCCCGCGTGGCCTGCTTCGTGGCGAAGCGCCGCGTCCGCACCCGCTTCGGCGCCTTCACGAGGCCATCGCGCCACTGCCGCAGCCCCTCGGCTGTCAGATCGGCGGCGAGGATCGAGCCCAACGCCGGCCGGATGTGCGCGCCGGCTCGCGCCCGTGCGTCGGCCACCGACTTCATGCCCTCGGCCTCGCGGGCGGCGAAGTAGCGATCGAGGATGGCGTCGACGGTCAGGCCGGCGCCCGGGTCGGTCTTTGGCCCGGCAATGACTGCCTTGGCCCAAACCCTGGCCTTCTCCTTCGCCTGTTCGTGGTCGAGTACCGCCTCGCCATCGGCCGTGGTGACGTCGTCGGCGAGCCCGAGCCGCGTCTGCACCCGCGTCCCGCTCGGCCGGCGCGTGGCCGCGAGCCACGATCCGCCATGGCCGCGGGTGCCGCGCCCCCTGCGGTAGCCAAGCCGGATGCCCGGCCCGATGACCTCCCATTCCGGGGCGTCGGAGCGGGGGAGGGCGAGGCGGGCGGTGCGGCTGGAAAGAGCGCTGCGACGGCGCGGCATAGCGGCCTCAGTTTTCGTTGTCGATTTCGTTGCTATCTATCCCACGAAACGAGGCCAGACACCAGTGGACAAACAAAGAAATAATCGTTGTTTTTCAATCGTCTAATGTTGTATCTGTATGTCTAGGAACGTCCAATTTGTCGCCCTCTCACGGCGAAAACAGGGGTTCGAGTCCCCTAGGGAGCGCCATTTCCGACTAACCCCTTGACCTGTCGGAAGAAGCCGGATTATCAAAGGGTTGAAGCCTCCAGGTGCTACACGCATCTGCTACACGAGGCTCGCCTTTGTCCCGTCAGATGACCCACATTCAGCGGCGTCGTGGCACACCTGAGTTTCGTCGGAGGCTTCCGGTCGAGATGGCCGGCAAGCCGGTTCCGTCATGGTGGCCGGCGAACCTCCGCGACCTCGTCTCCGCCAAGACCGGCTGCTTCAAGCGTGAACTGGTGCGCGGCATTGCCCGAGTGCCGGAGCCCAGGCGCAAGGCCCAAGTCGCCAAGCTGATCGCCGAGACGGAGGCGCTGTTCGCGGAGGCGAAGCGGACCCTGGCCACCGGGCCGAGGCGTGAGCTTTCGGAAGGTGACCTCCAATTCCTCGCCGATCACCGCCGGGCTGAAATCCTCTCCGTCGATGAACACCTCCGGCGGGAGGGGTTCGGGCTGATGGGAGAGGAAGGGGCAGGTGTTCAGATCGGCAGCGCTCTTGAGGAACCGGGCCTCACCACCGCGGACTACGACTTCCTCGGCGCCGTCCAGGCCGAACGATTCGCCGACATGAAGCGGGAACTGGCGACACGCCGGCCACCGGCTCAGATCATCGAGCGGGCCAAGCGGGCGGCGGCCGAACTGTTGAGCGTCGAGCTTCAGGACGGCAGCGAAGACCTTCGCGACGCCGCATTGCGTCTCCTGGAGGCCGAGGTGCTGGCATTCCAGGACGCCACCCGGCGCCACAACGGCGAGGTCGTGCGGACGCCGGCCACGCCCTCCACAAAGCCCGCCAATCGTGCCGACGCCAGCGACGGCCCCAGGCTGACGGAGGCCTTCAAGGCGTGGTCTGGCGAGAACGCCAATCCTGGCAAGGAGAAGCCCGCATCCAACACGATCCGGGAAGCCGATCATGCTGTCCGCAGGTTCATCGAGCTGCATGGTGACCTCTTCGTTCGTCAGATCACCCGCAAGCACGCGCGTGAATTCCGCGATGCGCTTCTGAAGCTGCCGACGCGGCTTCCCGGCTATCTGCGGCAGCTTCCTCTTCCGAAGCTGCTTGCTGAGCCGGCGATTGAGAAGATGCCGAAGCCGAATGTTGCGACTGTCAACAAGGCTATGGCGCTCTTGTCCGCGATCTTGAGTGAAGCCGCTGACGATCATGACCTTGAAGCCGATGCAGCGGGTTGGTCGAATCCGTTCAAAGGCTTGCGGATCAAGGGGGCCAGTAAGGCGGAGGGCAAGCGACGCCCATTCGAGATGGCGGAATTGCGGAAGGTGTTTTCTGACCCCGAGATCATCGGTGGCGACAAGCCCAAGGGCGGAGGACGCGGCATCACGGCGCGGTGGCTTCCGCTCCTGGCGTTGTTCAACGGAGCGCGGCGCGAAGAACTCGCGCAATTGAAGGTGCGCGACGTCATGCTTGATGACGTCTCCGGTCGCTGGTTTCTGAACCTCACCAACCTTGAGGACGATCAAAGCCTGAAGACGGACGGCAGCGTGCGCAAAGTCCCGGTTCACCGCGAACTGATCGCCTGCGGCTTCCTCGAATATGTGGCTGCGAGACGAAGGAAGGAGCTGGACGGTTGGCTGTTCCCGTTGTTGACGCCGAACAGCGAAGGCATCCGCGGCGACAGTTGGGGCAGGTGGTTCGGGCGAAAGCTCGATGAACTCGGCCTCAGCGATCCGCGCCTTGTGTTCCACTCGTTCCGTCACACCTTCCTCGACCGCTGCCGGGACTGCGACGTGCCGCGGGAAATCGCCTACGCCTTCACCGGCCACGCCACCGGGAAAACGGTCGGCGACGATTATGGGCGCGGCTTCTCCATCACGCGGCTTGCACGGGAGATGGACAAGGTGCGCTATCCGGGGCTGGACCTGTCCGCCTACTACGTCCAGGCCGCTTGATCCTCGCAGGTCATCCCGTGGTCTTCCCCCAGCTTCTCCAGCTTGGCACGGGCGACGCCGCTCTCGTTCGCGTTGCACTTGTCCTCGGCCAGCCGGTGTAGCTTCATCGCGTAGTCGGCGTCCTCCTTGGTGAAGGGAACCGGCTTTGCCTCACCTTCGGCGGCAACCTTGGTGGCCTCGCGGTAGGCTTGGCGAACGTGGGTGGGGTGCGCCACGGCGTTGTAATCGGCGGTTACAACGGCCCATACGGCGTCCCAGTTCTCGGCCAGCCACATGGCATCAGCCCTATGGGAGCGAGCCATGTCCCCGAAGCTATTCTCCCGGCACCACTGGCCGAAGCCCTGGTTGCTCGGATGCAGCCGCCGGCCGATCAGCAGCGCCCGCCCCACCATTCCCGCGGGACTGATTGTCTGCCCGCTATCGCGGTAGCGAGAAGCGTCGTCGACGACGGATTTGGCGAGGTCGGCGTACTGGCAACCATGGTTGTGGGTAGACCACCGGAGGTGCTCAATAGCGCAACGCGCTGCGGATTTGGCGAGGTCTGATGTTTGCAGCGGCTGCAAGCATCCTCGTCTTCGCGACTCTCGAAATCGCTCGCATGCGAGCGATTTGGAGCGGCTCCAAGACGCCAGCCTGTCCGGAGTCTAGCGTGCTAGACGCCAAAGTTCTGGAGGACCGGAAATTTAGGCACGCCCGACATTTCCCGCCCTGGTGTCCACGGCGTGGACACCTCGTGTGCCACGCGTGACACACCTCCTGCTTTCCACGGCGTGCAAACCTCGCGGTACCTCAGTGCGCAAAGGAAATTCTCCGGAGAAATTCGAAGGTACCCCCTCGTAGTTCCGCGGCCGGCGGCTTCCCCCCGTGCCCCCGGCTGGCGGCCGGCTGGTGGGCTGACGTGTTTGTGGCGAGGTCGAGGGCGGGGCCTCGGGTGGCCGCGCTATACGCGTCCTCCTCGGACCAGACGGACACCTTGAACCTCAATCGGATTGAGGTTTGCCAACAGCACGCCGCTGACCCCGCGAACCCCACTGTCAGGGAGTGGGTCAATCAGATCCGCGGGGCTGGTAACCTTGGTCAGGGAGGTCGAGGGCTGGGCCACCAGAAGGTGCCACCTGTCCGTAAAGAGAGGGCCTCTTATGGGACGGTGGCACGTTCGAGGTGGGCGCTGAGGAGGAGGCTGTGTCCGTTGGGGTATACCCTCGCGGACGGTCGCTCATACTGGCGTTTCCGCGTCCGTAAGGGTTGACTTTGGCCTACGGACAGTCGACCCTGCGGACGTTGCCTCAACGGACGCCCAAACCGACCATGGCCACCATCCTCTATGCCCGCGTCTCCACCGCCGATCAGACCCTCGACCACCAGCGCACCCAGGCCGAGGCCGCCGGCTTCCACCTCGACCACGTCGTCGCCGATCACGCCACCTCGGGCATCTCGACCCGGCTGGTGGAGCGGCCGGAAGGGCGGCGGCTGTTCGACCTCCTGCGAGCCGGCGACACGTTGGTGGTCCGCTGGGTCGACCGCCTGGGGCGCAACTACGCCGACGTCTGCGACACCATCCGCGAGTTCATGCGTCGGGGTGTCGTGGTGCGCACCGTCATCAACGGCCTGATCTTCGACGGCGCCACCAAGGACCCGATGCAGCAGGCCGTCAGGGACGCGTTGATCGCCTTCATGGCGGCGACTGCCCAGGCTCAGGCCGAGGCCACCAGGGAAGCGCAGCGGGCCGGCATCGAGCACGCCAAGGCCAAGGGCGAAGGCTATCGCGGCCGAAAGCCCAGCTACAACCGCGTCCAGATGGCGGCGGTGCAGGACATGCTCGGCCAGTCGGTCGGCATCGCTGCCATCGCCCAGGCCACCGGCCTCAGCCGGCAGGCGATCTACCGCATCAAGGACGACCCGGCCGCAGCCGAGGCGGCGCTGGCGACCTGGGGGCTGTGAGGAAGAGGTCGAACCTCTCAGTATTCGGCCCAGGCCTGTCGCTCTGGCCTCGTTTTCCGGCAAACCCGCTGCGTTCGTTAGCTGGTCGAGTGTGTCGAACTGTCCTGTTCTTCGGCTGACAATTCATACGCTCTATTGAACGAAGACGGAACGCGGGTGCCCAGGCATCCCCGCTCGGCTTTTCCTGAAGCCGCGCACACCTGCCACCCCCTGTTCTGCTTTGTTCGGCTGACGTGACGCTTCGGGTCCACCGCGACCACCACCGCCACGCCGGCCCTCACCACCACCATTCCCGAACCCTTCGCGCAGCGGCGGCGCCACGGCCGCCTGCGCTCAGACCACGGAGATTCCCATGGACACCACCGGACTGCCCTTTCGGGCACATGCCCAGCCCGCCCGCTCGACGGCGACGATGACGAGGTCGGCCCCTCGGCGCCGGCCTCCGCACGAGGGCGACCGCCTGACGCTGCGGGCCAACGAAACCGACATGGCCAACCTGATGACGCTCTACGAGCACCTGCGGGTGACGAAGCCGTTCATCGACCGCTCGGGCTGCCTGCGGCACGCGCTGCAGGTCGCCGCCGATGAAGCCCGCAAGGCGAGCGGCACCCGATGATCCCGGCATTCGCGCTGCACCCGGCGCTGGCCGAGCTGCTCATCCTCGGCGCTGCCGTCACCTTGGCGCGGTGCTTGGGCTGAGCCCGGTGCCTTCCACCTCGACCACCATCATCATGGCCTCGTTCGGCATGTCGCCGGGTGGGGCCTTTTCGTTCCCAAGGACAAGGAGACCTCACCCGTGCTCGTCACAGCACGCCCGTCCGATCTGTCGCAGATCAAATCCAACCTGCTCGGCACCACCTTCACCGTGCCGGAGTTCGAGCCCACGTCAGCGCCAGCCGTCACCTCGCGCGGCATCTTCGTCGACCTCGATACCCTCACCACGCCGGCCATCACGCTGACCAAGCAGCGGCTCACGGCCTTCGGGTCGAAGCTCTCAGCGGAGCACGAGGAAGCCGTCGCCCGGCTCATCAGCCGCTTCACGCTCCAGGCCAATGGCGAGCAGCGTGGGCGATACGCGGTCGCCATGCCGTGCGGCACCGGCAAGACTTTGGCGCTGGTGTGCTGGTGCGCCACGCTGGTCCGCTCCGGGTTGCCGTACTCGGTGCTGATCTGCGCCAGCAAGGTCGATGAACTCGTCGCTATTCGCCGCCAGCTCCAGGAGATCGGCGTCCCCGACGACGAGGTCGGCCTCGTCCACTCGCTGGGCTATGACAGGACCGACCCTGCGGACCTCCGCTGGCCGACCGAGGACAACGACCAGCGCCGCATCCTCCTCGTCACCCACGCCCGCGTGAAGGGCGGCGGGTTTGACGCCAGCGTCACCCGGTTCCGCGGCAAGCGGCGCTCGGTGGTGGTGTGGGACGAGTCGCTGATCGTGTCGGCGGCGCAGAGCGTCGAGCTTGCCAGCCTGCTGCCGGCGGTCGACTGGCTGCTCAAGCGGGACGCGCTCATGGGCACCGAGAACGAGGACCGCGCCCGGCTCCGCGCCTATCTGGAGCGGGCTGTCGCGATCATCGAGGCCGAGCAACACCGGCTGGCCAAGTCGGCGAAGCCGAAGCCGCGGACCATCCACATGCCGCCGATGCACGAGGACGACCGGACGGCGTTCAAGGCCGCGCTGCCGAACGTCGTGACCGTCGAGCCGATCCGCGCCTTTCTCGACATGGCGAGCGAACCGCTGCGCCTGCTTGGTGTTCGCCAGGGCCACGGTGGCGTCATCCGCTACGACCTCGCGGTGCCGACCGACCTCGACAACGTCGTGATCCTCGACGCCTCCACGCCAATCCGGGCGCTGGTGGATGCCGACAGGACCATCAAGGCGGACGACTGGTTCCCCGGCCGCACCATCAAGACCTACGCCGACGTCACAATCCGCTGGTGGAAGCGGGCTGGTGGCCGTGACGCGATGGAGAGGGAGTTCGCCAAGCCGCGGGACCAGCGCACGGTCTCGCGGGAGATCGTCAAGGCCGTGAAGTCCATCCCCGCGGACGAGGCGGTGCTCGTCTTCACCCACAAGCCGCACAAGCGACAGCCGGACATCGGCGCCACGCTGAAGGCCGACCTCAAGGCGGCGGGCATCGACGTGGACGCCGTGCTGCCGGACGGCTTGCCGCGGTTCTCGTGGGCCACCTTCGGCCGCGAGACCGCCACCAGCGAGTGGGTCCGGTGCCGACACGTCTTCCTCGTCGGCGCCCTGTACCGCAGCGACCTCGACCTCGGGGCCGCTCTCGTCGGCCAGCGGGACGACCTGACGGCGGCGGTGACGGGAACGGAGATCAGGGAGGCGCAGCACTCCGAGATCGCCCACTCGGTGCTGCAGGCGGTCAACCGCGCGGCATGCCGGACCACGCTCAATGGCAAGGCCGCGCCCACCACCGCCCACGTCATCCTCTACGACCGCGAGCCCCTCGACCTCGTGGCTTCCGTGATGCCGGGCCTCCGCATCGAGGACTGGGAGACGGAGACCGGACAGGAAGGGATGAAGACGGAGGCGGTGAAGCGGGCCATCGTCGCCTACCTGTCGGCCCTGCCCGAGGGCACCGACAGCGTGACCCTCGTGGCGCTGAAGAAGGTCATCACGGCCGAGTTGCAGGTCGACCTCAGCAACAAGTGCTGGCAGGAGGCGCGGGATCGGGCATGCGTCGAGGCCGGATGGCAAGTCGAGGGACGACGACTGGTCCGCAATTAATGCCCCTCCTTTACTAGAGACATTTGGGGAGGAGCATTAGTTGGCCGAAGTGCGTCATCTAGGCGCGTCCTCCTCTTCATGATCCCTTCCACCTTGGGGGCGCATTCTCTGGCGATCCGCCGGTTCTGGCCTAGTCCTGATGTCGGAGCCGGCGGTGCTGCCCAGAAGGGCGCCGACCATGAGGATGATGTCGGGGAGGAGGATGACGACCCCGGCACCGCCTTCGGGGCCACCGTCCGCGTCAACGCCGGAACCGGCAGGTTGCCCGGATGGCGCACCGAAGCTCGCCTTCTTCCTTGTCCGCCCCGCCAACACCACGCTCGCGGTGGCTTCTCTGGCACGGCCGCCGACTCAGCTCTGGTTGGTGGAGTTGGACCGGCGGAGCGGCCAGAGGGCGCCGCCGTTTGGGGGTGGCGATCATGGTCGAGGATGATCACCCCACCCTCGGCCTCCGCCTCGCGGCCACCGTCTGCACCACCCGGTGCGCTGCGGGCTGAACGGACGGCATCGCCGATGGCCGCCTCCTTCGTCTCCCTGTCCGGATCACGGGATGGCGTGAGGACAAGGTGGCAGCCGCGATTATCAGCACCAGCTCCGCCGCGATCCGGTCCACGGCCGGGCAAGCCCCTCGCTGACCAGGACATCGCCAAGCGACTTTCCATTGCGGTAGATCGTCCGCAGCTTGCGGCCGTACTGGTCCTCATCGCGGAAGCCGACGGTCAGCGAAAAGGGGCCGTCGTTCAACAGCCGCAGCAGGCGGTGTTTGGCGGCTTCGCCGAGCTGAGCTTCGTGGGGGCAACGCGGTGGGCTGAGTTCTGGCGCGTCGATGTCGGCGACCCTGATTTTTTCGCCCCGGAACCAGAAAGTATCGCCATCCACCACGCAATTGCGCCGAGCGCCTCCCGCGCAATACGAGAACGAGGCGGCGAGCGTGTCCGGCCCTGGTGGCAAGATCAGTGCCCAAACCCTCGACACGCTGATGAAGCCATTGAACTCGTACAGCACCATCAGAGCGGCGGCGATCAGCGCCCAGATGGCGGCGTCTCGCACTGATCGCAGGCTGAGCCACACGCGCGGGCGTGTTCCTCGCTGCCATCTGCGACGCGGTGTCCAAGCATGCCCGAAGTCCGCCATCACCGTCGCCATGGTTGTTGCAGCCAGGACTGAAGGTTGCATGCCCTCGCTTAGCGCTCGGTTTGAAAAATCGATCGAATTGTCGGGAATCCCAGGTTCTCGGCCTGATCCCGAAAGCCGCCAACCGCGCGGCATGCCGGACGATCATCAATGGCAGTGCCGTAGCGATGATGTTTACGTCTTCCGCGACGATCCCGATCTCCTCGACTTAGTTGCCTCCATGATGCTGGGAGCCGCATTGATGACGAGGGACGGTGCCAGACAACCGGATGAAGGCTCGGGCCGTCAATTGGCCTATCGAGGCGCTCAAGGCGGCGCTGAAAAGTACGAAACTGCAACAAGAGCGTGGGCCTCGCTCGCGAACGTGTGTGTGAGGAAGCTGGGTGTCGGATCCGAGGCCGCCCCCGCTCCCTTGTTAGGACTTAACCGCAGTCACTTGCCAAATTTGAGCTTGCGACGGATAACGTAACGAAACGCTACCGCTGGCTGCGAACGCTTGGCGGGGCGGGGCGGGCAAACGAGCGGGTGCTAAAATAATTATTTCGCATTTGGTCGAGCTTCGCAGTGGTAACAGGCGTCACTGCATGGAGGGCGGTGTGTTTTCTAAAATCAAAGCGGCCTGGGCAGAGGCAAGGGGAGAAGTTGCGCTTCGCGAAGCCTTTGACATCTTATACCGCTACAACAATTGGCCGGATGAGAATAAGCTTAGATTTTCATTCGCATTTGCAATTTTGTTTGATAGATACGTCGCTGATGCCGGTCCAATTGGTGGCTGGGCGAAGGAAAAAATCAAATATACACACGAGAGTTTAATGACGGAGGCTAAAAGAGCTTACGAGTCGGAGCCGATCTCCGCAAGCGCAGCTGCGTTGTTGAGTCTCTATGTTGAAGCGCATAAACTACCCGGAGATGCTGCAATTAAACTAAAAATAAATGTTCTCAGTTTTTACACTGATGTTTTGAAAGCGTTCAGGAGTGAGCTGTATCCGCACAGCGAGAAGGAGAGATGTCAGAAATACATTTCTGATGTGGCCTATTACATGCAAAGAATGGGACTCAAGCTTACGCCTTCTGGCTCTAAGCTCGTGTCCATGGCGGCTGAAGAAAGCAAAGCCACGCCAGATGTGAAAGATCCTCTCCATTTCGCTTTGAGTGCCGCCCTGCTAACATTGGCTCGTTTTGCTCGTCAAGGCATCGAGCAAGGTAATCAAGAAGCGTTGAGGGCGGCCTTCGAGGTTGCTGGGGCGATTTCCTGTAAAATCCGTGAATTGCGAGCGGAAAACTGCGTTGACGTCGAAGTCGTGAATGAATTGGAGGGCGCGCTTGACAGAATGATGGGCTTCAGACTAGCTCAGGTTGATGCGATCAAATGCATCGCAACCGACGAAATCATGGCATCTGATCCAATTGCAGAAATAGAAAACGCTTATATTATGTGTAAATGCAGGAATAATGTGCAAAGATAACGCAATACGTAAGGCGCGGCATCGATAAGCTGCGTCTTGTTAGTGCAAGAGCTTACTTTAGGTCCTGTTCTCCAAAGATTGATTTGATGGCAGGTCTTCCTCTGTGTTGTCGCCCGAAAGTTGTGTGCGCTGGCGCCGGAGGACTGCGCTCAAATCGGTTTCTTGACCTCTGAAAGTGCGCAGGAGTTCTTGGGCTAAACTTCCAGCCTTCCGAGCTACTGGGATAATGAAGGAATGATCAGGTATATTTTTCGTAATCTAAAAGCGTTCGTCCTGCGGCTCTCGCCGCTACCTCTTCAACGCTTGTTGTGAGTCTAATAAGAATAAATCCGGCGAAACACTGCGTTCAAGATCTTCGCTAAATTATGAGCCTGCGGGCGAGAGGGGGGGTGACATGGGCTTCTTTCAGAACATCGGGACGGAAAATGAGGTCCGAAAATTAATCTCACGAGTTTCACCCAATGGCTTCGGGGCAGGCTGGCGGATGCCTTCGCTCTCCGAGATGGGGCAGACCTACCCTTCCGCACAGCGATTTCGTCAGCAAGGTCAGGAGGCCGGATGGCGATCGCGCGACATAGCGGTTGGCATAGTCGTTGGGATATATTTTGACATAAGAGCGCGCGCTGAGGCGAGCGGCGACCAAGCAGCCCTGGCTGCATCGATAGACTTATTCAAGGGCATCATGGATGCTGTTCATAGGAATAGCGAATGGTATAGTCAGGAAAACTTCAGGACTGTGTTGCACTGGACCCAAAAATTAAAATAGCGAAATATAACAGATCTAATTGCTTGGTGTGACGAATTTGGTCTGCAGGCAGCTTGAGCTTGGGTGAGGTCGGCGTCTATCAATACATCCCTGCGTATTGGCCGAGGGCAACCACTCGCACGGTCAGTAGGCGAGGGCTTGCCCAATAGGCAGAGGTCGACCGGCGGTTTGCTTTTACGTCCGGCTTCGCGTCGGCCAACTGCCCTCAATGTCGACCCGCTGTCCGCCAAACTCCGCTGCAAACGCCTCTGCTGCTTCTCGATTGTCGGCCTTCCTTGTCGAGATGTCGGGTGACTTCTTCCTGGCTCCCGGCATCACCGTGTTGGGTCGAGCATAGGTGAAACTCGCGTCAGCCGCCAGTGAACTCGGCGAGGTCCGCCGGCACGTCTCCGACCTTCGCGAGGATTTCAGCGTCGTCGAACTCGCCGATGGCCGGGTCGCCTGTCCGGCTGAACGCGACGGCGCCGCCGTGGGTCCGGGCGATCCACGAGGCCCGCGCTCGTGCGGCGGTGGCGCTCGGAGCCTCGGCGCCGTCCAGGGCAATCAGATTGCCGTCATCGTTCCGGGTGAAGGGCAGGACGGCGAAGTATGTGATCCGGGACATGGGCTCTCTCCCGCTCAAGCCAAACCATTCTGCCACGGTTCAGTGAGAAGGAACGGAATGCGAACATCCCGAGGGTGGGTGAGCAGCGAGCTGAGGCGGGTTGCTTGAACCCACACCGCTTAAGTGCTACACAACCGGCCCACCTGAGGCTGATTTTTCTTTGATTATCAATGGTATAACTCCCTCCCCTAGGGAGCGCCAGCAAAATCAAGCGCTTAGCGAAGTTTCACCGTTTCAAATTCGACGATTGAAACGGTTTTCGCTTCCACTTACTTCGCCGCCGCCGAGCGCCGAGAGGCCCCGTCTCCGCCACTACGAGCCGGACACGCTGGCGTGCTCCGGACGCACTTGATCTCGCCGCCGCACGTCCCGCGACAATCCGACAGGCCCCTGCTATCTATCCGCGAGGAAGAGGGAGTCCTGCCGGATGAGCGAAGCGAGCGTCACGATCCGCAGCGCAGTTGCCGGTCAAATCGGCGTCGCGTTCCACCAGAATGCCGTTCCGATCGTCCGGGAGCTGGTCATCGCCAATGCGGGCGAAGCGGACCTCATCGATGTGCGCGTGACCCTCACCGGCGAGCCCGGCTTCCTCGCACCTCTCACTCTCCGAATCGACCGGATTGCCGCCGGCGCCACCCATCACCTGCCGACGCCCGACCTTGTTCTTGATGCCGGCTTCCTGCGCAGCATCGCCGAGGGGCTGCGCGGCAGCCTCGCCATCACGGTGCTGGCCGGCGAGACGGTGGTCGCCCAGGACACGGTGGCGGTCGACCTCCTGCCGCCCTCGCACTGGGGCGGCAGCGGCGCGGCGCCCGAGCTGCTGGCGGCCTTCGTGCAGCCGAACGACCCCGCCATCGACGCGCTGCTGCGCGACGCCGCCGCCAAGCTCGCCGCCGCCGGCAAGCCTGCGGCGATCGACGGCTATGCCGGGGGAACCCGCCAGCGCGTCTGGGAGCTGGCGAGCGCGATCTGGGTGGCGGTCGCGGCGCGCGGCCTCGCCTATGTGATGCCGCCGGCGAGCTTCGAACGGACCGGGCAAAAGGTGCGCAGCCCGAGCGATATTCTCGAGCGAAAGGTCGCGACCTGCCTCGACAGCACCCTGCTGCTCGCAGCCTGCCTGGAGCAGGCGAGCCTCAATCCGCTTGTCGTGCTGACCAGGGACCACGCCTTCGTCGGCGTATGGCTCAAGGATGACGGCTTCAGCTCGGGTGTGGTCGACGATGCGCAAGTCCTGCGCAAGCGCCGCGACCTGGAGGACGTCATCTTCATCGAGACGACGTTCCTGACCCACCAGCCGCCGGCGCGGTTTCAGCAGGCAGTGGAGCACGCGGCGAAACTGCTCGATGAGGGAGCGATCGCGCCGCTCGAACTTGCCCTCGACGTCCGGCGCGCCCGCGCCCGCAACATCCGGCCGCTGGAGCTGGCCGACCGCCGGGCAACCGTGACGCCGGTGGATGACGGTCCCCCGGCCGAGATCGGCCTCGACGAGGCCCCGGCGTTCGCCGAGGAGGTGGTGGTCCGCGACGATGACAGCGGGCCGGTCGACCGGCTGGAGCGCTGGAAGCGCAAGCTGCTCGACCTGTCGCTGCGCAACAAGATGCTGAACTACAAGGACGGCAAGACCAGCGTCGTCATCGAATGCCCCGAGCCCGCCCGTCTCGAAGATCTCCTCTCCTCCGGCAAGCGCTTCCGGCTGCGGCCGCGCTCGGACGTGCTCGGCGCCGACGATCCGCGCGATGCCACGCTGCTGCTTGCCCGCCAGCACGAAGACGTGCGCAAGCGCGCGATCCTGGACGCGCTGGAGCGCGAGGAACTCCACACCACGCTGGCCGACGACGAGCTCGACAGCCGCCTGACCGAGCTGTTCCGCATGTCACGCACGGCGTTCGAGGAGGGCGGCGCCAACGTGCTGTTTCTTGCCCTCGGCTTCCTCTCCTGGACCCCGGCCGAGCGGGCGCGGCCGTGCCGGGCGCCGCTCATCCTGCTGCCGGTCTCGCTGCAGCGGTCGAGCGTGCGCAGCGGTTTCCGTCTCGGCCTCCACGAGGATGAGCCGCGCTTCAACCCGACGCTCATCGAGATGTTGCGGCAGGACTTCCGGCTCGCCATGCCGGAACTGGAGCGCGAGCTGCCGAGCGACGACGCCGGGCTCGACGTCGCCCGCATCTGGCAGATCGTGCGGGCGCAGATCAGGGACATGAAGGGCTGGGAGGTCACGCCCGACGTCGTTCTCTCCACCTTTTCCTTCAGCAAATTCCTGATGTGGAAGGATCTGGTGGACCGCATGGACCTGCTCAAGCGGAACCCGGTGGTCGCCCATCTGATCGACACGCCCAAGCACAGCTACGGCGCGGGCGCCACCTTCCCCGAGCCCGCGAGCATCGACCGCGACCATCACCCGGCCGATCTGTTCGCGCCGCTGTCGGCTGATTCCTCCCAGCTTTCGGCCGTGCTCGCGGCTGCCGCGGGCCGGGACTTCGTGCTGTTCGGTCCGCCCGGCACCGGCAAGAGCCAGACCATCGCCAACATGATCTCCCAATGCCTGGCGCACGGGAAGACGGTGCTGTTCGTGTCGCAGAAGACGGCGGCGCTGGAGGTGGTGCAGCGCCGGCTGCGCGACATCGGGCTCGGCGAATATTGCCTTGAGGTCCACTCGACCAAGGCCCAGAAGTCGGCCGTGCTGGGCCAGCTCAGGACAGCCTGGCACGAGCGCGCGGCGCCCACGGCCGAGGACTGGCACGCGGCCGCGGGGCGGCTCGCGCAATTGCGCGACGAGCTCAATGCCTTGGTCGCCGCGCTGCATCGGCGCCGCGCCAATGGCACGACGGCGCACGAGATGTTCGGACGCGTCGTCGCGGCCCGTGGCGCCTACGGCTCGGTGGTGTTCGACTGGCCGGCGGAGCACACGCCCGCGTATCTCGAAGAGTTGCGCACGCTCGTCCACGAGATCCGGACCGATCTCGTCGTGATCGGTTCACCGACCGAGCATCCCCTGGTCGGGATCACGACGGCGGAGTGGTCGCCGGCGTGGCGGGCGGCCGTGCAGCAGGCCGCGGACGCCTACCTGTCAATGGCGCGCGCCCTCGACGGCCGGGCGGCTGCGTTCGCGGCTTCGATCGGCGTTCCTTCGGTCGAGACGCCGGCGGCGATCGCGCTCCTGTGCGCACTGGGCCGGCTGCTGAGCGATCCGCAGGCGCAGGTCGGTGCAGGCTTCCTGTCGCCCCAGGCCGACGCGTTGCGGGACGCCATCGACGCGCTCGGTGCGCTTCGGAAGCGGGCGCGGCCGCTGCGCGAGGGGCTGAGTGCGCCGTTCCGGGCGAGCGTCTTCCGGGAGGATCTGCGTGCCCTCCTCGGCGAATGGATCGAGGCCACCAACGCGAACTTCCTGGTGCGCAGCGGCCGCCAGAAGCAGGTTCGCCAGAAGCTGCAGCCGTTCGCGACCGGGCCGCTCGGCGCGAACCTCGGGAGCGATCTCGCGATCCTGCTGGACCTGCGCGATCTCGCCGCCGAGGCGGAGTCGACGTGCGGGACGCTCGCCGCGCTCGACATCGCGACCAACGGGCTGGACACCGAGGTCGATGCGCTGGCGCCGGCGATCGCCTGGGCCGACGAGGCGCGCCGGCTCTCGGCTGCGCTCGCTCCCGTGCTCGGCATCGAGGCCGAACGGATCGAGGGGCATCTCCTTTCGCTGGTGACCGAATACGCGGCCCTGCTTGCGCCGGGGAGCGGCGCCTGCGTCGCCCACGCGGCGCTGGAGGCTGCGTGGAACGCGTTCCGTCCGGCCCACGAGCGGCTGATCGCGTTGGCCGATGGAAGCTCGCCGGCCGGGTTCGTCGTCGACGAGCCGTCGTGGCTGGCACGCAGCGTCGCCATCGTCGAGCGCTGGCTGGCGAACATCAACCGCGCGCCGGACTGGTGCCGCTGGAATGCGACGGCAGCGCGCGCGCGGGCCATCGGCCTCGGCCCATTGGTGGACGCGATCGGCAGCAGCAAGATAGAGCCCGACGAAGCGGGCGCGGCCTTCGAGGTCGCCTATGCCCGCTGGGGAGCTGAGCGCATCATCGGCGAGGATCCGGTGCTGCGGACGTTTTCCGCGGTGCGCCACGAGGACGCCATCGCGCGCTTCCGCGCGGCCGACGAACGGGTCGCCGAGCTCGCCAAGCGCGTGGTGCGGGCGCGCCTCAGCGGCAACATTCCGACGCCGACGGCGTTCGGCGCGGATCCGGAATGGGGCACGCTGGCGCGCGAGCTGGCCAAAAAGGCGCGGCACCAGCCGCTCCGCCAGCTGTTCGCCCGGATCCCGACCGTGCTCACCAAGCTCACGCCGTGCGTGATGATGAGCCCGCTGTCGATCGCCCAGTACCTGCCGCCGGACAGCGTGCCGTTCGACGTGGTGATCTTCGACGAGGCCTCGCAGATCCCGGTGTGGGACGCCATCGGCGCCATCGCTCGCGGCCGCCAAGTGGTTATCGTCGGCGATCCCGAGCAGCTGCCGCCGACCAGCGTCGGCGAGCGTGGCGTCGACGAGATCGACGATGCCGCCGACATCGACGACCAGGAGAGCATCCTCGACGAGTGCCTGGCGTCGAACATCCCGCAGCGTCGGCTCGACTGGCACTATCGCAGCCGCCACGAGAGCCTGATCGCGTTCTCGAACCACCACTATTACACGGGCCGGCTCGTCACCTTCCCCTCGCCGGTCACCGAGGACCGGGCGGTGCGCTACGTCCATGTGCCCGGCGGCGTCTACGAGCGTGGCGCCGGCCGGGTGAACCGGACCGAGGCGCGCGCCGTCGTCGCCGACATCGTGCGGCGTCTGTCCGAGCCCGAGTTCGCGTCGCTGCGCTCCTCGCTCGGCGTCGTCACCTTCAACGCCGAGCAGCAGCGGCTGATCGAGAACCTGCTCGACCAGGAACGCCGCGCCCGCCCCGACCTTGAGGTGTTCTTCGATCCGGCGCGCTGGCACGAGCCGGTGTTCGTGAAGAACCTCGAAAACGTGCAGGGCGACGAGCGCGACGTCGTGCTGTTCTCGGTGGCCGTGGCGCCGAGCGAGAGCGGGCGCGGGGTCGCCACCATCTCCTCGCTGAACAAGTCGGGCGGTCATCGCCGCCTCAACGTCGCCATCACCCGCGCCCGCAAAGAGATGGCGGTGTTCGCCACGCTGCGGCCCGAGGACATCGACCTGTCGCGCACCAACGCGCGCGGCGTGGCCGAATTCAAGCATTTCCTGGAGTTTGCCGAGCGCGGCTCGCGCGCGCTCGCCGAAGCCTTCTCGGTCGCCGGGCATGCGCCCGATTCCCCCTTCGAGGAGGCGGTGAAGGCCGCGCTGGAGGCGCGGGGCTGGACGGTCCATGCCCAGATCGGCGTCTCCGGCTTCCGCGTCGATCTCGGCGTGGTCGATCCGGACGCGCCGGGCCGCTATCTCGCCGGTGTCGAATGCGACGGCGCGACCTATCACCGCTCGGCAACGGCGCGCGACCGCGACCGGCTGCGCGAGCACGTGCTCACCGGCCTCGGCTGGCGCATCCGCAGGGTCTGGAGCACGGACTGGTGGTTCGATCCTGAGTGGGCGGCGGACAGGCTGCACGACATGCTGCTCGCCGATCTGGACGCTGCGCGGGCCGCACGCGCAGCGCCGCCCGAGCCTGCAAATGTTGCCGAGTCCGAGCCGGGCGAACGGACCGACACCGACCTCCTTTCAGAGGACTTGGTTGCAGAGAACGGAGGCCCGCTGCCTGGTCGGTTTGCCGAAGAACCGGCCTATGATGACGACGTCACGGGCACTCCTGCGCCGACGTCTGCTGCAGACCAGCCGGACCCATGGCCTTTGTCGCAAGACGTGGAGCCGCGGCGCATGTATGCCGAGGCTGCGCAGATGCCTGCAGCATCGTCCGCGCCGCCGATCGAGGCGACCGAAGCCGTCTACAGGATCACCGATTTGCAGGCGGCCGGCTTCACGCCGGATGGTGGGCGCTTCTACGAGCCCCAATACCGCGCCGAGCTTCGGCGCATGGTTGCCCACATCATCGCGACCGAGGGACCGATCTTCGAGGACGTTCTGGTGCAGCGCATCGCGTCCCATCACGGCTTCGCGCGGGCCGCAAGCCGGATCCGCGAGGTTGTGATCGGTGCGGTTCCGGCAGACGTTCGGCGAACTGCCGAGGGCGAGCGCATCGTCTGTTGGCAGCCCGGTGCCGACCCATCGCAGCCGGTGCCGTTCCGCGCCTCGCCCTCGGGCCAGCGCGACCACTCCGACGTACCGCTCGTCGAGCTGGCGTCGCTCGCGAAACGGTTCGCGGATGAAGGCCACGACGACGAAGCCGTCGTGCTGATGATGGCGCGGCACCTCGGGCTCGGCAGGTTGAGGAGTTCGACGCGCCTGCGCCTGGAGGAGGCTGTGCGGCTCATATCGTTGGACTGATCGGGTCGTGTCCCACCAGGTGGTGTAGCTGGACGGTAGCAAAGCCGCTCGCGAGCGCGCTCCACATGCTCGACGCCATCGAAGCGGGGGCGAAGCGCTGACGGCAGACATCCGGTTTTCGGTTGATCCCTTCCGGACACCGGAAACGATCTCGCCGGAAGATCCTCGATCAGAATGGGATTATTCGGCGATCGGAATTCGGCTCGAAGGCCGGATCGGCCGGAAACCGCATAACGGAAGCCGCATTACTTCGACCGGTGAGTGTCGAGGTCCCGCAACAGCGAATCTGTGAGGGCCTCTTCGGCGATGGCTAGGCGATGTTGCCGCATGGCCGCTGCCAACGCCATATCCCACGACGCCTCGACCGGCTCACCTCGGAGAGGGTGTCCCATGCCGGTGGCGGTGTGGGCGGCGGTCAGGTAATCGCTCACGCCAAGACGCCACGGCCGCGCGCCGAACGCGCGCATCACATGATTGGCGATGCGCAGGCCCGGCCAGTCGAAATCACCGTGATAGAGCAGGCGTGCGCCGGCCTGTGCGAGCTGAGCGAGGAGCGTCCGCTGGGCCGCTGCAGGCATGCCATCGGTACACACCAGCGGTGTGCAACGCGCGCCCAGGCGATCGGCGGCGATCGCCAGCAAATTGGGATTCTCGCAGACATGGACCTCAAGGCCAGCGACGTCCCACCGCGGCGGCGCGCGCAGCAGCGCGCGCAGCGATGCGTAGCGCGGCTCGCCGTCGCCGCCGTCGCATAGGCCCGTCGCCGGCAGATTCAGGAACAGCGCAGGGCGCGCCAGTTCGTTGACGAGCACGCCGGCCATGGCCCAGAGATCCCGCGCCCGCTCGGCGGCCGGCTGTGGATCGGCACCGTCCTCCTGCCGCGTTGCATCGTCCGTCTCCCTGCGCGCGGACAAAGCGAGCCGGCGCTGCGTCGCAAGCACGAGGGTCGCGACGGGTTGGCCCGCATCCAGCGCATGGGCATCGCCCAGAACCTCGGCGGCGAGTTGCGAATGCGTGACGCCATGCGCCGGCAACCGCCGCAGCACGGCCTCGGCGCGGCGGCACAGTTCCGTCGCCCTCGCTGCATCCTGCCGGGCCAGGCGTCTGAGGAGACCCAACCCCGAGGACTCGCGCAGCAGATCCGACAAAAGGGGATCGCGACAATTTTCAACGACCTGGGCCCACTGATCGCGCGCCCGCAGGCGCGTCGCCGCCACGTCGGGAATGGGGCCGTCGAGGCGTTCCAACGCGTCGCGCAGCGAGGCTGCGACCCCGGCGTTGCGAAATGACGTGTCGACGCGATCGAGGTCGATACGCATGGAGGCGGAAAATCGCTGCGGCCGGCCGGTGAGGGACGCCAGCGCCGCGTGTTCGTCGGCGGTCAGGCCATTGATGCGAATATGCTCCAGCGGCCGGTCCGGATGCGCATGCGCGAAACGCCGCCGCAACCGCTGGCGCAACCCGGCAAGACTTTCGCCGCCGAGCAGACGTAGCAGACGGGCGTCGGCCGGATCGCTCATGCGGGCGCGAACCTGCGGTCCGGATCGGCCTCGCGACTGCGCGCCCGGCCGTCCCACGTCCAGCGCGAGACGAAGACGGCGTCGATACCTTCGCGCCGCTGCAACTGGCAGATGGCGACGCCGGGCAACTCGGCATAGCAGGCCCACTCGCGTTCGCTGGTGAGGACGAAGTCGAGGTCGAACTCGTGGATGAGGCCCATGCAGTGGGCCCGTGCGGCGTCGTCGATGCCGGCGAAGGCCTCGTCGAGCAATATCAGCCGCGGCGCCTGCGCCGAGGCGCCCTGGCCGTAGAAGCTCGAGACCGCCGCGAACAGCGGAACGGTCAAGCCGAGCGCGCGTTCGCCGCTGGACGCCGGTCCGGACAATTTGCGCCACTGGCCATCCTGCCAGCGCTCGATCCGGAAGCGGTGCCAGCGGCGATAGTCGAGCGCGGCGGAAAGCTGGTCGAGCAGGCTGCCGCCACCGACGGAATCGGCGCGCTCGCGTTCGGCAACGATGCAGCGCTGCAGCATGGCGCCGACCACGGCACGATCCTCCGCGGACCACAGATCGGCGCTGGTGTTGAGCAGACGCTTGCGTGCCGCATCGAGGCCGATGGGTGCGCCGTCCTCCTCGTCCAGCGTCTGCCAGATGAGTCGGAAGCGAACGCCGGTGGAGGTCGGGCGCTTGTACAATTCCCCGTTGATGGCGTCGCGCTGCGCCTCCGCGCTCTGCATCAGGCGCTGGATTCCCGTCGCGATCTCCGCCTGCAGGTGGTTTTCGAGCACTTCGCGCTCCTTGGCCGTGAGCAGTTCGCCGCGCTGGGCGATCTCGTCGGCGAGGCGGGCAGACAGGCGATCGGGACGCTCGGGACGGTTCTGATAGACGATGTGGACGACGAGGCCCCAATCGCCGACATCCGCGACGGCCTGATGGCCCAGCGCGCCGAGCGCACGCTGCAGGTCGGCGAACTCCTCGTTCAGCTGTTTCTGGACGCGCGACCAGGCATCGTCGTCGTCCTTGAGGTCGGACAGAGCCTGCTTGGCCCGCCGCGACAGCGTGAGCGCCGGATCGATCGTCCACGGCACGCCGATGTCCGGCAGATCGAGGTCGGGAATGGCGGCGGCGAGCAGGCCGGTGCCGGCGAACTGCTGCCACCGGACGACCGCCAGCCCGCGCGCCTCGCTCTTCTGCTGCAGCGCCTCGGTCGCGGACCTCGCCTGTTCGCCAGCAACTGCGCGTGCTTCGCGCGCGGTGTTCTGGGCGGTTCTCGCATCGTCCAATGCGCTCTCGCTGGTCTTTGCAGCCTCCGTGGCCTTCGCCATCTGCCGCATCAGGTCATCGACCTTGGCGCCGATGGCATTGCGCAGGGTTTCGAACCGTGCGGAGGCCTCTTCGGATTCGGTGCGGGCGATGCCGAGCCGCTCCTCGTTCATCTCCAGATCGGCCCTCGCTTCGTCCTCGCGAAGGCGGGATCGTTGCAGTTCGGGCGCGGCGAGACGCACCTCGTGGCCGGCCTGCGCCAGCTGACCGAGCGTATCGCGGTAGCGGTCCAGCGCCGCTTCCACGTCCATCAAGGCCTCGGCGGAGTCGGGCAGGCGCATGTCGGCGGCGTCGGTCGCGAGGCGTTCGCGGGCAGCCTTCAAGGCCTGCTCGGCGGCGCCGCGCCGGTCCTCGGATTCGGCGAGCCGCACGCGGGCCAAATGGACTTCGCGCGCGGCGGCGGCGGCGGCCAGATGAGCGGTGCGGAGCGCGTCCTCGGTGGGCGAGCGCCGCCACTCGTCGTCGGCGCGCGCCCGGTCGGCAGCGAGTTCGGCGGCCAGCGCCTGAAGCGCCGCGTGCTCGCCCGCGATCTCCGTCAGGCGTGCGGCGATGCCGGCCAATCGCCGCGCGCGCGCCGCGGCACGGGCCATGTGCCCGACATGGATGGCGGCCGGCTTCGTCCAGGCGCCGGCGAGCGTGCCGAGGCGGAAGCGGCCGTCGGGCGCGACCCACGCTTCGGCCTCGATCACATCATCGTCCGTACAGGCAATGCCGGAGAGGATTCCCGCAACGATATCGGCAGGCACGCCGCTTTCGGGCGGCCCTGCCGGGACCAGCCAGTCCGCCAGGGAGGACGGATGTCTCGGTCGCGTCACAAGCTGCGTATCGTGCAGCAGCCTGCCGCCGTCGCCGGTCTCAACGCGGCCCTCGGGCGAGACCCACGCATCGAGCAGCCCGGAGGCCTCCAGCGCGGCTTCGAGCCCGGCGCGCTGCGCCTCGGTCGCCCGTTCGCGGAAGTCGACGAGTTGCCATAGAGGAGCGCCGGCACGCACACTTCGCGCGTCCGGATCGCGCGTGTAGGGCGGCGGCGGCGGATCGGTGCCGGCTTTGAGGCGGCGGCGCTCGTCTTCGAGCGCGTCGGCCTCAACCTCCAGGGTCCTTCGACGGACGTCGAGCGCGGCGGCGCGCTCCGCAAAACGGTCCGCGGCCCGCTGCTGCGCCGCCTGCAGAAGGCGTCGCGCCGGATTGTCGCGATCCATCACCGTGACCCAGGCGGCCAAGGCGTCGAGCGCCTGAAGGCCATCGTCCGGTTCGATGGCCAGATGTACGAGATCGGCGCAGTGGCGTTCCCACGCGCCCACTAGGTTTGCGCCCTGCGCCTCCACGTCGGCATCGGCCTGGGCGCGACGTTCCTCAGCGGCATCCGCGTCGGACTGGCGCTCATCCCGAATGCGGCGATACTCCGCGTGCTCCCGTTCGGCCCTTTCCATCTCGACCCGGCGCCGGCGCAGCAGCGCGATGTCCTCGCGCCGAGCCCTGGCCGCAGTCGCCAGGGCCGCGCCGGCCTCATCGAACTCGCCCTGCGCGAGGGCAACCAACGCGATGATATCGAACGCCGCAACGGCATTTCCGTCATGCACCGCGGCGAGGCCGGCCGCCGCCGCGTCGGCCGCGGCCTCCCGGCGCCTGTCCTCCAATCGGCGTTGCCCGTGCTCGGCCCGCTGCTCGGCGCGCACCACATCCTCTCGGGCGCGTGCCAGCCGACGGACGACTTCGCCGGTGGCAGCGGAGGCGCTCTGGAAGGCTTCGCGACGGCGCGCAGCCTCGCTTGCGGCGCGATCGAGGGATGCGGCGTCCTTCATCGTCGGATCCTGGCGCAACTCGTCGAGCCGCGCACGAGCGCGCCTGAATGCCGCGTCCGCCTCGTCGTGCCGCTCGCCGGCATGTGTCTCGTCGGCCAGCGCCTGTTCGAGCCGCGCCTGCGCCTCGTTGCGCGCGCGGCTGGCATTGTCGAATTCGCTCTGCGCCTAGCGCAGCACGCGCGCCTGCCGGCGGCTCTGCGTGCCCGCATAGATCCGATAGCGCCGCTCGAACTGTTCGACGGCTTTCGCCAGAGCCTGGAATTCCTCAAGCTGGCGTCGATCTTCCTCCAACTGGCCGAGCGCCTCGGCGACATCACCGAGCAATTCGGGGGCGAGCGGCGGCAAGGCCTCGGAGAGCGCGTTCGAGAGCGCGGTTTCGTCGGGCCGTTTCGAAAGCTGCGGCTGTCGCAGCTGAATGAGCGTATCCATCAGCGCATCGTAGCGCCTGCCCCCGAGCCGGAAGAGGCGTTCGTCCACGACGCGGCGATAGTCGCGCGCGGCCTCGAACACCTGACCTCGTCCGTGCAGTTGCTCGCGCAGGCGGTCCTTGGTCAGCACGACGCGCTGGGGGTTCACGAGCCACAGGTCGCGATTGAGGCGCGCGCCGTCGGCGTCCTCCAGGATGAAGAACCAGGCTTCCACCTGCGGACGCGCCGCCGCTGCCGAGAGGCCGGCGCCCAGCGTGATGAAGCGCGGCGTTCCGTCCTCAGCGCGGCGACCGAACTCGATCCAGGCATAGCCGATGCGCCTGTCATAGCTGCCCATCAGCAGATTCCAGGCCATCTTCTTGCCGCTGTCACCGTCCGGCTCGATGCGCGCCGGCTTGAGCTGCGCGTCGAGCAGGAACGGCAGGGTCAGCGACAGCACCTTCGACTTGCCGGTTCCGTTGTTCCCGCGCAGCAGCAGGTGACCGTCGCGAAACCAGAACTCTTCGCTGTCATAGTGGAACAGCTCCACTAGGCCGATCCGGAGCGGCTGCCAGCGCTCCCGCGCCGGCATCGGCAAGGTCGGCCTCTCGGTGGGCGCCGCGGACAGGGTCATGCCGTCCATCATGGCGTCGTCAGCCCGAGAGCGTCGCGAGAGCGGCGGGCTTCCCCGAACAGCTGAATGTCGGCTTCGCCGATGGCGAAGCGCGCCAGCGCCGGCCGCGCCTGCACGCCGTTGGCGTCGCGGGCGACGAGGCGCAACTTTTCCAAACGCTCGATCGCGATCGCGGCAAGCTCCCGCTCGCTCCCCGGCTCGCGCGCCGAGCGGCGCCAATAGCGGCCGAAACGCTCCCTGGCCTCGCCCAGAAAGTGGGCGATGTCCTGTTCGGGCAAGGTGTCGAACGCCGGATGGCCGTCCTTGGCGCGCCGCGCGAGATATTCCGCGACAAGCAGCGTCACATGCGCGTCGGTGCCTTCGGCGGGCATCGCGACGTCCGTCAGCGATCCCGTTTCGTCCGTGAGCGCAAGGCCTTCCGCCCGCTGCTCGGGCATGAGGCCGGTGGCCTCGCACAAGCGTGCCGCCATGGCGCCGCGCTGGTTGACGAAGTAGGCGCGGGTCTGAGGGTCGAGACACTCGACATAGATCACCGGATCGTCCAGCAATTGCCGCGCAATGCGATGGCGGAGCGCCGTACGCCGGGCTTCCTCGCTGTCCGCCACATGCTTGTCGGCGAGCGCATGCAGCCGCTCGTCGAGGGTCGCGGGCGCGTCCCCGGCGGCCCAGGTCGACGGGCCGCGCACCGCCGCCAGCATTCCGGCCAACGCGCGCCGATGCACGTCGTACAGCGCATCGCCATGGTCGCGGCCGGCCTGGACGAACGACTCCTCGTCGCCCGCGACCCGCTGCAGCACGCCGAGGTCGAGCAATACGCGGCACACCGCCACCAGATCGCGCCGTTCGTTCTGGGTGCCGAGCGTGAAGGAATACCCACACGCGGCGAGTGTCGGGTCTACGGCGAGATCGAGCACCCGTTCGCCGAGCATGTGCAGCGTGATCTGCGGGTCGGCGCGTTCGAGCACGGCACAGGCGAGGCACAGCAACACGTATCGGCCGCGACCGTATCCCGGCAGGCCGCGGGTCGCGTCGGTCAGGTCGGCCGGCCGCTTGTACAGGCGGGCGCCTTCCCGTTCGACGTGGAGGACCCACCCCGTCTCGCGCGCGAACCAGTCCTGCAGCGGCCCCGCATGGCGGCGCACCACGGCGAAGTCCTGGTGTGTCGGACTCATCAGCGGCGTCATGAGCAAGCTTCGCACGGCAGCGCGGAATTCGTCCCGCTCGGCCTGCTGCTGCCGCTCGCGTATGTCGTGGCTCGTCCGGTACACGCTGCGATCTGAACTCATCCGTCAGCCTGGGTGGGGGTGATCGTGACGAGATGATCGCGGCCTGCGAAGACTCCGTTTGGCGTCGTGATCCGCGCGCGGCTGCCCGGGGCCAGCGGCTCAAGCCTGATCTTCAACAGGCCATCGCCCGTGCGCCGTTCCACGGTGCTGTCCGGTCCGGCCTGACCGCTCAAGGCCTCGCCCAGGAGGCCGAGGAACAGCCCGAATGCGTGCTGATCGAGTTCGCCGAGTTCCGAAAGCCGCGCCGGCCGACCGGTGGCGAGTCGCTGGCGCGCCGCCTCCACCTGCGTCGATTCCTGCGCGAGTTGAAGCGCGAAAAAGGCACGGCCTTCGCCGCGGTCCTTCACGCGCGGCAAGGGTCCGCGCGGAGCGGCTTCGCCATATTCGCGCAGACGAGGATGGATCTGCAAAGATGGCGCCTCGGCCCACGGCGTGTGCGCCGGCAGATCGGCTTCAGCATCGGCATTGAGCAGGAAATGCCGCGCCGGATTGATCGCGAAGGCGGCCCGCGCCAGCCGGTGCGCCGCAGTGTCGTCGTCGCAGGCTGCGAACCAGCCGGCGAGCACCCGGAAATCCGCCGAGCGGTCGCTGCGGCCGCTACGTCGTTCGTTGAGTGCCGCGATCGCGCCCAGAAGCTGCGGGATGGCGGAGCGCGCCCGCGCCCGCAGCAGTTCGGCTTGCGGCGGCTCGTTGCCGCTCGAGAGAAACCAGCCGCGCAAACCTCGCCAGCGCTCCTGCCAGACGGCGTGGTATCGATCTCTTGCGTCGGTCCAGTCCTGCGCATCGCCAGGAGCAGCGTCGCGCGCCTCGCGGGCGGCGACGTGCCACAGCATGGCGTCGATGTGCGGCTCCAGCGCGTTTATGAGGCGGGCGATGGAATCCGAGCGCCGCACGAGGTCGCCCATGAACCGTTCGAGATAGTCGATCAGCCGGTGCTTGTAGCTCGCCACGGCGCTCGCCTCGGCCTGCTGCAACTCGATGCTGCGGGCCACGCCGGCCATGAAGGCCTGCGCATTCTCAGCCAGCCCCTCGAACACCCGCACGAGGTCGCGCATCGTCTGGTGGATCTTGGCGACGTCAATCTCGGCGACATCGGTGTCGGAGGGGCCGGCCAGCGCCCGGAGCGCCTCGAGCCGGCTGGCGATGTCCTCGAGCGCGACGGTCTGCAGCTCGGCCCGGCGTTGCAGCGTCTGCACGAAGGCCGCCAGCGCCGCTTCGACGGCTTCGCCGCCCTGCGACAGCCGGTAGAGGAAGCGTGCCCGATAGAAATCGCTCAAGGTCGACACCCGGGCCATATCCGGGTGCGATTCCAGGTTGCCCCAGGCCGTGAGCTGGGCCAGAGCGGCACCGACCTCTTCGATGCGGGGCGCGGGTCCCGGCCACGCCGCCTCGGCCAGGACCTCATCGGGTCTCAACTGCAGGCGATATTGACGCTTCGCGGCTGCGAAGACATCCATGATGCAGCGATAGAATGCCGCCTTTTCGGCACTCACATGCCGGAATAGATCGGCAGCACTGTCTGCAACTGGCACGGGCCGGCTCCTGATCGACGGCAACGTTTGTGCTTTGTTCTCGATTCGTCAAGTCCGCTTAGGCATTGACCCAGGGCAATCGCTTGAAGGCTGTTGGGATTCCGGCGTGGCGCTTGCCGTGATTCATGAGGGACCTCGAATCGGCGAGGTTTCGGATGCCCGGCAGGTCG
This sequence comes from Blastochloris tepida, assembly GCF_003966715.1. Classification (NCBI taxonomy): domain Bacteria; kingdom Pseudomonadati; phylum Pseudomonadota; class Alphaproteobacteria; order Hyphomicrobiales; family Blastochloridaceae; genus Blastochloris; species Blastochloris tepida. The sequence goes on from NZ_AP018907.1 coordinate 937,213, forward strand.
CTCTTGGATCACTTTTCCGCCCTTGAAGATCCCCGCCAGTCCTGGAAGGTGATCTGCCCGCTTCCGGAGATCATGTTGCTCGTGCTGCCGGCGACGATGAGCGGAATGGAGGACTTCGTCGAGATCCGGGTCTGGGGCGAGGAATGGATGGACTTCCTGCGCCGCTTCCTGCCCTTTGAACGCCGGCTGACTATCGCGCGTTGCACCGACGACTTCGTGATGGGCTTCGAGAAGGTGGCGAACAACGACCGGAAACCCTCGCTTTCCTCGGGTTCATCCATTGCTGCGGGTGGACACGAGACGGCCGCTTCATTGTGAAGCACAAGACGCAGAGCACCCGCCTGACGCGCAAGCTGGCGGCGATCCGCCAGGAAAATGCGGCATCGCATGCATCCCCGCCCTTGGCCCTTCAGCACCGCTGGCTCGCCAGCGTGCTGCGCGGCCACTACGGCTACTTCGGCGTGCCGCACAACTGGCGGGCGCTCAACGCGTTCCGGCGAGACATCCGACGGATCTGGTTCAAGAGCCTGCGACGGCGCAGCAAAAAGAACCGCCGCATGGGCTGGGACTGGTTTGAGGCGGTGACCGCGCGTCTGCCCTTGCCGCCCGCGCGCATCACTCACCCCTGGACGCAACGGAGGGCCTCACGTGGGTGACTTACGGGAAGAGCCGGGTGTGGGAAAGCCGCATGCCCGGATCTATGAGGGCGAAGCCGAATGGCCGAGGTACTCGACCACGATCCCTTTGGCCTGCTGAATCCGACGCGGATGGCTGTCCGCGATCCCTCGATTGCCTTGCCGCAGTCTTGCAGTGATCGTGGCGCGTCCAATATGTGCCTATGGGGCGGAAGGAGCCTCCTCTCTCCGGTAGCGCGGGACTGGCTCCGCGGTGTCGGATCGCGTCACGCATCCTCGGCTGGGAGGGCCGGGAATGCTCCATCCGTCGAGGTGATGCAATGCTGACTTTCGGCTTCTTTCGCAGGGGATATCGGCCGCACGACACCGAGCGGGTGAGTTGGATTATTAGGTGGAAGGAGGTCGACGCTTCTTAGACTGGAGCGTCCGCCGATCTGATGGGATCAAGCGGACCATCCAAGGTCTTGAGTTGTCGCATTCTCTTTCGCAAATACGGTTTCCGCTTTTGCGGAGAATATTCCAGCCTTTGGCATTCACTTATCCGGAGCGAAGGGTGAACTTGATCAAATTGCCAGAGGATCGGTCGGCGAAAAGCGGTGACGTTTCACGCGGCTTCGCTCAAATCTTGTTCACCGCATTTCTCGTGTGCGCGGCCCTTTACTTTGCTCGCGCGGTGATTGAGCCTATAGCCTTCGCGCTTGTTGGAATCGCGCTTGTTTGGCCCATCCAAAAAGCGCTTGAGCGCAGGACATCAAAGAATATCGCTCTTTTTGTCACGATAACTATAAACCTAATTGTAATTATCGCGCTAGCCTCAGCAATAGTGTGGAGCGTTGGAGATGTTGTTCATTGGATCATAGCAAACATTTCACGCTTTCAGTCTGCCTACATGCAAGCGTCTCAGTGGCTTGAAGGGCAAGGTATATTTGTTACGGATGGGATGCAAAAATACGACGCGGGATATTTCGTAGAATTTCTTCAGGGCGTCGCTCTCCAGCTAAACTACCTTGTAGGATTTTCTATAGTTGTATTTGTGCTGCTTACGTTCGGGCTCGCGGAGTTGGTTCATTCCGGGGCCAGATTTAATGATCTTGCACAAAGAACGGGATGGGATATCCCTGCCATATCCGAGGATATAGCGACAAAAATTCGAAAGTACATGCTAATAAGATCGGCCGCCAGCTTGATTACGGGGCTCGCAGCTTTCTTATATACGATGTACCTTGGAATAGATTTGGCAATTGCATGGGGCGTGATATCATTTATACTTAACTTTATTCCATATTTCGGATCCGTCATAGCGGTTGCTTTTCCGGTTCTTTTCTCGGCCGTGCAGTTTGAGTCTTGGCAGGTGCCGGTAGCTCTTTTTGGCGGTCTATACATGATTAAGTTCCTGATCGGAAATTACTTTGAGCCGATCGTTGCGAGTAAGGCCTTTTCGGTGTCCCCATTCGTTATGCTGGTTGCGTTTTTTTTCTGGAGTTTTCTGTGGGGCATTCCGGGTGCCTTTATAGGCCTACCCATCACGATTGCCATGATCACGATCTGCGATCATCACGCCTCAACCCGCTGGATCGTAAAGCTGCTATCGACGTAGATCTCAAGCCGCTGCTTTCTTGGTTTGCTTCTGTTTACTCGATGAGCCAATGGTGACTAAAGACCGTAGGAGACCTGCTATGGAAGAATCTCAGTTCGACAAGAGAGATGACGTCATACCGCGTCCGTCCGGCCGGCCTTTCCTTACCCAGCGCCTTCCCTTTATCGCCGTCCTCGCGCTGGCCGTAGTGGGGGTGGCGTACATGAACGTTTCAAATCAAGCCCTCATTGGCTATTGGGAGTTCTTGGCTTTGGCGACCGGCTTTCTTTGCGTCGCAACAGAATGGGACAAAGCCGAGGACAAGGCAGCCCGCTATCGACTCATCTGGACCCAGGCACTTCATTGGGTGGCTATTCTCGTTACGATGAACATGGTGCTGTACTCAAATATTCAACAAATGATGCCGGCTGCCGCAACCAGCCTCATCCTTTTGGCCCTGCTTGCTCTTGGTACTTTCCTTGCCGGAGTGAGCCTCATCTCATTGGAGATCTGCTTCTTGGGGCTGTCGATGGCAGCCGCGGTTCCGGCGATCGCGTGGTTGAAGCAATCTGCACTGTTTCTGGTTTTGGGTGCGGTGTTCTTGGTTGGAGTTGTCTTGGCTCTGCGGCCGCGAGGTGCAGCCCGACAGAATGGACGCTAAGAGACGCAATAGTAATGCTAGAGCGTCCGATCTGAATGCATCAGATTGGACGCTCTAAGTTTCTAGTTTTTCGCATTTTCTTTCGCGCAACCGGTATCCACTTGTGCGGAAAATGCTCCAGTGGATGAAATCCAGGCCTTTGTGCCCGTTTGGTGCCAAGGGTTGGATTTCATCCACGGGTTGTCCATCAGATTCCCGGCCACCGAGCGAGGCCGGATTCCTCTCCGGGTCCGAGATCTCGGCCCTCCCAGAGGCTCCTGCCGCACCACTGATTTTCGGCCACGGGGAGCGTCCAGGGATAGCGCCGCCGCTTTATCCGGGTTGTGGTGGGGCTGGCGGCAAAGAATGGGGCATCGGGCTCATCTTCGGGGCGGGATTGATGCGTTGACCCGCTGTTTGATCTTGTTGGCGTCGATCCCATGGCAAAGGAATTGCGCACGAAAACCAACGGCAGGACGCGGCCAGGCAAAGCGGCGATGCGGACCGTGGCCAAGAAGGGCGGACGCGCCCGCGCGGTGCTCGATCGGCCCGCTCTGCAGGGGTGGAACACCACCGACGACGAGGAGATCGCGCTGCGCCGCTGGCGCGGCACCACCGAGATCGTTGCCATCGAGGCGATTGAGGTGGACCATCCGGTTTTCGGAACCTTCAAGACCCGCTCGGAAACCGGTGGGGCCTACGAGGTGGAGATCCGCGACCTCAAGGGTTTTTCCAATTCGTGCGGCTGTATCGATCACCGGGTGAATGGGCTCGGCACCTGCAAGCACGTCGAGGGCGGGCTGGCGGCCTTGCACAGGCGGGGCGCCGAGGCGTTCCGCGTGGCGGCCACAGCCGGCCCGATGCGGGTGGAGATCAGAGGCGGGACCGCTTCCGGTGCCCGGACGGGGTCAATCGGAAGCCACATCAATTCACCGCGACGGTGGCGGTCGCCTGCTCGGTGCGGCCGTCTTCGTGGGTCCAGATGAATGTGAACGCGGTCGGCCCATCGATACGGGCGTGGAACACGAGGTACGGGTTCGCCGAGGTGGCATTGCGGAACACCGCCGAGAACACCTCGGCACCATTGGCCAACGCCGTGAAGCTGGCCAACATGTCGCGCGGGATTGGGTTCCCGTCCGCGTTCTTGCGCAATCCCGTCTCCATCGGGTGGTCGATCAGCGTGCGGATCTCGATCACCTCGCCGGGTGTCGCCCTCGCCGGAACGCGCACGCGGGGCCGGCCCGGCGCGGTCATGTCAGGCACCCGCCGACGCTGACGGCGATCTCGGCCTGGGCGCGCGTAACGCGGCCGTCGCTGTGCTCGGCCAGGACGAGGATCGTCTGCTTTTCGGCCAGACGGATGCGGACGGAGACCACGGCTTTGCCGCTGGCCGGGGTGAGGTGGTAGCTGGCAACGCCGGGCGTCGGATTTCTGGTGGCAAGGACATGGATGGCGCGTACGAAATCGGCGTCCGTCATCGGGCTGTCGACGGCGATGGTGAGCGGCACCACCGCGCCGTTCTCGGCGGTGGCCGGCGTCTGCAGCGCGATGCCGCCGTCCTGCGGCGAGGCATCGCCGATCAGCGCGCGGATCGCCGACTCGATCTCGGCCGGTGGGCCGGCCTCGGCTGGCGTGAGCAGCGACACCATGACGAGCCCGCCGCCGGCACGCAGCAGCGCGCGGCGGCCGAGCATCGTCGTGGTGCGACCTTGCCGCATCAGCTGAAGGCGTCCCTGGTGATGCTGGCATACCAGGAGTCGGCATAGCGGGCTTCGAGCTTGCGCTGCTCGCGCTTCTCGGCCAGCGGCCCGCGCGGCGACACGCCGCCCGAGTTGGGCGTCTCGACGAAGCCCTTTTCGCTCGGCCGGAACACGCCGACCACCGAGATGCCGTAGTCGTCGCCGACATGGCTGTAGCAGGTGTTGAAGTAGACCGGATCCTTCGGCAGCTCGCGCCCCTCCAGAAGTGCGATCGCTGCTGCCACCGCCTGCTTGGACGTCGAATTGGCGATGAAGCCGGACTTCGGCAGCGGCCCGCCGATATTGGCGTCACCGATGACGTGGATGTCCTTCGTCGCCACGGCCTCGAAGGTGTAGGGGTTGACCGGCACCCAGCCGGTCTCGTTGACGAGGCCGGAGTCGACGGCGATCCTGGCGGCCGACTGGGGCGGGATGACGTTGCCGACGTCGATCCTGTGGCGGGTGCCGAACTCGGTCTCGAAGATCTTCTCCTTCACGTCGACGCGCACCACCTTGCCATCCTTGGAGCCGGGCACCCACTCGATCAGTCCGGGATAGAGCTCGCTCCAGGCGTCCTGGAACAGGCCCTGCTTGGAGAAGGCGTCCTTGGAATCGAGCGCCAGAATCTTGGCGCGCGGCTTGTGCTTCTTGAGGTAGTTGGCGATCAGGCTGATGCGTTCATAGGGGCCGGGCGGGCAGCGGAACGGGTTGGCAGGAATGGCGAAGCCGACTACGCCGCCGTCCGGCAGCGCTGCGAGCTGCCTGCGGAGCAGCTTCACCTGTTCGCCCTTCTCCGGCACCCAGGCGTGCGGGAAGATCTCCTCGGCACCTCGGTCGTAGCCGCTGAGCGCGCCCCATCTGATGGCGATTCCGGGCGAGACGATCAGCTTGTCGTAGGCGATGGTGGCGCCGCCACGCAGCTTCACCTTTTTGCCGGCGGGGTCGATCGAATCGGCCCAGTCATGGATTACCTTCACGCCGCGCCGTTTCAGTCCGTCATAGGAGTGGGTGATGTCGGTCAGCGTCCTGCGGCCTTCGAGCAACAGATTGCCATAAGGGCAGGTGACGAAGCTGGTTTGTGGCTCGATCAGCGTCACGGCGATGTGTGGATAGGCGCTGCGGGCAAAGCGGGCGGCGGAGGCGCCACCGAAGCCGCCACCGATGATCACCAGCCGGCCCCTGGCCTTGGCGTTGACGATGGCAGGCGCGGCGAGCGTGGCAGCACCGGCGAGTGCGATCCGGCCGAAGTCGCGACGTGAGATGTGAATCATGCACGCTCTCCTCAGCGCGGGATCGACGCGAAATAGTCGGCCAGCACGGTCACCTCCTCGTCGGAATAGCCACGGGCGATGCGGGGCATGATGGTGGCGGCGGGCCGCTGGCCATTGCGGAATTCGCCCCACACCCGGATGAAGTTGTCCTTGTTGTAGGCCGCCAGCACGGGGGTGCCGTTCTGGCCTTGGCCTTTCTGGCCGTGGCATCCGGCGCAGGCCTGGGCGATCAGCGGCGGCGCAGCCTGCGTCCTTTTCGCGGGCTTGGTGTCGGCGAAGGCTGCTCCCGCCGTCAGCGCCAGCGCGCCGGCTGTGAGAAGGGCGAGGAGAGGGCGATGGAACATGAAGGCTCCCCCGGATTTCAGGACATGGCGGGTGACGGGATGGCGGAGGCGGGTTCGTCCGGCGCGTCGAGCTTCAGCAGCGGGCGCAGGTGCACGCCGACCCAGGTTCCGAGCAGGGCGGAGGCGAACCACAGCCAGCCGTGAAGGCTGCCCGACGCGATGCCGGAGAAGAAGGCGCTGATGTTGCAGCCGGTGGTGATGATGGCGCCGGCCCCGAGCAGCAGGCCACCCAGCGCCGAGGCCAGGAGATGCCGCAGCGGTATGCGCAGCGACGGCTTGAAGCTGTTGGCAAGCCCTGCCGCGAGCAGCGCGCCGGCGATGACGCCGACATTCATCACCGTGGTGGTGTCGCGCCAAAGCGGCCGGTGCAGCGCCTCGGCGCGCGTCGGGTGATCCCAGAAGGTCCAGAACACCGGATCGGCCAGACCAGCCGCATCGAGCGCCTGCGATCCCCACAATGCGAACGCCTGGGTGATGCCCCATGGCCGGCCGGCAATGAGCAGCGTGGCGAAATTGAGCAGCGCCAGCGCCAACGCTGCCCAGGCGTAGGGCCAGACGCCAGCCGGCGAAAGCCCATCCGCCGGTTGCCAGACCGGCGCGACCGTGCCGTGGCGGCGCCGCTCGATCAGGACCAGCCCGCCCCACGCCAGCGCGAAGACCGCGAGCTGCAGCGTCAGCGCCGGCAGGAGCCCGAGCGATGTCAACAGCGACATCGGCGGCAATGCCGGGAGGCCACTCCACAGATCGGCGGTGAACGCCGCCAGCGTCGCCCCGGCCACCGCGAAGGCCAGCGTCACAAGCATGCGGATGGACCCGCCGCCCACCGTATACAGCGTGCCCGACATGCACGCGCCGCCGATCTGCATGCCGATACCGAACAGGAAGGCGCCGAGCGCGACCTCCGCACCGAGCGGAAAGACGAAACCGCGCACCGGCTGGCCGAGCACGGAGCCCGCAACGAGCGCAGGAAAGAACAGCACGACGGCTGCCGCCAGCATCAGAATCTGCGCACGCACATGCGCGGTCCGCTGGTCGCGCAACAGAGCGCGAAAGCCGGCGCTGAAGCCGTAGGCGGCGCGATGCAGCGCAAATCCGAGCGCAACGCCGACCAGCCATAGCGCAGCCATCCGCCAGCCGGTTGCCGCGCCAACGACGACGCCGCCCACAATCAGTGCCGCGGCGCCACTGATCGTGGCGGGCTGCATGGGCTCGGTGCGCGAAACGATGAGATCGAGGGTCATTGTGGCTCGCCCAGGGTCGCAGGACATGGGAATTTCGGACCCCAACGAACCATATGCGAATGCGAGTTCAAAGCGCGGTTCCCGCAGCTCGTGAAAATAGCAAGGCTGATCTCATTTGGAGGCGCGGCGGAGATGAAGTCGATTGCGCGCGCTGTTCCGCGTGGAATCTAATTTTGGACTCCGCGGGTGCTGCAACGACAGGCAGGATGCCATCGTCCATCGATCGTGACTGGAAGGACGTGCGCGAAGGCGAAGGCCTCATCCGTGGAGGCGTCGGCCATGATGGCGCGAAGGCTCGTCGGATGGCGGCGCCATTGGCCAAGCTTTCGGCGGCGAGATGTTGCGGGTGCCGGCAACCACAGTCTGCGGCACGCTGTTCTCAACCCGACGGCGAAATTGGAATTTGCTTCCCTTGCGGGCGCCTCCAATTTCCCGGAAAATTTCCGCCATGTTGATTGAAGCAGACACCACGGGCCGGAGCGCCATCGTCATTGATCTGGCCGCATACCGCTCCAGGCGGGCGCGGCGCGCGGGCGCGTCGTCAGCCATGCCCGCGACGCGGAACGTGATGTGGGTGCCGATGATGATGATGGTTCTGGTGCCGGTGCCAATCGCTGGAGCCGAGCGAACCGATGCGCGATGAGAGCTTGGTGCCAGACGATGGCCGGGGGGACCAGGTTCCTTCTCTGATCGGAGAGAGAACGAACGGAAAGAGTTCCTCGAGCCACCGGGCCGACGACGAATTTGACAGCGTCGCCCTTGTGGTCGGTGCCAATGTTCGCCGCATTCGTACCCGTCGCGGCCTGTCGCTGGAGCGCCTTGCGCACCTGTCCGGCGTCAGCCGCGCGATGCTCGGCCAGATCGAGACCGGCAAGAGCGTTCCGACGATCAAGATACTTTGGAAGGTGGCGAGCGCGCTCGCCATGCCGTTCGCCGCGCTGACGGCGGCGCAGGGGCCGGCACCGGTCGTGGTGATGCGACGCGACGATTCGAAGGTCCTGTCGTCGAGCGAAGGCCGCTTCACGTCGCGGGCGCTGTTTCCGTTCGATGCCGAACGGCGGGTCGAGTTCTACGAGCTTCGCCTTGCGCCGCGGCATGTCGAGCATGCCGAGCCACACGTCGCCGGCACGCGGGAGAATATGGTGGTGGTGCAGGGAACGGTCGAGGTCGTCTCGGGCCGCGAGCCGCCGGTCGTCTTGACGGAGGGCGACGCGGTGCTGTTCGAGGCGGATGTGCCGCACCGCTACAGGAATCTCGGGTCGACGGACGCGGTGATCTACCTTGTCATGACCTATGTCGAGGAGTTCCGCTGACCCACGCCGGGCCAAGACACGGGCCCGGCGCGAGGCTGATGGTCAGGCGGCGACGGGCATGCAGCACATGGTCATCATGCCGCAGGAGCACATCATCGGCATGCCGGCGGCCATCATGTTCATCATGCTCTTGCAGCATTCCATGAACATATCCTTCGACATGCCGGCCATCGGCGTCATTTCGCACATCATGCCGGTTTCGGTCATCTTGCAGGTCATGGTGCACATCATCATGGGCATCATCGGCATGCCGTTCATCATCGGCGTCATGCCGGTCATCATCGGCATCGGCATCATGTTGCCCATCATCGGCATCATCGTTGCGGTGGTGGTCATGGTTCTCTCCATTCAGTCTGTGAAGTCGTCTCGCCTCGGCTGGTGGTGACCGTACGCCGAACGCCGCGGCCTGCAATCGCGCCGGATGGACGTCGCGCCGCTTCGTCTGATGTCGGTGTCGCGGCGCTGTCGGGAACGGACCGTTTGACCAGGATCGCGGAGAGGATTCCGCACCAGCGGAGGGAGCCCGACAATAATTGCGGTGCGCTCGCGGATCGCTCCGTCGGGACGTCGCGCGATCGAGCGTCCCGACATGCTGCATCTGGGCGAGCGGCAGGAATGCCGCTCAACCTCGGCTGCGCTCGCCGGCGGGCCCGACTCACGTGGGGTGCACGCCGGCCGGCCGGCGAAGAGACCTGTGGCCGCCTCGCCGATTGGGAGAATATTGTTCTCCAGATCGCGCAATCTTTAGCATCCAGGAGAACGCGCTTGCGCTATAGTGCGGCAAAGCGACGCAAACATTCTCCTTCTGGAATTCCTTGCCATGGACGCCACCGACAGAAAGATCCTCACTCTGCTGCAGGCCGACGCCAGCCTGTCGATCGCCGAGATCGCCGACAAGGTTCACCTGTCGCAGACGCCGTGCTGGAAGCGCATCCAGAAGCTGGAGGCCCAGGGCATCATCACCGGGCGCGTCGCGCTGGTGGCGCCGGAGAAGATCGGGCTCGGCCTCACCGTGTTCGTGTCGATCGAGAGCGGTGATCACTCTGCGGCGTGGCTTGAGCGGTTCGCGTCCGCGATCGTCACGATGCCGGAGGTGATGGATGTCTACCGCATGGCCGGCGACGTCGACTACATGCTGCGCGTGGTGGTCGCCGACATGGCCGCCTATGACGAGTTCTACAAGCGCCTGATCGGCATCGTGTCACTTAAGAATGTCACCTCGCGCTTTGCCATGGAACGCATCAAGGCCACCACCGCGCTGCCGGTGCCGCCGGCTGCGAAGTCTCCGCGCGACAGGAGCGTGGCATGAGCATCCGTGCCGGCCTTGTCGAGGCGATCGGCGCGACGCCGCTGATCGAACTCAAGTCGCTGTCCGCCGCCACCGGCTGCCGCATTCTCGGCAAGGCGGAGTTTCTCAACCCCGGCGGCTCGGTGAAGGACCGCGCGGCGCTGTTCATCATCCGCGATGCGATCGCGCGCGGCGCGATCAAGCCGGGCGGCGTGATCGTCGAGGGCACCGCCGGCAACACCGGCATCGGCTTGGCCCTGGTCGGCAATGCGCTGGGATTTCGCACGGTGATCGTGATTCCGGAGACGCAGAGCCGGGAAAAGAAGGATATGCTGCGGCTGGTCGGGGCCGAGCTGGTCGAGGTGCCGGCGGTGCCCTACGCCAACCCCAACAATTACGTGAAGGTGTCCGGGCGCATCGCCGCGAAACTGGCTTTGAGTGAACCGAACGGCGCGATCTGGGCCAACCAGTTCGACAACGTCGCGAACAGGCAGGCGCATGTCGAGACCACCGGTCCGGAAATCTGGGACGACACCGGCGGCGCGGTCGATGGGCTCGTGTCGGCGGTCGGCACCGGCGGCACGCTGGCCGGTGTGGCCGAGGCGCTGCGTTGCCGCAAGCCCGGCGTCGTGATTGCGCTGGCGGATCCGCTGGGCGCGGCGCTGCACAGCTACTACACCACCGGCGAGCTCAAGGCGCACGGCTCCTCCATCACCGAGGGCATCGGCCAGGGCCGCATCACCGCCAATCTGGAGGGCTTCAAGCCGGACGTGTCGTTCCAGATCCCCGATGAGGAGGCGATCCCGCTGGTGTTCGACGTGCTGGCGAAAGAGGGGCTGTGCCTTGGCGGCTCGTCCGCCATCAATCTTGCCGGCGCGGTGCGGCTGGCGAAGCAGCTTGGATCCGGCCACACCATCGTCACGGTGCTCGCCGACTCCGGAACGCGCTATCAGTCGAAGCTGTTCAATGCCGGCTTCCTGCGATCCAAGGGATTGCCGGTGCCGGCGTGGCTGGAGCGGCATACCGCTGTCGAGGCATGCCTCGAATGAGCGGCTAGTGGTCCGACCCTGACATTTGCATCCGCAAATGTCAGGACAAGTCGGCCCACAAACTATTGATTCTGTGGATGAAATTTTTCCGACGCATGGGTACCAAGCGTCGGATTTCATCCACTAGACGCTTTCAAAGGGCTGAAGACGCCGGAGAGGTGCGCGGCGCGGTGCAGGGATGATGGCGGATTTGTGCCGCTGAAGGTGTTTCTGCTGCGTTTGCGACCGGCCGTGAAAGGAATCTCTCGATCCGGCCGAAATAAGGGCGTTTAGTTCGCTTGACGAAAGCCTTCCGCTACGGCTCGATGAATCCGTCCATCATCGTGAGTGCAATTCGATGCAGATGACCTCGAGGCCGGCCAACGCGATCGTGCAGCCGCTGCCCGGCAGTGCCGAGGTGCTGTGGCGTGCGGTGCGCGATGAGGCGGAATCCTTGCTGCGCGTGTCGCCCGAATTGGGCGGGCTGGTGGTACCAACGATCTTTCACGCATCGTCGATTGCGGATGCGACGGCGCGGCGCATCTCGGTGCGGCTCGCCGGCGCGGCGCTGCCCGACCGGCTGCTGCATGATTGCTTCAACGAAGCCTTCGCCGATGATCCGGCGATTGCGGGTGCGGTGAGCGCGGATCTGAAGGCGGTGCTCGACCGCGACCCGGCAACGACGCGTGCGATCGAGCCGCTGCTCTATTTCAAGGGCTTCCACGCCATCCAGACCCATCGTCTGGCGCACTGGCTGTGGCGGAGCGGCCGGCGCGACTTTGCGCTCTATCTGCAGAGCCGGTCGTCGGAAGTGTTCCAGACCGACATCCACCCGGCGGTGCCCATGGGCGAGGGCGTGTTTCTCGATCATGCCACCGGCCTCGTGGTCGGCGCGACGGCGGTGATCGAGGATCACGTGTCGATCCTGCAGGGCGTCACGCTGGGTGGAACCGGCAAGCAGACCGGCGACCGGCATCCCAAGATTCGCCGCGGCGTGCTGATCGGGGCGGGGGCCAAGATCCTCGGCAATATCGAGATCGGCCGCTGCGCGCGCATCGCGGCGGGCTCGGTGGTGCTGCGGCCGGTGCCGGCCAACACCACGGTCGCTGGCGTCCCGGCGCGCACGGTGGGGCCGGCCGGCTGCCCCGATCCGGCATCGGCGATGGACCAGACGCTCGATCGCGACGCCTATGATGCGTTCGATTACGTGATCTGACGCGGCCTCTCGCCCGACCCAATCCTGCTCAGTAGACGGTCCAGCCGCGGGCTGAAACGTGCAGGCGCGCACGTAGCATGTCCACGGCCCCGGCAGCGCGACATTGGACAAGGCGATTTGGGGCAAGGCGATTTTGGACATGACGACTTGGGACATGACGATTTGGGACATGGCCGCATGGTGATGCGGCTCCGAGCCGTATTCCAATCGGGGTGGCGGCAAGTTGATCCGGCCGAATGAACCGATCGACGCGCAGATCGTTAGCTGAGGCACGACTACTGCCGTCCGTTCGCGACATCGACTCCCGACGGGAGCGGGAGAGCGACGCGCGTTCCGACCCGGCGACAAGGAGCCTGACATGAGCTGGAATCCCGCGCTTGAGCCTGGCTGCCCCGACGCCGTCGGCGCCGACGCGATCGAAACCCTGATCATCCCGCGCGCCCGCGATCTCGGCGGCTTCGAGGTGCGCCGTGCGCTGCCTGCGCCGAAGCGGCAGATGGTCGGGCCGTTCATCTTCTTCGACCAGATGGGGCCGGCGGACTTTCTCACCGGGCACGGCGTCGATGTGCGCCCGCATCCCCACATCGGCCTCGGCACGGTGACCTATCTCTATCGCGGGGAGTTCCAGCACCGCGACAGCCTCGGCTCGAAGCAGATGATCTATCCGGGCGAACTCAACTGGATGGTCGCCGGACGCGGCGTCACCCATTCCGAGCGCACCAGCGAAGAGACGCGGCGCGCCCCGCACCGCCTCTTCGGCATTCAGACCTGGATGGCGCTGCCGGAGGCGCAGGAGGAGGTCGCGCCGAGTTTCGAGCATCATGGCAAGCAGGCGCTGCCGTTCATCGAGGGGGAGGGGGTGGCGCTGCGCCTCATCCTCGGGCGGGCCTATGGCAAGAGCGCGCCGGCGCGGCTGTTCAGCGAGACCTTCTACGCCGATGCGGCGCTGCGGGCCGGCGCGCGCCTGCCACTGCCGCAGGACCATGAGGATCGCGGCCTCTATGTCGTCGAAGGCACGATCGGTGTTGCCGGGCAGACCTTCGAAGCGGGCCGCATGATGGTGTTCCGCCCTGGTGACGCGATCTCGGTCGTTGCCGGAGACCAGGGCGCGCGGCTGATCCTGCTCGGCGGCGCGACATTGGCCGGTCCGCGTTACGTGTGGTGGAACTTCGTCTCCTCCAGCCGCGACAGGATCGAACACGCCAAGGAGCAATGGCGCCGCGGCGCCTGGGGCGAAGGCCAGTTCGACCTGCCGCCCGACGACAGAAGCGAGTTCATCCCGCTGCCGGAGTGAGGCATGGGACGGCATGAGTGCAGGACCTCCGCGCGCTGGTCCGGATGTCCGGGGGCGCGCGCGGTGTCCGGCGGCGGGCGTAGCTACGCCGCCTGACCGAGCGCGCCAACACCAGCGGCTTCCAGATTGGCCTTGAGGGCGGGATCGAGCCCCAGCCGCGAGGCCAGTTCGTCCAACCAGGCGCGCTCAGTGGCGGTGTCGGCATCGATGGCGATGAAGGCGGCAAGATAGACTTCCGCCGCCTCCTCGGGGGTGCGGACCGCGGCGGCCAGCGCCGCCGGTTGGTCGGGTCGCGCGATCAGCCCTTCGAGATACTGCCGTTCCTCGTGGGACAGGGCGCTCGCCTCCACCCGCGCGACGAGACGCTGGCGCTCGACGTCATCGAGGCGGCCGTCGGCCATTGCCGAGGCGATCATCGCGCGCAGCAGCAGCGTCGCGGTGTGATCGGGGATGCGCGCACCGGAGGTGAACACCGGCTGGCCGGTGGGCGCAGGTGCCGTGCCGCCCTGCGGCAGCATGCCCTTGACGGCATCCTGCACGCCCTGCGGCACGATCGGCCGGCCGGCACGGTAGTCCTGATAGGCCTTGTAGGCGAGCCCGCCCAGCACCGCCGCGGCGCCGACCTGCAGCGCGGTGCCGGCGTGCTTGCGGACGTGCTTCGAATTGAGCAGCAGACCGGCGAGGCCGCCGGCGAGCGCGCCGCTGCCGAGCATGCCGGCATTGCGCAACAGAAAGCCCTCGGCGCCGCCGGCGGAGGCGGCCGGACCTTGCCCGGTTCCACCCCGGGCATCGGGAGCGGTGCCGGTCAGCACCGCGTTGAGAAGCCTGTTCACGTCGATCATGGAGTCCTCATCGGTGTCGGGTCGTCTTTGGTGCGTTGGGTGATCTTGGGTGTTGGATGATTGCGGCCGGCGCGCGCCGGCCGGTTCAGTGGTGCGCCAGATCAAGGCTGGCGCGCAGGCGCATCTCGTGCAGATGCCGGCGCAGCCGGGCTTCGCTGATGTCGATGCCGTGTGCCGCGAAGTCGGCGGACACCTTGGCGATGACGTCATCCTGTCCGGGCACCTCGCGGTCGGCGAGATGCACCGACCATGCGTAGGCTTCGAGATCGGCCTCGGCCAAGCCGAGGCGGCGGCCGGCCCACAGCCCGAACAGCACATTGCGCCGGGCGATCTCGCCCTCGCGGGTCTCGTAATCGGCGATCCCGAAGCCATCGTTGCGTTCAGTGCGCGGCAGTCCGTGAAGCGGCGTGGTCATGACGGTTCTCCTCTGGTGAGACGGATCGGGCAGGGGCCGGCGCGCAGCGCCTCGTCGGCAGGTTCCGGCTGCTCGCGGCTGGTCTTCCACATCGAGAGCACGATGCCGCCGGCCAGCAGGGTCAGGGTCACGCCGAGCGAGATCAGCGGGTCGACCTTGCCGAACGCCTGGCTCCAGAAGATCTTGGCGCCGATGAAGATCAGCACGAGCGACAGCGCATATTTGAGATAGCGGAAGCGGTGCACGCTGGCCGCGAGTGCGAAATAGAGCGCGCGCAGGCCGAGGATGGCGAAGATGTTCGAGGTGTAGACGATGTAGGGATCGGTGGTGATGGCAAAGATCGCCGGCACGCTATCGACGGCGAAGACGAGATCGGCGAACTCGATCAGGATCAGCGCAAGCAGCAGCGGCGTGGCGTAGAGCACCGTCCGCCCGCTCCTCGAAACCGGTCTGCGCACGAAGAATGCGCTGCCGCGCAGAACCTTCGTCACGCGCATATGGCGCCGAACGAAGCGCATCAGAGGGTTGTCGACAACGGCGGACGGGTTCTCGGCGACCAGCAGCATCTTGATGCCGGTCACGATCAGGAAGGCGCCGAAGATATACAGCACCCAGGCGAACTGCGACACCAGCGCGGTGCCGAGCCCGATCATGATCGCGCGCAGCACGATGACGCCGAGGATGCCATAGAACAGCACGCGGTGCTGAAGATGCCGCGGGATCGCCAGCGTGGCGAAGATCAGCGAAATGACGAAGATGTTGTCGAGCGCCAGCGTCTTCTCGATGAAGAAGCCGGTGACATAGGCGACGCCGGCCTCCTGGCCCATCTGGGACCACACCCAAGCGCCAAAGATCAGCGCGACGCTGATATAGGCCGCCGACAGCAGCAGGCTCTCGCCGGCCGGAATCTCACGCGCCTTGCGGTGAAGAATGCCGAGGTCGAAGGCCAGAAGCGCGGCGATGATGCCGACGAACAGCAGCCACGTCCAAGCGGGCTTGCCGAAGAAATCCGCGAACAACAGTTCGGGACCGAGCGCCATCGCATCCTCCAAATGCCAGTGCGCTTCGCAACGCGGCGGCAGGTGAAAGATCCGACATCGCAGCGATGGCTCGCTGCCAGAGGGGCCCGGATCGACGTTTCATGTGGGGTGCCTCCGGCGCTTCGTCGAGGGTCAAAATGTCGCATCCTTCGCGTCTCCGCGGTGGCAGTCCGGGTCTGGTGTACGAGCACCGCCCGCAGGCCCTGGCGGCAGGTCTCGCGCAGGAGCGTCGCCGTGCATCCGGCTCGGCGGCCACGATCTCGATGCGACTGGATTGGGGCGGCGTCTTCGCGGCGCGACGGGACACGCGTTGTTTGCCGACGCAAAATATATAATCTTGCAAGCTACAAACAATTGTAGATCTGCGGAGCGGTAGTGCTAAAATGCGGATAGAAAGAGCGGCGAAAGATAAATCAGATTAATCAATTTCAACAATGTCAGTCATTATGTCGATCGCGCGGATACTTTAGAACGCTCCAAATGTGATGCCGCGATTTGACGGTGCCTGCTGTGCGGGATAATGCTCCTGCCACGCATTCCGATCTGACGACCGGCGTCCGCTGCCATGTCTCGAATTCGAATCCGATTACGACCGTGCCGCGGGCGAGGCGGGGTCGGTCGAGGTTGTGAGAGGCCACCCGAATGAGCACCAGTCCGGAACACGCCCCGGCCATGGGCGGGCATGACCACGTCTTTCTCGGCGAGAGTCACGCCCGCAACGAGCGCCGCACCTGGTTCGTCATCGCATTGACCGCCACCATGATGGTGGTGGAGATCGCCGCCGGGCACGTGTTCGGCTCCATGGCGCTGATCGCCGACGGCTGGCACATGTCCACCCACGCCGCTGCCATGCTGATCGCCGCGCTCGCCTATCTGTATGCGCGCAAGAACGCCCGCAATCCCCGCTTCAGCTTCGGCACCGGCAAGCTCGGCGATCTCGCCGGCTTCGCCAGTGCCATCGTGCTGGCGCTGATCGCCCTGATGATCGGTTGGGAGAGCCTGCAGCGGCTCTATGCGCCGATTGCCATCGATTTTCCGCAGGCCATCACCGTTGCGGTGATCGGGCTTGCGGTGAACGTCGTCAGCGCGTGGCTGCTGCGCGGCGAGCATTCGCACGACCATGGCCACGAGCATGGACACGCGCACCACCATCATGACCATCATGGTGGCGACAACAATCTGCGTGCCGCCTACATGCACGTATTGGCGGACGCGCTGACCTCGGTGCTGGCGATCGTCGCGCTGATCGCGGGCAGCCTCTATGGTTGGCTGTGGCTGGACCCGGTGATGGGCATCGTCGGCGCGCTGGTCATCGCCCGCTGGTCGTGGGGCCTGATCCGCGACGCCGGCGGCGTGCTATTGGATTATGTGCCGCCGAGCGAGGACCTGCCGGACGAGATCCGCGCCGCACTTCATCGCGACGGCGATACGATCACCGATCTGCACGTCTGGCAGCTCGGCCCCGGCCACCATGGCGCGATCGTCGCCATATCCTCGGCGGCGCCGCTGCCGCCCTCGCACTATCGGCACAAGCTCAGGCACATCCACGACCTGTCGCACGTGACGATCGAGGTCGAGCCGGTGGTGCGTTGAGAATCCTCAAGCGTTCCCGGCTGGTGTTGACGGACCGCCTTTGAACGGAACCAATAGGCGATCGCTGTCCCGCCAACGGGAGGCCCGTGTGCAGCCGTCGACCATTGCCGCATTGGGACTGGCGGCCGGGATTGCCCTGTGGGGGACGTCGCCTGCCGAGGCGCGAGAGTACCCCTGGTGCCTTGAGGACCGCATGTTCGATGGCGGTTCCATCCGGACCTGCGGGTTCATGACGCTGGATCAATGCGTCGCTATGCGGCCGTCCCCGGCAAGCGGCAACTGCTACCCCAATCCGGCGTTTCGCGGGTCCGCCGGCCACCAGCGGGCACGTCCTCGCAAGCACCGCGGCAAGCGCTGAGATCGGGCGAGCCGAACCTGCTGCTGCTGCGTCTTGCGGCGTGGCTGCTTCCGGTATCCCGAGTCGAGCGACCGGAAGCGTCATCAGGGCTCTGCCGGCCGATCCGGTGCCCGGCGGGGGATCAGAAGCCGCTGGTACAGCCAGCCGATCCCGACCAGCACCACGCCGAGGCCGATGAACGACACCGCGCGCAGCACGCCTTCGAGGTCCGCCATGTCGGACAGGAACACCTTCAGCACAGTCAGCGTGATGAGCCCGGCCGAGGCGATACGGGCGGGCCGCGAGCCGCGCAGCAGCCCGATCAGCAGCAGCAGCAGGCCCGACACCAGCCACACCGCCGAGTAGGCGTACCATTCGCCATCTGAGATCGGTGCCGACTGCAAAAGGCCGATGAACGGACCGCGGAAGGCGAGCGCCACCTGCAGATTGACGTAGGCGAAACCGCAGGCGAAGGCGGTCGCTGCCAGCATCGCCCGCCACGACGCGGGCTGCCGGGCGCGGGTGGCAACATGAAGCAGGAGGAAGGCCACCGCCGGCGCGGCATAGCCGGGCAGCAAGCTGTTGAGCAGGAACCGCGGCTCGATCATCTTTCCGCTGAAAAGCGGATTCTCGGTGATGCCGAGCATCACCCACGCGCCGATCAACGCGACCAGGGTGATCGCCACCGCCGCTGCTGCGCGCAGCCTGCTCCCCGTGGCCGCCGCCATGCGTTCGAGCGTCGCCGCTATCACCGCCCAGGCGCTGACCTGCAGGCCTGCTTCGACCAGTCCGATCCGCGCCGCGTAGATGTTGCCCGCGTGGAGCGCGTGGCGGATCTCGAACGTCACCAGCAGGCAGACGAACAGGATGGCTGCGCTCTCGAAAAGCCGCGCGGGGATGTCGTCGCGCTGGCGGCGCAACTGGCGGGCTCCGAGCGCCATCGCCAGCGCCGGCACGCCGTAGCCCCACAGCAGCCAATTGAAGACGGGTGTGGCGCCGACATCGCTGCCCATGATGGCCGGATCCCAGGCGATGCGTCCCAGCAGCAGCGCGCCGAACGCACCGGCCACCCAACGCAGGAACGGATAGGGCCGCGATGCCGCGACGTGGGCCGCGGCCAGCGCCACCAATGCCAGCGCGACGGTGAGCCAGCCGCGCTCCAGGATCATGGTGGCGCCGAGCGCCAAAGTGGCGAGGCAGGCGGTGGCGAACACCGACGCGCAGGCGCGCGAGCCCGGCGTGCGCCGGCCGCGCAGCAGCCTCTCGGCGAGGCTGCCATAGAGCGCGGCCAAAGCCAGCGCTAGCGCCGTGAACGGTACACTCGCCAGGAATTCGGCGATGCGCCAATAGCAGGCGGCCAGCATGACCACCGGTGTTGCGGCCGCCGCCCCCGCCCACACGAGGGCGAACACGCCGCGCCGCCGGCGCGGGATGGCGGCGACGCCGGTGGCGAGCATCAACAGCGAGATGGCCGCGGCGAACGCCACGATCGGCTCGATCAGCACCGGCAGCGGCTCCGGCCCTCCCGCGGCGCCGGCCGGTGCCACCGTGGTGGCAAGATTGGGCTCGATCGCCCAGGCGAGCGTGACCGCCACCGCTAAAGCGGCGGCCAGCGGCACAATCAGCGTCGTGGCCTCGGCGCGCCAGGCGATCGCGAGACTGACGGCGATGGCGATTGCGAGCAGGACCAGCGGCCCGGTGTCCATCGACGCGGTGACCGCATGGAGCGCCAATATCGCCACCAGCGCGGCCAGGGCGGCGGTGGAGAGGCCATCGGCGCGGTTTCCAGCCGCCGGTGGCCCGAACCAGAGACCCGGCACGATCAGCGCCGCGACCAGCGCGCCCTGCAGGATTGCGTGCAGCGCCAGCGTCCCGGTTGCCGGTCCGAATGGATCGGCGGCATAGCTGAGCCCCCATAGTGTCACCAGCACGGTAGCGCTGGTCGCCAGCCAGCGCCACAGCCGGACGCGGGCGACGGCATAGGCCGCCGCGGTGATGCCGCCGAGGAAGGCGAACAGGCCGTAGGCATCGGGATCGGGCGTGGCGGTGAGGATCGGCGTGGCGTAGGCGGCGAGCGTGCCGATCGCGGCCAGGGCCGGGCCGTGCAGCAGGGCGGCGGCGATGGCCGCCACCGCCACGATGCCGAGCAGCAGGAAGGCCGTGGCCGGCGGCAGGAAACCGTAGAGCTCATAGGCGGCCCACACCGTGGCGTAGGCGCTGGCGGTGCCGGCGGCGGTGAGCATCGCCGGGACATAGGCCGCCGGCACTCCGGCAAAGCCGCTGGTGCGGTCCTGCCGGCGCAGCCGTTCGCCGACCGCGACCAGGAGGACCGAGAACAGCCCGCCCAGGGCGACGCGCGCGGCCGGACCGAGCAGGCCGGCTTCGATCGTGTACCGTACCAGGAATACGCCGCCGAGCGCCAGCGCCAGCCCGCCGGTCCACACCACCCAGCGCGTCCCGAACGCCTGCTCGATGTCGCCGACCTCGCCGGACGTTGCCGACTGCCCTGGAGGCTGCGTCGGCTGTACAGGCGGGGAGGGCGGCGGCGCAACGGCCTCGGCTTCGGGGATCGCTTCGGACGCGGCGGCCTCAACGGCAGCGATCTGCGGTACCTCCGCCGGCATCGGCTCCCGGGCCGCTTCTGGCGCCTCCAGCACCGGAGCGGCGGTTGCGCCGGCCGCAAGCCGCTGTTCCAGCTCCAGCACCCTTTGGGAGAGGCGGTTCACGCGCGCCAGAGCGATGATGGCGATCGCCGGAGTGACCAGGTAGAGGGCGCCGACCAGGAGCGCCAGGAGCCACAAGCCGTCCACGACACCTCTCCCTTTTCGCCGTTGCCGCCACCTCGGGCGTCCTCCGATGAAGGACGGGAATGTCAACGGCACCATCGGAGCCATGACAATAGATGGCTCTGTGGCGGAGGGTTTCGAGAGGAGGAGGCGGGATCGCCTTGCCCCGCGGATCGCGCTTCGGAGACCGTCAGCAGATCCCGAGGTGCCGTCGCTTCATGACCGCACCGGCAAGACCGGCCGGTTATCTCCCGCCGCGCTCTCACGCCTCCACCCTGGGCTTCAGCACACGCAGCAGCACGGCCGAGATCACGGTGCCCGCGACCAGGGCAATGATGTAGCCGCCGACATGTGTCACGGCGTTGGGGATCGGCAGCACGAAGATGCCGCCGTGCGGCACCTTCAACTCGGCGCCGACATACATCGAGATCATGCCGGCCGTCGCGGAGCCCGCGATCAAGGCTGGGATGACGCGGACCGGATCCTTGGCGGCGAAGGGGATGGCACCTTCGGTGATGAAGGAGATGCCGAGGAAGAAGGCGGCGTTGCCGGCCTCGCGTTCGTCCGGCGAGAAGCGGTCGGGGAACACCTTGGTGGCGAGCGCCAGCGCCAGCGGCGGGGTCATGCCGGCGGCCATGGCGGCGGCCATCGGGCCGTACACCGCGTTGTCGGCCGAGGCGATCAGGCCGGTCGCGAAGGTGTAGGCCGCCTTGTTGACCGGGCCGCCCATGTCGAACGCCATCATCGCGCCGATGATCCCGCCCAGCAGCACGGCGTTGGCGGTCTGCATGGTCTTGAGCCAGGCGGTCATCGCCGCCAGCGCCGTGGCGACCGGCTGGCCGATGACGTAGATCATCAGCAGGCCGACAATGGCCGAGCCGAGCAGCGGCAGGACCAGGACCGGCTTCAGGCCGTCGAGATTGCGGCCGAGGTGGATGTTGTCGTTGAGCAGCTTGACGACATAGCCGGCGAGGAAGCCGGCGACGATGCCGCCGAGAAAGCCCGCGCCGATCATGCCGGCGAGCATGCCGCCGATGGCACCCGGCGCGATGCCCGGCCGGTCGGCGATCGAATAGGCGATGAAGCCGGCGAGCATCGGCACCATCAGCGCGAAACCGGCCTTGGCGCCGATGACGAACAGCGCATGGCCGAGCGTGTCCTTGTGGGCGTCGTCATAGACGTAGATGCCGCCCAGCGCGAAGGCGATGGCGATGAGCAGGCCACCGGCGATGACGAAGGGCAGCATGTAGCTGACGCCGGTCATCAGGTGCTTGTAGACGCCGCTGCGCTCGGTGGCGCGGGCGGACTTCTCGGCGGCCACCTGACCGGCGAGATCGGCGGAGACGGCAGCAGATCCCCCTTGGATCCGAGCCGCTTCGAAGGCGTGGGCGACCAGGGCCCTGCCGTCGCCGATCGCGGCCTTGGTGTTGGTCGAATAGACCGGCTTGCCGGCGAAGCGGGCGAGATCGACATTGGTGTCGGCGGCGATGATGACGACATCGGCCGCCGCGATCTCATCGGCCGTCAGCGCGTTCTGGGCGCCGACCGAGCCCTGGGTCTCGACACGGACGGCGTGGCCCAGCGCCTTGGCGCCCTGCTCGATGCCCTCGGCCGCCATGAAAGTGTGGGCGATGCCGGTCGGGCAGGAGGTGATGGCGACGATCTTTCTGGTGCCGGTCTTCGCGCTGCCGCGCGCGGTGCCGGCCGCCGGGGAAGATGTCGCGGACGCGGTGACATCGGACAGCACGGCGCCGGGATCGGTGAGCACGGCGTCCAAGGTGACGTGCGCGGTCTTCTTGCCGGCGAAGCGTTCGTCGCCGGTGACATCGCCGATCAGGAGAACGGTGCCGGCGGCGGCGATCATCGCGGGCTCAAGGGTGCCGGTCACGGTGCTGCCGGCGTGCAGTTCGACGGCGAGTGGGCGGCCGAGCTTGGCGGCGGCCTTCTTCAGCGCCTCGGCGGCGAGCATTGCGAGGGTGGGGCGGTCGGTCGCGCCGACAACCGCGATCAAAGGCGACGTCAACGGCAACGGCGACATGGAGTCCTCCGGTTCGTTCGGTCCCGCGTTTGCTGCGGGTTGGGCGGTTCATGTGGTTTCCGGCTGATCGAACGGAAGCCGTATCAGATCAACGTCACGCTCACGGCGGCGGCGAGGCGTTCGATGTCTTCGGCCGGTCCGAGATAGGGGCCGATGCGATCGAGCTTCGAGGCCGCGAACGCGGTCGAGAGCCGGGCGATGCGCTCGATCGGCGCGTCTTCGATGAGCGCCGCGACGATGCCGGCCACCATGGCATCGCCGGCTCCGACCGTGGACAGCGCGGCCTTGGCCGGCAGGCGTGCTGCGAGCGCCGTCTCGCTGTCGACGAATAGCGCGCCCTCGGCGCCGCGCGAGACCACCACCAAAGCGAGGCCGCGGGCGAGCAGGGTGCGTGCCGCTTCGACGAGTTCGCCGGTGCCGGTGAGCGGGCGGCCGATCACCGCCTCCAGTTCGACATGGTTGGGCTTCACCGCATGGATCGGCACGTTGGCCTTGAGGGCCGCGGCGAGCGGCCCGCCGGAGGTGTCGAGCACGATGCGCGCCTCCCGACCGCGCAGGTCGGCAGCGAGCCGCGCCCAGGCCGTTTCGGGCAGCGTCTCGGGCAGCGAGCCGGCGAGCACCACTGGGCGGCCCGGCGCGACGGAGTCCATCAGCATCTTGCGCACGGCGTCGAAGGCGACGGCGGGAACCCGGAGGCCGGGCAGGTTGACGTCGGTGGTCTCGCCGCTGGTGCGGTCGGCGATCTTGATGTTGGTGCGGGTCTCGCCCGGGGTGCGCACGAAGCGGTCGGCAATGCCCTTGGCGGCGAAGAACTCGGCGAAGGTGCCGTCATTGGCGCGGCCGAGCACGCCGGTCGCAACGACGCGGATACCCCAATCGGCGAGGCAGCCGGCGACATTGATGCCCTTGCCGCCGCAGGTCGAGACGGCGGCGGTGGCGCGCTGCACGGTGCCGATGACGAAATGGTCGAGCGTGATGGTGAGATCGATCGCCGGATTGAGCGTCACCGTGACGACCTGGGGCGGCTGGACCTTGGGAGCCTCGGCCTTTGAGGCTTCGACCTTGGAGGTCTCGACGTCGGAATTTTCGACTTGGGGATCTTCGCTCATGGCCGCGCTCCGTCGAGGGCGCGGACGCGATCGGCGGTGTCCGCCGCCAAAGCCTCCGCCGCGAGGCGCTGCAGGTCGGAAAAGGTCGCGGAGCGCAGCCGCGCCTTGACGGCGGGCACGTCGCGCGGGGTCATCGACAGCTCGGTGACGCCGAGGCCGGCGAGCAGGCAGGCGCCGAACGGATCGCCGGCAATGCCGCCGCACACGCCGACCCAGCGGCCGTGGGCGGCCGCGCCCTTCACGGTGGCGGCAATCAGGCGCAGCACCGCCGGGTGGAGGCTGTCGGCCTCGGCGGCCAGATCCGGATGCTGGCGGTCGATGGCCAGCGCGTATTGGGTGAGGTCGTTGGTGCCGATCGAGAAGAAATCGACGTGCGCGGCGAAGACATCGGCGAGCACGGCTGCCGAAGGCACCTCGACCATGATGCCGAGCGGGACCTGCGGCGCATCAAGCTCGGCGCGGATGCGCTCGCAGATGGCGCGCAGCGCGACGATCTCCTGCAGCGAGGTGATCATCGGGAACATGATCGAGAGCTTCCGCCCCCCCTTCGCGGCGCGATAGAGCGCGCGCAGTTGCGGCTCGATCAGCTCGGGGCGGCGCAGCAAGAGACGCGCGCCGCGCACGCCGAGGAACGGGTTCGTCTCGTGCGGCAGATCGAGATGGGCGACCTGCTTGTCGCCGCCGATATCGAGGGCGCGTACGATCAGCGGCCGGTCGCCGAGCGCATCGAGCATGGCGGTGTAGATCGCGGCCTGCTCGTCCTCGGGCGGCGTTGCGTCGCGCTCCAGGAACAGGAACTCGGTGCGCATCAGGCCGACGCCCTCGGCACCGAGATCGAGGGCGAGGGCGACCTGATCGGGCGTGTTGGCGTTGGCGGCGATCTCGATGCGCTGGCCGTCGGTGGTGACGGCGGGTGCGGCGCGGTCCGCCGCCTCGCGTTGGCGGCGCTCGGCATCGGCTTTGATGCGGGCGCGGGCCGCCGCGATCGCCTCGTCATCGGGGTCGAGCCAGAGGCGGGCGCCGCCACCGTCGAGAATGGCGGTGGTGCCCTCGGCGACATCGAGCGCCGCGTCGCCGGCCGCGACCAGAGCCGGCAGGCCCAGCGTGCGGGCGAGGATGGCGGTGTGCGAGGTCGGGCCGCCGCGCGCGGTGACGAGGCCGACGATGCGGCTGGTGTCGAGGCCGACGGTGTCGGACGGCGTGAGGTCGTCGGCGATCAGGATCACCTCGCCGTCGGGAAGGGGCGCGTCGGTGGCGGCAAGATCCGGCACGAGATGGGCGAGCACCCGGTTGCCGACGTCGCGCAGATCGGCGGCGCGGGCGGCGAGCAGCGGATTGCCCATGGCGGCGAGGCTGCTCGCGGTGCGGCTCACCGCCTCCTGCCACGCCCAGGCCGGGCCGTGGCCGTCGACCATGAGCTGGCAGGCGAGGGTGATGAGGTCGGTGTCGGCCAGGAACTCGGCCTGAGCCTTGAAGATGGTGGCCTCCGAGGCGCCGAGGCGGCGGGCGGTGTCGTCGGCCAGGACTGTGAGCTTCTGGCGGGTGGCGACGATCGCCTCGTCGAGCAGCCGGCCGGATTCGATGAGCGGCAGCGGCAGATCGGGCACCGCCACCTCGGCCGGCCGCAGCACGTGGACGCAGCCGATGGCGAGGCCGGGGGCGGCCGACATGCCGGGGATCGACGGCATGGGGGCGGGCGGCACCCAGCCCGCGGCGGCGGCGCCCGCGGCAGCCTTGGCCGCGGCCTTGGCGGCGTCGGTCTTCTCCTGGAGGGTGAGGCCGGTGATCGCGACCTTCATCGCGTCGAGCGCCTCGGCCGCGCCGTCGCCGTCCGCCGAGACGACGATGCGGTCGCCGTTGCGGATGCCAAGCCGGAGCAGTGAGACGAGATTGCGAGGGTCGGCGACCTCGTCGCCGGCGCGGATCTGGATGCGGGCGCGGCTGCGGCGGGCGGTGTCGACCCAATGGGCGGCCGGGCGGGCGTGGAGGCCGCTCGGATAGTCGCAGATCCAGTCGAACCGGTTGGCGAGATCGATGGCCGGCGCGGACGGCGCGGACGTCTCCGCGGGGGCGCTGGTGAGCGCGGCAACGATCTCGCGGGCGTCGGTGGTGCGCGTCAGCGCGTCGAGCGCCGCCTCGTCCTGCAGCAGATTGGTGAGACGGCGCAGGACGGTGATGTGGGCGTCGGAGCGGGCCGCGATGGCGACGACGAGGTGGGCGGTCTGGCCCTCGTTCCAGGCGACGCCGTCCGGAACCTGGAGGATGGCGAGGCCGTTCTCCCGGACAAGGTCGCGGTCCTCGACCATGCCATGGGGGATGACCACGCCGTGACCGAGGAAGGTGTTGGCCACTGCCTCGCGGCGCATCATCGAGTCGACATAGGCGGGGTCGATGCGGCCGCTGGCGACCAGCATCTGGGCGGCCTCGCGGATCGCCGCCTCCTTGGTGGCGGGGCGGGCAGCGAGGCGGACCAGTTCGGCCGACAGGATCGGGGCCGAGGCGGCTGCTGTCGCGCCGGGTGCGCTCGTGACGGTGGCGCTGGTGGCGTTGGCCATGGACGACCCCTCCCGTGGGCTCATTGTTGAAACGGATTTGAAAACGTTTTCACTCACCTGTCAACGGCCATCGCATTGCCAAGATGGAAATTTATTGTCAGTATTGATGTTGTGACGCGCTGCCCCCTGACGTTTCAGGGCCTATTGATTGGGAACGTTTTCAGAATATGACGGTAGGTATCAAGGACGTGGCCCGCGTGGCGGGGGTCTCGCCGGCGACCGTGTCGCGGGTGCTCGGCAACGGGCCGGTGAGCGACGACCTGCGGCAGAAGGTCGAGGCGGCGATCAAGGCCACGCAGTATCGCCCCAACCTCGCGGCGCGGCGGCTCAGGTCGCAGCATTCGCGCACCATCGGGCTGATCGTCTCCGACATCCGCAACCCATTCTTCACCACGCTCAGCCGGGCGGTGGAGGACGCGGCCTATGGCGCCGACATGCGGGTGGTGCTGTGCAACACCGACGAGAACCCGGCCCGCGAGGCGATGTATCTGCGCATGATGCAGGAGGAGCGGATCACCGGCCTCATCTATGCGCCGACGCGCACGACGGCGGAACGTCTCGGCCGCATGGAGTTCGGCTTTCCCGTCGTGCTGGTCGATCGCGCGGGGCCGCTCGGCATGCACGACGCGGTGACGATCGACAATCCGCTGGCCGCCGGCCTTCTCGTCGATCATCTCGTTTCCCAGGGGCATCGGCGGATCGCCGGGCTGTTCGGCAACACCTCGTCGACGGCGGTGCTGCGCCACGACGGCTATGCGGCGGCGATGGCGCGGCACGGGCTCGAAGCCGACGCATGTTTCCTGCCCCCCACGGCGGAGGCGGCGGAGTCCGAGTTGACGCGGCGGCTCGAGGCCGGCGAGCGGCCCGATGCGGTGATGGTTTCGAACAGCCTGCTGCTGCTCGGGCTCTATCGCGCGGCGCGGCGGGCCGGGCTCGAGACGCCGCGCGACATCGCCATTGCCGGCTTCGACAACGAGACCTGGACGGAGCTGGTCGGCCCGGGCCTGACGGTGATCGAGCAGCCGGTGGCCGAGATCGGCCGGGCGGCGATGGACCTGGTCTTCGAGCGGCTCCGGACGCCGGAGATGGCGCGGCGGCAGGTGGTGCTGGCCGCGCGGCTGGTGGTGCGGGGCTCGTCCGCCGCGCGTGATACGGTTTGCGGATAATTCGTTGGAAACCGTCTCAGGCGACAGTGCGCTGGACCGGGATTTCGAATCCCTCTCTCATCCCAGAAGCGATGTTATTGCCGGTCAGAGGAGGACAGGCGTGCAGATGACGGGCGCATCCTCGCTGAAACCGGCTCGGCCGCTGCGTGCAGCCTGGCCGGCGATGGCGATCGTCGCCGTGCTGATGGCGACGGCGGGGATCCTGTTTGCCATGGGCCGGGTGCCGATCTGCACCTGCGGCACGGTCCGGCTGTGGCACGGCGTCGTCGCCAGCGCGGAGGATTCGCAGCACCTGACGGACTGGTACACGCCCTCCCACATCGTGCATGGCTTCCTGTTCTATGCCGCGATCTGGGGGCTGGCCCGCGTCCTCCGCCGTGATCTGCGGTTCTCGGTCCGCCTGCTGATTGCGACGGTGATCGAGGCGGCCTGGGAGATCGTCGAGAACACGCCGATGATCATCGATCGCTATCGGTCCGTCACCATCGCGCTCGGCTACAATGGCGACAGCGTCATCAACTCGATCGCCGACATCCTGGCGATGATGGCCGGTTTCTGGCTCGCCAGCCGGCTTCCGGTGTGGCTCACCGTGATGGTCGCCCTCGCCCTTGAGGTCGTTGTCGCGCTGGTGATCCGCGACAATCTTACCCTCAACGTGCTGATGCTGCTCTGGCCCATCGACTGGGTGAAGACGTGGCAGATGGGTGGGTGAGACGGTTTCCAGTCGATCGGCGGGAAAACGCTATGCCGCGCCGGGCTCACCCGGTCGTCTTCTGGCCCATGGCGATGGCATTGACGGTGAGCAGCAGCGCCTGCAGCGTGTCTTCGTCCCGAGTCCGGCGCCACGCCCGAAGGAGCCGCACCTGCTCGCCCGACAGCCATGCGAGCCCGCTCGTTCGGGTCTGGCGCGTGCGCACGAGGCGGGGGCGGCCTTCGCCGATCGGCTGGCCGAGCAGCGCGCCAACCTGGACGCGCGCCCGCTCGAACTCGGCGAAGATGTGCGCCAGCGTGTCCGCCCGCAGCCGCTCGTCCTCGACGAGGCCGGCATAGAGCGTCATGATCTCGCGGTCGGCCATCAGGAGGCTGGCCTCAACGTTGCGCAGCACGTAGCACAAAAACGGCCAGTCGGCCGCCGCCGCCTTGAGCGCCGCCCATTCCTCCGGCCGTTCCGCCTCGAGCCCCGCCAGCGCGCTGCCGACGCCGAACCAGCCGGGCAGATGGAAGCGCGCCTGACTCCAGCTGAACACCCAGGGAATGGCCCGAAGATCGGCAAGTCCTGCCGAGCCGGTGCGGCGCGGCGGGCGCGAGCCGATGCGGCTCTCCTCGATGGCGTCGATCGGCGTCGCCTGCCGGAAGAAGGTGATGAAGCCCGGCGCCTCGACGAGGCTGCGATAGGCTGCAAGGCTGCGCGTCACCACGTCGTCCCACACGCCGTGGAGCGGGTGCGGCGGCGCCTCGCCCGCCTGATGCAGCAGCGAGGTGCGCACGAGGCCGGCGATCATGCGCTCGAGGTGGAAGGTGGCGGTGACGCGGTTGGCGTAGCGCTGGGCGATCACCTCGCCCTGCTCGGTGATGCCCATGCGCCCGCTGAGCGAGCCCGCCGGCAACGCCCTGAGGAAGGCGTGGCTCGGCCCGGCGCCGCGGCCGATGGTGCCGCCGCGGCCGTGGAAGAATTCGAGCCGCACGCCATGGCGGCGGGCGACGCGCATCAGCCGGCTCTCGGCCTGATGCAGGTGCCATTGGCTGGCGAGAATGCCGCCATCCTTGTTGCTGTCGCTGTAGCCCAGCATCACCAGACATTCCGGCGTCGTCCGTCCGTCGCGGATGCGGAGGTGGTCGAGCGTGCGCCGCGTCATCGGGTGGGCCAGGAACGCATCGAGGATGACGTCGCTGCGGTCGAGGTCGTCGATGGTCTCGAACAGCGGCGCCACTCTCAGCTCGCAGGCGGCACCGGCCGGCGTGTCGACCATCAGCCCCGCCTCGCGCGCCAGGAGATAGACCGCGAGCAGGTCGGACGCGCCGCGCGTCATGCTGACGATCACCGGGCCGATGCCGGCGAAGCCGAACGCGGACGCGTGGGTCTTCAGCGCCCGGAACAGCCGCACCGTGAGTTCCGCCTCGGCGTCGAGCCGGCGGTGCAGGCCGGCGAACGGCCGCGGGCTCGAGAGTTCGCGCGCCAGGAACGCCAGCTTCTCCGCCTCGCTCCAGTCGGGATAATCGGTGCGCTCGAAGCCGGCGGCACCGAGCAGCCCCGCGATGGCGCGGTCGTGATAGGCGCTGTTCTGGCGGATATCGAGCCGCGCCAGATGGAAGCCGAAGGCGCGCGCCAGAGCGGCGAGCGGGCGCACGTCGGTCTCGGCGACGTGCGGGGCGCCGGCCTGCCGCACCGCCTCCTCGAAGATGCCGAGATCGGCAACCAGCGCCGCGGCCGCGGCATAGGCCGCCGGATCGTTGGGCGCCGCCCGTGTGCGATCGAGCCGCGCCACCATAAGATTGATCAGTTGGCGCCAGGGCTCGTCGGGATTGCGCGCCAGAGCGGGTGCGGCGTCATCGCCCAGCATGGCGGCAAGCTCGTCGATACGGGCACGGAGCATGGGCGGCAGGGCCTGCCCATCATCCACGGCGAACGACAGCTTCACCGCGAGCTGAACCAGCCGGGCCTGCAGCACGTCGAGCGCGCCGCGGCGCAGCCGCCCGAGCATGGATTGGGTGACCTCGGGCGTCACCAGCGGGTGGCCGTCGCGGTCGCCGCCGACCCAGGTGCCGAATTCGATCTGCGGCATCGGCGGCGCGTCGCTGCCGAAGGTGGCGCGCCACGCCTGCTGGAAGCGCTGGTCGAGCAGCTCGACGACGTCTGGGAACACGTGCTCGAAATAATGCAGCACGTTGCGGATCTCGCTCTCCAGCTTGGTGCGGTCGAGCGAGATTTCGCCGGTGCGCCACAGCCGCTCCAGCGCCGCCTTGACGCGGTGCTGGAACATCGCGAACTCGATGTCGGTGAAGGCGCGGTTCTCGCGCTCCAGCAGCAAGAGATAGAGCGCGCGGTGATGCTCCAGCACGGTGGTGCGCTTGGCCTCGGTGGGGTGGGCGGTGAGCACCGGCTCCAGCGCGGCATCGGCGATGGCGCCGCGCACCGCGTCCTCCGAATAGCCGCGGTCGAGAAGATCGCGCAGGTCGCTCAGCCACAGCCCCGGCTCGCTCTCGCGCTGGCGGCCGTCGCGGCGGCGGCGGATCTGGTTGGCGGTGTTCTCCTCGACGATGTTGAGAAGCTGGAACGCGATCGACAGCGCCTGACAGCGCCGCTCGGCATTGCCGTCGGGCGCGGCCGGCGGCGCCGGCTGGTCCGGCGCGAAGCATTGACGGATGAAGGGGGAAACGCCGGCAGCCGTGCTGGATTCGTCGACGACTTGGCAGAACAGTTCGAGCAGATAGGCGAAGTCGGTGCCGACCTTGACGAAGCCGCCGGATATCGAGCCGTCGTTGGCGCTGGCGTCGCAAGTCATGGCAGGCTCCGATTCAGGCTTCGACCCTAGAGCATTTTCGGCAGGCGTGGGAGCCGTGTTCGCAGGAAAATGCGAGAACTCAAAAGCTTAGAGCATCCGACCGGATTTGGCCGGACCGGATGGTGCCCCACCGGCAGCGTCGTCGTTCGGCGGACGGACTGTCGTTTCCGGGCCGGATCGGCCGGGAGAGGATCAGTCGTGATACGGTTTCCGGCCGATCAGGCCGGAAACCGTATTCCGATCGCCGAAAATCCCGTTACTGGACAGGGGATTTTCGGCGAGACCGTTTCCGGTATCCCGAAGGGATCAACCGGAAACCGTATGATAGGTCAGCGCCACCCTCTTCGCCGCCTCGCGGGCGGCGGCTCGGGCGATCTCGACATCACCCGACCGCGCCAAGGCCAGCGCCACGCCCATGCGGCGATAGGGACGGGTGGTCGGCTTGTTGAAGATGCGCACGTCGACATCCACCCCCGGTGTGATGGGGCGCAGCGCCGCCTCCAGCCCCGAGATCGAGAAGTCGGCGGCGTCGCGGTCGGCGAGGATCACCGCCGAGGCGCTGGGTCCGTGCTGGGTGATCGACGGAATCGGCAGGCCGAGAATGGCGCGGGCGTGCAGGTCGAACTCGGTGAGGTTCTGCGAGATCAGCGTCACCATGCCGGTGTCGTGCGGGCGCGGCGACAGCTCGGAGAAGATCACGTCCTCGCCCTTGACGAAGAATTCGACCCCGAACAGCCCATAGCCGCCGAGATTGTCCACCACCGCCTTGGCCATGGCCTCGGCCGAGGCGATGGCCGCGGCCGACATCGCCGCCGGTTGCCAGCTCTCCTGATAGTCGCCGCGCTCCTGGCGGTGGCCGATCGGCGGGCAGAACAGCACGCCGTCGCGGGTGCGGATGGTGAGCAGCGTGATTTCATAGTCGAACGGGATGAACGATTCGACGATCACCCGCTGGCGGTCGCCGCGCATGCCGGCGACGGCGTAGGTCCAGGCGGCGTCCACGGCATCGGCGCTGCGCACCGTGCTCTGGCCCTTGCCCGAGGACGACATCACCGGCTTGACGACGCACGGGATGCCGATCTCCTCGACGGCGGCACGCATCTCGGAGAGCGTCTCGGCGTAGCGGTATCGGGAGGTCGGCAGCTTGAGCTCGGTCGCGGCCACCTCGCGGATGCGGTCGCGGTTCATCGTCATGATGGTGGCCCGCGCCGACGGCACCACGGTGAAGCCCTTTTCCTCGAACTCCTTCAGCACCTCGGTGCGGATGGCCTCGACCTCCGGCACGATCAGATCGGGCCGGTGCTTGTCGATCGCCGCGGTCAGCGCCGCGCCGTCCAGCATCGAGAACACCTCGGCCTCGTCGGCGACCTGCATGGCAGGCGCGCCGGCGTACGCATCGCAGGCGACGACATGAGCGCCCAGGCGTTTGATGGAAATCACGAATTCCCGACCGAGCTCGCCCGAGCCCAGCAGAAGAACCTTCGCAACCGAAGCCATGGCCGGCCCACCCCCGATCAACACGCGGCCGGACCATAGCCGAGGCGCATGCGGCACGGAACACGCTTTGGCTGCCTGACCACAGGCGCGGGTTTCATAAGGTTTCCGGTTGATCCCTTCGGGATACCGGAAACGATCTCGCCGAAAACCCTTGTTCGATAACGGGTTTTCGGCGATCGGGATACGGTTCTCCGGCCTGATCGGCCGGAAACCGTATCACCAGCGGCAAGCCGATATTTCGGAAGCGGCATGCGGTGTCCGATGAAGCCGGCCAGCAGGTCGCAGCGGCGCACAGATGGGGATGAGGCCGCCTGACGCCTTGCCGATGGCGCCCCGCCGGGGGCAAAGTCCCGCCCTCCGCGGGCAGGGGCCCGCGGTGCTGGGAGAGTGTCGTTGGAAATTGTGCTTGGGACGTCGGCCGGCGGCGCGGCGGCAACGATCGACCTGGAAGAGTTGCTGGCCACCCGCCTGCTCGTGCAAGGAAATTCCGGATCCGGAAAATCCCACCTCCTGCGCCGAATTCTTGAGCAGAGCGCGCCGCACGTCCAGCAGATCGTGATCGACCCGGAAGGCGACTTCGTTTCTCTGGCGGACAAGTTCCAGCACATCGTGGTCGACGCCAATCGAAGCGAGGCGGACCTCGACTGCATCGCCGCGCGCGTGCGCGAGCGCCGGGTGTCGGTCGTGCTCAACCTCGAATATCTGGAGCAGAGCCTGCAATTGCGGGCGGCGGCGATCTTTCTCGACGGGCTGTTCGAGGCGCCGCGCGCCAACTGGTATCCGGCTCTGGTCATCGTCGACGAGGCCCAGCTGTTCGCGCCGATGGCCTCGGGCGACGTGCCCGACGAGGCGCGGCGCATGTCGTTGAATGCAATGGTCAATCTGATGTGCCGGGGGCGCAAGCGCGGCCTCGCCGGCATCATCGCCACCCAGCGTCTCGCCAAGCTGGCGAAGAACGTGGCCGCCGAAGCCTCGAACTTCCTGATGGGGCGCACCATGCTCGACATCGACATGGCGCGGGCCGCCGACCTGCTCGGCATGGAGCGGCGGCAGGCCGAGATGTTCCGCGATCTGCCGCGCGGCAGCTTCGTCGGGCTCGGCCCGGCGATCGCCCGGCGCGCAGTGCAGATCAAGGTCGGCAGCGTTGAGACGGCCTCGCGCGGCGTGACGCCACGGCTGTTGCCGCCGCCCGACATGTCCGATGCCGACAGCGAGGAGATCCTTGCCCCCGCGCCGGTGTCGGCGCCGAGGATCGTCGAGCGCCGTCCGCCGCCGGCGCCGTCCACCTCGGACATCTTCGACGAGATCGCCGAGGCCGAAAATGCCGCCGCGTCCGCGGAGGAGCCGCTGGTGCCGGCGATGCCGGCCGAGGAGCGCGACCTGCGCTGCCGGCAGATCGTGCACGACATGGTGTCGGACGAGACCGGATCGCGGCCCGAGGGCGCGCTGTTCCAGGATTTCCAGATCCGCTGGCGCATCCAGCGCCTGCCCGGCGCGCTGCCGGGGCTGAACGAGTTCCGCAGCTGGCTGGAGGACGCCAGGGCCGGCGTGACGCCGGAGGAGGCCGCGACCGAGGCGTGGCAGCGCGTCACCGATGTCGCGCGCGCGGTGCCTTCGGATCTGCGCGGCGTGTTCGTGCTGTTCGCGCAGGCGGCGATGCGGGGCGAGCCCTGTCCGTCCGACCTCGATGTAGCGCGCATGTGCGGCACTAGGTCGGTCGGCCGCGCCCGCAACCGCCTCCAGCAGCTCGACCGGCACGGCGCGATCGTGCTGCGCAACACCATGAAGGGCGAGCGCATCGCCGTTCTTCCCGATCTCGGCTGGGAGACGCTGGCCGGCGATCCCGCCGCGCCCGCCCGCAGCGGAACGCTGGAGCGGCTCGCGGGGTGAATTCACGATTTGATGGGCGGCGCGCGCCCGTCAGACTCTCGATATGGCCGGTGGTCCGTGCCGGCGACAGGCGTCGATCATGGGCGGGGCTCCACGCGGATTGGCGCCGGAGCACGGTTGGTTGCGGTGGTGTGCATCCGGACCATCTCCTCCGCGAACCGCCTCTCGGACCCGTCATGCTGCACGGCACACCTTCGCGCGCCACCTGACCTTCCGTTTGGTCTCCTGGTTGAGTCAGTCCCAGCTACAATCATAGGGTGATACAAGCAACTTAAATTAGTTAAATTTCCATGCTTTAAATATTCTGAATTTAGATTTCGTGCGTTCGACTGTCTAGGCGCAGTGCAGTTGCGAACATCCGCGTGGCGGATTTGCTACACTTGGACTTTTTAATGCCGGCGCAACATTAATTGGCTAACGAAACACTAACGCGTTGATCGACTCCGCACGCGATGGTTACGTGTAATCAAGATTCGCGCAATTGATCGCTGTAGCCGAGCGGGGGGAAGCATGTCCTTACGGAGGTTTTCGTTGCGGGGCTACTCGTTGCGGCATCTTGTTGCCGGCGTTGCGGTCGCAGGTGGAGTTGTCCTCTCGATCAGCGCTTCGAGCGCTCTCGCCTCGGAGCTTGTCTACACGCCCACCAGCCCGTCATTCGGCGGCAGTCCGCTCAATTCGTCTCATCTCTTCGGTCTCGCGAACGCGCAGAACGAGTATAAGGCCAAGGCTGATGCGGCGGCCGCTCGGCAAACCGCGACTTCGATGTCGGATCGTTTCATCCAGATGCTGCAGACTCGGCTCTATTCGAGCCTGGCGTCGCAGGTCTCGGAGGCGATTTTCGGCGAGAATGCCCAGGACCAGGGGCGCATCAAGTTCGACGACCAGGAAGTGAGCTGGGTCAATACCGGGACGGAGGTTCGGTTGCTGGTCACCGACCAGAAGACCGGCCAGATCAGCGAAATCATCATCCCGACGATCACGCAGTAGCCTGCGGCAGAGGCGCGCCCCGGCCAAGCACGGGTGCGCGCGCCTTTGATACGGTTTCCGGTTGATCCCTTCGGGATACCGGAAACGATCTCGCCGAAAACCCTTTGTTCAGAAACGGGATTTTCGGCGATCGGAATGCGGTTCTCCGGCCTAATCGGCCGGAAACCGTATGAGGCCGAACGAACGTGTGAACCGAACTCTTGTCAGTCGTTGCAGGTGTAGGGATGGGGCGTCTAATGGCGGCTTTGCTGTGTCTTCTGGTGGCTGGCGGCTGCGCTGGGCCGGTCGCCGAGACCCTTGCCAAGCCGAATGAGGGCATCCTGCCGCCCGTCCTCAATCCGGTCACGCGGATCAACGCCAAGCTGCGCGAGTTGCCGCCGCCGGCGCAGAAGGTCGCCGTCGCCGTCTATTCCTATACGGATCAGACCGGCCAGTTCAAACCGGCCGAGGTGGTCCAGCAGTTGTCCCGCGCCGTCACGCAGGGCGCGACATCGGTCATCATCAAGTCCCTGCAGGATGCCGGCAATGGCAACTGGTTCATGGTGGTGGAGCGCGAGAAGCTCGACAACCTGCTGAAGGAACGCCGCATCATCGCCGACATGCGCAACCTCTATCTCGGCGAGCGCTCCGTCAATCCGAAGGCGCTGCCGCCGCTGCTGTTCGCGGGCGTGCTGCTCGAAGGCGGCATCATCGGATTCGACAGCAATGTGCGCACCGGCGGCATCGGGGCGAAATACCTGGGCGTGGGCGGCGACGTCCAGTACCGCGAGGACACGGTCACGGTCTATCTGCGGGTCGTCAGCACCAAGACCGGCGAGGTCCTGCTGTCGGTGGTGTCGCACAAGACGATCGTGTCGATTGCGGTGCGCGGCGGCGCCTTCAAGTACGTGGCGATCGACAAGATCCTGGACGCGGAAGCCGGCTTCTCGACCAATGAGCCGAAGCAGATCGCCGTGCAGCAGGCGATCGAAAAGGCCGTCTACGCCATGATCGTCGAAGGGGCGGCGCGGAACGTGTGGTCCTTCCGCGACAAGGCGTTCCAGTCGCAGGCGATCCGGGATCTCGATACCGAGCAGTGGCTGGTCTCCAGCACGGTGCACCCGCAGGCGAACCAGAGCGAGGGCGAACAGCCGGCCGAAGCGGCCGATGCCGGTGGGGAGAAAGCGGCGTCCGACGTCGCCGGCACGACGGCGCCTGCGCCGGCCGCCACCACGGCCGCGGCGCCGGCAAGCCCGACCCCACCCGCGCCGCAGCCGGCCGCCGGCAATGGTGCGCGCCCCGCGCTGGCACCAACCGCGGGTGCGCCCGGCGGGGCGGCAAAGCAGGCGAGCCCGAAACGGCCGGCAACACCCGCCAAGGCGGCGAAGGACGGCAAGAGCCGGGCGCCGGCCAGCGCATCCCAGAGTCAGTGGGAGACGCCTTTCACAGCGTCCGAGCTGCGCGCGGAGGCCGCGACGGAGACGAGCGAGGACGCGCCGCGTGTCGCGGAGACCATCCAATGACGCGCGCGATCCGACAGTCCACCGTGCACGCCGCCGGTCTCCGCAAGCACCGGGACCAGGGACGGAGTGTGCTGGTCCGCTATGTCACGAGCACCGAGCGCGAACGCCCCGCAGCGGGGCCGGGCGCCGGAGTCGTGGCCGTGTTCGCCTGGGGGCGCGTTGGCCGCGCCGCGGGCGGATCGCCGATATCGCAGTTTCGGCCCGGGAGGGCCACACGGGCTCCGTCTGACGACGGGGGCGGACCTGCCGGCCGACTGGCATTGGCGACAGGTCCGTTTCGCAAAGGGCGTGGCGGGGATGCAACTCCGGTCCGCAACGCTCTCCTTGGCAACACGCTGACCACCCCCGAAGGGGCCTGGACAGCGGACCACTCCAAAATACATGGGAGACTCAACAATGACCAGGATGACCGCGACGGCCGTCGCCCTCGTTCTTGCTTTGTCCGCGCCTGCGTTCGCCGCAGATAATAACGCGTCGGATATCGACCAGATCGGCTTCCGCAACACGGCCACCATCGACCAGACTGGTAGCGCTGGCGCAACAAACTATTCCAAGGTCCTTCAGTACTGGAGCGATAACTCCGCAGAGGTTACGCAAACTTCTGGTGGCGCGGCTAACACC
The DNA here is from genome assembly GCF_003966715.1 of Blastochloris tepida. NCBI lineage: Bacteria > Pseudomonadati > Pseudomonadota > Alphaproteobacteria > Hyphomicrobiales > Blastochloridaceae > Blastochloris > Blastochloris tepida. Next base: position 974,679 of record NZ_AP018907.1, read on the forward strand.
TCCTATGTCACTCAGGACAATGGTGATTGGAATAAAGCTGAGGTTACTCAGACTTCTGGAGAAGCTGTTAGCAATTATTCCTGGGTTAACCAGCAGGGCACCGATAACCATGCCGTTGTCACTCAGAAGTGATGTGACCTAACTAAAACGGAGGCGGGCGTGACTTCCGCCCGCCTCCGGACTGCTTATACCAGGGTCCGTAAGACGTCACTCGTCATGCCCGCGCTTGTCGCGGGCATCCACGACTTAAAATGTATTTCAAAACAAAGACGTGGATGGCTGGGACAAGCCCGGTCATGACGACGACGGGTCAAAGCCGAGGGTCCTAGTATTAGGCAATCGTGCGGAATGCTTGTTCGGGACAACGATCGGCAGGAGAGTGTGATGACACGGCAGTTGGCGATCGTGGGAGCCCTGCTCCTGGGCGTGTCGGCGTCGGCCCTCGCCCAGAGCGGCGTTTCGTCCGTCGAGCAGATCACCGGCAATTTGCAGACGACCTATCAGGCCGGCAGCGGCAACAGCACCACTGTCGAACAGTCGGCGATCGCCGCTGGGGCGCTGGCGGGCGGCAATGCGGCGCTGGTCGGCCAGTTCGGTAGCCAGAACCAGGCCACGGTGCGCCAGGAAGGCGCTGACCTGGGCGCGGTCGTCGGGCAGGCCGGGGCCGGCAATTCGGCCGTGGTCGACCAGAGCGGGGCAAACCTGAAGGCCGCCGTCGGCCAGTTCGGCTCGGGTCACGCCGTCGAGATCCACCAGATGGGCGTCGGCAACGGCATGCCGCTCATCGTCAATCAGTACTGAGACAGTGCCGGAACTCGGGCTGCGCGCGGCGGGTTGGCGATTTGGCGTTCGGCATGGCGCGGCAAGGATGACCGCCCTGCGGTGATCCTTCGCCCACGGAAGGCGGGAACTCGTGAACTTGACCGGCAAGCCAGTTTCGAGGCGCAGGCGGCCGCTCCTGGTCGTGCGTCTTGTCGCGCTGGCGTGGGTCGCCGTCTTCAGCCTGTCTCTCACCGATCCGGCGGCGTCCGAGACGCGCACGCGCCGCGCCGCCGCGTCCGCCCAGTCGAAGCCCACCGCAGTCCAGCAGATCGCGCGATCGTCCAGTTCGGCGCCTCGCCGCCACGCGCACGCGAAGCACCGTCCGCCACCGCGGATGTCGTCCGACATCCGCCAAATTCCGCAGCGGGGAAGCGCGCGAAACGGCACGACCTACGCTCGGCTTGCCGCCTCCAGCAGGCGCCTCTCCGCGTCGTGTCCTTCCGCGCGCCCGACCGGGCGCTGCATGCCGGCCTCGCAGGCGGAGCCCCTGCCGGGCGTGCTTCTGCAGGAGCCGAACCCGGACACGCTGCCGGCACTCGACCGGCTCGGGATCCCGGCCGTCGATGGCGTCCCGCCGATCGTCATCGTCAATCAGAAGCGCCGCCCCGCGCCTGGCTTTTTCGGTCCGACGCTGCCGTTCCATCCGGGGAGAGTGCGATGACTTCGACAGCACCCACGCGCAGGTCCGTCCTGCAAGCGGCCGCAGGCGGCGTCACGGGCCTCGTGATCCAAGCAACCAGTCCACAGGGAGGGCTTGCCATGGCTGCCGGCGCAGCGTCCGTGATCGGTTGGGTGGAGGTGCAGCCGTCGGGCAAGGGCAGCGATCTCATCACCCTGCGCGGCCACGTCCTTGCTCTCACCGATGCGGCCGGCCGGTTCACGCTGGCGTTGACGCGGAGCAGCAAGGGCGGCAAGTCGGAAACCAAACAGGGCGGGGCGTTCAAGCTGCAGGCCGGCGAGAGCCAGCCCCTGTCCACGACCACGGTCAATCTCGACGAGAATGATCAGTTGACGGTCGTGCTGACCATCAGTGTCGACGGGACCGAGGTGTTCTCCACGACGCTGCGCACTTTTTAGGACGCGGCACTCGCCGAAATCTGCGGGCAGGGTCCGCCGCGTCTCACACAGGCCCCGAGGCCGCGGGTTGGTCCACCGGCACCACGTCGACGGCGACGTCGAGCGCGTGGTCGCCCGTGGCGATGATCACGCCGTCGACCGGGGCGGCGTCGGCATAGTCGCGGCCCACCGCCAGCACGATGTGGTCGAGCCCGGCGCGCATGGCGTTGGTGGGGTCGAGGCCGATCCAGCCGGCGCGCGGGCCGCACCACAGCGACACCCAGGCGTGGGTGGCGTCCGCCCCTTCCAGGCGCGGCTGGCCGGGCGGCGGCTCAGTGCGCAGGAAGCCCGAGACATAGCCGGCGGCGAGGCCCAGCCCGCGCAGGCCGGCGATCATGATCTCGCTGAAATCCTGGCAGACGCCGTGCCTCTGCGCGAAGGCCTGGGCGACCGGCGTGGTGACGTCGGTGGCGCCCGGCGCATAGGCGAAGTCGGCCTTGATCCGGCAGGCCAGCTCCAGGCCGGATTCCAGGATCGGCCGGCCGCGGGCGAAGCTTTCGGCGGCGTAGGCGGTGATGTCCGCCACCACCGGCACCCGCCGGCTGGGAAAGAGATGGTGGACGGGCGCAGTGGGCGTGAGGTCGGCCGAGGCCCAGGCCAGCTCGCGCACCGTCTCCCAGGGCGGCGTCACCTCGGGCTCGGGAACTGGCAGCGGCGATACGTCGATGCGCGCGGTGGTGCGCAGCACCAGCGCCTCGTGGCGGGTGTGCAAAGCGATGCGGGTGAGGCCGTTGCCGAAGAAGTCGCGTGTCTCCGTGCGTTCGGCCGGGGCCGGCTCGACGTCGAGCGCCATCGACAGCACGCGCTGGCCGGGCCGGTCGACCGGCGACAGTCGGAGCACGTGGCTCGCCGTGGCCACCGGCGCCGCATAGCGATAGGTCGTCACCTGCCGCACGTCGTAGATCATGGCGTGTCGTCGGCCTCGCCGCGGTGGGTGAACCAGCGGTCGGAGATGGCGTCCGACAGGTCCATCAGCGTCTGCTCGGCGCGCACCATGTCGAGCACGTCGATGTCGGTGGCATCGAGCGTGGCGATGCCGGCATTGAGCCGCAGCAGCAGGCGCTCGGGCGGCGAGGTCGGCTCGCGCACCAGACGCGCGGTGAGCACCGCCATGTGGTCGCGCATGCGCTCGATCTGGAACATCACCGAGCGCGGGTTGGAGGGGTCGAGCACCACGGTGTCGAGCACCGGCGCGCGCGCCGCCACCATCACATATCGCATGCGGTAGGTGATCTGGCTGTCGGCAAGCTCCAGCAGCACGTCGAGCGCCTCGTCCGGCGCGCCGGCGATGCCGAACTGGCGCACGAAGCGGCAGGTGTTGATCGCCCGCTCGATGCGCCGGCCGATCTCCAGGAAGCGCCAGCCGGCAAGCTGGTTCATGTTCTCCTGGACGAGGCCGGCGAAGGAGGCGGTGGTGCGCAGCGCCTGATTGATGCGCGTCAGGACGGTGGCGCCGGTGACGTCGGCCGGCACGGTGCGCGACAGCAGCATCTCGAGATCGGTCAGCGCCTGCCACGCTTCGGGCGAGAAGCGGTCGCGGATGACCGAGGCCGCCCGCCGCGCCGCCAATGCCAGTGCCAGGATCGAGCCCTGCGTGTCGTGGCGGTTGAGCGCGCGCACCGCGAGGCGGATGAGGTCCACCGTGCCGGGCGGGGTGTCGACCACTTCCCACGCCAACATCAGCTCCTCGATCAGGCGGGTGGTGACGGTGCCGCGACGCTCGCGCTCGGCGGCGCGGGCGGCGAGCAGGCGGGCGAGGCGCAGCGCTGCCTCGGCACGTTCGACATAGCGGCCGAGCCAGAACAGATTGTCGGCGACGCGGCTGGTGAGCGGCCCGACATTGCGGCGGATCGGGACGTGGCCGGGCGCCGGCAGCAGCGTGACCGGTGCCACCGGCGCCTCGGAGGGCACCCACACGTCGGTGGCGCGGCCGCCGCGCTGCATCGACACGGCGCGGGCGTCGATATGGTCGGCGACGCGGCAGAGCCCGCCCGGCATCACCGCCCAGCCGTCGCGGGTGCGGGCGAGAAAGACCCGGAGCACGAAGGGCCGCGGCTCCAGCCTGCCGTCGTGCCACACCGGCGTGGTGGAGAGCTTTACCGCCTCGTGGGCGACGAGATCGACGCCGCGCCGGCGCACCAGCTCGATCAGCGCCGCGCGCTCGGGCGCGTCGAGCTCGGCGGCCACCACCGGCCCGTTGCGCAGCAGCGGCGGCAGCGTCGGCTCGAATGCCGGGGCGATCACGAAGGCGTCGAGGTCGGCGATCACCGCCTCGCGCTCCAGCGGCTGGCCGCACCACCAGGTCGCGACGTTGGGAATCTCCAGCTCGCGGCCGACGAGGTGGCGGGCCAGCGCCGGCACGAAGCCGAGCAGCGCCCGCGATTCCAGCACGCCCGAGCCCAGCGCGTTGACCACCGTGACGTTGCCGGCGCGCACCGCCTGCACCAGCCCCGGCACGCCGATGCGCGAGGCGGGATTGAGCTCCAGCGGGTCGGCCCAATCGGAATCGAGGCGGCGAAGCAGCACGTCGGTGCGCTCCAGCCCCTCGATGGTGCGGATGTGGGCGGTGTCGCCGCGCACCGTGAGGTCGGCGCCCTCGACCAGCACGAAGCCGAGATAGCGGGCGAGATAGGCGTGCTCGAAATAGGTCTCGTTGAGCGGGCCGGGGGTGAGCAGGCACACGCGCGAATCGGCGTTGCGGCAGAGCGCGGTCATCTCGGCGCGCAGCGTCTGGAAGAAGCCGGCGAGGCGCACGACGTGAAGCTGCTCGAACAGCTCGGGCAGCGCGCGGCCCATGGTGATGCGGTTCTCCAGCGCGTAGCCGGCTCCCGAGGGCGCCTGGGTGCGGTCGGCGAGCACCCACCAGCGGCCGTCGGGCCCGCGGCCGAGGTCGGCGGCGTAGAGGGAAAGGCCCGCGCCGTTGTCCGGCAAGGCGCCGACCAGCGGGCGCAGGAACTCGCGGCTGCCCGCCACCGCAGCGGCGGGCAGGCGGCCTTCGGCGACCAGTCGGCCGCGGCCGTAGATGTCGGCGAACAGGCGCTCCAGCAGGGTGGCGCGTTGGGCGAGGCCCGAGGCCAGCGCCTGCCACTCCTGCGGATCGATCACCAGCGGCAGGTGCGACAGCGGCCAGGGCCGTTCGACGCCGGCGGCATCGTCATAGAGCCGGTAGAACACGCCGGAGTCGCGCAGATAGCGATCGGCATTCTGGAAGCGCCGGCCGACCTCGGCCGGTCCCAGCGCGGCGAGCCCGTCGAGCACCGGCTGCCAGTGCGGACGCACCGCGCCGGTTTCGTCCATCATCTCGTCGCGCACGCCGGGCAGCGGCCGGTAGCCGTCGATCAGCGCCCCGCGGCTGGCGGCGAGATCGTGCTCGTGGGGCGCGCGGCCGGTCACGGCGGTGCTCACGGCGGCGGTCGCCGCAGATCGAGGGTGGAGGGGAATTCGCCGGTCGCCTCGTCGGGCGGCACGGCGACATGGCCCGGCGAATGGCCGTGGTCCTGGAAGCGGGCGAGGCGGCGCGCCTCGGCCTCGTACGAATTGACCGGGAACGTCTCGTAGTTGCGGCCGCCGGGATGGGCGACATGGTAGACGCAGCCGCCGAACGAGCGGCGGTTCCAGGAATCCAGGATGTCGAAGGTCAGCGGCGCGTGCACCGGAATGGTCGGATGCAGGCCGGAGGCCGGCTGCCACGCCTTGAAGCGCACGCCGCCGACATATTCGCCGTTCCGGCCGGTCGAGACCAGCGGCACGCGGCGGCCGTTGCAGGCGACGACGTGGCGCTCGGGCTGGACGCCCTCGACCCGCACCTCCAGCCGCTCGACCGCGGAATCGACGAAGCGCACGGTGCCGCCGACGGTGCCTTCCTCGCCCATCACATGCCAGGGTTCGAGCGCCTGCCGCAGCTCCAGCCGCACCCCGCCATGCTCGACCCGGCCGTAGAACGGGAAACGGAACTCGCGCTGGGCGGCGAACCAAGTGGGGTCGAACGGGTAGCCGGCGCGGGCGAGGTCGTCGAGCACGCCGAGGAAATCCTCCCACACGAAATGGGGCAGCATGAAGCGGTCGTGCAGCACGGTGCCCCAGCGCACCAGCGCGCCGTCCTGCGGCTCGCGCCAGAACCACGCGATCAGCGCCCGCAGGAGGAGCTGCTGCGCGAGGCTCATGCGCCAGTCCGGCGGCATCTCGAACGAGCGGAATTCGACGAGGCCGAGCCGGCCGGTCGGCCCGTCCGGTGAGAACAGCTTGTCGATGCAGATCTCGGTGCGGTGGGTGTTGCCGGACGAATCGACCAGCAGGTTGCGCAGCAGCCGGTCGATCAGCCACAGCGGGATGGAGCCGCCGCCCGGGGCGGGAATGGCGGCCAGCGCGATCTCCAGCTCGTAGAGCGCATCGTGGCGCGCCTCGTCGATGCGCGGCGCCTGGCTGGTCGGACCGATGAAGAGCCCGGAGAACAGGTAGGACAGCGAGGGGTGGCGCTGCCAATAGATGACCAGGCTCTTCAGGAGATCGGGCCGGCGCAGGAACGGGCTGTCGGCCGGCGTCGCGCCGCCGATCACCACATGGTTGCCGCCGCCGGTGCCGGTGTGGCGGCCGTCGATCATGAACTTGTCGGTGCCGAGCCGGGCCTGCCGGGCGTCGGCATAGAGCTCGCGGGTGATCTCGACGCACTCGCGCCAGCTTGCGGCCGGCTGGACGTTGACCTCGATCACGCCAGGGTCGGGCGTCACCTTCAGCACCGCGAGGCGCGGATCGACCGGGGGCGGATAGCCCTCGACATGCACCGGCAGGCCGAGATCCTCGGCGGTGCGCTCGACGCAGGCGATCAGCTCCAGCCAGTCCTCCAGCGTCTCGGTTGGCGGCAGGAACACGGTGATGCGGCCGTCGCGCGGCTCGACCGCGAGCGCGGCGCGCACCGCGTCGGTCTCGCCGCCGGGCGAGGCGATCTGGTTGACCTGCTCGGCCCTGTCGGCCGGGCGGGTGCCGCCGCCGGCCCGCACGATGCGCTGGTGCAGCGCCTCGGGGTCGGGCAGCTCGCCCTTCGGCTCGACCGGGTCGGCCGGCACGACGTAGGGGTAGGAGGCGGGGGCGACCCAGGGCAAGGCGGCGAGCGGCAGGCGGAAGCCGACGGGGCTGTCGCCCGGCACCAGAAACAGCTTCTCGCGCCGCAGTTTCCATTGCTCGCTGCGCCAACGCCGGCCGTTGGCGTTCCAGCGCTGCACCGGCAGCACGTAGCCGACCGGGGTGGTGAGCCCGCGGTCGAATACCCTGGCGATGCGGGCGCGCGCCTCGGGATCCTCCAACCTCGAATCCTGCGCGTCCACATTCGGCGGCAGCTTCGCCTCCTGTGTCAGCCAATGCGCCGGATCCTCGAACGCCGGGACGACGTAATCGGCCTCCAGCCCCAGCCGCTCGGCGATGCCGCAGGCGATGTTCTTGGCGTCCTCGGGCGAGCAGGGGACGGGGGCGTTCTCGCGGGCGATCAGGTCCGGATTGCGCCAGATCGGCTTGCCGTCCTTGCGCCAGTAGAGCGCGAACGACCAGCGCGGCAGGCTCTCGCCCGGGTACCACTTGCCCTGGCCGTAATGCAGCAGGCCATTGGGCGCGAAGCGGGCGCGCAGGCGGCGGATCAGATCGTCGGCGCGGCTGCGCTTGGTGGGGCCGACGGCGGCGGTGTTCCACTCGGCCGACTGGTAGTCGTCGATCGAGACGAAGGTCGGCTCGCCGCCCAGCGTGAGGCGCACGTCGTTGGCGACGAGGTCGGCATCGACCGCCTCGCCCAGCCGGTCGAGCGCCGCCCACGCCTCGTCGGAGAACGGCAAGGTGACGCGCGGCTTCTCGTCGACGCGGGTGACCTTCATCTCGAAGGCGAACGACACCTCGGCGGGATCGACGGTGCCGGAGATCGGCGCGGCCGAGCGATAGTGCGGCGCTGCGCACAGCGGGAAATGGCCCTCGCCGCAGAACAGGCCGGAGGTGGGGTCGAGGCCGATCCAGCCGGCGCCGGGGATGAAGACCTCGGCCCAGGCGTGGAGATCGGTGAAGTCGTGGTCGGTGCCCGAGGGGCCGTCGAGCGACTTCAGGTCGGGCTTGAGCTGTACCAGATAGCCGGACACGAACCGGGCGGCGAGGCCGAGCCGGCGCAGGATCTGCACCAGCAGCCAGCCGGTGTCACGGCACGAGCCGGAGCGGAGCTCCAGCGTCTCGTCGGGGGTCTGGACGCCCGGCTCCATGCGGATGACGTAGCGGATATCGTTCTGCAGGCGGGCGTTGAGGTCGACCAGGAAATCGACCGTGTTGACCGGCCCCTTCGGCAGCGCCGCGAGATAGGCGTCGAAGGCCGGGCCGGTCGGCTCGCATTCGAGACAGGGCGCAAGCTCCAGCGCCATCTCGGGCGTATAGGCGAAGGGGAAGGACTCGGCCCACGGCTCGACGAAGAAGTCGAACGGATTGAACACCGTCAGCTCGGCCAGGAGGTCGACGGTGATCGAGAATTCGGTGGTCTTCTCGGGAAAGACGAACCGCGCCACCCAGTTGCCGAACGGATCCTGCTGCCAGTTCACGAAGTGGGTCTCGGGGACCACCTTCAGCGAATAGGAGGGGATGCGCGTCCGACAGTGCGGCGCCGGCCTGAGCCGGATCAGCTGCGGCCCGAGATTGACGGGACGGTCGTAAACGTAACGGGTGACGTGATGAAGAGCCGCTAATATCGCCATGCGCGGAAGGTAAAGGCCAAGTCCCTCCGCGGTCAAAGCTTCGTTGGGCGTGCCGCGTCATCCCTCATGGGGACTGTCCTTCCGGAGGTATCCGGCGCCGCTGACGTCGCCGGCCGGCGCGCTTGGCGCCGTTCCGGCCCTGATTCTGCCGGTCTGGCGCGGCCGGAGCCGGTCACGGCACCGCGAACTTCACCACGAACACCAGCGCGAGCAGGATGGCAGCGATGTTGACCTCGCGGAACCGGCCGGCGGCGAGCTTGCAGGCGACGAAGGTGATGAAGCCCAGGCCGATGCCGGTGGCGATGGAATAGGTGAGCGGCATGGTGATGGCCGCCACCACCGCCGGGGCATATTCGGTGGCGTCGTCCCAGGCGATCTCGGCGAGGCCGCGGGTCATCAGGCAGGCGACATAGAGCAGCGCCGCCGCCGAGGCATAGGCGGGAATCATGCCGGCGAGCGGGGCGAAGAACAGCGCCAGCAGGAACAGCACCGCCACCACCGCCGCGGTCAGCCCGGTGCGGCCGCCCGCCGCCACGCCGGCCGTGCTCTCGATGTAGCTGGTGGTGGTCGAGGTGCCGATCAGCGAGCCGAACATGGCGGCGAAGCTGTCGGCGACCAGCGCCTGCTTCATGCGCGGCAGGCGCCCGTCCTTGTCCAGCAGGCCGGCCTGATGGGCGACGCCGATCAGGGTGCCGGCATTGTCGAACACGTCGATGAACAGGAAGCTGATCACCACCGCCAGGAACGCGGTCTCGTAGATGCGCGAGAAATCGAGCTGCAGGAAGGTCGGCGCCAGCGAGGGCGGCATGGCCACCACGCCGCCATAGGTCGTGAGCCCGAGCGGCAGGCCGATCAATGTCACGGCGAGGATGCCGACCAGCGTGCCGCCGAGGACGCGGCGGGAATTGAGCGCGGCGATCAGCACGAAGCCGACCAGGCAGAGAATCGCCGCCGGCTCGCGCAGGCTGCCCAGCGTCACCAGCGTCACCGGGTGGGCGACCACGATCTTGGCCTGCTCCAGCGCGATGATGCCGAGAAACAGGCCGACGCCGGCCGAGATGGCGAGCTTGAGGTTCCGCGGAATGGCGTTGATGACGTATTCGCGCAGGCGGAACACCGAGATCAAAAAGAACAGCACGCCCGAGCAGAACACGGCCGCCAGCGCCTGCTGCCAGGAATAGTGGTATGAAAGCACCACGGTGAAGGCGAAGAAGGCGTTGAGCCCCATGCCCGGCGCCAGCGCGATGGGGTATTTGGCGTAGAGCGCCATCACCAGCGTGCTGACCGCGGCGGCGATGCAGGTGGCGGCGAACACCGCGCCCTTGTCCATGCCGGCGCTGGCGAGAATCGTCGGGTTGACGAACACGATGTAGACCATCGTGAGGAAGGTGGTGAGGCCGGCGATCGCCTCCGTGCGCACCGTGGAGCCGCTGGCCGTCACCCCGAACCAGCGGTCGAGGAAAGACAGGCGCCCCGGGCTGGCCGTGTCCATCGGACCCTCCGCTCTCGTCCCGCCGCGGCGCCAAAGCCAGCAGCGGCCGTGTCATTTGTCTGCCGCGCCCAGGGGTGGGGCGGCCTGCTCGCACAGCCCAGGTTTAGAGCATTCCCGGCCAGAACGGAAACCGGTTCTGCGCAAGAGCCGCGTCAGGACAACAAGTTAGGGCAGGGGCGGTGGGGTGGGGCCGCCGCGGCGTTCGCGCGCCGCAGCCCGGAAAGCCGGATAGAGAGCCGCGCGCCTCTTCGTCCGCGGCAGATCTCAATCTGCAGCAGAGCGCGGAGCAGCCGATCAAAATGGAGATTCAAGGGTTATTGCTGCGGTCTTCACCGCCCGCGTCCGAACCTTATACGGTTCGAAAGTGGCGGGAGTGACGGGGCTCGAACCCGCGACCTCCGGCGTGACAGGCCCGCTGATTGGAAGGTTAGTTCAAGCTGTGTTCCAAGCGGCTGGTCGCGGCAAAACGTTGAGTTGCTGTCGGGAGTTGGAACGCTATTTCCCAAGCCGCCGGACCGCAAAAACGAGAACCCCGCGTGCTGCGCCAACAGCCGCGGGGCAAAGCTCGATAGAGATGCAGAAAGCAACGCGAACACTACAGAACCGGCCGATCAGGCACAAGAAGAAACCTTCCTCGACGCCCTGATTCGCGAGACCGGCCCGCGCCTGGCGCGGCCGGCTTGGCCGAGGGAGTTCGTCAGGGGGCGGCGATGAGCGCGCTCCCTCCATTCGTCGCCGATGCGCCGCCGATCGGCGGGCCGAAGGCTTCCGTACCGCACTGCGACTTCGCAGACCGCATCGATCAGGTCGCCCGGCGGCTGCTGGGCGATCCGAACCCGCGCCACTCGTCGCGGGATGAGTGGCGCTACGGCACCAACGGCAGCCTGTCGGTGAAGGTCGGGGGCGAGCATAGGGGGACATGGCGCGATCACGAGACCGGCACCGGCGGCGGCGTGCTCGACCTGATCGTGCGCGAGCGCGGCGGCGACCGGAAGGACGCGGTCGAATGGCTCAAGGCCGAATTCAGCGACATTGCCGGCCGCTCCGAGCCGGCCGGCGAACGGCGCATCGCCGCCGTCTACGGCTACACCGACGAAGCCGGCGAACTGCTGTTCGAGGTGGTGCGCTATGCGCCGCAGAAGGACTTCCGGCAGCGGCGGCCCGATGGCCGCGGCGGGCACGTCTGGAATCTCAAGGACACCCGCATTGTCCCGTACCGCCTGCCGGAAACCCTGGAGGCGCTGGCACTGGGCAAGACGGTGGCCATCGTCGAGGGCGAGAAGGACGCCGACCGCCTCGCGAAGCTCGGCATCCCCGCGACGTGCAATCCGGGCGGCGCCGGCAAGTGGCGTGACGAGTTCGGGGCGCTCTTCGACGGCGCCGACGTTATCATTCTGCCGGACAACGACGATGCCGGCCGGGACCATGCCGAGCGCGTCGCCAAGTCCCTTGCATCGCACGCGGCCCGCATCCGCGTCGTCGAGCTGCCGGACCTGCCGCGCAAGGGCGACGTGTCCGACTTTCTGAACCGCGGCGGGACCGTCGAGGCCTTGCTCGACATCGTCGAGCACGCGCCCCCGTGGCGGCCCAAGGCCGTCACCCGGTTTCCGTCGATCCGCTACGGCGATGAGGACAGCGCACCGCCTCTGCGGTGGCTGGTCAAGGGCCTGCTGCCCGAAGCCGGCCTGTCGACGGTCTACGGCCCGCCGGGCACCTCGAAGACGTTCGTCGCCCTCGACTTGGCCCTGCATGTGGCGCACGGCCGCGACTGGTTCGAGCGGCGCACCGAGCCGGGCGGCGTGCTCTATGTGAGCGGCGAGGGCGCCAGCGGCATGCTGCTGCGCATGAAGGCTTGGCGGCAGGAGAAGGGCGACGGCACGCGTGCGCCGTTCGTCCCGGTCCCGTCGTCGGTGAACCTCTACGACGAAGAGGGCGATGTCGATGTTCTGATCGACGACGTGAAGGCACACGGCGCCGCGCTCGGCGTCCCGGTCCGCCTGATCGTGCTCGACACGCTGTCGCGGATGATCGGATCGGGCGACGAAGACAAGGCGCGCGACATCAACATGGTGGTGCAGCGCGCGGAGCACGTGCAGCGCGAGACCGGTGCCCATGTGCTGATCGTCCATCATTCCGGCAAGGATCGAGACCGCGGCATGCGCGGCTCGAATGCTCTCCTTGGCGCTGTCGATGCGTCGATCGAGGTGTCCCGGCACGAAGAGTCCGGGATCTGTGAAGGCAAGATCGCCAAGGTGAAGGACGGGACCGCCGTCGCTCCCTTTCGGTACACGCTGCGGCAATCGGTTCTCGGGACTGACGAGGACGGCGAGGACATCACCTCGTGCGTCGTCGAGCCCACGGATGCGAGCCCCGGCGAATCCAAGGGAAAACGGCCCCTCTCCGCCACCGAAAAAATCGCCCTGGACGCGCTCGACGAAGCCCTGCTGGCCGATGGCGTCGCCTCGCCGACCGCCCTCGTGCCGCAAGGCTACAGGGCCGTCCACATCGAAACGTGGCGGTCCCACGCCTACCGGCGCGGGATCGCCGAAGGGACAGAGGAGGCGAAGAAGAAGGCATTCCAGCGGGTTCGGCAGAGCCTGCAGGCCAAGCGCATCGTCGGCATCGATGGAGACTGGGCATGGCGCGCGTAGCGGGACATCAGCGGGACATTTGCGGGACATTCCACCTGTCCCGGCGCGAAGGCGGTAGGTGGATGCCGAGACGGCGGCGGCCGGGACATCCGCTCCCGATCAGCCACGGGCGGCGGATTGTGGCGGAAATGTCCATCCATTCAATGGGGTGGGCAGGCGATCTCAACCAACACTTCGCGAGCGGGACAGCGGGACATCAGCGGGACATGTCCCGGGTGTCCCGGTGCGGGGGGGCGGGACATAGGCCCCCCCCCAAGGGGGGCCGTATGTCCCGTCCCCCCTCCCAAAGCCGGCGCGCAGTGTATCCCGCCGACCTGTCCCGGTATCCGGCCCGGCTGACGGGACGGAGCCCCCTGCCGGTGCTGGTGATCCGGCACCCGGCCCGACCGGCTGGGCCGACCCTGACCCGGTTGACGAATGGGCACCCCATCCGGGTACCTCGGCGGGTCCTTCCGCGGAGGTGGCGTGCGCAGCCGCGGCGGCCCGGGATTTCGCTAGGCGGGGTCGGTTTAGCTCATAAACTCAGAGGCTTGAGGTTGGCTTAGCTATGCAATCAGCGCAGGGCCTGCCCTTCGATTTCCCCCCGGGACCGTTGCCGACGACGGTGTCGAAGGGCGAGTTCGCGCGGCTGATCGGCGTCACCGCCGGCCGGGTGTCGCAGCTCATCACCCGCGGCCTGCCGGTGGAGCCAAACGGCCGCATCCACATCGAGCGTGGCCGGGCATGGCTGCGCGAGAACGTCGATCCGAACCGCCGCCGGGCGATGATCGAGGACGCGGCGCCGGTCCTCGCGCCGACGTCGAACCCGCGGGCCGCCCGTGCCGTTGCCGAAGCCAAGCTGATCAGCTTGAAGGCGGACCGGCTGGAGGGTTCGCTGATCAGCCGTGCTGCCGTGCTGCGCGCCATCGAGGCCCGCGCCCGGCAGGAGCGCGATGCCTGGATCGGCTGGACGAACCGCGTCGCTGCAGAGATCGCCCGCATCACCGGCGCCGACACCGCCGCCGTCTACGCGCTGCTGGACCGCATGGTGCGCGAGCAACTGCAGGCGCTGGCCGACATGCCGGCGCCCGACATCATCACCGATCACAAACCGTCGCCCTGACCCCCGGAGAAGCACCATGGGCAATATCGAGAGTTCCCTTACTCTGCGGCTGATCGACCGCGTCACCGACCCGGCCAAGCGCATGTCGCCCGCATTCCAGAAGCTGGAGCGCCAGGTCCGGCACCTTGAACGCACCGCGCCGAAGATCACCACGGCGACGGCGATGCTGACGCGGGCCGGCGGCTTCATCGGCGCCGCGGTCGGCGGCCATGCCGCCGCCAGCCTCGCCAGCAGCGCCTTCACGCGCTTCGCCGAGATCGAACGCCGCCTCAATCGGATCGGCATCACCGCCAATGCCTCGTCGGCCGAGATCGCCGCCTCGTTCGAGAACGTCAAAAGAGTGGCCAACACGCTCGGCATGCCGATGGAACAGGTGTTCGGCAGCTTCGAAGACCTGATCGTGCAGGGCAAGACGCTGAAGGAGGCGAACGACCTGCTGGAGACCGTTGCCAAGACCGCCCACGCCTCGGGCGCGGCGGCCGACGACACCAGCAAGACCGTCGGCGCCATCGCTGAGAACATGAAGGTCGGCGCCGGCGATATGAAAGAAGCGATGGACTACCTCTTTCAAGCCGGCAACCTCGGCCGGTTCGAGTTCAAGGACATGGCACAGTACCTGCCGGCCATCACCGCCGCCTGGAGCAATGTCGGCTATACCGGTGCCAAGGGCCTGATCGCGCTCGGCGCGGCACTGCAGGTGGTGCGCGCAAAGGTCGGCACCGCCGAGCAGGCGGCGACCGGCGTGCGCGACCTGCTGGCCAAGGCGTTCTCGAACAACGTCCAGAAGAACTTTCGGAAGTTCGGCATCGACCTGGAGAAGGTGCTGAAACAAGGCAAGAAGGAAGGAAAGGACTTCCTCGAAATACTTGCCGAGGTGACCAACAAGGCGCTCAAGGGCGACCTGTCGAAGATCGGGCAACTCTGGCCCGAGCAGGACAGCGCCAACGCCGTGCGCGCGCTGATCATGGCGATGGACGACTACGTGCGCCTGCGCCAGCAGATCGCCGACGGCAAGGGGGCGATCGACGCCGCCGCGCCGCGCGTGTCCGGCGACGCCAAGGCCTCGCTCGACCGGCTGTCGAACGCCTCCGACGCGGTGCTGGCGGCGTTCGGCCGGCTGCTCGATGCCGGCGGCAACACGAGCGAGAACCTCACCGCGCTCGCCGGCCACATCACCGCGGCGGCCGAGGCGGTCGAGCGCTTCATCGCTGCGCTGCGCAAGAGCGAAACAGACCAGGAGCGCCGGGCGCGTGGCGAGCTGACGCCGGAAGAGGCGGCAGTGCCCCTCTACGGCGAAGCGACGCCGGCAGACATCGAGCGTCGCAAGACGTGGGTGCATCTCAACGCGCGTATCAGGGCACTCCAGGAACGCCTGCGCACCTCGGAAGGCCGCCTGCCGGAGGAGGCGCGCGTGCGCATCCGCGACGAAATCGAGAAGCTGCAGAGCGAGATCGCCAAACTGTCGAACGCGGTCGATCACGCCGCCACCGCGGCCGATCGCGGCCGTACCACCGCCGGGGTCCCGGCTCCCGGGGTGCCGGTGCCGCACCCGCGGCCAGTGCCGGTGCATATCGACTGGTCGCAGGTTCGCAATGCTATCCCTTCCGACTTTGCGACGCCCGGCGGGGCGCCAACCGCGTTTGGCAACATCGCGGACGAACTCGCCGCGGCGATCAGCGGCCTCGATGTCACCGCGCATGTCGAGGGTTCGATCACGTACAACGGCACCAACGTGGTGAAGATCGAACCCTCACCGCTGTTCGATGCGCGGGTGCGGTCGATCATCGACGAGCAGCTGCGCGGCATCGTACAGCGCGGCGGCGCCGCCGCGAATCCACGGACCGGCACTACCGGCTCGACCGGCGTGTCGCGGCCGGAGACCGCGCCCGGCGCCGGCCGCGACGGCACGTGGTGATGCCATGACCGACGACGCGGCCCAGCTCGCCGATGTTTTTGCGGAGGTCGTGGCGGCCCGCCGCCGCGGCCTGATGCTCGATGCCCAACTGACCGCCTCGGAATGGGCTGACCGGCACCGCATCTTGCCGGCCGGCTCCTCCGAGCCCGGGCCGTGGCGCACGGCGCGGGTGCCATACCTGAAGGACATCATGGACGCCCTGTCGGTGTCGTCGCCGATCGAGCGCGTGGTGTTCATGAAGGCGGCGCAGACCGGCGGCACCGAGGCGGCGCTGAACGCCATCGGCTATTGGATCGACCACGCTCCGGGCGTGATCCTCGCGGTGTGGCCGAGCATCGACATGGTGCGCAAGAACTCGCGCATCCGCATCGATCCGCTGATCGAAGACACCCCGGCGCTGCGCCGCAAGGTGGCCTCGCCGAAGGCCAAGGACTCCGGCAACACTGTGGTACAGAAGGAGTTCGCCGGCGGCTCGCTCAACATGACCGGCGCCAACTCCGCCACCGGCCTGCGCTCGACCCCGGCGCGCTATCTGGTGCTGGACGAGGTGGACGCCTATCCGGTCGATGTCGGCGAGGAGGGCGACCCGGTCGCGCTGGCGATCAAGCGCACCGCCACCTTCCGTGGCCGGCGCAAGATCCTGCTGGTGTCGACGCCGACGCTGGCCGGCGTCTCGCGCATCGAGAAGGAATATTCACGCTCCGATCAGCGGCGGTTCTTCGTGCCGTGCCCGCACTGCGGCAGTTTTCAGCCGCTGGTGTGGGCCGGCGTGACGTGGCCGGAGGGCGAGCCGGGCAGGGCGTTCTATGTCTGCCAGGCGCCGGGCTGCGGCGGCATCATCGAGGAGCACGACAAGCCGGCGCTGCTGACGGCCGGCGAGTGGCGCGCCACCGCCGAGGGCGACGGCCGCACCGCCGGCTTCCACATTTCCGCGCTCTACAGCCCGTTCGAGACCTGGGGCGAGGTGGCGACCGATTACCTCGTCATGCGCCGCGATCCGGTCGAGCTGAAATCCTGGACCAACACCAGCCTGGGCGAGGCGTTCGAGGATCGCGACACCGCGCCGCTGTCGCCGGATTCTTTGATCGCCCGGGCCGAGGACGGCGGCGAGCTGCTGCCCGAACGCGCTTTGGTGCTGACCTGCGGCGTCGACACGCAGGATGACCGCCTCGAACTGGAGGTGGTGGCCTGGGGGCTTGGCGAGGAATGCTGGTCCGTGGCCTATGAGGTGATCCACGGCAACACCGCCGGCACCGAACCGTGGGCCGCGCTCGACCGCATCATCGCCAAGCGATTCCGCCATCCGCGGGCCGGCGAACTGGCGATCTCGGCGGTGGCGATCGACTCCGGCGGTCACCGCACCGACCAGGTGATGCGGTTCTCGGCCGAGCGGCTGCAACGCCGGATATGGGCCATCAAGGGCCGCGGTGGGCCGGGCGTGCCGCCCTGGCCGAAACGCCCGCCGAAGCCGCGTCGCGCGTCGCTGGCGCCGGTTCACATCGTCGGCGTCGACACCATCAAGGCGACGCTGTTCGCCCGCCTGCGGGCCGGCGGCGAGGATGGCGCGGCCCGGGAAGGCCCGGGCGTCATCCACCTGCCGGCCGAGCGCGATGACGACTGGTTTCACGGGCTCGTTTCGGAGCGCGCCGTCCGCAAGTACCGCGCCAACGTCGCTCGCATCGAATGGGTGAAGGATCCCGGCGTGCGCAACGAGCCGCTGGACTGCCGGGTCTATTCGATTGCCGCGCTGCACGGGCTGCTGGCGGCCGGGCTCGACCTCGCCGTCGCGTCCGCCCAGCTTGCCGCCCTCGCGCCGCAGCCGGAGGCGCCGCCGGTGCTGGCGGAACCGGCCCCGCCGCTGGCGCCCGGGCTGAAGGTGGTCGGCCGGTCGAAGTGGATGGCGCGGTGAAGAATGCGCTGCGCGCCGAGCGGATGCCCGGCCCGCCGCCGTTCTCCGGAAGGGCTCAGAGTGAGCCTCGTTATTTTGCCGAGGCGGAACAGCTCTGCTTGGATGCGCTGATGGAGCCGTCCCTGCAAACGAACTTCTCCCCCTGACAGCGGGCAATGCCACCCTTCTTGCCGGAGCACGGGGTGTTCTTCGCAATTGCCGGCACGGCCGAAATGCCAACCGCGGCGAGGACTGCAACCGCCACCAAGCCAAGTTTCATGTCGCACCTCCAAATTCAGAGGCGCGATCATCCGCTCTGTGGTTGAGCATGGCAACTTTCGATTGTTACAAATGATCGTTGTTGTGCGGATTCGCTCCGGCCACCGCCGTCCGTCTCGGACAGCGGCGCGACCACCACCGGATTTCAACTGGCGTCTCGCGCTCACTCGGCCGGGTGGCGCTGGCCGTCCTGGCGCTCGGCAAGCCGCATGGCGGCGTAGCCCATGGCCACGACGACCAAGGGCAGCACGACATAGGCGTAAATCCAGAGCCCGGTCATGCCCCGGCAGCGTCGCCTATTCCCCGGCCGGGAGATGACGGTTGAAGCGCCGGTCGAACTCGGCCGCGCTGTGGCGGGCATAGAGATAGCCCGCGACGGCCAGGAGGCCGGCGACGATCGGCAAGCCGTAGATCACCAGGGTGCTGGTCATGCTCAATCCTCGCTGCGCAGGAACCGGTAAACGGCCTGCGCCCCAAAATGTAGGGCGACTGCGAACGGAATCCAAATCACAGGCAACGGACCGGTCGCCCCATTGACCAGGGGAAGGATGAAGGCGGCGCCGAAGGTGGTCAGCGCCACCGTGTTCATGGTCGACGCCACCAGCTTCACCCGCTCGTTGTTGCGCTTGGCGGCAAGCCGGCGTGCGCGATCCTCTTCGGTCAAGCTCATGCCGGCCGATCCCTCCGCAGCCGCACGCCCGGCCCGCCGCCGTTCTCGGGAATGAACTCGACGCCGGCCTCTTCGAGGGCGCGGCGGATGGCGGCGAGGTTGTTCGCCGTTGGCACCCGGCGGCCCTTCTCGAAATCCCGAATCGTGCTCTCGCCGAGGTTGGACCTGCTGGCGAGCTGTGTCTGCGAC
Organism: Blastochloris tepida; assembly: GCF_003966715.1. Classification (NCBI taxonomy): domain Bacteria; kingdom Pseudomonadati; phylum Pseudomonadota; class Alphaproteobacteria; order Hyphomicrobiales; family Blastochloridaceae; genus Blastochloris; species Blastochloris tepida. Next base: position 993,516 of record NZ_AP018907.1, read on the forward strand.
CAATCGAGTAAGCCTCGCGCCGCACGCGACTGTTCCGGCTTCAGTTCCATTTCAACGAAATCCATTGTCTATAAACGAAAACCGTTGACATAGCGGGTCGCCAACGCTATTCGTTATCTGTCAACGCTTTTCTACCACAGGACAACGCGCATGAACACTCATGTTCGCGACCGGGACACCCATGCCCAGCGACTTTTCGTCGAGGTGACCCCCGAGCTGCGCCGGGCGCTCGAACTCGTGGCCGAGTTCGCCGTCGACGCGCTCGACCGGATCGACGGCGACCCGGACCTCGAACCGGAGCCCGCCGAAGCCGAGGATGACGATCCGGCCGAAGACGACGATCCGGCCGAGGATGACGATTTCGCAGCGGAGGTGGCGTGCCATGCCTGTTGAGCCGCTTGCTCCGCTCGCCGCGGCGTCCGCGGCGCCCTCGACCTCTGAACCAGGGAGCTACCCGATGAACGCGACCACGAATTCCGCCGACCTGCGCCAAGACGAGAGACCGATTTCCGTCCTCTTGGACATGGAGCCTGATTTGCGCCGCCTGCGCGCCCTCGGCGAACTGCTGGAGCTTGCCGGTGAGGGCCTGGAGGCCGACCACCAGACCGATACGGCGCTGGCCGTGCGCCACGCCGGCGAGCTGGTGGCGGAAACCGCCGGACGGTTGCGGGAGACGTTCGACCGCGCGGCCGACGCGCTGCGGCGCGAGGCCGACGCGCGCGCCTTCGCCGCGATGCGCGCCCCTGGGGAGGCGTCGTCATGACGGCAATCCCCAACGAGATCACCTCGGCCGCCGACACCGCCGTCAGCCTCCCCGACCTCGCCGCTCGCTTTGCGGAGTTGTACCCCCGCTGGCGCGACTACAAGAACCGCCGCCACGCGGAGCATGAAGAATTCGAAGCGAGGGTGCTGGCCGCCACTGGAATGACATTCGATGAGGCCGAAGCCCGCGGCGGAATACTCTTCGAAAATTATAGGGCGGTGCGCAAACAGGTAATCAACGACGATGCGCAAAGAGGTCTCTTGGATGATGATGATCCGGAAGATGTCATCTGGGATGAAATCAACGGCCTTGCTTCGTCGATCCTGAAGCATCCGGCTCTTTCGATGGATGATGTCCGTCTGCAGGCGCGGGCTGTGGCTGTTTTCTGTCTATCTTATTGGACGGACGTGAAATCTATTGACGGCCTGACGTGGCACATGCGGCGGGTCATCGAGAATTTCGCGGCGGTCGCCGGCGTCGAGTTGCTGCCTGGGCTCGATGGAGTCGAGTCGCTCGACGCCGTGCCTATGGCGTGAAGGGGACGCCCCTCGACAGGCCCCGCCGGCACGCCGGCAAGGCGCTCCCGGCGGGGCTGAGGGCCGCAGGCTGGCGGAGGCCATGGTGCGGGTGGGCGCCAGCGGCGGGGCGTGAATGGTCGCGCCAGACATCAGCCGAAATGGATAAGTCGACGATATTTTTTCGTTGATCGCCTCGGCGCTCTATGGGATAAGCGAACGATCACTTTATCAGCGGAGGCGCTTATGCGCAGGAAGACATTCTCGGCCCTGACGGGGTGGGACGATGCGAAGCTCAAGTGGCTGCGCCGCGAGGATTTGCTGTTCTTCATCGATGAGGTCGAGCCCGGCAAGTGGCTCGACATCCCGCCCTTCTGGGCCTTTCTCGCCTGTGTCCAGAAGGAACTGGCGAAGTACGTCGAGATGCGCGACGCCAGGGCTCGCGTCGTGGACTTCGACACTGGCGCTCTCGGCAAGATTGCGCCCCTGTTGCGCCCCCTGCCGGGCACCGTCGACGACGTTTGGCTGCTGAGCGGCGAGGTGCATATCGGCGGCGAGCTCACCGGCACTATCAACGGACAAAGCCGGGCGTTTGCTGTTGATCTGACGCTTCCGGTGTCGGCGTTCGGCTTCTTGTCGAACTTCGCGGACTGGACTGTGCACCACCGCGATATGAAGGGCTGGAAGGCCGGCAAGGTCCACGACATCAACAATGCAATGGCCGGCGCCGTCCTGATCAACCTCTCCGCTGTTTGGCGAGACATGGATGCTCGCGCCCGTGATGCCGGCATCGCCGATGAGCATGTGTGGGGTCGGCCCATCAATGCCGAGGGCGTCGATTCTGGCCCCCCCTCGGAGGCCGAGTGAGGCCGGCCAGCATGCTCCCCGCCGCGCTCCGTTCCCCGATCACCCGCCTCGGCCGCGCACTGACCGCTGCCGCCCGTGAGTTGTCGACCCGCTCCGGCACCATCGAGGCCGGCGCCGGCGGCCCGCGGTGGCATCGCAACGCGATCCTGCGGACCCCGGCGCGCGAGATCGCAGCGCGGTCGGAGACGGCCGGGGCGAGGGCGGCGGCAGCCTTTCTGAACAGCACCTACGGCGCGGCGATCGTCAGCGCATGGGTGACCAACATCACCATGGACGGCCCGACCTGCCGGCCGAAGGTGAAGCGCAAAGCCCTGCGCAAGAAGCTGGTCGAGGACTTCGGTCGGTGGTGGGCGACCTGCGACGCCGAGGGGCGTTCGGACCTCGGCGGCTTTCTTGCCCGCACTGTCCGCTCGCTCGTGGTGAACGGCGAAGCGTTCGTTCACCTCGAAGTCGACCCCGACACAGCCGCGCTGCGGCTACGCCTCTGGAACGTCAGCCAGGTCGACCGGTCGCTGACCCGCGATCTCGGCGGTGGGCGCAAGATCGTCGCCGGGATCGAATCCGACGCCCGCGGCCGGCGGACGGCCTACCATACGCGCGAGAATCCAGACGCGCCGTTCGCGACCAATTACGGCACCATCCGGGTGCCGGCCGAGGATGTGCTGCACGTTTTCGAGCCGCTTTTCCCCGGACAGACGAGGGGCTTGTCCTGGATGGCGCCGTCGCTGACCCGGATTGCCGAGATCGACAAAGCCGAAGACTCCAACATCGCGCGGCTCAACGCCGCAAGTTTGTTTGCTGGATTTTTGATAAAGCCCAGCGAGGGGGCGCCGGACGTGCTGCCGATTGCACCCAACGCGCCGTCGATCGACCTGGAGCCGGGAGCGTTCATTCAGGTGCCGCCGGGCTACGGCGTCGAGTTTTCGCAGCCGCCCAGCAGCGACGGCGCGGTCGACTTCATCCGCGCGATGGTCCGCTCGGCGGCGGCCGGCGCCGGCGTGCCCTACGAGCTGGTGAGCGGCGACCTTTCACAGGTGAACTACAGCTCGGCCCGCCTCGGCCTTTCGGAATTCCGACAGCGCGTCACGGCGATCCGCCGCACGCTGATCGTGCCGCAGCTCCTCGACCCGATCTGGAAGCGGTGGCTGGCGCTGGAGGTGCTGGCCGGGCGGCTCAAGCTCGACATGGCCGCGCTGCCCGAGGCCGAATGGGTGTGGCCCGGCTGGCCCGCGGTCGATCCGCTGAAAGAAGTGAACGCGGATGTGCAGGCGATCAACGCCCGCATCCGCAGCCGCTTCGAGACGATCGCCGCCCGCGGTCGCGATCCGGAAGAGGTCGACGCCGAGATCGTGCTCGACACGGCCCCGGCCGCTGCAAGGGAGTCTTCAAAATGACCGTTGTCCGTTTTCCCGGTGCTCCCGGCACCAATGGCTTTGATCCGTTCGCCTTGGTTGCCGCCCTGGCCGAAGGCCTGCCCGGATGGCTGGCGACGGCCAGCGCCGAGGAGCGCGAACAGCTTGGTCTCGACCTCGCCGCGATGATCGAGACCTCGGCCGAGGCGGTGGCCGAGCTGGATCCGACGATGGTGATTGCGACGCTGCAGGAGGTGCTGCCGGTCTGGTTCCGGTCGGTGCCGATCGATGAGATCGAGCGGTTCACGCGGGCCGGTGAGGGATTCAGCTACGCGATCGCCGCGCTCTGTGCCGACCGCGCGGCATCGATGCGCGCGGATTTTCTCGCCGGCACGCATAATGAACATGGGAGACCGATTTGACCGCGCGTTTCCCGTTTATCGACCCGGCCGCCGGCTTCGACCCGGCGCCTGTGCTCGATCTGCTCGACGATGAAATCGTGATGTGGGCGCCCGGCGCGACAGCCTCCGAGCTTGAAGATGCGCTGCAGCGCCTCGACGACCTGATCGAGATAATTCGCGGCGAGGTCTCCAGCCGGTCCGGCGATCTCGCCGCACTTGAAGAACTTCAATTCGCAGAGCTTGAGGCCGCCTGATGCCGCCCGCTGAAACCGAAACGCTGATCACCCGCCGCGCGCCGGCTCCGGTGGCGCCGAGCACCTTCAGCTGGGAGCGCCGCACCGTCGAGGTGGTGGTCGCGACCGGTGCGCCCATCGCCAGTTGGGATTGGGAGGGGCCGTGCGATGAGGTGCTGTCGCTGGCCCAGACCTGGCCGGAGCGCGTCCACGTCATCGACAATCACCGCCGGGACAGCGTCGCCGACGTCCTCGGCCACGCCTCGAATTTTCACGTCGTCGGCAATGAGCTGCGCGCGACGGTGAAGCTGTCCGCCCACAATCCCAAGGCCGAACAGCTGGCGCGTGAGCTCAACGACGGCAACCCTTTCGGAATCTCAGTCGGCGCACGGGTGCGGGCCGCCGATTGGAAAACAACGGCCGACCCGAAGACGGGCCGCCGTACCCGCACTGCCGTGAAGTGGGAGCTGGTTGAGGTCTCCTTCGCGCCGTTCCCCGCCGACCCGAATGCCATGACCAGGAGCAATTCAATGCCTGAGACCGAAGTCCAGACCCAACCCACTGAAACCCCCGTCGTGACCTCGCCGCCGACGGCACCGGAGACCCAGCGTGCCGCCGACCCGGCCCCGGTCAACCGCGCGCAGGCGAATGCCGAGATCCGCACGCTCGGCCGCACCCTGGGCCTGGGCCAGCCGTGGGTCGACGCCCAGATCGACCGCAGTGCCACCGCCGAACAGGCCCGCGCTGCGGCGCTGGACGAGCTGCAGCGCCGCAGCGCCGCCGGCACCGTGCCGACCTCGCCGGTGGTGACCTTTGGCGTCGACTACACCGACCCGGCGATTCGCGTGCGCGCCGCCGGCGAGGCGCTGTATTCGCGGATCAACCGGTCGCACAACCTCTCGGAGCCTGCCCGGCGTTACGCCGAGATGAGCATGCCGGACCTTGCGCGCGAGTGCTGCCGGGCGGCCGGCGTGCCGCTCGCCGGGCTGTCGACCGCCAGCATCGTCACGCGCGCGTTGCATACCACGAGCGATTTCGCGCTCATCCTCGGCGACACGGTCGGCCGCACGCTGCGCGATTCCTATCAGGCGGTGCCGTCGGCGTTGAAGCGGCTCGGCCGGCAGCAGAATGCGACGGACTTCCGCGCCCGCCACCGCATCCAATTCGGCGGCAACCTGCTGCTGGAGCGGGTGAACGAGTCCGGCGAGGTGAAGTCCGGCACGCTGGCCGAGGCGAAGGAATCGTACCGGCTCGAAACCTTCGCCAAGATGTTCGGCATCTCGCGCCAGGCGCTGGCGAATGACAATCTCGGCGCCTTCGCCGATATGCCGCGCCGGCTCGGCCAGCTCACCGCGGCGACCGAGGCGAAGCTCTTGGCCGACCTGCTGACCGAGGGCAGCGGCCTCGGCCCGGTGATGGCCGATGGCAAGCGGCTGTTCCACACCGACCATGGCAACCTCGCGAGCGCCGGCACGGTGATCGACGTCGGCACGCTCGGCGCGGCCCGGCTGGCGATGCGGGCGCAGGTCGGCCTCGCTGGCGAGCTGGTCAGCGTCACCCCGAAGTATCTGGTGGTGTCGCCGGCCAAGGAAACCGAGGGCGAGAAAGTGCTCGCCGCCATCAGCCCGGCCGCGGTTGACGACGTAAATCCCTTCAGCGGCAAGCTGGAGCTGATCGTCGAGCCGCGGCTCACCGGCAATCGTTGGTACCTCGCGGCATCGCCGGCCGAGATCGACGGGCTCGAATGGGCGTATCTCTCCGGCGAAGAAGGGCCGCAGGTCGAGACCCGGGCCGGCTTCGAGGTCGAGGGCGTTCAGATGAAGGTCAGACTCGATTTCGGCGCCGGCTTTGTCGACCACCGCTCCTGGTATTCGAACCCCGGAGCGTGATCCATGGCGGACCTGGAGGCGCTTCGCCAGCGGCTTGCCGACCTGAGGGAGGCGCATGCCTCCGGCGCCAAGCGGGTCAAGACCGCGACGAACGGTGTGGTCGAGGAGGTCGAGTTCCAGACGACCTCAGACCTCGAACGCGCCATTGCCAACGTCGAGGCCCAGATCGCCGCCGCCGAGGGTCGCCCAGCCGGCAAAATTGTTCACCTGCGCAATACACGCGGGTGGTCCTGACCGATCGTCGCGGGGGAGCTTCCTGCGGGTCGCGAGGCCGATCCTACAACGACAAGCGCACCTCCCGTCCCCCGCACACGGCACAACGGGACAAGGTGGGCAAGGCCTCGAACGGCGCCTTCGGCGGGGACCGAGGGCGCACCCCGGCCCGGTGGTGATCGCGGACGAACCGACACCGCCGGGCCGGATGCCGTGATCGTTTTGGAATTGCTGTTTCTCGGACGAAACTGATCCTGGTTTCGAGAATGAGGTCGATGATGCGGTTCCGCGTCGAGCCCCGCGACATTCCGCCGGAGATGGCCGCGCGCCGCCTCGGGAAGAGCGTTGCCGAGTTCACGGCGGTGCTCCCGAACCTGATTGCCCGCGGGTTCCCGCGGCCGGACCCGGACACCGGGAATTTCGACCCCCACGCGATCGACCGCTGGTGCGACACCCGCCACGCCCATCTGTTCGGTGGCAGTCCAGCGACCCTTGGGGCTCGCGACGCCTCGACGGTCGCCAGCGAGCGAATCGCGGCGATGAGGGCAGGGGGGCGCAATGGCTAAGGGGGACCCGTTCTATTACCGCGTGAAGCGAAACGGCCGGGCTTTCTGGGAGCCGACGCCCAAGATGAAGGCGGCAGGCTTTCACAGTGTGCCGCTTGGCCCAGATGGTCCAGAGGCCTTCCGGATCGCCGAGGAGTGGAACCGCCGGTGGGACGCCGCTCGCCGCGGCGAGACGCCGTCTCCCGCCATGGTGGCGGCCGACAACCTGTCGCCGGAGACGTCCGAAGAGCTGACGGTTTATCCGCCGCATTCCCTTGGCGAGGCGTTCCGCAAGTACCGCCGTACCGAGGAATGGTCGCGCAAGGCGCCGCGGACCCGTGAGGACTGGTGGCGCGGATGGCGGCGAATCAAGCCGGTGTTCGGCGACTGCGACCCGCGGACCGTCGACCTGTCGGCGTGGCGGAAGGCCGTCGAGGACACGGTGTCACTGCGGGAGGCGCACCGCGCTATGAAAATCTGGCGGGCCTTGTGGAAGGTCGCCGCGGCGCTCGGCTATTGCGTCCGCGACGCCGATCCGTCCCTCGGCATCCGCAACACGGCCGCGGCCGGCCGGGATGCGACCTGGATCGAAGGCGAAGCGGTCCGCCTGTTCAAGCAGGCGTGGCGCGACGGCTACTTCGGCCTCGCCGCCATCATCGCCGTTGCGTGGTCCACACAGCTCAGCCCCGGCGATGTCCGCGCGCTCCGCGCGTCGCAGCTCGCGACCGCGGCCGATGGCACCGCATTCTTCGCCGAGAGAGCCAAGACCGGGAAGCCGGTCGGAGGAGTACTGACGAATCGCGCCCTGGCTGCTTTGGCCGCATACCTCGCCAAGATCGGGGTGGAGATGACCGGCGAGGCTTTCATCTTCCGGAATCGCTCCGGCGCCCCCTACAGCAAGGACACGCTGGGAGACGATTTCCGCGACGTCCGGGCCGTCCTGTTCGGGGATGGCGAGCGGAGAACCCTCGCCGATTTCCGCCGTTCCGGTGCGGTCGAGGCGATCGTCGGGGAGGCCGCGCCTGCCGCTCTTGCCCACGCCATGGGCAACACCCTCAGCGCCTCGAACGCCCTGTTTGCCACCTACGTGCCGGTCAACCTCGCCACGGTGCGCAGCGTCATGGAGGCCCGGAAGCGGGGCCGGGCGAAGCTCAGATAGAACGGACCGCGGCCAAAAGTTGGAACGCGCCGGTCTGAAAAGTTGGAATGTGACGGATGCGAAACGCTAAGTGCTTGAGAAGTGGCGGGAGTGACGGGGCTCGAACCCGCGACCTCCGGCGTGACAGGCCGGCGCTCTAACCAACTGAGCTACACCCCCGCGAACTCGTCGCAAGCGAGAGCGCGGACATAAGGCCCCAGCCGCTCGCCGTCAAGCCCGTCTGTGGCCAAGATTGCGATTGGTGCCGCAGACGGGCTTCGGCCCTCCGGTCGGGCGGCTGCGCCGGGCGGGTGGCCGCCCGCGGCCGCATTCTCCTGTGGATGGCTGCGACCGAGTGGGCGTCCGCCGTGTGTGGGCGATTTCCTGGGCTGAGCCGGCGGATTGCCGTCCGCGGGGCCGGGGATTGCCGCCGGCGGGGCGTGCTCCATAACGGCTTCTGTGGATGACGGCGCAGTGGTGGCCGCGGCTGCGGCAAGAACTTCCGCACTTGCGCAATGGTGGATTGGTGCAAACCGGCGGGAGACCTTGTCCATTCCGGCGGTGATGGCAATGGAGTGTCGACGTAACGGTTGAAGTGGCGGGTTCTCGCAGCAGCGAAGTCAAAAATGCTGCAACTGCGTGCCCAGGGATTTGGCGGCGCTGCCTGAATTGTAGGCCAAGTCTGCAAATCTGTCGGTCATTACGCCTCCGGCATCCGAATAACGCGCGCAGGCGAGCTTGCGGGGGGTGAGGCCGTGCGCTAACCATTCGACTATCGGATGGGTCCGGGTGCCGGGCCGCCGACGTGCCGGACTGATCCGCGCGAACGCCCCAAGAGGTGAACTGGACGATGACCGAGCTGCTTGTCGCCTATCTCCCGCTCGTCATCTTCATCGGCCTGTCGCTGGTGATCGGGTTGGTGCTGCTGATCGCGCCGTTCGTCGTGGCCTATCAGCAGCCGGACCCGGAGAAGCTGTCGGCCTATGAATGCGGCTTCAACGCCTTCAGCGACGCCCGCATGAAATTCGACATCCGCTTCTATCTGGTGTCGATCCTGTTCATTATCTTCGATCTCGAAGTGGCATTCCTGTTTCCGTGGGCGGTGGCGTTCGGCGATGTCGGCGTGTTCGGGTTCTGGTCGATGATGGTGTTTCTGGGCGTGCTGACGGTGGGCTTCGTCTATGAGTGGAAGAAGGGAGCCCTGGAATGGGACTGATCGGCAAGTCTCCAGCCATGTCTCCTGCCAACTCTCCGGCCATCGCTCCGGCGCCCAGGGGCATTCTCGACCCGCGTACCGGCAAGCCGATCGGCTCGGACGATCCCTTCTTTACCGGCATCAATGACGAGCTGGCCGACAAGGGCTTCCTCGTCACCGCCACCGACGAGATCATCAACTGGGCGCGCACCGGCTCGCTGATGTGGATGACCTTCGGGCTGGCCTGCTGCGCGGTCGAGATGATCCACGGCGCCATGCCGCGCTACGACTTCGAGCGATTCGGCTTCGCGCCGCGCGCCTCGCCGCGCCAGTCGGACTGCATGATCGTCGCCGGCACCCTGACCAACAAGATGGCGCCCGCGCTGCGCAAGGTCTACGACCAGATGCCGGAGCCGCGATACGTCATCTCGATGGGCTCCTGCGCCAATGGTGGCGGCTACTACCACTACTCGTATTCGGTTGTGCGCGGCTGCGATCGCATCGTGCCGGTCGACATCTACGTTCCGGGCTGCCCGCCGACGGCGGAGGCGCTGCTCTACGGCGTGATGCTGCTGCAAAAGAAGATTCGTCGGACGGGGACCATCGAGCGGTGACCAGATATTATGGGGATGGCGGTCTCCTCGACACGGCGTTGCGGGAGATCGGCGAGGCGGCGGCAGCCGCGCTGCCCGGGGCGGTGACGGGCTTCGACATTGCTTTGGGCGAACTGACCATCCGGGCCGAGGCGGCGCTGATCGTCGAGGTGCTGCGCTTCCTGCACGACGATCCGGCCTGCCGGTTCATCGCCTTCGTCGATCTGTGCGGGGTCGACTGGCCGGCGCGCGAGAAGCGATTCGACGTGGTCTATCACCTGCTGTCGCCGCAGCAGAATTTGCGCGTGCGGGTGAAGGTGGAGACCGACGAGGCCACGCCGGTGCCGTCGATCGTCGGGCTCTATCCGGGCGCCGGCTGGTTCGAGCGCGAGGCCTACGACCTCTATGGCGTGCTGTTCGACGGCAATCCCGACCTGCGCCGCATCCTCACCGACTACGGTTTTGACGGCCACCCGCTGCGCAAGGACTTTCCGCTCACCGGTTATGTCGAGCTGCGCTGGGACGATGAGCAGAAGCGCGTGGTCTACGAGCCGGTGCGGCTGATGCAGGAGTTCCGCAACTTCGACTTTCTCTCGCCCTGGGAAGGCACCGACTATGTGCTGCCCGGCGACGAGAAGGCCAATCGGGCGGGCTGAGGGGGGCAGGACATGGGCGCCGACGCCACGGCTCGCGACTTCACCATCAATCTCGGCCCGCAGCACCCGTCCGCGCACGGCGTGCTGCGGCTGATCCTCGACCTCGACGGCGAGGTGATCACGCGCGCCGATCCGCATATCGGCCTGCTGCACCGCGGCACCGAGAAGCTGATCGAGTACAAGACCTACGCCCAGGCGGTGCCGTATTTCGACCGGCTCGACTATGTGTCGCCGATGAACTGCGAGCACGCCTTCGTGCTGGCGGTGGAGCGCCTGCTCGGCCTTGCCGTGCCCTACCGCGCCCAGCTCATCCGCGTGCTCTATTCGGAGCTGACGCGGATCGCCAACCACCTGATCAATATCGGCTCGCACGCGCTCGACGTCGGCGCGCTGACCCCGCCGCTGTGGGTCTATGAGGAGCGCGAGAAGATCTTCTGCTTCTACGAGCGCGCCTGCGGCGCGCGCATGCACGCCAATTATTTCCGGGTCGGCGGCGTGCACCAGGACCTGCCGCCGGCGCTGATCGAGGACATCCGGGCGTGGTGCGATCCGTTCCTCGGCGTGGTCGACGACATCGACCGGCTGCTCACCGGCAACCGCATCTTCAAGCAGCGCAACGTCGACATCTGCGTGGTCCGGCCGGAGGACGTCTGGGCGCGCGGCTTCTCGGGCATCATGGTGCGCGGCTCGGGCATCGCCTGGGATCTGCGCAAGGCGCAACCCTACGAGTGCTACGAGGATCTCGAGTTCGACATCCCGGTCGGCAAGAACGGCGACTGCTACGACCGCTATCTCTGCCGCATGCTGGAGATGCGGGAATCGGTGCGCATCATCCGGCAGTGCTGCGACAAGCTCAGCAGCGTTGCCGGCGCAGGGCCAGTGCTGGCGCCCGACCACAAGGTGGTGCCGCCGCGCCGCAGCGAGATGAAGCGTTCGATGGAGGCGCTGATCCACCATTTCAAGCTCTACACCGAGGGCTTCCACGTGCCGGCCGGCGAGGTCTATGCGGCGATCGAGGCGCCCAAGGGCGAGTTCGGCGTCTATCTGGTGGCTGACGGCACCAACAAACCCTATCGCTGCAAGATTCGCTCGCCCGGCTTCGTCCACCTGCAGGCCACCGAGTTCCTGTCCAAGGGCCACATGCTGGCGGACATCACCGCCATCATCGCCACCATCGACGTGGTGTTCGGCGAGGTCGACCGATGACCGCGGCGCCCTGTCCGGACCGGCGGATGACCGTCACCGACTACCTCGCCTGGAGCGAAGCCCGGCCGCCGGGCCGCTTCGAGTTGGTCGAGGGCCGGGTGGTGGCGATGTCGCCGGAGCGGGTGCGGCACAATCTGGTGAAGCTCGCTGTCGCGGTTGCTCTGCAGAATGCGGTCCGCGCGGCGGGGCTGCCCTGCACGGTGTTCACCGATGGGGTGGGGATCGCCGTCAATGGGGATACGGTGCGCGAGCCGGATGCCTCGGTGCAGTGCGGGGTGCCGGCCGACCTCGACGCCAAGCTGATCGATGCGCCGGTGATCGTGGTCGAGGTCACCTCGCCGTCGAGCGAGCGCGACGATCAGCAGGTGCTGCTGGTCGAGTATTTCTCGGTTCCCAGCATCCGCCACTATCTCATCGTGCTGCCGGAGAAGCGCGCGGTGGTGCATCACCACAAGACCGGCGAGGCGATCGCGACCCGCATTGTGCATGAGGGGGAGATCGTGCTCGATCCGCCCGGCATGAAGGTTGCCTGCGAGGCGCTGCTGGGTCCGTCCGCCGAGCGGGGAGAGAGTTGAGTCATGAGTGTCCGTCGTCTCGCGCCTGCCGAGCAGCAGCCCGACGCCTTCGCCTTCACGGCGGAGAATGCGGCCTGGGCCAAGACCCAGATCGCCAAGTATCCGGAAGGGCGGCAAGCGTCCGCGGTGATCGCGCTCTTGTGGCGCGCGCAGGAGCAGGCCGGCGGCTGGCTGCCGCAGAAGGCGATCGAGCACGTCGCCGAGCTGCTCGCCATGCCCAATATCCGGGTGCTGGAGGTCGCGACCTTTTACACGATGTTCAATCTGGAGCCGGTCGGCCAGCATTTCGTGCAGGTGTGCGGCACCACGCCGTGCATGCTGCGCGGCGCCGAGGCGCTGAAGAAGGTCTGCCACGACAAGATCGGCCATGAGCGCCACGTCACCGCCGACGGCAAGTTCTCCTGGGCCGAGGTCGAGTGCCTGGGCGCCTGCGTGAACGCGCCGATGGTGCAGATCGGCGCCGACTATTACGAGGATCTGACGCCGGAAACCCTGGCGAAGCTCTTGGACAACCTCGCCGCCGGCCGGCCGGTGAAGCCGGGGCCGCAGATCGAGCGCCAGTTCTCGGCGCCGGCCGGTGGCCTCACCACGCTGACCGGCGAACCGGCGACCGGTGCCGACGACAAGACCCCGGCGGAGTGACAGAGCCATGCTCGCCGACAAGGACCGCATCTTCACCAATCTCTACGGCCTCCACGACTGGGGGCTGAAGGGCGCCCGCGCGCGCGGCGGCTGGGACGGCACGCGCGAGCTGCTGGCGAAGGGCCGCGACTGGATCATCAACGAGGTCAAGGCCTCGGGCCTGCGCGGGCGCGGCGGCGCCGGCTTCCCGACCGGGCTCAAATGGTCGTTCATGCCCAAGGGGTCGGACGGCCGTCCGTCCTATCTCGTGGTGAACGCCGACGAATCCGAGCCCGGCACCTGCAAGGACCGCGAAATCCTGCGCCACGACCCGCATCTCCTGGTCGAGGGGTCGCTGATCGCCGGCTTCGCCATGGGCGCGCACACCGGCTACATCTATGTGCGCGGCGAGTTCATCCGCGAGCGCGAGCGGCTTCAGGCGGCGGTCGACCAAGCCTATGAAGCGCGGCTGCTCGGCAAGAACAACATCCACGGCTGGGACTTCGACCTCTACGTCGTCCACGGCGCCGGCGCCTATATCTGCGGCGAAGAGACCGCGATGCTGGAAAGCATCGAGGGCAAGAAGGGCATGCCGCGGATGAAGCCGCCGTTCCCGGCCAATGTCGGGCTCTATGGCTGCCCCACCACGGTCAACAATGTCGAATCCATCGCGGTGGTGCCGGAGATCCTGCGCCGCGGCGGCGCGTGGTTCGCCGGTATCGGCCGGCCCAACAATACCGGCACCAAGCTGTTCTGCATCTCCGGCCACGTGAATACGCCCTGCAATGTCGAGGAGGCGATGGGCGTGCCGTTCCGCGAGCTGATCGAGAAGCACGCCGGCGGCGTGCGCGGCGGCTGGGACAATCTGCTCGCCGTCATTCCCGGCGGCTCGTCGGTGCCGTGCGTGCCGGCGAACGAGATCATCGACGCGCCGATGGACTTCGATTCGCTGAAGGCGCTGCGCTCGGGCCTCGGCACCGCGGCGGTGATCGTGATGGACAAGTCCACCGACATCATCCGCGCCATTGCCCGCCTCAGCTATTTCTACAAGCACGAGAGCTGCGGCCAGTGCACGCCGTGCCGCGAGGGCACCGGCTGGATGTGGCGGGTGGTGAGTCGCATGGCCGAGGGCCGCGCCACCAAGCGCGAGATCGACCTCTTGCTCGACGTGTCGAACCAAGTCGAAGGCCACACCATCTGCGCGCTGGGCGATGCCGCGGCGTGGCCGATCCAGGGCCTGATCCGCCATTTCCGCCACGAGATCGAGGCGCGCATCGATGCCTATGCCGCGCGGCCGGACGTGGCGGCGGCGGTGCGCGAGCCGTCCGGCATCGCGGTGGCGGCGGAGTGAGCGCGATGGCGGTCGAGGCGAGGTTGGCAGGGGTGAGCCGCCGGAAGGCCGGTTGGAGAACCGGGTCGGGCGCCTCGGGCGCCGCCTCGAACGCGCGGACGGACAGGCTGCAAGAGTTCCGAGCTGGAAGATTATCTGGCTGAAAGACAATCGAATGTCCAAACTGATCATTGATGGCATCGAGGTCGACGTGTCGCCCGACGACACGCTGCTGCAGGCGTGCGAGGAGGCCGGGGCCGAGATCCCGCGTTTCTGCTATCACGAACGGCTGTCGGTGGCCGGCAATTGCCGCATGTGTCTGGTCGAGGTGAAGGGCCTGCCGAAGCCGCAGGCCTCGTGCTCGGTCAACGTGAAGGATCTGCGCCCCGGCCCGAACGGCGAGCCGCCGGTGATCAGCACCAAGTCGCCGATGGTGAAGAAGGCGCGCGAAGGGGTGATGGAGTTTTTGCTCATCAATCACCCGCTCGACTGCCCGATCTGCGACCAGGGCGGGGAGTGCGACCTGCAGGACCAGGCGATGGCCTATGGGGTCGACACCTCGCGCTTCGCCGAGAACAAGCGGGCGGTCGAGGACAAGTCCATCGGCCCGCTGGTCAAGACGGCGATGAACCGCTGCATCCATTGCACGCGCTGCGTCCGCTTCATCACCGAGGTGGCGGGCGTGCCCGATCTCGGCGCCATCGGCCGCGGCGAGGACATGGAGATCACCACCTATCTGGAGCGCGCCATGCGCTCGGAGCTGCAGGGCAACGTCATCGACCTGTGCCCGGTCGGCGCGCTGACCTCGAAGCCCTACGCCTTCCACGCCCGGCCGTGGGAGCTGACCAAGACCGAATCGGTCGACGTGATGGACGCGGTGGGTGCGGCGATCCGCATCGACACCCGCGGCCGCGAGGTGATGCGCATCCTGCCGCGGGTCAATGAGGCGGTGAACGAGGAGTGGATCTCCGACAAGAGCCGCTTCATCTGGGACGGCCTCAAGACCCAGCGGCTCGACCGCCCCTATGTGCGCCGCAACGGCAAGCTGGCGCCTGCGACCTGGGGCGAGGCGTTCGCGGCGATCAAGGCCAAGATGGACGCGACCCCGCCCGGGCGCGTCGGTGCGCTGGTCGGCGACCTCGCCTCGGTGGAGGAGGCGTTCGCGCTGAAGGGCCTGATGGACCGTCTCGGCGTCGTCAATCTCGACTGCCGGCAGGACAGCGCGGCGCTCGATCCGGCGCTCGGGCGCGCAACCTATCTGTTCAATGCCGGCATCGCCGGACTCGAGCAGGCCGACGCGCTGTTGATCGTCGGCTCCAATCCGCGCGCGGAGGCGGCGGTGCTGAACGCCCGCATCCGCAAGCGCTGGCGCATGGGTGGCTTCCCGATCGGCCTGATCGGCGAGGCGGCGGACCTCACCTATGACGCCCAGCATCTCGGCGCCGGGCCGGACACGCTGGCGGAGATCGCCGGTGGCCGCCATCCCTTCGCCAGCGTTCTCAAGGCCGCGGCGCGGCCGATGGTGCTGGTGGGGCAGGGCGCGCTGGCCCGGCCGGACGGCGCGGCGGTGGCCGCAGCGGCGGCCAAGGCGGCGCTGGCCGTCGGCGCGGTCAAGGATGGCTGGAACGGGTTTTCGGTGCTGCACACCGCCGCCGGCCGGGTGGGCGCGCTCGATGTCGGCTGCGTGCCGGGGGGCGGGGGCCTTGCCACCGGCGACATGCTCAAGCCCGGCGCGCTCGACGTGCTGTTCCTGCTCGGGGCGGACGAGGTGACGGTGCCGGCCGGCGCCTTCGTGGTCTATATCGGCACGCATGGCGACCGTGGCGCCCACCGCGCCGACGTCATCCTGCCGGGCGCCGCCTATACCGAGAAGTCCGGCATCTGGGTCAATACCGAGGGACGGGTGCAGCTCGGCCAGCGCGGCGGCTTTCCGCCCGGCGAGGCGCGCGAGGACTGGGCGATCCTGCGGGCGCTGTCGGAGCGGCTCGGCGAGACGCTGCCCTACGACTCGCTGGCGGCGCTGCGCTCGGCGCTGGTGGCGGCCCATCCGCACATGGCGCGCGTCGGCGCCGCCGAGCCGGCCGATGCCGCGGCCATCACAGCGCTTGCCGCCCAGAGCGGGGTGCCGGACAAGGCGCCGTTCGTTGGCGCGGTCGGCGATTTCTATCTGACCAACCCGATCGCCCGGGCCTCCGCCGTCATGGCAGAGTGCTCAAGCCTGGCGGCCGGGCGCGTCCGGGCGGCGGCGGAGTGAGGGCGACATGAGCTGGCTTGATAGTGCGTGGCTGGACACCGCCCTCCATCTCCTCATCATCGCCCTGCACAGTCTGGCGGTGCTGGTGGCGCTGCTGGTCTTCATCGCCTTCATCCTGCTCGCCGACCGCAAGATCTGGGCGGCGGTGCAGCTGCGCAAGGGGCCGAACGTGGTCGGCCCGGTCGGGCTGTGGCAGTCGTTCGCCGACTTCATCAAGTTCATGACCAAGGAGCCGGTGATCCCCTCCGGCGCCAACAAGGGCGTGTTCCTGATCGCGCCGCTGATCTCGTGCGTGCTGGCGCTGGCCGCCTGGGCGGTGATCCCGGCCGATGCTGGCTGGGCGGTGGCCGACATCAATGTCGGCATTCTTTACATCTTCGCAATCTCGTCGCTCGGCGTCTACGGCATCATCATGGGCGGCTGGGCGTCGAACTCGAAGTATCCGTTCCTGGGCAGCCTGCGTTCGGCGGCGCAGATGGTGAGCTACGAAGTTTCGATCGGCTTCGTCATCATCACCGTGCTCTTGTGCGTGGGGTCGCTGAACCTGCAGGACATCGTGTTCGCCCAGCGCGAGCGCGGCCTTGCCACGATGCTCGGCATCCCCTGGGCGACGATGCTGAACTGGTTCTGGCTGCCGCTGTTTCCGATGTTCGTGGTGTTCTTCATCTCGGCGCTGGCGGAGACCAACCGGCCGCCTTTCGACCTGCCGGAGGCGGAATCCGAGCTCGTCGCCGGCTTCATGGTCGAATACTCGTCCACGCCCTATCTGCTGTTCATGCTGGCCGAGTATGTGGCGATCATGACCATGTGCGCGCTGACCACCATCCTGTTCCTGGGTGGGTGGCTGCCGCCGTTCGACGTGGCGCCCTTCACCTGGGTGCCGGGGGTGGTGTGGTTCATCCTCAAGCTGTCGCTGGTGTTCTTCATGTTCGCGATGGTCAAGGCGTTCGTGCCGCGCTACCGCTACGACCAGTTGATGCGGCTGGGCTGGAAGGTGTTCCTGCCGCTGTCGCTGGTCATGGTGGTGGCGGTGGCCGGCGTGTTGCAGATAATGGGGTGGGCACCATGACGGAGCTTGTTGCCGGGCTGATCGGCATTGGGGTGGGGCTCGCGTTCGCGCTGTTCGCCAATCTGAAGGTGCTGCCTCGGGTGATCGAGGCGCAGCGCCAGACGCATGCGCGCCGCGCGAGCGCGGGCGGCGCCGTCGGCGACATCGACCGTCTGACAAGGATCACGACCCTGGCCTACCGGCTGGCGTTCCCGGTGGTCACCGGCGTGGTGGGGTACGACCTCGGCACCCGCCTCTGGGGACTGCTGCAATGACGGCGGAGTCGGACCATGTTCTCACTCTCCCTGCCGGGACTGATCGGCGCCGCGGTGGGCCTCGGGCTGGGGCTCCTGAACTTCGGCGTCGTGGTCACCTTCGTGGAGAAGCGGCTGCGGGCGCTCGACCGCTCGGCAAACGCTGCGGAACGGGCCGCGTTCGAGCAGCGCATCACCCTGATGCGCCGCACCATGCTCGTTCTGGACGTCGTGGCGTTCTCGGGGGTCGGCTATCTGTTCGGGCACACCATTGCCGGTGGCCTGATGTGAGCGCGGACTGGGTGCGTGCGGGCTGGCGGGGAGGGAGCGGATCATGAGACTCGACCAGACGGCCCGTGCGCTGTTCCTCAGCGAGTTCGTCTCGGCGTTCTTCCTGTCGATGCGCTATCTGTTCCGGCCGAAGGCGACCATCAACTACCCGTTCGAGAAGGGCGCGCTGAGCCCGCGCTTCCGCGGCGAGCACGCGCTGCGCCGCTACCCGAACGGCGAGGAACGCTGCATCGCCTGCAAGCTGTGCGAGGCAATTTGCCCGGCCCAGGCCATCACCATCGAGGCCGGGCCGCGCCGCAACGACGGTACGCGCCGCACCACGCGTTACGACATCGACATGGTGAAATGCATCTATTGCGGCTTCTGCCAGGAGGCGTGCCCGGTGGATGCCATCGTCGAGGGGCCGAACTTCGAGTACGCCACCGAGACGCGCGAAGAGCTTTATTTCGACAAGGAACGGCTGCTCGCCAATGGCGAGCGCTGGGAGCGGGAAATCGCCCGCAATATCGGCCTCGACGCGCCTTACCGGTAAGGTCGCAGGTCACACGGGAAGAGTGGGCCCGGCGCCGGGCGCCGGACACGGGGGACTGGGATGGGGGTTGCCGCAGCGTTCTTCTATCTATTTGCGGGCGTTGCCGTCGCTTCCGCCTTCATGGTGGTGGCGGCGCGCAACCCCGTGCACTCGGTGCTGTGGCTGATCCTGACCTTCGTCAACGGGGCCGGGCTGTTCCTGCTGCTCGGCGCCGAGTTCCTGGCGATGATCCTGGTGGTGGTCT
This sequence comes from Blastochloris tepida, assembly GCF_003966715.1. Taxonomy (NCBI): domain Bacteria; kingdom Pseudomonadati; phylum Pseudomonadota; class Alphaproteobacteria; order Hyphomicrobiales; family Blastochloridaceae; genus Blastochloris; species Blastochloris tepida. The sequence goes on from NZ_AP018907.1 coordinate 1,012,231, forward strand.
ATGTCGGCGCCGTCGCCGTGCTGTTCCTGTTCGTGGTGATGATGCTCGACGTCGATTTCGCCGAGCTGAAACAGGGGGCGCTGCAATACCTGCCGATCGGTGGCATCGTCGGGCTGGTGTTCCTGGTCGAGCTGGTGCTGGTGCTCGGCACCTGGGCGGTGGGGCCGGGGGTGTCCGGCGCCGTGAAGATGCCGCTGCAGTCGGCCGAGGTGTCCAACACCGTGGCGCTGGGACAGGTGCTCTACACCCAGTATGTCTATTTCTTCCAGGCGGCCGGCCTCGTGCTGCTGGTGGCGATGATCGGCGCCATCGTGCTGACGCTGCGCCACAAGGAAGGCGTCAAGCGCCAGAACATCGCCGAGCAGGTGGCGCGCGGGCCGGCAACGTCGGTCGAGCTTCGCAAAGTCAAGTCGCGGCGGGGGATCTGAGCCATGACCGTCGGTCTGTCGCACTTCCTCATCCTGGCCGCCATCCTGTTCACCATCGGCACGGTGGGGATCTTCCTCAACCGCAAGAACGTCATCGTCATCCTGATGTCGATCGAGCTGATCCTCTTGTCGGTGAACATCAATTTCGTGGCGTTCTCGGCCTTTCTCGGCGACCTCGTCGGCCAGGTGTTCGCGCTGTTCGTGCTGACGGTGGCGGCCGCCGAGGCGGCCATCGGTCTGGCGATTCTCGTGGTGTTCTTCCGCAACCGCGGCTCGATCGCGGTCGAAGACGTCAACATGATGAAGGGCTGAGGGGATGTATCACGCAATCGTCTTCCTCCCGCTCCTCGGCTGCCTGATCGCCGGCCTGTTCGGCCGCTTCATCGGCGCGCGCAATTCGGAGGTGATCACCACCGCCCTGGTCTTCGTATCGGCGGCGCTGTCGTGGGTTGCCTTCTTCAATGTCGGCTATGGCGGCGAGACCACGCGGGTGATGCTGTTCACCTGGGTCGAGGTCGGTTCCTTCAAGGTCGACTGGGCGCTGCGCATCGACACGCTGACCGCCGTCATGCTGGTGGTGGTCAACACAGTCTCGGCGCTGGTGCACCTCTATTCGATCGGCTACATGGCCGACGATCCGCACCGCCAGCGCTTCTTCTCGTATCTGTCGCTGTTCACCTTCGCCATGCTGTCGCTGGTGACCGCCGACAATCTGGTGCAGATGTTCTTCGGCTGGGAGGGCGTGGGCCTCGCCAGCTACCTGCTCATCGGCTTCTGGTATCTCAAGCCCTCGGCCAACGCCGCCGCCATCAAGGCCTTCGTGGTCAACCGCATCGGCGATTTCGGCTTCGCGCTCGGCATCTGCGCGACCTACTGGATGGTCGGGTCGATCGATTTCGACACCATCTTCGCCCAGGCGCCGTCGCTGCAGGGCAAGGTCATCCCGCTGGGCAGCATGTGGCCCGACGCGCTGACCCTGATCTGCCTGCTCCTGTTCATGGGGGCGATGGGCAAGTCGGCGCAGTTCCTGCTCCACACCTGGCTGCCGGATGCGATGGAAGGCCCGACCCCGGTCTCCGCCCTCATCCACGCCGCCACCATGGTCACCGCCGGCGTGTTCATGGTGGCGCGGCTGTCGCCGCTGTTCGAACTGTCGCCCACCGCCCAGGAGGTGGTGATCCTGGTCGGCGCCACCACCGCCTTGTTCGCGGCGACGGTGGGCCTCGTCCAGAACGACATCAAGCGGGTCATCGCCTATTCGACCTGCTCGCAGCTCGGCTACATGTTCGTGGCCATGGGGGTCGGGGCCTATTCGGTGGGCATGTTCCACCTGTTCACCCACGCCTTCTTCAAGGCGCTGCTGTTCCTCGGCTCGGGCGCGGTGATCATCGCCATGCACCACGAGCAGGACATCCGGAAGATGGGTGGCCTGAGGAAGGCGCTGCCCTTCACCTACGCCATGATGGTGATCGGCACGCTGGCGCTCACCGGCTTCCCCTTCACCGCCGGCTTCTATTCCAAAGACGCGATCGTCGAATCCGCCTTCGCCTCGCACGCGGCGATGTCGGGCTACGGCTTCTGGCTCTTGGTGATCGCGGCGGCACTGACGTCGTTCTATTCCTGGCGGCTGATCCTGCTCACCTTCCACGGCACGCCGCGCTTCGTCGCCGAGGGCCACGGGCACGGCCACGAGACCCATGGCCACGCTGGTCACGCGCACGGCGACCACGGCCACCACGCCATCACCCGCCTCGAGGACGTGCACGAGGCGCCCAAGACCATGCTGCTGCCGCTGCTGGTGCTGGCGGTGGGCGCGCTCGGCGCCGGCTTCGCCTTCAAGGCGGCGTTCGTCGATGCGCACGGGGTGGCCGAGTTCTTCCGCCAGTCGATCTCGCTGGCCAAGGAGGGCCTGCTGGAGGAGATGCACCATCTGCCGCCGCTGGTGGTGTTCGCGCCGACCATCGCCATGGTCGCCGGCTTCGCGGTGGCAGTGCTGTTCTATGTGGTGTCGCCGCAGCTTCCGGTGCTGTTCGCCCAGCGCCTGCGGCCGCTCTACCTGTTCCTGCTCAACAAGTGGTACTTCGACGAGCTCTATGACGCGGTGTTCGTCAATCCGGCCAAGCGGCTCGGCCGCTTCCTGTGGAAGCAGGGCGACGGCGCGGTGATCGACGGGCTGGGGCCGGACGGCGTGGCCGCGCGGGTGCTGGACACCAGCGACCGGGTGGTGCGGCTGCAGACCGGCTATCTCTACCACTATGCCTTCGCCATGCTGATCGGCGTCGCGGCGCTGGTGACGTGGTTCATGTTCGCCGCGGGGGTGCGCTGATGTCGGGCTGGCCGATTCTTTCCGTCATCACGTTCCTGCCGCTGGTCGGTGCGCTGTTCATCCTGCTGCTGCAGGGCGACGACGAGCGGACCTTCAACAACGTCCGCTGGGTGGCGCTGTGGACGACCGTCGTCACCTTCGCGGTCTCGCTGGTGCTGCTCGTCCAGTTCGATCCGAGCTCGCCCGAATTCCAGTTCGTCGAGACGCGGGCGTGGCTCGGCCCCAACATCCAGTACCAGATGGGCATTGACGGCATCGCGCTGCCGTTCGTGATCCTCACCACCTTCCTGATGCCGATCTGCATCCTCGCCAGCTGGACCTCGATCAGCCAGCGGGTGAAGGAGTACATGGCCGCCTTCCTGGTGCTCGAAACGCTGATGATCGGCACCTTCTGCGCGCTCGACCTCGTGCTGTTCTACGTCTTCTTCGAGGGTGGCCTGATCCCGATGTTCCTGATCATCGGCGTGTGGGGCGGCAAGCGGCGCATCTACGCCACCTTCAAGTTCTTCCTCTACACGTTCCTCGGCGCGGTGCTGATGCTGCTCGCCATCATGGCGATGTACTGGCAGGCAGGCACCACCGACATCCGTGCGCTGCAGGCCTACGGCTTCCCGCCGGGGATGCAGACGTGGCTGTGGCTCGCCTTCTTCGCCTCGTTCGCGGTCAAGCTGCCGATGTGGCCGGTGCACACTTGGCTGCCGGACGCCCATGTAGAGGCGCCGACCGCCGGCTCGGTGGTGCTGGCGGCGATTCTCCTGAAGATGGGCGGCTACGGCTTCATCCGCTTCTCGATCCCGATGTTCCCCGATGCCAGCGCATACTTCACGCCGCTGGTATTCACCCTGTCGGTGATCGCCATCGTCTACACCTCGCTGGTCGCGCTGATGCAGGAGGACATGAAGAAGCTCATCGCCTATTCGTCGGTGGCGCACATGGGCTTCGTCACGCTCGGCATCTTCTCGGCGACCGAGCAGGGGATGCAGGGCGCGGTGTTCCAGATGGTGTCGCACGGGCTGGTGTCCGGCGCGCTGTTCCTGTGCGTCGGCGTCATCTACGACCGCATGCACACCCGCGAGATCGCCGCCTATGGCGGGCTGGTCAACCGCATGCCGCTCTATGCCGCGGCGTTCATGGTGTTCACGCTGGCGAATGTCGGCCTGCCCGGCACGTCGGGCTTCGTCGGCGAGTTCCTGACGCTGGTCGGCGCTTTCCGCGCCAATACGGTGGTGGCGTTTGCCGCCGCCCTCGGCCTCATCCTGTCGGCGTGCTACGCGCTGTGGCTCTACCGCCGGGTGATCTTCGGGGTGCTCGACAAGCCGTCATTGGCAACGATTTCCGATCTGAACGGGCGCGAGGTGGCAAGCCTCGCTCCGCTGATCGTGCTCACCATCCTGTTCGGGTTCTGGCCGATGCCGGTGCTGGACACCTCGGCCGCCGCGGTCAAGGGCGTCGTCGAGGGCTATCTGCAGGCGCTCGGCACCGCCGCGACGCTGATCGCCGGCTTCTGAGGGAGTTTCGTCCATGGTTGCCGCGATCCCCTCCCTGCTGCCGGCGGTGCCGGAGATCACGCTGGCGCTCGGCGCGCTCGGCCTGCTGATGGTCGGCGCCTTCGGCGGCGCGCGGAAGGCCACGTTCATCAATGGCGCGGCGATGGCGCTGCTGGCGATGGCCGCCATCCTGGTGGTGACCGGCGAGCCGGGCCGCATCGAGACGTTCGGCGGCGCCTTCGTGCTCGACGATTACGCGCGCTTCCTCAAGGTGCTGACGTTCGCCGCCTCGGCGGTGGCGCTGGCCATGGCCGGCGAATATTTCAACACCGGGCCCAACCCGCGCTTCGAATATCCGGTGCTGGTGCTGTTGGCCGCCTGCGGCATGGGCATGGTCATCTCGGCCAACGACCTGATCGCGCTCTATCTCGGCATGGAGCTGATGAGCCTCGCGCTCTATGTGGTGGCGGCGATCGACCGCGACTCGCTGCGCTCCACCGAGGCCGGCCTGAAGTATTTCGTGCTGGGCGCGCTGTCCTCGGGCATGCTGCTCTACGGTGCCTCGCTGGTCTATGGCTTCGCCGGCACGGTGAGCTTCGCCGGCATCGCCCAGGTGACAGGGGCCGCAGCCGGGCCGGGCGCCGGGCTGTCGGCGTCGAACATCGGCGTCATCGTCGGCCTCGTGTTCGTGTTCGCCGGCCTGTGCTTCAAGGTGTCGGCGGTGCCGTTCCACATGTGGACGCCCGACGTCTATGAGGGCGCGCCGACGCCGGTGACCGCCTTCTTCGCCGCCGCACCCAAGGCGGCCGGCATGGCGATCTTCGTGCGGGTGGCGCTCGATGCCTTCCCCGACATCGCGCCCGCTTGGCAGCAGATCGTGGTGTTCGTCGCCATCGCCTCGATGACGCTGGGTGCGTTCGCCGCCATCGGCCAGAGCAACATCAAGCGGCTGATGGCCTATTCGTCGATCAGCCACATGGGCTTTGCCCTCACCGGGCTCGCCGCCGGTACGGCAGACGGGGTCAGCGGCGTGCTGATCTACATGGTGATCTATGTGGTGATGACGCTGGGCTCGTTCGCCTGCATCCTGGCGATGCGCCGCCCGGAGGGGCCGGTGGAGCAGATTTCCGATCTCGCCGGCCTCGCCCGCACCAAGCCGCTGATGGCGCTGCTGTTCGGCACGCTGCTGTTCTCGCTGGCCGGGGTGCCGTGGTTCGCCGGCTTCTTCGCCAAGTTCTACGTGTTCCTGGCGGCGATCGAGGCCAAGCTCTACCTGCTGGCGGTGATCGGCGTGCTGGCCAGCGTGGTCGGCGCCTACTACTACCTGCGCATCGTCAAGATCATGTGTTTCGACGAGCCGAAGGGCGCGTTCGTGCCGATGAGCGGTGAGCTCAAGGCGGTGCTGGGCGCGGCGGGGCTGTTTGTCTCGTTCTATATCGTGTATCCCTCGGGGCTGAACAACGCCGCAGCGGCGGCGGCGAAATCGCTGTTCTGAACTGCGCCGAGGGATGAGTCGCGTCGATGGGTGTTGGTGAGTTCGCGGGCGGGAGCACGCCCGTCATCGCCCTCGACGACGTGGGCTCGACCAATGCCGAGGCGCTGGCGCGGGCCCGGCAGGGCGGGTTCGGGCCGGTGTGGATCACCGCCGCGCGGCAGACCGCCGGGCGCGGGCGGCGCGGGCGGGCCTGGGCGTCCGAGCCCGGCAATCTCTACGCCAGCATCCTGCTCACCGATCCGGCGCCCTCGGAAGCCTGCCCGCAACTGTGCTTCGTCGCCGGGCTGGCGCTGTTCGATGCGGTCGGCGCGGTGTGCCGGCTCGACATGCCGCGCCTGTCGCTGAAATGGCCCAACGACCTGATGCTCGACGGCGCCAAGTGCGCCGGCATCCTGGTGGAAGGCGAGGTGGCGCCGGCCGGCCATCCGCTGGCGGTGGTGATCGGCTTCGGCGTCAATTGCGCCCACCATCCGCAGGGTACGTCCTATCCGGCGACCCACCTTTCGGCGGCCGGCTGCAAGGTGACGCCGGCGCTGCTGCTGTCGGCGCTGGATGCGGCGCTGGCGGTGCGCCTTGCCGAGTGGCGGGGCGGCGACGGCTTCTCGGCGATCCGCGCCAACTGGCTGGCGCGGGCCGGCACGCTCGGCCAGCCGATCACGGTGCGCACCGGCGCCGAGGTGGTCGACGGCCGCTTCGAGACGCTGGACGGCGACGGCGCGCTGGTGCTGCTACGCGGCGACGGCACGCGGACGCGAATCGGCACCGGCGAGATTCTGCCGATCGCCGGGATTGAGGAGGCCCGGGCATGATCAAGGCCGAAGCCGAACTGGTGTTCGTGCCGCTCGGCGGCGTCGGCGAGATCGGCATGAATTTCGGGCTCTATGGCGTCGGCCAGGGGCGCAAGCGCCAGTGGCTGGCGGTGGACTGCGGCGTCGGCTTCGCCAACGAGCAGTTGCCCGGCATCGATCTCATGCTGCCCGACATCCGCTTCATCGAGGAAGAGCGCAAGAACCTCCTCGGCATCGTCATCAGCCACGGCCACGAGGACCATATCGGCGCGCTGGCCGATCTGTGGCCGCGCCTCAGGGCGCCAGTCTACACCACGCCGTTCACGGCGCAGCTCATCACCGTGCGCCGCCTGCAGGAGGCGGGGGCGCCGGACATTCCGATCGAGGTCGTGCCGGTCGGCGGCCGCGTCTCGCTCGGGCCGTTCGAGGTGGATTTCGTGCCCGTGGCGCACTCGATCCCCGAAAGTCACGCGCTGGCGATCAAGACGCCGCTCGGCACTGTGCTGCACACCGGCGACTGGAAGATCGATCCCACGCCGGTGGTCGGCTCCATCACCGACGAGGCGCGTTTCCGGGCGCTGGGCGATGCCGGCGTGCTGGCGATGGTGGCCGATTCGACCAATTCGGTGCGGGAAGGGCGCTCGGCCTCCGAGGCCGATGCCGGCGCCAACCTCGCCAAGGTGATCGCCGCGGCGCGGGGGCGGGTGGCGGTCACCACCTTCGCCTCCAACGTGGCGCGCATGGTGTCGGTGGCGAAGGCCGCCGAGGCGGCGGGACGCGAGGTGGTGCTGGTCGGCCGCGCCATGGAGCGCGTCTCCATGGTGGCGCGCGAACTGGGCTATCTCGACGGGGTGCGCCCGTTCCGCTCGGTCGATACCTACGGCTACCTGCCGCGCGACAAGGTGGTGGCGCTGATCACCGGAAGCCAGGGCGAGCCGCGCGCGGCGCTGGCCCGCATCGCGCTCGACGAGCATCCGGACATCGCGCTGTCGCCCGGTGACACGGTGGTGTTCTCGGCCCGGGCCATCCCCGGCAACGAGATCGGCATCGGCCGCATCATCAATGCGCTGATCCGCCAGGGCGTCGAGGTCATCACCGACCGCACCCACATGATCCATGTCTCCGGCCATCCGCGCCGCGGCGAGATGGCCGATCTGCTGCGCTGGGTGCGCCCGCAAATCCTGCTGCCGGTGCATGGCGAGGCGCTGCACATGCACGAGCATGCGCTGCTGGCCGAGGAGGTCGGCGTGCCCGAGGTGGTGCGGTGCGGCAATGGCGACGTGGTGCGGCTGGCGCCGGGGCCGGCCGAGGTGGTCGACGAGGTGCCGGCAGCGCGCCTCTACAAGGACGGCAAGGTGCTGATCGAGGATGCCTCGCGCACCGTCGCCGACCGCCGCAAGCTGTCCTTCGTCGGCATCGTCGCGGTGGCGCTGGCGCTGACCGACAAGGGCGAACTCGCCGGCGACGTGCGCATCGAGTCGCTCGGCCTGCCCGAGCGTGCCGCCGATGGCCGCACCTTCGATTCGATCGTCGACGACGCTGTGCTCGAAACCCTCGAAACCTTGCCGCGCCCGCGCCGGCGCGACCCGCGCGCCGTCGAGGAATCGATCACCCGCGGCGTGCGCGGTACGGTCGCAGAGGCCTGGGGCAAGAAGCCGATTGTCCGGGTGATGGTCGTCCAGGTATGAAGGCGTTGATGTGAAAATCTTCGGTCGAAGGTCTTCGTTGACGCATTTTCGCAGACTATTCTTCGTATGACGGTCCTTGACCATCGCGGGAGGAATGCATGATCGGCCGGTTGAATCACGTCGCCATCGCGGTCAAGGACATCAAGACCGCGTCCGCCGTCTATCGCAATACGCTGGGCGCCGAAGTCTCCGACGTGCTGCCGCAGCCCGAGCACGGGGTGAACGTGGTGTTCATCACGCTGCCCAACACCAAGGTGGAGCTGCTGGAGCCGCTGGGCGAGAACTCGCCGATCGCCAAGTTCCTGGAGAAGAGCCCGGACGGCGGCATCCACCACATCTGCTACGAGGTCGACGACATCCTCGCCGCCCGCGACCAGCTGAAGGCGCAAGGCGCCCGCGTGCTGGGCAATGGCGATCCCAAGATCGGCGCCCACGGCAAGCCGGTGCTGTTCCTGCACCCCAAGGATTTCCTCGGCACGCTGGTCGAGCTGGAGCAGGCGTGACCTTCAGGATGCACGCGGACGGAGAGGGAAGGCGGGAGCTGACCTGATCTGCGGACCGTGTCGATCCAGGCCGCGCGGGAGCGGGCGCCGGCGGCGGGAAGGAACTGTCGTGGAAAAGACAACGGGCGGGATCTGGTCCCGCCCGCGACACCGTCCTGAGGTGGCCGCCTATCCTGACGGCTTTGCGCCGTGACGACGGAACCTCTTGATGGCGTTCAGGCTTCCTTTCGAAAGCCCGTGCACGTCCGCCGGCACCGCCGTGCCCTCGAATTTCCCCCCGAGACCTGGACCCGAACACCACTCCGGTTTCAACCGGAGTGCGGTCCCTCTCGCAAGGCTACCGTACAGACCGCGAAATTGGGTGTCACCTGCGAATTGCGCGGATCAGGTCCTCCAGCGGAAGGCGGCCGCCTGCCCTGGGCGGATGCGACGCGGCGCGCCGCCGGCATGGAATGGCGGCAGGGAATGGCGGGCAGGGGCTTGTCTTTTCCCGGTGTTCCGGGTTCTGTCGCGCCTTCCGACCGCGCCGCCGACCGACTCGCGAGTTCCTCCCATGCGTCTATCCCGCTATTTCCTGCCGATTCTTCGCGAAACCCCGAAGGAAGCGGAGATCGTTTCGCACCGGCTGATGCTGCGCGCCGGCCTGGTGCAGCAGCAGTCGGCCGGCATCTATGCCTGGCTGCCGCTCGGCCACCGGGTGCTGGAGAAGGTCTGCCGCATCGTGCGCGAGGAGCAGGACCGCGCCGGCGCCATCGAGCTCAAGATGCCCACCATCCAGTCGGCGGATCTGTGGCGCGAGAGCGGCCGCTACGACGACTACGGCAAGGAGATGCTCCGCATCAAGGACCGGCACGAGCGCGATATGCTGTTCGGGCCGACCAATGAGGAGATGATCACTGCGATCTTCCGCAGTTATGTGAAGTCGTACAAGTCGCTGCCGCTCAATCTCTACCACATCCAGTGGAAGTTCCGCGACGAGATCCGGCCGCGCTTCGGCACAATGCGCTCGCGCGAATTCCTGATGAAGGACGCCTATTCCTTCGATCTCGATCAGGCCGGCGCCCGCCATTCCTACAACCGGATGTTCGCGGCCTACCTGCGCACCTTTGCGCGGATGGGGCTGAAGGCGATCCCGATGGTCGCCGACACCGGGCCGATCGGCGGCAACCTCTCCCACGAATTCATCATCCTCGCCTCGACCGGCGAGAGCGAGGTCTATTGCCATAAGGACTTCCTCGACTTCGAGGTGCCGGGCGCCGACACCGATTTCGAGGACGTCGCGGCGCTGCAGGGGGTGTTCGACCGTTGGACCTCGCTCTATGCCGCAACCAGCGAGAAGCACGACGAGGCGGCGTTCGCCGCCGTGCCGGAGGATCGGCGGGTTTCGGCGCGCGGCATCGAGGTCGGCCATATTTTCTACTTCGGAACCAAATATTCGACGCCGATGAACGCGACCGTGGCGGGACCGGACGGCGTCGAGCGCCCTGTGCACATGGGCTCCTACGGCATCGGCCCGTCGCGCCTCGTCGCCGCGCTGATCGAGGCCGGTCATGACGAGGCCGGCATCATCTGGCCGGAGGCGGTGGCGCCGTTCACGGTGGCGGTGCTCAACCTCAAGGCCGGCGATGCCGCCACCGACGCCGCCTGCGGCCAGCTCTATGCGGCGCTGAAGGCCAAGGGGGTGGACGTGCTCTATGACGACACCGACGAGCGGCCGGGCGCCAAGTTCGCCAAGGCCGACCTCATCGGCATCCCCCACCAGATCCTGGTGGGGCCGAAGGGACTGGCCGAGGGCAAGGTGGAGCTGAAGCGCCGCGCCGATGGCGCGCGCGAGCTGGTGAGCCCGTCCGATGCGCTGGCGCGCTTCGCCGGCTGAACGCGGGCTGGAGCATTTTCCGCAAAAGTGGGAACCGGTTTTGCGTCAGAAAATGCGAGATCTCGATAACCTGGAGCACCCGATCTGAAGCGGTCAGATCAGGTGCTCTAGAGGAAGCAGGCAAGAGGGGAATGGAACAGGCCGTGGCCGCGAAGAAGAAGGCGTCGTCCGGCAAGGTTTCGAACGGAACCCGGCCGTTCGCAGCGTTCGAATGGATGATGGCGGGCCGCTATCTGCGGGCGCGCCGCAAGGAAGGCTTCATCTCGGTCATCGCCGGCTTCTCCTTCACCGGCATCATGCTCGGCGTCGCCACGCTGATCATCGTGATGGCGGTGATGAACGGCTTCCGCAAGGAGCTGCTCGGCAAGATTCTCGGCATCAACGGCCACGTGCTGGTGCAGGCGGTCGACAAGCCGATGACCGACTTTGCCGAGCTGGCCCAGAAGCTGTCGAAGGTGCCGGGCGTCAAGATGGCCGTTCCTCTGGTCGAGGGGCAGGCGTTGGCCTCCAGCCCCTATGCCGCGGCCGGCGCGCTGGTGCGCGGCATCCGCGAGAGCGACCTCGTGCGCCTGCCCTCGGTCGGCGGCAACGTCAGGGCCGGCAGCCTCGCCGGCTTCGACAAGGGCGAGGGCATCGCCATCGGCAAGCGGCTGGCCGATCAGCTCGCGGTCGGGCCGGGCGATCTCGTCACCCTGGTGTCGCCGCGCGGCGCGGTGACGCCGATGGGCACCATGCCCCGGCTGAAATCCTACAAGGTGGCGGCGATCTTCGAAGTCGGCATGTCGGAGTACGACCAGATCTTCATCTTCATGCCGCTGCCCGAGGCGCAGGCCTATTTCAACCGCAAGGGCGATGTGAACTTCATCGAGGTCTACACCGACAACCCCGATGCCATGCCGCAATTCCGCCGGGCGCTGGATGCGGCGGCCGAGCGGCCGATCTTCATGGTCGACTGGCGCCAGCGCAACGCCACCTTCTTCGGGGCGCTGCAGGTCGAGCGCAACGTGATGTTCCTGATCCTCACCCTCATCGTGCTGGTGGCGGCGCTCAACATCATCTCCGGCCTCATCATGCTGGTGAAGGACAAGAGCCACGACATCGCCATTCTGCGCACCATGGGGGCGTCGCAGGGCTCGGTGATGCGCATCTTCCTCATCACCGGCTCGACCATCGGCATCATCGGCACGCTCACCGGGCTGTTGGTGGGGCTGGCGGTGAGTCTCAATGTCGAGGAGATCCGGCGCTTCGTCTCCTGGCTCACCAACACCCAGCTGTTCGCGCCGGAGCTCTATTTCCTGTCCAAGCTGCCGGCCGAGCTCGACGTGCGCGAGACCACGGCGGTGGTGGTGATGTCGCTGACGCTGTCGGTGCTGGCGACGCTCTATCCGTCCTGGCGGGCCGCCCGGCTCGATCCGGTCGAAGCCCTGCGCTACGAGTGAGATGATGCGCGAGACCGCTCCCGTTCTTCTCCTCTCCGGCGTCGAGCGCCGCTACACGCAGGGCGAGGCGACGCTGACCATCCTGGCCGGCGTCGATCTCGAGCTCGCGCCCGGCGAGACGGTGGCGCTGGTCGCTCCCTCCGGCGCCGGCAAGTCGACGCTGCTGCACATCGCCGGCCTGCTCGAACATCCGGACGGCGGCGAGATCGACATCTGCGGCCGGCCGACCTCGCGCCTGTCGGACGGCGACCGCACCATGCTGCGCCGCACCCAGATCGGCTTCGTCTACCAGTTCCACCATCTGCTGCCGGAGTTCTCGGCGGTCGAGAACGTCATGCTGCCGCAGATGATCCGCGGCCTACCGAAGACCGAGGCGCGCCGCCGCTCGGCCGAGCTCCTGTCCTATCTCGGACTGGAGAAGCGGCTCATCCACCGGCCGGCGGAACTGTCGGGCGGCGAGCAGCAGCGCGTCGCCATCGCCCGCGCCGTGGCCAACGCGCCGCGCCTGCTGCTCGCCGACGAGCCGACCGGCAATCTCGACCCCAAGACCTCCGACCACGTGTTCAACGCGCTGGTGCAGCTTGTGCATGCCTCGGGGCTGGCGGCGCTGGTCGCCACCCACAATCTCGACCTCGCCGCCCGCATGGACCGGCAGGTGACGCTGCGCGACGGCCGCATCGAGCCGCTGGGGTGAGAGCGTTCTTGGGGTGAGAGCGCGCACCTTCTTCCCTCTCCCACCCGGGCCGCGCTTGCGCGCGCCTGGGCGCAGGCTTTTGCGGGAGAGGGTGCCCGAGCGAAGCGAGGGCGGGTGAGGGGCGCCGCGTCCTTGGACCACCGCAGCATTCAGCAGCCACCCGTCGTCCCCGGCGAGCGCACCTTTGGTGCGCGAGGGAAGGGGACCCATAAGCTGCGGCCGGCGTGGACATACATAACATTGCGGGCGTTTTTGGCGCCGAGCAGGTCGGGCTCGGCCGTGGTTTCGTTGCGCGCAATTCAAACTGGGGCGCGACTTGCGCGCATCGCGTGTTGACGCGAGAACAAAAATCGAACATGGTTGAGTTCCGGGTTTGTTCCGGTTGCCACGGAGGTCGCCATGATCCGCGCGTTCGTCAACGAAGCCGCTGCCCTTGCCTCGCTCGGCCTGTTCGCCGCCACCGTGGTGGTGTGGGCGCAACTGCTTGGCGCTGGCGGTTTCTGAGAAAGGCCGGCCCGGGTGCCGGCGGTCTGCCGCCCGGCCGCTGAGGGCAGCGCGAGATCCGGCGCGGCAGCGCCTCTCCCGGCGGGGGCTCCCATCGAGGCGGGGGGCATGGCATCGCGGGGCGGCGATCGGGCGGCGGTCCGTCATCTCTGCTGGCTGCGGCCGGCAGGCTGTGGACGGGCGGCCGGGCCGGGCTCGACAGCGGGGGGCGGGAGTGCGCACTGTGGACCCATCGGCCGCAGGGAGGGACGGGATGGCGAACGTCGGGTTCGTTCACCTGCACGTGCATTCGTCGTATTCGTTGCTGGAGGGCGCGCTGTCGATCGGCAAGCTCGCCGAGCTGGCGAAGGCCGACAAGCAGCCGGCGCTGGCGCTGACCGACACCGGCAATCTGTTCGGCGCGCTTGAGTTTTCCGAGAAGATGGCCGGCAGCGGCATCCAGCCGCTCATCGGCCTGTCGCTCGCCGTCGATTTCGGCGACGGCGCCCAGCGCGGCCGGCCGCAGGCCGGGGCACCGCAGCGGCGACCGCGCATCGTCTGCCTTGCCGCCCGCGAATCCGGCTACCGCAACCTGATGGCGCTGACCTCGCGCGCCTATCTGGAGAGCCCGTCGGGCGAGGAGCCGCACGTGCCGGCGGCGCGGCTCGCCGAGCACGCCGAGGGGCTGATCGTGCTCACCGGCGGGCCCGACGGCCCGCTCGACCGGGCGGCCGCCGACGGCCAGCCCGATCTCGCCGCGGCCCGGCTCGACGCGCTGGCCGGTGCGTTCGGCGACCGGCTCTATGTCGAGCTGCAGCGCCACGGAACCGAGACCGAGCGGCAGGTCGAGCCGGTGCTGCTCGATCTCGCCTACGGTCGCGGCCTGCCGCTGGTCGCCGCCAACGAGCCGTTCTTCGCCGCGGCCGACGACTACGAGGCGCACGATGCGCTGATCTGCATTGCCGAGGGGCGGATCATCGCCGATTCCGAGCGCCGGCAGCTCACGCCCGAGCACCGCTTCAAGACCCGCGCCGAGATGGCGGCGCTGTTTGCCGATCTGCCCGAGGCGGTGGCGGCAACGGTCGAGATCGCACGCCGCTGCGCCATGCGGCCGCGCACCCGCAAACCGATCCTGCCGCACTTCGTCACGGCGGCCGAGACCGAGAGCGTCGAGTCGCATGCCGACAAGCACGGCCACGGACACGGCGGGCACGGGCATCACGGCCATGGCGCCTCGGCGGCGGAGGAGGCGGAGCTGCGCCGGCAGGCCGAGGCGGGGCTCGAGCGCCGCCTCGCCGCGCAGGGGCTCGCGCCCGGCACCAGCGAGGACGACTATCGCCAGCGCCTCGCCTTCGAACTCGATGTCATCGCCCGCATGAAGTTTCCGGGCTACTTCCTCATCGTCTCGGACTTCATCAAATGGGCGAAGAGCCAGGGCATTCCGGTCGGGCCGGGGCGCGGCTCGGGTGCCGGCTCGCTGGTCGCCTATTCGCTCACCATCACCGATCTCGACCCGATCCGCTTCGGCCTGCTGTTCGAGCGCTTCCTCAATCCCGAGCGCGTGTCGATGCCGGACTTCGACATCGACTTCTGCCAGGACCGGCGCGACGAGGTGATCCGCTACGTCCAGGACCGCTACGGCCGCGATCAGGTGGCGCAGATCATCACCTTCGGCACGCTGCTGGCGCGCGGCGTGCTGCGCGACGTCGGCCGCGTGCTGCAGATGCCCTACGGCCAGGTCGACAAGCTCACCAAGCTGGTGCCGCAGAACCCGGCCAAGCCGGTGACGCTGGCCCAGGCGATCGCCGAGGAGCCCAAGCTGCAGGCGGCGCGCGACGTCGACCCGATCGTCAAGCGCCTGCTCGACATCGCGCTGAAGCTGGAGGGGCTCTACCGCCACGCCTCCACCCACGCCGCCGGCATCGTCATCGGCGACCGGCCGCTGGTCGAACTGGTGCCGCTCTATCGCGACCCCAAGTCCGACATGCCGGTCACCCAGTTCAACATGAAGTGGGTGGAGCCGGCGGGGCTGGTGAAGTTCGACTTCCTCGGCCTCAAGACGCTGACCACGCTGCAGACGGCGGTGCGGCTGATCGGCCGCCGCGGCATCGAGATCGACCTGTCGCACCTGCCGCTCGACGATCCGAAGACCTACGAGATGCTGGCGCGCGGCGAGACCGCCGGCGTGTTCCAGCTTGAAAGCGCCGGCATGCGCAAGGCGCTGATCGACATGGAGCCGGACCGCTTCGAGGACATCATCGCGCTGGTTGCGCTCTATCGGCCGGGGCCGATGGCCAACATCCCCACCTATTGCGCCCGCAAGCACGGTCGCGAGGAGCCCGAATACCCGCACCCCACGATCGAGCCGGTGCTGAAGGAGACCTTCGGCGTCATCATCTACCAGGAGCAGGTGATGCAGATCGCCCAGATCCTGGCCGGCTATTCGCTCGGCGAAGCCGATCTCTTGCGCCGCGCCATGGGCAAGAAGATCCGCGCCGAGATGGACAAGCAGCGCGCCCGATTCGTCGATGGCGCAACCGAGCGCGGGGTGGAGAAGGCGCAGGCCGAGGCGATCTTCGACCTGCTCGCCAAGTTCGCCGACTACGGCTTCAACAAGAGCCACGCCGCCGCCTACGCCCTGGTCGCCTACCAGACGGCATATCTGAAGGCCAATTTTCCGGTCGAGTTCCTGGCGGCGACGATGACGCTCGACATGTCGAACACCGACAAGCTGGCCGAATTCCGGGCCGAGGCCGAGCGGCTCGGCATCCGCATCGTGCCGCCCTGCGTCAACCGCTCGGGCGCCGAGTTCGAGCCGGACGGCAAGGCGATCGTCTATGCGCTCGCCGCCATCAAGGGCGTCGGCACGCAGGCGGTGGGCTCGCTGGTGGCGGCGCGCGGGCCGACGCCGTTTCGCGACCTGCACGATCTGGCCGAGCGCATCGACCCCAAGGCGGTCAACAAGCGCACCTATGAAAGCCTCGCCGCGGCCGGCGCGTTCGATGCGCTTGAGCGCAGCCGGGCGCGCGCGCTCGCCGCCGCCGACATTGTGCTGGGCCACGCGGCGCGCCGGCTCGACGACCGGGCGGCCGGCCAGTCGGAGCTATTCGGCGGCGCGGCGGCGGCGCCGCTGGCGCTGCCGCACGTCGCGGAGTGGCTGCCGTCCGACCGGCTGAAGCGCGAGTTCGACGCCATCGGCTTCTTCCTCTCCGGCCATCCGCTCGACGACTATGCCGCGACGCTGAAGCGGCAGAGGGTGCAGCCGTGGACCGCGTTCTGCGAGGCGGTGAAGGAGGAGGGCGCCACCGCCGGCCGGCTCGCCGCCATCGTCGTCGGCCGCACCGAGAAGCGCACCAAGACCGGCAACAAGATGGGCATCCTGGCGCTGTCCGATCCGTCGGCGCCGTTCGAGGTGGTGGTGTTCTCCGAGGTGCTGCAGCAGTACGGCCCGCTGCTGGAGGAGGGGGCGCGGGTGGTGCTGCAGGTCTCGGCCGAGATCCAGGGCGAGGACGTGCGCGCCCGCATCCAGTCGGTCGAGCCGCTCGACGAGGTGGCGGCGCGCCACCAGAAGGGCCTCAACGTGTTCGTACGCGGCGCGTCGCCGCTCGACAGCCTGGCGCGGCGGCTTGAGCCGGGCGGCGACGGCGAGGTCGGCCTCGTCGTCATGCTGGAGGAGAGCCGCACCGAGATCGAGATGCGGCTGCCCGGCCGCTACAAGGTGACGCCGCAGATCGCCGGCGCCATCAAGGCGATCCCCGGCGTGGTCATGGTGCAGGAGATGTAAGGCCGTGGCGAGGCCCGGCCGTGGCGAGGCCGACCCTGCCGCAGGTGCGGCTGGAGCAGGCACCCGCCGGATGTTGGGCCGGCAAGGGTTGCGCCCCGTTCTGTCCGCCACTATAAGCGCGACCATTCCACACGCGGACTCATGGTCTTTCGAGGCCGTCCGGTGCCTCGATACCTCGGGGCAACCGTCCGCGGAGGCTCAACCGGAAAAGGAACTGCCATGGCGCTGCCCGACGTCTCGATGCGCACGCTTCTCGAAGCTGGAGCGCACTTCGGCCATCAGGCCCACCGCTGGAACCCGAAGATGGCGCCCTACATCTTCGGCACCCGCAACAACATCCACATCATCGACCTCGCCCAGACCGTGCCGCTGGCGCATCGTGCGCTGCAGGCGATCTCGGACTGCGTGGCCCGCGGCGGGCGCGTGCTGCTCGTCGGCACCAAGCGTCAGGCGGCGGATGCGGTGGCCGAGGCGGCCAAGCGGTCGGCCCAGTATTATGTCAATTCGCGCTGGCTCGGCGGCACGCTGACCAACTGGAAGACCATCTCCCAGTCCATCCAGCGGCTGAAGAAGCTGGAGGAGATGCTGTCCGGCGAGACCGGCGGCTTCTACACCAAGAAGGAGCGGCTCACCCTGTCGCGCGAGAAGGAGAAGCTTGAGCGTGCGCTCGGCGGCATCCGCGACATGGGCGGCACGCCCGACATGCTGTTCGTGATCGACACCAACAAGGAAAACATCGCGATCAAGGAGGCGACCCGCCTCGGCATCCCGGTGGTGGCGGTGGTCGATACCAATTGCGATCCGGACGGCATCGCCTTCCCGATTCCCGGCAATGACGACGCCGGCCGCGCCATCGCGCTCTATTGCGACCTGATCGTGCGCGCCGCCATCGACGGCATCTCGCGCGCCCAGGGCGACCTCGGCATCGACATCGGCGAGGCGGAAGCCCCGATCCTCGAAGAGCTGCCGGCGGAAGAGCCGGCGTCGGGCTTCGAGGCGCTGTCGGGCCCGCGCGGCACCCCGGACGATCTCACGCAGCTTCCCGGCGTGTCCAAGACCATCGAGAAGAAGCTGAACGAACTCGGCATCTTCCATCACTGGCAGGTTGCGGCGTTCAATGCGGCCGATGCGGCCCGCGTTGGGGATGCGGTCGGCCTGCCGGGCCGGATCGAGGGCTGGATCAACAAGGCCAGGGAACTGTCGGCCGAAGGCGAATGAGCCGGTCTTTCCGGCTCGGCGTCCAATGATGCGAGCGGGTAGCCCCGTGGTCCGATCCTGACATCCGCATCGCGGGTGTCGGGGCGCGTCGGACCACGACGCGTTGCACGGCTTCCGGCCGATCCCCGTTCGGGAGGCTGGAGGCCGTAATGGATCTGTGGCTGAAATCAGGTACTTGGTTCCGAGTGCCTGGTTTTTGCCATTGGGGCCGCCCGGTTCACCTTTTTCAGGGAGCGAAGGATCATGGCCAACATCACGGCCCAGATGGTGAAGGACCTGCGCGAGAAGACCGGCGCGGGCATGATGGACTGCAAGACCGCGCTGAACGAGACCGGCGGCGATATCGAGGCCGCGGTCGACTGGCTGCGCAAGAAGGGCCTCGCCAAGGCCGCCAAGAAGGCCGGGCGCGTCGCCGCCGACGGCCTGATCGGCGTGGTGGTCGAGGGCAACAAGGGCGTGGTGGTCGAGGTCAATTCCGAGACCGATTTCGTCGCCCGCAACGATCATTTCCAGGGCCTGGTCAAGCTGATCGCCCAGGTGGCGCTCAAGACCGGCAGCGACGTCGAGGCGATCCTCGCCGCCAAGGTCGGCGAGCACACGGTGCAGGAATCGATCGCCAGCGCCATCGCCACCATCGGCGAGAACATGACGCTGCGTCGCGCCGGGGTGGTCGAGGTCGGCTCGGGCGTGGTGGGCGCCTATGTCCACAGCGAGATCGCCCGCGATTCCGGCCTCGGCAAGATCGGCGTCGTGGTGGCGCTGGAGTCGACCGGCGCCGCCGACGTGCTCGCGCCGTTCGGCCGCATGCTGGCGATGCACATCGCCGCCGCCAATCCGCTGGCGGTCGATCCGTCGGGCATCGACCCGGCGGTGGTCGAGCGCGAGCGCGCGGTGCTGACCGAGAAGGCCGCGGCCACCGGCAAGCCGGCGGCGGTGATCGAGAAGATCGCCGAAAGCGGGCTCAAGACCTTCTTCAAGGAGGTCTGCCTGCTCGATCAGCCCTATGTGCACGATCCCGCCAAGACGGTGGCCCAGGCGATCAAGGAACTCGAGGGCAAGGCCGGCGGCGCGGTGGCGGTGAAGGGCTTCGTGCGCTTCGCGCTTGGCGAAGGCGTCGAGAAGAAGGAAGAAGACTTCGCGGCCGAGGTGGCGGCTGCGGGCGGCGTTGGCTGATCCGAGCGCCGGCCCTTGTGGATGAAATCCGACGCTTGGCACCCACGCGTCGGACAAATTTCATCCACAGAATCAATGGTTTGTGGGCCGACTTGTCCTGACATTTGTGGATGCAATTGTCAGGGTCGGACCACGAGGGCCGGCGTTCATGTTCCGGTCGCCGAAAATCCCGGTCTCGACTGAGGATTTTCGGCGGGTCCGTTTCCGGGTTCGACGGGATCTCCCGGAAACCCTATGCGAGGTTTGCCGTGGGCGCGCTCCCCTACAAGCGGGTTCTGGTCAAGGTCTCGGGCGAAGCCCTGATGGGGCCCGAGGCCTTCGGCCTGCATCCGCCGACGGTGGCGCGCATCGCCGCCGATCTCGCCGCGGCACGGGCGCTCGGCTTCGAACTGGCGGTGGTGGTCGGCGGCGGCAACATCTTCCGCGGCGTGCAGGGCGCGGCCAAGGGGTTTGACCGCGCCACCGCCGACCAGATGGGCATGCTGGCGACCGTGATGAACGCTCTGGCGCTCGAACAGGCGGTGGAGGCGGCCGGCGCGCCGGCACGCACCCTGTCGGCGGTCGCCATGCCGACGGTGTGCGAGCCCTATGCCCGGCAGACGGCGCTGGCCCACCTCGCCAAGGGCCGGGTGGCGCTGCTGGCGGGGGGCACCGGCAACCCGTTCTTCACTACCGACACCGGGGCGGCGCTGCGGGCGGCCGAACTCGGCTGCGGCGCCCTGCTCAAGGCGACCAATGTCGACGGGGTCTATTCGGCCGATCCGAAGAAGGACCCCGTGGCCGTGCGCTACGAGCGGCTCACGCACTCGGACGCCATCGACCGTCAGCTCGGGGTGATGGATGCTGCCGCGTTCGCGCTTGCCCGCGACAGCCGCATGCCTATCATCGTTTTTTCGATTCAGGAGCCTGGTGCGATCACCGCCGTGCTACGGGGGGAGGGGAGAGCAACCCTCGTCACGGCCTAGTGGATGGACTCCGGCAGCCGGCACAAGCGGTGCCCGGTTGCGGTGTGGTTTCGTCCGCGGACTCAACAAGCTGTGGGCCGATTTGGCCTGACATCGGCGTCGGCGGATGTCAGGATCGGGCCATGAAAGCAGCCGCGCCGGGACGCGCAGAAGACGCTCCAGCGGAGGAATGACATGTCGTCGGGTGAACACGACCTGCCCGAACTGAAGCGGCGCATGCAGGGCGCCATCAGCGTGCTGCGCCACGAGCTGAACGGGTTGCGCACCGGCCGGGCGTCGGCCAGCCTTGTCGAGCCGATCGAGGTGGAGGCCTATGGCGCCCGCATGCCGCTCAACCAGGTGGCCTCGATCAGCGTGCCCGAACCGCGCCTGCTGTCGATCCAGGTCTGGGACAAGGGCATGATGCATGCCGTCGAGAAGGCCATCCGCGACAGCGACCTGGGGTTGAACCCGGCGACCGAGGGGCAGGTGATCCGCCTGCGCATCCCCGAGCTGACGCAGCAGCGCCGTCAAGAGCTTGTCAAGGTCGCTCACAAATATGCCGAGGCGGCGCGGGTCGCGGTGCGGCATGTGCGGCGCGACGGGCTCGACCATCTGAAGAAGCAGGAAAAGGACGGGCACGTCAGCCAGGATGATCTCGACCGGCTGAGCACCGAAGTCCAGAAGGCCACCGACGCCGCCATCGCCGAGGTCGATCAGGTCTTGGCGCAGAAAGAGAAAGAGATCATGACCGTCTAGGCCCGCGACGGTCATGGCCGCCCCAGGCCGGCAACAACAGGTTCTTCGGATGCCGATGCCAGAACACAAGCTGTCCGAGACGAAGGCGCCGGCCGCAGGCAAATGCCCGCGGCACGTGGCGATCATCATGGACGGCAATGGCCGCTGGGCGGCGTCCCGCATGCTGCCGCGCGTCGAGGGGCACCGGCGCGGCGTCGAGGCGGTGCGCCGCACCGTGCGCGCCAGCCGCGAACTCGGCATCGACTATCTCACCCTCTACAGCTTCTCCTCGGAGAACTGGTCGCGCCCGCCCGAAGAGGTCGGCGACCTGATGGGGCTGATCCGCCGCTTCATCCGCAACGATCTGGCCGACCTGCACGCCAACAACACCCGGGTGCGGGTGATCGGGGTGCGCGAGGGGCTCGAGCCGGACATCCGGGGCATGTTGCACGAGGCCGAGACCCTCACCGCCAACAATACCGGGCTGGTCCTGGTGTTCGCGTTCAATTACGGCTCGCGCCAGGAGATCCTCAACGCCGTGCGGCAGGTCGCCGGTGCCATCGCCTCCGGCACTCTCGACCCGAAGACACTGACGACCGAGACCTTCGCCCGCTGCCTCGACACCGTCGGCATTCCCGATCCGGACCTGATCATCCGCACGTCCGGCGAGCAGCGGCTGTCGAACTTCCTGCTGTGGCAGGCGGCTTATTCGGAGTTCGTGTTCACGCCGGTGCTGTGGCCGGATTTCGACCGCGCGGCGCTGGAGGCGGCGATCGCCGAGTTCAACGCCAGGGAACGTCGATTCGGTGGCCGGTTGGCCGCCGGATCGTCGTGAAGGGCACGTTCGTGACGCCGGTGGCAGGTCGCGTTCGGCCCATGTCCGACTTGCGGATGCGGGTGCTGTCCGCCGTGGTGCTGGCGCCGGCGGCGCTGGGGCTCACCATTCTGGGCGGTCCGGCCTTCTCGGGCCTCGTTCTCGTCGCATCGCTGATCGTGCTGGAGGAATGGCTGCGGCTGATCGCCGGCTGCGCGCTCCGCAAGGTGGCGATTGCCGGCGGGCTGGGGCTGGCGCTGGCGACCCTGGCCTGGGAGCTCGGTTCGGGCACCGGCGCGCTGGCGGCGGTGTTGGCCGGTGCCGTGGCGGCCACGGTCATCGCCGAGCCGGCGCATCGCAAATGGGTGCTGGGGGGCGTCGGCTATGCCGCGGCGCTGCTGCTGCCAGCCCTGGCGCTGCGCTGGGATGCGGCCTACGGCCTCGCCGGCATCCTGTTCGTGTTCGCGACGGTGTGGGCGACCGATGTTGCGGCCTATTTCGTCGGCCGGGCGGTCGGCGGGCCGAAGCTCGCGCCGCGCATCAGCCCCAAGAAGACGTGGTCGGGCAGCATCGGCGGCGCCGTGGCGGGCACGGCCGCGGGCTGCGCGGTGGTCGCGTTCCTCGGAATTCCGGTGCCTTGGCACCTGCCCTGGCAGGTGGTGGCGGTGGCGTTCGCCACCTCCGTCGTCTCCCAGGGCGGCGACCTGTTCGAATCCTGGTTCAAGCGCCGGTTCGGCGCCAAGGACAGCGGCAGCCTCATCCCCGGGCATGGCGGTCTGATGGACCGTCTCGACGGGGTGATCGCGGCGGTGCTGTTCCTGGTGCTGCTCGGCCTCATCCGCGGCGGAGCCGGCACGCCGGCGGCCAGCATCCTGATATGGTGACGTCATGACCGTTCCGCTCCAGGCGCCGCAGCAGGCGATCCCCTCCAGCGAGCCGCTGCGGATCAGCGTGCTCGGCGCGACCGGCTCGATCGGCACCAGCACGCTCGATCTGGTGTCGCGGGCGCCGGAGCGCTACCGCGTCGAGGCGCTGGTGGCGCAGCGCGATGCGACGAAGCTGGCGGCGGCGGCGCGGGCCAATGGCGCGCGGCTGGCGGTGGTGGCCGATCCGGCCGCCTATCGCGACCTTACGGCCGCGCTCTCAGGCTCGGGCATCGAGGCCGCGGCCGGCCCTGAGGCAGTGGTGGAGGCGGCGCAGCGCCCGGCCGACTGGGTGATGGCGGCGATCGTCGGCACCGCCGGCCTTGCCCCGAGCCTTGCCGCGCTTTCGGCCGGCCGGCGGCTCGCGCTGGCCAACAAGGAATGTCTGGTGACGGCGGGCGAGCTGTTCATGCGCCGTGCTGCCGAGGTCGGCGCCACCGTGCTGCCGGTCGATTCCGAGCACAATGCGGTCTTCCAGGGGATGCTGTCGGGGCCGCGGGCGGCGGTGGAGCGCGTCACGCTGACCGCGTCGGGCGGGCCGTTTCGCACCTGGACGCGGGCGGCGATCGCGGCGGCGACGCCCGAGCAGGCGCTGAAGCACCCCAATTGGAGCATGGGCGCCAAGGTCACCATCGATTCGGCGTCGCTGATGAACAAGGGCCTGGAGCTGATCGAGGCCATGCACCTGTTCCAGCTCGACGCCGCCCAGCTCGACGTGCTGGTGCATCCGCAGTCGATCGTACACGCCCTGGTGCAGTACAGCGACGGCGCGGTGCTGGCGCAGATGTCGGTGCCCGACATGCGGGTGCCGATCGCCCATTGTCTCGGCTGGCCGGTGCGGCTGAACGGGCCGGTGACCCGGCTCGATCTGGCGACGATTGCGAGCCTCACCTTCGAGCGGCCCGACCTCGACCGATTCCCGGCGCTGCGAATCGCCATGGAGGCGCTGGCCGCCGGCGGGGCCGCGCCGACCGTGCTGAACGCCGCCAACGAGATCGCGGTCGCGGCCTTTCTGCAAAGACGGTTAACGTTTCCTGGCATCGCCGGTCTGGTGGCGGCGACGCTGGAGTCCGTCTCTCCGGGCGCCGCGCCGCAAACCCTTGCCGAGGCCCTGGCGCTGGACGCCGAGTCCCGCGTGGTGGCCGAGGGGCTCCTGCCCGAAATCGCCGCAAAGGCATCCTAGAGCCCGGTTCCCTCCTTGATCCCGTTTCAAGGTGGCTCGTGGTTACCAAGTCCTAAGGGATCTGGCGGATCACTTTAGGGATGCCGGTCCAAACTTGGCCGGAATCCCCTGGTCGAAGAGGGATTCCCGGCAGCCGGAAGCGCTCGGCGCCTGCCTAATCGGCCGGGCGCCGTCTCAATGGGAGCAGGACGCACAAGATGGATTTGTTCAGCGCGCTCGGCGCCTTCGGCGGTGGGGTTCTCGGCTACGCTCTGCCGTTCCTGTTCGTCCTCACCATCGTGGTGTTCTTCCACGAGTTCGGGCACTTCTGGGTCGCCCGCCGCTGCGGGGTGAAGGTCGAGGCGTTCTCGATCGGGTTCGGGCCGGAGCTGTTCGGCTTCAATGACCGCCACGGCACGCGCTGGCGGGTGGCGCTGGTTCCTCTCGGCGGCTATGTGCGCTTCTTAGGCGACGAGAACGCCGCCAGCGTGCCCGATGGCGAGGCCGTCCGCTCCATGACCGAGGCCGAGCGGCGGGTGAGCTTCTTCCACAAGACGGTGGGGCAGCGGGCGGCCGTGGTGGCGGCCGGGCCGTTTGCGAATTTCCTGCTGGCCATCGTCATCTTCGCCGGCATCTTCACGCTCTACGGCAAGCAGATCACTGCCGCCCGGGTCGACCGGGTGGAACCGGGCAGCGCCGCCGAAGCGGCCGGGTTCCAGCCCGGCGACGTGGTGATGTCGATCGACGGGCGGCCGATCCACAGCTTCTCCGACATGCAGCGCATCGTCGGCGCCAATGCCGGCGTCCCGCTCACCGTCGAGGTCGAGCGCGGCGGCACCCGCGAGACGCTGGTGGCGACGCCCGAGCTGCGCGAGAAGAAGGACAGTTTCGGCAACGTTCTGCGCACCGGCATTCTCGGCCTGACGCGCTCGACGACGCCCGAAGACGTGACCTACGAGCGCTATGACCCCTTCACCGCGCTGTGGATGGGGGTGCAGGAATCCTGGTTCGTGATCGACCGCACGGTGGCCTATATCGGCGGCCTGATCAGCGGGCGCGAATCCGCCGATCAGCTCGGCGGACCGATTCGCATCGCCCAGCTGTCCGGGCAGGTCGCCGGGGTCGGTCTGGTGGCGCTGCTCAACCTCGCGGCGGTGCTGTCGGTGTCGATCGGCCTTCTGAACCTGTTTCCGGTGCCGATGCTCGATGGCGGCCATCTCCTCTTCTACGCCATCGAGGCGGTGCGGGGCCGTCCGATCAGCGAGCGTGCCCAGGAGATGTCCTTCCGGATCGGGCTGGCGCTGGTCGTCATGCTGATGGTGTTTGCAACATGGAACGACATCGTCCATCTGGCGACGTCGTGACCGTGACAGAGTGGCGGAAGAGCAACGGTGTCCAGAAATTCACTGCGCCAGCCAGGGCCTTGGTTTCCAGGGGGTGGAAATGACTGTACAAGCGGTTTGTCCCCGTGGGATTCCCTTCTCGCGGAACGGCGTCAGAACAAACATAACGGTTGCTTACCAATGACTTATTGTGTTCGGGTTATTGGTCGACTGGTCACGGTGGTTGCGCTTGCCGCTGGCAGCATGACCATGGCCGGGGCGGGGTCTGTCATGCTTGCCACGCAAGCGTCGGCCCAGTCCGCGTCGTCCATCATCGTCCAGGGCAACCGCCGCGTCGACGCCGACACCATCCGCGGCTATTTCCGGGGTGACCGGCTCGATGCCGTCACCATCGACGAGGGCGTGAAGGGGCTGTTCGCCACCGGCCTGTTCGAGGATGTGCGGGTCAGCCAGCAGGGTGGGCGTCTGGTGGTCACGGTGGTCGAGAACCTCGTGATCAATCGCGTCGCCTTCGAGGGCAACAAGAAGATCAAGGACGACGTGCTGGCCGGCGAGGTCCAGTCCAAGTCGCGCGGGCCGCTGTCGCGCGCCGTCGTCCAGTCCGACGTCCAGCGCATTTTGGAAGTCTACCGCCGGTCGGGCCGCTACGACGTGCGGGTCGAGCCGAAGACGATCGACCTGCCGAACGGCCGCGTCGATCTCGTGTTCGAGGTCACCGAGGGCACCAAGACCGCCGTCCGCCGCATCGAGTTCGTGGGCAACAAGGCGTTCGGCTCCTGGAAGCTCAAGGACGTGATGAACACGACCGAGTCCAACTGGCTGAGCTGGATCAAGAACAGCGACGTCTATGACCCGGACCGGCTCAATGCCGACCAGGAGCTGCTGCGGCGCTTCTACCTCCAGCACGGCTATGCGGATTTCCGCATCATCTCGGCGGTGGCCGATCTGGACCGGCAGAAGAACGAGTTCAACATCACCATCACGCTCGATGAAGGGTCGCAGTACAAGTTCGGCACCATCGACGTGCAGTCGAACATCCGCGACGTCGATTCGGAGTCGCTGCGCAAGGTGCTGCGCACCCGCCAGGGCGACACCTACAATGCCGATCTGGTCGAGAAGACGATCGAAGACCTGACGATCGAGGTGTCGAAGAAGGGCTACGCCTTCG
Organism: Blastochloris tepida; assembly: GCF_003966715.1. Taxonomy (NCBI): domain Bacteria; kingdom Pseudomonadati; phylum Pseudomonadota; class Alphaproteobacteria; order Hyphomicrobiales; family Blastochloridaceae; genus Blastochloris; species Blastochloris tepida. The sequence continues at coordinate 1,038,705 of NZ_AP018907.1, forward strand.
CGCAGGTGCGCCCGCGCGGCGACCGCGACGCCGCCACCCAGCAGATCTCGGTCGCCTATGTGATCGAGGAAGGACCGCGGGTCTATATCGAGCGCATCAATGTGCGCGGCAACACCCGCACCCGCGACTATGTCGTGCGGCGCGAGTTCGACATCTTCGAGGGCGACGCCTACAACCGCGTGATGGTCGACCGGGCCGAGCGCCGGCTGAAGAACCTCGGCTACTTCAAGACGGTGAAGATCACCAACGAGCCGGGCTCGGCGCCCGACCGCGTGATCCTGAACGTCGACGTGGAGGACCAGCCGACCGGTGAATTCTCGGTGGCCGGCGGCTATTCGACGGCCGAAGGCTTCATCGGCGAGGTCTCGGTGGCGGAGCGCAACTTCCTCGGCCGCGGCTACTATGTCCGTCTGGCCGGCTCCTATGGCGAGTACTCGAAGAGCGCCGAGTTCAACTTCACCGATCCCTTCTTCATGGGATACCGCGTCGCGGCCGGCTTCGACCTGTTCTACAAGCAGACCGAGCCGTCCTCGTCGACGTCGGCCTCCTACAGCAACAACATGGTGGGCGGCACCATCCGCTTCGGCCTGCCGCTGCAGGACAATCTCTCGCTTCTGCTGCGCTACTCGCTCTATCAGCAGGAAATCGAGATCGGGAACGAGGCGTACAGGGACTGTAAGGCCGACGGATCGAATTTTCCGGAGTGTCAGGATAACGGTGAGGCGTCGCAGGCCTTCAAGCAGATCGCCGGCGATCCGCAGATCGTGTCGCTCGTCGGCTACACGCTGGCCTACAACACGCTGGACAGCAACAAGCAGCCGACCAAGGGTCTCTATGCCGAGCTGAAGCAGGACTTCGCGGGTGTCGGCGGCGACGTCAACTTCATCCGTACCACCGGCGACGTGCGCTGGTACCACGATCTCGGCAGCGACATTGTCGGCCTGCTGCGCGCCCAGGGCGGCTACGTCACCGGCTGGGGCGACCAGGAATTCCGCATCATGGATGGCTTCTTCATGGGGCCGAATCTGGTGCGCGGCTTCAAGTCGGCCGGCATCGGCCCGCGCGACATGGGCTCCAACAATCAGGACGCGCTCGGCGGCAGCATGTACTGGGGCACCACGGCGGAAGTGCAGTTCCCGGTGCCGTGGATGCCGAAGGACTTCGGCCTCAAGGGCGCGCTGTTCGCCGACGCCGGCTCGCTGTGGGACTACCAGGGCGAAATCTACAGCGGCATGGAGGTCTACGACACCAACGTCATCCGCTCGTCGGTCGGTGCCGGCGTGATCTGGTCGTCGCCCTTCGGCCCGATCCGCATCGACTACGCCGTGGCGCTGTCGAAGGCGGACTACGACAAAACCCAGGCCTTCCGCTTCAGCGGCGGCACGCGGTTCTGAGGCTGGCGGAACAGAATTGGGAAATCGGCTGCGCCTGCCGCCGGACCCGCCGCCACGAGCACTCTGCGAAATCCGGCCCCTGCGGGCCGGATTTTCGTTTGATGCGGCCTCCAATTGGTCCTTTCTGGAGGCTGGAAACCGCTTGAGCCGGGCCACGCCTGCCCGGCCTTCGCCAGCCGGCTGGGGATGGCGATGCCGCAGGCGGCGCCAAAGCGCGTTTTCCGCAACCGCGACAGCCGGTTTTGCGATAGAAGACGCGACGACTCATATGGTTCGCCGGACGGTCCCTTCGGGATCCCGGACCCGGTCTCGCCGAGACTCCCCGTTCGGCAACGGGATTTTCGGCGACCGGAACAGGAAGCTCCGGCTCGATCGGCCGGGCTTCGTCGTAAACGCGAACGTCCGATCTGCGCCTGCCGTATCGGACGTTCTGGTCCCGCCTTCGCAAGAGACGCCGGTCGGCTGTGGCCTGCCGGCGACAGCCAGCCATCATGCCCGAGCCCCGCTTCTTTCCCAGCCCCCAGCCTGTGACGCTCGGCGAGGTGGCGGAACTGGTCGGGGCCGAGCTGCCGCGGCCGGTCGATCTCTATCGCCAGATTTCGGGCGTGGCGCCGCTCGACCGGGCGGGGCCGGGCGATGCCACCTTCTTCGACAACACCAAGTACCTGCCGGCGCTTGCCGGCTCCCATGCTGCCGCCTGCTTCACCCGGTCGCGCCACGCGGCGCAGGTGCCGGCCCACATCGCGGTGCTGGTGGTGGCCGACCCGCACCGCGCGCTGGCGCTGCTGTCGCGCAAGCTGCATCCGGAGGCGGTGAAGCCGGCCTCGGTGTTCGGCGCGGCCGGCGTGGCGCCGGGCGCCATCATTCATCCGACGGCGCGGCTCGAGCCCGGGGTCACCGTCGATCCCGGCGCGGTGGTGGGCGCCGATGTCGAGATCGGCAGCGGCACCTGCGTCGCCGCCAATGCGGTGATCGGCCAGAACGTGCGTGTCGGGCGCGACTGCTGGATCGGCCCCGGCGCCAGCGTCACCCACGCCATGCTCGGCAACCGGGTGATCGTCCATGGCGGGGTGCGCATCGGCCAGGACGGGTTCGGCTATGTGATGGGGCCGCGCGGTCACCTCAAGGTGCCGCAGCTCGGCCGGGTGATCATCCAGGACGATGTCGAGATCGGCGCGAATTCGACCATCGATCGCGGCGCCGGCGGCGACACGGTGATCGGCGAGGGCACCAAGATCGACAATCTGGTGCAGATCGCCCACAACGTCACCATTGGGCGCAACTGCGTGATCGTGGCCCAGGTCGGCATTTCCGGCAGCGCCACGCTGGGCGATTTCGTGGTGATCGGCGGCCAGGCCGGCGTCATCGGCCACGTCAATGTGGGCGACGGCGCGCAGATCGCGGCGACCTCCTCGGTGAAGGACGACGTGCCGCCCGGCGCGCGCTGGGGCGGGGCGCCGGCCAAGCCGGTGCGCGCGTGGTTCCGCGAGGTAACGTTGTTGGCCAAGCTGGCGGCCCAGGGCGAGGGCGAGCGGCCGGCGGGCAAGGACGAAGGGGGGGAGACATGACCGCAGAACCGGGCAAGGTGCTCGAGGCGCTCGACATCCAGCGCGTGCTGGCGCTGCTGCCGCACCGCTATCCGTTCCTGATGGTGGACCGGGTCGAGAAGATCGACAGCGACAATTCGGCCGTCGGCATCAAGGCGGTCACCATCAACGAGCCGCACTTCCAGGGCCATTTCCCCGGCCGGCCGGTGATGCCGGGCGTGCTGCTGATCGAGGGTATGGCCCAGACCGCGGGCGCCATCTGCATCCTGTCGCGCGGCACCAACAGCCCGAGCGTGGTCTATTTCCTCACCATCGACAACTGCAAGTTCCGCCGGCCGGTGGTGCCGGGCGACGTCGTCGAGTTCCACATGACCAAGACCGCCAAGCGGCGGAACATGTGGTGGTACCACGGCGAAGCCAAGGTCAATGGCGAGATCGTCGCCGAGGCCGACCTCGGCGCCATGCTGGGCGAGTGACGACGATGGCGAGGATCGATCCGACCGCGCGCGTCGAGGCCGGCGCAAAGCTCGGCGCCGATGTGGTGATCGGTCCGTTCTGCACCGTCGGCCCCGAGGTGGAGCTCGGCGACGGCGTCGAGCTGATTTCGCATGCCGTGGTCACCGGCGCGACGCGTATCGGCGCCCGCACCAGGATCCACCCGTTCGCGGTGATCGGCGGCCCGCCGCAGGCGCTGCGCCATGCCGGTGGCGAAAGCCGGGTTGAGGTCGGCGCCGACTGCACCCTGCGCGAGGGCGTCACCATCAATGGCGGGTCCGATTTCGGTGGCGGGGTGACGCACGTCGGCGAGCGATGCTTCCTGATGGCCGGCTCGCACGTGGCGCACGACTGCCACGTCGGCGATGAGGTCATCTTCGCCAACAATGCCACCCTCGGCGGACATTGCGAGGTTGGCGACAAGGTATTCCTCGGCGGCCAGTGCGGGGTGCATCAGTTCGTGCGCATCGGCGAGCAGTCGATCGTCGGCGGTATGACCGGCATCGAGCACGACGTTATTCCGTTCGGCTCGGCGCTGGGCGCGCGCGCCCAGCTCGGCGGGCTCAATCTCGTCGGGCTCAAGCGCCGCGGGTTTTCGCGCGACGCCATCCATGCGCTCAGGCGCGCCTACCGGCAGCTCTTCTTCGGCCCGGGCACGCTGGCCGAGCGGGTGGAGCAGGTGGCGGCCGCCTTCCCGGACGATGCCAATGTCGGCAAGATCGTCGCCTTCCTGCGCGCCGGCACCAAGCGGCGGATCACCGTGCCGCGTGGGCTCGACGAGGTCTGAGGCCGTGGCGGTGGCCGATGCCGGGCCGGAGGCCGGGGCCCTGGGCATTCTGGCGGCCGGCGGCCGGGTGCCGATCATGGTGGCGGAGGCGGCGGCGCGCGCCGGCCGTCCGGTGTTCATCGTGGCGCTGCGCGGCCTCGCCGTGCCTGAGGTTGCGCGCTTTTCCCACATCGTGGTGCCGATCGGCACGCCGGGGCGGGTGTTCGGCGCCTTTCGCGGCGCCGGCTGTCGCGAGATCGTCATCGTCGGCTCGGCGACGCGCCCGCGCCTGCGCGACGTGCGGTTCGACTTCAAGGCGCTGCTGCTGGTCACCCGCTATGCCCGGGCGGTGCTGGGGGGCGACGACAAGCTGCTCACTTGGTTGGTGCGGCTGTTCGAGGCCGAAGGCTTCACGGTGCGCGGCGCCCACGAGATCGCGCCGGAGCTGCTGGCCGGGGAGGGGCCGCTCGGCCGCTGCGCGCCGAGCCCGGCGGATGCCGCCGACATCGCCATCGGCATCGATTATCTCGCCACCGCCGGCCGGTTCGACATCGGCCAGGCGGTGGTGGTGGTCAATCACCGGATCGTCGCGATCGAGGCGGCGGAGGGCACCGACCTGATGCTGGCGCGGGTGGCCGAGCTGCGGGCGTCGGGCCGGCTCAGGCTCTCCGGCCGCGCCGGCGTGCTGGTCAAGACGCCGAAGCCCGACCAGGACCGCCGCGTCGATCTGCCGGCGATCGGCGCCTCCACTGTCGCCGGGGCGCTGCGGGCCGAGCTGCGCGGCATCGCGGTGGCTGCCGGCGAGACGCTGGTCGCCGACGCCGCCGAGACAGTGGCGGCGGCCGACCGCGCCGGCCTGTTCGTCGCCGGCATTCCGCTGGGCGGGGTGTCGTCATGACCGCGCCGGCGCCGTTCGACGTGTTCATCGTCGCGGGCGAGGCGTCCGGCGACCAGCTCGGCTACAAGCTGATGGCGGCGCTGCGGGCGAAGACCGGCGGCCGGATCGCCTTTCGCGGCGTCGGCGGGGCGGCGATGACCGGGCAGGGGCTGGCGAGCCTGTTCCCGATGTCCGACATCGCGCTGGTCGGCTTCGTCGCGGTGGCCCACCAGCTTCGCCGGGCGCTGCGCCGGATCGAGGAGACGGCGCAGGCGATCATCGACAATCCGCCCGACGTGCTGGTGCTGATCGACAGCCCGGACTTCTGCCACCGGGTGGCGCGGCGGGTGCGCCGCCGCCTGCCGAAGCTGCCGATCGTGGTCTATGTGTCGCCGACGGTGTGGGCGTGGCGGCCGGGGCGGGCGCGGGCCATGGCCAAATGGTGCGACCACATTCTGGCGCTGCTGCCGTTCGAGCCCGCCGCGCACCGCGAGCTGCATGGCCCGCCTTGCACCTATGTCGGCCACCCGCTGATCGAGCGGCTGGACGAGCTGCGTCCCGGCCCGGCCGAGGTGGCCCGGCGCGCCGCCGATCCGCCGCTGATCGTGGTGCTGCCCGGCAGCCGGCGGGCCGAACTGCACCATCTGCTGCCAGTGTTCGGCAGGACGCTCGACCTCCTGCAAAGGCGGATCGGCACGTTCGAGCCGGTGCTGCCGACGCTGCCGCACCTCGAAGCCCAGGTCGAGGCCGGGGTGCGCGACTGGCCGGTGAAGCCGCGCCTCGTCACCGGCGAGGCCGGCAAGCTGGAGGCGTTCCGCAATGCCCGCGCGGCGCTCGCGGCCTCCGGCACGGTGACGCTGGAACTGGCGCTGGCGGGGGTGCCGATGATCGCGGCCTATCGCGGCTCGTCGATCGAAGCATTCGCGGCGCGCCGGCTGATTCGTCTGCACATGTTCATCCTCGCCAATCTCGTGCTCGGCGAGATGATCGTGCCCGAATATCTGCAGGCCGACTGCACGGCCGAGAAGCTGGCCGGGGCCATCGCCGGCATCGTACGCGAGGGGCCCGAACGGGTCCGCCAGACAGCGGCGTTCGCTCGACTTGATCAGATGATGAAGGTCGATGGCGGGTCGCCCTCTAGTCACGCGGCAGAACTGGTGGTTGCAGCCTTCGAGACCCGGACGGGGCGGCGCGCCCCCTGCTGACAAGGCCAAGCCGGGGTTTGACAGGCCGGCCGGTCCCCCGCGCGAGTCCGGTTGCACCCCCCTCAGGTTGTCCCGCCGCCTTGCCGGCCCTTTGCGGGGCAAATCGGTTTATAGTTAATAGGACGTTTTTTCTTTGATTGTTTTTCATCTCCTCGAAAACGTTAGATCGATCAATGGTCGCCGGCTAATGTCTTCGTTTGGGAATGCGCAGGATAGCCAGGATTCCATGTGCTATCTTATCTTCAAATATGACCAATTCCACTCAAGTCGATTGTCCTCCTCCGGCCAAGTCGAGTATAGAAATTTCGGGGACGCCTCCCGGCCCGCGAATTGACAGCCCTTGTGCAATCGCGTAATCACGGTCTCATAAGGCAAAGGTTTGGTTTCCCCGTTGCCTCGTTGGGCGAATCCGTCGCGGTGTGCCGGGGCGGGAGCAAGAGTTTTTGACCATTGGCTATGCCTCGCAGGGAGCGGTGCAATGACGTATCCCCTTACCAGACCTGAAGTGCACGATGTCATTTCGCCAAGTTTTGGTCCGGCTACCGAAGACGTTCTGAAATATCTGGACGAGCAGGGTGTGTTCAGCCCCGACGGCTTGGCCGATACCCAGCAGTCGGCGGATGGTTCGGAGCCGATCGATCCGGCGGCCGAGCTTTATGTCCTCAATCCCGGGCCTGACGGCATTCAGGGCGCTTTCACAACGTCGGGGAGCAACGAGGCCATCATCGTCAACAGCGACGGTGACAACATCATCCTTCTCAATTCCTCGACCGACGGCACGATCGGCGTCTTCACCGCCGACGGCAACGACATCGTCGCTCTGACCGGCGATGATGCCGGCTATATCGAGACGAATGGTGGCGACGACATCGTTCTGGGCGGCGCGCACAACGACACCATCCTCGGCGGCGGCGGTGATGACCTTCTCGTCGGCGGCGGCGGCGACGACCTGATCTATGGCGGCGACGGCAGCGATTACCTGCAGGGCGACGACGGCAATGACTCGCTCTATGGCGGCGCGGGTGCCGACACGATCATGGCCGGCAGCGGCAACAACTACGTCGAGGGCGGCGACGGCGCCGATTCCATCTTCGCCGGCTCCGGCAATGACACGATCTATGGCGGCGGCGGCGTCGACATGATCAATGCCGGCGATGGCAACAATTTCGTCGATGGCGGCGACAGCGGCGATGGCATCGTCACCGGCTCGGGCGCCGACACCATCTATGGCGGCGACGGTGCCGACACGATCTTTTCCAATGGCGGCAATGACACGGTCTATGGCGGCGCTGGCGCCGACCAGATCAATGCCGGCGAAGGCGACAATTATGTCGACGGCGGCGACGGCGCCGATGCCATTGCCGGCGGCTCCGGTGCCGACACCATCTATGGCGGTGGCGGCAGCGACACGATCTTCTCGTTCGGCGGCAACGACACGATCTATGGCGGCTCGGGCGCCGACGTGATCAATGCCGGCGAGGGCAGCAACATGGTCGATGGCGGCGCGGGCAATGACGGCATCGCCGCCGGTGCCGATGCCGACACCATCTATGGCGGCGGCGGCAACGACACCATCGATGCCGGCAATGGCAACAATCTGATCTATGGCGACTACGCCACGGGCAGCGACTCAGGCGACGATCTGATCTCGGCCGGGTCCGGCAACGACACCATCTTCGGTGGCGCCGGCAACGACACCATCTATGGCGGCGCCGGCCTGAACCAGATCACGGGCGGCGACGGCAATGACGTGATCTACACCGGCGCCGACGCCGATACCGTCTATGGCGGCGCCGGCAACGACACGATCGTCGGCAGCGCCGGCAACGACAGCATCTTCGGCGGCGCCGGGACGGATACCTACTATACGAACCGCTTGTTCAGCGACGTCGATTTGGCGGGTTCGAGCTACAATGCCCTCACCGGGACCGGGACCATCAAGTTCACGGACGGTCAGACGATCCAGCTGTTCCAGGTCGAGGACATTCAGTTCAAGTCGGAGCCCTGATCCGGGCTTCCCTCGCCTCTGTCATCCTGAAGCGCCCCGGGAATTCCCCGGGGCGTTTTCGTTTGCATTGGCGATGGCGGGGGTGGTCCGGGGATGGTGGCCGCTGTGGGACTCGAACCCACACGGGCATGGCCCGAGGCATTTTAAGTGCCTTCCGTCTACCGGTTCCGGCAAGCGGCCTCCGGTCCGCCGACGCTTGCGATGTCGGCGCAGCCGGTCGTCGGTCTCGCGGATCCGGCCTCGGGGATGCCCTCAAGGATCGAAGCTCGCGCGAAACGCGTGCGCGAAGCCAGCAGCCGGCTGCCGCCGCCGGTGGCGTCGCATGCCGCTTCGTAGCGCGGGTGGGGTGGCGGGCTCAAGAGCCGGGTGCCGCGCATCTTCGTGGAGCGCAGGTCCGGCGGCCGGAACGCGGCGCGACAGCCCTCGGGGCAGGCAACGGCATGATACGAAATCCGGCCCTGCGGGTGCGGGCCGGACTGTGCATCAGCAGAAGCCGCGGAATCGGGAGAGGGTGCTGGGCCGTCTGTCGCCAGGCCGTGTCCTGCCCTGCGGGCGTGAGGTCACGCCGCCGCCAGGAAGGCACCAATCAAGGCGAGCGCCTCGAACGCAAGACCGGTGCCGATCACCAGACGAAACAGGGCGGGCATGACGAAACCTCTCGCGGCAGTACGCGCGCGGCGCACGGAAGGGGCATTTGCTCGTTTTGTCGAAAGACGAGGCCTGCAGGTTCAATGGGAAACGTTTCTGAAGAGTTAAGGTCCCAATTAAGGCGCGGATATCGCAAATAAGAGATAACTGCTGCGCAATTGGCCGATACCTCCACCGTCGGCGGCCCTGAATGGGGTCAGGTCATGCCGCCCGCGCGGGCCGCGGAACCGGTGGCCAAAACGGCGTGGACGCGTGCCGGTGCAACGGGTGCGGCACGCCTTTCAATCCGCTCGCCGCGATCAGGCGGCTTCCACCGCATTCTCCCAGCGGCATTCGGCGGGGCGTGCGTCTGCGGGTTTGAGCGTCGGGTCGAACCGGTAAAGGGTCGAGCAATAGGGGCAGATGATCTCGCGGTCGCTGCCCATGTCCAGGAACACGTGCGGGTGGTCGTAGGGCGGCGGCGCGCCGATGCACATGAACTCGCGGGCGCCCACCTCGATGACCGGAACGCCCGGGCCGTTGTGGAAATGGGGGACGAGGTGTTCCGCCATGCTCGATCCTCTTGGTCCGACAGGCGGGAACCATAGCGGGCGAATCAGGCGGGCGCCAGTTTCGCAGCAGCCGCGTGCCGGTGCGGGTGGCGGTGCACGCAGGCCTTGGATTCCACGGTGCCGGGGCACCGCCCGCGATGCACGCAATGTGCGGCAAGCACTCGCCGACCGTTACGCAAGTTGTAGAGGCGTCCGGTCGCGTTCCGCCGGCGTTGCCATCTGATTTCGCGTGTTGGCGAGGAATAGCGGCATCGCGAGGTTTTCCGCGCAATAAATCCCGTCTGCCAAGCAATCCGAGGCGACATCATAATGCAACTGCGCGCTCGGGAGAGTTATCCACCGCCGGTTGGTGCGATTTCAGTCATGCAAGTATTGATATTGTAATACGCGCAACCAATTCAAGATAATATTGTTTCGCGTGTCGAATGATGCCTCCATTCGCAGGTACGAAATAGATATGGAGTCGAGTCCAAAGTCGAAAGCGGTCGTGGATTCTCAGTTGAGAAGAAATTTACGATTCTGGATTAAGGTGCTTGCCGTATCGGAATGGGAATATCACTCCAGACGATAGAAACGGCGCGTTCGTCTTGAAGGTATCGGAAGCCGCACACGCGGTTCTTCCAATGGCGGCGCGCGCCTTCGGGAGAGGCCGAACGGTCATGCGACTGAATCTCAAGATCGGACAGAAACTCGGCATCAGCGCCGCCATCGGCGTGGCGTTGGTGCTCACCCTCGTCGTCGTCTCCCGCATGGCGCTGGAGCGGATCGAGACGGCCACCAATTCGCTGGAGCAGGCGGCAACGCTGGTCGGCAAGCTGACCGACAGCAAGCTCGATCTGCGCGACATGCGCTCGCTGTTCTATCAGGCGAACGTCGCCACCAGTGTCGAGAGCATCGACAAGGTGGTCGCGGAGTTCGACCGCATCGCGCCGGCTCTGTCGCAGCGGATCGGTGACATTGCGGCCACTGCATCGGTTGCCGCCAATCGCGAGCGCATGGCGCGCGCCAAGACCGAGGCGGACGGCTACATCACGATGTGGCGCGAGGCAGCCGCCCGGCAGCGCGACCTGCTGCAGGTCCAGAAGAGACTGATGGGCGTCGTCGATGCCTGGGGCGCGGAGCTTGCCAAGGTGCATGCGGCCTCGAACCGGCTCGGCCCGGAGGTCGCCGGTCTGGTTGAGCGCATCGACGGCCGGGTTGCCGAGGCCCGCTCGGCCATCTGGCGGTTCTACGCCACCGAGGATGAGCGGCTGAAGGATCAGGTGCGCGACGGCGTCGAGACGGCGCTGGGCGAGCTGCGCGACCTGCAGGCCAAGGAGCCGTCCCCGCAGCTCGCCGCCACCCTGCCGGCGCTCGCCCGGCTGGCCGAGCAGCACCGCGAGGTGTTCGAGGCGGCGAGCGCCGCCGCCGCCCAGCGTGCCGCGGCCGTCAAGTCGGCGGCTGCGCTGCGCGTCGAGGTCACCCGGCTGGTCGATGACTCGCTCGACGCGGCGAGCGCATTCGCCGCCTCGCTCAACCGCGACGTCCATTCGGCCGTCTCCAGCGCCAGCACCAACGGACTGATCCTGGGGGCGCTGACCGTGCTGGTGCTGATCGGCTCGACGGTGTTCGGCTTCCTGGCCGTCGGCCGGCCGATCAGCCGCATCGCCGGGGTGCTGGAGCAGCTCGCCGGCGGCGACAAGAGCGTCGAAATCCCGTTCACCCGCCGCGGCGACGAGGTCGGCGACACCGCCCGCGCCGCCAATGTGTTCAAGGACAATCTGATACGGATGGACCAGATGACGGCCGAGCAGAAGGCTGCCGAGGCGCGCGCCGAAGCCGAGAAGAAGCAGGCGATGCACCAGCTGGCCGAGAGCTTCGAGCGGGCGGTCGGCGGCATCATCGGCGCGGTGTCGAGTGCCTCCTCCCAGCTCCAGGGCGCGGCGCAGACCATGTCGGCGGCGGCCGAGCAGACCAACCGCCAGTCGATGGCAGTGGCGAGCGCCTCCGAGCAGGCGTCCTCCAACGTCCAGACCGTGGCCTCGGCGGCCGAGGAACTGGCGGCCTCGGTCAGCGAGATCGGCCGGCGGGTCAATGAGTCCGCCTCGATCGCCGCGGAGGCGGCGCGCGATGCCGATGCCACCGCCCAGAAGGTCAGCCGGCTGTCGCAGGCGGCGCAGAAGATCGGCGACATCGTCGGGCTGATCTCGACCATCGCCGGCCAGACCAACCTGCTCGCGCTCAACGCCACCATCGAGGCGGCACGGGCGGGCGATGCCGGCCGCGGCTTCGCGGTGGTGGCGAGCGAGGTGAAGAGCCTCGCCGACCAGACGGCGAAGGCCACCGCCGAGATCTCGGCGCAGATCGAGGAGATCCAGGCCTCGACCGCCGACTCGGCGCACGCCATCGGCCAGATCACCGAGATCATTCGGCGGATGAACGAGATCGCCACCACCATCGCCTCGGCGGTGGAGGAGCAGGGGGCGGCGACCACCGAGATCGCCCGCAACGTGCAGCAGGCCTCGGCCGGCACGGCGGAGGTGTCGAGCAACATCACCGGGGTGACGCGGGCGGCGTCCGATTCGTCGGCGGCATCGTCGCAGGTGCTGGCCTCGGCCGGCGACCTCGCCACCCAGTCGGGGGTGCTGCAGCAGGAGGTGGCCAAGTTCCTCGCCACGGTGCGGGCCGCCTGAGCGCGGCACTGGCGGATATTCCAGACGGCCGCGGGCGCTCCCCGCGGCCGTTTCCGTTTGGCGGCTGTGCGCCGCGAAGTCGGCCGCAAAACCGGTTCCCACTCTTACGGAAAATGCTCTAACACCCGCGAGACCCGGAGACGCGCAGTGCCCCAGTTCCGCCATGGCGACCTGACCCTTGCCTATCTCGATCAGGGGGAGGGCGAGCCGATCGTCCTCATCCACGGCTTCGCCTCCACCAAGGAGGTCAACTGGGTCTATCCCGGCTGGGTCTCGACGCTGACGCAGGCCGGCCGCCGGGTGATCGCTCTCGACAATCGCGGCCACGGCCAGTCCGGCAAGCTCTATCTGCCCGATCTCTACGCCACCGAGCGGATGGCGGAGGACGTCGTGGCGCTGCTCGACCATCTCGGCCTGCCGCGCGCCGACGTGATGGGCTATTCGATGGGCGCCCGCATCACCGCCTTCCTGGCGGTGCGGCGGCCGGAACGCGTGCGCTCGGCCATCCTCGGCGGGCTCGGCATCCATCTGGTCGAGGGGGCGGGCCTGCCGGCCTCGATCGCCGAGGCGCTGGAGGCGCCGAGCCTCGCCGACGTGACCGACCGCCAGGGCCGCACCTTCCGCGCCTTCGCCGAGCAGACCCGGAGCGACCTGCGCGCGCTCGCCGCCTGCATCCGCGGCTCGCGCCAGACCCTGAGCGAGGACGAGGTCCGCGCCATCCGCGTGCCGGTGCTGGTGGCGGTGGGGACGGCCGACGAGGTCGCCGGCTCCGGCGCGGCGCTGGCCACCCGGATCCCAGGCGCCGAGCACCTCGCCATTCCCGGCCGCGACCACATGCTGGCGGTGGGCGACAAGGCGTTCAAGGCCGGCGTGCTCGACTTCCTGTCGCGGCGGCCGTGAGCGCGCGGCGATCCACGCCGGCTTCGCGCGGCGTGTGAACGGGCGCCGAAAGCCGAGTCGTTCGAATCGGTTGCGGAACGATCTTCGCGTTGCGGTTCCAGTAGAGATTCAAGCCGGCGGCGCACTCGCTCTGGCGACTCGGCCATGAAAAATCCCGGCCGGAGGCTCCGGCCGGGATCTTTCGAACACGGGGGACGGCATCGTCCCGATGGTCTCGTTTCGGCGCCGGGGCGGTGGCGGACCGCCGCCCCAGGCCTTGGTCCGAACCGTCCGGTCAGTCGGCCGCCACCTTGGGCGGGACGACGTCGGCGGCGCGGCGGGCGAGCACGAGCTGGATGCGGCGGCCGAGGCTGCGCCACAGGGCCAGATCGTTGAGCTGGCTGCGCTCCAGCGCCGCCATGCCGGCGGCCGACAGGAAGGGCAGGCTCTGCACCATCAGCACCACGATGAAGATGTTGATCTCGCGCACCTGATGGAAGTTGCGCATGTAGAGCACGAACGCGCCCAGCAGCAGCAGGCCGGCCAGCACCGCCTCCCAGAAGGCGGGGAAGTCGCTGCCCTTCTTGGCGGCCTTGCCGCCGCCCTTGGCGGTGACGGTGAAGGGCAGATTGTCCTTCACCACGCCGTCGGCGACCGCCTTGGCCACGGTGAACTGCATGCCCATCGCCGCGATGGCCGCGCCGATCGAGCGCAGGACGCCGATGCCCACCCGCTGCCGGTAGAGCCAGGCGAAGTGCACGAGGTAGACGACGAAGGTGGCGATGATCGGCAGCGTCAGGATGCGCTCGGGCACCGCGATGCCGGCGAATGCCACCACCGGCACCCACAGGATGTTGAAGATCGCCATCAGCACGCCGATGCTCTCGGCGCCGAGCCAGTTGAACCAGCCGACGGCGAATTCGCGCCGCTGATCGCCGGTCAGGCGGGTGGACTCCGGCTGCCACATCTTCCGCCAGTGCTTCTTGACGATCTGCACGCCGCCATAGGCCCAGCGGTGGCGCTGCTTGCGGAACGCCTCGTAGGTGTCCGGCAGCATGCCCCAGCCGTAGCGGCGCGAGGTGTAGTGGGTCGACCAGCCCTGTTCGAGCAGGCTCAGGCCGAGGTCGGTGTCCTCGCAGATGGTGTCGCTCGACCAGTCGCCGCCGGCGGCCAGCGCGGTGCGGCGGATCAGCACCATGGTGCCGTGGACGACGATGGCGTCGTGCTCGTTGCGCTGCACCATGCCGATGTCGAAGAAGCCGGCATATTCGGCGTTCATCATCTCGTGCAGGACGCTGCGGGAGCCGTCGCGGTGATCCTGCGGCGCCTGGACGATGCCGACGCGCGGGTCCTCGAAGGCCGGGACGAGGTCCTTCAGCCAGTCGGGGTGCACCACATAGTCGGCGTCGATGACGCCGATGATCTCGGCCTCGGGGTCGGTGTGGGTCAGCGCGATGCGCAGCGCGCCGGCCTTGAAGCCCTGGACCTTCGGCTCGTTGAGGAACTTGAAGCGCTCGCCAAGCAGCCGGCAGTGCTCCTCGATCGGCTGCCAGTAGGCCGGATCAGGGGTGTTGTTGATGATGACGATGCATTCGAAGTTCGGGTACTCGAGGCGGGAGACCGCATCGAGCGTCGCCTTCAGCATCTCCGGCTGCTCGCGATAGGCCGGGATGTGGATCGACACCTTGGGGGCGCGGGCCGGCTCGCGGGTCGGTTCCTGGGCCGGCTTGGCCAGCAGGCGGCGCGGCGCCCGTCCGAACACGATGGCGCCAAGCTCGTCGATGCGGGCGATGGCGACGATGATCAGCGGGATCATCAGCACGAAGCCGACCGTCATTGAGACCAGGGCGCCCGACACGAAATAGTGGGTGACCCAATGGTCGAACACCACGGCGAACCAGGCGCCGGCGCCATTGGCGGCGGCGATGCGCACCGCGACGTGCCCCACGGTCGGCCGCGCCATGCGCAGCACCGGCAGCGAGAACAGGGCGCCGAGGATGAGGGCGATCGCCAGATTGATGCCGAAGCGCGCATCCGTGATCTCGCCCGACAGCGGGAACTTGAGGTGGCGGTTGCCGTCGAACAGGCCCCAATAGGCACCGACCGAGCCTTCGTTCGTCTTCCAGGGCTGATCGAACGCTTCGACGATATTGTAGTCGATGCCGTAGGCGTCGGCGCGGGCGACGAAGTCGCGGATCACCTGGGCCTGGATCAGCGGGCCGGGGTTGGCGCCGTGCAGATTGTAGCCGCCCGACGGCCAGCCGAACTCGGCGATGACGATCCGCTTGCCGGGGTAGGCGGCGCGCAGCTTGCTGTAGATCTGGATGGTGCGGTCGACGACGCTGGTCTCGGGCTGGCCTTCCCAGTAGGGCAGGATGTGGACAGCGATGAAGTCGACCGCCGAGACCAGCTCGGGGTGCTCCAGCCAGACGTTCCAGATTTCACCGGTGGTGACCGGCAGGTTGGTCTCGCGCTTGACCCGCTGGATTTTCTTGATCAGCTCGTCGACCGTCTGGTCGGCGCGGAAGATCGTTTCGTTGCCGACCACCACCGCATTGATGTTGCGGTGCTTGCGGGCGAGTTCGACGACCTCGCGCAGCTCGCGCTCGTTGCGTTCGTCGCGCTTGTCCACCCAGGCGCCGACCGAGACCTTGATGTCGTATTCGGCGGCGATGGCGGGCACCAGCTCCAGGCCGCCGGTCGACGAATAGGTGCGGATCGCCTTGGTGTAGGGCGCCACCACCTTCATGTCGGAGCGGATCTGGGCCTCGTCGGTGACGCCGCCGTCCTCCGGGTTCGACTTCTTGCCATAGGGGGCGAAAGACAGGCTGGAGAACTTGTTGATCGCCGCGGGCGCGGTCATCGTCTCGCGCGCCGCCATCCACAGGCCGGCATGGACCATCGCCACCAGCGCCATGACGGCCATGACGAGCGCCCATGCCGATCCGGAAAACCGGCGGCGGTTCTCGTTGTCCGCGACGCCCTTGTACTGCGCCTTCACGCTGCTCGGCAGCATCGAACTCCCCGACTTCCTCTACCCGGCGGACGGTCACCCGCTCCGGTGTTGAAATGATGACGAAGTAAGTCCTGCGCCGCTGGGCGCAAGGTCAGCCACTCCCGGCCTGGAGCGTTCCGCCGGCCCGACGATTTCGGGCCGCGCGCTCCAAGACCGAGGTCTTTGCATTCTCTTACGCGGGAGCCGCTCTGCGGCCCTGCGGAGACTGCTCTATTGGGCCGCCGTCGCGGCCGGCGCTTCGGGCTGCATCCAGCAGGCATGCACCCGCTGGGACAGGCTCTCCGGAGCCTTCTGGTCGATATTGCCCTGGCGGACCACGCACCGGAACGTCAGGCGAAGGTGATCCGACGGGCAGGAGAATCGGTCGTAGACTTCCATGTGCCGGCGGGCAGTATCGACGTCGTCGCGGAACAGCAGGCTGGCGATCCGCCGGCCCAGCCACACGCACTCCGCCTTGCCGGCGCCACCGGAAAGCTTCCCAGCCTCGGTGATTTCTTCCAGCACCCTCTTGTTCGCCTCGGCGACGGGGTCATCCGTCTGCGGCGGTGGCGGGGTGGTGTTCCCCTGCTGTGGCGCGGACTGCGCGAAGACGGACGGTGACGCACATGAAAACAGTACGCCGGCCACAAGGACGGCGCCGATAACGCGTGATGCGGTGCACATGGCAGGAAGATCTACAGAAGGAGGACCGGCGGTCCCCGCAAGCTTCTCTCTAACACCATTCGATTATGACGGGATGACGGCGATGTGAACCACCCGAAGCGGGTTTGCGCGAAATTTTCGTCAGCTTGGCAGTCGCGGCGGGAGCGGCTATGTCGGCCCGTTCTCGGATTGGATCGCCATGTTCCGCGCCATCTCCACACTCGGCCTTGCCGTCATCGTCGTCGTGTCCGCCTGGGCGTGGCTCGGCGCCCCGGTCGCCATGCCGCCTTCGCCCCTGGCCGCGGGCGAGAAGCTCCACTGCGTGTCCTATGCGCCGTTCCGCAACGGCCAGAGCCCGCTCGACGGCGGTACGGTGATTCCCCGCGCCCAGATCGAGGAGGATCTGGCGCGGCTGGCCAAGGTCACCGGCTGCGTGCGCACCTATGCCACCGAGCTCGGCCTGTCGATGGTGCCCGAGATCGCGGCGCAACACGGCCTGAAGGTGCTGCAGGGGCTGTGGCTGGGCAGCGAGCCGGCCAAGAACGCCGTCGAGATCGAGACGGTGGTGCGGCTGGCCAACGAGCACCGCGACACCATCCGCGGCGTCGTGGTCGGCAATGAGGTGCTGCTGCGCGGCGAGATGTCGGACATCGACCTCGCCGACACCATCCGCAAGGTCAAGGCGCAGGTGCCGGTTCCGGTCACCTATGCCGACGTGTGGGAATACTGGCTGCGCCACCGCAGCCTCGCGGCGGCGGTCGATTTCGTCACCATCCACATCCTGCCCTATTGGGAGGACTTCCCGGTCGCCGCCCACGACGCCGGCCGCCACATCGACGAGATCGAGCGCAAGGTGGCCGCCGTGTTCCCCGGCAAGGAGATCCTGATCGGCGAGGCCGGCTGGCCGAGCGCCGGGCGGATGCGCGAGGGCGCGCTGCCGTCGCCCGCCAATCAGGCGCGGGTGATCCACGATCTGCTCGAACTGGCCAAGCGCGACGGCTACCGCGTCAATGTCATCGAGGCGTTCGACCAGCCCTGGAAGCGGCGGCTGGAGGGCACGGTCGGCGGCCATTGGGGGCTGCTCGACGCGTCGAGCCGCGAGCCGAAATTCGTCCTCGGCGAGGCGGTCTCCAACCGGCCGCTGTGGATCTGGCAGGCGATCGGCGGGGTGCTGATGGTGCTCGCGGTCGGCGCCAGCGCCCATCTCGCCGCCCACCGCCGGGGGGCGGTGATCCAGGTCGGCTGGGGCGGCTGGGCGGGCCTGTGGGTGCTCGCGGTCAGTGCCGGCGTGTTCGTGCCGATGGCGGCGGAAGCGGCGATGCTGGAAAGCCTCGGCCCCGGCGGCTGGGTGCGCAACGGCGCGCTGCTGGCTGCCGCCGCCGCGGCGGCGCCGCTGATTGCCGCGGCGCTGGTGTTCGGCCGGCCGCTGGAAGGATTCGGCGTCGTGCTCGATTCGCAGCAGCGTCTCCTGACCGACTTCTGGATCAAGGCGCCGGCCCTGCTGCTGGCCATCGTGACCGTGCTGGCGATCCAGAGCGCGCTCGGGCTGGTGTTCGACGCCCGCTACAAGGACTTTCCGTTCGCGGCGCTGAGCGCGGCGGTTCTGCCGCTGGCGGTGCTCGCCGTGTCGGGGTCGCGCGGGCCGCGGCTCGACGGCATCGCCGAGATCGCCGCCGCCGCGGTGCTGGTCGGCTCGGCGATCTTCGTGTCGCTCAACGAGACGTTCGCCAACTGGCAGGCGCAGTGGACCTGCGTGCTGTGGCTGGTGCTGGCGGCTACGCTGCTGCGGGCGCGGGGCGCGCGAAGCTGATGACCAGGAGGCCGAGCGCCAAGGCGGCGAGCTCCTTGTTGTAGAGCACGACGCCGATGCCGCCGGCCACCAGCGCCAGCGCGAACAGCGCCACGTGCGGCCGCGTCAGATGGGCGAGGGCGGCGGCCAGCGCGATCCAGCCGAAGACGCTGTAGTTGAACAGCAGCGTGACGATGCGGCGCATGCCGCACATCGTGGTCGCAAGCCCCGCCTCGCAGGCGAGGCCCACGGTGGAATTCTCGATCACCAGATAGCGGACATACATCGCCCAGCCGACGGCGAGGAACCCGGCGGCGATCAGCACGGATGTCGCGCGCGGCGACGGCAGAAACGGCGGGCGCATCACAATTACCCTCCCTGGCAGGACGAGGCGGGAGGGGTGAACCGAAGGCGCGCCGCCGTCAAGCGCCCTGACGCCGCCTTATCAATACAGCGCCAGCTTCTGGCCGTTGAACTGGGTCGGCTGGCAGGCGACGCCGGTGGTGGCGAGGGCGGCGCACAGCCGCGCCGCCGCCGCGGCATTGGCGACCGGCCCGACGATCAGGCGCAGCTCGACCGTGCCGTTGCGCGGCCCGTCCCGGACGGACACCAGCGGCCGCAGCCCATCGAGTAACCGACTGTTGCCGGAGCGGATGGTCGACCACATGGTCCGCAGCCCCTCGATGGAGGCGTTGCCGCCGATATCGATGCCGAACTCGGTGCGGGTGCCGACCGAGTCGGCCGGCGAGGAATCGGCCTTGGTGCGCGGCTGCGGCACGGCGGGGTTGGGCGCGGACCAGGCCGGCTTGGAGATCTCACCGAGCGGCAGCGGCTGACCGATGTCTGTGCGCTGATCGCTGCTTTCGGCGCTGCTGGGCTCGGCCGACGGCGGCTCCGGGCTGGCCGCCGGCGCCGCGCGGACCGATTCGACCGGGGCGGGCGCGGCGGGGCGTGCCGGCGCGGGGCCTGCGCCCGCGTCGCGGCCGCGTGGGATCGAGGCGGTGACGTCGCCGAGCGTGCGCTCCATCTGGTCGAGGCGGGCGACCAGCCGCTCGCGCTCGGCGGTGAGGGTGCGGATGGCGTCGGCGAGGCGCTCGGTCTCGGCGACCAGGGTCGGGTCGGTGCGCACGATCACCTGCGGCGCGCCGGGCGCGGCCGCGGCGTCAGCCGTCTCGACCGCCGGATCGCCCGACAGCGAGGCCGCGAACACGGTGGCCAGCGCGCCGGCCAGCGCGATGCCGCCCCACGCAGCGTAGGTCGTCAGCGATGAGGGCTCGTCATCGTCCCGGTGCGGACGGTGCCGCAATGAAGATGTCATAGCAAGCTCAAGCCAAAACCAGAATCATCATTAATTCAATTTACCAGATTCGCATAAATTCGCCGCTTTCCTGTCTTCCCACGCCTCGCTATTACAGGTTGGCCGCTGCAGGATTGCGTGAACCGGACCCATGGCCGCAGCCGCGCCGCACGGGCGGCGGCGGCCGTCGGGTCTCCAAGCGCGCCGTCCCATAGCGGCGTCCGCCGATCCGCTCCAACGGGTGGACGCCTTAAGTGATTGAATTGTCGCATTCTCTTTCGCGGGACCGGTTCCGGCACTTGCGGAGAATGCTCCAGCCCCGACCGGCCGATGCCACGCCCGGAGATCCAGATGCCGCGCCCGACCACCCTCGCGATCGTTCTCGCCGCCGGCGAGGGAACCCGCATGAAGTCCGCCGTGCCCAAGGTGCTGCACCGCGTCGGCGGGCGCACGCTGATCGGCCATGTGATGAGCACGTTGGCTGCGGCGGGGGCGGATGCCGTGGCGGTGGTGGTCGGTCCCGACCGGGCGGACGTGGCGGCCGAGGTGCGCCGGTTCGCGCCCGCGGCGGAGGTGTTCGAGCAGCGCGAGCGGCTCGGCACGGCGCACGCGGTGCTGGCGGCGCGCTCGGCCATCGCCCGCGGCTATGACCGCATCCTGGTTGTGTTCGGCGACACGCCGCTGGTGCGGCGCGAGACGATGACCGGGCTCGCCGAGGCCGCCGGGGACGCCGCCGTTGCGGTGCTCGGCTTCCGGCCGCGTGATCCTGCGGGCTATGGCCGGCTGGTGATGCGCGGGGGCGCGCTGGTCGCGATCCGCGAGGAGAAGGACGCCAGCGCCGACGAAAAGGCGATCGGGCTCTGCAATGCCGGCCTGATGGCGCTCGGCGGCGCCACGGCGCTGTCGCTGCTGGAGCGCATCGGCAACGACAACGCCAAGCGCGAATTCTACCTCACCGATGTCGTCTCGCTCGCGGTCTCCTCGGGGCTCAAGACGGCGACGCTGGAGGCGGATGAAGAGGATGTGCTGGGCGTCAATGACCGCGCCCAACTCGCCGCCGCCGAGGCGGTGTTTCAGGACCGGGCGCGGGCGGCGGCCCTGGCCGGCGGCGTCACGCTGGTGGCGCCGGAGACGGTGTTCTTCGCTGCCGACACCGTGCTCGGGCGCGACGTGGTGGTCGAGCCGTTCGTGGTGTTCGGCCCCGGCGTCACGGTCGGCGACGGCACCGTCATCAAGGCGTTCGCCCACCTCAACGGTTTCGAGAAGGGCAAGGTCGGCACGGTGGCAGTGGGCGAGGAGGTGGAGCTTGGCCCGTTCGCCCGGCTGCGCGCCGGTGCCGCCATCGGCAACGCCGCGCACATCGGCAATTTCGTCGAGGTCAAGGCCAGCGACGTCGGCGAGGGCGCCAAGGTCAATCACCTCACCTATATCGGCGACGCCAGCGTCGGCGCGGGCAGCAATGTCGGGGCCGGCACCATCACCTGCAATTACGACGGCTACGGCAAGTACCGCACCGAGATCGGCCCCGGCGCCTTCATCGGCTCGAACTCCTCGCTGGTGGCGCCTGTGCGGATCGGTGCGGGCGCCTATGTCGGCTCGGGCTCGGTGGTCACCGCCGACGTGCCGGACGGCGCTCTGGCGGTCGGCCGCGGCCGGCAAGTCAACAAGGACGGCTGGGCGGATGAATTCCGGCGCACCAAGGGCAAGGGCTAGACCTGTCCGGCGACGCGGTCCGTGCGCCTGTCACGAACCGTGACGTTTTGTGATTTGCCCGCGCTGTTTGCGGGTTTTACCTCGAGCTGGACTTTGGCAGGGAGCCTCTAGTCATGTGCGGAATCGTCGGAATTCTGGGACGGGAGCCGGTGGCCGAGCGGCTGGTCGAGGCGCTGAAGCGGCTCGAATACCGCGGCTATGATTCGGCCGGCGTCGCCACGCTGGAGGGCGGGCACATCGCCCGCCGGCGCGCCGAGGGCAAGCTCAGAAACCTCGATCTCAAGCTGCACGCCGAGCCGCTCAACGGCACCGTCGGCATCGGCCACACCCGCTGGGCCACCCATGGCGCGCCGACCGAGCGCAACGCCCACCCGCACGCCACCGAGAAGGTGGCGGTGGTCCACAACGGCATCATCGAGAATTTCCGCGAGCTGCGGCATTCGCTGGAGGCGGCCGGGCACGTCTTCCGCACCGAGACCGACACCGAGGTGGTCGCCCACCTCGTCACCGACGAGATGAACAGCGGCAAGGCGCCGATCGAGGCGGTGGCCGCCGCGCTGCCCAAGCTGAAGGGGGCGTTTGCGCTGGGCTTCGTGTTCGACGGCGCGCCCGACCTGCTGATCGGCGCCCGCCGCGGCTCGCCGCTGGCGATCGGCTATGGCGACGGCGAGATGTACATCGGCTCCGACGCGCTGGCGCTGGCGCCGTTCACCGACCGCATCGCCTATCTCGACGACGGCGACTGGGCGGTGCTCAGCCGCAACGGCGCCGAGATTCACGACGCCGCCGGCCACAAGGTGGAGCGGCCGCAGATCCGCTCCCAGGCGTCCTCCTTCCTGGTCGACAAGGGCAATCACCGCCACTTCATGGCCAAGGAAATCCACGAGCAGCCCGAGGTGGTGGGCCACACGCTCGCCTATTATCTCGACATGGCGAACGACCGCGTGCGGCTGCCCAAGCTGCCGTTCGACATCGCGAGCCTCAAGCACGTGGCGATCTCGGCCTGCGGCACCGCCTTTTATGCCGGGCTGATCGGCAAATACTGGTTCGAGCGCTTCGCGCGGCTGCCGGTGGAGATCGATATCGCCTCGGAGTTCCGCTACCGCGAGGCGCCGCTCGAACCCGGCGGGCTTGCGGTGTTCGTCTCGCAGTCGGGCGAGACCGCCGACACGCTGGCCTCGCTGCGCTATGCGGCGCAGCACGGCCAGAACATCCTCAGCGTCGTCAATGTGCCGACCTCGACCATCGCCCGCGAAAGCCACGCGGTGATGCCGACGCTGGCCGGGCCGGAGATCGGCGTCGCCTCGACCAAGGCGTTCACCTGCCAGCTCGCGGTGCTGGCCAGCCTCGCGGTTGCGGCGGGCCGCGCCCGCGGCACGCTGTCGGAGGTCGACGAGCAGCGGCTGGTCGCAGCCCTCGTCGCGGCGCCGGGCCTGATGGCCGAAGCGCTGAAGCTGGAGCCGCAGATCGAGGCCTTGGCGCGCAACCTCTCCAAGGCGAAGGACGTGCTCTATCTCGGCCGTGGCACCAGCTATCCGCTGGCGCTGGAAGGCGCGCTGAAGCTGAAGGAGATCAGCTACATCCACGCCGAAGGCTATGCGGCGGGCGAGCTCAAGCACGGGCCGATCGCGCTGATCGACGAGACCATGCCGGTCATCGTCATCGCCCCCTATGACCGCATCTTCGAGAAGACCGCCTCGAACATGCAGGAGGTGGCGGCGCGCGGCGGGCGCATCATCCTGTTCACCGATGCCAAGGGCGCGGAAGAGGCGGGCGTCGAGACCGAGGCGACCTTCGTGCTGCCGGACATGCCGGCGACCATCACGCCGTTCGCCTATGCCGTGCTGATCCAGCTTCTCGCCTACCACACGGCGGTGGTGATGGGCACCGACGTCGACCAGCCGCGCAATCTGGCGAAGTCGGTGACGGTGGAGTGAGCCTCAACCGGCCGGCGTCTCCGGCTGCAGCGCCATCCAGATGCCGACCGCGAGCACCGACACGGTGGTGGCGGCGATGGCGATCGGCGGGGCGCCGACCGCCCACACCACTGTCACGCTGAGCACGAAGCTGGCATAGGCAATAAACTTGGCGCGACGCGGAATGACGCCGTGGGCGCGCCAGTTGCGCACGAACGAGCCGTAGCGCGGGTGTTCGAGAATCCAGCGCTCGAAGCGCGGCGAGGAGCGCGCGAACAGCCACGCCGCCAGGATCAGGAACACCACGCCGGGCATCACCGGCGTCACCATGCCGATGAGGCCGAGGCCCAGCGCCACGAAGCCGAGCGGGCGGTAGACGAAGCGGCGCAGGCCGCGCGAAATCCGCCGCGCGCGGCGCAGGCGGAGCAGTGCGGGGTCGGGCGGACTCATGGCGGAAATCTACACCGCGGCTGGGCGGACGGCGACGTGTGTCTTGCCGGGAGAACGGACGAAACCGTGGGTTCCTGCACGACCGGTCGTCCCCGGCGAGCGCGGCGAACGCCGCGCGAGGGAAGGGGACCCATGGTCCGAGACAGTGGGATATGCCAAACCGTCCTGCATCTTGCGTCGAGAATCTTCGCGCGGTGCGGTTCTTGGGTCCCCTTCCCGACCGCCTGCGGCGGTCGCCGGGGACGACTGGCGAGGTTCGGGGCCAACGTGCCAAACGGCAAAATCACCCCGCCTGCAGCAGCCGCACCGCCTCGGTGCGCTCGAAGAGATGCAGCAGCACCCGCAGCGCCTTGCCCTGCTCGCTTTCCAGCGCGGGATCGCGGCTGAGCGCCAGCGCCGCCTCGTCGCGCGCGGTCTGAAGCAGCGCGCCGTGGGTCTCCAGCCGCGCCAGCCGGAAGCCGGGAAAGCCGGACTGGCGGGTGCCGAGCACGTCGCCTTCGCCGCGCAGCCTTAAGTCCTCCTCGGCGATGCGGAAGCCGTCCTCGCTGTCGCGCAATATCGCGAGGCGGGCCTTGGCGGTCTCGCCGAGCGGGCCCTTGTAGAGCAGGAGGCAGGTGGACGGCTTGTCGCCGCGGCCGATGCGCCCGCGCAACTGGTGAAGCTGGGCGAGGCCGAAGCGCTCGGCGTGCTCGATCACCATCACGGTCGCTTCCGGCACGTCGACGCCGACCTCGATCACCGTGGTGGCGACGAGGATGGAGGTCTCGCCGGCGGCGAAGCGGGCCATCGCGGCGTCCTTGTCCGCCCCCTTGAGCCGGCCGTGGATCAGCCCGACGCGGTCGCCAAACCTGCCCTTGAGCGCAACCGCGCGGTCCTCGGCGGCGGCGAGATCGACCTCGCTCGATTCCTCGACCAGCGGGCACACCCAATAGACCCGCGCGCCCGACGCCACGGCGCGGCCGACGGCGTCGGCCACCTCCGGCAGGCGCTCCAAGGGAACGGTGCGGGTGTCGATGGGCAGGCGCCCGGCCGGCTTCTCGGTCAGCGCCGAGACGTCCATGTCGCCGAAATAGGTCAGCACCAGCGTGCGCGGGATCGGGGTCGCGGTCATCACCAGCAGATCCACCGCCTCGCCCTTGCTGGCGAGCGCGAGCCGCTGGTGGACGCCGAAACGGTGCTGCTCGTCGACCACCGCAAACGCCAGATCCTTGAACGCGACGTCCTCTTGGAACAGCGCGTGGGTGCCGACCACGATGTCGAGCGTGCCCGCCGCCAGCGCCAACACGATGGCCTCGCGGGCGCGGCCCTTCTCGCGGCCGGTGAGCAGCGCCACCCTGAGCCCCGCGGCCTCGGCGAAGCGGGCGATGGTGGCGAAGTGCTGGCGGGCGAGGATCTCGGTTGGCGCCATCAGCGCCGCCTGCCGGCCGGATTCCACCACCTGGGCCATCGCGATCAGCGCCACCACCGTCTTGCCGGCGCCGACATCGCCCTGCAACAGCCGGATCATGCGGGTGTCGCCGGCCAGATCGGCCGAGATGTCCGCCACCGCCTGCTGCTGGGAGGCGGTGAGGGTGAAGGGGAGGGCGGCAAGCAGCCGGGCGCGGACGGTGCCGTCGCCGGGGCTCGGCCGGCCCGGCTCGCGCTTCATGTGACCGCGCAGAAGCTGCAACGCGAGCTGGCCGGCCAGGAGCTCGTCATAGGCGAGGCGGCGCCACGCCGGGCTCTCGGGGTCGAGATCCTCGGGCGCGGCCGGGGCGTGCAGCGTGCGCAGCGCCTCGGCGAAGCCCGGCCAGCGGTTGCGGGCGAGGTGGGCGGCATCCTGCCATTCGGGCAGCGCCGGCAGGCGGGCCAGCGCCGCCGCGGCGGTGCGCCGCAGGTTCCCGAGCGCCAGCCCCTCGGTGAGTGGATAGACCGCCTCCAGCGCCGGCAGGCTGGCGGCGTCCTCCACCGACACCACCCGGTCGGGGTGGGCCATCTGCAGCATGCCGTCATACATCTCGACGGTGCCGGAGACGATGCGCCGCTCGCCGACCGGGAACAGCTTCTCCAGCCGGGCCTTGTCGCCCTTGAAATAGACCAACACCAGATCGCCGGTATCGTCATGGGTGTAGATGCGCCACGGCGCCTTGGCCCGGCCTTGCGGCGGCGGGCGGTGCTGGTCGACCGCAACCTCGACGGTCGCCAGCATGCCCGGCCGCACTTCGGCGAGAACGGGCCGCCAGCGCCGGTCGATCACGGTATGGGGCAGGTGGAAGACGAGGTCGACCACGCGGGCCGGGGCGCCGTCGCGGCCAAGCAGCCGGTCATAGAGCGGCTTCAGGCGTGGCCCGACGCCGGGCAGCGCGGTGATCGGGGCGAACAGCGGATCGAGCACGAAGGGGCGCATGGCGTTGTGATCGCTGTCCGGTTCAGGCGAGCGGCAGGCTGCGGTCAGGACAGCCAGTTTTCGACATCGCGCATGCCGTGCACAATGGCCACCACCAGCACGCCGTCAGGCTGCGGTTCGTAGATCACGATGTAGCGGCCTTCCACCAGGATTCGCGCGGTCGGGCTCAATTCGGGGCGGGCGGCGCCGAGGCCGGGATGGGCGGCGGCAAGCTCGACCTTGTGCAGGATGCGGCGGTAGAGGCCATCGGCGGCCGCGACATTGTCCGCGGCGATGGAGGACCATATCCCGTAGAGATCGGCCTCGGCCTGCGGCGTGAAGGAGACCCGAGCCACGAATGGGATCCTAGCCGCGCTTGGGTGTTCTGGCCTTGAACTCGGCGAGAAGCGCCTCGGGCTCGATGGGGCGGGGCGGGCCGCTGGCCATTCCCTGGTCATAGGCCTGCTTCAGCTTCGCCAACTCCAGCGCCCGGATCTCCTCGCGCTGTGCCCACAGGCGCAGCGCCTCGCGCACCACCTCGCTGTTGGAGGCATAGGCGCCCGACTCGACCGCCTGTTGCACCCGTTCCGCCTGCTGGTGGGAGAGGGAAATGGTCATCGTACGCATCATGAAACCGTCCCGGTCCTGATAAGCAATCATAACAGGAATTCACAAGAACCAACATGAGCGCGGATCGGGTTTGATGCGCCGACGGTCTCGCCCGCGGGCGCGATAGGCTATATGGACGTGTGGACCCGGGGGCCGAACGGCTCCGCGGGCCGTTGTCTATTTTGGAGTGAGCCATGTCAGGCACCACGCGGTCGAGCGCCGGGCTCGACGAGCGCCGCCGCCGCATCCTGTTCCGCGCCTGGCACCGTGGCACCCGTGAACTCGACCTGCTGATCGGCCGCTTCGCCGATGCCCGCCTGGAGGATTTGAGCGAGGCCGAGGTCGATGCGCTGGAGACCTTGATGGAGGCGCAGGACGTGGACATCTACGGCTGGATCACCGGCAGCCGGCCCGTGCCCTCGGCCTATGACACGGCGTTGCTGCAAAGCCTGCGTGACTTCCATCGCGACCATCCGGGATCGGAGGCGTGATGAAGGCCGCTCTTTCTCTTCCCTCTCCCCTTGCGGGAGAGGGTGCCGAGCGATCTTGAGATCGCGAGGCGGGTGAGGGGTGAAAGCGATGTCGACCCGACATGCCGCTCACCCGGCTCGACCTCGCTTCGCTCGGTCTCGCCACCCTCTCCCGCAAGCGGAGAGGGAAGAGCTGCGCCGACCATCTGGATTCTGAATGACCAAGCCGCTTCGAGCCCCCCAGACCCTCCTTCCCGGCAAGCCGGTGACATTTGCCGGCGTCGCCGACGGCATCGAGCCGCTGGTCGCCGCCGACCTCGCCCGTGCCACTGCCGCGCGTCCCGACGCACCGGCGGTGAGCCTGCTGATGGTGTGCCGCGACGGGCCGCGCATGCAGGCGGTGGAAAGCGCGCTTGGCTTCTTCGCGCCCGACATCGAGGTGCTGACGCTGCCGGCCTGGGACTGCCAGCCCTATGATCGCGCCTCGCCCAACGCTGCCATCGTCGCGCGGCGCATGTCGGTGCTGGCGCGGCTCGCCCGCGTCACCGGGCGCGAGCGGCCGGCGATCCTGCTCACCACCGTCAATGCGGCGCTGCAGCGCGTGCCTGCGAAGGAGGTGGTGGCGGCGCAGTCGCTGTCGGTGGCGCCGGGCAACATGGTGTCGATGGACGGCATCATCCAGTGGCTGGAGATCAACGGCTTCCTGCGCAGCGCCACCGTGCGCGATACCGGCGAATATGCGGTGCGCGGCGGCATCGTCGACATGTTCCCGCCCGGCATGGAGCTGCCGGTGCGGCTCGATTTCTTCGGCGACACGCTGGAGTCGATCCGCACCTTCGATCCCGAGACCCAGCGCTCGGTGTCGCAGATGCGCCAGCTCGAATTCGTCCCCGTGAGCGAGCTTCAGCTCACCACCGAGTCGATCCGCCGTTTCCGACTCGGCTATGTCGCGGCGTTCGGCGCCGCGACCAAGGGCGATGCGCTCTATGAGGCGATTTCGGAAGGGCGCCGCTCGCCGGGCCACGAGCACTGGCTGCCGCTGTTCCACGATCGCCTCGACACGGTGTTCGACTATCTCGACAGCACGCCGGTGGTGCTGGAGCCGTTGGCCGAGGAGGCGGTGAAGGAGCGCTTCGCCCAGATCGCCGATTACTATCAGGCGCGGCGCGAGGCGCTCGACATGCCGGCCGGCGCCATGCAGGCGGTCTACAAGCCCTTGCCGCCGGAGAAGCTCTACCTCACCTCAAACGAATGGCAGGGCCGGCTGAACGAACGCGGCCTCGCCCGCGTCTCGCCGTTCGCGGCGCCCGAGGCGAAGGACGCGATCGACATCGGCGCCAAGCGCGGCCACAATTTCGCGGCCGAGCGCGCGGGCGACGCCAATGTGTTCGACGCGGTGGTCGCCCACATTCGCAGCCTGCAGGAAAGCGGCAAGACGGTGGTGGTGGCGGCGTGGACCGAGGGCTCGCGCGAGCGTCTCGGCCATGTGCTGCGCGACCATGGCCTTGAGCGCGTCGAGACGGTGGGAAGCTGGGCCAAGGCGCTGGCGCTCGATGCCCGCACCACCGGCCTTGCCATTCTCGGCCTTGAGGCCGGGTTCGAGACCGAGAGCGTCGCGGTTCTCGCGGAGCAGGACATTCTCGGCGAGCGGCTGGTGCGCACGCGCCGCGCCGCCAAGCGAGCGCACAACTTCATCGCCGAGGTGACGAGCCTCAGTGCCGGCGATCTCGTCGTGCATGTCGATCACGGCATCGGCCGCTTCGTGGGGCTCAAGACGGTGGAGGCCGCCGGCGCGCCGCACGACTGCCTGGAGCTGCATTATGCCGGCGGCGACCGGCTGTTTCTGCCGGTCGAGAACATCGAGCTTCTGACCCGCTACGGGTCGGAAGAGGCCGGCGTGGTGCTCGACAAGCTCGGCGGCCACGGCTGGCAGACGCGCAAGGCGCGGATGAAGAACCGCATCCGCGAGATGGCCTCGGTGCTGATCAAGGTCGCAGCCGAGCGCACGCTGAAGGAGGCGCCGCGCCTGTCGATCGCGCCGGGCCTCGCCGACGAGTTCGCCGCGCGCTTCCCCTATGAAGAGACCGAGGACCAGCTTGCCGCCATTGAAGCTGTCACCGACGATCTCGCCGCCGGCCATCCGATGGACCGGCTGGTGTGCGGCGACGTCGGCTTCGGCAAGACCGAGGTGGCGCTGCGCGCGGCGTTCGCGGCGGTGATGAACGGCAAGCAGGTGGCGGTGGTGGTGCCGACCACGCTGCTGGCGCGCCAGCACGCCCGCACCTTCACCGAGCGCTTCAAGGGCCTGCCGGTCAATGTCGCGGAGGCCTCGCGCATGGTCGGCTCGGCAGAGCTTGCGAAGGTCAAGGCCGGCATCGCCTCGGGCGGCATCGACATCGTGGTCGGCACGCACGCGCTGCTCGGCAAGGGCATCAGCTTCAAGGATCTCGGCCTGCTCATCGTCGACGAGGAGCAGCATTTCGGCGTCGGCCACAAGGAACGGCTCAAGCAGCTCCGCGCCGAGGTGCATGTGCTGACGCTGACGGCGACGCCGATCCCGCGCACGCTGCAGCTTGCGATGTCGGGCGTGCGCGAGATGTCGATCATCGCCACGCCGCCGGTGGACCGTCTGGCGGTACGCACCTTCATTGCGCCGTTCGATCCGCTGATGGTGCGCGAAGCCCTGCTGCGCGAGCGCTATCGCGGCGGACAGGCGTTCTATGTCTGCCCGCGCATCGAGGATCTCGCCGAAGCCAAGGATTTCCTCGACAAGACGGTGCCGGAGGTGAAGGTGGTGGTCGGCCACGGCCAGATGTCGGCGAAGGAGCTCGAGGAGGTGATGACCACCTTCTATGAGGGCCGCGCCGACGTACTGCTGTCGACGACCATCGTCGAATCCGGCCTCGACATTCCGACCGCCAACACGCTGATCATCCACCGCGCCGACATGTTCGGGCTGGCCCAGCTCTATCAGCTTCGCGGCCGCGTCGGGCGCTCGAAGACGCGCGCGTACGCGCTCTTCACCGTGCCGGCCGACAAGCCGCTGACGCCGCAGGCCGAACGGCGGCTCAAGGTGTTGCAGTCGCTCGATACGCTCGGCGCCGGCTTCCAGCTCGCCTCGCACGATCTCGACATCCGCGGCGCCGGCAACCTGCTCGGCGACGAGCAGTCCGGCCACATCAAGGAGGTCGGCTTCGAGCTCTACCAGCAGATGCTGGAAGAGGCGGTGGAGATGATGAAGGCCGGCATCACTGAGCCGGTGTCCGACCAGTGGTCGCCGCAGATCACGCTCGGCGTGCCGGTGACGATTCCGGAGGAGTATGTCGCGGACCTCAATGTACGGCTCGCGCTCTATCGCCGGCTCGCCGATCTCGACGACGACACCCAGATCGAGGCGGTGGCGGCCGAGATGGTCGACCGCTTCGGGCCGCTGCCGCCGGAGGTCGATCAGCTTCTCAAGATCGTCGCCATCAAGGCGCTGTGCCGGCGCGCCAATGTCGAGAAGGTCGATGCCGGACCGAAGGGCGTGGTCGTCGCCTTCCGTGACAACACCTTCAAGAACACGCGCGGCCTGATGAGCTATCTGGTCGAGCAGGGGCCGACGGTGAAGGTGCGGCCCGACCAGCGCATCCTGTTCCTGCGCAATTTCGAGAAGCTGTCGGAACGCCTCAAGGGCACCACGGCGATCCTGCGCAGCCTCGCCAAGATCGCCGCGCGCGCCGAAGCGGCGTGAGGCGATCCCGCCGCCACATCGTCACCCGGCGGCGGCCAGGGATTCGCCCTCGTCCGGACTGGTCAGGCGGGCGAGGAAGGCCTGCGGCGCCTCGTTGGGCTCTGCCGTCAGGCAGGCGACCTCAATGCGCGGCGCGATCTGGCCGGTTTCCGCCAGCACGGTGTGCGACAGCACCCGCGAGATGCGGGTGGCGACGCGCTGGGCGGCGTCGGGCTCGGTGCCGACCAGCACCGCCAGCATCAATCCGTCATCGATGCGGGTGACGAGATCGGAGCGCCGCAACAGGCAGGCCACCATGCGCGGCACGCCGTGCGGCAGCGGCCGGCCATCGTCGGTAGCGATGCGCAGGGCGGTGAAGTCGCGGCCATTGGCGTCCGACCACGCCATGGCCTGGATCAGGCCGGCGCGGAACGCCTCGGGCCACAACAGGCCGCTGTCCGGATCGGCGAGCCCCGCGCCGTGCATGTCCTGGATCACCGACGGCAACAGGGCTGCGAACGCATTGAGGCAGGCCGCGGCATGGAAGGCGGCCGCGAAGCGCGGATCGTGCAGGCCCAGCACCTCGGTGGGCGCGGCGAAGGCCGGCTCGCTCAGGGGATCCTCGACCAGCCGGAACGCCGGCAGGTCGGCCCAGCGTGGATCGTCGCGCAGCCAGGCGAGGAAACTGTCGGCGGACAGCGTGTCGATCGATGGGCCGATCACCAGCGCGTCGAAATGGCGGAGCTCGAGATAGGTGCCGGCGAGCGTGGTGGTCGGCGCGCCGACCATCGACAGGCCGCGCGCGGCGCAGATCGGCGCGACCAGCGGCAGAATCGTGCCATTGTCGATCACCAGCACGGCGATGTCGCGCACCGCGCTCCAGGGGTCGGGCAGGGCCGGCGTCTTCAGCGCCGCGGCACGGGCGATGCGCCGGCGCCGCTGCGTCTCCAAGAGCAGCGTGCGCACGCGGTTGGCGCGCGCGAGCGCGGCGAGGATCGGCTGCACGCCGGCATCGGCGGCGAGCCACAGCGTGGCGATGCGCTCGGCATCGTCCACCGACCAGCGGCGGATCAGCGGCACGAAATGCTCGGCCGTCAGCACCGCTGCGGTCAGCTCGTCGGCGGCCTCGTCGCAGCCGGCGGTGTCGAGAACCACCACCGCAGCCGGGGCGGTGCTGCGCAGCACCGCGGGCGCCTCGAGCGGCACCGCCGGCACCGCGCCGCTGTCGATCGCCGCACAGAGTTCATCGACGATCGGCGCGGCGACGTCCCGCGTCACGATCAGAACCGGACCGTCGAGCCGCATCTCTCAGGCTTCCAAACCTCGAACATCCGCCAAAAGGAGCACGTGCCCGTAAAGAACACGTCAATATTGCGGAATCTTCAGCAGCATTGAGTGATTCCACCTTCCGGTCTCGCCGAAATCTCCTGTCCGGGGCCGGAGTTTTCGGCGACCGCCATGCGAGACTCCGAGCCAATGGAGCAGATTTCGCAGGCAAGCAAGGTTGCAAGTCAAGCGTTTCTGCGCGTTCGGGTTGTTGACGCGGTTCCCGCCGATGGCGCTTTGGCGGGAGACACCCCGACCAGCGGCAGCGCGGCAGCGGCGGCGGCCGGATCGACCTCGCCCTCGGTGGTGGCGACCACCCGCTGGCCGAGCACCCGGTGCGGCAGCGCCGCCACCTCGACCGGCGCGTCGGCCAGCTTCGTCAGCTTGGCCTCGGCGTCGCGCAGCGACACTCGGTAGCCGCCGACGCGGGCCACGCCGCGGGGCGGGGCATCCGAGATCAGCCCGGCGCCGCCGGGGTCGGCGTGGCAGGTCCAGCCGGTGTCGTAGGCACTGTCGGCGACCAAAGGCAGGCCGGTGCCGGCGGGCACCGGATAGGCGACGCTCGGCACCATCGCGCCGGAGACGGCGAGCGTGCCCTGCAGCGTCCGGTGGCCGGCGACGCTTGCCGCCACCGGGTCGATGCCGGCCGCGGCATGGGCGCGGCTGGGAATGGCGGCGCGACTCTCCGGTCCCTCGCGGCGGCGCGCCAGCAGCGCCGCCTCGCCCCAGGCGGTGAGATCGATGGCGCAGATGCCCTCGGCGTGCCAGGGCGGCGGCGCCTGCTCGGGGGCGCGGTTCAACAGCAGCACGCCGCGCAGGTCCGCGCAGCGCGCCAGCAGGCCCTCGGCCGCCAGCGAGCCGCCGACGGCGGCCGGCACCAGCAGATGGGTTGCGTTTGCCAGGGCGGCGGTCTCCGCCACAGTCGCGGTGTCGGCGGGCTCTGCCAGCATCAGCGAGCCGCCGGTGAGCAGCCACACCACCACGCTCGCGGCCAAGCCGGCGAAGCTGGACGGCGCGATCGTCGAGACCAGCGCCGTTGCGGCATCGAGCCGGCCGGCGAGCAGGACCGGCACCGCGCCGGCGATCAGCGCCTGATGCGAGCGGGCCACGACATAGGGGCCGTCCGG
Source organism: Blastochloris tepida (assembly GCF_003966715.1). Taxonomy (NCBI): domain Bacteria; kingdom Pseudomonadati; phylum Pseudomonadota; class Alphaproteobacteria; order Hyphomicrobiales; family Blastochloridaceae; genus Blastochloris; species Blastochloris tepida. The sequence continues at coordinate 1,072,179 of NZ_AP018907.1, forward strand.
CCCGACGTCCCAGGTCAGCACGGCGACGTGCTCGGCCGGGTTGCCGGCGCGGTAGCCCGGCAGGCGGCCGATCTCGCCATCGACCAGAGATTCCAGGCTGCCGAGGGGCACGACGCCGTCCGGCGCCTCATCCTCCAGAACGCACACGAAGCGGACGGAGAACACCTCGGCGGCGACCCGGCAGTGGGTCAGCGCGAGGTCGTCGGACGGCCCGAGCGAGATCAGCGCCCGCGCGCCGCAGCCCTCGATGGCCGGCGTCAGGTCGGCCTCGCGCCACAACTCGGGCACCATCATCGCGATCAGGCCGGCGCGCAGCGCGGCGAGGACGGCCACCACCTGCGCCATCGAGGCCGCCCCCTGCAGCGCGACGATCGAATCCTGCGGCAGGCCGAGCGCCACCAGCCGCGAGGCAAGCACGGAGACCGCGTGCTCGACGCTGGCATAGCTCAGGTGCCGCAGCTCGCCGCCGGCCCGATCGGCCAAAGCGATGGCCTCGGGGCGCTCGGCGGCGGCACGCCGGAAGATCTGATCGAGCGTCACCTTGCCGGTGAGACCGCTCCCGCTGCCGTCCCGTTCGAGAATCACTTTGCACCTCTTGGTCTAGGGTGCCACACGCCACCATGTTTCGGGGAGGGGACCGTAGAGCGAGACCGTCTCCGGCCGGCCGATGGTCTGCCAGCGGGCGAGCCAGATGTCCGGCAGGTGGAACAGCGGGATGATGTAGAGGCCGGAGATCAGCGCCCGGTCGAGCGCACGCGCCGCCACCACCAGCGCCTCGCGGTCGCGCGCCGCCAGCACCGCCTCGATCATGGCGTCGACCGCCGGGTTGCGGGCGCCCATATAGTTGCGCGTTCCCGGTACGTCGGCCGCCTTGGAGCCGAAATAGAACGCCTGCTCGTTGCCCGGCGACAGCGACGGCGTCCAGGTGTTGAGGATCATGTCGAAATCGTAGGTCTGCAGGCGGCGCTCGTACTGCACGCTGTCGACGAGGCGCACGGATGCCAGGACGCCGGCCCGCTTCGCCATGCGCGCATAGGCCAGCGCGAGCCGCTCCTGATCCTTGGTGGCGACCAGGATCTCGAAGGCGAGGGGGGCGCCGCGCTTGGTGCGGAGCGCGCCCCGGTCGAGCCGGTAGCCGGCCGCGGCCAGCCGGTCGAGGGCGCGCTTCAGGGTGTCGCGGTCGCGCCCCGAGCCGTCGGAGACCGGCGGGGCATAGGTGCCGTCCATCACCTCCGGGCGGATGGCATCGGCGAAGGGGGCGAGCAGGCGGCGTTCGGCCTCGCTCGCCGGCCGACCGAGGGCGGACAGGTCCGAGCCCTGGAAGAAGCTGCCGGTGCGGCGATAGGCGCCGAAATAGTAGCTGGCGTTTAGCCACTCGAAATCGAACAGCTCGATCAGCGCCTGACGCACCCGCACGTCGGCGAACAACGGCCGGCGCAGATTGAACACGAAGCCGGTGACCGGCTCGGGCAGGCCGTCGGAGACGGCCTCGCGCACGATCCGCCCGTCGCGGGCGGCGGGGAAGTCGTAGCCGGTCTGCCAGCGGCCGGGATCGGTCTCGAAGCGCACGTCGTAGAGACCGCGCTTGAAGGCCTCGAAATGGGTGTTGGCGTCGCGGTAATAATCGAAGCGGATCTCGTCGAAATTGTAGAGGCCGCGATTGATCGGCAGGTCGCGGCCCCAATAATCGGGGTTGCGGCGAAGGGTGAGGGAATCGCCCGGGCGCACGTCGGCGACGACATAGGGGCCGCTGCCGAGCGGCGGGGCGAGGCCGGTCTGGTCGAAGGTCTCGGGATCGATGGCGTGGCGCGGCAGCACCGGCATAAGGCCGAGGATCAGCGGCAGCTCGCGGTCGTCCGAGCCGGTGAGGTCGAAGCGCACCGTGCGCGGGCCGGTGATGTCGGCCGATTTCACCTTGGCGTAATAGGTGCGGTGGTTGGGCCGGCCCTTGTCGCGCAGCAAACGATGCGAGAACACCACGTCCTCGGGCGTCACCGGCCGGCCGTCGGAAAAGCGGGCGCGGGGGTCGAGCGTGAAGGCGACGAAGGTGCGCTCGGCGTCGGTCTCCACCGATTGGGCGAGCAGGCCATAAAGGGTGAAGGGCTCGTCGAGATTGCGGGCGAGCAGGCTTTCGACCACGTAGGAGCGGATGCCGGCGGCCGGCGTGCCGCGGACGATCAGCGGGTTGAGGCTGTCGAACGTGCCCACCACGCCCTGCACCAGCCGCCCGCCCTTCGGCGCATCCGGGTTCACATAGGGCAGGGCCTGGAAGTCGGCCGGCAGCGCCGGCTCGCCGTGCATCGCCAGTGCGTGGTTGGCGATGGCGGGGTTGACGATGGCGGGTGCCGGCTCGGCCGCGGCCGGGCCGGGGTGGCCGCCGAGGATCGCCGCCATCAGCGCGAGCGCTGAGGCGATCAGGCGAGGCATGTTCGGGCGCGGCGGTTTCGGTCGCAGCATGGCGGACTCGGTGCTGGCGGATTCTCGGCGCTGGCGGATTCACGGTCGGCAGGTGGGCGGCGCACCGCGACATTTCACGTCGCACGGCCGTTGCGTGCGGACCCTACCCATTCGCTTGGACGGCAGCATGGCGGGATTCGGGGCCTTCGGCAGCCCGGCCGTGCCGCTGCGCCACGCTGCTGCCTCAATTCGCCGTGAAGCACCGCCCAAAGCGTCGGAATCGCGGTTCGAGGAGCCGCGCAGGCGCACGAGGGAGTTCCGCATGATGTTCCCGATCCGGTCCGCGTTGCAGCCGACGGCGCGCCGCCTCGCTCTATCGGTTGCCACGGCGCTGCTGGCCATCGGTTTCGTTGCCGAAGCCTCGGCGCAGACCAGCCCGGCGCAGCCCGTGGCACCCAAGCCCGTGGCGCCCAAGCCGGGCGCCCCGGCCGCTCCGAACCCGGGCGAGCAGGCCCAGGCGCCGCAGCTCATCTCCTCGCCGTGGACCAAGCTGTGCAGCACCGATCCCGAGGCCAAGAAGGAAATCTGCCTCGTCACCATGGAGCTGCGGGCCGAGACCGGGCAGTTCCTGGCCTCGGTGCTGGTGCGCGAGACCAAGGGCGAGCCGAAGAAGACCTTCGCCGTGGTGACGCCGCTGACCGTGCAGCTCCAGCCGGGCTTCCGCGTGGTTGTCGAGAAGCAGCAGCCGGTCAATGGCAAGTACACCATCTGCTTCCCGAACGGCTGCTTCGGCGAGTTGGAGATCGACGCCGAGTTCGTGAAGAAGCTGAAGGGGGCGCAGGGCCTGGCGATCCAGGTGGTCAACCAGACCGGCCGGCCGGTGAGCTTCCCGATTTCGCTCGCGGGCTTCGGCAAGGCCTATGACGGCGCGCCGCTCGACCCCAAGGCGGTCGAGGAGCAGCAGAAGAAGCTGCAGGACGAGATGCAGAAGCGCGCCGAGGAACTGCGCAAGAAGCTGCTCGAACAGGGCGGCGGAGCGCCGAGCGCTGCTGCGCCGAAATGATTTGAACGGATCTGGAGCATTCTCCGCAAAAGTGGGAACCGGTTTTGCGGAAGAGAATGCGATAAACGAGAAACTTAGAGCGTCCGCTTGATCCGATCGGATCGGCGGACGCTCAGTCAGCTCTGCGAAGGGCGCGCCAACGGCGCGCCCTTTTCGTTTGGTCGGTGTCGTCTGGTGGGTAGCGGCTCAGCGGCCGGGGCTCACATCAACGGCGGCAGGAGCGGGCCGTCGGGTCCGGCGTCAGTGCATCACCGTGGCGCGGGTGCGGTAGCCGCCCGTGCCGTCGGCCTCGAACACCTCGGCGACCTGCGGATGGCGCATCGGCTCGCCGGAGTCGTCGGGCAGCAGGTTCTGCTCCGACACGTAGGCCACGTACTCCTTGTCCGCGCTCTCGGCGAACAAATGGTAGAAGGGCTGGTTCTTGTCGGGCCGGTTCTCTTCGGGGATGGCGAGCCACCATTCCTCGGTGTTGTTGAACACGGGATCGACGTCGAACACCACGCCGCGAAACGGGTGGTAGCGGTGACGAACCACTGCGCCGATACGGAACTTGGCAACCCTTGCTTTCATCGCGACCCGAACCCCGGACGGCAGGTCACCTATGGGACCACCGAAAGGGTGTCAAGGTACTGCGCCGGCTGCGGGAACCGGGTTTGGCGCCACATCAGCAGGTTGTGATCGGCCCTAGCCGGATCTCCGGTGTTCGCGCTCGGCTCCCGGTATGTGGCGCACCGGAAGCCGGATTTCCGGCAACCGAGATCACAGCCCGTATTCGGCGGCGAGCGCGGGATCCTTGGCGGCGACGATGCGGGCGAGGTCGACGATCACCTTGGCCTGCTTCCAGGTGGCGTCGTCCTGCATCTTGCCGTCGATCATCACCGCGCCCGAGCCGTCCGGCATGGCGTCGAGGATCTTCTTGGCGAACCGTACCTCGGCGGGATCGGGCGAGAACACCTTCTTGGCGATGTCGATCTGGGTCGGGTGCAGCGACCACGCCCCGGCGCAGCCCATGAGAAACGCGTTGCGGAACTGCGCCTCGCAGGCGGCCTCGTCGGAGAAGTCGCCGAACGGGCCGTAGAACGGCTTGATGCCGGCCGATGCGCAGGCGTCGACCATCTTGGCCACCGTGTAATGCCACAGATCCTGCTGGGCGCTGGCGCGCGGCGCGCCGGCCTCGGCGGCGTCCGCCAGCACGCGATAGTCGGGGTGGCCACCGCCGACCCGCGTGGTCTTCATCGCCCGCGAGGCGGCGAGATCCGCCGGGCCGAGGCTCATGCCGTGCATGCGCGGGGAAGCGGCGGCGATGGCCTCGACATTCTTGACGCCCTCGGCGGTCTCCAGGATCGCGTGGATCAGGATCGGCTTTCTCACCTGATGGCGGGCTTCGAGCTGGGCCAGGAGTTGGTCGAGATAGTGGATGTCCCACGGGCCCTCGACCTTGGGCAGCATCACCACGTCGAGCTTGTCACCGACCTCGCGGACGATCTCGAACAGGTCGTCGAGCACCCAGGGCGAGTTGAGCGCGTTGATGCGGGTCCACAGGCCGGTGGAGCCGAAATCGCTGGCCTTGGCCATCTCGATGAAGCCGCGCCGCGCCGCCTCCTTGGCCTCGATCGGGATGGCGTCCTCGAGATTGCCCAGCACCACGTCGACCTTGGCGATGAGGTCGGGCACCTTGGCGCGCACCTTCTCCATGTGCGGCGGCACGAAATGGATCATGCGCTCCAGCCGCACCGGCAGCTCGCGCAGGGGGGCGGGGGCGCCGATGGTGAGGGGCTTGAAGAAGTCGCGCGGCAGTTTCATTGGCGTGGTCCTCCCGAAATGACCGCCTATCCCATGCCGAAATCGCGCGAAAGTCCTGCTTTGGTCGTGGATTGACCGCGCCGGAGGCGACGGTTACGGCAACAGGTTGCCATCGTAACCATCGTTCCCGCCTCTTGTGTCCCCTGTGTCATAGGCTCCCCCATGTCCTCCACGCTGCCGCTTTCGGGCCTCGTCGTGCTCGATTTCTCCACGCTGCTGCCCGGGCCGCTCGCCGCCCTGATGCTGGCCGAGGCCGGTGCCGAGGTGATCAAGATCGAGCGGCCGGACGGCGAGTCGATGCGCGGCTTCTCGCCGCAGATCGGCGGCACGGCGATGCCGTTCGCCATGCTCAACCGCGGCAAGCAGGTCCACACGGTGGATTTCAAGGACAAGACGCAGGTCGAGGCCTTGCGGCCGCTGATCGCGCGCGCCGACATCCTGATCGAGCAGTTCCGGCCCGGGGTGATGGCCCGCCACGGCCTGGGCTATGAGGACGTGAAGGCGATCAACCCGCGCCTGATCTATTGCTCGATCTCCGGCTATGGCGAGGAGGGGCCGCGTGCCCAGGAAGCGGGCCACGACCTCAATTTCGTGGCGACGGCGGGCCTGCTCGCCGACACCCCGGCGTCCAACCCCGCTCTGCCGCCGGTGCACGCGGCCGACATCGGCGGCGGCACCATGCCGGCGGTGATCAACATCCTGCTGGCGCTGCTGCAGCGCGACAAGACGGGGCAGGGCTGCCGGATCGACATCGGCATGACCGACGCGATGTTCACCTTCGGCTGGCTCAATCTGGCCTTCCACTGGGGCAGGGCGGCTGGCGCCACCATCACCCACCCCGGCCCGACCGCCGAGTCGCCGCGCTACCGGCTCTATCCCACCGCCGACGACCGTCTCGTCGCCTGCGGGTCGCTGGAGGACAAGTTCTGGGAGACGTTCTGCGCGGCGATCGGCCTGCCGGAACACCTGCGGGACGACACGAGGGACCCGGCGGCGACCGGCGCGGCCATCGCCGCGCTGGTGTGCAGCCAGCCGGCGGCGCACTGGGCGCCGATCCTCAAGGCCGCCAATTGCTGCGCCACGGTGGTGGCGACGCTGGAGGAGGCGCTGGCCGATCCGCACTTCGTCAATCGCGGCCTGTTCCGGCGGCGGGTGGCGCTGGCCGAGGACGTCGAGATCCCGGCGCTGCCGCTGCCGCTCGCCGAGGGCTTCCGCCGGCCCGAGACCGTTCTGCCGGCGCCGAAGCTGCCGGGGTGAGCCGCGCCTGCGGGCCTCGTCATCCCGGGCGAGCGTCAGCGAGACCCAGGATGACAGGAGGTCTCACGCTCAAAGCGGTTCGCCGCGCATCAGCCTGGGTTCGCCGAGCCGGGGCCCCATCCCCTCGCGCATCACCAGCCGGCGCAGGCCGGGCAGGCGGTCGATCAGCCACAGGCCGGTGCTGCGGGCGAACTGGGCGGGCAGGAACGCCGACAGCAGCGTGCGGTTGAGCATGTCGATGGCAAACGCGCGGCTCGAAATATCGAGCTGGCGAGCGCGGTGGTAGCGGCCGAGCAGCTTGTCGTCGCCGACGTCGGTTCCCTCGCGGCGGGCCTCGGCCACTAGCTCGGCCAGCATGGCGCCGTCGCGCAGGCCGAGATTGAGCCCCTGGGCGCCGATCGGCGGCACCACGTGCGCCGCGTCGCCGATCAGCGCCACGCGGCGGGCGGCGAGCCGGCTCGGGGTCTCCACCGCCAGCGGCCATGCCGCCCGGCCGCCATCGATGCGGAACTGGCCGAGCAGCGACCGGGCGCGCCGCTCCAGCGTGCGGGCGAGGGCCGGGTTCGCCATCGCCATGAGCGCCTCGGCATCCTCGGGCGTGGTGACGCAGACGAGGCTCGACCGCTCGCCCTTCAGCGGCACCAGCGTGAACGGGCCGCGGCTTGTGTGGAACTCGGTCGAGGTGTCGTCGTGCGGCAGGGTGTGGGCGAGATTGAGGGTGACCGCGGTCTGCGGGTAGCGGCGGCGCGAAACGGAAATGCCGGCGGCGGCGCGGGCGAGCGAGTTCTTGCCATCGGCCGCCACCACCAGCCGGGCGCGGACGGTGTCGCCCTCGACCGGGCGGACGAAGGCGTGGGCGCCGGTCAGCTCGATCGCCGCGACCTGGACCTCGCGCCGCCGCAGCCGCGGATAGGCGCCGAGCCGAGCGCGCTGGGCCGCCACCAAGTCGCGGTTGATGACGTTCCAGCCGAAGGCGTCGAGCCCCAGCTCCGAGGCGAAGAAGGTGATCTCGGGCGCGCGGAACAGGCCGCCGGTGTCGTCGACCAGCCGCAGCGCCCGCAGCGGCGCCGCGCGCTCGTCGAGGCCCGCCCATACGCCGAGCGTCTCCAGCGCGGTCACCGAGCCGCCGAGCAGGGCGGTGGTGCGGTTGTCCTCGGGCGGCGGCGGCAGGCCGATCAGCGCCACCTCGGCGCCGGTCGAGGCGAGCGCAAGCGCGCAGGCGAGCCCGGCCGGGCCGGCGCCGACGACGGCGATTTCGACATCCTCGACGGCTTCGGCGTCTGTCATGTCCACTCCCGGAGACCACATATTGCCGTGCGAGATACCATGGTCCGGCAAGATGCCGTAAGACCGATGGGGAGGGAACGCCGTGACCGATGGCCTCCGCCATGATCCGTTCGAGGCGCTGCCGCCGGCCGAGGCACGACTTGGGCGCCTGTTCGCCCGGCCGCGCCCGCTGGCCATCGGCGCCATCGCCGTGCTGGCCGCGCTGGGGTGGGCCTATCTGGCGATCATGGTGGCCGAGATGGCCGAGACCGGCGAGGCGGGTACGCTCGGGCCGGGCATGGTGCTGTTCGACCGGCTGCTCAATCCGGAGACGCGCACCGAGCTCGGCCGGGCGCTCCTGGCCTCGCTGTGCCAACCGGGCATGGCGCATTTCGGCATGCCGGGTTCTGGCCCCTGGGGGCTCGGCGATGTGGCGCTGGTGGTGGCGATGTGGGGCGCCATGGTGTTCGCGATGATGCTGCCGACCGCGGCGCCGATGATCCTCACTTATGCCGGAATGGCCGATGCCGCCGCCGCCCGCGGCGAGAGGGCGGCTTCGCCGGCGGTCATCGCCGGCGGCTATGTGGCGGTGTGGCTGGTCGCCGGGCTGGCGCTGGGGCTTGGGCAGTGGGGACTCACCGCGGCGACGCTACTCGATCCTGCCATGACATCGGTATCCGGCCTGTTCTCCGGCGCGGTGTTCCTGCTGGCCGGCGCCTACCAGTTCTCCGATCTGAAATACCGCTGCGTCACCGCCTGCCAGCGGCCGTTCCCGTTCTTCCTCGCCCATTGGGCGGCCTCGGCCGGCGGCGGCTTCCGCCTCGGCGTGCGCCAGGGCCTGCTCTGCCTCGGCTGCTGCTGGGCGCTGATGGCGGTGATGTTTGCGGTGGGGGTGATGAATCTGGTTTGGATGGCGGCGCTCGGCGTCATCATGCTGATCGAGAAGGTCGCCGAGACCACCCGGTTCAGCCGGGCCATTGGGGTGGTGCTGCTGGCCATCGGTGCCGCGATCGTCGGCAGCGAGGTGTGGAGCCATTGGCCGCGGGCGGCGTGATACGGTTTCCGGCCTGCAGGCCGGAAAACCGCGTGAGCAGGAGAAGAATGCGTGTCGAGGAAACCAACGCCGGCCCTTCGAGCGTCCGCACCGTGCCGGTGCGCCGGTGATCGGGGCCGGCGATGACGGCGCCCGATCTCTCCACCCCCTCGTCACGGCTGCGCGGTCGCCGGGCGACGGCCTTCCTGGTCCATGTGTTCACCGCCTCGGGCGCCGTGCTCGGGCTCCTGGCGCTCGACGCCGCGGTGCGGGGCAGCTTCGCCGCCATGTTCGGCTGGCTCGCGGCGGCGCTGGTGGTCGATGGCGTCGACGGCACGCTGGCACGCCGGTTGCGGGTGGCCGAGCTTCTGCCGCGCTGGTCGGGCGACGCGCTCGATCTCGTGGTCGACTATCTCACCTATGTGGTGGTGCCGGCCTACGCCCTGCTGGCGGCCGGCCTGCTGCCGCCGGTGGCGGAAATCGCCTGCCTCGCCGCCATCCTGGTGTCGTCGGCGCTCTATTTCGCCGACCGGCAGATGAAGACCGGCGACAATTATTTCCGCGGCTTTCCAGCCGTGTGGAACGTGGTGGTGTTCTACCTATTGCTGCTGCGGCCGGAGCCCTGGCTCGCGGCGGCAGGGGTGGCGGCGTTCACCGTGCTCACCTTTTTGCCGGTGGTGTTCGTCCATCCGTTGCGAGTGAAGCGGTTCCGCGGGCTCAATATTGCCATGCTCACGGCATGGGCGGTGCTTGCGCTCTGGGCCGTCGCCACCGATATGCGGCCAGATCCGGCGGTGACAGCGGCCCTCTGCGCCATCGCCCTCTATTTCATCCTCGCGGGCCTGTTTCGCTCGCGTGCTGCCGAACGGTAATTTTCATGCTCGAATGGATCGCCGACCCCGGCGCCTGGGCCGCCCTCGTCACCCTGACGGTGATGGAGGTGGTGCTCGGCATCGACAATATCGTGTTCATCTCGGTGCTGGTGTCGCGGTTGCCGGCCGAGCAGGCCAAGCGCGCCCGCCAGATCGGCCTGTCGCTGGCGCTGATCTTTCGCATCGTGCTGCTGATGTTCCTGACCTGGCTGATCGGCCTCACCGATCCGCTGTTCACGGTGTTCGGCAAGGCGGTGTCCTGGCGCGACGTCATCCTGGCGGCCGGCGGCCTGTTCCTGCTCTACAAGGCGGTGCATGAGATCCACGCCGAAATCGAGCACGATCCGGAGGCGGTGACCAAGGCATCGGCCGGCACCGCCTTCGCCTTCGTCATCTTCCAGGTCATCATCATCGACATCGTGTTCTCGGTCGATTCCATCATCACCGCCATCGGCATGGCCGAGAACATCGAGATCATGGTGCTGGCGGTGATCATCGCCGTTGCGGTGATGTATGTTGCCTCGGGGCCGGTGTCGCACTTCATCACCGAGCACCCGACCACCAAGATGTTGGCGCTGGCCTTCCTTCTGCTGATCGGCGTGGCGCTGGTGGCGGACGGCATGGGTTTCCACATTCCGCGCGGCTACATCTACTTCGCCATGGCGTTCGCGGCCGGCGTCGAGGTGGTCAATGTGCTGGCGAGCAAGAAGCGCAAGCGCCGGCAGGTCGGTCTGGTGACCGCCGAGGGGTCCGACCGGCCGATGCAGGAGACGGGACAATGACCCAGGCCGTGCGGGTGCACCGCTTCGGCGGACCGGAGGTGCTGACGTTCGAGGAGGTCGAGGTCGGCGATCCGGGCCCCGGCGAGGCGCGCGTGCGCCACACCGCCATCGGCCTGAACTATGTCGACACCTATTTCCGCACCGGCCTCTACCAGCCGGCCGGCGGGCTGCCCTTCGTGCCGGGCGGCGAGGCGGCCGGCGTGGTCGAGGCGGTGGGGCCGGGGGTGGAGACGGTCAGGCCCGGCGACCGGGTCGGCTATGTCGTGCTCGGTGGCGCGTACGCGCAGGCGCGGCTGGTCCCGGCCGAGCGGCTGATCCGGCTGCCCGACGACATCGACGACCGGACGGCGGCGGCGGCCCTGCTCAAGGGGATGACGGCGGCGTTCCTGCTGCGGCGGACGTTCAAGGTCGGGCCCGGCCACACTATCCTGTTTCATGCCGCGGCCGGCGGCGTCGGGCTCATCGCCTGCCAGTGGGCGGCGCATCTCGGCGCCACCGTCATCGGCACGGTAGGCTCGCAAGCCAAGGCGGAGCTGGCCCGCGCCCATGGCTGCGACCACGTCATCCTCTATTCGCAGGAGGATTTCGTCGCCCGGGTGGCCGAGATCACCAAGGGCGAGAAGTGCGACGTGGTCTATGACAGCGTCGGCAAGGCGACGTTTCCCGGCTCGCTCGATTGCCTCAAGCCGTTCGGCCTGTTCGTGTCGTTCGGCAATGCCTCGGGGCCGATCGAGGCGTTCAGCCTGATGATGCTGTCCCAGCGCGGCTCGCTCTTCGCCACGCGGCCAACCCTCTTCACCCACATCGCCAAGCGCGCCGATCTTGAGGCGATCTCATCGGAACTGTTCGAGGCGATCCGCCGCGGCGTGGTGAAGATCGAGGTCCACCAGACCTTCCCGCTGGCCGAGGCGCAGCGCGCGCATGCGGCGCTGGAGGGACGGGCGACCACCGGCGCGACGCTGCTGATCCCGTAGGCCGACGTCGTGTCATCCCGGGCGCGGCGGGATGCGGGGCATCCGGCCGAGAGCCGGGATCGTTCCCCGGAAGAGACCCTTTCCGGCCAACGGTCCCGGATCGCGGGCCTTCGGCCCTTGTCCGGGACGACGACCTCTCCCTATCGTCATCCCGGCCGAGCGTCAGCGAGAGCCGGGATCGTCATCCGCAATGCACACCCCATCCTGCGAACGGCCCCGGGTCGTGGGCCTGCGGCCTTGCCCGGGGCGACAGGGCGTCGATGATCTTCAATACCCGACGACGCTGCCGTGCAGGTCGTAGGCGTCGGCGCGCTCGATCTTCACCGTCACGATCTCCCCGACCTTGAGCGGCCGGCGCGCGGCGACATGCACGGTGCCGTCGATCTCCGGCGCGTCGGCGGCCGAGCGGCCGGTGGCGCCGGTCGCGGTGACGGCATCGATGATCACCTTCTGCCGGCTGCCGACCTTGCGTTTGAGCAGCTTCGCCGAGATCGCCTGCTGGGTTTCCATCAGCCGCCGGTGGCGCTGCGCCTTGACCTCGTCCGGCACCTGATCGGGCAAAGCGTTGGCGGCCGCCCCCGCCACCGGCTCGAACTTGAAGCAGCCGACCCGATCAAGCTCGGCGGCCTTCAGCCAGTCGAGCAGGAACGCGAAATCGTCCTCGCTCTCGCCGGGGAAGCCGACGATGAAGCTCGACCGGATGGCGAGGTTTGGGCAGATCTCGCGCCAGCGTTTGATGCGCTCCAGCGTCTTCTCCTGCGCCGCCGGGCGCTTCATCGCCTTCAGCACATTGGGCGCCGCGTGCTGGAACGGGATGTCGAGATAGGGCAGCACCTTGCCCTCCGCCATCAGCGCGATCACCTCGTCGACGTGCGGGTAGGGATAGACATAGTGCAGCCGCACCCACGCGCCGAGCGAACCCAGCTCGCGGGCGAGGTCGAGGAACTTCGCCCGCACCTCGCGGTCGTGGAACGGGGAGGGGGCGTATTTCAGGTCGAGCCCATAGGCCGAGGTGTCCTGGCTGATGACCAGCAGTTCCTTGACGCCGGCCTTCACCAGCTGCTCGGCCTCGCGCAGCACCTCGGCAGCCGGACGTGACACGAGGTCGCCGCGCAGATGCGGGATGATGCAGAAGCTGCAGCGGTTGCTGCAGCCCTCGGAAATCTTCAGGTAGGCATAATGGCGGGGCGTGAGGCGGATGCCCTGCGGCGGCACGAGATCGAGGAAGGGATCGTGCGCAGGCGCCGCCGCCTGATGCACGGCTGCCACCACCTGCTCGTACTGCTGCGGCCCGGTGACCGCCAGCACGTTGGGGAACCGCGCGAGGATCGCGTCGGGCTCGGCGCCCATGCAGCCGGTGACGATCACCCGGCCATTCTCGGCCATCGCCTCGCCGATGGCGGCAAGCGACTCCGCCTTGGCGGAATCGAGGAAGCCGCAGGTGTTGACGATGACGACGTCGGCGCCCTGGTACTTGCGCGAGAATTCGTACCCTTCGGCGCGCAGCCGCGACAGGATGCGCTCGGAATCCACCAGCGCCTTGGGGCAGCCGAGAGAGACGAGCCCCACGCGCGGTGCAGGGCGGGCAGGCGTTTCATCAGACATCAGCGGGGCTCCTGGCGCTTGCTAGCCGAGATCGGTTGGGCCGCCAAGACTGGGTGCCAAGACTGGGTGCCGAGCCTTGGTACCGAGCCTGGGCGCCGCGCTTGGGTCTCGATCGGGGAGGCCGCGAAGCCCGATCGCCATGCCGCGCAGTCTATAATCGATCTAAACAGACCAAATTTAGAATGATGATGAGGTGCGTTTGATTGCTTGACACCGCTCCCGTAAAGGCGCGAAAGAATTGCAGTCCGCTGATGACCGAGGATGTCATGTCGGAGCCAGCCCTCACGCTAGCCGATCTTCCGAAGGGCCGAAGCGCCCTGATCAACCGCATCTCGCCCTGCCACGACGACCATGAGTCCGAGCGGCGGCTGTTGGAGATCGGTTTCGAGGAAGGCAAGACTGTGGTGGTGATGCATCGCGGCCTGCTCGGCGATCCGCTGGGCGTGCGCGTGGATCGGCAGATGATCGCGATCCGTCGCCGCGAGGCCGGGCTGATCGTCGTCACCCCGCTCGAAGCCTGACCTCACCCAACTCATGCCCCACCTACCGCGTATCGCGCTCGCCGGCGTTCCCAATTGCGGCAAGAGCGCGCTGTTCAATGGCCTCACCGGCAGCCGGCAGAAGGTCGCCAACTATGCCGGCGCCACCGTCGAGCGGCGCTGGGGCAGCGTGACGCTGGACGACGGCACCCGCTTCCACATCGTCGATCTGCCCGGCACCTACAGCCTGGATGCGGCAAGCCGCGACCAGGAGATCACCCGCGACGTGCTGCTCGGCCGGCGCGCCGACGAGGCGCCGCCCAACGCGCTGATCTGCGTCATTGATGCCACCAATCTGCGGCTGCATCTGCGGCTGGTGCTGGACGTGCAGCGCCTCGGCATTCCGTTCGTGGTGGCGCTCAACATGGTCGATCTCGCCGAGCGCAACGGCACCCGCATCGACATCGAACGCCTGTCGCAGGAGCTTGGCGTGCCGGTGATCCCGACCGTCGCGGTGCGCCGCGGCGGGCTGGAGGAACTGCGCCGCCGCCTGCCCGGCGTGCTGGACAAGATGGCGCGCCGCGCGGCCTCGTCCGAGGACTACAAGCCGCTCGATGCCGCCGGGCTGCGCGCGCTGCAGCGCCGGGCGCGTGAGATCGCCGGCAAGGTGGTGATCGCCGAAGGCGCGGCGAGCCGCATCACCCGCCATCTCGATGCGGTGCTGCTCAATCCGGTGTTCGGGCCGCTGTTTCTCATGGCGCTGGTGTTCGTGGTGTTCCAGGCGGTGTTCGCCTGGGCCGAGGCACCGATGGGCTGGATCGACGACGGCGTCTCGTGGCTCGCCGAGACGGTACGCACGCATCTGCCCGAGGGCCGGCTGAGCAGCCTGCTTGCCGACGGCGCCATCGCCGGGGTGGGCAGCGTCATCGTCTTCCTGCCGCAGATCCTGATCCTGTTCTTCTTCATCCTGGTGCTGGAACAGACCGGCTACATGGCGCGCGCCGCCTTCATCATGGACCGGCTGATGGGATCGGTCGGCCTCAATGGCCGCGCCTTCCTGCCGCTGCTGTCCAGCTTCGCCTGCGCCATCCCCGGCATCATGGCGACACGGGTGATCGACAATCCGCGCGACCGGCTGACCACCATCCTGATCGCGCCGCTGATGACCTGCTCGGCGCGGCTGCCGATCTACACGCTGATCATCGCCGCGGTGATCCCCAACGATCCGATCGGCTGGGGCATCGGCCTGCAGGGAATTGTTCTGTTCGGGCTTTATCTCGCCGGCGTCGTCAATGCGCTGGTGATGGCCGCGGTGCTGCGGCTGACGGTGACGCGCGGGCGGGCGCAGCCGTTCCTGATGGAGCTGCCGAAATACCAGCTTCCGGCGGTGCGCGACCTCGTGCTCGGCCTGCTGTCGCGGGCCAAGGCGTTCCTGGTGCGCGCCGGCACCACCATCCTTGCCGCTTCGGTGGTGCTGTGGGCGCTGGCGAGCTTCCCCGCGCCGCCGGAGGGCGCCACCCAGCCGGCGATCTATTACAGCTTCGCCGCCTCGATCGGCCACGCGCTGTCCTATGTGTTCGCGCCGATCGGCTTCAACTGGGAGATCTGCATCGCGCTGGTGCCGGGCATGGCGGCGCGCGAGGTGGCGGTGGGTGCGCTCGGCACCGTCTATGCGCTGTCCGGCTCCGACACCACGGTGGCCGAAGGGCTGGTGGATACGCTGCGCAATGCGTGGTCGATGCCGACCTCGCTGGCCTTCCTCGCCTGGTACATCTATGCGCCGATGTGCTTCTCGACGCTGGCGGTGTCGCGGCGCGAGACCAATTCGCGCGGCTGGACGGCGTTCCAGTTCGGCTATCTGATGGTGTTGGCCTATGTGGCGGCCGGCGCCACCTACTGGATCGCCCGCGCTTTGACCTGATCGCGCCGGCTCATATGGTTTCCGGTGTCCCGAAGGGATCGACCGGAAACCGTCTCGGTTTTCCACCGGAAGAACCGACCCGCCGGGGATGAAAACGCCTCGACGCCGGGGCCGTTGGGGTGGGGTGGCCCGTTCACTTTCTGTTTAGGTCCCACGGCGCCGCCATCCGTCACCGCGTGCGGTCACAACGGTTTTCGATCCGCTCGATGCAAGGCCTGCTGACCACACGATGCGCGCGGACGGGCCGCAATGCCCGGCCGTGATGGCGCGAGGCCGTGGCGCAGAGACTGTGGTGCCTATTGCTGCGGTGCCTACTGCTGCCGCGCCGGCTCGCCGCCGACCGGAGCCGATGGCGCCGTCTCTTCCGAGGCAGGCGCCTGTCCGTCCGGGGCCCGCCCCTCCGGTGCCGGCGGGACCTGATCCAGCGGCGGTACAGAATCCGGAGGCGGGGCGAGGTCGGCGGGCGGCGCGGGATTCGAGGGCGGCGCAAGATCGGATGGCGGCGCGAGATCCTGCGGTGGCGCGAGATCCTGCGGCGGCATGAGGTTCGCGGGCGGCATCAGGTCCGGCGGCAGATCCTGGAAGTGCAGGCTTGGCGGCGGCAGGTCGCCGCCGGGCGGCATCGGGATGTCGATCTGGATGGTCGAGGGGTCGACCTTCGGCACCGCCGACTTGTAGTGCATCACCATGCCGGGGAACAGGATCACCATCGCCACCATGATGAGCTGGATGACGACGAACGGCACCGCGCCCCAATAGATCTGGGCGGTGGTGATGCCGGCCATGCGCTTGCCGGTGATGCGGTCGAGGTAGCTGTCCTTCGGCGCCACCGATCTGAGGAAGAACAGCGCGAAGCCGAAGGGCGGGTGCATGAAGCTGGTCTGCATGTTGATTGCCAGCATCACGCCGAGCCACACGAGGTCGATTCCGAGCTTGTCGGCCGCCGGCCCGATCAGCGGGATGATGATGAAGGCCAGCTCGAAATAGTCGAGGAAGAAGGCGAGGACGAAGATCAGGATGTTGATGAACACCAGGAAGCCGGTCTCGCCGCCCGGCAGCGAGGTTAGGAGCTCCTCGACCCAGCGGTGGCCGTCGACGCCGTAGAAGGTGAGCGAGAACACCCGCGCGCCGAGCAGGATGAACATGGCGAAGGCGGACAGCTTGGCCGTGGACTCGGTCGCCTGCCGTATCAGCCTCAAATTGAGCCGGCCCTTGATGGCGGCGAGCAGCAGCGCGCCGGTGGCGCCCATCGCGCCGCCCTCGGTCGGCGTGGCGACGCCGATGAAGATGGTGCCGAGCACCAGGAAGATCAGCGCCAGCGGCGGCACCATCACGAACACCACCTCCTCGGCGAGCCGCGACAGCAGGTTCAGCCGCAGCAGGCGGTTGGCGAGCGCGATGACGAAGCCGATGATCATGGTGACCGACAGGGTGAGCACCACATAGTCGGCGCCCGCTTTGACGTTGCTGAACGTGCGCATCAGCACGATGGCGCCGACGGTGGAGATCACCGTTACCACCAGCAGCGACAGCCGGCGGGTCTTGCCGTCGGCATCGCGCAGCGTCTGGGCTTCGGGCGGCAGGCCGGGCGCCGCCTCCGGCTTGACCATCGAGACGATGAACACCCACGATGCGTAGAGGCCCGCCAGCACCAGGCCGGGGATGAACGCGCCCTCGTACATGTCGCCGACCGGGCGCTGGAGCTGGTCGGCCATCACGATCAGCACCAGCGAGGGCGGGATGATCTGGGCCAGCGTGCCCGAGGCGGCGATGACGCCCGAGGCCAGCCGCCGGTCATAGCCGTAGCGCAGCATGATCGGCAGCGAGATCAGCCCCATCGAGATGACCGACGCCGCGACCACGCCGGTGGTGGCGGCGAGCAGGGCGCCGACGAAGATCACCGCATAGGCGAGGCCGCCGCGCACCGGCCCGAACAGCTGGCCGATGGTGTCGAGCAGATCCTCGGCCATGCCCGAGCGTTCCAGCACCAGCCCCATGAAGGTGAAGAACGGGATCGCCAGCAGCACGTCGTTGTTCATCGTGCCGAAGACGCGCTCGGGCAGCGCCTGCAGGAAGTCGGGCCGGAACAGGCCGAGATCGATGCCCACAAGGCCGAACAGCAGGCCGTTGGCGGCGAGCGCGAACGCGACCGGGTAGCCGAGCAGCAGGAACACCACCAGCGCCGCGAACATGATCGGCGCCATGTTGTGCGACAGGAAACCGGCCATGTCGGTTGGAATGGCCGCCTTCGCGGGCATGACGAAATAGAGCGCCACCATGGCGAACATCGCCAGTAGAAGCGTCACCCGGATCGTGCGCAGCAGAGCCATGGGGCACCGGAACGAGGCTTAGAGCGAGGACGGGTTGTTGGAGGCCGGCCGATCCCGCCGGGCGGGATCCTCAGGCGACGGATCCGGCGGCCCGAGGGCGGAACGGTCGAGCGCCGCGATGGCGGCCGGCGCCTCGCCGCCGAGGAGCGGATCGGGAATGGTGCCGGCCATGATGGCGATGCGCTTGACCAGTTCGGACAGCGCCTGCAGGAACAGCAGCACGAACCCCGCCACCACCAGGAATTTCGCCGGCCACACCGGAAGGCCGCCGGCATTCATCGATTGCTCGTCCACCCGGAAGGAGGCGAGGAAGAACGGCACCGAGGTGACAATCATCACCAGCGTGAACGGCAACAGGAACACCACGTGCCCGAACACGTCGATGCCGTCGCGCACCCGCTTGGGCAGCGCGTTGCTGACGATGTCGATGCGGATGTGCTCGTTGGTGAGCAGCGCCCAGGCGGCGCACAGCAGGAACACCGCGCCGAACAACTGCCATTGCAGCTCAAGCCAGGCGTTCGAGGACATGTCGAACAGCTTGCGCATGATGGCGTTGCCGGCCGAAATCAGGATGGCCGCCAGGATCAGCCAAGCTGCCGCACGGCCGATCGTGCGGTTCATGGCGTCGACCGCGCGGCTGAATCCGAGCAGCAGCTTCATGAGCTTCGTCCTCTGCCGGCCGCATGTGGCCGGAACCTCGGCCGGCCGCGGACCACACGAGCGCCCACCAATGCCGAGAATGCAGGCAGACGCTCGAATTTCCTGAGTTATCGCATTCGCTTACGCAGAACCGGTTGCCGCTTCCGCATTGCATGCTCTAAGCGCCATGCCGGCCAGCGTCAAATCGTTTTGGCCGGCGGCGGTGGGGCAGGGGGCGGTCAGCCGTCGAGTCCGCGGCCGATGCGCAGTGATTTGCTGATGCGGGCCACCGCCGCATCCCAGAGCGGGGCTTCGCTTTCGGGATAGCTCAGCGCGATGCAATGCTGCACGCGCAGATCGCGGGTGAAGTTGCAGCGGTCATAGAAGACGACGCCGTCCTGCGTGCCGGAGATGACGAACCACGTATCGGTGATGCGCTTGTAGCTGGCGTGGGCAAGGCGCTCGGCGTGGATGTCCTCGACATAGCGCGCGGGCGTCAGTTCGAGCGCGTTGAAGCCGCCGAACACCGACATCGTGGCGTGTCCGTCCGCGCTGGTCCAGGTGCGGCCGTCGCCGTTCGCCGGGTCGGGCATCTGCTTCGGCACGAGATGGCGCGGCACCTCGGCGGTCGTGCCGAAGCGCGGGTTGCGGTAGGTGATCCACTGCTCGGCCGGCGGCTGCGCCGCCACGGGGCTGGCGAACAGAACGGCAAGCGCTCCGCACAGGGCGGCGATCTCGGCTCTCATCGGGTTTCCCTCGTTTCCTCAGCCGCCGGTGACGCTCATGTGGCGGCCGAGCGCAGGCTCGGACCGCTGGCGGTCGATGACGAAGTCGTGGCCCTTGGGCTTTTTTGCGATCGCCGCGTCGATCGCCGCGTGGAGCAGGTCGTCGCCGGCCGAGGCGCGCAGCGGTGCCCTGAGGTCGGCGGCGTCCTCCTGGCCCAGGCACAGGAACAGCGTTCCGGTGCAGGTGACGCGCACGCGGTTGCAGCTTTCGCAGAAATTGTGGCTCAGCGGCGTGATGAAGCCGAGCCGGCCGCCGGTCTCGGCCACCTGCACGTAGCGGGCGGGGCCGCCGGTGCGGTGGGCGATGTCGGTGAGGGTGAAGCGCTGGGCGAGCCGGGCGCGCACCAGCGAGAGCGGGAGATACTGGTCGAGACGGTCGCCGGCCACTTCGCCGAGCGGCATCACCTCGATCAGCGTGAGGTCCATGCCCTCGCCGTGCGCCCAGCGGATCAGCTCTTCGATCTCGCCGTCATTGATACCCTTGAGGGCGACGGTGTTGATCTTGACCTTGAGGCCGGCGGCGCGGGCCGCTTTGATGCCGGCCTGCACGGTCTCGAGGCCGCCCCCGCGGGTGATGGCGCGGAAGGTGTCGGGGTTGCGGGTGTCGAGCGAGACATTGACCCGCCGGACGCCGCTGCCGGCGAGGGCGGCCGCGAATGTGGCGAGCCGCGAGCCGTTGGTGGTGAGCGTCAGCTCCTCCAGCGCGCCGGTGACGAGATGGCGCGACAGCGACGCGATCAGCGTCATCACGTCGCGCCGCACCAGCGGCTCGCCGCCGGTCAGGCGCAGCCGCCGCACGCCCTTGACGACGAAGGCGCTGCACAGCCGGTCGAGCTCCTCCAGCGAGAGCAGATCCTGCCGGGGCAGGAACGACATGGTCTCGCTCATGCAGTAGATGCAGCGGAAGTCGCAGCGGTCGGTCACCGACACGCGCAGGTAATGGATATGGCGGCCGAATGAATCGACCATCGGCACCGTGGCCGGCCGCGCCGCACCCATCTCCGCCCCGGGCGGGACGTCGAGCCGCATCCCTTGTCCTCCCCCGCCGGTCTTGGTCCGCACCTGTCGTGCGCGCCGGCCGCTTGAGATCATCCTCATCCGGGGCGATACAGACAAGTGAAAGACAAGTGAAATTGTCCGCGGCACTTGCCCGCGGCGAAAATGCACGGCCGCCGGGCCGGACCCGGCGGCGGGAGGGAAAGCCCGATGTCTGACGAGCCCCGTATGCCACATGAAGCGCAGGTCTGGCCGGTCGAGCTGCGCCTGAGCCGGGACCGCCGCAACCTGACGGTCAGCTTCGACGACGGCCGGACCTTCGTCCTCGGCGCCGAATATCTGCGCGTCGAGAGTCCCTCGGCCGAGGTGCAGGGCCACGCGCCGAGCGAGCGCAGGACCGTTGCCGGCAAGATCGACGTGGCGATCGCCGAAGTTCAGCCGATCGGCAATTATGCGGTGCGGCTGGTGTTCGACGACGGGCATGCCACCGGGATCTATGCCTGGGGCTTCCTGGCCGAGCTCGGCGAGCAGCATGGCGAGCGCTGGCAGCGCTATCTGGCCGAGCTTGCCGCCAAGGGCCTGTCGCGCGAGCGCAAGTGAGGGCGGGTCCGCGATGGTTTCCGGCCGGCAGGGGCAATCTGCCGCCGCCGGGTTGCCGCAAATCCGGCCTTTGCTGACGGACCCGCGGCAATTGCGCGCCGCCGGTCATGGCACGATCATCGCGGAACCGGTCCCGCATCGCGGGATCCCTTGTCGCGGGGCGCGGTGCGAGGCATAGGTGAGCGATGCGGCGCTTCCTGATCCTTCTTCTCTCCCTCGTCGCGGTTTCGGCCGCCGAGGCGCAGCCGCGCCCGCCCGGCGGCATGGCCAACCGGTACGGGCCGCCGCCGCCGCAGCGCGGCTGGTTCTTCTTCGATCTGTTTGCGCCGCGGCGCCCGCCACCGCCCCCGATGGATCTTCAGGAGCGTCCGCCGTCGTCGCGCAAATCCTCGTCGGCCCCATCGACCGGCCGCAGTGGCACCGGCGGCGCGGCCGGGGCTGCGGCGGCGCGGCCGCCCGGCAGCGGCGAGGAAGCCAAGCCGGCCATGCCGGCCTCGGTGCCGCCGCCCTATGAGGGCGACCTGATGCGCATCGCCGAGATCATGGGCGCGCTGCATTATCTGCGGCCGCTGTGCGGGGCGCCGGAGGGGCAGCGCTGGCGCAACGAGATGCAGGCGCTGATCGAGGCGGAAGCCCCGGCCGAGGACCGCAAGGAGAAGCTGACGCGCGGCTTCAACAACGGCTATGTCGCGTTCGAGCGCTCCTACCGCACCTGCACCCCGGCCGCCAATCTCGCCGTCCAGCGCTATCTGGCCGAGGGCTCCAAGCTCGCCCACGAGATCGTCGCCCGCTACGGCAACTGAGCGGTAGAATACGGCGGTTAGCGTTAACCTTCCCGATTAGATTTATTAATAATTTCTTCAGGATCGGCGCGACGGACGCGCGGGACGTGCTAGCGTGTGCACCGTCCTGCCCGAGGGGGCTGCGGAGAAGTTCTGTCGTGTCCGAACGTCCTGAAAGCGTATCCCATGCGGCTGAGGCCGTCGCCGATGCCGAGCAACGCCGGGCGGCACTTAACTATCTTGGCGAGGCATGGGACGAGGCGACGCTGGACGGGCTCGATCCCGATTGCCTCGCCCAGGCCGCGATCTTCCTGGCGTTCCAGGAACTTGTCGCGGTCTATGGCGAGCAGCCCGCCGCCAGTTTCGCCGAAGGCCTCGCGGCGCGGGTGCGCGCGGGCGAATACACGGTGTATCGCGTCCAGCAGTGATCGGGCCGGCCGCTCAGGCCGGCGCGTCAGTGTCCGCCCGTTTGCCTTGTTGTCCGGTCGGGTATGGCGTTGGGGCGTGAGGATTCGCGCACGAATGCCTCGCTGGCGCCACGCCGGTGCGCTAACCAGCGCGCATGATCCGAGTCTGCACCGCCTCCCTGATTCGCCGGTTCCGTGTGCTGTCCGTGCTGCTTGCCGCGGGCGCGGCGCTGGCGGCCGGGAGTGTTTTGCCGCAGAGTTTGGCCTTGGCCCAGAACAAGGTGCGCACCGAGACCATCCAGGTTACGCCTCAGGTTACGGCGCCCGGTAACGCTGCGGCGCCCTCCGGCGGCAGCGGGGCGCGGTCGCAGGCGCCGGCCGGCGGCGCTCACGCAGTACGGCCGGGCGATGCCAAGGGCGGCGAGTCCGCCCCGCCGGAAGTGATCACCGATCTGTCCCGCCTGCCCGAGCCGGTGGCGCGCATGCGGGCGCGCATCCTGGAGGCGGCGAGGAGCGGCAGCCTGGAGAAGCTGGCCACGGTGATGCAGTCGAACGAGCTGATGCCGATCTTCACCTTCGGCAACGACCGCGATCCCATCGCCCTGTGGCAGGCGTCCTTTCCCGATTCGAAGGGGGTGGAGGTGCTCGGCATCCTGCTCGACGTGATGGAGGCGCCCTTCGTCCATGTCGACCAGGGCACGCCGCAGGAAATGTTCATCTGGCCGTATTTCGCGCGCTATCCGATCCGCAATCTCGACCCCGAGCAGCTGGTCGAGCTGTTCCGCATTGTCACCGGCTCGGACTATCGCGACATGGTGGAGTTCGGCGCCTACGCCTTCTATCGCGTCGGCATCGCGCCGGACGGGGTGTGGCACTTCTTCGTTGCCGGCGAGTAGGGGTTGCCGGCGAGTAGCGCGCGGCCCGCGGGACGGCATTGCGGTCCTGCGAAAAAATGCAATAAAACAACAGCTTGAAGCCCGATGGGAGGAGCCGATGTTCGCCACCATCCTCACCAACCGTGCCGTGGTCGCCGTCGGCGGCGACGAGGCGCGCAGCTTTCTCGACCGGCTCCTGACCAACAGCCTTGCGGGGGTGTCGCCGCAGCGGGCCTGCCACGCGGCGCTGCTGACGCCGCAGGGCAAGATGGTGGCCGAGGCGTTCATCACCGAGATTGCGGCCGAGGAGGGCGGCGGCTTCCTGCTCGATGTCGCGCGCTCGCAGGTCGACGAACTCGTCGCCAAGCTCGGCTTCTACCGGCTGCGGGCCAAGGTGACGATCGCCGAGGTCGGCGGCGAGGCGGTGGTGGCGGCGCTGTGGGGCGAGGGGGCGCCGGGCACGCTGGCGCATGCGGTTGCCGACCCGCGCCTGCCGGCGCTCGGCTTCCGGGCGGTGATCGACCGCGAGGGCGCCGAGGATGCGCTTATCGCGGCCGGCGCCACGCTGGCGGACGAGCGCGCCTATCACCTCCACCGCATCGCGCTCGGGGTTCCCGAGCCGGGCCTCGATTACGTGCTGAGCGAGACCTTTCCGCACGAGGCGGACATGGACCAGCTCGCCGGCATCGACTTCAGGAAGGGCTGCTTCATCGGCCAGGAGGTGGTGTCGCGCATGCAGCACCGCGGCACGGCGCGCACCCGGGTTGTGCCGGTGGTGGCGACCGATGGCGGCTTTCTCCCCGAGGCCGGCCTGCCGGTGCTGGCGGGCGACAAGACGGTCGGCACCATGGGCTCGGCGGTGGAGGGGCGGGGACTGGCGCTGCTGCGGCTCGACCGTGTTACCGACGCGCTCACCGCCAACCTGCCGCTGGTCTGCGGCGGCGTGCACCTGAAGCCGGTCAAGCCGGACTGGGCGACCTTCGCATTTCCCGGGGAGGGGTGAGCACAGGACGAGGTGCGTTCGGATGGCGGGCTGGGTCTATATCCTCTCCAACCGTCCGAACGGCACGCTCTATGTCGGCGTGACCGGCGACCTGATCCGTCGGGTCTGGCAGCACAAGACGCATGTCGTTGCGAGCTTCACAGCTCGTTATGACCTGCACCGGCTGGTCTATTTCGAGGAGTTCGCCACGCTGCCGGACGCGATCCAGCGCGAGAAGAACATCAAGCATTGGCCCAGGGCCTGGAAGGTTCGCCTGATCCACGCCGTGAACCCGGACTGGGACGATTTGTACGAATCTCTGATCTGATTGAATTCAGAAAATGGAAGTCGTGGATGGCCGGGACAAGCCCGGCCATGACGAGGCCAGATGTTGGCGATTGGGTATTTCAGACGTTCGAGTATTTCAGGAAAAGGAACGCTGTTGCAATATCGTCATGGCCGGGCTTGTCCCGGCCATCCACGACTTAAACGCAGGCCAACGAGAGGGCAGTCTGGCTTGCCGAATCCAAACTATACGTGCTGGCCGCCATTGATCATGATCTCGGCGCCGTTCACGTAGGACGACCATTCGGTGCACAGCACATAGATGATCTTGGCCACTTCGTCGGGCGTGCCGAGCCGCTGCATCGGGATCTGCTCCTCGACGATCTTCTCGGTGCCGGGCGACAGGATCGAGGTGTCGATCTCGCCCGGCGCGATGGCGTTGACGCGCACGCCGAGCGGGCCGAAATCGGCGGCCATCTCGCGGGTCAGTGCCGCGAGCGCGGCCTTGGAGGTGGCGTAGGCCGCGCCGGCAAAGGGGTGGACGCGCGAGCCGGCGATCGAGGTGACGTTGACCACCGCGCCCTGGCCGGCCTTCAGCTCCTCGACGAGGCCGCGCGCCAGCATGATCGGCGCGAAGAAGTTCACCTGGAACACGCCCCGCCACATGTCGAGCGCCGAGTCCATGGTGCCGAGCCGCGCGCCGCCCGCGCCCTTGGGCGAGATCGCGGCATTGTTGACCAGCGCGTGCAGCTCGCCGGCCGGCAGGCGGGCGCGGATCTCGTCGATCGCCCGCTGGGTGTCGTCGGGATCGCCGAGATCGACCTGGATGTGGTCCTCCGGCCCCATCGCCCACGGGCACTCCTCCGGGAAGGGGTGGCGCGAGCAGGTGATGACGCGCCAGCCGGCGGCGCCGAAGCGCTTCACCGTGGCGTGGCCGATACCCCGCGAGGCGCCGGTGAGCAGGAGCGTGCGGCCCGGCTGGTTGGACTGGGAGAAACTCATCGGACGCTCCGGCAGGCTGGCGATCGGGCAGGATCACGCAGCGGCAATATCAAATACTAGGGATAGAGACGGCTCTTCTGCCAGCTTCCATCGGCCAGCCGGCGGAACTGGAGGCGATCGTGAAGGCGGAAGGGCCGATCATGCCAGAATTCTATCGACACCGGCAGGATTCGATAGCCGGTCCAGTGCGGCGGACGCGGCACCTCGCCGATGGCGTAGCGGGCGGTGTAGGCGGCCACCGACTTCTCCAGCGCCAGCCGGCTCTCCAGCGGCCGCGACTGCGCCGACGCCCAGGCGCCGATGCGCGAGCCGCGCGGGCGCGAGGCGAAATAGGCGTCGGCCTCGGCGTCGCTCACCCGCTCCACCGGCCCGCGCACGCGCACCTGCCGGTGCAGGCTCTTCCAGTGGAACACCACGGCGGCCTTGGGCTGGCCTTCCAGCTCGCGGCCCTTCTGGCTCTCGGTGTTGGTGTAGAATACGAAGCCGCGGTCATCGACGCCCTTCAGCAGCACCATGCGCACATTGGGCAGACCGTCGGCATCGACGGTGGCCAGCGCCATGGCGGTGGGGTCGTTCGGCTCGCTCGCTTCCGCATCGGTAAGCCACGCCTGGAACAGGCGAAACGGCTCTTCGGCCCCGGTGAAATCACCAGTCGTTAACCAGGATGGCGTTTCCATTTGCACCGGTCTCGCGTGTGCGGAGTGAAGCGATTCGTGGTTGCCAGCGGTGCGTACGAGCCGGCGCGGCTTTATAGTCGAGCGCGGCGGGATGAGAAAACCGCGCGTTCATGCCGGCGCCTCGGCGCCGCCGCGATGGCTGTGGGACTCGGGCTGCTGCTGTCCGGCTGCGCGGCCATTTCCATTCCGATGGGCGGGCTGTTCGGCGACGACAAGGACGAGGCGACCGTCACCGGCTCGGTGAAGGCGCCGCCGGCGGTGACGCCGGTGCCCGACATGGACTGGCGGGCCGCTCGCGGCGCGCTGAGCCAGGCGATGAGCCGCACCGACGCCGGCGCGTCCGTGATGTGGGACAACCCGGTCACCGGCGCGCGCGGCAGCATCACGCCGTTGTCGGCCGCGGTGGCCTCGGCGACGGGAAAGACCTGCCGGACCTTCCTGCTGTCGCGTGTGTTCGGCGACAATGAGACATGGCACCAGGGCGAGGCCTGCCTAAACGGCAAGCATGGCTGGAAGGTGCAGGCGGTGCGACCGCTGGCCGTCAAGACCTGAACGACGCACGTCGCAGCGGGATGCCGCAGCCGGGCGCAAACCGTTGTATCCTGGCGCATCAGTCCCCACCTTCAGGGTGAGCGAGGCGGAGCCTCGGCGGGCCTGAACGGACGCCGGGAGCTTCGGCAATTGATCGCGGGAGAAGACAAAGGATGCGCGACCCTTACGACGTGCTCGGCGTCGGCCGCAAGGCGACGCACGACGAGCTGAAGAAAGCGTATCGCAAGCTCGCCAAGAAGCTGCACCCGGACGCCAACAAGAGCGACCCCAACGCGTCGACCAAGTTCGCCGAACTCAACAGCGCCTACGAGATCCTCGGCGACGAGACCAAGCGCAAGCAGTTCGACCGCGGCGAGATCGACGCCGAAGGCAAGCCGCGGTTCCACGGCTTCGAGGGCGCTTATCCCGGTGCCGGCGGACGCGGCCAGGGCGGGTTCAACGCCGGGTTCGGCGGCGGGCCGGGCGCCGGCTTCGAGTCGTTCACCTTCGGCCCCGACGGATTCCGCCGCGCCGGCCGCGGCGCCGGGCCGGGTGGGATGGAAGACATACTGGGCGATATCTTCGGCGCCTTCGGCGGACGCGGCGGGCCGCAGGGTGGCCCCCAGGGCGGCTTCCAGGGCGGCTTCGGACAGGCCACCGGCCGCGGCGACGACGTCACCGCCTCGGTGACGGTGACCATGGCGGAGGCGGCCAAGGGCGCCAAGACGCGCGTCTCGCTGCCGACCGGCAAGGAGGTCGAGGTGACGATCCCGGCCGGCATCACCTCCGGCCAGACGGTGCGGCTGCGCGGCCTCGGCCACCCCAGCCCGGTGCGCCAGGGCCAGCCCGGCGACGCGCTGGTGACGGTCGAGGTGGCGCCTCACCCGACGCTGAAGCCCGACGGCGCCGATCTGCGCGCCGAGGCGGCGGTGCCGCTCGCCGATGCGGTGCTGGGCGGCAAGGTGCGGGTCGACACGCTGGACGGCGCGGTGGAGCTGACCGTGCCGCCGATGAGTTCGAGCGGCCGGACGCTGCGGCTGCGCGGCCGCGGCCTGCCCAAGCCCGCGGGCGGCGCCGGCGACCTGTTGGTGACGCTCAAGATCACGCTGCCCGATGCCGCCGATCCGGAGCTCGACGCCCTGATGCGCAAGTGGCGCGCGCAGGCGCAGTGATTGCGGTTTCCGGGGGGGATCACGTCGTGATACCCGGAAACACACTCGCCAAAAATCCTTGTTCGACAATGGGATCTTTGGCGACCGGAATACGGATCTCCGGCCCACAGGGCCGGAATCCGTATCGGCGATCGAAGGCGCCTGCGGACGAAAGTCTATCCACTGCCGGTGAGCTGCCTGCTCGATCGCGGCTTGCTGCCGCCCGAGCGGCCGTGCCATAGGGAGGCGGTTACGGCGGAGGCTGACATGAGTGGTGGTTCGGGCGTGATGAAGGGCCGGCGCGGCCTCGTGATGGGGGTCGCCAACAACCGGTCGATCGCCTGGGGCATTGCCAAATCCTGCCACGAGCAGGGGGCGGAACTCGCGTTCACTTATCAGGGCGAGGCGCTGGAGAAGCGGGTGCGGCCGCTGGCGGCCGAACTCGGCGCGGCCGTGGTCGGCCATTGCGACGTCACCGATCCGGCGACCATCGATCAGGTGTTCGAGGAGGTGAAGCGGGTGTGGGGCGGGCTCGATTTCCTGGTCCACTGCATCGCGTTCTCGGACAAGGACGAGCTGACGGGCCGCTACATCGAGACCTCGGCCGACAATTTCTCCAAGTCGTTGTTCATCAGCTGCTATTCCTTCACCGCCATCGCCCAGCGGGCGGAGAAGCTGATGCAGCCCGGCGGCGCCATGCTGACGCTGACCTATTACGGCGCCGAGAAGTGGATGCCGCATTACAACGTGATGGGCGTGGCCAAGGCGGCGCTGGAGGCCTCGGTGCGCTACCTCGCCGCCGATCTCGGCCCCAACGGCATCCGCGTCAACGCGGTTTCGGCCGGGCCGATCAAGACGCTCGCTGCCTCCGGCATCGGCGACTTCCGCTATATCCTGAAGTGGAACGAGCTGAACTCGCCGCTGCGCCGCACCGTCACCATCGAGGAGGTCGGCGACGTTGGGATGTATCTGGTGTCGGACTTGTCGCGCGGCGTCACCGGCGAAATCCATCATGTCGATGCCGGCTACCATGTCGTCGGCATGAAGAACCCCGACGCGCCGGACCTGACCCTGGCCAAGGACTGATCTGGCCAAGGATTGATCTGGACAAGGGCTGGCGCGGCCCTTGGCCTGCGTGACCAGCCCCTCGCGGACGATGCTCTATTTGATCCGCCACGGCGAAACCGACTGGAACCGCGAAGGCCGGCTGCAGGGGCGGCGCGACATTCCGCTCAATCCCACCGGACGCCGGCAGGCCGCCGAATCGGCGCGCCGGCTTGCGGATGTGGTGCCGCCGGCCACGCTCGCGTCCGTCGCGTTCGTCGCCAGCCCGCTGGTGCGGGCGCGCGAGACCATGGAGCTTCTGCGCGCAACGCTCGGCCTGACGCCGGAAGGCTATGCGGTGGATGCGCGACTCGCCGAGCTGTCGTTCGGGCGCTGGGAGGGGCTGACTTGGCCCGAGATCCGCGCCGCCGATCCCGCCCGCGCCGCCGCCCGCGACCGCAGCACCTGGACCCACACGCCGCCCGGCGGCGAGAGCTATGTCGACCTCGCCGAGCGTCTGGAGCGCTGGTGCGAGACGCTCAGCGGCGACGCCGTGGTGGTGAGCCATGGCGGGGTGACGCGGGCGCTGCTGGTGCTGTTCGGCAGCATGAGCGCGAGCGAGGCGTGCCGGTTCAACGTGCCGCAGAATCGGGTCTGCGTGGTCGGCGAGGGCTGGGCCGAGTGGCGGTGAGGGGAGTGTAAGCTCTCATACGGTTTCCGGTTGATCCCTTCAGGATACCGGAAACGATCTCGCCGAAAAATCCTTGATCCGGAGGGGATTTTTCGGCGATCGGAATACGGTTCTCCGGCCTGATCGGCCGGAAACCGTATCACTTGACGCATGTAAGGCATCGCCTTACGCTGCCGAACATGATCCGCTCATTCCGGAGCAAGGGGCTGGAGCGGTTTGCCGCGACCGGCGACGTCTCCAAGTTGAGCGTGCAGAATCCGGCACGGCTTCGGCGCATTCTCCTGGCGCTGGATGCGGCGAACCGGCCGGAGCAACTGAATATCCCCGGTCTGCGCTTTCATGCCCTCAAGGGCGGGGAGAAGGGCCGCTACGCGCTCGATGCCAGCGGCAACTGGCGCATCACATTCGGCTGGGACGGCGAGGACGCGATCGACGTCGATCTGGAGGACTACCACTGATGACAGCGAAGCTGACGGCTGGTCTGCCGCCCATGCATCCCGGCGAGCTGCTGCGGGAGGATGTCATTCCGGCGCTGGCGATCCCGAAGGCGGAGATCGCCCGTCTGCTCGGCATTTCGCGCCAGAGCCTCTACGACATTCTCGCCGAGAGGCAGCCGGTGACGCCGGGCATGGCGCTGCGGCTGGGCAAGCTGTGCGGCAACGGCCCCGAATTGTGGCTGTCGCTGCAGCGGACCTACGACCTCGACGTCGCCCGCAGGGAGCTTGGCGCCGAGATCGAGAAGATCCCGACGCTGCCGGCGGCGTAAGGACGGCAATGGCGCTGCCTCCCCCCTCGGCAATCCGGCGCCTCAGCGCCGGACGACCACGGTGGTGCCGACGCGCACGCGATTGTAGAGGTCGATCACGTCGTCATTGGTCATGCGGATGCAGCCCGAGGACACCGCCTGGCCGATCGTCTCCGGCTCGTTGGAGCCATGGATGCGGTAGAGCGAGGAGCCGAGATACATCGCCCGCGCGCCCAGCGGATTGTCGGGGCCGCCCGGCATGTAGCGCGGCAGGTCGGGCCGGCGCTTCAGCATCTGCGACGGCGGGCGCCAGTCCGGCCATTCCGCCTTGCGCGAGATCGTCTTGACGCCCGACCACTGGAAGCCTTCGCGCCCGACGCCGATGCCGTACCTCAGCGCGGTGCCGCCGTCCTGCACCAGATAGAGGCGGCGCTCGGAGGTGTCGATGATCACCGTGCCCGGCTTGTAGGGACCGTCATAGCGCACCGTCTGGCGCGGAATCGGCGAGGCGTTGAACGACTCGTAGCCGATGCCGCCGCCCCGCCGCTCATAGGAGTAGGTGTGCGGATAACGTTCGTCATAGGTGGCGCTGGCCGTCGTCGGCCCGGCGACGGCCACGACGGCGGCGACAAACGCAAGCAGCTTCGAGCGCATGGCGATCCTTTTCGGTCTTGCCGGTTCGGTTATGCCGGTCGGTCTTGCCGGTTCGGCTCTGCAACCAAATATTGCATCAGGACAAGCTGAGATTTGCAGCGTCGCGGACGACGGTCCGCGACGAACAACTCTGCAGCCTTAAGGTATACAAATGATGTGCGGGCCTGGACGGCAATGCCGCGCGCCCGTCTGCGGGATGAACGCCACAAATCGCTGCGTTCTTCAACCCCCGGAGCCCTGCACGGGGGCATTCCTGCCCCGGCGTGCGATGGCGGTCTGGCGTGGCTCCGTTCGGATCGCCGCCGCCGAGATGCTGCCTGCGCCTGAAACACCCTGAGAGATCAGGGCTCGAAGCGGTCAGGGCCTTATGCGGTCAGGGCCTTGTGGTCAGGGCTTGCGGCCCAGCGCCTCCTGGTCCTTCAGCCAGTCCGACAGGCTCGAGGACGACTTCGACGCCTTGCCGGACTTGGCGGTCGTGCGCTTGGCGCCCTTGGTGGCGGCGGCGGTGGTGCCGGCTGTGCGGACCCGGACGGGCTTCGAATCGGCGGCCGGCTCGGCCGCGGCGCGCGCCAGCCGCAGCGCCTTCAGCCGCTCGGTCTTCTCGCGCAGGGTGCGGGCGTCGAGTTCGTACTGCATGAGTCCGGGTTTGCCCGCTCCGTCGCGATTGCTCTTGTTGTCATCGGCCATGTTTGGTCTCCGGTGTGGGCACGTTCGTGAAGGCTATTTGCCCGCGGCTTTTCGCAGGGCGGCGTTGATACGGTCCTGCCAGCCGGGGCCGCCGGCGCGGAAATGGTCGAGCACCGCCTGATCGAGGCGGAGCGACACCTGCTCCTTGGCCTCCGGCAGCGGCGCGGTGCGGACGATCGCGCGCGGCTCGGCGGCTGCAGGCGACTTGTTGGTGATGGCCTTGAAGGCCGCCTCGGCCGCGCTGCGGGCGTCGAGGGGGCGTCGTGTTCTGCTGCCGTTCATCGGGCCTCCGGGATTGTGCGCTTTCGAGCCTTCAGCGGCCCGCAATCCGGGCCGGAAGCTCCAAACTCCTGATTTGTCACGTTTTCTATCGCAAAACCGGTTTCCACTTTTGCGGAAAACGCGCCAAGGGGGCAACGTGCAAAGGGCTGCCCGGGCGGCACGGCCGGATGTCCGTCGCGGACATCTTCGCCGGGTGCCTCCGAGCGTGGAACAGATCCGTTGTCGCGGCCCGTGCAGCCGGCTGCGCGGGCCTGCAGGCACACGCACCGGGCCGTTCCGCACGGTGCCCCACCCACAACGGCTGAGAACGTCGCGCTGCGGCAGGCCACCAAACGAATCCGCTGCGGACAACAGCCCGATCCGCCGCTCAGCGCAAGGCCACATTACGCCGCGATTCCGCGCCGGTCGAGCCTTGCCGCGCGGCCATCCGGCGATGCGGTAAAGATGGGTGGCGCTGTCCCAGCCACGTCCGTGCCCGCACCGGTGACGAGGCCGAGACCGCCACGGCTCAAGGCCGATACAGTGTCGATGCCGTCGCCGGCCATCGCCACCATCCGGCCGCCGGCAATCCGTGCGGGTGGCGCGGGAACGGCCGGCGGCTTCCGCCGTTACGGTTCTGCCGGTCGGGCAGGGGAGGGTGGCATGACCATCAAGCAGGCGGTGGTTCTCTATGGCTGCACGTTCGCGGTGATGCTGTCGCTCGATCTTCTGTGGCTCGGGCTGGTGGCGCGCGGCTTCTACCAGTCGCAGCTCGGGCCGCTGCTGCTCGACCGGCCGGCTTTGCTGCCGGCCGCGGCCTTCTACCTGCTCTATGCCGCCGGCATCGTCATCTTCGCGCTGGCGCCGGCCGTCGCCGACGGCCGGGCTTCCACCGCCTTGGTCTATGGCGCGCTGCTCGGTCTCATCGCCTACGCCACCTACGACCTCACCAATCTGGCGACGCTGCGCGGCTTTCCGCCGGCGGTTGCGGTGGTGGATATCGCCTGGGGCACGGCGGTGAGCGCGGCGAGCGCCTGGGCGGGCTTCAACCTCGCCCGCCAGTTCGGTGCGGTCGATTGAGACGGTGGCGGGGACGCCGGGTTGGGACCACCGCGCTTCGCACCAGAAGATTGCAGCGTCAGCGTAGACGAATAACCAAGGGTTGCGGTATCTTCTGCCAGGAGATTCGCTTGGCAGTGGCTATGACGAGTCGTCTTGGGAAAGACTTTCATATGTGCCGGGCAAGCCATATCCTCATTCCTCAAGGTCAATTCGCGATGATCAATGTCAAGCTCGCGCTGTGATCAGTCCGTGATCTTGATGATTGACTTTGAATGTTCCGGCGCTGACGCTGCATCCATGTCCATTGAAGCTTGGCGTCCCAAACCCGTTGGTCAGCGTCCCAAATGCTATGCGAGGGCGATGCCCGAATGGCGCGCAGCCGGTGGCCCGCTTAATAATCCCGTCACAATTGGGGGAGCTCGATGACGTCCGTCGTTGATCATGCCCGGCTGGCGTTTACTGCGGTCGAGCGCCTGGAACAGGTGTCCGGGCCGCGCGATCTGATCGAGACCTTCCGGTCGTGCCTGGATCCGTTCGGCTTCAGCGTGGTGCTGATCACCGGGCTGCCCGATCCGCCCGCCGACCCGACGCCGTTCTTCCTCATCAACAGCTGGCCGTCCGGCTGGCACGAACGCTACATCGACAAGGACTTCTACCGCGACGATCCGGTGGCCGAGGCCGGCCGCACGCACATCGATCCGTTCGCCTGGAGCGAGGCGCCGGTTGATCTGGAGCGTCAGCCGCGAGCGCGGCAAGTGATGTCGGAGGCCGCAAGCGTCGGCATGCGGGATGGCTTCGTCGTGCCGATCGTTACCAGCCGAAGCGTGCAGGCCTGTGTCTCGGTGGCCGGCGACATACCGGAATTGAGCCCGGACGTGCGGCGGATGATCCATCTTGTCGGCATGTACGCGCATGCCCGCGCGATGCGTCTGCACGCCAGCCAGAAGTCGTTGGCGAGGCGGCTTCTCAGTGATCGTGAGCGTGAGGTTCTGCGCTGGACCGCCGCCGGCAAGACGGCTTGGGAAACCTCCTGCATCCTCGGCATTTCCGAACGGACCGTAACCTATCATGTTACGACAACCGCGCGGCGGCTGGAGGCGGTTTCGCGCACTCATGCTGTGGCACGGGCTATTGCGCTGGGCGAAATTTCGATCGGCTGACAATTCAAGCGACCAATAGCTGAAGCATTTTCGAGAGTCGCCTGTAATTTCTTACAGGCGACAAAGTACGTGCACGGCGCTACGCTAATCGAAATTGGTGGAGTGCTGTGATGATCCATGTCATTACTAGCCGAAATAGGCATCTTTACGAAAAGGAACTGACGGAACATTTTCGTGTCCGCTACGATATTTATGTACGTGACCGGCGGTGGCTGGCTTTGGACCGACCTGTGCCGTTGGAGATCGATCAATTCGACACGCTTGACGCGATCTATCTTCTTTCGATCGACAAGGGAAAACTGCTTGGCGGATCGCGCCTCATTCCATCGACACGGCCGCACCTGCTGAGCGAGGTGTTCCCCTATCTGGCGCCGCGTGGCGTTCCGCGACGCCCCGACGTGTTCGAATGGACGCGCATTTTTGTCGCCAAGGACTGTCGCGGCCGCGAAACCGGGAGCGACAGTGCGGCCGGCGGCCGGGCGCTGGGCGAGGTGCTGTGCGGAATATTCGAGTTCGCGCTTGAGGAGGGAATTTCGGCGATCAGCGCGGTGGGCGAGATGTGGTGGACCCCACGCTTTCTCGAAATGGGGTGGAAAGTCCAGCCGTTGGGACTGCCGACGCGCATCGAAGGCGAATGGTGCAACGCCTTCCTGTTCACGGTCGATGACGAGGTGCTGGCCAATACGCGGCAGTGTTTCGGGATCGAAGGGTCGGTGCTGACGCGGCGTGGTCCGCAACCGCCAGCAGTTCAACATCTCGATACGTAGAAGCATCTGTCGATCCTGATGGGATGGTCGAACGCTTTTCAAGCCGCGTTTTCTATGGTTTTGCCGACGCTACGCTTTGGCGCTTTCACAGTACCGGCGTCCGCTATTGCGGAAAATGCACGGGGAGGAGATTGGACATGGCGGAAGATGGGGGCGAGAGTCGCCCGCCGTTCGAGCATCTGAGCGCGATGTCGCTCGTGCAGATCCTCGAATATCTGGAGGAGGAGGCGCGCCGCGTGAGCAGCGTCGCCGGCTATTGCCTCTCCATGGCCCGGCTCGAGCTCGAACAGAGCCACGCGCACCGGCCGAACGGCGAGGCACGGAAGAGTCTCAACTGACGCCGGCAATGCCGCCTCGACGTGCCGAGGATGAGGAGACCTCGGCCTTTGGGATGCCGGGGGGCGAGGCCGGGCATTCACCCTCCGACTGACCGTCCCCGTTGCGGCACGGGCCGGTCAGCGACCTTCAGATCGGCGGCCGCGCCTGCCGGCCGGAGCGAGCGCATCCGTGCCGCTAGTGGTCCGACCCTGACATTTGCATCCGCAAATGTCAGGGCAGGTCGGTCCACAAACTATTGATTCTGTAGATGAAATTTTTCCGACGCGTGGGTGCCAAGCGTCGGATTTCATTCGCTGGAAGAGCGTCCGCGCTGCCGGCCTGCGCGATGCCATCGATCCCGATGACGCCCTGGCGATGCGCGCAGGCGATGGGCGGGTCCAAGGATGCGCCGGAGCGGAAACGGCGCCGGGTCCGCGAGCGGGCGAACATCCTCCACCGGCACGCGCCAGGGGGCTCCGACTCGGCGAACGGCCCATGAAACCGGCCCAGGAATCCGGTCCATGAATCCGGCCCATGAATCCTTGGCCGCAAATCCTCGCCCATGAATCCTTGCCCATGAATCCTTGCCCATGAGCTGTGGTGCAAGCGTTCTTGCGCATGAATCGTTGGGTTTTTCGCGACGATGCAGGGCTCATGTGTTGCGCTTTTGTCAAAGCGCCGATAGCACCGACGCGCGTTCGATTCGATATTCGGGCGCTTGTTGCGGTTTTCGGCTGATCAAGCTGGGAACCGTAGTCCGAACGCCGAAGATCCCGCTACTGAACAAGGGGGGCTCGGCGAGATCGTTTCCGGTGTTCCGCAGGGATCATTCGGAAACCGTTTGATGCCTCGGTCAAGGGAGAGCTTCGGTGGCAAAGGCGAAGACGACGAAGCCGGCGGCGGCGCGCAAGACCAGCAAGCCGGCGGCGAAGAGCACGCGGGCCAAGCCGGAGGCCGCGTCCATTCGTCCGGTCAAGGAGGCCATGACGAAGGCGGCGCTGATCAATTTCCTCGCGGAACAGAACGAACTGCCGCGCAAGACCGCCGCAGCCGTCTACGCCACGTTGGAGAGCGTTATGCTCGGCTCGCTTCACCCCAAGGGCGTGGGCGAGTTCACCTTGCCGGGCCTCTTCAAGGTGACCCTCCGCAAGGTGCCGGCCCGCCGGGCGGGAACGCTGGTCCGCAACCCGGCCACCGGCGAAATGATCAAGGGCGCGGCGAAGCCGGCGAGCGTGCGCGTGAAGATCCGGGCGCTGTCCAAGCTCAAGTCCGCCGCCACGCCTTGAGGCGTGCGGCGACGGTCCGCGCCGGGACGTGCCTGGGTCCGTCGGATGTGAAGATGGCCGGGGGCCGCAGGCCCCGGCCGGTCCGGGGTCGTGTCCCCGTTGATGGTGTAGGTCGGCGGTGGTGCGGAGCCGCCCGCGAGCGCGCCCTTCATGGCGCCGAAGCGGGCGGGCGGCGTGGCGGTCACCGGTGACGTCCTCCGGTAGGATCGGGTTGCAACACCAACCTGGACCTGAGGACCCACCGATGACCGACGAGATGGCGAACCTTCGCGCGCTCGTGGAGAAGACCCCCGACGCCGATGTGCTGCGCGAGATGATCGGCTTTGCCGTCAGGACCGAACACCCCGGCAGCCCCTTGAAGAAGGTGAGCCTTCCAGGCCGTGATCTGGTTGGGGGGGACGTCGAACGCTTGAGCCAACTCGGCGAGCGTCTTCTCGCCCTTGATGGCGGCCAGCGCCACTTTCGCCTTGAAAGCCGGGGTGTGGTTCCGGCGCGGTCGTCTCGGCATCGTCTCTCCTGTTCGCCAAGCCAGCTTGGCTGTTCACAGGCGAAAATGCCACCTATCGGACCTGTTCAGATTGTCTGGACCACCTCTCTTGCTCGTCTGATCTTGTTGGCGAAGCGTTTGGTGCGGCGACAGTCGGGCTCATTTTCCTCAGTTGACCCGACGCCGGCTCACCGCAGGTTTCGCTTGTTTCTATCCTCCGAGATGAAGATGATCCCCAGCAGCCGGCGTTAGATCGGTACGGGAGGAACACGCATGCGGCTCGACCACCCCCCTGAGGTGGGGAGCGGTTCCATACGATCGGCATCGCCACAGATGGTCGATCCGTTCGGACGACATATCCAGTATTTGCGCGTCTCGGTGACCGACCGCTGCGACGTCCGCTGCGTCTACTGCATGAGCGAGACCATGAGTTTCCTGCCCAAGCGAGACCTGCTCTCGCTGGAGGAACTCGACCGGCTATGCAGCGCGTTCGTCGGCCGGGGGGGGCGGCGGCTGCGGCTGACCGGCGGTGAGCCCTTGGTGCGGCGCGGTATCATGACTCTGGTGCGCGCACTGTCGCGCCATCTTGAAAGCGGCGCGCTTGGTGAGTTGACGCTCACCACCAACGGCTCGCTGTTGACCAAATTCGCCGCCGACCTCGCGGACTGCGGCGTCCGGCGCATCAACGTCTCGCTCGACTCCCGCAATCCCGACACGTTCAAGGCGATCACCCGCTGGGGCGACGTCGACGCGGTGCTGGGCGGCATCAAGGCTGCAAGGGCCGCCGGGCTGGCGGTGAAGGTCAATACGGTGGCGCTGAAGGGGGTCAACGAGGACGAGATCCCCGAATTGCTCCGCTGGGCACACGGCGAGGGCATGGACCTCTCTTTGATCGAGGTGATGCCGCTCGGCGAAGTGGGAGATCTCAGGCTCGACCAATTCTTGCCGCTGTCAGTCGTTCGCGACCGGCTCGCTGAGCATTTCACCCTCACGGACATCGACTACAAGACCGCTGGCCCGGCGCGCTATGTGCGGGTTGCCGAGACCGGCGGGCGGCTCGGCTTCATCACGCCGATGACCCATAATTTCTGCGAAAGCTGCAATCGCATGCGGCTCACCTGCACCGGCACGCTGTACATGTGCCTCGGCCGCGAGGACGCAGCGGACCTGCGCACGCCGCTGCGCGCCTCGGGCAACGACGAGGCTCTTCACCGCGCCATTGACGCGGCAATCGCAGGAAAGCCGAGGGGCCATGATTTTGTCATCGACCGGCGGCACGTCCGGCCGGCGGTGGAGCGACACATGAGCATAACCGGCGGCTGAACAAGGGGGCCGCCGAAGGACGGGTTGCGCATGGTTCGAAACGCTCGCCGCAGCGCACACATCGATGTCGCGGATTGTCATTGATGATGTCCGCGCGGAACCGCGTCGATCATCCCGCGACTCTTGGCCTTGTGCTCGCGGGCGGCCTCGCGCGCCGCATGGGGGGCGGCGACAAGGCGTTGATCCGGGTCGGCGGGGTGCCGCTGCTGGACCGCGTGGTCGCGGTGTTGCGGCCGGCCTGCACAGCGCTCGTGATCAATGCCAATGGCGATCCGGTACGTTTTGGTGCCGCGCTGCCGGTCGTCCCTGACAGCGTGCCGGGCTTTGCGGGCCCGCTCGCCGGTGTGCTCGCCGGCCTCGATTGGGCCGCGGCCAATACACCCGACATCGATTGGGTGGCGAGCGTGCCGGCCGACTGCCCGTTCCTGCCGGCCGATCTTGTCGTCCGCCTGCACGCCGCCCGCGCCGCGGCCGACGCCGACCTCGCCGTTGCCGCCTCAGGCGGGCGAAGCCATCCGGTGATCGGGCTGTGGCCGGTGCGGCTGCGTGACGGACTGCGCCAGGCCTTGACGAGCGAAGGCGAGCGCAAGGTCGGGCGCTTCGTGGCACGTTATCGCACGGTGTCGGTCGAATGGTCGGCCGAGCCGGTCGACCCCTTCTTCAACGTCAACGCGCCGGACGATGTCGCCGAGGCCGCGCGCGTTCTTGCCTGCGCGCCGCCCGCCTCGTACCAGCCCTGAGAGCGGTTGACGATCCACACCACCGACAGCATCACCGGCACCTCGATCAGCACGCCGACGACGGTGGCAAGCGCCGCGCCCGACTGGAACCCGAACAGCGAGATCGCCGCCGCCACCGCCAGCTCGAAGAAGTTGGAGGCGCCGATCAGCGCCGAGGGGCCGGCGACGCAATGCGCCTCGCCAAGGGCGCGGTTGAGCAGATAGGCAAGGCCCGAATTGAAATAGACCTGGATCAGGATCGGCACCGCGAGCAGCGCGATGATGAGCGGCTGCGCCAGAATCTGCTCGCCCTGGAAGCCGAACAGCAGCACCAGCGTGGCCAGCAGCGCGACCAGCGAGAGCGGCTGCAGGCGGGCGAGCATGCGCTGCAGCGCCGCCTCGCCGCCTTGCGCCAGCAGCCGTCGGCGCAGCAGCTGCGCGGCGATCACCGGCACCACGATGTAGAGCACCACCGACAGCACCAGCGTGTCCCACGGCACGGTGATGGCGGAGAGCCCGAGCAAAAGCCCGACGATCGGCGCAAACGCGAACACCATGATGGTGTCGTTGAGCGCGACCTGGCTCAGCGTGAAGTGCGGCTCGCCACGGGTGAGGTTCGACCACACGAACACCATGGCGGTGCAGGGCGCCGCCGCGAGGATGATCAGGCCGGCGATGTAGCTGTCGATCTGCTCGGCCGGCAGATAGGGCCGGAACAGATAGCCGATGAACAGCCAGCCGAGCGCGGCCATCGAGAACGGCTTGACCGCCCAGTTGATGAACAGGGTGACGCCGATGCCGCGCCAGTGCTCCTTCACCTGGCCGAGCGCGGCGAAGTCGATCTTGACCAGCATCGGGATGATCATCAGCCAGATCAGCGCTGCCACCGGCAGATTGACCTTGGCGATCTCGGCCGCGCCGATGACCTGGAACACGCCCGGCATCACATGCCCGAGGGCGATGCCCACCACGATGCAAAGGGCGACCCAGACGGAGAGATAGCGTTCGAACGTGGACATCGCCAAATCCTTCAAGCTGTCGCGACGCGGCGCCCGGCGGCGTCGACAACCAGTTCGCCGTCTTCCTTGCGGAACGCGCCGCGCTGCGGCGGCAGGAGGTCGAGCACCGCTTCCGACGGGCGGCACAGGCGCACCCCTTTCGGGGTCACCACCAGCGGCCGGTTGATCAGGATCGGATGCGCCATCATGGCGTCGAGAAGCTGGTCGTCCGTCAAAGCAGGGTCGCCGAGGCCGAGGTCGCGATACGGCGTGCCCTTCTCGCGCAGCAGGTCACGCACCGAGAGCCCCGCTTGGGCGATCATCTGCACCAGCAGCGCGCGGGTCGGCGGGCACTTCAGGTATTCGATCACGTGCGGCTCGACGCCGGCGTTGCGGATCAGTCCGAGCGTGTTGCGCGAGGTGCCGCAGTCCGGGTTGTGGTAGATGATCACGTCCATCAGGTGAGCTCCGCCTTGCGGCCCGTCGCGCCCTCCATGCGCCCGATGTCGCGCAGGCGATTGCCGAGCGCCAGCCGGTCGAGGCTGTCGAACGGCAGGGCGGTGAACACCGAGATGCGGTTCTTGAGGTAGCGCAGCGCAGTGACGAACGCGCGCTCGACCATCACATCATTGCCGGTGGCCGCCGCCGGATCCTCGATGCCCCAATGCGCGGTCATCGGCTGGCCGGGCCACACCGGGCAGGTCTCGCCGGCGGCGTTGTCGCAGACGGTGAACACGAAATCCATCACCGGCGCGTCGGGGGCGGCGAACTCGCTCCAGCTTTTCGAGCGCAGATCGTCGGTCGGATAGCCGTCCGCCGCCAGCACCTTGAGCGCGAACGGATTGACCGTGCCCTTGGGCTGGCTGCCGGCGGAAAAGGCGCGGAACCGCCCGGCGCCGTCCTTCCTCAGGATGCTCTCGGCCATGATCGAGCGGGCGGTGTTGCCGGTGCACAGGAACAGCACGTTGAAGACGCGGTCGGGCATGGGGCTTTCCTTGCGAAGCGGATGGGTGGCCGGGAAACGGCGTGGCAGCGCGGCGGATGGCGGTGAGCAGAGGTCGGCGTGGCCGCCGCAGCAATCCTCGACCAGGAAGCCGACAAGCGCGTGAAGGCGTTCGGGCCGGGCGCGGTAGACGATCGAGCGGCTGTGGCGCGCGGCGACGATGAGCTTGGCGCGGACGAGAATGGCGAGGTGGGCCGACAACGTGTTGGCCGGCACTGCCAGCCGCCGCGCCACCTCGCCGGCCGCCAGCCCGTCCGGCTCGTGCGTCATCAGCAGGCGGAACACGTCGAGCCGCGTGGTCTGGGCCAGCGCCGACAGAGCGAGCAGGGCGTCTTCGGATTCCATATTTCCACGATATACGAAATAAGGAAGTATCGTCAACTGGGAAGGGCCTGCCCTCCGAGGCCGCACGCATCTCGATGCCTGTGCTCATGTCGACTGCCGTAGCTCTGGCGTTCAAATCACTTGTCCGAGCCTCATGGTCGCGGCTCTCCTATTGCCGCTTGACCGGGCTGCGGGCCGGGTCCAGTCTATGCGCGCTGCCGCATAAACGGAATACCACATGAGTTCGCCGGTCGACCTGATGTCCGCCCTTGCCGACGCCACCCGGCTCGGCGCCCTGCGCCTGCTGTGGGACGGGCAGGAGCATTGCGTCTGCGAGCTGATGAAGGCGCTCGGCGCCACCCAGTCGCGGATGTCACGGCACATGGGCGTGCTGAAGGTCGCCGGTCTCGTGGTGGACCGCCGCGACGCGCAATGGGTGCGCTATCGCCGCAATCCGCGCCTCGACCCCCGCGTCGTTGCGGTGATCGAGGCCGTGCTGGCGCTTCCGGCCGACCAGAGGAGAGATGCGGCATGACCGAGTGCTGCTCGAAGACCGCCGCCGAATCCAACCCGGCCGAATCCAACCCCACCGCATCGCCGCGCACCGCGGCATGGCTGGCCGCAACGCTGGCCGCGCTCGTCGCCTGGGGCCTCGCCTACGCGTTTCTTCAGCCGGCGGCGGACTGGGCCACCGGCCTGCTGCCGCTGGAGCCGGGCAGCCACCTCGCCGAGGCGGTGGCCTTCTTTCTCTACGACACGCCCAAGGTGCTGATGCTGCTGGTGCTGGTGGTGTTCGCCATGGGCGTGGTGCGCAGCTTCTTCTCGGCCGAGCGCACGCGCGCTTTGCTCGCCGGCCGGCACGAGGGACTCGGCAATGTCGCGGCGGCCTGTCTCGGCATCGTCACGCCGTTCTGCTCGTGCTCGGCGGTGCCGTTGTTCATCGGCTTCGTCTCGGCCGGGGTGCCGCTCAGCGTCACCTTCTCATTCCTGATCGCGGCGCCGATGGTCAATGAGATCGCGCTCGGCCTGCTGTGGGCGCTGCTCGGCTGGCAGGTGGCGCTGGCCTATCTCGGCTTCGGCCTCCTCATCGCCATCGTCGCCGGCTGGGTGATCGGCCGGCTGCATCTGGAAGGCTGGCTGCAGGACTGGGTGCGCAATGTGCGGGCCGGCGCGGTCGAGCTCCCCGACCAGCGCCTCACCATCGTCGACCGCCTCAAGGCCGGGCTCGACGCGGTGGCCGACATTGTCGGCAAGGTGTGGAAGTGGGTGATCGCCGGCATCGCCGCCGGCGCGCTGATCCATGGCTATGTGCCCGCCGAGCTGCTCGCCTCGATCATGGGACGCGAGGCGTGGTGGTCGGTGCCGGCCGCGGTGGTGGTGGGCATCCCGATGTATTCCAACGCCGCCGGCATCATCCCGGTGGTCGAGGCGCTGCTCGGCAAGGGCGCGGCACTCGGCACCGTGCTGGCCTTCATGATGAGCGTGATCGCGCTCTCCGCGCCCGAGCTGATCATCCTGCACAAGGTGCTCACCGGCCGCCTCATCGCGGTGTTCGTCGGCGTGGTCGGGCTCGGCATCCTGGCGGTCGGCTTCCTGTTCAACGCGCTGTTCGCCTGACGAAGGAGAAGACCCATGAAGGACATCAAGGTGCTCGGCCCCGGCTGCAAGCGCTGCCAGACCACCGCCGAGATGGTGCAGGCCGAGGCCGACCGGCTCGGCGTAGCGGTTGAGATCGAGAAGGTCACCGACTATGCCGCCATCGCCGGCTATGGCATCGCCGCGACGCCCGGCATCGTCATCGACGGCAAGGTGGTGCATGCCGGCGGCCTGCCCAAGGCCGAGGACATCGCCAAGTGGCTGGCCTGACGACTGCACGCCTCTTGCGGGACAGGGCGCCGTGGGCCTGCCGCTTGTATGCCCTGTTCCGCAGGGAGCCTGCTGTTGCAGCAGCCGTCGTTATCGGGGTCGTGGCGGTGGCCGCGATCTCGGCAGCCTTTGTGTTCCAGTATGTCGTGGGGCTGGCGCCCTGCTCGCTGTGCTACACGCAGCGGATTCCACACTATCTGGCGATGCCGATCGCCCTTGCCGCCGTCGTCGCCGGCCGGCGCGGCGCCGAGCGATGGGCGCGGGGCGGCGCGTTGCTGCTGTCCCTCGTGATGGCGGGCGGAGCGGTTATCGCCAGCTACCATGCCGGGGTCGAATGGCATTGGTGGTCCGGCCCGGCCAGCTGCACCGGCGATCTCGCATCGCCGTGGTCGTCGACCGCGGATCTGATCGCTCAGCTCAATGCCGCGCCGATCGTGCCCTGCGACGAGCCGGCATGGGTCTTTCTCGGCCTGTCGATGGCCGGATGGAACGCCCTGCTGTCGGCTGGCCTGGCCATCATCGGACTGGTCGGCACCTTTCTGCAGCCGCGCGGTCGCGAACACTCTGTTGCGGAGCGTGCATCATGACGGTGAAGCAGTCATCCAAGCCAAGACTTCTGGCTGCTGCCGCCGGGGTCATCGTCCTGACCATCGCAGGCGTTGTTGCCGTCGGCATGCTGTCTGGTCGCGAGGAACCCCAGATCGCGACCGATAATGATCCTGTCGCCAGCGCGCGCCAGAACGGCAAGCCGACGGTTGTCGAGTTCGGTTCGAACGGCTGCGTGAGTTGCCGGGAGATGAAGCCGATTCTGCAGGCTCTCGCTCGCGACTACGGTGACCGACTGAACGTCGTCGATGTCGACCTGTTTTCGATCTCCGGACGGCGCTTCATCTCGAAATATCGCATTCAGATGATGCCGACGCAGGTCTTCTACGACGCGGGCGGCGTCGAGCGCAGCCGCAATCTCGGGCCGATTTCGGCCGAGCAGATTCTCCAGCGGCTTGGCGTGGCATCATCCGGCACAGGATCCGACCGGCAATGAATGAAGCGCTGACCCTTCTGACGGCCTTTGTCGCCGGGGTGCTGTCGTCTGCGACGCCCTGCGTCATCGCTGCCGTGCCCGTGACGGTCGGCTTCGTCGGCAGCCAGGCATCCTCGCAGCGCGAAGCGGTCTGGCTGTCGGCGGCCTTCGTCGGCGGCATGACGTTGAGTTTCGTTCTCCTGGGGCTGGCAGCCGCGCGTTTGGGGGTGTTCTTCGGTGCGGCGGGCGGAGTCTGGCCGGTTGTGGTCGGCGTCGCGCTGGCCGGGGCCGGGGTGTGGTTCTGGCGATCGGGCGACCGTTGCGGCGTCTCGCTTCATCCGACGCTTCAGCGGCATCTGCGGGGCTCGGGTTGGGGCGGGGCCGCGGCCCTCGGGGCGCTGACGGGAACGGTGATGACACCTTGCGCGACGCCGGCGCTGGCCGCGGCGCTCAGCCTGGCGGGGACGGGCGCGCTGCTCAGCAAGACGAGCTGGATCGGCGCCGGCATGCTGTTCGCCTACGGGATCGGGCACAGCATTCTGCTGTTTGCCGCAGGCATCGCGCCGGCTCAAATCCAAGCGGCGCTCTCCAGGCTCAACCGCGCCGAACGATGGTTGCCGGGACACCGGACGTTTGCCGGGCTCCTGATTCTTGCCGGCCTCTGGATGGCGGCGAGCGCTATTCCCGGGCTGTGGGGCGCCGAATGATGAATGATGCACGCATTCACGATCGCAGGCGATCTCGCGTCATCCGGGGCCCCGACAGAGGTCGTGACTGCGAGCAACCAGCGAACCGGAGACCGATGACATGACGTCGGAAGAAACCAGTGGCCGAACACGCGTCGTCCGGTCGTTTCACACACGGGGTTGGGTCGTTTTCGTGCTCGCGATCGGCATCGCCACCTTGCTCGTGAGCGGTATCGTCCTTTTCGTGGCGCCGAGCAGCAGCATTGCGAAAACGATCAAGTGGACCGC
Organism: Blastochloris tepida; assembly: GCF_003966715.1. Classification (NCBI taxonomy): domain Bacteria; kingdom Pseudomonadati; phylum Pseudomonadota; class Alphaproteobacteria; order Hyphomicrobiales; family Blastochloridaceae; genus Blastochloris; species Blastochloris tepida. The sequence goes on from NZ_AP018907.1 coordinate 1,117,063, forward strand.
GTTTGGTCTGGACCGCCACGCCTGGATCAATCTTCACAACGTCGTCGCCATCCTGTTCAGCGCCGTGGCAGTCTGGCATCTCGTCTATAATTGGAGGTATTTTTCCGGCTACCTGTGGGGTACGGGTCAGCTCCGCGGGGGCTTGAAGCGAGAATTGGTGATGGCTCTGGGTGTCCTGCTGGTGATCGTCGGGCTCGTCGCATGGGCGGTGCCGCCGGTCTCCACGCTCGGGGAGCTCTCGGATTACTTCCGGCACACGTATTGGAAATGATGGCCGCCCTTTGGCTGCGGATCTCCGGAGCTTCGAGCATTTTCCGCAAAAGTGGGAACCGGTTTTGCGGAAGAAAATGCGACAAACCAAAATCTTAGAGCATCTGCCCGATCCAACCGGGTCGGCGGATGCTCTAGCAAGACGAACTGGATCGGCGCCGGCATGTTGTTCGCCTACGGGATCGGGCACGGCATTCTGCTGTTTGCCGCAGGGATCTCACCGGCCTAAAATATTGCACCAGCTCAAATCCAAGCGGCGCTCTCCAGGCTCAGCCGCGCCGAACGACGGTTGCCGGGACACCGGACGTTTGCCGCTTCATGCGGTCTCCCGTCAAACAGCCATCAGCGATAAGCCCGTCGCCGGATGACGACGTGCTGAACACCTGAGCATTCGCCGACACCATGCGAGGACACTGTCGCCATCCGGCGGCAGCGACAGGGCAAGGCTGCCGGTGAAGGCGTCCCAACTGTCCTCATTCGTGCGATTGAGCCCGACAAGAACCGGAATGTCGCGATCGATCGCAAGTGCCAGCGCGCCGCTGAGGCCGCGTCCTTCCGCTTCGCGCTTGCCGAACCGGTTGAGGACCAGCATATCCGCGCCCGCCCTAACGGCCGTCTCGACCAGCCCGGCTGCGTCTTCGAGAGCGGCGGTATCGAGCCGGCATCCTTGGGAGTCCCGGCCCAGGTTCTGCGTGATGCGGATCAGCCGTCCGCTCGACAGGTCGCAAAGCGTCATGTCGCAGCGGTGGCGTTCCGGGTGGAGCTCATTGTGCTGGACCACGCCGGCAAGACGTGCGCCCTCGCGCCGCAGCCTTGAGGCGATGTCGGCGAGCAGGCGGTCGGCGTGGTCGCCCTGATACTTTTCGTAGACGACAGCCGCCACGGCAGCCTCGTGCTGAACGGATAGGGGCATGGGCAATCCTGCGCGATGCTTGAGGAGATCTTCATTTAGCCCGGACCATGGCCGCGAGGTGGCCGCGGTCCGGGCGAACGATGTCCTTTCAAACGGGTCTTCCGTTGGCGTCAGACCTTGTATTCCGGTGACTTGAACGTCAGCCGTCTGGTCGTTTCCGATGCCGAGGCGATCTTGCGGATGTCGGCCCAGGTCTGCTTGTAGTTGGGGATGACCAATTCGTTGACGCCGGCATTGATGACGTTGCCCTGCACGCCGGTGGGGAACGCGAACAGCATGAACGTCTGCTTGCGCCGCGCCGAGGGTGTGGGCTGCACCATCGCCTGGGTGGAGCCGACGTCGTTGTAGACCTCTACGAGGTCGCCGGCGGCGAGGCCGAGTTCCTTCATGTCGTCCGGGTTCATCTCGATGAACGGATAGGGCATCCGGTCCATCACGAAGTCGTTGTGCTGGTCCATGAAGGCGTTCTGCCATACCATGTTGGTGCGGCCGTTGTTGATGAGGAAGGCGTACTTCGCCTTCTGCTCGGCCTTGCCAGCGGCCTGCAGGCCGCGCCAGGGCGTCGTCATGAAGCGGGCCTTGCCGTCCTTTGACGAGAATTTGCCGTCGGTATAGAGGCGCTTGGTGCCGTTGATGCGCTCGCCGTCGACGCCCGTCGCCGGCTCCTGAAAGCCGTTGGTTCCCATCGCGCGCAGCCGGGCATAGGTGACGTGCTCGCCGCCCTTCTCGTGCTTCTGGTAGCCGTCGATGAAGGCGTCCTCTTCGGTCTTCCAGTCGAAGCCCTTGAACTGGTCGGCATAGGCCGCCTTGCCCTGCTCGCGCAGCACGCGCTCCATCGCATTGGCAATGCGCGCCGCGATCAGGCAGTCGGGCAGCGCATTGCCGGGCGGGTCCATGTAGCGTTCGGTGAGGCGCATGCGCCGCTCGGCGTTCATCGAGGTGAGGTTCATCTCGCCCGAGATCGCCGCCGGCAGCCAGACATGGCAGGCCTGCCCGATCTTGCTTGGCACGATGTCGACATCGACCGCGAACAGGCCGCCCTGGCGGATCGCCACCATGATGGCGTCGACCATCGCCTTGCGGTCGCCCCATGGCACGGTGTTCATGGCGTCCTTCACCAGGTCGGTGCGCCGCTTGTAGACCTGCTTGAACTTCATGGCGTTCAGCGTGGTCTTGTAGTGGTCGCACGCCCAGATGTGGTGGACGCCGCCGCGGCCCTCGATCAGGAGCTTGTCGACATAGGCGGCCGGCCGGCCGACATGTGCATCGGAGGGCCGCGAATAGCCCTCCTGATGGCCGCCCAGCCGCACCACGCCGCCGCCCGGCCGGCCCACATTGCCGGTGGCGAGGGCGAGGTTCACGATCGCGCCGTTGGTGCGGTAGTTGTCATTGCCCCAAATGATGCCCTTCTCATAGCCGAGCATGGTGCGGCGACGCTTGCCGTCGGCCTTGGGCTCGGCGATCCACTGGGCGGCCTTGATGATGTCGGCGGCTTTGAGGCCGGTGATGCGCGCAGCATCCTCGATCGATGTCCGGTTCGCTGCGAGAGCGGCGGCGAAATCGGTGAGCGGATCGGAGGTCTCCAGGCCGCCGCCGCCCGGGCGCGAGATGAGCGGCGGAACCTGGGCCGGCGACAGCGTGCTCGCGGCGATGAATTCCTTGTCGATCCACCCCTTGTCGGCGATGTAGGTGAGCAGCGCATTGAACAGCACGAGGTCGGTGCCGGGCTCGAGCGCAAGATGCAGCGCGCGATCCTTGCCTGCCTCGGCCTCGCAGGCCGCAACCGTCACCGTGCGGCGGGGATCGATGATGATGATGCGGCCCGATTCGACGGCCTCGTTCGGGAATTCCCGCCGCTTCTTGTCGAGCGACGTGCCACGCAGGTTCGGCAGCCAGTGGTTCAGGAAATAATTGGTCTGGGTTTCGAGCGGGTTGGTGCCGATGGCGACGATGGTGTCGGCGAGCTCGGCATCCTCATAGCAGTTGTTCAGTTCGCTGACGCCCATGTCGCGGGTGCCGTGAACCTCGGAATTGTAGGCCGGGCGATTGTGAATGCGGACGTTCTTGACCTTCATCGCCCCGAAATAGAGCTTGCCAGTGCCCCAGGTGTTCTCATAGCCGCCGGCCGAGCCGCCATGGTCGAACATCGAGACGAACAGCCCGTCCTCACCCTGCTCGTTGATGACGGCAGTGGTGACGCGGGCGACGAGATCGAGCGCATCCTCCCAATTGGTCGGCTGCATCGTGCCATAGCGCCACACCATGGGGTCGGTCAGGCGCGCAAGCTGCGTGCCGCGCTGTTGCGAGGTGTGGTTCTCGGCCATCCGCGCGCCGCGGATCGAGCCCAGCCCGGAATTCACCACGCAATTGACGTCCGGCTTGATGACGAGATGAACGTCCGCGCCATTCTGCTTGACGATGTTGTACATCGACGGGGCATACCAGGCGACGGTCTCGGCGGGCTGCTGCTTGCCGAGGTCGACGCCGAACTTGTTCGACTTGGCATCGAAGCCGCCCTGCTTGTTGATCGGCCACGTGTAAGCCTTGTAGCCGCAGCCGACGATGCAGTAGTGGCAGGTGACGTTGTGCTCCTTCGCGTCCGCGGGAATGATCGGCAGGCGGTCGACTTGACGCTTGTAGGTCATCGCGTCCTCCCTCACAGCACGTTGGACAGCCGGCCGTAGAGCAGCTCATCGACGCCTTCGGCGTAGATGTCGCCCTTGGCGTCGACGCGGAGCGCGTATTGCGCGAGGTTCTGGGTGGCGTTGCCCCAGATCTGCTGGCCGGCCTTCTCGCAGTCGAAACGGCTGTAGTGGCCCGAGCAGTTCAGCGTCTTGTCGGTTTTCGAATAGCCGAGCGGAAAGCCCTTGTGCGGGCACATCGCAGAGAAGCCGACGATGTCGCCGTCGGGTCCGACTCCACCGGGAACGCGGGTGCCGAGCTTGATGAGGACGCCGGGCGCATCCTTGTCCGGATAGGCGACGGTGAGAGGTTCGTCGACCTTGAGCTGGGAGACGTTGGCGAGCCGGTTCGACGGGTAGGCGACCCGCGCCGGCGCCGGCGCCGGCGCGGCTTCGGCGGTGGCGGGCAGCATGGTTGCCGCAGCCCCGGCTGCCGCAACGAGACCGGCGCCGCCAAGGAAATGGCGGCGGCCGGCATCGACCATTCGGTCGCATCTTTTCATGGTGGTCCTCCCATCTGAACGCGACGCGGAGCGTCGGCGCTGACGGTCCTGTTACAAGGACCGGGCCAAGGACCGGGGGCAGGCAAGCCTTTGAATTGCTGGGATCCGGAACAGCGGCATGTTCGGATTTCCGAACATCGCCGTGGGCTCCCGTCAAAAATCCGAACGGGCCAGCTCTTTGGATTCGCGCATTTCCGATCGCAAAACCGGGTCCGCTATTGCGGAAAATGCCCTAGCGGGAGCGGATCGACAGGCGGCGCATGCGCTCCCACAGCGTGGTGCGGGCGATGCCGAGGCGCTTGGCGGCCTCGCCGACGTGGCCGCCACTGTCGCGCAACGCGCGCTCGATCTCGCGGCGCTCCGCCGCATCCCGCGCCGCGGCAAGGCCGCGCGGCGCCTCGTCGTCCGAGGCGCGCGCCGCTTCCGGGAACAGGTCCGAGGGCATCAGCCACTCGCCCAGCGCCAGCGTGGCGGCACGCTCGACGCGATTGCGCAGTTCGCGAACGTTGCCCGGCCAGGGATAGGCGAGCGCGGCCTCCTCGGTCAGGCTGCTGAAGCCATGCAGTGCCGTATTCGAATGCGGCGCGATCTCAGCGAAGAATTGATTGAGCAGCAACACGATGTCGGCCGGCCGGTCGCGAAGCGGCGGCACCTCGATGGCGACGACATTGATCCGGTAATAGAGGTCCTGGCGGAAGCGACCGGCGGCCACCTCCTCGGACAGGTCGCGGTGGGTGGCGCAGACGATGCGGGCCTCGAACGGCACGGCGGTCTCGCCGCCCACCCGCGCGAACCGCCGCTCGTCAAGCAGCCGCAGCAGTTTCGCCTGAAGCGCCAGCGGCAGCTCGGCCACCTCGTCGAGAAACAGCGTGCCGCGGCGGGCACGCTCGGCGTAACCGGCATGACGCGCCAGCGCGCCGGTGAAGGCACCCTTCTCATGGCCGAACATCTCGCTTTCGAGCAGGGCATGCGGGATCGCCGCACAATTGACGGCGATGAATGGCTGGGTCGCGTCGCTGCCCAACCCATGGAGAAGGCGGGCGCAAACTTCCTTTCCGGCGCCAGTCTCGCCGGTCAGCAGCACCGGCGAGCTGCGGGCCGCCACCCGCGCAATCATCGCCTCGACGCGCCGCATGGCGGGCGACACACCCAGAATGCCGCCGTTCGCCGGCGGACGGCGCCCGGCCAAGGCCCTGGCGCGCGCCAGGAGGTCGTTGAACACGAAGGGCTTCGTCACATAGTCGCCGCCGCCGGCGCGGATCAGCGCCACTGCCTGATCGATCTCGCCATACGCCGTCATGAACAGGAATGGCGGCGATGCGGCGTCGGCCGCGAGCCGCCGGAACACATCCTCGCCCGACATGTCGGGCAGCCGGATGTCGCAGATCACGACATCGGGCGCTGCGGCGGCCCGCAGCCCCGCCAGTGCCTCGGCGCCCGTGCGCCACCACGACACCCTGCAGCCTTCCAGTTCGAGGCCCTGATTGAGCGACTCGCCCATCACCGGATCATCTTCCACGATCGCAATCGACAGCGAGTCAGGCAGCATGGGACAGTGCCTCCGGTGTCAGGGTCGGAACGGTGATGCGGATGAGGGTGCCGCCGCTCGCAGGCCGCTCGACTGAAAGTTTGCCGCCCGCAGCCAGCACCAGACGCCGAACGATCCACAGGCCAAGGCCGCGCTCGCCCGGCCGCGGCGCAGCGGCGAGCGTGGGCTCCTGCAGATAGCGCGCCCGCGCCGGGTCGAGGCCCGGCCCGTCGTCGGCCACCGCGATGACGAGGCCCGTGCCGGTATGCGTCGCCTCTAGGCCGATGCGGCCTTTCTCCGGGCTGGCATGGCAGGCATTGAGCAGGAGGTTGAGCACGGCCTGGCGGATGGCGCCGGCTGGGACCGGCACGTCTTCGACGAGTTCGTTGCGCCAGTCGAGGTCGAGGTCGCGGCGCACCAGTTCCGGCTCGATCAACAGCCGCAGGTCGTCGATATCGGCCGGCTTGAGCGGCCGGTTCGCCGCGTCGGCGCGGTAGTCCGCCAACATCGCGCGCACGACGTCGCGGATGCCCGACAGGCCGCGCTCGACGAGGGAGACGGTGCGCTGGCGGACCTCGGCATCGTGCCCGTGGCGCTTCAGCGTGTCGATGGCATTGAACAGGCCGCCGAGCGGATTGTTGATCTCGTGCGCCATGCCCGAGGCAAGCCGGCCGAGGCTCGCCAGCCGCTCCTCCTCGGCGATCCGCGCGGCGAGGGCTTCGCGCTCGTTCCAGGCCCGGACCATGTCGTTGTACTGGCGGAACAACTGGCCGAACTCGGATCGCGGGCGCGGCAGCTCGGCCCCCGGCACCGGGCCGGTAGCGCCTGCGCGCAAATGGCGGGTCAGAATGCGGACGGGGCGCAACAGGCCGCGGATCAGCGCAAACCCGGCGATCGCCAGAAACAGAGTGATCGCAGCGTTGGTGCCGACCAGCGTCCACAGCACGTGGCGGCGTTCGGCGAATTGCCGCGCCATGTCGAACTCGGCATAGATCGCCCCGATGGTGCGCGACTGATAGACGAGAAGCCGGCGCGCGCCCGCCCGCTCGCTAAGGGGATCGAGCCACGCATCTTCCGTGGCGAAGCGATCGATCATGCTGAGCGGAGCGGGCTTGAAGGCCGGCACCGCCTTCGGATTCGAGGCGGCGAGAACCATGCCGTCGGCGGTGACCACGACGGTTTCAACCACGTTGAGGCTCTGATAGAGCGCACGCCCCCTGTCGAGCGTATCGAAAACCTCCCAGGCATCCTCCCGCAGAACCGCGGGCATGATCGAGGACGACAGGCCATCGAGATGGGCGGCCGCGAGCTCGTCGAGGTGGTGACGCTGCGTCTCGGCGAGGCGCTGGAGCACCTGATTGGTCAGTACCGTGCTGATGGCCACCATCAGCGCGGCCACCAGCAGCGGCACCTTGAGCGCGACAGGCCAGGCTGCCGGCGAGGCGCGCTGCCACCCGGTCATCCGGCGCTCCGGACATGGTCCAGCTTGGCCGCGATGGAGTCGAACAGCGCCACGTCTCCGGGGATGAAGCCGTCGAGCTTCAACAAATCGAGCACCCGTCTGCCATCCTGCTCCGCTCCCATGCGGAGAAACGCCGACGCGAGCGCGTCCGATGGCAGATCGCTTGGCCGGTGGCGCGACGCGGCGATCGGGGGAAAGCCCAGCCATTCCGACCGGCGCAGCACCCGTGTCCCCGCAACAAGATCGGGCTCGACGTTGGCCAGGACATCGTACACGTAGCCGTCGACCGAGCCGCTGCCGGCAAGGCCGGACGCTACCGCGCGCACCACGTTGCGATGGCCGTAAGTGAAAACGGTTCGTCGAAAGAAGGTTTCGGGCCGCATCCTGTCGTCTGCGAGCAGCGCCCGGGTGACGAGGAAGCCGGAATTGCTGTCGGGGTCGGAGAAGGCGTGGACGTCACCTTCCAGGTCCGTAAAGGTGCTTGCCCTCCGGTCGGCGCCGACGATGACGTAGGACTGGTACAGCGGCTGTCCGCGCCACATTGGCACGGACACGAGGTCGAGGCTTTCGCGGTGCCGCACAAACGGATAGCCGCAGATCCAGGCCGCGTCGATCTGGCCGGACACCAGGAGCAGCATGATCTCCTGATAGGTGCGGCGGGTGACGAGTTGCACCTCCCGGTCCCAGGCACGCTCCAGATAGGCGCGCAGGGCAACAAGCAGATCAAGGTCGGATGTCAGGAACACCGGCGTCAGCCCGAACCGGACGAGCCGTTGTTGGGCCGCCAAAGGCTGCGGCATCAGTGCAGCCGCGGCGCAGGCCGCGACGCCGCGGACGATCACACGTCGGCAGAAGCCCGCCCCGGATGACGGCGCACGACCAACTCCCGGCCTTGAGGCCGAGTCCATGAGCGTCCTCCCGGAGATTTATCGTTCTTGCTTTTGAGGCTAGCGCATCGTTGCGCTTGCGACAATTGCGGCGGAATGGACGTTCGAAACAGCTTGATGAGGACCTTTTCGACCACCCTGCTTTTGGGGCAAACCATGAACATGGGATCGGAAGGATTTGGCCGATGGCACGAAATCGGGTGCAGTTTCAGTAGGGTCCCAGTGAGGCGGCCTTCGATGGCCTCTATGGGACGGAAGAGCTCTGCCGGGTCACGATCTCTTCAAGTGATGGCGGCCCAAAGGGTTCATCTGCCCTGTTCGTGGCGGAGGAGATCACTGTGAGCAGAAGGGCCGAGGGCTGTTCCAATGCACCGCCAAGCGATGGCAACCTCGCTCGTGTAGCGCGCAAAATCGGATGGCACGGCGCGCAAGATCAGATGGCAGCAGTTTAAGCCTCTGCTGAAGCCCCGTTTAAGGCCCCTTCCAGCCGCCTGCAGGCCACCTCGAAATAGGCCGGCTCGACCTCGATGCCGATGTAGGGCAGCCCCCGCTGAAGGCAGGCGACCCCCACCGTCCCCGATCCCATGAACGGGTCCAGGATCGGCCCCTCCATGACCGCCATCAGCTGGGCCATCAGCTCCACCGGCTTGCCGGCGATGTGGTGCTTGATCTTGGGCACCGGCTCGCGGATCACGCCGGGGGCCACCTTGCCGGCGAGCGGCCGGGCGCCGTTGGTCCCCCACACCGCGAACTCGGCCTGCACCCGGTAGCGGCCGAGCTGCGGCCGGCTCGCCTCTGTCTTGTCCCACGGCACGATGCCCCGCCACACCCACCCGGCACACTGGAGGGCGTCTGTCGTCACCGGCAGCTGCCGCCAGTCGGAGAACGTGACCAGCAGCGCGCCGGGCCGGCACAGCGTCCGCGCCCGCCCCATCCACAGCGTCGACCAGGCGAGATACGAGCGCTGGTCGCGGGTGTCGCCCTGGAACTCCGGATAGAGCCCGCGGTGCTCGCTCGACTGGTACTTGGCCGAGGTGGCCATCGCCTTATCCCGCACGTTGCCGCCGCTGGAATACGGCGGGTCGGTCAGCACCGCCCCGATTGAGCCGGGCTCCAGCCTGGTCAGGATTTCGAGGGCGTCGCCGAGATAGAGGGTGGCCGGTCCGATCTGCCGGCGCTGGACGTGCATGGGGCCTCTCCCGAGGTCGGACGCTCGCGGCGCTCGGATACGGGCTCGATCGGCCTCAAGGTGTTGAATGTGCCGCACCGGCGGCACTTGATCTGGACGGCGCCGGCGATCGCGCCGGTTGCCGCCCGGAGCAGCAGCGCGCGGCAGCTGCCGCAGCGGATGTCCTCCACGTGCTGGTAACCCGAATCGTGCCACCGCACCCCGGCTCGCCAGAGCTGGGGCGGGGTGGCGGCCATGTGAGTGCGTCGCTCCGCGGGCCTCTCCGCCAAGACAGTCCCGCGGCCGGGGAAACCCGGACCCCGTCACCCTGCCGCACCGGCGCTCAGGCGACATTGCCGCCTCCCGACACGTCGCCGGCCGAGTTGTTCGGCGCGGTCAGCCGCGAGCCCGACGATCCGGATGTCCCCGACCGTCCTCCCGCGTCGCCGGCGCCCCCGGTGCCGGTCTCCTGCACCTCGGCCTCGATCCTGGTGGTGTAGCCGCCTTCCACCATCTCGTGCTCGACCCGTTTCAGGGTCCAGCCGTGATCGTCGTCGTCGCCGAAGCCGCGCGTCGTCATCGGCTGGCCGGCCGCCACCGTGGGCCGCCCCAGCAGGGTGCCGGTGAAGCCCTTGCCGGCGCGGGCGAAGTCCCGCTGGCGGGCGTCGACCGCCCGCTGGGCGTCCTCCTTCGACCGGAACAGGTGCGGGAACTCGTAGCGGGGCTCGCCCTCGCCGGCGACCACCGATTCCCGGCTCGCCTTGCCGCGGTCGTACCACTTGGCCTCGGTCTTCTTGCGGGTGGGCTCGTCCTGGTCGGTGATCTCGAACTCGGAGAGGTCGTTCGGCGTGACCGACAGGCCGGCCGCGGCCTGACCCGACGCCGTGGTGCCGCTGCCGCGCCGGACGAACAGCAGCTTGCCGGCGGCAGGCTTGAAGATCGCTCCATACTGGCGCGCCAGGCGCGTCAGCAGATGCATGTCGCTTTCCTCGGTCTGCGGCAGCGTCTTGATCCGCACGGCCGCCAGCGCCGGGTCCACGGCCGCCGACAGGCCGTGCTCGCCGGCGATCCTCGCCACCACGGCGCCGAGGGTGCCCTCGTGCGTCCGGGTCTTCTGGCTCTTCAGGCTGCCGCGATAGTCGGCGGCGTGGGCGGTGATCTCGAACGCGGCCTTCGGCCCCATCTTCTTGGTGGTCTGGACCTTGTAGAGGCCCATGAACACCAGGCCTGTTTCCAGGTAGCCGATCTCGACCGACAGCAGCGCGCCCTTCCTGGGCTTGGCGATCGCGCCGTCCCAGTTGGAGATCAGCAGCGTCAGCTCGTCGGAGGTCTCGCCGTCGACGTCGACCAGGCGCAGCTCGACCATGCGGCCGGTCAGCCGCCCGGAAATGTCGACGCCGTCCGCCAGGATGCGGTAGGCCGGGGTCATCGCGTCAGTCCCACAGCTTCAGGGCCGTCCGGCCCACCGGCGGCGCTGCGCCGTCGGGGATGGTCAGCACCAGGCCGGCCGGCAGCACGGGACCCCGCGCCTCCAGGCCGGGATTGGCCTCCAGCAGCGCTTCGGTGGTGGTCTCGCTGGTGCCGAGCTGCTGCCAGGCGATGCGGTCGACCATGTCGCCGTCGACGGTGATGTAGGTCTTCACGGCCACAGGCTCCGCAGGATGGCGCCGGTGCCGAGCCGCACCAGCTCCAGCGCGAACTCCGCCTTCATGGCATCGCCGCGCGGGCCGATATAGGTGTCGGTCCGGCCGACCTTCTTGAGGCCGAACGCGCCGAACACCCGGCCGGTGCCGGCCACCAGGAACAGCGGCCGGCCGGCGCCGACCTCGGCCTGCATCGCCCGCAGCTGCGCCGCGCTGGCCTCGCCGGTGTAGCGCGGAATGACGGCGCCCTTGATGGTCAGCGTCTCCTCGCCGGGGCCGAGCCACTGGTATTGCGGCGCGCGGCCGAACAGCTCGTGCTTCTCCCAACGGCCCTCGGCCGCGTGCTCCAGCTCCTCATAGGCGTGGCGCGTCACCTCGAACCGGTAGGGACCGAGCCCCATCAGGATGCTCATGCGAGCGCCCACCCGTCGTGCAGCGCTGCGGCGCCGGCCTTGGCGCCACCGGCGACGCCGGCCCGCGCCGCACCCGACACCTCGGCCGGCGTTCCGGCGGCGGTGATCGAGATCGGCGCGTGGATGGTCTGGTGGATGGTCTGGACCCGGCTGCCCGCGGGCTGCACGGCGCCGGGGCCGGCGGGCACGGACGGCCCGGGATCGAACTTCGAGGGCGAGGCCGGCGCGCCGCTGCCGCCTGGCACCAGGTTCTGCAGCCAGCCGGGCAGCGACGGCCAGCTGAAGGTGAAGGCGTTGCGGATGGCCTGGCCGATCGCCGCCATCTTGGCGAGGATCGCGGCGACGATGCCCTCCAGCCACGCGACGAAGGATGTCCAGGCACTCTTGACGCCCTCCAGCGCCGCCGTCACGGCCCCTTCGATCCCCTGCCAGGCGCTGGTGAGCGCGCCTTTGACCATGCCCCAATTCTCGTAGACCCACAGCGCCGCCGCGCCGATCGCCAACAGCGTCGCGGTCACGGGATTGCTCAGCACCATGACGGCCAGGACGCGGCCGATGGCCGCGATGCTGCGCACCAGCATGCCGACGACGAAGGGAGCGGCGGTCGCGCCAACCCACCAAAGTGCGCGGCCGACCCCGAGGACCGCGCCCTTGAGCGGCGAGAACACCCAGGCCGCCATCGACAGCGCCCCGAGCCCCGCCAGAACACCAACCGCAGCGGTGCCGATTTCGGCGATCCTGACGGCAAGCCCCTCATTGGCGCCGAGCCAGGCGTTGATGCGTGTCAGAAAGGCGTTGATCGACGGCAGATACTTGTCGCCGAGCCGGGTGAAGATGACGTCCGTCGCGTTCTTGAGGCGCTCCCACAGGCCGATCGTGGTCCGCAGCTTCTTCTGGTACTCCTCTTCCATCGAGCCGGTGCGGGCCGGGTCGCGGGCGTACTGGCGGGCCTGCTCGATCAGTTCGCGGGCCGCCGCCAGGCCGCCGATCTCGTCCATCCACTCCTTGCCCATGATGGCGACCAGTTCGCGCAGCGGATCCTTGGCCTCGTTGACCTTGGCCAGGAAGGCGCTGATCGCCGCGATCGGGTCCTTTTTCAGGCTGTCGGCAAGCTGCTTGGGGTCGACGCCGAGGCGCTCGAACGCCTCCAGTCGCGGGTTCGGCTTCTTGCCGTGCTGGAGGTACTGCGCCGTCTGCAACTGGGCCAGCAGCGCCGAGATCGAGCGTGCCACCTTGCCGGGATCGCTCTGCAGGGACAGCGCCGCGGCACCGATCGCCGCCTGATCGGCGTAGCCGATGCCCGACTGCCGCATGATGCCGGCGCTGTCGCGCATGAATTTCAGCAGATCCTTCGCCGAGGCGTTGGTCTTGTTTTCGAGGAAGTTCAGGGTGTCGAGCAGGTCCCGGAACTCCTCCTTCGTCATCTTCAGGTTGGTGCGCAGGAAGCCGATGTCGCGGCCGGCATCCTTGCCCGACAGGCCGAAGGCCACCGACGCCTTGTCGAGCATGTCGAGATAGTCGAGCAGCTCGTCGTCGGGCACGCCGCTCGACGCCAGTCCGCTCAACAGCTCGGTCAGTGCCGCCGCGTTGGTGCGCGAGCTGGCGGCGCGCTTCAGCACCGCCTCGCGCAGCGCGTTGTCCTTGTCGGCCGACAGGTTGGCGATCTTCGAAAAATCCGCCCACGCCTCCTCGAACTTGGCGGCGCTGACGATGGGCTTGCCGATCAGGCCGGCGCCGCCGATGGTGGCGATGGCGTTGCCGATGCGGCTGCCGAGCTGCTCGTAGCTCTTCGCGGCCTTGGCCGCCTCCCGTTCGGCGTCGCGGGTCGCCTTCGCCGCCGCCTTGGCCGCCTTCTCGGCGGCCTGGGCGCCGCGGGTGTGGGCGGTCCACGCCGTGGTGTTGGTCTTGCCGCCCGCCCGGTTGACGCCCTCGATCGCCTGTTCGATGCCCTTGCCGGCGCGCTCGACCGCCTTCGCCGGCCCGGTCAGCCGGTCGACCAGCTCGACGATCATCGAGACCTTGAAGCCGCTCACGCACCGCCTCCCCAGGCTTCAAGGCGCGCCCGCGCCCGGGCGTGCCAGGCCAGCAGCTCGTCGATGCTCAGGCCGTCCAGCTCGCCGAGCCCCCAATGGAAGGCGAAGGCGAGATCGGCCATCACGTCTTCGACGTTGCCGGGGACGAGCCGAAAAAACCGCTGATGGTTTCCATCAGGCGGGTGAAGTCCTCGCCGTCGATCTCATCGATCACCTCGGCCGGCAGTTGGGAGAGGTCGGAGAGCATCTCGAAGCCCTTCTCGACGTCGGAGCCCGACCGGGCGGCCATGCGGCGCACGTCGCGCGCCGTCGCCCGGCGCAGCGTGATCTCGCGATAGGTGACCCCCTTGAACTCGAAGGGGTGGACCAGCGCGATTTGGACCGGTTCGGACATCGTGCCCCTCCTCACAGGCCGAGCGCGCGGCGGACCGGCGCCCACTCGTCGACGCCGTTGACCACATAGACGTCGTTGTCGAGGTCGATGTCGTAGATCACCGCGTCGTCGACGATGAACTTGAGGGCGGCGACATCGACGGTGAACTTGGTCATCGACTTCTTGCCCGGCTCGAAGTCCGGCGGATCGATCTCGCCGATCTCGCCGCGCATCTGGATGATGGCGGTGTGCTCCTGGTTGCGGATGCCGTCGAGATAGCCGCGCACGGTGAACGGCACGTCCTGGCCGGTGCGGACGCCGAACTGGCCCAGCACGTGCGGATCGAGCGCCGACAGTTCGAACGGGAACTCGATCGCCTCCAGGCCGTAGGACACCTTGCGGGTGCCGAGCATGCCGCCGCCGCGATGGTCCTCGCGCTTCTTCTTGAGCGCCGGCACCTTGATCTTCTCGGCGGTGCCGAGCTTGCCGCGGCCGTCGACGAACACCGTCGCCGCCTTGATGATGTAGTCCATCTCGGCCATGTGAAGCCTCCTTCAACGGCCCTTCAGGCCACGATCTGGCTGGCGACGGTTTCGATCACCTCGTCGTAATAGTCGCCGTTGCGGTGGGCGTAGATCTTGATGTGCTCCATCGGCGCCGGCGGCTCCAGGTCGACGTCGAAGGCGACGATGCCCTGCTGCAGCTGGGCGGAGGTGTTGCGCTCGGGATCGATCCAGCACGAGCCGCCGACCAGCGCGCCTTCGCGCACGAGGTACTTGAAGAACCGGTTCACCCGTTCCGCGCCGTCGAGCAGCAGCTGCGGCGAGAACGGCTTGTCGGTCATCCAGATGAACGCCTCCTCCAGCGCCTCGTAGACCATGTCGGCGGTCCGGCGAACCGACAGGAACACCCACAGCGGATCGTCGGCGCAGGTGCGGTTGCCCCACAGCCGCCAGCCGCCATAGTCGCCGCCGATCTGGATGATGGTGTTGACCGCGTGCTCGTTGAGGTAGTTCGCCTCGGACTCGGTGTCGCCCAGCGCCCAGTCGACCGGGATCGACGGTCCGCCGATGCCCAGCAGCTCGTTGTTGGACGGCGAGTGCCAGAAGCCGCGCTCGGTATCGATGCGGGCGATCAGCCCGGCGATGCTCGCCGCCGCCGGGCGGTCGACATAGGCGTTCAACGTGGTGTCCCACACCTTGACGCCGCCATAGAGCGAGAACAGCCGGTCGGAGGCCCAGTCCTCGCGGGCATCGACCGCCGCTTCGATCGTGCCGAGCCCCACGTCGAACGGGGTGACGGCGCGCAGCCGCTTCGACACGGCCGCCATGGCCGACAGCACCGGATTGCGCACCGTGCCAAGCACCGCAGTGGCGGTCGCGCCGGCGCCGCCGCCGCCGCTGAACGTCACGGTCGGCGCCGCCGTGTAGCCCGACCCGTGCTCGACGACGGTGACCGCCACCACCTTGCCGCCATTGACCGTGGCGACCGCGGTGGCGCCGGAGCCGCCGCCGCCGGCGATGGCGACGGCCGGCGCCGAGGTGTAATCGTCGCCGTCGTCGGTGAGGGTGATCGAGGCCACGCCATCGGTGGGGCGCTGGCTGGTGAAGCCGGGCGCGATCAGGATCCGCGGCGTCACCTTCACGGTGGGCCGCGCCTTCAGCGCCGCCCAAACTCCGGTGCGCAGCGTCGGATCGCCGACCAGATTGGACATGGTCTCGGCGGTGGTGGCGCCCTCGGCGACGCGGATGACGACGATGGTCGCGCCCTTCTCCGCATGGATCTGCCTGATGGCGTCGTAGAGGGTGCCGGCGGCGCCGAGCGTGGCGGCCTTGCGCGGCTGCGACAGCAGCAGCACCGGCTCGTTGAGCGGCCAGAGCGCGGGGTCGGCATCGGGCGCGGTGCCGAACACGCAGATGATCGACGACTTCGGCACCTTGATCGGCCGAATGCCGTCCGAAACTTCGATGACCTCGGGTCCGTGAAAGAAGTATTCGGCCATTCTCTGCGTCCGATCTCAGCTTGTGCGGCGCTGCGAATTGGCGGACGGTATCGTCCGCGCCTGCGTCGGCCGACCCTGACGGGCGTCAGGGCTGCAACCCTCATCCGGACAATCCGAAGGCGCTGTCGATCTCGGCTGTGGTGGTGACGGTGCCGGCCGCGATCGCCGCGACCACACTGCCGAAGATCGCGAAACACTTATCCACATGGGCCAGCACGGCGTCGCTGATGGCGATCACCTCGGGCGCCGTCAGCGGCACCAGCACGCCGCCGCCGATATGCCATTGCGTCGTCCAGGCGGGATCGGCCGCGGCCTTGATCCGCGCGCCGGCGATCATCAGCTTGGAGCGGTCGTCGGTGGCGACTTGGATGCCGGCGACGGCGATGCCGCCCGTCTCCTTGCGCCACTTGGCGTCCTCGGCATAGGCGACGAGATCGACCGAGGCCGGCGGCAGGCTGAGCGCGGTGCCGTCCCACAGCATGCCGCAGACGGCCTGTCCTGCCGCGAATTCGACGAGGGTGCCGGCGACGTCGAGGCTGGCCCGCGGCGTGTCGCGCCACACCTGCACCACCACGCCATCGGCGACGAGGGCCGTGTCCATCAGAGCCTCCAGATCTTGAGCGTGGCGTAGAGTTCGGTACCGAGGCTGGCCGCCAGCCCCATGCCGTAGCTTGTTCCCGCGGCTCCCGAGACCTGCTGCTGGACACCGATTGTCTTGGTGGCGGCGAGCTCAAACACCGCCGTACCCTGGCTGACCTCGGGACAGTCCGTCGTGGAATATCCGTTGATCGACTGCCCCAGATCGACACCATCCGTCGTATTGACCAGCCACGACCGGCAGGCGTTGACGCGGTAGATCTGCACGGCCCACTCGGCGAAGTACGACCCTGCCGGCAGCGACAGGAGGTTGCTGGCGAGGGTGGCTCCAATGGCATTCCGGACCACCGTATTGAGCGGTCGCAATTGGCGCGCCCCGGTGGTGGCCGTGCCGCCGTGGGTGCCGCTCGCCGCCTGGTGCTGGACGATGATGTCGGGTTGCCTGATCGCGTTGAGGCTCGACACGCTGCTGGCGCTGAGGTTCGTCAGGTTGCGGCCGTCGAGGGCTGGCAACCGTCCCGCGGCGTCGAGTTGCACCAGATTGCCGGCCGCTGTCCCGGCCGCCAGCAGTGCCGCGCCTCCGAGGCCGAGCGCCGATCGCTGGCCGGTCTGGTCCGTCGCCGCCAGCAGCGTCCGCGCCGCGGCCGACAACGTCGCCAGGGCCAGGGCTCCGGCACCGGTGAAGTACGGCAGGCCGTTCTCCGCGCCACTGAGCCCGGCGAACGCCGCTAGGTTGGCGGATGCCGCCTGCTTACCGGCCAGCGCCGTCGCGACGCTGGCCGACAGCGCGCCGATCGCCGATGCAATCGCCGCGTCGGCTTCGCTCGTGGTGTAGGCGCCGACCTGATCGGCGGTTGTCTGATGCGGATTGTCCGTCCGGCCGGCATGTTCGATGTCCGGGGGCGCGGACAGCCGGATCGTCCAATCGGCATGGGTGCCGGCGCCGACCGCCGACAGCACGTCGACGGTGAGCAGGCCCGAGGGCCGTTCGTAGGCGAGCACCTCGGCGACCATCGCCGCGCCCGATCCGCGCGAGCGGAGCACCACGTGCGAGGTGACCACCCATGCCGCCCGCTGCGCATCCAGCAGTTGGACCGTGCGCGCCCCGGTCCCGACCGGGACCGGCGAGACGCTGTCCGCCTCGAACAGCGCCCCCACCGAGGACAGCCGGGTGAGCGCGTCCTGCAGGATCGGCGTCAGCGTATCGTTGACGCGCGCCAGCGCCAGCGACTGGAAGGTTTCGACCGCCGCTTGCAGCGTCGCCGCATCCAGCTCCCGCGCATGCAGGCGCAGATCGATGTCCTCGAACCGCCTGTTCCAATACTCAGGATCGGCGAGGTTGGCGCCCCGCTCGACCGCGTAGGCCTCGCTCCGCCGCGCCATCAGACTTTCTCGTAGCTCGCCACCGCGTCGCCGAGTTCGGCGACGATCCGGCCCTTGAGCCGCACCGGGTCGCGCGGGCGCAGCACCAGTGCGCCGAACGGCACGGCGCGGGCGAGCTTCACGCGGTACTCGGCCTCGGGATCGAGGTCTGCGGCAGCCGTTGCGGTCTCCGCCGGTGCGGCGGTTGTCGGCTGCGCTGCTGTCGGCTGCGCTGCTGTTTTCTTGGCCATTTTGCTCTCCTTGTCACAGCGCCCAGTGGACGCGTTCGGCGATGTGGAACACGCTGGCCGGCGAGTTGGTGACGCCGGTCAGCTCGATCGAGAAGGTCGGGGTCGGTGCGGCCAGCTGGAAGCGGTAGGTGCGTTCGATCCCGGTCGGCACCGCCTTGTCGACCGTGACGTCCGGCGTCTCCCACCCCGCGCCGACACGCAGGCGGCACCCGGCGTCGTGCGGGGTCTCGTCGAACCCCTCAAGCAGCGTCTTGACGTAGATATCGGACGACGGGGCCGCGAGGGTCTGCGGCTCGGAAATGTGCCGGAAGGTGGTTTTCGGGCGTGACAGGCGCACCCGTGATCCGCCGACCTTGAGGCCGGCATGCATGTCGCGGGTGCCGACGAAGCGGGCGCGGAAGCGTGCCAGCGGTGGCGCAGCAGAGAAGGCGGTGAGATCGTCCGCCGTCAGCGGCACCCACGCGCCCGATCCGCCCGGCTGCACCTCGTAGATCAGCTCGGTCGACTCCGGCTCGATCGTGCCGGCGAGGATATCGATGGCGCGGATGCCGCCGTCCAGATTGAGCGCGCCCAGCTCGATCGTCACCTGCGAGGCGCCGAACTGCGCGCCGTAGAGCCGCAGCATCATGTCCTTGGTGAGGTCGCCGAGGTAGTACTGGCCATCGGTCGAGAAGAAGAAGGTGCCGGCGGTGTAGCCGTTGCCCTCGGCCATGCCGATCTTGTGGTTGGCGGCGCTCGTGACGACGAGCGCGTAGCGCTTGCCCTTGGTGAGGAAGGTCGGCTGCACCGCCACCTCGGTCCAGTCGCCGACAACGATGGCGGTGTGAGGGACGGTCTGATGCAGGATCGCCCGCGACAGGTCCGGCACGCCGGCGACGATCTCGGCGAGCGTCAGGAACACCGCCTCATTGGCGGCCTTGGACGTGAAAAAGAGGCCGACCTTGGTCAGCCACATGTCGTTCGAGATCAGGAAAGATTGGGCGACCTGGGCGCCGGTGATGGCGTGCTCGACCGTCACATAGTCCCAATAGGTGTCGTCGTACTCGTCGACCCAGTACTGCTGCAGGCGGTAGAAGACGTGCCCGTCCGAGGCCCGGGTCGAGACCGACAGCACCGCCCAGGTCTCGTCGCCGCGCCGGAAGGTCTGGGTGGCGGAGTCGTAGGTGCCGGACCGCCACCAGTTGGCATTGGTGCAGGCGGTGCGGGTCACCCCGTAGCGGATGCGCTTGCGGGCGATCGTCCGCTGCACGATGTCGTGGCTCTGGAAGCCGTATTGGGCGATGCCGAGATCCGAATGCAGCGGGCCGATCTCCAGCTTCAGCGCGTCGGCGTATCGCGGCAGCAGCAGCCCATCGGACAGCGAGGCGTTCGGATCGTTGCCGGCGAAGATGGTGATCTCGGCCTCGGACGCGTTCGCGTCCGCGAACCGCGCGCCTTCCTCGACCAGGCAGTCGTAGCCGAGGTTCTGGGTGTTGAGGGCGTCGCTCTCGTCGCTATCGAGAAAGCGGTCGGCGCCGTAGTCGGACGCCGTGTCCGGGATCTCGACGCGCTCCTTCACCCGCGCCATGTCCTCGTAGAGCCGGGAGAGATCCTGCCGGCCGCCCTTGGCGCGGACCTCGTTGGCGAGCGCCGCGAGGTCGGAGGCGAGCGACGAGATGCGCGGATCGACCTGGCCCCGCCACGTCTCGATCGCGTCGGTGCGCAGGTCGAGGTCCTCGGTCGAGGCCACCTCGTTGTCGCCGAGCATCGTGATCGACACCACCTGGGTCGGGTCGAGGAGGATATCGGCCACCGCGACATAGCCCACCGGGATTACCGGCCGCTGCGGATCGGCGCTCTCGGTGCCGGCAACGAAGCTCAGCACGACATCGCGCGACCGGGTGATGGCGACCGAGCGCGGCTCGGTCTGGCCGGTCTCGACGTTCACCAGGAAGTCGCGCTCGGTGATGTCGCTGTCGGTCTCCTGGCCGGTCGCGGCGAGCGTGACGATGCGCTTCGCCACCGCCGGCAGATGGGGCAGCATCGACTGGATCGTGGTGGCCGAGCGCGCATAGACCCCGCCGCCGACATCGTAGAAGCGGCCGGCGTCGACGCGCACCTCGGCCTGTGCCGTCTTGACGACGGTGAGGCCGGCATAGCGGCGGGTGGCCGTGACGGCATCGCTCACCAGATGGTCGAGCGACTGGCGGGCATAGGCCTGGATGGCGGCGTGATCGGCCGCCTGCTGCTCCTGGTAGTCGCGGAAGTAGACCTGCTTTTCCATGCTGAACCTCGTTAGGGGCGCCCGACGACGAGCGCGTCGACGCCGGCAATGAGCGGGCGGCCACCCGCGACGAAGCGCGGCTTGGGGCCGATATCGAGCAGCACGCGGTCCGACAGCCGCTTGGCGGCGCTGGCGGCGCGGCAGACGTCCTGCAGGCGCGTGCCGTCGTGCGGCATCCAGTAGCGCCGCAGCGCCGCGATGCCGGCGCCGGCCGCCCGCTTATGCCGCTTGCCCGGCACCGACGTCCTCACCACCGCCGTGCTGCGCGGCCATCCGTAGTGGCCGGTGCCCATGATCTGCACCGCCGGCCCGCGCCGCGGCGCCGTGCCGTCGACCACCGGGAAGCGCTCATAGATGCGCAGCGGCGCCGTCGACGGCACGAAATACGTCCTGCCAATCGGCATCATCGAGTACACCGATCGTCCGCGCGTGCCGGCCACGACGACACGCTCGGGCTCCGCCGCGATTGCCTGGAGAGTCGGCCCGATCGGCGAGCGCCACGGCATGCGCGGCTGCGGCGCGATCGTCACCAGCCGCCGCCACGCCTCCGAGGGCACGAAATGCCGGCGGCCGATCGGACGGCCGGCAAACACGCGGCGGCCCTCCGAGCCGAGCAGGTGAAGCTGAAACGCTGTGCCGAAATCCTCGACGCGGATCGTGGTCTCGACGCCCTGGACGACCCAGCGCGCCCGGCGGCGTAGTCGGCCAACCGCCGTCGACGGCACCGCGAACGACCGCGTGACAAACATCGCGTGCAGCGGTCCGCCTAAAAACGCCTTGGCCGGGCCGAAGGCTGCCGTCTCCTGGACGCGCCAGGTGCGCACCTGCGGCAGCGCCGCAAGCCACGCCTCGCGATCGGCGCGGCTCGCAGACGGTCCCGAGAACACCCGCTGCGGCGGCGCGGTGATGTCGATCACCTCGCCGCCGGCATAGCGGACGTATTCGCGCAGGCAGTAGGCCGTACCTTTCCGCCGGTGCAGCTCGATCGAGCGCGCGGTGATCGCCCGCTTGGTCGCCTCCGGCCACGCGCGAAACCACACGTCGACCGACAGCTCCCAGGCCAAAAACGGCAGGAAGGCGGCGGGTGTCTCGAATGGCCGCTTCACGGCGCGGATCGGTGTCGGGATCGCCGAGATGCGCTCCATCACCGTGGCGCCCGCGCGCAGCGGCTCGCCGGCGGTGGGCGGCAGCAGATGCGAGGCGTAGGGGATCGCAGCCATCACACCACCGTCACGGCCAGCGAGACGGTGCCCAGCACCGGGATCTGGTGGTCGGCGCAGACGATGTCGGCGGCCGGCGCCGAGAGAACCACATTGTCGACGCCGCCGACCTTGGCCGCCGCCGCCGCGCCCAGCGCGTAGAAAATCTGGCCGATGCGGCAGCGCTCGGCCCCATAGGCGCGCACGGCCGCCTCGGCCGCGGTCCTGATCAGCGTCGGATCCGGCCCGCGCGGCACGATGAGCGTTCCGGCGACATCGACGGTCACCGGCTCGGCGCGGCGCACCGTCACCACATCGGTCAGGGGACGAACGTCGTCGCGATCGAACAGCGCGATGAGGTCGGCGATCACCGCATCCGCCACCGGCGTCCCGGCGGCACCGGCCACCGCCACATGCACATGGCCGTCGCGCGGCGACCAGGCCCAGGCGTCGGCGACGTCGGGCGATCGCGTCAGCGCGTGGTAGATGTAGGCGCCGCGGGCGCCGGCGGTCGAATAGGCGTCGGGGGCGAGCTGGATGCGGCGGCGGAAGCGCTCGTCGCTCTCCATCGCCGCCGGTTCGATTGCGGTGGCCGGCGTCAGCACCATCCGGCCGACGCCGAAGATCGCCGCGAGGTGGTCGAGATCGGACCCCGCGGCGAAGGCCAGCATCACCGAGCGGGCGGCGGCGTTGACGCGGTTGCGCAGCAGCACCTCGCGATAGGCCAGCACCCGGATGAACTTCTGGAACGGGTCGGACAGCAGCAGCGCGTCGTAGGCCGGCCACGCCGCCCGGAAGTCGGCAATCGCCGCCGCGACATAGCTCTCGGCGTCGAGCGCCTCGATCAGCTGCGGCGCCGGCAGCTGCGACAGGTCGATGGTGGTGGGCTGGATCACAGCGCGACCTCCAGCCCGCTGCCGTCGTCCAGCACGGTCAGCCCGAACGCCACGCCGAAGGTGCCGTCCTGCCCGCCGGCCGACATCCGCACGCTGTCCAGCGTCACCCGCGGTTCCCACCTGGCCAGGGCTTCGGCCGCCGCGACGCCGATATCGACGACGGTGGGCGGCACGCCGGGCCGGTCGATCATGTCCGGCACCAGCGAGCCATAGTCGCGGGCGAGCACGACCGTGCCGACCCGCGTCGTCAGAATGTCGAGGATCGACTGGACGAGGTGCGCGGCGCCGTCGAGCGGCTCCAGGCTGGTGGCGGAGACGCCCATCATGTGGCGGCTTCCTTGCGCCTGCGGCCGGCGGTGGTGGCTTGCGCCGCCTCGTCCGGCGCGGCGCTGGCCGGGGCGTCGGCGGCAGGGGCAATGAGGCCGGACAGCAGCGCATAGCGGGCCGCCGGCTCGGCCAAGGCGATGCGCTGGCCGGCCGCCAGGTCGCGGTTCTGCAGGCGGGTGGGCACGAGGACGACATAGTCGCGGGTCGGTTGGCTGGTCATGGGGCACCTCAGTGGGGATCGGGGTCGGGGCCGACGATGGGCGGGTGCGAGACGATGACGGCGGCGCCGTCGACCACCACCCACGAGTCGCCCTTGCGGATCTTGGCGACGGTGGGGGTGACGACGACGCGGGCGTCGCCGATCAGGCCGCGGATCAGGCCGGCCTCGATCCGCCACTTGGCGTCCTTGACCTCGACGTCGACGCCGTCCGCCTTGATGCGGATCGTCACGTCGCCCCAGGCGTGGACGATCTCGTCGTCCGTCTCGGAGGGCGACTTGGCGTCGTCGCGCTGGCAGTACGGGAACACGATGCCCTGCGCCGGATCGCCGGAGGGCGAGATCAGCAGGATCTGCTGGCCCGGGGTGTAGGGCACCGCGGTCTTCGGCGCGCCGATCGCCTCGATCGTCGGCCGCGCATCGGTCTCGAAGCCGATGTCGACGATCGCCGTGCGGCTCTTGCCGTCGAACGACTTGACGACGCCGGGCCGCACCAGATTGGCGATGCGCCGGTGCAGCTCGGCGAGCTGGAAGTGGATGGCGGAGAGGCTCACGCGGGGCCTCCCTCGGTGGGGGCGACCAGCTCGTCGCCGGCAAGGAGCTGCTGCAGGACGACCGGCGCCGCGGCGAACACGTCCTCTCCGGCGTAGAGGTCTTGGGTCCAGGCGATCTGCCACAGCCCCAGGCCGGTCTTGTCGATCGCGCCGGAATACAGCGACTCCGCCTCGATCGCGTCGGGCCGGCCGACCTGGTCGAGGCCCCAGCGATTGCCGTCCAGCGCGGCGGCGATCGCCATCACCAGGGCGAGCGCCCGCCGGTCGCGCTTGGCATCGGCGCCGTCCCTGGTGGCGACGACCACGACGAGGCGCACCGGAATGACGAACCGGCCCGAATGGTCGCGCTGCCAGCGGCCGGTGCCGAGGATCGCCACCTTCGCCGCCGGCGCCGCCGCGGAGAACCGCCGGATTTCGGCCTCGTCGAACGTGCCGCCATGGGCTTCGACGGATTTGAGCTGCGGCACCTTGGCCGCGAGCCCGTCGACGACGGCATCGAGAAGGTCGAGCAGCGAGGGGGCCTCCAAGCTCATTTCAAGGCCCCTTCAAGAAAGCGGACGGTGGTGTGCTCGATCTCCTGCTCGTTGTCGGACGACAGGCCGAGCCAGGTCCGGGCCGGGATCATCACGCGCCGCGCGAACACCTGCCTGCCGCCGGCCGTGAAGGCCAGCGCCTTTGCCCGGCGCGGCACGATGAACGCGCCGAACTGGTGGACGGCGGCGCCGATCCAGCCCGAGCCGACGACGATCTGCTGCGGATCGGCCCGGTAGTCGACCGAACTGTGCAGATGGTGGCCGGTCTGAAACAGCGCCGGGCGGTCGTCGCGCGTGCGCAGCCACGCCCGGCCGGCCGGCGTGCGCTTCTCGTCCTTGATGCGCCGGCGCGTCTGGCCCTGCACCAGGCGGCCGAGTCCCTCCATCAGCACATTGAAGCGGATGGCGCCGATGCGGGCGAGCATGGCCGCCGCCTCGTCGGCCCCGTGCGCCCTGACGATGATGATCGCGTCGGCCATTTCGATCACCACGCCCGGCGCGGACGCGACACGAAGGCCGCGCCATCCGGCGACGTCGCGCCGCCCACGCTCTCGCCACCGGGCGACGGATCGATGATGCCGGCCGATGCCTTGCCGTCGGCGATGCGGGCGAGCAGCTTGACGCGGTCGTCGTAGCGGCGGCGGATTTCGTCGGTCAGCCGGTCCCAGGTGTTGGCGAGCCGGTAGACCGCGATGTCGATGGCGCACGCCTTGAGGATCGGCGGCACGGCGGCCAGCGGCAGCGTGTGGCGCTGGCCGACATAGGCGTCGATCTCGGCGTCGGCATCGGCCGCGGCCCGCGCCACGGCGGCGTCGAGATCGGCGCCCTCGGGCTGGAGCCCCGCCAGGAAGTCGGGGCCATAGAGGCTCTCGATGTCGGCGCGGGAAGCGTAGGTGGTCATGGCGTCAGGCTCCGGGTGCTGCGGGCGACCGCCTGCGTGCTGCCGTCTCGTGCCGGTCCGCCGCCGCCCGCAGTGCCCGGGCGCTGATCGGCCCCGGCGCGCGCTCCGCCCGCCGGCGCAGCTCCGCCGCGATCGCGAAATGCTCTGCGCGTGTCCGGGGCACCAGCATCAGTCGATCCTCTGGAATTCCAAAGCGAGGGCGGCGAACCGCCCTCGCCGGGACGAGCCTCGCGGCCCGCGGCGCGCACCTCCCCCGAAGCGCGCGAACTCAGTCCTCGGCGAGCGTCACGATCAGTTCGGGGTCGGCCTCGATCGCCGCGCGATCGGCTTCCGACAGCTCGGCGACGGCGATCCGGACCGGCTCGCGCGAGAAGGCGCGGCCGGCGCGCCGCCGCTGCGGCGGGCGCGACCGAACGACCAGCGCGGCCGGCGCGGGCGGCGTCTCCACCACCGGCGGGAGCGGCCGCGCGGCCGCGTCCACCGCAGCGGTGCCGGCATCCGTGGCCGCAGCGACAGGACCGGAAACGGGGTCATCGGGCTTGCGGGGAGTTTTGGCCATGATGTGCCTCCAGCGACCCGCCTCAGTCGAGCCACGGCACGATGAGCACCTCGACGATGCCCTGGTTCGGGTTGTCGGCGCCGTTGGCCTTGCGCGACACCACCACGATCTCCTGCGCCTTCTTGCGATTGCTCGGACCGACCACCAGCAACGTCGGCTTGATGCCGAGCGGCTGACCCTCGTCGCTCTTGAAGGCGGACATCGCGTCGTAGGCGGCGTCGAAATTGGTCTCGTCGAGTGCGGCCTTCGAGCCGAACGCCATCTGCCAGAAGCCGAAGCCGACCGCGTGGCGGGCATAGACGCCATAGACGAACTCGTTCCGCTTGAAGACGTTCTCGTCCTGAGGGCTGTCCTTGGTCACGAACTCGGGCTTCTTGCGCTCCTGGAAGATGAGCGGCTTCAGCGCCCGAGAGGTGTCGAGCAGGAACCAGGGGTTCCCCGAACCGGACTGGACGTTGGACACCGAGGTGTCGGCGCCGGTGTCCGGATTGCGGACCGGGTGGTCGCTGTCGAAGAAATACTGGCCATCGTAGCAGGGCGTCGTGAAGCCGGCCTTGAGCAGCGCGAACACCAGCTCGTCGGGATGGGCGGCAGCGGCACGGCCCATCTCCTCCATCATCGGCGAATAGACGCCGTACTGGTCGTCCTCGACGGCCGGCCGCGGCACGACGACGGTCGTCTCGAACTCCTTGTTCGGGATGGCATAGCCGTGCTGCGAGAGGTTGCGGTAGACGCGCTCGCCGACCCACTCGCGCATCTTCGGCCAGGCGCCGAGCCAGGCGTATTTCTCGGCGGCGGTGGCGGACGGCACGGTGGTGGCGATCCGGCCGGACATCGGCTGCACGCCGGCGAAGCCGCGCTGGAAGCTCGCCTTGAAGCCGGTGGTGAGGTCCCCGAGGGACTGGCGGGTGATGATCATGGCGGATCCTCAGATCTCGACCCACACGCCGCCGGCCTCGACGGCGCGCACGGTGCCGGCCTTGGAGCGGGTGTTGGCGGCGGTGGTCTTGGCGACGGTGGCGTCGTCGACGACGTAGCAGTCCTTGCCGACATCGGCCTGGGTGACGGCATCGTCCGCCTTGTTGGCGAAGCGGAAGACGCCGCGGCGAACGGTGATCCAGACGTCGCCGGCGGAGCCCGACGAATTGTCGACCGTCTCCTCGGCGCGGCCGGCGGCGATCAGGCCGGTGGCGGTGGCGCCGGGCTTGGCATTGCCGGCGTCGAGCACGACCAGCGCGCCCTTGAGGATCTTCGTGCTCGCGGCGACGGGGTGGCGATAGATCGCGCCGTCGCGCATCGGCGTGTCGCGTTCCTGAGTCAGGGCCATGGCGTCCTCAATTGTTCAGCGCAGCGTCGGTCAGCGCGGCCTGGAAGGATTTTTCGTCTAGGCCGAGCTGGCGGCAGACCGCCTTCTGCGCGTCGGTCAGCGCGCCGCCCGGGTTCGGGGGCGGGTCGCCGCCGAGCCTGCTCGGGTCGGTGATCTTGGGGAGCGTGGCGAGGAGCTGCTCGACGCGCTCCTGGCCGCCGGCATCGCGGCACAGCGCGAGGTAGTGCTCGCGGCTCGCCGGCGCGATCTTGCCGTCCTTCACCGCCTGATCGACCAGCCCCACGCTCTTGGCCTCGCGGTCGGCGGCCTCGCGCTGATTGAGCGCGGTCTCGGCGGCGGTCGCGCGGTTGAGCGCCGCCTGGAGGTCGGCGGTCGGCGCGAACCGCGTCGGATCGGGCGGCGCATCCGCCTTGGCCTTCAGGGCGGCGATCGCCGCGACGACGTCGGCGTCGGCCGTCGTCGCCGGCACGCCGAGCGCGGCGCACAGCGCGGTCTTTTCCATCGTGGCTTCATCCTGGGAGTTGAGCGCCGGCAGGCGCAGATTGGGCCGGTTGGTGAGGCCGACCGAGCTGAGCACCATGACCCGGCGGGTGGCGGCATCGAACCGGAACGCCGGCGAGACGTACCGGTACGCCTTCGAGGCCACGAGCTGCCGCCCGTGCTCGGTCCATTCGACCGCGGCGACGATGCCGCCGTCGCGGGCGGCGAGGCCCTTGATCCAGCCGACCGCCGGGGCCGGTTCGCCCTTGGGCGCGCGCAGCTCGGTGGCGTGCTCGATGTCGACCGGCAGATCGGCCGCGCCGGCGCCGAAGGCGGCGACGACGGCGGCGGGATCGTCCACCAGCCACTCCCGGCCATCGCGGCCGCGGATGCGCGGTCCCGGCGGCAGGATGGCGATCTCCGCCGGTGCATCGCCCTCGGCATTGAGGGCGACGGCGAAGATCGCGCGATCGGCAAGAGAGGTTGCGTCGGCAGCTGGCATGGGGCCACAATGGCGACGCGGGAGGATCGCCATAACCCTGACGGGCGTCAGGGCGGCCCGGCGGGTCGAGATCGGGCGATCAACCGACCTGCGGCGATGCGCTCCGCACCCCGTCCCGCAAAATCGACGTTAAAGCCGGATTGAAAGTGATGGAGGCCGATCGCGCCGGTCGGACCTCGGTGGTGCGCTCGCCGCGAAACGGCCGCCAGCGGCGATCCTGAGGGCTTCGGCTCGGCGGCTCGGTTCGACGCTCACGGGCCGTTGCCGGCAGTGCCGGAGCGGCCTATATTCAGAGCGGCGCCGAGCCATGGATGACCGGGCTTGCCCGTGGAGGGGGATCCGACCTCCCGGCGCCTCATTCCCCACCATCCCCGTCCGTCCCATTTTCGCGAGCCTGAGCGGTGCGCCGCGCCGCATCGACCTGCTCGGGGCGGGCGCGCCGCCAGCTCTTCAGGTACACCTCGCGGCCGTCGCCGGTGCGGTGGAGCACGGCGACCCACGGCTTGCCGCCGCGCTCGACATGGACTTCCAGTTCGACGCCGTCGCGCACGATGAGGTCGGTGCCCTCCAGCGCGGCCTGCACCGCCTCGTAATCGGCCTGCGTGAGTGCCTGCCCGCCAAGCCGCGTCAGGCGCCGGCGCGCCTGCTTGTCGGCGTCGGCGACCGAGAACAGCACCGTGCGCGTCTGCACGCCCAATTGCTGCGCCAGGCGCTCCGGCAGCACCGCGACCGGCGTTGCGACCGAGCCCAATTGGCGCATGGCCGCTTCGGTCTGGCGCCGGTAGTCGTAGCCGAGCAGGGCCTCCCGGATCCAGCGGAACAGCGGCGAGCCGATGAGATCGGCGACCGCATTGCGACGTCGCTCTTCGGGCATCGCGTCGAGCGCGCCGGACAGCAGCCGGCCGGCCTCCTTGCCGCGCTCCAGGCCCGGATTGCCGTCCCATCCCGGATCGATGCCGCGCGGCACCGCGCGCGCCTCGCCGGTGCGCCGGTTGGTCCAGACCTTGGTCTCGCCCTCGTGCGGCGGACGCCGCGTCGGATCGTAGCCCTTCTGCTCGGCCTCCCACGCCGAGATCTGGCGCGTGCCGCACTGGCAGCCCCAGCCGTTCGGCGGATAGTGGGTCTGCCACCACGGATCCTCGACCGGCAGGATGGTGCCGACCCAGCTCAGATGTTCCGGCCGCTTGTCGCGCGCCGTCGACATCTCGTAGAGCAGATACGGCAGCACCTCGCGGGTGCGCCACGTGCGCTCCCATTCGCCCGCCGCGCGGGCGGCGCGGATGTTGGCCCAGTAGATCAGCCTGAGGCGGCGCGGCGAGCCGAGCTGCACCAGCGAGGGCCGCCCGGTCAGCGGGTCGAGGACGGTCTTCTGCCCCCACCAGCCCTTGCGGACCAGGATCGGCTCCAGCTCGCGGCGGAACTGGTCGAAATCCTGCCGCTCGTCGATCGCCTTCCGGACGGCCTTGAAGATGTCTTCAAGCACGTCGAAGCCGGCGGTCTTGGCCACCGACCAGGCGTGCGCGTACTCCGGCGGCGTGATCTCGGCCCAGTGATAGGTCGGCCGGATCCGGCGGCGCTCGAAGAACCGCCGCACCTCCTCGGGCGGCCTCCGGAATGGATTGTCGCCATCACTCTCCTGGGCCATCAGCCGGCCTCGCCGAGCCCGCGCGCCTTGAGGATCTGCACCAGCAGGGCCGCCGCCAACGGCCGGGCATCCTGCTGCGCCGCCAGGCCGGCGAGCCCGGCGAGGAATTCATCATAGCTCGTGGCCCGTTCAGCGAGGTCGAGCACCGGACGCACCAGCGGCCCGAGCTGCCGTTCCCAGTCGGCGATGCCGTCCGCGATCAGTGCGTCGGTCTCGTCACCGCTCGCCTGGAACGCGTTCAGCGCCGGGGCGCCGCAGCACGGGCAGCCCCGCAGATGATTGAGCCCGTGATCGGATCCCTGGCGCGCCGCCGGCGCCGGCGGCGTCTCCGCCACCGACAGCGCGCCGGCCTCGCCGGCGATGCGCCGGCCGAGCAGCACCGCGCCGGGGTCGGGATCGGCAAAGCCGAGGCGATCGCGCACCTCGCTCATCTCGACGTCGAGCCCGACCGGCACCAGCGCCGACAGCACGCTCGACAGCGCGGCGATGTCCTCGGGCTCCACCACCGGGAACCGCACCGAAGGATAGGCGGCCTGCGGCCCATGATTGAGATCGATGTACGGCCGGATCAGGCAGGCATTGACGGTCGCCGCCATCTGCCGGGCGTCGGCGCCGAGGATGTCGAGGCGGACCTCGTTGTGCTCCTTCGAGACGGCATGGCCGCCGGCGATCGCGTCGGTGGTGGTGGTCTGGCCGAGCACGCCCTTGGACACCTGCTCATCCAGGAAGCGCGCCATCTTCTCGAACACGGCGTCGCCGGTCGCCTCGGCCGCGACGAACTCGACCGCCATCGACTCCGGGATGATCGCCGCCGCGTCGCTGCCGATGTCGCGGACGGCGCGCAGCAGCACCGCCTTGTCGGCCTCGCTCGCGCCCGGGCCGTACTTTCCGACCCGGAACGGCATGCCGTAAATTTCCAGGAACGTCGCCCAGTCGCGCAAGCTGAACGCCTTGAGCGTGAACGCCCACAGCGCCAGCCGCGCCAGGCCGCCGCGGATCGGCAGGCCGCTCTTGAGCCGCGGCACATGGGTGATGAACTTGAAGGCCGGCAGCGGCTCGCCCTCGGTCGGCGCGGCCTCGGTACGCAGCAGCACCCGGCGCCGGGTCTCGCGATCGAACACGAAGTGCCGCTGGTCGCGCCAGACGTACGACGCCGGCCGCCACTGCCGTTCGCTGGTGTCCCACAGGATCTCGACGACGGCGAAGCCCTTGCCGAGCGCATCGAGACAGTCCTCGACCATGTCGACGAAGGCGGGGGCCTCGACCAGGGCGCGCACCTCGTCGGCGATCGCCTGGTCGGCCGCCGCGTCGCTCGCGGCGATCACCTTCGGCGTGATGCCGGAGAGCGCGCGCTTGCGGGTGCCGAGCACCGCCGCATAGTGCAGATCGCGCTCCTCCATCTCCTCGGCGAGCGTGAGGAAGTCGGTGGTGTCGTTCTCGTTGGCGGCCCGCAGCACCCGCGCGATGCGGGCCGGCGTGAGACCGGACGCCAGACTGTCCTCGAAGATCCGGCGCACGCCGGTGACGGTCGGCGCCGCCTCCTCGCGGCCGAGCGTCCGGCGGCGCAGCGGCTGGCCGAACTGGTCGTACAGGGTGGTCTCGGCCATTCTCGCCTCCTGAAGATCGGCCGCCTACCAGAGCGCGCCGCCGCGGCGCCGAAAGATGTCCCGGTCCTCGGCCTCGCGCGCCTGCCAGGGCGGCGCCACGCCGGCCGGCCGGTCGAGATCGGATGCCGGCGTGTAGGCGTACATCGGAAGGTTTGCCCGCGACGCCGCATAGCCGAGCGCCCCGGCGATCGCCGTGTCGCCATGCCGGTTGAAGCCGTCGGCGCCCTTGGTGGAATGGTCGTCCGGAACCTTGATGATGCCGCCGACATACTGGAGGCCCTGGTGGTCGCGCAGGATGTCCTCGTCGGCCGGGAGCACGACGGTCCGATCGCTGAACGCCTCGATATAGGCCGGCATGTTGGCCCGGTACCACTCGAGCGAGAGCTTCACTTCCACAATGCTGGCGCCGAACTTCTGCGCCGCGGCCTCGGCGAGGTATGCGCCGTTCCCGGTCGCGTCGAGCATGCCGCCGGACATCCTCGGCAGCCGCTCGACGAGATAGAACAGCACCATCCGCTGCACATCGAACGGTGCATTCCGAAGCTCCAGGACGAGCTTGGCCCGGCGCACCAGGTCGCGACCGATCTCGAAGGGCACCACGGCGGTCAGGTCGCCAGACCGGGCGAAGTCCTCTCCGAACACGTGCGCGCGGTCCCGGTCCAGCGTGGCGAGGATCGGCTTCAGCCGGTCCTCGCAGAAGTCCTGCGCGGTGCGCTTGCGGGTCTCCTCGGGGGCGTTCTTCAGGTCGTCGGAGCACGTCCACCTGACGACCGGAATGCCCTGCTGCTGGCATGCCTCGATCTGCACCCGGGTGAGCGCGGCTCCCTCGGCTTCGGCGGGGATCGCGTCCAGCTCCTGCCGCATCGCCGCGGTGCGCGGGCCGTAGGCGCCACGGATCTTCGCTTCCCAGGCGACCTCGGCCTCCCGCGTCCACCGCTTGCCGCGGATCAGGCACACGCGCCTGTACAGGCCGTTCTCGACCGCCTTCGAGAACGGGATATCGTGGACCGAGAACGGCGTCTTCTTGGCCCGTGCCTCGCGCACCAGGTCATTGAAGGGATTGAGGACGCCGTTGTGGGTGCTGATGACGCGAATCTTGCCGCCCCAGATCAGCAGCGCGTTGACGCTGTCGAGCACGGCGCGAACGTCCTTGTGGAAGGCCGCCTCGTCGATGCACACGGTGCCCTGCAGGCCGCGGATGTTCTCGGGGCGCGAAGAGAGCGCTTCGACACGGCATCCGGACGCGAAGCGCACGCGGAACGCCGAGATCAGGCTGGTGGTGCCATCCTCGCGCTGGTCCTCGAACAGGAACTCCTCGACCGCGCCCAGCTCCTTGGCGACAACCTTCGCGAAGTGAGCCACATAGCCGACGAACTCGCGCCCCTTGTCCTTGGTGTCGCCGATGTAGAAGCAGTTCTGGCCGCCTGCTGACTTCTTGGCGGCGGCGATGAGCGTATGGTCCAGCGCCTCTGCGAAGGTGATCCCTGTGCGGCGTCCCTTCACGCCGAGCTTGAGGTCCGACGCGTCGGCAATCCACTCGGCCTGGTGCGCCATGAGCACACCGTCCGCCAACGGGTCGAGAGTCTCGGGCACGTCGCCGCCGCGCGGCAGGTCGCCCGGCAGAACGGCGGCCGGGCTCCGCTCCAGCACCGGGGCGCCGGCGATGCGGTCAGGATCCGGCAGCATCGGCATCGCCCGTCTCCTTCGGCCGGATGCCCAGGAACTCGCGGCGGAGCTGGGCGATGGCGTCGGCCGACAGGCCTCCCTCCCGCGCGACCTCCAGGACCCGCTCCGTCTTCTGCTCGAAAGCCTCGTCGAGCTTGCGGCGGCGCTCGGTCGATGCCTTCTGCGAGGTGACCGCAGCGCGAAGGGCCTCTGCCGCAGCTTTCAGCTCCTTCGCCGTGACGTCATCCTGGTCAAGGCGCCGCAGGTGCCGAAACACGGCCGCCTTGATGCTCTCGGCGACGGCGATCGTCAGCTCGTCCGTCTCGGCCGCTCCCATCCGATCGGCGATTGCCGCCGCATAGCGGGTGGTCTCGTCGAGATCACGAAGCAGCTGGGCCTGGGCGATGGAGTACCGATTGAAGGTGCTCGCCGCGATCGGCTGCACCGGCACGCCGATCTCCCGCGAGCGTGCCTGGAGACGCTCGTTGAACTCTGCGCAGATGTCCTTCGCCGCCCGTTTGCGCGCCTGCAGCTCGGCGTTGGCCCACACGACGATGTCGGTGAACTCGTCCGGAAGCATCTCGATCGACGACAGCCGCCCGCGCCCCTCCACCATCTCGGCCTCTCAAACACTCGGTGGGGACGGACGCTTGACCGCGTCGAGCACGGCGCGCTGTGCGACGTGATCCTCGCCACGGCTCGTCAGGGCAGCCACGAGCACCGACCCGGCCTCGGTCACGGTGACCGCACCGATCTGCTCCAGGTACCGAATCTCCGCGTGAACCCACTCGCGCGTACGACGGATGCCGAAACCTTCGAGCGACAGCCGAAGCAAATCGGAATGCAGCCGAAAATCCGGCTGGCCGGCAAGCGTCCGGAGGATGATCAGCCGCGCTTCCTCGCGGATGAGCCGTTCCATGCTGTTGCCAATGTTCATCGGCGCGCCTGTTCGAGCAGGAATTCCTGGAGCCTGTCGGAGATCGCCGCCACCGGCTTGAGCTGCTCGGCGAGCACCCGAATTTCGCCGCGCATGTCGGTGATCGAGATCTCCATCCGGTGACTGGTGTCCTTATCGGGCAGATGGGCGATCTCGCCCTCGACCGCGGCGAGCCGGCGATCGATCCCCTCCACCTTGTCCGTCGTCGCCTTGTTTCTGGCAGAGACCCAGGAATAGATCGCCGACCCGACCGCGAACAGGAGCGTCGCAACCTTCAGCGTCGTGTCGAGGTCCATCACTCCGCCCCCCCGATCGCCCGCACCGCCGCGGCGCGCCTAGTCTCGCACGTCCGCAACGCCGTCCGATCGCGGTTCCACGCGCTGGTGGTCTCGGCCTCGGTGAGGTCGCGATCGGGCAGCGTCACCGGATCGGCGCATTTCTGCTTCGCCTCCGCCGGCACGCTTGGCTGCGCGAGCTCGGTCCTGATCGTCGGCCTATCGGGCGCCGTTGAGCAACCTGACACGGTCGCGGCCGATGCCGCAGCGATCACCCCCAGCCAGCGCGGCATTTCGCGTCTCCAAATCCTTCAATTCACTTTCAAGGCGGTCCTGCGCCGCCTTGATTTCGGCGTCCGCGGCCATCGCCGCCTGGGCCTGTGCCGCCTGGGCGCGGGCGACGGCGGCGTTGGACCGCTCGATCTCGCTGCGCCAATGAGCATCGCGTTCGGCGCGCGCGGCCTCGATCCAGCCGTCGATCACCGCCGCCGTGCGCCAAGCGCCGAGGCCACCGAGCGCGATCAGGGCGGAGATCACGAGTGCTGCCATCGCGACGCGATCGAGCGCGATCATCACGCGGTTCCCTTGCCAGGGTCGCCGCCGGCGCTGCCCTCGGCGGGCCAGTCGTCGACTTCGTCGACTTCGTCGATCTCGTCGATTTCGGGGGGCTCGGCGGGCGCGGCGGCGCGACGGCGCGGCCACCAGTCCGGCAGCGGCCGGCCGGCGTCGTCCCACCGCGCGTACAGCGCATAGAGCGCGCCGGCCAGGATCGCGGCGCCGATGATCGCGCCGAGCACCGTGCCGCTGCTGATGTGGCCGTCCGCCTGCTGCATCTGGCTGGCCAGCTCGCTGCCCTGATCGGCCAGGAGGCCGAGGCCGCCGCCGGCCGACACCACCGAGCCCTGCACCGTGCGCGAGCGCTTGAGTTCGACGGCGGCGCGCGCCGGATACTGGCGCCAGGGCAACTGCCAATGCGGCGAATCCCAGCTGCCCTTCCAGTCGCCGCCCCATTCGATCGGCACGCCCAGTTCGCGAGCGGCGCGTTTCATGGCGTTCTCGATGGCGGCGTGCTGATCCCACAGCGTCCGCTTGCCCTCGACCACCACCAGGTCGACCGCATGGCCGAAGCCGTTCTTGGCGGCGAGATGCCGCGAGTTCATGGTCTTGGACTTGCCGGCATCCTTCAGCTCGCGCTGCCGCGTCGTCGAGCGCACGCCCTCCACGACCATGAAGCGGCGGGAGCACAGTTCGGCCGCGCGCTCGACGACGCGGACGAGATCGGGATGGACGCCGGCCAGACGCTGGCGGTCGCGCTCGGTGAGCTGAAAGGACATGATGGCGCCCTGCGGTTTGATGTGCGGGCACCCTACGCGGGCTGCAGCTTCGCCATCACCCTGACGGGCGTCAGGGTCAGAACAGTTCGCCTTGCTTCTTGTCGCGATGGCCGCGGTGTGCCGCGCGGTGGGCATGCACGCGGCGCTGGCTGAGGCCGACCTGTCGCGCGATCTCGCGCGAGGAGGCGCCGGC
This sequence comes from Blastochloris tepida, assembly GCF_003966715.1. Classification (NCBI taxonomy): domain Bacteria; kingdom Pseudomonadati; phylum Pseudomonadota; class Alphaproteobacteria; order Hyphomicrobiales; family Blastochloridaceae; genus Blastochloris; species Blastochloris tepida. Next base: position 1,152,563 of record NZ_AP018907.1, read on the forward strand.
CTGGTCCAGCTCGTGGACCCGGCGGGCGATCGTTCGGCGCATCTGTTGGTACGTACCGCCGCCCGCCAGCGGAATATCGAGCCTCTGGCCGCGGCCGTCCACCGCGAAATGCGCGCAGATCGCCTCGGCTGCCTGCCGGCCGACCAGGCCGATCAGCCAATGGTCGTCACCCACCTGGGCTGGAAAATACACCTTCTGCAGCCCGCCGACGTGCATGGCGATCCGCAACGCCGTGGCCTCGTCGGTCACCGCCGCGATCTCCGCCAGCACGCCGGGGAGCGGGAGGCTCATCTGTAGCCCCGGTCCCGCCGGAGCGGGTAGCAGGTGACGACGACGCCGTCCTCGATCACGTAGATCAGCCCATCGGCCAGGATGGTGTAGCGGCGCGCGCCGACCTGATCGGCTGCGGCCTGGGCACGGGCGAACGAGGCCGCGAGATGCCCCCGCACGCCCTCGACATCGAGCCCGCCGGCGCGCTGGAGGAATCGCAGCAGAGCGTGATCGGAGACGCGGGGGGCGGCGGTCATGACAGGCTGAGCCCCTGCATCGTGTAAGAGACCGAGGTCTTGACGTTGCCGACTGTACGGCGCCAGACCAGCCTGAGCGTGCAAGTGCCGTCCCGCCGCCCGAACAGTTTTCCGCCGGCGCGCCGGTAACCGAGGCGAGTCCACAGCGCATCATGCTTGGCGAGGTCGGCGTCTTCGGCGATCAGCTTGTCGAAGTTGACCGTCAGGCGGCGCGGCGAGCGCTTGCGGCGGGTCATGGCGCGTCCCCTTGCGTTTCCGGGGTTGCGGACTGGGCGGCGGCGATCGCGGCGCGGACGGTCGCCTCATTGGCCTTGAGCCAAAGAAGCGTCGCCAGAACAGCTTCGAGCCTCGCGATTTGAAACTCGGCCACTGACTGGCGTACCTTCCCGGAGGCCACCATGCGGGGGTAGACATCCGCCCTCTGGGCAAGCTCCCGGCGGATTTCGTCGATCTGCTGGTCAAGAGAAAAACGCTGAGCCATCGCTACCTCGGAGAGGACGGATGCGGGTTATCGAGCGCGGAGGCGAGCAAGTTGATCTGCTTCCGTTTGTCCGGGAAGCGATCGAGGCCCTGGGGCTTGTTCGACCGGACGCGCTGGACTGGCTGGCCGCGGAGATCGCCGCGGCCGTCAACCGGAATGGCGGGCGCTCCATCCGCGAGGGCGGAACCAGACTGCTCCCCGATGAACGACTGGCGCTGGGCCTGCCGGCATGGGGCGACGGCCATCTCAGCCGTGAAGTGTGGGAGGCGCTGACGGATGAAGGTCGACGCGACCCCGTCGTCGCCTTCGACGACACCTGCGCCCGCGCGATTCGCGCAGCTCAATGCCATCTTCAGGCACGTCGGGATCTGAGGTTGCTTCGGCTCGGAGGCCTCATGGTCGCCGTGAAGATGTCTCCTCCGCCGGCAATCGGCCTGTGTGCGGCTGGCATGGCGATGGCTGGCAGGCTCCTCCCGGAGCCACCGGCCTTGCCGTTCTCCGGCTGCGACCGGCGTGTCTGCGGATGCAGCTGGCGGCTGGTCGACCGGGAGGAAGCCGAGAAGCTGGGCCGCGCCGAGGGTTGAATTCACAGGGGAGAGCGAGATCTTCATGCGGCCCGCTCGCTCAGCGCCTTGCGGAGCTTGCGCCCCAGGGCGACGATGACTTGGTCGAGCTGCTCGGCGGTCAGGGACGGATCGTCGAGCCCGGTGCCGAGCCGCGAAGACCCGCGCGCGACGGTGCCGATGTAGCAGGTCAGCGCGTGATCGGCGCCGAAGCCGTGATGGTCGATCGCGCCGAGCTTGCCGAGCCGGCGCCACTGCGCGGCGATCACCGCCCGGCGCACCGAGAGCGGATCGTCCGACGCCGGCCAGCCGACGCCGCCCTCGCGCGAGACCCACGCCTTCAGCCCCTCGACCGCCTTGCGCGCGTCGGCGGCGGCGCGGAGCCATCGGGTGTGGCTTATCTTGGTCTGGCGCTCGACGAACGAGATCATCGCCGCGTCGGTGCGGTCGCGCACCACGCCGAGGTTCCAGGCCGAGATCCACAGCGCGCGGAGCTTCGGGCCGTAGGGGCCGTCGATCTCGACGGCGCCGCGCGCGGCCGGAGTTTCGCTGGCCGGAGCTTCACCCGCCTTTGAAGGCGCCTTTGAAGGCGCCTTGAAGATGGCCTTCGGCGCCGACATCTCCTTCAGCCTGTCGATCACCACCATCGCCTCGCGCGTGGTGAGGTCCTTGGCGCTGCGCTTGCCGGTGGCGGCCTGCATCAGGTCGCGGCGAGAGTCCTCATCCAGCCCGGCCTGCTTGGCGAGGCTGTGGATCTGGCCGATCTGGCGCGACGACGCCTTGGCCGGCGCGAGGCGCGCGGCGATGCCGCCGGCGATCGCGCCGAGGCCCATGGCGGGCTTGGGGCCGGGGATGGTCATGCGAGGGCCTCGTCGATCTCGGCCAGGACGGCGTCCAGTTCCGCGACCACCTCTGCGGTCATATCGTCCGCCGTCCCGGGGATCGGGTCGCCCTCGGTATCCAGATCGCTGCCGCACTCCAGAACCGTGTCGCGCTCTGCCTGGATGATCGTGCGTGCCCGGCACAGGGCGGTGGCCATCCTCCTGATCCTGTCGATCGTCATCCCTCGTCTCCCATCTCCAGAATCGCCCGCGTCAGCACGGCGATCCGCTTGAGGAGCCGCATCTGGCGCTCGGAGCGCACGCCGCGGCGGATCATTGCAGTGAGCGCAGCGCGTTCGGCCTCCAGGGTCTCGGCCGGGGTCGGCGGCGCTGCCGCCGGCTCGTCGTCGCGCTCAGGGGGCTGGGAGCGGACGACGAAGGACATCTCAGCCCCCAGAACTTTCGAGGGCGGCGCGACCTGCTTTGGTGATGCAGTAGTATTGCCGGTCGCCAGGCCCCCTGAACGGCGCGGCGAGCCATTCCGCCTCGGGTCCTCGCGTCAGGCGATTGCGGACGCCGGGATTGATCTGGTAGGCCTCGACGGGGCCGCGGTCGCGGAGGCGCCGGAGAACGCCGAGCGCGTGCTCCGACAGCGGGTGCGTCTTCTCGCCGTTCAGCGGGAGCCCATTCATAAGGTTTCTCCTCCGAACTTGGCCGTCTCGCGACCCCACACGTCGTGGCCGGGCCACGGCTCGCGCGCGAACAGCTCGGCGCAGAAGGCGTGCGGGCACAGCCGCTCGACGTATTCGCGCATCTCCGGCGGCTTGCGGGAGTGCTCGCGGCGCGGCGATTCGATCAGATTGCGGATGGAGCGGTCACCGATCATCAGTTCGCCGATGGTGCCGACCAGAAACGGCTCGGTCGTCGAGCGCAGGATGTAGCCGGTGCCGAAGGCACGCTTTCCCGTCACCGTGGTCTTGGTCCAGGAGCCGCCGGTCTTGTAGGCGAAGCCCCAGGCCCGCATCACCGTCAGCGCCGTCTGCAGCTTCGGCCAGGTCGCCCACATCACCAGCAGGCAATCGCGCGAGGCCAGCCGGTCGACCGGCAGCGCCGCGATGTCGTCATCGGACATGGTGGCGTAGTGCGCCTCCGGCGACTTGCCGTAGCCGCCCGCGCCGTACATGGCGATCGACCATGGCGGATCGGCGATGATCGCGCCGTACTTCAGCGGCGTCAGCGATCCGAAGGGCCAATCGGTGGCGGAGGTCACTTCGCGATCTCCGCGCGGGCTTCGGCCTCGCGGGCAGCGTCGATGATCTGATCTGCCTCTTCGAGGTTGAGAACGAGGTTTTCCGGCACGGCACCAATGAACACACCGCCCTTGTCGATGGTCTCCAGGTCGCGCTCGCGCAGCCAGCGATAGCGGGCGGCATCGCGAGCATCCGCCGCGATCTCCGGGAGCAATACCGACAACGTGAAGGCGATGGCATAGAGCCGGTAGAGCGCATCGCCGGCGGGCGTATCGTAGCCATGGTCTCCAGGAGCGCCGTAGACGGTTCTCAGCTCGGCGATCCTGTCCAGCTGATCCTTGATGGTTTGTTCGGCGCTCATTTTGCGATCTCCGCCTCGAACGGCTCGACCACAAAGTCCTCGCCGGCCGAGCAGATGCGCACGCCCGGCAGGACGCGCGCGACATCCGGCTCGGCCAGCATCGCCTCCTTCGACGGTTCCTCGGTCACCCGCAGGAAGCGCACGAAACCCATCGACTTGATGTGCTCGATCAGCCCCGCCACGTCGCGCGGCAGCGACACCCGCGGCGGCCGCATCCGCCAGCGGATGATGCCGGTGCCGAGGTCGGCGTGCTTGACTGCGCCATTGCCGGTGAGCACGGCGCGATTGGCCTCGCACCAGGTCTTCAGACCCTCGGTCAGCGCCTTCGCCCGCTCGCGCAGCGGCTCCGCCCGGGACTCGGCGTCCTCCTTGATGCGGGCGATCTCGTCGTTCATGTCGGCCTGGGCGCGGGCGATCTCGCGCTGCAGCGCGCCGATCTCGGCGACGTAGCCGGCGGCCTGCTCGCGGGTCTGCGGCACCGCCAGATTGGCGCCGCGGGTCTTGGCCTTGGTCCTGGTGCTCACAGCCCGTTCTCCTCTCCGGCGGCCACGCGCTCGCCAACGGCCTCGTTGATGTCGCGATGCAGTTCCTCCATCTCGCTCATCAGGGTGTCGATGGTGTCGCCGCACGACGGCGCGACCTCGGCCCACATTGCGGCGATCTCGACGAGCGCCGCCTTGGCGACCTCGATCTGCTGGCGCGTCCGGCGCAGCGCCGACATCACCATCCACAGCTGCAGCGGCGCATCACAGGGCAGCCGCGGCGGCGGGGGCTTGTGTTGCAGTGGCATCATCGGGGGAGTCCTCCTTGAGATATCCATGCTGAATGAGGGCGCTCTGCAGATCCTCGATCAGGTCCGTGGTGGCGGGGTTGGCGTCGAGAGGGGTGCGCGCGAGCAGCGCGGCGGCGCGGTGGGCGATCTCGTGGAGATCGAGCAGGCAGAGCGCCATGGCGATGACGTCGCGCGTCGGCGTCTGGATCGCCGCGCGCGCCGGGTTGCCGGGCAGCGACGGGTCGGCGATCCGCGCGGCCGCCTGGATCGGATCGGTCTCCGGCATCGCGCGGCCGTAGACGGTGCCGCACACCTCCAGGAGGCGATCGAGCCGCACCGCGAACAGCGGGTCGGCCGACCGCCGCTCCTCGACCGACTGCTGGCCGGTGATGATGGTCGAGTGGTCGCGCCGGCCAAGCGCCCGGCCGATCTGCACGAACGACAGCGGCGTGATCTGCTTGGCGATCCAGTAGACGACGAGGCGCGCCTCGCTCACGTTCGCTTGGCGCCGTGCCGACTTGATATCCTGCGGTGACACGCCGAACTCGGTGGCCACCAGCGACACGATGTCGGCGACGGTGATCGTGTAGGTCATCGCGCTGCCCCCGCGGTCTCGATCGCCGGGCGCGGCGGCGCGTCGAGCCGCACCGCCAGCACACCCATGGCGACGGCGTAGACGGCGAGCGCCGCGCACACCGCCACCTTGAGCCGCCGCCGCTCAATCGGCGCCTCCGAGCGGGCGATGGCGGCAGCCGCCATCGCGGCGCCGGCGGCGATCGCGGCGATGCCGGCAAGCGCGAGCGTCATGACCGGCCCCCCGGCTGGCCGGCGGCGTCGCGCGCGGCGAGATAGGTGGCGGCGTGCCGGCGCATCCAGCCGTCGAGGGTGGATGCGATGCCGGCCACCGCCGCGGCGACCCACGCCAGACCGAGGGGTTCGGCCATCTTGGCGATGTCGAGCAGGCGGCACCGCAGCTCCGGCACGTGCAGCTCGCGCAGCGCCGCGTGCGCGGCGTCGAGCTTCGCCTGCAGGTCGGCGACCTCGGCGCGGTGCGCGGCGAAGAATTCCTCGCGCGCCTTGGGCGGCAGCACCAGGTCGGCGGAGGCGAGCCACTCCTCGGTGCTGCGGATCGGCGCGGCATCGGGGTCGGCCGCCACCGCCGCCTCGATCTCCGCGTCGGTCGGGCGATCGATCTGGCTCCAATCGATCGCCGCGATTTCCGCCTCGATCTGCTCGCGCGTGAAGCGTGCCATCTCAGATCCTCCCCAGCAGCGCGGCGGCCACGACGGCGCTCCACGACAAGAGTGCGATGAGGCCGACCGCGCAGGCGGCCTCGGCGATGATGCGTGCCCAGAGGCGTGCAGTGGTCACTCGGAGCCTCCCTTGATGCGGGCGTGCGGGCAGCCGCGGCAGGCCCGCCGCAAGGCGGCGCGGCTCGAATTCGTCGGCACGAATGGGGTCGACTGTTCGCGGCGGCATTGGTCGCGGCCGATTTCGTCGCCCAGGCCGCGGCAGAACACGGTGGCGCCCATCAGGGCGCCCCTCACGCGTGCTTCAATGTCGCTCAAATTGCCTGCGTACGACCGGGAGATCACCGTCGACACCAGGGAGCCCGACCGGCCGATGCGCTTGGCGGTCGCCGCCTGGGTGGACATGTCGGCATCCTCGGCGAGCGCGAGCACCCAATCGGGGAGATCGTCGCCCCAGGCGGCGCGGGCCTTGTCGGCGAAGGTGGTGGCGGGTTTCACGGCGCCACCTCCTCGGCCTCGGCGGCACCGACGACTGCATGGGTGTTCGGGTCGTAGACCAGCTTGGTCCGCAGGATCATCGGCGCCGCCGGCCCTGTATTCATGGCGCGCTTGAGCCGATAGACGGCATGCTGGCCCGGCGTGCCGGCGCGCTGGACCTTGAGATAGCCGGCGTGATGCAGCCGCTGGATATAGGCCAGCGCCGTCGCCAGCGAGACCGGCCGCTCTTCGGTCGTCGCCGAGTGGGCAATGTCGCGGGCGTCGAACTCCGCATGGTTGCGGATCGCCGTCCACATCGCGTCCTGGCCCGATGGCACGACACGGCCGTCGCGCGACAGGCGCGGCAGATGGGTCGGCCGGCGCACCACGCGCCAGCGCGCGGCCTGTCCACGAGCGGTCGGCAACTCCTCCAGGATGCCGGCGCGCGCCAATGTCTGCAGGAAGGACCGGATGGTCGCGGGATCGGCGCCGGCGGTCTGCCGGTGGATGTCCGGGACGGTGATCGCGGCATCGCGATCGGTCTCGGTGAGGTCGCGGATGACGCGCCAGAAGTACGCCGAGCCGCGCCGGATCGGCACGCCAGGATCGACTTTGAGGGCCAGGACGATCGACATCACCGTCCCCGCGGCTTGGGCTCGTCGCCCGTGTAGAACGGGCCGGCATAGTCGGCCGCGCCCAGCGCCTTCAGCCCGGCGTTGCGGGCGAAGTCGGCCACGAGATCGAGATTGACGACGATGCGGCGGGCGCGGCCGCCGGACTTGGTGCGGATCATCTCGATCAGGTCGTCAGCGACCTCGATCGGGCAGTAGACCTTGGCGAGGGTTCTCGCGTCGGCGAGGTCGCACGGCTGTGCCGGCTCCCAAACCAGCACGCGGTTGTGGACCCGCTCCTCCCGCGCGATCTTCGAGGGCAGCTTCTCTTCGCCGAGCAGGAGGATCGGCGCGCCGCTCTCCTCGTGAATCTGGCGCACCAGCTCGATCATGCCCTTGTCACAGAGCTTGTCGGCCTCGTCGATGATCAGCGGGCGATCGTCGTCGACAAGCGTCTCGACGACGCGGTCGGCGAGCTGCGCCAGCGTGCCCTTGGTCTCGACCCGCAGCTCGACGCAGAGCCGCTGCAACAGGGTCTTGGCGCTCCAGGTGAAGCCTACTTCGACCAGCGCGGCGTTGGTCTTGTTCTTGACGTAGATCGCCGATTTCGTCTTGCCGAACCCGGAGTGCCCGTAGAACACGCCGATGCCCGGCCGGCCGCCGCCGCGATCACGCAGTCGTTCCATCGTCGCCATGCACGCCGCGACGTTCTTCAGAAGCGCAATCGGATGATCATTGACGGGAGAAGCTGTCGTGGTCATCATCGCCTATCCAATGTCCTTGGCGCCCCGGCTTGCCGGGGCTCTTTTTTTCAGGCGAGGACGGCTTCGCCGCCGTCCTCGTAGAGCGTGCGCATCGCGCGGTATTCCGACCCGGCGGCGTAGCCGCCGAGCCAGAAGGCTTCCTCTTCCGACAACGGAATGCCGTCGGCCCGCTTGGCTTCGAGATCGAGCGCGCGCCGGAAGCGCTGCTGGCGATTTTCCTGGACGCGCAGCGGCGTGACGTTCTGACGGGCAGCGGCTGTGATCGGTGGCGCCTGCAGCATCTCGGCGTGCAGCTCGGCCGCGCGGCCGGACAGCGTGGCGACAGTCGACGCCGGCTTCGGCGCCATGGCGTCGAGCGCAGCGGCAATGGCTGGCGTCTCGTGCGCCTCGGTGGGCCGCGGGAAGGCGATGATGTTCTGCGGCATGTCGCGCTCGGCGACGGCAAGCGCGCGCTCCAGCAGCGACGGGCCGGAGGTGATCTCCTTGATGGCCTTGCGCGCCTCGCGCGTCGCCTCGGACAGGATCTCGGCCTGGGCAGACTTCCGGGCGGCCAGCAGCGCCGCCGGCTCGATGCCGGCGAGTTCCGGGCACACGCCCTCGCCGACGAAACGACCGTCCGCGACATTGAAGGCGTAGATGCGGCCGGCGTCGGCCGGGTCCATGCGCACCAGCACCTGGTCGCCGGGCAGCGCGTCCATGACCACGTAGTGGAAGCCGTCGACCCGCACGCCGAACTTGGTGACGGTGCGCGTGCCGTCGCCGCCGGCCACCGGCATCAGCAGCAGGTCGAGCGCCCGGGGATCGACGGTGCGGACCGGCCGCTTCGAGCGGGTCGCCGCCAGCGCCGGCGACAGGCCGAGCGCGCTGTGGGTGCGCTGCGCATAGATGCTCTCGACCCAGCGGTCGACCTGCGCCTGCAGCTCGGCGCCGGTGAGCGCCACGCCGAAGGTCTCGGCGGTGTCCTCGCCCTGGCGCTCGGCAAAGCTCTTGCGGTCCTCGATCCGCTTGCGGTCGGCGACCGAGTGGCCGACGAAGCCCGGCAGCAGCGTGGCGCAGTCGTGCTGGAAGGTCTTGATGACGCTCTCGACGAACGCCTTTTGCTGCGGCTGGTAGGGATCGGAGAGCTGCATCTCGATCCCGAGCGCCGCGAACAGCCGCTGGGTGTCGCGGGCGACAAAATCCGAGCCGTTGTCGGTCTTGACTGCGTCGGGCACGCCCCAGGCGAGGATGGATTTGCGCAGCAGCAGCGCCACCGCGCTCGCCCGCGGCGTGCGCGAGACGTAGAGCACCAGGCGTCGCGTCGCGATGTCGATGCAGGCGTAGATGGTGTGGCGGCCGTCGACACAGAGCGCATCGATCGGGCTCGCGTCGATCATCCACAACGTGTTGGGCTCGGTCACCCAGCGATAGCTGCCGACGCCGGAGGGCGCCATCGAGCCGCGATAGCGGTCGGGATCCGACAGTTTGGTCAGGGCGACCTTTTCCGTCTCCTTGAGGCGCGCAACATAGTGCTGGAGGGTCCGCACCGGCGGCACGTCGACCGCCTTGCCGTCGCCGAGGTCGAGACGATCGCCGAACTCGTAGCGGATCTGCGCCCGCAGATGCTCGGCCGAGAGGTGCGGATTGTGCGCGAGCAGCGCCAGCAGGAAGGTGCGCACCGCGCCGCCATGGGCAAGGTCGAGCACGCCCTTGCCCCGGCGGGCGGCGCCGGGGTCGTGGGCCAGCCTGTCGGCGCGACCCTCGGCGCGGGCGGCGCGCCAGCGCGCCAGCGTGCGCACAGAGATCTGCGGGATGATCTCGCGGACCCAGGCGTCGATCTGCAGGGCACCGGCGTTGTAGCCGTCGACGAAGAGCGCGGTTTGTGCCGTCGCGCTCAGGCGCTGGCCGCGGCCGAACGCCTCGAATGCACGGACGATGGCAAGGCGGGCATCGCGCTCGCGCGCCGCGCGGTCGGTGAGGTCGGTGCCGAGCATCGGCACGGCCAGCGCCGGCGCCGGGGACTCGATCGCCCGGTGGCGCCGCTCGTATTCGATGCGCGCCAGCGGCGGCAGCAGCTCGATGGCGAATTCCAGCCCGCCGCCGCGGCCGGCGCGCTTGCGCACATGGGCGAGGCTCGACGTCCAGCCGGCGCGCTCGGCATAGATCTGCACGCCGCGCTCGGTGTCCGGCAGATCTGGCAGCGCCAGGGCGGCGAGTTCGCGCGCGGTGAGCCAGGCCTTCATCGCCGCGCCCTCCATTCGGCGTCGGCGGCCTTCTCCTCCTGCTCGGCGCGCTCCTTCAGCTCACGCGCCTTCTCGCGCTTCAGCAGCGCCTCGTAGCGCGCCTCGATCACGATCAGCCCGGCCTCGGCCAGCAGCGTGTTGAGGGCGCGGACATCACCGGTCACCGCCACCAAGCCGGCCAGCCGCAGCGCCGAGATGGCGTGCGGCTTCTCCGGCGAGGCGTAGGCGTCGAGCATCGCCTTCGAGACCTTCTCGCCGATCTGCGCCGACAGCGCCGCCGCGATCTCCTCGCGGCTCTTGCCGCTGTCATCCATCGTCTTGGCGATCGCCCGCGACAGCCGCCGCGCCGGCGTCCACGCCCGCACATCCTCATCCGCGAAGCGCGGCACCACCGGTGTCGGCTCCAGGTCGCGGAAGAGGTCGAGCGTGGAGGTGTCCGGGCGGCGGGCCATGGTCTCAGGCCTTCACCTGCGGGGTGGCGCCGCGCTTGGCGATCCACAATGCGATGGCATCCTGGTGAGCGTCGAAGAACCGATGCTGCTCCCTCGGCGGCAGCCGCGAGAATGTGGATGAGACCTTCTCCCACGGGGCCGGTTTTCCCGGCGCAGTGGCTCGGCCATCGAGCACCGCGATCGCCTCGGCGACCGAGCCCGCCTGCGGCGGATCGGCCTTCAGGATGTCGAGGATCTTCCACTGCCGCTCCGGCACCTCGCGGGCGAGCGCGATGAGTTCCGACTGCCGGTCGGCGATCGGATCGGCGGCGATCATCTCGCGGATGTCGGCGGTGAGACCGGTGGCGATGGCCACGGCGACTTTGACGGACCGCTCCGAGATATCGAGCGCTTTGGCGGCGGCCGTTGAAAAGCTTGAGGAAAAAATTAGTGCAGATTCTGCACTATTTTCCTCGGCGCGAGGACGGCCGCGCGGTCGCACGTTTTCTGTGCTCTCGTAAATCGTCTTCCAGGTCGCGATCGCCACCGCACGGTCGAGCTCGGTCAGCCCGGCCCGGCACATGTTCTCCTTGATCTCGCGCAGCTGCTGCGCCGACGCGTCCGCATAGGCCGCGGCGTCCACCACGTCGGCCAGCACCATGGTCAGCCCGGCCTGGGCGTGGGCCGCCAACCGGTGCGCGCCGGTGATCAGGCGGAAAGTGCGATCGCCGCGCTCGACCACCTCGATCGGCGGCAGCGGCTCGCCGCTCCGGATCGTCTCGGCGAATGTATCGACCCAGTCCTGGCGCAGCGGGCGCAGGCGGTTCGAGGCGTCGATCTTGGCGATGTCGATCGAGCGCCGAACGGCGTCTTTAATGGGCATTGAGACCTCCTTCAAAGTGCGAAACGGGTTGCCTTCGGGCCTGCCAAAGGCCCGGCAGGCGCGCGGGGAGGGAGACGCGCGCCTGCCGGAAGGTGGGCACTGCTCGTCTGTTGGAGGTCGCGGGTAGCCCCGCCGCCCCACCACTTCCGCAGGTGGCGCGTCTCGCGCCGTCGAGGGGCGGCGGCGCGGGGATCGGAAGGCGTGTCCACGCTGGCGCGGACGGTGGACACCGGGCGGGTCATCTGACCCTCCGGCATGTCAAACGGCTGTCACGCTTTGGACTCGCGATCCGTCGCCCGAGTCGGCTACGCTGCCTGGGAGAGACGGGCTGCGCGCTGTAGCGTTCAGGCCACAGGACGGAGGGCTCGACCCCGAGGGCCGCCGCAATCGCCGCCTCGCCGCGCCAATGACGGCGCAGCAGGGCGACGTTGCAGGCACTCGGCTCAAGTCCGGCCGCGCGGGCGATGCCCCGGAGGGTCATGCCCCGCCGGTACACCTCCGCCTTGATGGCGTGGCGATCCCACATCGTTCAGTCCGCATCTCTCCCCGAAAGCCGGCCGTGCAGGGCCGGCTTTTTCGGGCGCCGCAAATCATGTTCGTGACGATAATCGGAGAACTCTTCGATGCAGTCAAAGAGTTTTTCGGATAGGGGGTTGCTTTGCTGTTCCGGCAACGCCTCGATGCGCTGATTGCCCAGCTTGACGGAGGAAATATCTCCGCATTCGCAAGGAGATGCGAGCTTGAGGACAGCTCAATCCGTCAGTGGAAAAAAGGGCCGTCGTTGCCATCGATCGAGAAGGCCCTTCAGCTCGCAAGGGCTTGCGGTGTTTCGGTCGAGTGGCTTTTTGGGGGTGATTCGGAGAACTCTTCTGACGGAAAGCTCGTCAACATTCCCAAAGCTGACTTTCGTGCGTCAGCTGGGCCTGGATCGTTGGTCCTGTCCCAGGACCACGGCTCGCTCGCCATGCCACGGCACATTCTGGAGCGGCTGATACTGAGGCCCGAGCACGCGCTCGCGCTGATCGCCGAGGGCAACTCGATGGCGCAGACGATCGGCGACGGCGATCTGCTGCTGATCGACCGGTCCGACGACGGTCGCCGGCGCCCGCTGGCCAGCGGGTCGGTCTATGCCCTGACAGTCGACGACGAGGCGTTCGTCAAGCGCATCTATCGCGAGCCCGGCCGCCTGGTGCTGCACTCCGACAGCGGCGCACCGGACATCCCGGTCGACGACTCCCGGACCGTGCGCATCATCGGCCGGGTGGTCTGGGTCGGCCACGCGTTATGATGAGGTCGCCGGCCGTGTCATCTTGATGTCGGACAACCAGCGGTACGAGACTGAGACGGACCCTGCACCCGACGTGCAGGGTCTCAAGATCGAAGGCGCGTGCGCTGGTTCGGCCGGACAATATGAGGGAGCCATGTCGATCGCGCGTAAAGGAGCAGCAATTACCGTGACCGCGGCTCTTTGGGCCGGTCTCGCATTGTTTGTTTATTGGGTTGTGGCCGACTACATCCCCTCATCCCTCAGTTCGTCTGGGTCGGAGCCGGTCAAAAACGTGCGGGCGGATGCCCTTGCGCGCCGCGATGTCGAAGTCTTCGTCAGAACATTTCTGGACGACGCCAAGAGCACGCCTACCATTGCACGCAGGGGGGCAAAGATGGACCACCTGGAGGTGGTCTACGAGATGCCCGAGGCGTGGTCGGTGACCTCGGCCAAGCGTCGCTTTCTTAGGGAGGCGTCAGAGATTATTCCCCAGGTCTTCGCCGGTTTTCCGGACGTCTCGGAGGTCGAAATCACTGGGGTCGCCACGTTGACAGACATCCGCGGTCAGGAGAACAAGAAGCGGGTGATCCGCATCGCCTTCGACCGCACCGCCAATGCCGAGATTCGGTGGGAAGGTGTCTTGACCGAGAACGTGCCCCAGATCGCCACGCGGTACTGGCACCATCCCGCCCTGGATGAACAGTGAAACTCGCAGACGCCGCGCGGGTGCAAATCGGGCTTGGGGCCGCGGCGGTGGCGGCGCTGCTTTGTACCGGCACAGTTATGGCTTCAGAGGTGCGGGTCGTCGACGGCGACACAATCGTCGTCGATGGCGAGCGCATCCGCATCCTGGGACTCGATGCGCCCGAGATCGGCCACGCTCAATGCGCCGACGAACGGCAGCGCGGTCTCGCCGCGAAGGCCGCGCTCGCCGAGCTGTTGGCCGCCCGCGAGCCCGAGATCGAGCGCCACGGCCGGGACCGCTATCGCCGCACGCTCGCGGTGGTCCGGGTCGCCGGCCGCAACGTCGCAGCCATCATGATCCGCGCCGGCCACGCCCGCCTTTACTGGGGTGGCAAACGCCGCGGATGGTGCCGCCCGCCGGCCCAAAAATCCGCATCTCGGATTTCGGAGTTCCCGAGCCCCGCCTTTTCTGGCATCTAAGGCTAAGCTATTGGTTTTATGGTCGAGTTTGCGTTTTTCGCCGGTCGACCCAAACTCCGAACTGATTTCGGAGTTCCGCCGGGTACGCCGGCGGCAGATCAATGGCTTAGCGCCCGCCCCGGGAGGTATCGTCTCTTCGGTTTTGCCATTTGATCTTGCGCGCCTGGCTGAGCGGAGGTGAGGCGTTATCACCGGCTAAGCCGTTGGCGTCTCACACAATCCAGGCTAATCCCGGCCAATCCCGGACATCCCCCAGATTTGCCATCCGATCTTGCGGGTTACATGTGGCGCAAAGCGCAGCGAAAACCGCTTCAAGAACCGTTTCAATCCCGGAATCTGAAACGGTTAGATTTGGCTAAGTTATTGATTTTGATGGCGCGTCAGAAAGGATTCGAACCTCTGACCCGCAGATTCGTAGTTAGTTAGCCTGCTGGAGCTGTGCTATTTCGGCTCGTAGCCGCGGTGACTCACTTGACGGCCAGCTTATAACCAACCGTGTCCCTGGTTTCTATGCGGCGCCGGTGCGCTTAGACACCGCTCGCCAGAATTCGCCATCGCATCCGGTGACTTCCGTCCGGATGCTTAGAGCGTGATCCGATCTGACTGCATCAGATCGGACGCTCCAAGTTTCTGGTTTGTCGCTTTTTCTTTCGCGCAACCGGTATCCACTTGTGCGGAAAATGCTCTAGATTTTGCTCGGAATGGTCCGGGTTGGGCCAATTCTAAGCGAAAATGGCCCCGAATGGCCATCTGCAACCGTTTGAATTTCTTGAGAGATTTTGGAGCGGGCGAAGGGATTCGAACCCTCGACCCCAACCTTGGCAAGGTTGGGCGGCGCTGAGCGAAATTGCATGGCGGGGACCGGTGGCGCTCTCGCGGGGGAGCAGATGCAGGACGGCGACTATGCTCGAACGAATGGGCCGAGCCCGGTTTCTGGGGTGTTTTCTGGGGAGCATTCCCCAGCTTTGCCGCTAAGTCCTTGAAAGGAATGGTGGGCGCGACAGGGATTGAACCTGTGACCCCTCCCGTGTGAAGGGAGTGCTCTCCCGCTGAGCTACGCGCCCGCCGAAGCGGAAGTGCTTTCTAGGGGGGGCGGGCGAGTGGTGTCAAGGACGATGCTGGCGTCGACGCACAGCGATCTGCGCGGGCGGTACGGCAGGGGCGGATGCAAGGCCGGAAAGGGGCGCGCAGCGCGCCCGAGGCCGGCCCGGATCCGTTACCGTAACGTGTCACGCGCGTGCGTGACGGTTGCTAGTGGTCCGGCCCTGACATTTGCATCCGCAAATGTCAGGGCAAGTCTGCCCACAAGTCATTGATTATGTGGATGAAATTTTTTCGACGCGTGGGTGCCAAGCGTCGGATTTCATCCACTGGAGCATTTTCCGCACAAGTGGATACCGGTTGTGCGAAAGACCCGAAGGGCCGCGTCAGCGAAAATGCGACAAACCAGAAACTTAGAGCGTCCGATCTGATGCAGTCAGATCGGATCACGCTCTAGCGTCGGGTTGCGCCGCCAAAACGGACGCCGGTTCGGAACCGTTGTCCTGAAATCGTTTGCGGTCGATCCCTGCAGTCTGGCGGAAGGGGATAAGCCGAAACCCAGTTCGGCAAGAGCCGCTCGACAGCCGGATCTCCGGCGGCCGTGAAGCGATTCTCCGGTCCGATCGGCCGGGCGGCGCATCACAACCGGGGTCTTGTCACAACCGGGGTCTTGGCGATCCCCTGCGATCCGCCTGCGGGCTTTCGGATTCGCCCGGTCTCAATCCGCAACGCCGGGACCCTGGGGGCGGGCTTCACCGACCTTCAATCGGTCTTGTCGCGGTGCAGCGTCGATTGCGCGGCGCCGACCCTTTGGCGGGCGGCGGCCGCCCGCGCCGGGCATTGCAGGCAGGCACATTTTGCGGTGGCCGCCGACGCCGACGCGACATGTTGCGGCGCAGTAACGCTCTCGCGCCTGCCGCAGTTTTCCATCCGGAAGAATACGCATAACAATAGATACAGCAAGTTTTCGGTTGCCGTCGCAACCGCTCGGCTGATACCGATTTCAATATAAGAAAAATAGCCGTTTCTCAAATGGCAATCCGCGGGGGCGGATGGCGTCGCGCTTGCTGGCGTTCCGAGGGGTTGGGGGGAACTAGAAGGATGGCTTTTTCAGGTTGTTGGGGCCGGTGGCGACGCCTGGCTTTCGGTAATTCGCATTCGATATTTCGCATATCAAAAAAACCGGCATTGGCGCTGGCGGTGCTGGGCAGTGCGGCTTGGCTCGGCGCGGTTGCCGTGGAGGCGGACACGCCGCATGGCTCCGGGGCCATCCGCAGCGATTTCATGGACGAGTATCGGGCCCTGGCGGCCTATGCGCGCGACGTCGGGCTGAGCGTGCCGGAGGTTGGCGCAGGCCACGCGACGTCCGGCCACGCGGCGGGCGTGTCGCCCCATGGTGCGCTGATCGAAGGCGCGGGGACCGGCTCCCCGCATGCCGGCATCGCGCCGGCCGGGCACGGGTTCGCGGGCGATGATCTGGAGGGGCATGATCTGGAGGGGCATGCTCAGGAGGCGGGCGGCGCCGAGTCGGCAGGCCTCACAGCCGATGCGGCGGCTGCGGACGACGTTTCGAATCCTGCGGCGGCGGATCGCGCGCCGGGTGAGGGCGGGGGCGCGGCCGGCCAGCTGATCGTCGTTGCCCAGGCGGACATCCCGCAGCCGGCGCCGAAGCCGAAGAAGCGGGCGAAGGCGGAGGCGGCGGCCGAAGGGCATGCCCCGATGGTCAAGCCGGCGCCGGATGATCCGGAGGGCCGCTACTATGTCGGCTCCAAGCCCTGCGAAACCTGCCATGCCCGGCTGTTCGACGAGTTCGAAGAGACCGTGATGGGCCGGAACATCAAGTCCGGCAAGGTGACGCCGCAAGGCAAGATGGAGTGCGAGAGCTGCCACGGGCCGGGCTCGGGGCACGTCAATGGCGGCGGCGGTCGCGAGACTGGCCACATCCGCTCCTTCCGCAAGACGGACCCGCGCTTCTCGGTGGCCGACGCCAATGCCGCGTGCCTGACCTGCCACCAGAAGGGCGAGCAGACCTACTGGAGCGGCTCGACGCACGAGAACCGCGATGTTGCCTGTGTCGATTGCCACACGGTGATGCGCAAGACCTCGCCGCGCTTCCAACTCGCCAAGGCGACGGTGATGGACACCTGCTTCCAGTGCCACAAGGACCGGCGCGCGCAGTCTCTGCGCACCGCCCACATGCCGGTGCGCGAGGGCAAGATCACCTGCGCCGACTGCCACAATCCGCACGGCTCGGCCACCGAGGCGATGCTGAAGGGCGATACGGTCAACGACACCTGCTACACCTGCCACGCCGAGAAGCGCGGGCCCTTCCTGTTCGAGCATCCGCCGGTTCGCGAAAACTGCCTGAACTGCCACGAACCGCACGGCTCGATGCACGACAAGCTGCTGGTGGTGGCGCGCGAGCGGCTGTGCCAGCGCTGCCATACCAACCCGCACAATCAGGCCGGTCTCGGCGTGCTGGGGGCGACGGTGGGCGGCATGCGCTACGCGGTCGGCAGCTCCTGCCAGAACTGCCACACCAACATTCACGGCTCGAACAGCCCGTCCGGCTCGCGCTGGCACCGCTGACGCGGCGCCGGCCGGCAACTTCGAGGCCCGGCACGGCCGGGCTTCGACCTCCACGACACAGAGAGAAGCGGCCACCCATCGGCAGGCCGCCGGGCGAGTGCGGGTGCGTGCGGCATGCCGCCGGGACGAGCACCATCGCGGCCAAAGGAGGCGGGCCGCCAAAGACCAACAAGAGCGGCCGCCGAAGGCAGGCCGCCAGAAGCAAACAGAACAAGAGCGGCCGTCGAAGACGAGCCGCCGGGGCATGGGGACGAACGCGGCATGCGTGCGCGAGTGCGGCGCTGGCGGGAAGGAGGGGGTGATGAAGGTCAACGGGAGAACGGCGCTGACCGGCGTGCTGCTGATGGCGGCCGGATCAGCCCTATCGTCGGGCGCAGCGGCGCAGCAGCCCGCCACACAACAGCCGAAGGTGGCGACGCCCGAGGATTTCTGGAACCAGACCTGGGCGGAGCACGGGGGCGTGCGCACCTGGGGCAATGTGGAGGCGGGCTTCCGCGCCTTCATCGAGCGGCCGCCGAGCTACGCGCTGCCGGGCATCCTGCCGGCCGGCCGGCCCACCGCGGCCGGCACCAACACCAACCCGCTGCAGGGCGGCCAACCGGCGCCGATCTTCAACACCGACCGTGACAACCGCGCCAAGTTCGAAGAGTACGGCAACATCAGTCCGGGGTTCTTCTTCGAAACCCTCATTCTCGGCGCCCAGACCAAGGACGGCATGTATGCCGGCGAGCTGCGCGCCGACAATGTCGGCAACAACAACCAGCGCTTCATCTTCGACTGGTCGAAGGCCGGCGAGATCTACGGCACGTATTCGTGGGACCAGATTCCCCATCTCTACAGCGCGTCGGCGCAGAGCATCTGGAACGGCGTCGGCACGGACTATCTGACCACGCCGGTGTATATTGGAAACATCGCCAATAGCGGCCTTGCGTCCAACACCGCCGTCTACAACGCGCTGCAGGGCAATCTCAATACCATCGACATCGGCATCCAGCGCGACAAGTTCGCGGCGATGCAGCGCTGGACGCCGACCGAGAACTGGGATTTCCGCGCCGACTACTCGCACGAGCACCGCGAGGGCACGCAGATCGCCGGTGCGGTGATCGGCGGCATGGCCAACCAGCAGATGGTGCAGTTGCCGGCGCCGGTGTCCGACACCACCCAGAACGCCAAGCTGGCGGGCCAATATGCCGGCGACACCCCCTGGGGCGGCAAGTTCAACGTCCGGACGTCGGCCAGCGTGTCCGCCTATCAGAACGACTTCGATTCCTACGTCTTCCAGAACCCGTTCTATGCGGGCGACGGCGCTACCCTGGCGGCCCGGGCGAACTACTCGCCGTTCGGACGGGTGAGCTTGGCGCCGGACAATCAGGCCTACAATTTCGGCGCCACCGCTGGCATCGATCTGCCGAACAAGAGCCGCTACATGGGCACGGTGTCCTACACCATGATGCGGCAGGACGACCCGTTCATCCCCTATACGATCAACCCCAATGTCGAGACCTATGCGCTGCCGGCTTCCAGCGCCGACGCCAAGGTCGATACGCTGCTGATCAACAACGTCCTCAATACGCCGCTCAGCCGGGACGTGAAGTCGACGCTGCGCTACCGGTATTACGACAACAACAACACGACTCCGGAGCTGCTGTTCCCCAACTTCGTGGTCGAGGACTCGTCCAACACGGCGTGTCCGGCGCCGAACGCGGCGCTGCGCTGCGCGGCCGGCTCCGCCCGGCGCAACCTCGCCTATTCCTACACCAAGCAGAATGCCTCCGAGGAACTGACTTGGCGCGCCGACAAGAACCTCACGCTCGGCGGTTCGATCGGCTGGGAGCAGTATGACCGGGATCGCCGCGCCGTCGATGTCACCAATGAGTTCATCGGCAGGGTGTACATGAATGCGACGATTGCCGAGGAAACCCGGCTGAGGGCCAGCTACCAATATTCGCAGAGAAACTACGACAACTACGACTTCATGGGTGTTGCCAGTTATATCTATTGGGCCAATCAGACGACGGGCGTCAATGTCACCAACATGATGGTGCGGCAGCTCGATCTGGCCGATCGCGAACGCCAGAAGGCGAACGTCTCGCTGGAGTATACCGGCGTCGAGAACCTGACGGTTACGCCGACCTTCGGTCTGCGGTTCGATGCCTACGAGACCAACCCCTACGAGACCGACCCGAACTATATCGCGACGGCGACCGGTGGCGGCAACCCGAACAACGGCACGGCGCTGGCCATTCCGGGCCAGCTCGGGATAACCAAGGACAACACCTGGAACGCCGGCATCGAGGTCGCCTATCAGATCTCGCCCGCCGCCACGATCATGTTCGCCTATGTGTACGAGAATTTCGACCGTGATCTGTATGGCGGCCAGGGCACGACCAACTTCGTGACGCTGACGACCAATAACGGGCGTTTCTTCTTCAGCAACATGGAAGAAAACGTCAATACCTACATCGCGACGGCGAACCTGGACATTATTCCGGACACGCTGGAACTGAAGCTCTCTTACGCCTATGCCCAGGGCGAAGAGAACTGGACCGCGCAGCCCTACACCAACAGCAGCGACTGCCTTGCGCTGATCAACAGCGCCTGCCAGCCCTTCCCGACGGTGAAGACCGACTATCAGCGCTTCGACGCCATCATGAAATACCACGTCGATCCCGATCTCGTCACCAAGGTCGGGCTGATCGGCGACGTCATCTTGAAGCTGCGCTACAGTTTCGAGCAGACGCAGGTCAAGAATTGGCAGAACGACTGGACGACACCGTACATGTATCTTGTCGATGGCAGCATGGTCCGCAACATCTCCATGGCTGCTGTCGATCCGAACTATACGTCACATTTGATCGCCGCATCGCTGGCGGTGAAATGGTGAAAATGTCTGACGTATTCGACCAATAACCAGGCCAAAACGGCCATCAAACGGAGGAGGAAGATCCATGGATGCCAAGATCACGGACGTCACCACCAAGTCCCGCCGGCTGTCGCGCCGCGACATGCTCGTCTGCGGCGCCTATGTGCTGGGGGCCGGTGCCGCGATCGGCCTTGCCGCCACCGGTGCCGAGGCCCAGGTCGCCAAGAAGGCCAGCCACAAGGCCTCGGGCTATCAGGAATCGCCCAAGGGCGCGCAGCGCTGCGACAACTGCCGGATGTTCGTCGCCCCGGCCTCATGCCAGGTGGTGGAGGGCACGATCTCCGGCAGCGGCTGGTGCCGCCTCTACGCCAAGAAGGCGTGATCCGGTCTCCGGAGCCCGGGGCCACCCCCGGGCTCTCGGGTTGACGATGCGCGGGCTGTGGTCCCGGGCGGGCAGCGAAGCTGCGCGACCCGGGACGTTTTTCAGGAAGGGGTCGGCTTCTCCGGAGGACGATCCCGGATGCTCGCTTCGCTCGCTCCGGGATGACGGCACACGCGAAGCGATCCCCGCCGCGGCGCCATGCGCGGGCCGGGACGAACGGGACGATCGCCCGTCGCCCCATCCGGTAGCCTCCGTCACCCCATCCGGTAGCCGTGGCGCACCGAGCCCCAGTGCCGGCCCTGGATGCGGATCGGCACGTCGATCTCCTTGATCATCACCGTCTTGCCGCCGCCCATGTCGCGGGCATAGACCTGCAGCAGATAGGGCCGGGTGTTGCGCGCCGCGGCGAGGCCGGTGCGGTCGTCGAAATAGCGCCGGTTGCGGCAATTGGCGATGTTCCAGTCGCGCTCGCCTGGCCGCTGCGGCTGCGAATAGACCTTGTTGTGCACGGCCACGAAGGCGTTGCGGTCGCAGGTGATCGCGAAGGCGAGCGCGGGGTGCGAGGTCAGATACCGCTCCTGGATCGGCGGCAGGATCGCTTCGAGCACGCTTTGCGCCCGCGCGGTGAATTGCGGCGGGTCGGCCCCCGGCACCGGCGACACCGCATTGTCGAGCAGCGCCTCGATGGTGGTTTGGCCCCGCGCAATGGTGCTCTCGAACGCGGCCTGAATTTCCTCCGCCATGGCGCGGGCCTGGGTGATCTCGGCCTCGTTCTCGGTGCGGATGATTGCGAGCTTGGCGTCGATGGCGCGCCGCACCTCGGCCGGTGTCCGGACGAAC
Source organism: Blastochloris tepida (assembly GCF_003966715.1). Classification (NCBI taxonomy): domain Bacteria; kingdom Pseudomonadati; phylum Pseudomonadota; class Alphaproteobacteria; order Hyphomicrobiales; family Blastochloridaceae; genus Blastochloris; species Blastochloris tepida. The sequence continues at coordinate 1,174,122 of NZ_AP018907.1, forward strand.
TGAAGGTGGAGGCCGAGGCCGGAGATGGCGACGACGCGGGCCGGCAGCCGGCCGATGCCGGCGAGGTCGAGCTCGCCCGCCGCGCCCTGGCGGAGGGCTGTCGCCGCGTCCGGCGCATTGGGCCGCAGCAGCACCCCGTCCTCGGAGAGATCGAGCGTGCGGCCGTCGATGGCGCGGCCGCCGGCGTCGAGCCGGGCGCTGAGGTCGCAGGGCAGGCGGTCGAAGCGGCGGCGGTCGCCGATCTCGTTGGTGCGCAGCACCACCACGAGGCGGGCGCGCAGCTTGTCGGCCAGCCCGGCGACACGGGCGCTGGCATCGTCGATATGGCGGGCGCGCTCGAAGATGCGGTTGGCGGCACCCTCGGACTCGGCGGCGCCGTCCGAGACGCGGGTGACGAAGGACGAGGTTTCGGCGGCGGTGCGCGACAGCTCGCCGGCCGTGGCGATCTGCTCCTCCACCGCGGCGGCAATGGCGGAAAACACCGGGCGGATGGCGCCGATGGCGCCGGTGATGCGGTTCACCGCATCGATCGAGTTCGCCGCATCGGACTGCAGCCCGTCGATCTTGCGGGCGATCTCCTCGGTCGCCTTCTGGGTCTCGACCGACAGCGCCTTGACCTCCTGCGCCACCACAGCGAAGCCGCGGCCGGCGTCACCGGCACGGGCCGCCTCGATGGTGGCGTTGAGCGCCAGCAGGTTGGTCTGCTTGGCGATCGCGGCGATCAGCCCGACCACCTGGCCGATCTCGTTGGACGAGGTCTTCAGCCCGTCGACCGAGCGGCCGGCTTCGGCGGCGGCTTCGGTGGCCTGGGCGGTGAGCCGTCCGGCCTCGTCGACCTGCCGGCCGATCTCGCCGGAGGAGGCGGCCAGCTCCTCGGTGGCGGCGGCAAGCTGGCAGGCGTCGGCATTGGCCTTGCGGGCGAGGTCGGCGATGCGGCTGGAATGGTCGCGGATCTCGCCCAGCGCGTCGGTGGTGGCGCGCAGGCCGGCGCGCACCGTATCGGTGCCGGCGGTGACGTCGCCGATCAGCGCGGCAAGGTCCGCCTCCACCAGATCGAGCGCCTCGCGCATGCGGGCGAGGCGCGCCTCCATGCCGGCCGGCTCGGGCCCGGTTCCGCCGTCGGCTGCGGCGGGGTGGGCGACCGCGAGTTCAGGGGCTGCGACCTCGGGGAGAGCCGCGGCGGCGGACCGCCGTCGGAATGCGAGTTTCAGCATGGCTTGGCTCAATGCTTGGCTTGCGCGCGCGAAGCCCGGGCATGCGCCCGGTGGCCCGGCGAACAAGGTGGCGAACCAAGGTTAAAGCCGTCTTAGCGGTAGCCGTGTACGAGATGCTGCAGTGCGTGCCCGCCGGTCCGGCGGACACGCGACCGCTCCGACTCTTTGAGCCGTCGCATTCTCCTTCGCAAAATCGGTTTCCGCTTTTGCGGAGAATGCTCCTTGCGGAGAATGTTTTAAGCCTTCGACAGCAGCTCGGCGATCGCCTGCGGCAGGGCGTCGTAATGGTCGATCAGCCGGTCGGCGCCGAGCGCCTGGGGCGGCACGTCGGTATAGCCGAAGCTCACCGCCACCACCGGCAGCGCGGCGTTGCGGGCGGTGGCGACGTCGGTCTTCGAATCGCCGACCATCACCGCCCGGCGCGGATCGCCGCCGGCCCCGGCGATGGCGCCGAGCAGGTGGCCGGGATCGGGCTTGCGCACCGGGAACGTGTCGTAGCCGGCCACCATGGCGAAGCGGTCGATCAGCTCAAGCTCGGTTAGGAGCTTGACCGACAGCGCGGTGACCTTGTTGGTGCAGACGGCAAAGCGGAACCCCTCGGCCTCCAGCCGGTCGAGGGCTGCGATCACGCCGGGGAAGGGGCGCGACAGGCGCGAGATGCGCGCGGCGTAGGCCTCCACATAGTCGTCATAGATGCGTTCGAGCTCGGCGGGGTCGGTGTCGCGGCCAAGCTCGGCCAGGGCGCGGGCGATCAGCGGCTTGATGCCGGCGCCGACCAGCCGGCGGCCCTCGGCGACCGTCAGCGGCGGCAGGCCGAGGCCGGCCAGGGTGTCGGCCAGCACGTCGATCAGGTCGGGCAGCGTGTCGACAAGGGTTCCGTCAAGGTCGAAAACGGCGATCGGGGGCGCGGACATCGGTTCATCCAGTTGGGGAGCGTTCCGTATCGCGGCTTGGCGGCGGCCTGTCCAGCCCGGCGTGGCCGTCACCGGCCGCGCGTGCTAAAGCCCGGCGCGCGCAAGGCGGGAACAACAAACGGGGAGGGGGAATTCATGGCTGCCAACAGCGAGGCCCTTAAGCGCGCCGCGGCGGCGCGCGCGCTGGAGGAGGTCGAATCCGGCATGCGGCTCGGCCTCGGCACCGGCTCGACCGCCAACGCCTTCATCGAGCTGCTCGGCGAGCGGGTGCGCGGCGGGCTCGACGTGCGCTGCGTGCCGACCTCCGAGGCGACGGCGACGCTGGCCGGCCAGGTGGGAATCACGCTCGCCACGCTCGACGACCTGCCTGAGCTTGACCTTACGGTCGACGGCGCCGACGAGATCGGCCCCGATCTGGCGCTGATCAAGGGCGGCGGCGGCGCGCTGCTGCGAGAGAAGATCGTGGCGGCCGCCTCCGGCGCCATGGTGGTGATCGCCGACAACGCCAAGCTGGTCGGCACGCTCGGCCGTTTCCCGCTGCCGATCGAGATCGTGCCGTTCGGCGCGGAGGCGACGCGGCGCGCGGTTCTTCGCCTCGCCGAGGCGCAGGGTCTCGCCGGGGAAGTCCGGCTGCGGGCCAGGGATGGCCACGTTTTCGTCACGGATGGGGGCCACTTCATCCTCGATGCAGGGTTCGGCGCCATTCCCGATCCGGCGGCGCTGGCTTGCGGGCTGGCCGGGATTCCCGGGGTGGCGGAGCACGGATTGTTCATAGGGCTGGCGACCAAGGCCATCGTTGCCGGAGACGGCGGCGTGCAGGTGCTGACGCGATCGGCCAACACGGAGTCTTGAAGATGCACATGCCCTCTCTGTCTGCGCACACCCTGCGAGGTGGGCTCGTCGCCCTCGGTCTGGCGATGGCCGCGCTGGCGCCGGTGACGCCGGCTGCCGCGCAGCAGGCGGCGGCCAAGCCGTCGGCGGCCCAGGTCCAGCTTGCGCGCGAGCTGATCGAGCTGAACGGCTCGCTGCGCGCCATCGACGACATGGTGCCGGCCTATCTCGATCAGGCCCGCAACATGTTCGTCGTCACCAATCCCGACCTCGCGGCGCCGCTGGCCGAGGTGGCGGCCAGCCTGCGGCCGGAATTCCTGGCCCAGCGCACCGAGGTGGTGGACGGCATCGCCAAGGCCTACGCCTCGCGCTTCACCGAGGCCGAGCTGCGCGAGCTGGTGACGTTCTACCAGTCGCCGACCGGCAAGAAGTTCATCTCTGTGCTGCCGGCGGTGCTGCAGGACAGCTTCCAGCGCATGCAGGCCTGGAGCGCCAAGCTCTCCGAACAGATGGTGGCGCGGATGCGCGCCGAAATGCGCAAGAAGGGGCACGAGCTCTGAGTGGTCCGCAGCGCAGCGAAGTCGAGGGAAAGATGATGACTGTTCGCACACGCGTGTTCGCGGCGGCCGTGGCGTGCCTTGCCGTTGGGTGTCTTGCCGCGGGGTGTCTCGTCCCGGCGCCGGCTCTGGCCCAGCAGCCGGCGCAGCCCGCCAAGCCGGTGCAGCCGGCGCCGCCGCGCGATCCGCAGACGGTGGCGATCGCCCGCGACTATGCCCGCGTCGCCGAGTTGGCGGCCAGCCTGTCGCGTGCGCTGCCGGCGATCTCCGAGCAGATCGTGCGCAATGTGCGCCAGCGGAACCCCGGCGCCAGCCAGGAGACGATGAACGCGTTCTCCGACGCGCTGTTCGAGGAGTTCCTGCTCAAGCGCGCGGCCGAGATCGAGGCGGCGGTGGTCGATGTGCTGCTCGACATCTACACCAAGGACGAGCTGATCGCGCTGAAGACCTTCTATTCGACGCCGACCGGCCAATCGATCATCAAGAAGCAGCCGCAGCTCGGCACAAGGATGCCGGAGGCGCTGCAGGAATGGACGCGCCGCACCGCGCCGGAGGCGGTGAAGGCCGCGGCCGCGCGGCTCAAGGCCTCGGGCAAGGATCTCAAGCTCTAAGGCGCGCTGCGGCGTGATCGGCGCGGCGCCCTTTTGGGCGCCGTGCCCGTTGAGGTGAGCATGTCCGAATTCGACGCCGATCTCTTCGTCATCGGGGCGGGCTCCGGTGGGGTCCGGGCGGCGCGCATTGCCGCCGGCTACGGCGCCAAGGTGATGGTGGCCGAGGAGTTCCGGGTCGGCGGCACCTGCGTCATCCGCGGCTGCGTGCCGAAGAAGCTGCTGGTCTATGCCGCGCGCTTCGCCCACGAGTTCGAGGACGCCGCCGCCTTCGGCTGGAGCCTCGGCGAGCCGGCGCACGACTGGGCGGCGCTGATCGCCGCCAAGGACCGCGAGATCGCCCGGCTGGAGAAGATCTACCGCGCCAATCTGGAGCGGGCCGGCGTCACGGTGATTGCCGAGCGCGCGGTGTTCGCGGACGACCACACCGTCCTGCTCAAGGGCTCGGGCCGGCGCATCCGCGCCCGCCACATCCTGATCGCCACCGGCGCGCATCCGATCCGGCCGGTGTTTCCCGGCTGCGCGCTGGCCGCCACCTCCAACGAGGCGTTCGATCTCGACCGCCTGCCGCGGCGGGTGGTGGTGCAGGGCGGCGGCTATATCGCGCTGGAATTCGCCGGCATCTTCAAGGGGCTCGGCGCCGAGGTGACCGTGGTCCACCGCGGCGAGCGGGTGCTGCGCGGCTTCGACGAGGATGTCCGGCTGGCGATCCAAAAGGAGATGAAGACGCGCGGCATTCGCTTCCGCCTCGGCGAGACCATCCGGGCGGCGGCGCGCGCGGATGCCGGCGTGCGGGTCGAGCTCGCCAGCGGCGACGACATCGAGGCCGACCTGCTGATGGCGGCGACCGGGCGCATGCCCAACACCAGCGGGCTCGGCCTGGAGAACACCGGCGTGGCGCTCGACCCGCGCGGCGCGGTGGCGGTGGATGCGTTCTCGCGCACCAGCGTGCCGCACATCTTCGCGGTCGGCGACGTCACCGGGCGCGTCGCGCTCACCCCCGTCGCCATCCGCGAGGGCCACGCGGTGGCCGACGCGCTGTTCGGCGGCCGGCGGGAGGCGGTCGACTACGGCGCCATCCCGACGGCGGTGTTCACCGAGCCGGAGATCGGCACCGTCGGCGCCACCGAGGCCGAGGCGCGGGCGGGCGGCGCGCCGATCGACATCTACAAGACCAGCTTCCGGCCGATGAAGGCGACGCTCTCCGGCCGCGAAAGCAAGGTGTTCATGAAGCTGGTGGTGGATGGCGCCACCGACCGGGTGCTCGGCATCCACATCATCGGCGAGGCGGCGGCCGAAATGGTGCAGTGCCTCGCCATCGCGGTGAAGATGGGGGCGAAGAAGACCGACTTCGACGCCACCATGGCGCTGCACCCCTCCGCCGCCGAGGAACTGGTGACGCTGCGCAGCAAGTGGCAGCCGGGATGAGGCTATTTCCTGCGCACCTGGAATGCGCGTCAGTCTCGCTCGCGGAGAATTGCATCCACCAGCTCGCGCGAGGCGGTCTCCAGCGTGGATGAACTGAGCCTGCACGATTGGGGCACGGCAAACCGGATGAAGAACGGCATCATCCTGCGCGTGGCGGAAAGGTATATCCTCTCCGCAGCCGTTCTCGCATAGTAGACAAGCCGGGAATGGTATGAATTGTCCGGAATGATCTCGCCATAGAGCGCGTCGACGATGGCGTATCCCTGGTTCCGGTATTGAGCCTCGATGATGCCCGGACCGGTGACGACAAGCAGCGAGAACGGAAAGCCGAAAATCGACTTGCCGCAGCCGGGAGCCTGCATCTCGACACCGGCCGCGGGCGACGCGACGATCGACGTCACGATGAGTGCTGCCGGCTCCGGGCCGAGCCTCGTCCCCGGCGGCAGGTCGAGCGCGGCCGTCAATTTGGGGCGGCGGAGGTCGTCGGCGAGCTTGCTCGACAGTCCGGCGATGGCGGCAAGCGCAATGGCAGCGGCGGCAAATATCCGCGCAGTCATGTCCCGGGGACCGGAGACGGGCGGACCAGCAGATATGTTGCGACGAGCGCGCCCATCAGCCCGATCGAATAGAGTTTGACGCCGAGCCCGTCGTGCCAGAACTCGTAATACGCCCCGGATTGGGCCATCAGGCCGATCCGGGTCAGGTTGAAGACAATGGTGATGCCTGCCATGGCCAGGAACAACGGAACATCCGAACGGGAAATGGTCAGCTTCTCGATCGTCAGCAGCGACAGGCACAGCAGCATCGAGAAGGTGAGGTTGTGGAACGAGGAGCATGGCACCTCGATGAAGATGGCGTGACCGTTCGATGCGACGATCATGTCGCCATCGCGGGCGAAGTCGCCGAACAGCGACAGCAGGTGGCCGACGAGGCTGGCTTCGAAGGCCAGCGCGAGCGGCAGGATGAGGCGGAACAGGAGTGGGCCGAACGTCTCGTAGGACGCCAGGGCCAGGAGGAGCTGGCCTGCCGCCGCCAGCCGCGCATCCTTGCGGAACGAGAAAGACAGCCCGACCGCCGCCATCGCGAGACTGGCGACGTGAAGCGAGGCGAGCGCGATCGGAAAGCTCGCGGCGGCCAGCAGCCAGTCGTCGCGAGCCGTCAGCAGGACGTCGTCGCGAAACCGCTGGATCACGACAAACAGGGCGGTGAGGGCGACCAGTTCACCGGCGCCGACTGCCGCCGCATCGACCAGGAAATTGGCGACCTCGATCGAGTCGGCGACCTTCTGACCGCGCGGCCAGGCCACCGCGACAGCAACGCAGCACAGGAAAAGCAACAGAAGATGCCTGTCGCGACACAAGCTGCCGCGCAGGGTGCTGTTGCTGGGACGTCCGCTCCACTCGATCACGGCAAGACTGGGTCATTTCGGCCGCGGTGGCGGCGGCCGCTGAAATTGAACTGCCACTGTATTGATTTGAGCCGCGGCTGTATTGATTTGAACCGCGGCTGTCTTGGTTTGAATCGCGGCTGTATTTTTTTGATCGCGACTGTATTGACCGGGTCTTGTCCCGGTCATCCACGTCTTTGTTTTCAAAGGTGTTGCAGGCCATGGAGGTCCGCGAGAGGCGGAGTCATGCCGTCTGCTCAGGCTCGTGGTCTGCTCAGGCTCGGTTGCAGGCGCAGGCGAAATCACGCGGCCTGCGCAAGCTCGGTTGCAGCTTCGGGCAAGACGGTTCCCGGGGGCACGGACGTTCACGGTCAGCGACGTTCGCGATCAGTTCTTGCCCTTGCGGCGAAGCGCGACGACCGTCGCAACCCCAGCCATGGCCAGACCGATGAGGCCGATGTCGATGTCGGGACCGGGCGCGCCGCGAGGATGACCGTGAGAACGGTCATGCGAGCGATCATGATGACGGTCCGGATTGCCCGGATGAAAGCCCCACGCGCCCGCTGGCGAAACCAGCGCCAAGTTGAGGAGCAAGCAGAGTACCAAGGAACTTCTAGCCATGATTGACGGCTCCCAGCTAATGACGGTTGAATTTCTAGCCAGCTCAATTTCTGGTGTCAATCGGTTGCAACTCTTAGGTAATACAATCGATCGCAACCTAGCGAGGGTGACACGCGCGCAAAAAGGAGTCCTTTGGTGTCGCAGCGGAAGGTAAGCCGGCAATGCTTCGCGCCGCCGGCACCAGCGTCGATAGGCGTCCCTGCCAAAGCCGAGTCCTGTCAAAGGGATCGGCGCACCTCTTCAGGATTTGAGTCATCGGCGACTGCTGTCGTTCCTGCAGATCCCGTGGAACTGCATGAACGCGTCGCAAGACATTGACGTGACACCAACGGCCCCAAACGCTGACGCGTGGGGCCGTTGACTCTCGCGGATCTTCGTTCGGGAAAGCAGAGATTTCGCGAAAATCCGCGACCGGAACCAACGTGCCGCGTTCGCGGCTGTTGGTATGACGCCTTCCGGTGGGCCGGGCCGGACACCACATCTGCGGAAAAGGCGCCAAGTTCCTTGCCGGCCACACTTAATGTGTTCTGCCTGGACGGCGCCGCGGCGGAGACCGCTCCAGGGCATCCGATCCGACTGCATCGGATCGGATGCCCTAAGCTCTTGAGTTGTCGCATTCTCTTTCGCAAAACCGGCATCCACTTTTGCGGAGAATGCTCTAAGCATCCCGTATGATTTTGCAGGGCACACCCCTGGTGTATAAGCACGCAGGCCGCCGGGGCGCTCCCGCCGCGGCGGCGTCAGGATTGGACACATGGCTGAGCGTTGGACCCCGTCGAGCTGGCGGACGAAGCCGATCGTACAGGTGCCGGACTATCCGGATCAGGCGGCCCTGGCCGCGACCGAGAAGCAGCTTTCCTCCTTTCCGCCTCTGGTTTTTGCCGGCGAGGCCCGCAAGCTGAAGAAGTCGCTGGCGAAGGTCGCGGCGGGCGAGGCGTTTTTGCTGCAGGGCGGCGATTGCGCCGAGAGCTTCGCCGAGCACACGGCCGACAACATCCGCGACTTCTTCCGGGTTTTCCTGCAGATGGCGGTCGTGATGACCTTCGCCGGCGCCGTGCCGGTGGTGAAGGTCGGCCGCATCGCCGGCCAGTTCGCCAAGCCGCGCTCGGCGCCGACCGAGACGCTGAACGGCGTTGAGCTGCCGTCCTATCGCGGCGACATCGTCAACGACATCGCCTTCACGCCCGAGGCGCGGGTGCCCGATCCGCGCCGCCAGATCTCGGCCTACCGCCAGTCGGCGGCGACGCTGAACCTGCTGCGCGCCTTCGCCACCGGCGGTTACGCCAATCTGGAGAACGCGCACCGCTGGATGCTGGGCTTCGTCAAGGACAGTCCGCAGTCCGCCCGCTACCAGCAACTCGCCGACCGCATCACCGAGGCGCTCGATTTCATGCGCGCCTGCGGCATCGACCCCGAGACGCATCCGGAGATGCGCACCACCGACGTCTACACCAGCCACGAGGCGCTGCTGCTCGGCTATGAGGAGGCGCTGACCCGGGTCGATTCCACCACCGGCGACTGGTACGCCACCTCCGGCCACATGCTGTGGATCGGCGACCGCACCCGCCAGCCGGAGGGCGCGCACGTCGAATACTGCCGCGGCATCAAGAACCCGATCGGCCTCAAATGCGGCCCGACGCTCTCCGCCGACGGGCTGATGACGCTGCTCGACATCCTGAACCCGGCCAACGAGCCCGGCCGCATCCAGCTCATCGCCCGCTACGGCACCGACAAGATCGCCGAGCAGTACCCGGCGCTGGTGCGGCGGGTGAAGCAGGAGGGCCGCAGCGTCATCTGGACGTGCGACCCCATGCACGGCAACACGGTGAAGGCGGCGACCGGCTTCAAGACGCGGCCGTTCGACCTGATCCTGCAGGAGGTGCGGGGCTTCTTCGCGGTGCACGAGGCCGAGGGCACGCACCCCGGCGGCGTGCACCTGGAGATGACCGGGCGCAACGTCACCGAATGCACAGGCGGCGCGCGCGCCATCAGCGAGAACGATCTGTCGGACCGCTACCACACCTATTGCGACCCGCGCCTCAATGCCGAGCAGGCGATCGAGCTGGCGTTCCTGATCGCCGACCTGCTCAAGAAGGCCCGCGCCGGCAAGACCCGGCCGCAGGTCGAGGCGGCGGAGTGACCCTCACGCGTCGTCCCGGGCAAGCGGCTTTAGCCGCGCGACCCGGGACCGTTCTCCGGAAGGGGTGCCTTTTCTGAGCACGATCCCGGCTCGGCGCTTCGCGCCGTCCGGGATGACGAAGCCCAGACGGTCGTCCCGGGCAAGGGCCGCAGGCCCGCGACCCGGGACCGTTCGGGGAAATTGGCGCAACCCCGCCGCGATGCTATGGCATAGGGGTCCGGCCTGCAGGCCGGACCCCTATGCCGTTCGCCGAAAAATCCTCATCGGTTCAAGGATTTTTCGGCGAGATCGTTTCCGGTATCCTGAAAGGATCAACCGGAAACCGTATCAAGGCATCGACGGACATTTCGGGGATGGCCGTGCACCGCCTCTACCGCGCGACGCTGAATTCCATCCGCGGGCTTTCCGCGGCGCTCGGCACCGAATCGGCGGTGCGCGAGGAGATGGTGCTGCTCGCCCTCGCCCTGCCGGTGGGCTGGCTGCTGTCGCCGTCGATCGGCTGGTTCGTGGCGATGATCGCGGCGCTGCTGCTGGTGCTGGCGGTCGAGATGCTGAACACCGCGATCGAGAAGCTCGCCGACCACGTCACGCCCGAGCGCCATCCGCACATCGGCATGATCAAGGATATGGGCTCGACCGCGGTGTCGTTCGCGCTGACGGTGGCGCTGCTGGTGTGGGTTGCCGCCATCGCCGTGCATGTCGGGATCTATTGAGGCGAGCGGGCGCGCGGCGTACACGAAAGCCATGCTCCAGAGCCTCACCATCGCCCTTGCCCAGCTCAATCCCACGGTCGGCGACATCGCCGGCAATGCCGAGAAGGTGCGGCGCGCCCGCGCCGAGGCGGCGGCCGGTGGCGCCGACCTCGTGCTGTTTCCCGAACTGTTCCTGGCCGGCTATCCGCCCGAGGATCTGGTGCTCAAGCCAGCTTTCCTCGCCGCATGCCGCGCCGCCATCGAGGCGCTGGCCAAGGAAACGGCGGATGGCGGGCCGGCGCTGATCGTCGGCACCCCCTGGGTGGAGGCGGGCGAGCTCCACAATGCGGTGGCTGTGCTCGATGGCGGCGCCATCGTCGCGCTGCGGTTCAAGGTCGATCTGCCGAACTATGGCGTGTTCGACGAGAAGCGAGTGTTCATGCCGGGGCCGTTGCCGGCGCCGGTCGCGCTGCGTGGCGTGCGCCTCGGCCTGCCGATCTGCGAGGACATCTGGGGGCCCGCGCCGGTGGCGCACCTCGCCGCGGCCGGCGCCGAGATCCTGCTGGTGCCGAACGGCTCGCCCTATCGCCGCACCATCGGCGAGCAGCGCCGGGCGGTGGCGGCGGCGCGCGTCTCCGAGACCGGCCTGCCGCTCGCCTATCTCAACCAGATCGGCGGCCAGGACGAGCTGGTGTTCGACGGCGCGTCCTTCCTGCTCAATGGCGACCGCGCCCCGGCCGCGCAGCTTGCGGCGTTTGCCGAGACCATCGCGCTCACCCGCTGGACCAGGACCGCCGCCGGCTGGCGCTGCTGGCAGGGGCCCGATGCCGGTGTGCCGGCCGAGGACGAGGCCAACTACGCCGCCTGCGTGCTGGGGCTGAAGGATTATGTCGACAAGAACCGGTTTCCCGGCGTGGTGCTGGGGCTCTCGGGCGGCATCGACTCGGCGCTGTGCGCGGCGATGGCGGTGGATGCGCTGGGGCCTGCGCGCGTCCATTGCGTGATGCTGCCCTATCGCTACACGTCCAACCAGTCGCTGTCGGACGCCGCCGACATCGCCACCCGGCTGGGCGTGCGCTACGACATCGTGCCGATCGCCCCGGCGGTCGAGGGGCTGGAGGCGGCGCTGGCACCGCTGTTCGCCGGCAGGCCGCGCGACGTGACGGAGGAGAACCTCCAGTCGCGCGCCCGCGGCACCATCCTGATGTCGGTCTCCAACAAGTTCGGATCGATGGTGGTGACCACCGGCAACAAGAGCGAGATGTCGACCGGCTACGCCACGCTCTATGGCGACATGAACGGCGGCTACAACCCGATCAAGGACCTCTACAAGACCGAGGTGTGGCGGCTGTCGCGCCTGCGCAACCGCTGGAAGCCGGCGGGCGCGCTCGGCCCGGACGGCGAGGTGATCCCCGAGGCGATCATCGACCGGCCGCCGACCGCCGAACTGAAGGACAACCAGACCGACCAGGACACCCTGCCGCCCTACGAGGTGCTGGACGACATTCTGGAACGGCTGGTCGAGAAGGAGATGCCGATCGCCGACATCGCCGCTGTCGGCCACGATGTCGAGACGGTGCGCCGGGTCGAGCGCATGCTGACGCTGGCCGAATACAAGCGCCGGCAGGCGGCGCCGGGCGTCAAGGTGACCGAGAAGAATTTCGGCCGCGACCGGCGCTATCCCATCACCAACCGCTTCCGCGATCCGGGGCCGGACGCGGCGCGGTGACCGCTCACCGGCCCGGCAGGAACGTCGGGCCGACCGCGCGCACCCGGCGTCCGTCGGGGCTGGTCTCGGCTGGCCGCAGCTCGGGAGCGGGCGGCGCCGGCTCGGGCGGCGGCGGCAGGGCGACCACGGGCTCGGGCTGTGACCGCTCGTCCTTGCGGCCCGCCTTCTTGCTCTTGCGGTCGGTGCGGGGCTGGGCCGGCTGCGCAGCCGCCTTGTCCTTGGCCGCCGCCAGCGCCTCCTGCTGCATGGCGCGCGAGCGCTCCTCGGTCACCACGATGTCGCCGCGCTGCACCGTGTCGTCGAGATGGCCGATGGCCTCGGCCCAGCTTTGCCCGGCCGGCTTGCAGGCGCAGCTCGGGTCGAAGGTCTGGCGGTATCTGAAGGCGTTGGGCAGCCGGGTATAGGCCTGCCCGGAGGTGGTGACGGCGTGCGAGACGTCCTCGCCGGGGTTGCGGTGGACGTAGAGCGCCACCTCGGCGGCGGGGCACTGGGCGCGGCAGATCTGCTCGTCCTCGCCGAACTTGGCGGGCGTGGCCGAGAAGCTGATCGGGAAATAGAAGCCGTCGCAGGCGCGCACGCACAGCGTGCGGTAAGTGCCGACCGAGGGCACCTCGGTATAGCCGTCATCCTCGCCCGGCGGAGCGTAGGGGTTGTCGTCCTGCATGACGTCGGGGCGGCCGAACAGCTGTTCGAGGAAGTTGCCCGGCCGCGCCACGCGCGCGGGCGGCAGCGCCGCACGGTATTGCGGGCCGCAATTGTTCTGGCTGAGGGCCGCCAGCACCTGCCGGCGCCGGAACTCGCGGTCGGGCCCCTGCGCCCCCTGCACGCGGGAGAGCTCGGCCATCATGCGCTCGAGGCTCTGCTGCAGGCGGTCGATCTGGCGCTCCAGCCGCTCGCACTGGGGCGGGCGCTCGGGGGCGCCGAACAGGAAGAAGTTGGGCGCCCGCGCGCAGCCGATGCGCTGGGCCTGGGCGATGGTGCGGTCGAGCTCGTTCTGCTGCTTGCCGATCGCGTCCTCGTAGCGGCGCTGCTCGGCGGCGTCGGCCGCCGACGGCCGGTCGATCCGCGCCAGCTCGGCCTCCAGCCGGATGCACGCCTGCACCCGCGGCTGCGGATACACGGTCTGGGCTTGGACGACGGCCGAACCGCCGAGAAGGGCCGCAAGCGCGGCGAGGGGAATGACGACGGCGAGCATCGTGCTCTCGGAATTGGGGCGGGCCTGCCGGCGAATCTATACGATTTCCAGCATTCATCGTCCGGTCCCGCGGTCGAATCGGCCGCGGATCCGGAGTCAGGCTGGAACTGTCGAAGAGTCACTCAAGCGGGGCTTGGTGTCCGATTTATGGACAGGGGACCATGCCGCCGGTTTTCCGGTTCCTTGGGCTCGAGAACCGTCTCAGTCCAGCTCGTCGTCGGCGCCCGCCGGGCCTTCGGCAGCCCACACCGAGGCGCGGGCGGTCAACTTCTCGAATATGCTCTCCAGCGCCGCGCGCTCGGCCGGGTCGAGGTCGGCCAGCATGCGGTCGGCGAACTCGACCGCCGAGGGCACAATGGCTTGGTAGATCGCCTGGCCGTCCTCGGTCAGCGACAGGAAGGCCTCGCGCAGGTCCGCCTTGTTGGACCGGCGCACCAGCAGCCCGCGCCGTTCCAGGGTGGCGACGGCGCGCGACACCTTGGTCTTGTGCATGTGGCTGTGGGTGCCGACCTGCTTGGCGGTGAGCGTGCCGAACTGGCCGATGGTGGCGATGACGCGCCATTCGGGAATGGCGATGCCGAACCGCTCGTCGAAGATCCGCCCGAGCGCCCGCAGCACCAGCGCCGACAGGACGTTGAGGCGGTAGGGCAGGAAGGTCTCCAGCCGCAGCAGCGGGTCGCTTGGCGGGGTTGGCAGCGTATCGGCCGGCGCCCCGTCGTCTCGGGCGCCCGGCATCAGGGAGCGAGGTTGCATGCGCAACTATCTTCCGATGAAAAAAGACTCTCTCGGACGAACCGGTCGCAACGGGATAGCTCACCGCGCCGGCAATGGAAAGAACCTTGGTGTCCGTGCGTTTCCGCAAGGGGAGGGGCGCGGCGGTCTGGGCCGAGAGCCGCGCGGCGAGCCGCCGTCCGTCCGGCGTGGCGGTAATCTGCGGCCGAAACATCCGCCGGACCGGTTCCGGGCCCGGCCGGGGCCGCTCGTGAGCGGTCCCGGCCGTGTTCTGTTCGCGGCCGCTTACGACCGCCCGCGCGTGCGCGCCATGAAGGAGTCGAACGACAGTTCGCCGACCTGCCACCACGCCAGCTGGTCGGCGCGATAGGCGTTGACCGAGTCGAGGCACTTCTTGAAGTCGGGGTTCTTGGCGGCCATCTCGGCCAGCAGCTCGTTGGAGGCCTTCAGCGCTGCCTCCATGATCGCCTGCGGGAAGGGCCGCAGCTCGGTGCCGGCGGCGAGCAGCTTGCGCAGCGCCGGGGCGTTCACCGTGTCGTACTTGGCGAGCATCCAGACATTGGCGGCGTCGCACGCCTGCTTCAGGATCGCCTGATAGGCCGGCGGCAGCTCGTTGTACTTTTCCAGATTGGCGATGAAGTGGATCATCGCCCCGCCTTCCCACCAGCCCGGATAGTAGTAGTACTTCGCGACGCGGTAGAGGCCGGTCTTCTCGTCGTCATAGGGGCCGACGAACTCGGCGGCGTCGATGGTGCCGCGCTCCAGCGCCGAATAGACGTCGCCCGGCGCGATCACCTGCGGCACCACGCCGAGCCGCGCCAGCACCTGGCCGCCCATGCCGGCGATGCGGAATTTGAGGCCCTGGAGGTCGGCGACGTCCTTAAGCTCCTTGCGGAAGAAGCCGCCCATCTGGCAGCCCGAATTGCCGGCCAGGAAGCCGATGGCGTTGAACTTGGCGAGCGAGGCGTTGATGAGCTCGGCGCCATCGGCAAAATGCCACCACGCATTGGCCATGCGGGCATTGAGGCCGAACGGCGAGCCGGTGCCGAACACCAGGACCGGATCCTTGCCGGTGTAGAAATAGGTCGGCGTGTGGGCGCACTCGACCGCGCCGGTGGTGACCGCGTCCAGCGCCTGCAGCGCCGGCACCAGCTCGCCGGCCGCGAAGCACTGGATCTGGAACCGGCCGTCGGTGGCATCGGACACGTATTTGGCGAGCGTCTGGGCGGTGCCGAAGATGGTGTCGAGGGTCTTGGGGAAGCTCGACGTCAGACGCCATTTCACTTCGGGCATGCTCTGGGCCACCGCGGGGCTGGCCACGGCGCCTGCGGCAGCGGCAACAGCCGCACCTCTGAGAAATGTCCGTCTTTCCATCGTCGAGTCCTCCTGCGGGCGTGCGAAACGCGGCGCCGATTGCACTACGCTCTCTCCGCGCGGCCGGCAACCGAGCGAAGATGAAACCGCGGCCGATGCGGTCCGCCGCGGCCGGAACGTCTCGAACTTGTGACGTCTCGAACTGGCGGCGGACGGCCCCTATATGGAGGGCGGAGGGCAGGATGATGATCAACAGGATTTCGTGTGCGGCGATGGCGGCGGTGGCCGCCCTGGTGCTGGCGGGCCCGGCGGCGGCGGCCGAGCCCGATCTGATCTTCCGCAAATCGACCGTGTGGAAGATGCTGACGCCGGACGACAAGCTCGCCACCTATGCGATCGACGATCCCGACGTGGAGGGCGTGGCGTGCCACTTCACCGTGCCGGAGCGCGGCGGGGTGTCGGGCATGTTCGGCCTCGCCGAGGAGGTGTCGGACGTGTCGCTGGCCTGCCGGCAGGTTGCGCCGATCCGCTTCACGTCCAAGTTTTCGCAGGGCGACGTGGTGTTCCGCCAGTCGCGCTCGCTGTTCTTCAAGAGGATGCAGATCGTGCGCGGCTGCGACACCAAGCGCAACGTGCTGGTCTACCTCGTCTATTCGGACAAGCTGATCGAGGGCTCACCGAAGAACTCGACCTCGACGGTGCCGATCATGCCCTGGGGCGGCGACACGCCGGAGCGCTGCGAGAATTTTCTGAAGTGAGAGCGGCTTGCCCGCGCGGTCTCTGCCGAGCGTGAGCGAGCCGGGATCGGCATGTTCGGGCCTTGTCATCCCGGGCGAGGCGAAGCCGAGAGCAACTGTCATGCGGTTTTGGGGTCTCGCCAGGGTTTGTTGTCTCGAATCATGGCGTTGAGGATGGTCAGGAGCTTTCTGGCGATGGCGATGAGGGCGACCTTAGCGGGTTTTCCGCGGGCTTTGAGGTCGGCGTAGAGCTGTTTGGCCCACGGGTTCCAGTGGATGGCGGCGAAGGCGGCGAGATAGCAGGCGCGCTTGAGCGCGCGGCGTCCGGCCTCGATATGGGCCGGCCGCCGCGCTTTGCCGCTGTCGTTGCGATAGGGTGCGCAGCCGCCGATGGCACCGGCTTGGCGGGGGGTGAACCGGCCGAGTTCGGGAGCTTCTGCGAGCAGGACGCGGGCCGTCTTGTTGGCGATCCCCGGCACCGAGGTGATGATCTTGGCCTTGGCGTCCATCGCCGGATCGGCGGCGATCAACGCCTCGATGGCCTGTTCGGCCGCGGCGACGGTCTCGCGCAGGGCGGCGATTTCGGCATCGAGCCGGGCGGTGATGGCCGCCAGGGTGGGGTGGGCCTTGCGGTTCTCGAGGCGGCGGATGTCGGCCTCGGCGCGGGTGATTTCGCGCACCCAGGCGGTCAGGTCGCTCTGCGCTTGCGAGGGCTCCGGGAACGGCCGGCAGGGGTGATGCAGCATGAAGGCGCGGATGATGCGGGCGTCGAGCGGATCGCTCTTGGCGCGCTGGCCGCAGGCCTTGGCGAACTGGCGGCAGCGCCAGCTGTCGACCTGCAGCACGGTGAGGCCGGCCTCGCGCAGCACCGCGACCGCCAGGCGTTCATAGCCGCCGGTCGGCTCCAGGCCGGCGGTGGTGAGCCCGGCCTTCACCAGGCGCCTGGCCAAGCGCTGGAGAGCCGCGGGGGTGTTATCGACGCGCTCGACCTTGGTGTCGTCGAAGGCGATGTCGAGCCAGTCCTTGGAGACATCGATGCCCACAAGGTGGGTGGCAAGCGGCGTCGGGTGTGGCAGCATGGCAAGCATCCCAGGCTTGGAAGCGGGGTCAAAAGCCCCGTGCAACTGTTCGGGTTGGCTTGGGACGGACGGCCGCTTCTGCTCGCGACGGCCTCGAAGGCTCACCCGGGATACGGCGTGCCGCCCGCACCGGCTCGGGGTGGCCACCCCGAGCCGGTGCACCCATCAAAGCACAGTTCGCCGTTCCAACCCGGGATCGTCTTCCGGAAAGACCTCTATCCGGCACACGGTCCCGGGTCGCGCGGCTGGCGCCGCTTGCCCGGGACGACAGGCGGGGCGTCAGCGCGAGCAGATGATGGCGATCAGCTCGCCGCAGGCGCGGCCGCTGCAGTTGGCGGCGAGCTGGGCCCCTTGCGAGGCCTGCCGCGTGCCGGCGGAATTGGTGCGGTCGAGACGGCCGAAATCGACCACGGTCTGGTAGTCGCGGCTGTGGCACCAGGCGGCGGCGGCCGCCTGTCCGCACGGGCGGCCTTCGGCCAGGCACTGGTCGACGCCGTAGCCATCGAAATTGGAGATCACGAACGTCTCGGTCTCGACGGCGGCGGCGGTGGTGGCCGACAGGCCGAGGGCGACGACGGCGGACAACAGGGGGCGGGGGAAACGCATCGCAAAACCTCGCGCGGGCCGGCGCAAACCGACCCGACGGAACACGGCACGAAAGGAGGATGGAGGGCGCGAAAACCTCGCGGCGCCAGAATCAGGATGTCTTGGATAGAGCGGCAGCGCGCCGCGCCCGTCAATGAAGCGGGTTTCGCCGGGGCCACTTTGCGCCAAGGTGTTGCGCGCCTGCCGCAGCCCACGCGCCGCCGGCACGGGGAGGGGGCAGCGTCATCCGGTGTCCGCGAGCCCTTTGCCCGGCGATGGGATTTTCAGCGAGCGGACAACAAAAATCCGGCACACTCGGCCGGATTTCGCATTCGTCATCTTCAGGCGGTCGCGTCTATCTTCAGGCGGTCGCGTCGCGCCGGATCAGTGCAGCCCGAAGGGCAGGCGCATCAGCCGGCCGAGCCGGCGGCGGCCGAACAGCGCCCAGCCATCGACCGGGGCAGCCTCGCCCGGCAGCATGATGGCGTCCGAGCGCGAGAAGCCGGGCGCGCCGAGCAAAGTATCGAGGCTCGGCAGAATCACCACCACGCGCGTCCCGTCGCTCTCGACGTATTCGCTGACGATCGTTTCACTGGGACCGGGGAATTGCGGACGGGGTGATCTTGTCATGGTGCCTTCCTGACGCAACGGATGTGGCCTCCGCTGTCGCTTGCTGTTCTTGCGTCGTCTGTAAGGCGTACGAGGTTCATGACTCGCCAAGATGTTTGCCTAACAGAATTCTTGGTGAAAGGTTCCAAAACAAGTCGGAGTTTTTCGCCTGCCGCGGCAAAGCCGGGGCATCTTTGTGGCCGGCCGCCATTCTGGCGCTTGACAAGCCCTGCCGGGGTGATCACGGTGCCGGCCATGACGGGAAATCGCGTCACATCGCGCTGTGCCATCGTCGCACAGATTATCGGCGGCTGAGGAATATCCGGCCGCGGACGCCCCGCTTTACCCATCGCGAGCGCCTCCGCCGGTCCGGCAGGGGGATACTCGTGGCTGAACTCAAGCTCTATGACACGCTGACGCGCGAGAAACGGCCGTTCGCTCCGCTCGATCCGGCGCGCGGCGTGCGCATGTATGTCTGCGGGCCGACCGTCTATGACTTCGCCCACATCGGCAACGCCCGGCCGGTGATCGTGTTCGACGTGCTGTTCCGGCTGCTGCGCCACCTCTATGGCGCCGACCACGTCACTTATGTGCGCAACATCACCGACGTCGACGACAAGATCAACAAGCGCGCCTTCGAGCGCTGGACGCACGAACGCCCGCTCACCGCCGAGATCCGGGCGCTGACCGACCAGACGCTCGCCCAGTTCCACGCCGATGTCGACGCGCTGGGCTGCCTGCGCCCGAGCCATGAGCCGCGCGCCACCGACTTCGTGTGCCGGCCCGAGCCCTCCGCGCTCGACATGATCAAGATCATCGAGAGGCTGATCGCGCGCGGCCACGCCTATGTCGAGCAGGGGCACGTGCTGTTCGACGTGCCGTCGATGCCGGCCTATGGGAAGCTCGCCCGCCGCTCGCTCGACGAGATGGTGGCCGGTGCCCGCGTCGATGTCGCGCCCTACAAGCGCGATCCCATGGATTTCGTGCTGTGGAAGCCCTCCGACCCCGAGAAGGAGCCGGGCTGGGAGAGCCCCTGGGGCTTCGGCCGGCCGGGTTGGCACATCGAGTGCTCGGCGATGTCCGGCGCGCTGCTGGGCGAGGTGTTCGACATCCATGGCGGCGGCATCGACCTCGTGTTTCCGCACCACGAGAACGAGATCGCGCAAACCTGCTGCGCCTTCGGCACCGAGCGGATGGCGAACTTCTGGATGCACAACGGCTTCCTGATGGTGGAAGGCGAGAAGATGTCGAAGTCGCTCGGCAACTTCATCACCATCCGGGAATTGCTGGCGAGCGACAGGTTCGGCGGGCAGAATTGGGTGGGCGACGTGCTGCGCCTCGCCATGCTCAAGACGCACTACCGCCAGCCGATCGATTGGACCGCCGAGGGCCTGAACGAAAGCACGAATACGCTCGACGACTGGTTCCGCCTCGCCGCGCCGGACCAGCCGGCCGAGCCTTCGCCGGCCGTCATCGGCGCGCTCGCCGACGATCTCAACACGCCGAAGATGATCGCCGAGCTGCACGCGCTGCGGAACCGCATCCGCGTGCCGCAGCAGGGCGCGGAGGCGGAGGAGCTGGGGCGCAACCTCGCCTTCCTCGGCTTCGACCGCGCCCGGTTCGCCGCGTGGCAGAAGAGCCGCGAGCACGCGGTGCTGCAGGCGCTGGGCGGCATCGACGAGACGGAGATCGAACGCCTGATCGCCGCGCGCCTCGCCGCGCGCAAGGCCAGGAACTTCGCCGAGTCCGACCGCATCCGCGACGAGTTGGTCGCGAAAGGCATCGCGCTGATGGACGCCAAGGATCCGGCCACCGGCGAGCTCACCACGACTTGGAAGGTGGCGCGATGAACCGCCAGCCGGCACCTCTTCTTTCGCTTGTCGTGCCGCCCGCGCGTCCTGCCCGCGCGCGTCGCGGGCATGCACGTCTTCATGCCAAATCAGAGACGTGGATGGCCGGGACAAGCCCGGCCATGACGACGGCAAATGTCGTCGCAGTCTGTCGCCGTTTCCGGTCTCGAATGGGCCATCGGCCCGAGGCGGGTGAGGGGGCCTCTGGTGCCAGCGTGCCGAAGTTCCTCTCATTCGGTGCCGTTTGCGCAAACGGCGTGAGGTGACCTCATGGGCCAATCCAAGCCAACCATCGCGCTCCGGCCCTATCTGCCGGCGGATGCGCCGGCGCTGACGGCGCTGTTCGAGGCGTCGGTCGCCGAGCTTGCGGCCGAGGATTATTCCGACGCGCAGCTTGCCGCCTGGATCGCCGCGCTCGACGAGGCCGATCTCGCCGCGCGGCTTGCCGATCAGCTTGCGCTGGTCGCCACCGTCGGCGGCGAGATCGCCGGCTTCGCCGCGCTCGAAGGCAACCGGGCGATCGACATGCTCTACGTCCATCCCGAGATGGCGCGGCAGGGCGTGGCGACGGCGCTGATCGATGCGCTGGAGAAGCTTGCCGCCGCGCGCGGCGCCAAGGCGCTGGAGGTCGAGGCGAGCGACACCGCCGAGCCGTTCTTCCGCTATCGCGGCTATTCGCCGGAGCGACGCAACACCAAGGTGCTGGGCGACGAATGGCTCGGCAACACCACCATGAAGAAGACCCTGTGAGCACGGGAACCCAAGGACCGAACCCCATGAGCCGCGAGCGCGTCTATCTGTTCGACACCACTCTGCGCGACGGCGCGCAGACCAACGGCGTCGATTTCTCCCTTGAGGACAAGGCCGCGGTGGCGGCGATGCTGGATGGGCTCGGCATCGATTACATCGAGGGCGGCTATCCCGGCGCCAATCCGCAGGACACTAGGTTCTTTTCCGAGAAGAAGACCCTCAACGCCACCTTCACCGCCTTCGGCATGACCAAGCGCGGCGGGCGCTCGGCCTCCAACGATCCCGGCCTCAATGCGCTGCTCGATGCCGAGGCCGACGCCATCTGCTTCGTCGCGAAAAGCTGGGACTATCACGTCGATGTCGCGCTCGGCATCTCGCGCGAGGAGAACCTCGACTGCATCCGCGAGTCCGTTGCGGCGGCGCGGGCGCGCGGCCGCGAGGCGCTGGTCGATTGCGAGCATTTCTTCGACGGCTACAAGGCCAATCCGGACTATGCGCTCGCCTGTGCCAGGACGGCGTATGAGGCCGGCGCGCGCTGGGTGGTGCTGTGCGACACCAATGGCGGCACGCTGCCGGAAGAGGTCAGCCGCATCGTGTCGGAAGTGGTGCGCGTCGTGCCGGGCGATCATCTCGGCATCCACACTCATGACGATTGCGGCTGCGCGGTCGCCAATGCGCTGGCGGCGGTGGCGGCCGGCGTGCGGCAGGTGCAGGGCACGCTGAACGGGCTCGGCGAGCGCTGCGGCAACGCCAACCTCACCACCATCATCCCGGCGCTGAAGCTGAAGCCTGAGTTCGCCAACCGCTTCGATACCGGCGTGAGCGACGAGGCGCTGTCCAGCCTCACCCATGTCAGCCGCGTGTTCGACGAGATGATCAACCGCGCGCCGAACCGCTACGCGCCGTTCGTCGGCGAGAGTGCGTTCGCCACCAAGACCGGCATCCACGCCTCGGCCATCGCCAAGAACCCGGCGACCTACGAGCATGTTGCGCCCGAGCGCGTCGGCAACCGCCGCAAGGTGCTGGTGTCGGATCAGGCCGGCAAGTCGAACGTGCTGGCGGAGCTTGAGCGGCTCGGCATCGCCGTCAATCGCGACGATCCGCGCATCTCGCGCATGCTCGACGAGATCAAGGAGCGCGAGGCGGAAGGGTATGCATACGAGGGCGCCGATGCGTCGTTCTTCCTGCTCGCCAAGCGCGTGCTCGGCGAGGTGCCGGAGTTCTTCAAGGTCGAGCGCTTCTCGGTGAATGTCGAGCGGCGCTGGAACGCGGTCGGCAAGCTGGTCACGGTGGCCGAAGCGATCGTGAAGGTGAGGATCGGCGACGAGGAACTGATCTCGGCAGCCGAGGGCAACGGCCCGGTCAATGCGCTCGACGTGGCGCTGCGCAAGGATCTCGGCAAGTATCAGAGCCTGATCCGCGATCTCGAGCTGGTCGATTATCGCGTGCGCATCTTCCGCGGCGGGTCGGACGCGGTGACGCGCGTGCTGATCACCTCGCGCGCCGCCGACGGCGAGACCTGGAGCACGGTCGGCGTATCGCCCAACATCATCGACGCGTCGTTCCAGGCGCTGATGGATTCCGTCGTCTATCAGTTGGTGCGGGTGGGCGCTGCGGCGTGAGGTGTTGTTGTCATCCCGGCCAAGCGGCGAAGCCGCGCGAGCCGGGATCGTTTTCAGGAAGGCGACATTTCCTGCGGACGGTCCCGGGTCTCGGCTCACGCCTCGCCCGGGACGACGCGCATTCGTGGGGCGCAATAGCGGCAGCGTATTGCGCCGGTCGCCTCACATCTGCCGGGCGATCTCGCGCTCCTCGGCGACGAGCGGCGGGCGGGCGGCGGCGCGCAGCATCGGGATGATGTCGTGGACGTGCGCGGCCACCAGCGGCCGCACCTCCCATTGCGGGCGGATGAAGCCGTTTGCGCGCATGTGGTCGAGCAGCGCCAGCAGCGGGTCCCAGAAGCCCTCGACATTGGCCATCAGGATCGGCTTGCGATGGCGGCCGAGCTGGGCCCACGTCAACTGCTCGACCAGTTCCTCCAGCGTGCCGATGCCGCCGGGCAGCGCGACGAAGGCGTCGGCGCGCTCGAACATCAGCCGCTTGCGCTCGTGCATGTCGTCGGTGACGATCATTTCCTCGGCGCCCTCGAAGGCGAATTCGCGCTCGACCAGGAAGCGGGGAATGATGCCGGTCACCCGGCCGTCGGCATCGGCGACCGCGCGCGCCACCGTGCCCATCAGCCCCATGCTGCCGCCGCCATAGATCAGGCGGATGCCGTGCTCGGCGAGCAGCCGGCCGAAGGTGCGCGCGGTCTCGACGAACACCGGCGCGCTACCGTCCGAGGAGCCGCAATAGACGCACACGGCATCGATGCCGGGCTTGAAGGCCTCTTCGGTCTTGCCGGCGTCTTCAGTGTTGCTGGAGTCGGCGGGTTTCGGAGCGCGGGAGGTGTCGTGCATGTCGTCCTTCTTCGGTTCGGGACCGGGGTGTCCCGTGGAACGTCCGGTCCGGCTTTGCCGGGCCGGACGCTCGGATCATGCCGCCGCCCGGCGGTAGTTCGCTTCGGCGGTGTCCCAGTTCACGGTGTTCCACCAGGCGACGAGGTAGTCCTTTCGGCGATTCTGATACTTCAGATAGTAGGCATGTTCCCACACATCGACGCCGAGCACGATGCCGGACTGACCGTCCATCAGCGGGCTGTCCTGGTTGGGGGTGGAGAGGATCCGCAGCTTCTTGTCCTTGTCGACGATCAGCCACGCCCAGCCCGAACCGAAGCGGCCCAGGCCGGCCTCGTTGATCTGGTCGCGCATCTGCGGCAGGCCGCCGAGGTCGCTCGCGATCGCCGCCTTGAGCGATCCGGTCGGTTCCTTTGCGCCGCCGGGACGCATCAATTCCCAGAAGAAGCTGTGGTTCCAATGGCCGCCGAGATTGTTGCGCACGCCGGTGCGGATCGAGTCCGGCAGCGCGGCGAGATTGGCCAGCGTCTGCTCGATCGGCCGGGCGCCGAGATCGGGATATTTGGCGGCGAGCGCGTTGGCGTTGGCGACATAGGCGCCGTGGTGGCGCTGGTGGTGGATCATCATGGTCTGCGCGTCGATATGGGGTTCGAGCGCAGCGTAGTCATAGCCCAGCGGCGGCAGGACGAACGGCCCGCCCGACGCCGCGGGCTGGGCGAAGGCAGGGCCGCCGTGGCCGGCAAGGCCGGCCGCCGTCATCGCCGCCAGGGCCTTCAGGGCGTCGCGTCTGTCGATCTCGCGTCTGATCATGGCAGTCTCCGGGGGAGGGTGCCGCGACATGCAGCGCGTTATCAACGTGGATGACGACGGAAAGATCACGCTCACGCTTGCGTGTGCGCCGCGGCGGGCGGCGGCATGCAGACGACGGGCGCCGGGACGTTCTGTGCACCTCCTCTTGTTCAACCGGGAAGATGGTCGACAGTTTGGACCGGGAGGATGGTCGACAGGTCTGGGTTGGGGTTTGCGGTTTGTTCCGCCGGTTCGCGGAGCCCCGGACGGGGCGGAGCGAAGCGGCGGAACAAACCGCGGCGATCGATCAGGCCGATGTCGTGCGCGCGGAAGCGCACGACATGGTCGCCCGTCTCGAGCTCCTCGAGGCCGAGCAGCTCGCCCGCGAAGGCTTCGCCGATGAAGACGTGCTCGCCCTTCCATTTGATGTCGCCGGCCGGCCGCACCCGGCGCACCTGATGATCGGCGTCGTACCAGGGGTCCTCGACGGTCTCCGGCATCGCCCGCGGGGATGCGACGTAGAGATTGGCCGGGGGATGCTGCGCGATTGCCTCGTGCGGCCGCTCCTCGTTGTAGTGCCGGCGGAACGCATCGAAGCGCGCCTGCTGCTCGGCCGCCGTCGCCGCCGCGGGATCCGTCGTCTGCTCCTTCAGCGTCCGGTGCATGCGCTCGTGCCGGCCGTTCTCCTGCGGCGAAGCCGGCCGAATGAAATGCGGCTCGATGCCGAGCTTGAGCCACCACACCGACAGCCGCGTCAGTCCGCCCGCACCGGTCGAGCCGAACGGCGGCCCGTTGTCGCAGCGGATCGCCTTCGGCAGGCCGTGCTCGCGGAACGCCTGCGCGAACACCGGCCGAACCCCCGCCGCGGTCGGTGGCGCCACCCGCACCTCGATCAGGAACCGCGTGACCCCGTCGGTCAGCGTCAAAGGATCGATCCGGTGCCCGTCCCGCGTGCGGAACCAGCCCTTGAAATCCGCGCTCCACTCGTCGTTCGGCGCCACCGCCGCGACGAACGAGCGAGCCTGGTCGATCGGACGCCGCCGCCGCTTCACCGGCGCGACCAGCCCGGCCGCCTTCACGATGTCGCCGATCGTCGAGGCCGCCGGCCACGTCACCTCGGGAACGTCCCGCTGCAACCGCGCCAGAAGCTTGCGCGGCCCGAAATACGGAAACCGCCGCCGAAGCCGCACGATCTCCGCCGCCAGCGCCGCCGGGGTGCGGTGCGGACACCGCAGCGGCGCGTGCGACCGCTCCACGAACCAGTCCGCAGCCCCGCTCGCCCGCCGCGCCCGCCACGCATAGAACGTATCCCGGCTCACCTCGTAGCGCCGGCAGAGCTCCGATACGCTCCATGCCCCTGTGTCGTAATCCGACAGCATCCGGATCCGCTGCTCCATCCGACAGGTCTCCAAGAATGGCATCGAAGGTCCTCCCTCCAATGCAACGTGACCTGTCGACCATCTGCCCGGTCTGAACTGTCAGGACTCTACCCGGTCCGTACCCTCGAAGCCCCCCACCCCCGACCCCTCCCCACCGCTCGCGAAGCTCGCGGGGGGAGGGGAGAAAAGGGGCGCCTCTTCTCCCCTCCCCCCATGAACGCAGTGAATGGTGGGGAGGGGTCGGGGGTGGGGGGCTTCGCGGGGCGCGCGGCGAAGCCGGAAAACCGGAAACTGGCCGGAAACCGTCTCGGTGTGCCAGCGGAAGCCCGACGCGCCGACGATGAAAGCACCTCGCCGCCGGGAGCCGTTGGGGTGGCGTTGTCCCGGACACGTTCTGCTCAGGCCACCGCGGCGTCGGCGCGGTCGAGATGGGCGCGCACCGCGGCGAACACCGCTCGGAACATCTGCGGCGTCAGCCGGCCGGTGTTCGTGTTGTAGCGGGAGCAGTGATAGCTGTCGAACACCGTCACCCGTCCCACCGCGTGGGCTGAGCCGTGGGCGAACGGATGCCAGGCCGGGCGGGCGCCGAGCGCAGCAATCGTGGTGTCGTGGGCGATGCGCCCCAGCGCGATGATCGCCTGAAGCCGCGGCATATCGTCCAATAGCGCGGCCAGGAAGGGACGGCAGGCGGCGATCTCGCCGCCGGTCGGCTTGTTCTCCGGCGGCACGCAGCGCACGGCGTTGGTGATTCGCGCGTCCTTCAGCGCCAGCCCGTCATCGGCGCGCGCCGCATAGCTGCCCTCGGCCAGCCCGAAGTCGAGCAGGGTCTGATAGAGCAGGTCGCCGGCATAGTCGCCGGTGAACGGGCGGCCGGTACGGTTGGCGCCCTTCAGGCCCGGCGCGAGGCCGACGATCAGCAGGCGCGCATCGGCGCGCCCGAAGGACGGCACCGGCGCGTTGTGCCAGTCCGGCCAGGCGGCGCGGTTGTCGGCGCGAAAGCTGGCCAGCCGGGGGCACAAGGCGCATGCCCGGTCCGGCTCCGGCGTCGCGCGCATCGTCAGATGTCGTCGTCGGCGGTCGCCGGCGTCGCCGGGCGGCGCAGGAAGTTCGGCGTGTGGTCGCTCTGGCGGGCGGCGCGCTCGGCCGGGTCGCGGCCGATCTTGTTGGCGAGCGTGGCGAGGTCGACGAACTCGTCGGCCTGACGGCGCAGCTCGTCGGCCACCATCGGCGGCTGGGTGGAGACGGTCGATACAACCGACACACGCACGCCCCGCCGCTGCACGGCCTCCACCAGCGACCGGAAGTCGCCGTCGCCGGAGAACAAAACCATGTGATCGATGTGCTCGGCGAGCTCCATGGCATCGACCGCGAGCTCGATATCCATGTTGCCCTTGACCTTGCGGCGGCCGGACTGGTCGACGAACTCCTTGGTGGGCTTGGTGACCACCGTGTAGCCGTTATAGTCCAGCCAATCGAGCAGAGGGCGGATGGAAGAATACTCTTGGTCTTCGATCAGAGCGGTATAATAAAACGCTCGAAGGACATAGCCGCGACCCTGAAATTCTTTCAGCAACCGCTTATAATCGATATCGAAGCCGAGCGACTTGGCCGTGGCGTACAGATTGGCGCCATCGATGAACAAAGCAATTTTTTCGGTTGAAGCGGTCATACTCTTACGTCCTTTCGGGCAAACTGCGGGCCTAGCCCAGATTTGTGCCCTGCAACATCATATTCGCTGGCGCAGCCAGCGTCGGCGGACGGTTAGGCGGACATTTGCAGAGCCGGCTTCACATCGTGTGAATGAAATGGATGTCCGAATAACCTCATGATTGCGATACTATTGTTCGCGCATGAAACCGGAATTTATGCGTAGCAGGAGTTCCGCCCTCTGCAAAGCGGTTTGCCGCAGGGTTGGATGCGCTTCTTGCATGCCGCGATTGTTTCGTGTACCCGACACGCATCATCCAAACGCCGAAGAATGTGGAGTGACGACCGATGGCTCGCGTCACCGTCGAGGACTGCATCGACAAGGTCGAGAACCGTTTCGAGCTGGTCCTGCTCGCCAGCCACCGCGCCCGCATGGTCTCGGCCGGCGCACCGATCCTGGTCAGCCGCGATAACGACAAGAACCCGGTGGTGGCGCTGCGCGAGATCGCCGATCAGCAGATCATGCCGGGCGACCTCAAGGAAGAGCTGATCCACTCGCTGCAGAAGTTCACCGAGGTCGACGAGCCCGAGGCCGAGGCCGTGCCGCTGATCGCCGGCTCCGCCGGCATGGAGTCCGACGACTCCGACGTGGCGATGGACCGCATGACCGAAGAGGACCTGCTGCGCGGGCTGGAAGGGCTGGTGCCGCCGCAGAACAATGACGACGACGAGCGCGAGTGAGGCCGCCCGTCCGGCCATCCTTCGCAAGCCTGTCTGGCGGCCCCGAGCGGGGCCGCTTTGCGTTTGGAGCGGCATCCGCCCGTCTTGTGCCTTGCGCTGCGGCCGGGCTACGGCGATAAGTCCGGCAACCGTACCGCGTTGGGGTCTGCGTCCATGATGCGGCAATACGAGCTCGTCGAGCGCGTTCGCCGATACAATCCCGATACTGACGAGGCCCTGCTCAACCGCGCCTATGTCTATGCGATGCGCGCGCACGGCTCGCAGAAGCGCGCCTCGGGCGATCCCTATTTCTCGCATCCGCTGGAAGTTGCCGCGATTCTCACCGACCTGCGGCTCGACGACGCCACCATCGTCGCGGCGCTGCTGCACGACACGATCGAGGACACCGCCACCACCCGCGGCGAGATCGACGAGCTGTTCGGCAAGGAGATCGGCGCCCTGGTCGAGGGCCTGACCAAGATCAAGAAGCTCGATCTGGTCTCCAGGCAGGCGGCGCAGGCGGAGAATCTGCGCAAGCTCCTGCTGGCCATCGCCGAGGACGTGCGGGTGCTGCTGGTCAAGCTCGCCGACCGGCTGCACAACATGCGCACGCTGCACTACGTGCCCGAGGCCAAGCGCAACCGCATCTCCGAGGAGACCCTCGAGATCTATGCGCCGCTGGCCGGACGCATGGGCATGCAGGCGATCCGCGAGGAGCTGGAGGAGCTGTCGTTCCGCCAGCTTTCGCCCGAGGCCTACCGCACCATCGTCGGCCGCCTCGAATCCTCGCGCGAGCGCCATATCAAGGCGATCGCCGAGATCGAGGCGCAGCTCACCACCAAGCTCGCCGACAACGGCATCACCGCCGAGGTCACCGGGCGCGAGAAGCGGCCCTATTCGATCTGGCGCAAGATGGAGCGCAAGACGGTCGGCTTCGAGCAGCTTTCCGACCTCATCGGCTTCCGCGTCATCGTCGGCGAGCTGGCCGAGTGCTACCGCACGCTCGGCATCGTCCACACCACGTGGCCGATGGTGCCCGGCCGGTTCAAGGACTACATCTCGACGCCCAAGCAGAATGGCTACCGCTCGCTGCACACCACGGTGGTCGGGCCCGGCCGCCAGCGCGTCGAGCTGCAGATCCGCACCCGCGGCATGCAGGACGTCGCCGAATACGGCATCGCCGCCCACGCCCTCTACAAGGACGGCGCCAACGCCTACGAGCTTCTCACCAGCGATTCGCAGGCCTATGGCTGGCTGCGCCGCACCATCGAGCTCCTGGCCGAGGGCGATTCACCGGAAGAGTTCCTGGAGCACACCAAGCTCGAACTGTTCCACGATCAGGTGTTCTGCTTCACCCCCAAGGGCCGGCTGATCGCGCTGCCCAGGCGGGCGACGCCGATCGACTTCGCCTATGCCGTGCACACCGACATCGGCGACACCGCGGTGGGCTGTAAGATCGACGGCAAGATCTCGCCGCTCGTCTCGGAGCTGCAGAACGGCTCGGAGGTTGAGATCATCACCTCGGAGGGGGCGACGCCGCCCGCCGCCTGGGAATCGGTGGTGATCACCGGCAAGGCGCGCGCCGCCATCCGCCGCGCCACCCGCGCCGCCATCCGCGCGCAATATGCCGGGCTCGGGCGCAAGCTGGTGGAGCGGGCGTTCGAGCGCGCGGGCAAGCCGTACGAGGAGCCGCGCGTGGTCGCCTCGCTGCACCGCCTCGCCCGCACCTCGCTGGAGGATGCGCTGGCGGCGGTCGGCCGCGGCGAGCTGCGCGCCAACGACGTCATCAAGGCGGTGTTTCCAGAGTGGACCGAGGACGTCAGCGTGCCGCAGCAGCAGCGGCGCCAGCCCGAGCCGATCACCGAGGCCGGCTGGTTTGCGCTGGCGCGCGCCCGCAGCGTCAAGTTCAAGGTGCCGGGCCATGGCGCGGTGTCGCCGGCCGGCCCGGCCATCCCCATCCGCGGCATCAATGGCGACCTGCCGGTGCGGTTCGCGCCCGATGGCGGGGCGGTGCCGGGCGACCGCATCGTCGGCATCCTGACGCCGGGGGAGGGGATCACCATCTATCCGATCCAGTCGCCGGCGCTGAAGGCGTTCGACGACGAGCCCGAGCGCTGGCTCGACGTGCGCTGGGATGTCGACGGCCAGGAGCGCCACCGCTTCCCGGCGCGGCTGCGGCTGACCTCGCTCAACGAGCCGGGCTCGCTCGCCCAGATCGCCCAGGTGATCGGCGAGCGCGACGGCAATATCGACAATGTCCGCATGTCGCGCCGCTCGCCCGATTTCACCGAGGTGACCATCGATATCGAGGTGTTCGACCTCAAGCACCTCAACGCCATCATCGCCGATCTGCGGGCCAAGTCGGTGGTCTCGTCGGTCGAACGCTATAATGGTTGAAGTGATCCACGTGGCGTCGTCCCGGGCGAGCGTCAGCGATCCGGGACCGTTTGCAGGAGGGGTGACCTCTTCCTGATCACGATCCCGGGCCTGCGGCCCTTGCCCGGGATGACAGGAAGGGTCAGGCAATCCCCCGCCATCATCATTGGAGGCTTTCGTGTCCGTTCCGCCGCTTCGCCTCGGCGTCAATATCGACCACGTCGCCACGCTGCGGAATGCGCGCGGCGGTGCCCATCCCGATCCGGTGCGGGCGGCCCACGCGGTGCTGGCGGCCGGCGCCGACGGCATCACCTTTCATCTGCGCGAGGACCGCCGCCACATCCGCGACGACGACGTGCGCCGCCTTAAGGCCGAGATCGCCGCGCCGCTCAATTTCGAGATGGCGGCGACCGGCGAGATGATGGAGATCGCGCTCGCCACCCGGCCGCACGCCTGCTGCCTGGTGCCGGAGCGGCGCGAGGAGCGCACGACCGAGGGCGGGCTCGACGCCGCGGCCGGGCAGGCGGCGCTGACGCCCTATGTCGGCCGGCTGGTCGCCGCCGGCATCCGGGTGTCGCTGTTCATCGCCCCCGATCCGGCGCAGATCGCGGCGGCGGCGGCGATCGGCGCGCCGGCCATCGAGTTCCACACCGGGCATTGGGCCGACTGGGTGGCCGAAGGGCGCACAGAGGCGGCCGAGGCCGAGTTCGCCCGCCTGAAGGCCGGCGCCCGGCAGGCGCACGCGCTCGGCATCGAGGTCCATGCCGGCCACGGCCTCGACTACGCCACATCGGAGACCATCGCCGCCATCCCCGAGATCGTCGAGCTCAACACCGGCCATTTCATTATCGGCGAGGCGGTGTTTGAGGGGCTTCCCGCAGTGATCCGCGCCCTGCGGGCGGCGATGGACCGCGGCCGGGCGGCGGCGCGGGCGGCGTGAGCAGCGGCATGATCATCGGCCTCGGCTCCGACCTCATCGACATCCGCCGCATCGAGAAGACCCTGGAGCGCCATGGCGAGCGCTTCATCGAGCGCGTGTTCACGCCGGTCGAGCGCGCCGCGGCCGAGCGGCGGGTGACCAAGGCCGCCACCTACGCCAAGCGCTTCGCCGCCAAGGAGGCCTGCGCCAAGGCGCTCGGCACCGGGTTCCGGGCCGGCGTGTTCTGGCGCGATTTGGGGGTGGTCAATCTGCCGGGCGGCCGGCCGACGATCGAACTCACCGGCGGGGCGGCGGCGCGGCTTCTTGCCATCACCCCGGCCGGCTTCGCCGCCCGCATCGATCTGACCCTGACCGACGACTATCCGCTGGCCAGCGCCGTTGTGATCATCTCAGCTATTCCGCGTCCGGACACCGTGGCTTGATTGCGCCGCAGCCTCTCCTGCGGCTATAGGAGCGCCGGGACGCGGCCTGCGTCGAGATCCAGGATCATCAACGTGTCGACCGAAGCCAAGAAGAACGGCGGAAAGAACGAAACCGTACGCGTCCTGTTTCAGGCGCTGCTGATCGCGCTCTTCATCCGAACAATCCTGTTTCAGCCCTTCAACATTCCTTCAGGATCAATGAAGGAAACTCTGCTGATCGGCGACTATCTGTTCGTGTCGAAATACTCCTACGGCTACAGCCGCTTCTCGTTGCCGCTGTCGCCCAACCTGTTCTCCGGCCGCATCTTGGCCAGCGATCCCGTGCGCGGCGATGTCGTGGTGTTCCGCAACCCGCGCCAGGAAGACACCGATTTCATCAAGCGCATCATCGGTCTGCCGGGCGACCGCATCCAGATGATCGACGGCGTGCTGCAGATCAATGGCGAGGCGGTGCCGCGCGAGCGCATCGAGGATTTCGTCTCCGAGGAGCCGGACGGCCGCAAGGTGGCCATTCCGCGCTATCGCGAGACCCTGCCGAACGGCGTCTCCTACACCACGCTCGACATGGTCGAGAACGGCTTCTACGACAACACCAAAGTCTATGTGGTGCCGGCCGGCCACTATTTCATGATGGGCGACAATCGCGACAACTCCACCGATTCACGGGTGGAAAGCGCGGTGGGGCCGGTGCCCTTCGACAACCTGATCGGCCGGGCCGAGATCATCTTCTTCTCGCTGGAGGAAGGCAAATCGGCGTGGCAAATCTGGCAGTGGCCCTGGACGGTGCGCTGGGAACGAATATTCAAGCTGGTGCGATGAGCCGGAAGCGCGATCCCCTCGAACAGTTCGAAGCCTCCATCGGATATGCGTTTGCCGACCGGTCGCTGCTGGAGCTGGCGCTGACCCATGTCAGCGCCGCCAGCGGCGCCAGGGCCCGGCTCGAGAGCTACCAGCGCCTGGAGTTTCTCGGCGACCATGTGCTGGGACTCGCCGTCTCGGCCATGCTCTACCGCGCCTTCCCCGATGCCGACGAGGGCGAGCTGTCGCAGCGGCTGGCCGACCTCGTGCGCAAGGAGTCCTGCGCCGAGGTGGCGCAGGAATGGCAGGTCGGCCCGCACATGCGGCTCGGCCCCGGCGAGGTGCAGACCGGCGGCCGGCGCAAGGCGGCGATCCTGGCCAATATCTGCGAGTCGGTGATCGGCGCGGTGTTCCTCGACGGCGGCTATGCCGCGGCTGAGACGTTCATCGAGCGGCACTGGTCGAAGCGGATGCTGTCGCCGGTGGTGCCGGTGCGCGATCCCAAGTCGGCGCTGCAGGAATGGGCGCAGGCCCGCGGCCTGCCGCCGCCGGCCTATCGCGTGGTCGAGCGGGTGGGGCCGGACCATTCGCCGCGCTTCACCATCGCCGTCGAGCTGCCGGGCCTGCCGGCGGTCGAGGGCGGCGGCAGCTCCAAGCGGCTGGCCGAGCAGTCGGCGGCCGAGGAATTCCTGGTCCGGCAGGGCGTCATCTCCCGGATGCCGACCGATGCCTGAGGAAATGATGCCCGAAACAGCCTCCACCGCGCCGCGCTGCGGCTTCGTCGCCCTGATCGGCGCGCCGAACGCCGGCAAGTCGACCCTGGTCAATGCGCTGGTCGGCGCCAAGGTGGCGATCGTCACCCACAAGGTGCAGACCACCCGCGCTTTGGTGCGCGGCATCGCCATGGAGGGCGCGGCGCAGATCGTGCTGATCGATACGCCGGGCATCTTTGCGCCGCGGCGGCGGCTCGACCGCGCCATGGTCACCACCGCCTGGAGCGGGGCGGCGGACGCCGACCTCGTCTGCCTGCTCGTCGATGCCCGGCGCGGCCTCGACCCGGAGATCGAGGCGATCCTGGAGAAGCTCGCCGCCGTGTCGCAGCCGCGTGTGCTGGTGCTGACCAAGGTGGACGCGGTCACCGAGAAGCCGAAGCTTCTGGAGCTTGCGGCCGAGCTCAACCGGCGGATGACGTTCGAGGCCACCTTCATGGTGTCCGCCGCCACCGGCAGCGGCATCGACGAGATGCGAAGCTGGCTGGCCCAGCGCGTGCCGGAAGGGCCGTGGCATTACCCTGAGGACCAGGTGTCGGACGCGCCGCTGCGCAGCCTCGCCGCCGAGATCACCCGCGAGAAGCTGACGCTGCGTCTGCACGAGGAGCTGCCCTACCAGTCGACGGTGGAGACCACCTCCTGGCAGACCCGGCCGGACGGCTCGGCGCGCATCGAGCAGACCATCTTCGTCGAGCGCGAGAGCCAGCGGAAGATCGTGCTCGGCAAGGGCGGGGAGACCATCAAGGCGATCTCGATGGCCGCCCGCAAGGAGATCGAGGAGGCGGTCGAGGCCAAGGTGCACCTGTTCCTGTTCGTCAAGGTGCGCGAGAACTGGAGCGACGACCCCGAGCGCTACCGCGAGATGGGGCTGGAGTTCCCACGCGAGTGAGCGGGCGTCGTCCCGGGCAAGCGCGCAAAGCCGGACCGTGGTCGTCCCCGGCGAGCATCGCGACAGCGATGCTCGGGAAGGGGACCCACCTTGCGCCGCGGGGTGCCGTCCCGCCTGGGGTCAGATGGGTTCCCTTCCCTCGCGCACCTATGGTGCGCTCGCCGGGAACGACGGCGGGGTGGCGCCTCGCCCGGGATGACAATGCCCGGGCCGACGATCCCGGGATGACGCAACGGAAAAATCCGCCCGGGATGACGTGACCCCTCACTTCGGCAGTGGCGTCCTGTCGGTGCTCACCGGCAGGATGGGCAGCTCGACGCGTGGCTGCTCGCCGGTCAGCGTGCCGAGGAAGGCGGTGATCGCCTCGATCTCCTTGTCGCTGAGCTTGGCGCCGAGCTGGCTGGTGGCCATGATCGCCACCGCCTGCTTGAGGTCCCACACCTTGCCGGAGTGGAAATAGGGGGCGGAGAGGGCGATGTTGCGCAAGGGGCCGGCGCGGAACACGTAGTCGGCATCGGCGGTCTTGGTCACCTCGAAGCGGCCGCGGTCATTGGCCGGCAGGATGTCGGCGCCCGGCTTCTCGACCACGCCGAACGGATAATAGGCCTCGCCGCCGACATTGACGCCGCTGTGGCAGGCGACGCACCCCTTGTCCATGAACAGCTTGAGGCCGGTCTTCTCGGTGGCGTCGAGGGCGTCGAGCTTGCCCTCCAGGAACTGGTCGAAGCGCGAGCCGGGGGTGATGAGGGTCGCCTCGAACGCCTCGATGGCCCGGGCGAGATTGTCGAAGGTCACCGGCTCGGCCTCGTTGGGGAAGGCGGCCTTGAACCGCGCGACATAGTCGGGAATGCTCTTCAGCGTCTCCTCGACCACCTTGGGCGTGTTGTTCATCTCGACGCCGGCCTGGATCGGCCCCTTGGCCTGGGTCTTCAGGTCGCCGGCGCGGCCGTCCCAGAACTGGGCGATGTTGAACACCGCGTTGAGCACGGTTGGCGCATTGCGCGGGCCCTTGGCCCAGCCATGGCCGATCGAGGTCTCCAGATTGTCGTCGCCGCCCATCGACAGATTGTGGCAGGTGTTGCAGCTGATGAGCTGCGAGGCCGACAGGCGCGGATCGAAGAACAGCATCTTGCCGAGCTCGACCTTGTCGCGGGTCACCGCATTATCCTTGACGGCGGGAACCATCGACGGGATCGGCTTGAAATGGCCCGCCGCCTCCTTCTGCAGCGCCGCATCGTCGGCGAGGGCGGGAAGGCCGGCGAAGGCCAGCATGGTGGTGGCCAGCAAGGGGTGGGTCATCGCCCGGGTCGCGCCGCGCGGCGCGCTGCGCTGCGGTCTGCTCTGCGATTTGCTCTGCGGATTGCTCTTCATGGCATCTCTCCGTTGCGGGAGCCGGCATCTTGGGAGCTGGCATCGCGGGGGCGGTGCGAGCGATAATTAGAATGATTAAAAGGTAGCTATGCTGCCTTGCGGCAAGTCAATTTCGCCGCACGTAGAAACCCCGGGGCGGTCGAGGCGGCCGGCCAAAGGCATGGACCCGCCGTCCGGACGACCGGCAGCCTTGGAGGACCGGCGGGCTTGGAGGACCGGCGGGCTTGGACGACTGGCGTGCTTGGGCCATTGGCGTTGTTGGTCCATTGGCAGGTTTGGCCGATTGCGCGAACGCCGCCTCGGCGCGGGACGACCCGGCGCGACCGGCGTTGGAGAATCGCGCAGACTCCCCGGCGGCGGAAGGGTTTTGCGGCAACCTCAGCGAGACATTGCCGCGTTCGGCGCGTTTGGGGCGAATTGGGGCAGTGATGGATTGGAGCGACGAGGGACTGGTCATCGGCACCCGCCGGCACGGCGAGGCCGCGATCATCCTCGAACTGATGACCGCGGCGCATGGCCGCCATCTCGGGCTGGTG
This sequence comes from Blastochloris tepida, assembly GCF_003966715.1. Lineage (NCBI taxonomy): Bacteria > Pseudomonadati > Pseudomonadota > Alphaproteobacteria > Hyphomicrobiales > Blastochloridaceae > Blastochloris > Blastochloris tepida. The sequence goes on from NZ_AP018907.1 coordinate 1,210,187, forward strand.
CGGGGCGGGCGCTCGCGCAGCCTCGCCGGCGTGCTGCAGCCCGGCAACACGGTTCTGGCCACCTGGCGGGCACGGCTCGACGAGCATCTCGGCACCTACGCGGTCGAGGGGCAGGTGCTGCGGGCGGCGGCGCTGATCGCCACGCCGGCCGCGACCTTCGGCCTGCAGCATCTCGCCTCGCTGCTGCGGCTGCTGCCCGAGCGCGATCCGCACCCCGGCCTGCATGCGGCGGCCGAGCGGGTGGCGGGGCGGCTGACCGAGCCGCTGCTGGCGGCAGCGCTGCTGGTGCGCTTCGAGCTTGGGGTGCTGGCCGACCTCGGCTTCGGCCTCGACCTCAACGCCTGCGCGCTGACCGGCGCGCGCGCCGACCTCGCCTTCGTGTCGCCGAAGACCGGCCGCGCCGCCTCACGTTCAGCCGGCGCGCCGTGGGCCGACCGGCTGCTGGTGCTGCCGGCGTTCCTGGTCGGCGGCGAGGTGGCGCCGACGCCGGCCGACATCGCCGCCGGCTTCGCGCTCACCGGCCATTTCCTCAGCCATCGCGTCTATGAGCCGCGCGGCCTGCCGCCGCCGCGCGAGCGCGAGGCGTTCCTGCGCGCGCTCGAACTTGCGTGAAGTGTCAACGTGAAGAGCTTGCGTGAAGCAGCCGGAAATCCGGCTCGCCGTCGCGTCAGCCTGCGCGCAGAATACGTTGATTTGGAACGTTTTTCCGCCGATTGTGGGGCAAGGTCCGGGCGCGCTTGGCGCGGTTTGCTGACAGGGAGAATCACCGGCGGGCTTGTTGACAGATCGAGTCCGGAAAATGCCGGAAGCCCTTGTCCAGGAATCCCATTCGCCGCGTGCGGCCATGCAGCGGCCGGCCGGCGGGTGCGCGGGCCGGCAAACTGCCCTATACCCCTGGCACGGACGAATTTGCGCGGAGCGGGATTGCGGTGAGGCAGGGCATCGGGTCGTTCGTTTCAAGGCGGGCAGGGCGCCGGCATTGCGGCGGGCGCGCGTGCCGCAGTGCGGACCTCGGCTGACGGGTGGTGCTGCCGCACATGCTGTTCGAAGCCCTGAAGACCATGCATCTGTTCGGCGTGGTGCTGCTGGTCGGCAACGTCACCATCACCGCCTTCTGGAAGGTGTTCGCCGACCGCACCGGCCATCCGGCGGTCATCGCCTTCGGCCAGCGCCTCGTCACCATCACCGATTTCGTGTTCACGGCCGGCGGCATCGTGCTGGTCTATATCGGCGGCGTCGGGGCGGCGCTGGTGCAGGGCCTCCACCCGTTCGCGCCCGGTTGGCTGCTGTGGGGGCAAATCCTGTTCCTGTCGTCGGGCGCGATCTGGGCGGCGATCCTGGTGCCGGCGCAGATCCGCATGGCACGCGCCGCCCGCGCCTTCGCCGACGGCGGGCCGATCCCGGACTCCTATTGGCGCGACAACCGGCGCTGGCTGTTCTGGGGCGTCGTCGCCTGCGTGCCGCTGTTCGTCGCGATCGCGGTGATGGTGTTCAAGCCGCAGTGAGCGCTTCGGGCGCGAATTGATACCAACGGCCGCGAACGCGGACCGTTGGTTCCGGTCGCGGATTTTCGCGAAATCTTTGATTTCCCAAAAGAAAAACCGCGAGAGTCAACGGCCCCGCGCGTCAGCGTCTGGGGCCGTTGGTATGACGAGTCCGCCGAGCGGATTGCCGGGCGTTCCGGCTGCGGCGTGTGAAGGCCGGTGGAACGGGCGCGGTCGCCCGACATCCTGATCCGATGCGCAAATACTTCCAAAAGAAGAATAATACAATCTTAGGCGGTGGTTACAGGAGCTCTCATATTTCCTTCACATAGAATGGTGTATGTTGTGCAAACCTGATAGATCAAAGCAATTATATCGAATGGTCACGCCACATTCTGTCAAATGAATTGTGGGACGGACTCGTGTTGGTCATGCGTATCATGCAACGTTCAGGCCTAAATTCGTGGCATATTGATATCGTTGCGTTCGCCGCGATGATCGTATCATGTATTATTTTGTTGGATATGTCATCGTATACGCTGGAAATCGCGTCTGTCAGTACAAAGTTTGTCACATATCTGCAATTCCAGTCTGAAATTCAATCGATCCTGACGATGGCTGTGCCGACGGTGTGCGGTGTGCTTCCTGTCGATGCTGCGACGACACGCTGCCCGGCCGCGAGGTTCGAGCGTTGTTGTCCGGTGCCGGCCGTCCTCGGCCGGGTGTCGGATGTGGCGCCGAAGCCGGCGGCGACCGCGCGCCAGCCGCGCCGGGACCGGCGGCAGGGGCGCGCCGCCCTTGCGGCTTGATTGACACCGCAGCGGTGCGGCAACGGGGCTGAGAGCGACGATGAACATCAATTCGCGCATCACCGGCGACGAGCGGTTCGACCGGACGGCGGCCGACGACGCCTTCAGCCCGCTCTCGGTCGCCGACGTGATCGAATGGGTGAAGGGTTTCCTCGGCCGGCAATACTGGATTTTCGCGATCGGTCTGTCCTGCGCGCTGGCCGCCGGCCTCGCCTATCTGAGCGTCGCGCCGCCGCAATACACCGCCTCGGCGCTGCTGATGATCGACCGGGGCAAGCTTCGCGACCTCCAGCTTCCGGGCTCGCCGCTGGGCGACGGGCCGCTCGATACGGTGCAGGTCGACACCCAGGTCGAGGTTCTCCGCTCGGACACCATCGCGCTTGCGGTCATCAAGGCCCGGAACCTGATGGCGGACCCCGAGCTGAGCGGCGAGGGGAAGGTCGTCATCAATCCGCTGGCAATGTTGTTTTCGCTGTTCGGATCGAATGCGCGGCCGGAGCCGCCGAGCACGAAGGCCGTGCTCGGCAGTTTCCTGTCCCGCCGCAAGATCGTCCGTGTCGGAAAGACGTATATCCTCGAAATATCCTATCAGTCGTCCGACCCGGCTCGCGCCGCCGACATCGCCAATGCCATTGCCGAGGCCTATATCGACAATGAGCTTGAGGCGAAATACCAGGTGACGCGGCGCGCAAGCACGTGGCTGCAGGGGCGCATCCAGGAGCTTCGCTCGCAGGCCGCGGACGCCGACCTCGCGGTGTTCGAATACAAGGAAAAGAACCGGATCATCGATTACGGCAACTTCTCGGTCAGCGGCCCGGGGGCGGCCTCCGGCCGGCTGATCGGCGACCAGCAGCTGTCCGAGCTCAACTCCCAGCTCATGGCGGCGCGCGTCGCCACCGCCGAGGCCAAGGCGCGGCTCGACCGCATCGAGGACGTGCTCAAGCAGGACGTGCGCGACGCCACCGTGGCGGACACGCTGAAGAGCGAGATCATCAACCGCCTGCGCGCCCGCTATCTCGACATGGCGGCGCGGGAGGGCAACTGGTCCGCCCAGTACGGCCCCAACCATCTCGCGGCCGTCAATCTGCGCACCCAGATGGAGGAACTCCTGCGCTCGATGAGCGACGAGCTCGGCCGCATCGCCGCAAGCTACCGCAGCGAGTACGAGATCGCCAAGGCGCGGGAGGTGGCGCTCGAACGCCGGCTCGCCGAGCTGGTCAGCGAAAGCCAGAGCACCTATCGCGACCGCATCGGGCTGGGCGACCTGGAGAGCGGCGCCAAGGTGTCGCGCGCGATCTATGACAGCTTCCTGCAGCGCTATCTGGAGGCGATGCAGCAGCAGTCCTTCCCGATCACCGAGGCGCGGGTGATCACGCCCGCTGCCCCGCCCTCCGGCAAGAGCTCGCCGATCGCCGGGCAGGTGCTGGGCCTCGGCGGGGCGATCGGCTTCATCCTCGCGCTCGGGGTGGCGCTGCTGCGCGAGACCACCGACCGCACGTTCCGCACTGCGCGTCAGGTCGAGGAGACGCTGCAGGCGCCGTGCCTGTCGGTGCTGCCGCTGATGGGGGCGGCCGAGGCCGCCCCCACCGCGCTGTCAGGCCTGCCGGCGCGATGGACGTCGAAATGGACTTCCAGATGGACGTCGAAAGGGACGTCGAGATGGACGTCGAAAGAGGCTTGGCGGCCGCCGCATTGGGAGGCGCCGGAGCCGGCGGAGGAGGTGCCGCCGGAGGGAACGATGCTCAACGAGGCGGTGCTGCGCCACGTGGTCGAGCAGCCGCTGTCGGCGGCGGCCGAGGGCTTCCGCGCCATCAAGATCGTCGCCGACATCCGCAAGGCGAGCACCGGCGACAGGATCATCGGCGTCACCTCGACGCTGCCGGGCGAGGGCAAGTCCACCGTCGCCTGCAATCTGGCCGGGCTGATGGCGCACGCCGGCAAGCACGCCATCCTGATCGACGCCGATCTGCGCCGGCCGTCGCTCGGCCGCAGCCTCACCGTCGCGCCGGCCATCGGCCTGCTGGAGGTTCTGGCCGATCCGGAACTGCTCGATCGCGCCGTCAGCGTCGATGCCGCAACCGGGCTCACCCTCCTGCCGGCGGTGGTCGATCGCGGCCTCGTGCACAGCGACGAGATCGTGGCGTCGGAGGCGTTCCGCCGGCTGCTGGACCATCTGCGCCAGCGCTACGACTACATCATCGTCGACCTGCCGCCGCTGGCGCCGGTGGTCGATGTGCGGGCGATCGCCGGGGTGATCGAGTCGTTCGTGTTCGTGGTCGAGTGGGGGCGCACCAAGGTGGATCTCGTCGAGCGCCACCTGCAGGCCAAGCCGGAGGTCTACGAGCGCCTGCTCGGCGTCGTGCTGAACAAGGCCGATGCCAGATTGTTCAAGCGCTACGAGCAGGGCAGCCAGCTGAACCACCTGTACTATGTCCACCACGGCGACGACCGGCTGCCCGGCAGGGCCTGATGCGGCTTCCGGCCGGGCGGCCTTGGTGTCCGAGTTCGGGTTTCGAGGCCCCCCACTCCCGACCCCTCCCCACCATTCACTGCGTTCATGGGGGGAGGGGAGAAGAGGCATCCCTTTTCTCCCCTCCCCCCGCGAGCTTCGCGAGCGGTGGGGAGGGGTCGGGGGTGGGGGGCACCGAACGCGTCGAGCCGCATTCCGAGCAAAGCCCTGCCCGAAATTGCAGCCGATCGAACATATTTCGCATCTGCGAGGTTGCTGTCGCGAGAGCTTGTGATTTTGTGGCAGCTTCTCGGACGGCCGGGCAATTCTTGCAGGCAGAGAGGCTTTCGCGCCTTGGCCGTTCGGAAAATCCCTGTAGTTTCAAACCGTGGATGTTGAGCAACACTGCCCAGGAAAGCGCGGAGTGCTCATACTTTGTTGTTTTCGCGGCGGATGGCGATGCTATCCTCCCGAACAAGTTGAGAATCGTGTGCCGTGGGGGCTTCTGCGGCGAGAACGGCGATAGCGGCGGCGTCAAGAGGTCGGTGATGGATCCCAAGTTCGGGGTCGGACCAGAAACGGGCGAGGAGCGCGATGAGCGGCTCGAAAGCCTCGTCGAGGTGTCCGGTTACATTAAGTGGTTCGATGTAGCCAAGGGCTACGGCTTCATCGTGCCGGATGACGGATCTCCGGACGTTCTTCTCCATGTCACCTGCCTGCGGCGCGACGGCTACCAGACCGCGCACGAGGGGGCGCGGGTGGTGGTGGAGGCGGTGCCGCGCGCCAAGGGCTTCCAGGCGCTGCGAATCCTCTCGATGGACCGGTCGACCGCCGTCCATCCGGCGCAGCTGCCGGTGGCGCGCACCCACGTCTCGGTGGCGCCCACCTCGGGGTTCGAGCGCGCCTATGTGAAATGGTTCAACCGGCTGCGCGGCTTCGGCTTCCTCAGCCGCGGCGAGGGCACGCCCGACATCTTCATCCACATGGAGACGCTGCGCCGCTACGGCATGGCCGAGCTCAGGCCGGGCCAGGCGGTGATGGTGCGGTTCGGGCCCGGCCCCAAGGGCCTGATGGCCGCCGAGATCCGGCCCGAGGGCCCGGTCAGCGGCGGGGTGGCGTCGCACTGACGGCGCGAGCCATGGCGAGCCTGATCCGGCGAATGCTTGACGAGATGACAGCGGCCCGGCGCGCGGGCGCGGTTCTGCCGGCCCTGCTGCTGGCGGCGCTGGCTGTCGTCTTCGTGCTGGCGCCGGCGGGGCAGGGGCTCGCCGACTCGGCGAAAGGGATCGGATCGCCGGCGATCGAGCTGCCGGCCGGCGTGCCGCCGGTGCGGTTCGGCGGGCCGGAGCCGCTGGAGATCGCCACGCGCAGCGGCGTGCGCAGCTTCGATGTCGAACTGGCGATCGACGAGGCCCAGCGGGCGCGCGGGCTGATGTACCGGCGTTCGCTGCCGGCCGGGCGCGGCATGCTGTTCGACTTCGGGACCGAGCGCGACGTGGCGATGTGGATGCAGAACACCTATGTGTCGCTCGACATGGTGTTCATCCGCGACGACGGGCGAATCGTGCGCGTGGCCGAGCGCACCACGCCGCTGTCGACGGCGACGGTCGAGTCCGGTGCGCCGGTGCGCTTCGTGCTGGAGCTGCCGGCGGGCAGCGCTAAGGCGCTCGGCATCGCGGCGGGGGATCGGGTGGCCCATCGGCTGATCGGGCGGTGATGGCGCCGGCCAACGTTGGCGGGCACTGGCCGGGCAGGGGGCGTTTCGGTTCTTGCCGTGGGCCGGCCGCGCGTGTATCCGGAAGGGGCCGCGGTGGCGGCGCCCGGGGTGCTCGGGGCGTGGCTCAAGTGGTAGAGCGGGAGCTTTGGGTGCTCCAGGTTGTCGGTTCGAGTCCGGCCGCCCCGACCAAACGGCCGAATGTGCGATGTGATACGGTTTCCGGCTGATCAAGCCGGATAACCGTATTCTGGTCGCCGAAAATCCCATTATCGAGACACTCTCGAAGACCGGGGATTTTCGGCGAGACTGTTTCCGGTATCCCGAAGGGATCAACCGGAAACCGTATGAAATCATGCGATGTGAAATCCGGCTCCGCGGGGCTGGCGTTTCGCTGCTCGGTCGGTGAAACTCCGGTCATCCGGTTCGGGTTTCGGCGCCCCGCTCCTCGGGACGGGGCGTTGCGGACCGGGCATCGTTGGCGAGGATGGAGCATGGTTGCACGCATCTACAGGCCGGCCCGCACGGCCATGCAGTCGGGGCGGGCCAAGAGCCGCGAGTGGCTGGTCGAGTTCATGCCCGAGACGCGGGCGATCGAGCCGCTGATGGGCTGGACGGCGAGCAACGACACGCGGCCGCAGGTGAAGCTGCGCTTTCCCACGCGCGAGGAGGCGGTCTCCTACTGCCAGCGCAACGGCATCCCGTTCCAGGTGTCCGAGCCGAACGAGCCCGCGCGCCGCAAGGTGTCCTATTCCGACAATTTCGCCTTCCAGCGCGTCGGGGCGTGGACCCACTGAGCGCGCGGCGCGATGACGCCCGACCGCCGGCCGGTGTGGTCTGACCTTAAGCGGTCTGACCTGCGAAGATCCGGCGTCCGGGCCGGGATTTCCGGGGACAATCGGCCCCGGGGTGGCGATTTGATCTATCGCGGCGTGTCTTGTCGCGATGTGATCCTGAAATGACTGCATCATACGGACTGCGAAATCCGGCCCTTGCGGGCTTGGTTTCGTATCATGGCCCCGTAGCTCAGCTGGATAGAGCAACAGCCTTCTAAGCTGTGGGTCGCAGGTTCGAGCCCTGCCGGGGTCGCCAGTTTTTCCAACGGCTTAGAGGGATTTTGCTCATCCCCGTTTCACTTCCCGTTTCACCGCCTGTTTCTCACTTCGTTTCACTCTCTCGCCGGTGCCGGTTCCGGAGAGCCGCCACCGTCGAAGTCTGTTTCACCGAACCCCGGTTGTATCGACCGGTCACCTTGGGATCAGTGTGGGTCGCGAGCTGCCGGACGTGCTCCAGCTCTGCGCCTGCGTCGAATGCTTCGGTGATCGCACCGGCCCGCGTATCGCGTGACCACACATCGTCCGGGATGCCGGCCTTGCGAGCCGCCCGACGCCAGATCGCGGCAAACCACCGATGTCGGTAGGGTCGGCCGGTCTGCTCGTCGACCACCATCGGGCCGATGCGTCGGCCCTCCGGAACCTTGGCAATCTCAGCAAGGAGAAGCGGGAAATCCGCCACGCGAACCTGAAACAAGGCGCCGGTCTTGGTTGTTCGCTTGGTCAGTTCACCGTTCTTGATGTCTTGCCAGACCAAGCCGCCACCCCAGCGCCGGCCACGATGGACACACCCGCCAGCTTCGATGCCCGGGCGTGACGTCGGCTCCCACTTGCCGATCACGTCTGTCTGCCGAAGCGATGTGTCGAACATTAGCGCCGCGGCCATGGCAATCGACGGTCGCCCTATCTCATGGGCCGCGGCGATCAGCGCCACGACTTGGTCATAGGTCGGCGCTCTTTCTCGAGCTGGGGGCACGGCGAACCGGCTTTCCCTGAGGATCAGTCGGAGGTCAGCACAGCCGGGCAGGCGGAGCTGGACACCCCAGGATGTGATCCGGCGCAGCGCCTTCATGCAGCCCTGCGCTCGCCGAAGACGCTCCGGTCCACCCGCCTTCTTTGGCTTGGCGAAACTGGCGTGCCAGCGCCGCAGGTCCGCTCCGGTGATGCGGTCGATGCGGCGATCGCCGACAGCCTTCACCAAGAGGGCATGCTCGCCCGAGTACGTCATCTGCGTCGCGTGGCAGACGGCCCTGAATGGCGAGTTGGGGTGCGTCTCATAGATGCGGGCCAGCGAGGCGATCGTGCCGTCGAACGCACGATGCGGAGCAGGGGCCTTGTTCTCCAGGGCCAGCCACTCGAGCAGTTCGGCCGTGAGCGCATGACAGCGCGCCTCCCGCTCTTCCGGTGTTGCCTGCGTGAGCCGGGCCGTGCGCGGCCGATAGGCCTTCGCCGCGGGTTGCTTGCATGCGCGTATTGCAGACCAGTATTCGACGCCGCGGACGGACATCCACCCCGGCGGCCTCCTACGTTGCTTCATCGTCGTCACTCCAGTTTTCCGCCCCATCAGGTACGAGGGGCGACGACGATTTCGCGCCGAGGCCGTAGCGGCGGTCAAGGAACTCGCGCACCGCGGGCCAATAACGCCGGTTGCCGAACACTGGATCTGGCCTTGGGAAACCCTCACGCTCGAGGGTCCGAATTGCGGCGCGCCCTTTGTCCCGGGTGCAGCCGAGCATTTCGACGAGTTCAGAGTCCGAAACGAACAAACGGGGGGAGCTTTCGGGCATTGCCGACCACCTCAGTCGTCGGCCCGGACCGCGCCAGGCGAATACCTGTCGGCCAAAACGGGCGGCACCAGTGGCCCGAACTCGGGTTCGAACTTGGCGCGCCACGCGGCCTCGGACATCACGCCGGCGGTATATGCGACGTCGGCGGCATCGACCTGGACCCAAGGTCCACGCGGCTCCAGCATCGCAAATGCCGACGAGGCCTTATCCGACAGCACGGCCGGGCGCCAATCCCAATCGACAAATTTCATGAAGAGGTCCTCGCGTTGCCCATCTCGGTTTACCGCGCCGGTCGTTTTTCCATCTGCGCTGCTACGCCTTCGGCGGCGATCCGCTCCTTGAGGGACGGCGCTTTCTTCGCCGGTTCTGGAGGCAAGGCCGAAGCGACGCTGGTGGCAAGGTGCTGGGCAAACGACACATGGGAATGCGTCTTGCCGTCCGCGGGCCCCGCGTTGCCATCGGCCGGTATCAAGCGCGACGGCGGGCCAAGCCGCGCCGGCTCAAGCATGTGGCCGTCACGATTGATGAACCGCGGAACCAGCCCTGGCGCCGCACTCGGCGCCCGAGAAGGGCTGCGCGCCGGCACATTTCCCTCGGCGCCTTCGAGCCTGATCCGCTCAGCCAAAGTCACCGTCCGACCTGCAGGGATGGGCAGGCCGGGCGTGAGCGCCTTGGTAGTTTTGAGATCGAGCAGATGCTCGCCGCCAGCCACGTGTTCAACTGCCAACATTTCACCCACCCTTATCTGCAGCTCAGGCATTGCTTGAGGTCACCAGCCGTACTGGCGCTGATAGAGCCGATCGGTTTCGGCGGCGAACCCGCGATCGAATTTCGGCGAGCGCGGATCATTGCGGGGATCGCTGAGACGCGCAGCGAGGGGGGCGCTGCCCCCACCGTTTCCGGTGCCCGGTCGGGGCGACGGTGGCGCCTGGTTGGCCTGCGGTCGCTCCGGGAATTGTGCCCGGGAGAGCCGATCAGTCTCGGCCGCGAAAGCCGGATCGAACCGCTTGTTCCGCGGATCGTTGCGCGGATCGATGATGCGATCTGTGAGGCTCATGCTGCCCCCCTGTCCGCCGGTGGACGGCCCAAGGGCACGCATCCATTCCAGCGCGCGGATCCCGCGTGCATCGTCGCCCAGTTGCTGGACCAGGAACTCCGCCACCTCGGCGTCGAGACCTTGCCCCTTGGCGCCTTCGACGAAGTCAAGCGCGCTTCCGACGCGGCGTGCGACGGCCGCGCGGCGGCCCGCATCGTCGAGGTCGACCGCCTCCGGCGGGATCAAACGCTCAATCTCGGCGGTGAAATCCTGGGGACCGCCGCCTCCGTCGGCCGCCACTTGGCGCGCCAGGAATTCCATCGTGGGGCGGACAAAGGCATCAAACTGCTGGTCCGTCAGGTTCGCCCGCTGAGCGAACGCGCGAGCGGCGTTGTATGCCTCGTCCGCGTCCAAGCCTGCCAAGTAGGGGGTGAGTGCTTCAGAGGCGCTGAGCCGATAGCCGGTGATGTCGGTCGGCACCTGGCCGGTGAACTCGAACGACGGCGGCGCATCGCTCGAAGGTCGGCGCTCGCCGGCACCGGGAGCCAACGATGCCGGCGAGCGATCCTCCCCACCGTCACGTATGGAAGGCGCGCCGTTGGGAGCGGATGGCGTGGGAGAAGTCGGTTCAAGGCCGGACGGCCAAGCCGCGCCGGAGGCAGCGAGAATGTCGGGCATTGGTCATTCCCCGCTGGCGCGCGCGGTCGCGGGCTTCGGCATGAAGCCCGCGAACAGCACGGGTTCCTGGGATGGCTTGCCGAGCCGCGGTTCGATTTGCTCGCGCAGCAGCGCGAGAACGGCGCCGAGCGCCTCGGCTTGGCTTTCCGGCTCGATACAGTATCGCATGGTGCCGGCGAGAATGTTGGCCACGGCCGCCAACACCGCGTGCAGGAAATGGGCGCCTTGCGTGTTGCGGTCACGCTCGGCCCCCATGAGCTGGGAGAAGGTCCGCAACAGCGTGAAGTTGGTCCGTGCCATCGTGCCACCGAGACCGTGATGATGCACCTGCGCGTTCAGCTCGCCCGAGATGGCCTCGAAGTTGTTCTGGATGGGGTGGCGAAAGGCCATGTCATGCTCCGATCTGCGCGCGTGCTGCGCTGAAAAGGATGTCGCGGGAAGGAGCAACGGTTCGGCATAGGGTGCCGAGAACTTCCTCGGCGACCAAGTCCATCAGGTTCTCGATGGCGCGGTCGTCGCGCATGTCCTCAACGCGCTTCAAGCCGAGGCACACAGCGACCTCGGTGACGCCGCACGCGGCGGCGACAACGGCTTGCTTGAACCGACCTTCAACCACCGTCAGGTAACGGGCCTGCAACCTGATCTGACCGAGCGGATATGCGCTTCGTCCGCGATCATAAGAGCGCGGGTCCGACGCCAGGACGGCATCCGAGGAAACGCCATTTGCCTTGCAGAGCGCGAAAACGAACGCGCGGTATAGCTGCTCGGCGCGCCTGATTTCGGGCTCCGCCCGATCATGGGAGGGGTGTCTTCTTCCAGATTTTAGTGGTGTTGCGTCGCTGGGCGGCATCGACGATCTCGCTCGGGAATGTCGAAGAGTGCCGCGTTTCGGTGCTACAAGTAAAGCGCTTCGCTGCCGCCCACAAAATCCGAAACGGATAACGCGTCGCAATGAATGGGTGTTTTAAGATTTCCACGCTTAATTATGCCCGGACATTTATTGGCATCTAAATACCAAGTTTGCGACCAGAAAATCAGCGGCGCATTGAATCTAATCAGTGCTTTGCATGTCTCCAGATCACACAAAAAGGGTATCATAAAACCATGAGCGCGGATTAAGCGTAGAACCCCCTAATACCGTGCGATTTGAGGAGCTTGCCTTAACCGCGACATATTGTCACAAGCGCGATTGCAAAAGAAAACCCCGGCCGAAGCCGGGGCTCGCCAGTCTCGGGCGGGTTCGGTCACCTCACGCCATCGAGCGCATCAGTTCGAGCCATTGTTCCTGTTGAGGTCGGAACGTTTCCTCCAGCCCAGCGAGATACGCCGACCTGGCTCGGACCTCGTCTATGGAGGCCGGTCGAGCCCGCACCAGGGTCCAGAGCGCTGCCTCGTTCTCGGCATCGACCGCCTCGAAGATCTTCACGTTGTTCTCGCGGGTGTCGGACGCATAGCGTGGGTTATGCACGTCAGAACGCCAAATGTTCTCAAGGTAGGCTTGGCAGGTCCGCCGGTGATGTTCGATCGCCGCAACGATGCAAGGGGCCGACACCACAGACGGCTTACCGATGGCTTCCTGTGTGCCCACAGAAAGCCCGCGGCGGCCGCCAGCGTTGTCCGCGCCCTGACCCTCGCCGGACAGCGAGGCCCCAGCGGGGCGCATATCCAACTCCATGAAGGCCAGCGCTTGCGGGAACCGGTAGGGCGCGAAAAACTCGCCGGCGATGGTCGCCCGATCAATCCCGTGGGCAACCTCGAAATGGTCGATCGCCGAGGCGAGCGCGCGGATTGTGCGGTTGCACACCGCCCGGCGGTCGGCTTCTTCCAGGAACACGATGTCACGAAGCTCGGACACATCGCTGATCGCCAGCATCAGCTGGAACAGCGCGCCGCGCGGCGAGCGCGCCGCCATGGACGTCGCCTCGTCCCAGATCGGCTCAAGGCGTCTGTACATTTTGACGTCCCAAGATTCGCCGTCGTTGGATTGGCCGCGGGCCGCGCCGCTCTCGAATTCGCGAACGATGGCGCCGGCCTGCAGCGCCAAGTCCTCGACACGGTCGCGCAGCCCCGGCCCGTCAGTGCTGGAACTGGCGAGGTCGCCCACGGTCGGCGCCGGCGCCGTTCCGCCGCTCTGAGGCAATGGCAGCAGCCGCTGGAGGTCGGCGACCAGCGCCTTAACCTCCTCATGCTCGAGTTCGGATCCTTCAACCCAATCCGCCACCACGGCGACCTTCAGCGCCAGGTCGGAAAGATCGGTGGCCGGCGTCGCCAGCAGCCGCCGCTCGAGGTCGGTGTTGGCGACGCCGGCTTGCGTTATGGCCGTGTCGATCGCCTGCTGATCCGCCGCTTCGGTCGCTGCCTTGAATTTCTTTTCGAGGCCGGCGATCTCCCCCTTCCTGCAGCACCATTCGTTCCACAGCGCAGCCAGGTCGGCGCGGCGAGCCGGCGGTTGCGTGCCGGCGCCCGGTGCCCCCCGCCCGCGGGTGGGCGGCAACGACGCGCGGTCTACCCCAGCCCTCGGCCGGGAGGCGTCGGCGGGAGGCCGGGTGATGCGGGCATGGCGCGCCTTGCGGCCCGTCCGGGCTTCGGTGGTGAAGGTGTTGGTGGCGTTGTGTTTCATCGGAAAATCTCCTCGCCTGAGGTTCAGGAGCGGGCAGATCTTCGGGCACAACGCAGCAGCGTCGAAGCGCAATGCGGCGACGCAAGCCTTGCAGGCCGCGCGGGTCTTGGGATGTCCCGTCATGGTGGGTCTTCGCGGTGAACCGGCTTTCCAGGGCCGGGCGCCAGTGGACGGCACTGGCACCGGGAGTCTGGAAACACGGCCGCGAAACCGTGCGCCACGGCCTTCACCCGAAGGCTCTTGTATAGCCGTGGCACTCCCGGCATAGTGGTGCCGGTCACGCCCACGGCAATGGGCGCGTTGGGATTCGGCGCTGAACGGCCGGCAAGCCGAAGGCGCCTATCGCGGATGCGGTGCCAGCCCCGGCAAGGGCCCACCGCGGGAGTTTCCAGGCTCCGCGATTACAGTCGCTGATTTGTCCCGAAACGGTCAAGAACGGGCGCCCCCTCCAAGGGGGGCTCTCCCGTTGCGTCATTTTGCGTCCAGCACTGGTGGCACCAGGGAGCCGAACTCGGGCTCGAACTTGGCGCGCCACGCGGCCTCGGACATCACGCCGGCGGTATATGCGACGTCGGCGGCGTCGACCTCGACCCAGGGGCCGCCCGGTTCCAGCATGGCGAACGCGAGCTCCCAATCTTCGGCCAGCACCGCCGGCCGCCAATCCCAGTTTACGAATGTCATGGGGGAGTCCTCCGCTCGAAATATAGCCTATGGCGCAGGAGAAAGCTTCACCCGCGTCGTCGAGCAGGCACACGCCAGCCGGCCTGAAGGCGCCGAGAACGCCCATCTAGCTGTGGAGCCTCAACAGGTTGTCCTCGGTCAGACCGAGGCGGCTGATGGGTGTCTTGGCTTGCAAGCTACCATGGGGCCTGTGCCAATTGTAGCGATGCAGCCAGATCGGCAGCTCTGCGGCGCGCTGATCGGAGTGCAGATAAGCTTTGGCGTAGGCCCATTCGCGCAAGCTCGTTTGGACGAAGCGCTCGGCCTTGCCGTTGGTCTTGGGCGTATACGGCTTGGTGCGCAGGTGCTTGATCTCGAGTAGGCGCAGCGCCCTGGCATAGCGGAAGGAGCGGAAGCTGGCGCCGTTGTCGGTCATCACGCGCTGAACCTTGACGCCATGGGCCCTGAAGAAGCGCAGTGCATTGAACAGAAAGCGCAGACAGGACGGGCGCTTTTCGTCGGGCAGGATTTCCGAGTAGGCGACCCGCGAATGATCGTCGATGGCGAGATGCAGGCACTCCCAGCCGACCCCGCGGCTGTTGCTTTGCCCGCTGCGATCGCCGGTGATGCGGTGGCCCACCGTGTTGAACCGGCCGAGCTTTTTGATGTCGATGTGAATGATCTCGCCGGGATGCTGGCGTTCGTAGCGCCGGACCGGTTCGGCCGGCTCCAGGGCGCTGAGCTTGTTCAAGCCGCGCCGCCGCAGGATACGGCTGACGGTGGCCGGCGAGAGGCCGAGCTCGGCCGCGATCTGCTTGCCGGTGCAGCGCTGGCGGCGCAACGCCTCGACCGCAGCGCACGTGGCGGGCGCTGTTTGGCCTGGCGATGAAAGCGGCCTGGAGGAGCGGTCGCGCAAACCATCGACACCCTCGGCGCGGAAGCGCCCGACCCATTTGGCGACCGTCTTCGGCGTGGTGTTGTAGCGACGCGCGGCCTCGGCATTGGTCAGTCCGCCATCCACCACGGCGCCCACCATCACCTCTCGACCTTTCGGGGTCAGGCGAGCATTCTTGTGAGTGTCCATTCGGTCCTCCGCGAATCACTGACGTCTGGCGACATCAGCGTTCCCGGCCAGGGCCGAATGGACAACCTCCTGAAAGCCCACACCTAGCAAACCGGTTTTCCGGCAATAACGCCAAGCTCGCGGGCCTCGCCGCTGCACATGCCGATATGATCGGCACGTGCCTATTCGATTCGCTCCGTCTCCCGGAACCATGCTGCTGTGCGACTACGCCATCGGCGGGTTTCGGCCGCCCGAGATGGTGAAGCGCCGGCCGGCCGTGGTGATCTCCCCGAGGCTTCGGCATCGGGACGGCCTTTGCACTGTGGTCCCGCTCTCAACGACACCGCCGGCCCAGGACGTGCCCTATGTCGTTCACGTTCGCTTGGCCGCGCCGCTGCCGGCGCCGTTCGACGCGCTGGAGATGTGGGCCAAGTGCGACATGGTGGCCACGGTCGGGTTCTGCCGCCTCGACCTGTTTCGGACAGGGAGGGATGCCGCCGGCCGCCGCAAGTACCTCCAGCCCAAGCTTGGGAGGGCCGATTTCGAGCGCATCCAGCGCGGCGTTCTCACCGGGCTCGGGCTTCTTCACTTGACATTCAACCAAACGGCATCACATTCCGGTTGATCGCTCGCGGCGAAAGCCGTTGAGCCTCAAGACCCCGTAAGGGGCCGCCCCCGCCATGGCCATTCCAAGCCCGGCGGGGGCGTTTGTTTTTCGGGGCATATCCCGCGCGGGTGGCCGGGCATCTCAGCGACCGGGCAATCGGAGCAAAGCGACCGAAGCATCCGTGCGCGGCGACGCCGGCATGACGGGTCAGTCCTGGTCGGATGGAGCCGGCGCGTTCTGAACAGCGCTGGCGTCCTCTTTCAGAGTCGGGAAGGCCGTGAGGAGAAGCGCGGTGGCGAGAGCGGCCATGCCTCGTGCACCATCACGATGTGTGAGCTGAAGAACCTCGGCGTCGGCGATCGTCTCGCCGGCACCACGCAGGCCTGCGCCGAGAATCGAGGCGATTTCACGCGCAGTGAATTGGCCACGTTTGAAGTGCACCTCGAGCGCATCAAGACCGTGAGCGCCGAAAGCGGCCTCGAGTTCGGCGATCGCCCCCAATGTAAGCGTCAGACGGCGGTCATGCCCTGAAAGGGTCGCCTCGATGGCTTGCACGCGGAGGCGGGTGATGGCGGGGCAACCATCAAGTTTCGTCGCAACCATTGGCGTCCAATGTGTCCGGCTCGCTCGCCAGCGTGGCCGCCGTAAAAGGGGCTGTTGGCTCTTTCGGCTCAGCCTGCTTTGCGTCAGCCTGGTTCGTCTCCCGCAGGTATTGCTCCGCGGCTTCTGCGAGAGCACCCGGTCGTGGGCTGATCAGTCCGGGGAGATGCCCGGGCAGTCCATAGGCAATATTGGTCATAGAATTCTCCTCTTGGCGGAGTTGTCACCTACAACTCACGCACAGTCTTCAGCCGAGCGTCGTCTGGACGCCCCGTTCGCCGGTTGCCGCCATCAGCAAGCGTCGGCCGCGCGACCGCAAGGAGCGCGCCATGGTCCTATCGGCCTCGGCGTCGGCCAACTGCTCCTCCTGCCTCTGCCGCTCAGTGGCGATCAACTGCTGCTCACGCTGTTTGCGCTGATCGGCAAGTTGGGTGGCTTGACCTGCGGCTGCCTTCTTGGCCGCAGATGCGCTGGCGCTGGCGGAATAGGCCATGCCGCCGGCGGTGATCAGCGCCGGAATAGCTACTTCCATGATCGCTCCCAAATTTCGAAGTTGCCGGAAATGCCGGTCGGGCGGAGACCAGCCAGTGATGCGAGACGCGATCCAGGACAATGGCCGAGCCGAACTCGTGCGACGACGCGAAAACTTCCAACGGCCGACAATTGGCGGACACTCAAGCGAGCAGCGCGCAGGACAGCACGCACCAGCAACACGGCCGCTTGTGGCTCCAAGGGCCGACAGGCAAATACCAATTCGGCCGATCCGGCGTCGACCGGATAAAGCAGTGCTGCCGCCACCAGTTTTCCATCCTTGGTCCAGCCGATACTGTCCGATCGGGCGACCTGCAGGATCACCGCGTCAACCCACGGAGCTTTCCTTGGCGTGACTACGGACCACAGATCAATGAGATCTGGAACTGGAACTGGCGAAAGCGCGATCACGACAAGCCGCCATACCGCTTCGCGCCGCCGGCCACTGACGCCAACACAGCTGCTGCACTTTGCGCAAGGGCGCCCTGGCGGGTGGAGCCGGCCATCATCCGGTAGTTTGCTGCCCGCTCGGCGAGGCGGGACTTGCGCAGATCCTCGGTGTACTGGTCGGCGCTCAGGGCCCGCTCGGCGTCGCGCTGCGCCTCCTTCTGGGCAATACGCGGCGTGCCGAACGACAGGTCGACGCCGCTCGCCGCCGCTGCCACGTCGCGGGCGCCGATCGCTTCCGCCAGCGCCTGCTTGATCGAGGTTCGGCGCTCCAACCCCTTCACCTCCTCAATCCGGGCGTCGAGCTCGGCGTCGCCGGCCATCGCTTCATAGGAGGTCGCTTTCACGTCGGCCGCCTGGTTGTTGGCGAGGATCGACAGCGCGGTGGCGCCGCCGGACAGTACCGATCCCCACATCGACGCCGAGCCGAACGCCGATAGCAGCGATCCGCCGGTGGTCGCGCCGGCGGCCGCCACGCCGGTTACCGCTGCTTGTGCTGGAGGAAGGATGGCCATCGGTGCCGTGGCGGCTCCGGCGGTGGTGGCGAGCGACGACAGGGCAGCAGCGGCGAATTCCATAGGTTTCCTCACCTGGAACAAGGCGGCTCGTCTCGATCGCAGATCATCAATGCCGCCGCAGAGATTTCTGCCTTGCAGGCATTGTACCGGCTACCGGGCGCGCTTAAGCGCAAGCCGTGTTGGAAAGTGCACAGCCCTGCCTTTTGGCGACGTTCGATGGATGTAAGCCCGAACCCCGAACCCCGGGCCGACCGCGAGATATTTTTGGAGCGAGGCAGTCAAGCAAGCACCGGAAGGCCGGTGTGTGTGCGAACCGGGTTCCCTGGGGGGGAGGTGGCAGGCGATTTTTCGGGGGTCGCTCGCGCGCCTGGTCGTGCGCGAAGGCCGGGGGGTGGGTCAGCCGCTGATCGCCGCCGCAGCGGCCGAGGCTCGATACCCGCTTCACCCGGCGGCGCCTGCACTGGTCATGGCGTCCCTCACTCGCTGCACCGTGCCGACCCCAACACCCAGGTCAGCCGCCACCTTGCGGATGCCGCGTCCACCTTTCCGCAGCGCCGCCGCGATCTGCCGCTCGACCTCGGGATCGATGCGCGGCCGCCCGAGCGCCTTGCCCTCGGCGCGTGCGCGGGCGAGGCCGGTATTGACGCGCTCGCGGATCATCGCGCGTTCGAACTCGGCGAAGACGCCCATCATCTGGAACATCGCCCGGCCCGTCGGTGTGGTGGTGTCGAGCCCCTGCTGATGCAGGTAGAGCCCGACGCCCTTGGCGTGCAGCTCGCCGAGGAAGCCGAGGAGGTCGGCCAGAGACCGGCCAAGCCGTGAGACGTCCCAGGCGGCGATCATGTCGACCTCGCGCCGGCCAACTGCCCGCATCAGCTCCCGCATAGCGGGCCGTTCGTCGCGGCCCCTGGCGCCGCTCACGCCCTCGTCCACGAACTCGGCGGCGATCTGCCACCCATGTCGGTCGCCAGCGGCAACCAGGTCGAGCCGCTGGTTCTCGACCGTCTGCCCATTGGTGCTGACGCGAAGATAGACCGCGACCCGCATCCACCCCTCCGTTGCTGCCGAGATGGTTGTGCAGCCGTGTACAAAAAACAAGTGGTTTCTGTACACGATGAAGCGCCGCAGAAACCCATGCGCTATCAATGGCCCAACGTGCACTGAACGATGGGGGATTTCTGTACAGCCAACGCCACCCCCGAACCCCGGTCGGACGGCAATGGTCCGCGCGGGACCGAGAGGCAGGAAGGGGCGGGCGGTGATCTGGCGAGGTCGCGGTTGCGCTGCCAGGCGCCGCTGATCTGGCCGCCGCTGGCACCCAACGGCCGCGGCGAGGCACGCTCCGGCGGAGAACCGCATGTGTGTGGCTCTCAACGGGGCCAGAAGGCCATATTTAATTGCCGATCCGGATATTTGCCCGGCGAAATTGCGGCGCCAGGTAAAGCGGCAACGGTATATTTTACCGCGTCTTTACCGGGTTTTCTCTATAATTATCAATCTCTTAGATAGATCGGTAAACGAGTAAACGGGTAAAGCACCATCTCCACACACGCGTGCGCGCACATATGTGTGAAGCCGCTTTCGGCTTTACCGACTTTACCAAGCTCTAAGTTATTGAAATCTCTAGATACAGCGGTAAAATTTGGCTTTACCGGCCCTTACCGAGGTTTACCGCGCGGGCTGCCTTCTTCTTTGCTTGATGATACTTCGTCGAGCCGCGCGGTCAATCCAGTTCATCATGGGTCGGGGCCGGGGGGGTGGCCTCCCCGGCGCTGAAGCGCCACTATGCGGCCGCAACGAGCGGCCGTGTTCACCCTTCTGCGGTGGCGTCGTAGGCGGCGAGGTCGACGAGGACGCACTGCGTCGCCACCCGATTGATCTTCACCAGACGCTTCACGCCTGCGTCGCGGCGGATGATGTGCTTGGGCCCTTGCTGGAGCGCGGCGACCCATCCGCCATGCGACCACTTCGTTCCGGCGAACAGCGGAGCCAAGGCCGCGCTCTTTTGGACTGGCACCGCGAGCAGGTACCAAGGCGCCGGGTGGGATCGCGCCGGTCGCTCGGGGCGCGGCTCCGGCAGCAGCTGCCAGATCGCCTCGTAGTCGACACCTGACAGGTCGCGAATGCCCAGCCCCGCCGCAGCAAGCCGCTCGCGGGCATATTTAAGCTCAAGATCGCCCCGCTCGAGATCTTCGATCACCCGTCCGACGCTCGGCTTCTCGCCGCTGCGCCAGCTATCGATCGGCACCTGCAGCAGGTGCTCCAAGCACGCTCGCCAGTTCTCGACCTGCGCAGCACGCTCGGTAATCGTTATGGAAGCGATTGTCTCGCCGAGGCGCTGCAGATCGGTGACCGGCAATCCGGCCTCCTCGATGAGTTCGGGGCCCAGCAGCAGTTGCGCCACTGCGAACAGGGTGCCGTAGGTGTTCTGGACACGGCCCGACAGTCCGGCGCACTTGATCGCGTTTTCCCAGTCGGCGAGCACGCCCGGAAACTGCGGCCAGGCGTCCATCAGTTGTCGCAACAGCATACGGCCGTCGCCTTCCTGAACGATCGGCCGCTTGCCGGTCTTGGAAGCGTCCAAGGCACCGAGGTTCAGGATGGAGAACCTGGAGCGGTCGGCCGGCGTCATCGGCGGCAGGTTGATCCCCGAGGCGAAGAATGCGGAGCGTGCTTGGAACTCGACGCCTTGGTGATCAGCGCCGCCGCGCAGTACCCGGCCACCGGAATAGGAGGCACGCATCAGGTCGATGATGGCGCCGACCCGGCGGTTATCGCCGTGTTCGCTGGCCTCGAACTCGTCGATCGCCACCGGCAGCGTGTCGAAGTCCATCCGCTGCCGGATGCCGGCCTCGGTTGCGTTCGCGCAGTCAAGGAGAGCATCACCGACGACGGCCTTGATGAAGGCATTCAGCTCGGTCTTACCAACGCCAAAGTCACCCATCGCGGCGATGTGCGGACGCTGGCGTAGCGCGCCCCCGATCAGCATTGTGCCGATCCCGCCTATGGCGATCACGGCATCCACCGGGCCACGCTCGAACGACCAGGTGTTCAGCATGTGGAACATGTCTCGGGCTGGGCTGTCCTCGATCGACACCGGCTCTTGCCAGGGTGCCATCACGGTCGGCCGCCGCGGATAGAACCAGCGGCCTTGTTCCCCCGGAGGGGCATGTTCCAGTTTGCCGCGCTTGACACGCCAAATCGCGTCTCCGGAGTGCCACAGGAGATGGCCCGCGTCGTCGTTCCACGCCCCGCGGCCCCGGACCTTATCGGCCGGGTCAAACGGACCCTTCTGCCCAGCCGCCTTCTCGAGGCACTGGATCGCCTTAACCGCGTCGAAGCCTTTGATACGGGGCGGTCGTGGTGTGCCATCCTTGCCAACACGCGGCTCGCCCCACCTCGGCCACGCCCACTCAAGATAGTTCGGTGTCAGGCGGAAAAGACGGATTAATCCCTTCTGCTCCAGTGCGTTGAAGCCAAGAACTTGACCCAGCGTGTCCACAAAGAACGAGGTTTGGCCGTTCACCCCGAGTGGCGCCACCAGACATCCCGGCGGGAGTTGATCCACCGGCGCACCAGCCCACTGTCCTGGAAGGACACCTTCGCGGGCTTCAGTCGGAGAAGGATCGGGAAGGCGTGCGTCGCGGACAGTGTCGGCAACCGCGTCTTTGAATCGCGCGCGAATACCTTTCGGGCCTCTCCTGCTTCGCTCGCCTATCATTGCGGACCCCCGTCGCGACGCGGCCGCATGACGCAGCGACCCTTGCACGGAGGAATTCGTCGGCATTTTTTCCGGATGTTACATTTTTGGAATTTTTCCGCTGTATTGCCAATTTTATTATGAGCTTTTGCTGAATTTCTCTTTCTATTCGTTTTTGTATTACGTTTATTTATATAATCTGGCCTATATTCGGTAGGCTGAGATGTATAATCTGTTTCAGATTTTATTCGTGCGATATGTCCAGCAAATTCTTTTAGAGCGGCCTGCCGCATCAGTGGCGAAGGCCTACTCCGTCTCTCGTCGAGCGTGACGACGTTGCTTCCGTCGCTCTGTTCGGCCTGGGAGCTTTGTTTTGAGGATTGGACGCGCGAGCGTCCGCCGGCCGCGGGCGGCCGCCGATGATCGTCTGCCATTGCTCGCTCCGATCAGTTGGCCGGGCGAGCGCCGGGGATCTGCGAGCGCGCCATCCCTTGCGAGCAGCGGGAAGTTGGAATATAAATGCTGCTTGACCCAAGCCTTGTGGTCAGCTTCGAATTTGCCCCGCGCGCCGTGCCACCGGCCGCGGGGTTTTCGTTTTTCGGCGAGATCATCACCGCGAAACCCCCTTCAGAGTTTGGCGGTGAAACGAAGTAGTGAACGGAGCTGCTTCAGAAATCTATACCAACAAGATCAATAGCTTGTTGGTGCCTTCTAAGCTGTGGGTCGCAGGTTCGAGCCCTGCCGGGGTCGCCAATTCTTCCAGGATGATGACCTTTCCCGCATAAGTGGATTCTACTGCTGCGAAGGAGAAAATGGCTCACTTGGAGCCGTGAGAATAGTCCAGTGATCTCGGTGGGATCGGCGGCGGCACTGAGAAAAGGTCTGGCGTGATCCATATTGTCTACACCCGCCACGCCGAAGACGTGATGCGCGAACGTGGACTTAAATTCGAGTGGGTCAAGCGCACCCTGGCCTCTCCGGATCAGGACGAACCCGATCCCGACGAACCGACACTGCGCCGCGCCTTCAAGGCCATTCCGGAGCGCGACGGGCGGGTGCTGCGGGTGGTATACGGGCGGACCGACGACACGCTGAGGGTGGTGACCGCTTTTTTCGACCGGGACCGACGCCGATGAAGACGCTCTACGACAAGGACACCGATGCGCTCTATGTGCGCTTCGCCGAGGCGAAGGTGGTGGAGTCGGAGGAAGTCGCGCCGGGTGTGGTGCTGGATTTCGACGAGAACGGCCGCATCGTCGCCCTGGAGGTGCTTTCCGCTTCCCGGCATCTCGCCGCGGGTGCCCTGCCGCTTGCGGCGGAGTAGGGGTGCCGCGACGCTGACGACCCCGCGCCGCCGACCATCCGCGACGTTTGGGCGGACGCGCTGTCCCGGCGAGACCACGCGCCTTGTCCCCCCACGAACCGTTTGACCTTGCCGGGCGCCTGTTGACCTGGCCGGGCGCTCGGGCATGCTATCGGGCTACGCTGGGCAGCGGCATCCTGCGGCGTTGCCGCAGACGGCGGCCGGGTGCACGGTTGGGCGTTTCAGGTTCCTGATTCCAAGTTCCTGGTTCTTGTTCCAAGTTCCTGGTTTTGGCGATTTCTCTCTTGATACCGACGGCCCCAGACGCTGACGCGTGGGGCCGTCGCCTCTCGCGGATTTTCTTTCGGGAAATCAGAGATTTCGCGAAAATCCGCGATCGGAACCAACGGTCCGCTTTCGCGGCCGTTGGTATAAGATCGGTGATCATTTCTGCGGAAGACGCTCCAAATCGGTAACGCCGTGACTCAGCAGCCCCGCGACACCCCGCAGTTCTATCTCACGGCGCCCACCGCCTGCCCGTATCTGCCCGGCAAGGAGGAGCGCAAGGTCTTCACCCACCTCGTCGGCGAGCGCGCGGCCGCGCTCAACGACATGCTGACGCATGGCGGGTTCCGCCGCTCGCAATCCATCGCCTACCGGCCGGCCTGCGAGCATTGCCGGGCCTGCGTGTCGGTGCGGGTGGTGGTGGAGGGGTTCGTGCCCTCGGCGAGCCAGCGGCGCATCAGCCGGCGCAACGAGGACGTGATCGGCGACGTGCGGGCGTCGGTGCCGACGGCCGAGCAGTATTCGCTGTTCCGCACCTATCTCGACGCCCGCCACGCCAATGGCGGCATGGCCGACATGAGCGTGCTCGACTACGCCATGATGATCGAGGACAGCCACGTTCGCACGCGGCTGATCGAATATCGCCGACGCGGCCCGGACACCGCCATCCACGGCCGCGGCACCGGCCGCCTGCTCGGCGTGTGCCTCACTGACGTGCTCTCGGACGGCCTGTCGATGGTCTATTCCTTCTACGACCCGACCGAGACCAGCCGTTCGCTCGGCAGCTTCATCATCCTCGACCACATCGCCAAGGCGCGCGCGCTGGGTCTGCCCTACGTCTATCTCGGCTATTGGGTCGAGGGCTCGCGCAAGATGGACTACAAGCGCCGCTTCCTGCCGCAGCAGCGGCTCGGCCCCGAGGGCTGGGAGCCGGCGGAAGGGGCGGTGAAGGACGCCGAGGTATGACACCAACGGTGGCGGCAGCCGACCGTTGATTCCGATTGCAGATTTTCGCGAAATCTCTGGTTTCCCAAAGAAAATCCGCGAGAGTCGACGGCCCCACGCGTCAGCGTCTGGGGCCGTTGGCATGACAAGATCTCATTTCGCCGGTGCCCCGGCCGGGCGGACCGAAGGGGTCCGGCTCGGCCTGAGAGTCAGGGCGAGGCCGAGTGCAATGATCGCCGCTCCGGCGAAATCGGTCGGCCGCAACGCCGTGCCCAGCACCAAGTGTGACAGCACCACGCCGGAGACCGGGTTGAGCAGATGGCAGGCCGAGGCCTTGGCGGCGCCGCGGCTCCGGATCAGCAGCAGCCACAGCGCCATGCCGCCGATCGTTGCCACCGCCGCCAGATAAAGCAGGGCCAGCACGGTTGGCATCGCCGGGACCGGCCATGGGCCGCCCCACGCCAGCGCCACCGGCGCCAGCACCACGGCGCCGGTGACCGACTGCCAGAAGTTGACCGGCAGGATGGCCAGCCCGTGAGCCCGCCCGCGAAACAGCACCGTGCCGGCGGCGAAGGCTAGGGTTCCGCAGGCGGCCAGCGCCAAGCCAAGCGGATCGGGCGGCGCGCTGCCCGGCGAGGCCACGCCGCACATCACCACCACGCCGGTGAAGCCGAGCATAATCCCCGCCAGCCTGGCGATCTCGATCCGCTCCAGCCCGGCGAGGGCGGCGAACAGCGTGGTCAGGAACGGCGTGCAACTCACTATCACCACAACAATTTCCGGTCGCAGGGTCCGCAGCGCCGAGAAGGTCAGCCCGAGATACACCGCGTTGTTGAGAAGGCCGAGCAGGACGCCCCAGCGGACCGTTTGACGGTCAAGCAGCGCGGCGCCCTGCCACCGAACAGCGGCAGCATCAACGCGGCGCTGAGGCAGAACCGGCCGGCCAGCACCGTGAAGGGATCGAGTTCGACCATCGCCACCTTTCCGGCGACGAAGGCGGAACTCCAGATCAGGCTGAACAGGACGGCGACGGCGTAGAACTGCGGCTAGGTCATGCGATGCACCTTTGCGGCATCGTCCCAAGGCGCCGGCTGTCTGGAAAATGAATTATTGCTGCTTCATAATAAGGTAGATTGATAATGCAATGACAAGGGGAGCCCGGCATGGCCCTGCGCACTGTGGCCTCACGCAACACCGGCAAGCTGGACGCCCCTCTGGCGGCGCAGCGGGACGTCCGGCCGGTGACGCTGGAACAGCTTCGCGCCTTCGTCGGGGTCGCCGAGGACGGCGGGTTCCAGCGCGCCAGCTTGACCCTGCACCGCAGCCAGTCCGCCATCACCCAGAGCATCCGCAAGCTGGAGGACATCCTCGATTGCCGGCTGCTGGAGCGGCGTCAGGGCCATGTCGGCGGCCTCACCGCCGCGGGGGAGCGTTTCCTGCCGGCGGCGCAAGACGTCCTGGCGCGGCTGTCGGAGGCGGTGGCGGCTGTGCAGCGGCCGGAATTGGCCGGCCGCATCGCGCTCGGAGTGCCGGATGATTTCCGCGTCGCCGATATCCACGGCGCGATCTCGCGCTGCCTCAGCGTCAATCGCGGCCTGAGGGTTGAGATCACCTCGACATTGTCGTCGAAGATCGCCCGGCTGCTCGACAGCGGCCGGCTCGACCTAGGCATCCTGAGGACCACGGCGCCGCAAGCCGCCGCCGCCCGCCTTCCGGGCGAGCGGGTTCTGCGGATCGAGACACTGCACTGGGTGAGCCGGTCGCAGATTGCCGCGGACGCCCTGGCCGAGGTGCCGCTGGTGGTGTTTCCGGAGGGCTGCGCCTATCGTACCGCGGCGCTCGATGCATTGGGCCGCGCTGGGCGCACGGCCTATTTCGCCTATGTCAGCGCCTGTGACGAGAATGTTCTGGGCGCGATTTCGGCCGGTCTCGGCGTCGGCATTCTGCCGCGCAGCGCCATTGCCCCGGACCATGTGGTGCTCGGTGCCGCCGACGGCTTTCCCGATTTGCCGCCGGTCCGGCTCAGCCTGATCGTGCGGTCGAAGGGCGCGCTGTTCGAGCACTTCGCCGACGTGCTTGAGGCCGCCGCCGACGTGTTCGACCCGGCGGACGGCACCGCTCTCACTCCGCGGCAATACGGCGCGGAGTAGCCTCGGCCGGGTGCAGCGGCTCGCGCTTGCGGCGCTGGAACAGCCGGTCGAACGCCAGGAACACCACCGGCGTGATGTAGAGCGTGAGAAGCTGCGACAGGCACAGGCCGCCGACCACGGCGATGCCGAGCGGCTGGCGCAGCTCGGCGCCGGCGCCGACGCCGAGCGCGATCGGCAGCGTGCCGAACACGGCGGCGAACGTCGTCATCATGATCGGCCGGAAGCGCAGCGCCGCCGCCTCGACGATCGCGGCCTCGGCCGTGGCGCCGGCCTGCTGGCGGGCATTGGCGAAGTCCACCATCATGATGGCGTTCTTCTTGACGATGCCGATCAGCATCACGAGGCCGATCATCGCGATGACGGAAAGATCCATGCCGGCGAACGAGAGCGCGATCAGCGCGCCGATGCCGGCGGTCGGCAGGCCCGACAGGATGGTCAGCGGGTGGATGAAGCTCTCGTAGAGGATGCCGAGCACGATGTAGATGACGATGACCGCGGCGAACAGCAGCAGGCCCTGATTGGCCAGCGCGTCCTGGAACAGCTGCGCCGTGCCCTGGAAGCTGGTCGAGATCGTCGCCGGCATGCCGATCTCGCGCGTCGCCTGCTCGATGCGCGACACCGCCTCGCCGAGCGAGACGCCGGGTGCGAGGTTGAACGAGATGGTCACCGCCGGCAGCTGCGCCAGATGCTGCACGGTGAGCGTGGTCGGCTGCTGCTCCAGCCGCGCCACCGTGTCGAGCGGGATCACCGCGCCGGTGGCGGTGCGCACGGTGAGGCGGCGCAGCAGCTCGGCCGGGTCGGTGGTGAATTTGGGATCGGCCTCCAGGATCACCTGATAGGTGTCGTCGGGGGCGTAGATGGTCGACACCTGCCGCGAGCCGTAGGCCGAATAGAACAGGCTGCGGATCTGTTCGACATTGAGGCCGAGGCGGGCGGCGAGGTCGCGATCGATGTCGATATAGCCGGCGCGCGCGGTGATCTGCAGGTCGGAATTGATGTCGAGCAGGCCGGGGATCCGCCGCATGCGGCTTTCGATCTGCGGCGCGTAGGTGCGCAGCGCGGCGAGGTCGGTCGATTGCAGCGTGTACTGGTACTGGCTGCGCGAGGACACCGCGCCGACCGAGATCGACTGCACCGGCTGGAAGAAGGCATTGATGCCCGGCACCTCGGCCGCCGCGCGCCGCAGGCGGCTGATCACCTGCTGCATGTCGGCGGTGCGTTCGGGCCGGTCGCGCAGGCCGATGAACAGGCGCCCCGCATTCTGGGTGTTGGCGCCGGGGCCGGAGCCGACGGTGGACATCACCGAGACAACGTCGGGATCCTTGGCGATGATCTCGGCCACCACCTTCTGGCGCGCCACCATGGCCTCGAACGAGGCATCGTCCGGCCCCACCGTCGAGCCGAAGATCAGGCCGTTGTCCTCGCTGGGGAAGAAGCCCTTGGGGATGTCGCGGTAGAGCTGGAAGGTGAGCGCGAAGGTGGCGAGCGTGATCGCCAGCATCACCCGCTGATGGGCGAGCACCTTCTGCAGCGACCACGCATAGGCGGCGGCCATGGCATCGAAGCCGCGCTCGAAGCCCCGCAGCAGGACATTGGGCTTGGGCTCCTCGATCTGCGGCCTGAGCAGGCGCGAGCACAGCATCGGCGTCAGCGTCAGCGACACGATGCCGGAGATGATGATCGACATCGAGATGACGAGGCCGAACTCGTTGAACATGCGCCCGACCACCCCGCCCATGAACAGCACGGGGATGAACACCGCCACCAGCGACACCGTCATCGAGATGATGGTGAAGCCGACCTCGCGCGAGCCCTTCAGCGCCGCCTCGTAGGGCTTCTCGCCCTTCTCGACGTGGCGCATGATGTTTTCGAGCATGACGATGGCGTCGTCGACCACGAAGCCCACCGACAATGTCAGCGCCAGCAGCGAGATGTTGTTGATCGAATGGCCGAGCAGGTACATGCCGGCGAAGGTGCCGATCAGCGAGATCGGCAGCGCGATGGCCGGGATCAGCGTCGCCCGGGCGCTGCGCAGGAAGAAGTAGATGACGATGATCACCAGCACGATGGCGATGCCGAGGGTGATCTCGACATCCTCGATGGCATGGCGGATCGGCTTGGAGCGATCCATCATCACGTCGATATTGACGCCGGCCGGCAGCCCGGCGCGGATGCTCGGCAGCAGGGCCTGGATGCGGTCCACCACCTCGACGGTGTTGGCGTCGGGCTGGCGCTGCACGGCCAGCACGATGCCGCGCTGGCCGTTGAACCAGCTCGCGATCTTGTCGTTCTCGATCGAGTCGACGGCGACCCCGATGTCCTCCACCCGCACCGGCGCGCCGTTCTGCCAGGCCACCACCACCGGCATGTAGTCGGCAGCGCGCATCAGCGGTCCGGTGGCGTCCAGGATGATGTTGCGGCTGCCCTGATTGACCGAGCCGACCGGCGTCGAGGAATTGGCGTTGGCCAGCGCCGTCTGGATCTCGGCGAGGCTCAGGCCGCGGGCGGCAAGCTGGTCGAGATCGGCGCGCACCCGGACGGCATATTTCTGGCTGCCGAAGATCATCACCTGGGCGACGCCGGGGAGGGTGGAGAGCCTGGGGACGATGGCCGACTGGGCGAAGGCGTCGATGTCCGACAGCCGCGCCTGATCGGACGACAGCGCCAGGAACAGAACCGGCTGATCGGCCGGGTTCACTTTTCGGAAGCTCGGCGGCGTCGTCATGTCGGCGGGCAGCCGCCGCTGGGCGGTCGAGATCGCCGACTGCACGTCGAGCGCCGCGCCGTCGATGTTCCGGGAGAGATCGAACTGCAGGACGATCGAGGTCTGGCCCAGCGTCGAGGTCGAGGCCATCGAGGTGACGCCGGCGATCGTCGAGAACTGGCGCTCCAGGATCGAGGCGACCGAGGCCGCCATGGTCTCGGGGCTGGCGCCCGGAAGCTGCGCCGACACCTGGATGGTGGGGAAGTCGACGCGCGGCACCGCCGCCACCGGAAGCTGACGGTAGGCGAACAGGCCGGCCACCACGAAGGAGACCATCAGCAGGATAGTCATCACCGGGCGGCGGATGCAGAGCGCGGACAGCATCGGTCAGCTTCCGTTGGCCAGCGCCGGGGCAGGGCGGCGGGCGCGGGCGGGATCGCGCGACACGGCAGCGCCGTTCACCAGCCGAAGCTGGCCGTCGGTCACCACGTCCTCGCCGATTTCGAGGCCGGAGGCGACCACGGTGAAATTGCTCTGCGTGCGTGTCACTGCGATGCGGCGCAGCTGCGCGGTGTCGTCCTTGATCACGAACACGAACGGCCCGTTCTGGCCGATCTGCACCGCGGCCGAGGGCACCACGGTGGCACCGGGCTCCTCGCCCAGGATGACCGTCACCGTGACGAAGGCGCCCGGCCACAGCCGCTCCTCGGCATTGGGCATCGACGCCTTCACCCCCACCGTGCCGGTGGCGAGATCGACGGCGTTCTCGACGAAGGCGACGGTGCCGCGCACCGGCCCCGCGGGCGTCTTGGCCTCCACCGCCACCGGACCTTCGGCCATCGCCCGGCGCAGCGGCGCCAGCGCCGACTGCGGAATCGAGAAGGCGACATAGATCGGGTCGAACTGGTTGATGGTGGCGATGACGCCGGAATCGGCGGCACGAATCACGGTGCCGGCCTTGGCGGTGATCGACCCGATGCGGCCGGCCAGGGGGGCGCGGATGCGGGTGAAGCTGAGCGAGGTGACGAGGCTGTCGCGCTGGGCGCGGCCGGCGGCGAGCTGGGCCTCGTTGACGCGGACCAGGGTGGCGGCGACATCGCGCTGCACCTGGGTGGCGATCTTGCGGCGCAGCAGATCCTCGGCACGGTCGAGGTCGCGCTTGGCCTGCTCAAGCTGGGCCGTGTCCTTTTCGATCTGGGCCTCGACCTGGGAAAGCTGGGCCTGCAGCGCGCGGTCGTCGAGCGTGAACAGCAGGTCGCCGGCCTTCACCACCGCGCCCTCGGCGACATGAACCTCGGTGATCTCGCTGTCGATGCGCGGGCGGATGGCGATGGAGGCGACCGGCTGCACGGTGCCGACGGCGTCCAGCGTCACCGGCATGGTGCGCCGCTCCACCTTCTCGGTGACCACCGGCACGGCGGCGCGGGCGGGGGCGCGCGGGGCGGCACTCTGGCTGGGGATGAGGGCGGACAGGCCCGGCACCTGCGCCGCGATCGGCCTGAGAGTGGGCCAGAACCACCAGCCGAGCCCGGCGAGCACAATGAGGGTGGCGATCGAGAAGGAGCGCGTGCGCGGCATGTCCGTTCCGGTTCCGTTGGGGCGCCGACGCCGTGCCGACCGGCGACAAATAAAATTGGCGGGTGCCCGGCATGTTGTGTCCCGACATGGCACGTGGGGACACAACAGGCCGTGTGCAACAACCGCCGGCACAATGTGTAACCCGGTTGTTCGGCCCAGCCACGTTAATTATCGGCAAAGGTGGCGAGGGTGCGGACTGTCCGCGCCGCCGCCTGTTCAAACAATTGCGAGCGGCCGGCAGTCGAAACCGGGTGCAGGTGCGAAGAGAGGCGGGGAACCGGTCAGCGGAACCGGGACGCGCCCGGATCGCGGCCGCGGAACAGCACGCGCAGGATCAGCACGCGCCCCGGCTCGACCAGGAACGCGATGGTGGCGGCATCGAGCCGAGGCAGTTGTCGTGATGCCGAAGGCCGCAAGACGTGACTCGTCATGCCCGCGCTTGTCGCGGGCATCCACGTCTTGAAAACCTATTTGAAAACAAAGACGTGGATGGCCGGGACAAGCCCGGCCATGACGGCGGCGGGCTTGTGCCAGACGCCGCAGGCGCAAGTCACGCCGAAAGAGATCGCGTTTCGGCTCGATCTCTCTCGGCCCAGGCGATTCAAATCCGTGAACGCCGTAGCTCTTGCGGGAGAGGGTGGCGAGCGATCGTCAGATCGCGAGGCGGGTGAGGGGTGATATCGAGCCAGCTTGTGAAGATACCCCTCACCCGGCTCAACCTCGTCATACTCGGTCTCGCCACCCTCTCCCGCAAGGGGAGAGGGAAGAGGAAGGCCGGCCTGTGGGCCGGAAACCGCATCACTCGAACTTGTTCGACTTCGGGAAGCCCTTCGGGGGCAGGCGGCCGGAATCGGAGCGGGTGCCGATCCATTCGCGCAGGTCGCGCTTGTCGACCGTGAAATTGCGCTCGGCCGAATCGGTCCAGGACAGGCCGTCCTCGAGCGCGAAGCATTTGGCATCGGCGAGGCCACCATCGCGGAAACGCTGCAGCCGCACGCCCTTGCCGCGCGGCATCTCCGGTACCTGGTTGAGCGGGAATACCAGGAGGCGCCGGTTGTCGCCGATGGTGGCGACGTGGTCGCCCTCGACCGGCTTCACCAGCCGCGCCTCGTCCGGCGCATCGACGACCAGCACCTGCTTGCCCTTGCGGGTGGTGGCGAGGCAGTCGTCCTCGGCCACCACGAAGCCCTTGGCCTCGCGGCTCGCCACCAAGAGCTTGCGCCCGCCCTCATGGATGAAGGCATCGACCACGTCGTCGGCCTGCTCCATGTCGAGGAACAGGCGGATCGGCTCGCCATGGCCGCGCCCGCCGGGCAGCTTGGCGGCATCCAGCGTGTAGAACCGGCCATTGGTGGCGAACACCATGATCTTCGACGTGGTCTCGGCGTAGAAGGCGAGCTTCAGCCGGTCGTCGGTCTTGAAGGTGAGGCCCGAGACGTCCTCCTGGTGACCTTTCAGCGCGCGGATCCAGCCCTTCTCCGACAGGATGACGGTGATCGGCTCGCGCTCGACCAGCGCCTCCTGCACCGCCTCCTCGTCATGCTCGGGCGCGGTGCCGAACACGGTGCGGCGCCGGCCGAGCTTCGATTTGGGATCGTAGCTCTCGCGCACCTTGGCGATCTCGCCCGAGATCGCGCGCCACTGCAGCGTCTCGGAGTTCAAGAGGCGCTCGAGGCTCGCCTTCTCCTGGGTCAGCGCGTCGTGCTCGCGCTTGATCTCGATCTCCTCCAGCTTGCGCAGACTGCGCAGCCGCATGTCGAGAATGGCGGTGGCCTGCACGTCGGTGAGCTTGAAGACTCTGATCAGCTCGGCCTTGGGATCATCGTGATTGCGGATGATCCGGATCACCTTGTCGATGTTGAGATAGGCGACAAGATAGCCGCCCAGCACTTCCAGCCGGTGCGCGATCTCAGCAAGGCGGTGCTGCGAGCGGCGGGTGAGCACGACGCGGCGATGGTCGAGCCATTCGCGCAGCAGGTCGGCGAGGCCCACCACCTTCGGCACCTGGCCGCCGACCAGCACGTTCATGTTGAGCGGGAAGCGGCTTTCAAGCTCGGTGAGCTTGAACAGGCTTTCCATCAGCAGCGACGGCTCGACATTGCGGCTCTTGGGCTCGAGAACGATGCGGATGTCCTCGGTCGACTCGTCGCGCACGTCGGCCAGCAGCGGCAGCTTCTTGGCTTCCAGCAGCTCGGCGATCTTCTCGATCAGGCGCGATTTGGCCACCTGATAGGGAATCTCGGTGACGATGACGGTCCAGGCGCCGCGCGCGCCCTCCTCGGTTTCCCATCTGGCGCGGACGCGGAAGCCGCCACGGCCGGTCTCATAGGCCTCGCGGATCGCGGCCTTGTCATAGACGATGATGCCGCCGGTGGGGAAATCCGGACCCTTGACGATCTTGAGCAGGTCGAGCGTCGTCGCCTGCGGGTTGTCGATCAGATGCGCCGCGGCATCGAGCAGCTCGGCCATGTTGTGCGGTGGGATCGAGGTCGCCATGCCGACTGCGATGCCGGCCGAGCCGTTGGCGAGGAGATGCGGCACAGCGGCCGGCAGCACCACCGGCTCGGATTCCGAGCCGTCATAGGTGGGGCGGAAATCGACGGTGTCGTCGTCGAGCCCGTCGAGCAAGAGGCGCGCGGTCTCGGTTAGGCGCGCCTCGGTGTAACGCATGGCGGCGGCGCTATCGCCGTCGACATTGCCGAAATTGCCTTGTCCGTCGACCAGCGGGTAGCGCTGGGCGAAATCCTGGGCGAGGCGCACCAGCGCGTCATAGACCGACTGGTCGCCGTGCGGGTGGAACTTGCCGATGACGTCGCCGACCACGCGGGCGCTCTTCTTGAACGCCGCGCCCGGGTCGAGCCGCAGCGCCCGCATGGCATAGAGCACGCGGCGGTGGACCGGCTTCAGGCCGTCGCGCGCGTCGGGCAGCGCGCGGTGCATGATGGTGGAGAGCGCATAGGCGAGGTAGCGCTCCTCGAGCGCGCTCTTGAGGTCGATCGGCTCGATATTGCCGCCCGCCCCCTCGCCATCCCCCGACGGCGGCAGAATCCGTTTTCCCATGGCTCAACGGGTACAGGAGGGGAACGGAGGCGGCAAGGGCGGGGGGGGGGGAAGTGTGAGGACAACTATCAACTTAAGATTTTTTACTACTTGTGGAAACCCCTTTTTATTGCGCCAAATTCGGGCAACTCCTTCGGAGTCGGATATCGAGACCAAAAATTTTGCACCATGAAACACGCAAGTCCCGACCAATCAATGTCCTGGTTCGCTAGAAAAGAGAATTGGACGCCTCAGAGTGATGATGCGCGCACTGCTGGGGATGTAGATTACGCAAGGGTGATACACTCAGCATCATTTCGTCGCCTTCAAGGAAAGACACAGATTCTGAACCTTGGAGATAGTGATTTCTACAGGACTCGCCTTACACATTCCTTAGAAGTGGCGCAAATATCTGGTGGAATCGCTGCTCATTTCAAAAAAAATTTCGCGGAACATCCGGCATCAAAATTCTTTCCCGACCGCAGTATGATTCACGCAATTGGATGCATTCATGATCTCGGTCACCCACCGTTCGGTCATGGTGGAGAAGTCGCGTTAAATTACTGCATGCGGGAGAACGGCGGCTTTGAAGGGAATGGCCAAACTTTGCGAATTTTAACACGGTTTGAGAATTTTTCAGCTAGTTCTGGTGCTAATTTAACAAGGAGGGCGCTCCTTGGGGTATTAAAATACCCCGCACCTTATTCTATAGTTTATAATAATACTATAAATCCATGCCTGAAATCAGGAACAACTGCTATCAAAATTATCGATAGAAATAAATCAAAGCCACCAAAATGCTATCTAGATTGTGAAGAAGATGTCGTAGATTGGTTACTTGAGCCTCTAAAAAATGAGGATCGCTACCGGTTTAAGGCAGTAAAAAATATTCCCGATAAACACCACAAAACAATACACAAATCATTTGATTGCAGCATAATGGATATTGCAGACGATATAGCATATGGAGTGCATGATCTAGAAGACGCAATAGCGCTCTGTCTTATAAGCGAGAAAAGATTTCGTGAGCTTGTGCCAGAAGAGGCGTGTGAGTCTTTCTTAACATCTCTAAAGGCGCGATATCAATCGGAAACCAAGAACAATGTATATGACATCTTTGTCTCAAAATTGTTCGGTGACAGCAAGGAACGGAAGCACTATATAAACAGGCTGGTACACCATTTCATTAACGCAGTCACCATTGAAGAAAAAACCGAATTTGAAGAGTCCCTGCTGCGCTTCCATGCGTCAATGCAACCTGGGCCGCGTAAGTTTCTAGAGCATCTGAAACAACTCGTTATTGAAGATGTTATTACGAGCGCAAGCGTTCAGCATCTTGAGTTAAAAGGCCAGATGATGGTTGTATCGGTCTTTGAAGCCATCCAATCAGATCCCGAGCGCCTATTGCCC
Source organism: Blastochloris tepida (assembly GCF_003966715.1). Classification (NCBI taxonomy): domain Bacteria; kingdom Pseudomonadati; phylum Pseudomonadota; class Alphaproteobacteria; order Hyphomicrobiales; family Blastochloridaceae; genus Blastochloris; species Blastochloris tepida. Next base: position 1,245,137 of record NZ_AP018907.1, read on the forward strand.
CGAGATACATTGAAATCTTTTCATTTATCGAGCGACGGCCTAAGGGTTATCTGCGATTATGTTGCGGGAATGACAGATGGTTATTTACTAAAAACATATGATCGACTGTTTAGTCCCCGAATGGGGTCGGTGTTTGATAAACTATAAAATGTAGCAAGCGTAGGGCGGAATAGCGAAGCGTATCCCGCCGCCCCGAAGTCAGCCTCCGCCGCCCCTGCGCAATACGCTGACGCTCTTGCGCCCTACGAAGACGGCCATATCGGCGCGCAGGAACAACCGTCCCGCCGTCGTTCCCGGCGAGCGTGGCGAAGCCACGCGAGGGAAGGGAACCTATTCTGACCACAGGCGGGACGGCACCACGCAGGGCAAAATGGGTCCCCTTCCCGAGCATCGCTTCGCGATGCTCGCCGGGGACGACCGCGGCGGCGCACACCGTCCCCCTCACGCCAGGATGAGGAACAGCCGGGCGAGCAGGTCGCGGGTGGTGCGGTAGATGCCCGGGTGCTCGCTCTCGCGCGGGCCGGCGATGTTCAGGCGGACGTGGCCGCGCATGGTCTTGCACACCGCCGCCATGGCCTTGACCGAGGTGTCGCTGTCCACCGCGAAGCCGAACAGCGGCTTCTTGAGGGCGCGCGCGAAGCTCGCCGTCAGCTCGGTGCCCGGCGAGGCGCACGCTGCCCCCGGCACCAGCAGGAAGGTGAGGTCGCTGTCGCGCACGTTCCACTCGGTGCGCTGGTCGGGGTCGTCGCCCGGCGTCTCCTTGAGGCGCGGGTAGAGCGCGAGCAGGCCCGGCGGCGCCGGCAGATCCTCGGCCCAGCCGCCGCGCGGGCACCAGCCCTCATAGGTGAGGCCGCATGCCAGCGCGGCATCGAGCGCGGCGCGGTCGACCCCGGTCTGGCCACCGGAGCGGACGATCGGACGAAGATGGGACATCGAACCACTGCAAAAGATCCGGTCGATCACCGCGTGACCGTGGCCGGGCCTTGGCGAAAATCTTCGGCCGAAACCGCGATCCTCGGCAAGCGGAATGCGATATTCCGGCCCGCCCGGCCGCAATTCACCTTACCGCCCGCGGCGGCCATAGAGCGTGTAATGCCACCACGAGGCGCCGACGAGCGCCAGCCCGGTCGCCACATGGGTCGACTTGACCGCCGACTTGTTCCAGCCGTGGTGGCGCATCAGCATGAGGCCGGTGAGGGTGGCCACCCCCAGGGTGGCGATCATCGCCACCTTGGCCGCCTCGCGCTCGCGCTTGCGCGACTTCGCCGCCACCGCGGCGGCGGACGGCTTGACGGAAACAGGCGCAGGCGCTTGCGGCATCGCTCGATCCCTGTTCGCAGGTCCGCACGCCATGCCGGCCAACGGCCGGACACCGATGTCGATGCACCGGGGTTGACGTCGCGATATCGAAGTTCTGACGGATGCTGGCGGGCGCGCCGCAGGGCGGCTGGCTGGCTTGCGCGGACTCGCGGAAGGGCTTCAGCGAGGCCGCAAGTATTCACCCGCCTGCCGCAAAGTCAATGAAGCGGGCGCGGCGGCTGCGCTCAGAACTCGGGGAGCGCTTTGTCGGCGAGGGCATCGAGCCTGCCGGTCGCAGCGTCCTGGGCAGTCCGGGCTTCGAAGCGCGCGGCCTCGAACGCCTCGAACCAAGCGCGCAGCCGCGTCGGTTGCTCGGGCCGCAGCCTCTCGATGGCGCGCTCAATGTCTTCGAGAGTCGTCATGGGACCAACCCATCACGGCTGCCGGGTCGCAATCACCCCGCCACGCGCTTGAGCTCGAACACCCGGCCATACGAAGCGGCGGCGGCGATGTCGCCACGCTTGAGGGCAAGGCGGACGGTATCGAGCTTGCGCGCGTCCTCAACCGAGAGATAAGGCGCCCAGCCACCCTCGTCCTCGATCAATTCAACCGGAACCTCGGCGCCGAAGCCGCCCTCATGGATGATCTTGACGCTATGTCGGCTCATCGTCTGCGCCATGTGAAATCGTCCAGCCACTTGGCTGGGGCCGGTCGATACGCGGTTGCCAGCACCGCCGGCCGCAAGGTCGGTTGCGGGAGACCCCAAACCACGTGCACGGGCAGGTGGTTCGAATCCATCTGCCGAACGAGAACCGTGGGGCCTCGCGCTGCCTCAGGATAGTCCTCGACAACCACCGCGGTCTCAAGCCCAGCCAGGACGTCGGCAACCAGAATGTCATCGGCTGCGAGTTCGTCATAGCCATGGGCTGATATGAGCACGTCGCCGGCGGCGGCAAGTTGGCGGATGCGGGTAAGTGTATTGGTCATCGCCCGCCCTCACTCCGCCGCCTGCTTGCCCTTCGCCTTGCCGCGCGCCAGCACCGGCTTGAGGAACTTGCCCGTATAGCTGCGCGGCTCCTTGGCGATCAGCTCGGGCGGGCCAGCGGCGACGATCTCGCCGCCGCCGTCGCCGCCCTCGGGGCCGAGATCGATCAGCCAGTCGGCGGTCTTGATCACTTCGAGATTGTGCTCGATCACCACCACGGTGTTGCCCTGGGCCACCAGCTCGTGCAGCACTTCGAGCAGCTTCGCCACGTCGTGGAAGTGCAGGCCGGTGGTCGGCTCGTCGAGAATATAGAGCGTGCGGCCGGTCGAGCGCTTCGCCAGCTCCTTCGACAGCTTCACGCGCTGCGCCTCGCCGCCCGAGAGCGTCGTCGCCTGCTGGCCGATGTGGATGTAGCCGAGGCCGACGCGCGACAGCGTTTCGAGGATGCGGCGGATGGTCGGCACCGCCTGGAAGAACTGCACGCCCTCGTCGACCGTCATGTCGAGCACGTCGGCGATCGACTTGCCCTTGAAGATCACCTCCAGCGTCTCGCGATTGTAGCGCTTGCCCTTGCAGACGTCGCAGGTGACGTAGACGTCCGGCAGGAAGTGCATCTCGATCTTGATGACGCCGTCGCCCTGGCAGGCCTCGCAGCGCCCGCCCTTGACGTTGAACGAGAAGCGGCCCGGATCGTAGCCGCGCGCCTTCGATTCCGGCAGGCCGGCGAACCAGTCGCGGATCGGCGTGAATGCGCCGGTATAGGTGGCGGGGTTGGAGCGCGGGGTGCGGCCGATCGGCGACTGGTCGATGTCGATCACCTTGTCGAGGTGTTCGAGGCCGATGAGCGCGTCATGCACGCCGGGCACGTCGGAGGCGTTGTTGAGCCGCCGCGCCACCGCCTTGTAGAGCGTGTCGATGAGCAGCGTCGACTTGCCGCCGCCCGAGACGCCGGTGATGCAGGTGAACAGGCCCAGCGGGATCTCGGCGGTGACGTTCTTGAGATTGTTGGAGCGCGCGCCGACCAGCTTCAGCGTGCGGGCGGGGTCGGGCTTGCGGCGCGCCGGCACGGCGATCGATTTGGCGCCGGTCAGGTATTGCCCGGTCAGCGATTTGGGGTCGGCCATGATCTCGGCCGGCGTGCCCTGCGCGACGATCCGCCCGCCATGGATGCCGGCGCCGGGGCCGACATCGACCACGTAATCGGCCTCGCGGATGGCGTCCTCGTCGTGCTCGACGACGATGACGGTGTTGCCAAGGTCGCGCAGACGTTCCAGCGTCTTCAGCAGCCGTTCGTTGTCGCGCTGGTGCAGGCCGATCGACGGCTCGTCCAGCACATAGAGCACGCCGGTGAGGCCGGAGCCGATCTGCGAGGCGAGGCGGATGCGCTGGCTCTCGCCGCCCGACAGCGTGCCGGAATTGCGCGAGAGCGTGAGATAATCGAGCCCGACATCCATCAGGAAGCGCAGGCGCTCGCGGATCTCCTTGAGGATGCGCACCGCGATGTCGTTCTGCTTTTTGGTGAGCGTGGCGGGCAGCGCCTCGAACCACGCGCCGGCGCGGCGCACGCTCATCTCCGCCACCTCGCCGATGTGAAGGCCGGCGATCTTCACCGCCAGCGCCTCGGGCTTGAGGCGATGGCCGGCGCAGGCCTCGCACGGGGTGGCGGAGAAGTACTTGCCGATCTCCTCGCGCGCCCACTCGCTCTCGGTCTCGCGCCAGCGGCGCTGGAGATTGGTGACCACGCCTTCGAACGGCTTCTTGGTTTCGTAGGCGCGCAGGCCGTCATCATAGACGATGGTCACCGGCTCCTCGCCCGAGCCGTAGAGGATGACGTCGCGCGCCGTCTTCGGCAGTTCCTTCCACGGCACCGTGACCTTGAACTTGTAGTGGCGGGCCAGCGCATCCAGCGTCTGGGCGTAATAGGGGCTGGAGGAGCGCGACCATGGCGCGATGGCGCCTTGGCGCAGGCTCTTCGCGGTGTCCGGCACCACCAGATTGGGGTCGATGGTCTGCTCGGTGCCGATGCCGCCGCAGGTCGGGCAGGCGCCGAACGGATTGTTGAACGAGAACAGCCGCGGCTCGACCTCGGGAATGGTGAAGCCGGAGACCGGGCAGGCGAATTTTTCGGAGAACAGGATGCGGGCGGGCTCTTCTCCCTCCCCTGCAAGGGGAGGGTCGGATCGCCGCAGGCGATCCGGGGTGGGGTCGACCCCCTCCCGCCGCGCGTCGCGCGTCGACCTCCCCCTGTCCGGGGGGGGTGAAGAGGCCGGCGCATCGGCGAACTCGATAATCGCCAGCCCGTCGGCGAGCTTGAGCGCGGTCTCCAGCGAGTCGGCGAGCCGCGTCGCAATGTCGGGGCGCACCACCAGCCGGTCCACCACCACCTCGATGGTGTGCTTCAGCTTCTTGTCGAGCGCCGGGGCCTCGGAGATCTCGTAGAACGCGCCGTCGATCTTGACGCGCTGGAAGCCCTTCTTCTGGAACTCGGCGAGCTCCTTGCGGTACTCGCCCTTGCGGCCGCGCACCACGGGCGCCAGCAGATAGAGCCTTGTGCCGGGGGTGAGCTCCAGCACGCGGTCGACCATCTGCGACACGGTCTGGCTCTCGATCGGAAGACCCGTCGCGGGCGAGTAGGGGGTGCCGACCCGCGCCCACAGCAGGCGCATGTAGTCGTAGATCTCGGTGACGGTGCCCACCGTCGAGCGCGGGTTCTTCGACGTCGTCTTCTGCTCGATGGAGATGGCCGGCGACAGGCCGTCGATCTGGTCGACGTCCGGCTTCTGCATCATGTCGAGGAACTGGCGGGCATAGGCCGACAGGCTCTCGACATAGCGGCGCTGGCCCTCGGCATAGATGGTGTCGAAGGCGAGCGACGACTTGCCCGAGCCGGACAGGCCGGTGAACACCACCAGCCGGTCGCGCGGGATGTCGAGATCGACGCCCTTCAGATTGTGCTCGCGCGCGCCGCGGATCGAGATGGTGCGGGCGGGGTCGATGGTGGCGCGATCATTTCTGGAGCGTTCATTCTCGGAGCGGTCGCGTCTGGAGCGGGGCGAGGTCATGCGGGGGTCTCGGCACGCGGCCGAGGGGGCCCGGCGGCGGTTCGACAAGAACAAAACGAGGCCATAACCTAGGGCGCCGCGCTCGAAAACGCCAGTGCCGCGATGCACGGCCGCCCGGCGCAATCGCGGTGACCGGACGAGCGGGAGCGCAAGGCGATTGTGAGGGGAGCCGGTTTGCGCTAAGAACGTAACCGGAACATTGTCGCTTGTGGACATGGCCCGGGCAGGGGGCGCGCCAGCGCGCCGGCTGGGCTAGGGTGGCGGCGACAACCATGACAAGACGGAAAGGCGGGCAGCCATGGCGGGCAGCGTCAACAAGGTGATCCTGGTCGGCAATCTCGGGCGCGATCCGGAAGTGCAGCGCTTCTCGAACGGCGGGCAGGCGGTGAAATTCAGCGTCGCCACCTCCGAGCGCTGGCCGGACAAGGCCACCGGCGAGAAGAAGGAAAAGACCGAGTGGCACAACATCGTCATCTATAACGAGAATCTCGGTCGGGTCGCCGAGCAGTATCTGCGCAAGGGATCGAAGGTCTATATCGAGGGGCAGCTCCAGACCCGCGAATACACCGACAAGGACGGCCAGCAGCGGCGGATCACCGAGGTGGTGCTGCAGCGCTTCCGCGGCGAACTGACGCTGCTCGACGGGCGGAGCGGCGGCGGCGCCGAGATCGACGATGCCGGCGGCGATTTCGGCCAGCGCAGCCCGCTGCCGGCGCGCGGCGGCGCCCGTCCGCCGGCCTCCGGCGGCGGCAAGTATTCCAGCGACCTCGACGACGAGATCCCGTTCTGAGGCCGGCCGGCGTGTGGGGATGATACGGTTTCCGGCTGATCAGGCCTTCGAGCCGTGTTTCGATCGCCGAAAATCCCGTTGTCGGGAGTTTCTTGCGGAATTTTCTTGCGGAACGGGGTTTTCGGCGAGACCGTTTCCGGTATCCCGAAGGGATCAGCCGGAAACTGTATCAGGCATCCCGGAGGGATCGGCCGGAAACCGTATGACCCCGTCCGGAGGCGGCCGCAGCCCGCGGATCTGCCCCGCGCGGCGCGGGCGGCGGTGCCTTGGTGCGGCCATATGCTTGCGAGAATGTGAAGCCTGTCGACCCCGTCGGGGCACACCGACGTCTTGGAGAGCGACCGGTTTCGAGCTACGAAATGGTGCGGTGCGGAATCTGGTGTCCGGGCCGGGGCGTTCTGGGGACGTCGTTCTCCGGGGCCGTCGTTTCGCAGGCCGGGTGTCGAAGGTTCCAGTTTCGGACCGGAATGTTCGGCGCCGGCGTTTTTCCGGGGTCACGCAGGGTTTTCCCCGGAAGCCGCGTGGGTTCACCGGCCTGGGAGCGTGATGCGCCGGGGCGTTGCAGATCTGGAACTCTGGCAAGTCTGGAACTCTGGCAAGTCTGGAACTCTGGCAAGTCCGGAGTTCTGGCGTATCGGGAATTCCGAGCGAGTCGGGAATTCTGGTTCGCAAGGCCATCGATTTCGTGAAAATTCGCGATCCAGGCGAACGGTTGGCCTTCGCCGCCGTTGGTTAGAGGGATCGCTTTCGGAGGGGCTGGCCGTTTGACGGCACAATCGGATGTGACAATCGGCGCCGCCGGCCGGATCGGCACGCATGGTGCCGCGGTCGATGGCGGCCGAACCCGCGCCAGGCGCGACGTGCCGCTGGCATGGCTGCTGGCGTTCCTGATCCTGGCCTCGGTGGCGCCGCTGGTGCTGATCGGCGCCTACACCATCATGCGCTGGGCGGATGTCGAGCACACGGCCGAGATCGGCCGCGTGTCCGAGGTTGCACACACGCTGGCGCAGGCGGTGGACCGCGATCTGCGCAGCCACAGCGAGACCGCCGAGGTGCTGGCCGCCTCGCGGGCGCTGGTGAAGGCGAATTTCCAGGCATTCGACGAGCAGGCCCGCGCCGTGTCGGCGCGCGGCGGCCATGTGGTGCTGGTCGACCGCTCGCTGCGGCCGCTGGTCGATACCCGCGACGAGCCCGCCCGGCCGGCGGAGATTCGCGCCAGACCGGTCGAGCAGGTGTTCGCCTCCGGGCGGATGAAGGTGGGCAATGCCGGGCCGATGGCCGGCGAGCCCGACCGTTTCGCGATCTATGTGCCGGTCAGCGTCGAGCGCGAGGTGCGCAGCGTGCTGATGCTGATGCCGCCGCCGGCCGCCATCCAGGCCGTTCTGCAGCAGACCTACCGGCCGGAGGGCTGGTTCGCCGCCATCCTCGACGGCGAGGGCCGCGTCGTCGCCCGCTCGGCGCCCGAGCGCGGCGAGGACGGCGCGCTGATCGCCCAGGCCGCCCCGCCCGAGCTTCTGGCGCAGCTTGCCGCACCCGAAGGCGTGTTCAATGTCACCGCTCTCGACGGCCAGCCGGCCGTCGCCGCCTATCGCCGCTCCAGCCTGAACGACTGGCGCGCCGTGGTGTGGGTGCCGAAGGCGGTGCTGGAGGCGCCGAGCAACCAGCGCCGCGACGCCGTGCTGGCGCTGCTCGGCCTCACCACGCTGGTGTCGATCGGCGCCGCCCTGTTCGGCGCGCACCTGATCAACCGCTCGACGCGGCGCACGGTGAACGCGGCGCGGGCGCTGGGCGAGGGGGCGCCGATCTCGCTCAAGCCGACGCTCATCCGCGAGGACAATCTGGTCTGCCGGGCGCTGGCCGATGCGGCCGAGACCATCGCGGCGCGCGAGGATGCGCTGCACGACAGCGCCCGCCACATGGGCCTCGTGATGCGCGAGCTGTCGCACCGCTCGAAGAATCTGCTCACCGTGGTGCAGTCGATGGCGCGCCAGACCGGCCGCCACACCAGCGACGCCGCTGAGTTCCAGGCGCGGTTCGAGGACCGGATTTCCAGCCTCGCCCGCTCGCACGACCTGCTGGTCGCCCGCAACTGGACTGGCGCCACCGTCGCCGAGCTGGTCGAGCGGCAATTGCTGCCGTTCCTGGACGCCGCCAACGACCGCATCTCGCTCGATGGGCCGGCGCTGCTGATGAAGCCGGATGCGGCGCAGAACATCGGCATGGCGCTGCACGAACTGGCCACCAATGCCTCCAAGCATGGGGCGCTGTCGGTGCCGTCGGGGCGCATCCGCATCGTCTGGCGGGTCGAGGACGCGGAGCCCGAGCCGCGGCTGCACATGAGCTGGGAGGAGACCGGCGGCCCGCCGGTGGAGCCGCCGGCGCGGCGCGGCTTCGGCCATGTGGTGATCGAGCGGATGGTGTCGATGGCGCTGCGCGGCCAGGCCCGGCTCGACTGGAAGTCGGACGGCGTGGCCTGGACGCTCGACGTGCCGCTGGCGGCGGTGTGCGAGCACATGGGCCGGCCGATCGCCGCCGCGGCGGAGTGAGCGGCGGCCGGCGTCGTCCGGGGCAGGGGCTGTCGTCCCGGGAAAGGGCCGCAGGCCCACGACCCGGGGAAGGGCTGTCGTCCCGGGCAAGCAGCTTTAGCTGCGCGACCCGGGACCGTGTGCCGGATAGAGGTCTTTCCGGAAGACGATCCCGGGTCTCGCTCACGCTCGCCCGGGATGACGCCGCATGATGCCGCGCTATCCCACCGCCGGCATGCGGGCTTCCACCAGCCGTACCCAGAACGACACGCCGGCCGGAATCAGCTGGTCGTTGAAGTCGTAGGCCGGGTGGTGGAGGCTCGCCGAGTGCTCGCCATTGCCGGCGAAGATCAGCGCGCCCGGCCGCTTCTCCAGCATGAAGGCGAAGTCCTCGCCGCCCATCACCGGCGCGGCGTTGGCCTGCACGCGCTCCTCGCCCGAGATCTCGCGGGCCACCGCCGCGGCGAACTCGGTCTCGCGGGGGTGGTTGCGCAGCACCGGATAGTCGCGCCGGTAGTCGGCGCGGGCGGTGGCGCCGTAGATGCGGGCGGTGGCCTCGACGATATGGGCGATGCGGGCCTCCAGCAGGTCGCGCACCTCGGCGGTGAGCGCGCGGGCGGTGCCGCGCAGGTGGGCGGTCTGGGGGATGACGTTGTCGGTATGGCCGGCCTGGAACATGGTGATCGACACCACGCCCGAATCCAGCGGATCGAGATTGCGCGACACCACCGACTGCAGCATCTGCACGATGGCGGCGCCGACCAGCACGGTATCGACCGTCGCGTGCGGCCGGGCGGCGTGGCCGCCCTTGCCCTCGATGTCGATGAACACCCGGTCGGCGGAGGCCATCAGCGGCCCCGGCCGGGTGGCGAAGGCGCCCACCGGCAGGCCCGGCATGTTGTGCATGCCATAGACCTCCTGGATGCCGAAGCGCTCCATCAGCCCGTCATCGATCATCGCCTTGGCGCCGGCGCCGCCTTCCTCGGCCGGCTGGAAGATCACGACCGCCGTGCCGTCGAAATTGCGGGTCTCGGCGAGGTATTTGGCCGCGCCCAGCAGCATGGCGGTGTGGCCGTCATGGCCGCAGGCGTGCATCTTGCCGGGCGTGGCCGAGGCGTAGGGCAGGCCGGTCGCCTCCTCGATGGGCAGCGCGTCCATGTCGGCGCGCATCGCCACCACCCGGCCGGCGCCCGGCCGGCGGCCGTGAATGACGCCGACCACGCCGGTGCGGCCGATGCCGGGCACCACCTGATCGACCCCGAAGCTCTCGAGCCGCTCGGCGACCCGCCCGGCCGTGCGGTGCACCTCGTACTGCAGCTCGGGGTGCTGGTGGAAATCGCGGCGCCAAGCGGAAATCTCTTCCGTCAGGGCCGCGACGCGATTGACGACCGGCATGTCATCCTCGTCGGCTGGGGGAAAACACCTAGCGAACACCGCCGCGGCGGCGCGGTCAACAGGGCGGTGAGTCGGGAGGGTGGGTTCCCTGGGGGAATTTTGGTGCAGGCCGGGGCGCAGGGAGTTTGCGGCCGGCAGCCGCCGACTCGGCAAGCTTGCGGATGAATACGTAAAGCTGAGTACGGAACGACGTTACTCCGGTCCGGTTGTCTTCGAATTGCCGAAGCCGGCAATGTGTCTAATTGTGCTGCGTGATGATTGGAAACAGGTCTCTCCGCATCCTTGTGGTCGAAGACGACATCATGGTGGCGCTCGACGCCGCCGAGATTCTGCAGGGCGCTGGCTACAACGTCATCGGCGTCGCCGACGATTTCGAGGAGGCGATGCGAGTCGACGCGGTGCGCCCGCCGGATCTGGCGCTGGTCGATCTCCATTTGATGAGCGGCTATTCCGGCGTGGCGGTGGCTGCCGCGCTCGGCAAGCGCGGCATCGCCTGCCTGTTCGTCACCGGCAGCGCGCCCGACCGCGCGGCGGAAGCCTATGCGCTGGGCTGCCTGCTCAAGCCGTTCGACGACCGCTCGCTGGTGCAGGCGGTGGGGGCGGCCGAGGACGTGCTGGACGGCCGGCCGGTGCGGGCGCTGCCGCGCAACATGCGGCTCTACCGGCGGTTCGCGGTGCCGCGCACCGAAAGCGCCTCCATCCAGGCGGCATCGCACGAGATCCTGCCGGTCCCGGGCGGGTGAGGGGGCCAGCCCGCCGTCCCGGACGGCGCGCAGCGCCGAGCCGGGACCGTTTTCAGGAGGGGGCGTCTTGTTCGGAGGACGATCCCGGCTCCTCGCTTCGCTCGGTCCGGGACGACGCGGTGTGACCGCTGTGTAGGGCGGGATAGCGCAGCGTATCCCGCCGGTTTCGACGCCCACTTCCGACGCAATACTTCGGCGCAATACGCTTCGCTATTGCGCCCTACGGTGTCCGCTGGGATGACGCGGGGGAGAGATCGTCGTCCCGGACGGCGCTTTGCGCCGTCCGGGACGCATCAAACCTCACGCCAGACCGCGTGCCTCCTTGGAACGCTGCTCCTGGGTCTTGAACGCGCCGAAGCGCGGCAGGAACTTGTCCCAGTCGATGATGTGGGCGTCGATCTCCGGCCCGTCGATGCAGGCGTGCTTGCGCACCAGCTTGCCGTCGATCATCACCGGCACCATGCAGGCGCCGCACATGCCGGTGGCGTCGACCATGATCGAGTTGAGGCTCGCCACCGTCTTCACGCCGTACGGCTTGGTGAGGTCGGAGACCACGCGCATCATGATCGGCGGGCCGATGGTGACCACCTCGGCGATCTTGCGCCCCTTCGACGTCTTGTCGTTCTTCAGCATCTCTTCGAGCGGCGTGGTGACGAAGCCCTTGAGACCGAACGTGCCGTCATTGGTGGCGTAGATCACGTCGAGCTGATCGCCCCACTTGGCCTTCAGCCTGCCCATGCGCTCGTCCTCGCCCGTCCAGAACAGGAAGTCCTTGGAGCGGAAGCCGGCGATCAGCGTGACGTGGTTGCCGAGTTCGAGGTGCGCCCGGGCGATCGGGTACACCGGCGGCAGGCCGACACCGCCGGCGGTGAACACCACCGTCTGGTCGGGCCCGTAGTGGTGCAGCTCGCTGGCCTGACCCAGCGGGCCGGCGATGCCGGCGAACGCGTCGCCGATCGCCATCTTGTTCATGAGCAGCGTCGAGGTGCCCATACCCTGGATAACGAGGTCGATGGTGCCTTCCTCGGCGTCCCAGTCGGCCAGCGTCAGCGGGATCAGCTCGCCGTCGTCCCAGGCCAGCACGCGGACGAACTGGCCGGCCTTGGCCGAGCGCGCCACCATCGGCGCGCGGACCTTGAACTCGACGATGCCGCCGGCGAGCGGGATCTTGTCGACGATGGTCTGCGCGACCTGACCCAGCTCGGTGTAGCGGGCGGCCTTCTCGACCCGGCTCTTGATCTCGGCCGCGTCGAACGGGATCTCGCCGACGATCTGACGCGCCGCCGCCTGTCCGTCGCCCGCCGCCATGATGGCGGTGGAGCCGCCGCGCGCGGCGTCGCCGCCCGAATAGACGTCGGGGATCGAGGTCGCCTTGGTCTTCGGCTCGACCTCGATGGTGCCCCACTTCGACACCTTCAGGGTGGGCTCGGCGTCCTTCATGATCGGGTTCGCCGTGTTGCCCAGCGCCATGATCACGAGGTCGACCGGCACGCGCTCGGTCTGGCCGGTCTTCACCGGCGCCCGGCGGCCCGACTTGTCGGGCGGGCCGAGTTCATTCACGTCGAGCACGGCGTGGGTGACGAAGTGGGTCTTGTCGTCGCCCAGGAACTCGCTCGGCGCGCGCAGCACCTTGAGATTGATGCCTTCTTCGAGCGCGTGGTGCAGCTCTTCCACGCGGGCCGGCATCTCGCTCTTGGTGCGGCGATAGACGATGGTAACGTTGGCGCCGAGACGCCGGGCGGTGCGCGCCGCGTCCATCGCGGTGTTGCCGCCGCCGATCACGAACACTTCCTTGCCCTTGGTGTCGGGCAGGGGGGTCTCGTACTTGTCGTCGATCGCCCGCATCAGGTTGACGCGGGTGAGGAACTCGTTGGCCGACATCACGCCGAGCAGGTGCTCGCCCGGCACGTTCATGAAGGTCGGAAGGCCCGCGCCGGTGCCGACGAAGATCTTCCAGAAGCCGTTTTCCTTGAGGTCGTCGAGCGTCGCGGTCTTGCCGACCACGAAGTTCTTGACGAACCGGCCGCCGAGCAGGTTGATCTTCTTCACCACGTCGTCGATCAGCGTGTTCGGCAGGCGGAATTCCGGAATGCCGTAGCGCAGCACGCCGCCCAGCTCGTGGAACGCCTCGAACACGGTGACCGGGTAGCCCTCCACCGCGAGCAGATAGGCGTTGATGAGGCCGGAGGGACCCGAGCCCACCACCGCGATCGGCGGCTTCTCGGCCTTGGCCCACGGCGACACCACGCCGCCGAAGCGCTCCTCGGGGGACAGGCCGACCAGCTTCTCGTGCTCGGGCAGGAACCATTCAAGCTGGCCGATCTCGATCGGCCGCTTGGTGTGGGTGCACACGCCCTGGCACTGCAGCTCCTGCGGACAGACGCGGCCGGTGACGTTCGGCAGCGGGTTGCAGCTCTCGATCAGCTCCAGCGCCTGACGGAACTTGCCCTGGCCGAGCAGGTCCAGCATCTCGGGGATGTGGATCTTGACCGGGCAGCCGCCCTTGGGGTCGGTCTTGCCGTGGACCAGCACGCCCAATTCGCACGGCTTGTCGGCGCACTGCTTGTCGCGCAGCACCTCCAGCCACACGAACAGCTCGACCTCGCGGGTCGAATAGCCGAGCGCGCGGTAGCCGAGATAGCCGGTGTTCACCAGCTCGAAGTCGGTCGAGCGCTCCTCCGGCGGGCGGATGTAGGGCGGGATGAAGGTCTCGCCCGGCCAGCCCTCGGACAGGCCCTTGAACATCGGGTAGCGGTCGGACAGGTGGTCGTCGATCGCCTTGATGAACTTGCGCTTGAACTTGAGCGGCATCCCCCAGATGAACCGGGTGAGCACCGTGCTCATCTCGTCGTTGCGCAGCAGAAGCTCCCACAGCGTCCTGGTGAACGCTGCGCCAAGCTCCTCCTGCTGGAACTCCCAGGCGATGGCCTGGACGCCGTCGGCGACGAACATCGAGCGCAGCGACTTGGGATCGCCGAGCAGGCGCTTCTTGAGCAGGTCGAGCTGCTTGTTGAACAGCTCGACCGCCGCAGTCTGCTCAAGCTGGGCGAGCTCGCTCTTGCTCGCCTCCAGCGTGCTGGCCGTCCGGGCGTAGCGGACGAGATCCTCGTTGGGGGTCCCTTGGGGGGAGGTGGTGCTCATCGAATGATCTCCGCATCACAATTGGCGGCGACGCGGGCCACGCGGCTCTTGAGGTCCGCGGTGATGGTCACCTTCTCAAGCGCACCCGGAATGGTGTGAGCCACTTCCTTGGTGCCGCCGTCAGCCACGATCACGGTCTTCTCGAACAACTCCGAGACCTGCTGGTAGCAGGTCTTGCAGTTGGTGCACTTCTCGACATCCTCGTCATGGATGAAGGCGATGCCGGCAGCCGAGCCATTGGCGCCGGCCGATGCGGCCGCAGCCGGGGCCGGAGCCGCCGCGGCGCCGCCGAAGGGCGACAGCGCGGTGGCGAGAGCGCCGTTGGCCGGCGCGCTCGAGGAGGCGGCCAGCTCGCTCATCGCGCGGGCGATGGTGTCGAGCGAGGACTCCTTCTCGGTCATCGCCTGCTCGTAGCGGGCCTGCAGCGCCGCCAGCTCGGTGCGGTGATCGGCGTCGAGCTGCTCGATCTCGCGGCCGGCGAGATAGCGCAGCGTCCGCCAGTACTTCCGGCGCTCCTCGACGAGGTGGACGATGGCGCTCGACACCTCCAGCTTGATGAGCTGCTGCTTGTCGTCGGTCGACCACACGAACGCGGTCTTGCCGGCGCGCGCGGCCTGCGGCAGTTCGACATACTCGTGGATCGCCACCGCATTGGTGTCGTCCTTGAGCTTGCGGAACTGCTTCAAGAAGCGCGTCTCGTCGCGGGCGAAGTCGGCCGGGGTCAGCGGCACCTGCATCAGCTTGGTCTGGCCATCCTCGACATAGGTGAGGGTGGTGGTGGTCCAGTCCTTGTCGACGTCCGGGTTGCCGTCGAGCGAGAAGCGGCTCTTCAGGCCGGTCTGGCGCGGGTCGTGGACGAACACCGGGCTCATGCGGCTCTCGACGGCGAGGCGGGCGCGGCGCGCCGCCGCGGCGTCGGCAATGCCGTGCTCGGCCTGGCAGGGGGTGTAGACGTCGAGCACCGCCGGCGAGGAGGAGTGGTTGAGATACTCCATCACGCTCTTCAGGAAGTGGCCCTGGATCGCGGTCGAGGTCTGCACCACGAACACGTTCGGGTGGAACGCGGCGATCAGGCCGAGCTCCTTGCGGTCTTCCTGCTTGCCGGGGTGGGCGGCGCCGAACCGCGACAGATCCGAATCCTGGCCGGTGAGGCTTGCCGTCGAGGTCTGGCCGCCGGTGTTGGAATAGACGCCGGTGTTCAGCACCACCACCTTGACCGGGGTCGAGGTGGCGAGGAGACGCGACAGCGCGCCGAAGCCGATGTCGTAGGTGGCACCGTCGCCGCCCATCGACACGACGGTCGGCAGCAGCGCCATCTCGTCCGGCGTGAAGTCCTTCCAGCTCAGGGTGCGGAACGCCTTGTCGTAGAGGCCGGCATCATAGGCGTCGGCCAGCTCCAGCTTGGCGATGCGCAGCGCCTTCACATCGTCCACCGCCGAGGCGGTGAGACCCTCGAACAGGCCCTTGGCGACCGCCGGGGTGTCCTGGAACAGGCTGTTCACCCACGGGTCGTTGTAGGGGTTGAAGGGGAAGGTCGAGGCATAGACCGACGAGCAGCCGGTGGCGTTGGCGATCACCGCCGAGGCCGGGCCGTTGCCGGTCGGGCCGCTCTCCAGCAGGAACTGGCGCTTCTCCAGCGTCGCGATGACGGTCGAGATGCGTTCGCGGCGGGCGGCGTCGTCCTGCACGGCGGCGAGCTTGGCCTTGAGCTGGTCGATCAGCGCCTCGAGCTCGCGCAGGTGCTCCTTGCGGCGCCGGGTCTGGATGGCGTGGTTGGAGGCCAGCACCAGACGGATGGCGGTGACCTCGCCGCAGCCGCGGCAGGCGCCGTGGCCGCCGGTGGTCGAGTAGTAGTTGGCGCGGTCGAGCATCAGCCGCTTGGTGTCGCCGCCGTCCTTCAGCGCGCCGTCGGTGAAGCGCGACGGGGTGTTGGCGGTGTGGCTGAGGAACTCGAAGCGCGCCTGCAGCGTGTCGAGCAGGGCGGCGTCCTGCTGGCGCTCCTTCAGCGCGCCGGGGCCGCACACGTCGATGCACTCGAGACAGCCCGAGCACTTCCAGGGGTCGACCGCGACGGAGTAGAGGCCGCCGGTGCCGGGCTTGTCCTTCTCCATGGCGTCGAAGAACGGCCGGGTGCGGGCCACCGGGAACAGCGCCAGCGTCTCGGCGAGACGGCCGAGATTGCGCTTCAGCGTGGCGTTGTCGGTGTCGATCGAGGCAGCCGCCTGGGCCACCGCCGCGTCGAACGCGACGGCATCCTTGGTGGCGCGGTAGACCTCGCGCACCGCCTCGGCCAGCGGATAGACCTGGGCGCGCAGCGCGTCGAGCTGGGCCTCGGGCAGATCGAGGTGCTTGATGCCGGTCGCCAGCAGGTCCTGGATGTCGTGGACGGTGTTGGGGATGGCGGCATCCGGGCACACCAGCGTGCATTCCATGCAGCCGGTGCAGAGATCCGGGTTGAACTCCGGCACGTCGCGGCGGAACAGGCCCTTGTCCTTCCACGCCGCAGAGCCGGCGGGAATGAACATGCCCGAGCCGGGCAGCACCGGCGCCTCGGCGATGGTGCCGTCGCGGAACGGCGCGGCGATCATCTCGTCATAATATTCGCGGTCGAAGAAGCCCTCGCTCGGGGCGACGCCACCCGTGCGGCACATCGCGGCCGAGATGGCGACGGTGCGGGCGGCCTTGGCCGAGGCCTCGGCCTCGACGGCGGCGAATTCCGGCTGGGTGTAGTCGAGCGCCTGGGTGGCTTCCAGGCCCTCCTTGATCACCGCCATGTTGCCTTCGACGACGGCGCCGCCCTTGGAGCCGAACTTCTTGGCGATCTGCTGGCGCACCTTGGTGAGGATGGTGTCCATCGAGGCGCCGGCGGTGATGCGGTCGACCTTGCCGCACACCGCGCCGATGAAGGCGATGCCCATCATGCGGGTCTCGAGCTCCGGCGTCGGCGCGTGGCGCTTGGCCACCGCGAAGCCGTCGACGATGAACATCTTGATCTTCTTGTCGCGGATGGTCTTGCGGGCGCGCTCCGGCAGCTCCTTCCACACGTCGAGCGGGGAGAGGTTGGACTGCAGGACGAAGGTGCCGCCCTCGACCAGACCGCGCAGCGGGTTGGCGTGCGCGAACACCTTGTGGTCGGGCGAGACCACGATCTCGACGTCCTCGAGATCGGCGTTGGTGAGCTTCACCGTCTCGGGGCTCAGCGTGATGTAGTAGTTGGTCGGCGCGCCGCTCTTCTCGGAGCCGTATTTCGGCGCGGCCTTGGAGTGGAGATCCAGCACGCCGGCCAGAATGTCGGTGAGCAGCTTGCCGGTGGCCACCGTGCCGTAGCCGCCGACCGAGTGGAAGCGGATGCGGAAGGCCTCGGGCGGCAGCAGGTTCGGGTTGGGCTCGGTTTCGAGCGCCATCAGCTCGGTGTCGGGATAGGCGGCCTTGAGCCGCTCCTGCAGCGCGGCGAGCTTGGGCGAGGGGTTCTTGGCGAAGAACTGCGAGCCGAGATAGACGAACGGCGCGTTCTTCGTCTCCATGTTCTTGAAGGCGGCGACGAGGTGGCGCGGCTGCAGGTCATGGGCGCCGAGGCCGAAGATCGCGGTGGTGATCTTGGGCAGGGTCTTGATGGCCGGGATGCCGGGGTGACGCTCGCCATTGGCAGCGTTCTCGACGCCCTTGAACAGCGCCTGGGTCACGAAGCTGGTCAGCGCGGTGACGTCGGAGCGCTCCAGCACGGTGACGGCGGTCTTGCCGGCCAGCGCGGCGACGAGCTCGGCCTCCGGGAACGGCTGCAGCAGCTTCACCGACACCACGCCGACCTTCTTGCCCTGGCTGCGCAGGTAGGTGGCGACGGCCTCGGCGTCGTCGGTGACCGAGCCCAGGCCCACCACCACGTGCTCGGCGTCCTCGCACATGAAGGTGTGGACCGGCTTGTACTCGCGGCCGGTGAGGGCGGAGTATTCGGCCATGGCCTCGCGCACGAAGCGCGGCACCTCGGCGACGAAGTGGGTGCGGTGGTCGACCGAGCCGGCCTGGAAGTCGGGCTGGTTCTGCACGCCGCCGGTGAGGCCGGGATTGTTGATGTCGACCAGCGCCGGCACGCGCTGGCGGGTGCCCTTCTCGAAGGCGTTCAGCCACTGGCGGCGCCACTGGCCCTGCAGCTCCTCGGGGATCCAGCGCAGGGTGGCCTCGATCAGGCCGCCCTCATTGTCGGTCTCGATCACCGAGGCGTAGGTGTCGAGGTATTCCTTGATCTTGATGAAGGCGTCGCCGGCGAAGTCGCCCTGGTGCTTGGCGAGATACTGCTTGAGCTGGAACACGCGGCCCTTGGCGCCGAACAGGATCTCCTGGGCGACGGTGGGGCACTTCATGCGGCCGGCCGGGTCGCCGAGGAACTCGTGCAGAAGCTCCGGCTCCGGCATCAGGGCTTCGCTCATCATGTGGCTGGTGGCGAAGCCGTCCATCGCGTTGGCGACCGGGATCAGCGAGTTGGCGCTCACTTTATAGGCAATGGCGGCGAGGTCGGCCGCCTCCTGCGGGTTGGAGCCGAACAGGATTGTGTAGCCCGACTGCAGCAGCGCATAGACGTCGTCGTGGCCGGCCATCACGTTGAGCGAGTGCTTGGTGACGACGCGGGCGGCCACCTGCAGCACGAAGCCGCCGACGCGCTTGCCCACCGTGACGTAGTGGGATTCAAGCCCGTACAGGATGCCCTGCGAGGACGAGGCGTTGGAGACGTACTTGCCGCCGGTCAGCGCCGCGCCGAGCGCGCCCGACTGGGCCGAGTGCTCGCCCTCCGGCTCGAAGAAGAAGGGGTGCTTGCCCCAGACATTGCAGCCGCCCGAGGCACGGAACGCTTCATAGATCTCGGAGATCTCGGTGGAGGGCGTGATCGGGTAGCCGATGACGCCGCCGCAGACGTGGCCCATGACCTGGGCAACCGCGCCGTTGCCGTGAATTACGCTGGGAATGCCGGGATACTTTGCGTTCATGTGCCAAGTCCGTATGAGCCAAGTCCGAATGGGTAAAGCGCATCGCGCGACCTGCTCAGAACGAGCATCGCGTCCACTCGCGGGGGTCGCCTGCCCACCGCATCGCCACGGCGCGCTTATAGTGCCTGTGACGTTGGCATGTCCATGTCCACTTTTTGGCTAGACCGTTGCCGGAGGCCGCCGATCGGGGAAAGAACCGGACGCCGGCAGACTAGCTCGCCGGTCTCGCAAGTCATTCGCAAACCAAACTCAGGGGAATCCCTGGAAGTTCGCTCGAAAACATCTCGCCACTTCTGTGTGCAGCGCTCATCCGTAAGATGTCGCATGACACTATGACGCGATCCTTCCCTAGGTGCTTGGGCAGCACAGAACGAGAACCGCCCAGCCGCTTGCTGCGGCGCACACAATCCTGTCTGGAACCCGCCCAAATCGGGTTCGCTGCCCGGTTTGGAACCCGATCAGGTCGGGTTCGCTGCCTGTCTGGAACCCGACCAAGTCGGGTTCTCCGCCGCGGCCCAAACTTCGCCCATCTGGTGTGGAAATTGCTTCGGGTGATACTCGCTTGTCGTGAAAACCCGTCATGATCCCTTCATGCGGTTGCCGGCCTCCGGGGCCGGGGAGCCGCATTCCGGTCGCCGAAAATCCCGTCATCGAGACTTTCGTGCAGACTTGGTTCGTGCAGACTTGGTTTGCAAACCAGGGATTTTCGGCGAGACCGTTTCCGGTTTCCCGAAGGGATCGACCGGAAACCGTATCATGGGCCGCCTGCAAACGGCGGTCCGCAGCGCAGGACCGAGGCCGTGACCGACGACCCCCACGCTCCGCCGTCCGCCCCGGCGCCCGCATCGGCCGAGCCGCCGCGTGGCTGCCCATCATCTGCGCACGCAGCCGCGGCCGCTCCGGCGCCGGCCGCTGGCGGCGGCTGCCCGGCCCATGCGGCGGACCCGGCGGCGATGCACCCGCATGCGCAGGTCTATGCGCACGCCCACCCGCACGCGCTGCCCGATCTGGGCCGGACCATGGTGCTCACCGGCGCCTCGCGCGGCATCGGCCATGCCACGGTGCGCCGCTTCTCGGAGACCGGCTGGCGGATCATCACCTGCTCGCGCCAGCCCTTCAACCGCCAGCGCTGCCCGTGGGAGGAGGGGCCGGACGACCATGTGCAGGTCGATCTCTCTGACCGCCGGGAGTTGCAGCTCGCCATCCACGACATCAAGGCCAAGCTCAACGGCAAGCCGCTGCATGCGCTGGTCAACAATGCCGGCATCTCGCCCAAGACGTCGGCCGGAAGCCGGATGAGTTCGCTGGTGACGCCGGTGGAGACCTGGCTGCAGGTGATCCAGGTGAATTTCCTGGCGCCGATGCTGCTGGCGCGCGGCCTGTTCGAGGAGCTGGCGGCGGCGCACGGCAGCGTGGTCAACGTCACCTCGATCGTCGGCTCGCGCGTCCACCCCTTCGCCGGGACGGCCTATGCCACCTCCAAGGCGGCGCTGGCCTGCCTGACTCGCGAGATGGCCCACGATTTCGCCCCGCACGGCATCCGGGTCAACGCGATTGCACCGGGCGAGATCAAGACCGAAATTCTATCGCCGGAGACGGCCGAGCGGCTGGCGCCCACCATCCCGATGCGCCGGATCGGCACGCCCGAAGAGGTGGCGGAAGTCATCTATTTCCTCTGCTCCGATGCGTCGAGCTACGTCACCGGCACGGAGATCGAGATCAATGGCGGACAGCATCTGTAGACAGAGCGCGCCCGTCCGGGCCTGCCGGTCGGGAACCTTCTCGGTGCGAGTGCGTCGAAGGAGCGGATGGCATACGTATGATGCCGGAAGCGTGATGGCGGCGGCCATCGCCAAACCGGTGGGACGGTCGATATGATTCCGGCAAAGCCATAGTATCGCGCGAAACAATGCGTGACCTTCCGCACCGCGGTGTGACGGTCTGCGCACCCAATGGACAAGACAAAACGTCAATTTGAATGTATTTTAAAATTCAGAATGAACCGAACCAACGCAACAACGGGGGAACGAAGCGCCCACGAGCGACGGGAATGAAACGATGAACCATGGACCGCTTGATGTTCTCGTCCCGACGTCGCACGCAACTGCAGGTGCTTCCGTGCCGTTCAGCGAGATCGCCCTTACCGGCGTCTACGAAATCTCGAAGATCCTGGCTTCGCCGAACCGGCTGGAGACCACGCTGTCCAACGTGATGGGCCTCCTGTGGTCCTTCATGCAGATGCGTCACGGCATCATCTCGCTGCTGGCCGATGACGGCGTGCCGGACATCGTGGTCGGCGCCGGCTGGAGCGAGGGCTCGGACGCGCGCTACCGCGCCCGCCTGCCGGAACTGGCGGTCGGACAGATCATCGCCACCGGCGTGCCGCTGGTGGCCCAGAACATCGCCGGCCATCCGCTGTTCAGCGAGGCGGACGTGGCCGCCATGCAGGGCGGCGACGACACCTCCACCGTCTCCTTCATCGGCGTGCCGATCCGCATCGGCGCCAAGGTGGTCGGTACGCTGACCATCGACCGCATCTGGGACGGCAAGGCGGTGTTCCGCTTCGATGTCGACGTGCGCTTCCTCACCATGGTGGCGAACCTGATCGGCCAGACCGTGCAGCTTCACCGCGTGGTGGCGCGCGACCGCGACCGGCTGATCGCCGAGACCCACCGGCTGCAGAAGCAGCTCTCCGAGTTCAAGGTGCCGGCCGACAGCGACAAGCGGGTCAAGGTGCGCGGCATCGTCGGCGACAGCCCGGCCATCCGCTCGGTGCTGCGCAAGATCGAGATCGTCGCCAAGTCGCATTCGCCGGTGCTGCTGCGCGGCGAATCCGGCACCGGCAAGGAGCTGTTCGCCCGCGCCATCCACGAGATGTCGCCGCGCGCGGACGGGCCGTTCGTCAAGGTCAACTGCGCCGCACTGCCCGAGTCGGTGCTGGAATCGGAGCTGTTCGGCCACGAGAAGGGGGCGTTCACCGGCGCGCTGAACGCGCGCAAGGGCCGCTTCGAGCTGGCCGACAAGGGCACGTTTTTCCTCGACGAGATCGGCGAGATCTCGCCGGCCTTCCAGGCCAAGCTGCTGCGCGTGCTGCAGGAGAGCGAGTTCGAGCGGGTCGGCGGCACCAAGACCATCAAGGTCGACGTGCGCATCGTCACCGCCACCAACCGCAATCTGGAAGAGGCGGTGGCGCGCAACGACTTCCGCGCCGACCTCTACTACCGCATCAGCGTCGTGCCGCTGCTGCTGCCGCCGCTGCGCGAGCGCAAGAGCGACATCCCGCTGCTGGCCCAGGCGTTCCTGGAGCGCTTCAACGCCGACAATGGCCGCGAGCTGACCTTCGCCTCAGGCGCGCTCGAGGTGATGGCCAACTGCTACTTCCCCGGCAATGTGCGCGAGCTGGAGAATTGCGTGCACCGTACGGCGACGCTCGCCCACGGGCCGGTGATCACCCGCGACGACTTCGCCTGCCGGCTCGACCAGTGCCTGTCGTCGGTGCTGTGGAAGGGGCAGGTGGCGGCCTCGGGCAACCGGCCGCTGCCGGAACTGCCGCTGCCGGTGGCACCGCAGACCCACGCGCGGGCGCCGGTCCCCGACGTGCCGCCGCCATCTCCGCCGCCGCGCGAGGAGCCGCCGCTCGACGCTTACCCGCTCGACGGCCACCGCAGCGCGGCCGAGCGCGAGCGGCTGCTCGACGCCATGGAGCGCTCGGGCTGGGTGCAGGCCAAGGCGGCGCGCATTCTCGGCCTCACGCCGCGCCAGATCGGCTACGCCCTGAAGAAGCACGGCATCCCGATCAAGCGGTTCTGAGGAAGCGGGTCCGATCCCGTCCGCGCGGTTTTGCACGCAAGGGTCAATTCCGCGCGGCGAATGTACCGGCGGCGTCGTTTCCGGCGCGGGCGGTGTCATCCCGGACGGCGCGAAGCGCCGAGCCGGGATCGTCATCCGGAAAAGAGCCCCCTTCCTGAAAACGGTCCCGGCTCGCGCGCCTTCGGCCCTTGGCCGGGACGACGACCTCTCCCCCGCGTCATCCCGGACGGCGCGAAGCGCCGAGCCGGGATCGTTCTCCGGAAAGGCGGTCTCTTCCCGCGCCGGACTGACAACCACTCGCAGAATGTCGGGCGGTTCGGACCGCTTTGTCGGAGTTCCGACATCGTGTCGCGCCCATGACAGCGCGGAATTTCGCTGAAAGTCCTGAGCGAATGTCGGTTCGGCGCGTGTGGCACAGGGTTTGAATGGCAGGTGGGCACCCGTCCCTGGAGATCCCCCGCCATGGCCTTCGTCCCGCTCGATGCCCTCACCACGACGACCTCGGCCAAGGCCATGCGCGAGACGCTCTCGAAATCCGGCTGCACCTCCACCTCCTGCGGCTCGGACGCCGGCGCCTCCGACCTGCCGCCGGATGTCTGGGCGCGCATCAAGGACCATCCGTGCTATTCGGAGGAGGCGCACCACTTCTTCGCCCGCATGCACGTGGCCGTGGCGCCAGCCTGCAATATCCAGTGCCACTACTGCAACCGCAAGTTCGACTGCGCCAATGAGAGCCGCCCCGGCGTGGTCTCCGAGCGGCTGTCGCCCGAGGAGGCGCTGCGCAAGGTGGTCACGGTGGCCAATGAGGTGCCGCAGCTGTCGGTGCTCGGCATCGCCGGGCCGGGCGATGCGCTGTTCGACTGGAAGCGCACCAAGCGCACCTTCGAGCTGGTGTCCGAGGTCATCCCCGACATCAAGCTCTGCGTCTCGACCAACGGCCTCGCGCTGCCCGACCATGTCGAGGAGCTGGCGGCGATGAAGGTCGATCACGTCACCATCACCATCAACATGGTCGATCCCGCGATCGGCGAGAAGATCCATCCGTGGATCTATTTCCAGGGCCGGCGCTACACCGGCATCGAGGCGTCGCGGATTCTGCACGAGCGGCAGATGCTGGGCCTGGAGATGCTGACCAAGCGCGGCATCCTGGTGAAGGTCAATTCGGTGCTGATCCCCGGCATCAATGACCAACATCTGCCGGCGGTGAATGCCGCCGTGACCAAGCGCGGCGCCTTCCTGCACAACATCATGCCGCTGATCTCGGACGCCGCGCACGGCACGCATTTCGGCCTCACCGGCCAGCGCGGGCCGACGCATGCCGAGCTTGAGGCGGTGCAGGCGAAATGCGGCGGCGGCGCCAAGCTGATGCGCCATTGCCGGCAGTGCCGCGCCGACGCAGTGGGGCTGCTCGGCGAGGACCGCGGCCAGCAGTTCACGCTCGACCGGATTGCCGACACCGTGACCTACGACGCCTCAAAGCGCGAGGCCTATCGCGACGTGGTGGCGCGCGAGCGCGAGGACCGCGAGAAGGCGAAGGAGGCGGCGATGCAGAACCTCGGCAATGCGGCGGCCGCGGCCGAGCTGCTGGTGGCGGTGGCGACGCGCGGCGGCGGCCGCGTCAACCAGCATTTCGGCCACGCCCGCGAGTTCCAGCTCTACCGCGCGACGCCGGAAGGGATCGCCTTCATGGGCCTGCGCCGTCTGGAAGACGCCTACTGCAAAGACGGCGAAGGCGAGGCTAATATTCTCGAGTCGATCATCGCTGCGCTTCAGGGCGTCGATCTCGTGCTGGTCGGCAAGATCGGCGATGCCCCGAAGGGCAAACTCGAAGGCGCCGGCTTGAACGTCAGCGACGAGTATGCCCACGACTACATCGAGACCGCGATTTCCGATTACTACGCCCGGAAGTTCGGTGCCGCACCGCGTGCGTTGTCGGCTTGATCCCAATCGTTGAGACAGGAGTGAACCATGGCCTACAAGATCGTTGCTTCCCAGTGCACCGTGTGCGGTGCGTGCGAGTTCGAGTGCCCGAACGCCGCCATCAAGATGAAGGGCGACATCTACGTCATCGACGCCGCCAAGTGCACCGAGTGCGATGGCGATGCGCCGAAGTGCGCGGCGGTGTGCCCGGTGCCGAACACCTGCGTTCCGGCCAAATGAGTGCCGGGGCGGCACCGGAGCAGGACACCGTCGACTGGCTCGGCCGGCCGGTGTCCTGCGTCGACTGCCCCCATGACGAGATGCGGCAGGAAGGCCGCTGCGACCTCGGCCGGGTCTGCGTTCGCGACCGGCGCTCGAAGCGCATCGACAACTTCTTTGCCGCCAATCCGGATCTGGCGGCGCGCTACCTCGGCCATCCCTATTTCGAGGTGCGCGTGCTGGCGGCCAAGCATGCCAGCGTGTTCACGCTGACACCGCTGCTCGCCGATCCGGAGCCGGACGTGCGGGCGATGGCGGCCTATCGGCTGCCGGTCGCCCGCATCCTGCCGCTTCAGCACGATCCGGACCGCAAGGTGCGCGCCGTCGTCGCCCAGCGCGTCGAGGGCGCGGCCCTGGTCGCCATGTTCGGCGACGAGGACTATCTCGTGCGCATCCTGGCGGTGCGCCGCGCGCCGCCGGATGCGCTGCCGATCGCCATGAGCGATCCCGATCCGCAGGTGCGCTGCGAGGTCGTCCAGCGCATCGGCGAGGAATTCCTGCCGGCGATGGCGGTGGACGACAATCCGCTGGTGCGGCTCGCCGTCGCCGAGCGGCTGCCGCCGTCGCAGCTTCCGGCGCTGGCCGCCGATCCCGATCTGCGGGTGCGCTACGTGGTCGCCGAGCGCGGCGAGGCGGCGGCGCTGATGAAGCTGATCGACGATCCAGACCCCGAGGTGCAGGCCAAGGCCCGCGCCCGTTGGACAGACCTTTCAATTGGGAAGACACCGGCATGATCACCGACGAAGCGATCGAGGTCTACGACCCGCCGGCGTTCCAGCCCGGCGAGAAGGTGCGTGCCACCAAATACGTCAAGAACGACGGCACCTATCCGCTCAAGGATATCGGCGAGGTTCTGGTGAAGAAGGGCGATGTCGGCTATGTGCGCGACATCGGCACCTACCTGCAGCGCTTCTACGTCTATGCGGTCGAGTTCGTCGACCGCGGCACCATCGTCGGCATGCGGGGCAGGGAACTGGTCAGCCTCGACAAAGCCACCACCGAGACCGCGACCGAGGAATCCAATCCATGAAGCTGATGATCCGCAAGACCGACAAGGGCCTGTCCGCCTACGCCCCCAAGAAGGATCTCGAAGAACCGATCGTCGAGACCGAAAAGGAGGATCTGTGGGGCGGTTGGGTGAAGCTGAAGAACGGCTGGGTGCTGCTGCTGCCGGAAATGCCGGCCGACACCCGCCTGCCGGTGACGGTCGAAGCCAAGAAGATGGGCGATTGAGCGAGGTCGGGTGAGGGGGAATGGCGCAGGGCGTCGGGCGGAATGGCGCAGCGTAGTCCGCCATTTCGTTGTTTGGCGTCACGTCGGCGCAATACGCTGTCGCTATTGCGCCCTACGAGACTGCGGGCCTTGTCATCCCGGCAAGCGGGTAGGGCGGAATAGCGCAGCGTATTCCGCCGGGACTGCCGCCAGTCGTGCGCTGTGGCGCAATACGCTTCGCTATTGCGCCCTACGACACGACGGGCCTCGTCATTCCGGGCGAGGCGCAAGGCAAGCCGGGATCGTGCGCAGGAAAGGCTCTGTTCCGGGAAACGCCCCCGGCTCGCGCTTCGCTTGGCCCGGGGCGACGGGTTGGCTTCATGATCGGTGACGACCTTCGGAGACTGACGACATGACCGGCGTTCCGGCCCCGCTGACATTCGCCGATATTCGGGACGGCTTTGCCGCCGGCCGGCTGGTGCCCTATCTCGGCGCCGGCGTGTTCGGGACGGACTGCGCGGTGCCGACCACGCCGATCGCGCTGTCGCATGCGCTGAACGCCCGGGTGGCGGTGTCGGGGCGGATTCGCGACAATCTGTGGCAGACCGCACAATTCATCGAGAGCCGGCGCCATCGCAAGACGCTGAATGCGCTGATGGCCGAGATCTTCCGGCCGGAGGTCGCGCCCACGGCGCTGCATCGCCATCTTGCGACGCTGAAGCTGCCGCTGATCGTCGACACCTGGTACGACGGCGCGATGCGGGCGGCGCTGCTGGAGACCGGCCGCACCGATTGGTGCGAGGTCCAGGGCGTCACGCGCTCGGGCGAGGATGAGGACATCTGGACCCGGACGTTCGATGCGGCGGGCGAGGAGATCGACCCCGGCACGGCCGACCGCTTCACCACCGTGCTCTACAAGCCGCATGGCGCGGTGGGCACGCGCGGTACCGTGCTGGTGTCGGATTCCGACTATGTCGAGGTTCTGACGGAAATCGACATCCAGACGCCGATCCCCGAGGTGGTGAAGGCGCGGCGCTCGGCGCTGGGCTTCGTGTTCCTCGGCTGCCGGTTCGACGACCAGATGCTGCGCACCTTCGCGCGCCAGATCGCAAAGCGCTCGGCCGGCCCCAATATCTGGGTGGCCGAGGACGCCTCGCTCACCCGCAATGAGCGGGCCTTTCTCGCCGAGCAGTCGATCGCGCTGATCGACGCGCCGCTTGGCGATGCGCTGGCGGCGTTGGCGGGGTAGGGCGTCGTCGCGACGCATCTTGCGCCGAGATTGTCATCCCGGGTCTCGGCTTACGCCTCGCCCGGGACGACAGTGTGGAGCGACAGGCCTGCGTTACGCGCCGCCGGGCTCGCCGCTGAAACGCACCAGAATGTCCTGATCGCGGACGATCATCTGGCAGGCCAGGCGGAAGCGGGGCGGGATGTCGTCGTTCTCGGCGCGCGCGATCTCCTCGGGCGTGATCTTGCCGAGCGACTTCAGCACGGTCTTTTCCTTCTCGGTGAGGTCCATGCCCATGGTCTTGTCGGACAGCGGGACGACCTCGATCAGGCAGGACGCGCATTCGCCGTTCTGGCAATCGAACGGAATCGGGATGCTGTTCTTCTGGGCGAGCGCCAGCACGGTGCCGCGGTCGCCGGCCACGGCGTAGACGGTGACGTCCTTGTGCAGGCGAGGCGAAGAGAATGTGACGTTGGGCATCGGGAAGTCCCCCCTGTTGATGTCCGTGCCGCGTGATGACGACCACGCGCGCCGCGAAGCAAGCAAGGCGCAGGCCAGCAAGGCAAAAAAGTGCACGAATCCGTTCTTTTCCGTCCGGCCCGGTCCGCATGGCTGGAACTTGCGGCCGATCGGTCGCGCCGCGGGGGCAGACAGGCCCAGCCGTTCGCGGATGTACGAAGCCGATCGCCGGCCGTGTCCGCAGTCGTGTCGGCGGCCGGCCGCGGCGCGACAGGCGTGTCGCGTTTTGTCGGAGATCTGACAGCCCTCCGGCGCCCGAATGTATCGATGGCGCGTTTCAACAAGCCGTTGATTTGGAACGATTAAATTCGAACGTTTGCGGCCCCGGCGCGAGTTGGCACGCGACTTGAAGTGAAGGCTGGCGAGGCGGCATTGAGCCGTCGGGTTCAACGGCGTCGCATCGGGCGCGCCACAAGGAAGGACACAGGGGTCTCATATGCCTCGTCAGATCGCATTCTACGGCAAGGGTGGCATTGGCAAGTCGACCACCTCGCAGAACACGCTCGCGGCGCTGGTCGAGATGGGTCAGAAGATCCTGATCGTCGGCTGCGATCCCAAGGCCGACTCCACCCGCCTGATCCTCAACACCAAGCTCCAGGACACCGTGCTCAGCCTCGCCGCCGAGGCCGGCTCGGTCGAGGACCTCGAGCTCGAAGACGTGATGAAGATCGGCTACAAGGGCATCAAGTGCACCGAGGCCGGCGGTCCGGAGCCGGGCGTCGGCTGCGCCGGCCGCGGCGTCATCACCGCCATCAACTTCCTCGAGGAGAACGGCGCCTATGACGACGTCGACTACGTCTCCTACGACGTGCTCGGCGACGTGGTGTGCGGCGGCTTCGCCATGCCGATCCGCGAGAACAAGGCCCAGGAAATCTACATCGTCATGTCCGGCGAGATGATGGCGCTCTATGCCGCCAACAACATCTCCAAGGGCATTCTGAAGTACGCCCATTCGGGCGGCGTGCGCCTGGGCGGGCTGATCTGCAACGAGCGCCAGACCGACCGCGAGCTCGACCTCGCCGAGGCTCTCGCCAAGCGCCTCAACACCCAGATGATCCACTTCGTGCCGCGCGACAACATCGTGCAGCACGCCGAGCTGCGCCGCCAGACGGTGATCCAGTACGCGCCGGACTCCAAGCAGGCGCAGGAGTACCGCACGCTGGCGCAGAAGATCCACGACAATTGCGGCAAGGGCACCATCCCGACCCCGGTGTCGATGGACGAGCTGGAGCAGATGCTGCTCGACTTCGGCATCATGAAGACCGAGGAGCAGCAGCTCGCCGAACTCGCCGCCAAGGAAGCTGCCAAGGCCGCCGCGGCCCGTTGAGCCATCACCTCCGGGCCGGTCGAGCGGCCGGCCCGGAACCTGCCGAGATCCCGATAGGGGAAATAGTATGAGCCGCGACACCGAGAACGACGCCGCCTTCCGCGAGAAGCTGATCGAGGAGGTGCTGTCCGCCTATCCCGACAAGTTCGCCAAGCGCCGCCGCAAGCACCTCGCGGTCTCCAAGGCGCCGGCCGAGTCCGCCGACGAGCCTGAGCGCGTGCTCTCCGAGTGCGACGTGAAGTCCAACATCAAGTCGATCCCGGGCGTGATGACCATCCGCGGCTGCGCCTACGCCGGCTCGAAGGGCGTGGTGTGGGGCCCGGTGAAGGATCTGCTCCACATCAGCCACGGCCCGGTCGGCTGCGGCCACTATTCCGGCTCGCAGCGCCGCAACTACTACAACGGCACGACGGGCGTCGACGCCTTCGTCACCCTGCATGTCACCTCCGACTTCCAGGAGCGCGACATCGTGTTCGGCGGCGACAAGAAGCTCGAGAAGATCGTCGACGAGCTGGAGGTGATGTTCCCGCTGTCGAAGGGCATCACCGTGCAGTCGGAATGCCCGGTCGGCCTGATCGGCGACGACATCGAGGCGGTGGCCAAGAAGAAGGCCAAGGAGATCAACAAGACGATCATCCCGGTGCGCTGCGAGGGTTTCCGCGGCGTGTCGCAGTCGCTCGGCCACCACATCGCCAACGACACCATCCGCGACTGGGTGCTCGACAAGAAGACGGTCGAGTTCGAGTCGACGCCCTACGACGTCAACATCATCGGCGACTACAATATCGGCGGCGACGCCTGGGCCTCGCGCCGTCTCCTTGAGGAGATCGGGCTGCGCGTCATCGGCATGTGGTCGGGCGACGCGACGCTGGCCGAGATGGAACGCGCGCCGAAGGCCAAGCTCAACCTCATCCACTGCTACCGGTCGATGAACTACATCTGCCGGCACATGGAGGAGAAGCACGGCGTCCATTGGCTGGAATACAACTTCTTCGGCCCGAGCCAGATCGCGGCGAGCTTGCGCAAGATCGCCAAGCAATTCGGCCCCGAGATCGAGGCGAACGCGGAGAAGGTGATCGCCAAGTACCAGCCGATGGTCGACGCCATCCTGGCCAAGTACAAGCCGCGGCTCGAAGGCAAGTCGGTGATGCTGTATGTCGGCGGCCTGCGCCCGCGTCACGTCGTCGATGCCTACACCGACCTCGGCATGGAGATCGTCGGCACCGGCTACGAGTTCGCCCACAACGACGATTACCAGCGCACCGGGCATTATGTGAACGCCGGCACGCTGATCTATGACGACGTCACCGGCTACGAGCTGGAGAAGTTCGTCGAGAAGATCCGTCCCGACCTCGTCGGCTCCGGCATCAAGGAGAAGTACCCGGTCCAGAAGATGGGCATTCCGTTCCGCCAGATGCACTCGTGGGACTATTCCGGTCCCTACCATGGCTATGACGGCTTCGCGATCTTCGCCCGCGACATGGATCTGGCGATCAACAACCCGGTGTGGGGCCTGTTCGATCCGCCGTGGAAGAAGGCGGACCAGAAGTTCCTCGAAGCCGCCGAATAATCGGCGCCCCTTCGACCGGCATCACGCGGCCGACGCGGCGCGCTCATCGCGCCGGCCGCCCTGACAGTCGAGTTGTCGCATTCTCGTTCGCAAGACCGGTCCCCGCGTTTGCGGAGAATGCTCCAGTACCGAACCACTGCATCCGCTGCGGGCCGCCGTATGGCGCGGCCGCCGCGACAGAAGGATCACGTCCATGCCGCAGTCCGCCGAAAAGGTGCTCGACCACGCAAAGCTGTTCCACGAGCCCGAATATCAGGAGATGTTCGCTCGCAAGCGCGAGCAGTTCGAGTGCCCGTCTTCCGCCGAGGCCGTCGCCGCGCAGACCGAATATCTGAAGAGCTGGGACTACCGCGAGAAGAACCTCGCCCGCGAGGCGGTGGTGATCAACCCGGCGAAGGCCTGCCAGCCGCTCGGCGCGGTGTTCGCCGCCGCCGGCTTCGAGGGCACGCTCTCCGTGGTGCACGGCTCGCAGGGCTGCGTCTCCTACTATCGCTCGCATCTGTCGCGTCACTTCAAGGAGCCGTGCTCGGCGGTCTCCACGTCGATGACCGAGGACGCGGCGGTGTTCGGCGGCCTCAACAACATGATCGACGGCCTCGCGAACGCCTACAAGCTCTATCAGCCGAAGATGCTGGCGGTCTCGACCACCTGCATGGCGGAAGTCATCGGCGACGACCTGCACGCCTTCATCGAGACCGCGCGCCAGAAGGGCTCGGTGCCGGAAGACTTCAGCGTGCCGTTCGCCCACACCCCGGCGTTCGTCGGCAGCCATGTCGACGGCTACGACGTGGCGATCAAGGGCATTCTTGAGCACTTCTGGAAGGGCAAGACCCGCGTCGCCAACGGCAAGATCAACATCATTCCGGGCTTCGACGGCTACTGCGTCGGCAACAATCGCGAGCTGAAGCGCATCCTCGACGAGATGGGCGTGGAATACACGCTGATCCAGGACGCGTCCGACCAGTTCGACACGCCCTCCGACGGCGAGTTCCGCATGTATGACGGCGGCACCAAGCTGGCCGATGTCGCGGACGCGCTCAACGCCAAGGCGACGATCTCGCTGCAGCACTGGTGCTCGCGCAAGACGCTCGACTACGTCGCCGAGGCCGGCCAGGAGACCGCGAGCTTCAACTATCCGCTCGGCGTCGGCGCCACCGACGACCTGCTGATGAAGATCTCCGAGCTCTCCGGCAAGGCGATCCCGGCCTCGATCACCAAGGAGCGCGGCCGCCTCGTCGATGCCATCGCCGACAGCCAGTCCTATCTGCACGGCAAGAAGTACGCGATCTTCGGCGATCCGGACTTCGTGTACTCGATGGCCCGCTTCGTGATGGAGACGGGCGGCGAGCCGACGCACTGCCTCGCCACCAACGGCACCACCGCCTGGGCCGAGGACATGCAGAAGCTGCTCGCTTCCTCGCCGTTCGGCAAGGGCTGCCAGGTGTGGGCCGGCAAGGACCTGTGGCACCTGCGCTCGATCCTGTTCACCGAGCCGGTGGACATGCTGATCGGCAGCTCCTACGGCAAGTTCCTGCAGAAGGACACCGGCATCCCGCTGGTGCGCCTCACCTTCCCGATCTTCGACCGTCACCACCACCACCGCTTCCCGGTGATCGGCTATCAGGGCGGCCTGCGTGTCCTGACGTCGATCCTCGACAAGGTGTTCGACAAGCTCGACGCCGATGCGTCGACGCCGGGCAAGGACGTGTCGTTCGACCTGACGCGGTGATCGGGGCTCCAGGCGGTAGGGCGGAATAGCGACAGCGTATTCCGCCACACCTGCCGCCCGGAACCTGCGACGGCGCAATACGCTTCGCTATTGCGCCCGACGAGACTGAAAACGGTCCCGGGTCGCGCGCCTTCGGCGCTTGCCCGGGACGACAGGCTCTCCCCGGTCGCTCCCGGCACGGCTCTTGCTAGGCTTTGAGCGACCGAACACAACGCCGGCCTGGGGCCTTCCGCCCCCGGCCGCCCCACCCAACGGGGACTGGCATGCTGAAGGACAAGATCAAGGCCGCGTTCAACGAGCCGGCGTGCCCGACCAACCGGGCCAAGGCGGCCAAGGAGCGCGCCAAGGGCTGCGCCAAGCCGCTGACCCCGGGTGCCGCCGCCGGCGGCTGTGCCTTCGATGGCGCCAAGATCTCGCTGCAGCCGATCACCGATGCGGCACACCTCGTCCACGGCCCGCTGGCCTGCGAGGGCAATTCCTGGGACAATCGCGGCTCGGGCTCGTCGGGTCCGGACATCTGGCGGCGCTCCTTCACCACCGATCTCACCGAGCTCGACATCGTCACCGGCCAGGGCGAAAAGAAACTCTACAAGGCGATCCGCGAGATCTCGCAGCGCTTCAAGCCCGCCGCGGTGTTCGTCTATTCCACCTGCGTCACGGCGCTGATCGGCGACGACATCGACGCGGTGTGCAAGCACGCCTCAAGCAAGTACGGCCTGCCGGTGATTCCGGTGCATTCGCCGGGCTTCGCCGGCTCGAAGAACCTCGGCAACAAGCTCGCCGGCAATGCGCTGCTCGACCACGTCATCGGCACGCACGAGCCGGACGATGTCGGCCCGACCGACGTCGTCATCCTCGGCGAGTTCAACCTGTCCGGCGAGTTCTGGATGGTGAAGCCGCTGCTGGACAGG
This sequence comes from Blastochloris tepida, assembly GCF_003966715.1. Taxonomy (NCBI): domain Bacteria; kingdom Pseudomonadati; phylum Pseudomonadota; class Alphaproteobacteria; order Hyphomicrobiales; family Blastochloridaceae; genus Blastochloris; species Blastochloris tepida. The sequence continues at coordinate 1,278,561 of NZ_AP018907.1, forward strand.
CTCGGCATCCGGGTTCGCACCTGCGTGCCGGGCGATGCGCGCTATCTCGACGTCGCGGCCGCCCACACCGCCAATGTCACCATGGTGGTGTGCTCCACCGCGCTGATCGGCCTGGCGCGCCGCATGGAGGAGCGCTGGGGCATCCCGTATTTCGAGGGCTCGTTCTACGGCATCACCGACACGTCGGAATCGTTGCGGCGGCTGGCCGCCATGCTGGTCGAGCGCGGCGCGCCGGCCGACCTTATCGAGCGCACCGAAGCGCTGATCGCGGCCGAGGAGGCGCGCGCCTGGGCGCGGCTCGAGCCGTTCCGCGACCGGCTCGCCGGCAAGCGCGTGCTGCTGAACACCGGCGGCGTCAAGTCGTGGTCGATCGTCGCGGCGCTGATGGAGCTCGGCATGGAGTTCGTCGGCACCTCGGTCAAGAAATCGACCGTCGAAGACAAGATGCGGGTGCAGATCCTGATGCGCGAGGAGGCCCACGCCTTCGAGGGCATGGCGCCGCGCGACCTCTACGCCCAGCTCAAGAGCGGCGGCGCCGACATCATGCTGTCGGGCGGGCGCACCCAGTTCATCGCGCTCAAGGCGCGCGTGCCCTGGCTCGACATCAATCAGGAGCGCATCCACCCCTATGCCGGCTATGACGGCACGGTGGAGCTGGTGCGCCAGATCGCCATCTCGCTCGGCAATCCGGTGTGGGACGAGGTGCGCACGCCCGCGCCGTGGGACAATGAAGGGCGGCTCACCGATCGCCACGTCAGCCATTTCACCATGGATGACGACAGCGACGCTGCCGACCCCACCTTCGCCGCGCGTCACCGCCGCAAGTTCGCCAATTCCCGCGTCGACAACACCGACCCCGAATATCTCGCCCATCACCGCAAGAAGTTCGCCGGACGCGACGCCGACGACATCGGGGACGATTGAGCCATGACCGACGCGCCCTCCAAGCTCACCACCGTCGCCAAGGCCGCTGCGGTCAATCCGCTGAAGTCGTCGCAGCCGCTCGGCGCGGCGCTGGCCTTTCTCGGCGTCGACAACGCCATGCCGCTGTTCCACGGCACCCAGGGCTGCACCTCCTTCGCGCTGGTGCTGATCGGCCGGCACTACAAGGAAGTGATCCCGATCCAGACCACGGCGATGGACGAGGTTTCGACCATCCTCGGCGGCGCCGACCATCTCGAGGAGGCGCTGCTCAATCTCAAGAAGCGCACCAATCCGTCGCTGATCGGCGTCTGCACCACGGCGCTGGTCGAAACCCGCGGCGAGGATTTCGCGGGCGACCTCAAGCTGATCGCCGAGCGCCGCGGCGACGTGCTGGCCGGCACCGAGATCGTGCTGGCGCACACGCCGGATTTCGCCGGCTCGATCGAGGAGGGGTGGGCGAAGGCCGTCACCGCCATCATCGAGGGCGTGGTGCCGCAGGGCGCGCCGGCGCGGGTGGCGCCCGAGCGCATCAACATCCTGCCCGGCAGCCACCTGACGGTGGCCGACCTCGAGGCGATCCGCGACACGGTGGAGGCGTTCGGCCTGGAACCGACCATCCTGCCCGACATTTCCGGCTCGCTCGACGGCAAGGTGGCCGAGCGCTGGGTGCCGACGGCCAATGGCGGCACGGCGGTGGAGGACATCCGCACCATGGGCGGCGCCGTGCACACCATCGCCATCGGCGAGCACATGCGCGGCCCGGCCGAGGTGCTGAAGGCGCGCACCGGCGTGCCCTACACGCTGTTCGACACGCTGACCGGGCTGGTCGCCACCGACCGTTTCGTGGCGCTGCTGGCCGAGATTTCCGGCCGGCCGGTGCCGGCGCGGGTGCGCCGTGCCCGCGCCCAGCTCGAGGACGCGCTGCTCGACGGCCACTTCCATTTCGGCGGCAAGCGCGTCGCCATCGCCGCCGAGCCGGACCTGCTCTACGCCATGGCGCGGTTCTTCGCCGGCCTCGGCGCCGAGGTGGCGTGCGCGGTGTCCTCCACCGGCTCGTCGCCGATCCTGGAGGCGGTGCCGGCGGCCGAGGTGGTGGTGGGCGACCTCGACGATTTCGAGACGCGCGCCGAGGGTTGCGATCTCCTCGTCACCCACAGCCACGGCCGCCAGGCCTCCGAGCGGCTCAACATTCCGCTGATGCGCGTCGGCTTCCCGATCTTCGACCGGCTCGGCGCCCAGCACCGCCACACCGCGCTCTATGAAGGCACCCGCGACCTGGTGTTCGAGGTCGCCAACATCGTCCAGGCTCACCACGTTCCCCCGACGCCGGCAGAGCTCGATCCCTTCCGTGACCACGGAGATACCCATGTCGGCCGTCCGCAGACTGCGGCTCATTGATTCTTCCGACAATGCGCCCACCGAGGGCGGCGCCATCCGCGTCGCCATCGCCACGCAGGATCTGAAGACGCTGGATGCCCATTTCGGCTCGGCGCGCCACTTCGCCATCTACGAGGTGCGCACCTCCGGCTGGACGCTGATCGAGACCATCAGTTTCGACGACGTGTCCGACCAGCAGGGCGTGCACAACAAGGAGGGCAAGGAAGGCGACGACCGCATCGCCTCCAAGGTGGAGGCGCTGGAGGGCGTGCACCTCATGTTCTGCCTCGCCATCGGCGGCCCCTCGGCGGCGCGGGTGGTGCGGGCCAAGATCCACCCGATCAAGGTGCCGGCGGCGCAGCCGATCGAGGCGGTGCTGGAGCGCACCCGCGCCATGCTGGACGGCACCCCGCCGCCCTGGCTGCGCAAGGTGCTGGCGGAGGCCGGCGCCGGCCCGGCCAAGCCGTCCTTCGTGGATGATGAGTGAACGATGCGGAAGCCGGCTCCTTCAGCCGGAGTTACGCAGTCCAGTCGCCGGAAGTTCCGCCCGTGGCGGAATTCTCGGGGATGATCGGATCCGGAATCGCGACGCGATCTTCCGGATCCTGCGCGAGGTCACGATGACGAAGCCCGACCCGGTGGCTGCCCTGATGTCCGACGCCGAAGCGCTGGCGACGCCGTTCCTGCAGGTGCTGGTGCGGCTGCTGCGTGCGCAGGATTCCTACGGCGCCTGGGAGCGCAAGTCGGACGGCGAGCTGCTGGCCGACTATGTGGTCACCAAGGAGCAGCGCCGCGCCATCCCGATCATCGGCGATCCCGACCCCGACATCCTGTGGCGGATCGAGCAGTACTACGCCGCCATCGGGCTCGCCATCGAGCAGGTGACCGGCCACGTCGCCAGCCCGATGATGAAGATGCACCACGAGGGCTTCGGTCGCGTCATCCTCACCGCCGGCCGGCTGGTGGTGATCTCCAAGCATTTGCGCGACGTCCACCGCTTCGGCTTCGACAGCCTCGCCGCGCTGGCGGCCGCCGGCAGCGAGCAGGTCGAGGCCGGCGTCGCATTGATCCGCCGTTTCCCCGAGGTCGTCGAGGCCTGACTTCACCCACCACACTGGAAAACGCCGATGTTCACCACCCGCGACGGCACCCCCTGGGAGCCCGAATACATCACCGCCATCGACGGCAAGACCTGCATCGGCTGCGGCCGCTGCTTCAAGGTCTGCTCGCGCGACGTCATGCGCCTGATGGGCGTCAATGAGGAGGGCGAGCTGGTCGCCTGCGCCGAGGACGAGGATGACGACGACGAGGAATTCCTGCGCAAGGTGATGGTGCTGCACGCCGAGGGCAACTGCATCGGCTGCGGCGCCTGCTACCGGGTCTGCCCCAAGGGCTGCCAGACCCACGCCAAGGCCAGCGCGCTGGCGGCGGCGGCGTAACCGCCATGTTCACGCCGGTCGAGGACAGGTTCGCAACGGGGGCGGCATCGCCGGCCGCCCTCTACCGCCGCCTGACCGGCGTCGACCCGGCCGCGGCCGACATCGCCGACGATGCCGCCTTCGACCGCCACGTCCTCGCCTGCGCCATCGTCGCCGCGGCCACCGGGCCAAGCGGGGTGGCGGCCGGGCTCGGCCTGCCGCCGGCTGCGCTCGATGCGCTGCTCGCGGCCCGCTTCCCCCACGCGCGCGGCATCACAAATAGCGTGAACGCCGCCGCAGCGCGGTCCGGCGACGATGCAACGCGCGCGAACGGCGCGGCAACGGCGTCCGACGACGAGTTCGAGATGGTGCGCGACCTGCTGCTCGCGCACCGCTCGCGCGCCGGGGCTGAGACCGACTGGCTGGCGGCGATCGTCGCCCGCCGGGCGCTGGAGCCCAACCATCTGTGGGAGGATCTGGGCCTCAGGTCACGGGTCGAGCTGACGCGGCTGCTGGAGCGGCATTTCGCGCCGCTTTCGGCAAAGAATACGCGAAACATGCGCTGGAAACGGTTCTTTTACCGCACGCTGTGCGAAGACGATGGCTTCGTGCTGTGCGCCACGCCGACCTGCGCCGGCTGCGGCGATTTCGAAACCTGCTTCGGCGAGGAGACCGGCGAAAGCCGGCTGGCCCGCATCCGGCGCACGGTCGAGACGGCTATTTCATTGTAGCGTAACGATATTTTGTGGCTTTTCCTGTTGTCCCGGGCCGTGCGCGCGGCGCGGCCCGGGACCGTTCGGCAAGCGTTCGCCTCCCTTGCCAAACGGCCCCGGGTGGCGGCGGGCTCCCGCTCCCGCCCACCCGGGGCGACGTATCGGTTCCGCGTCATCCCGGCCAAAGGCCGAAGGCCCGCGAGCAACTGTCAGGCTGCTTTGGGGGCTTGCCAGGGTTTGTTGTCTCGAATCATGGCGTTGAGGATGGTCAGGAGCCTTCGAGCGATGGCGATGAGGGCGACCTTGGCGGGTTTTCCGCGGGCTTTGAGGTCGGCGTAGAGCTGTTTGGCCCACGGGTTCCAGTGGATGGCGGCGAAGGCGGCGAGATAGCAGGCGCGCTTGAGCGCGCGGCGTCCGGCCTCGATATGGGCCGGCCGCCGCGCTTTGCCGCTGTCGTTTCGGTAGGGTGCGCAGCCGCCGATGGCGCCGGCTTGGCGAGGGGTGAACTGGCCGAGTTCGGGAGCTTCTGCGAGCAGGACGCGGGCCGTCTTGTTGGCGATCCCCGGCACCGAGGTGATGATCTTGGCCTTGGCGTCCATCGCCGGATCGGCGGCGATCAACGCCTCGATGGTCTGTTCGGCCGCGGCGACGGTCTCGCGCAGGGCGGCGATTTCGGCATCGAGCCGGGCGGTGATGGCCGCCAGGGTGGGGTGGGCCTTGCGGTTCTCCAGGCGGCGGATGTCGGCCTCGGCGCGGGTGATTTCGCGCACCCAGGCGGTCAGGTCGCTCTGCGCTTGCGAGGGCTCTGGGAACGGCCGGCAGGGGTGATGCAGCATGAAGGCGCGGATGATGCGGGCGTCGAGCGGATCGCTCTTGGCGCGCTGGCCGCAGGCCTTGGCGAACTGGCGGCAGCGCCAGCTGTCGACCTGCAGCACGGTGAGGCCGGCCTCGCGCAGCACCGCGACCGCCAGGCGTTCATAGCCGCCGGTCGGCTCCAGGCCGGCGGTGGTGAGCCCGGCCTTCACCAGGCGCCTGGCCAAGCGCTGGAGAGCCGCGGGGGTGTTATCGACGCGCTCGACCTTGGTGTCGTCGAAGGCGATGTCGAGCCAGTCCTTGGAGACATCGATGCCCACAAGGTGGGTGGCAAACGGCGTCGGGTGTGGCAGCATGACAAGCATCCCAGGCTTGGAAGCGGGGTCAAAAGCCCCGTGCAACTGTTCGGGTTGGCTTGGGACGGACGGCCGCTTCTGCTCGCGACGGCCTCGAAGGCTCACCCGGGATACGGCGTGCCGCCCGCACCGGCTCGGGGTGGCCACCCCGAGCCGGCGCACCCATCAAAGCACAGTTCGCCGTTCCAACCCGGGATCGTTTTCCGAAATGGCCTTGTTTCGCAGACGGTTCCGGGTCCCGGCTTCGCCTCGCCCGGAACGACGCGGCAGCTGCCGGACAAACCCGACAATCCGGCCGCGTCGCGTTTGCGACGCGAGGACCCGTGTCGGGTTTCGCCCGATCGATTAAGCCCAACGAAATCAGCCTGTTGTCGTTCTCGCCAGCGCCGGCATGGAGTTTGCTTTGCTGTTTGCGAAGCAATTGGTCGAGGAGCCAGCGATGATCGTGCTCACCCCGGAAGCGGCGGACGCTGTGAAGGCGGCGATGGTCAAGACCGGCAAGGAAGGCGCCGGGCTGCGCATCATGGTCGAGGCGGGCGGGTGCGCCGGCTACAAATACCTGATCGGTCTCGACCATGAGCCGCGCGAAGACGATGCGGTGATCGAGAGCGGCGGCGTCAAGGTGTTCATCGATCCGGAATCTCAGCCGCTGATCAGCGGTCTCAAGGTCGGCTTCGTCGAAAGCTTCGAGGGCTCCGGTTTCACCTTCGAAAATCCAAATGCCGGCGCGAAATGCTCGTGCGGCAAGTCGTTCGGCTGAGGGAGGATTTCATGCTCGCCACTGCCGAAGCCCGCCGCACCACGCTCGACATCGGCCACCGCCCGGCGGCGCCGTCCGCGCCGCGTCCGGCCCTGCCGCGCTTCACCCTCAGCGAGGCGCAGATCGCGCTTGTCGCCGAGGCGATCGAGGCGATGCGCCCGCGATTCCAGTGCGATGGCGGCGACATCGAGCTCGACCGCGTCGAGGAGAACACCGTGTTCGTGCGCATGACCGGCACCTGCGTCGCCTGCCAGCTGGCGGCGGTGTCGGTGAGCGGCGTGCAGATGAAGCTGATCGAGGCGATCGGCGTGCCGGTGCGCGTCATTCCGGTCGGGATGGGCCGCAGCTGACGGGAAGGGCAGGGGCCATGAGCGAGGCAGCGCTGGGCACGGTCGCCGACCGGCCGCCGGTCTATCTCGACGCCAACGCCACGACACCGGTCGATCCCGCGGTGCTGGAGGCGATGCTGCCCTATTTCTCGGCAATCTTCGGCAATCCGTCGTCGCAGCATGCGGCGGGTCGCCAGGCCAAGGCGGCGCTCGCCGAGGCGCGTGCCCGGGTCGCCGCGCTGATCGGCGCGACCGAAGGCGAGATCGTGTTCACCTCGGGCGGCACCGAGAGCGTGAATGCCGCCATTCGCACCGCGCTCGAGGCCGACCCGAAGCGCAAGGTGCTGGTGACCACCGCCGTGGAACACGCCGCCGTGCGCGCGCTCGCCGACCGGCTGGAGGCGCAAGGGATTGTCGTGCGCCGCGTGCCGGTGGAGGGCACCGGCGCGCTCGACCTCGACGCCTTCGAGGCGGCGCTGGACGAGGACGTCGCCGTGGTCTCGGCGATGTGGGCCAACAACGAGACCGGTACGATCTTCCCGGTCGCCGAGCTGGCCGAGAAGGCCAAGGCGGTCGGCGCGCTGTTCCACACCGATGCGGTGCAGGCGGCGGGCAAGCTGCGCATCGACGTGGCGGCGACCGCCATCGACCTCTTGTCGTTTTCCGGACACAAGCTGCACGGTCCCAAAGGCAGCGGCGTGCTCTATGTCCGCCGCGGCTTGAAGGTTCATCCGCTGATCGCCGGTGGCCGGCAGGAGCGGGGACGGCGGGCCGGCACCGAGAACGTGCCGGCGATCGTCGGGCTCGGTGTTGCCGCCGAGATCGCCGCGCAGTGCGATCTGTCGCGGGTTCAGGGCCTGCGCGACCGGCTGGAGGCCGAGCTGATGGCCCGCATTCCCGCCGCCATGGTGCTCGGCGACCGCGCGGCGCGCCTGCCCAACACCTCCTGCATCGCCTTCGCCGGCGCCGATGCCGAGGCGGTGCTGCACCGGCTCGACCGCGCCGGCATCGCTGCCGCCTCGGGCGCGGCCTGCTCGGCGGGCTCGGTGGAGCCGTCGCATGTGCTGCGCGCCATGGCGGTGCCCGATACCTTCGCGCGCGGCGCCATCCGCCTGTCGCTGCTGCGCAATGCCGCCGATGCCGACATCAGCCGGGTCGTCGCGGTGCTGCCCGAGATCGTCGCCGGCTTGCGGCCGCCGTGCCGCCGGTCACAGTCTGCCCCGGAGAGACTCCATGCCTGACGCGCTGACCCATCGCCGAGTGGTTCTGGCCGATACCACGCTGCGCGACGGCGAGCAGGCGCCGGGCGTGGCCTTCACCGCGGCCGAAAAGCTGGCCATCGCCCGCGCCCTGGCCCGCGCCGGGGTGCGCGAGATCGAGGTCGGCGCCCCGGTGATGGGGCCGGACGAGATTGCCGCCATCCGCGCGGTGGTGGCCGAGAACCTGCCGCTGATGCCGATCGCCTGGTGCCGGATGACCGAGGGCGACGTGGACACCGCGCTCGCCACCGGCGTGCCGATGGTCAACGTGTCCATTCCGGCCTCCGACATCCAGCTTGCTGCCAAGCTGAAGGCGGGCCGCGCCCATGCGCTCGCCACCATTGCCCGCGTTGTGCCCTATGCCCGCCGGCGCGGCCTCGAGGTCGCGGTCGGCTGCGAGGATGCCTCGCGCGCCGATCCGGCCTTCCTGGTCGAACTCGCGGCCGCGGCCAAGGCGGCCGGCGCGCGGCGCCTGCGCATTGCCGACACGCTGGGCGTGCTGGAGCCGTTCGCGACCTTCGAGCTGTTCTCGCGGCTTTCTGCTGCGACCGATCTCGAACTCGAGATCCACGCCCATGACGATCTCGGCCTTGCCACCGCCAATTCGCTCGCGGCGGTGCGCGGCGGCGCCACCCATGCCTCGGTCACCGTGCTCGGGCTCGGCGAACGTGCCGGCAATGCGGCGCTGGAAGAGGTGGCGATGGGCCTGTCGCAGCACTATGCCTGCGAAACCGGCATCGCCTTCGACAAGCTCGGCACGCTGGCGATGGTGGTCGCCAAGGCCGCCGGCCGCATCATACCGAAGGGCAAGGCGATCGTCGGCGAGCACATCTTCACCCATGAATCCGGCATCCATGTCGATGGGCTGATGAAGGACCGCCGGACCTATCAGGCGCTCGATCCGGCGCTGCTCGGCCGCGACCATGTCATCGTCGTCGGCAAGCACTCCGGCACCGCCGGCATCAGCGCCGCGCTGGGCGAACTCGGGCTCGATGCCAGCCCGAGCCAGACCCGCGCCATTCTGGCGCAGGTGCGCCGCCGCGCTGCCGCCACGAAGCACACCGTCAATGCCGACGAACTGTCGGGCATCTGGCGCGAGATCTGCGGCAGCGATGTCGCGGCCTGCGCGTAGAATTGGAGACCATGATGAGCTGCACCCACACGCCCGATTTTCCGCCCGACGTGATGACGAAGCTCAGGACGGCGGCGTCGGCCGAGGAGTTCTTCACCCTGCTCGGCGTCGAGTACGACCCCAAGGTGCTCAATGTCGCCCGCCTGCACATCCTGAAGCGCATGGGCGAATACCTCTCGGGCGAGGATGTCGAAGGCCTGCCCGATCGCGTTGCCGCCGCGCGGTGCCGTTCGATGCTGCAGCGTGCCTATGAGGAGTTCGTTACCTCCTCGCCGCTCGAGGCGCGGGTGTTCAAGGTGCTCAAGACGGCGGTGGAGCCGCCGAAGCCGCCGGCCTTCGTGCCGTTCGATTCGCTGCTGAAATAATCGCCGGCGAAATTCCTCATCAATCGCTGTCGTGTCGCCGCAACCGGAAAACGCCGGCTGCGGCGACAACGCGTTTGATACGGTTTCCGGCTGATCAAGCCGGAGAACCGTATTCCGATCGCCGGAAACCCCGCTATCGAACAAGGGGTTTTCGGCGAGAACGTTTCCGGTATCCCGAAGGGATCAACCGGAAACCGTATGACGCCCCGACAGAGCGAAATCCGGCATGCACGCAATCCGTTCGTTTGCTTCATTCTCCTTCATTTCCGCGCTCTGTCGCGTTGTGTCGGCTTCCCGACAAGGTGTCGCGCTCGGCGTGTCGGGCGCGGCGCGCTCAAGCTGCGACAGGCCCTCTAGATGCTTCCCAGCACGGGCGAATCCGATAGACACGGCCCGGTTGGTACGCGAATTGCTAGTTTGAAACCGAGCACTCATGAGGAGAGCGACACGATGCACATCGTTGTCTGCATCAAGCAGGTTCCGGATTCGGCGCAGATCCGCGTCCACCCGGTCACCAACACCATCATGCGGCAGGGCGTGCCGACCATCATCAATCCCTACGATCTGTTTGCGATCGAGGAGGCCCTGCGGCTGCGCGACAAGTTCGGCGGCGAAGTCACGGTGCTGACGATGGGCCCGCCGATGGCCTCGGACTCGCTGCGCAAGGCGCTGACCTTCGGTGCCGACCGCGCGGTGCTGCTGACCGATCGATTCTTTGCCGGCTCGGATACGCTCGCCACGTCGTTCGCGCTGTCGTCGGCGATCACCCGGATCGGCGAGGTGTTCGGCCCGGCCGACATCGTGTTCACCGGCAAGCAGACCATCGACGGCGACACGGCCCAGGTCGGCCCCGGCATCGCCAAGCGGCTCGGCCTGACCCAGCTCACCTATGTTGCCAAGATCGCCGATCTCGATCTCACCGGCCGCTCGATCGAGGTGCACCGCCGCGCCGAAGGCGGCGTGCAGGTGCTGAAGTCGCCGCTGCCGTGCCTGATCACCATGCTGGAAGGCACCAACGAGATCCGCCGCGGCTCGATGATGGACGCGCTGCGCGCGGCCCGCGCCGAGATCGTCACCTGGAGCGCCAAGGACGCCGGCATTCCCGACGTCACCAAGTGCGGCCTGCGCGGCTCGCCGACCGTGGTCAAGCGCGTGTTCGCGCCGACCCCGCGTGCCGAAAAGGCCCAGTTCGTCGACCCGGCCGGCGAGCCGCCGGCCGATGCCCTGATCAACGCCATCTTCAAGCGCGCGCCCAAGCTCGAAGCCGAACTGGCCGAGCTGTCGCGCGGCTACTGAACGCCGAACGGGAGCACGTCACATGGCTGAAAACCCCGCCACCCCGGCCGCCGGCAGCCGCGCCGCCGCCAAGAAGGATCTGCCCGAGCACTTCAAGGCGTATAAGCACGTCTGGGTGTTCATCGAGCAGGAACGCGGACACGTTCATCCGGTGTCCTTCGAGCTGATGGGCGCCGGCCGGCGCCTTGCCGACAAGCTCGGCGTCGAGCTTGCCGGCGTCGTGCTCGGCGCGCCGGGCGAGGCGCTCGATCACGCGGTGGCCGAGACGTTCTGCTACGGCGCCGACCTCGTCTATGTGGTCTCCGACCCGGTGCTGGAGAACTACCGCAACGAGCCCTACTCAAAAGCGCTGACCGACGTCGTCAACACCTACAAGCCCGAGATCCTGCTGCTCGGCGCCACCACGCTTGGCCGCGACCTGGCCGGTTCGGTGGCGACGACGCTGCTCACCGGTCTCACCGCCGACTGCACCGAGCTTGAGGTCGACGCCGACGGCTCGCTCGCCGCTACGCGTCCGACCTTCGGCGGCTCGCTTCTGTGCACCATCTACACGCTGAACTTCCGGCCGCAGATGGCGACGGTGCGCCCGCGCGTGATGCCGATGCCCGAGCGCGTGCAGAAGCCGATCGGCAAGATCGTCACGCATCCGCTCGGCATGGTCGAGGACGACATCGTCACCAAGGTGCTGTCCTACATCCCCGACCGCGACTCGGCGAAGTCGAACCTCGCCTTCGCCGACGTGGTGGTGGCCGGCGGCCTCGGCCTCGGCTCGCCTGAGAACTATCAACTCATCAAGCAGCTCGCCGGCGTGCTCGGCGCCGAATATGGCTGCTCGCGACCGCTGGTGCAGAAGGGCTGGGTTGCCGCCGACCGTCAGATCGGCCAGACCGGCAAGACCATCCGGCCCAAGCTCTACATCGCCGCCGGCATCTCGGGTGCGATCCAGCATCGCGTCGGCGTCGAAGGCGCCGACCTGATCGTCGCGATCAACACCGACAAGAACGCGCCGATCTTCGATTTCGCCCATGTCGGCATCGTCACCGACGCCATCCGCCTGTTGCCCCTGCTCACCGAGGCGTTCCGCAAGCGCCTGTCGCCGCACATCAGCGACAAGCTGGCGAGCTGAAGGAGAGAGCCATGATCGAAGAAAAATTCGACGCGATCGTCATCGGCGCCGGCATGGCCGGCAATGCCGCCGCTCTCACCATGGCCAAGCGCGGCATGAAGGTGCTGCAACTGGAGCGCGGGGAATATCCCGGCTCCAAGAACGTGCAGGGCGCCATTCTCTACGCCGACATGCTGGAGAAGATCGTTCCCGACTTCCGCGAGGAGGCCCCGCTCGAACGCCACATCGTCGAGCAGCGCTTCTGGATGATGAACGACACCTCGCACGTCGGCCTGCAGTACCGCTCCGACGACTTCAACGAGGAGAGGCCGAACCGCTACACCATCGTGCGGGCGCAGTTCGACAAGTGGTTCTCGAAGGAGGTGCAGAAGGCCGGCGCCCTGGTGCTGTGCGAGACCACCGCCATCGAGCTGGTGCAGAACCCGCAGGGCAAGGTGATGGGCGTGCGCACCGACCGCAAGGGCGGGGAGGTGCACGCCGACGTGGTGGTGCTGGCCGAGGGCGTCAACGGCCTGCTCGGCACGCGCGCCGGCCTGCGCGAACGGCCGGCACCCGAGAACGTGGCGCTGGCGGTGAAGGAGATGCACTTCCTGCCGCGCGAGACCATCGAGGCCCGCTTCAACCTCAATGGCGACGAGGGCGTGGTGATCGAGGCGGCTGGCACCATCTCGAAGGGGATGACCGGCGTCGGCTTCATCTACACCAACAAGGAGAGCATCTCGATCGGCCTCGGCTGCCTCGTGTCCGATCTCAAGGCCACCGGGCAGACCCCCTACGGCCTGCTCGAAGCCTTCAAGCGCCACCCCTCGGTCGCGCGGCTGATCGAGGGCTCCGAGGTCAAGGAATATGCCGCGCACCTGATCCCGGAAGGCGGCTACAACGCCATTCCGCAACTCTATGGCGACGGCTGGGTGGTGGTGGGCGATGCCGCCCAGCTCAACAATGCCGTCCATCGCGAGGGCTCCAACCTCGCCATGACGTCGGGCCGCATCGCCGGCGAGGCGATCTTCCAGATCAAGTCGCGCAAGGAGCCGATGACGGCCGATAACCTGAAACTCTACAGGAAGATGCTCGACGACTCCTTCGTGATGAAGGACCTGAAGAAGTACAAGGACATGCCGGCATTGCTGCATACCTCGTCCAAGAACTTCTTCCTCACCTATCCGGAGCTGATCGCCAAGGCGATGCAAACCTATGTGCGGGTGGATGGCGTGCCGAAGCTCGACAAGGAGAAGGCGACGGTCAAGTCGTTCAAGTCCGCCCGTTCGCTCACCGGGCTGGTCGGCGACGCTTTCCGCTTCGCCCGCGCTTGGCGTTGAGGCAAGAACTGGCGTTGAGGCAAGAACTGGCGCTGAGGAAAAACTGGCGCTGACGGAAACACCGGGGTCCGGTCTTGCGTCCGGCAGGATGACAAGACCGGCGCCGCCGGAAGGTCCTTGAGAGGCCGCGTGTCCGGCAAGGACAGGCGGTTCCGCAGAGACGGAAAGTCGTCTCGTACAGACGGGAAGTTTTGGAGAACCGACGATGGTTGAACCCCCGAAAGTCGATGAACCGCGCGTCGAGGACAAGCTGTTCCAGAACCGCTATCTGGTCGATGCCGGCCGGCCGCACGTGAAGATTCGTGCCCATATCGAGCCGTCGCCGGAACTTCTTGCGCTGATCAAGATCTGTCCGGCGCGGTGCTATGAGCTCAATGCCAAGGGCCAGGTCGAGGTGGCGCCGGACGGCTGCATGGAATGCGGCACCTGCCGGGTGATCGCCGAGCCGACCGGCGACATCGAGTGGGGTTACCCACGCGGCGGTTACGGTGTCCTGTTCAAGTTCGGCTGAGGTAACCTCCCGATACGCCGTCTTTGCGGTGTGACATTTTGCGCTTGGCCGGTGTTTGGCCATTGCGCTGCGGCTCAGTCTGCTAAGCTCCACGCCCAGTTCGACTTGTTGGAACTGGGGTGGTACCATGCGGACGCAAGTCGGGATCGTCGGGGCGGGGCCGGGCGGCCTGCTGCTGGCCCATCTGCTGCAGCGGGAAGGTATCGAGTCGATCGTGCTCGAGACCGCATCCCGGGCAGCCGTCGAAGGCCGGGTGCGGGCCAGCGTCCTGGAATACGGGACCGCCCGGCTGCTGGTGCAGGCCGGCGTCGGAGCCCGCATGGAGCGGGAGGCGCTGGTGCAGCACGGCATCGTGCTGCGTTTCGGCGGGGTGCCCCACCGCATCAATTTCGCCGAGCTGGTGGACGGCCGCGGCGTGGTGGTGTGGGGCCAGCACGAGGTGGTCAAGGACCTGATCGCCGCCCGGCTCGATGCGGGCGGCGACATCCGCTTCGACGTCTCCGACGTGGCGCTCGCCGACATCGAGAGCAAACGACCCAGCATCCGGTTCCGGCACGGCGGCGAGAACCACGTCGTAGAATGCGATGTGATCGCCGGCTGCGATGGCTTCCACGGCATTTCGCGGGGGGCGATTCCGGGCGGGGCGCTGCAGGTGTTCGAACGCCTCTATCCGTTCGCCTGGCTCGGCATCATGGCGGACGCGCCGCCGCCCGCCGACGAGCTGGTCTATGCCCATCATCCGAGCGGCTTTGCGCTCGCCAGCATGCGCTCCCAGCGCATTTCCCGGCTCTATATCCAGGTCAGCCCGGGCGAGGATCTCGCCTACTGGTCGGACGCCCGCATCTGGGACGAACTTGACCAGCGGCTGGTCGGCCCGGACGGCGGGTTCACGCTGGCCGAGGGGCCAGTGCTGCAGCGGGGCATCACGCTTCTGCGCTCCTTCGTCGTCGAGCCGATGCGATACGGCCGGCTGTTTCTGGTCGGCGATTCCGCCCATGTGGTGCCGCCGACCGGCGCCAAGGGCATGAATCTGGCGATCGCCGACGCCGCGGTGCTGGCACGCGGGCTCGTCGCCCTGTTCAAGACCGGCGACACCGCCCTGGTCGACCACTATTCGGAGGTCTGCCTGCGCCGGGTATGGGCGGCGGAGCACTTTTCCTGGTGGATGACCCGGCTTCTGCACCGCGGGCCGTTCGACACGCCGTTCGACCAGCGCCGCCAGCTCGCTGAGCTCGATCGCCTCGTCAGCTCGCCGGCCGCCGCCGCCGCCCTGGCCGAGGCCTATGTCGGCCGGCCGCTGGAGCATGCGTGAGGGACCTCGCCGAATGCGAAAATCCGGCCCAGTGGGCCGGATTTCCGGTCTTGCGGCGTGTGGCCTGATCAGCCGGCCTACATCACCACCACCTTGGTGCCGACCTTCACCCGCTCATAGAGGTCGATGACATCCTCGTTGCGCATGCGGATGCAGCCCGAGGAGACGGCCTGACCGATGGTCTCGGGCTCGTTGGAGCCGTGGATGCGGTACATCGACGAGCCGAGATACATGGCGCGGGCGCCGAGCGGATTGGCCGGTCCGCCCGCCATGTATTCCGGCAGGTCGGGGCGGCGCTTGAGCATCTCCGCCGGCGGCCGCCAATCGGGCCATTCGCGCTTGGCGGTGATCTCCTTCACGCCGCGCCACTCGAACCCGGGCCGCCCGACGCCGACGCCATAACGAATCGCCTTGCCGCCCGACTGCACCAGGAACAGGAAGCGGTTCTGGCTGTCGACCACCACCGTGCCGGGGCCGTGGGGGCCTGAATAGTCGACGAACTGGCGCTCATAGCGCGGATCCAGACCGGAGGACGCGCGGCTGTCGTAGCCGCCCGAGCGATTCCAGCGCGGATCGTTGGCCGTGCTGCGCGAGGACTGTGCGCCCCAGGTGCTGCCGGCGGGGCGCTGCACCATATTGGGATCGCCGCGCCCGGTGAACAGGAACTCGATGAAGCCGCCGCCATAACCGGGCGCGGAGTCCTGCTGGCGCGCCGCCACCTCGATCACCTCCGCCTCGAACTCCGGCTGGTAGACCGGGGCCGTGGCCTGGACCGGGCGCGTATCGCGCGCGACGGCGGGCTGCGCCCGCTGGGCACGCAGTTCGGGAGCATAGATCATGAGGGGGCCGGCCCATCCGGGCTGGGCGGAACCGAATGTGCTGCCGACTGCGGCCAGCACGCAACAAATCCAAGCTGCTTTTTTCATCGACGTACTCGATACGCTCTCGCCGAACCCAAAGCATTCACCGCAAAATTGGAGCCGGTCTTGCGGAAATGAATGCGATAACTCAGGAATCTGGAACGCCGTCTGATCCCGTTAAGATCGGCGGACGCGCCACGCCGGTTGTTCTCCAACCGCACGAGCAGGTTAGCGTCGAAGCGCAACTGCGTGGTTAATTGGATTGTTCAAGTGTTTTAGGAAAGTCTGTTCCAAGATCGCACGTGATCTGATGGTTTCTGCTTCGTCAACGCTGGCGGATCTTGGTTAATGCAATGTGATGCGGCTTCCGGTCGACCGCCCGAGCATGCCGGAAACGGTCCCGCCGAAAAATCCTCGATCGAGGAGTGGGTTGTCAGTGAACGGCGTAGGGTTCGAACGCCTGATCGGTCGCAAACCGGCTGAGGACGCCCGGCGTCGCGCGTCGGGGGCGTGGATGCCGTTCCGGTGGATTGCGCCGAATCCCTGCGGCCGGCGTGGCGGACGCGCTGCTCGCGAAGGGACGGGTCTTTGAGAGGGCGCGTGGCCCATTTTGGGTGGAAAATGGCTCCCCGGGCCGGATTCGAACCAGCGACCAACCGGTTAACAGCCGGTTGCTCTACCGCTGAGCTACCGGGGAACGGCACCCATGGTGTGGGGCGCATATAGCAAGCACTTCGGCCGTTGCCAAGAACCTGTCAGATTCCGGCGAGGCAGATTCCTGCCTGTGGAGGTCCGGCCTGTTGAAATCCGGCCGTCGGATTCCGGCCTGCTGGAGTTGTTCACGCCGGCTTTCCGCCCGCCAGGGCCCGCCTTTGGCGCCATCTCCACCTGTGGAAACCGGGCGCGGCGTCGCCCTTTCACGACAGGCCTGAGCGAGGGCGGGCGGGGGCAGCCGGCCGAATCGGGTGCCGATTCGTCATGGCCAAGCCCACGCGCTGTTGCACCCGTGGCACGATCCGGCCAAATTCCGGAAAACCGTTTCCGGGAAGCAGCGGGGCAGGGCTCTCATGATCGATTTCGTCACCCTCAGGCGGAACATGGTGAACGGGCAGGTGCGGACGAACGGGGTGACCGACCCCGCTCTGATCGCGGCGCTGATGGAGATTCCGCGCGAGGCGTTCGTGCCCGAATCGCAGCGGGCGCTCGCCTATCGCGACGACGACCTGCCGATCGGCGGCGAGGGGCCGCGCTATCTGCTCGAGCCGCTGACGCTCGCCCGCATGATCCAGGCGCTGAACCTGCAACCGGGCGAGCGCGTGCTCGATGTCGGGTGCGGCAGCGGCTATGCGGCGGCGCTGCTGGCGCGACTCGCCCAGTCGGTGGTGGCGCTCGAGGCCGATCCCGTGCTCTCCGGTGAGGCTGCCCGCCTGCTCGACCGGCTGGCGGCCGGCAACGCCACGGTGGCGGCCGGCCCGCTCGCGGCCGGCTGGCCGAAGGCCGGGCCGTTCGATGCGATTCTCGTCGAGGGAGCCGTCGAGGACGTGCCGCAGGCATTGTTCGGCCAGTTGAAGGACAATGGTCGGCTGATCGCAGTGGTGGGGTGCGGCGGCTCGGGACGGGCGGTGTTGTATCGTGCGCTCGGCCGGACGATCTCCTCCCAGGCCTTGTTCAATGCTGCGATCCCGGCTCTGCCCGGCTTTGAAAAGCCGAAAGGCTTTGTGTTTTAGAGCCCTGCGCCTGTGTGTCATTTTTGCTTCACTGGCGCGGGAAACAGCGCGAGAGGGCATCTGCCGGTTTATTTTTCGCCCACGCTGCGGCTATTTTTGCCCCGGTCGTGAGGAACATGTTTCCAATACAGATTCGTTTCGGGCGAACGGAGAAGGGGTCTCACATGCCGACGGCGACAGGAATCAGGGTTGCCGTGCTGGGAGTATTGGCGCTCGCGTTCGCGGGCGAGGCTCAGGCGCAGACGCTTGATAGCGCCCTGGCACAGGCCTATCGGAGCAATCCGGAGCTCAATTCGCAGCGCGCCGCCCTGCGCGCGGTCGATGAGAACGTGCCGCAGGCGCTGTCGGGCTATCGTCCGCGCATCAACGCCACCGCCGATGTCGGCAATCAGTCGCTGACCACCAAGACCTGGACCAGCACCACGCCGCCGCGGACGCTTCAGACCAATCGCGACGCCCTGAATCCGACCGGCTACGGGGTGAGCCTGTCGCAGACGGTCTACAATGGCGGTCAGACGACCAACCGGGTGCGTCAGGCCGAGGCGCAGGTGATTCAGGCGCGCGAGACGCTGCGAAATACCGAGCAGAACATCCTGCTCGATGGCGTCACCGCCTTCATGAACGTGCTGCGGGATACCGCGATCGTGAAACTGCGGCAGCAGTCCCTCGCGGCCTTCGAGGAGCAGTTGCGGGCCACCCGCGACCGCTTTCAGGTCGGCGAGGTGACGCGCACCGACGTGGCGCAGGCCGAGGCCCGACTGGCCGGGGCCCAGTCGCTGCTGCTGGCTGCCAATGCCCGGCTGCAGACCTCGCGCGCCCAGTATCGGCAGGTGATCGGCAGCGAGCCCGGCAAGCTGGTACCCGGCCGCCCGGTCGACAAGCTGCTGCCCGCCAGCCTGGACGCGGCGGTAGCCACCGGCCTGTCCCGCCATCCGGCGATCGAGGCGGCCAAGAACGGTGCCGATGCGGCGCTGCTGCAGGTGAAGGTCGCCGAGGGCAGCCTGCTGCCGGTGGTGACCCTCGAGGCGAATTATCTGCGCCGGTTCGAAGGGTCGTCGCAGCTCGAGGATTCGATGACGGCGCAGGTGGTCGGACGACTGACCGTGCCGATCTATCAGGGTGGCTCCGAGTATTCGACCATCCGCCAAGCCAAGGAAACGCTCGGCCAGAAGCGGCTCGACGTAGACGTGTCGCGCGAGCAGGTGCGGGCGGCGGTCGTGCAGTCCTGGGGCGATCTTCAGGCCGCCAAGGCGCAGATCGAGGCCGAGCAGGCGCAGGTTCGTGCCAACGAGATCGCCCTGGAAGGCGTGAAGGAAGAGGCCCGAGTCGGCCAGCGGACCACGCTCGACGTGCTGAACGCCCAGACCGATCTGGTCAACTCGCAGGTCGCCCTGGTGACGGCGCAGCGCGACCGCGTGGTAGCGTCCTATTCGGTGCTCAGCGGCATTGGCGGGCTGTCGGCCAAGCAGCTCGGCCTCAATGTCCAGGAGTATGACGACACGGTGCATTACCGTCAGGTCCGCGATGCCTGGATCGGCGTGCGTACCCCGGACGGCAAGTGAGGGCGCGCTCCAGGCGCCCACCCGAGACCGTTGCGAGCGTTCGGCTTCGGACCTTGCCTGATGCGAACCCGGCCCATCGGCCGGGTTCTCGCATTCCGGGCGGCGGTACGTCCGGGCAGCCCGGTGCCGGCAACCGCGAAACGCTTGCCGGTCGATCCCTTCGGAATACCGGAAACCGCGTGATCGGCCGGAGACCGTATGGACGGGGCGCGTCCCATTGTGTCGCCGGTGTCGGGCTGGCCGAGGGTTTCGAGCCGGGATGGTCAGCCGGTCATCGACGGCCGGTTGATGCGGGGTTGGGCAGATGGACCAAATCCCGGGTAAATTTCGGTCGCAGCCGCTCAAGGTCCCGGTTCGTCCCGTCCCATCCACAGGCTGTTGCTTGCCTTCGGGCCTTCCGATGACATACTTCGATGCGTAAGAGCCCGGGATTGCAGCGATTCTCTCCAGGCCGCGCCAAGAGCAACCCTGTCGGGTCGATGGCGGGAAGAAGGCAGAGGCCATGACTCAAAGTGCGCGTGCACAGGAACCGTCGATGGAAGAGATTCTTGCTTCCATCCGGCGGATTATCGCCGACGATGAGCCCCCCAAGACGGCGCCCGCTCCGGCAAAGCCGGAGAGCGCGGCCCCGCCGTCTCAGCCACCGTCTGCACAGGCTGCGGAGGACAATGTGGCGATGGGGCAGGACGACATTGACGCGCTGCTGTCGGGGTTCGACGAGAAGGTGGCAGAGCCGGCGCCGGCATTGTCCCAGGTGCTGGAACTGACCGACGCGGTGCCGCTGCCGGTGCAGCCCAAGGCGAATGGCGTCAGCCGCGTCGAGCCGCGCGAGGACGTGATGTTCCGCGAGGTCGATGAGCCGCCGCCCGCGCCGATGCCGCGCGCGGCGTCGCCGTCCTTCCCGGTCGCCGAGGCGGCATCGGCCGGATCGCCGATCCTGTCGCAGGCGGCGAGCGCCGCGGTCTCCGCCGCCTTCGGCTCGCTCACCCACACCATCCTGTCCAACAATGCCAGGACGCTCGAGGATCTGGTCCAGGACATGCTGCGGCCGATGCTGAAGCAGTGGCTGGACGAGAACCTGCCGACGGTGGTCGAGCGGCTGGTACGGGCGGAAATCGAGCGGGTTTCGCGCGGGCGGGGCTGATGGCCGCCTGACGCCGGCCCCACCGGCACGGCGAGGTGCCTGAAGGCCGCGCTTAATGATTGACGCCGGAGCGGCGGTCGGCTTCTGTCGCGCCCGTTCCAGCGCGTACGGGTTCACGATCATGATGGAAAAGACGTTCACGCCGGCCGAAGTCGAGGCCCGGATCAACGATGCCTGGACGGCGGCCGAGGCGTTCAAGGCCGGCCGGCCGGACCGGGCCGAGGCCGCTCCCTATACCATCGTGATTCCGCCGCCGAACGTCACCGGCTCGCTGCACATGGGTCACGCCCTCAACAACACGTTGCAGGACGTGCTGTGCCGGTTCGAGCGCATGCGCGGCCGCGACGTGCTGTGGCAGCCCGGCACCGACCATGCCGGCATCGCCACTCAGATGGTGGTCGAGCGCCAGCTGATGGAACGCCAGGAGCCGGGCCGGCGCGACATGGGGCGCGAGGCGTTCCTCAAGCGCGTCTGGGCGTGGAAGGAGCAGTCGGGCGGCACGATCGTCGGCCAGCTCAAGCGGCTGGGCGCCTCCTGCGACTGGTCGCGCGAGCGCTTCACCATGGATGAGGGCCTGTCGCGGGCCGTGCTCAAGGTGTTCGTCACGCTCTATCGCGACGGGCTGATCTACAAGGACAAGCGGCTGGTCAACTGGGACCCCAAGCTTGGCACCGCCATCTCCGATCTCGAGGTCCAGCAGGTCGAGGTCAAGAGCAGCCTCTGGTATTTCGACTATCCGCTGGCCGACGACCCCTCGATCAAGATCACCGTCGCCACCACCCGGCCGGAGACCATGCTGGGCGACACGGCGGTTGCCGTGCATCCGGACGATGAGCGCTACAAGGATCTGGTCGGCCGCGAGGTGCTGCTGCCGCTGGCCGGCCGGCGCATTCCCATCGTCGCCGACAGCTATTCCGATCCCGAGAAGGGCACGGGCGCGGTCAAGATCACGCCGGCGCACGACTTCAACGACTTCGAGGTCGGCAAGCGCCATGGCTTGCGCATGATCAACATCCTCGATGCCGAAGCGAAGATGCTGCTGGCCGGCAATGAGGAGTTCCTGGCCCACCTCGAAGGCGGCGCCGACCTCGACGAGGTGCTGGGGCTGCACGGCATCGACCGGTTCGAGGCGCGAAAGCGCATCGTGGCGATGATGGAGGCGCGCGGCCTCGTCCACAAGATCGAGCCGCACACCCACATGGTGCCGCACGGCGACCGCTCGGGCGTGGTGATCGAGCCGTGGCTGACCGACCAGTGGTATGTCGACGTCAAGCCGCTGGCCGAGCGGGCGCTGAAGGCGGTGCGTGACGAGCGCACGGTGTTCGTGCCGAAGAACTGGGAGAAGGTCTATTTCGACTGGCTGGAGAACATCCAGCCCTGGTGCATCTCGCGCCAATTGTGGTGGGGCCATCAGATCCCGGCGTGGTACGGGCCGGACGGCAAGGTGTTCGTCGCCGAGACCGAGGACGAGGCGCTGGCCGACGCGCTGGCCTGGTACACCGAGCAGGAGGTGATCGAGCCCAGCGAGGGCATCGCGATCGCCGAGGATCCGGATCGTCGCGCCACCTTTCTCACCCGCGACGAGGACGTGCTCGACACCTGGTTCTCGTCGGCGCTGTGGCCGTTCTCGACGCTCGGCTGGCCGGACGAGACGGCGATCCTCAAGCGCCACTATCCGACCAACGTGCTGGTCACCGGCTTCGACATCATCTTCTTCTGGGTCGCCCGGATGATGATGATGGGCCTCTACTTCAGGGATGAGGTGCCGTTCTCGACCGTCTACATCCACGCCCTCGTCCGCGACGAGAAGGGCGCCAAGATGTCGAAGTCGAAAGGCAACGTCATCGATCCTCTGGAACTGATCGACCAGTACGGCGCCGACGCGCTGCGCTTCACCCTGGCCGCCATGGCCGCCCAGGGCCGCGACATCAAGCTCGCCACCAGCCGCGTCGAGGGCTACCGCAATTTCGCGACCAAGCTGTGGAACGCCGCCCGCTTCTGCGAGGTGAACGGCTGCGCCCGGGTGGCCGGGTTCGATCCGGCCGCGAGCCGCGAGATGCTGTCGCGCTGGATCGTCGGCGAGGCGTCGCGCGCGGTCACCGAGACCACGGCGGCGATCGAGGCCTACCGCTTCAACGAGGCGGCCGGCGCGGTCTATCGCTTCGTGTGGAACGTGTTCTGCGACTGGCACCTGGAGCTGGCCAAGCCCGTGCTGACCGGCCCGGACGGCCCGGCCAAGGACGAGATCCGGGCGGTGACCGCCTGGACGCTCGACGTCATCCTCAAGCTGCTGCACCCGTTCATGCCGTTCGTCACCGAGGAGCTGTGGCGGCTCACCGGCGAGACCGGTCCGGCGCGCGAGGGTCTGCTGGCGCTGGCGCCGTGGCCGCAGCTTGAGGGCCTCGGCGATGTCGAGGCGGAGCTGGAGATCGGCTGGCTGGTCGATCTCGTCACCGAGATCCGCTCGGTGCGGGCGGAGATGAACGTGCCGCCCGGCGCCCAGATGCCGCTGGTGCTGGTGGCGCCGTCCGCCGATACCCGCGAGCGCGCCGTCCGCCACATGGACACGCTGAAGCGGCTGGCCCGCCTGTCGGAGGTCGGCTTCGCCGACGCTGCGCCCAAGGGCTCGGTGCAGATCATGGTGCGCGGCGAGGCCGCGGCGCTGCCGCTCGCCGGCGTCATCGATATCGAGGCGGAGTCCGCCCGTCTCGCCAAGGAGGAGAGCCGGGTGGCCGGCGAGATCTCCCGGCTCGACGCCAAGCTCAACAACCCCTCCTTTGTTGAGCGGGCGCCGGAAGAGGTGGTCGAGGAGCAGCGCGAGAAGCGCGAGGAGTATGTCGCGCTCTTGGCAAAGGTGCGCGAGGCCTTGGCGCGGGTGAAGAGCGCGGCCTGACCGCCGGGCTGCCAATCGGGTGGGGATATCGAAAGGCCGGTGCCGCGTGCGCCGGCCTTTTTTCATGTCCGGCTTTTCGGAAACGGCTTCGACAGGAAGCGCGAGCCGGCGAGGCCGTAGCGCCAGGGCTGCTCGGCGGCCCTGCTGATGCCGATGCGCGGGCCGGTCGCGATCGGCACCCCGGCCGGGGCCGACAGCAGCCGGAAGGGCGGGGCGTCGAGCGGCGCGTGGTCGTGGGCGCGGGTCAGGCCCAGCGCCTGGCACAGCCGCCCCGGCCCGGCGCACAGCAGGCGCGGATCGTCGAGGCCGCGCCGCGCCCGCATCGCGTCCAGGCCCAGCGTCGGTTCGATCGCCCGGATCAGCACGGCGCTGGCGACGCCCTCCGGCTCGCAGACGAAGTTCAGGCACCAGTGGATACCATAGGAGCGGTAGACATAGGCGCGGCCGGGAGGGCCGAACATCGCCGCATTGCGCTCGGTCCGCCCGCCATAGCCGTGGCTCGCCGGGTCGTCGGGGTCGTAGGCCTCGACCTCGACGATCAGTCCGCCCGCGCCTTCGACGATGAGCGTGGCGCCGATCAGGGCCGGCGCCACCTCATGGACGCTGCGGGCGAAGAAGGCCGCGTCCAGCGTCTGCGGAGCCGGTCTGTTGCTGGGTTTCGGTGTGCTCACGGAGGGCGGCTCGCCTGTGGCCGGGCGGGGTGATGCGCACTGCGCCGGATGGAACGAAAACTCGGCGGTTGAATTGTTTTCCGAGTGGGGAGGGAGGGAACATAGTTGTTGCTGTTTGGCAACATCTTCACCATTTCAAAAGAGTCCAAGATTAGCCCGTTTTCCGGGCCGCGATCCCGCCACAAAATGAGGGCACGGCTGATCGCGCTGCAGGACGATGGCGTTTTCTCTCTTCCGGGCGGGTGACGTGGCCGCGGGAGACGCCGGGACAGGGCAGGGAAGACGACATGGGCGGCAGGACCGACATTCGGACGAGTGGGAAAGGCATGGCCGTGTGGCCGGCGCCCGCGCGCTGTCGCGAAGCTGTCCCGGGTCTCGATCCTCTCGTCGAGCCGCCGTTGGGCCGTCATCCGCTGCAGGCGGCCACCGCCCACGGCGACGTGCGCAAAGCGGCGTCGCAGTCTGCGATTTTCGCAGATCCGATGCACACGAATTTGAACGGCTGCGCCCCCATTCGGGCCGGCGCGTGCCGCAGAAAAAACGGGAACCGGCGCCAGTCTGAAACTGGTTCGGGGGCCCATGTGATGTTCGCGCGAATGCTCGGCTCCGGACGCCAATGTGCGGCCGGCCATGTTCGCGGACAGGGCGAAAAGAACTGCCATGCGGATATCTGACGGCGTGATCTCGGCCTTGTTCGCCGTCGCTCTGACGGCACCGGTGGCGTTCGCCCTCGATCCCAGCGCCGGACTGGGCGAGCGGTCGGCGTCGGTTGCGCCCGTGCTCGCGCTCGATCCGGGACGGACCGGGGAGCGCTCGACGATCGAGGCGTTCCGCGCCGGCACCAAGTCCTACATGGCCGGCGACAAAGGCGAGGCGCTGAAGTCGCTGCAGTACGCCGCCAATCAGGGCCACACCGGGGCGACCTGGAAGCTCGGGCGGATGTATGCCGACGGCGACGGCGTGCGCCGCGACGAGCTCAAGGCGTATGAGTACTTCCGCCGCATCGCCAACCTGCACGCCGACGACGCGCCCGGCAGCCCGCAGGCGCCGTTCGTCGCCAATGCGTTCGTCGAACTCGGCGGCTTCTTCCTGCGCGGCATCCCCAATACCGCGGTGGTGCGCGATCCGGTGCGTGCCCGCGAGATGTTCCACTATGCGGCGTCGTGGTTTGGCGACGCCGATGCGCAGTACCATCTCGCTCGCCTCTATCTGGAGGGCGTGGGCACCGAGCGCGAGCCGCTGACGGCGGCCCGCTGGCTCGGCCTCGCGGCGCAGAAGGGCCAGTATCAGGCACAAGCGCTGCTGGGCGCTCTGCTGTTCAAGGGCGAGGGCGTGCCGCGTCAGGCGGCGCGCGGGCTGATGTGGCTCACCTTGGCGCGCGAGGCGGCGGCGACCGCGGATGATGGCTGGATCGTCGATACCTACGACAATGCCTTCAAGGTCGCCACCGAGGACGAGCGGGCGGTTGCGCTCACCTATCTCCAGCAGTGGTTGAAGATCTATCGCTGAGTCTCTGTCGATTCGCTGCTTCGCGGGATTTGGCCCGGCGTGATCGCAGCCGGCGTCACCTCGCTGTGGTGATCACCCGGCTTCCCGTTCAGCTTTCCAGACGCAGGTCCGCCCACACCGGCACGTGGTCCGAGGGCTTGTCGAGCGCGCGGACGTGTTTGTCGATGCCGCAGGCGGTGAGGCGGTCGGCGGCCTCCGGCGACAGCATCAGATGGTCGATGCGGATGCCGTTGTTCTTCTGCCACGCGCCGGCCTGATAGTCCCAAAAGGTGTAGAGCCCCGGATCGTCGGACGCGGCGCGGATGGCGTCGGTCAAGCCGAGCCCAGCCAGTTCCTGGAAGCGGGCGTGCGTCTGCGGCAGATAGAGCGCATCGCCGACCCACTGGGCCGGATCGCGGGCGTCCGCCGCAGTCGGAATCACGTTGTAGTCGCCGGCCAGTATGAACGGCTCTTCAAGGTCCAGACGCGCGCGGGCGTGGGCGATCAGCCGGTCGAACCAGCTCAGCTTGTAGCGGTACTTCTCGGTGTCGGGCGGGTTGCCGTTGGGCAAATAGAGCGAGGCGAAGCGCACTGCGCCGCCGCCGGCCGACACCAACACCTCCAAGAAGCGGGCCTGCTCGTCGGCGTCGTCGCCGGGCAGGCGGACAATGGTCTCGTCGAACGGCAGCTTCGAGAGAATCGCCACGCCGTTGAACGTCTTCTGACCGTGGACGGCAACATTGTAGCCGGCATCCTCGAAGGCTGCGCGTGGGAAGGCGTCGTCGACGCACTTGATCTCCTGCAGCGCCACGAGGTCCGGCCGGCAGTCGGCGAGCCAGCCCAGAACGATGTCGACCCGCTGCTTGATGGAGTTGACGTTCCAGGTCGCGACGCGCACCGGCAGGGCCTTTCCGTTGTTGGGCGTTTCGGTCATCCCGGCCACGATGAGCCGGCTGCTCGTCAGATCGAGAAGCTGGTGCCGCAGCCGCACTTTGCGGTGGCGTTGGGATTGTCGACCCGGAAGGCCGAGCCGATCAGGTCCTCGACGAAGTCGAGCTTCGAGCCGTCGATGTATTGCAGCGAGATCGGGTCGATCACCACCACCGCGCCATCCTGCTCGATGACGATATCGTCGGCGGTCTTCTGCTGATCGCAAACGAACTTGTACTGGAACCCGGTGCAGCCGCCACCCTCGACGCTGACGCGCAGCACTGAGCCGGCAGGCTCACTGGCCAGAACCTTGAGGATGCGCTTGGCGGCGCGGGGGGTGACGGTGATGCCTGTCGCCATGATGAAGCGGTTCCTGTCGCGAGGCCGTTGCAACCTCTTGAAGCCTGAAGGTAAGTGCGGCGGCGACGCTGTCAAACCCTCTTCCTCCGCAAGGCTGCCATGGCCGTCGATACCCCCGTTCCGCGCGCCCGCTATGCGAGCGACCCCGCCCGCAGCCGGGGACGGCTGCATGCCGAGCCGGAAAGCCCGCCGCGCTCGCCGTTCCGGCGCGATGCCGACCGGATCATTCATTCCACCGCGTTCCGCCGGCTGAAGCACAAGACGCAGGTGTTCGTGTTCGACGAGGGCGACCATTTCCGCACCCGGCTGACCCACACCATCGAGGTGGTGCAGATCGCCCGTTCGCTCGCCCGCGCGCTCGGCCTCGATGAGGATCTGGCCGAGGCGCTGGCGCTCGCCCACGACCTCGGTCACACGCCGTTCGGCCATGCCGGCGAGCGCGAGCTCGACGCGCTGATGGCGCCCTGGGGCGGGTTTGACCACAATGCCCAGTCGCTGCGCGTCGTCACCCGGCTGGAGCGGCGCTACCCCACCTTCGACGGGCTGAACCTGACCTGGGAGACCCTGGAAGGGGTGGTGAAGCACAATGGCCCGCTGGCGCCGGACCATGCGATTCCGCTGGCGATCGCCGAATACCAGACGCTGCAGGACCTGGAGCTGGCGAGCTTCGCATCGGCCGAGGCCCAGGCGGTCGCGGTCGCCGACGACATCGCCTACGACACCCACGATATCGACGACGGCCTGCGCGCCAGGCTGTTCGACGCCGACGATCTGTTGGAAGTGCCGGTGCTGGCGCGGATCTTCGCCGATATCGACCGCGACTATCCCGGCCTGGAATGCAGCCGCCGCGTCCACGAACTGGAGCGGCGGCTGATCACCGAGCTGGTCGGCGATGTCGTGGCCGAGACCGGCCGCCGGATCGCCAAAATCGCGCCCGATTCGGCCGCGGCGGTGCGGGCGGCGGGCCGGCCGGTGGTCGGCTTCTCCGCGGCGATGGCGGTGGAAGAGCGGGCGATCAAGGCGTTCCTGTTTCCGCGCATGTACCGCCACCATCGGGTGGAGCAGGCGATGGCGGCAGCGCGCGCCGCGGTGCGCGAGCTGTTCGGCCATCTCGCCGCCAATCCGCAGGACATGCCGGAGGAGTGGCGGCGCGGGCTGGAGGGGGCGGAGGAGGGCCGGCTCAAGCGGCGCGTCGCCGACTACATCGCCGGCATGACCGACCGGTTCCTGCTGGTCGAGCATGCCCGCTTCTTTGACTCGACCCCCGACTTGCGTTAGAGCGCAACGTGATCCGACTGCGTCAGATCGGGCGCTCTAAGCTTTTGAGATCTCGCGTTTTCTTATGCAAATCCGGTTCCCGCTTTTGCGGAAAACGCTCTAGGCGCCACCCTCGTTTTCCGATACCGAAGCTCCCATGAACATCTTCGCGTCCTATGCCGATCATGTGCGGGCTGCCGTCCGCGCGCTCGCCGAGCAGGGCTTCCTTCCGGCCGGGCTCGACCTCGACCGCGTGGTGGTGGAGCCGCCGCGCGACCCCAGCCATGGCGATCTCGCCACCAATGCCGCCATGGTGCTGGCGAAGGAGGCCAAGGCCAAGCCGCGCGACCTCGCCGAGAGGTTGGCGGAGGAGCTGCGCAAGGCGCCGCACGTCGCCAAGGTCGACGTTGCCGGACCCGGCTTCATCAATCTGACGCTGGCACCGGCGATCTGGCCGGAGGTGCTGGCGGCGGCGGTGGCGGCGGACACGCGGTTCGGCGCCGCCGATCTTGGGCGCAGCCACAAGGTCAATGTCGAGTACGTCTCGGCCAATCCGACCGGGCCGATGCATGTCGGCCATTGCCGCGGGGCGGTGTTCGGGGACGCGCTGGCAAACCTCATGGCGTTCGTGGGTTATGACGTGACCCGCGAGTATTACATCAACGATGCCGGCGCCCAGGTGGACGTGCTGGCGCGCTCGGCCTATCTGCGCTACCGCGAGGCGCTGGGCGAGGATATCGGCGCCATCCCCGAAGGGCTCTATCCCGGCGACTATCTGGTGCCGGTCGGCCAGGCGCTGGCGGCGCACCACGGCGCTGCGCTGCGCGACCTGCCGGAGGCTCAGTGGCTGCCGGTGGTGCGCGCCGAGACCATCGACGCCATGATGGCGGCGATCCGCGAGGATCTGGCTGCCCTCAATATCCGCCACGAAGTGTTCTTCTCGGAGCGGACGCTGACCAGCGGCGCCACCGACAGGGTGGCCGAGGCCATCGCCGCGCTGGAGACGGCCGGGCACATTTACGAGGGCCGGCTGCCGCCGCCCAAGGGCGCGCCGCCCGAGGACTGGGAGGATCGCGAGCAGACGCTGTTCCGCTCCACCGCGTTCGGCGATGATGTCGATCGCCCCTTGAAGAAGTCGGATGGCAGCTACACTTATTTCGCATCCGACATCGCCTACCACTTTGACAAGTTCACACGCGGCTTCACCGATCTGGTGGATGTGTGGGGAGCCGACCATGGCGGCTACGTCAAGCGCATGCAGGCGGCGGTGGCGGCGATCACCGGCGGCAAGGCTGCGCTCGACGTCAAGCTGTGTCAGCTCGTCCGGTTGTTCCGTGGTGGTGAGCCGGTACGGATGTCGAAACGCTCCGGTGATTTCGTCACCCTGCGCGATGTGGTCGATGAAGTCGGGCGCGATGCCGTCCGGTTCATGATGCTATACCGCAAGAATGATGCGGTGCTGGATTTCGATCTGGCCAAGGTGATCGAGCAGTCGCGCGACAACCCTGTCTTCTATGTCCAGTATGCCAATGCGCGCTGCCACTCGGTTTTCCGTAATGTTCAGGCGGCAATGCCGTCGCTGGATGTTTCGGAGCAAGGTTTGAGTGGAGTCGATTTGAGCAAGCTCACCGATTCCGGTGAGATCGACATCATCAAGCAGATCGCGATCTGGCCGCGCATTGTCGAGCAGGCGGCCGTGCATCACGAACCGCATCGCATTGCGTTCTATCTTTACGATCTGGCCAGCGCCTTGCATGCCCAATGGAACAAAGGCAAGGATGCGCCACATTTACGCTTTATTATTGAAAATGATACCTTAATAACAGGGGCGCGCTTGGCGCTCGTCCGAGGTGTGGTCGCGGTTCTCGGTGCCGGCCTGCAAATCCTCGGTGTCGAGCCTGTCGAGGAGATGCGCTGATCGTCCGTCCGGCCTTCGTCGTTGTTCCCGCGCCTGCGCGAGACCGAGGGTGCGGATGCCGGGAGAGAAGGGTCGCGTGCATATGGCCGAATCTCGCTATCGCTATCCGGCCGAAGGCCATGACGAAGCGCAACGCGCCGGCTCGGGAACGGGCCGGCCGGATCGCATCGAGGATCCGTTGGCCGAGCTCGCCCGGCTGATCGGGCAGGAAGATCCGTTCAAGGATTTCGACAAGGCGGAACCCGCGCCGCCGCCGGTGGCGGAGGAATCGCCGCGCGCGTCTGCCGCGGCCGCCCAGGCGTTCGAGCGGCTGTCGCGCCCGTCCCAGGCTGTCGGTAAGGCCGAGGCTGCCAAACCGGATTATTCCAAGACGGACTATTCCAAGACGGACTACGCCAAGTCGGACTACTCGAAACCCGAGTACGGCCGGAGCGAATCCGAGCGCTACGATTACGGCGCAGGCAGCCAGGCCTATGGCGCGGGCGGGCGGGCCGCCAGCCAGGGCGCCGGTGCCTACGCCGCCCAGCCCAGGAGTGCGCCGGCCGCCGCCGACCCGGGTGCTGCGCCGGCCTACACGCCGTCCACTCCGGCCTATACTGCGCCTGCAGCCGCTGCGCCGCGTCAGACCGCGGCCGACCAGACCTACTACCGGAACGATCCGTACCGCCGGCACGAGGATGTCGCCGAGTACGACCGCGACTATGGGGCCGAGGAGCCGGCCTATGATCCCTACTATTCCGAGGACGGCGACATGCCGCCGCACGGGGAGGGGCTCGGCGGACTGCCCGAGCGCAACCGGTCGCGGCTGATCATCATGCTGGTCGGCGGCGTCATCGGCCTCGCAGCGGTGGGAACCGGCGCGGTGTTCGGCTATCGCGCGCTGGTCGGCGGCGGCGAGCCGCCGACGATCAAGGCCGACGCGGGCCCCAACAAGGTGGCGCCGTCCGGACCGCAGGATACGAGCAATCAGAAGCTGATCTATGACCGGGTCGGTGGTGCGGCCAGCTCCGGCAACGAGAACGTGGTGTCGCGCGAGGAACAGCCGGTCGAGCTGGGACGTCCCGGCCAGCCGCGTGTGGTGCTGCCGGGCGGCGTCGACCCCGGCGGCAACGAGCCGCGCAAGGTCCGCACGATGACCGTCCGTTCGGACGGAACCGTGGTGCCGAGCGCGCCGGGCCCCGTCGCCACCACCACCACGCCGGCCCGGCCAGTCACCACGCCGGCGGCGCCGGTCCAGACCGCGCCCGTCCAGCCGCTGGCGGTGCAGCCGCAGCCGGCGACCCCGCGCCCGGTGACACCTGCGCCGGTGCAGCCGCAGCGAACGGCCGCGATTCCGGCCAATGGCGGGTTCGTGGTGCAGGTGTCGGCCGCCCGCTCGGAGGCCGAAGCTCAGGCGGCGCTGCGTTCGGTGCAGAGCAAGTATGGCGACGTCCTGGCAGGGCAGCCGACCAGCGTGCGCAAGGTCAATCTGGGTGATCGCGGTACGTTCTACCGCGCCCATATCGGGCCGTTCGCCACGCGTGAGCAGGCCAACGACCTGTGCAGCAACCTGCGCTCGGCCGGCGGCGACTGTATTGTGCAGCAGCGCAACTGACGAATTCGCTTCGGCATGTCGCTTATATCATGCAGCCGGGACCGCCAGCGGGGTGGTCCCGGCGTTTTCCTGTTGTTCCATCCGGATCTGATCGATGCCTGTGCGCGCCTTCATCGCCGGTCTCGCCGGCTGCCGCCTTACGGCGCCGGAGCGGGAGTTCTTCCGCAGCACAAAGCCGTGGGGATTCATCCTGTTCGCCCGGAATATTGAGACGCCGAATCAGGTTCGCGAACTGGTCGACGAGCTGCGCGAGGCGGTCGGCCGCGCCGATGCGCCGGTGCTGATCGACCAGGAAGGCGGGCGCGTGGCACGTCTGAAGCCGCCGCATTGGCCGGTCTATCCGCCCGCTGCGGCGTTCGGACGGCGCTTTGCATCGGCGCCGGAGGACGCTGCAGCGGCGGCGCGGCTCGGCGCGCGGCTGATCGCCGCCGATCTCGCCGACCTCGGCATCAGCGTCGACTGCGTGCCGTGCGCCGATCTCTCGCTGCCCGAGACCCACGCGGTGATCGGCGACCGCGCGTACGCGTCCGATCCCGAAACGGTGGCGACGCTGGCCCGGGCCGCGGCCGATGGCCTGTTGGAAGGCGGGGTGCTGCCGATCGTCAAGCACATTCCCGGCCACGGCCGGGCCACGGCCGACAGCCATCTCGAACTGCCGGTGGTGACGGCGGCGCGCGCCACGCTGGAGGCGACCGATTTCGCGGCCTTCCGCCGGCTCGCCGACCTGCCGATGGCGATGACCGCCCATGTCGTCTATGCCGACATCGACCCGGACGCACCGGCGACGACCTCGCCCAGGGTGATCGGCGAGGTGGTGCGCGGCACGATCGGCTTCGACGGCCTGCTGGTCACCGACGACCTGTCGATGAAGGCGCTCGGCGGCAGCTTCGGCGAGCGGGTGCGGGCGTCGCTCGCCGCCGGCTGCGACATCGTTTTGCACTGCAATGGCGAGATGGCGGAGATGGCCGAGGTGGCCGCCGCCGCGCCGCCGCTTGCCGGGCGGGCGGCCGAGCGGGCGGCGCGCGCTCTGGCCTGTGCAAGACCGCCTGCGCCGTTCGACGCGGGCGGCGCACGCGCGGCATTCTCGGCTATGATGGCCGGGGGAGATGCCGGCGCGGAGACCTGATTTGACGACGCTCGATGCCGAGTTCGAGAGCCCGCCGGCCGTGGACGCGGACGGCGAGGCGGCGCTCGTCGTCGAAGTCGACGGCTTCGAGGGCCCGCTCGACCTGCTGCTCAATCTCGCCCGCAGCCAGAAGGTGGATCTGGCCAAGATCTCCATCCTGGCGCTGGCCGATCAGTATCTCGGCTTCGTCGAGCGGGCGCGCCAGCTCCGCATCGAGCTGGCCGCCGACTATCTGGTGATGGCGGCGTGGCTGGCCTATCTCAAGTCGCGCCTGCTGCTGCCCGAGCCGCCCAAGGGCGAGGAGCCGAGCGCCGAGGACATGGCGGCGGGCCTGGCGCTGCGGCTGAAGCGGCTGGAGGCGATCCGCGCCGCGGCGGCGAACCTCGCCACCCGCGACCGGCTGGGCCACGAGGTGTTCGCGCGCGGCAAGCCCGAGCCGACGGTGACGCCCAAGCCCGGCTTCACCGCCACGCTCTACGACCTGCTCGCGGCCTATGCCGCCGAGCGGCAGAAGCGGGTGCAGGTGCGCGTCACCGTGGCCAAGCGGCAGGTGTGGTCGCTGGCCGAGGCGCGCGGGCTGCTGCAGCGCCTCGCCGGGGCGGCCGAGGACTGGACCTGCCTCGACGAATACCTGATCCAGTGGACCGTGGCGCCCGAGGCGCGGGCGACGGTACGGGCCTCGAGCCTTGCCGCCAGCCTGGAGCTGGTGCGCGAGGGCGCCATCGACATCGCGCAGGAGCGCCCGTTCGCCCCGGTTTGGGTGCGGCGGCGCCCGGCGGATACGCCATGACGGGGCCGGCCGTGCAGCGAATGGTATCGACAGCCTTGACGACCGACGACGAGACCGCCGGGGCATCCGGGACGCTTGGGGCAACCGGGCCGGCGCCGCGCGAGCAATCGCTGCGCATTCTGGAGGCGCTGCTGTTCGCCGCGTCCGAGCCGGTGGCCGAGGCGGCGCTGGCCGAGCGCCTGCCGGCGGGCGCCGACGTGCCGGGGCTGCTGGCGCGACTGGCCGAGGACTACGCGGCGCGCGGCGTCCATCTGGTGCGGGTGGCCGGCAAATGGATGTTTCGCACTGCGCCGGACCTCGGCTACCTGCTGTCGCGCGGCGCGCCGGAGCCCCGGAAGCTGTCGCGGGCGGCTCTGGAGACGCTGGCCATCATCGCCTATCACCAGCCGGTCACCCGCGCCGAGATCGAGGAGGTCCGCGGCGTCTCGACCAGCAAGGGCACGCTCGACGTGCTGATGGAGACCGGCTGGGTGCGGCTGCGCGGCCGGCGGCGCACCCCCGGCCGGCCGGTGACCTATGGCACGACGGAAACCTTCCTGATCCATTTCGGCCTGGAGTCGATCGGCGACCTGCCGGGCCTGGAGGAGCTGAAGGGCGCGGGCTTTCTCGATGCCCGCCTGCCGGCGAGCTTCACCGTGCCGGTGCCCTCGGACGATCCGGCGCTGCGGCCGGACGAGGATCCGCTGGACGGCAGCGAGGCCGCCGAGCTCGACCTCGGCATGCTGCCGCGCGAACCCGAGGCCGAGGCCGGAGACGACGGCGAGAGCGACGACGGCGAGGCCGGGACACCGCCGGCGCCCTGAGGACCGCGGCTGTATCGCCGCGCCATGACGCGGCTGCCTTTGCACGAGGGCGAACTGGTGACGGTGTGCTTGTCATGGCATGCCTGCGCGCTCTCGCCGTGGTCATCGCCGGGCTTGGCTCGGCGAGCTCGATCGGACCGCGGCGGTATCAGGCGCCCTGACGGCAGCGGCTCGGGGAAAGTGTGTCTCCGGATGCAGGTGTTCTGTATCCCTCCGGCGTGGGCCGCAGGTGGGGCGCTTACGGCTCTGAAGGTCCGAGGAGCGCCGGGTTTGCTTTGTGGATTTTGATGAGTTCGACCAGGGTCTCGATTCCGAAGTCGGTGAACGCCCTGACGGCGGCGTCGCCGACGCCGTAGACCCAGATGATGCCGTCCTCGACGTCCATTTCGTTGGCGACCTGGTGCAGCCAATCTTCGTCTTCGCCGAGGTCCTCGGCGACGCGAGCGATCGTGGTGACGCGGGAGACCTTGTTGACGTGCATGCTCACGCCGCCCGAGCGGAGAGTGCCGAGGGCCGTGGCGCCCAATTCCAGGGCAGGAGGTCATCGAGCCTATGCGCCGGGTGGCTTGGCAGGCGCGCCAGGACGTCGGCCAGCCAGGCCTGCGGATCGATGCCGTTCATCTTGGCCGTGACAATCAGGCTGTACATGGCGGCGGCGCGGTGCCCGCCCCGATCGGACCCGCAGAACAGCCACGACTTGCGACCAAGAGCGATGCCGCGAAGCCCGCGTTCGGCGGCGTTGTTCGACAGGCAAACCCGCCCATCCTCGAGGAACAGCGTGAAGCTCGCCCAGCGCTTCAGGATGTAATTGAACGCCTTGGCGAGGTCGTGCCCGCGCGCGAGCTTGGCAAGCTCCTCGCGCATGTGGCGATGAAGATCCTCGACCAGGGGGCGGCTTCGCTCCTGGCGAACGGCGAGGCGCTGCTGCGCGCTGGTGCCGGTGATCGACCGCTCGATCTCGAACAGCTCGTCGATCCGGCGCACCATCTCGATGGCGATCGGCGAGAGCACGGCGTCCGTCCTGCCGGCGGCCCGGCGCCGCGCCGTCCCCTCGATGTCGGCCATGGCGAAGAACGGCCGCCGCGCGTGGGCCCAACAGGCCGCCTCCCGGATCGGCCCAGGGGCGCGTCCGACCAGGTAGAGCGGGGCGTAGCCGTCATAGGCGTCGGCCTGCAGGATGCCCGCGTAGCCGGCGAGATGCCCCTGGGGGTGCTCGCCCCGGCGGTCGCGCGAATAGTAGAACATCGCCGCCGGAGGATCGGTGCCGCCGAAGGGCCGGTCGTCGCGGACATAGACCCAGCAGCGCCCGGTGTCGGTCTTGCCCTTGGCCAGCACCGGCACGGTCGTGTCATCCGCGTGCAGCCGCTCTGCCGCCATCACATGAGCCTCCAGGCGGCGGAGCAGCGGAGCGAGCTCGCTGCAGACCGCCCCCACGGCGTCCGCCATCGTCGACAGCGCGATCGGCACGCCCTCCAGCGCGTAACGCTCGGCCTGCCGGTTCAGCGGCTGATGCTGGCCGAACTTGTCGACCATGATCATGGCCAGCAGGCTGGGACCGGCCCAGCCCCGCGGGATGCTATGGAACGGCGCCGGCGCCTGGGAGACCGTCTCGCAGTCGCGGCAGCTGAACCTCTCCCGCACCGTCTCGATCACCTTCCACTGGCGCGGGATCACCTCCAGCGTCCGCGTCACGTCCTCGCCGATCTTGCGCAGCCGCGTGCCGCCACAGCACGCGCAGGCCGCCGGGGGATCGATCACCACGCGCTCCCGCGGCAGATGCTCGGGGAAGGTCTGGCGCTCGGCGCGCTTGCGGGTAAAGCCCCGCACGGTCGTCGTCTGGGCGGCGGCCTGTTCGGCCGCGCGTTCGTCCTCGGTCGCGCCCGCTTCGAGCTCCTCGAACGCCAGCGCCAGCTGCTCGATCAGCCGTGCCGCACGTTCCGACCGCTGGCCGTAAATCTGCCGCTCGAGCTTGGCGATCTGCAGCTTCTGATAGGCGATCAGCGCCTGATCTTCCGAGGCCTTGGCGCGCGCCACCGCAAGGTCTGCGGCGACCTCCAGCGTCTTTGCGCGCTCAGCCGCCAACGCCTCCTTCAGCGCGGCGAGTTCGGCGGCAGCATCACCATCGGCGTCCATGCATCCTATGGAATCACATCTTCGCCGCGGTGTGACGTGCAAAGTGGAGCGTCGCCGCAATTATTTGATCAGCCCGCGCTCTGCGGCCGCCATGTGTGCTGGGGATTGCGCCAGTCGATCGCCTCGAGCAGATAACTCATTTGCGCCGCCGTCAGCGCCACCGCGCCGTCGACCGTGGCCGGCCACACGAAGCGCCCGCGGTCGAGCCGCTTGGCGTAGAGCGACAAGCCGATGCCGTCGTGCCACAACGCCTTGATCAAGGTCCCGGCGCGGCCCCGGAACACGAAGACGTCGCCGCCGAACGGGTCGCGGCCGAGCCCTTCCTGCACCAGCAGCGCCAGGCCCTGCATGCCCTTGCGCATGTCCGTATGTCCGGTCGCGATCCAGATCCGCACGCCCGCCGGAACCGGGATCATCGCAGCGCCTTGAGGGTTGCCGTCACCAACGCCGCCGGCGCAGACGCGCCGATCTCAACCCGCACGCCGCCGGCCAATTCCACGACGATCGCGGCGCCGTCTTCCCTCGTGGCCGCGGCCGTCCCACCGGCCTCCACGACGATCGCGCGGGCGAACCCAACCCCGCTCGTCCCGTCGCCAACCTCGTGCCGCCATTTGTAGATCAGGCTGGTCGATACCCCGTAGCGCCGTGCCACGTCCGCCACGATCGCCTCCGGCGCAAACGCCGCCGCCACGATCTCCCGCCGTTCCTCGCCGCTCCACCGCCGGCGCCGCTCCGGCCCCGTCAGCACCGTCATCTGGCTCATGCTGCGCTCTTACGCGCGCTCGTAAGAGCGCTCCTATGCGCGCAGCATCCGCGAAGCGCGAGGTCCCACACAAGGCGGCCCACGCCGGAGGGATACGGTGTTCTTCGCCTTTTCACGTCAGGAACAGACGTGACGCTGCGTGTCATCTTGCGGACATGCACCATAAGATAGAATTCCCGCAACGGCAGCAATGCGGTCTTGGTGTCAATCACCTTGCCGCCGAAGAATGGCTTGACGAGAAGCTGCAGATCTATTCTGCAGTACGGATTTTATTGTCGAAATTAATGCATCAAGACAATTATTATAGCATGTTATTTGAGAAATTTCATCTGTATGTTCAATGTATGTCACATGCGCCATTTATTTTGTAAATATATATTCCGCATGTCCAAATGCTGTTGACTGAATGAAATGTACGTAACGCAATGTTCGATCGGAGGCCTGCGATGAATACGCGTGCATCGATTGTGTTCTGTCTATCTCTCTTGCCTGTTCCGGCGGTGGCCCAATCGCCGATTCCTTCCCACTATTTTGGTATGCATCACAACTATGCCCTGGAGTGGCCGACTTTCCATGTCGGTTCGCGGCGTAGTGTCGTTGGCCCAAATTGGGGAGGTATCAATCCGGCGGAGGGCACGTACAATTGGCAGAAGCTCGACAACTTGTTGTCCGCTCTTGAAACCCGCAATGCCGATCTATTGTTCAATCTCGGCATCTATATGCCGAATTGGGCGTCGAGCCAGCCGGGATTGTATTGTCCGGACGGGAATTATGGAACCTGTTACCCGCCGAAGGACATGCAGACCTGGGAGACTTGGGTCAGCGCGATTGTTGCACACGTCCGTGAGGGGCTCGCGCCGGGAGCGCCGGGGCGGATCAAATATTGGGAGCTTTGGAACGAGCCCAATGACCTGGGTTGGTGGAAGGGCGACATGGCGACCATGGTCGATCTCGCCCGCCGCGCCTACCGCATCATCAAGGCGGCGGACCCCAGCGCCAAGATCGTCACGCCCGGGGTCTATTCGGCGCCTTGGGGAGGCTCCTATGACGGTGCCAAGTGGACGATCGACTTTCTGTCTGCTTGCAGCACTGGCGATCCCTGCGCCGATATTGTCGCCTTTCATGCCTATCCAAGCTATGATTTTTCATTTGGCGATGCTGGGGCACTGATTGCGCAGGGTGTGATCGACCCGCAGGCTTTTCCGCTAATGGCGGAGCAGAGCATAATCGATCCCCAGAAGTACAAGAATATTGCCGCCACTTTCGGGCTCGAAGCGGTGTGGAACACCGAAGGCGGACTCGGTGTTTGGACCAACATACCAAACGCGACAATTTACGATGTGGCTAATCCCCAGACCGTCAAGAACTGGGATCTCATGGCCCAGTACGCGGTCAAAGCGACGATGCTGATGCAGGCTGGGGGAGTCGGGCGGTCCTATTGGTACGCCTATGACAATCGGCTCACCGGTTTGTTGTGGCAGTGGTCGGACGATCTGCAAGGAACCGCCCTCAACCCGGCTGGTGTCGCTTATGGTCTGATGGCCGCACATTTCAATGGTGCCACGCCGGTTTCGCCGGTGGCGCGGCAGGAAACGGCCAATGCCATCCGCAATCCCACGGCTTCGGGCGCCGTCGTCGGGCAGCCCGGCACGATGCCCACGCACTGGTCCGTCTACAAGACCGATCCCGGTGTCAACACGGCCGTGGTCGAGGTCGGGACGGGATACGTCGATATCCGGGTGTGGGGGACGCCCAGCTACAATGGCCTGACCTATGTTCTGTTCGAGGAAGCGGGCGTCATTGCCTCCAGCCTCGGCAAGCAGTGGTTCGGCAGCTTCAACCAGCGTCTGGTCGGCGGGTCGCTCGACAATGTCCAGGTCCATGTCGGCGTCTATGAGTTTTCTCCCGGCGGACCGCTGACCTATTCCGGTGCCCAGACCGTTCCGCCGACGACGCTCGACCACACTCTGCAGCGCAACCTCTTCATGACGCCCACGCGATACCCGGCGACGGCCTCTCTCGTGCCGGTCGTGGCGTTTCAGCAGGTCGCGGGTCAGGCCTTCGACATCACGTTGCGGCTGAGTTCGCCGCATTTCGACGATGGCACCCGGTGGATCGGCACCTACAGCAAGCCGGACAACTCGTCGCTCATCCTGGCCTGGGACAGCAGCGGTGCAACCTCGACGCTGACGGTCGATCCTGCCTACACCCAGTATCAGGATCTGGCCGGAGCGTTCCATCCGGTGTCCGGCAACAGCGTTCCGCTCACCCTGTCGCCGGTATTCATCATTGCGGGGGCGCCATGACGTTGCGCTGGATGACGCTTCGCTGGACGACGCTTCGCTGGACCGTTCCGCTTCTCTTCGCCTGGGCGTGCGTGCCGGCGGCGGCGCAAGCGCCGACCCCGCCTGCGCCGACCCCACCTGCGCCGAGCCCGCAGTCGTCGATCTCCCTGGCGCCGATCCCGCGTGCGTTCTTCGGCATGCACAACCAGGGCCATTCGAAGGAGTGGCCGGACCTGCCGGTCGGCTCCCATCGCGGCAATCCGGGGCCGAACTGGATCGCGCTCAATCCAAGCAAGGGGGTGTTCGACTGGCGGGGGCTGGAGGAGCGGCTGGCCCGCCTCCAGGCGCATGACGCCGATCTGCTGCTCAATCTCGGCCTCTATATGCCGCGCTGGGCCTCCAGCCGGCCGGACGTGTTCTGCCCGGACGGGAATTACGGCACCTGCTACCCGCCGCGCGACATGGCCGACTGGGAGGCCTGGGTCTCCGCCGTCGTGCGGCAGGCGGCCGGCCGGGTGAAATACTGGGAGATCTGGAACGAGCCGAACGATAACGGCTTCTGGCGCGGCGACATGGCGACCATGGTCGATCTCGCCCGCCGCGCCTACCGCATCATCAAGGCGGCGGACCCCAGCGCCAAGATTCTCACCCCCGGCGTCTATTCCGGGCCGTGGGGCAACGAGAACGATGGCGTGGAGTGGACGATCGACTTCCTCTCCCGCTGCAGCACCGGCGATCCCTGCGCCGACATCGTCGCCTACCACGCCTATCCGTTCCATTGGTTCTCGCTCGGCGACTACAAGACCCTGATGGCGGGCGGGGTGGTCGATCCGCAGCGCTACGAGCTGCTCGGCGAGCAGACGATCATCGACATCCAGAAATACTGGAACATCGCCGCCACCTTCGGCCTCGAAGGGGTGTGGAACACCGAGGGCGGGCTTGCGGTGTGGTCGGTGAAGGGCACCTCCCGCGAGGATGTTCTGGACCAGTCCACGCCCAAGAACTGGGAGCTGACGGGGCAGTTTGCGGTGAAGGCCACCATGCTGATGCAGGCCGGCGGGGTCGGGCGGTCCTACTGGTACTCCTACGACAACCGGGGGCACGGCATGCTGTGGCAATGGTCGGATGACGGGCAGGGAACCGGCCTCAATCCGGCCGGCCTCACCTACAGGCTGATGGCGACGCAGTTCATCGGCGCGACGCCGGTCTCACCGGTGGCGCGGCAGGAGACCGCCAACCGCATCCGCAATCCCGAAGCCCTGGGCGCCGTCTCCGGCACGCCGGGCGTGCCGCCCGACGGCTGGTCGCTGATCGCGCCCGATGCCGGCAGGGGCGTCAACACCAGCATCGCCGCTGGGCCGGGCTATATCGACATAAGGGTGTGGGGCACGCCGGCCGCCGGCGCCAACGGCATGACGCGGCTGGAGTTCGAAGCGGCCGGCGCCATCCGCTCCGGCCTGGACAGGCAGTGGTTCGGCAGCTTCCACCAGAGCCTGATCGCCGGCTCCTACCAACACGTGACGGTGCATGCCGGCGTGGTCGAATATGCCGAGGACGGCCGCACGCTCGGCCATGGCGGCGCGCAGACCGTGCCGGCCACGGCGCTGGATCATCGCCGGCAGCGCAACCTGCTGATGACGCGGACGCGGTTCGCCGGCTGCGCCTCGGTGACGCCGGGCCTCGCCTTCCTCTACGAGCCGGGAAAGCCGTTCGACATCACGCTGCGCCTTAGCGCGCCGCGCCTCGACGACGGCACGCAGTGGACGGGCACCTACACCAAGGCGGACGGCACCGCGCTGATGCTGGCCTGGGATTCGAGCTCCGCCGGCTCGACGCTCGCGGTCGATCCCCGGTTCACCCGCTACCAGGATCTCGCCGGCACGTTCCACCCGATCGCCGGCAACCGCGTGGCCCTGACGGTGGCGCCGGTCCTGATCGTCGAGTGAAACGCGCGCCGGTCGTTCGGTCAGTTCAGTTGCCCGGTCAGTTCAGCCGTGGTGCGCCGGTCTCGGACGGCGGCACGGCCCAGGGCGGGGAGGGCTCCCGCACCGCGCCGACCTGCGGCCGCGGCTTGAAGCGCTTGCCGCGGCCGGGATCGACGATCGCCAGCAGCGTGCGCGCCTCGGCATGGGTGGGGTCGAGCTCGAGCACCCGCCGGTAGCACTGCCCGGCCTGCCGCGTCTCGCCCAGCGTCTGCAGCGCGAGGCCGAGACCGTGATGGGCCGCGGCCGATGCTGGATCGAAGGCGATGGCCCGGCGATAGAGCGCGGCGGCGGGCCCGGTGGCGCCGGCCAGACGCCGGCGCTCGGCGAGGGCGAGATTGGCGCGCGCGAACTGGGCCCGGCTGATCGGCGTCAGGCGCTCCAGCGACTCCAGGATGTTGCCGAGGCTGACCTCGGCTTCCAGGAAATCCGGCTTCAGGCGCAGCGCGGTCTCGAACGCGACGATGGCGTCCTCGCGCTGGCCGAGGCGCACCAGCACATTTCCCAGGCCGTTGTGGGCCTCGACCAGATCGGGCCGGTGCTGGATCGCCTCGCGATAGGCGTCGGCCGCCGCCTGGAACTTCTCGCGCGCCTGCAGGGCCGCGGCCAGACGAAGCCAGCCCTTGGCCGAGCTCTTGTCGACCGACACCAGGACGCTGAACAGCTGCTCGGCGGTGCCATGGTCGCCGCGCGCGGCCAGCATCTGCCCCAGCCCATAGAGCGCGCCGACATGGCGCGGATTGGCATCGAGGATGGCGCGGTATCCGCTCTCGGCCTCGACCAGACGGCCCTGCTGATGATGGCCGGTTGCCGTCTTGAACATCGCGGAGAACTCGGCGGCGCGGGTCCGCTCGTCCAGGCTCTGCCGGCTCAGCGCGATGTGGACGACGTGGTGGTCCACGGCGCCGAACGAATATTTGTAGGGCTCGTTGCCGCGCAGGAAATCATAGATCCGGAAGCCTTCGGCGATGAGGCGGCGGATGCTGAAGGCGTGCAGCATCAGGCCGGGCGGCGGATTGTCGAACGACTCGTCGCGCGCGGCCATGTAGAACAGCACCGCGCGCTTGACCGGATCGAGGAAGCTCGCCAGCCCGCCGAGCGGCCGCTCGCCCTGCCACAGCATGGGCAGGAACAGCGTCCCCTCATTGAAGCAGCGCCTCAGCATGTTGCGGTTCATGGCGACGATGTCGTCGGTCTTGGCGCCCTTGCGGGGGCGCCAGCGCGTGTCCCAGAATTTCAGGAACACGTCGAGGTCGCGGTCGATGGTCGCTTCGTCCGGCAAGGTGAAGCGGAAGCCCGAGTCGGGACTCTCGACGACGCGCAGGAAGCGCCGCAGCTTCTGGCGCGTGTTGGCGCTGAGCCTGGTGGCGAGGAACGCGTCCCAGGTGTCGGGAAGTTCGGTCAGCGGGCAGAGATTGTGGTTGGTGCCGTCGACGCGGTCGATATGCTCTATGTGCTTGGAGGCGTAGACGTCGCTCTCGAAGCACGCGGTGAACAGCTCCAGCCGGCGCGGCGCGTTGCGGATGTTCTCCAATTGGAATGTGGCCCAGTCGAGCGCCTTCAGGTGATGGGCGAACGCCGGGATGGCAAGCTCCTCATATTCGGGCCGGCACAGGAAGCCGGTGTAGTCCGACAGCCGGCTGCCGGCCATGGTGAACTGGCGCCGCACCGTGCCGTCCTTGTCCTTCTTGTTGGTGAAGCGCAGCGGCAGATAGGCGACGTGGCGCGGATGATCCGCGCTCGGCCGGGCGGCGAGGACGAACCACGGGCTGCGGGCGGCATCGAGCCAGTTGATCAGCCAGCCGTGGGAGAGGAAGAAATGCGCCTCCGGATCGGCCGCATAGACCTCGTTCCACGATTCCCGCAGCTCCACCAGGGCCGATCCGCTGTCGATGACGTCGATATGCATGGCGTCAGGACTCCCGGAACGCACGCTGCAGGCTGTCGTGGATCGGCCGCATCAGATATTCGAAGAACGTCCGCTCGGCCGTCTTGATGAACACTTCCGCCGGCATGCCGGGCGTCGGGCTGAACCCCTCGATCGCCGCCGCCTCGACGGCGTCGAGCCGGACGCGCACGACATAGACGTCGGCGGTCGAAAGCGGCGTGTGGCCGCGCGTCTCGTCCTGGACCGCGTCGGCGGAGACGTAGACCACCTCGCCGGCCACCATCGGCGTGGTGCGCCGGTTGAGCGAGGTCAGGCGCACCGAGGCCGGCTGGCCGAGCTTGACGTGGTCGATGTCCTGCGGCCGCACCCGCACCTCGATGACCAGCTCTTCGTCGAGCGGCACGATCTCCAGGATGTTCTTGCCGGGCTCGATGACGCCGCCGACGGTGTGGTAGCGCTTCTTCACCACGACGCCGCGCACCGGCGCGGTGACGGCGATGCGCTCCAGCACGCGGTGGGCGGCGCGCAGGCGCTCGCGCACGTCATAGAGCTCGGCATTCGACTGGTGCATCTGGTCGACGGCCGTCTTGATGAAGTTGCTGCGGATGCCCTGGATCTGCTCCTGCGAGCGCGAGATGCGCTCGCGGGCGTCGCCGATCTCGCCGGTCAGC
The DNA here is from genome assembly GCF_003966715.1 of Blastochloris tepida. Classification (NCBI taxonomy): domain Bacteria; kingdom Pseudomonadati; phylum Pseudomonadota; class Alphaproteobacteria; order Hyphomicrobiales; family Blastochloridaceae; genus Blastochloris; species Blastochloris tepida. The sequence continues at coordinate 1,322,416 of NZ_AP018907.1, forward strand.
CGCCCGATCTCGCCTTCGAGATTGGCCTTGGCGCGGGCGATGGCCAGATATTCCGGCTTGCGGATGAACCCCGATTCCAGCAGCTTCTGCTTGCCGGCGAGTTCCTCCTCGATGAGCAGGAGCTGCGCCTTCACATATTTGCGCTGCGTGTTGGTGCCGTCGATGCGCTCCTGCAGCGCATTGATGCCGTCCTTGAGCGCGGCGATCTCGCTGTCCATGCTCTTGCGGTGCGCCTCGAACAGCAGCCGCTGCGTTCCGCGGATCTTCAGGATGTCGGGGTCGTCGGTGACCCGGGTCAGCTCCTCGGGCTCGACATAGGTCTCGCGCTCCTCGCTCGCGGCCTGCAGGCGGGCGATCGTCGCGACCAGATGCGCCTGCCGCAATTCGAGGCGGCGCAGCTCCGCCTTCGGCGTGGTGTCGTCGAGCAGGACGAGAGTCTGGCCCGGTTTGACCATATCGCCTTCATTGACATAGATCTTGCTGATCACGCCGCCTTCGAGGTGCTGCACGATCCGGTTCTGTCCGGTGGCGACGAAGGCGCCGTTCGACACCACGGCGCCGGCGATCGGCGCGGTTCCGCCCCACAGGCCGAAACCGAGAACGCCGAGAAGTAATCCGCTGAAACCCAATATTGTGTGGGTCCGGGTGTGTCGGGGGATTTCAGAGTACCATTCGCGCGCCTGATGCGCGGACTCAACGACTGACACATCCCCCTCCTCAGGTTTCCGCCATTGCGAAGGAATCGATCGCAGGCCTCGCCGCAGCGGCGGTGTTCGACTTGTTGCTGCCCGCCAGCAGAGCGAGCATCTCGTCGCGCTTGCCCGTCGCCTGCACGGCGCCGTCCTTCAGGATGAGGATCCGGTCGACGCTGCGCAGCAGCGCCGGGCGTTGGGTGATGGCGACGACGGTGATCTGGAAGTCCTTGGCGCGCGTGAGGGCGTTGGCCAGCGCGCGTTCGCCCGCGACGTCGAGGTTGGAGTTCGGCTCGTCGAGCACGACGAGGCGCGGACGGCCATAGAAGGCGCGGGCAAGGCCGATGCGCTGCTTCTGGCCCCCGGACAGCGGGCTGCCGTCGACGCCGATCATCGTCTCGTAGCCGTGGGCGAAGTGCGAGATCATCTCGTGGACGTCGGCAAGCTCGGCCGCCTCGAAGATCGCCTCGTCGGTCGCGTCGGTGCGCATGCGGGCGATGTTGGCCTTGATCGTCGCCGGGAACAGCTCGACGTCCTGCGGCAGATAGCCGACGCTCTCGCCGAACTGCCGCGGATCCCAGTTGCGCAGATCCATCGAGTCGAGGCGCACGCTGCCCGCGGTCGGGATGACCGAGCCGACCAGCATCTTGGCGAGGGTCGACTTGCCGGCGCCGGAATTGCCGACGATGGCCAGCGACTCGCCCGGTTCGAGACGGAACGACACGCCGTTGAGGATCACCCGCTTGTTCGGCGGCGGCACGTAGAGAATGCGCTCGACGGTGAGGCGGCCGGCCGGATGGGGCAGGCGGAGGCGTTCGAAATTCAGCGGCGAGTTCTGCAGCAGCGAGCGGATGCGGCCATAGGCGGAGCGCGCCTGCACGAAACCGCGCCAGCCCTCGATGGTGCCCTCGATCGGCGCCAGCGCGCGGCTCGCGACGATGGAGGCCGCGATCATCATGCCGCCGGTGAGCTCGGCATTCAGGCACAGCCAGGCGCCCCAGCCGAGAATGGCGATCTGCGTGCACAGGCGGATGAACTTCGACAGGCCGGCCATGTAGATGTTGTAGTCCTGCGCCGTCACCTGCGACTTGAGGGACTCCGCCGTCTCCCGGCCCCAGATCGCCACGCCCTCGGGGATCATGCCCATGGCGTTGATGACCTGGGAGTTGCGGGCCATCGCCTCGGCCTGGAGATTGGCGCGGGTCGAGAAGGCATTGGCGCGCGAGAACGGCACGGCGGTGAGCCGCTGGTTGATGACCGCGATCGTCAGCAGCGCGGCGCCGGTGAGCGTGACGATGAAGCCGAGATCGGGGTGCACCAGGAACACCGCGACGAGATAGATCGGCGCGATCGGCGCATCGAGCATCGAGATCAGCACCGGTCCGGTGATGAAGTGGCGCAGTTGCTGCATGTCCGCGAGCGTCTGGTACTCGCGGTTCGAGCCGCTCTGCGAGGCCTTGGCGGCGGCGCTGAGGACCGGCGCGCCGAGCTTGCTTTCCGCCTCGACGGCGATGCGCATCAGAATGAAGCGCCGCATCATGTCGAGAAAGACGTGGAGGAGCAGGGCAGCCACCACCACCACCGTCAGCATCACCAGGGTGTCTGTGCTGCGGCTCGACAGAACGCGATCCGAGATCTGGAACAGATAGATCGGCACCGCCAGCACGATCAGATTGGTGAAGAAGGAGAACACCGCCACCGTGATGAGGTTGCGACGGCAGGTGGCGAGGCCGGAGGTCAGGACGGTGCGGAAATCCTGGTCGCGCCAGCGCGACTGGAGGACAGGCGATTTCGGCTGCTGCGCGCCGGCGGCCTCGGTGCCTTCCACCTCGCCACGCTGCTCGGCGTCGGCGGTCAGGGCACCGGGTGCGCTTCCGGAGAGGCCGGGGCGTTCGGCTTCTGCTGTCGCCTGCAAGGTGAGGGCGCCGGCCGGGGTGTCTGCGCTTTCCGCTGCGGCCGATCCGGAATTTGGCAGGCCGGAATTTGGCAGGCCTTGGGCGTCGGGGCGGTCTTTCATCGGTCAGCCTCTGCTGCGGATTTCGGCTTTTTGTGCCGGCCGGGGATGTCCGCCGGCCGTGGCGAGGCGTCTCGGCGCCCGCACCGTCAGGTCATGACGGTGCCAAGAATGTGGTCGGTCATGGTGACCGGCGGACCGACATAGGTGGGGTCAGTGTGTCCGCAGTCGTCGCTGCCGCCGGTGAAGGCGATGACTTCCGGCACCAGAGTCTCGGTGTCATGGTGAACCACCGAGTCTTCGTCGCTTTCGACGAGGTTCGCCTGGATCAGGATCGAGCCCTCATACACGTCGCCGCCGATATACTCGCTGGTCAGCGCATCGACATCGACGATGATCGCCTGGTTCTGCAGCTCGTTGGCGCCGGTCGAGACCACCTGGGTCGCCGAGCCGTCGGTGCCGGCCTGCAGCGCGGCGGCGTCGACGTCGGTCACCGTGTTGATCTGCCAGAGCAGATTGATGTCGAAAAAATTGCCGGTGACATAGAGTACGTCGATGTAGCCGTCGCCGCCGTCCGAGAACCCCCAGCTCGATGCCCCATCGGGCGCATCGCCATCGGCGAGGGAGGCGGAAAACTTCGCCATGTCGTCGTCGAGCGGCTGGACGTTGGTGGTGCCGTAATTCTCGATCCGGGCGTCGTTCAGTAGGCTGTTGCCGCCGGTGCTGATGCCGGCACCCGCACCGCTCCCGGCGCCGCAGCCGCCGGCCGAGACCGCGTCATTGTCGTTCAGCAGGTTGAGCTGAATGATCGCGTTGATGTCGTAATACTGACCGCCGATGACGATCACGTCGTAGTAGCTGAAGAGATCGAAATCGCTCAGATCGGCGAGATTGACGAGCTCGTTCTGGCCGGTCCGCACCAGGGAGAAGTGGCCTTCGGTCGTCAGGCTCGCCCCGTCGCTGTCCAAGAGGGTGTTGCTCTGGTACAGCGTGCGGATGTCGAAGAAGTCGCCCTCGACGACGTCGATCCGGTAGGGCGTGCCGGACTTGGCCGACGGCATCGCTTCAAGCTCGGTGAACCCGACCTGGGCGAGGTTGTCGGCCTGATTGCCGCCGCCGGCGATGGTTCCAGCGGTGCCGTAGCCGGCGCCGCCATAGGCGTTGATGACGTCGCTGTCGGAATAGGCGTTGATCTGGATGATGGCGTTGAGGCTGAACTTGTCGCCCAGCACCACCAGCGTGCCGCAGGCGCCGTTGGCGTCGGCGATGAGCGCGGAATTGTAGGCGCCGTTGGCCCCGAGCTCGGCGGCCTGGGTGGTGATGCCGAGATCGCCGGTCGGGCCGTTGGTCGGCTGCGGCATTTCGGGGACGGTCGCGCCGATATCGGTCGGCAGGGTCTGGTCCTCGGCGAGGCGCTCGCCATTGTGGTAGCTGCCGGGCTCGACCTGGGAGGAAGGAAATGCGTAGGCGCCGCTGCCAAGGCTGGTGGCATAGGCGATCGCCTCCTGCGAACCGCCGCCGGCCACCGTCTCGAGGTGTGCCGGGATCGCGTCCTGGGCCGTGGCGTAGAGCTCATCGACCGACCATGTCGTCTTGGCGACCGGCAATGCGACGGCCCACAACGGATCGTCGGAGAAGATGTCGCTGTCGTTGAGCTGATTGATCTGCCGCGCCTCGAACAGCGTCTGGTGGTATTCGGGGCCGATGCTCTGCGGGTACCAGCCTGCGAGCGATCCGGGCGCCGGTGCGGCCAGGACGCGCGGCGGAACCTTGAAATGGATGTCGTCCAGCGGCTCGACCGGCACCGACGCGAGGCCCGGTTGCATGAAATGCGGGACGAACGGCGTCAGGGCCGGCGCGGCGGCGAACGTCGCGTAGCTCACCGGGGTGGGCGCGCTCTCGCCCGGATCCTCGACGCGAACCGGAGCGTCCTTCACGCGGCCGAAGACATCCTCCCGAACACGCCCGGCTTCGGCGTCCTCATACTGGATGCGGCTTCGCGACAGATCCTCGTCCAGGCGCAATTGCCCGACGAAGTGCCAGATCAATTCGGTCACATCGTGGATGTTCATGGACGGTCCCTCTCGAACGGATCGCTCCCCGAGCCCGGCACACACGCGGTCGGTTGGAAGTCGGAAATTGTCGAGCGAGATGAATCGGGGGCCGTGCGTGCACGGCCCCCGACCGGACGTCTATGCGTCAGAGGGAATCATCCATGTTCAGGTCATGGCCAGCGACCGTGAGGTCGATCTGGTTGAACTGGATGTTGGAGCCCAGCACGATGTTCTGGGTGAAGGCTTCCTGGTTCACGATGGCATCGGCGGTGGTGGTGCCCACGCTCTCGATGCTGCCGTCGTCGCCGACCTTGGCCTCGATGTCATTGGCCTTGGCTTCGCCGCCTTCGGCCTTGGCCCACATCGAGAAGGACGAGCCGTCATTGTCGTCAGCGCCCAGGGCGCCGAGGCCGCCGAGCTCGGAGCTCTTGCTGCCATAGCTCAGCGCCGCGAAGCTCACATCCTGATCGGCCAAGTTGTTGACCTGGTCGATATTGAACATGTTGCCATTGTCGAGGTGCTGGGTGACGACATCCGGCATCACGATGCTGTCGTTGATGCAGGCGATCTCCTCGATGTCGATCACGTCGTCGTCATCCGGCGTGGTCAGCTTGCCGTCGAGCTCGAGGTCGACCTTGACGTCAACGTTCACGTCGACATTGTTCTCGACGTTGTTCTCGACCTTGTTCTCGACGTCGTTGTCGACGCTGCTCTCGACCTTGTTCTCGACCTTGTTGTCGACCGTGTTCTCGTTCTTGTTCTCGTTTTCGTTCTCGTTTTCGTTCTTGTTGTCATTCAGGGCGAACGCGGCCTGACCGACGCCCTGGAAGGCGCTCTGGTAGGTGTTCTGGCCCTGAGACTGGGACTGGTCCTGACTCTGGCCCTGACCCTGGCCCTGCGCCTGCAGTTCAAGCTGGCCCTGCGCCTGCGCTTCGAGCTGACCTTGAGCCTGACCTTCGAGCTGGCCCTGAGCCTGCGCCTGATCGTCCCGACCACGATTGCGTGACATAGTACGTCTCCTGCTTCAAGAAAGCTTGGAAGGACGCACCGCCTGTGTCTCCACAACGCCAATCATCTACGTCAGCGTTCCAGGTTACACGCAGCAGTGCAATTGACAGATTTTGAGCTTGATCCGGCGTCGCGACCTGAACTCCCGCCATGCGCTGGGAGCCATGCGGTCGTTGTCCGGAAAAATTGTGATGAAAGCTGGTACTGGTGCGGCGCCTCCTCGTCTTTCAGGCGAAAACCTTCGTTTTCGCGTCAGTTGCGATTATTGCAACTTAGCGAACAACTCGGTAATGCTTGTTTTGACTAAAGGTTCCACACTGCATTCTGCGGTGCAGAGATTTTTTGCTAACCGAATATTTTCCTCATGGCGATTTCGTCTCCGCCACATTGGTTAATATGCGGTTAACTGCGTAATGATGTCTGCTGATCTGACGCGGGTCAAACTTCGCGATGCCGTCAGACCACATTTGTTGCGGCTGAGTACATCTGTGGGCCGGCCAGTTGGAAAAAAGTCAATCAAAACAAAGGTGGCCCCGCCGGCGAATTTCGGCAGGCTTTATTGCCATGCTGAAGATTAACCATCTTTCCGGGGTGCGACTCGGCGAAAATCCGGCCGGCGGCGGAGGGCGGTTCAAAGTCCTCTCGACGCGAATGCCGTTCCCGAACGTGAATTTCCGGCGGGGATGCTGGTGGAATCGCTTTGGGAACTTCGCGCGCGGGCTTGCGCAATCCCGGCCGGACGTGGAAACGCCGCGCGGCTACAGAAGGTAAACAAGTGAGAACGCGCTTCTTCCGGGATTGTTCCCGGAATTGTCTCTGCCACGTGTGTGTTTTTTCAGGGGCGCGCCGCCGCCGGGGCGGACGGGCGGCTGGAGAGTGTCCGCACACCGGTCTGCAGGCGGGGGAGGAACTCCCACAGGTCGCGATTGAGGGCGCGCAGCTCGCGCAGCAGCGTGGTCATCTCCTGCAGGCGCGTCTCGTCCATCGGCCGCTCGGTGCCCCACTGCAGGCGGGTGCGGGTCAATTCCAGGCGCAGCGAGCGGGTGTGGGTGATCAGGCCCTGCTCGTCGAGCCCGTACATGCAATGATTGAACTCGTTGCGGGCGCGGGTGCAGGCGTTGAAGCGCTCCATCAGCCGCGCCAGTTCCTTGGCGAGGGCGCGGTCGGTGACGTTGGCGCGCGACAGGCGCTCGATGAGATCGAGCCGGGCGCGCGTGGTGTTCAGGGTCGAGAACACGATCGCGGCGGTGGTCTCGTCGCTGTCGAGCAGGAGCATCATCACATAGATCAGCAGGCTCTCATTGTTCGACCAGCTGAACACGATGTTGCCGATCAGCGCGAGCACGGCGGTGCGCTGATCGGCCGATGCGGGAGCGGCGGCCTCAATCTTTTCGAAATCGGGCCGGGGCGGCAGCCGGTTCATGGTGCGACCTCGCAGGGGAGCCCTGTATATTGGAGCGCAATTGATACTAAAACAGATCGACGTGCCGGGTGAGCCGGTTTGCGGCCGATCACGCCTTCGAGGGGGCGCCCGGTCGCCGGCACGCCGCTCTCGCACGCGGAGGCGGCGAGACCGTTTCCGGTAGCCGGCGGGAAGGGGAGGGCGTGATGCTGTCGCTGTGGCGGGCGCAACGCACCCGAAGGCGGGTGGCGGCCCTAGTCGCCCCGCTGGTCGAGGGCAGCCGGTTCCGGTTCGGCGCCATCGCGGAACAGGCTTGGTCCGATCCCTATGTCATCGGGTTCCTGGCGATGCTGATCACCCGGCTCGCCGAGCTGCAGGCCGGCAAGCTGGACAATGACACGCTCGCGCTGGTGCAGGCCGGCGCGTGGGCCGACGTCACCGGCCAGGACGAGGATACGATCGGCGAAAACCTGGTGCTGCTGAGCTCGGCCAACGACTCGATGTTCGAGCTGGGCTGCCGCAACGGCGCGCTGGTCGCCGATGCCCTGAGCGGCTGCCTGTCGCAGGCGGAGAGCGCCGGCGCGGACGAGGGGCCTTGGGACGCTTCGCCCGGCCGGACCGATGTCGAGGTGCTTTGGGCCGATTGTTTCGAGGCGCGCCTGCCGGCGGGCTGAGCGCGCTCGGTCTGCCGGGTGCCGGGACGAGGCGCGCGCTGCACCGCATGGCGGCGCGGCCGGCACCGCTCGTCAGAGGGTTGCCGGTCCCGCATGGCTGGGCCGACAGGGTCGCGATCTTTCCGCCTACCGCCAGGGGAGGCGGCTGGCGTAAGGTGATGTCGTCAATCTCCGCGTGTTGCCGATGAGGTTGGGTGCCGGGGGAAAAGGCGCACGGGCGAAGCGGGCGAGGGCGATCACGGTAGATTTTATGCCCTGATGCAACAAATGTTGTGAGATGGCTCTTTGGAATTTTTGTTGATGTTTTTGATTTGTTCCAGCGTAATTCAATTTTTATGACCGTTTTCTGACAATATGCGGCCTCCCCTCCGAGTCTGGGCGATTTGCGGCCTGGGGCGAGGCCGTCTCTTGCGCTCGCATGGGCGCTATGCAGGCCGAGGCTCCAGCGTATAATTTTGATGGGGGATTTAGCGGACTCCTGGCGGTCGATACACGCCAGAGAGGTAAGACATTTCAAGGTACCGGCGATGGCGATGGTGAGCTCCCCCCGCACCGCGACTCCGTTACGGCCGGCGATTTCGTCGGTGACAACGGCAATGCCTCGGTGTCGCGAGTGCCGGCTACGACAATTCGGCTTCTTCGACAGCATGACCGATGCAGAACTCGAGTTCATGCAGCGGTTCAAGACGGCGCACGGCCGAAGCTGGTCGGGCGAATACCTGCTTGAGCAGGGCAGCCAGAAGCCCCGCCTGCTGACGCTCTATTCCGGATGGGCGATCAAGACCATCACGCTGCCGTCGGGCGAGAGCCACCTGATCAAGGTGCTGCTGCCGGGCGACATGATCGGCCTGGAGAGCGTGCTGCGCGGGGCGGCGCGCCATGCCGTGCAGGCGGTGACCGACGTCACCTATTGCGCGCTCGACTGCCGGCAGATCGATGACATGCTGAATGTGCCGTCGCTGGCCCGCCGCCTCACGGTGATGCTGCTGGCCGAACAGCAGCGCATCTCCGAGCGTCTGGCGGTTGTGGGGGCGTGCAACGCCCGGCGCAATTTCGCGCACTTCACGCTCGATCTGTACCAGCGGCTGCGCGAGCGGCAGATGGCCCGTGACGAGGGGTTCCGCGTGCCGCTGACTTCGCTGCAGCTGGCCGATGCGCTCGGCCTGACCACGGTCCACCTCAACCGCGTGCTGCGCAGCTTCCGTCAGGACGGCATCCTGACGCTGGAGAACCACGTGCTGACGATCCACGACATCGCCGCGCTCCGCGAAGTGGCGGCGCTGTCGGGGCCGCCCGCCGAGAGCTACCCGCTGCTGTGATCACCCGCTGATGTGATAAGGTTTCCGGCTGACCTTGCCGGCCGTTCCGGTGCGCTCGCTTCGACCGCGCATCCTCTGCAACACCCCGTCATGCAAACGGCCCCGGACGCTGACGCCCGGGGCCGTCGATGCTGTTCAACCCGCTTTCCGGCCCTTTGGGCTGGAAACCGTCTCGGTTTGCCACCGGAGATCCGACCTGCCGGGGACGAAAGCGCCTCGCTGGCGGGAGCCGTTGGAGTGGGGGGTGGCCCGCACACTTTCGGTTTGGACGACGCGCGCCGAGGTGTTCCGCGCCCCCCACCCCCGACCCCTCCCCACCGCTCGCGAAGCTCGCGGGGGGAGGGGAGAAGAGGCGTCCTCTGTCTATGCGGGCTGGATCGCCGACAGCTTATGCCGGCTGGATCGCCGACAGCTTCCAGGCGCCGCCCGCATCGCGGCGGAAGGTCCACACCTCGGTGGTCTCGCTCGGCTCCTCGGAGCCTTCCAGCAGGCGGCCGGTGGCCTTGTCGAGCGTGCGGTCGATCATCGAGAAGCGCATGGCGACGGTGGCGTAGTCGGTCGTGCCCTCGCGCCACGCTTCGGCGAGATCGCCCTGCAGCAGCTTCACGTCGTCGATGCGGTTCACCCGGCCGGCCTCGGCATCCGCCGCGAGATCCTCGGCGAAGTAGCCGGCCATCTCCGCCGTCGCCGCCTGCCGCAGGGTGGCGAGGTCGCCGCGGCCATAGGCAATCTCGATGTCGCCGAGCAGCTTCTCGAACATGTTGAAGTCGGCGCCCGTCAGCCCGACGCCGTCGAACCCGGCCTTGCGCGGCGACGGCGCGGCAGCGCCACCGCCGAACAGCGGCGCGCGACCGGCATTGAGGCCGGACCCGCTGTTGGCGCCGGAGTCGAGCCCCGCCCGGTTGAGCGGCGAGGGGCCGCCCTGGCCCGGCATGCCGGCATAGGCCGGCTGCTGGCGGCGGCGGAACAGGCGCAGCGCCAGCCACACCAGACCGCCGATCAGGGCAATCTGAACGAGGAAACCGAGCACGCCGGCCATGCCGCCGAAGCCGCTGCCCATCAACAGGCCGAACAGGCCGGCGCCGAGCAGGCCGCCGGCGATGCCGCCGAGCAGGCCGCGGCCGAACGAGCCGCCGGGCTGGGCCGCCTGCTGGCCGGGACGGGCCTGATTGACCCCGGGATTGGTCTGGCCCGGCTGGGTCATCGACCGCTCGACCGGCGCAGCCGGGCGCGGCGCGGTGTTGGTGGCCGGCGGCGCGCTGAAGGTCTGCGAGCCGCGGCTGCCCATTCCGAAGCCTTTGCCCGGTTTGGCGGCAGCCTCGCCGATCGGCCACGCCAGCACCAGGGCTGTCGCCGCAAGAGCAAGGGAGCGTCGGAACGCGGGTCGGGCCATGGTCGAATCCTCCTTTGGGGCATTTCTCCGGCGGCATATGGGGGGCCGGACAGCGTTTCGCCAGTCGTCGGGCGTCCGCAAAGTCACGTGGTGTGCGGTTGGACCTTCGCCGGCAGCCCTCCTGTCCGGAATGGGACTTCCGGCAGCCGGCGCGCCGCTCGCCGGTTCCGCGGCTCGATGCCGCGCGGCGGGGGCGGCCGGTGCGCCGCCGTCCGCCGCTTCGGTCGCAGCCGAAACATCGGCGGGTGATTGTGTCCGTACGGCCACACTCCCGCCGCGATCCTTCATGGTAGTAAGTTCTTATGGATCAGGCAGCGGCGACCCTCGACTCCGCCCGGACGTGGTTCGCGTCCCTGGCGGACATTCTTGCAAGCGGTGCGTGGACACAGCCGGTGGGTGTGCCCGCCTGGGTGATCGTGGCGGTGGCCGCGCTCCTTGTCGTGCTGCTGGCCGGCCGGCTGTTTCGGCCCTACGGCTATGATGGCGGGGGCGGCGGGCTGTGGCGTCTCGCGCTCATCGTGCTCATCGGCTTCGTCGCCTGGCGCGGCTTCCAGTATCTGGAGGATCAGCAGGTCCAGTCGGCGCGCATCGCGCTCGGCGAGCGGCTGTCGCGGGCGATCATCTCGCCGATCGAGAACAATCCGCTATTGGCCTGCGTGAACGGCGTGACCAATCCCGATCTGCGGGCCGCCTGCGAGCGCACGGTGTTCGCCAAGCCCGAGAATGCCGCGGCGGCGGTGTCGCTGACCCGCGACCGGCTGGAGCTTCTGGCGCTTGCCTCGCTGCCGGCCAGCGGGCTGGGGCCGGATGATTCGCGCACGACGCGGCTGCGCCGGGCCCTGGAGAACGACGATTTCGGGCTCGTCGCCTATGTGCTGACCGAGTCGGAGCAGTGCCGGCCGGATGCCTGCGCCCAGTTCGAGCTGTTCAAGGACGCCGAGAAGATCAAGGCCAACATGGCGGCGCGCACCTTCGAGACGCTGGTCGAGAAGCAGTCGGCGATCTGGACGCCCGGCCGCCCCGGCCCGTTCGGGTTCCGCCAGCATCCTTCGCGTCTCGATCCGGCGCTGGCCGGCCCGTCCGGTCCGGTGACCTCCGGCACGATGGAGATGCCGCCGGGCACGCCGACGCTCGGGCCGGGGCCGTCTCCCAGCGACAGCCTGGGTCCGCCGACCGACCTGTCGCCGTCCGCCGTGCCGCGGTCTGCGCCTCCGGCAGAGCGTGCCCCGCCGCCCCCCGCCGCTGCGCCGAAGCCCGCGGCACCTTCTGCTCCTGCGCCATCGACCCTTGCGCCATCGCCCAAGCCTTCGACCGCAGCGCCCGCGACGGCACCCACGGCAGCGCCAGCCACAGCCCCGAAGCCGCCGCCGCAGCCGGTGGCGCGGCCGGCCACCGTGCCGCGTCCGCAGCCGGCCGCACCCGTGACCGCGCCGGTGCAGCCCGCCGTGCCGCGGCTGCCGCCGCCGACATCGCTGACCCCGCCGCCGGAGCCGGACGAGGCGCCCGAGGTCCCCAGCGAGGATTGACGGGCGGGGAACCGGTTGCGCATAGTCCTATTCCCTGTGCGCAACCGTCGGTTCCAATGTTCCGCTCCGTCCTGATTGCCAATCGCGGCGAGATCGCCGTCCGCATCATCCGAACCGCGCGTCGCCTCGGGCTTCGCACCATCGCCGTCCATTCCGACGCCGACGCGGCGGCGCCGCACGTCAGGCTCGCCGATGCCGCCTGCCGCATCGGCCCGGCGCCGGCTCGCGACTCCTATCTGGCCGCCGAGCGGCTGATCGCGGCGGCGCGCGAGACCGGCGCCGAGGCGATCCATCCCGGCTATGGCTTTCTGTCCGAGCGTGCCGATTTCGCCGATGCCTGCGCCGCGGCGGGGCTGGTGTTCATCGGCCCGCCGGCTTCGGCGATCCGGGCGATGGGCGCCAAGGACGGCGCCAAGGCGCTGATGTCGAAAGCCGGCGTGCCGGTGGTGCCGGGCTATCACGGCGCCGACCAGGACCCCGCGCGGCTTGCCGACGCCGCGGTCGAGATCGGCTTTCCGGTGCTGATCAAGGCCACCGCGGGCGGCGGCGGCAAGGGCATGAAGAAGGTGGCCGACCCGGCCGGCTTCGCCGAGGCGCTGGCCTCCGCCCGGCGCGAGGCGGAGGCGGCGTTCGGCGATCCGCGGGTGCTGATCGAGCGCTACGTGACCGACCCGCGCCATGTCGAGATCCAGGTGTTCGCCGACGCCCACGGCAACGCCGTGCATCTGTTCGAGCGCGACTGCTCGCTGCAGCGCCGCCACCAGAAGGTGATCGAGGAGGCGCCGGCGCCGGGGCTTTCGCCCGAGATGCGGGCGCTGATGGGCGAGACCGCGGTGAAGGCGGCGCAGGCGGTGGGTTATGTCGGCGCCGGCACGGTCGAGTTCATCGCCGACGGCTCGAAGGGTCTGAGGCCCGACGCCTTCTGGTTCATGGAGATGAACACGCGCTTGCAGGTCGAGCACCCGGTAACCGAATCGATCACCGGGCTCGATCTGGTCGAGCTGCAGTTCCGCGTCGCGGCGGGCGAACGCCTGCCGTTTGCGCAAGGCGACCTCGCCATCGACGGCCACGCGGTCGAGGCCCGCCTCTATGCCGAGGATCCCGAGCGCAGCTTCCTGCCCTCGACCGGGCGGCTGTGGGCCTTGAAGCTGCCTGTGGGCGAGGGCATCCGCGTCGATTCCGGGGTGGAGGAGGGCGGCGAGGTCTCGCCGCACTACGATCCGATGATCGCCAAGATCATCGCCCACGCGGCCACCCGCGACGAGGCGCTCGACCGCTTGGCGGCGGCCCTCGATGAGACGCTGGTGGCGGGGCCGCGCACCAATGCGCCGTTCCTGGCGGCGCTCGCCCGGCATCCGGCTTTCCGCGCCGGCAGGTTCGACACCGGCTTCATCGACCGCCATCTCGACGAGCTGTTGCCGCAGCGCGGCGCCGATCCCGGCGCGGTGGCGGCGGCCACGGCGCGGCTGGTGCGGCGGGAACAGGCGCGGCTCTCAGCGCTGGCGCGCGCGCGGACCGACGAGGCGGCCTCGCCGTGGGACGTGCTCGATGCCTTCGACCTCGCCGGCCCCCGCGAGGTCGGGCTGCAGGTCACGGCTGATGGCGAGACGGTGACGGCGCGGGTGCGCTATTCGGGGCCGGATCTGGCGGTCAGCGTCGATGGTTGCGGCGCGGCGGATGCGGCGGTGATCGAGGCCGGCGACGCGGTGATCGCGGTCCGCCACGGACGGCAGGCCACGGTCAAGGCCAAGGACATCGAGGCCATCGACATCGAGCACCTCGACGAGGGCGGCATCGTCACCGCGCCGATGCACGGCAAGGTTCTGGCGCTCGCCGCCGGTCCGGGCGATCCGGTCCGCAAGGGCCAGACGATCGCGGTGATCGAGGCGATGAAGATGGAGCACGCGCTCACCGCGCCGATCGACGGCACGGTGGCGGAAGTGGCGGTCAGCGTCGGCGCCCAGGTGGCGGATGGCGCGAAGATCATGCTGATCGCGCCGCTGGAGGGGTGAGACGCGTCAGCCTGTCATCCCGGCCGAGCGTCAGCGAGAGCCGGGATCGTTTTCCGAAGGAGCCCCTTCCTGCGCACGATCCCGGGCAGCTTCGCTGCTTGCCCGGGACGACGGTGCGGCAACGCGGCGCTTGGATGACGGCCGTCGTCTGCGCATGGTAGGACGCGGCGATGCCGGACTCCGCGACCACTCCGCTCCATCTCGTCAAGCTGTGCGTCGGCTGCGATGCCGTCGCCGACCTCGAAGATTGGATCGCGGCGCGGATGCGCGAGTGCACCCGCCAGGGCCGGCCGCTGGAGCAGGTCCACACCACCCGCATGACGCCGAAGCGGCGGGCCGAGCTTCTGGCCGGCGGCTCGCTCTATTGGGTGATCAAGGGCCTGATCCAGTGCCGGCAGCGGCTGATCGATCTGCGCCCGGTGGTCGATGCCGAGGGCATCGGCCGCTGCGAGCTGGTGCTGGAGCCGCAGGTGGTGCGCACGGTGCCGCGGCCGATGCGGGCGTTCCAGGGCTGGCGTTACCTGCCGCCGGCCGACGCGCCGCCCGATCTCGATCAGGCCGGCGCGGGCGTCGCCGACATGCCCGAGGCGCTGCGCCAGGAACTGGCCGACCTCGGGTTGCTGTAACTCCGTCAAGCTTCCGGCACCGCCAGATTGTCGATGAGCCGCGTGGCGCCGATGCGGGCGGCGGCGAGCAGGCGGATGCCGCGGCGCTGGCCGCGCTTCAGCGGCGCCAGGGTCTCGGCGTCGCGCGCCTCGAAATAGTCGATCTCGAAGCCGGCGCGCGACAGCATGGCGCGGCCCTGGGCCAGCGCCCGGCTGGCCGGCTGGCCGGCGGCGATCGACTCGGCCGCCTTGACCAGCGCGTGCGGCAGCGCCACCGCGCGGGCGCGCTCGTCCGCCGAGAGGTAGACATTGCGCGACGACAGGGCGAGCCCGTCCGCCTCGCGCGTGGTCGGCGCGCCGATGATCCGGGTCGGCAGGTCGAGGTCGCGGGCGAGGCGGGTGACCACCTTGAGTTGCTGATAGTCCTTCTCGCCGAACACCGCGATGTCCGGCCGCACCTGCAGGAACAGCTTGCCGACGACGGTGGCGACGCCGCCGAAGAAGTGCGGGCGGAAGGTGTCCTCAAGCCCGGCCAGCGCCGCGCCCTCCGGCACGATGCGGGTGGCGAAGCCGTCCGGATACATCTCCTCGGCCGTCGGCGCATAGACGAGATCGACGCCGGCCGCCGCGACCTTGCGGAAATCCTGCCGGAAGGTGCGGGGATATTTGGAGAAATCCTCGGTGGGGGCGAACTGGGTGGGGTTGACGAAGATCGACACCACGACGCGCTCGGCCTTGCGCTTGGCCAGCTTCACCAGCGCCAGATGGCCGGCGTGCAGCGCACCCATGGTCGGCACCAGCGCGATGCGCTCGCCGGCCGCCGCCCACGGCTCGATGGCGCGGCGCAGGCTGCGGACCGAGCGGACGACCCGCGTTTCCTTGGCCATTCTCGTCTCCCCCCATGAACTCGCCCGGAACTCGCCGGGAACTCGCCGGCCCGATCACCGCGACCGGATGGCGAGCGCGTGATTGCCGCTCATCCTTGGCCGTTTGTCCTTGGCCGTTTATCCCAGGGCCGTTCAGTCCTGGTCGTTCAGTCCTGGCCGTTTGATCTTCACTGTTTAATCTTGGCCGTTTGTCCTTGGCAAACCTATTGCCCGGTGAAAATGATGCCAAGCGCTTGACCGGAGAGGTACATAGCACCGACAATTCGGCGCATTGCGTCGGATTCGGGTAGTGCTCGATGCGTCGAGAATCGGTGCCGGTCACGAACGAGCCCGCGCGTCGGCGCGGGGCGCACGTGGTCGTGCTCGGCAACGAGAAGGGCGGCTCCGGCAAGTCGACCATCGCCATGCATCTGGCCGTGGCGCTGATGAAGGCCGGCTACCTCGTCGCCACCATCGATCTCGACTGCCGGCAGAAATCCTTCACCCGCTATGTCGAGAACCGCCGGGCGCTGGCCGTCCGGATGGGGATCGAGCTCGAACTGTCGCATCATTTCACGGTCGACCGCGCGACCCATAACGAGATCGACCGCAACGAGACCGACGAGTTCGCGTCGTTCGCCGCGGCCATCACCACGCTGGAGCATACCCACGATATCGTGGTGATCGATACGCCCGGGTCGGACAGCTATCTCATGCGCCTGGCGCATGCCATGGCCGATACGCTGATCACCCCGCTCAATGACAGCTTCATCGATTTCGACGTGCTGGCGCGGGTCGATTCCGAGACCGGGGAGCTGCTGGCGGTGAGCCAGTATGCCGAGCTGGTGTGCGAGGCGCGCCGGCAGCGGCGGCTGGCCGATGGCGGCACAACCGACTGGATCGTGGTGCGCAACCGCGTCGGCCAGTTCGAAACCCGCAACGGCCGCAATCTGGAGCGCTGCCTGTCGCTCTTGGCCTCCACGCTCGACTTCCGCCCGTCCAACGGCCTGTCCGACCGGGTGATCTACCGCGAACTGTTCGCGCGCGGCCTGACCGTGCTCGACACGCTCGACCGCTCGCTGTTCGGCATCGAGCCCAATCTGTCGCACTTCACCGCGCGCAACGAGGTGCGCTCGCTGCTCGACTTCCTCAACCTGCCGCTCGACGTGCGTGGCCGTGGCCGCGCCGATCCGCGCGAGAGCTGGTCGGGCGCCGATCCCGGCCTGATGGCCGGCGAATAGGGCCGGCCCGCGCGGTTGCCTGCCGGGGCATTCGGCCCCACCTAAAGGGCAGGCCGTTGTGTTCGAGTCCATTGATGGCAAGCCGAGAGACCAAAGCGCCAGCCGTTGCCGGGGAAGGCAAAGCCTTGGACCGCAGCAGCGATGTCGCGGCGTTTCTCGACGAGGTGAAGCGCCGCGCGCCGGCGGTGGGGGCCGGCGAGCGCGGGCGTCTGGTGTTCGCGCTCGATGCCACGATGAGCCGGCAGCCGACCTGGGACATGGCGATGCGGCTGCAGGCCGACATGTTCCGCGAGGCGGGGACGCTGGCCGGCCTCGAAGTGCAGCTCGTCTATTACCGCGGTCTCGGCGAGTGCCGGGCCTCGCGCTGGGTGTCGGAGGCGGCCAGCCTGGAGCGGCTGATGACGTCGATCGACTGCCGCGGCGGCCACACCCAGATCGCCCGCGTGCTGCGCCATGCCGGCCAGGAGTCCGAGCGCGGCCGGGTTCATGCCCTTGCGTTCGTCGGCGATGCCATGGAGGAGTCGCTCGACGACCTCTGCGCCGCCGCCGGCCCGCTGGCGCTGCGCGGGGTGCCGGCCTTCCTGTTCCAGGAGGGTTCGGATCCGGTCGCCGAGCAGGCGTTCCGCGAGGTGGCGCGGCTGACGCGCGGCGCCTATTGCCGGTTCGGGCCCGGCGCCGCGGCGGAATTGCGGGCGCTGCTGCAGGCGGTGGCGGCCTTCGCCTCGGGCGGGCGCCGGGCGCTCACCGCGCTGGCCGACCGCGAAGGGCGGGGGGCGCGCCTGCTGCTCGAGCAGATGCGCGCGCCATGATGATGCTGGCCATTGGCTTGGTTGCGCTGCTGCTGGCGCTGTGGGGGCTCGACCGGCTGGCGAAGCTCGACCCCAAGACGCTGGTCACCCGGCTGTCGCAGATCGGCGGCGGGCTGGCGCTGGCCGCCGGGCTGCTGCTGGCGGTAACCGGACGTTTCCTGGTGGCGGCGCCGCTGCTGTTCGCCGGCCTGTCGCTGCTCGGCTGGCTGCCGAACCGGCCGGCGGGGTGGAGCCAGCGGACCCAGCGCTCGACCGGGCAGGTCTCGCGCGCCCGCACCGCGCTGCTCGACATGGAGCTCGACCATGACAGCGGCGAGATGCGCGGAACCGTGACCGCCGGCACGCATCAGGGCCGCGCCTTGGCCGACCTGACCCTGGCGGAGCTTGGCGACCTCTACGCCGCCGCCGACGGCGACAGCCGCGCGCTACTGGAAGCGTATCTTGACCGCCGCGCGCCCGGCTGGCGTGAAGACGGCGAGGCGGATGCGGCAGCGGGGCGCGGTGAGGGACGGCGCGACGGTGCGATGTCCGAGCAGGAGGCCTATGAGATCCTTGGCCTTGAGCCAGGAGCCGCCGCCGAGGACATTCGACGGGCGCACCGGACGCTCATGAAACGGCTGCACCCCGACCAGGGCGGAACCGATTGGCTGGCGGCCCGCGTCAATGAAGCCAAAGACGTACTTCTGCGGCACCATCGCTGATACTCCACGCGCGAAGGAACCCTAACCGAGGCATGTCTGCGCCTCGTTTAGCTAATATTGTCGGTAATCCTTTATCTTTGGTTTAACATCACGCGGCATCGGCGCGATTGAATTGCTGCTCGCGTCCGGCGCATTCGCGCCGTGGTCATGCCCGCGCTTGTCGCGGGCATCCACGACTTGAAACGACTTTCGAACAGACGTGTATGGCCGGGACAAGCCCGGCCATGGCGGCGGGTCGTTGGCAAACGCCTGCGGCCTCAGTTCCGCAGCGGCATGCAGGCGAAGTCGGACTTCTTGAGAACCCGGCAGGCCTCGTGGGCGCGCTCCTCGTCGAAGCCGGCGAAGCGGGCACGATAGAGCGCGGTCGAGCCCTTCACCACCTTCTCGGTGAACGGATCGGCGTTGCCGAGCAGGCCCTTGTTGCGGTTCTGGGCTTCGCGCAGCTTGTCGCGCGCCTGCGATTCCGCCGGGAAGGCGCCGATCTGGATCATCCATTCGCTGCGGCCGGCATGCCGGACGGGCGGCACGGCGGGCGCGGCCATCTGCGCCGAGGCGACCTGAATGGACGCGGGGCGGGTCGGCTGCGCGGAGGCCGCGTAGGCGCGCACCTGCGCGTCCAGGGTGTGCGGCGCCGGCTCGGGGGCAATGGTGATCACCGCCGGGGCGATCTGGCCGGGCGCCGCCGAGGCCGAGGCGGTGGTGTAGGTGGACGCCGAGCTGGCGGAAGCCCGCGTGACCACGGCGCCGAGCGGCGCGGTGTTGGTGACCGGGCCGACCGGGACCGAGCGCACGGCGGTCGGGCGCAGCGGCTCGGTGGAGCCGGGAGCCGGCTGCGGGATCGCGGCGGTCGGCGCCTGATCGGCGACGGCAATGGCGGCGAGGGCGAGCGGCTCGCGGCTCATCGGCCGTGGCGCCGGCTGCGGAACGGCCTCGGCCGGTTCGACCTGGGCCGGCTCGACCTGGGCCGGCTCGACCTCGGCAATGCGCGCCACCGTCTGGCCGCCGGCATAGGCCTTCGGCAGGCTGGCCTCGATCAGGCTGGCCATCTGGGCATCGCGGGAGGCGCCGGAGCGGCCGCCGAGAACCACGCCGACGATGTGGCGGCCGTTGCGCTTGGCGGAGGTGACGAGGTTGAAGCCGGAGGCGCGGGTGTAGCCGGTCTTGATGCCGTCGACGCCTTCCACCCGGCCGAGCAGCTTGTTGTGGTTGGCGATGGCGCCGCCGCGCCAGACGAACTGGCGGGTGAAGAAGTAGCGGTAATAGCGCGGGAACCGCTCCTGGATGGCGCGGCCGAGCACCGAGAGATCGCGGGCGGTGGTCACCTGCTCGGGATTGGGCAGGCCCGACGCATTCTTGAAGGTGGTGCGCGACATGCCGAGCGCGCGCGCCTTGCGGGTCATCTGCGCGGCGAAGGAGGCCTCGTCGCCGCCGACGGCCTCGGCGATCACCACCGCGGCGTCATTGGCCGACTTGGTGACGAGCGCCTTGATGGCGTCCTCGACCTCGATGGTCGAGCCGGGCTTGAGGCCGAGCTTGGTCGGCTCCTGCGCCGAGGCGCGGGCCGACACCGGCAGCTGGCTGTCGAGCCGGAGGCGGCCGGCCTCAAGCTGCTCGAACAGCATATAGAGGGTCATGATCTTGGTGACGGAGGCCGGGTGGCGGAGCGCATCGGGCTCGCTCTCGTGCAGCACCTTGCCGGTATTGGCATCGACGACGATGGCGGCGTAGCCGCTGCGCCACTGTCCGGACGACGTTGCCGCCGCCGCCCGCGCGCGCTGCTCGGAGGCGGCTGATGAGGACTTGCTGCGGCTGTTCTTGGCCCGGGCATCCGCCGGGTCGGGAAGCGCGATGGCGAAGGCTGCGGCGATGGCGATGACGCGGATGGCGAAAGGCAACAAACTCTGTCCAGGGGCGAGCACATTCATTGGCGCGGTCCGTTGCTGTTGTTGGCAGCCGCGATCCTTGCGGCCGTTGTCACCATGTGCGGCAAATGCGGGGCGGCGGGATCACGCGGTGATCCGACGACCGTCTCTGTCGGCCGGGTCCGTAGGCTGGGTGCTGCGGGCGTCCGGGCCGGCCCGGACGCATCCGCGACGCGGGAAATACCCCTAGTGTGGGGTGGGGCGGTTAACGAGGTGTTAAGAGACTTCAACAAAGGCAGCGATATATTGCAGTGCGGTACAAAATCTTGACCAAAATGCTGCATTGCGGTATCAACCATCCGGGCAGGGCAATTGCGGAAACGCCGTTTCTGCGGCGGGACAGCGGAAAGAGAGGAAGCCCAGATGTTCCAGAATTTTGACGAAATTCAGAAGCTCGGAAAAGAAAACGTCGATCTTGCGGTAAAGTCCGTAAGTGCAGTCACGAAGGGCGTCCAGGCGATCGCCGTCGAGATGGTCGATTTCTCGAAGAAGTCCTTCGAGCAGGGGTCGGCCGCGGCCGAGAAAATGCTGGGCGCCCGTTCGCTCGATAAGGCGATCGAGATCCAGACCGACTTTGTGAAGTCGGCTTATGAAGGATGGATTTCGCAGGCGACGAAGCTCGGAACGCTCTACACCGATCTCGCCAAGGAAGCCTACAAGCCTTACGAGAACGTGCTCGGCAAGCTCACGCCGAAGGCCTGAGACGGTTTCCGGTTGATCCCCCTTCGGGATCCCCGAAACGGACGACGCCGCAAGAGCGTCCGCCGCTGACATCGACATCCTGAACGACGGAAAAGCCCGGCTGATCAGCCGGGCTTTTGGTTCTTGAAACGGTTTCCCGTTGGTCCTTTAGGGCCGTTCACTTCGCGATGTACAGGCTTGCGAGGTCAGAGGCGATCTCGTCGAACACCGTCACCATCTGCGAAGCCGAGGTCAGATAAAAGAACTTGTCGGCATCGGAAGCGCAGTTCCGAAGCAGGGTCGATACGGCATCGTTTCCGGTGTTGACCTGAATGGTGTAGATCGTGATGTCCTGGGCCTTGATGTTGGCGCAGGTTCCCTTGCCGCCGTTCGAACTGTCGAACATCCGCTTGTCGACTGCGGTCGAGGTGTTCGAACCGTCGCCTTCCCACCGGTTCCGGGTGTTGAGGCCGTCGCTCAGCAGCACGATGGCTTGATTGTACTTGTACTGGGGATCCTTGTCCGGCGCGGTCAGCGGGCCGCCGCCCACCAGCGCCTGCCACGCCCACACCAGCCCGAGCGGCTGATTGGTGGCGCCGCCGGCAACGAGGCTGTTCACGGTCGACTTCAGCGACGACCAATTGTGGTTGAGGCCGATCATCTGCGCCGGGCAGTAGCTGTCGAGCGACGGGGAGGCCGCGGGGAACAGCGACGCGGGCACCGAGGTGCTGGGCGCGGTGACGAGCTGATCATAGCCGGTGCCGGCGGTGGTCGGGCTCGGATTGTTGAAGAGGCCGCGATCGGTCACGCAGCCTTTCCAGTTGGACTTGTTGCTCGACACATTCCAAGTGCCGCCTGCGGCCACGCACCGCTTCCGGCTGACGTTGGTCGAGGAATTCTTGCTGCAGGTGCCGAATTCGGCGTTCACCGAGTTCCAGTCGAGCCAGGTCGCATTCCTGTTGGTCGTGCCGACATTGACCAGCTCGCTGAACGGGATGATCGCGACCTCGACGTCGCCGTCATTCACGGCGAGCGCCTCGAGCTGCTCGAGGAGACCTTTCGTCGCAGTCTTGAGCGCGCTGAGCTTGTTGGCGCTGTTCATCGAGCCGGTGGTGTCCAGCGCCAGGGCGACGCGCAGCTTGCCGTTGCCCCACTTCACGGTGGAATTGGCGGCGAGCGGCATGGAGGTCACGGTCGACAGGATGGTCACGCTCGGCGACATGGTCGTGGCGGCCGACACCGCCAGCTGACCCTTGCTGGGCGTCACGGTGAGCGTCACGTCGCCGACATCGCTCTGGTGGAAGTTGGCGTTGAAATACTGCCTGGCCTTTTCCTCCAGGGCGGTCTGCGCCGTGTTCAGCGGCATCTTGCTGAGCGCCAGCGCGGCGGCGTCCACCGCGATCTGCATCTCCGACAGAGCATGTGACTTGCGGCTGAAGTCGACGCTGGCGCCGATCAGTCCGAGGACTGGGATCACCGCCAAGGTGAAGATGACGACGACGTTGCCGGACTCATTTCGCCAAAAGCGGACCATCGTGTGCCTCCGATGCGTGCTGTTGTTTAAACTTACAACTAAGACGTATCGGATCGGTTAGGTCGGCCGCACAAAATGCGGATGGCGAAGAAATGATTGATTAACCTTTATGTATCGAATTCTATCTTGTCCGCCGGTGTGGTTCAGCCTGCCTCTGTTCCAGCATGGCGCGTGAATCTTGCCATTTTCATCAAGGCTGCAGCCTCATTTGCATAAAATGCCTTGGGTTGGGCGCCTGCGCGCCAGATCGGCGTGCCGCCACACCGGCGTGGCGCCCGGCGGGCCATCGGCCATTGCCCGTGACCGTCCGCCGCGAGCGTTCACCGGCATGTGATGCGCCTTCCGGCCTGCGGGGCCGTCGAGCCGCACTCAGAACGCCGATAAAGCCCTGTTCGATAATGGGAATTTCGGCGAGACCGTTTCCGGTCTCCCGAAGGGATGAACCGGAGACCGCATGACTGGCGGACGGCCGTCCGCGGTCCGGCGCGGCGTGTTCCCCGTCCGGCGCCAGACCGGCCGCACTGGCGGCGCATGGGGGCAGCAACTATTATGAGTGTGCAGTGTGGCGATCGGCGGCGCCGGCCACGCGATCTTCGTCCGCACGGGCGACGATCCGGAGCAGGCGCCGCGCGAAAGCCGCGATGTCACGCTACCCGGGTGTTACGCTGCCCGGGCGGAGACCCGTCGCCAGATCGTTTTCACCCGTCCGCGTCCACCCGTCCGTATCCACCAGCCTGCGTCAACTTGCCCCCGGCTCGCCCATGATTCAGCAGTCTTCTTCGATCGATCGGTTCGGCACTGCGGATGGCCGTCCGCGGGCGATGGCCGACAAGGGAAAGCCCACGCCGCCGCAGGGGCCGGGCACGGCGGTCATCACCCGCACCAAGGCGCAGACCCGGCGTCCGAACATGTACCGGGTGCTGATTCTGAACGACGACTACACGCCGATGGAATTCGTCGTGCTGATCCTCGAACGCTTCTTCGGCAAGAGCCGCGACGAGGCGACGCGCATCATGCTGCACGTCCACCACCATGGCGTCGGCGAATGCGGGATCTATACCTATGAGGTGGCGGAGACGAAGGTCACGCAGGTGATGGACTTTGCCCGCAAACACCAGCACCCTCTCCAGTGTGTCATGGAGAAAAAATAGGAGCCCCCATTGCCCAGTTTCTCCCGCAGCCTCGAACAGTCCCTGCACCGCGCCCTGGCCTTGGCCAACGAACGCCATCACGAGTACGCGACGCTGGAACACCTGCTGCTCGCCCTCGTCGATGACCAGGACGCGGCGGCGGTGATGCGGGCCTGCAATGTCGACCTGGACAAGCTCAAGCGCGCTCTGGTCGACTATATCGACGGCGAACTGGACAATCTCACCACCGACGGCAGCGACGAATCCAAGCCGACCGCCGGCTTCCAGCGCGTCATCCAGCGCGCGGTGATCCACGTGCAGTCCTCCGGCCGCGAGGAGGTGACCGGCGCCAACGTGCTGGTGGCGATCTTCGCCGAGCGCGAGAGCCACGCCGCGTATTTCCTGCAGGAGCAGGACATGACGCGCTACGACGCGGTCAACTACATCAGCCACGGCATCGCCAAGCGGCCCGGCCTGTCGGAGAGCCGCCCGGCGCGCGGCGTCGAGGACGAGGCCGACACCAAGCCGGGCGACGAGCCCAAGAAGAAGGGCGACGCGCTCGAAGCCTATTGCATCAACCTCAACAAGAAGGCGCGCGACGGCAAGATCGATCCGCTGATCGGCCGCGATTCCGAGATCCAGCGCACCATCCAGGTGCTGTGCCGGCGCCAGAAGAACAACCCGCTGTTCGTCGGCGACCCCGGCGTCGGCAAGACCGCCATCGCCGAAGGGCTGGCGCGGCGCATCGTCAATGGCGAGGTGCCCGAGGTGCTGGCGAACGCCACGGTGTTTGCGCTCGACATGGGCGCGCTGCTCGCCGGCACGCGCTACCGCGGCGACTTCGAGGAGCGGCTGAAGCAGGTCATCAAGGAGATCGAGAACTATCCCGGCGCCATCATGTTCATCGACGAGATCCACACGGTGATCGGCGCCGGTGCGACCTCGGGCGGGGCGATGGACGCCTCCAACCTGCTGAAGCCCGCTTTGTCCTCGGGCAGCGTGCGCTGCATCGGCTCGACCACCTACAAGGAGTACCGCCAGTACTTCGAGAAGGACCGGGCGCTGGTGCGCCGGTTCCAGAAGATCGACGTCAACGAGCCGACGCCGGAGGACGCCTTCGAGATCCTCAAGGGGCTGAAGCCGTATTTCGAGGACTTCCACAAGCTCCGCTACACCAATGAGGCGATCAAGGCGGCCGTCGATCTGGCGGTGCGCTACATCCACGACCGCAAGCTGCCGGACAAGGCGATCGACGTGATCGACGAGTCGGGTGCGGCGCAGATGCTGCAGCCGGAGAGCCGGCGCAAGAAGACCATCGGCGTCAAGGAGATCGAGGCGGTGGTTGCCACCATGGCGCGCATTCCGCCCAAGACCGTCTCCAAGGACGACGCCGAGGTGCTGGCCAATCTGGAGCAGACGCTCAAGCGCGTGGTGTTCGGCCAGGACAAGGCGATCGAGGCCCTGGCCTCGGCCATCAAGCTCGCCCGCGCCGGCCTGCGCGAGCCGGAGAAGCCGATCGGCTCCTACCTGTTCTCGGGCCCGACCGGCGTCGGCAAGACCGAGGTGGCCAAGCAGCTCGCCTCCGTGCTCGGCGTGCCGCTCACCCGCTTCGACATGAGCGAGTACATGGAGCGGCACACGGTGTCGCGCCTCATCGGTGCGCCTCCGGGCTACGTCGGCTTCGACCAGGGCGGCCTGCTGACCGACGCGGTCGACCAGAACCCGCATTCGGTGCTGCTGCTGGACGAGATCGAGAAGGCCCATCCGGACCTCTTCAACATCCTGCTGCAGGTGATGGACCACGGAAAGCTGACCGACCACAACGGCAAGCAGGTCGATTTCCGCAACACCATCATCATCATGACCACCAATGCCGGCGCGGCCGACCTCGCCAAGGCGGCTTATGGCTTCACCCGCACCAAGCGGGAAGGGGACGACACCGAGGCGATCAACCGCATGTTCGCCCCCGAATTCCGCAACCGTCTCGATGCGGTGATCCCGTTCGCGCACCTGTCGCCCGAGATCATCGCCCTGGTGGTCGAGAAGTTCGTGCTGCAGCTCGAAGCCCAGCTCGCCGACCGCAACGTCACGATCGCGCTCACGCCCCAGGCCACCGAGTGGCTGGTCGAGCGCGGCTATGACGAGCAGATGGGGGCGCGGCCGATGGGTCGCGTCATCCAGGAGAACATCAAGAAGCCGCTGGCCGACGAGGTGCTGTTCGGCAAGCTCAAGAGCGGCGGCCACGTCAAGGTGGTGGTCGAGGAGGCGGATGGCGGCCGCAAGCTCGGCTTCGAGTTTCTCGAAGGGCCGGTGACGCCGAAGCCCGATCCGGTGGCGCCGGTCAAGAAGCCGCGCAAGCGCAAGGCCTCGTTCCGCGCCAAGGCCAAGCCGAAGGCCGCCAAGGGCGGCGGCCCGGGCCCCGCCCGCAGCTCGGTGCCCAAGGTGCCGCTGATCAAGGCGTGAGCGCCAAGACGATCGAAAGGCCAAGACGAACGAAGGGCCGAGACGAACGAAAGGCCGGGCAGTTGCCCGGCCTTTCCGTTTTTGCGGGCCTGTCCGGCATGACGGCTTGAGCATGACGGCTTGGGCATGACAGCTTGGACGTAAGGACAGCTTCCGCCGGCAGGGCGGATCGGCCACAAAGGGTGCGCATGGCCGAGCCGTCCTCCGATCCCTCCGACCGCCCGCGCAATACGGCGCTCGCCGCCGGCATCCGCGTCGCCTTCGGCCCGCCGATGCTGGTGCTGATGGCCTCCTTCGTCGGCTTCGGCGGTCTGGCGCACGATGCCGGCTGGCCGCTGCCGGCCGCGGTGCTGGCGACGCTTCTGGTGTGGGCGATGCCGGGGCAGGTGGTGCTGCTCGGGGCCGTCGCCGCCGGTTCGTCGCCGCTCGCCGCGCTGCTGGCGGTGTCGCTGTCGGCGGTGCGGCTGATGCCGATGGTGGTGTCGCTGATGCCGGTGCTGCGGGCGCCGCGCATGAATGTCGGCGCGCAGTTCTGGTGCGCCCATTTTGTGGCGCAGACGGTTTGGGTGGAGTCCTTCCGCCATCTGCCCGACATTCCGCGCGCCGAGCGGCCGGGCTTCTATCTCGGCATGTCCTATGCGCTGATCGTCGCCTCGGCGGCGGCGACGGCGCTCGGCCATGTGGTCGCCGGCCGGCTGGCCGAGCCGCTGGTGATCGGGCTGGTGTTCCTGCCGCCGGTGTTCTTTCTCCTGTCGCTGGAGCGAACGGCGCGAAGTGTCGTCGAGAAGCTGGCGTTCGCCTCCGGCCTCGTGCTCGGGCCGGTGATGGCGGTCATGGCGCCCGATTTCGACCTGATGCTCACCGGCGCGATCGGCGGCGCGGTGGCGTTCGCCGTGGGCCTCGCCTGGGAGCGCCGGGCATGAGCGATCCTGGCATGAGCGATCCTGGCATGAGCGACCTTGCCATCTATGCGATGGTGCTGGCGGCGGCCGCGGTCACCTATGTCTGGCGGTTTCTCGGCATCGCCGTGGCGAACCGCATCGACGACCGCAGCCTCGGCTTCCGCTTCGTGCGGGCGGTGGCCACCGCGATGGTGGCCGGGCTGGCGGCGCGGATGGTGCTGTTCCCGACCGGCGGGCTCGCCGCCATTCCGCTGGCGCTGCGGCTCGTCGCGGTGGGGGTGGGGGCCGGCGCCTACGCCGCCACCGGCCGCTCGGTGACCGCCGGTCTGATCGCCGCGGATGCGGTGATCATCGCCGGAGCATGGTGGCTTGGTCTGGGGTCCGGCTGAGAGCAGCCTGATTTCTTGCTGCCATGTGGGCTGCTATATTGAACATGCTTGAGAGGCGGCCATGGCGCGACCGCAACAGATCCCGAAGCGCCCGCCGCTGAAGGACGAAGAAATCGAATCGGCGAGTTATGTTGGAAGCGGCGAGCACAAGGTTGAGCGCTGGTGGGACGGTCTGCCGATGGCGAGGGTCGGTCCTGACGGTCATGCAACAAGGCCCAAGAAACAAAATACCACGATCTGTCCGAAGGTTTTGGAAGCCGAACGCGCAATCGCAACCACGTGGGTGCGAGAGGCGCTGAGACGCGGCCGATACCGGTATTTTGAGGGAGACAAGACGTACCCGAAGCATATCTGGCACATGGATGCGGACGGCCAGTTCTGGTTCGGGTTTGCGGTCAACCAGGAGCAGGGTACCTACAAAGGTTGGCCGATCAGCGAGGCGGAAAAGCGTGAAGCATTCGATTGAATGGCATGACGATGCGCTGAATGCCGCCCCTGAAGAGCGGGCGACGGTCGGCGATCTGCGTCTGGTCCTCAACGGCTTGAACGTGACCCAGCATCTTCTGGATGGTCAGGTCGGCGATCACGTTACTGTCGCGCTCTATGGGCTCGCGCACGGTCTCGTTCATGATTGGTGGACGGTTTTTGGTGCGCGCGACCGTTCCATTTCGTTTCTGCGCTACCGAACCGGTTATCTGCTGCCGGATATCCGGCTGCAATTCGATGGAGCGGTCTTCGAGGTCTCCGCACATCAATATGTATACAAGGAACCAGATCTCCGTTTTTGGGGCGGTTCGACGGAGGTCATGTCTCGCCAGGAGGGTGAAACTTGGCTGTCCTGCTTGATCCAGGAAATTCTTGAACGTCTTGCGGAAAAGGACACCAAGAATACCAGCGCTGCGCTGCGGTGGCAGCGTATTCAAGCCTCGATCCAGTCAGGAGAGACGGTTTTTTGCGAGGCAGCAGGCGGATTGGGGCTTGATCCTTATCAGATTGCTGATGACGAGGCAGAGTTTATCGAGAAATCGGAAGAGTTGTTTTCGAATGATGCGCTGGTGGAGTTCGTGTCGGGCGCAGATAATGTCGATAGGTCAAGCCTGCTCAACTGGGTTGAGCGGATGGCCTCCGAGAGGAGCATGAGCTACCGGTTGGCCAATTTGCGGCCTGCGGTCGACGAGGTGGCCAAAATTGCCTTGCCAAAGGCAGGCGAACGCGCCTGGGCGCTTGGATACCGCCGGGCGCGCGCGATGCGGAGGCACTTGGATCTGCAGCAGCATCATCGTTTCTCATCTTTCAAAGATTTGGCGCAGTATCTCGGTGCCGGGCGCAGTTTTAATCTTGCTCCCAAGGTCGATGGGATCCATGCGCTACGGCGCGAGCGCCCTGACGGAATTCATATTCACCTTCGCAATCACGGAGATTCTTCCGAAGCGAAAGCGACACATCTGTTCTCGATGGCAAGGGCAGTCGGAGATGCGGCGTGTTTCCCGGAGCAAGCTCTGTCGTCGGTCAATCGCCTGCAGAATGCTTACCGGCAGGCGGCAGGTCGGGCATTTGCCGCGGAATTCCTTGCGCCGATCGACGAGATTCGGTCGATGCAAAAGGATAAGCGTGACATTTTTTCGATCGCGGACGAATTCTCCGTCTCTCCGGCTGTAATTGAACGGCAAATCGAGAATCAGGACCGAATTGCCCAAGCTTGTGGCGCGTTCTGATTCCGAGTTGATGACTTTTGGTCATTTGCTTTGGGCGAACGCGCCCGTCTTCATCCGATCGCCGCGATCAGCTTGTC
Source organism: Blastochloris tepida (assembly GCF_003966715.1). Lineage (NCBI taxonomy): Bacteria > Pseudomonadati > Pseudomonadota > Alphaproteobacteria > Hyphomicrobiales > Blastochloridaceae > Blastochloris > Blastochloris tepida. The sequence continues at coordinate 1,351,485 of NZ_AP018907.1, forward strand.
GGCGTGCTGCTTCAGCACCGCCATGTCCTCCTTGTAGGAGGTGGGCGGCTTCAGCGCCACGCCGGCATGGCGCGGGATGACGTGGACGTGGAGGTGGAACACCTCCTGGCCGCCGGCCGCCTCGCTGAACTGCATCAGGGTGATGCCGTCGGCCGCGAAAGCCGCCTTGCCGGCGTGCGCGATCTTCTGCGCGGTGCGCATCACTGCGGCCAAATCGTCCGGATCGATGTCGAGAATGTTGCGGGCCGCGGCCTTGGGAATCACCAGCGTATGGCCGGGCGCGCGCGGCATGATGTCGAGGAAGGCGAACGTCCTGTCGTCCTCGAACACCTTGAAGCAGGGAATCTCGCCGCGCAGGATCTTGGCGAAGATGTTGTTCGGGTCGTAGGCGGTCATGTCGCGGCCCCAGCTTGCTTGCCGTAATACGGTTTCCGGTTGACCCCTTCGGGGTACCGGAAACGGTCTCGCCGAAAAACCCTTGATTCGGATAGGATTTTTCGGCGATCGGAGCACGGTTCTCCGGCTTGGTCAGCCGGAAACCGCATAAACGCAAATCGCGGCGGCGCCTGTGTGACGCCGCCGCGGGTTCGGGTCAAGAGAGCCGGGCGCGCCGCGACCCTCCAGGAATGAACTCAGCGCCAGCCGCAGACGCGCCGGCCGCGATGCCACCAGCACACCCAGCGCTGCCGCACGCACACGCGCCGGCCCCAGCGGTCCCAGTAGCACCGCGTGCGCCACTGCACGGTCTCGGCCTTGACGGTGTCCCGCTCCGGGCGGAACAGCGCGTCGAAGGCGGTGGCGTCCTCGGGGGTGCCGGGCGGAATGGGCGAGGCGGGTGCGGCCTCGGCGCTGCCGGACCCGATCGTGAGGGCAGCGGCGCCGAGGGCCACGGCGCCGAATACGAAGGCGCGGCGATGAAGCTGGGTGTCGGTCATGGCGTGCTCCTGCTTTCTCCTGCTGCGGGGATGTTGTCCTTACTTTCCGCAACGCCCTGCGATCCGAATGGTTCGACGAATAGTTCACACCTCGAATTCCCCTTCGGCAAGACCTTTATCCCCCTCGGCAAGACCTTTTTCCGCTCCGGCAGCGTCCTTGCGGAAGGGGGTCTCGGCCAGCAGCGTCCGGCCCAGATCGGCGACATAGGCGCGCTCGCGGGCCAGATAGCTGGCGATTCCCCGGCGCAAGGCGGGATCGGCGATGTAGTGGGCCGAATAGGTGGGGACCGGCAGATAGCCGCGCGCCAGCTTGTGCTCGCCCTGGGCGCCGGCCTCCACCCGCGCCAGGCCGAGTTCGATCGCCGCCTCGATGGCTTGGTAGTAGCAGAGCTCGAAGTGCAGGAACGGGTGGTGCTCGATCGCGCCCCAGTGGCGGCCATAGAGCGTGTCGGAGCCGCGGAAATTGAGGGCGCCGGCGATCCAGCGGCCGCCCCGCCGCGCCATCGCCAGCACGATGGTGTCGGCCATGCGCGCCGACACCAGCGAGAAGAAATCGCGGGTCAGATAGGGCCGGCCCCATTTGCGCGAGCCGGTATCCATGTAGCAGGCGAAGAAGGCGTCCCACACCTCCTCGGTGAGGTCGGCGCCGGTGAGGCGGCGGATCTCGATGCCGGGGGCCAGCGCTTCGCGCCGCTCGCGGCGGATGGCCTTGCGCCTGCGGGCGTTGAGGTCTTCGAGGAACGCCTCGAACGACGCATAGGCGCGGTTGGTCCACTGGAACTGCCGGTCGGTGCGCAGCAGCCAGCCGGCCGCGCCGAGTTCCAGCCATTCGCGCCCGGTCGGGAAGGTGACGTGCACCGAGGAGGCGCCGGTCTGGCGGGCGAGCGCGGTGAGGGCGCCGGCGAGGCGGCGGCGGACCGCGACGGCGTCGTGGCCCGGCCGCACCATCAGGCGGGGACCGGTGCACGGCGTGAACGGTACCGAGACCTGGAGCTTGGGGTAGTAGCGGCCGCCGGCCGCCTCGTAGGCCTCGGCCCATCCCTGGTCGAACACATACTCGCCGCGCGAATGGGTCTTCAGATAGGCCGGAACGGCACCGACCAGGGTGCCGGCCGCGTCGCGCGCGATCAGGTGGACGCCGGCCCAGCCGGTGCGGGGGACGGCCGAGCCGGACTCTTCGAGCGCCGACAGAAATTCGTGCGACACGAAGGGGTTGTCCGCCGTCTCCTGATAGGCGGGATAAAATTCGTCGCCGGCCGGTTGGGCGTCGGCCGCCGGCAATACCGGCGCGCGGGCGCAGGCGTTCCACGCGGCGGGGTCGAGGCCGCGCAGGCTCGGCACCGCCTCGATGGTCAGGTCCGGCAGGGCGGCGGCGGTCGAGGGATCGTTCGTCGTGGTTTTGTTCGTTGTGGGTGCTTTCATGGACGGTTCCGGGGGTCACCGCCACTTTACGGCAAAGGCCGCAGCAGGATCATGCCGGTTTCGGCCGGAAGCCTTCGAAGATCATCTGGTCGGCCCAGCGCTTTGCCCGCGCGCGGTCTTCGGGCGTGCGCACCGTCCAGGTCAGCACCGGCACGCCGAGCGCGCGCCGGGCGACTTCGGTCGCCACGGTCGGCAGGTCACTCAAGCAGAAGGCGACGAACTGCGGGCGCGACGCCGGCCAGTGCAGCAGATTGCCCAGCACCTGCTTGCGGATGGCGGAGAGGCCGTTCCATTCGGGATCGGCATAATGGCGCTCGGCGGTGATGCCGCGGACGATACCGGGCGCCAGCGTGCGCAGGTCGGCGATGGGGGCGGGGTCGAACGACATCAGCGCCAGCGGGCCGCCATAGGCGGCAGCGACCTCGGCGGCGCGCCGCACCAGCGTTGGGTCGCCGTCGAACCGGCTCTTCAGCTCGACGATCAGCGGCACGTGCCCCGACACCAGCGTCAGCAGTTCGGAGAACCGCATCATCACGTCGTCGGTGTCACGGAAGCGCACGGCCTTGAGCTCGGCGGCGGTGCGCGCGGCGACCGGCCCGGTGGCCTCGGTCAGGCGGTCGAGGGTGTCGTCGTGGAACACCATCGCCTCGCCATCGGCGGAAAGCTGCAGGTCGACCTCGATGGCGTAGCCGGCGGCCGCGGCAGCGGCGCAGGCCGAGAGGGTGTTCTCGATGACGCCGTCGGCGGCGTCGTGCAGCCCGCGATGGGCGATCGGGCGCGCTGTCAGCCACTCGGGTGTCATCAGGCGACCTCGAACAGGCCTTCGATCTCGACCAGGGCGCCGAGCGGCAGTTCGGCGACGCCGACGGTGGAGCGGGCATGCCGGCCCGCCTCGCCGAACGCCGCGACCATCAGGTCGGAGGCGCCGTTCATCACCTTGGGCAGGTCGGTGAAGCCGGGGCCGGCATTGATGAAGCCCCCGAGCCGCACAACCCGCGTCACCCGGTCGAGATCGCCGATCGCCGCCTTGACCTGCGCCAGCACGTTGAGCGCGGCGTAGCGCGCCGCCTCCTGCCCGGCGGCGAGGTCGAAATCGCTGCCCATCCGCCCGGTGTGGCGCAGCGCGCCGTCGGGCGCGAAGCAGAGCTGGCCGGACACCGTGACCAGATTGCCGGTGCGGACGAACGGCACATAGGTGGCGACCGGTGCCGCCGGAGCGGGCAGGGCGAAGCCCGCCGCGATGATCCTGCCCTCGACCGTCCCAGCCATCACGTGTCCTCCTCAATGATACGGTTTCCGGTCGATCCCTACGGGATACCGGAAACGGTCTCGCCGAAAACCCCTCGCTTGGGAGCGGGGTTTTCGGCGATCGGCATACGGTTCTCCAGCCTGATCGGCTGGAAACCGCATGAACCGCCAACCCGTCATGCCGCAAAGTCATCGCGCAGGCGCAGGCGGCAGGCAAGCCGATTGGCCAATCCGCTTGACGTTGTAGCCGCAGCGGGCCGCAATTATGGTACCGCCACGCTTGTGGTCGGATTCTGGCTCATGAATGCAATTTGTCGTGTGGCGGCGCGTGGTGCCGTGGCCCTTGGCCTTGGCCTCGCTGCCGGGATCGCGACCGTGGCGGTGGCGGCCGGGGGAGTGGCGGGCGAGGCGGTGGCCGACGAGGCGCCGGCCTTCATCGCCCATCGCGCCGTCTACGACCTCACGCTGGACCGTCTGGCGGCCAAATCCTCGGTGCAGGGGGCGCGCGGCCGCATCGTCTACGAGTTCTCGGGCAATGCCTGCGACGGCTGGGCCATGTCGCTGCGTCAGGTGGTGCAGATCGACAGCGAGGACGGCCAGACGGTGTCCGACACGCTGGCGACAAGCTGGGAGGATGTGGCCGGCCGCACCTTCCGGTTCGCCAACCAGAATCTGGTCGACCGAAATGTGCGGGAGATGAGCGAGGGCCGCGCCGAGCGCGCGGCGGACGGCTCGGTGGTGGTGCAGATCGCCAAGCCGGCCGAGGGCCGGGTCGAGCTCGGCAGCGGCGTGGTGTTCCCGACCCAGCACATGCGCCGCCTGATCGAGACCGCGCGCAAGGGCGAGACCATCCTGTCGGTCAAGGTGTTCGACGGCACCGAGGCCGGCCGCAAGGTCTACGACACCATGGGCGTGGTGGGGCGGGCGATCGCCCCCGGCGCCGAGGGTTCGCTGGAGCCGGTGCTGCGGGTGCCGGAGCTGAAGGACACACGGCGCTGGCCGGTCACGGTCAGCTATTTCGAGGCGGGGTCGGACCAGCAGACGCCGATCTACACGCTCGGCTTCGAGCTGTTCGAGAACGGCATCAGCCGCGACCTCACGCTCGACTATGGCGATTTCCGGCTCAAGGGCGCGATGACGACGCTCGACATCCTGCCGCCGACGCCGTGCCGGTGAGGCGTTGCCGGTGAGGCGGACCCGCTCGCCCGGCGGAGGGTTTGCCACCGTCCAAGTCTGCGGCCTCGTCAGCGCTCGGTGAAGATGACGTCGAGCGAGTTGAACACCGGCTTCAGCATGTAGCGCACGATCGACTTCGAGCCGGTCACGATCTGGGCCTGGACCACCATGCCGGGGGTGATCGGCCGGGTCAGCGCGCCGCTGCCGACGCTGTCGCGGGCGAGGCGGATGAAGGCGCGGTAATAGGGCTCGCTCGGCGCCTGTCCCGGCAGCGGGATCTGGCCCGCCTGCGGCATGAAGGCCGAGGCTGAGATGTATTCGACGCTGCCCTGGACCGTGCCGTAGAGTGCGCTGTCGAAGGTGGTGAACTTGATGATGGCCGGCGAGCCGACATTGATGTGGCCGCTGTCGCGCGCCTCGATGCGCACGTCGGCGATCAGCTCCTGCGGGGCCGGCACGATGCGGGCGACGGTGTCGCCGGCCTTGATGACCTCGCCGGCCGATTTCGGCCCGAGTTCCAGCACGTAGCCGTCGGACGGCGCGCGCACCAGCAGCCGCTCGACGCGATCGGACAGCTTGGCAAGCTGCTGCTGCGTCTCGGCGAGATCGGAGGCGGCCTTCGCCCGTTCCTCGGCGATCTTGCGCTCGGCGTTGGCCCGTGCCTCGGTGCGCGCCTTCTCGGCCTCGGTGGCGGCGTCCTCGGCGGATTTGAGCTTGGCTTCCAGATTGGCGATCTCGCCCTCGGCCTTCTGCGCCGCGAGCTTCCATTCCAGATAGGTCTTCTTCGAGGTGTGGCCGTTGACGATCAGCTTGCTCTGGATGGCAAGCTGCTCGCGCTGGGTCTCGGCCTGCAGCCTTGCGTTCGCCAGATCGCTGCGGACGCCGGCAAGCTCGCTCTGGCGCTGCGCGATGCGGGCCGCGAGCGTGGCGTCCTCGCTCTGGCGCTGCTGGACGGCGCTGGAATAGAGCTGCACCTGTTCCGACACCAGCGCGGCGTGCTCTGGCGCGACGTTGCTGAAGTTCGGCACCTCGCCGCGGCTCAGCGCATTGAGCCGGATCAGTTGCAGCGTGAGGGCGACCTTGCGGCTTTCGAGCTGGTTGCGGTCGCTTTCGCTGCCGACCGGATCGAGGCGGATGACCGGGTCGCCGGCCTTGACGGTCTCGCCTTCGCGCACCAGCACCGCATCGACGATGCCGCCCTCGAAATGCTGCACGTTGAGGATCTGGCCGCGCGGCACGATCTGGCCGGTGACGGTGGTCGTCTCGCGCACGCTGGTCAGCGTGCCCCAGGCGATGGCCAGAACGACGAAGCCGGACAGCACATAGAGCGTCCACGACAGCACCTTGGGCGGACGCCCGTCTTCGAGGACCAGCGGCTGGGTCAGCCGGTGCGTGAAGTCATTGTGGGTTCGCCGTCGACGCAACATGGGGCTCAACCGACTGTATGCGCGGAAGTTTCACTCAAATTACGCTGGAAACGTTAACGGGGCGCAACCGATCCGCGATGGTGACTTCTTTCCCGCGGCCCTGCGCATCAGGCCGCGAGCTTGTCGATGATCTTGTCGGGCGGACCATCGGCGATGATCAGTCCCTCGTTCAGCACGACGACGCGGTTCGCCAGCCGCATGAAGGCCGGGCGGAAGGTGACCATGATGACGGTCGCCGTGCCCTTCAGCGCCGTGATCCTGTCCATGAAGGCGGCGGCGGCGGTCGCGTCCATGCTGGCGGCCGGATTGTCGAGCAGATAGACGGGCGCCTTCTTGACGAAGCAGCGGGCGAGCCCGATGCCCTGCTTCATCGGCTCGGACAAGTGGTCGAGCCGGTTGGAGGTGAGGCGGGTCTCGATGCCCTCCGGCAGCAGCGGATGGTTCACGTCGACGCCGGCGGCAGCCAGCGCCGCGACGATCTCGGCATCGGTGGCGTCGGGCTGGGCGAGACGCAGATTCTGGGCGATGGTGCCGTAGAAGAAGTGCGGCTTCGGCGGCAAATAGGCCACGGCCGAGCGCCAGTCTGCCGCCGGGATCTGGCGCAGGTCGAGCCCATCCACCAGCACCGCGCCGCCGAGCGGCGGATAGAGCCCGAGAATGAGCTTGAGCAGGGTCGATTTGCCGGCGCCGCTCGGGCCGGTGATCGCGATCACCTCGCCGGGCTTCACCTGAAGCTGGACGCCGCGCAAGGCCGGCTCGGTGCGCCGCGGATAGCGGAAGACGAGGCGGTTGAGGGTCAGCTGGCCGCCGAACTCGCGCCGGAACGAGCGCGTGCCGAGCGGCGCGTGCTCGCCCTTGATGGTCATCAGCCGGTTGAGCTGCTGATAGGTCTGCAGCGCCTGCTCCAGCCGGCTGGAGAACAGGAACGTGGTCTGCAGCGGCGACATCACCCGCCACACCAGCGCCATGGCGCCGACCAGCGCGCCGGGCGACATCGTGCCGTTCATCACCGACAGCGTGCCGAACAGCAGCGTCGCCACGCCCGCGAGGCTGCCCAGCGTCTGGGCGAGGTTCTGCAGCACGCTGTTGAGGAACTGCAGCCGCCGGTTCTTCTTCGCCCATTCGGTGAGAAGGTCGCGGTGGCGGGCGATCCAGATGCTCTCGGCGTTGAGGTCGCGGATGGCCTGACGCTTGCCGAGGATCTCGCGCAACAGGAGTTGGAGCCGCTGGCGGACGTCGCCGGCCGCGTTGGTGCGGTGCTTGAGCAGCGGCAGCGTGACTGCCGACATCAGCGCGAACACCACCAGCAGCGACGCCGGAACCCAGACGAGATGGCCGCCCCAGATGGCGATGGCGATGAGGAACACCACCACGAACGGGATGTCGATGATCGCGGTGACCAGGGCGCCGGTGAAGGTGTCGCGCAGCGTCTCGAACTGGCGCAGGCGCGCAACCTGCGTGCCGATCGGCGCGGTCTCGACCATCGCGATCGGCATCTGCAGCAATTGGCTGAACGCCGACATGGCCGAGAGCGCATCGATGCGCGCGCCGAAATAGGCGATCATTCGCGCCCGCACGTAGCGCAGCGCCAGATCGGTCGCCAGCACGATGGCGGTGCCGATCGCGAGCAGCATGACGATGCCGGGCGAGCGCGTGCCGATGCCGAAATCGTAGATCTGGATCACGAAGAACGGCACCGCCAGCGCGGCCAGATTGATCAGCAGGCTCAGCATGATCGCCCCGGCGATCGCCGGCTTGAAATGGCTGATGACACTGCCGAACCAGTTCTTCTGGGCCTGCGCCGCGTCCGACTCGTCCACCGACAGCCGGCGGACGGGATAGAGCGTGCCCTTGAGCGCGGACGCCTCGAAATTGCGGCTCTTGCGGCTGTCGCCGTCGAAGACCGCGAACGTTCCATCGGCATTGCGGTCGACGATCACCGACAGGGCGCCGGTGCCGGTCTCCAGCAGCGCGGGCAGCATGTCGTCGTGAAGGCGGCCCGCCTTGAGGCGGCGGGCATCGCTGGCGAATCCCAGGCGGGCGAGGACGCCGCGCAGATCCGCGATATCCGCCACGCGGTCGAAATAGGGCAGGGCCTCGCGCACGGTGCGGGCATCGCCGGCCCAGCCCAGGGCAGCGAGCAGCGGCGCGAGGCAGGCCTCGGCCGCGGTGGCCGGGGCAACGACCGCATCGATCTCGTCAAGCGGATCGCCGCCGGTGCCGCCGTCCGCTGTCGGCGTCCCGGGCGCGGCCGGTGCGGTGTCCGGCTGGGCGAAGGCGCGCTCGAGGCGGGCCATGCTGGCGTGGACCGCATGGTCGCCCGTGGCCGCAGGGCGCGGCCGCAGCGCCTGCAGCGCCGCCTCGTCGAGCGGCTGGCGGGGCTCGTCGATCATGCGGCGCCTCGTTGAGGTTCGGGCAGGGGGGCGCTGCGCTCGCAGGCGACCGTGCCGTCGCCGACGCGGATGATCAGGTCGGCAGTGGCCAGCAGCGAGGGCCGGTGGGTTGCGACGAGCACGGTCATGTCGTCGCGCAGCGCGTGCAGGGCCTTGATCAGGCCGGCCTCGGCGGTGCGGTCGAGCGCGGAATTGGCGTCGTCGAGTATGAGGATCGACGGCTCGCAGGCGAGCGCGCGCACGATCGCCACCTGCTGGGCGACCGAGACCGGAATGTCATCGACGATGCCCTCGCCGAGCTGGGTCTCGAAGCCGTCCGGCAATAGATTGATGGTGCGGTCGACGCCGACGAGGCGGCAGGCGCTGCGGGCGGCGGCGGCGCGCTCGGGCTGGAACAGCGTCAGGTTTTCCAGAAGCGTGCCGCGGAAGATGACCGGGACGGGACCGACATAGGCGATCTGGGCGCGCACGCGGGCGAATTCGGGGTCGGTGGTCGCAATGCCCGAGATCCGCACGCTGCCGGCGCTCGGGGTAATCTCGCCGCGCAGCAGATTGAGCAGCGTCGAACGGCCCGAGCCGTCCTCACCCTTGACGCCGACAATGGCGCCGGACGGGATCTCCAGCGTGATGCCGCTGAACAGCGGCGGGCTATCGGCGGAATAGGCGTAGGCGGCATCCGCGCAGACAATGGGGCCTTCGGGCGCCTCGCGCCGGGCGCCGCTCAGCGTGCCGACCGGACCGGACAGCAGCGTGCGGACCTCGCTGCGGCGGTGGCCCACCGTCTGGTTGTCCATCCACAGCGAGATGGTGCGCAGCAGCGGCTGCAGGATCTGGCCCGACAGCATGGTGCAGCAGGCGAGCGCGCCGATCGACATCTGGTCGTTGATGACGTGGACGGCGCCGATCATCACCACGATGACCTGCGACAGATTGCCGAACAGCACCGCCGACGATTGCGCGGCCTGCCCGGCCAACATGGATTTGGCGGTGATCTCGGCGACGGCCTGCTGCAGCCGCTCGAAGCGGCGCTGCATCTGCGGCTCGATCGCCATCGCCTTCACCGACAGGATGCCGCTCAGCACCTCGGTGACGAAGTCGTACTTCTTGTTGTCCTGGACGCTGCGCCGTTCGATCACGTCGCGAAACGCGCGGCTGCGGTAGATCGACAGCGCGGCGAACAGCAGGAACAGCGAGACCGGCACCAGCACCATGGTGCCGCCGACCAGCGCCATGACGCCGAGCCCGAGCGCGACGAACGGCAGCTCGAGGGCGACGGTGCGCGACGGTCCGGCGTGATAGTCGCCGAGCGCGCCGATGGCGCCGTAGCGGTTGAGGTGGGTGGCCACGGGGTCGCGCTCGACCGTGCCGGCGGGGGCGGCGAGCAGGCGGGCCACCGCCTCGTCCGACACCTGCAGCACGAACTGCGTCGACAGCCAGGACAGCAGCGCCGAGCGCGCGCACTTGAGGATGAAATCGAGCGCCAGCGCCACGCACAGGCCGATGAACAGGGCCAGCAGCGTTTCCTTGGCGTGGTTCGGGATGATCCGGTCATAGACCTGCAGGATCGTCAGCGGCAGCACGAGCGCCAGCAGGCTGGTGACCAGCGTCGCCAAATAGATGGCCGGCGGCAGGCGCGGCTCGGCGATCGGCTTGCCGGCGAAGATCGACCGGAAGCGAACGGCGCCCGCGCCCGCCACGGGCGCGCTGGCGGATGTTTCTGCCGACTGGGCATCTGCCGACTGGGCAACTCGACGCATCATCACAGGCCGCTGCAGCCTTTTCCCTCAATGCCCGGACATTATTCGGAAAAGTCTTATCGTCTGCTTAATAGTCCAATAACCCTGTGAGATCGGCCATAGGTTTGGCGTTAGAGCGTACAATAATAAAATACAATATAATAACCATACCATCTCATAAACACATAAAAACTCCAACTACATGGTCGCATCGAGATGGGATTAAGAAATGCACGTTATATTTGCGCCGACAGGGTAGCAAAACCGCCCGTGATCCTGGCGATCCGGCGGGTCTGACAGACGGAGAGCATGTCGATGGCCGGCCCCACCACCTCCGGTGCTCCGCTCAACGATGCGGATTTGCAGCTTCTGGCCACGCGTCAGGCGGCGGGGCAGGCCGCCGATGGCGGGCCGTTCGGCGCCGACAAGCGGATCGCCGTGGCCGATCACGGCCCGGGGGCACAGCCGGGGGCGACCGGCGGCGACCAGCTCACCAACCCCAATCTCCATTACGGCACGCAGTGGGACGACGGCCGCGGCGGCGGGCAGGCCGATGCGCACGCGGTGCCGCACCCGGCGGCGGCGCCCGAGGCGACGCCGATGGTCGAGAGCCCGTCCATCCAGCCGCTGGCCACCCCGGCCGCCGCCGACACGGCGGGCGAGGGCGTGCGCGGGTGGGACGGGGATGCCGGCGGCCTGCCGGCGGCGCGCGGCGCGGGCGATCCAGCGATATCGGGTGGCCCTCTCGGCTCCTCCGGCCTGCAGCCGGGCGCCGATCCGGGCTTAGGCTCTCCGGGGAACATCACCGCCACCGGCCCGGCGGCGCAGGGTGCTGCGGCTGGGGCGGAGCTGCCGGCCGGCCCGGTTCTGCCGCAGGAGACCGGCGAGGGGGCGGGATCGAATGCGCTGGCGCCGGTCATCACCTCCGGCGAGGGCGGGCAGGCGTCGATCAGCCTCGCCGAGAACACCGCCGACGTGGCGACCATCACCGCCAGCGATGGCGATGCAGGCGCGCGACTGACCTACACGATTGCCGGGGGCACTGACGCGGCGCTGTTCACGATCGATCCGGAAACCGGACACCTCGTCTTCAAGAGCGCGCCGGACTTCGAGCGCCCCGCCGATGCCGATGGCGACAATATCTATCATGTGACGGTGCAGGTCTCCGACGGCATCCACACCGACACCCAGGCGCTCGCCATCTCCGTCACCAATCTGCAGGACGAGGCGCCGACCGGGGCGGTGATGACGGGCGGCGTGATCGCCGAGAATTCGGCGGCCGGGACGGTGGTCGGTACGGTGACCGGCACTGACCCCGACGCGGGCGCGGTGCTGAGCTATCAGATCGTCGGCGGCGATGCCGACAAGTACCAGATCGATGCCGCGACCGGCGTGGTATCGCTGAAGGACGGCGCGAAGCTGGATTTCGAAGCCGATGCGGCCGACAGCATCACCGTGCGCGTGACCGACCAGACGGGCCTTTCGGTCGAGCAGACCTTCGACATCAAGGTCGCCGACGTCAACGAGGCGCCGACCGGGGCGGTGATGAAGGGCGATGTGATCGCTGAGAATTCGGCGGCCGGCACGGTCGTCGGTACGGTGAGCGGCGCCGATGCCGACGCGGGCGCGGTGCTGAGCTATCAGATCGTCGGCGGCGATAGCGACAAATACCAGATCGATGCCGCAACCGGCGTGGTGTCGCTGAAGGATGGCGCGAAGCTGGATTTCGAGGCCGATGCGGCGGACAGCATCACCGTGCGCGTCACCGACCAGACGGGCCTCTCGGTCGACCAGACCTTCGACATCAAGGTCGCCGACGTCAACGAGGCGCCGACCGGGGCGGTGATGAAGGGCGGCGTGATCGCCGAGAATGCGGCGGCCGGCACGGTGGTGGGCACGGTGAGCGGCGCCGATGCCGACGCGGGCGACAGACTGAGCTATTCGATCGTCGGCGGCGATGGCGACAAGTACCAGATCGATGCCGCGACCGGTGTCGTCTCCCTGAAGGCCGCGACCAAGCTCGACCTCGTGGCCGACACGAGCGCGACGACGGTTTCTGCCGCCAGAAGCGACGCCGTTTTGACCAGGACGGGCGTGAAGCTCGACTATGAGACGGACGCGGCCGACAGCATCACCGTGCGCGTGACTGATCGGAACGGGCTCTCGATCGACCAGACCTTCGACATCAAGATCACCGACGTGAACGATGCGCCGAGCGGCCTCACGGTTGTCGGCGGAACCGTCCAGGAGGACGTTGCTTCCGGCGGCACCATCGGCAAAGCGTCTGCGGCGGCGGGCAGCCTGGCGGCGACGCTCGCCGGCATCGATCAGGATGCGGGTGACAAGCTCAGCTATTCGATCGTCGGCGGCGACAGCGCGAAATACGAGATCCTCAACGGCAACGAGATCCATGTCCGGGCCGGCGTGAAGCTGGACTACGAGACCGACCCGAGCGACTCGATCATCGTGCGCGTCACCGACAGTCACGGCGCCATCTATGACCGCAACGTGGTGATCCAGGTCGGCGATTATGTGGGGAGCTTCACCGGCACCAGCGCGGCCGACAAGGTCACCGGCACGTCCGAACAGGATGTCATCAGCACCGGCGGCGGCAATGATGTCATCACCGGCGCCGCCGGCAACGACCGGATCGACGGCGGTGCCGGAACCGACACCGTGGTCTATTCGGGCGCCAGCACCAACTATGGGTTCACGCTGAATGCCGACGGCTCGGTGACGATCGGCGACGGCCGGAGCGGCTCGCCCGAGGGCGCGGACACGGTGGTGAATGTCGAGACGTGGCAGTTCTCCGACAAGACCGAGACGCTGATGACCGGGACCACCGGCGACGACATGCTGAAGAGCACCGCAGGAAACGATCTGGTTCTCGCCGGCGACGGAAACGATCTGGTCTACGGCTCCGGCGGGCTCGACATCCATGATGGCGGCGCCGGCAATGATACGATCGATTATTCCGCGCTGTCCTACAAGATGACGATCGATCTCGATCAGGGGCTCGGCTACGTCACCGGATATGTCGAGGGCGGCGATCGTGTCCTCAATTTCGAGAATGCGGTGGGCGGCAATCTGGCCGACACGCTGATCGGCAACGCCGGCGACAACCGGCTCGACGGCGGCGCCGGCAATGACACGCTGACCGGTGGTCAGGGCAACGACACGCTGATCGGCGGCCAGGGCAGCGATCTGTTCGTCTATTGCGTGGGCGACGGCAACGACAGCATCAATGGCGGCGCCAACAGCGGCGGCGCGAGCTGGATCGACCAGATCGACCTCAGGGGCGGCACCGAGGCGCTCGGCACCTATGGCGTCGACTGGACGGTCTCCGTCACCAGCGGCGCCATCGCTTCGGTGGATGCGGCGAAGCACGAGATCAAGCTGTCGGCGGATGCGGACGGGGCGATCCACATGCAGGACGGCTCGACGGTCAGCTTCTCCGACATCGAGAAGATCACGTGGGCGTGAGAGAATTTGGGCGTGAGAGAATTTGGGCGCAAGAGAGTTTTGGCGTGAGTGAATTTGGACGTGAGTGAATTTGGGCCGGCGTGAATTCGCACGTCAACGAATGCGGATGTGATGCCTGCCTGCATGGATCAGGATCTGTGGCGCCAGGAGCCATGGTCGGAACAGTCCCGGCCATCGCCGGGCTTGGCCCGGCGATGGCCGCGGCGAGAGCGGGCAAGCATCTCATGTCAGCCTGGGTGGGTCAGAGGCTGCCGCACCGCTCGCGCCGTGGCACGCGTGCTCAGGGCGGAGCCGGGCTGTTCTGCGAAAACAGCGCGCGGCGGACCTTGTCGCGGCCGAAGACCTGGCTGATCTCCGCGAACGCGAAGAACGGCACCAGCATGACGAACAGGATCACGCCGACGATGATGCTGGCGGTCACGCCGCCCGCCTCGTGCGGGATGCTTTCGAGAATTGTCCTGCCGTCGATCACGCCGCGCAGCGTCTTCTCGGCCACGTCGAAGAGGATGAAGAGAACCGTGTAGATCGCGGAGCGGCCGAGGATGGGGTAGATCCGCGGCCAGTGGGGCGACCACTGACCAAGCTTGAACTCCTCGCCGAGCAGCATCACCTTGGCGAGGAGGAACGCATTGATGGTGGCGAAGCCGAAGCGCGTGAAGGGCAGGCCGTGCTCTTCCAGAATCAAATATTCGTGCATCTGGAACAGCGTGAGCACCACGAGCAGGTAGGCGAACATGATGAGGAAGCGGATGAGGCCGGCCTTCACGCGCGCCCACCGCGTGGACTTCCCGGATGACGCCTCGTCCGTGGCCGGTGCGATCATGTCCGCGACGGCGATGTCTCTTCCGCCCATGTCTCTTCCGCCCATGTCAACCTGGCCCATGTCAACCTCGCCCATGCCGACCCGGCCCGTATCTGCTTGGCTCATGTCTGCGTCTCCCTGCGGGCGCCGCTCGATGCGGCCTGTTCGACGAACCGGCGAAACATTATCGCTATTTCGCGCCGTCGGTTGCAACGGCAAGGTCTGCAACGCGCCTGCGTCGTTCACAATGCTGGGGCTGGGCAATGGGCACGGGTGCCGATTGCAGGCGGGCGGGGTAGCATTGCTCATGTGTCGGCCGGGTCCGCCGGCCGGGCCGGATGACGCGGCGCCGGCCGAACGTGCCGGCGGATCGGGTGTTGCGTTGAGGAGGCGCTGCCGATGTCGATCGAACTCAGCTTCTTCGGTGCCGCGGGCACGGTGACCGGCTCGTGCTTCCTGCTCCAGGGCGCAGGCGCCCGCGTGCTGGTCGATTGCGGCATGTTCCAGGGCTCCAAGACGCTGAAGGAGCTGAATTACGGGCCGTTTCCGTTCAGCCCGGGGGCGCTCGACGCCGTGCTGGTCACTCATGCGCATATCGACCATTCCGGCCTGCTGCCGAAGCTGAGGCGCGACGGCTATCGCGGCCCGGTGCTGGCGACCGAGGCCACCGCGGGGCTGCTCGGCTGCATGCTGCCGGACTCCGGCCACATCCAGGAGACCGAGGTCGAGATCCTCAACCGCCGCAACCGCCACCGCGGGCGGGCCAGGGTGACGCCGATCTACACCAAGGCGGACGCGCAGGCGTTTCTCGATCAGCTCGTGCCGGTGGACTACGGCACGTGGCGCGAGGTGGCGCCGGGGTTTCGGGCGCGCTGGTGGAATGCCGGGCATCTGCTCGGCTCATCGTCGATCGAGATCGAGGTGGCGGACGGCGATGAACAGCTTCGGCTGCTGTTCTCCGGCGACATCGGCCCCGACCACAAGCTGCTGCAGGAGCCGGCCGACGGGCCGCGCGATCTCGACGTCATCGTCATGGAGGCGACCTATGGCGATCGCGACCGCCAGGATCTCACCGCCGCGCGGCGGCGGGCGCTGCTCGCCGACGAGGTGGCGGCGGCGCAGGCGCGGGGCGGCCCGCTGCTGATCCCGTCCTTCGCGGTGGAGCGGACGCAGGAGGTGGTGACCGATCTGGTCGGGCTGATGGATGCGGGTCGCGTCAGGCCGGCGCCGATCTATGTCGACTCGCCGCTGGCGGGACAGGCGACGCGGGTGTTCCTGCGCTTCGCCGACGAGCTTGCCGACCCGGCCGCGCTGCGCCGCGCCTTCGCATCGCGCCACCTCATCGTCACAGAGAGCGTCGAGCAGTCGAAGGCGCTGCGCCAGATCGAGGGCTTCCACGTCATCATCGCGGCGAGCGGCATGTGCGAGGCGGGGCGCATCCGGCACCATCTGCGCAATTGGCTGGCCAATGAGCGCGCGACGGTGCTGCTGGTCGGCTTCCAGGCGATGGGCACGCTCGGCCGGGTGCTGCAGGATGGCGCAAGCACCGTGCGCATCCAGGGCGACGATGTCGAGGTGCGGGCGGCGATCCGTACGCTCGATGCCTATTCCGGCCACGCCGATGCGCCCGAACTGGTGGCGTGGCTCGGCCAGCGCGGCAGGCCGTCGACGGCGCTGTTCCTGGTGCATGGCGAGGACGCGGCGCTTGCGGCGCTGAAGGCGCGGGTGACCGAGGCCGGGCTGGTCGCGGCGCAGCAGGTGATGGTGCCGGGCATCGACGAGGTGTTCCACCTCGCGCGCGGCGAGGCACAGCTTGCCGGCCGGGCGGCGGAGCGCATCGCGCGGCAGGATGTGGCGCGGCTCGACTGGCACAATGATTTGTCGCGCCTGCTGCTCGATATCGACGCCGCCGTGCGCAAATCCGCCGATGAGAAGGGGCGGCAGGTGGTGCTGCGGCGGCTTCGCCGCGCGCTGGACGAGCAGGCGGCGGCGGGGGGATAGGTCCACGCCCGGCGGTTCAGACCGGGGTTTCGGTCTGCTGCGCCTTCAGGCGCGCGATGGGGGTCCGGCCAATCGGCCGGAAACCACATCAGACATAGATGTATCCGGCCGCGAGACCATAGATGGCGACCACCGCGCCGGCCATGGCGGCGGCGAACAGGAACGCCTCGGCCGGCGTGAAGACCGGGTGGCCGCGCTCCTTCTGGGCGATGACGAACAGCGCCGTGCCGGGGGCGTAGATCACCAGCGACAGCAGCAGGAACTTCAGCCCGCCGGCAAAGATCAGCCACGCGGCATAGACCGTCGCCAGCAGCGCGCGGACGAGATCGCCGCGGCGGCCGCGCGGGGTCTCGTCATAGGTCTCGCCGCTCCAGGCGAGCTTCAGCGCATAGGCGGCAACCAGGAGATAGGGCAGCAGGATCATCGAGGAGGTGAGCTTGACCGCCGCCAGGAACGCCTGCTCGGCGAACAGCGTGAGGATGAGGAAGGTCTGCACCAGCGAATTGGTGAGCCACAGCGCGGCCGAAGGCACCTT
This sequence comes from Blastochloris tepida, assembly GCF_003966715.1. NCBI lineage: Bacteria > Pseudomonadati > Pseudomonadota > Alphaproteobacteria > Hyphomicrobiales > Blastochloridaceae > Blastochloris > Blastochloris tepida. The sequence continues at coordinate 1,368,643 of NZ_AP018907.1, forward strand.
GGCGCGGTTCTCGGCCGCCAGGAACGCCGGCATGCTCTCCATCCGCGCCGCCGAGAACAGCACCTCGGCTGCCAGCAGCGACCAGGAGAGATAGGCGCCGAGCACCGAGATGATGAGCCCGACGCTGACGAACACCGCGCCCCACGGGCCGACCACCGCCTGCAGCACGCCGGCCATCGATGGATTGCGCAGCGCCGCGAGATCGGGGCGCAGCAGCACGCCGTAGGACAGCATGGTCACCAGCACCAGGAGGCACAGCACGCCGAGGAAGCCGAGCAGCGTCGCGACGCCGACATCCGAGCGCTTGCGGGCATAGCGCGAATAGACGCTCGCGCCCTCGATGCCGACGAACACGAACACGGTGACCAGCATGGTGCCGCGCACCTGTGCGAACAGGCCCTCGGTCTCCAGCCCCGGCCCGCCCTGGAAATTGGCGGCGAAGATGTCGGCCTGGAAGCCGAAGCCGACGAAAACCAGGAAGATCAGGATCGGGATGATCTTGGCGACGGTGACGATGGTGTTGAGGGCGGCAGCCTGCCGTACCCCGCGCAGGATCATGAAATGCACCGCCCACACGCCGAGCGAGGACACCGCGACGGCCGCCACCGTGTTGCCGTCGCCGAACACCGGGAACAGCGCCCCGAGCGTCGATTTGATCAGCACCCAATAGGAGACGTTGCCGAGGCAGCAGACGGTCCAGTAGCCCAGCGCGGACAGGAAGCCGGGATAGTTGCCGAAGCCGGCCTTGGCATAGGCGTAGACGCCGGCATCAAGCTCGGGCTTGCGGCGCGACAGCGTCTGGAACACGAAGGCCAGCATCAGCATGCCGCCGCCGGCGATCGTCCAGGCGATGAGCGCGCCGAGCCCGCCGGTGACGCGGCCGAAGGTCTGCGGCAGCGAGAAGATTCCCGCCCCGACCATGGAGCCGACCACCATGGCGGTGAGCGTCGGCAGCGCGAATTTCTGGTCGGTCGGCGACGCCATCGTAAATCCTGGAGGCGGGACGGAAAGCGGGACGGCGCGGCCGCAGCCGCGGCGTCCCCGGGTTTGGTGGGTCCAAGGTTCGGCCGGTGCGGGGTCGTCAGAATTCCACGGCGTCGCGGATGATCGGGCAGGTCATGCAGTGACCGCCACCGCGGCCGCGGCCGAGCTCGGAGCCGTCGATGGTGATGACCTCGATGCCGGCCTTGCGCAGCAGGGAATTGGTGTAGGTGTTGCGGTCATAGGCGAACACCACGCCGGGCGAGGCGCACACGAGGTTGGCGCCGCTGTCCCACTGCGTGCGCTCGCGCATGTAGTCGTTGCCGCCGGTCTCGACGACGCGAATGGCCTTGAGCCCCAGCGCCTCGCGCACCGTCTCGACGAGGTCCTTGTCCTTGCGCAGCTCGATGCCGCCCTTGCCGTTCGGCCGGTAGGAGAAGCACTCGATGCTGTTGACGATGTCCGGATAGAGCAGCACGCAGTCGCGGTCGGCGAAGGTGAACACGGTGTCGAGGTGCATCGCCGCGCGCAGCTTCGGCATGGCGGCGATGATGACGCGCTCGGCCGCGCCGCGCTCGAACAGCGCCGCGGCAAGCTGGCTGATGGCTTGGCGCGAGGTGCGCTCGCTCATGCCGATCAGCACATTGCCCTTGCCGATCGGCATCACGTCGCCGCCTTCCAGCGTGGCGAGGCCCCAATCCTGGGTCGGGTCGCCCCACCACACATTCACCTTGCCGGCGAAGTCGGGGTGGAACTTGTAGATCGAGGTGGTGAGGATGGTCTCCTCGTGGCGCGCCGGCCAGTAGAGCGGGTTCAGCGTCACGCCGCCATAGATCCAGCAGGTGGTGTCGCGGGTGTAGAGGGTGTTGGGCAGCGGCGGCAGCAGATATTCGTTGACGCCGGCGGCGTCGCGGATCAGCGCCAGCGTCTCGCCGCCGATGGTCTCGGGGAATTCATAGGTCGACAGGCCGCCGATCAGCGTCTCGGCGAGCTGGCGGGCGGGCAGGCCGTCGAGATAGGCGCGCACCTCCTCGACGAAGCCGAGGCCGATCTGGTTCGGTACCACCTGATTGTCGAGGATCCACTTCCTGGCCTCGGGGATGGCGACGGTCTCGGTCAGCAGATTGTGCATCTCGACCACCTCGATGCCGCGGTCGCGCATCTTGCTGATGAAGTCGAAATGGTCGCGCTTGGCGATGTCGACCCAGAGCACGTCGTCGAACAGCAGGGCGTCGCAATTGCTGGGCGTCAGGCGCTGGTGGGCGCGGCCGGGCGCGCACACCATGACCTTGCGCAACTGGCCGACCTCGGAATGCACGCCGAACTTGGTTTCCATGGTGGGACTCCTGGACGTTTCCGCTTTGAACTGGCTTTTCTAGAGCGTGATCCGATCTGACTGCATCAGATCGGACGCTCTAAGTTTCTGGTTTGTCGCATTTTCGCTGACGCGGCCCTTCGGGTCTTTCGCGCAACCGGTATCCACTTGTGCGGAAAATGCTCTAGTGTCAGGGCATGATGGTGCCGGTGGCGAGGCCAACGAGGCCGATGCCGCCGGCAAGCGCGGTGACGGCGAAGACGATCAGCTCGACCGGCGTGAAGAGGCGTGCGTTCTGCTCACGCCGCGCCCAGATGTAGAGGACGGTGCTCGGTACGTAGAGCACGGCCACCAGCAGCACGTATTTCAGGCCGGCGGCGAGGAACATGAAGATGGTGTAGACCACCGCGATCCAGGCGAAGATCTGGTCGCGGCCGCGCTCGTTCGGCGTCGTCTCATAGCCCCGGCCGCTGCGCGCCAGCAGCACGCCATAGCCCGCGACCAGCAGATAGGGCAGCAGCGAGGTCACGCTGGTCATGTTCAGCATGAAGTTGAAGGCGTCGCGCGACCAGTAGGTCGAGACGATGAACAGCGAGACGACGATGTTGGTCAGCCACAGCGCATTGGCCGGCACGCGGTTGCCGTTCTGGGCGGCGAACAGCTTCGGCATGTCCTGCGACTTGGCGGCGGCGAACAGCACTTCGGCGCAGATCAGCGACCATGCGAGATAGGCGCCGAGCACCGAGATGAGAACGCCGATCGAGATGAACACCGCGCCCCAATGGCCGACGACGAGCTCCAGCGCGCCGGCCAGCGAGGGGTTCGGCACCCCGGCGATGTAGGCGCGCGGCGCGGTGGCGTAGGGCAGGAGGGTGACGGCCACCATCAGGCCGGTGACGGCGACGAAGCCGAGAATGGTCGCGGCGCCGACGTCGGACCGCTTCTTGGCGAAGCGCGAATAGACGCTCGCGCCCTCGATGCCGAGGAACACGAAGACGGTGATGAGCATGGTGTCGCGCACCTGCGCCAGCAGCGTCTTCTCGGGCATGCCGACGCCGCCGAAGAAATTCTCGGCGAACTGGTCGTAATTGAAGAAGATGATGAAGGCGATGATCGCCACGATCAGCGGCACGATCTTGGCGATGGTGACGACGGTGTTGACGAAGGTCGCCTGCTCGACGCCGCGCAGGATCATGAAGTGGAACGACCAGACGCCGGCCAGCGACACGATGATGGCGAGGGCGCTGGAGCCGTCGCCGAAAATCTCCGGAAAGAAGCGGCCGAGCGTCGAGCCGATCAACACCCAGTAGAACACGTTGCCGAGGCAGCTGCCGAGCCAGTAGCCGAACGCCGACAGGAAGCCCATGTAGTCGCCGAAGCCGGCCTTGGCGTAGGCGAACACGCCCGAGTCGATGTCCGGCCGCCTTTCGGCCAGCGCCTGGAAGACCCGCGCCAGCATGTACATGCCGGTGCCGGCGATGGTCCAGGCGATGATGGCGCCGAACGGGCCGGTGGCAGTTGCGAAACGGCCGGGCAGGTTGAAGATGCCGGCGCCGACCATGGAACCGACGACCATCGCCGTCAGGATGGGAAGTGACAGTTTGCCGGCGGTCGTATCGGCCATGTTGCGCCCTTCTGAAAAGACAGGAAAGCTCTCGGCCGAATGCTAACGACGGAATGTTCCGGACGATAGGCGCGCAGGATGTCAATTGTGGGCTTTGAATCCCGGCGGACATCAAATGATCAGGCGCGACAACATTCCGTTAGGTTCAGTTTTATTGTGCGGTGCAGCGTTCTTCTTTGCGGATGAAGGTAATGGCTGGCGCTGCCGCCAAACCGGCGGATCCGCCGGCTGTCCCCGGCCGCCGATTCGATGGACGGAGCGGAGGATGAGTATCCCTCCGGCGTGGGCCGCAGGTGGGGCGCTTACGGCTCTGAAGGTCCGAGGAGCGCCGGGTTTGCTTTGTGGATTTTGATGAGTTCGACCAGGGTCTCGATTCCGAAGTCGGTGAACGCCCTGACGGCGGCGTCGCCGACACCGTAGACCCAGATGATGCCGTCCTCGACGTCCATTTCGTTGGCGACCTGGTGCAGCCAATCTTCGTCTTCGCCGAGGTCCTCGGCGACGCGAGCGATCGTGGTGACGCGGGAGACCTTGTTGACGTGCATGCTCACGCCGCCCGAGCGGAGAGTGCCGAGGGCCGTGGCGCCCAATTCCAGGGCAGGAGGTCATCGAGCCTATGCGCCGGGTGGCTTGGCAGGCGCGCCAGGACGTCGGCCAGCCAGGCCTGCGGATCGATGCCGTTCATCTTGGCCGTGACAATCAGGCTGTACATGGCGGCGGCGCGGTGCCCGCCCCGATCGGACCCGCAGAACAGCCACGACTTGCGACCAAGAGCGATGCCGCGAAGCCCGCGTTCGGCGGCGTTGTTCGACAGGCAAACCCGCCCATCCTCGAGGAACAGCGTGAAGCTCGCCCAGCGCTTCAGGATGTAATTGAACGCCTTGGCGAGGTCGTGCCCGCGCGCGAGCTTGGCAAGCTCCTCGCGCATGTGGCGATGAAGATCCTCGACCAGGGGGCGGCTTCGCTCCTGGCGAACGGCGAGGCGCTGCTGCGCGCTGGTGCCGGTGATCGACCGCTCGATCTCGAACAGCTCGTCGATCCGGCGCACCATCTCGATGGCGATCGGCGAGAGCACGGCGTCCGTCCTGCCGGCGGCCCGGCGCCGCGCCGTCCCCTCGATGTCGGCCATGGCGAAGAACGGCCGCCGCGCGTGGGCCCAACAGGCCGCCTCCCGGATCGGCCCAGGGGCGCGTCCGACCAGGTAGAGCGGGGCGTAGCCGTCATAGGCGTCGGCCTGCAGGATGCCCGCGTAGCCGGCGAGATGCCCCTGGGGGTGCTCGCCCCGGCGGTCGCGCGAATAGTAGAACATCGCCGCCGGAGGATCGGTGCCGCCGAAGGGCCGGTCGTCGCGGACATAGACCCAGCAGCGCCCGGTGTCGGTCTTGCCCTTGGCCAGCACCGGCACGGTCGTGTCATCCGCGTGCAGCCGCTCTGCCGCCATCACATGAGCCTCCAGGCGGCGGAGCAGCGGAGCGAGCTCGCTGCAGACCGCCCCCACGGCGTCCGCCATCGTCGACAGCGCGATCGGCACGCCCTCCAGCGCGTAACGCTCGGCCTGCCGGTTCAGCGGCTGATGCTGGCCGAACTTGTCGACCATGATCATGGCCAGCAGGCTGGGACCGGCCCAGCCCCGCGGGATGCTATGGAACGGCGCCGGCGCCTGGGAGACCGTCTCGCAGTCGCGGCAGCTGAACCTCTCCCGCACCGTCTCGATCACCTTCCACTGGCGCGGGATCACCTCCAGCGTCCGCGTCACGTCCTCGCCGATCTTGCGCAGCCGCGTGCCGCCACAGCACGCGCAGGCCGCCGGGGGATCGATCACCACGCGCTCCCGCGGCAGATGCTCGGGGAAGGTCTGGCGCTCGGCGCGCTTGCGGGTAAAGCCCCGCACGGTCGTCGTCTGGGCGGCGGCCTGTTCGGCCGCGCGTTCGTCCTCGGTCGCGCCCGCTTCGAGCTCCTCGAACGCCAGCGCCAGCTGCTCGATCAGCCGTGCCGCACGTTCCGACCGCTGGCCGTAAATCTGCCGCTCGAGCTTGGCGATCTGCAGCTTCTGATAGGCGATCAGCGCCTGATCTTCCGAGGCCTTGGCGCGCGCCACCGCAAGGTCTGCGGCGACCTCCAGCGTCTTTGCGCGCTCAGCCGCCAACGCCTCCTTCAGCGCGGCGAGTTCGGCGGCAGCATCACCATCGGCGTCCATGCATCCTATGGAATCACATCTTCGCCGCGGTGTGACGTGCAAAGTGGAGCGTCGCCGCAATTATTTGATCAGCCCGCGCTCTGCGGCCGCCATGTGTGCTGGGGATTGCGCCAGTCGATCGCCTCGAGCAGATAACTCATTTGCGCCGCCGTCAGCGCCACCGCGCCGTCGACCGTGGCCGGCCACACGAAGCGCCCGCGGTCGAGCCGCTTGGCGTAGAGCGACAAGCCGATGCCGTCGTGCCACAACGCCTTGATCAAGGTCCCGGCGCGGCCCCGGAACACGAAGACGTCGCCGCCGAACGGGTCGCGGCCGAGCCCTTCCTGCACCAGCAGCGCCAGGCCCTGCATGCCCTTGCGCATGTCCGTATGTCCGGTCGCGATCCAGATCCGCACGCCCGCCGGAACCGGGATCATCGCAGCGCCTTGAGGGTTGCCGTCACCAACGCCGCCGGCGCAGACGCGCCGATCTCAACCCGCACGCCGCCGGCCAATTCCACGACGATCGCGGCGCCGTCTTCCCTCGTGGCCGCGGCCGTCCCACCGGCCTCCACGACGATCGCGCGGGCGAACCCAACCCCGCTCGTCCCGTCGCCAACCTCGTGCCGCCATTTGTAGATCAGGCTGGTCGATACCCCGTAGCGCCGTGCCACGTCCGCCACGATCGCCTCCGGCGCAAACGCCGCCGCCACGATCTCCCGCCGTTCCTCGCCGCTCCACCGCCGGCGCCGCTCCGGCCCCGTCAGCACCGTCATCTGGCTCATGCTGCGCTCTTACGCGCGCTCGTAAGAGCGCTCCTATGCGCGCAGCATCCGCGAAGCGCGAGGTCCCACACAAGGCGGCCCACGCCGGAGGGATACGAGGATGACGGGAAAGAGGGGGAAGGCCGCTGCGATGCGGGCCCGGTCCACCCTGCCGCGTGACGACCTCGTTCGAACTGCCCATGCCGGGCCGCCCGTGAACCCGCCCAGGCGCCAATCGGGGCGGAACGTCAGAAACAGGTGCTATTCTGGGGTGAAATTGATGGTAGCGGAGGAGGGACTCGAACCCCCGACACGCGGATTATGATTCCGCTGCTCTAACCAGCTGAGCTACTCCGCCACGACAAGGCCGGCCGGATCCGCCAGCGCCGTGCGTTTGGCGATATAGGGAAGCGGCCGAACCGGTGTCAAGGACGGAAAGGCAGCCTTGGCCAGATCGGCCATCCGGTCTAAGAGCGCCGCCATGCTTCAAGCCCGATCCCGCTCCGAGACGGCGCCGCCGGCTCCTGCCACCCTCTGGCGCGCCCGCGCGGCGATGCCGGTGCTGGCGGCGCTGGTGCTGATCCTGTTCGTGGTCTCGCTCGGCACCGGGCCGGTGGCGATCGCGCCCGGCGATGTTCTGGCGACGCTGACCGGCGCCGGAAGCGAGGCCGAGCGCATCATCGTGCTGGAATTGCGGCTGCCGCGCGCCATCCTGGCGCTCGCCATCGGCGCCATTCTCGGGCTTTCGGGCGCGGCGCTGCAGGGGCTGTTGCGCAATCCGCTGGCCGCGCCCTCGCTGTTCGGCGCGCCACAGTCGGCGGCGTTCGCGGCGGTCGCCACCATCGCGCTCGGTCTCGCCGGCACGCTGTCCTACGCGCTGCCGGTGGCGGCGATTCTCGGCGCCTTCCTGTCGGTGTTCCTGCTGGTGGCGGTGGCCGGGCGCAACGCCGGGCTGCTGCTGCTGATTCTCGCCGGCCTCGCGATATCGAGCCTCGCCGGCGCCGCCACCTCGCTGGCGCTGAACCTTGCGCCGAACCCGTTCGCGGCGCTGGAGATCGCGTTCTGGCTGCTCGGCTCGCTGGAGGACCGCAGCCTGCAGCACGTGGCGATGGCACTGCCGTTCATCGTCGCGGGCGGGGCGATCCTCATCGCCGCCGGCCCGGCGTTCCGGACGCTGACGCTCGGCGAGGAGGCGGCGCAGAGCCTCGGCGTCAATGTGGCGCGGCTGCGGCTGGTGGTGATTCTCGGCGTGGCGCTCGGCGTCGGCGCCTCGGTGGCGGTGGCCGGCACCATCGGCTTCATCGGGCTCATCGCGCCGCATCTGGTGCGGGGGATCATTGGCTACGACCCGGCGCGGGTGCTGGTGCCGAGCGCGCTGGCCGGCGCGGCGCTGCTGCTGGCGGCCGATATCGCGGTGCGGCTGATTCCGGCCACCACCGACATCAAGGTGGGGGTGCTGACGGCGCTGATCGGCGTACCGTTCTTCCTCTATCTCATCGTGCGCGAGCGCGGCCGCCTGAGTGGAGGAATGGCCTGATGGCGCCGCAGATGATCCCGCCGTTTCTGGAGATTGCCGGCGTGTCGGTGGCGCTCGGCGGCCGCACGGTGGTCGATGCGGTGAGGCTCGCCTTGCCGCGGCAGGCGCTGGTCGGCATCGTCGGGCCGAACGGCGCCGGCAAGACCTCGCTGCTGCGCGCCATCGCCGGCCTCGTGCCGCACGGCGGGCGCATCGCGCTGGAGGGCGCCGAGCTTGCGACGCTGGCGCCGGGCGTGCGCGCCCGGCGCGTCGCCTATCTGCCGCAGGGCCACCTGATGCACTGGCCGCTTCCGGTGCGCGAGGTGGCGGCGCTCGGCCGCTATCCGCACGGGGTGCGCGATCCCGCCCGGCTCGATGCCGCAAGCGAGGCCGCCGTGCTGAAGGCGATGCGGCTCACCGACACGCTCGATCTGGCCGACCGGCCGGTGACGGAGCTCTCCGGCGGCGAGCGGGCGCGGGTGGCGCTGGCGCGGGTGTTCGCGGTCGAGGCGCCGCTGGTGCTGGCCGACGAGCCGACCGCGGCGCTCGATCCCCGCCACCAGATCGAGCTGATGGCGGCGCTGCGGCGGACGGCGGAGGAGGGCGCCTTGGTGCTCGCCGTCACCCACGATCTCGCGCTGGCCGCGCGGTTCTGCCACCACATCGTGGTGCTCGACCAAGGGCGGCTCGCCGCCAGCGGCCCGGCGTCGGAGGCGCTGTCGGGCGAGGTGCTGGCGGCGGTGTTCGGGGTGCGGGCGTTCGAGGGCCGGCAGGACGGTCTGCCGGTGGTGGTGCCATGGTCGGTGCTGTGAGCGGCACGGCCATGAATGCAGCCGCGACCGGTCGTCCCTGGCGCGGCGCTGCTCAGAATCGCACGACGGTCGTCCCCGGCGAGCATCGCGAAGCGATGCGAGGGAAGGGGACCCATGGACCCCGACCTTCGCGGCCGAGAGCCGGAGGGCAGTGGCTGGCGGTGGTGCGTGCTGTTTTCGTCGGCGTGTTCCCTGGGTCCCCTTCCCGAGCCCCGCTAAAGCGGGGCTCGCCGGGGACGACCACTTGCGGATCACGCAGCTTCTGGATTTTCGCGTTGGCAGCTCTTCTTTCGAGCGTCTGGATGTGCGCACCCGCCGTCGCCGGGCCGCATCCGCGCGTCGTCTCCATCAATATGTGCACCGACCAACTGGTGCTGGCGCTGGCCGATCCCGACCAGATCCTCGGCCTCAGCGCCTATGCGCGCGATCCCCTGCTGTCGTTTGCCGCCGCCGAGGCGGCGAACTATCCGTCGCTGTCGGGCGGGGCGGAGGAGGTGCTGGTGCTGCAGCCCGACCTCGTGCTCGCCGGCCGCTATACCCGGACGGTGACGCGCGGCTTCCTCAAGGCCAAGGGCATTCCGCTCGCCGAGTTCGACGTCGCCCGGTCGATCGCTGATGCGAGAATGCAGATCCGCCGGGCCGGCGAGCTGCTCGGCCAGCAGGCGCGGGCCGAGGCGGCGATCGCCGCCATCGACGCGGCGGTGGCGCGGGCCGAGGCAGCGGCACATCGCCGGCTGAGCGTGCTGCCGCTGCAGCGGCGCGGCTGGGTGGCGGGCGGGCGCACGCTGACCACCGACCTGCTGGAGACGCTGGGGCTGGCCAATGCCGGCGCGGCGTTCGCCGCCACCGGCGGCTTCGTGCCGCTGGAGCGGATCGTTGTCCAGCGGCCGGATGCCCTGCTGCTGACCCGCGAGGCGGTCGAGGCCGAGGACCAGGGCTCGGCGCTGCTCGCCCACCCGGCGCTGGCGGCTCTCTATCCGCCGGAGCGTCGGATCTATCTGCCCGAGCGGCTGACGGTGTGCGGCGGGCCGATGCTGGCCGAGGCGATCGACCGGCTTGCGGCGGAAGCCGAGCGGTTGGGGCGGTGAGATTCACGCCGCCTTGGGCGTGAAGAACACGAAGGCATGCAGGCCGAGCCTTCGGCGGACGGTGCGGTAGAGCAGGGCTGCCTCGACCGTCATGCCGAAGCACACCGCCATGGCCGCGCCGTACATGTGCCAAGTGGGGATCAGCACGAGGCAGGCGGTGAGATTGGCGGCGAAGGCCGCGGCATAGATCAGCGTGCAGCGCTGCTGCTCGCCGGCCATGTTGAGCAGGCGCTCGGCCGGCCCCACCGAGGCGCGGATGATCAGTCCCGCCGCCAGGATGAACAGCAGCGGATAGCCTTCCTCGAAGCCGGGGCCGAACAGCCGCAGCATCGGCCAGCCGAGCGGCAGCAGCACGGCGATGGCGCCGACCGACAGCCAGAACGTGCCGCGCACCGACTGGGCGAGGAGCCGCCGCTGCTCGTCGATGGCGCCGGAGACGTGGTGCTCGGCGAAGCGGTGGGCGACCGCCGCCAGCACCGCGAAGCTGACGAAGGCCACCGGCGCCAGCGTCTTCACCGCCGCGAAATAGGTCGCGACCTCGGCCGAGGGCCGCAGCAGCTGCAGCACGATGACGTCGGTGTAGATGAACAGCGAATAGAAGCCGAACACCAGCAGGATCGGCGCCGACACCTTCGCCCAGTGGCGCGGGTCGTAGGCGCGCGGGCCCGGCGCGACCACCCGCGCCAGCCGGTGGCGCAGCACGACAAGCTGCACGGTGGTGGTAAGCCAGGTGGCGATGAGCGCGGCGCCCATGCCTGAGGCGGCATCGGGCGCGAAGCCGGCGAGCGGCGCCGCCAGCGCCACCAGCACGATCAGCAGCGGCCGCAGTATGTAGGGCGGTACCAGCGCCAGATTGACCCAGTTGTAGGTGCGGGCGATGCCGTCGACCAGATTGTTCAGCGCGTAGAACGGCAGGGTGGCGAAGGCGAGGTAGAACGGGATGATCTCGGCGCGGTCGATCCACGGCGCGAACGCCTGCACGCCCGCCACCCCGAGCGCGGCCACCGCGGTCGAGGCCAGGAACACGAACCACGGCGCGGCGCGCAGCAGGCCGCGCAGCCGGTCGTGGGCCTGGGCCTGGGTGTATTCGGGAATGAAGCGCTGCACCGAGTAGGCGAGGCCGAAATGGGCGAGGTCGCCGATCACCAGCGTCCAGGTCCAGACATAGACATAGATGCCGAACTCGGAGCGGCCCATCCAGCGCGCCAGCACGATCTGCATGGCGTAGGCCAAGACCGCCGAGGCGACGCGGATCAGGAAGGCGGTCGCGGCCGCCCGGCCGGCGCCGGCCGTCGTCACCCGCTCGAGCAGGCCGGTGGCCCGTGCCCGCCAGCCGCCGCCCGCGTCGCGTGGCCGGCTCCCGTCCTCGTCAACCGCCGCCATGGATGGTCCTTAAGTCGAGGATCCTTGGATCCCGTTCGCCTAGCTTCATACGCATGCAAGGTTAGCGTCAGGTGCCGCCCGGCGACGAATCGAGCGCGGCGCAGGCGTCCGCGAGCCGCTGCCAGGCCGCCTCATTGCCCGGCAGGCCAAAGCGGATGCGGTGGGGTGCGCCCTCGAAGCCGCGCACCAGCAGGCCGCGGCGGGCGAAATGACCGGCGAGGTCGGCCGCGCCCGCGGCGGGCCGCTCGGCCAGCCGGAACAGATCGGTGCCGCCGATCACGGTGAAGCCGACGCCGGCGAGCAGGGCGTCGAGCCGCGCGCGCTCCGCCGCCAGCCGCTGGCGGGTGGCGGCGATCCAGGCGGTGTCGTCGAGTGCTGCGGCGCCGACCGCGCAGGCCGGCCCGGACACCGGCCAGTCGCCGAGCGTTTCGGCAAATCCTTCGGTCAGCGCGTCGCCGGCCGCGACGAAGCCAAGGCGCAGCCCGGCGAGGCCGAAGAACTTGCCGAGCGAGCGCAGCACCACAACGCGCGGCGGCAGCGCCGGCAGGGTGAGCAGCGACACGGCGGGATCGGTGTCGGCGAACGCCTCATCGACGATCAGCCAGCGGCCGGCCGCGCTCCAGGCGGCGGCCCTGTCGAGCAGGTCGGCGGCCGTCCGCCGGCTTCCGTCCGGATTGTTGGGGTTGACCACGACGAGCGCGTCGAGATCGGTAGCCGGAGGCGGAAGCTCGGCGAGCGGCGCGACCGTGCAGCCCGCGGCCTGCCACGCCGCCGCGTGCGAGCCATAGGTGGGGCCGACGATGCCGACGCGCTGAGCGCCAAGAAAGCGCGGCAGCAGGCGGATGGCGACCTCGCTGCCCGGCACCGGCAGGAGGCGCGCCCCGGCCGGCCGGCCGTAGCGGGCGGCGGCGGATTCGATCAGCCGGTCGAGGTCGCGCGCCAGCGGCAGGCGGTGCCACAGGACGGGATCGACCGGTGGCACCGGATAGGGGTGCGGATTGATGCCGGTGGAGAGATCCACCCAGGGCTGCGGCGCAGCCGGATACAGCTTAGCAGCGGCATCGATCCGGCCGCCATGAGCGCGTAGGCTCGCCGTCGACTCGTTCAACCAACTCTCCCAAACCGATGCCCGATCCGACCGACCGATTGCTGATCCTGACGCTGGCGCTGGCGATCGAGGCGGCCATCGCCTATCCCGGCGCCCTGTTCCGCGCAATCGGCCATCCGGTTTCCTGGATCGGCGCGCTGATCGCCATCTTCGACCGGAGTCTGAACTGGAGCGATTTCTCGTTTCCGGTCCGGCGGTTGGCCGGGATTGTCACGATTTTGAGTCTGGTTGCGGTTTCGCTCGCAGCCGGTATGGCGATCGAGGGTCTGGCAGCATGGGGCGGGCCCGCCGGCTTCGCCGTGATGCTGATCGCGGTCGCGACCCTCATCGCCACCGGCAGTCTCGACCGGCACGTCGCCGCGGTGCCCCGCGCGCTCGCAGCCGAGGGGCTGGCGGGCGGCCGGCGGGCGGTGTCGATGATCGTCGGGCGCGATCCCGAGACGCTGGACGAGCCGGCGGTGTGCCGGGCCGCCATCGAGAGCCTGGCCGAGAACGCCTCCGATGGCGTCACCGCCCCGGCGGTGTGGTTCCTCGTCGCCGGCCTGCCGGGGATGATCGCCTACAAGGCGATCAACACCGCCGACTCGATGATCGGCCACCGGACCGAGCGCCATCGTGCCTTCGGCTGGGCGGCGGCGCGGCTCGACGATCTGGTCAATCTGCCGGCCTCGCGGCTGACCGCGCTGCTGTTCATCGCCGCCGCCGCCGTGGTGCCGGGGGCGTCGGCGGCGGGGGCGCTCGCGGCGGTGCGGCGCGATTCCGGCCGGCACCGCTCGCCCAATGCCGGCTGGCCGGAGGCGGCGATGGCCGGCGCGCTGGGGCTGCGGCTCGCCGGGCCGCGCTCCTATGGCGGCGTGGTGGTCGAGGACGCCTGGATGGGCGACGGCCGCGCCGCGGCGAGCGCCGACGACGTGCGGCGGGCGCTGCGCCTCTACCGGGTGGCCTATGCCGGCGCCGGGGTGCTGGTGGCGGCGCTGGCGCTCGGGCTCGGCATTCTGGGCGGAGGGGTGTTGGGGGGAAGGATGTGATGACGGACGCGACCGAACCGCCGATCCGGGTGTTCGCGGCGAGCCGCGACGGGCAGGCCGTGCGCATCGCGATGCACGTCGCCCAGCGCTTGCGCGCGGACGGGCGCGCCGTCGAATGCCGGCGCCTCGCCCCGCCGATGCCGACGCCCGGCGAGGTCGCGCCGGCGGCTCTGGTGGTGCTGGTCGCCGCGGTTCGCTACGGCCGCCACCTGGAGGAGGCCTCGACCTTCCTCGACACCTACCGCGCCCTGCCGTCGCCGCCGCCGCTGGCGCTGGCCAGCGTCTGCCTCACCGCGCGCAAGCCCAACCGCCGCACGGCGCAGGACAATCCCTACCTGCGCAAGCTGATCGCCCGCCACCGGCTGGCCCCCGCCGTGGCGCGGGCCTTTCCGGGCGTGCTCGACTATCCGCGCTACGGCTGGCTCGACCGCCACTTGATCCGATTCATCATGTGGATGACCGACGGCCCGACCGACGGCACCAGCCGGATCGAATACACCGATTGGGACGAGATCGAGGCCTTCGCCGGCGAGCTCGGCCTCATCGCGCGAGGCTGAACAGGGCGTCGACGTCGAGGTGGGCGGCGAGATGGTCGGCCAAAGCGTCGAGCGTCTCATCGATGCACGCCTCATAGTCGAGCGGGCTTGATCCGGCGCCGAGGCGGGCGAGCCACGCCGCGCGCTGGCGGTCGTCGGTGAACAGGCCATGGACATAGCAGCCGGCGATGCGGCCGTCCTGCGACACCGCGCCGTCGAGGCGGCCATCGGCGAGGCGCACCAGCGGCCGTTCGGTCGCCGGGCCGCCGGTGCGGCCGACATGCATCTCATAGCCGTGGAACGGCACGCCGTCCGCGACCGTCTCGCCCTGCACCGCCTCCAGCGCCTTGTCGGGATGCAGCACGGTCTCGACGTCGAGCAGGCCGAGGCCGGGGGCGGTGCCGGGCGTGCCCTCCAGCCCGTCCGGGTCGGCGACCGTGCGGCCCAGCATCTGGTAGCCGCCGCACACCCCCAGGATGCGCCCGCCGCGGCGGGCATGGGCGATCAGGTCGGCGTCCCAGCCCGAGGCGCGCAGCACCGCGAGGTCGGCGATCACCGCCTTGGAGCCGGGCAGAATCACCAGATCGGCGTCGGCCGGCAGCGGCGCGCCGTCGCGCAGCAGCACCAGCTCGACCGCCGGCTCGAGCTTGAGCGGGTCGAGGTCGTCGAAATTGGAGATGTGCGGCAGGAGCGGCACCGCCACCTTGATGCGGTTGGACGACGTGACCTCGGCCGGCGGCTCGATGGAGGCGAGGGGGCCGGCGGTGATCCAGGCGGCGCGGGTGCGGCCCGGCTCGGCCGAACCCAAAAGCGCCAGCGCATCCTCGGCCGGCAGCCGGTAGGCCTGCTCGAAGAACGGCACCAGCCCGAGCGACGACCAGCCGGTGCGGGCGGCGATGAACGCCATGCCGTCGGCGAACAGCAGCGGGTCGCCGCGCATCTTGTTGACGATGAAGCCCTTGATGCAGCGGCCGTCCTCCGGCCCCAGCACGGTGCGGGTGCCGACGAGGCTGGCGATGACGCCGCCGCGGTCGATGTCGCCGACCAGCACCACCGGCACGCCGACGGCGCGGGCGAAGCCCATATTGGCGATGTCGTCGGCGCGCAGATTGACCTCGGCGGCCGCACCCGCGCCCTCGACCAGCACGAGGTCGCTGTCCTCCCGCAGCTTGGCGAAGCTGTCGAGCACATAGGGCAGCAGCGTCTTCTTGGCGGCCTGATAGTCGCGGGCCTTGGTCTCGCCCCACACCTTGCCCTGGACGACGATCTGGGCGCCGGTCTCGCCCTGCGGCTTGAGCAGGACCGGGTTCATATGCACCGAGGAGGCGGCGCGGGCGGCGCGGGCCTGCAGCGCCTGGGAGCGGCCGATCTCGCCGCCGTCCTCGGTCACCGCGGCATTGTTGGACATGTTCTGCGGCTTGAACGGCCGCACCCGGAGGCCGCGGCGCGAGAACAGGCGGGCAAGTCCGGCGACCAGCAGGGACTTGCCGACATCGGAGCCGGTTCCCTGCAGCATGAGCACACGGGCGGACATGAAACCTCGATCCTTTCGCAACCAGCCGGCGCGGGGCGCGGCGTCATCGCACCACAACGTCACGGCAGATTGACAGAGTCAGCGTTCCAGTTACCAGATTTGCCGGCCGATGGGGCATGTTCCGTTGCGATTGCTGCACGCGGCCCGGGGCAGAACCCGGTTGACGCGGGCGCCGCCGTCCTGTCGAAAGGCTCCGATGACATACGACTATGAGAAGGACGGAGCGGCGATCTACGTCCGCTCGTTTTCCATCATCCGCGCCGAGGCGCGGCTCGGCCGCTTCGATGCCGACGAGGAACGGGTGGCGGTGCGCGTCATCCATGCCTGCGGCATGGTGGAGGTCGCCGACGACATCGTGTTCGCGCGCGGCTTCGCCGCCAGCGCCAGGGCGGCGCTGCAGGCTGGGGCGCCGATTCTGTGCGACGCGCGCATGGTGGCCGAAGGCATCACCCGCTCGCGGCTGCCGGCCCGCAACCCGGTGATCTGCACGCTCGGCGATCCGCGGGTGCCGGGGCTCGCCGAGGAGCTCGGCACCACCCGCAGCGCCGCGGCGCTGGAGCTGTGGCGGCCGAATCTCGGCGGTGCGGTGGTGGCGATCGGCAATGCGCCGACCGCGCTGTTCCGCTTGCTGGAGATGCTGGACGAGCCCGGAATCGACCCGCCGGCGGCGGTGATCGGCATGCCGGTGGGCTTCGTCGGCGCCGCCGAATCGAAGGAGGCGCTGCTGGACCAGGGCCGGGTGCCGGCGGTGGTGGTGCGCGGCCGGCGCGGCGGCAGCGCGATGACGGCCGCCGCCGTCAACGCCGTGGCCTGCGACAGGGAATAGGCGCGCCGGCGCGGTCGATATCGCGCGGCGAGGAAAGGCAAGACAATGACCGGAACCATCCATGGCGTCGGGCTCGGCCCGGGCGATCCCGAGCTGATGAGCGTCAAGGCGGCGCGGCTGGTGCGCGAGGCGAAGGTGATCGCCTATTTCCGCAAGCCCGGCCGCCCCGGCGTCGCCCGCACCATCGTCGAGGGCCTGCTGGCGCCGGGCTGCACCGAGATCGCCCTGGAATACCCGGTCACCACCGAGATCCCGGCCGACGATCCGGCCTACAATGACGCACTGCGGCCGTTCTACGAGAAGGCGGCCGACGACCTCCTGGCGCAGGCCAAGTCGGGGCACGACGTGGTGGTGCTGTGCGAGGGCGATCCGTTCCTCTACGGCTCCTTCATGCACCTCTACAGCCGCCTGCGCGAGCGCGTGAGGGTCGAGGTGGTGCCCGGCATTCCCGGCATGTCCGGCTGCTGGACCGCGGCCGGCGAGCCGATGACCTATGGCGACGACGTGCTGGTCGTCCTGCCGGCGACGCTGGAGGAGGGCACGCTGATCTCCCAGATCGAGATCGCCGATGCGCTGGTGGTGATGAAGCTCGGCCGCAACCTCGGCAAGGTGCGCCGGGCGCTGGAGATTGCCGGCTTCCTGGAGCGCGCGCTCTATGTCGAATACGGCACCATGGCCGCGCAGACGGTGATGCCGCTTTCGGACAAGGATGACGACGAGGCGCCCTATTTCTCGATGGTGCTGGTGCCGGGGCAGGGGCGCCGGCCGTGAGCGGACGTCTGGTCATCGCCGGGCTCGGGCCGGGCGCGGCGCGGCTGGTGACGCCGGAGGTGACGGCGGCGCTGGAGCAGGCCACCGACCTCGTCGGCTATGGCCCCTATCTCGCGCGGGTGCCGGAGCGGCCGGGCCAGACGCGCCACGCCTCCGACAATCGCGAGGAGATCGACCGCGCCCGCCATGCGCTGCGGCTCGCCGAGGCCGGCCGCAGCGTGGTCATCGTGTCGTCGGGCGATCCCGGCGTGTTCGCGATGGCGGCGGCGGTGTTCGAGGCGATCGAGACCGGGGAGGCGGCGTGGCGGGCCGTCGAGGTCGAGGTGCTGCCCGGCATCACCGCCATGCTGGCGGCGGCGGCGCGGGTGGGCGCGCCGCTCGGCCATGATTTCTGCGCCATCAATCTGTCCGACAATCTCAAGCCATGGGATCTGATCCAGCGGCGGCTGGTGCTGGCGGCGGAGGCCGATTTCGCCATCGCGCTCTACAATCCGCTGTCGCGGGCCCGGCCCTGGCAGCTCGAGCGGGCGTTCGGCCTGCTGCTCGGGGTGCGACACCCGGCGACGCCGGTGGTGTTCGCCCGCGCGGTCAGCGAGCCGGGGGAGCAGATCGAGATCGTGCCGCTCGGCGGCGCCTCGGCCGAGCGCGCCGATATGCGCACCGTGGTGCTGATCGGCTCGTCGCAGACGCGGGTGGTGACCCGCCGCCGCGGCCCGTCCTACGTCTATACGCCGCGCCGGGCGGGGTAAGGCGGTTTCCGGGGGCCGGCTCGGGCATTCCCCATCGTGGATTGCCCTTCACCGCCGCGGCCGGCCGGTGCCGAACACGATGCCGCGCTCCACCGCCCCGGCGCCGAATTTCGCCCGCAGGGCGTCCACCGCCGTCTCCATGGCGGCGGTGCGCGGCCCCGACGCATCGACGAGGTCGGCCGGATCGGCCTCGGCGATGTCGCAGAGGTCGGAGACGCCGATGCCGATCAGGCGGAAGCGGGTGCCGTCCGCCTCGCGCGCCAGGAGGTCGCGGCCGGCATCGAAGATGCGGTGGGCGAGGCGGGTCGGGTGCGGCAAGGTGCGGGCGCGGGTCCGCAGGCGGAAATCGGCGCTTTTCAGCTTGAGCGTCACAGTATGGCCGCCGAAGCCGGCGGCCTTCATCCGCGCCGCCACCTTCTCCGACAGGCGCCACAGCACCGGTTCCAGTTCGTCGCGGTCGGCGATGTCGGCCTCGAACGTGGTCTCGGCCGAGATGCTCTTGGTCTCGTGCTCGGCCACCACCGGCCGGTCGTCGCGGCCGCGGGCGAGCCGGGCGAGGCGCAACCCCTCCGCGCCATAGCGGTGGGCCAGCAGCGTCTCGTCGGCGGCGGCGAGATCGCCGACCGTTCGGAAGCCGTCGGCGGCGAGGCGCTCGGCCGCCACCTTGCCGACGCCCCAGATGATCGACACCGGCTTGCCGTAAAGGAAGCGCTCGGCCTCGGCTGCGCCGATCACCGAGAAGCCGCGCGGCTTGTCGAGGTCGGAGGCGATCTTGGCCAGGAACTTGTTGGGCGCGAGGCCCACCGACACGGTGATGCCGACCTCGCGCTCGACCGCGGCGGCGAAGCCGGCGAGCACACGCGCCGGGCTCATGCCGTGCAGCGTCTCGGTGCCGTGCAGGTCGAGGAAGGCCTCGTCGATCGACAGCGGCTCGACCAGCGGCGTCAGCGCCAGCATGCGGGCGCGCACCTCGCGGCCGACCCGGGCATACTTGGCCATGTCGGGCCTGAGCACGACCGCCTCGGGGCACAGCTTCAGCGCCTGGAACATCGGCATGGCCGACTTCACGCCATAGGTGCGGGCGATGTAGCAGGCGGTGGCCACCACGCCGCGCCGGCCGCCGCCGATGATCACCGGCCGGTCGGCGAGGGCGGGATTGTCGCGCTTCTCGACAGACGCATAGAAGGCGTCGCAATCGACATGGGCGATGGCCAGGGCATCGAGCTCGGGGTGGCGCGCAAGGCGCGGCGAGCCGCAGTGCGGGCAGCGGTTCGCCGTCTCGGGCGCCGAGGCGAGGCAGTCGCGGCAGAAGGCGGACATCGCGCGGCCAAGCGCCGGCTCAGCCCGGTGTCGGGCCGGCGAGGATGTCGCGGGCGGCGACCACGCGTTCCGGGGCGATCTCGGCGGCGCGGGCGACCGCCATCACCAGGTCATCATCGCCGATCACGAAGTCCAGCACGGCGAGCAGGAAGGCGGGCTCGGCCGCGGCGGCGCGCAGCGTCTCCGGCCCGAGGCCGCTCAGCGCCATGAACAGGCCGAGCCGCTGCGGATCGCCGGCGACGACGCCGAGCGCGGTCGCCGCAATTCCTTCGGCTGCCGCGCGATCCATCGACCTGGTGCGATCCATCGACCTTGTTCGATCCATCGACCTGGTGCGATCGATCGACTTGGCACGAGAACGGAAGGGATCCATTTGCCTTTCCGTAACAGTTCGACCTTTAGACTGCAGGGGTAGGCTCTCCCCGTGCCGCTGCCCCGCGACACGGCGAACCCGGGGCTCAAGGTCTACAGGGCGACCCGGAGTAGTGATCATGCCGAAAACCGTGCTCATCGTCGAGGACAACGAGCTCAATATGAAGCTCTTCCACGACCTGCTGGAAGCGCACGGCTATGCCACCCTGATGACGCGCAAGGGGATCGACGCGGTCGATCTCGCCCGTCAGCACATGCCCGACCTGATCCTGATGGACATCCAACTGCCCGAGGTCTCCGGGCTCGATGTCACAAAATGGATCAAGGACGACCCCAAGCTCAAGTCGATCCCGGTGGTCGCGGTCACCGCCTTCGCCATGAAGGGCGACGAGGAGCGCATCCGCAACGGCGGCTGCGAGGCCTATCTGTCCAAGCCGATCTCGATCGCCAAGTTCATCGAGACGGTCCGCCATTTCGTCGGGGAGGCCTGAGGCTTTCCATGACGGCGCGGGTTCTGGTCGTCGACGATGTTGCGACGAACGTGAAGCTGCTGGAAGCGCGGCTCAACGCCGACTATTTCGACGTGCTGACCGCCGAAAGCGGACCCGAGGCGCTGGAAATCTGCGCCCGCGCCCAGTGCGACATCGTGCTGCTCGACGTGATGATGCCCGGCATGGACGGGTTCGAAGTCTGCCGCCGCCTCAAGTCGAACCCGCTCACCCATCATATTCCGGTGATCATGATCACCGCGCTCAGCGGCGCCGCCGACCGGGTGCGGGGGCTCGAAGCCGGGGCCGACGACTTCCTCACCAAGCCGGTCGAGGACATCGCGCTCTTGACGCGGGTGCGCTCGCTGGTGCGGCTGAAGATGGCGCTGGACGAATTGCGGATTCGCGCGGTCTCGACCCGCGACATCGGTCTTGCGGGGTCCTTGGCCGGCTCCCTCTCCGATCCTTTTGCCGCGTCTTTTGCCGATCCGCTGGCCGAGGCGGTGATCGAGAGCGGCGTCGGCGGGCGGGTGCTGGTGGTGGAGGATCGCCCCGACGCGGCCCGGCGCATCGCCGCCGCGTTGGGCCATGAGCAGTCGGTCGAGATCGAATCCGACGCCCAGCGGGCGCTGTTCCGCGCCGCCGAGGGCGGTTTCGATCTGGTGATGGTGAGCCTGGGACTCGACGGCGTGGACGGGCTCAGGCTGTGCAGCCAGCTCAGGTCGCTCGACCGCACCCGCCACGTGCCGTTGCTGCTGCTGGTCGAGGCCGAGGACAATGAGCGGCTGCTGCGCGGGCTCGACCTTGGGGTGAACGACTATCTGGTGCGGCCGATCGATCGCCAGGAGCTGCTGGCGCGGGTGCGCACCCAGGTGCGAAAGCGCCGCTATGCCAGTCGCTTGCGGGACAATGTCCAGCATTCGCTGGAGCTTGCCATCAGCGATGCGCTGACCGGCCTGCACAATCGCCACTATCTCGGCAGCCACCTCGGGGCGGTGATCGAGCAGGCCACCGCCCGCGGCAAGCCGGTGTCGCTGCTGCTGATCGATATCGACCACTTCAAGAGCGTCAACGACACCTGGGGCCACGACGCCGGCGACGACGTGCTGCGCGAGTTCGCGCTCAGGCTCAAGCGCTGCATCCGCGGCATCGATCTGGCCTGCCGCTATGGCGGCGAGGAATTCGTGGTGGTGATGCCGGAAACCGACCTCGCCGCCGCCGAGGCGGTGGCCGAGCGCATCCGCCGCCAGATCGCCGCCGAGCCCTTTGCCATCCACAAGGGCACCCGCCATCTCGACGTGACGATCTCGATCGGAATCGCGGCCCGGCAGGGGTCGTCGGACGGGGCCGACGCCATCCTGAAACGGGCGGACGAGGCGCTCTACCGGGCCAAGCGCGGCGGGCGGAACCGCGTCGAGGCGGATGCAGCCTGAGGGCGCAGGCGTAACCTTAAACTTTTACGTAGTTTCCGACGCGCTGCGCCAGCGCGGCGTATTGCCATTGATTCCCGCACGCGTTGGGGTAGTTTCCCCAACGACGAGAGTCTTCGCAGGCCACCCGGACGTGGCGAATGCCTGCAGCTCTCCAGCGATAACCCTACGGAATGCTCAGGTCCGCCGCATCTCCTGGGTCCGTGGGGTCTGGCCGGCCGGGCCGTGCGCGAGAGGCCTCCTTGCGTGCGACACCCGGCCGGCCTCCTTTGATTCCAGCCGCCGGTTTCTCCCGCTTCAGACCAGCCGCCCCAGACGCTGACGCGTCGGGCCGCGGTCTCTCGCTGATTTTCTCATCCGAAATCAAATATTTGCCACCGGCAACCCGACCCGCCTGGGATGAAGGCGCCTCGCCGCCGGGAGCGTTCGGGTGGGGTCTGCCCGGGCACTTTCTGTTTGGAGCGTCCGATCTGACTGCATCAGATCGGACGCTCTAAGTCTTTGGTTTGTCGAATTCTCTTTCGCAAAACCGGTGCCCGGTTTTGCGGAGAATGCTCTGGACGACGGGCGTCGGGGTATTCTGCGCACCCCCCACCCCCGACCCCTCCCCACCATTCACTGCGTTCATGGGGGGAGGGGAGAAGACGCGCCTTTTTCTCCCCTCCCCCCGCGAGCTTCGCGAGCGGTGGGGAGGGGTCGGGGGTGGGGGGCTTCTTCGAGGGGCGCGCGGCGAAGCCCGAAACCAGAAATTGGCCGGAAGCCCTCTCGGCTTGCCACCGGCAACCCGACCCGCCGGCGATGAAAGCGCCTCGCTGCCGGGAGCCGTTGGGTGGCGTCTGCCCGGGCACTTTCTGTTGAGACGGTTCCCGCGTCGGCGGAGACGGCCGCTGCTCGCTTGAGTTGTCGCGCTCTCTGTCGCAAAACCGGTTTTCGGTTTTGCCGAGGGTGCTCCGGGGGAAGAGGCCGTGTTCGAAGCGGATGTTCTTGTCGAGACGATCTACGAAGCGAGCGTCGTCCCCGAGCATTGGCCGGACGTGCTGAGGCGGATTGCCGAATACTCCGGCTGCAAGGGCGGCATGCTGGTCGCCAACCCGCACCGGCCGGACTTCCGGTGGGTGGCCTCCGAGAACCTCGTGGCGCCGATGACGGCCTATGCCCGCGACGGCTGGGCCACTCGCAACCCCAAGCCGGGGCGGCTCGCCGGCCTGCGCCATCCCGGCTTCGTGTGCGACAGCGACCTGTTCAACCTGCAGGAACTGGAGAACGAGCCGATCTATGTCGAACTCTCGCGGCCGCACGGCTTCTGGTTCTCGGTCGGCACCATGATCACCGTTCCGACCGGCGACCTGCTGGTGTTCGACATCCAGCGCGCCGATGGCCGGCCGCCGATCGAACGCGAGGCGGTGGCGCGGCTCGATGACGTGCGCCCGCACCTCGCCCGTGCCGCACTGATCGCGGCACGCCTCGGCCTCGAGCGCGCCCGCGCCATGACCGCCACGCTGAACGGCCTCGGCCTGCCCGGCGCGGCGTTCGGACATGACGGGCGGGTGCTTGCCAGCAATCCGCTGCTCGACCAGTTGCCGGCCCAGTTCGTGCCGCGCGCCTTCGGCCATCTGGCGCTCGCCGATCCGGCGGCGAACGCCCTGCTGCAGGAGGCGCTGCAGCGCGTCGCGGTCCGCGGACCGGTGGAGGGCGTGATGTCGTTTCCGGTGCCGGCCGTGGACGACCACCCCGCCTTGATCGCCCATGTGCTGCCGGTTCGCCGCACCGCCCATGATCTCTTCACCGGCGCCGTCGCCTTGCTGGCGGCAACGCCGCTGTCGGCGCCGCAGGCCCTGTCCGAGGGTCTGCTGAGCGGGCTGTTCGACCTCACGCCGGCCGAGGCGCGCGTGGCGCGGGCGGTGATCGAGGGCCAGTCGGTGACCGACTATGCCCGGACGGTCGGCCTGTCGCCGGAAACCACGCGCACCCAGCTGAAATCCGTGTTCGCCAAGACCGGCACCCGGCGCCAGGGCGAGCTCGTGGCCCTGCTCGCGGGCAAGGCCCTTCCGCCCGACGCGCAGGGCGTTTGATCGCGGCGCCGACGTCTTCGGGAAACGCCTCAATTCACGTTCGTCCGTGTCTCGATGACCTGAATGCGCGCGTGATGCTGCTCAAGCTCGAGGCGGGCCATGGCGAGGCAGAATCCGGCGATGCCGCTGATGCGGCGCGCTTCCTCCTCCACATACGCGATGATCTGCACAATCGACATCGCGCTCAGGGGATCGGCCGACGGGTGGCTGTCCTGTTCCTCTTCCGACACTTTCGAACTCCCTCCCTGGATTGTGTACGTCAGCCGATCGCGAACACGAGCGGAGCGTGCTGACGGTTTTCGGCGGTCGGAATTCGGTTGTCCGGCCCGATCAGGCGGAAACCGTTTGGCCGGCCGAATTCATCCTTGGGGGGAGGCGCGCACCCCGCGATGGCGCCTCAGGCTCTCATTCGACCATTCCTCAAGGTAGGCTGGCGGCCGCTCTTCCCGCATCACCCAATTGGGGTATCCGACGGTTCTGCGGCTCTCTCGGCCGGTAACTGTCTCACTCCGCCCATTCCCGGTCGCCGGTGAAGACGATGGTCAGCCAGCGATCCGGCCCCTCGCCGCCGATCGCCGTGCCGATCTCGTCGCGCAGGCCGTCCCATGCGGCGATGGTGCGGGCCGGCATGTCCGGCGGCACGATGAAATAGAGCTCGATCACCCGCGAGCGGCCGACCTTGGCGACATAGGCGTAATAGGCGGAAAAACCGTGCTGGCGGACGGCCGCCTGCGCCACCTCGTCGACGTGCTGCTTGAGGTCGGCCGGCGTGACCAGGAACATGTCGGAGAGCGCCTGCCGCACGGTGGAGATCGGCAAGGGCGCGATGACCAGCGAGATCACCGCCAGCACCGCCGGGTCGATATAGGGCGAGATGCCCTGCCACGGCGTGCCCTCGACGGCGTAGCCCAGGCAGAAGGCGACGAGCAGCGCGGCGGTGATGCCCGCCGACATGACCCAGCCCTTGATGTCGAGCGTCACGAAATCGGAGCGGATGCGGCGGTTGGCGCGCACCTGGATGGCGGCCATCGCCGCGCAGGCGACGACGGTGACGGCGGCATAGACGATCGCCAGATCGAATTCGAGCGCGCGCCCGCCCTCCAGCAGGCTGCCGATCGCGTTGATGAAGGCGTAGATGGCGATGCCGCTGAGCAGCATGCCGTCGAACGCCAGCACCATCGGCTCCAGATGCCAGAAGCCCATGGTGAAGCGGTCGCGCAGGATGGCGGGCAGGCGGTTCGAGGTGGCGTGGCGGGTGATGAGGCTCGCGACGATGAGCGACAGACCGCTCATCGACGCATCGAACAGCGAATAGACGCCGTCGAAGACGATGGAGAACGAGCCCGAGGCGAGGCCGAAGACGATGCCGAGCAGCGAGATGACCAGCGTCGCGGCGATCGAGGTTCGCAGCACGCCGCGCTCGTCCGTCATGCCGAAGAATGCACCGCGCTCAGCCATCGTCCTCATCCTTTCGCGCCCGGCGGCAGCCTGCGTCCGGGTGTACGCCCTTGCCGTCCTGCGCGCACCGCTTCGCAAGGCCGGAGAAAATTCATCTCCGCCGGCAGCGGCAAAGACGACGCCTTTCCCTTAGCCGCGACAAAATGACAAAGGCAATCGCCTTGCTTTTGCACGGCCGAGGCCGCACTTTTTCCACGCAGCCTGATGATGATTTGTCAGTCTGCCGCGGGATTTGATGGAGCAGCTTGCGCCGCGTCAAAAAGAGCTAAAGCGCCACGAAGCGGTTCGTGGGCTCCTTCGACACATGGAAACGGCCACAATGCGCTTCCTTCCTTCAGAGTTTTCGAAATCCAAGTTCTTCCAGTCCTCCTCGTCTTCGGCGCCGCAACATCGCGTCGCCCGCCTTGCCGGCTGTTGCGTACCGGCCATGGCGGCGTGTCGCGCCATCGCGCTCTAGACGCCCCGACGCTCGATCCCCTCAGTTTCGACCGGACACGGGCCGCCCTTCGAGGCGGCAGGAGACGACTGATGACCGTTCATACGACCCCGACTGTTCACACGACCCCCGACCGCGCCGACGCTCGCGAGGCCGCCCATCACGCTGCGCTGCCGCATGCGTTCGTCGTCGAGGTCGACGGCGCGACCGTCGGCATCGTCGTCCGCGACGGCGAGGACGACAATGATTTCCGCTTCTATGCCTCGACCCACGCCGTGAACGCACTCGAGCAGCAGCGCTTCCGCACGCCGCGCGCCGCCCAGCGCGCCGCCCAGGCGCTGCTGCGCAATCGCCGCCTGCCGCGCGCGGCGTGAGACGAACGGCCCCCGAGCAACGGCCCCACATCGCCGACGCGTGAGAGCGTCGGCACGGTGGGGCCGTTCGCACGGCGCCAATCTCAACGACCGACCCAACAGACCGTTATCTGCGAGACCGTCATGACCCAGAGCACGCATCCCGAAACGCTGTCGCTGCACGCCGGCTGGCGTGCCGATCCCGCCACCGGCTCGGTGGCGGTGCCGATCTATCAGACCACCTCCTACCAGTTCCGCGACACCGAGCACGCCGCCAACCTGTTCGCGCTGGCCGAGCTCGGCAACATCTATACGCGCATCATGAACCCCACCAACGATGTGCTGGAGAAGCGCGTCGCGGCGCTGGAGGGCGGGGTGGCGGCGCTGGCCGTCGCCTCGGGTCAGGCAGCCTCGGCCTTCGCGCTGCAAAATCTGGCGAAGGCCGGCGACAATGTCGTCTCCTCCACCGATCTCTATGGCGGCACCTGGAACCTGTTCGCCAACACGCTGAAGGACCAGGGCATCGAGGTGCGTTTCGTCGATCCCTCCGATCCCGAGAACTTCCGCCGCGCCACCGACGCCAGAACCCGCGCCTATTATGCCGAGACGCTGCCGAACCCGAAGCTGCGCGTGTTCCCGATCGCCGAGGTGGCCGACATCGGCCGCGAATACGGCATCCCGCTGATCGTCGACAACACCGCGGCACCCATCCTGGCGCGGCCGCTCGATCACGGCGCGGCGGTGGTGGTCTATTCCTCGACCAAATATCTCGGCGGCCACGGCACCTCGATCGGCGGGCTGATCGTCGACGGCGGCAATTTCGACTGGGCGAAGTTCCCGGAGCGCCAGCCGGCGCTGAACACCCCGGACCCGAGCTATCATGGCGCGATCTGGACGGAGGCGGTGAAGCCGCTCGGGCCGATCGCCTACATCATCAAGGCCCGCACCACGCTGTTGCGTGACCTCGGCGCGGCGCTGTCGCCGTTCAACGCCTTCCTGACGCTGCAGGGCATCGAGACGCTGACGCTGCGGGTCGAGCGCCATTCGCAGAACGCGCTCGCCGTGGCCAACTGGCTCGCCAAGCGGCCGGAAGTGGTGAAGGTGATCCACCCCAGCCAGCAGTCCGGCATTGAGCGCCAGCGCGCCGACAAGTATCTCAAGGGCGGCTATGGCGGCCTCGTCGGCTTCGAGCTGGCGGGCGGGCGCGAGGCCGGGCGGCGCTTCATCGATGCGCTGCAGCTGTTCTACCACGTCGCCAATATCGGCGATGCGCGCAGCCTCGCCATCCATCCGGCGACTACCACGCACTCGCAGCTGTCGCCCGAGGACCAGGCGGCCACCGGCGTGTCGGACGGCTATGTGCGGCTGTCGATCGGCCTCGAGCACATCGACGACATCCTCGCCGATATCGAGCGCGGCCTTTCCGCCGCCGGCACGGTGGCCAGGGCGGCGTGAACGGGGGCCTGTCGTCGTCCCCGGCGAACGAAGTGAGACCCGGGACCGTTTTCCGGAAGGGGCCTTCTTCCGGATGACGATCCCGGCTCGCGCAGCTTCGCTGCTTGGCCGGGATGACAAGGCCCAGCCGTCGTCCCGGGCGAGGCAAAGCCGAGACCCGGGACCGTGTTCAAGATGAGGTGGCCCTTCCGACGCCTCACTGCCCGGGCATCTTGCCGGGCGCGGTGTGGCACAGCATGCAGTTCACGCCCTCGCGGATGGCGATGGGGTGCTTCTTGGTCGGGTCCGGCGACTGGCCGGGCCGCACCGGCTGGTCGGTGACGCCCTTGTGGCAGGCGATGCACGAGGCCGGATCGGTCACCGGCGGGTGGGTGGCCTTCATCGGCGCCTGGGTGGTCCCGGGCGTCGGCGCCGGCAACTGGGCCTGAGCCTGCATCTGGGCGGGTGCCGCCGTACCCGGCGCGGTCGCCACCGGCGCCGTGCTCACCGCTAAGGGCTTGGGCGCCTCGGGCAGCTTGTGGGCGATACCCTTGTGGCAGTCGATGCAGGTCATGCCTGCCGCCAGCGCCGCCGGGTGGACGTCGCGCGCCGCGGTGTGCTGGCGCGCGCGGTCCATCGCCGCCACATTGTGGCAGTGCCGGCACTCGGCGGAATCATTGGCCTTCATCTCCGCCCACACCTTGGCGGCCAGCGCCGCGCGGTGAGTCTCGAACTTCTCCGGCGTGTCGATGGTGCCGAGCGCCCAGTGATAGATCTCGTTGATCGAGCCGATCTTGTGCACGAACTTGGCCGGCCAGGCGCGCGGCACGTGGCAGTCGGCGCAGGTTGCCTGCACGCCGGAGGCGTTGGCGAAGTGCACGGTGGTCTGATACTCGGGCCAGACCGCCTGCTTCATCTCGTGACAGGAGACGCAGAATTCCTGCCGGTTCGAGGCCTCCACCACCGCGTCGAAGCCGATCAGCAGCGTCGCGCCCAGCACCGCGCCGCCGACCACCAGCCCGGCACCGCCGAGAAAGCGCGGGTCGCGAAGTTTCGTCCGAATACCATCCAACATCGCTTGCCTCCGTTGAAGGCTGGCAGTTTTCGACTGCGGGCAGATTTCCGGTGGGGGAGCCACTGCCACCCCTGAGATGGGCCTGCCGGCCCTGTGGGGAAATCCGTAAAGCTGCGCTTGACGCTCCCGTGCCGCAGCCGCCCCGCGCCTTGATGCTTCTGCAACATTTGGCGCATTCGCCGGCCCATGCCGGGAGACATCCGTTGCGGGGGGCGGCGTGCCGTTGCTACAGTACCCGCGAAATGGATGGATCGGCCGTCCCGTCGAGCGCCCCCGTGGCGATCCGGGCACCGGAAAGGGTCGGCATGTCGGAGGAGATGGCCCCGGCGATACACGCGCCAGGGGGACGCGGTGGCGAGTGTCCCGAGGGGCGGCCGGAGGGACGACACTGGTTCCGCCGGCCGGGCGGCATCGCCCAGGTGCGGCCGGCCTATGCCGCGCTCGATCTCGGCACCAACAACTGCCGGCTGCTGATCGCCCGGCCGACCCATGACGGATTCCGCGTGGTCGGCGCGTTCTCGCGCATCGTCCGGCTCGGCGAGGGGCTGTCGGCCTCGGGCCGGCTCAGCGAGGCGGCGATGGTGCGGGCCATCGACGCGCTGGCGGTGTGCCGCGACCGGCTGAAGGCCTATGGCGTCCACCGCATGCGGCTGATCGCCACCGAGGCCTGCCGCGCCGCCGGCAATGCCGGCGACTTCATCGACCGCGTTCGCGACAAGACCGGCCTGGCGCTGGAGATCATCAACCGCGAGACCGAGGCGCGGCTCGCCGCCGGCGGCTGTACCACGCTGGTCGACACGCGGGTGGACGGGGCGCTGCTGTTCGACATCGGCGGCGGCTCGTCGGAGATCGTCTGGCTCGGGCCGCCGACCAGCGCCGAGGCCGGGCCGCCGCGCGCCGACATCCGCGCCTGGGCGTCGCTGCCGGTGGGGGTGGTGACGCTGGCCGAGCGCCATGGCGGCCATCAGGTCGACCGCGCGGTGTTCGAGGCGATGGTGGCCGAGGTCGCCGACCTGCTGCGCACCTTCCCCGGCGCCGAGGAGGTGCGGCGCACCCCGGCCCGCCATCTGCTCGGCACCTCCGGCACGGTGACCACCATTGCCGGCGTGCATCTCGGCCTGCCGCGCTACGACCGCCGCATGGTCGATGGCGTGTGGCTCGCCGAATCCGACATCGCCCGCGTCACCGAGATGCTGCTGACGATGAGCTGGTCCGAGCGCGCCGCCAATGCCTGCATCGGCACCGACCGCGCCGATCTGGTGCTGGCCGGCTGCGCCATTCTCGAAGCCATCCGCCGCGCCTTCCCGGCCGAGCGGCTGCGGGTGGCCGATCGCGGCTTGCGCGAGGGCATTCTGGTGGAATTGATGCGCGCCGATGCGGTGTGGCGCCGACGCCGGCCGCACGAGCGGCAAGGACACGAGGGCGGCATGAGCGGGACGGGCGCGGCATGAGCGGCAAACGCAGCGATGGCGACCGCCCGCTCGCGGTGCGGCTGAAGAC
Organism: Blastochloris tepida; assembly: GCF_003966715.1. NCBI lineage: Bacteria > Pseudomonadati > Pseudomonadota > Alphaproteobacteria > Hyphomicrobiales > Blastochloridaceae > Blastochloris > Blastochloris tepida. Next base: position 1,398,791 of record NZ_AP018907.1, read on the forward strand.
GGCGCGCGGCCGCACCACCTCGCAGCAGCAGTGGCTGAACCGCCAGCTCAACGACCCCTATGTCGCCCGCGCCAAGCGCGAGGGCTACCGCTCGCGCGCCGCCTTCAAGCTGGTCGAGATCGACGACAAGTACCGGTTTCTCAAGCGCGGCCAGCGGGTGGTCGATCTCGGCGCCGCACCCGGCGGCTGGAGCCAGGTGGCGGCGCAGCGCGTCGGGGCGGCCTCCGGGCAGGGCCGGGTGGTGGCGATCGACCTGCTGGACATGGCGCCGGTGGCCGGCGTCGATTTCGAGATGATGGACTTTCTCGATCCCACCGCGCCCGAGCGGCTGAAGGCCACGCTCGGCGGGCCGGCCGACATCGTGCTGTCGGACATGGCGGCCAACGCCACCGGCCACAAGGCCACCGACCATCTGCGCATCGTCGCGCTGGTGGAACTGGCCGCCGAGTTCGCCCGCGAGGTGCTGGCGCCGGGCGGGGCGTTCCTCGCCAAGGTGCTGCAGGGCGGCACCGAGAAGACGCTGCTGGCCAACCTCAAGCGCGACTTCGCCAAGGTGGTCCACGTCAAGCCGCCGGCAAGCCGCGCCGATTCGGCCGAACTCTACGTGCTGGCCACCGGTTTCCGCCGGCCGGCCGAGGGGTGAGGCGGTTTCCGGTTGAGACGGGCTCCATGCGGAGGGAAACGGCAATGAGCGGGAAGGTGCGAACCGGCAGGGCGGCTTCGGTGCTGCTCCTGTCGTTGGTTCTGACGCTGCCGGCGTCGGCGCAGGTCACGCAGCGGACCAATAATGGCGGGGTGCCGCAGCGGCCGTCCGACTCGCAGCTCTACGGCAATCAATGGTCCAAGCCGCAGTCGTGGCAGCAGGCGCCGACGCACAATCGCGACCCGTTGGACCGGCGGCCGGACCGGCCGTGCCGGTTCGGCGAAAAGCCCGACGCGATCAGCCTGTCGAACTGCCGCTGAGGACGAGTTCCTGCGGTTTCCGGATCGGCCGGAAACCGGATCACGCGCCGCCGCGGGCGGGGCCGTCCGGGTGCAGGCGCTCGACCTCCGCCAGCACGTCGGCGATCCGGCCTGAACGCATCAGGTCGATGGCGGTGGCGCCGGTGAGGCCGGACAGGGCGGCGTGAAGCCACGCGGAAACCTCATCGGCCGAGCGGGTGGTGGCCAGCCGCTCGACGATGTAATGCAATTGGCCGATCGAGGTACGGGTGCCGAGATCGGGGGCGGCCTCGCCGCGCATCCAGCGGGCGACCGTCGCCGGGGCGACCGACAGGATTTCGGCGATGTCGTCGCTGTGCAGCCCGCCGCGGTCGCGCAGATCGGCAAGGGTCTTCTGAACCACCGGCGACATCGGCGCCTCCTGCCATCCTGGCTTGTGCGAATGGCTTGCACACTTGTGTGTCGCTACGGCGACACTTGCGTGTCGGCCGGCACAATTGGCGTTGCGGAAGGTCGCCTGGCGATGCCCTTAGCGGAGGGCGGTATCCCGGTCGGTTGCCGAGTTGTGGCGGTAGGTCGTCCAGCTCGGCGCGTAGGAGGCGTCGGCCTCGTTGCCCCAGGTCGCCCAGGCCGCCCGCGTGCCGCGGCCGAACAGTTCGAGATGCGGCCCCGGCGAGCAGGATTCGATCAGCTCGTACTGCTCGTCGGGCTTGCGGGAATGCTCGCGCTTGCGGGTGCCGATATAGTTGACCTGGGTGCGGCCGGGGTCGAGCGTGCGGGCATGGCGGCCGCGGACGCCGAACAGCAGCAACTCGGTGACGTTTCGGAAATAGAAGCCGACGCCGCGGCCGTCGCTGCCGCCGTCCCGGCGCAGCTTGTGCCAGACGATGTTGGACTTGTAGGCGAAGCCCCAGGCGGACATCACCGCCAGCCCCTCCGGCAAGAGCGCGTTGGGCACCCACAGATAGAGGTGGGCGGTGGGCCGGACGATCGGCGCCACCGGCAGCGCCATGATCTCGGCCAGCGACAGCGTGCCGTAGCGCGACAGCCGGCGGTGCTCGGGCGCGACCTTGCCGGTGCGGTTGACGAACTGCCAGGGCGGATCGGCCAGCACGGTGGCGAAGGTCCTGCCCGCTGCGAAGCGCAGCAGGTCCGCCGCAGGCGAGGGCAGGGTGTCGCTGGATTCCGGCATTCGCTGGACTCCGCCGCCGTGGTTCGGGCCGGACCATCGCGAATGGTGGCCCGCGCACCTATTTCATGAGCGCACGGGCGGTTGTGCAAGTCCAGTCGCGCAAATGCGTCCGCCGCCGCGGTTTCCGGGTCACCGGAATGATACAGGTGTTCACTAAGACCGGATTGCGGATGATCCCTGCGGGATTTTCGGCGATCGGAACACGGCTCGAAGGCCTGACCGGCCGGAAGCCGCATCGGATGCCGCCGCACGCCAGGATGCGACTGCGCCCCGGGACGAAGCATGTATCAGGTCGATTGGTCCCAGCACGCGCGCTGGCGGCATGATGAGGCGCCGGCAACCCTGCCGGCGACGCGGCTCGACCCCGCCGATGTGGCGGGCGTGATGCTGCTCCATTGGCAGGAGCACTGCGTCGAATGCGCGGTGCCGCTGTGCTATTCGAGTTGCCGGCTCTATGTCGCGCGGGCCGACAACCGGTGTGCGCGCTTCGCCCATGGCATCGTCCGCGTTCCGGCGGCGGGCGGCCCGCTCGGGTTCGGCGCTGATATCCGCTTCCGCCGCTGGGGCAAGCTGGAGGCCGAGATCACCGGCCGCCGCGTTTCGCTGCCCGCCCAGGCCGGTCTCGACCGCATCGATGGCGCGGCGGCGCGGCTCGCCGCGGCCGCGCGTCCGCTCGGCCGGCTGGTCGATCCCTCGCGCAGCATCGCCAACGACGTTCTCGACAGGCTGCGGGCACAGGCGTTCCGCCGGTTGGGCCAGCCGTGCCGCGACTACGATGCCTTCGTGATCGAGTGCTTCAATCCCGGCGAGACGGTGGTGCGGCTCAGCGTGACGATGTTCGCGGGCGCCGCCGCGGTGATGCGCCACGGCATCGATCTTTCTCCCGGCGCCAACTTCGCCGCCATACCGATCACGCTGCCGGCCGATCCCGGCGGCGACGGGCCCTATCGGCTGACGGTTCATCCGGATGGCGACGCCGAGGCCCGGCTGATCTTCACCTGGCTCGATTTCGTCGCGCTGCGCGCGGGCGCACGCCTGCCCGAGGCCGCGCCCTCGAAGAGCGTTCCCGCCGCCAAGGTGAAATGCGTCGCCTGGGATCTCGACAACACAGTGTGGCGCGGCGTGCTGGTCGAGGACGGCGCGGCGGGCCTGACCATCCGGCCCGAGGCGGTGGCGCTGGTGCACCGGCTCGATGAGCGCGGCATCATCCAGACCATCGTCAGCAAGAACAATCACGACGAGGCGATGGCGGTTCTGCGCGATGCCGGGCTCGCGGACCACTTCCTCCATCCCGCCATCAATTGGGGACAGAAGAGCGCCAATCTCCGCCAGATCGCGACGCGCCTCAATATCGGCCTCGACACCTTCGCGCTGATCGACGACCAGCCGTTCGAGCGCCAGGAGGTGGCCAGCGCCCTGCCGATGGTGCGCACCTATCCGGAAGTGCCGCTCGACGCCCTGCTGGAGCGGCCGGAATTCGACGTGCCGGTGACGTCGGCCAGCCGGCAGCGGCGGCTGTCCTATCTCACCGAGGTCGAGCGCGAGCGCGCGCTCGAAGTGTTCTCCGGCGATTATGCCGGGTTCCTGCGCTCGTGCGGGATCACGGTGCGCATCTTCACGCCATCCACCCCGCAGGAGATCGCCCGTTGCCTGGAGCTGATCGACCGCACCAACCAGCTCAATCTCTCCGGCCGGCGCTATGAGCCGCAGGCCTTCGCCGAGCTGTTGGCCGATCCGGCCGTGCTGTGCTTCGCCATCGACTGTGCGGACCGCTTCGGCAGCTACGGCCTCGTCGGCTTCGCCAGCATCGCCGGCTGGGACGGCACGCCGACGCTGCGCGATTTTGTGATGTCCTGCCGGGTCGCTCAGAAGCGGGTGGAGCACTGCGTGCTCGGCTGGGCCGCCCGCCGCGCCAGGGCGCGCGGCCATGCGAAGCTGAATGCCGACCTGCGCGTCACCGCCCGCAACACGCCGCTGACCAAGGTGTTCGAGGACATGCGGTTCGCCACCGAAACAGCGGAGGCCGACCGGCGCCTGCTGTCGCTCGATCTCGCCCAGGCCGACCTCGACGATGACGGCATCATCGGGCTGGACAGCCGCGCGCTGGACGAGGTCGCAGCATGCGGCGCCTGATCGTCAATGCCGATGATCTCGGCCATTCGGATGCGGTCAATGCCGCCATCTTCGCGCTGATGGCGAGCGGCCACGTCACCTCGGCCAGCCTGATGATGAACGCGCCGGCGGTGGAGGCGGCGGTCCGCGAGATCGCGCGCTTCCCCGGCCGGTCGTTCGGCGTCCATCTCAACGCCACCGACTTTCCGCCGCTCTGCCGCGACGCCGGCCTCGCCGTGCTGTGCGACGGCACCGGCAGCCTGCATACGGAATGGGCGCGGGGCCGGCGGCATCTTCCCCGCCGCGCCCGGCAGGCGGTGTTCGCGGAATGGTGCGCGCAGGTCGAGCGCGCGCTCGCGCTCGGCGTGCCGGTGTCGCACCTCGACTCGCACCATCATCTGCACACCCATCCCAGCCTGTTCCTGGTGCTCAAGCGGGTGCAGCGGCGCTTCGGCATCCGCAGGGTGCGGCTGGCGCGAAACCTGTTCGCGGCGGGCGAGCATGTCCGGCCGGGGTTCGCCGCCGGCACCGCCGCCTGGAACCTGGCGCTGCGGACGATCTACCGCACCCGCACCGCCGATGCCTTCACCGCCTTCCGGACGTTTCACGAGCGCGCGCAGAATGAACGGACCCGGGCCGGCCTGTCCTGGCAGGGCACGCTCGAACTGATGTGCCATCCCGGCGGCGAGATGTTCGCGGCGGAGACGCGCCTTCTCGCCTCCGACTGGCGCGAAACGCTGGCCGGCGGCGCCGAGCTCATCAGCTATCACGAGGTGTGAGACAGCCTCTCGGCCACCGCGCCGGCCGCCGGCTGCGTCGCCCGCAGCAGGGCGACGCTCGACAGCGCCGCCACCGTGGCGATGGAGGCGACGATCGCCCACAGCACGCCGGCGGTGCCGAACAGCGGCGCCAGGACGAGGCCGGACGCCACGAAGACGGCGAGGCTCACCAGCCGGATGGTGAAGATCGTCCGCGTCCGCCCCAGCGCGAGCAGGCCGACGCCGGTTCCCTGGCTCGCCGCATCGATCAGCACGCCGATGGCCAGCGGCCAGACCAGCGGCGCGGCCGCGACGATCTCCGGCTTGCCGTAGATCAGGCCGAGCACCTCGGCCGGCCACGTGAGCAGGACGGCGCAGTAGCCGGCCGCCAAGATGACGAGGGGAGTGACGCTGAGGAATCCGAGACGGCGCAACTGGGCGAGGTCGGACCGGGCGACCGCCTGCAGGAACTTGTGCGAGAACGCCACGATGATGGCGCCGTTGGCCTGATAGACCGGCGAATAGATGTTGATGAGGGCGCGAACCACGCCGCCGGCCGCCGGCCCGGCAACGGCCGCCACCATCGGGATGACGCCCTGGCCGGAAAACCAGTGCACGATGTTGGCGGGCAGCATCCAGCGGCCGCTGCGCAGCATGGCCTGCGCATCGGCGATGAGATCGGCGCGCGAGACCCGGCGTGCGGGAATGATCCCGTGGGCGATGCCGATGCCCACCACCACCATGCTGGCCGCGGCCAGCGCCAGCAGGGCGGTGAGCGATGTGAGCAGGTGCGTCAGGGCGAGCACCGCCGAAAGCACGAACAGCGTGGCGGCGAAAGAGCCGCCCGCGAGGGCGGCAACCGCCTGCCGGTCCGCCAGGTAGCAGAGCCGGCGGATCAGCGCGTGCACCCGCTGGATCGGCGAGACGATGGCCAGACACAGAAGCAGGCTGCCGAATTCCGCCGACCAGGTGAGCGCCACCAGACCGAAGGCGGCGATCGCCACGCTGACGGCGCCGGCAAGCGCCAGATAGACCCAGAGCGCCGAGGCCCGCAGCGATTCGGTGGCCGCGGCCGCCGCCTGCGGCGAGGCTCCCTGCCGCCGGCCCAGAAGCTCGACCAGCGGATCGGCGACCAGCGAGGTGGTGACGACCTCGGCCAGAAGCGAGATCGTCCACACCACGCTGAAGAAGCCGAAGCTCTCGATGGGCAGGATGTTGGCGAGCAGGACCACGAACAGGAAGTTCGCCGTGCTCGAAAATCCCTGGTCCAGGATGGCGAAGCTGATCCGCCCGCGCCAATGGGCGACGAAGTCGCGGATGGCGGCGAGCCGGCTCGACGGGTGCAGCGGGGCCTCTTGCGTCACAGTTCGGCGGCCCGCTCCGGCCGGCCGCGGCCGAGCACGACGTCCTTGACGGCGAGGAGATTGCCGGCGAGCAGGCCGCGCCGGTCGCGCCAGGGGTCGCCGCCGCGCAGATGGCCCACCGCATTGCCGATGCAGCAGCGCAGGATGTTGCGCGCGGCGTAGTAGGGCGGCAGCACGCCCTTGCGCATCAGGTACCAGGAGTTCGCCACCTGCGAATAGCCGAACCGCACGCCCGGCACGCGCCCCGTCCGGGTGCCGAGGTGGACGCCCCAGAGATAGTCGGTCCAGATCATGCTGTGCCATCTGACCCGGCTGTTCCACCCGGCGCCGGCGGTGCGGAAGGAGAAGTCGAGGTCCTCCAGCCAGCCATAGAGCACGAGGCGCTCGTCGAACAGCATGTTCCGGATCGCCGCGGCGCGGAACACCATGTTGCAGCCATAGGGGCCGATGCCTGAGCGCACCGTGCTGCCGGCCAAGCTTGAGGGCAGCGCCGCGCGGTCGCGGGCCTCGACCAGCGCCAGACCCTCCGCCCAGTCGATGCCGCCGAAGCCGGCGCCGTCCGCCAGCACGAGGCCGCTGGCGCTGACGATGTCGGGGCGGGCGGCCATCACCTGCTGCAGGCGCTCGATCCAGAAGCGCGAGGGGATGAAGTCGTCGTCGAGGAAGGTGACGATGTCGACATCGTCGCGGATCGCCACCAGCGCCCGGTTGCGCTGGGCGGTGAGGCCGGCGCTGCCGAACATGATGTCCACCGGCGCACCGGCGATGGAGCGGGTGGCGGCGTCGGCCGCAGCGATGTCCTCGGGGCCGGTGGCGGAGACGACGATGCGCGCCGGGGGCACCGACTGGGCGCCGAGATGAGCCAACAGCCGGCCCAGGACCTCCGGCCGGCCCTTGGTGGCGATGATGAGACCGGTGCGCAGGGCCATCTAGCTCACCACCGGCAGGTTGGCGGGCTTGTCCTGGCCCCGGTCCTCGCCGCCGGGAAAAGCGGGCCTTACCGCCAGCGGCTTGACCAGCGGCGGGCCGGCCTTCAGCCGGAATCGGCCGGGCCTGCGCTCCAGGCTGCGGTAGAGCGCCGAGATCTTGAAGAACAACGTGAAGAAGATCACGGTCGAGAACCCGTTGTGCAACGGAATGTCGCTTTCGCCGAACGCATGCACGCAAAGGCCGACCAGGACGGCGACCGGGAAGGTGGTCAGCGCGTGGTGCGACCGGATGGCGACGATGGTGCCCCGCCACAGTCCCTGCGCCGTAATCAAGCAAAACAGCGACAGGCCGATGACCCCGGTCTGGATGCCGATGTCGAGCAGGGAATTGTGGAAATTGGCGATGCCGCCTTCGAGCGACAGCCGGGCGGCGAGAATCTTCACCGCACCGCCGGGGACGAAGAAGCCCGTGTAGCCGTAGCCGATCCAGGGCTTCTCCAGGAAGGACTCCGACCACCAGCTCCACAGCACCGTCCGCCCGGTGAGGTCGGACGACCGGCCGAGCAGGCCGAGCGCCCAATCCGGATCGTAGGCGACGACAAGGGCGCCGCAGAGCGCCACCAGGGCGGCGGCGTTGACCCAGAAGGCTCGGCGCGTGTTCAGCGACGACACCCAGATCATGACGCTGAAAATGACCATCACCACGATGATGGCCAGGGCCGCACCGGTCATCAGCAGGCAGAGCCCACTCGAGACGAGGCCGGCAAACAGGAGCTTGCGGCTGTAGCGCTGGCTGCGGTCGAGCAGCAGCGTGAGAAACAGCGCGACACCGACAGCAAAGGCGAGGCCGGCCAGATTCTTGTGGCCGAACAGCCCGGACAGGGAGTCGAAGCCGAGCAGCGTCTGTCGCTGGATGACGTCGTCGGATCCGTATTTCGTCCCGAACAGGATCAGATTGACGACATGAACCGGGATGACGGCAAACATGACGTAGACGAGCAGCCGGACGATCTTTTCGAGCGAAAATACCACCGACAGCCAGGCGCAGAATGCAAACGTGAAGTACAGCGACAACAGGCGCACGAGGTCGCCGTGGTCATCTCCATTGACGATCTCGGACAGCAGGTAGGCCAGCGCGAACAGCGTCACCGGAAAATTGAAGGCGAATACCGGCAGAACCAGCCGGAAACGCAGCGCGATCATCCACCCCACCAGGAAATAGAGGGTCGCCCACACCATCTTGTAGGAGGATGACTGGCCGATGCTGGCGCTCGATTCCGTGCTCAGGCCGAATGCGCCGTATAGGACGCCGGACATCATGAACAGCGTGATAAAGGCAAAGACATATTCGAGGGGACGCGCGTAGTTCCGGTCGTTCATCTCCGCGTCCTTTCGAGCATCCCATGCGCGATCCGGCCCTTGGGCCGGAGTCTTGTCGCTCAGTCGCTGAAAATCCCGTTATCGAACAAGGATTTTCGGCGAACGTGTTTCCGGTGTCCCGAGGGGATCAGCCGGCAGCGGCATCAAACGTTTCGCGCCAGCGGCAAAGCCGCATCGTCGAGAGCTGTCGTCCGGTGTCCGTTGGTTGCGTGCCGATCGGCGCTGCCGATCCAGCGTCGAGCAGGATGGTCAATTCCGTGCCGTATTGCCCTTGCCATTGCAGGATGCATCCGCAGAACCTTCGGTAGCGATCGAACGTCTTGCAGCGGGAAGTAACGACATCGGGAACGACAGTCCTTTGATATACGCGCTGGCCGACTCTTCCAAGCTGTAGCGGCCGGCGGCGGCGATTGCGGCGCGCGACAGCGCTTCCCACCGCGGCCGGTCGATGACGGTGGCGGCGATGGTGGCGGCCCACGCCTCGACATCGAAGCCGCGAACGAAGCCCGAGGCGCCATCGACCACCAGATCGCCGGCCGCCCCGGTGAAGGGCGACACGATGCAGGGCGTGCCGCACTGCATCGCCTCGTTGCAGACGAGGCCCCAGGCCTCGCTCGACGAGGGCAGGGCCAGCATGCGCGCGGACAGGAAGGCGGTGGCGATCCGCTCCGGCGGGATGAAGGGGGTGTAGTCGAATTGCAGCCCGGCATTCGACAGCGCCTGCAGCGCCGCGTGCGGCGGGGTGTTGCTGTCGGCGACGATGTGCAGCCGCAGATCGGGGATGCGGCGCTTCAGGGCGAGCGCGACATCGAAGAAGAACGGCGCATTCTTGCGCGGGTCGTCGATACGGGCGCACCACAACAGATGATGGGGCCGTTCGTCGAACCCCGGCACCTCGGCCGGGGCGGGCCAGGACGGGATGATGTGGGCGACGAAGATGCGCGGCGGCGCGATGCCCTCTTCCAGGAAATACTGCCGGCCCTTCTCGCTCGAACAGATGAAGGCCGCCGACCTGCCGAACACCAGCGGGCGGACGGCGCGATGAAACGGGCTCATGGGCATGATGTGGCGCCAGCCATCGGTCATGAACACCAGCGGCCTGCGGTGGACGACGCTCCACAGCGCGGCGATCAGCATGGTGGGGTAGAGGCCGTTGATGGCGACGACATCGGGCGACAGGCGGGAGAGCGCGCGCCAGATGCCGGGATTGAGGTGGGCGATCCGCCGGTCCTTCAGCGCGTGCGAAAAGCCGCGCAGCACGATGTGCTGGTAGTCCGAGGCATAGGTGCCCGTCCAGTTCCTGTCCTGTTCGCGCTCGGTGCAGGACAGGACGGAGATGCGCAGGTCCGAGGTCCGAACAACGCAATTGAACAGCCTGTTCGTGTAGGGCGTCACCATGTTATTGCAGATTGCAACGTGCATCATGAGACCGCCTTGCGTCCAAATCTTCTTCTCGAGGCGCGGCGACGATGAAGTCCGCGCGCGGGGCCGGCCGCCTCACCATCGGGCGCCGGGCGTTCGTCCCGGGCGGCCGCGTGCCGCCCGCACGGTCTTCTTCCGGTCGACCTTCGTCATCCGGTTTCCGGTTGATCCCGTCGGGATGCCGGAAACGGTCTCGTCGAAAATCCCAGGTCCTCAAGAGAGACTCGATAACGGGATTTCCGGCGATCGGAATACGGTGTTCCGGCTGGATCAGCCGGAAGCCGTATCACGGACCGGCGTGTTTGAGCGCCCGAACATAACGGGCGGATGATGGCCGAAAGACATCTCGGTGACGTTGCGGCCCGGCGTCGATGGAAGCAGCGGCGGGGGCTATCCGCGCTACGCGCCGCCACCGGCGCGGCGCCTCGCTCGGGAGCCTCGCTGTGGCGGCCGTGAAATGGTGAGCCCGCTGGGACTCGAACCCAGGACCCCAAGATTAAAAGTCTAGGGTAAGCCATTGAAATAACTAAGCGACATTCCTCCCGCGAGATTTCTCTCGCGGGAGGTTAATGTATTCTGGGCGCGATCACGAGATGGCGTGAGCCAGCTTCGGGAGCATCCAGGCAATGCAGCCGCCAATCGCCATGGCGGCCGTCGTGATCTGGACGAGCACCCACCAGCCGCCATGGATTTTCGAGAGGGCGGCATCAAACTTCCCAACCATCTTATCGAGATCGACCCTCATCGCCCTCGTGTCGGCCGCCATCTGCGTCATGGCCGCGCGAGAGTGCTTCGCCTCTACCTCCAAAATGGTGATGCGGTCGCGGGCCTCGCCGTCGAATGGGCACGCGCGGTGGGGCGTCGGGCAGGGCTCAGGGTCCATCATGGTGGCCTCACTTTCCGAGGATAGACTTCAGGGTGTGGCCGCCCATCAGGAAGGTGGTCACGATGCCGGCATAGGCCACGAAGGCCGAGAAGTCGGTCGTCACCGTCTCGCCCGTCACGGCGTTGATGATCGGTCCGATCAGGAGCTGCCAGATGCCGAGCACGGGCACGGACCAGCCGGCGAGCCGGCGCCAGCCGTAGCCGGTCCAGCCCTCGGTCTTCTCGTCGCGCGCGAGCTGCGTCGCGAACGCGATCTGGGCATGGGCGTAGGCGATCAGCTCAGGCCCATACTGCTGTTCGATGTGCTGGACGGCCTGGGCCGCAGCGTTCGGGTTCTCGTCGATGGCGGCGCCGATAGCCTCAGGCGTGGCCGGCACGCCGAGGGCGCCACCGAGGGCGCCACCGATTCGCTCGCCGATGGCGGCGCCGGCAGGCCCGCCGACGAGCCCGCCGAGCAGCGAGCCGCCGACTTTGGCGAGGGGTCCAGCGAGGTCCGTCCAATCCACTTCCGCCTCCCTTATTGGGCCGTTTGCGTCCAGTCGTGGCCGTGAGCCGGGCCGGGGAGCGCGGCCCGCTTGTCCGCCCAGGCGTCAAGCTCCGCGGCGGCCCGGCGGAGCGTCACCTCCGCCTTGACGAGCACCCCGACGCGCCACAGGAGCCACACGGCGAGGCAAAGCAGGCCGATGGCGCCGAACCACAGGGCGACGGACGTCCAATCGACGGCCGCCACGGCGTCGCTCGGCGCGGCCGGCCGGATGGCCTCCGCGCTGCCAGCGCCACCGCCGCCAGCACTGAGAACGACGGCGCCGCCAGCGGCCGCCTCGGCGCGCTCCTTCTGGTGGTCCGCCTCGACCTCAAGGTCGGCCTTGGACGGGATGGCCGGGGAGGGGAGCTGGCTCCCCGAATCAAGCTCGAGCACCCGCGCGATGATCGGCATGACGCCGGGTTGCCGGTCGGTCACGCCAGGGTCGAACTTGCCATCGGCGACATACTTGCCGATCTGCTGGTGGCTGGTGCCGGCCCACAGATAGGGCGAGCGGCGCCCCATGCGCCGATAGCCGAAGCCGTTGTAGCGCTCGGCCTCATAGGCCATGCGGGCGTGCGTCCAATCGCCGACCTTGTGCAGCCCCTTCAGCACGCACAGCGCATCGAACGCGCTGTCCGAGAACTTGAACGGCGGCTTGGCCGGCGCCGGCAGGCGGCCCGCCGGCACATTGACGGTCCGGTTGGACAGGGGATCGCCGTTGTGGACGTGGCGCTTCGTGTTGCAGGCGGACTCGCGCTCCAGGATGGCGCCGATCCAATACCAGGGGATGCCGGTCTTGGCCGAGGTCTCAAGGAGGAGCGGCTTGATCTTGAGGATGCGCTTGGCCGCGCGGTCAATTCGCGCGGCATCGGTAATCAGCATCGAGGCGAGAAGCCCTTCGGCTTCCGCTCGGTAGGCGTCAGTAAATGCGGCCATATCAAAGCCCCGCGCGGTTGGTCTCACATTCCTCAGCGGGACCGTAGGCGAAGGGACTGGCGCCGGCAGCGCACTGGTCAGGGTGTGGCCTGCTCGGCGGGCCACCCCTCATCAATATCGATTTCAGACAGGGCGACCTCATCCGGCGCCGCAGCGAGCTCGTCCTTCAAGCTCCTCCGGCGCTGGACGATCCGCGCGTACCAGTCTCCGGCCGAGGCCGCGAGCGCGAGCCCATCGGTCAAGGTCGGCATCGGCACCCGGACGTTTTCGATGGTGATCCAGCCAAGCGCGTAGCTCTCAGGCCAAGAGGCCACTCCAGCCGCAACAGCGATTGCGGTTGCCCCCATGGCCGATAGATCGGAGCGCGATCCATCATCCAGCCTGACGTGAAGCGTCCTGTCGCCAAACGCGACCGGAGCGCCGAGCGCGAGCAAGCTGTCGGCCTTGGCGTTGACGGCAGCAATGAGCGCCGACCGGCGATCTTCGAGCGTCGGCGGCGGGGCAGGCGGCTCGTTCGGCGTCAGGCCAGCCTCCGCCGGGTCGCCGAGGTGCCCGATGACAACGGGCTCGCCGCGTGACCGCCACCACGTCTCGCCACGATGATCGGGCACATGAACCCAGGAGCCGAGAGCCCAACGGCGGGCGTGGCCGGGCTCGGGCGGCGGCGGCTCGCTCGCAACGGCGAATGCCGGGATCAGGTACTGGCCCGGGCATTCGGGGTCGGGATCGGCCACGCCGGTGCCGAGCAGCTCCAGCGTGTTGGGATCGATGTGCCAGATACGCATCGGCGTGGCCTCAATATTTGATGCAGCGCAGGAGGGCGACGTTCTTCGGCCGCGTTTCCGAGCCGCCGGTGGCGCTGGTGGTGATGTCCGCGGTCCGGCGCACGTTGTAGCCGTTGCCGTCCACGTTCACGCCCAAGGAGGTCTGGTTGGGGACGCCGCCGTGCGTGTGAGATTTGAAATCATCTTCCTGATAGCTCAGGAGCGCCCGGCCTGCGTCGATGCCACGGCCGTCATCCCAGCCGCGGCCGAACAGGCCTCGATCGTCCGGAAGGCGGAACGTGGTGGCGCCGTCGCCGGACGAGAACGCTCCGTAATCGCCGGCCAGCCAGGCCGCATCGCTGACCACCCGGCTCGACGCCTGCGCGAAGGTCCACAGCGCGGCATAGGTGACGCGGCTGACGAGGGCGCCGTTCTTCTTGAGAAAGCCGGAGGGCGCCGCCGAGCCGACCGTCTCGATCGTCGTGCCGATCGGCACGCCGTAGGCGCGCGCCGCCGTGGCGAAATCGGTGATGTCGGCGGCAGTGTGGATGTGGCCGTTATTGGACTTCAGAGCCAGGGCATCGGCGATTTCTGTGGACGAGAGCGCGTCGATAACAGACCGAAAATCTGGAGCGTTGAGCGATACGACCAGCGCTTCGCAGAACGGCGAGATGGCGAGCGCTCCCCGGCCCGCGACATTCAGGTTGACGAGCTTCCCAGAGTGCCAACCAAGAAGCAGCCCTTCCTCTGCCGCCGGGAGCACCTGCCCCTCGACGCCGGGGGCCGCGCGCACAAAGCGGCCCAGGAGGTCGTAGAACTCACGCAGAGTTGCCTCGTGAAGGGCGTAGGCGAACTGCCGCGCACGGGCTGTCGATGTGCCCTCCGAGAAAGCGACCTGACCGCGCGGCCGGCGCGCGCCGACGACAGACACGGTGCCGGTCACAGGGTCATCGAAGAACACTCTTCCGGCCTCGGTCGGGAACGTGATGTCGGCGCCGGTCGTGGTCCCGAGCGTCCAACCGCTCGGCACAATGGCGCCGTTAACCCAGACCTCGATGTCATCGGCGCCAAAGAGCGCGAACCCGACATCGACATAATTCGCCGCTGCAACGTTGTAATTCGACTCGCGCGGGGCGTCGGGGATAGTCGGGATCGGCGGTGCTGTCATGATCGCAGGGTGCCCTCAGGGCGGCGTCCCGCAACGCACCGCTCAAGGTGCCGCCGGCAGCACGAACTCGGCCGGCATACCGGCCCACACCGGGCTGATGCACATCGGCAGATCGACGGCGTTGGTGGTGCGCTGGCGGATCACCGCGCCGGTGTCGCGATCGCGCATGGCGATGGCGGCGGGGCTCTCCCACAGCTCCTCGTCGATGCCGGTGGTGGTGGCCACGGCGTAGACGCCGGGGAGGATCGCCTCGGCGGCGTCATAGGCGTAGGTCGGCGCCCCGGTCTCCTCGTCCACGGCGACCACCGGCGGGGTGATCGAGACCGGCGCCAGCACTGTGCGGCCCCCGACGCGCCAAGCCGGCGGTCGCGGCTCATCTTGGCATGGATGTTCCAGCAGCAGAGCATCCATGCTGTCGAACCGTAGCAGGGTGTCGAACTCGCTCATGCTGCATACCTCGCGCTCTCCGTGGTCCCGTCTGCGCTCGTGAGCACGGCGGACCGAATGCCCCACTCGCGCACGACCCCCGTCATCACAAAGCCGCCATCCTCCCGCTGCCCCAGCCCGATCACCGCCTGGAGGTCAGGGGTGGCTGTCCTGTTATGGACCAGAGCAGCGGCGCCGTTGACGTGTAGCCGGTTGTCGCTTGTGTTGCTGCGGTGGTAGGTGGCCACAACGCGGCATGCGACACCCGCGTCCACTCCGGTAGCCGGGCTGAGGACCGAGTAATTACCGTCGCCGTTGGCTGCGACAGCTCGCGGCCCTTTAGCTGTAGTGGCCCGCTGGCGTAGCTCCAGCCGGGTAGTGCCTAGAGAGTCGATACCGAAAAGATAGGCGTCCGAAGGGTAGGTGGTGTCGAGCGACAAGCCGGGCACATGCTCGACTACCAGGGTCCCATTCTCGGGGAAAAGAAGCCACGAGGTCGGACACCGGAAGTCATCAGCGGCGCGGGCGGCGGCGCTTCCGGCAGTCATGATTGGCGAAGAAGCGACAAGACCTGCTTCAACCTGCGGGCAGCCGACACGGATCGTGAGGTCGATGGTGGCGCCAGGGGCGTTGTTGAAGACGAGGATGAGCTGGCCCGTACCGGTGAGAGTGCCCGCGGTCACCGCGACACCAGACTGGCGGTTGTCCACCAGCCGCCCAGGTGCGAAGGTGAGGTTCTGGTTTATGTCCGTCGAGCCGGATGAGAGGTTGTATCGCGTCTTCAGCGTCCGGCTCGTGAGGGACGACGTGGAGCCCCCCACCAAGGTGACGAAGATCGAGGACGCATAGGACGTCCCGGTGACCATACCCGACAGGTTCGACGGCACGACGGTGGCGTAATTGTCGGCATTGGTGCCCCAGAAGCGGACGTCGATATAGGGGATGCCGTCCTCGACACCGATCCCGACCACCTCCTTGGTGAGGCCGGTGCCACCGGAGGTGAACCATCCCGTTGGCAGGGCGCCGCCGGCTCCCAGGACGCCAAGAACGGCCCCTTGAGCCGAGCTGTTGGTTACGAGGTTCGTCGCCGCCGGCTCGATCGTCATGCCGGCATCGGTGATGCGCGGTGCGTTGCTGGTGAACTCGCGCCACACGCCAGCCTTGTCGATGGCCCACCCCGAGCCGGTGCGGGCATAGGTGAGATACCCGAGCGCGATCAGCGTCTCGATCGTGCCTTCGACGACGGCACCGGAGGCGAGCCGCACCATGGCGCGGTTGGTGCCGGGCAGGATGCGCAACACATCGTCGGGGCGATACCAGCGCGCCCGTCCGCTTTGGACGGACAGGCGCGACAGGCAATTGAGCTTGGACAGCGCGTTGAGCATCAGGCGTCGCTCGACGGGGCGTCCACGACGTTGATCCACCACCCAGGCGGAACGGCAATCGGCCAGAACTCGCCGGCCGAAAGGTGCTTCGTGTTCGTGGGGTCAGAGCGCGCCTTGTCCTGGTCGGTGGCTCCGGCCCCAGCGAACGCGGCGTCGGCGGCGGAGGGCGCCCATTTCACATAGAGCGGCCCGCCGAGCGCCTTGAGGGCGCCGATGGTGTCATCGGAGCCGCCATCGGTCGGGACCGGAACCTGGATTCGCGAGCCCTCGGCGAGTTGGCTCGCCGAGGTCGGAACCGTCCCGGCTCCAAAGACGCCGGCCGTCAGCGCCGTGTCGCCACCAAAGCGCATCTTGGCGCCGCCCGACTTCATGAACTCATAGCGCAGAACGGCCATCGCAGCCCCCGTGGTGTCGAGGGTATTGGTCCCCTCGACAAGGTCGCGCCGCAACGCACCGGGCGATCATTGCAGCCCGAGCGCGCCGCTGACGCCTTCCTCCACAGCGTTGAACCCGCGCCGGGCGAACCAGAGGTTTTGCAGCGGGACGAGCTTGCGGCCCCGGGCGAGGTCGCCGGCCGTCATGCCCTCGCCATCGGACAGGCCGAGCTTGCGGCCCATCTCGCTGGTGAGGCCGCCACCCAGGGCGACGGCATGGCCGGCGGCGGTGTAGGACGGCCCCATGAGCTGTTCCATGGCGCTCAGAGACGCGAGGCGCGAGGTTGGACGGTCGGCGCCGATCAGCCGATAGACGTCCATGCTGCCGCGCGACATCTTCGACGCGAAGGTGTTCGCCTCATCGAGCCACCCGAGGAGGCCGCCGCGCTGGATGCCCTCCTTGATCCAGTCCTGCGGGCGCTCCGGCAGCGGTCTTCCCGACGTGCCGGCATAGAGCGCGGCCGACAGCATGCCGAGCGTCACCGACGCGACGAGTCCGGACAGTGTGGCGGCGTCCGCGCGCTGGAGGTTTGCGACCAGGATGCGCTCGGTTGCCGCCGCGGTGAACGCCTTGAACTGCCCGAACACGCCGAGGACGGGGTCGGTCATCCAGAGCGGCTTTTCCATGCCCGGCGTGACGACGGCGATGTCCACCTCCCGCTTGACGGCCGCCTCGAAGTGCAGCCGCGCGGCGGGGTCGGCCCACTTCTCGGTGTTGGGTAGGATGACGCCGTCCTCGATGGTTCCGCCGCCCGGGCCGGACCACTGGTCCCAGATGCGCTTCGCCATGAACTGCGTGTCGATGTTGGACGCATTGAGGTCGGCGATCTGGCGGGCGGTCGCCTTGCCCTCCGCCACGGCCCGGCAGGCCCGCAGGATTTCCGAGCTGGAGACGCTGGCGGCCATCTGCTTTGCGAAGTCGGTCCAATAGGCTTGCAGGTTCGCGAGCTGCATCTTCTCGGCGCCGGCCTGAAGCGCCCGCTCGACGCGGCTCTGCGGCCGGTAGACCGCCGATACCTCGTCCAAGGCGCCGGACCTGGACGCGAGCATGGACTCGACGCAGATGCCCATGGCCCGGAACTGCCGGCGCTGCTCCTTGATCGCCGCCGACCGGCCGACAGAACCCAGCCACGGCCAAAGGGCGTCGCCGAGAACCTTGCCGACGCCCCAGCGGAAGACCGGGCCGGCCATGTCCGCGACGGACGACAGGCCGGCGCCGCCGAGGCTGGTCAGGACGTTGTAATTCTTCACCGCGGCGACCACGCGCGCCGCGCTGCGGACCCACCCCTTGTCGGTCCAGCCGGCCGTGTTGCGGATGCGGTCGCGGAGCGCGACGATGTCGCCCTCGTCCGCCTGGGCTCGCTTGGCGATGGCCTTGCGTCCGGCCTCATCCTTCGCGTTGCGTTGGGCCGCGTTGGCCTCGTCCCTGAGCGACTTGATCCGGTCGGTCAGCATCATGTCGCCGAAGCGCTCGGTCAGCACGACGTCGGGGACGACACCAGCCAGGAAGTTCTTGACGATCAGCTCGGCGTCATTCTCCAGGAAGTCCTTCACCAGCTCGTCAGGGATGGCGAAGGCGCGCCGCGCGAGGCCGATGCGCGGCTCAGCGGCGACCATGCCGGCCCGGCTCTTGACCTGTTCGGCGAACGTCGAGGCGTGGTCGTAGGACAGGCGCCCCTCCGGCCCGCCGACGATGTGGTCCTTGATCTCCTCGGCGAGCGAGCGCAGCTCCTCGCGCGACATGTCCTTCTCGGCGCCCATGATGCGCTTGACGGCCGTCATGATGGTGCTGTCCGCGCTGCGAAGGCGAGGGGCGTCTGGCGCTCGGCCACGGGCGGCCGCAGCCTTGTCGCGGGCCTTGATGGCGGAGATTGCCTCCGCCGCCGAGGTGCCGCGCCATTCCGTCAGGTGCTTCTCAATCTCCTTCCAGACGCGCTCCTCCTGCTGCTGATTGAGCCGCACGGCGTCTTCGAGCAGTTCGCGCATCTGCGTCATGCTCTCGTGCCGATCTTGCAGCGCCTTCCAGCGGCCGGCGGTCGCGCGCTCAGAGACGGCAAGCTCCCGGCGTTGGACCGCCGTCAGCTTCGCCCGGCCGGCGGCGCGCTCGCGCTCCTTGCGGGCGTGGCGGATCAGCTCTCGGGTCCGGGCGATCTGTTCCCGCGTGAAGACGAGGTCGTCGCCGAGGAAGTCCAAGCGGGCCGCGGCCGAGGTCGCCGCGCCGGCCTCCTCCATCCGCGCCAGCTCGCGGTCCAGGTCGTCCAGAGTGGACGCCAGTTCGGGTCTGGACGTGTCGCCGCGGAGGAACAGGGCGACGTCCTTCACGCTCTCCGGCTGGAAACCCTCATGCGACATGGCCTCGCCGATGATGTCTGCGGCGTCCTGCGCCTCGGCGGCCACCCGGTTGCGGCCCGAGCGCTGGAGCGCCACCCACTCCTCCGGGTCCTGTCCGCGGGCGGCGGCGTCGATCAGGTCCAAGACCTCGTTCGGCTCCAGCGGCCGGCCGACCTGCAAGACTTCGAGCCCGAGCTTTTCGCCCCATTCGTCGAGGCCGCGCCCCTTCGAGTTGATGAGGCCCGGCGCCTTGTTGCGCCCGCCGAGGATGCTCAGGACGTCCTCGCCGGGGTCGTAGACGCCGCCCTCGCGGGCGATGTAGGCGAGGAACTTCTTCTCGCGGAACGGCCGGCGCTTCCCGGCCAGGATTTCCGCGGCCATCTTCATCGAGGCGCCGGAAACGAAGGCGTCAAGCTCCGCCTTCTCCGCCTTCTCCAGCTTGGATTCCGTGACCTGTTCGGCCTTGGCCTCCTTGGAGAGCGCCTTGTAGTCGGCCTCAAGCTGATCGAGCAATTCCCGCTGCGGCGATCCGGGAGCCACCTCCGCCTTCATGGCGGTGATGAACTCCGAAAGCTCGCTATCCATCTCGGCGAGCGAGGCCGCGCGCTCGTCAAGGAGGTTGCTCCGGCGCCCCTCCTGCCGCTCGCGCACAAGCATCTCTTGGACGCGGCCGAACATCTCCTGTTCGCGCTTTTCCAGCGTGGCGAGCCGGCCGCGCAGCTTCTTGGTCGCCGCCTCGGTCTGCTGGCGCTGCCCGTCCAGGCCGATGATTCGGCCCTGAATGTCCCGCTGGCGCGCGTGCTCGCCACCAAGCCAATCGGTGATGATCTCCACCAGACGCGGCCCGTTGGCCTCGATGGCCTCCCTGTTCCACACGCGCGGCCAATAGGAGAGCGCGGTCTCGACGTTGATGTCCTCGTCCTTGAAGATGCCGGCCGCCGCCGCGCGCTTCTTCCAGGGCTCAAAGACGAGGCGCCGCACGTCGACCGCGGCCTTGGCGACCTGGGGGATTTCGTGCTGGTCGCCGTTGCGGCCGGCGTCAGAGACGGCCTCCGCGAACTCGCGGAAGGTCATCCGCTCATCGCCGGAGCCCATCATACGGCCGAGAGCCGCGCGCTCGCGCGCCAGGATGCCCACATCGCCGCCGCGGTACTCCTTCCACGCTGCATCGAGCGCGTCCATGGCAGCGACCGTGATCTGCTTGCGGGCCAGATCGACCTCGGCCGACACCGGCACGCCGTTCGACGTCGGGCGCCCCTCCCAATTCTGGGTGAACTCGTAGGGGACCTCGGCGAGGTCGGCCAGCAGGCGGCGCGACTCGGCCAGATCGGATGTCACCAGCCTTTGGACGGGGCCGAGCTTCCCGCCGACCGCGCGCGCGGTGTCTTCGACCGCCGATCCGGCGCCGGGGATTTTGCTCAGGACGGTCGGCGTCGTGACGAGGTCGCGGGCTTCCGTCGCCGCCGCGCCGGCAGGCTGCGCGAGCCCGGTGGCGGCCGAGGCTCCAGGCTCCACCATTTTGTTGACGCCACCAAAATGGTCGCCAGCCGCCTCGCCGCGCATCGGGGCGAGGTCAGCCTCCAGCTTGGACGCGATGGCGTCCCGCTCCACGCGCGACAGCAGTGCGGACGCCCCGGCCCCGAGGACGCCGCCGAGGATCGTGCCGGCAGAGACGTTCAGCAGCGCGTCCTCCGGCGTCCGCGTCACCTGAAACGCCTGCATCAGCGCCTCGTTGGCGACACTTTGGACGGCCCCGGCCGCAGCGCCGCTGGCCGCCGAGCGCATCAGCGCCTCGCGCATCTTCACCGAGCGGTAGATAGCGCCTCCGGGCAGGATGAGCGTCGGATCGACAAGGCCCATGCCAAGGCCCGCGATGACGCCCGGAATGCCGGCGGCGGCGAGCGTCCGCTTGTCGCGCTCCTCCGCCTCGATCCGCGACTTGATCTGCTGCGTCTCGGTGCGGGAGCGCGAGCCGGCGAACTCATCGGTGTGGCCCAGCAGAATTCGCGTTCCGGAGACGCTGGGGTCATCCTCCACACGATAGTCAGGCTCCGCCGCCGGCCGCTGGATGCTCGCTAGCCACGCGAGGCCGGCTCCAACCGGGGATGCCTCACGGAACGCGGCGCCAAGCACCTCCCCGGCCGAAGGGCTGGCCGGCTCCTGGGGGCGCTCGCCCATCGGATAGGACATGAGGGTCCGGGTGTATGCAGCATCCTCGCTGTCGGGTGTGAACGGCATCACGGCCTCAAGATTGGAAGCGGCCTCCCGGCCGCATCGAGACTGGTGGTCGTCGCATCGAAGCGACGCTTGAAGTCGCGCTCCTTGGCGATGCTGGCGTCGGCCATATCGAGCGCGGCGGAGATGTCCGGCGACCAGCGCATCGGCGCGCCGTTGGCGTCGGTGACAAGCTCTGGTCGGCCGGAGGCGTCCTTCCTGACGACCAAGTAGGACGGCGGCCGGGCGAGCTTCAGCGCCTCCCGGTAGTTGTTGCCGGTGGCGGCAAGGGCGCGCTGCCACTCTCCGACACGCGCGTCCATACCGGGGGCGGGGATGAGCGACGCGACGCTGACATTCGGCTCGTCGCGAGGAACAACGCGCTCCTGCGCGGGGTCAAGGGTGAGGCGGTTCTTGGCGCGGATGTGGTCTGCCACCTCTCGACGCTTGGCGCGGGCCTTCTCCTCCTCGGCCAGCCACGCCTCATGCTCGGGCGTGCCGGCGGGCGGCTCCGGCACGCCGCGCTCGCCGAGGTCGCGGCGGAGCTGTTCTGCGATCCAATCCGTCTTTCCATCCACCGCCGGGAAGTATTTCTCAGGCGGGAACTTCATGATGACGCGCCCGCCGGTCGCGGACGAAACGCCCCAGGCCCGGCCGATGAGCTGGTCCGCCGCCTTCTTGGCGGCCGATGCGTCACCGAGGACGCCGAACTGCTCCTTGAACAGGTCGCGGTATTCGGCCTCAAGCTGGAAATTCTGGCCGCCGTAGGTGGTCGGAGCATCAGGGGCGCTCCGAAGCGCCGGGAGGAGGAACGACCCGCCCGTCAGAATGCCGCGGTCGTCCACCGCGCGAAGGGCTTGGTCGGCGATCTGCTGCGTCAGGTTGGATTTTCCGAACGTCGCCTTGATGGCCGCCTCAGCCGCCTCGTCCCGGTCTTTCATCGCGGCTTGGCTGAGGATCGGCTGCTCTTGGACCCGCTTCTGAAGGTTCTCCGGCGTCTCATAGACCAGCCCGGAGCGCCACGACGCCAGCTTCTTCTCGACATCCTCGGCGAACACCTGCCGGAAGGTGTCAGGGTTGCGCTGAAACATCTGGTCGAGCGCCGACATGCCGGCGAGGAACAGAGGACCGCTGCGTTGATTGACGAAGCTGGCCGCGGCTTCCTTGAACTCCTTGGACCCGACCGTCGCCCAGAACGACTGATCGTCCAAACCCGCCAGCGCCGACATGGTGGCGGTGACGGCGCCGGGGTTGCCCGAGCGCATCGCCGACAGCAGCATATCGCCCTCGCCGGGCCGAAATAGGGGCGAGCGAACCGGGACGCCCTGGCTCTGCGCAACCTTCGCGGCGAACGCCGCCCGGTCGGCGAGCTGGCCCCGCAGGGTGCTCACGCTCGAAAAGTCGAGAGGCCGCGTGGCGCGCTCCGCCAGCGCCCGGTCATCGCCCAACCAGAACATCGACTGGCCGAAGCCGATGATGTCGGTCTTGAGCTGTTCATTCATCTGGCGAGCGTGCGTCTGGGCGTGCTCGACCATTGTCGCCAGCAGCTCGCCGCCGCCGTTCTTGAATTGCTCCTTCAGCGCGTCGATGTAGCGCTGCCGGCCGGCCTCTCCCGAAAAGACCTGGCCCTGACCATCCGGGCCGGGCGCCGCCGGACTCATATCGATCTCGACCTGATACTTGGACGCAGCGTCCAGGAACCGTCGCTTCTCGTCCTCAGTGCCGACCGCGCCGAGCACGTTGGCATAGGTCGCGACGTCGGACTGCGTCATGCCGCCGCCGCCCTTCGTCATGGTGGCGATGATGTCCGGCAGGCTGGCCTTGATGGCGCCCTTGAGGTTGGCGCGTTGCGCCTCCAGGAGGAGCTTGGACGCCATATCGCCGCCGGCAATCGCCGGCGCAGCGTCGCCGGTCGGAGCCGGGCCGGACAGGCCGCCGGCCGGGTCGCCGCCGAATTTGGCGATGCGCCGCTCCATATCGGCCTTCACCGACTGGACGAGGTTGCCGACCGTGCCGGCGTTGCGGACGTGCGGGTTGCCGGAGAGCACCTTGTCGGCGAGGTTGCCGAACGTCGCGCGCACCCACGCCTCGACCGGCGTTCCGCCCTGGCCGGCGGCGTCCAGGCCGATCATGCTCGCGGCGCCGGCCGGACCGAAGTGGTGGGCCAGATAGACCTCGGGGAGCGACGGCTGGCGGCCGATGCGGCCGGCGAGGTCTTGGCCGATGTCTGCGGCGTAGCGGTTCCAGGCTCGCGTCTGATCGTCCAGGCTGGACGCCTCGGTGATGCCGTACTTGGTCCGCAGCTCCCTGGTGAACTGAAAGGCCCCGCGAATCGTGCCGGTGCCGCCTTCGTTCGGCTTGAAGCCGCTCTCCCGCTCGGCCACAGCGAGCGCGAAGGGTGCGTTCCCGCCGCCGGCCGCCGTGACCGCGGCGATGCGCGCGGCGGCGCCGCCGGCCGGGATGTCGCCCGACGTGCCGGTGAGGGTGCCGATCAGGCGACGCGTCATCTCGGCGCGCTCGGCGAGCGGCAGGTTGCGGTAATCGCGCATCGACTGGACGACGGGCGCCAGCGCAATCAGGGCGGTGTGCGTCCTGGCGTCGCCGTTCTTCATCGCCCGGGTGGTGAGGTCTCGCAGCCGATCATCCGAGATGTCCTCGCCGTCCTTGAGGAACAGACCCTTCACGGCATCGAACTCGTCGCGGATGCCCTGGCGCTCGACCAAGGCTTCCGCCTTGTGCTCATTCAGTACGCCGCGGGCCAGCGTGTAGAAGCGATGGCGCTCCTTCGCATCCAAGCCGAGCGACTGGTCCGTCAGAAGCTGCTCGGGGATTTTCTCGGCCTCGGCCCAGCCCTTCTCTTTGAGGACGCTCCGCGTCTGCGCAACGACCGTCGCGCCGCCGAGCCGGCCGGAGAGCTGGGCATTGCGGGCCGCGACAGCCTCGTCCGTTTCGCCGAACAACGGGTTGGCGACCAAGTCCCTGTTGACCTGTTCGAGGTCGGCGAGCGTCTTCTGGTATTCCGGGGAGCCGGCGCCGCCGGTCGCCGCCAGACTCTCCGCCTGATCCTCCAGGAGGGCGCGCTGCGCGTCCAGGCGCTGCTTGCTGAGGTGGGTGTCCCGCGTGAACTTCTCGTTCATCAGGCCGGTGAAGTGCCCGGTCACGAGCCCGCCGAGGATCTGCTGCGCGGGCGCCCTGAAGACGGGGTCCTGGCTCTCAAGGAGCTTGTCGCTGTAGGCCTTCGCCGCCGCCTGAAAGCCGGCCGGGTCGTCTATGTGTTCCTGCCGCATCTGGGCCAGATCGGCCCGCGCCTTGCCGTCCAGGGCGGCAAGGAGGCCCATCTTGGCCGCCCGGTTGTAGGCGACGCCGGCCGGGCCGGTGAAGGGCGGGGCGCCATCGGCGCGCGGCGTGCCGTCCTCGCCGATCTGGACCGCCCTTGCGCCGGCCGTCTCGGCATAGCCAACGGCCGCGTCCATCAGGCCCTCGCCGAGCTGGTCGAGGTTGAGGGACAGCATCTTGAATGGGGCGACGACGTCCGGCACGCCCCGCATGGGGGCTTGTGTGGAGAGGACGTCGCGCTGCGGGATTTCGGGAAGCTTGACCATGCAGCCGACGATGTGAGCAGATGCCGCGGGCGGCAACGCACCACCGAAAGGGGCCGGGATGCCTTTCATCTCTGAGGCTGACGATCTGGCATACACCAGAACGCTTGTGACCGAACCTATGGGTCGCCCATTGGAGCCGGCCGGGTTCGACTGGGAGCCGGTCGTGGCCGCCGCTGTCGACCTTGCTATCGTCGCCGGGGCCATTGCCCTGATGTGGCGATACCGGGCCCGGATCGGAGCCGCCGCGGTCTACACCGCCGCGCTGGCGCTCAACGCTGTGCGGGACTGGCGGAGCGCGGCTGACCGAGCCGCCGAGATCATCCGGCAGCGCGCCGATGCGCTGCGGGAAAAAGGCGGTGGGTCAATATAGCGTCCCAAGCTTTGTCGCGTCTCCAAGGCCGCTCCCGCCGCCTCCATACCCTGAGCTGCCAAGGCTCAGGAAGTTGCCGACAGAGCCGAGTGTCGCTCCGAGCATGGCGAGCCTGGATGTTGAGCGCGCAGTCTGGTAGCCGAGCTGGCCGTAATACCGTCTGAGCTTCGCGTCAGCCCGATCCTCCGCCGCCTCGCGCCGAAAGTTCTGCTCGGCAATCATGCGCTGGCGGGTCGAGTCCTCCGTCGCCTTGTCGAGAAGCGCGATGCCGGTCGGGCTATCCGGGTCGGCCCCGGCCGTGGCCCGAACGAGACGAATCCCGGCCAGCGTCTTGTTCAACTCCTCGCGGAACTGGACCGAAGTCTGGGAGCCCTTCAGCTCCGCGACCTTGGCTGCGCGCTCCAGCTTTCCCGCCTCGATCTGGGAGACCATGTCCTGGTTGATGGCATTCAGCTTCGCTGCCTGACTGGTGCCGGCGGCATTGATGAACGAATTGGCCGATTTCGCAGCGGTGGCGCCGATCGTCATCATGGCTGCGGTTTCGATGCCCATATCGGCCTCACACAGTAATTTCGGCGGTGAACTCAAGGATGGCGACGCGGCCGGCCAGCGGCTGGCGCAGTGATGTCCTGGGGTCGAAGTCTCGCCCGATCATCCGGCGCCGCAGCGACCGAATGGACGTCGGGGCCTCCACGGTATGGTCATCGCTGTCACGATGGGCCGGGAAAATCTGCCCATCAAGCTCGACGTTCTGGTTGCCGCGGATGGTCCATTGGACGCGCGCGAGCTTGTGGCGTCGCATCCGCTGCTTCACGCTCTGCCCCTCGCCGGAACGGTGAATGAAGGGCTCGACATCCATCGTGAAGCGCCGGCCGGCAACCTCATCGCCGCTGAACTCGTCCTGGGGAAGGACGACGAGGTTCCCGGTCGCATCAACATCGCGCTCCCCGAGGTCGAGCGCTCCTCGCCTGACGACGACCGCTGCTCCGGCGTAAAACCACAGCGGACCAAATCCAACCGGCCGCTGCGCGTCCAATGCGGGGGCAGCCTCAAACGCCGGCATTTCGCCGTCCAAGTAGGAGTCGCTGCTGACGGTCTCGCAGGCGTACCTTGTCGCGCCGGCAATGTCGTAGCTGGCGACGACCGTCGCGCCCGCCACGCGCGCGGATACCCACACCGCCCGGCCGGAGCCGGACCACGGAAACCACCCGACGAAATCCTCGCCGCGGATGTACCTGCCGACAGCCATCGTGCCATCGGCGTTGACGACGTAGATGTAGCGCTCAGGATGCTGGTCACGACCGGACGTGACCGATAGCGCGACGGGCGTCTTGATGATGAGGGTGTGGTGCTCGCTCAGGTCGGCGAGCATGTACGGGCGCGCCGTGACGCCGGTCGCGATCAGACCGTAGACGCGCGTCGAATTGGCGTCCACGAAGACGACGCCCTCCGCAGTCGATTGCGGCTGGACCAGGGACGATCCAATGACGTCGATCAGCCGAAACTCAATGGACCCTGGGCGGATCGGGTTGTCCGCGCTCACGGGGATGTAATAGCAGGACGTGTCGGTGAGCACGAACTGGTCCATACCGCCAAGGACGTGGATGACGCGCGCCTCGCCGGGCATCGTCTCCAGGATCGCGTCCGTGCTTTCGGCGCCGACATAGAAATCCTTCGGCTGCTGAAGCGCGCTCCAGGCAATGGCGTTCGGGACATCCCGAAAGCGGCAAAAGATCAGGCGACCTCCGTCCACAGATACGCTGGCCGGCCAGCCGTGGACGGCCCCCATCATTTCCTCGTCCCACTCGGTCGTAGCTGCCGGCGACGCCGCGGTCGCGACCGCTGAAATCGCCGAGCTGGCATTCGGCCCGGCGAGCTTTTCGCCGACCGTGAACCCGGTCCAATCCTCAGCGACGACCGTCACGACATTGCCAGAAACCGCCGCAACCTGCCCCCTCACGCTTGACGTGAGCCCTTCGACGGTATCGCCAATCGCGTAGCCGGCGCCGCTGGCCACCGTCACGTTGTACGTCCTGGCCAGCAACTCAGTGATGTTCGCGGTGGCCGAGCCGCCGCCGGGAGCAACAGCCGTGACCACCAACTCACTATCCAGGTAGCGCAGACGCGCGCCGACGTGCGCCGCTGTGAGGACGCCAGAGGACGAGAACGTTACCGTGATTCCAGCCCCGGAATAGGCGCTCGGGGTCATCGTGACGCCGCGGGCAGCGTGCCGGTAATACGGTTGCTGAAGGGCGCCGTTACGCCTCGTGTCGAAGGCGAAATCCTCACAGCTCCACGAGCTTCCGTCGTTGTTGAAGGTCACCAGCTTCGGGCGGTTCCCCCTGTAGACGATCACGATCTGGTAGCCGATGCGCGCCCACTCGATCTCTCGCACATCGGAGGCCGTCGCGCCGGCCCACGGCATCGAGGAAAACGTCTGGACGAGGAGACCGTCAGCATTCCTGATCGTGAGCTTTCCGTCCGAGAACGCGAGCCGGAAAACCGCGCCGGACGGAACGCGGATGTCATCGACTCGCAACTCGCCGGCGAACAGCATCTCGCGTCCAGGGCGCGTTTCAATGGCACCCGCTGCTGTAGATCGAGCGTTCAGGGCTGAGCGCAGGCCGGACGCCCTGATTTTGAGCGCGTCGTTCCTCAACGCCCAGATGTCGATCTGCCCGGCCGCGAAATTCGTTTGGACGGTGACTTCCTTCTGGATGGTCATGGATCACGCTCGCCGGCCGTGCCCGCGCCGATGACGCAGAAGGTTCGAGACGAACATGGCGCGGCGCGGCTCCTCCTGGTCTGAGCGCGTTCTGACCGCAGCCAGAATTTCCTCCGCGTCCCGCGCGCGGCGCCGAGCCTCGTCCGGGTCTTCGTTCAGCGCCCGGTACAGCCTCGATTCGATGGAGACGCTGAGGGCTTCAACGAAGCCCGCCGGCCACTTATCGTCGCCGGGGTTGCGGATGTAGACCGCCGTCAGCGGTTCGGCGAAGTTGGCGCAAATCGCGTCACCGAAGATGGCGTAGTCCGTGACAAGCGCGGTGCCGCTCAGGATCGCCTCGATATGCAGGCAGTCGGCCGGCCGCGCGTGAGCGTAATCCCAGCGCGGGTCCGGAGATGAGGGGAGGCGCGCCATGACAGACGTGGCCTTGGCGAATTTCCAGGGGTGACGCTCAAGCGTCCAAGCGAGCGCCCCCTCGAACGCGACGTCGGCCGCCACCCATTCGTCCGACCCGTCATATTCGACCTGGACACCGTTGTTGCCGGTCGAGATGAGCGCGTCGTTGATGATCTTGAGCTTGTTGAGCGTGAGCATGGTCGGACCATCACGCTTGCCGTCATGCGCGGCAACGCACCGCCCAAAAGGAGAGGGCCGCCAGTTTCCCGGCGGCCCTGGTGTTTGGTAGCGGGTGTCGGACTTGCACCGACCTTGCTCCCGGGTATGAGCCGGGCGAGACGACTATCGCCTCCCACCCGCGTCAGCTTGCGCCGGGGTCCTCGCCAGCGGCATCGCCGGCAGCGTCTCCGGCGGGCGGTTCAGGCTCCGGCACCGGCTTGAATTTGAGGGTGGGGCGGGAGGGCTTCGCAGCAGGCGCTTCCGCTGCCTCAGGCTTCGGCTGGCGGTAGCCCCACTCCAGCGGCGAGGTCCGGACGATCTCGGCGGCGTCGATCGAGAACACCTCAATCGGCGCTGCGCTGGGGTCCTTCTGGTGGTAGAGCGTGGTTTTGATCGGCATGGTCAGATGCTCGCATCCGGCGCACCAAACGCCGTGTAGGTGATGGACGGCGTTGTGCCAGCGCAGACGGTGTAGACGCGCAGGTAGGGGTAGGTGACGTCCGCCTGCTGATTCGTGAAGAACAGCTCGTAGCGGCCGGCCACGCTGTCCTTGGCGCCGGCAAGGCGGGCGGCGGACTTGCCGAGATCGAGGACCGCGAGGTTCTCGATGTTGGACGCGAACGTCGGACTGGTCGAGCCCTGGACGACGATCTTGTACGCCTCGTCCGAGGACGAAATGTCGATGGCCGAGACGTCAACGACCATCGTCGCGTCCACGCGCGCGGCGCCTACGTCGATGATCTTGGCCGCGCTCGCCACCTGCGCCGCCGCCGAAGCGGTGACGGCGTAGGAGTCCTTGAACAGGAACTCGGCGTCGAAGTTGTAGAACTTGGAGCCCACGGAAACCTCCCTTCGACGTTACGCGACGATGGCGGCGTCTTTCACGCCCCACAGCCGGCACACGCCGTAATCGTGCTCGTCAACGATGCCCACATCCCAACTGACGTGGGTGCGGTAGACCGGCTTCGTACCGGTGAGGACGCGGCCAACATCCTCGGCGCCCATCTCCTTGAGCTGGATGCCGCGCACGCGGTCGCCGCCAAGGGCGACAACGTAGATGGACGCGCCGGTCGCGCCGCCGCCGGGGCACGCCTCGGTGAACGGCATGAACGTCGCGTGCTTGTCCGGCTCGTAGCCGAACAGGATGGGGATGCCGGCGTAGGAGGTCTTCGGCCGGCCGATGTCGTCCCAGGTCTGGGTGACGAAGCCGGTCAGGTTGGTGTTGCGCGCGGCGGCGATGAAGCGCGGGCGCATGGCCAGCGGGGCGATGATGTATTTGCGCCCGGTGCCGGCGTTCACGCGGTTGATGGCCTCATCGAGCTTCGAGAGCGACAGCGCGTCGCCGCCGGAGGTGGAGCCAGCAGCCAGCTTGCGGTTGGAATACTGATCGCACCGCTTCTGGAGGCCGGAGAACTCGCGCGGGTTCGTGGTGTTGTCGCCCTTGATGAAGGTGTCCAGGAACAGGCGGCCGAGCGCCGTCATGGCCAGAGCTTCCTCGCGAGTGCGGCGCTCCATGCCATTGCGGCGAATGATGGCGTCGTCCACGTCAATGTCGTGGTCAACGACATAGGTCGCTTCCTGGTAGGTCTCGACGCGGCCAAGGCCGGAGGTCGAGTTTTCATTGATGCCGCGGAAGGCAACGGACGGCAGAGCGGCCGACTTGGTGCCCTCGTAGACGGGGCCGGTCAGGCCTTCGAACGGAAGCGCTTCGAGGACGTCCGAGGAGCGGGCGAACATCTCGATATAGGGGACGTTGGCCTGCCCGGCCGGCGCGCCCTTGGCGTATTCAACAAGCGTCATAGTCGGCATTGGTCAGGCCCTCGTCACTTCGCGCCGGCCGCGCGGCGATTGAAATCGATCTTCTGTTCGGGCGTCATGGCCGCCCACTGCTCGGCAGAGACGCCGCCGCCGGAGCCTCCGCCGTTGGCGGATGTCGGAGAGCCGGAGCTTTTCAGCCGACCCTCAAGCAAGGCCTCGAAGACCTCGACGAGAGCGCCCGCGCCAGCGGTATCGAAGACAGGCGTCAGTCGCTTCAGGGTTTCGGCGCCGAACTGCGCTCCAATGGCGTTGGTCACCGCGCCGACGCGCTCAGCAGCGCGGTCGCCAAGGCTCTTGAACTCGGCGGCAAGCACAGCATCCTGCGCAGCGATCTGACTGGACAGAGCCTTGGCGTAGGTACCGCTGAGGCGCTGGAAGTCGGCGTTGGTCATCCCGGCTTCGTGGGCGATCTTCTGGAACTCCTGAAGGACCGGGTCGTCCTTGTTGACTTTCCAGGCGTATCCCTCGGGAAGCTTGAGATCAGCAGGAAGGTCGAGGGTGTATTCGCCCGGCGCCTTCGGAATCTGCGCCTTGCGCTCTCCGTCCAAGCGGGCGACCTCCTCAAGCTCGGCGAGGCGCCCAGCGAGGTCATCGAGCTTGATGGTGCCGGCGTCGGCGTCCCAAAACTGCTCGGGCAGCTTCTCGGGGCGCGCGGGCTTGTCGCTGCCCGCGGCGCCGGCAGGCGGGTCACCCTGCCCGGAGGCGGGCAGACCGGCCGCCGCGCGCGGCGGGTCGGATGCCTGAGACGTCGGGGTGGGCTCCGGGGTCGGTTCGGTTGCCGGGGACGGGACGAGCACGCGAAATATCCTCTGCGAGGCGAATTAGACGCGTCGCCAACCTCCGCTCGCCGGTCATGTCGTGCAACGCACTGCTGGGGACGTCGGCGGACGGGACGCTCTGGATGACGCTCATCAGCAACTCACGCGCTGCCGGCCACGCCGGGGACGATCCGATCACGCCCCACGCCGCTTCGATGTCTTCTCGCGAATAGTCTGCCACGAGCGTCCCCTTGAGAGATCAGGATTGGAGAAGGGCGCCCTGGTCCTGTTGGACGCCGGGCGCGGCGCCGCCCGTGAGCTGGCTCATCTGGGCGACGGCGGTCTCGATGTCCTCCTTGGAGCGGAATTCGACGATGGTGTCGCCGATCTTCTCCTTGAGGTTCTTCAGCGTCTTCGCGCCGTCCACCGTGACCTTCCACTCCTCGGGGAACAGGCCGCCGCCGATCTCGCCGAGGCGTGCGGCGTTGGACACGTCCTGCATGTCCTGCGCGCGCTGCGCCGGATTGTCGGGGATGGTGCGGACGGTGCCGACGCCGGCATCGACGGGCTGGATGCGGCCGGCCTTGGTCGCGAGAAACGCGAAGCGGTCCCAGACGCCAGCGGCGAACTCGGACCAAAACACGCGGCCGGGCGTGCCGATGCGGCGCTGCGTCAGCGCAATCTCATCCGTCCACTGCGTCGCGGTCGGCGGCGTGTCGCCGCGCTGCTCCGGCTTATCAACGAAGTGCAGGCGCTTCACGCGGCGCTCGCGCTCCTGGACGTCGAAGTAGCCGGCGTCCAATCCGGTCGGCTCGTAGATTTTCTTGATGGCCTTCTCGTCCCCCGGCCGTACCGGATAGGCCATGCCGCTCTCGATGCCACCCTCGACGTTGACGAAGGCGTCGTCGGGGTAGGTGGTGGGCGGGGCAATCGAGAAGTCCACCGCGCGGATCAGCTCGGTCGCGAGCTTGTCAACGTGGCGCAGATCGGGCAGGGCCTTCATGGTCGGACCCCAGCCGAAGGCGAACTCGGGCAGCGGGGAGAAGCGCCCGACAATCAGTGGGCAGGAGCCAACGCCCTCGATCTGCCTGTGATCGGCCAGCTCTCCGTCCAGAAGCAGAACATGCGTCCAGACGACGGTATCGCGGCGCGACCAGTCGCGCCACCAGCCCCACACGCACTCGACGGTGGCCTGCGACCGGCTGGACCGCCCGAACGCGCTCTCGACCTTCGCGGCGACTTTCGCTGGCCAGAGCTTCCGCGGCACGACGCCTTCGAGCTTGCCGGCCGAGACAACGTCCACCAGGAAGCGGTCATCGACCTTGCCGTCCGGCCCAAGATTGATTTCGAGCTTGCGGAGCGGGATTCCGCGTACGGTCGGCGGGTCGTAGAGGCGATCCATCTCGATCAGCACGGCGACCGTGCCGATACCGATGTCTGGCGGGAAGCTCTTGGAGATTTCCTCGTAGAAAGTCGACTGGAGGATCAGCGCGCGGATGGTCTTGTCGCCATCATCAAGCGTGGCTTGGGCCTCGTTCGCAACGCTCCGGTCCACTCCGGGCGCAGGGACGATGGACCGGCTGGCCCACTGCTGCGTCTCCGGCAGGAACGTCGAAATGACCATGGTCGCGAAGTCATCGCAGACCTCGGGTCCAAGGCTCGTGTTCAGGTCGCTGTCCGCGGTGGAGGCGTCGCCCGGCGCTGCGCTCTGAAGCGACGAAGCCCGGGGCGGAACCGTGAAGCGGTAGCACTCCTCGATGTCCGGCAGGAACTTCGCCTTCATCTGCTTGGCGTCGGCGAGGCGCGCCTTCGCGTCATTCGTCCGCTGCTTCTCAGCTTCCATAGCCATTTGCCCGCCTCACTGCGCCGATGGCGCCGGCAAGCTGACACCAAAGCGGCGCAGTCTCGAATTCGTGCTGGCGATCAGAAACTGCCGCGTCTGGGCGAGCTTTTCGGCGTCCGTGAGTTCCTGCTGACGCTTCGTCTCGGCCTCGATGGCGTCCGTCTGCTCCTCAACGGCCTTCCGCTGCTCCTCGGCGTAGGCCCTCTGCATCCTCTTGCTCGGGGCGCCCGTAATCGAGCTGACAACGCTTCCCATGGACGACGATCTCCGCACCTTCGGAGATCAGATCGCGCCATAGAGCGTCTGGCCGCAACGCACCAGAGCTGGAGCCGACGAGCTGGGCAATGGTCGGGACGCACCACCGTCCGGTGAACCACCTCGACGGCTTGAGGTCGCCGCGCCGGTTGCGGACCTTGAGGATGGCGACGTCGCCGGACAGCCGGTGCATCGCGGCGCCCATGGCGGCGTCGTCCATCACGTAGACTGCGAGCTTGGACCACGCGGGCTCGACATAGACCCACGTCTCGGCGCCGACATAGCCGAGCGCCGAGACGTGCCGGAACTCGCCGGCAGCGAGGGTGCCGACGAGCTTGAACGACAGTGAGCGGGGGTCGCCGCGCCCGGTCCGATGAAACAGGACGAGCCAGTTGGCGGGCTCATAGTCCGCGGGGTTGAACGCCGCCCAACCAACTATCTCGCCCATGGCTGGACCTTTCTCAGGCTGCGGGGCTTGGCGAGCCGGGCTGGCGCGCGAGCCCGACCAGAGGACCGCCCAACCATGCGCGCGCCTTCGCCGGCTCCGAGTAGGCCGTAGCCGAGCGCATCGGGCAGGTGCGAGTAGTCGTCCTTGCAGGGGAGGCGCTTGGACGCATCGTTGGATTTTTCGAGGAAGTATTTGCCGGCCATGGCCGCCTTGAGGCGCCGGCAGGCCGGGGAGAGCATGAAGCACGGGATGCCGTCCCGCATGTCCAACAGCAGGTTCTCGACAACCTCGATGCGGGTCTCGATGTTGTTGCCCTTGACCGGGGCCGGGCGGACGCGGAAGCCCTTGGCCTCAAACATATCGAAGGCCGTCACGTCATCGGCCTGCGTCCGGTCGCGGCCCTTCGGGTCGCCCCACAGCTCAAGCTCAAACCGATCTCCGAACCGGCGCTCGACCTCCGGCGCGAAATGGTCGGCGATGAACCGCCGGGCGCCGCAGTCGAACGCCTGGAGTTCGTACAGCACGACGACGCGGTGGTTGATCTTCTGGAAGAACACCGCCGCGGGCGACCTCCCGAAATCCAGGCCCACGAAAACGGGGCTGCCCTCGACGGGCTCCGGCATCTCGCGCATGACGTGGGTTTCGAGTCGGAACTGCGGCCACACCGGATCGCCGTCCGCGTAGATGGTCACGCGGTTCATGATGCGGCTGTCGATCCACGCCTTCGACTTGCCGCTGATCTTCGACATGTAGAAGGGCTTGCCGCCGACCTTCGCCAGCCAGCGCGTGTTCTCAGCCTTCGGGTTCGGCTTGTAGCCGCGCACGAGCCCGTCCGGCCCGATGTCCTCAAGCAGCCCGGGCGGCTGCATGAAGAACTTCCACTCGGCCGGCCATTTGGCCAGGGCGCGCTCCTGCTGCGTCCAATGCTCGGGGAACGGCACCTGCCCGGTCATGATGGCGACCCAATTCGCCTCGTCCTCCGGCGCGTTCATGTCCATGATGACGCCGCACCATTCCGTGCCGCCGTCCTTCACCGCAGGAAAGCGGCCGGCGCGGGAGTGCATTTCGTCAAATAGAACCTTGGGGATATACTGGCCTTCGTTGATGTAGAAGCCTGTATACTCTGCCGAGCGTAGCTTTCTGACGTCCTCCTCCTTGTCGAGCGCAAGGAAGTCGGCCTCCAAGATGACGTCGTCAATCTCAATCCGGTGGTAGAACGGCTTGGACCACTTCATTTTCCCGTAGACGTGCTCGGGAAACGTGTCCAACCACGTCCGAATGGTCGTGCCTTCGAGGTCGGGGTAGGTGTTGCGGACCACGGCCCAGCGCGAGTGCCGCCGGCCGGAGAGCCTGGAGAGGCGCTGTTCGCGCGCGTGCCGATAGATGCGGATATTGGCGGCCTTGGACTTCCCGGAGCCCATTGGACCCTGGATGATGGCCACCTCGGAATTGTCGAGCACGAAGTCGGCGAGGACCGCGCCGTCCGGCTCGTAGATGAGCCGGCCGTGCTGGTCCCGCTTCATGCCGACATCACTTGACGGGTCGCGGGCCATTTTGCGTATCGTCCTCCGCACACTCTGCGCACATATCGTGCATCAGCTTGGCGACGCTCCCAACGCACGCGGCCATCGCGTCTCTGTAGCCGGCCCACCGGATCATGTAGCGGTCGTCGGCCATGTAGCCGGCGATGGCGACCGAGAGTAAGCGCCCCTCAAGGACGCGCTGCCGGGTCTGGTCCAGCGCGTTCAGCATGCGGGTCTGCTCCGGCGTCAGATCGTAGCCATTCTTGGCGCCTGGGGCGATGCTGACGATCTTCTTGTCGGTCAAGGGTTGGGGCCTCCAGGCGCGTGCTCGATCTTGACCCCGTCGTCGGTCTCAAGGATCGCCGGCTGCGGGCCGGGCTTCTGGTCCTGGTACTTGCCGGAGTAGGGGCTGTCGGTCGGGCGCGTCAGCAGGTGAAAGATGATCTGCGCAATCGGCGTGCCGGCGGGGACGTGCAGCATGTCGCGCCCGTGGTAGGTCAGCTCCAGCGTCAGGAATCCGCGCCATCCGGGCTCGATCACGGTGTTCTGGACGAACAGGCCGCGCCGCGCCCAGGTGCTCTTGTCCTTCACGTAGGCCAGCACGTCGGCCGGCATCTTGAAATACTCGAAGGTGGCGCCGAGAACGACGGGCGAATCGTGGGCGAGCGTCACGCCGTTGCAGAGGCGGACGTCGTAGCCGGCCGGGCCGAGGCCGAAGGTCATGCCGTCGCAGCGCGTGCGCTCGTGAAACGGCGTGATGATGCCGCGCTCTCGGATGTCTTGGGCAGCGAGGATCATGCGCTCACTCCAGATCGGGGTCTTCGCGCCGAAGACGGCGCCGTTCGAGTTCGTTTTCGAGGAGGTAGTCGGGGTCGGGTGACGGCTTCTCGCCGGCATCCTCTGTCGGCTCGGCGAGGGCATCACGCAGCCGGCGGCCGGCGCCCATCATCATGCGGGATATGCCCATGTTGCTGTTGCAGTAGCAGCCGGCACCGGGTCGAGGCGCGCTCGACTTGCCGGTGACGAGGCAGTAGGCGCTACCGCAGCCGCCGATTTCGGTGGCCATTTCGTCGAACGCGGCGACAGCCGCGGAGACGCGCGCCTTGAGCGCTTCGAGTTCGCGCTCGCTACGCTCCAGTTGGACGATGCGCCGGGCGGCGTTCAGGACGTCTTGCTGGGCGAGGCGCATCCGGCGCTCGGCAAGATCGACGCGGGCATTGGTTGCGTCGGCCATGCCGCCGCCAAGCGGCCCGGCAATGACCGTGGTGTATTCCTGCATCACAGTCTCTCCAGGGCGGCGCGTCCAAGCGGCGTGTCGGCCAGCATGCCGAGTGCGGCCATGTAGGTCTCGACGATGGCCTCGTGCTCCTGGCGCTTGTCGCGGTCCTGCTTGCGCAGCCGGATGATTTCGCGAAGCGCCTTGACGTCGAAGCCGTTGCCCTTGGCCTCCGCGTAGATGTCCTTGATGTCGTCGGAGAGGGCCTTCTTCTCCTCCTCCAGCCGCTCGATGCGCTCGACCACAGCCTTGAGCTGGTCACGGGCGAAGGCGCCGGAGTTGTCGCCGAGTTCAGCGGGCATGGTGCGTCCTCAGAAGGGGATTTCGTCGTCGAGGTCGGCGCTCGCCGGCCTCCTGGATGAGCGTGACGCCGGGCGGCTGTCCTCATGGGCATCGCCCTTCGGGTCGCCCAGCAACTCGATGTTGCCGCGGAAGCCGTCCAACACGATTTCGGTGGTCCAGCGGTCGCTGCCGGACTGGTCCTGCCATTTGCGGGTCTGGACCTCGCCAACCACAGCGAGCTTCGAGCCCTTGGTGACGTATCGCTCGATGAGCGTGACGAGGTGTTCGTTGAACACCACGACGTTGTGCCAGTGGACGACCTTCTTGCGCTCCCCGGTGGCTGGGTCTTTTGGGCCGGGGCGCGAGGTCGCCAGCGAGAAGCTGGCGATCTTGCTGCCACCGCGGGTCGCCCGGATTTCGGGGTCTTTCCCGACGTTGCCGATGAGGATGACGAGGTTCACGGGTCCGCCCTCTGCTCAGCGGATATGCTCGATGGCGCCATCCATCGGCTGAGTACGCCAGTCAGGCCACCTCCGCGTTTCGTTGCGCCTCTGCTTGCCAGCGAGCGCCATCGCAATCGCCTCGGGAGAATGGCCAGCTCGCCAAGCTCCATCGAATGCCAGCAGCGCGACGTCGATCCATTCCGTGACGTTGGATGGCTCGCTCTCGATCTCCGCCAGCTCCTTGCGGATGTGCTGAAGCACTCCTTTCGTGCGCGCGCCCGGACCGAACGTGCGTTCACTAAATTCGCGCTGCCGGCGGAGGTGCTCGACGAGATCGAACTGCGGCGGCGAGACATACACTCGCTCGCCCGCGTTCTGGATGACCTGCACTGCGCGGTCGTCCCACAACTCGATCATCGCGAAGTCTTTGGTGCAGGTGATCGGCAGGGGGCGGCCGAGGTGCTGCACCAACCAATTGGTGATGTGGATGAGGGCGCGCTGGGCGTCCATCATCCGGGCGGCAGTGCCGTCGTGCGAGACGCGCGCGGTGAAGATGCGCACGTCCTTGCCTTCGGAGAGCCATGCCTTCACGCGGTCGAGCATCGCCGGCACCGGCTCGCCGATATGGTCGATGCCCTTCCAGCCGTGGTATTCGGCAAGCGTGCCGTCGAGGTCCACACCAATCCAACCTGACGCCGCCACGATCAACCCCCAACCGAAGCGCAGGGGAGGCCCAACGCGGCCAGCGCGGCCGGCGGGATTTCGGCGGGCTCCTCCATGAAGACCACCGTCAGCGTCTGGCCCGACGCGCGGGGCTCGGCGCCCATCGGAAGATCGAGGGGCGGGGTCCGGCTGTCGGAGCGCTCAATCGCCTCGGGCGTCAGCGCGAGCTTCAGCTCGTGGCCGAGCTTGTCGCGCTGGGCGATGGCATTCTCGGCGCGCTTCACCGCGATGCTGTGATCGACGATCAGCTTGTCGAGGCGCTGCTTCTTCGCGGTCTTGGCCGCCTTCACCAACTCGCCGCCGATCTTCTCGGCCTCGTTCGGGAACAGCTCGGCGAGCCGCAGGCGATTGTGCTTGCCGGAGTCGTCGCCGCTCGGCGTGACCTCGTCCAAGTATACAAAACCGGCGCGGACGGAAACCTCATGCTTGGACGTCAATTCCAATCTCCAATCTTCGTGAGCTTGCCAGCATCAAAGCTGAGCTTGCCGAAATGAACCGAACCCTCCTCGACCGCCTTTGTGGCCAGATCGAAGAACGTGTTCGCGTCGTCCAGCTCGTCGAAGGTGAAGCGCACGCACACCTCCGTCGCGCTGTCGAACTGCTCGACCGCGATGTTCGTGGAGCCCTTGAGCGCCGGCATCACGCGAGCCCCAGGCGCTTGTTGGACACGGAGCGCCACCCCTTCGTCGGGTGCAGATAGCGCGTGTGGCCCGGCCGCTTGGGATCGGGGCCGACGTTCTTCGCGCACTTCGGGATGATGCTGTTCCACAGCCGCAGGCCGTGCGCGATTTCGAGCTGAAGGCGCGTGAGCGCCAGCGACGGGATTGCGTGCATCAGCGTCGGCGCCTCTTTGATGTAGGCCAATCGAACCTCCTCAACCAGAAACCACCATTATGGCTACCATGACGATGGTGGAAGGCGCAATCCAGGAGCTACCAGAGGCGACCAAAAAATAATCCAGCCCCTCACCCAGAAAGATGGTCGGGCTGGTGGTGAGCGACCCCGGATGTTTTGGACGGGAAAATTGCGTGGGGGAGGGAGGAGGTCGATGATGGCGACCCGGTTTTTGCCCCCACCCCCTCGACCCGGCCGCCGCGGTGGGCGAGCCCGCCCCGGGACGTCGCGCTGTGCGGCCGGCGGGCGGGGCAGGGCGCCGCCGCCCCATGCCGATTGCCGCTCAGTCGTCGCCCTCATCCGATTGGACGTCGGCGCTAGACGGTGTTCGCCCGTCGTCAGGGTGAACGGCAGGCAGTTGGATCAAGGGCTTAGCCTCGGTTGCCCGGAGATGCGGTGTCTCTGGTCCGCGCTCTCGAACAACGATCACATAGCCGGCCGAAGGTGTTCCGGGCGCCTGCGCAGCCTGCCCCTCAGACTCCAGACGCTCCGCGTCATGTAGAAGCGTCTTTGCGGCAGTAACTGCGGCGAGCGGGTGCTTCCCGTCTCTGATCTCAGCGAGACGATGGACAGTCCGCGCGACCTCAGACCTGCGACGAACCTTCACAGCCTCCCGATAGGCCGCCAGGAAGTCAGCATCTGCGAGCAGCCGGAAGGACTGACGGTCGGACAGTTCGGCTAATACGGCCGCATCACGCCGCGTCAGGCCGTCCCACACCAGATGGATCAAGAACCGCTCCGCCTTGCGTCCAAGCTTGCGCCCGGAAGGCCCTCGCGTCGTCGGCAGCAGGCCTTCACCGTCACCGTCCTGCGTCGCTCTCGCGATCACCTGCACCCCGCCGCCCATCGCCTCGCCCTCCTGTCGCGCATCGCCCGCAGCCGCTTGCGCGCTGGCGCGCTGCGCTGGTCCTCGCTCGCTTCGCTCACTGTGGAATGCGTGCAGCGTCCTGCCGGGAGCGGAGGGAGGCAACGCACTCCGAGCCGGAGGCTTCATGCGCCGTCCGAGCGTCTGGCGTTAGTCCATTGGACCCGGCCGCGTTTCCGACTTGCTCACAGCCGGCCCGAGGCCCTTGACAGAATCCGGCACGGTTCTTGCGCAAGCGATCTTGAGCCGACGCGCCCCAGCGCCACCCCGAGGAGGCGCGGGGCTTGGTCATCGTTGCGCCCGACACCATCGCAACCAGGCGCAGCCCGCGGCCCTGTCCAACGCCCGCCGGCCACCAACCAGCACCACCGCAAACCCCTTGCGGCCGCTCGCTTTTGAACCCGGCCGGACGGCGGTTCGACACCACCCCGGCAACCAGCTCAGGCCGCCCCGTCCAACTATTTTTGACAGAGCGTCCAACTATCGCTTTACAAGCATGCTTGTTGATTGGTAGTGAGAAGGCATGCCGTTGGCAGACGGCCCCACCACCTGGAGACACCACCATGCTTAACCTCTTCGTCGGCTCCACCTTCCTCCGCCTCGACACCCCCGCCTACGTGTTCGTTGTGGGCCTCAACCGCTACGGCCGCCTTTCCGTCCGCGTTGGCGCCAAGGACGCCGGCCGCATCCGCGACGTTGGCGACTTCTGGTTCAGCACCCCTGCCGGCGCGCGCGGCTTCATTGAAGCGGCTTGCCGCGGCGCCGCCCTCCGCAACCGCTGACGAGAGAAGGGCGCCGCTGGCAGGCGGCGCCCACTACCTGGAGCCGCCATAATGACCAACACCCCGAGCGAAGCCGACCGCGTCGTGATGCAGGCAGCCGAGCGCCTTCTAGGACCGCGCGGAGGCGTCACCATCACCACCGATAACCGGCACGCGGCCCGCAAGTATGCCCGCGCCGCCTACGGCATCCCGAGCGCCTACCTCGCGACGCTCCCCACCGCGACGCTTGCCGCGATCTACAACGACGCATCCGGGCAGACCGGCCGCAAGCAGGCCGAGGCCGGCGAGGCGTGGTTGATCGCGCAGCGCGGAGGCGAGTGGACCCCCGAGCAAATCATCAAGGCCCTTGAAGACATCACGCCGCCGGCCCCGCAGCCCGAGCCGATGCGCGCCCCGCGCTTCGAGGAGCAATCCCGCTTGCGCTTCACGAAGGCCCCCACCACCGAGCCCGCCGAGCCCGCCACCATGACCCCCGCACCGACCACCCAGGCCGAGACGCAGCGCATTGTTGCGGCCCTCACCGCAGCGCTCCCCGCCGTTCTGGCAGCCCTTCCGTCCGGCATGGATGAGGACCGCGTGCGCGCGATCATGCGCGACGAGCTCCCGCAGCTTGTGCCCGTGACCCGTATCGTCATCAGCGCGCCGGACGGCGACCGCGATCTAGGCGAGAAGCACGCACACAAGAAGCTCCCGACCCTCGTCAAGAGCCTCGCCGCCGGCTTGCATGTGATGCTTGTCGGTCCCGCCGGATCGGGCAAGACCACCGGAGCCGAGCAGGCCGCCGAAGCCCTTGGACGTGAAATCCGCATCCAGGGCGCGGCCACTGGCGCCCATGAATTCCTCGGCTTCCTCGACGCCCACGGCCGCTATCAGAGCACGCCGTTTCGCGACGCCTTCGAGCATGGTCACGTCTTTGTTGCCGACGAGTTGGACGCATCCGACCCGTCCGCGCTGCTGGTCATCAACGCGGCCCTTGCCAATGGCGTCATGGCATTCCCCGACCAGCGCGAGCCGATCAAGCGGCATCCTGACTTCCGTTTCGTTGGCACCGCCAACACGTTCGGCAGCGGCGCGAACCGCGTCTACGTCGGCCGCTCCCAGCTCGACGCCGCGACCCTCGACCGCTTCGCCTTCATCGAGTGGAACTATGACGAGAAGCTGGAGCGCGCCTTGGCGGGCGACGACGCATGGACGGACCGCGTCCAAGCCCTCCGCAAGGCCGCCGACGCCGAGAAGGTGCGCGCCGTCATCAGCCCGCGCGCTTCCATCATGGGCGCGAAGCTCATCGCCGCCGGCCTGAACCGTGCCGAGGTTGAGGAGATGACGATTTGGCGCGGCATGGACGGCGAGCAGCGTTCGCGCGTCGAGCGCGCGGCCCGGAACTGAGGAGCGCGAACCATGGCCCGGATTGCTCAGATCATCGCCGGAAACGCCCCCAGCATCGCCGACATGCTGGACGTCCACCCCAACACCACCGCAAGCCTTTGGGCGTCCCCGCTGGCCTTGTTCGACGAAATGGCCAGCCGGAAGGCCAGGAAGGCCCCCGGGCAATGGGAGACGACAACGTGCTTCGGCGCGAGCGTGAAATTCACCGGCACCGAGTCTTTTGAGCAGGCGCACGCGCTTTGCCGTGATGGCTGGAAAGACGGAGTGGACCGCGTCGCCAGCATCCGCGACCGCATCAACGCCACCCGCGCCCACGCCCAGCGCCTCGCCCGCTGGGACGTGGCCGGCGCAGCCCCGAGCGTCCCGCGCGCTGTCGCTGGCAACCCGCTCAGCATGCGCCGCATGGACGACGCCCAGGCCCGCCGCCGCCCCGTACTCACGCTGATCTGCAATTGCGCAACGCCGGCATTCGTGAACCAGAGCTACCTAATCCGATACGCCGCGACCGTGGCCGCTATCGTGGACGCGATCGAGGAGGCCGGTTTCTCCCTGACGGTGCTTGCCGGCGGCGCTGGCGTCACTGACGCCCGCCGCGTGCTCACCGTCACCACCGCCAAGGAGGCCGGCCAGCCCGTGGACGTCGCTCGCCTCGCCTTCGCCCTCGGGCATCCGAGCATGTACCGCCGCGGCGTCTTTGCGTCATGGGGAACGGAGCCCGGCTTTCGCTTTGTCGGAGTTGGTTTCGGCATACCGGAGGCCATGCCGACCCAGACGGCGCAGCCCGGCACGTTCATCCTCAACGGCATCCACAACCACCGCACCGAAAACGGCTTCACCGTGGACGAACTCGAGACGGACGACGCGGCCGCAACGCTGGCCCTGCCGCGCGCAATCTCCCACCTCGCGCGCCAGGGGTGCCCCGCCTTCGCCGACCACGAGGACCACCCGAACAACCGCGCCGCGGCTTGAGGCAACCCGCCGGGGTGCTGGCGACGCGCTGGCACCCCTCGACGTCGCGGCCGTCCAAACCGTCACCCCCAACCCATGGGGCGATTTGGACGCCCTCGACGCCGGCCGGCAGAGCCGACGCCGATCCGCCCGCGATGCCGCGGGCCGAAACCTGGAGAGCGCACCATGCGCGCATATCTGATTGACCCGAAGACCTTCACGATTTCGGAAGTCGAGCACGACGGCAGCGTCGAGGACATTTACCGCCTCATCAAGGCCGATCGCTTCGACGCCGCCCGCTTCAATGACACCGGCGACGCGGTGTTCATCGACGATGACGGCCTGGGCAAAGGCCCGCGATGGGACTTCTTCCAAATCTCCGGCTTCCCGCATCCGCTTGCAGGCCGCGGCCTCGTGCTCGGATGCGACGAGAACGGCGACAGCACCACACCGACCGTGACGCGCGAATGGCTGCTGGAGCACGTCGCCTTCCTGGTTTGCGTCGAGCCCGGCGTGTTCGCCGTCATCCGTCCCATGCCCTGCTGCGAGGTTCGGCTGTGACCGCCCGCGCCTTCATCAATGATGCGTGCGCGCTTGTCGCGCTCGCCCTGTTCGCCACCTGCGTCCTGACGTGGGCAGACATCATCGGCCACCTGCGAGCAACGCTATGAGTTACCGCATTCACAAGGCCCAAGGCTGGGGCATGCCGGCGGCGCAGTTCGAGGAACTGTGCCTTCTTGCCCCGGTGGACGGCTGCAAGTACGAAGCGCTCGACACCCTCCTGCGCCGCACCACGACGCTGGCGATGCCGAAGAAGCTGCGCGACGCCATCTTCTATCGCAGGGGAGAGGCGGCCCGGCGGTGGACCTCCACGGTGTTCGAGCCAAACCTCCTGACGCTCTGTGGCCACGGCACCAACAAGACCGTGGCGCCGAACGCGGCCGACCTCGTCGTCAATGTGCACACGCCGGACGAGACGCTGGCCGTCGTGTTCCTGCCCTCAGCGTCCTACGCCAAGCGCTGGTACCGCTTC
Source organism: Blastochloris tepida (assembly GCF_003966715.1). NCBI lineage: Bacteria > Pseudomonadati > Pseudomonadota > Alphaproteobacteria > Hyphomicrobiales > Blastochloridaceae > Blastochloris > Blastochloris tepida. The sequence goes on from NZ_AP018907.1 coordinate 1,442,548, forward strand.
GACGACGACCTCGACTTTCAGGAAGAGCGCTGGGCCAACGGCACCGCCAAGGGCGCCGAGGGGAGGGTGGAAGACCGCGTGCTGTGGCTTCCCTTCAACCCGTATCCATTCACCAACGACCTGATGCACCCGGAGACGGGTGCGCCCATGAAGTGGGAGCACTTCCTGGAGCTGCGCGAGCGCAAGGATTGGGTGCCGGCGGTCCCCTCGGAGATCATCTGGTGGACAACGCGCCTCGGGGTGTTCTCGCGCGAAAACGCGCTCAAGCTGCGGCCGGTCCTGGCCACATGGTGGAGCTAACCATGCCGAAATCCGCTCCCGACTATTTCGAGCTTCAGCCCGTCAACTTCCCGCCGGTACCGCCGCGGGGACAGGTGCTCATCATGACGGCGGCGGTCCTGTCCTGCAGCCTGTGCGGCCACCAGATCGCCGGCATGGGTGGGCCTGGAGACGGTGCGATCTGTCCGCGGTGCGCCGACCTCCTGCGCCGCGGCGAACTCCGCGGCTGCGTGAAGTGGGAGGGCTGACCGATGCGCGCTGAAACCTACGCGGCGCTCACCGCGCTTGTCAGCATCCTTCGGTCAGCGGCTGGCGACCCTCATGACGACGTTGCGATGCTGGCCGATGCCGCGTTTGCTCTCGCGATCGCCTACAGCGTGGTCATCCCAGCGCTACGCTATATCGGATTTGTGAAGTGATCCGCGTCGCCGCGGAATAGAAATCAGGAGGGGGGGCCACCACTGGTGGCCCCTTTATTTTGTGTCCTTGCGCCAATGGCGCCCGCCCCTCAACCATAGCTGGACCGTGGACCGGTTCACGCGCAGCGCCTTCGAGATGGCCCGCGCCGACAACCCTTCCCGGTGCAGCGCCAACGCCCGGTCGCGCGCCGGATTGACCACCGCCGAGCCCCGCTCGACCACCATCAGTTCGAGCCCGAGCGCCCCGAGCATCAACCCCATGCTCAGCGGCCCCAACGTCCGCACCATGCCGGCCCCGAGCAGTTTTCCAGAGTAACCGACCTGCAAGCCGGACCGCTCGTCCAATTCCAGGAGCGAGATTCCGAGATCATCCTTCCTGTCCCGCAGGCATTGGACGAGCGCGCGGTAGTCACTCACGATGCGCGGCGTCCAATCCGTCTTTGGACGGCTGGGGTTCATCTTGCCAGCAAGCATGGGGTAGCCGTTATTTCATGAGAACATGGGGCGTTTTCGATTTGCTCACGCCGGCCGCTTCGATTGCGGAGATTTGGGCCGGCGGGTCGTCAACCCATCGTCATCTGCCGGAGAGGCGATGCCGCGGGACAGCTCCGAAAGGCGCATGGCAACGCGCTCCCGGTCGGCCTTTGGCACGTCCCGAACGACCTCCGCCGACAGGATGCGGCGGATGGTGATCTGCTCAGCCCGCACAGGGATGACCTGCTGCCGCGCCAGATGCGCCAGTTCGGCGCTGGACGGGCGGAACGCCTTGTTGTGGCCGGGCGCCTCGCCGCGGATGAACCGCCGACAGGCGGCCTCCACGGCCCACGCCGGCAGATCCTCGACGGCGGAGACGTAGCCCGCGACCAGCTCCTTCACATCGACGTCGGCGCCAACCGCGGCGCCCGCGGGGAACAAGCCGAGCATCGCGAGGACGGCGCGCGCCGCTGCCCGCCGGTCGCCCGGCTTAAGCGCTTCGGCAAGCTCCCAGTCCCGCGCCGTGAGCACGGCGCGCTCAGCGTCGCTCAATGCGTGGCGGGATGAGATCGAAAGCCTCGTCGGGTCGCCCGTCCACGACACCAGATGAGCGGACGCCTTCGAGATCAGCCCCGCGACGTGATCCGGCCGGCTCGGGGAAAAGGTCGTCAGCGTCAGGGAATTGCTGGTCATCCAAAAGCTCCTCGGCGAGGGCAAAGAACGGGTTGCGGCGCTGCGCCGGAGGCCCCGGCGGCGGGCGGCTTGGTCCGCGCTGGACGGCGTTGCGGCACCAGTTGCGCCACGTCGCCGACCAATCGAGCTTCACGGCGTCCTTGCCGGCCTTCGCGGACCAGTAGTCGCGGAACCTCGCGGCCTCGCTGGCGACGTCCGCCGGCCGCAGGCCGATGCTGACGGCTGCGTTCCGATCCTCGGGTGTCGGCGTCCAGTCTGCCGGCAGGCGAGAGCCGCGCTTCGGCGCCTTCTCGCGGGCGCCCCCCAACGAAGGGGCGACAGCCCCTGAGTTGGGGGGGGTGGTGGGGGTAGTTGTTAGAGGGGGTGTGGGGGAGGAAGAAGAAGGGGGCGGCGGGTCTTGTGACTGTCCTGTGACCGTCACAGCATTGTCCTGTGACCGTCCCGCGACTGCCCCGTGACCGTCACAGGACAGACGCTCACGAGAGCGCCGCTTGCGCGCTGCGGCCTGCGACCGGCGGTCGGCGTCACGCTGCTCGGCGACCTCGATGGCCTCGACGGCGATGGCGATGGCTTCCGGCGTCGCGCCGGCCGCGGCCATGCGGCGGATCAGATCGGCGAGGTTGCTCACGCGCGACCCCCGCGGTGCGACAGCTTCTGCCGCAGCGCGCGGCCGATCTGCTGGCGGAAGAAGTCGATCTGATCGCCTTCGGACCGCGGCGTGCAGGGCATCCGAATTTGGACCTTCTCCGGCCCGGCCATGAACTCAAAGAGGATGTGCTTGGTCCGATAGACCTGGATGTCCTCGGCCCCGATTTCGCGGAGGAGCTTCATGGCCTCGACGACGTGAGGCCCGAGGCGGAAATAGTCGCGGATCGGCTCGCCCTTCATCGCTCGCCCCCGATCTTGAGGCGGTATGAAGGACGGCGGTTCGGTCCAAAGCACTCGACGGTCGCCACGCCGGCCAGCCGGCGGCGAACCTGACGAATGAGGTCCTTGACGTGCGGCCGAGAGACGATGGCCTTGCGCGCGATCTGGCTTCCGTCGATGCCATCACAGCCGGCCAACGCAAGCGCCTGAATGGCGCGAGCCTGCTCGGCCGACACCCGGATCAGCGGGCCGCCGCGGCCGATCTGGACCGTCCATTCGAGCGAGACGTTCAGATGAACCCGGGGACGTCGAGAGGGACGGTCTCGACCAGGATCAGCGAGCGCGGCGTCAGGCTGTAGCGCTTCTCCGCCATGACCTGCGCGGCAATCGCGTCGTCCTTGTAGGCGACCTCCTGCAGGGCGTCCTTGATGAGCTTGATGTAGTTGTCCGTGTCCGGCCGCGTGATCTTGAGAAGCCCCTCGGACGCGACGCGTTTCTTGTTGGACCAGCTCGTCGGCGGCTCGCACATGAACGACGCTGTGATCCGAAGCGGACCGGCCAACAGAGCCCCCCCAGAGGCGCGCATCGCGCTCAGGGCAGACAGCTTGACGACTTCCATGTAGGAGGCTTGCGGTTCCGGCGTCCAACGCCGCTTTCCGCACGACCGGGCGCGCGCCCATGGCACAGGCTCTCCGTCGATCAGGATTTCGAGGCGCATGCGGGCTTCGAGCGGGATTCGTCGCGCTGCCGGCGCCGCTCAATGAGGTGCGGGGGCAGCTCGTTGGGGACGGCCCGGGCGTCGTGCCAGATGTGCGGCGCAACCTCGTGCGCGCCGACCTCGCCGCCGGTCGCGAAGTGGATCGCCAGAGCCAGGTCTGGAGACGGCCTCGTCAGGCCTGTTGCGGCGCTCGAAATAGCCTGCTGGGAATACCCGCAGAGCGCAGCGAGCGCAGATTGAGTGCCGACAATATCGACGGCGCGCACCACGGCCGCGTTGGGCTCGCGCTCGGTGAATGACACCTTGACCTCCGTAACAACCGCCAACCATTTTGGTGGTTGGTATTGGTTGCCACGGTGGCGGACTGGTGTCAACCACGGCCTTGCATTCGCTGGTTGCGCATTTACAAATTCAATGGTAAACGTTACTCAGGATGCGGTAAGAGCAAGACAGAGTCCGCATTCACAAGGGGTGGCGTCATGATTGATCGTTCCGCGTTTATCTCAGCGAGAGTTGCAATCGGCATGTCTCAGTCGGAATTGGCTGAGGCTGTCGGTTGTGCTCAGCAGACAATCGGAGCGATTGAGGCTGGCCATACGAAATCATCAAAATTGCTTCCGAGGATTGCGGACATTCTTGGTGTGAGCGTTCTTGATCTAGACAAAGATTTCCTGGTGCCAACCAAGACGCCGGCCGCGAAGAATTATGCCGTTGAGACGAGCTGCACTGTCCTTGAGCTTCGCTCGCTCGCGATAAAGCGCGCATCGGACGGCACCGTCACCACGCAGTTTCAACCCGGGTCGGTCGGGTCGATTTCTATCGGCAACGGCCTGGGGGGCGGCTCATATGCGGTTGTCGTCGCGCTCGACGACATGGCTCCGGAGCTTCGGCCCGGCGAGACAGCGGTTGTTGATGGGGCGGCGACGCCGCTGGCCGGAGAGTTGCACATCTTCCAGTCCGCCGATGGGGGCGTGATGTTCCGCAACCTCGTGTCGGCTGACCATGCGGAAGGCGTCTATGTCGTCGAGAGCTGGAAGTCGAAAAGCCGCGAAACCATAAATGCTTGCGATTGGCCCCTTATTCAGCGCGTTATCGGGAAGTTTGCGCGCAAGTGACCCAAGGGCACACAAGCGGCAACCATTTTTACAATTTGAATGGTTGACGCCGCCCACAACTGGGCTGTAGATCGGTTGTCGCCGCGGTGGTGCGGCAGAGGCAACAACCGATCATGCTACCAACCATTGAGTTTCTGGAGCGCGGCCATGTCGGCGCTCCCGGCCTCTACCAGATGCCGGCAGAGGCGTATTATGAGGACCCGTGCCCGGAACCGTCGCTGACGCAGTCCATCGTCAAGACGCTTCTTTCCCGCTCTCCGGCTCACGCCTGGATCGAGCATCCGCGGCTCAACCCCAAATTCGAGCGGCCCGACCCGACGCAGTATGACGTCGGCATCGTTGCCCACCGTCTCATGATCGGGCTCGGGCGCGACATCATCATCCTCCGCGAATACGAGAACTGGATGAAGTCCGCCGCCAAGGAGGCGCGGGCGCAGGCCGCCAAGGAGGGGATTCTCGCCGTCCTCGGCAAGGACTTCGACCGTGCCGAGCGCATGGTCAACGCGGCCAAGGAGACGATTGCGCGCGCCGCGGTCCACGATCCGGCTCTCGATGGCCTGTTCGACCCCGAGCGCGGCAACGGCGAGGTGGTCGCGGTCACGAACAGCGGCGGCGTCTGGCGGCGCGGCTCCTTGGACTGGCTGTCCAACGACCTCCTCACCATCGCCGACTACAAGACGACCGGCATGTCGGCGGCGCCGCACGTCATGTCGAAGCGCATCATCGACGCCGGCTACGACATCCAGTCCCCCTACTACATCAGCCTGTTGGACGAGCTGCACCGCGAGGGCGTCGGCCGGCGCCGGTTCATCTTCGTTGTGCAGGAGGACGAACCGCCGTTCGCGCTGACGTTCATCGAGCTGTGCGAGACCGCGCAGACGGTTGGGCGCGAGAAGATCGAGACGGCAAAGGCGATCTGGTGCGGATGCCTGAAGGCCGGAGATTGGCCGGCATATCCGCTCCACGTCCAGCGGCCCGACTATCCCGCCTGGGCCGCGGCGCAGTGGATGCTTCGCGCCGCCACCGACAACACCCTCGTCGTCCCGTCCCCGGACAGGCAGGCGGCCATCGACATCCGCACCTTGAGCGCAGGTTGACGCCATGACGCGACAGTTCGTTGCATCTCCAGCAAAGCGGGATGCGGTCCCGCTCCTGTTTGGCATTACGGGGCCGTCAGGCGGCGGCAAGACGTTCTCCGCCCTGCGGCTTGCCACCGGCATCAGCGAGGTCGTCGGCGGCGATGTCTTCTACATCGACACCGAGGCCAAGCGAGCACTTCACTATGCGGACATGTTCCGCTTCCGGCACGTCCCGTTTGAGCCGCCGTTCGGCGCGCTGGACTATCTGGAGGCTCTGCGCTTCTGCAAAGCGCAAGGCGCCGGCGTTGTTGTCGTGGACAGCATGAGCCACGAGCACGAGGGGCCGGGCGGGCTTCTCGACTCGCACGAGCGCGAGCTTGATCGCATGGCCGGCGACGATTGGAAGAAGCGCGAGGCCATGAACATGCTCGCGTGGCAGAAGCCGAAGTCGGCCCGCCGCGCGCTCATCAACGGCATCCTCCAGATGGGGGTCAACGCCGTGTTCTGCTTCCGAGCGAAGGAGACGGCAAAGCCGATGCGCGGCGACGACGGCAAGACGCGCGTCGTGCAGCTTGGCTTTATGCCGATTGCCGGCGACGAGTTCGTCTACGAGATGACCGTCAACTGCCTCCTGCTGCCGGGCGCGAAGGGCGTCCCGACGTGGTCGAGCGACAACGTCGGCGAGCGGCAGATGATGAAGCTGCCCGAGCAGTTCCGCGGCCTGTTTGCCAAATCGCGCCCGTTGGATGAAAACATCGGGCGAGAGCTTGCGATGTGGGCGCGCGGGGGCGCCCAGGGGCCGGCCGCTCCAGGTGCCGAGCCCTCAAAGCCGTCCGAGCCTGCCAGCGAGGATGGCGCCCCCGCAGCCGGAGAGCCCGAGATGACGGCCTCCGAATACATGCACCTCGTCGCCACAACATGCGAGGCCGCCAAGGGCGGAACGATGCTGCGCGAGTGGTGGGGGAGCCCCGCACAGAAGGCCCTCCGCCGCTCCATCGGGCTCACCAAGGAGCAGGTCGATCAGGCGCTCGACATCGTGAAGCGCCGGCTCGGCGAACTGGAGGGCGGCGGCAATGCGTAGCAGCCACCTGACCAGGGTCGGCGTGGGCGCCAACGGCACGCGGTCCGGCATGTTCCATTTCGCTGGCGGTGGGCCGGCCTGGGCGACGTGCGGGAAGTGCGCCGCATTTTGCCGTGCCGGCGGGATCGGAGGAGCTGCTGGCCGGCCGTTTGAGGGTGAGCCCAGCATCACCGTCCACGGTGTGTGCAATAAGGTTAAAGAATACACAAATCGTTGGGGGAAGCCATTCCCGTCAAACTCGCTGGCATGCAAGTATTTCATCAAGCGTGAAAATTAGAGGGCCATAACGTGGAGATGGTCATTAAATTCCTTCTTTCGACTATGGTTGTTGTCCTGCTTCTGTCGCTGTTCACTTGGCTCGGGTATTTGTGCGGCTACCAGAACGGCGTCCATGATGCCTCCGTGGACTTTGCCGAGGCGGCCAAGGGGAGCGGTGGCGATGCGCGCTGACTTTCGGAAGCCGTGGAGCACAGAGGCCGCAGCGCACCGCGTCCTGAGCGGGCGCTTCACGCAGGGGAACACGAACTGGAAGCGGCTATGGCCTCACCTCATTCGCGAGCTGAAAGAGGGCGAGTGGCACGGCTACGCGAGGGCGCTCGACGACATCCTCGGCATCTTGGACGACCGCTTCGTCCATCCGTTCGGCGCGCTCCGCGAGGGGCAGGCCGACATGCAAAGCCGGATCAGGGACGCCATCGAGGCGATGCGCCCGCCGCGCCCGCCGCCGGCAGCGCTCGGCGGCATCTTCATGCCGAAGAATGACATGGAGGATGGCGCGTGATGCGGGCGACGAGGAAAGCGCGCTTCGAAGCGCGCTTCGACGCGCAGGCCCGGAGGGTTGTGTCTGTTTGGGTCGTCCGGTGCCGCAAGTGCGGAGAAGTTGGGGAGTGGGAGGCGCGCGCGATGCGCGTCCCGACAGCCGACAGCGACATGAAGGTCCTCTCCTCGTCCATGCGTCGGGACGGGTGGGACGTCGATAGCAAGATCACAAAGCCGGTCTGCCCGACGTGCTTGGCGGCCCGGTCCTCAACGAACAAGGAGAAGCCGACCATGGCGTGCGTTCCCGTCACGGCCGAGGCCAAGACCGTCCAGCAGCCCGCCAAGCCCGCCGTCGCCGTGGAGCCCCCGCGCTCGGCAACGCCGCGTGATCGACGCCGCATCCAGGACACGCTCGACGACGTCTATGACCTGGACGCGGGCGGCTACAAGCCCGGCGCCTCAGACGAGGAGGTCGCCCGCCGTCTGGACGTGCCGCGCGCCTGGGTGTCCGAGGTCCGCGACATGCTCTACGGCCCGGCCATTCCGGCCATCATCGCCGCGCTGCGGCCCGACATCCGGCGCGTCGAGGATTTGCTGGTGAGCCTGCGCCGCGATGCCCAATCCGTCGCCTCCCGCATCGCGGCGGCGGAGCAGGAGTTGGGCTCGCTCAAGCACAAGGTTGCGACCGCCACAGCGGGCCGCTGACGGGCGGGGACGTGCAATGCCTCCTGATCTGACTCCTCTCTACATTTCCGACAAGGAGGCCGGGCTGCTGCTGCTGGGGCGCAAGCGGGCCAGCGAGTGGCCCGCTATCGCCACCGTTCTCGAGCGGTCCGGCCTACCGAAGGTCGATCCTCTGATGGGCGGGCGATACTGGCCTGCGGTTAAGGCATGGTTGGACCGGCGACATGGTGTAGGATCAACCGGCGGTGGTTACGCCGCAGATGGACAGGAGAATTGGAGCTATGGAAGGAAAGCAAAGTCCGTGTGAGCCAAACGTCAGACCGCGTCCAAGGGGAGACGGAAGCGTGGCGTGGTATTGGACTTGTCCAAAACCCGCAAAGACTGCCGGATACACGCCAACCGTCGTGCGGCTCCAAGGGGATTGGACGGAGATCAACGCCAAAGCTGCGATCCTCAATGCTGAGTGCTTGGAGTGGTTGGGCGGCAGTAGGCGCGACCGCCTCGCATATGACGGGACGCTTCGGTCCCTCATCTCAATCTACGAGCGGCACCCGGCCTCTCCGTTCCACGCCGTTGCGCACGAGACCAGGAAGACCTACAGCCGCGACCTCGCGCAACTGGACGGTACGGTCGGCGCCCGCAGGGTTGGGTCAATCACCGGAGCCGACATCCGGCGGTGGCATCTTGAGTGGTCCACCCCGAGCGAGGAGGGTCAGCCACCGATGACCCGCAAGGCCCATGGCCTTGTGACCATGCTGCGCATCGTCACCTCGTTCGGCGTCGAGCTGGATAACGAGGACGCCATCCGGCTCTCGGTCATCCTGTCAAAGATGCGGTTCAAGCAGCCGCAACCGCGCGAGGCTTGCATCACGCGCGAGCAGGTGGACGCCGTCCGGGCAGAGTTCCGGCGCCGCGGGTTCGCATCCGCCGCCCTTGCGACCGCCATTCAATATGAATGCGTGCTGCGTCAAAAGGATGTGATCGGCGAGTGGATCGAGCTGGATGGCGAGGTCCGCGACGGCGCCATCATCGACCACGGCCGCTATTGGACGACCGGCTTGGTTTGGGGGAAGCACATCAACCCCAAGACCCTCCTGATGGACAAACCAACATCCAAGAGCCGGGGCAGGATGAAGGCCCGGCACGATCTCTCGCTCTGCCCCATGGTGGTCGAGGAGCTGACCCTGACCCCGCGGGACCGGATCGGACCCGTCGTCGTCAACGAGACGACCGGCAAGCCGTGGAAGCGGGACAATTTCCGCCGCATGTGGCGGAGCGTCGCCAAGGCCGCGGGCCTGCCGAAGGGGATTTGGAATATGGACCTCCGGGCCGGAGGAATCACCGAGGGCCTGGAGGCCGGCGCCGACATCACCATGCTCGGCAAGGCCGCAACTCACACCCAAATCCAGACGACTCAGCGCTACGTCCGCGACACCCTGTCGAAAAGCCGGGCCGTCGCGCAGCTTCGGGCGAAGAACGCTCGGTGAACCCCTCAGGCGAACGCCGGGCGAACGCCGAACGTCTGAGGGGTTCGAGCAAGGACTAAGTCCTTGATTTTATGGTGAGCCCGCTGGGACTCGAACCCAGGACCCCAAGATTAAAAGTCTCGTGCTCTACCATCTGAGCTACGGGCTCGGCCGGGGTGGGCAGGACATACGGACGCCAGCGCTCCGGGTCAATAGAAGGCGTCGACGTAAGGGCCGCTCAAGGCCGGTGCCGGGGCTGCGCCGGTGTGGCGCGCGGGCCTGCCGCCACCGCTGCGGCATCCTGATGTGACGCGCGAACCGGGCCGGAAAGGCGAATCAACCGAATCGGTTGCGAAACATTCCTGCAGTTCCGATTCCGGTTGAGGTTGGGCCGGCACGCGCCATGCGCGCCGGCCATTGGGCACTCGGAAACGGCGATATGGTTTCCGAATGATTATACGATTTCCGGCGGATCAAGCCGGAAACCGTCTCTTTCCGGGGGCTCCGGCCGCCGCCTCGGGCGCCTCAGGCGCCGCGGAACTGCGGTGCCCGCTTCTCCAGGAAGGCGGTCCGCCCCTCGGCATAATCGGCGCTGTCGAAGCAGGCGTCGGCCAGCGTGCGCAGCGCCGCCGGGCCGCGGTCGTCGAGCCCGGCGGAGGCGTTGATGGCGGCCTTGGCGGCCTGCAGCGTCAGCGGCGCGTTGGCGGCGATGCTCTCGGCGAGCTGGCGCACCTCGGCCTCCAGCGTGTCGTCGGCCACCACGCGGGTCAGCAGGCCGGCCTGCAGCGCCTCGGGCGCCTTGATGCGGCGGGCGGTGAAGAACAGCTCCTTGGCGCGCATCGGCCCCAGCGCTGCCACCACCTGGGCCATGGCGTCGGGCGGATAGCCGACGCCGAGCCGGCCGGCGGGGATGCCGAACTCGGCGCTGTCGCCGGCAATGCGCAGGTCGGCGGCGATCGCCAGGCCCAGCCCGCCGCCGAGGCAGAAGCTGCGGATCATCGCCACCGTCGGCTTGGCGGCCCGGCTGAGGCCGGCGAACGCCTCGGCATTGGCCGCTTCGTAGGCGCGCGCGCCCGCGGCGGTGGCGCGGACGGTCTCGAACTCGGAGATGTCGGCGCCGGAGGCGAACGGCCCGTCGCCCGCGCCGCGCACCACGATCACCCGCACGTCGGGGTGGGCATCGAACGCGGCGACAAGCTGCGGCACCGCCTGCCACATGGCCAGCGTGAGCGCGTTGCGGCGGGCGGGATTGTCGATCACCAGCCAGCCGATATGGCCTTCGATGCGGGCGGTGAGCTTGTCGGTCGGGGAGGGCAGGGTGTTGGCCATCAGGTGTCCTTGATGTCACCAAGTGTTTCGGGAGGTGTGGTAGGTTATGCTGAATTGAGTTGCCTTATGAGGAGGTTTTCATGCCCCACGGGCTGAGGCGCCGCCCGGCGGCGCTGCGCAAGGCCGATCCGGTGTGGGAGCGGCTGCGCAGCGAGGCGGAGGCGGTGATCGCCGCTGATCCGGTGCTGGCGGCGTTCGTGATGGCGACCATCCTCAATCACGACACGCTGGAGGAGGCGGTGGCGCACCGCCTCGCGGCGCGGCTCGACCACCCGGACGTCTCGGACGAGCTGATCCGCCACGCCTATGCCGAGGCGCTCGACGCCGACCCGTTGATCGGCGCGGCGTTCCGCTCGGACATCGTGGCGGTGGCCGACCGCGACCCGGCAACGACCCGCTTCATCGAGCCGGTGCTGTACTACAAGGGCTTCCACGCCATCCAGACCCACCGGCTGGCGCACTGGCTGTGGGGCGCCGGCCGGCGCGATTTCGCGCTCTATCTGCAGAGCCGGTCCTCGGTGATCTTCCAGTGCGACATCCACCCTGCGGCGCGAGTCGGCCGCGGCATCTTCCTCGACCATGCCACGGGCCTCGTGGTCGGCGCCACCGCCGTCATCGAGGACGACGTGTCGATGCTGCACTCGGTGACGCTGGGCGGCACCGGCAAGGAGCGCGGCGACCGCCACCCCAAGGTGCGCCACGGGGTGTTGATCGGTGCCGGCGCCAAGATCCTCGGCAATATCGAGATCGGCCACTGCGCCCGCATCGCCGCCGGCTCGGTGGTGCTGCGCGACGTGCCGCACAACACCACGGTGGCCGGCGTGCCGGCGAAGGTGATCGGCGATGCCGGCTGTCTCGAACCGGCACGGCGGATGGACCAGATGCTGGACGAGGCGTCCACGGCGCTTGCCCCGCCGGCCACGGGGGCCTAGGGTCCGCGCGAACCACTCACGGGTAGGAGCGCACGGCGTGGACGCAAAGGAAATCTCCAAGCTTGACCGCTATCTGAAGCGGCTGTTCAACAATGCGAGCGTCAAGGTGCGCGCGCGGCCGCAAAAGAAGGACTCGGCCGAGCTTTATATCGGCGACGAATTCGTCGGCGTGCTGTTCCGCGACGATGAGGACGGCGATCTGTCCTACAATCTGCAGATCGCGATTCTCGACACCGACCTCGACGACTGACCTTCTCTTCTGACGGCGTGGGTTATACGGTTTCCGGCCCCTGCGGCGGGAAACCGTATCCCGGTCGCCGATAATCCTGACGCCGGTCAGGACGTTGCGGCGGATTTGTCGCCAGAATCCCGAGGGATGATCGGGGCGCTGCCCCAGAGAGTGCGGCGCCGGCTGACCCCGCCGGCGGGACAGGCCACGCGGCGGCGAGACGAGGTCGCGCCGGTTTCTCGCACTCCTTTCGGTTCGCCCGTATGCCGTCATGCCGGTGAACCCGGATGCACCGCTCATGCAGCGGCGTGGTGAGGGTGGATTTCCGAGAGGTCCGGGAGATTCGACGCGGTGGTCGCAATGTCATAGGCGGTCTGGAGGTTCATCCAGAACTCCGGGCCGGTGCCGAAATAGCGGCCAAGGCGCAACGCGGTGTCGGCCGTAACGGGCACCTCCTCACGCGCCAGGCGCTCGATACGCGTCCGCGGCACCCGCAGCGACTTGGCGAGGCCGTAGGGCTTCAGGCCCAGGGGGAGAAGGAATTCTTCCCGCAGGATTTCCCCCGGATGGACGGCAGGGGTCGGGCCGATCATGGCTCCCTCCTCAATGGTAGTCCGTGATTTCGACGTCGGCGGCATTGCCGTCGCGCCAGACGAAGCACACGCGGAATTGGTCGTTCACGCGAATGGCGTACTGGCCGGCGCGATCCCCTTTCAGGGCTTCCAGCCGGTTGGCGGGCGGAACGCGGAGAGCATCGATCGTGACGGCGGCGTTCAGCATGGCGAGCTTGCGTTGCGCCACCCGCGCGAGGTCCGCCGGGAAGCCCTTGCCGACGGCGCCATTCCACACCGCTTCCGTCAGCTTGTCCTTGAAATTCAGGATCATCCCGCATCCCGTCTCGGCGAGATAACGTATCGTGCCGCGATACGTTCGGCAAGGCGGCGTATCTTGCGGAGATACGTTTCTGGTGTGCTGGTTTCAGCAAAAGTTGCTATGGTTGCAAGTGTCGCTGTCGGGTCACCATCGAATCCGGGGGCAGGGATGTCTGCGAGCATTGCGCGGTTTGTGCGCCGGATCGGCGCGCTTGTGGTGATGGCGCTCGGGCTGATGCCGGCCGAAGCCGGCGCCATCTCGCCGGAGCGCTTCCTCGGCACTTGGCATGAGGTCGCCCGCATCGAGCCGCTGTTCGAGCGCGGGCTGGTGCGGGTCAGCGCCACCTATGGCCGGCTGCCGGACGGGCGGGTCTCGGTGTACAACCGCGGCTTCGACCCCGTGAGCCGCCAGTGGCGCAGCATCCAGGGCACGGCGCGCTTCATCGGCGATCCGCGCGAGGGTCGGCTGGCGGTGACGTTCTTCCCGCCCTTTTCCGCCGGGCTGAACATCGTGGCGGTGGCGCCGGATTATTCCTGGGCGGTGCTGACCGGCGACGGGCGGCTGTTCGCGTGGCTCTTGGCGCGCTCGGCCAATCCGTCGCGGGCGGTGCGCCAGCGGCTGCTGGCGGCGGCGGCCAAGGCCGGCGTCGCGGTCGACCGGCTCACCTTTCCGCAGTGATTTCTGCCGCGATGCGGGGGTGACCGGGCCGGCCACCGCCGGAGGATCGGGCGCGCGGGCTGGAAATGGTGCCGGCTGAGGGGATCGAACCCCCGACCTTCGGTTTACAAAACCGCTGCACTACCGCTGTGCTAAGCCGGCCCACGGACACGAACGCCACGCTGCGCGAAAACGGCTAGCAGCCCTCCTGGTTTGGCGCAAGCGGCAGCGCGGCAATGGGCGCCGCGTCAACCGACTGTTCACCATCCTGACGGAAATATGGTGCCTCGAATCCGGCCCCGGACGCGGGCGGTCCGAACCCGGCGCCGGTCGATGCGGATGCCGGGACAATTCGGCCCGCGGCGTTCCAGGTTTGGAGACGACATTCCACGACACTCGCAACCTGGGTGTCGAACGGGCATCCGCAGAGGGTCGGGGCTCCCCGACCAGGAGGCATCATGCGCGTCTCGCTCGCCGCCCTCGTGGCGCTGCCGTGGGCCGTTCTGGCCGGGGGGCCGGCCTTGGCCGACTGGACGCCGGTCCAGCTCGGGCCGGGCGGGCCGATCATCGAGCAGGATTGGGGCCTCTACCGCCCCGGCCACGGCAGCCCGCGCATCCTCGACGGGCCGATCCTGATGCCGGTCCCGCGGCCGATCGGCATGCCCGAGCCGCTGCGCGTCCATTATGAAATGTTCTACGCCCGGCGCGGGTTCGTGCAGGGCATGCCGCCGAACGACGGGATCGTGCGCAAGGACACGCCGCCCTCGACGCGGTCCGGCGCGGTCCAGCAGGGCTGGGTCGGGCAGGTGTGGTCGGAGCCGACGTGGCAGCATTACTTCCCCGGCGGCGTCGAGCCCGGCGATCAGCCGGCGCCCAAGCCGGCCTCGGCGCCCAGGCCGGCGGAGCCGTTCTTCCGCATGTGGACGACGCCGACCATGCCGGACGTGCAGCCGACGCCGCCCTATAGCGGGCCGGATGCCGTCTACGCCCCGCAGATGGGGCCGCCCGGCCCTCCGGGGCCGCCAGGCCCGCGCCCGCCCGGACCGTGGCCACGGCCGCGCTGAGACGATTAAACCGAACGGGTCCGGGGCAACCCGACCCCAACGACCGCCGTCGGCGAAGTGCTTCCATCGCCGGCGGATCGGGTTTCCGGTGGCAAGCCGAGACGGCTTCCGGCCAGTTTCGGGTTTCGTCCCTCGAAGTCCCCCCACCCCCGACCCCTCCCCACCGCTCGCGAAGCTCGCGGGGGGAGGGGAGAAGCAAGATGCCTCTTCTCCCCTCCCCCCATGAACGCAGTGAATGGCGGGGAGGGGTCGGGGGTGGGGGGCAGAACGCCCCGGCGGCCTGGAGTGGGTCCCTGCGGGCCGGAAACCGCATCAGCGCTTGATGGCGCGGCTGGCGACATAGAGCGCCAGCGCCGCGGCGTTGGAGACGTTGAGGCTGTCGATGCGGCCCGGCAGGTCGATGCGGCCCAGCCGGTCGCAGGTCTCGCGGGTCTTCTGGCGCAGGCCCTTGCCCTCGGCGCCCAGCACCAGCGCCACCGGCGCGCTCAGTTCGAGGTCGCCCAGTTCGACGTCGCCGTTGGAATCGAGCCCGACCAGCGTGAAGCCGCGGTCGCGCAGGCCCTCCAGCGCGCGGGCGAGGTTCTGCACGGTGACCAGCGGCGTGTGCTCCAGCCCGCCCGAGGCGGCCTTGGCCAGCACGCCGGTGGCCTCGGGCGAATGGCGGTTGGTGGTGACGATGGCGCGCACCGCGAACGCCGCCGCCGAGCGCACGATGGCCCCGACATTGTGCGGATCGGTGACCTGATCGAGCACCAGCACGATGCCGTCGGTGGGCACGGCGTCGAGCTCGGGCGACTCCAGCGGATCGCACTCGGCATAGAGCCCCTGATGGACGGCATCGGCGCTGACCAGCCGGTCGATCTCGGCCGGCCGCACGATCTCCGGCGACGGATCGAGCAGGCCCGCCTCGGCGAGGCGCTTGGCGGCGTTCTCGGTGGCGAGCAGCCGGCGGATGCGGCGCGCCGGGTTGCGCAGCGCCTCGGACACCGGGTGCCAGCCATAGAGGATGATGAGGCTGTCGTCGCGGCGCGCCCGCTCGCGGCCGCCGCGCGGCCCGCCCTTGGCCGGGAAGGGCCGGCCGCCCGAGCGGCCCTTGCCGCCGAATGGCCGGCCCGCGCCGGACCATGGTCCGGATTTCGAGCGGGATTTCGCCCCGGATTTGGCGGCGGTGGCCGGGCGGCGCGAGTCGGCCCAGCCGCCGACGGACGAGTCGTCGGGGAGGTCGTCCGGCAGATCGTGATCGCCGGGGGCGGTGTCGGAATTGTCGGAAGGTGCTTGGGGCGAAGGTGCTTGGGGCATGGCGCCGTCTTCTCACGCCGCCCGCCCGCCGGCAAGACACGCAGGCCCGGCGCAGGGGAGGGACGCCCGCCGCGCACGGCCCAGGGCAGGTCCTTGACCCGATATTCCGCGCCGAAGCGGTGTCCACGCTTGTGGAGAATGCTCTGGCGTGTTGACAGGGGCGGATCCGACCACCATAAGACCGCCCACCGAGCCGGTTCCGCAGCCGAATGGCGACTGCGCGGAACGAGCGGTGCGGGGGAGTGTCCCGAGCGGCAAAGGGGGCGGACTGTAAATCCGCTGGCTATGCCTTCGTAGGTTCGAGTCCTACCTCCCCCACCATTCTTTTGATTTTCAGCAAAATCAATGGCTTGCGGCAGGGCGAACGGTCGGCCGACGCCACGGCTTGGCCATCTGCGGCCGCACCACGCGGCCAGGATCGCCGGCCTGTCCGCCGACAGGCGGCCGCCGCGCTGCCGCTGGCCTCGCGCCAATCCCCTGCGGATGGCGCCGACGAGACCCGCCGCGTGCCGCGCGCCTTGACGCCTCCGGGGAAATTTGAAATCTACATCCGACCGGCCGCGCCTGCGGCCGGTGTGGCGGCGCGGGTGTAGCTCAATGGTAGAGCAACAGCCTTCCAAGCTGATGACGAGGGTTCGATTCCCTTCACCCGCTCCAGACCTTCCAGGCGCCTGAGACCGGCGAGACGTTATATCAACGGCCGCGAGCGCGGGCCGTTGGGTCCGGTCGCGGATTTTCACGAAATCTCTGATTTCCCAAAAGAAAATCCGCGAGAGTCAACGGCACCACGCGTCAGCGTTTGGGCCGTTGGCATTAGAGCGTGATCCGATCCGACTGCATCAGATCGGACGCTCTAAGTTTCTGGTTTGTCGCATTTTCGCTGACGCGGCCCTTCGGGTCTTTCGCGCAACCGGTATCCACTTGCGCGGAAAATGCTCCAGGCGCCGGACGATCTCCAGCCGATTCGACCGCGATCCCGGGCACGATCCAGCCGTCCGCGCGCCGGCAACCTCTCTTCGGGATAACGGGCTGTGAAGGCCTGGAGCGTCCGCCGATCGGACCGGATCAGGCGGACGGTCTGGGTTCTGCGCCTACCGCATTCTCTTCCGCAAGACCGGTTCCCACGTTTGCGGAGAAGGGTTCAGTTCGGCGGCGGCGGGTCGGCCAGTTCCTCGATCAGATCGACGACGCGGCGGCGGACGTTGGGGCTCTTGATCCGGGTGAAGGCGCGGGTGAGCGCGAGGCCCTCGGACGAGGCCAGGAATTCGGCGACGTAGGCGGGGGAGGGGCCGTCGGCAAAGCCGCCGGCGTCGCCGATGTCGGGTGCACCCTCGAAGAAGAACGACACAGACACGCCAAGCGTCTTGGCGATCTGCTGCAGCCGGCTGGCGCCGATGCGGTTGGTGCCCTTCTCGTACTTCTGGACCTGCTGGAAGGTGATGCCGAGCGCGTCCCCAAGCTTCTCCTGGCTCATGCCGATCATCATCCGCCGCATGCGAACGCGCGCGCCCACATGCTTGTCGGTCGGGTTCGGGGATTTCGCGGACATCAGAGGCACTCCGAGAACACGGCCAGATTCGCTAATTCATTAAACGGACATGTATTTTTATTCGAGACAATCCATATATCAATTGATGGGTTATCCGCTAGGCGGCAGGCGAGTCAACTCGTGTGGAAAACTGCGGACGCTTACGCCCCGTCAGCATTAATGGTTTATATTTTGCTCGTGTCTACCTGTAATTGAAAATCAATTCTCCAGATGATTCGCAATACCTGAGCAGAGCAACTGTTCGTGAGCGAAATGCTTCTCTAAATTGTAGAGAAATACATTTACAACCTAAGGGACGCCGGCAGCCTGCCCGCCTTTCGCCGCGGCGTTTGCTTTCGCCCGGAGGCCAATCGGCCCGCGACCCGCGGCCGGCTTGGCGGCGGCGAGTTCGCTTGCACCAAGTTAGTTGTAGCATCTCCGTTGCCGTATCTTGGACCTCATATTCTTGACTTTGGATAGGTTGCGTCTCTTGCCAGTCTCGCGTCGCCCGGGCTGCGCCGGACGGTTGAAGTGCGGATATTGCCGAGCATCATTGTCGCGAAATATTTGAGCGGCCCCTTCAATCGTCCGTTGATTTGCCGCGCCGGTTGCATACATCCCTCAAGCGACCCCCGAAGTTCATTGTGCGAATTGATTGATGACTGCACCTAATTACCGGCGCAGCTTCTTCCCGCGCTATGCCCAGGTGGCTGCCGACCTTCGCCGGCGCATCGAGGCCGGCGAGTGGAGGTATGGCGACCGGCTGCCGCCGCTGGAGGTGTTCGAAGCGCAGTTCGACGTCGCCCGTGTGACCATCCGCCAGGCCATGGAAATCCTCGAGAAGGAGGGGCTGGTGCGGCGGGTGCAGGGCAAGGGGACGTTCGTCCTCCACAAGGCCAACGACAAGCGTTGGCTGGTGATGGACCTGCACCTCGACGGGCTGATGCGCTTCGCCTTTACGGTTACATCGCGGCTGACCGCCGAGCCGGCGGAGGCGGAGCTGCCGCCGCTGCGGCCGGACGAGGGCAGGCCGGCGCCGGCCTATGTGAAGCTGGAGAACATCCAGTTCCGCGACGTGCTGCCGTTCGCCGTGTCGCGCCTGTGGGTGGCGAGCGAGCTTTACGCCGCGGCGCCCGAGCGCTTCCGTACCGAGACGGTGATCGTCGTGGTCTATTCGCTGCTCGGCGAGCGCATCACCCAGGCGCGCCAGACCTTCTCCATCGATTCCGCGTCCAACCACATCGCCAAGCTGCTGAAGGTCGGCATCGGCTTTCCCACCGCCGAGTCGCGCATCACCATCGTCGATGACGCCGGTCGGCTCGCCTATCTCGGCCTGAGCTCGATCCGCGGCGACTGCGTGCAGTTCGAGGCCGACCTCACCCGCGGCCGGCAGGTCCGGCAACAGCAGCCGGCCGCGGACCGGAACGGCTGACGGCGGGGCCGCGCCGGCAACCGGCAGCAGGCGCGGCCTCGCTGGCCGAACCTGCTCCGTGGCCGAGCCTGTTCATACGGTTTCCGTTTGATCCCTTCAGAACAACCGCAGGCCGGGAGCCGCGCTCTTTCCCTCTCCCCTTGCGGGCTACGGTATTCATGGATCTGAATCGCCTAGGCCAAGAGAGATCGAGCCGAAACGCGATCTCTTTCGGCGTGACTTACGCCTGCGGCGTCTGGCACAAGCCCGCCGTCGTCATGGCCGGGCTTGTCCCGGCCATCCACGTCTTTGTTTTCAAATAGGTTTTCAAGACGTGGATGCCCGCGACAAGCGCGGGCATGACGAGTTCAATCCTGCGGCCCCCGGTAACTGCCGATCCACCGCGTTCTCGATGAGACATCCGCAGCCTGTCCATTAAGCCATTGATAGCTCAACACAGAATCAGATCCGTGAATGCCGTAGCCTTGCGGGAGAGGGTGCCGAGCGATCGTGAGATCGCGCGGCGGGTGAGGGGTGAATCTTCAAGCCCGCGTCCGCATTCACCCCTCACCCGGCTCGACCTCGCTTCGCTCGGTCTCGCCACCCTCTCCCGCAAGGGGAGAGGGAAGAAAAGGCCGCGCCAATCATTCGGAGAACCGTATCAATGGCCGAATTTGGCCTTCAGGCCGGCATAGATCACCCGGCCCGGCGCGACATAGGAGAACACTTCCTCATAGGTCTCGTCGAACAGGTTGTCGCCGCGCAGGTAGATCGTGGTGTTGGGTGTCAGGTCGTAGGAGATCAGCCCGTTGACGACCGTGTAGGCGTCGAGCGCCACGCGATTGTAGACGGTGTTGTAGGTCGGCGCCGGCCAGTAGGTGTAGTTGTCGGTCATGCCGCTGTTCTGGACGACGGCGAGCGTGGCGCGGCCGCGGCCCTCGGCGAACTTGACGATCGCGCGCAGCGAGGCCGCGTTCTGCGGAACCCGGATCGCGCCGAGCGTGGTCAGCAGCGTGGTGTCGTAGGCTTCGGCGTCGGTATAGGTGTAGCTGCCCTCGATGCTGAGCCAGGAGAGCGGGTCGGCGCGCAGCGTCACCTCGACGCCCTGACGGCTGGTCGAGATCGGCGAGTTGACCACCGTGCGGGCGGTGCCGACCGTGGCGAGGGTGATCTCGTCCTCGAGGTTCATCGAGAAATAGGTGACGTCGGCCGCCAGCCTGCCGTCGAACAGGGTCTGTTCGATGCCGAAATCCCAGCCGGTCGAGCTTTCGGGGTTCAGGCTCGGATTGGGCACGAAGTTGGAATAGTAGTAGCCGAACTGCTGCACGAAGGTCGGCTGGGTGACGCCGGTGCCGACGCTGGCGTGCAGGCGCGTGCCGTGCGCCAGCTTCTGCGAGGCGGTGAAGCGCCAAGTGGTGGCGTCCTGGAAGGCGTCAAAATCATCGTAGCGCACGGCGCCGGTCAGCGACAGGCCGGCCGGCAGGTCGATCATGTGCTCGGCGAACACGCCGGTGCGGGCGCGGGCATAGAGGTCGCCGACCGCCGGCGCCGACTGGCGGAATTCCTCGTGCTGATAGTCGGCGCCGAACGACAATGTGTTGCTGGCGCCGCCGAGCCAGGGCGTGTCGAACTTCAGCACGCTCTTGGTGTCGAAGGTGTTGCGCTGGCCGTAATAGGCCGAGTTTCCCCAGGCCGGGGAATTGTAATAGAGGTTGTTCTCGAAGGTGTTGAAGCCGACCGTCTGGATGAAGCGGCCGTCCCACAGCTTCATCGTCGCAACGGCATTGCCGATGAAGCTGTCATAGGACTGCGTGTCGGCGGTGTCCATCAGCAGGCCGTTGGTGTAGAAGTCCACATCGTCGGCCTTGGTGCCGCGGTCGGTCCAGCGGATGCCGCCCTCGACATTGAAATACTCGTTGAAATCGATGCCGGCCTTGCCGTTGACCACTGTCGAGCGGCTGCCGTCGGTTTCCGAGCCGAAGCGCGAGAAGTTGAAGCCGCGCGTGGATTCGCTCGAAACCGAGAATGCGCCATAGACCGGGCCGGTGGCGCCGCGGACCGACAGCGTGCCGCCGCCGGAATTGCGGGTGCCACCCTCGATGCGGCCGTCGAGCTGCGGCTTGGCGAGGCCGCGGCCGCTCTTGGTGATGACCGAGATCACGCCGGCCTGGGCGTTGGAGCCGTAGAGGCCGGACTGCGGGCCGCGCAGAACCTCGATGCGCTCGATGTCGTCGACCAGGAAGCCGGCGAAATCGAAGCCGCCATTCTCGACCTCGTTCACCTGGACGCCGTCGATCTGGACCAGCAGCTGATTGGGCTTCAAGCCGCGCATGCGCACCTGGGTCAGGGCGCCGGCGCCGCCGGAGGTGTTGACGGCGAGGCCCGCCGCCTCGCGCAGCGCGTCCGGCACGGTGTTGACGCCGTTGGCGCGCAGCTCGTCGCCGGTGATCACGGTGACCGCCGAGCCGACCTTGGACTCCTCGACCGGCACCTGGTTGGCGGTGATGACGACCTCGGGCAGCGACTGGTCGGATTGCGCGGCGGGCGCCGGATCGGCTGCCGACTGGGCAAGTGCAGGCAGTGCCGAAAGCGGGATCAGTGAGGTCGAGAAAAGAAGGCTCTTGAGGGCCGAGCGGACAAGGGCCGCCATGACGCGTCTCCGGGTGTCAAAGAAACGACAGGAGTCGCGGCGGCCCGGGCTCGCACCCGGCGCTGGCGTTCAGCAAGGCTTGACGAGTGGCGCATGGCCGGCCTCCGCGACAGTTCCACTGTCACCGTGCGGAGAGACCGCTCCGGTCGCGCGCCCCGCACGCCGGAAGGTGACTTGCACAGGTCGGTCTCCTGGCTCGCGGGTCTTCGCCCGTCGCCGCCTTCCCAGGGTTGTCTCCCCAGTGGCGTTCGGCGATGGGCTCTCCGCTCACAGTTGCGGGGGCAGCCTCGGATTCGGACGAGACGCGCACGCCTCCTCCTCACCGTGTTCCCTGGACCGGACGTCGTCCGGCCCACCTGCACGCCGGCAATTCACAGGTTGGTTATCGAAAAGTCAAGCACCGCCCGGCGGCGCGCGGCTGGCCGGCCGAATGCCGTGGCATTGATGCAAATGGCACCGACGGCCTTCAATCTTATGCCAACGGTCGCAGACTATAACTCGTCATGCCCGCACTTGTTGCGGGCATCCACGACTCCAAAATGTCTTTGGAAACAAAGACGTGGATGGCCGGGACAAGCCCGGCCATGACGGAGACCGACATATGTCGGTCTCCGTCGAAACCTGCCCGGCCATGACGACGGCGGGGTCATACTCGACGACAGTCGGTATTATGCCACCATGACGGGCCATGCTGCTTGCAGGGCGCGGGTGGCCTGGGTAGGCGGGGCAGGGGTAAGGCGAGGGTCTTGAGAGATGCAGGTCGTCGAGACGTCCATTCCGGGCGTATTGATCATCGAGCCGAAGGTGTTCGGCGATGCGCGCGGCTTCTTCATGGAGACGTATCAGGCGGTGCGCTACGCCGAGGCCGGCATCCTGCGGCCGTTCGTGCAGGACAATCTGTCCCGCTCGGCGTACGGCGTGCTGCGCGGCCTGCACATCCAGAACCCGAATTCGCAGGGCAAGCTGGTGACGGTGCTGCGGGGGCGGGTGCTCGACGTGGCGCTCGATGTCCGCCGCGGCAGCCCCACCTTCGGCCGGCATGTGGCGGTGGAGCTGAGCGAGGACAATCGCCGGCAGTTCTGGGTGCCGCGCGGCTTCGCCCACGGCTTCGCCGTGCTGTCGGAGAGCGCCGACTTCTTCTACAAATGCGACGATTTCTACAGCCCCACCGACGAGTTCGTGGTGCGCTGGAACGATCCGGCGCTCGGCATCGACTGGGGGATCGAGGCGCCGAAGCTGTCGGCGCGCGATGCCGACGCCGCGCCGCTGGCCGAGCTTCATGACCGCCTGCCGGTCTATGGCGAGGTGTGATGCGCATCCTGCTCACCGGCATTTCCGGACAGGTCGGCGCGGCGCTGATGCCGGTGCTCGGCCGCCTTGGCACCGTGGTGGCGGCGGATCGCGCCCGGCTCGATCTCGCCCGGCCGCAGGCGATCGCGGCCGCGCTCGATGCGCTGGCGCCCGATCTCATCGTCAATCCGGCGGCCTATACGGCGGTGGACCGTGCCGAGGACGAGCGCGATCTTGCCTTCCGCGTCAATGCCGAGGCGCCGTACGCGATGGCGCGCTGGGCGGCCGCGCGCGGCGTGCCGCTCGTCCATTTTTCCACCGACTACGTCTATGACGGGCGCGGCACGCAGCCTTGGCGCGAGGGCGACGCCACCGGGCCGCTCTGCGTCTATGGCGCCAGCAAGCTTGCCGGCGAGGAGGCGGTGCGGGCGGCCGGCGGGCCGCATCTGGTGGTGCGGACCTCGTGGGTCTATGCGGCGAGCGGCGCCAACTTCCTGCGCACCATGGAGCGGCTGGCGCGCGAGCGCAGCGAGCTGCGCGTCGTCGCCGACCAGATCGGCGCGCCGACCTCGGCCGCATTGATCGCCGATGCGCTGGCAGCGGTGCTGGCATCGGGGCAAGACGACATTGCCGGGCGCTTCGCCGCCGCTTCGGGCCTCGTTCACCTCGCCGCCAGCGGCGAGACGAGCTGGCACGGCTTTGCCGCGGCCATCGTCGCCGGCCTGCGGGCGCGCGGCGTGCCGCTCAAGGTCGAGACCGTGACGGCGATCACCACCGCCGACTATCCGACCAAGGCGCACCGCCCGGCCAATTCGCGGCTCGATCTCGGCCGGCTGCGCACCATGTTCGGCGTCGCCACGCCCGATTGGCAGGCGGCGCTGCAGCCGGAGCTCGATCGTCTCGCCGCCGAGCTGAAGGGATAGAGGACATCACCATCCCGGCGGGACGGCGACCGGTGGCGGCGAAAAATTGAGGCGGGGGGCGAAGCTGCGCGGCGGCCACGCCAGCGCCGAGAACGGCGTTCCGTCGAGCCCGAGCAGCGGGCTGTAGCAGGGATCGGCCATCAGCGCCTCGCCCCAGCGCGCCCGCAACGCCCGCAGTTCGCGCGCGTGCTGCGCCGCGAGCAGCGGCGCCGTCGCGCTGTCGCGATGATCGATCAGCCGCGCCCGCGGCGTCAGCACGATGCGGCCGCCGATCGGGCCACCTTGGGCGCGCAGCTTCAGGCAGTAATCGATCGCGGGGTAGAAGCGGGGAAAGCGGCTTTCATCCAGGCCGCCCACGGCCTCGAACGCGGCGCGCCGGGTGAGCAGGCAGGACGCGGAGAGGGCGCTCACCTCGTGCGCCACCTTCAGCAGATCGCCATAGCCGGCATCGGTGCCGAGCTGGCCGCCGAAGGCATCGGCGACATCGAAGCCGGGGCCGAGCACGCAGCCGGCGTGCCGCACGAGGCCGCTCGGGGTGAGCAGCAGCGGCCCCACCGCCGCGATGCCGGGATCGGTCATGCGGCGCAGCATCTCGTCGAGCCAGCGGTCGTCGGCGGCCTCGATCGCGTCATCGACGACGCACAGGAATTCGTTGGTGGCTGTTGCGGCGGCGCGGTTGACGAGGTGCGCCCAACCGAACGGGCCCGGAACGCGCAGCACGTGCGCGCCTTCGCCCTCAAGCTCCGCCAGCAGCGACAGGGTTTCGGCATCGGTCGAGTCGCTGTCGGCGATGATGAGTTCGCCGCCCACCGCATCGAGCCCGGCGCGCAGGCTCAAGGCCGCGCGGCGCAGCACGCGGCCGCGGTTGCGGGTCGGCATCACCAGCGTCACACGGCCTTCGGGGCGGGCGCGGCGCACCGCCACCGCCGGCAGCAGAATCCCATGGGCGCGCTGCACCTGGGCATCGACGCCCTGCGCCTCCAGGTGCGCCCGCGTTGCTGCCGCCAGCAGCGGCTCGGCGGTGTGCCGCGCGATCTGCGGTACTTCGCCGAGGCTGCCGGGGAGGTGGACGATCTTGGCGCTGTCGCCGTTCTGACCGGCGGCGAACAGCGCCAGCGCGTAGAGGTTCGATGCGCCGGCCTCCAGCGCATCGAGCGCGACATCGCGGTGCAACGCGAAGAGATGCGCGGCATAGCCTTGTTCGAGCAGGCGCTCGTTGTCGAACGCCGGCAGCGCGACCGGCCACACGACCGGGAGAGCCTGGCCGTCGTCATCGGCGAGGTCGAAATCGCCATAGGCGGCGTCGGCATCGGGAAAGGCGGCGAAGGCGTCGGCGATGCGGGCAAGCGCGAGGTCGTCGAGCCGGGTGCCGGCGAGGCAGAACAGCACCAGTTCGCTGTCGGCGGCATCCTCGGCCAGCAGGTCCCGCACCAGCGCCGGGTCGAACTGCGCCTGCGCCGCGGCCGCCGGCAGGGCGGCGGCGACCCAGGCGGCATGGCGCTGGCGCTCCAGGCTCGCGTGCGTTCGCTCCGCGTCGCCGGGGCCGACCATCACCACCGCGATCTCGACATCGATGGCGTCGGGCTCGGGCGGCGGAAAGCGCGTGCGCCAGTCGGCAGAACCGGCCATCGGCCAGGAGGCGGGCAGCAGCCGGTCGAACATCTCGCCGCGCAGACGTTCGGAGTCGAGATCGCCGAGCGCTTCAAGCGTGCGCGCCAGACCGTCGGCGAAGGCGACGAAGGCGGCCGGGCTGCCGTCCAGCGTCGTGCCGTTCTCGTGGACGGCCGTGACACGGCGAACCCGGCCATCGGCGAAGCGCGCCGGCAGGTGAACGTCGAAGGTGCGGGTGAGGCGGGCCTCGTCCGGATCGGACCCCGCCTCGCCCCAACCGGTGGCGGTCACGCGGTCGATGCGCTCGCCATTGACGAAGATATCGACGCACACGCCATCGGCCTTGCCGGCCACCCAGCCCTGGACGCGCAGGCCGCCGGCCCAGCGGATTTGGCCGGCGCCGCGCGGGGCGGCGTCGGTGGCGGCGGGCGCGTCGAGCGCGATCGGTGCGCCGACCGGCACGCCGGTATTGGCGATGCGCGCCTCGACCATTCCGGCGGTGGCCAGCACCTCGCGGTCGATTGAAAGGGCGAAGCCGCAGCAGCCGTCGCCGAAGCCGCGCGCCGCGAGGTGCGGCACGAACCGGTCGGCGCGCAGCGTCGCGAAGCCCACCCCGTCGATGAGGATGTCGAGCACCAGCCGGCGCGCCGGTTCGGCGGGATCGAAGGCGTGGCCGGCGAAGGTCGTCGCGCCGTCGCGGACGAAGGCGGTGTCGAAGCCGGTGGGTGTTTCGGTCGAGGGGCGCCGTCGCCGCGCGGTCATGACAGCCACCAGTGCTTCAGGCGGGTTGCGGTTGCTGCGAGGTCGGCGTCCGGATCGAGGGCGAGGTGGTTCCGCGCCTTGCGGTTCTTCGCGGCCGCGCCCGACCAGTCGAAGGCGGCATGGCGGCAACCGGCAGCGAGCGCTGCGGCTTCCAGCGGATGGCCGAACACCGGCGCCGCCGACACCGCGGCCACGGCGCCGATATCGTAGCGCTCGATCAGGGTGGGCACCTGGGCTGGCGAAATCCGTCCGGTCATCGCGAGGTCCGGCGGCCATGCGGCGCTCTCCGCCTTCGGTACGTCGCCGACCACGACGACGCCGGGCGTGCCGGCGGCAAGATGGGCCGCGAGGCCGCGCAGCCGCCCCCGGTCGGCGAGCGTGGCGCCGAGCGCCAATAGGCCGAGCCGCGCACCATGATTGCGGTTCGGCGCGGGCGGCGGTTCTGTGGTCGCATCGAGGCGCACGCGCTTCGTCTGGATGCTCTTCGGCAGGGCGCGGGCGGCGAATGCCTCGGCCGCCGCCGAGGGCAGCAGGATCGCCTCGGCACCGGCGGCGATGCGCTGCCACCGCGCGCGATGGGCGGCGGCATCCGAAGGTTGGCGCGCAGCGTCCTTGGCCAGCATGGCCGGCGAATAGCGCATGCCGCGCGGCAGGACGAGGCCGGCATCGGCGATCAGGATGTCGTACGGGCGGCCATCGGCGATAAGCAGATCGACCAAGGCCGGGCTCGCCGAAGCCGGCGCCGCCCATTCGATCCGTGCCGGCGCCGCCAGTTCGAGCCAGGATTTGAGCGCCCGGCGCTCGGACGCTTCGTCCAGCGCGAAGCGCAGCGACTGGGGCATGTCCTCGCCGGTGCCAAAAATGGCGAGGTCGCAGCCCACGGTGCCGCGCTCGATGCGGGCGATCAGCACGGCTTCGCCCGCAGCGGCGAGCGTGGACGCGCGCTCGCGCGCCACCGCCTCGCCGGGGCCGGCATCGGTGACGATCAGGCGGGCTTGGCGGGCGGCGGGCGGCACGATCCGCTCGATCGCCGCGCGCGCCCGCCGCAGTGGGTCGGCGGCCTGGAAGGCGGTCACCTCGCGCTCGTGCTCCGGAAAGCGCTGGTCGAGAACCTTGCGGTTGCGCAACACCAGCGCCCGCTTGTCGGGGCCGAACGAGCGCGAGCCGGCATGGCCGACGAACACCGAGGCCGCGCAGACATTGCGGTAGCCGCGTTCGCGCGCGAGCAGGCAGATGTCGACATCCTCGAAATAGCCGCGGTGATAGATCTCGGCGAGCGACCCCACGGCATCGAGGCAGTCGCGCCGGATGTAGAGGCAGAAGCCGATGCCGTTGGGCATGTCGATGACGAGGCCGCGATTGGCGGTGGCGGCGGCTTCATCGAGGCGCTGCAGCAGGCCTGCGTCCGGCAGCGGCGCCGAGCGGTAGAAGACCGGGAAGCTGGTATATTCGCCATTGTTCGACAGCGGCGTCACCGTGCCGATGTCGGGCGCGCTGTGGGCGGCGGCGGCGAGGCGCTGGGCGAAGCCCGGCGGCACAACGGTGTCGGCATTGAGCAGGATGACGTCTGTCGTCGTGGTCAGCGCCAGGGCGCGGTTGACCGAGCCGACGAAGCCGAGATTTTTCGCATTCTCGATCACCAGCACCGAGGGGTGGCGGGCGGCCTCCGCCAGCAGCGCCTTGATGCGCGGGTCGGGGGCTGCGTCATCGACCAGGATCACGCGGTCGATGGCGGCTGACGGCAGTTGCGAATAAAGGCTGTCGAGGCAGGCGCCGGTCGCCTCGGGGTCGGCATAGACCGGCACGATGACGGTGGCGGCGCGGGCTGGCGCATCCTCGGGCGATGCATCTTCGGGCGATGCGGTGGCGCGGCGGGCCGGGGGGCGGGCGGCGTTGGGCGCGGCGGTCTCGGCGCGCAGCAGCCTGCCGGCCAACCGGATCTCGATGCGCTGGGGCGAGGGCGAGCGCGGCCGCGCGATCTCGAAGCTCGCCGCCGCCATGCCGGGGCCGGCCAGCGGATGGAACGGATCGGCGGCAACGCGGGTGCGCTGTTCCGCGCCATCGGACTCGATCGCCACCTCGATCGGCGCATCGCCCGCCCAGGCCGCCCAGCCGACAACGCGACGATCGAGCACGGTGATGGACGCGACATCGGCGCGGCCGGCCTCGCGCAGCACGTCGAGGCAGCGGCGCAGGGTGTCGAGGTCGCGGTCATGGGCGACCAGCGCCGCGGCGGCCTCAATCCGCGCCGGCCCGCTGCCCCAGCTCAGGCGGCGGCGGTTGGCGGCAAGATCGGTGGGATCGACATCCAGCGCCCGGGCGAGGTCGGCCAGCGCCTCGGCGTGATGGCCCAGGCCCTTCAGCGCCTCGGCGCGCAGCACGAAGCACTGCGCCGAGGCGGCAGGCTGGGTGCGGCAGCGGCGATCGGCAAGCTGGAACGCCCGCCGATGGTCGCCCGCCGACAGGGCCGCGACCGCCCCCCGTTCGAGCTCGACATGGATGGGCGCGCGGGACATCGGTGGCGACGATTCGGGCGGGCAGAATTCGGGCAGGCACGATATTAGGGCAGGCACGACCTGGAGTGACGGCGCCCGAAGTGGGCGCGCAATCAGGGTGCCGTCTCGGGCTTGGGGCGGCTGCGGAACACGCGGACGCGGCCGGACGGGCGGGCCGCCGCCGCAGCGGGGGCCTCTTCGACTGGCGCAGGCGCGGGTGCAGGCTTGGCGGGCGCCACCGGCCGCGGGGCCTCCGGAGCGGCGGCCTTGGCCGGCTGGATGGCGAGGCGCAGGCCGACCAGCGGCTCGCCGCCGGTCGGGCCGCCCAGCACCACCCGCTGGCCGGACGCCTTCATCACCGGCGAGCCGAGAAACAGCGCCTCGGTCTGGAATTTGTAGCGGGCGGCACCGGGGCCGGACAGTTCCAGCACCACGCCGACCAGCGCCAGCGCCCGCTTGCGGCTGCCGGCATATTCGCCGGCATCGGTCATGGCGCTGGTGGCGCCGCGCGGCTTGGCGAACTTGACGGCGTAGCGGCAGACGACATCGGCCGGCCGGTCGGGCCAGTCGATGCTGATGCCCTCGATGCGCGAGGGTGACGCCGGACCGGCGATCCAGCGGTCGGCATCGACCACGACGTCGCCGATGCCGGCGACATGGCCGAGAATCTTCAGCCCGCCGGTGCCGGATTGCGCGGCGACGGGCTTGGCGGTGACAGGCTTGGCGGCGACGGGGGGCTGCGCCACCGGCTCGGCCGCGACCGGTGCCGGAGAACCGCGACGCGCGGTTTTGGCGGGGGCGCGGGGCGCGGGCTGCGCGGGCGCCTCCCGGCCGATGGAGAGCGGGTCGAGCTTCAGCGACGCCGCCTCCGAGCCGTTCTCGACCGCCGGCACCACCTCGATGATCAGCGTGGTCGGCGCGCTGGCATGGATCACCGCCGCCGCGCCCGGGGCGTGCAGCGTGGCGTCGGTCACGTCCGGGTGGAAGATGATCTCGGTCGTCGCGTCCTTGGAGGAGACGCGCACGGTGGGCTGGAGGCGCTCGACGTCGGCCTGCTCGTAGCGGAGAACGAACAGGCCGCGCGGGACGTCGACAGTCTTCTGCGGTCCGGAAATTCTCGGTCGGCTCATGTCAACCCCCAGATGAGACCACCGTAGCGATCGGCGCGTTCGGGGGTCAAGAGAGCCGGTCGCAATGGTCGTTCAGTCCGGATTCATATAGTTATCGGATACTCGATTCGACGTTAAGACCTTGTCGCAACGGCAGGTCCGGTTCGTCTGCGATCCGATCGGGCTGCGCGGCAAATTGCCTTGGACGAGCAAATTGCCTTGGACGACATGCGTCCGGGCGCGAAATTGATCTGCGCCGAGATGAACTTGCGCGGGGACGAACCGCGCCAAGGCAGCACGAACATTGCGCCCGGCCGTGCGGGGTGCCGGCAGCGACATCGCACGCCATGAAGATTCTGTTTGTCCACACGAACTTTCCCGCGCAGTACCGCCACCTCGCCAACCGGCTGGCGCGGCAGCCGGGCATCCAGATGGCGGCCATCGGCTCGGTGACGGCGCGGCCGGTCGAGGGGGTGAAGCTCGTCCGCTATCCCGGCTTCGACGGCGACGTGTCGCTGACGCATCCGTTCGCGCGGCGGTTCGATCTCGAATGCCGGCGGGCCGAGCAGGTGCTCTATGCGCTGTCCTCGCTCAATGCCGGCGGCTTCGTGCCCGACATGATCATGGGCCATCCCGGCTGGGGCGAATGCCTGCCGGTGCGCACGATCTTCCCCAAGGCGAAGCTGTTCGTCTATTGCGAGTTCTATTACGGCGTCGAGGGCCGAGACGTCGGCTTCGATGCGGAGTTTCCGTCGACCGGCGTCGACGGCCATGTCGGCCTGCACCTCAAGAACGCCACCACGCTCCTGGCGCTCGCCGATTGCGATCGCGGCATCTCGCCGACGCAGTGGCAGAAATCGACCTATCCCGAGGCGTTCCGCGAGCGGATCGACGTGGTCCATGAGGGCGTGGACGTCGACGTCGTGAAGCCCAGGCCGGATGCCGTCTTTCCGCTGCGCAATGGCCGGCGCCTCACCCGCGCCGACGAGGTGGTGACGTTCGTGGCGCGGAACCTGGAGCCGCTGCGCGGCTACCACGTGTTCATGCGCGCGCTGCCGCGCATCCTGGCGGCGCGGCCCAATGCGCAGGTGCTGATCATCGGCGGCGACGGCACCTCGTACGGCGCATCCCCGCCGGCCGGCACGACGTGGCGCGAGCGGTTCCTGGCCGAGGTGGCCGGCCGGCTCGACATGCGCCGGGTGCACTTCACCGGGCCGTTGCCCTACGAGCAGTATCTGGCGGCACTGCGGGTCTCCACGGCGCACGTCTATCTCACCTATCCGTTCGTGCTCTCCTGGTCGCTGATCGAGGCGATGAGCGCCGGCTGCCTGATCGTCGGCTCCGACACCGCGCCGGTGCGCGAGGTGATCGACGGCAGCAACGGCATGCTCGTGCCGTTCTTCGACACGGCGCAGCTTGCCGAGCGGGTGATCGACGCGCTGGCGAACCGCGCCCACCATGAGGGCCTGCGCCGGCGGGCGCGCGAGACGGCGGTCGAGCGGTTCGACCTCGAACGCCGCTGCCTGCCCGAGATGCTGCGCCTGCTCGAAATCCCCGCGGGCGGGGCTTCCGTCGCCGGGCCGCGCGTCTTCCTGCCGCGCGGCGAACGCGGGGGCGGGGAGGGGCGCCTGCCCGCCGCGGCCTCGACGCTGCAGCGGCCCTAGGGTTGCAGCCGCCCGCTTGAAGCCTCGGCGCAACCGGCGTACCGGTCTGGTTGCCGGACAGCGAGGATGTCGCGGGCGCCGCCCGGACGATTCGATGCCGCAATGAGCCGATGACTCAATGAGCCGATGACGCAGGTGATCGCATTCGCGCAGTGCAAGGGCGGCGTCGGCAAGACCACGCTTGCGGTCTCGGTCGCGGCCGAACTGCGCGAGCGCGGCGCCGATGTCAGCCTGATCGATGCCGATCCGCAGCGCTCGGCCTGCCAGTGGGCGGAACTGGGGAACCTGCAGTTTCCGGTGTGGGAGATCGGGCTCGGCGACGTGTCGGTGCTGCAATGGGCCGAGTGGGTGCGGCGGGTGACGGCGGAGATCGTGGTGATCGACACCGCGCCCAACGACCGGGCGCTGGGGGCGGCGATCGCGCTGGCCGATCTGGTGGTGCTGCCGTGCACGCCCTCCGGGCTCGACATCGAGGCCACGCGCCGCACCCTCGATCTCATCGACGAGGTGCGCCGCCGGCGGGAGGCGGCGCTCGGGGTCATCGTCGTGCCGAACCGGGTCGATCCGCGCACCCTCGAAGGCCGGCAGGTGGCCGAGGAGCTGGCGACGCTCGGCGAGTGCGTCGGCCCGGCCATCGGCAGCCGCTCGTCGTTCGTGCGCTCGTTCTCCACCGGCCACGCCGTCAATGAGAGTGCGGCCGGCACCAATGCGGACCTGGAAATCCAGGCGCTGTGCGACACGGTGCAGGCGGAGCTGACGCGGCTCGCCGGCCTCGCCGGCCGGCGCCGCTCCGACTGAGGCCGGCGGCCGCTCCCACTATTTGCGCAAAGGCTCCGGTGGGCGGCGGGCGCCGAGGTGCTTGTGTTCGCAGGCCCGGCGACCTAGGTTTCGCACGGATAGGGTTTCGCGAAGGGCTGGGTTTCGCAAGAGGCCGAAGGCCTCGCAGTCCGCCGTTCAGGGCGGTTTCCGGTCGATCCCTTCGGGATGCCGGAAACGGTCTCGCCGAAAACCCCTTGTTCGATAACGGGGGTTCGGCGATCGGAATACGGTTCCCCGGCTCTCAGGGCCGGAAACCGTATCGGGCGGATGCACGCAGCCCCCGCGGGGAGGATGTTTGATGGGTTCGATGAGCCTGTGGCACTGGATCGTCGTTGTTCTGGTCATCTTGCTGCTGTTCGGCCGGGGAAAGCTCTCCGAGCTGATGGGCGACGTTGCCAAGGGCATCAAATCGTTCAAGAAAGGCATGGCGGAGGATGACGACGCCAAACCGGCGGCGCCGGCCGAAGCGGCGAAGCCGGTCGAGCCGAAGCCCGTTGATGCCAAGATCATCGACCATGAGCCGGCGAAGCCCGCGGGCTCCGCGTCGCAGCCGGTCGAGCCCGGCAAGGTCGGCTGACCCGAGCGCGGCGGACTGGTGCGCAAGAACGGGGGCCGGTCGGCCGGCTCCCAATTGCGGCCTGTCCGGCCAATGATGTGCGGCTAGTGATGCCCGGCAAGTGATGTTCGGCAAGTGACAGCATGTTCGATATCGGCTGGAGCGAGCTTCTGGTGATCGCGGTGGTGGCCCTCGTGGTCATCGGCCCGAAGGAGCTGCCGGACGTGATCCGCGGCGTCGGCCGCACGGTGGCCAAGCTGCGCAGCATGGCGGCCGAGTTCCAGGGCCAGTTCAACGAGGCGCTGCGCGAGGCCGAGCTGACCGACCTGAAGAAGAGCGTCGACGACATCCGCTCGATCGCCAATCCGCTGCAGACCCTGAAGGACGAGGTGCGGCAGACGATCGAGAACGCCGTAACGGCGCCGCAGAGGTCCGCCGCGACGCCGCAACAGGCCGAAACGACGCCGCAACAGGCCGAAACGGCGCCGCAAGCGCCCGATACGGCGCTGCAGCCGGCGCCTGCGGCGCCGCTCGATCTGGCCGACGTGGCGGCCCAGCCCGCGCCCGTCGCGGCGGTGGCAGGCCCGCCGACCGCGGGAACCGCCGAGGCGGAGACGGCCCAACCCAAATCCGACGCCGCACCGAAGTCCGAAAGCGCGCCTGTGCCTGAGAAACTGCCTGGGGCCGAGAGTAAATCGGCATGACGCAGGAAGACATCGACGCGACGAAGGCGCCGCTGCTCGACCATCTGGTCGAGCTGCGCGCCCGGCTGATCAAGTCGCTGATCGCCTTCTTCGTGCTGTTCATCGTATGCTTCTTCTTTGCGAAGGAGATCTACAATATACTGGTGCTGCCGTTCACCTGGGTGGCTGGGGCGGGGAACGCGAAGTTCATCTATACGGCGCTGCTGGAATATTTCTTCACTCAGTTGAAGATCGCCGCGTTCGGCGCGCTGTTCCTGTCGTTCCCGGTCATCGCCATCCAGATCTACGCGTTCGTCGCGCCCGGCCTCTATGCGCACGAGCGAAATGCGTTCCGGCCCTATCTCGTTGCCACGCCGGTGTTCTTTGTGCTCGGTGCGCTGCTGGTCTATTTCATCGTCATCCCGATGCTGACGATGTTCTCGCTCGGCATGCAGCAGGCGGGCGGCGACGGGCAGGCGGAAATCGCGCTGCTGCCCAAGGTCGGCGAGTATCTGTCGCTGATCACCACGCTGATCCTGGCATTCGGCGTGGCGTTTCAGCTTCCGGTCATCCTGACGCTGCTGGGACAGATCGGTATTGTCGATTCGGTGATGCTGAAGGCGAAGCGGCGTTACTTCATCGTCGGCGCCTTCGTCATCGCCGCGGTGCTGACGCCGCCGGACGTGATCAGCCAGTTGTCGCTGGCCCTGCCGCTGCTGCTGCTCTACGAGGGGGCGATCTGGTCGGTGCGGATGATCGAGATCCGCCGGGCGCGGGAGATGCGCAACACGCCAACCTGATGGCGGCTCGGTACCAGGGCTGGCGACGGACGCCAGCCGGCGCTATGACGCTGCGGACTCGTCTCGCTCCCCGTGTGGGCGAGGGACGGGGCGGCTCCATCGTCAGGACCAATCGTCGGCACCCCGTCGCGTAAATATATCAAGTTCTTCCAGGCTCAGTTTCATGCACGACATCAAATGGATTCGCGACAATCCCGACGCCTTCGACGCCGGCCTGAAGCGCCGCGGCCTCGATTCCGAGACGTCTCCGCAGCTCTTCTCGGCCCATTTGATCGCGCTGGATGAGGTGCGGCGCACCGCCATCGTCGCGGTGGAGGCGGCGCAGGCGCGCCGCAACGCCGCCTCCAAGGAGATCGGTCAGGCCAAGGCCAAGAAGGACGAGGAGAAGGCCGCCGAGCTGATGGCCGAGGTGGCCAAGCTCAAGGACGATCTGCCCAAGCTGGTCGAGGCCGAGAAGGCGGCCTCCGAGACGCTGGACGCCGCGCTCGCCGCGATTCCGAATCTTCCGGCAGATGATGTGCCCAACGGCCCGGACGAGACCACCAATGTCGAGCGCCACCGTTTCGGTGCGCCGCCGGTGCTGGCGTTCCGGCCGCGGCAGCATTTCGACCTGGGCGAAGGGCTGAAGCTGATGGACTTCGACGCCGCGGCCAAGCTGTCCGGCGCGCGGTTCGTGGTGCTGAAGGGACACTTGGCGCGGCTGGAGCGCGCCATCGCCCAGTTCTTCCTCGACGTCCACACCACCGAGCACGGCTATACCGAAGTCGCGCCGCCGCTCTTGGTGCGCGACCATGCGATGTTCGGCACGGCGCAGTTGCCAAAGTTTGCAGAAGATCAGTTTCTTGCCACTCGACAGATTTCTCAAGACGAAATTCAGGAGCGCATGGCGAATTTTGGTGAAAGTGAACGTACGGCGCTATTAAGGCTCTATGTCGGGGACAAAGACTATCATTGGCTCATCCCCACCGCCGAGGTTCCACTGACCAATATAGTCCGCGAATCCATCCTGGAGGAAGCCGAGCTGCCGAAGCGCTTCACCGCCGGCACCTATTGCTTCCGGGCCGAGGCCGGCGCCGCCGGGCGCGACACCCGCGGCATGATCCGCCAGCACCAGTTCTACAAGGTCGAGCTGGTCTCGATCACCACGCCCGAGGAAAGCCAGAACGAGCACGAGCGCATGCTCGCTTGCGCCGAGGAAGTGCTGCGCCGGCTCGGTCTGCATTATCGAGTCGTGACGCTGTGCACCGGCGACATGGGCTTCGCCTCGCAGAAGACCTACGACATCGAGGTTTGGCTGCCGGGGCAGGGGATGTTCCGCGAGATCTCGTCCTGCTCCAATTGCGGCGAGTTCCAGGCCCGGCGCATGCAGGCGCGCGTCCGCTCCAAGGAGGGCAGGATCCGCCCGGTCCACACGCTGAACGGCTCGGGCGTCGCGGTCGGCCGCGCGCTGGTGGCGGTACTTGAGAACTACCAGAACGAGGACGGCTCGATCACCATTCCCGAGGTGCTGAAACCCTATATGGGCGGGCTCGCCAGGATCGAGCGGGCGGCGTGATGCGCATCCTGGTCACCAATGACGACGGCATCTACGCCCCCGGCCTGGAGGTGTGCGAGCGCATCGCCCGCACGCTCTCCGACGATGTGTGGGTGATCGCGCCCGAGACCGACCAGTCGGGCGTGGCGCATTCGCTGTCGCTCAACGATCCGCTGCGGCTGCGCGAGGTCGGCCCGCGCCATTACGCGGTCAAGGGCACGCCCACCGACTGCGTGATCATGGGCCTGCGCCATCTGATGAACGGCACGCCGCCCGATCTGGTGCTGTCGGGGGTCAATCGCGGCGGCAATATCGCCGAGGACGTCACCTATTCCGGCACGGTGGCCGGGGCCATCGAGGGCACGATTCTCGGCGTGCCGTCGTTTGCGCTGTCCCAGCTCTATGGCTACGAGACCCGCCAGAACCCGCATTGGGCTACCGCCGAGCGGTTCGCGCCGCAGGTGATCCGCCAGGTGCTGGCGCAGGGCCTGCCCAAAGGTGTGCTGGTCAATGTCAATTTCCCGGACTGCCTGCCCGACGAGGTGACCGGCGTCACGGTGGCGACCCAGGGCTTCCGTGCCCAGGAGCTGTTGCGAATCGACGCCCGCCACGACGGGCGGGGGCTTCCCTATTACTGGATCGCCTTCAACCGGCAGGAGCCCACCCGCGCCGACGGAACCGATCTGTGGGCGGTACACGCCCGCAAGGTGGCGGTGACGCCGCTGCGGCTCGACATGACCGACGAGCCGTTCATGACCCGTTTGGCGCAAGTCTTTGGCTGATTTGGAATTTTCGTCTCATTCCGGCGCGGAGGGCTGCGCTTTCGCTGCGTCTGTCGTAGATTTCCCGCACGTTCCTGCGGACGGCCTGCCTGCGGGCGGCCTGCGCCATCCGCGGGGAGACTGTCTTGGGCGGAGTTGAGATGGGCGCCTTCAATCCCACGCCCGAGGATGGCGTCGGCCGCATGCAGTTCCTGCTCGGCCTGCGCCAGCGCGGCATCCGCGACACCAACGTGCTGCGGGCGATGGAGACGGTGCCGCGCGAGCTGTTCGTCGATCCGGCCGACCGCGACGTCGCCTGGGAGGACCGGGCGCTGCCGATCGCCTGCGGCCAGACCATCAGCCAGCCCAGCCTCGTCGCGGCGATGACCGAGGCGCTCGAGGTCCGGCCCGGCCATACCGTGCTCGAGATCGGCACCGGCTCCGGTTATCAGGCGGCGATTCTCGGCAAGCTCGCCAAGCGGGTGGTGACGCTGGAGCGCTACCGCACGCTGGCCGACCTCGCCGAGGCGCGGCTGGGCCGGCTCGGCCTCGACAATGTCGAGGTGCGCGTCGCCGACGGCACGCTGGGCTGGCCGGAGGCCGCGCCCTACGACCGGATCATGATGACGGCGGCGGCGGCCGAAATTCCGCCGGCGGTGTTCGACCAGCTCGCGGTCGGCGGGGTGCTGGTCGGGCCGATCGGGCCGGAGGGCGGCATCCAGGATCTGCTGCAGATCCGGCGCACCGAATCGGGTTGCGAAAAGAAGCTGCTGCTACCGGTGCGTTTCGTGCCGATGCTCGGCGGCGTCGCCAAATCGCTGTGATCCGGCTTGCGGCGGACTGCTCCGGCAACGTGGCAATAATCCCGCAGAATATATTGTTTTAAAACGTTATTTTTAGTTTCAAGATTGCGGCTCTCCGGGTCCCGTCCGAGGGGCGGCCGACCGCGTCCCCAGAAATCGGCGCCGGACCGTTCATCTTCCGGCAAGCTTAAGCGACCGTTTACCCCAGATAGTCTCTACTCGCGCCGTTGTGGTCGCGTGCGAGTGAGTTGCTGGAATGCGTAGCCCTGCCGATGTCGTTCGGTCGCGAATTGTCGCGCGGTTTGCCGTGGCCGGGTTGGTGGCTGCGGCCGTTGGCGGCTGCGCCGATACTCGCCTTGGGTCCGATCCTCTGTATTCGCCGTTCGGCCCCAGGCCCGGCGAATCCGCGGCGCCGCCGGCTTCCAACGCCCCGCCGGCAGCGGTGATGGCGGCGCCGACCACCCAGGTTTCCAACCAGCCGCTGCCGCCGCCCTCCTATCCGGCGTCGTCGTATCCCGCGGCGTCGTATCCGCCCGCCTCGATGCCGCCGCAGCAGGCGCCGGGTCCCTATTACGGCCAGCAGGGCGCGCTGCCGCCGCCGCCGGCCAATCGCTGGGGGCAGGCGAATGCCGCGCCGCCGCCGGCCACCTATTCCAATGGGCCGGTGATGGCGTCGGCCCAGCCCGGGCCGGCCTACCGGCCGATGTCCAGCGTCGCGCCGCCGCGTGCCGACGTCACCGGATCGCTGCCGCCGGCCGGCGCGCCCGCCGCTGGGGGCGCCACGGTGGTGGTGAAGCCGGGCGAGACGATCACGTCGCTGGCCCGCCGCTACAATGTGCCGGCCAAGGCGATCATGAGCGCCAACAACATCGCCGATGCCCGGCTGGTGCGCGCCGGCCAGCGGCTGGTGATCCCGGGCGCCGGCTACCAGCCCGCCGCGTCGGCGCCGCCGCCGGCCGAGCGGTTCGCCACCGCCAGCGTGCCGCCGGCCGCTGCGGCGCCGGTCCGCACGCCGGCGCCTGCGGCCGCCGCCGGCACCCACATCGTCAATTCGGGAGATACGCTGAACGCCATCGCCCGCCGCTACAAGGTCAGCCGCACGGCGCTGGCCTCTGCGAACGGCCTGACGGCGGATTCGCACCTCAGCATCGGCCAGCGGCTCACCATTCCGGGGCAGGGCGCCCCGGCCGCGCCGGCCCAGCAGTTCGCCGCCCAGACTCCGCCCGCCGCCGCGGCCCCGGTGCGTCAGGCGGCGGTGCAGGCTCCGGCGGCGGCTTCGCCGTTGCGGGCCGAGGCGATGGCCCCGGCGCCGAGCCGGTTCGAACGCACGGCGAGCGTTGCGCCCACGCAGAAGCTTGAGCCGTCCCGCAAGCCGGAGCCGGCGGTCGAGACGGCGGCGATGGTTCAGCCGACCGAGACGCCCGAGGAGACTAAGGCGGAGCCGGCGCGCAAGGGCGTGGCCTTCCGCTGGCCGGTGCGCGGCCGGGTGATCGCCAATTTCGGCGCCAAGCCGGGCGGCGAGAAGAATGACGGCATCAATATCGCCGTGCCCGAGGGCGCGACGATCAAGGCCGCCGAGGACGGCGTGGTCGCCTATGCCGGCTCCGAGCTCAAGGGCTACGGCAACCTCGTGCTGATCCGCCACGCCGACGGCTGGGTGACCGCCTACGCCCACAACAGCGAGCTGATGGTGAAGCGCGGCGACAGCGTGAAGCGCGGCCAGTCGATCGCCCGCGCCGGCCAGAGCGGCTCGGTGACCTCGCCGCAGCTCCACTTCGAGGTGCGCCGCGGCTCCAATCCGGTCGATCCGGTGCCGCTGCTCACCGGCGGCTGAGCGGGAGGCCTCCGCGCTCCCCGGGCGCGCCGCGTATCACCGCCGCGAGGCGCTCCAGCTGCCGCTCTGGCTGCCGTGCTTGTTGGCGCCGGCCCAGTTGCCGGAGGCGACGGCGCTGTTGATCCGCCCGGTCAGCTTGCCGCTGAACGTGAAGGTGCCGAGATTGTACTGGCTGGAATCGCGCAGCGTGCCCGACAGGCTGGTGGAGATCGTGCCGTCCTCGGACACCGAGCCGGAGAACTTGCCCTGCACGGGGTCGCTGCCCGAGCGGCCCTGAACCGTGCCGCTGATGCGGCCGTTCGAGACGGTGAAGGTGAGCGAGCCGGACGCCGTGCCCTGGAAGCTGCCGGAATAGGTGCCGTCGAACGAAACCGGCGTCAGGGCCGCCCAGGCTTGGACCAGCGGTTCGAGGCCGTGATAGCGGTCGCGGGTGTCGCGGATCGCCGGCAGCATGTATTTCTTGTACTCGCGGACCTTGGCCAGCCCCTCGTCGAAGGTCTTCAGACGGGCGAAGTCCTGGCGGATGATCTCGGCATTCTTGGTCTTGGCCTGCGCCAGCGGCGTCAGAACACCGGGCCTGGGGACGATGCGGGAGATCATCTCGCCGCCGATGTCGTTGATTGTGCCCTGCGCCTCCTTCTTGCGCAGCGCTTCGAGCTTCTGTTCGGCGTTGGTGTAGGCCTCCCACTCGTCGCGCAGTTCCTTCAGCCGCGCGCCGAGATCGGCGCGCAGCGGCGCCACCGGATTGGAGGAGATGCGGCCGCCATACTGCAGCGTCTTCTTCAGATCCTCGATGTTGCGCAGGGCGAGGTCGTACTTCTTGCGCCAGTCGGGATTGTCGCGGGAGGCGGCGAGGGTGCCGGCGATGCGGCTTATGAGCGAATCGACGAAATCCTGCTGCGCGGCGCGGCTATCGGACGGCAGGGCGACGAAGGCGGCGGCAAGAAGCAGCGCCTGCCGGCGCGACAGACATGACGGTTTCGGCATCGGTCCTCCTCAAGACGGAGGGACGCTAGGGTTTGCCTGAATCTCTGCCTTGACCTGACGCAACGCGCCGGCCTGCGTCGGCGGGGCCGGCGTCTTTGCGCCTCTTCGTTTCGCGCCTATTTCCGCGTGGCTCTCCAGGTGCCTTCATGGCGGGCGAACTGGTTGGCGCCGGTCCAGCCGCCGGAGCCGGTCTCGCCGCCGATGCGCCCATTGACGGTGCCGCTGAACGGGAAGGTGCCGAGATTGAACCGGCTGGTGTCGCGCACCGTTCCGGTCAGCGGCAGGGCGACGGCGCCGTCCTCGCCGACTGCTCCGGCGAACGTGGCTTCGATCGGGTCGCTCTTCACGACGCCCTTGAGGGAACCGCTGAGCTGGCGGTTCTCCACCGTGAAGGTCAGCGTGCCCGTCGCCTCGCCCGCGAAGCTGCCGACATAGACGCCGTCGAGAGGCACCGGCGCCGCCGGATCGGCTTGGCCGGCGGATGGCGCAAGAACGGCGGCAGCGAGCAGCAGCGCCTGCCGGCGCGAAAGAAGCGAGAGCATCGTCCGTCCTCCCCTGAGCAAAGGAACGGTACGGTTTGCCGGACGCCCCGCCTTGACTTGACGCAACGCGGCTGGTGCGTCAGCCGCGGGGGAGGGGCACCCCGGCCCGGCCGGCGGCGTCCTGGATGAACTGCCAGGCGACGCGGCCGGAGCGCGAGCCGCGGGTCACCGACCATTCCAGCGCCTCGCGCGTCAGCACCTCGGGCGGAACCGGCAGGCCGATATAAGCGGCGTAGGCTGCGACCATTCCGAGGTATTCGTCCTGGCTGCAATTGTGGAAGCCGAGCCACAGGCCGAAGCGGTCGGACAGCGATACCTTTTCCTCCACTGCCTCGCCGGGATTGATGGCGGTCGCGCGTTCATTGTCGACCATGTCGCGCGGGATGAGGTGGCGGCGGTTGGAGGTGGCATAGAACAGCACATTGTCGGGCCGGCCTTCGAGGCCGCCCTCCAGCGCCGCCTTCAGCGACTTGTAGGAGGTGTCGCCGCCATCGAACGACAGGTCGTCGCAGAACACGATGAAGCGGCAGGGCGCAGGCCGCAGCCGCGCCATCAGATCGGGCAGCGACTCGATGTCCTCGCGGTGGATCTCGATCAGCTTCAGCGGCTGGCCGCCGGTGCGCGCGGCCGCCACCTCGGCATGGGCCGCCTTGACGAGGGAGGACTTGCCCATACCGCGCGCGCCCCACAGCAGCGCGTTGTTGGCCGGCAGGCCGGCGGCGAAGCGGGCGGTGTTGTCGAGCAGGATGTCGCGGACGCGGTCGATGCCCTTGAGCAGCGAGATCGCCACGCGATTGACCTTGGCCACCGGCTGCAGGCGCTGGCCGGCCGCCTGCCAGACGAAGGCATCGGCGGCGGCGAAATCGGGCGCGGGCGGGGGTGGCGGGCTGAGACGCTCAAGCGCCGCGGCGATGCGCTCCAGGAGGGGGGCGAG
This sequence comes from Blastochloris tepida, assembly GCF_003966715.1. NCBI lineage: Bacteria > Pseudomonadati > Pseudomonadota > Alphaproteobacteria > Hyphomicrobiales > Blastochloridaceae > Blastochloris > Blastochloris tepida. The sequence continues at coordinate 1,484,261 of NZ_AP018907.1, forward strand.
AGACGGTGAGGCCGGGGATGAAGCGTCGTCGGTCATGTCGGTTCCGGAATTCCGGGCGTGCTTAACGGGCCGCCTGACGCGCCGCAAGGCGCACCATTGCATTCGAGGGGGGGCTGGCTATAGTCCGCGCCGCTTCGTTCGGTAAGGTTCGGGCGGGCCGGATCGCTGATCCGGCTGGTCCAGACCGGTCGAAACGAGCCGATTTGCAGGCCCTCCCGGGCTGTCGCTGGTGGCGGCGCGGGGATCGCCTGAACAGCCGCCGCAGGTCCGACCAGCGTTTCACGAGGTTCATCGATGTTCATCTCGCCCGCGTTCGCGCAAAGCGCACCTCTCGGCGCCGGTGGCGGCACAGACATGCTGCTGTCCTTGATGCCGTTCGTGCTGATCTTCATCATCATGTACTTCCTCATCCTGCGGCCGCAGCAGAAGCGCGCGAAGGCCCACCAGGAGATGGTGCGCAACCTGCGCCGGGGCGACATGGTGGTGACCGCCGGCGGCATGGTGGCTAAGATCTCCAAGGTGATCGACGACAACGAGGTCGAGCTGCAGCTCGGCGAGGGGCTCAAGGTCCGCCAGATCCGCGGAATGATCACCGAGGTCCGCTCCAAGAGCGAGCCGGTGAAGGACGACGCCGCCGGCTGAGAAGCCGGCCGTGGTTCCGCCGCGCGGTTGAGGGACGTCCAGGGCGTCCGCCGATCTCACTGGACTAAGCGACCGCTCGAAGTTGTTGAGTTGTCGCATTCTCTTTCGCAAAGCCGGTTCCTACTTTTGCGGAGAATGCTCTAGATGCTGGTGTTCACACGCCTGAAGGCGCTTGCGATCCTGGCGGTCGCCCTGGTCGGCTGCCTGCTCGCATTGCCGAATGCGCTGCCGGCGTCGGTGCTGCACGCGCTGCCGAGTTGGGCCCAACGCACCATGGTGCTGGGCCTCGATCTGCAGGGCGGCTCCTACATCCTGCTGGAGGTCGACGTTCCGGCGGTGCGCAAGGAACGGCTGGAGGCGTTGCGCGACGATGTCCGCCGCGTCCTGCGCGAGGCGCGGGTCGGCTACACCGGGCTCGGCATCCAGGGCGACAGCGTCCAGGTGCGCATCCGCGAGGGTGAGAACTATGCCGAGGCGGTCCGCAAGCTCGGCGAGCTGTCGGAGCCGATCGGCGGAATGTTCGGCGGCAGCTCGCAGCGCACCATCGATCTGCGCGAAGGCGCGGACGGGCTGATCCAGCTGGTGATGACGCAGGCCGGGCTGAACGAGCGCGTCAAGCACGCGGTCGATCAGTCGATCGAGATCGTCCGGCGCCGCATCGACCAGCTCGGCACCACCGAACCGGCGATCCAGCGCCAGGGCGCAAGCCGCATCCTGGTGCAGGTGCCCGGCCTTCAGGATCCGACCCGCCTCAAGCAGCTCATCGGCACCACCGCCAAGCTGAGCTTCCGGCTGGTCGACATGTCGATGAGCCCGGAGATTGCCGAATCCGGCCGCGCGCCGCCCGATTCGGAGGTGCTGCAGAGCGCCGAGCGCGGCGCGGGGCCGGTTCTGGTCGAGCGCCGGGTGATGGTGGCCGGCGAGGATCTGGTCGACGCCCAGCCCGGCTTCGATTCGCGCACCCGCGAGCCGGTGGTGAATTTCCGCTTCAACACCAATGGCGCCCGGCGGTTCGCCGCCGTCACCCAGGAGAATGTCGGCCGGCCGTTCGCCATCGTGCTCGACAATCAGGTGATCTCGGCGCCGGTGATCCGCGAGCCGATTCTCGGCGGCTCCGGCCAGATTTCCGGCCGTTTCACGGTGCAGCAGGCCAACGACCTCGCCATTCTGCTGCGGGCCGGCGCGCTGCCGGCGCCGCTGACCGTGGTGGAGGAGCGCACGATCGGGCCGAGCCTCGGCCAGGATTCGGTGCGCGCCGGCACCTATGCCTCGATCATCGGCTCGATCTTCGTCATCGTCTTCATGCTGGTGATCTACGGCCTGTTCGGCCTGTTCGCGAACCTCGCCATGATCGTCAACATCCTGATGCTGCTCGGGATTCTTTCGGCGCTCGAGGCGACGCTGACGCTGCCCGGCATCGCCGGCATCCTGCTCACCGTCGGCATGGCGGTGGACTCCAACGTGCTCATCTACGAGCGCGTCCGCGACGAGGTTCGCAACGGCCGGTCCGCCATCACCGCACTTGACCACGGCTTCCGCGAGGCGCTCGCCACCATCATCGACGCCAATATGACCACGCTGATCGCCGGTTTCGTGCTGTTCCTCGTCGGCACGGGCGCGGTGCGCGGCTTCGCGGTGACGCTGTCGCTCGGCATTGTCACCACCGTGTTCACCGCCTTCGTCTTCACGCGGCTGATCATCGCAAGCTGGGTGCGCTGGGCGCGCCCGGCGCGTCTGCCGATCTGATCCGGAACCGATCCCGATGCGCCTCCTGAGACTCGTCCCGGCCAACACCAAGCTGCCCTTCATGGCGTGGCGGCGGCTCAGCTTTCCGCTGTCGGCCGTGCTGTCGATCGCGTCGCTGCTGCTGTTCCTCACGGTGGGGATGAATTTCGGCATCGACTTCGTGGGCGGCACCATGATCGAGGTGCAGTCGAAGAGCGGGCCGGCCAATGTCGGCGAGATGCGCAGCAAACTGGGGTCGCTCGATCTCGGCGACGTGCAGATTCAACAGTTCGGCCCGCCGACCGACGTGCTGATCCGCGTCCAGACCCAGCCGGGAGGCGACGCCGCCCAGCAGGCGGTGGTCGACAAGGTGAAGGCGGCGCTGGGCGATTCGGTGGAGTACCGGCGCGTCGAGGTGGTCGGTCCGCAGGTGTCGAAGGAGTTGGTGCAGGGCGGTACCATCGGCGTTGTGTTCGCCATCTTCGGCATCATTCTCTATCTGTGGTTCCGGTTCGAATGGCAGTTCGCCATCGGGGCGATGGTCTCGACGATGCACGATATCGTGCTGACCATCGGCTTCTTCGCCGTGACGCAGATCGAGTTCAACTCGACATCGATCGCGGCGATCCTCACCATCCTGGGCTATTCGGTCAACGATACGGTGGTCATCTATGACCGTATTCGCGAAATGCTGCGCAAATACAAACGTATCTCGACCGAGGAATTGCTCGACATCGCGATGAACTCGACGCTGTCGCGCACCATCTATACCGGCTCGACCACGCTGCTGGCGATGATTGCGCTCTATGCCTTCGGCGGCGAGGTGATCCGCTCCTTCACCGCAGCGATCATCTTCGGCGTGGTGATCGGCACCTATTCCTCGGCCTTCATTGCTGCGCCCTTCCTCATCTATCTCGGGGTCAGGACTCAGGGCCAAGGGAAGGACGCCGACACGGCCGAGACGGCGGCGCCCGCCAAGGCCTGATGGCAGCGCTTGACGGCACACCACATCTGCCGGGCCGCTACGCGATCGAGTCGTTCGGTGCCGGCGGCTTCCGGTTCGGCGACATGTCGCACCGCGGCTCGCTGCTGATCCTGCCGAGCGGCATGTGGGCGTGGCCGGTTCGCGCGCCGGCCGACGTCAATGAGGCGGCGCTGGAGAGACTGTTCGCCGAGAGCGGCGAGGTCGACCTGTTCATCTTCGGCAGCGGCGCCGGCCTGAGGCCGCTGCCGGCCGCCCTGCAGGCGCGGCTGCGCGGACTGGGCATGGCGGTCGAGGCCATGGCGACCGCGCACGCCGCCCACACCTACAACATCCTGCTGGCGGAATCGCGACGCATTGCCGCCGGCCTGATCGCCGTGGACTGACGCGGCCTGCGCACTATCTCTCCCCTCATGCTCAGCGAAGCCTTCGCCTATTGCGAAAGCCTTGTGCGCGAGGCCGACAAGGACCGCTATCTCGCGACCCTGTTCGCCCCCGCGGATGCGCGCCCGCATCTGTTCGCGCTCTATGCCTTCAACGCCGAGGTGGCGCGCGTGCGCGAGATCGTCTCCGATCCGCTGCCCGGCGAGATGCGGCTGCAGTGGTGGCGCGATGCGCTGTCGGGCAATGGGCCGGGCGATGTCGCCGCGCATCCGGTGGCGGCGGCGCTGATGGCGACGATCCGCCAGTGCCGGCTGCCGGTGGAGCCGTTTCTCGATCTGATCGAGGCGCGGGTGTTCGATCTCTACGACGACCCGATGCCGACCCTGGCCGACCTCGAGGGCTATACCGGCGAGACCTCGTCGGCGCTGATGCAGCTCGCGGCGCTGACGCTCGCAGGCGGGCGGGAGCAGGACACCGCCGAGATCGCCGGGCATGGCGGGGTGGCCTATGCGTTGACCGGCCTGTTGCGGTCGTTTCCGCTGCACGCTTCGCGCGGCCAGATGTTCCTACCGGCGGAACTGCTCGACCGCCACCGAGTGAACCGCGCCGACGTGTTCGCTGGCCGCTACACGCCGGCCCTCAAGGTCGCGCTGGCCGAGATGCGCGGCCACGCCCACCGCCATCTGGCGGCGGTGAGCCGGGCGGTGGGGTCAATTCCCGGCGAGGTGATGGCGGCGTTCCTGCCGGTGGCGCTGGTGCGCAGCTATCTGGCCAGGATGGAATGTGCCGGCTACGACCCGTTCACCACTCCGGTGCAGGTGCCGCAATGGCGGCGGCAATGGACGCTGTGGCGGGCGGCCCGGCAGGCGCGCTGCCTCGCCCGGCCGGTTGCGGAACGCCGCGGCGGGTAGGGGGGGAGGCAGCCTCACATCGACCGCAGACGGTCGAGCGCGCCCTGCAGCAGATAGGCGGCGGCCATCTTGTCGACCACCTCGGCGCGGCGCGCCCGCGAGGCATCGGCGTCGAGCAGGGTGCGGGTGACGGCGGCGGTCGACAGCCGTTCGTCCCACAGCGCGATCGGCGTCTCGGTGAGGGCCGAGAGGTTGCGGGCGAAGGCCCGGGTGGCTTGGCTGCGCGGGCCTTCCGACCCATCCATGTTCAGTGGCAGTCCGAGCACCAGGGCGGCGGCCTTCTCGGCTGCAGCGAAGGCCAGGAGCTCGGCTGCATCGGCCTTGAACTTGGTACGGATGATGGTCCTCACCGCGCTGGCGATGGTGCGGGTGCGATCGGAGAGGGCGAGGCCGATGGTCTTGGTGCCGAGGTCGAGCCCGATCAGCGGGCCGTCGGCGAGATCGGGCGCGAGATCGACGAGAGGCGCGATGCGGGCGGCCATGGCTCACTCCCTGCGGGCGGTTGCTGCGGCGTCCGGCCCCGCCGTCATCTGGTTGAATGGGGTACCGCGTTCTATAACCGGCGGGCAGACTGCGCGGGGAGGATAGAACGCATGAAAATCACCTGGTTCGGCCATGCCACGTTCCGGCTCGATTTCGGCCGGTCGGTCGTCCTGATCGATCCGTTCTTCACCGGAAATCCGGCGTTCGAGGGCGATATGGCCGAAGCGACGGCCGGCGCAACCCATATCCTGATCACCCACGGCCATTCCGATCACGTCGGCGACACGGTGGCGCTGGCCAAGACGACCGGCGCCAAGGTGGTGACGAATTTCGATCTCTGCATGTGGCTGGCCAAGCAGGGGGTGAAGCACTTCGACCCGATGAACACCGGCGGCGCCACCGATCAGGGCGATTTCAGCGTCACGCTGGTGCGGGCCGATCACTCGGCCGGCATGGTCGAGAGCGGCGTCGGCTTCCCGCTCGGCTCGGCCAACGGCGTCATCGTCAAGGCGCGGGGCGAGCCGGTGCTGTGGCACATGGGGGATACCGACATCTTCTCCGACATGGGGCTGCTGGCCGAGATCCACGACGTCAAGATCTGCCTCTGTCCGATCGGCGACCGCTTCACCATGGGGCCGCACACTGCCGCGCTGGCGATGAGGAAGTTCGTGACGCCGAAGATGGCGATTCCCTGCCACTACGGCTCGTTCCCGATCATCGAGCCGACCGCCGACCGCTTCTGCCAGGAAATGATCGGCTCGGGGATCGAGGTCACCGTGCCGGAAAAGGGCCAGCCCTTCACGGTGTGACGCGACACGCGCCTTCATTGTCCAGGCGCTCGTCGTTCCGAGCGGGCGTCATCCGTGGCGCGTCGTCATCCCGGCCGAGCGACGCGAGAGCCGGGATCGTTCGCAGGAAGCGCACCCCTTCCGGAAGACGGTCCCGGGTCCCGGGCCTTTGGCCCTTGCCCGGGACGACGTGTTTTCGCCTGAGCGCGGTCCCGGCTCGGCGCTGCGCGCCGTCCAGGACGACGGGATCAAGAAGCGTATCCCTGCAAGCAACGGCCCCTGCCAAGCAACGGCCCCTGCCGAACGACGACGCTCCAAATGGAAAACCCCTGCCAAGCGGCTTGTGCCGCTTGGCAGGGGTGATGTGCATTCGGCATTTCGCCTCAGCCGACGTCGCCTCAGCCGACTCGGCGCGACCACCAGCCCGAGCGCTTGGGCCGGGTCGGGTTCTCGTCGGCCGGCGTCAGCACCATGTGAACCGGCTCGCCGCGCGGCCGGGCCGCCGACTCGGGCTCCGCCTCGGGTTCGGCCGGGGTCGCAGGCTCGGCCGTCGCCGGCTCGCTGGCGGCGGCAGCGGGCTCGCCGGCCGCCTCGGCGATCGGCTCGGCCGCGGGCAGCGCAGGCGGCTCGACCGCCGCGGGCTCCACCGCCACCTCGTCGTGCGGCGTTGCCGGCTGCAGCGTCGCCGCCTCGCCGTCCTGACCTTCCAGCCCTTCGTCGGCGTCCTCGGAGATTTCGCCCTCGGCGCCCTGATCGCGGTCGCGCCGGCCGCGCCGACCGCCACGGCGTCCGCGCCGCCGCCGACGACGGCGTTCCTCGGCGCTGGCATCGCCGGCCTCGGCGCCCTCGCGGGCCTCGTCATCCGCCTCGTCCTCGTCGGAGGTCTCGTCCTCGTCGCCAGCCATGGGCGCCGAACCGGCCTCAAAACCAGCGTCCTCGCCGTTGCGCGGGCGCCGACGCCGGCGCCGGCGCCGACGTCCGCCACCATTGTCGTCGCGGGCGGCTTCGGACCTGCGCTCGCCGGCCGTCTCCTCGTCGGCCTCGATCTCGACCTCGGTCTCGAGCTCCTCGACCTCGATCTCGTCCTCCGGCTCGATCGCATCGGGCTGGATCGGCGCCGGCGCGGTGCGGATCACCGGGCCCTTGGCCGGCGATCCCTTCTCGATCGTGTACGGGGTCTGGCCGTTGAGCGTGTCGTCGGCCTCGAATTCGATCAGCGCGCCGAACCGGCGTTCGAGATCGACGAGGTGGGAGCGCTTCTGGTTGAGGCAGTAGAGCGCCACCGCGGTGCGGGTGCGGACGATCAGATCATGGCTCGCCGACTTGATCAGCGTGTCCTCGATCGCCCGCAGCACATGCAGCGACACCGAGGCGGAGGCGCGCACATGGCCGGTGCCGCCGCAGTGCGGGCACACCTCCGAGGAGCTTTCCAGCACGCCGGTGCGGATACGCTGGCGGCTCATCTCCAGCAGGCCGAAATGCGAGATGCGGCCGACCTGGATGCGGGCGCGGTCGTTCTTCAGCGCCTCCTTCAGCCGGCGCTCGACCGAGCGGTTGTTGCGCTTCTCGTCCATGTCGATGAAATCGACGACGATCAATCCGGCGAGATCGCGCAGGCGAAGCTGGCGCGCCACCTCGTCCGACGCCTCCAGATTGGTCTTGAGCGCGGTCTCCTCGATCGAGTGCTCGCGCGTCGAGCGCCCGGAATTGACGTCGATCGCCACCAGCGCCTCGGTCTGGTTGATGACGATGTAGCCGCCCGACTTGAGCTGCACGGTCGGCGAGAACATCGCGTCGAGCTGCGGCTCGACGCCGCTGCGGGCGAAGATCGGCGTCGCCTCGCGATAGGGCTGGACGCTCTTGGCATGGCTCGGCATGAGCATGCGCATGAATTCCTTGGCCTCGCGATAACCGTCCTCGCCGGCCACCAGGACTTCGTCGATGTCCTTGTTGTAGAGGTCGCGGATGGCGCGCTTGATCAGCGAGCCCTCCTCATAGACCAGGGCCGGGGCGGACGAACGCAGCGTCAGCTCGCGCACCGTCTCCCACAGCCGCAGCAGATATTCGAAGTCGCGCTTGATCTCGGTCTTGGTGCGGTTGGCGCCGGCGGTGCGCAGGATCACGCCCATCCCTTCGGGCACCTCCAGCTCGCCGGCAATCGCCTTCAGGCGCTTGCGGTCGACGGCGTTGGTGATCTTGCGCGAGATGCCGCCGCCGCGGGCGGTGTTGGGCATCAGCACCGAATAGCGGCCGGCGAGCGAGAGGTAGGTGGTCAGCGCCGCGCCCTTGGTGCCGCGCTCCTCCTTGACGACCTGGACCAGCAGGATCTGGCGACGCTTGATGACTTCCTGGATGCGGTACTGACGGCGCAGCGGACGGGCGACCCGTTCGGGCATCTCCTCCAGCGCCTCGCCGGAGCCGACGATCTCGACGACGCTTTCGGTGTCGGCCTTCTTGCCGCCCTCGGCGTCTTCTTCCTCGTCCTCGTCCTCGTCCTCGTCTTCCTCGTCGTCTTCTTCGTCCTCGTCCTCGTCTTCCTCGTCGTCGTCGTCCTCTTCCTCGTCGTCTTCGTCTTCCTCGTCGTCCTCTTCGTCTTCGTCCTCGTCGCCTTCTTCTTCGTCCTCGTCCTCGTCTTCGTCTTCCTGACCGCTGTCCGGAAGCTGGGGCGGCGTCGACTCGGACGAGACATCGGCCGCAGCCGACACCTCGACGGTCATGGTCTCGGCGGCCTCGGTCGCGGCGCCGGTGTCGGCCGCCTCGGACTCCGTCGTCCCGGCCTCGGCGCTCTCGATTCGGGCGGCTTCGGCCTGATCCGTGCCGGCCTCGACGAGTCCGGCCGGCTCGGCGGACTCGGCAGCCGGCGCCGGCTCGGCCGGGAGCGCTTCGGAGACCACGGCGTCGCCGGTCGCGGCGCGCGCGGTGAGCACGTCGGACTCCGGCTTGCGGCGACGGCGGCGCTTGCGGTCACGCTTCAGCTTGGCGTCTTCGGCTTCGCGCTCGGCGCGCGCGGCGCGCTTTTCCTCTTCCAGCAGCGCCAGCCGGTCGGCGACCGGGATCTGATAGTAGTCGGGATGGATTTCGTTGAAGGCGAGGAACCCGTGACGGTTGCCGCCATATTCGACGAAACAGGCCTGCAGCGAGGGTTCGACCCGGGTTACCTTGGCGAGATAGATGTTCCCGCGCAGTTGCTTGCGGGCTGCGGACTCGAAGTCGAACTCCTCGACCCGGTTGCCGCGGACCACCACCACCCGCGTCTCTTCCGGGTGGGTGGCATCGATAAGCATTTTATTGGCCATTGAACTCTCTCTGCGCAGCGTCGCGCCATCGCATCGCGAACGCGACGGCGGAACGCCGTCGTCAGTGCAGGCGATGCGGAACGCCGCGCGGTATCTGAAGCCGTGTCTGAATAGGTGGGGGGCGACCCGTGATGCCGAAACGCGACGCTGCCGGCCGCCGGAGCGGCATCTGTTGGCAGGCGGGCTATCGTGGGTGCATCCATCGAGGTCTAGGGTCTCTTGGTACGGCAAGACGATTGCCGCCGTAACACTCTGGCTGTCCGGCCGAGCCGGCGCTGAAACAGCGCGGCAGGCGAGCCGACAGGGCATCACAATCCGCCGCTGGCGGCTTGTCGGCTGTCGGCGCGGTCGGGACCGTTGGCGGCCTGCCGGAACCACGAACCATGAGCCGTCTTTTAAATAGCGGCAGCCACGGCCCATTGGCAAGGTTCGCCGCGAATTCTTCGTCCGGCAAGACTGGGTTAACCGTGCGGCGCTATTGGGCTACAGGAGGCTGGGATCTTGCGTCGGGTCGTCATGCTTCCGCTTCGCCACTTCGCCGCGCGTGTTCTGCTCGCCTGTGCCGTGCTGTCGGCAGGGGCGGCTTCGGCCGTGGCGCAGCACGCGGCGGTTGCGGCCACCGCGCCCGCCGGCTCAGCGAAGGACAGGGGCGTCGCCGCCGTCGATGTCCGCCTCGCGGGGGATCTCGTCCGCACGCGGCTGGTGCTCGATCTGACCGCTTCGGTGGAGATGCGGGTGTTCACGCTCGCCGATCCCTACCGCGTGGTGGTGGATGTCGCCGGCCTCGACTTCAAGCTCCCCGCAGACGCCGGCCAGCATGGACGCGGCCTGATCACCGCCTTCCGCTACGGCCAGGTCGGCCCCGGCAAGGCCCGACTGGTGCTGGAAGTGCGCGAGCCGGTGAGCATCGACAAGTCGTTCGTGCTCGAAGCGATCGACGACCAGCCGGCGCGGCTGGTGATCGATCTGGTGCCGACCGACCGTGCGAGCTTCCTGCGCTCGGCCGAGGCGCCGTCGCCGCAGGTCGATCCGGCGCCCGCGATTCGCGGCGCCATGGCCGAGCCCGGAACGGCGGCCGAGGCCAAGCCTTCGGACGCCGGATCCGCGGCGCGTTCGCGTCTTCCGGTTGTGGTGATCGACCCCGGCCATGGCGGTATCGACACGGGGGCCAACGCCCCGGGCGGGGGTGTCTCCGAGAAGACCGTGGTGCTCGAGGTCGCCCTGATGCTGCGGGAGAGGCTGGAGAAGGGCGGCCGGGTGAAGGTGGTGATGACACGCACCGAGGACACGTTCGTGCCGCTCGGCGAGCGGGTGCGAATCGCTCGGCGCAACGAGGCCGCGCTGTTCCTGTCGATCCATGCCGACTCGATCCGCGCCCGCGACGGCATCGCCTCGGGCGCGTCGGTCTACACCCTCTCCGAGAAGGCTTCCGACGCCGAGGCCGAGCGGCTGGCCGAGTCGGAGAACAAGGCGGACCTGATCGCCGGGGTGAATCTGCAGGAGGAGCCGAACGACGTCGCCGACATCCTGATCGATCTCGTCCAGCGCGAGACCAAGTCGTTTTCGGCCCATTTCGCCCACACGCTGGTGGGGGAGATAAGCCCGGCCGCCCGCATGCACCGCACGCCGCTGAAATCGGCCGGTTTCAAGGTGCTCAAGGCGCCCGACGTGCCCTCTGTGCTGCTTGAGCTCGGCTTCATGTCCAACCGGCAGGAGCTGCGGCAGATCACCTCGCCGGTCTGGCGCAAGAAGGTCACCGAGGCGATCGCCGACGCCATCGAGCGCTTCGTGGCGATGCGCACGGCCGGCGGCGGCCGGATTCCGAACTGACGCCGATCGCTTGTTCGAAGATCGCGAGCAGGATCGCGAGATTGTGAGCCGGTTTGGCGGGGCCTCTGTTTTGCCATGAAGGCGGGCGAGGCATGCTCAACGCACGCGAAGCGCGGGGGCGGCATCTGCCGTGAGCGTTGGCCGTCTGCCACGGCGCCATCCCGGCACGAACCGCAAGGGCTTTGGCCCGCCACGAACCGCAAGGTACGAAATGCGATTTCTGATCAGGTTCTTCGGCTTTCTGTTCGCGATCGGAACCGTGATCTTCCTCGGCGGGGTGGGGGCGGTTTCCTATTTCGCGTGGAAGTATTCGCAGGATCTGCCGGACTATTCCACGCTCCAGGACTATGAACCTCCGGTCATGACGCGCGTCCATGCCACGGACGGCTCGCTGGTGGCGGAATATGCCCGCGAGCGGCGGCTCTATCTGCCGATCCAGGCGGTGCCGAAGCTGGTGATCGGCGCGTTCCTGGCGGCCGAGGACAAGAACTTCTACCAGCACGGCGGTCTCGACTTCGCCGGCATCACCCGTGCCGCGGTGGTCTATTTCCAGAACATCGGCACCAACCGCCGGCCGCAGGGCGCCTCCACCATCACCCAGCAGGTGGCGAAGAACTTCCTGCTCACCAACGAGGTGTCGATCGACCGCAAGATCAAGGAAGCGCTGCTGGCGCTGCGGATCGAGCGGACCTATTCGAAGGACAAGATTCTCGAACTCTATCTCAACGAAATCTTCCTCGGCATGGGCGCCTACGGGGTCGCCGCCGCCTCGCTGATCTATTTCGACAAGTCGGTGCACGAGCTCACCGTTGCGGAGGCCGCCTATCTTGCGGCGCTGCCCAAGGGGCCGAACCTGTTCCACCCGTTCCGCCAGCGCGAGCGCGCCATCGAGCGCCGCAACTGGGTGATCGACCGCATGGTCGAGGAGAAGTTCATCACCGCCGAGGATGGCGAGGCCGCCAAGAAGCAGCCGCTGACGGTGACCACCCGGCCGACCGGCGCCCACATCTTCGCCGCCGAATATTTCGCCGAGGAGGTGCGGCGCGAGCTGATCGACCGCTATGGCGAGAAGAAGCTCTATGAGGGCGGCCTGTCGGTGCGCACCACGCTCGACCCCAAGCTGCAGCAGATGGCCAAGAAGACGCTGATGGACCATCTGGTGCGCTTCGACGAGCAGCGCGGCTGGCGGGGGCCGGTCAACCGCATCGACCTCTCGTCCGGCGACTGGGGCGTCAAGCTCGGCGAGATGCGCGCCTATGGCGACATCCCCTGGCGGCTCGCCGTGGTGCTGGAGGCGGGGGATCAGACCGCGCGCATCGGCCTGCAGCCGCCGCGCGAGCGCTCCGGCCAGCTCGCCACCACCCGCGACATCGGCCTGTTGCCGCTCGACGGCGTCAAATGGGCGCGCTGGGCCCAGGGGCCGGACAAGGGCAAGCCGGTCACCAAGGTGTCGCAGGTGGTGCGCCCCGGCGACGTGATCTATGTCGAGGAGGCCTCGGCCGCCGATGCGCCGGGCCGGGGCTCGCAAAGCTACAAGCTGCACCAGTTGCCGGAAGTGGAGGGCGGCCTCGTCGCGCTCGATCCGTGGACCGGGCGCGTGCTGGCGCTGGTCGGCGGCTTCTCGTTCGACGAGAGCCAGTTCAACCGCGCCACCCAGGCGCAGCGCCAGCCGGGCTCGTCGTTCAAGCCGTTCGTCTATGCCGCGGCGCTCGACAATGGCTACACGCCGTCCACCGTGGTGATGGACGCGCCGATCGAGGTCGATCAGGGCCCGGGCCAGGACAAGTGGCGGCCGGAGAACTATTCCGGCAAGTTCTACGGGCCGCAGACGCTGCGGTTCGGCATCGAGCAGTCGCGCAACGTCATGACGGTGCGGCTGGCGCAGGATGTCGGCATGCCGCTGATCGCCGAATACGCCAAGCGGTTCGGCGTCTATGACGACATGCTGCCGGTGCTGTCGATGGCGCTCGGCGCCGGCGAGACCACGCTGCTGCGCATGGCCGGCGCCTACGGCATGTTCGCCAATGGCGGCAAGCGCATCAAGCCGACGCTGATCGACCGCGTGCAGGACCGCTACGGCCACACCGTCTACCGCCATGACGAGCGGAGCTGCCAGGGCTGCGACGCCGACAAATGGGCGGCGCAGCCCGAGCCGACGCTGATCGACAAGCGCGAGCAGGTGCTCGACCCGATGACCGCCTACCAGATCACCTCGATGCTGGAGGGCGTGGTGCAGCGCGGCACCGGCACGGCGCTGAAGGAGGTCGGCAAGCCGATCGCCGGCAAGACCGGCACCACCAACGACGCCAAGGACGTGTGGTTCGTCGGCTTCTCGCCCGACCTGGTGGTGGCGACCTATTTCGGGTTCGACCGGCCGCGCTCGCTCGGTCACAAGGCGACCGGCGGCGGCATCGCCGCGCCGGTGGTGCGCGACTTCATGAAGCTCGCGCTCGCCGACAAGCCGGCGGTGCCGTTCCGCGTGCCGCCCGGCATCAAGCTGATCCGCATCAATGCCAAGACCGGCCTTCGCGCCCAGCCGGGCGAGGGCGGCACCATCCTCGAGGCGTTCAAGCCGGGCACCGCGCCGCCCGATTCCTATTCGATCATCGGCGTGGTCGATGCCCAGGGCCGGCCGCTCACCGTCTCGCCGGAGGCGGACCGCGCCGTGGGCTCAGGAACCGGTGGGCTCTATTGACCTCGACCGCCGACAGTCTGCAGCCCTCCTGGCCCGAAGCGGCGTCACCGAAGCCGCTTTGGCCGCATCCGGGCGACCGATTCGAGAAGACCTTCACGTTCTCGGCCGCCGAGATTTCCGACTTCGCCACCCGCTGCGGCGACACCAACCCGCTGCACCACGATGCCGACTACGCTGCCAATTCGCGCTTCCGCGGGCTGATCGCCTGCGGCCCGCACACCTCGGCGGTGTTCATCGCGCTGATCGCCAACTGGTTCGCCCGGGACTGGGAGATCATCGGCCAGGAATTCCAGGTGCGGTTCGATCAGGCGGTGCGGGTGGACACCCCGGTGCGGATGGCCTGGACAGTCGCCGAGATCGACACCAACAGCGCCGGCACCCGCGCCAAGCTCGTCGTCACCGGCGCGGCGGTCGATCCGGCCGGGCGGCCGGTGCTCACCGGGCGCGCGTCCGTGGTGCTGTGGGCGAAGGCGGGGTGAGGCGCCGCACCGTCTCCCGGCCAAGCGGCGAAGCCGCGCGCGCCGGGATCGTGCGCCGATAGGAGTCTCTTCTGCTGACGGCCCCGGCTCGGCGCTGCGCGCCGTCCGGGGCGACGACATCTTGGGTGTCATCCCGGGCAAGGGCCGAAGGCCCGCGAGCAACTGTCATGCGGTTTTGGGGTCTCGCCAGGGTTTGTTGTCTCGAATCATGGCGTTGAGGATGGTCAGGAGCTTTCTGGCGATGGCGATGAGGGCGACCTTAGCGGGTTTTCCGCGGGCTTTGAGGTCGGCGTAGAGCTGTTTGGCCCACGGGTTCCAGTGGATGGCGGCGAAGGCGGCGAGATAGCAGGCGCGCTTGAGCGCGCGGCGTCCGGCCTCGATATGGGCCGGCCGCCGCGCTTTGCCGCTGTCGTTGCGATAGGGTGCGCAGCCGCCGATGGCACCGGCTTGGCGGGGGGTGAACCGGCCGAGTTCGGGAGCTTCTGCGAGCAGGACGCGGGCCGTCTTGTTGGCGATCCCCGGCACCGAGGTGATGATCTTGGCCTTGGCGTCCATCGCCGGATCGGCGGCGATCAACGCCTCGATGGCCTGTTCGGCCGCGGCGACGGTCTCGCGCAGGGCGGCGATTTCGGCATCGAGCCGGGCGGTGATGGCCGCCAGGGTGGGGTGGGCCTTGCGGTTCTCGAGGCGGCGGATGTCGGCCTCGGCGCGGGTGATTTCGCGCACCCAGGCGGTCAGGTCGCTCTGCGCTTGCGAGGGCTCCGGGAACGGCCGGCAGGGGTGATGCAGCATGAAGGCGCGGATGATGCGGGCGTCGAGCGGATCGCTCTTGGCGCGCTGGCCGCAGGCCTTGGCGAACTGGCGGCAGCGCCAGCTGTCGACCTGCAGCACGGTGAGGCCGGCCTCGCGCAGCACCGCGACCGCCAGGCGTTCATAGCCGCCGGTCGGCTCCAGGCCGGCGGTGGTGAGCCCGGCCTTCACCAGGCGCCTGGCCAAGCGCTGGAGAGCCGCGGGGGTGTTATCGACGCGCTCGACCTTGGTGTCGTCGAAGGCGATGTCGAGCCAGTCCTTGGAGACATCGATGCCCACAAGGTGGGTGGCAAGCGGCGTCGGGTGTGGCAGCATGGCAAGCATCCCAGGCTTGGAAGCGGGGTCAAAAGCCCCGTGCAACTGTTCGGGTTGGCTTGGGACGGACGGCCGCTTCTGCTCGCGACGGCCTCGAAGGCTCACCCGGGATACGGCGTGCCGCCCGCACCGGCTCGGGGTGGCCACCCCGAGCCGGTGCACCCATCAAAGCACAGTTCGCCGTTCCAACCCGGGATCGTTGCGGGAGTCTGCGCCTTTCCTGCTGACGGTCCCGGGTCTCGCCCTCGCTCGCCCGGGACGACACCGGATGGATTCCGCCGTTGCAGAGCAGCCCCGCATTGCCCGCCTTGCCGGATCCGGAGTGCCGGCACTACCGTTCGGTGGATTGGATCGGAGGTGTCGATGCGCATGACCACCGTTGTCGCCGCGCTGGCGATCGTCGTGGCCGGGGCGGCGGGCGGCTATGTGCTGTGGTCGCGCGATGCGGCGAGCCGCGTGCCGCCGGGCTTCGCCCGGGCCAATGGCCGCATCGAGGTCGAGCGGGTCGATGTCGCCACCAAGATCGCCGGCCGCATCGCCGAAATCCGGGTGCGCGAGGGCGATGACGTCGCCAAGGGCGAACTGGTGGCGCGCCTCGATTCGACCGAGCTGCGTGCCCAGCTTGCCGCCGCCAAGGCGGCGGTGCTGCGGGCCGAGCAGGCGATCATCAAGGCCGAGGCCGAGGTCGACAGCCAGGAGGCCAATCTGGAACTGGCCGAGGTCGAGCTGAAGCGCGGCACCGAGCTGGTGCAGCGCTCGGTGACCTCGGTGTCGGACGTCGACAAGCGCCGCGCCCAGCGCGACGTCGCCAAGGCGACGGTGGCCGCCGCCAGGGCCGCGGTGGGCGACGCCAAGGCGGCGCGCGAGGTGGCGATTGCCCAGGTCGACCAGATCCAGGCGACGCTGGACGAGACCGATCTCACGGCGCCGGTCGCCGGCCGCGTCGAATACAAGCTCACCCAGCCGGGCGCGGTGCTGGCGGCGGGCGGCCGCGTGGTGACGCTGCTCGACCTCACCGACGTCTACATGACGGTATTTTTGCCCACCGCCCAGGTGGGCAAGGTGGCGCTGGGCTCGGAGGCGCGCATCATCCTCGACGCCGCCCCGCAATATGTGGTGCCGGCGACGGTGTCGTTCATCGCCTCCGAGGCGCAGTTCACGCCGAAGGCGGTGGAGACGGTCACCGAGCGCGAGAAGCTGATGTACCGCATCAAGGTGTCGATCGAGCCCAAGCTGCTCACCACCTACCGCAACTATGTGAAGGTGGGGCTGACCGGCAACGCCTATCTTCGGATCGATCCCGCCGCCGCCTGGCCCGCCGACCTCCAGCCGAAGCTGCCGGATGTCCCGTGATCCGATCGTCCGCATCGAAGCCTTGAGCCACCGCTTCGGCGGCAAGGCGGCGTTGATCGATGTGACGCTGGACTTGCCGGCGGGCTCGACCACCGCGGTGGTGGGGCCGGACGGCGTCGGCAAGTCGACGCTGCTGTCGCTGATCTCCGGCACCCGCAAGATCCAGGCCGGCACGGTCACCGTGCTCGGCGGCGACATGCGCGAGGCCCGCCATCGCGACGCCGTGGCTCCGCGCATCGCCTACATGCTGCAGGGGCTGGGCAAGAACCTCTATCCGACGCTGTCGGTGGTCGAGAACATAGATTTCTTCGGCCGGCTGCACGGCCAGGGCGCGGCCGAGCGCGAGGTGCGCATCGCGCGCCTGCTGGAGGCCACCGGCCTCGCGTCGTTCCCCGACCGGGCGGCGGGCAAGCTCTCTGGCGGCATGAAGCAGAAGCTGTCGCTGTGCTGCGCGCTGGTGCACGACCCCGATCTGCTCATCCTCGACGAGCCGACCACCGGCGTCGATCCGCTGTCGCGCCGCCAGTTCTGGGCGCTGATCGACCAGTTGCGCAGTGAGCGGCCGTCGATGACGGTGGTGGTCGCCACCGCCTATATGGAGGAGGCGGCGCGGTTCGAGCGGCTGATCGCCATCGACGAGGGGCGCCTCCTCGCCTCCGAGCCGACGGCCGACGTGCTGGCGCGCACCGGCGCCTCAAGCCTGGAGGCGGCGTACGTGTCGCTGCAGCGGCCGGAACGGCGCGGGCAAAGCGGCGGGCTGGTGATTCCGCCGCGCACGCGCCACGACGGCGCGCCGGCCATTCTCGCCGAGCACCTGACCCGCCGCTTCGGCGATTTTGTCGCGGTCGACGACGTGTCGTTCCGCATCGAGCGCGGCGAGATCTTCGGCTTTCTCGGCTCCAACGGCTGCGGCAAGACCACCACCATGAAGATGCTGACCGGCCTGCTCGCGGTCAGTGAGGGCAGGGCGGAGCTGCTCGGCAAGCCGGTCGATGCCGGCGACATCGCTACCCGCATGCGGGTCGGCTACATGTCGCAGTCGTTCTCGCTCTATGAGGAACTGTCGGTCCGGGCGAACCTCGATCTGCACGCCAAGCTCTACCGGGTGCCGAAAGCGGAGGCCGCGGCGCGGGTGGACGATGCGCTCACCCGCTTCGACCTCGCCGGTTTTGCCAACGACCTGCCGGCCAGCCTGCCGCTCGGCATCCGCCAGCGCCTGCAGCTTGCGGCGGCCTGCCTGCACCGGCCCGAGGTGCTCATTCTCGACGAGCCGACCTCGGGCGTCGATCCGGCGGCGCGCGACCTGTTCTGGCGGCTGATGATCGAACTGGCGCGCCGCGACGGCGTGACCATCTTCGTCTCGACCCACTTCATGAACGAGGCCGAGCGCTGCGACCGCATCTCGCTGATGCACGCAGGCCACGTGCTGGCGGTCGGCCCGCCGGCCGAGCTTGCCGCGGCCAAGGGTGCGCCGACATTGGAGGAGGCGTTCATCGCCTATCTCACCGAGGCCACCGGCGAAGGCATCGAGCACGTCCAGGGGAGCGGAGATGCACCGGCCGACTCGCCCCCGGCCGATCCACTCGCCGACCCGCCGCCGCGCGCTAGCGACTCGCTCGCCGTCTCAATGGGGCGCATCTGGGCGTTCGCGCGGCGCGAGGCGGTCGAGCTGCTGCGCGACCGGGTGCGGCTGGCGTTCGGCCTGATCGGGCCGCTGATCCTGATGCTGACCTTCGGCTACGGCATCTCGTTCGACGTGGAGAAGCTGCCGTTCGCGGTGCTCGACCGCGACCAGAGCCTGGAGAGCCGCACCTTCCTCGAAGCCTTTTCCGGCTCGCGCTATTTCCGCGAAAAGCCGCCGCTGCAGGTGCAGGAGGAGATCGACCAGCGCATGCGCGCGGGCGAGCTCAGACTCGCCATCACCATTCCGCCGGGCTTCGGCCGCGACCTGCTCAACAACCGCCGGCCGGAGGTGGGGTTCTGGCTCGACGGCGCCAATGCGTTTCGCGCCGAGACCACCCGCGGCTACATCAATGGCGTGGTGCTGGCCTATGCCGAGGATCTGGCGCGGCGCACCGCAGGCGCGGTGCCGGACCTCACCCCGATCGAGCTTCGCCCGCGCTTCCGCTACAATCAGGACTTCCGCAGCGTGTTCGCCATCGCGCCCGGCATCATCATGATGCTGATGGCGATGATCCCGGCGATGATGACCGCGCTCGGCGTGGTGCGCGAGCGCGAGATCGGCTCGATCGCCAATCTCTATGCCTCGCCGGCCACGGTCGGCGAATTCCTCATCGGCAAGCAGCTTCCCTACCTCGCGCTCGGCTTCGTCAGCTTCCTGCTGCTGATCGTTCTCGTCGTGGTGCATTTCGGCGTGCCGGTGAAGGGCTCGCTCGTGGCGCTGCTCGGCGGCGGGCTGCTCTACATCGCCGCGACCACCGCCTTCGGCCTGTTCGTGTCGAGCTTCGTGAAGAGCCAGATCGCGGCGATGCTGGTGACGGCGGTGATGTGCAACACCATCGCCATCAATTTCTCGGGCCTGCTCTACCCGACCTCGACGCTGACCGGCTCGGCCAGGTTGTTCAGCATCGGTTTCCCGGCCGCCTGGTTCCAGCAGATCAGCCTGGGCACCTTCACCAAGGGCCTGCCGGCCTCGGCCTTCGTGCCCGACCTCGTGGTGCTCGGCCTGTTCGCCATCGGCTTCCTGATGGCGGCACGGCTGTTCCTGAAGAAGCAGGAGACCTGATGCGCGCGCTCGCCAATGTTTGGACGCTGGGCCTGAAGGAGCTTGCCAGCCTGCGCCACGACCGCGTGATGCTGGTGCTGCTGTTCTACATGTTCACAGGCGCGATCTACTCCATCGCCCACGGCGTCTCGACCGAGGTGGTCAACGCCTCGATCGGAATCGTCGATTCCGACCATTCGCAGCTCTCCGGCCGCATCGCCAGCGCGCTGCAGGCGCCGCTGTTCCAGTCGCCGGTGATGCTCGACCGCGATCAGGTCGATGCGGCCATGGAGGCGGGGCGCATCACCTTCGTCATCGATATTCCGCCGTCGTTCGAGGCCGACGTGCTGCGCGGCCTGAAGCCGGCGGTGCAGATCCTGATCGACGCCACCGCCATGACCCAGGCCGGGGTCGGCTCGCTCGACATCCAGCAGATCGTGCTGAACGAGGTCACCACGTGGCTGCAGAGCCGCGGCATCGAGGCGTTGCTGCCGATCGAGGTGACGACGCGCGCCTTCTTCAACCCCAATCTCGATTCGATCCGCTTCACCTCGGTGATGGCGATCATCAACTTCATCACCATCCTGTCGATCGTGCTGGTGGCGGCGGCGGTGATCCGCGAGCGCGAGCACGGCACCATCGAGCATCTGCTGGTGATGCCGGTGACGCCGGCCGAGATCGTCGCCGCGAAGATCTGGGCCAATGGCGCGGTGATCCTGGCCGGCGCCTTCCTGTCGCTGATCGTCATGATCGAGGGGGTGCTGGGCGTGCCGATCCACGGCTCGATCCCGCTGTTCCTTGCGGGCAGCGCGATCTATCTCTTCGCCACCACCTCGCTCGGCGGGCTGCTCGCCACCGTGGCGCCGACCATGCCGCAGTTCGGCCTGCTGGCGATCCCGGTGTTCATCGTCATGAACCTGCTGTCGGGCGCCAACACGCCGCTGGAGAGCATGCCCGAGACGCTGCAGACCGCGGTGCAGGTGTCGCCGACCACCCATTACGTCGCCTTCGCCCAGGCGATCCTCTATCGCGGCGCCGGGCTCGACGTGGTGTGGCCGCAGATCGTGGTGATGGCGGTGCTCGGCGTCATCGCGCTTGCGGCGGCGCTCGCCCGCTTCCGCAACATGCTGGCGACCCAGGCGGGGTGACGAAAGCCGGAAACGAAAAGGGACGGTGGCGAGGTCGCCACCGTCCCGGATCGTCAAGCCGTCGTGAGACGAGATATCACGCCTGCCCGCGCAGCCACGGCACCATGCGGCCGAGCGTGGCGTCGCGGCGCACATAGTGGTGCCACAGCGCGGCGGCAGCGTGCAGCAGCACGACCAGCAGGATCAGGTTCATGGTGAAGCCGTGCACCGCGCTGAACTGCTTGGCCAGTTCGGGAACCGGCGTCAGCAGCGGCGGAATGCCGAGCAGGTCGACGCCGCGGCCGGCATACATCGACATCAGGAAGCCGCTCACCGGCATCACGATCAGCAGCGCGTAGAGCGCGACGTGCGCCGCCTTGGCGGCGAGGTCGATCATCGGCGAGGTCTCGACCGGCGCGGGCGCGCCGCGGGTGGCCCGCCAGAACAGGCGCGCAACGACCAGCGCAAACACGATCACGCCGCCGGCCTTGTGCATGCCCATGAGCTGGATCCGCTGGGCGATCAGCGCCTTCACGCCTTCCGGGTCGTTGCCAAGACTCTGAAGCTGCTTGACCTGCTCGCCCATGCCCTCGGCAATCTGGCCGGACGCGAACAGGCCGACGATCATCAAGAAGATCAGCCAGTGCAGCATGACGGCGACGCCGTCATAGCCGGAGGCGCTGGTTCCTGCTGAGGTGGTGTTGGTCATGGGTTCCCTCGGAAATGCCTATCTCCACGGCGATCTATGCCACGATTGCCGGGCGATGTCATGGTTTGGAAAATGAACAAATAGAAAGGTTTGAATATGTGGCGTGCCGCCGCACTCGGAAAAATACATAGGGCGTGAAACCAGGGCAGCGCCGCTGCGGATGTCCGGCTGATCTCGTGATGATCCCCGGAAGCAGACGCGCCGAACAATCCTTGTCCGCTGGCGGGATGTTCTGCGGAGGGACCGCGAAATCTCCGGATTCGTCATCCGGTTTCCGACCGGTCCGTTCGGGATCAACGGTCAGCTTTCGCTGCCGTTGGTCCTAAACAAAAACGGCCGGGCGCGAGGCCCGGCCGTTCCCGTCCGAATGTGGCTGGCGTCAGTGGCCGAGGCCCTTGACGATCGACTCGGTGACCTTCTTGGCGTCGCCGAACAGCATCATCGTATTGTCGCGGAAGAACAGCTCGTTCTCGACGCCGGCATAGCCGGACGCCATCGAGCGCTTCACGAACAGCACGGTCTGGGCCTTCTCGACGTCGAGGATCGGCATGCCATAGATCGGCGAGGTCTTGTCGGTCTTGGCCGCCGGGTTGGTGACGTCGTTGGCGCCGATGACGTAGGCGACGTCGGCGGTGGCGAAGTCGTTGTTGATGTCCTCGAGCTCGAACACCTCGTCATAGGGCACGTTGGCTTCGGCCAGCAGCACGTTCATGTGGCCGGGCATGCGGCCCGCCACCGGGTGGATGGCGTACTTCACCTCGACGCCCTCCTTCTTGAGGAGGTCGGCCATCTCGCGCACCGCGTGCTGGGCCTGGGCAACCGCCATGCCGTAGCCCGGCACGATGATGACCTTGGACGCGTTCTTCATGATGAAGGCCGCGTCGTCGGCCGAGCCCTGCTTCACCGGGCGCTGCTCCTTGGCACCACCGGCGGGGCCGGCGGTCTCGCCGCCGAAGCCGCCGAGGATGACCGAGATGAACGAGCGGTTCATGCCCTTGCACATGATGTAGGACAGGATCGCGCCCGAGGAGCCGACCAGCGCGCCGGTGATGATCAGCGCGGTGTTGCCCAGCGTGAAGCCGATGCCGGCCGCCGCCCACCCCGAATAGGAGTTGAGCATCGACACCACCACCGGCATGTCGGCGCCGCCGATCGGGATGATGATGGTGACGCCGAGCACGAACGACACCAGCACGATCAGCCAGAACACCGTGGTGCTCTCGCTGGCCATGAAGATCAGCATCAGCAGCAGCAGCGCGACGCCGAGGCCGATATTGATCGCATGCCGGTTCGGCAGCAGGATCGGCGCGCCGCTCATGCGGCCGTCTAGCTTCAGGAACGCGATCACCGAGCCGGTGAACGTGACGGCGCCGATGGCGACACCGAGCGCCATCTCGACGAGGCTCGCCCCGTGGATGTGCCCGGGGGCACCGATGCCGAAGGCGGTCGGCGAGTAGAGCGCGCCGGCAGCCACCAGCACGGCGGCGAGACCGACGAGCGAGTGGAAGGCCGCGACGAGCTGCGGCATCGCGGTCATCGCCACGCGCTTGGCGATCATCGCACCGATGGTGCCGCCGATGGCGATGCCGACGACGGTGAGGAGGAAGCCCGAGAAGCCGGACGGCGGGCTCATGATCAGCGTGGTCAGCACGGCGATGGCCATGCCGATCATGCCGTAGAGATTGCCCTGCCGCGAGGTGGCGGGGCTGGACAGCCCGCGCAGCGACAGGATGAACAGAACGGCCGCAACCAGATAGAGCAGGGCGGCGAAACTGGCGCTCATATCCGTCCCCTCACTTCTGCTTCTTCTGGTACATGGCCAGCATGCGCTGGGTGACCAGGAAGCCGCCGAAAATGTTGATCGAGGCGAAGACCAGCGCCACGAAGCCGAACGTGCGCGACCAGCCCGAAACCTGATCGCTGGTGAGGTCGACGCCGACGGCGAGCAGGGCGCCGACCACGATCACCGACGAGATGGCGTTGGTGACCGACATCAGCGGGGTGTGGAGCGCCGGGGTCACCGACCACACCACGTAATAGCCGACGAAGATCGCCAGGACGAAGATCGAGAGGCGGAACACGAACGGGTCGATGAAGCCGCCGGAGGCGACGCCGATGGCAGCGCCGGCCGCGTCGGCATAGGCCTGCGCGGTCTCGGCGGCCTGACGGGCCGCTTCGGCCGCCTGGCGCAACTGCTCAGCGGCCTGGTCTGCATTCACTGTGGCCATGAGATGATTTTCCGCTTGCAAAACTGAAGGGGGTTACCCGGCCGTGCGTTCACTCGGCCGCATGCTTGGGCGAAAACGAGGGGTGGATGACGGCGCCATCCTTGGTCAGGCAGGTCGCCTTCACCAGCTCGTCATCCCAGTTGACGGCGAGCGACTTGGTGTTCTTGTCGACCAGCGTCTCGACGAAGGCGAAGAGGTTCTTCGCATAAAGGCTGGACGCTGTGGCGGCGAGACGGCCGGGCACGTTGAGGTAGCCGACGATCTTCACGCCCTCATGGACCACGACCGCGCCGGGCTCCGCCAGCGCGCAATTGCCGCCGCGCTCGACCGCGAGGTCGACCACCACCGAGCCCTGCTTCATGCTCTCGACCATCTCCTTCGACACCAGCTTGGGCGCCGGGCGGCCGGGGATGAGGGCGGTGGTGATGACGATGTCCTGCTTGGCGATGTGCGAGGCCACCAGCTCGGCCTGCTTGGCCTGGTACTCCTTCGACATCTCCTTGGCGTAGCCGCCGGCGGTCTCGGCCTGCTTGAACTCATCGTCCTCGACGGCGATGAACTTGGCGCCGAGGCTTTCCACCTGCTCCTTGGCGGCCGGGCGGACGTCGGTGGCGGTGACCACGGCGCCCAGGCGCCGGGCGGTGGCGATGGCCTGCAGGCCGGCGACGCCGGCGCCCATCACGAACACCTTGGCGGCGGGCACGGTGCCGGCGGCGGTCATCATCATCGGCAGCGCGCGGCCGTATTCGGCGGCGCCGTCGATCACCGCGCGGTAGCCGGCGAGGTTCGCCTGGCTGGAGAGCACGTCCATCACCTGTGCGCGGGTGATGCGCGGCATCAGCTCCATCGCGAAGGAGACGAGACGGGCCTCGGCCATCGCCTTCAGCGCCGCCTCGTTGCCGTAGGGGTCCATGATGGCGATGACGAGCGCGCCGGACTTGTAGTCGGCGAATTCGTCGGGGGTCGGCCGCCGCACCTTCAGAACGATGTCGGCATTGGCGACGGCGTCCTTCGCGGTGAGGGCCAGCTTGGCGCCGGCCGCCTCATATTCGTTGTCGCGGATGCCGGAGGCGAGACCGGCCCCCGCTTGAACCACGATGTCGGCCCCGAGGCCGACCAGCCGCTTGACCGTTTCGGGCGTCGCCGCGACCCGCGGCTCGGCCTCATCGGTCTCGACGGGAATGGCAATCTTCATCGTTTCGCCTCTCCAGAGAAACTGCCTTCGACCGCGGCGGGTCTGTCCGCCAGCGCTCCTTATAGGAACGGATGGGTGGTTTTCGCTAGCTCCCGGCCCGGTTCTTTCGGCCTACGGGATTTCCCGAGGGGCGATGCGGAACGGGCTGTGATGGCTTGCGAACGGCCGGTAGGTGCCGGCGCCAAGGTCGGCTATATAGGCCCCGTCCCTGGCGGTATAGACCCTTTGTGCATCTCGCGCGGACGCATCAACCGCCAATGCCGGAGGGGGCTCCTTGTCGTCGTGACGGGGCGGTTGGGACGGCACATTCGGGACGAGACATTCGGCAGGCCGGCGAGCGGGCCGGCATGAGGGCAGGAGAGTTGGCGCCGTGACGATCGAGACCGCCGAGGACGATCTTCCGCCGCAGCCGAGCCTCGGCGCGCGGCTGTCGCGGCTGCTGGATGCGGCGAGCGCATCGCACCGGCGCGCCTGCGCGCTGCTGGCGGCGCTGGCGGTGCTGTGCTTCCTGCCCGGCTTCTTCACCATCCCGCCGGTCGACCGCGACGAGGCCCGCTTTGCCCAGGCCACCAAGCAGATGCTGGAGAGCGGCGACTATGTCGATATCCGCTTCCAGGGCGAGGCGCGCCACAAGAAGCCGGTGGGCATCTATTGGCTGCAGGCCGGCGTGGTGAGTGCCGCCGAGGCGCTGGGCGTGCCGGAGGCGCGAACCCGCATCTGGCTCTATCGCATCCCTTCGCTGCTCGGGGCGATCGGCGGGGTGCTGCTGACCTATTGGGCGGCGCTCGCCTTCGTCTCCCGCCGGGGCGCGGTGCTGGCGGCGGCGATGATGGCGAGCTCGATCCTGCTCGGGGTCGAGGCGCGGCTCGCCAAGACCGACGCCATGCTGTTCCTCACCATCATCGCCGCGCAGGGCGCGCTCGCGCACGCCTATTTCCGGCATGCCAGATGGAGCGAGCGCGAGGAGTGGCTGATCCCGGCGGTGTTCTGGACCGGCATCGGTCTCGGCGTGCTGCTGAAAGGGCCGATCATCCTGATGATCGCCGCCTTCACCATTCTCGGCACCGGCTTCGCCACCCGCTCGTGGCGCTGGCTCTGGGCGCTGAAGCCGGGGTGGGGCGTGCCGTGGGCGCTGGTGCTGATCCTGCCCTGGTTCATCGCCATCACGCTGAAGACCGGCGGCACCTTCTTCGACGAGGCGGTCGGGCGCGACATGCTGGGCAAGGTGGCCGCCGCCCAGGAGAAGCACTGGGGGCCGCCGGGCTATTACCTCATCGCCTTCTGGGTGACGTTCTGGCCGGCGGCGCCAATGGTGCTGTTCGCCGCCCCGGCAACTTGGCGCGACCGGCTCGATCCAAAGGTGCTGTTCCTCGCCGCCTGGGTGATACCGGCCTGGCTGGTGTTCGAGCTGGTGCCGACCAAGTTGCCGCACTATGTGCTGCCGCTCTATCCGGCGCTGGCCATCCTGGCGGCGCGGGCGCTGGAAAAGGGCGAGGTGGAGCCCGCCGCGCGCTGGTGGACGCGCGGGGCGGAATGGTGGTGGGCGGCGATCGCCGTGCTGGTGCCGGCGCTGGCGCTGATCGGCCTCTTGATGTTCCACAGGGGCGCCGGCTTCCTGGCGTGGCCGTTCATGCTGGCGGCCGGCTTCCTCGGCTTCAAGGCGGTGGAGGCGCTGCGGGTGGAGGGGCCGGAACGCGGCTTCCTGGTGGCGACGCTGGCCGCCTTCACCGTCTATGTGGCGGTGCTGCAGGTGCTGATACCGGCGACGCGCACCTATTTCCCGGCCGGCACGCTGGCGGGGCTGAAGGTTCCCGGCTGTACCGACGTCCAGATCGCGTCGGTGAGCTACCGCGAGCCCAGCCTCGTGTTTCTCGGCGGCACCGACGTGCTCTTGACCGACGCGCGGGGCGCGGCCGACTTCCTGCGGGAGGGCGACTGCCGGGTGGCAATCGTCGATCGCCGCCACGAGCACGCCTTCGCCGTCGGCGCCGAGCAGGCCGGCCTGCGCTATCAGCTTCTCACCGTCATCAAGGCCGCCAACTATAATGGCGGCCGGTGGCTCAATCTGTCGGTGTTCGCCAGCAGCCGCTGAACAGAAGCGGACCCTCGAAGGGCCGTCTGCCGCGTACGCGCATGCGGCGAGAGGGCGCGTGGGCCGGATTTCATCGTCCGGCCACCGAACTTCCCTATACGGCTTCCGGTCGATCCCGTCGGGAGGCCGGGACCGGTCTCGCCAAACTCCTCTGTTCGGAAGCGGGATTTTCGGCGAAGGGACCTTTGATACGGTTTCCGATCGGTCCCTTCGGGACACCGGAAGCGGTCTCGCCGGAAATCCCAGGTCCTCAAGAGAGTCTCGACAACGGGATTTCGGCGATCGGAATACGCCTCGAAGGCTTGATCGGCTGGAAAACGTATGAGTCTTCCAGGAAGGCGCAGACCGCTGCACGACCGGCCGTACGTCGTATCATCGCGGCAAGGGGAGGGCGAGGCGCATGCGGCTGCCATTGCAATGGGGTTGCGCAGCGGGGCGGCCGGATGCCGCAGCAAACGCAGGAATTGTAATTGCAAATGACTTGCAATAGCGGTCAATCCTCGTTATTATGCACATTAGAGGCATTAAAGTTTATCAGGGTGCTGTGATGGTCGGCTTTCTTCGCGGCGGCGCTGCCATTGCCATGCTGGTGGTTGGCATGGCGCTCCCGCTTGCTGCACCCGCCGCCGCGCAGGACGGGACGGCGGGCGGCAAGTTCAAGGCGGTGACCACCTTCACGGTGATCGCCGACATGGCGCGCAATGTTGCGGGGGAGGCGGCGACCGTCGAATCGATCACCAAGCCGGGGTCGGAGATCCACAATTACCAGCCGACGCCGGGCGACATCCTGAAGGCGCAGGATGCGCGGCTCATTTTGTGGAACGGGCTCAATCTCGAACGCTGGTTCGAGAAGTTCTTTCGCAATCTGAAGGGCGTTCCGAGTTCCGTGGTGTCGGAGGGCGTCGCGCCGGTGGGCATTGCCGAGGGCGCCTATCGCGGCAAGCCCAATCCCCACGCCTGGATGTCTCCCGCGGCCGCCCAGATCTATGTCGACAATATCCGCGATGCGTTCATTGCCCATGATCCGGCCAATGCCGAGGTCTACCGGCGCAATGCGGAAGCCTACAAGCAGAAGATCGAGGCGACCGTGGCGCCGATCCGCGCCCGGCTGGAGTCGATCCCGCCCGAAAAGCGCTGGCTGGTGACCAGCGAGGGCGCATTCTCCTATCTGGCGCGTGATTTCGGACTCAAGGAACTCTATCTGTGGCCGATCAATGCCGACCAGCAGGGCACGCCGCAGCAGGTGAAGAAGGTCATCAATGCGGTTCGTGACAACAGCATTCCGGTTATATTCAGCGAAAGCACGGTTTCGCCCGATCCGGCCCGGCAGGTGGCGCGCGAGACCGGCGCGCGATACGGCGGCGTGCTCTATGTCGACTCGCTGAGCGAGGCGGATGGGCCGGTGCCAACCTATCTCGATCTGTTGCGGGTCACCACCGAGACCATCGCCAACGGCCTGAGCGAGTGACTGCGATGCTGATGAAGTCGGACGCCATGACATCGGACAAGCGCCGCGACACCGCGCCGGAGGCGGGCATCGCGGTGGTGGGGGTAACGGTTACATACCGTAACGGCCATACCGCGCTGCGCGATGCCTCCTTCGAGATTCCGACCGGAACCATCGCCGCGCTGGTCGGCGTCAATGGCTCGGGCAAATCGACTTTGTTCAAGGCGATCATGGGCTTCGTGTCGCTGGCCAAGGGATCGATCTCGATCCTCGGCCGGCCGGTCCGCGAGGCGCTGAAATCCAACCTCGTGGCCTATGTGCCGCAGAGCGAGGAGGTCGACTGGAGCTTCCCGGTCCTGGTCGAGGACGTGGTGATGATGGGGCGCTACGGCCATATGGGCCTGCTGCGCATCCCCAAGGCGCAGGACCGCGCGGCGGTGGACGCGGCGCTGGCGCGGGTCGGCATGGCGGCGTTCCGCAAGCGCCAGATCGGCGAGCTTTCCGGCGGCCAGCGCAAGCGCGTCTTCCTCGCCCGGGCGCTGGCGCAGGACAGCCGGGTAATCCTGCTGGACGAGCCGTTCACCGGCGTCGACCTCACCACCGAGGAGACCATCATCCAACTGCTGCGCGGCCTGCGCGACGAGGGCCGGGTGATGCTGGTCTCCACCCACGACCTTGGCAGCATTCCCGAATTCTGCGACCGCACCGTGCTGATCCGCAACACCGTGCTGGCCTATGGCCCGACGCCCGAGGTGTTCACCGAGGCCAATCTGGAGCGGACGTTCGGTGGCGCGCTGCGCCATCTCGTCTTCGATCGCGCGGAGGGGGCCGCCAGCCGGCCGACCGGCATCATCACCGACGACGAGAAGCCGTTCGTGCTTTATGGCGACGGCTGTCCCGAGACGGGCACGCCGAAGGCCGGCGCACCAGAGGCAGCCGAAATCGGGGCAGGGGACGCCAAGGGCGCGCCCGCCCGATCCCCGGCGGACGAGACGACGCCCGTGCGCGAGACACCGGTGCGGGAACGGAGCGGCGCATGATGGCCGCGCTGCTCGAGCCCTTCGGTTACGGTTACATGGTCAATGCCATGTGGGTGAGCGCAATGGTCGGCGCGGTCTGCGCCTTCCTGTCGGCCTATCTGATGCTCAAGGGCTGGTCACTGATCGGCGACGCGCTGTCCCACTCCATCGTTCCGGGCGTTGCCGGCGCCTACATGCTCGGTCTGCCGTTCTCGCTCGGGGCGTTCCTGTCGGGCGCGCTCGCCGCCGCTGCCATGCTGTTTCTGAGCCAGCGTACCAAGCTGAAGGAAGACACCGTCATCGGCCTGATCTTCACCTCCTTCTTCGGGCTCGGCCTGTTCATGGTGTCGTTGGCGCCGACATCGGTGAACATCCAGACGATCATCCTTGGCAATATTCTCGCCATCACGCCCGAGGACACGCTGCAGCTGGCGATCATCGGTGCGGTGTCGCTCATTGTGCTGCTGGTGAAGTGGAAGGATCTGATGGTGGTGTTCTTCGACGAGAACCACGCCCGCACCATCGGCCTCAATCCACCCCTGCTCAAGGGCCTGTTCTTCACGCTGCTCAGCGCCTGCACGGTGGCGGCGCTGATGACGGTCGGCGCTTTCCTGGTCATCGCCATGGTGGTGACGCCGGGCGCCACCGCCTATCTGCTCACCGACCGGTTTCCGCGCCTCATCGCCATCAGCGTCGCGGTCGGGGCAACCACCAGCTTCGTCGGCGCCTATCTCAGCTTCTTCCTCGACGGCGCCACCGGCGGGGTCATCGTCGTGCTGCAGACCCTGGTGTTCCTGGCGGCCTTCGTGTTCGCGCCCAAGCACGGCCTGATCGCCAGCCGGCGGCGGGTGGCGCGGAGCCTGGAGGGCGCCGCATGATGGAGCTTGCCGCAAGCCTCGCCTCGCCGTTCCAGTTCGAGTTCATGCGCAGCGCGCTGCTGATTTCGGTGCTGGTGGCGGTTCCGGCGGCGCTGCTGTCGTCGTTCCTGGTGCTCAAGGGCTGGTCGCTGATGGGGGATGCGATCTCCCACGCCGTTTTGCCGGGCGTGGTGCTGTCCTATATCGCCGGCCTGCCGCTGGCGCTGGGCGCGTTCGCCGCGGGCATGACCTGCGCGGTCGCCACCGGATTCCTCAAGGAAAACAGCCGCATCAAGCA
Source organism: Blastochloris tepida (assembly GCF_003966715.1). Classification (NCBI taxonomy): domain Bacteria; kingdom Pseudomonadati; phylum Pseudomonadota; class Alphaproteobacteria; order Hyphomicrobiales; family Blastochloridaceae; genus Blastochloris; species Blastochloris tepida. The sequence continues at coordinate 1,514,651 of NZ_AP018907.1, forward strand.
GGATACGGTGATGGGCGTGGTGTTCTCGGGCATGTTCGGCCTGGGCCTCGTGCTCTACACCTGGATCGAGACCGACGTGCATCTCGACCACATCCTGTTCGGCGACATGCTGGGCGTCGGGTGGGCGGATATCGTCGAGAGTGGCGTCATCGCCGCCGTGGTCACCGGCCTCGTGATGCTGAAATGGCGGGATCTGCTGCTGCACGCGTTCGATCCGGTCCAGGCCAAGGCTGTGGGCCTGCCGGTGCGGCTGCTGCACTATGGCTTCCTGGCGATCCTGTCGCTCGCCATCGTCGGCGCGCTGAAGGCGGTCGGCATCATCCTGGCGATCGCCATGCTGATCGCGCCGGGCGCCATCGCCTTCCTGCTGACTGCCCGGTTCGGGCTGCTGCTGGTGCTGGCGGTTGCGGTCGCCGTGTCGTGCGCGTTCCTCGGGGTCTATCTCAGCTTCTTCATCGACAGCGCGCCGGCGCCGACCATCGTGCTGCTGATGACCGTGGTCTTCATCGCCGCATTCCTGGGCTCGGCGCGCATCGCCCGGCGGCGGTCCGAGGCAAGCGTCGCGTGAGCGGCCCCGGGCCGGGCAGGGCGACCTGACGCTGGGGGGCTTGACGCTGGGGGGACTTGCCGGCCGGGCGCGGCCCTGCCACAAGGGCGCGAAATCGCCGGTGCCGTTAGGCGCCCCCGGCGCGCGTGCGCCGGCCCGTCCTCCGCGCAGGGGTCCGCCGTCCGCGCCGGATCCGCGCCAGCCGAAGTGATGCGCCCGTGGCCGAACAAGCTCCGCTGGTGTCCGTGGTGGTGCCGGCGCGCAATGAGGCGGGCAATCTTGCCCCGCTGATCGATGAGATCGCCGCCGCCATGGCCGGCCGCGGCCCGTTCGAGGCCATCGTGATCGACGACGGCTCTTCGGACGCCACACCGCTTGTGCTGGCCGATCTGAAGCGCACCTATCCCTGGCTGCGGCCGCTGCGCCACGCCGTCTCCTGCGGCCAGTCGGCGGCGATCCGCACCGGCGTGCGGGCGGCGGCAGCCCCGGTGGTGGCGACGCTCGACGGCGACGGCCAGAACGACCCGGCCTTCCTGCCCGGGCTGGTCGATGCCCTGGCGGCCGCCGGGCCGAATGTCGGCCTGGTCGCCGGCCAGCGGCTGGGGCGCAAGGATACCGGCTTCAAGAAGCTGCAGTCGCGAATCGCCAACGCCGTGCGCGGCCGGGTGCTGCGGGACGGCACGCGCGACACCGGCTGCGGGCTCAAGGCGTTCCGGCGCGAGGTGTTTCTGGCCCTGCCGTATTTCGATGCGCTGCACCGCTTCATGCCGGCCTTGGTGCGGCGCGAGGGGTTCGAGGTGGCGCTGCTCGACGTGGTCGACCGGCCGCGGCGGGCCGGCACCTCGAATTACGGCCTGTGGGACCGGCTGTGGGTCGGCATCCTCGATCTCTATGGCGTGTGGTGGCTGATCCGCCGCCGCCGCCGGGTGCCCGAGGTCGCGGAGCTCTAGGCCGTGACCGCGCCCGTCGACATCCGCGCCCGCACCGACCTCAAGCTGATGACGCGCGGGCTGGTGCTGATCGTCTCCCTCGTCGTGCTCGGCTATGCGATGAAGGAGACCGGCCTGTCGGATGCCGTCAGCACCAGCTGGATCGACGCCCAGGTGAAGGGCCAGGGCATTTCGGGCGAGGCGATCTTCGTCGCGGTCGGCGCGCTGTTCACCGCCGTCGGGCTGCCGCGCCAGCTCATCTGCTTTTTAGCCGGCTACGCATTCGACGTCACGCTCGGCACGGCGCTGGCGCTGCTCGCCTCGGTGGGCGGCTGCGTGCTGGCCTTCGGCTATGCCCGGCTGCTCGGCCGGGCGATCGTCCAGCACCGGTTTCCCCGCCGCATCGCCGCCATCGACCGCGTGCTGCACGGCAACACGTTTTCGATGACGCTGCTGCTGCGGCTGCTGCCGGTCGGCAGCAACCTCGTCACCAATCTCGCCGCCGGGGTGTCGAGCGTGCGGATGACGCCGTTCGTCGCCGGCTCGGCGCTGGGCTATGTGCCGCAGACGGTGGTGTTCGCGCTCGCCGGCTCCGGCGTGCAGCTCGATGCGGAGCTGCGCATCGCCGTCTCGGCCGGGCTGTTCATCGTCTCAGGCGCGATCGGCGTGATTCTCTATCGCCGCTACCGCCGCGCGAAGCGGCTGGACGAGGTCGCGGGGTAGGGACCGTTTCTCACTCGCCGGTCTTCACCAGCAGGATTTCGAGATCGTTCTCGGGGACGAAGTCGGTCTTCTTCATCTCGAACTGGGTGGGCGAGATCTTCTTCACCCCGTCGCCGCAGAAGCTGACCAGCGCGTCCGGCCGGCCCTTGTCGACCACCAGCCGGAACGAGCCGATATTGCCGGCCCAGTGGCCGCCGGTGGTCAGCACATAGGCAAGGCGGTGTTCGCTGGCGAGGCTGTCGCGCTTTTTGGCGGCGGCGTCCATCTTCTGCACCGCGTCGAGGAACGCCTTGTCCATGCAGTATTTTTTGACATACTCGGCGTATTCTGCAGGCGAGTTCTTGGGGTCGAAGCGCAAACCGACGCTGCCGCCGACCACCGGCCTATAGGTGTGCGACACCGTCACCTCGCGCCCGGCCGGGAAGGTCTGCTCCCACCAGAAGGTGGTGCGCAGGGTCCAGGCCGGCACCAGCCTGGTGGTCTTGGTCTCGTAATCCTCTTCCGGATAAGCGAGGCCGAGCTTCTCGAACTCGCGCTTCCTGTCGTCGGGCAGCCGGTCGAGCGCGTCCTTGGCCTTGGTCGGGAAGATCGGGATACCCAGCGAGGCGAGAAGCTCGGTGCGGTCGAGAGTGTTGGCGGTGGCGCGCTGTTCCACCTTCGGGGTCACCGGCTTGCCGTCCACCGTGACGGTGAATCCGATGAAGTTATCCGCATCCTCGACCGGCAGCGGATAGTAATAGAACTCCTCGCCGCCCGGAATTTCGGGAATGGGGAAGGCGACGATGGTGTCGATGTCCTTGTCGGTCCGGTTCTTGAAGCGGTAGGCGACGCGCACCTCGTCCGGCGAGATGTAGAGATCTTCCGACAGCATCTCGATATTGGCGGTGATCGTCAGCGTCAGCCCGCCAATGCCGAGTTCGGCTGTCGAATCATTGGCGCCGGCCGCGCCCGGCAGGGCGGCGAGGCTCGTGGCCAGGAGCAGGGCTGTGGCGAGGCGCGGCATCATCGAAAGCCCTCCGGATTCAGGTGGCGGCCATCTTGGCGAATCCCTGCGCCAGATCGTCGATCAGGTCCGCCGGATCGTCCAGGCCGATATGGAAGCGCAGCGTTGGCCCCTCGGGCTGCCAGCGCGTGGCGGTGCGGTAGGGCGCGGCATCGAACGGGATGACCAGGCTCTCATAGCCGCCCCACGAATAGCCCATGCCGAACAGTTCGAGCGCATCGAGGAAGGCCGCCACCGCCGCCTTCGGCGCCGGCTTCAGCACCACGGTGAACAGGCCGCAGCCGCCCGTGTAGTCGCGCTTGAACAGCGCGTGGCCGGGGTCGGTGGGCCGCATCGGATTGAGGATGCGCGACACCTCCGGCCGGCCGGCCAGCCAGTCGCAGACCGTGAGCGCCGAGGCCTGATGGCGCTCAAGCCGCAGCGCCAGCGTCCGCAGGCCGCGCAGCGACAGGAAGATGTCCTCGGCCGCCGCGCACAGGCCGAGCGCGCCGTGGGTGTCCTTGAGCGCCTTCCAGGCCGGGGGGGCGGCCGACACGACACCGAGATTCACGTCGGCATGGCCGCCGAGATACTTGGTGCCGGCCTCGACCACGAGGTCGACGCCGCAGCCGTGGCCGTCGAAGCCGAGCGCGGTGGCCCAGGTGTTGTCGATCCCCACCAGCGCGCCGCCTTCGTGCGCCGCCGCCACGAAGGCGGGGATGTCGCACATCTCGAAGGTCTGCGAGCCCGGCGCCTCGGCATAGATCAGGCGGGTGTTCGGCCGCATCAGCCCGGCGATGCCGGCGCCGACAAGCGGATCGAAATACGTGACCGCGACGCCCAGCCGCGTCAGCACGCTGTCGCAGACATGGCGGGTGGGCTCATAGACATTGTCGGCCACCAGGATGTGATCGCCGGCGCGGGCCACCGACAGCAGGGCGACGGACACCGCCGACAGGCCCGACGGGGTGAGCACCACGCCGGCGCCGCCGGTGATCTCGGCCAGCGCGCTCTCCAGCGCCTCCGAGGTGGGGGTGCCGCGCCGGCCGTAGGAGTAGCGGCTGCGGCGGTTCAAGAGGTCGTCGGCGGTCGGATAGAGCACCGTCGAGCCGCGATAGATCGGCGTGTTGACGAAGCCGAACTGCTCGGCCGGCTCACGGCCGGCATGGACGAGGGCGGTGGCGAGGCGGCGGCGGGGAGAGGAGGGAAGCGACATATGGTCCGGCGTCCTTGGCAGAGATCGGGGACGAGTGGCCGCGAGCGACCCTCAGAAGCCTCTGGAACCTTGACCCCGGCCCCGCCGCAGTTTGAGATGCCACCGGCACGCGGCGCATGCGCCAAGCGGAGGTGAAGGGTCGAGCGAGAGATCTAGAGCATTTTCCGCAAAAGTGGATACCGGTTTTGCGGAAGAAAATGCGACAAACCAAAAACTTAGAGCGTCCGATCTGATGCAGTCAGATCGGATAACGCTCTAGACCACGGCGAGGGCCATCGCAAAGGGCTGGCACTTGGCGATCCGCCTGCGGCAATGTCAGAAGGGCGGGCGTGTGCAGGCTGATTTGACGGAGAAGAGCACGCTATTCTCCATGCCGGTGATCCAGCTTCGGGGCGCCTGCTCCGGAAATCGACATTTTGGGAAGGCTTTCCACCATGCATAGACTTGCCCTTGTTCTTGCGCTCGGGATCGCCTGCTGCGGCGCGGCGTCTTCGGCCTCCGCCCAGGCGACGCTGAAGACGGTGCAGGCCCGCGGCCATGTCCTGTGTGGTGTCAGCCAGGGCCTGCCCGGCTTCTCCGCGCCCAACGACAAGGGCCAATGGAGCGGGCTCGATGTCGATTTCTGCCGGGCGCTGGCGGCGGCGATCTTCAACGACCCCGCCAAGGTGACCTTCGTGCCGCTGTCGGCCAAGGACCGTTTCACCGCGCTGCAATCGGGCGACATCGAAGTGCTGGCGCGCAACTCGACCTGGACGCTGTCGCGCGACACCGCGCTGGGGCTCGATTTCCCGGCCATCACCTTCTACGACGGCCAGGGCTTCATGGTGCGCAAGTCGCTGAAGGTCTCATCGGCGCTGGAATTGACCGGCGCCTCGATCTGCACCCAGACCGGCACCACCACCGAGCTCAACGCCGCCGACTACTTCCACGCCCACAACATGACCTACGAAATGGTGGCCTTCGCCACCAATGACGAGGCGATCAAGACCTACGACACCGGCGAGAACGGCCGCTGCGACGCCTTCACCACCGACATTGCCGGACTCTCCGCCGAGCGGCTGAAGCTCGCCAATCCGGACGACCATGTCGTGCTGCCCGAGGTCATCTCCAAGGAACCGCTGGGTCCGGCGGTGCGCCATGGCGACGCCCAGTGGGCCGACATCGTGCGCTGGACGCATTTCGCCATGATCACCGCCGAGGAGCTCGGCGTGTCCGCGGCGACGGTCGACACCATGCTGAAATCGCCCAATCCCGAGGTGCGGCGCCTGCTCGGCACCGAGGGCAATGCCGGCGAGCAGCTTGGCCTGACCAAGGACTGGGTGGTGCGCATCGTCAAGCGGGTCGGCAATTATGGCGAGGTGTTCGAGCGCAATGTCGGCAAGGACTCGCCGCTCGGCATCGCCCGCGGCCAGAACGCGCTGTGGACCAAGGGCGGCCTGCAGTATGCGCCGCCGATAAGGTAGAGGACGCGTCGTCGTTCCGGCTACCACGAAAGGCGACATGACCAACGAATCGGACTCCGCCCCCGGTCGCCGGTTTCGCCTGACCCCGGCGGCGGTCCGCGCCGCGGCGCTGCAGGCGGCACTCGTCGGCGCGGTGGTCCTCCTCGCCTGGAGCCTGATCGCCACCGCCCGCCAGAACCTCGCCGACCAGCACATCGCCTCCGGCTTCGGCTTCCTGCAGCAGACCGCCGGCTTCGACGTGTCGCAGAGCCTCATCGCCTACAATCGCTCCGACACCTATGGCCGCGTGTTCCTGGTCGGGCTCGCCAACACGCTGCTGGTCTCGGTACTCGGCGTCCTGTTCGCCACCGTCATCGGCTTTGCCGTCGGCATCGCCCGGCTGTCGCCATCCTGGGTGCTGGCACGGTTGGCCGGCGCCTATGTCGAGATCACCCGCAATCTGCCGCTGCTGTTCCAGATCCTGTTCTGGTACCTGCTGATGATCGGCGTGCTGCCGGGGCCGCGCCAGAGCCTGGAGGGGCCGTTCGGCCTCGTCCTCAATAATCGCGGCCTGATCCTGCCGCAGCCGGTGGCGGGCGTCGGGCTCGAATGGGTGGCCGTGGCGGCCGGCGCGGCCGTTGTTGCCGCGGCCGTCGTCTCAAGATGGGCGCGGGCGCGCCAGGCCCGCACCGGCCGCGGCTTTCCCGCCGGCAGGGTGTCGGCGCTGCTGATCGTGGGCGTGCCGCTGGCGGTGTTCCTCCTGCTCGGCCAGCCGCTGACGCTGGCGCCGGCCGAATTGCGCGGCTTCAATTTCATCGGCGGCATCCGGCTGGTGCCGGAATTCGTGGCGCTGGTGGCGGGGCTCGCGCTCTACACCGCCGGCTTCATCGCCGAGATCGTGCGCGCCGGCATCCAGGCCGTCGATCGCGGACAGAGCGAGGCTGCCGCCTCGCTCGGCCTGCGGCCGGGGCGAACGCTGCAGCTTGTGGTGATCCCGCAGGCGATGCGGGTGATCGTGCCGCCGCTGACCAGCCAGTATCTCAACGTCGTCAAGAACTCCTCGCTGGCGATGGCGGTGGGCTTTCCCGATCTGGTCGCGGTGTTCGCCGGCACCACGCTGAACCAGACGGGACAGGCGATCGAGATCATCGCCATGACCATGGCGGTCTATCTCGCCATCAGCCTTCTCACCGCGCTGGCGATGAACCTCTACAATCGGCGCCTTGCGCCGGTCGGGCGATAGATCATGAGCCGCGACGTCTTCGTCCGCAGGGAGCTTCAGCCGGCACTGCCGCCGCCGGTGTCGGTGTCGGGTCCGTTCGGATGGCTGCGCACGCGGCTGTTCGCCGGCCCGCTCAGCACGGTGCTGACGCTTGCGAGCCTCGCGGCGCTGTGGCTGATCGTGCCGCCCTTGGTGCGCTTTCTTCTCATCGACGCGGTATGGAGCGGCGAGGGGCGCGAGGCCTGCCTTGGAGAGACCGTCGGGCGGCCGGTCGGCGCCTGCTGGCCGTTCATAACCGCTAAGCTCGGCCAACTGATCTACGGCTTCTATCCGGCCGGCGAGCGCTGGCGCGTCGATCTGGTGTTCGCCACGGCCCTGGCGCTGCTGGTGCCGCTGCTCATTCCGCCTGCGCCGTTCAAGCGCCTCAATGCCGCGCTGTTCTTCGTGGTGTTTCCGGTCGCCGCCTATGTGCTGCTGGTCGGCGGCTGGTTCGGCCTTGCCGTTGTCGAAACCCGCGCCTGGGGCGGCCTGCTGGTGACGCTGGTGGTGGCGGTCACCGGCATTGTGGCGTCGCTGCCGCTCGGCATCCTGCTGGCGCTGGGGCGCCGCTCCGACCTGCCGGCGGTGCGCTGGCTTTCGGTCGCCTTCATCGAGTTCTGGCGCGGCGTGCCGCTGATCACCGTGCTGTTCTTCGCCACCTATATGCTGCCGCTGTTCCTGCCGGGCTCGTGGAGCATCGACAATCTGCTGCGGGCGCTGATCGGCGTGGCGGTGTTCGCCGCCGCCTACATGGCGGAAGTTGTGCGCGGCGGGCTGCAGGGCGTGCCGCGCGCGCAATATGAGGGCGCCACCGCGCTCGGGCTCAGGCCCTGGCAGACGATGGCGCTGGTGGTGCTGCCGCAGGCGCTGCGCCTCGTCATTCCCGGCATCGTCAACACCTTCATCGGCCTGTTCAAGGACACCACGCTGGTGATGATCGTCGCGATCTTCGATCTCCTGGGCCAGCTTCGTGCGGCGTTCGCCGATCCGTCGTGGGCGTCGCCCTCGACGCTCTATACCGGCTTCGCCTTCGCCGGCCTAATCTATTTCGCCTTCTGCTTCGGCATGAGCCGCTACGCGCAATTCATCGAGCGCCGGCTGAAGGCTGGACGTTGAGGATGCAAATGGCGCCGAAGATCGAGACCACCAGGCACCCGATTGCCATCGAGATCGAAGGGCTCGACAAATGGTTCGGCGGCTTTCACGTGCTGCGCGGCATCGATTTCACCGTGAAGCGCGGCGAGCGGATCGTGATCTGCGGACCGTCCGGCTCCGGCAAGTCGACGCTGATCCGCTGCATCAATCGCCTTGAGACGTTCGAGCGTGGCCGCATCGTCGTCGATGGCATCGAACTCACCGACGACATGCGGTGCGTCGACGAGATCCGGCGCGAGGTCGGCATGGTGTTCCAGCAGTTCAATCTGTTTCCGCACCTCACGGTGCTGGAGAACTGCACGCTGGCGCCGGTCTGGGTGCGCAAGCTGCCCAGGCGCGAGGCCGAGGCAGTCGCCATGCATTACCTGGAGCGCGTGCGCATCCCCGAGCAGGCGGGGAAATATCCCGGCCAATTGTCCGGCGGCCAGCAGCAGCGCGTCGCCATCGCCCGCGCGCTGTGCATGAACCCGCGCATCATGCTGTTCGACGAGCCGACCTCGGCGCTCGACCCCGAGATGGTGAAGGAGGTGCTCGACACCATGGTGCAGCTCGCGCGCGACGGCATGACCATGCTGGTGGTCAGCCACGAGATGGGCTTCGCGCGCGAGGTCGCCGACCGCGTGGTGTTCATGGATTCGGGCCAGATCCTCGAGGCGGCGCCGCCCGACGCGTTCTTCGGCACGCCGCAGCACGCGCGCACACGGGCGTTCCTGGCGCAGGTGCTGCGGTGAATGGAACGGCTTGCGATACTCGCGTAGGGCGCAATAGCGAAGCGTATTGCGCCGCGGCCGGCAACGGGAATGGCGGAATACGCTGACGCTATTCCACCCTACAAGTTCGCCTCATCGCGGCTACGCGAAGCGAGAGCCGCGATGAGGCATCCGGTCTCTACCCCTCGAACACCACCAGCAGATCCTTGGCGTCCACCGGGCTGCCGGGATGCACCAGCACCTCCTTGATGGTGCCGGCGCGCGGCGAGTGCAGCGCGGTTTCCATCTTCATCGCCTCGATGGTCATCAGCACGTCGCCGGCCTTCACCGTCATGCCGGGCTTCACCGCCAGCGCCGCCACCGAGCCGGGCAGGGGGGCGGCGACGTGGGCGTCGTTGCCGTCCTCGGCCTTGCGGCGGGCGGGGAGCTGCGCGGCGACGACGCGGTTCGGGACCTTGACGAAGCGCGGCTGGCCGTTGAGCTCGAAGAACACCTCGACCTGGCCGTCCTCGTCCGTTTCACCAATGGCCTGCAGCGAGATCACCAGCGCCTTGCCGCGCTCGATCTCCACCGTGATCTCGTCGCCGAGCGTCATGCCGTAGAAATAGACCGGGGTCGGCAGCGTCGAGACCGGCCCGTATTTCCGCACCGCGCGCACGAAGTCGCCATAGACCTTGGGGTACATCAGGAAGGAGGCGAGGTCGAAGTCGTTCGCCGCCTCCTCGGTCAGCTTGGCGACCTCGGCGCGCTGGGCCTCCAAATCCGTGTCGGCGAGCAGCGATCCCGGCCGCGCGGTCGAGGCTTCCTTGCCCTTGAGCGCCTTTTTCACCAGCGCTTCGGGCCAGCCGCCGGGGGGCTGGCCGAGATCACCGTGCAGCATCTCGACCACCGAGGCGGGGAACGCGATGTCCTTCGCCGGATCGAGCACGTCGGCCGGGGTGATGCCCTGCGACACCATGATCAGCGCCATGTCGCCGACCACCTTCGACGACGGCGTCACCTTGACGATGTCGCCAAACAAATCGTTGGCGTCGCGATAGGCCCTCGCCACGTCGTGCCAGCGGGTGTCGAGGCCGAGCGCGCGCGCCTGCTCCTTGAGATTGGTGAACTGGCCGCCCGGCATCTCGTGCAGGTACACTTCCGAGGCGCCGGCCTTGAGGTCGCTCTCGAACGCGGCGTACTGGTCGCGCACCGCCTCCCAATAGAAGCTGAGATGGCGGATGACGTCGTGATCGAGCCCGGTGTCGCGCTCGGTGTGCTCCAAGGCCTGGACGATCGAGCCGAGGCAGGGCTGCGAGGTGAGGCCGCTCATGGCGTCCATCGCGGCATCCACCGCATCGGCGCCGGCGTCGATCGCCGCCAGCACCGAGGCGCCCGAAATTCCCGAGGTATCATGGGTGTGGAGGTGGATCGGCAGGCCGACCTCCTCCTTCAGCGCCTTCACCAGCACGCGGGCGGCGGCGGGCTTGAGCAGCCCCGCCATGTCCTTGATGCCGAGGATGTGGCAGCCGGCCTTCTCCAGCTGCTTGGCGAGATCGACATAGTAGTTGAGCGAGAACTTGGCGCGGTCGGGATCGAGAATGTCGCCGGTGTAGCAGATGGCGCCTTCCGCCAGCCGTCCGGTCTCGCCCACCGCGTCGATGGCGACGCGCATGTTCTCGACCCAGTTCAGGCAGTCGAACACGCGGAAGACGTCGATGCCGCCGGCCGCCGCCTGCCGGACGAAGAACTTCACCACATTGTCCGGATAGTTGGTGTAGCCGACGCCGTTGGCGCCGCGCAGCAGCATCTGCAGCAGCAGGTTCGGCACCCGCTCGCGCAGGGTGGCGAGGCGCTCCCACGGGTCCTCGTTGAGGAAGCGCATGGCGACGTCGAACGTCGCGCCGCCCCAGCACTCCAGCGAGAACAGCTGCGGCAGCGCGGTCGAATAGGCCTCGGCGGCGGCGATGATGTCGAACGAGCGCATGCGCGTCGCGATCAGCGACTGGTGGGCGTCGCGCATGGTGGTGTCGGTGACCAGCACCCGCTTCTCGGCCTTCATCCATTGGGCGAAGCGCTTGGGGCCGAGCTGGTCGAGCAGCTGCTTGGTGCCGTCGGGGGCCTCGCGCGCGGGGCCGAACACCGGCACCACCGGCTCGCGGGCGGTGGCCGGCGGCTTGGCGCGGCCCTTGACCTCGGGGTGGCCGTTGATGGTGACGTCGGCGATGTAGCCGAGCAGCTTGGTGGCGCGGTCGCGCGGCTTGGCGACCTGGAACAGTTCCGGCGTCTCGTCGATGAAGCGGGTGGTGTAGCTGCCATTGCGGAAGCGCGGGTGGTTCAGCAGCGATTCCAGGAAGGCCAGATTGGTGGCGACGCCGCGGATGCGGTATTCGCGCAGCGCCCGCTCCATGCGAAAGATGGTCTCGTCCGGCGACGGCGCCCAGGCGGTGACCTTTTCCAGCATCGGGTCGTAGAACGGCGTCACCACCGCGCCGGAATACGCGGTGCCGCCATCGACGCGGATGCCGAAGCCGAAGGCGCCGCGATAGGCGGTGATGCGCCCGTAGTCCGGAATGAAGTTATTCTCCGGATTCTCGGTGGTGATGCGGCACTGCATGGCGTGGCCATCGAGCCGGATATCGTGTTGCGCCGGAATCCCGGTCTCGGCAATTTCGCCGAGCCGGCCGCCCTGGGCGATGCGGATCTGCGCCTTCACGATGTCGAGCCCGGTGACCACCTCGGTCACGGTGTGCTCGACCTGGACGCGCGGATTGACTTCGATGAAGTAGAAGGCGCCGGTGTCGGCATCCATCAGGAACTCGACCGTTCCGGCGCCGACATAATCGGTGGCGCGGCCGATCTTCAGCGCCGCTGCAGCGAACGCTTCGCGCGCCGCAGCGTCGAGATACGGCGCCGGAGCGCGCTCCACGACCTTCTGATGGCGGCGCTGGATGGTGCAGTCGCGCTCGAACAGATGGACGAGGTTGCCGTGGCGGTCGCCCAGGAGCTGCACCTCGACGTGGCGGGCGCGGCGTACCAGCTTCTCCAGATAGACCTCGTCCTTGCCGAACGCCGCCTTGGCCTCGCGCCGGGCGGTGGTGACGGTGTCGATCAGGCCCTGCGGACCTTCGATCGGCCGCATGCCGCGGCCGCCGCCGCCCCAGGAGGCCTTTAGCATCACCGGGTAACCGATTGCGGCGGCAAGCCTTTCGATCTCGGCCGGGTCGTCCGGCAGCGGGTCGGTGGCCGGCATCACCGGCACGCCGACGGAAATCGCGAGGTTGCGCGCCGCCACCTTGTTGCCGAGCGTGCGCATGGTGTCGGGGGAAGGCCCGATGAAGATGATGCCGGCCTCGGCACAAGCCTCGGCAAAGTCGGGGTTTTCCGACAGGAACCCGTAGCCGGGGTGGATGGCGTCGACCTGCGCGTCCTTGGCGACCCGGATCACCTCGTCGATCGAGAGATAGGCTGCGATCGGGCCGAGCTTCTCACGGCCCGGCCGCGCCTTGCCGACCTCGTAGGCCTCGTCGGCCTTGAAGCGGTGGAGCGAGAGCTTGTCCTCCTCCGCATAGATCGCCACCGTGCGGATGCCGAGCTCGGTCGCGGCGCGGAACACGCGGATGGCGATCTCGGAGCGGTTGGCGACGAGGAGGCGGCGGATCGGACGCGGCGGAACGTTGGGCATCTGGCTCGGCTCACGCAGGAACGACGGGAGGGCGATGACGGGAACGGAGCCTTCTTACACGAAACTCCGGCCCACGGGGGCCGGAGTTCAGAGTCGTCGGATCTAAATTTACCTTTGGGAACAACGACTTTCGACGAAGGTCTAGCTCAAGGTCGACACTCACGCCGCCGTGGTCACCGGCAGCTCGGGCCTCAAGCCCCACTCAGCCCAAGAGCCGTCATAGAGGCGTGCGCTCTTGCCGATCGAGTCGAGCGCCAGAGTCAGCACCGCCGCCGTCACGCCCGAGCCGCAGGAGGTGATGATCGGGCGGTCGAGATCGACGCCAGCGGCAGTGAAGGCCGCGCGGATGGCCTCCTCGTCGACCAGCCGGCCTTCGGAGACCAGCGTGTCGAACGGAAGGTTCCGGGCGCCCGGCATGTGGCCGGCCCGCATGCCGGGGCGCGGCTCCGGCATCTCGCCGAAGAAGCGGGCGGGTCCGCGCGCATCGACCACCTGGGCGGAGCCCGTCGTGAGCGCCGACAGCACGTCCTCGGCCGACGCCACCGCGCTGTGATCGAGGCGGGCATGGAAGGTGTGGGGCGAGCGGGTCACCGGACCGCTCTCGAGCGGGCGGCCCTCGGCCGTCCATTTCGGCAGTCCGCCGTCGAGGATGAACACGTCGCGGGCGCCCATGATGCGGAAGGTCCACCACACGCGCGGCGCCGAGAACATCCCGAAGGCGTCGTAGACCACGATGGTCTGGCCGCTGCCGATGCCGAGCTTGCCGACCTCGGTGCCGAACAGGTCCGGCGACGGGATCATGTGCGGGTAGGGCGAGGCCGGATCCTTGATCTTGTCGATGTCGAAGCGCACCGCATGCGGGATATGGCCGGCGAGATATTCCGCCTCCGCATTGCGGCCGGTCGTCGGAAGCTGATAGGTGCCCTCGACCACCACCACGTCGGGGGCGCCGAGATGGGCGGCGAGCCATTCGGTCGAGACAAGCCAGCGGCTGCGGGACGGCATGGGTGTTCTCCGGGAGGGATCATGACCGGGGGGTGATCCGGGGTAGCGAAGCATCCGGGCGCTGGCAAGACAGGCCGCCGCAGATAGGGTGTCGGCCGATGTGATCCGGACAGGCACCTCGACCGTAACATTGTCGTCAACGCAGCCGAGGTGACGTCGAACATGACCTATGCGAGCCACGCCGGGGCGGCCGCAGTCGATGCCTTGTTGGCCGATTACGCAGCCGGGGCGCTGCGGAGCCCAATGTCCGTATTGATCGAAGCGCATCTGGAACTGTCTCCGGACAACCGTCGCTTCGTGCATGATCTGGAGGCGGTAGGTGGGATGCTTCTCGACGAGGCGCCGCCGGTGGCCATTGCCGACCGCGATGCCCGTCTTGCCGCCATCTTTGCCGACGAGGCGCCCGCCGAGCCCATCCGGGCCCGGCCGCGTCCGCCGGCCGATCCGGTGCTGCCGGTGGCGCTGCGGCGCTTCATCGGCCGTCCATTCAACGAGATCGCCTGGAAGTCCAGGCTGCCGGGCCTGAAGGAGTGCCATCTCGACAGCAAGGAGGGCGAGGCCAGCCTGCTGTGGATCCGGGCGGGTCAGGCGATGCCCTCGCACACCCACACCGGGCTTGAGGCGGTACTGGTGCTGAAGGGCGGCTTCGTCGACATCAACGGCCACTATGAGCGGGGCGATGTCGCGGTCGCCGACGAGTCGACCGACCACAAGCCGGTGGCCGACGACCATGGCGAGGACTGCATCTGCTTCGTCGTCGAGGAAGGCCATGTCAGGCTGACCGGCTTGCTCGGCCGCATCTTCCAGCGCCTCGCCGGCCAGGGCTGAGCGTCTCGACATGAGCGCCCAGCGCGTTTGGATCACCGGTGCCAGCTCGGGAATCGGGCGGGCGCTGGCGCTGGAGATGGCCCGCCGCGGGGCCGCCGTGGTGGCGACCGCCCGCCGGGCCGAAGCTTTGGCCGAGCTTTCGGGCGCAGCATCGGGCCTCAAGGGCTCTATCCGCGCCGAGCCGGCCGACGTCACAGACGCCGATGCGCTGGAATTGCTAGTGGCGCGCGTCGAGGCCGAGGACGGTCCGATCGACACCGCCATTCTCAATGCAGGGCTCTATCTGCCGGTGCGGGCGGAGGAGTTCGACCTTGCCAAATTCGAGACCTCCTTTGCGGTGAATCTCGGCGGCACGGTGAAGGCGCTGGCGCCAATCCTGCCGCGAATGATGGCGCGGAAGCGTGGGCGCATCGCGTTTGTGGCGTCAGTGGCCGGCTATGGCGGCCTGCCGACGTCGTCGGCTTACGGCGCCACCAAGGCGGCGCTGATCAACATGGCCGAAAGCCTGAAGTTCGATTGCGACCGCCATGGCGTGACGGTGCAGGTCATCTGCCCCGGTTTCGTCGAAACCCCGGCGACCGAGGTCAATCCGTTCCCGATGCCGTTCATCATCCCGGCCGAGGAGGCTGCCCGCCGCATCGCCGATGGGCTGGAGACGAACCGCTTCGAGATCGCCTTTCCCCGCCGCTTCGCCTTCATCCTGAAAGCCATCAATCTCTTGCCGTACCGGCTCTATTTCCCGCTGGTGGCGCGCGCCACCGGCTGGAACAAGCCTGTCATGTAGGTCGGTCAGCCTGCCTGCCGCCGCTCGATCGCGGCGCGCAGCCGGGCCTGTTCGGCGGCGTCGAGCGGAAAGCGCCACATCAGCGCGATAGCGGCAAGCTTGAGCGCCACCGGCACCGCCGCATAGAGCATCGCCAGGGCGATCAGGCCCCGCTCGCTTGCAGCACCTTGCGCCGGATCGAAGCCTGCCCACGACAGGACCGGAAAGGCGATGCCGACGGCGGCAGCCAGCGCCGCCTTGGTGGCGAGGCTCCAGACCGCGAGATAGAGGCCCGAGCGCTGCTCGCCGGTCGCTGCGGTGTCGACATCGATCACGTCGGCCTGGATGGCGCCCGGCAGTATCAGGTCGGCCCCGAGCGTCAGGCCGGTGATCACGCACACTACGAGAAAGAGTCCGGCGTCGCCGGGGCCGAGGAACGCCGCCGTCACGAACGCCGCGCAGGCGATCAGCATGGCCAGCGACCACGCGCGGTGCTTCGACGTGCGCTGCGCCAGAGCGAGCCACGCCGGCACCCCGGCCACCCCGCACAGGAAATAGACCAGCAGCAGCGGGCCGGCATAGGCGGAGGCGCCGAGCCGGTCGCCGACATAGAACAGGAACAGCGTCGCCGGAAAACCATTGGCGAGGCCGTTGAGGAAGAACGCCGCCAGGAGCCGCCGGAACGGCCGGTTGGCGAGCATCTGCGCTGAGCCCTCGCGCAAATCGAGCCGGCTCACCGAGCGGTCGGCGGGCTCAGGTGCGGCACCCACCGCCAATGCCGCCGCGGCCGGAAGCATCAGCCCGACCAGCAGCGCGAGCCCCGCCAACGCGCTCGCCTGTCCGCCGCCCCACAGAGCGGGGATTGCCGCCTGGGCAAGCAGCGCCACGACGGTGCCGAGGACGGTCAGCGTCTCGCGAGCGGCGACCACCCGGCTGCGACCGGCATAGGAGGTGGAGAGTTCGGCGCCCCAGGCGAAATAGGGCACGGCCAGCGCCGTCCAGGCCACCGACATCAGCCCAGCCCACAGGAGAAGATGGAGAGCGCCGGCACCGTCCGGCGGCAGGAACACCATGGCGGCCGCGCCGGCGGTGACCGGTGCCGCGACCGCCACCCAGATGCGCCGCCGGCCGAAACGTACGCGGGTACGGTCGGCAAGGAGCCCGATCAGCGGGTCGGTGACGGCATCGAAGACGCGCACCGCCAGCAGCACCGCGCCGACGGTGGCGATCGGCAGGCCGACGCTGCGGGCATAGAATTCCGGCACCAACACGTAGAAGGGCAGCGCCAGCGCCGCCAGCGGCAGGGCCGGCGCGGCGTAGGCGAGGATCTGGCCAAAGGTCGGCTCGATCGTTTGTTTGATTTTGGCCGCGACCGGCTCGCCACCGTTCATCCCGCCCGCGCGAAGATCATCTGGCGCACATCGATGTTGCGCGAGCGGAAGCCGGCCTCGCAATAAGCGAGGTAGTACTCCCACAGGCGGCGGAAGCGTTCGTCGAAGCCCATCGGCGCCAGATGCGGCCAAGCGGCGCGGAAGCGGTCGCGCCAGTGGACGAGGGTGGTGGCGTAGTCGAGGCCGAACTCGCGCTCCTTCACCAAAGGCAGGCCCATGCCGGCACCGAGCTCCCGCAGGATCGAGGGCGGCGGCAGCATGCCGCCGGGGAAGATATAGCGGCGGATGAAATCGAGCTCGCGGCGGTAGGCGTCGAACACCCGGTCCTGGATGGTGATGCTCTGGATGCCGGCAAGCCCGCCGGGCAGCAGGCGCTCGCGCAGCTTGCGGAAATAGGTCGGCCAGAAGCTCTCGCCCACCGCCTCGATCATCTCAATGGAGACGACACGGTCGTAAAGGCCGTGCTCGTCGCGATAGTCGCGGTAGCGGATCTCGACACGGTCGGACAGGCCAGCTTTGGCGATGCGGGCGGTGGCATAGTCGAACTGCTCGCGCGAGATGGTGAGGCCCACCACCTTGCAGCCGCGCTCGGCCGCGGCGTATTCGGCGAAACCGCCCCAGCCGCAGCCGATCTCCAGCACGGTGTGGCCGGGGGCCAGCGCCAGCTCGTCGGCGAGCTGGCGGTACTTGGCGCGCTGGGCGCTCTCTAGGTCGTTGATGCCACCCTCGAACAGCGCCGCCGAATAGGTCATCGAGGGGTCGAGCCACGCCGCATAGAAGGCGTTGCCGAGGTCGTAATGGGCCTCGATGTTCCTCCTGGCCTGCCGGCGGGTGTTTCGGTTCAGCCAGTGGCGGAAATTCTGCCACAGCCGCACCAGCGGCTGGGTAGCGAGCATGGCCTGGGTCAGATCCTGGTTGCTGCAGAACAGGTGCAGGAACTGCGTCAGGTCCGGGCTCTCCCACTCGCCGCGCAGATAGGCCTCGGCGATGCCGAGATCGCCGGAGACGATCAGCCGCCGGGCGAAGGCGAAATCCTTGACGATCATCACCGCATTCGGCCCGGGTTCGGCGCCGCCGAGCATCAGGCTGCGGCCATCCGGAAGCTGGACGGTGAGCGTGCCGTGCCGGAGCCGGGCGGCGAGCGACAGCGCCAAGCGCGCCGCGCGTGGCAGGCCGGGCGCTGCCAGATGAAGCGTTTCGGGCGAAACCGGGATCGGCTGCTGTGTCATCCTCGTCCTCGGGTCTCCGTATCGTCAGCCGGATTTCGCATCACGGGTGGTGGGCAGGAACTCTCCGTCCCGGCTGGCCGGCGGGGGTGCTGTTGCCGGCCGGGCCGACAGTCGGACGGGAACGCCCTTCAGCCACAGCCGCAGGGCTTCCCAGTGGATGGCGCCGAGCACTTTGGCGGTCATCATCGGATGTACGAAAAACGCGCGCAACAGATTGGCGGTATTCAGCGCACGACGGTGGCCGGAGAAGGTCGCGGCGAGCAGCGGCCCCTCGGCGTCGGTCTGCAGGATGCGCACCGCGACATCCTCGCCGGGCGGGCGCATGCGGAAAAGATAGCGCTGATCGAGCGCGTTGAACGGCGACACGAAGAACCGCTTCTCCGCCTGCTGGCGGATCTCGGCCACCGACGCCTCGCCGGGCATGAGCGGGCAGACATAGGCGTGGCGCTCGCCGAAGGTGTTGCGCACCGAATAGATGATGGCGGCAAGCTCGCCGGAGGCCGCGTAGCACCAATAGACCGACAGCGGATCGAAGGCGGCGCCGAACACGCGCGGATAGCACAGCAGCAGCACCCGCGTCGGATGCGGCGCGCCGGCCGCAGCCAGCAGGTCATCGACCCAGGGCCGCAGTGGCGAACCGTCGCCCGCGCCGTGGTCCGCTTCCGAAAAGCCCCACAGATTGAACCGCCCGACCGAGAACAGCGGCGACAGGCGATCGGCCTCGGCGAGGCGGTCGATGTCGATCAGGAGGCTCGTCACGCGGTAGCGGAAGCGGTGGCCGACCGGGCGCAGGCGCGCGTGCATCACTACGCCTTCGAACAGCGATGCGGCTGCCTCGGGCGGCGGGCGCTGGCTGGCGAGCGGGCGGCTTTCTGCGCTCATGCCGCTGCCGGGAAGACGTTGCGTGGCACGGTGCGCCACGGGATGACGCCGCCCAGCGCCTCGGCGACAGTGAGGCCGGACACCAGCCCATCCTCGTGGAAGCCGTAGCCAGTCCAGGCGCCGGCAAACCATGCGCGGTTCTTCCCCTGAATGGTGGAAAGCCGGGCCTGGGCATCGATCGCCCGCGCGTCATATTGCGGGTGGTCGTATTCGAAGGTGCGGAACACGAGGTTGGGGTCCGGGTCGCGCACCGGATTGAGGCTGACGAACAGCGGCCGGTTCGGATCGATGCCCTGGAGCCGGTTCATCCAGTAGGTGACGGCGACCTCGCGGGCGCCGTCGTCCGGGGAGGGGATGGCGCCGGTGACGTTCCAGGCCGACCATACCTTGCGGCGCCTGGGCATCAGGTTGGCATCGCGATGCAGGAACACGCGGTTCGGCCGGTAGGGTAGCGCCGACAGGATGGCACGCTCGGCCTCGGAGGCATCCGCCAACAGCGCCAGCGTGTCGGGCGCGTGGGTGGCGAAAACCACCTGATCGAAGGCTTCGGCCGCGCCCCCGCGATCGATCACCTCGACGCCGTCGCTGGTGCGGCGCACGGCGGCGACCGGCGCGGCGAGACGCAGCGTGCCGCGGAAGGCGGCGAGCAGCGCATCGACATAGGACCTGCTGCCGCCGGTGACCGTGCGCCAGACGATCTGGCGCAGGTTCACCAGCCGGTGGTTCTCGAAGAACGATACGAAGCTCGCCGCCGGGAAATCCAGCAGGCGGTCGAACGGCGTCGACCAGATCGCCGCGCCCATCGGTACGATGTAGTGGTCGACGAAGCGGCGCGAGAAGCGCCGCCGGTCGAGCCACGCGCCGAGCGTCAGCCCGTCGAGATCGCCGGACTGGCGCGCCGCCGGGGCCTCGGTGTTGAAGCGCCAGACCTCCTTCAGCATCCACAAGAAGCCGGGCGAGACAAGATTGCTGCGCTGCGCGAATACGGTGTCGAGCGACTGGCCGGACCACTCGAATGCGCCGTCGCCCAGCGACAGCGCGAAGCTCATGTCGCTGACATGGCTCGCCACCCCGAGATGGGCGAGCAGCGCGGTGAAGTTCGGGTAGTTCCGCTCGTTGTAGACGATGAAGCCGGTATCGACCGAAACCGGCGTGCCGTCATAATCGACATCGACGGTGTGGCTGTGGCCGCCGGGGCGCGGCTCGCGCTCAAACAGCACCACGTCATGGTTCGCGCCCAGCGCCCAGGCGGCGGCGTTGCCGGCGATGCCGGAACCGATCACGGCGATGCGCATCAATGTCTCCCGAAGCGGCAGAAGGAGGGCAGGCGGCTTGGTGCAGATCCGGTCAGCATGTGCTGTCAGGCCGCATTTGACTTGATTTCGGCGAACGCGGCCAGAGCGCGGTTGCGTGCCCACGCATGGTCGACGATGGGGGCGGGGTAGGTGTCGCCGAGCCGGACGCCGGCCGCGGCACGTTCAAGCGGCGAAGCCCTCCAGGGCTGGTGGATGATGGCGGACGGAAGCCCGGCAAGCTCGGGGATGAAGCGGCGGACATAGGCGCCATCGGGATCGAATTTCTCGCCCTGAAGGATGGGGTTGAAGATACGGAAATAGGGCGCGGCATCGGCGCCGCAACCGGCCACCCACTGCCAGCTTGCGGGATTCGAGGCCGGGTCGGCATCGACCAGCGTGTCCCAGAACCAGGCTTCGCCGGCCCGCCAATCCTGCAGCAGGTGCTTGACCAGGAACGAGGCGGTGATCATCCGCACGCGATTGTGCATCCAGCCGGTGCGCCAGAGCTGGCGCATGCCGGCATCGACGATCGGATAGCCGGTGGCGCCGCGCTGCCAGGCACGCAGCAGCCTGTCGTCCGGCCGCCACGGAAAGGCGTCGAAGCGCGGCTGGAGATTGGCCGCCGCCAGATTGGGGTGGTGGTGCAGGAGATTTTGGGAGAACTCGCGCCAGCCGAGCTCGGACAGGAACTTGTCGGCATCGGGCGCCGCCGCCCGCCCGCTCGCCAGCGCCGTCTGCACTGTGTGCCAGACCTGCCCGGGCGTGATCTCGCCGAAGCGCAGATGCGGCGACAGCATCGAGACGTGGGCGAGGTCCGGCCGGTCGCGCAGCGTCGCATAGCCGGCGATGCCTTGGTCGAGGAAATCGGCGAGGCGGGCGGCCGCGCCGGCCTCGCCGGGGGTCCAGGTCTCGCGCAGGCCGCCGGCCCAGTCGGGCGCGGTCGGCTCCAGCCCCCAGTCGGCGAGGCGGTCGGACGCGATGCTCAGGCCGGCGCGGAGCGGCGGCACCGGCAGCGGTGCGGGCGGCGCGAGCTTGGCCGTGACCGTCTTCCAGAACGGGGTGAACACCCGCCCGCGCAGTGCGGCCGGGTCGTGCAGCAGCGCGGTGCGGCGCAGGCCATCGGCGATGGCGACGTGCGGCAGAGTCTCCGCGACGATCCTGCGAACCGCATCGTCGGCCGCCTGTTCGGCCGACATGGGGCGGGGGTTCCAGGCGATCATGCCGGCACCGGCCTCGCGCAGCACGTCTGGGATGACAACGGCCGCCGGGCCGCGCCGCAGGATCAACGGCACGCCGACGCGTGCGAGGGCGGCTTGGAGCGCTCGCAGCGAGCCGGCGAGCCACCAGCGTGCCGCCGCCCCGAGCGGGCGCGAACCATGCCCCGCTTCGTCCTGTACAAAGAGGCCGAGGACCGGCCGGCCGGAGTCGGTAGCCGCCGTCAGGGCCGGATTGTCGGACAGGCGGAGGTCGAACCGAAACCACACGACGGCCGGCCCGTCGGGGTTGGTCGCGTGGTTGTCACGGGGCATCGCGCGCGTCATTTCCGTCGTGGCACATCATACCGTTTGCGGATGGTCCCTCGGGCTCCCCGAAACAGTCTCGCCGAAAATCCGTGGGCGAAAGGGGGGATTTTCGGAGACCGGACAATTGTGTTCCTGCCTCCGGGCCGGAAACTGCCTCCTGCATTCTACGGGTGGGCGTTGATGTTGGATCAGCCGAGCCTCAGCTCTGACCCAGACTGCGCATGGGCCAAAGGAGGTACGGGCCGGCCACTATTGGCGTCGCCGGCAAATCCCGTCTAGACCTACCGCCGCAGTTCCATCGCTCGCACGGGGGGAGTTCCATGAGCGACAGCGTCAAGTATCTGCTGCCGGAAGATCGCATTCCGCGCGCCTGGTACAATCTTGCGGCCGACCTGCCGGCGCCGCTGCCGCCGGGCCTGCATCCGGGTACCGGCAAGCCCCTCGGTCCGGACGACCTCGCCCCCATCTTTCCGATGGCGCTGATCGCCCAGGAAGTCTCCACCGAGCGCGAGATCGAGATCCCCGAGCCGGTGCGCGAGATCTACCGGCTGTGGCGCCCCTCGCCGCTGGTGCGCGCCCGCCGGCTGGAGAAGGCGCTCGACACCCCGGCGCGCATCTTCTTCAAGTATGAAGGCGTGAGCCCGGCCGGCTCGCACAAGCCCAACACCGCGGTGGCCCAGGCCTTCTACAACCGCGAGGCCGGCATCAAGAAGCTGTCGACCGAGACCGGGGCAGGGCAGTGGGGCTCCTCGCTGGCCTTCGCCGGGTCCCTGTTCGGGATCGAGGTCAAGGTCTACATGGTCAAGGTCTCCTACAATCAGAAGCCCTATCGCCGGGCGCTGATGGAGACCTACGGCGCCACCTGCATTGCCAGCCCGTCGAACGAAACCGCGTCGGGCCGCGCCATTCTGGCCGCCAATCCGGATTCGCCCGGCAGCCTCGGCATCGCGATCTCGGAAGCGGTGGAGGTCGCGGCCCAGAATCCCGACACCAACTACGCCCTGGGCAGCGTGCTCAACCATGTCGGCCTGCACCAGAGCGTGATCGGGCTTGAGGCCATCGAACAGATGGAGATGGCCGGCTTCTGGCCGGACGTGGTGATCGCCTGCGCCGGCGGCGGCTCCAATTTCGCCGGTCTGGCCTTCCCCTTCCTCGGCAAGAAGCTGCGCGAGGGCAAGGACGTGCGGGTGGTGGCGGTGGAGCCGGCGGCCTGCCCGACGCTGACCCGCGGCACCTACGCCTACGACTTCGGCGACACGGCGCACCTCACCCCGCTGATGAAGATGCACACGCTGGGCTCGTCCTTCGTGCCGCCCGGCTTCCATGCCGGCGGCCTGCGCTATCACGGCATGGCGCCGATGGTCAGCCACGCGCGCGAACTCGGCCTGATCGAGGCCCGCGCGGTGCACCAGAACCCGTGCTTCGAGGCCGGCCTGCTGTTCGCCCGCCAGGAAGGCATCGTACCGGCGCCGGAATCGACCCATGCGGTGCGCGCCGCCATCGACGAGGCGCTCGCCGCCAAGGTCGAAGGCAAGCCGCGCACCATCCTGTTCAACCTGTCCGGCCACGGCCATTTCGACATGCAGGCCTACATGGACTACCTGTCGGGCAAGCTCGAAGACCGCGACTACGACGAGACGGCGCTCAACGCCTCGCTCGATCAGCTGCCGAAGATCGCGGCGGAGTAATCCGCTCGGTACGGCTGGATGCACCGTATCCCGGGCGCGGCGAGAGCCGAGCCCGGGACCGTTGTCCGGACAGGACACCATCCTGCGAGCGATCCCGGCTCGCGCGCCCAGAAGCGCTCGGCCGGGATGATCCAACTGAAAATCAAGCTGCGGCCTTTCCGCGGTCCTGCCGCCGCTCGGGTCCGCGATAGGTCGGATCGTCGCGCTTGCGGCGGTTCAGCGGGCCGTTGTGCAGCGCGGCGAGGAAGCTGCGCACTTCCTCGGTCAATTGCTGGGCCTTGGCCGACAGCTCGCCGGAGGCGGCCTTGGTGCCGTCCGCCAGCGTCTCGGTGCGGCCGGCGATCTCGGTGGCGCCGTGGATGTTGGTGGTGATGTCGCGGATGCCGTCGAACGCCTGCTCGACGTTGCGGGCAATCTCGGCGGTTGCGGCCATCTGCGTCTCGACCGCCCTGGCGACATGGCTGGTGATCTGGTCGACCTCGCCGATGGTGCGGGCGATCTCGGCGATGGCCTCGACCGCGCTGCGGGTCGAGGCCTGGACCTCGGCGATCTGGGCTGCGATCTGGCTGGTCGCCTGCGCGGTCTGGCCGGCCAGCGACTTCACCTCCTGCGCCACCACCGCGAAGCCGCGCCCGGCCTCGCCGGCGCGGGCGGCCTCGATGGTGGCGTTGAGCGCAAGCAGGTTGGTCTGGGCGGCGATGGCGCGGATCAGCTCGGCGACCTGACCGATGCTCTCGCTGGCGGTCTCCAGCACCTGGATGGTCTGGTGCGCCTCGCGGGTGCGGCTCACCGCCTGCTGGGCGATGGTGGCCGACATCCCCACCTGCTCGCCGACCTCGCGGGCCGAGGTGGAAAGCTGGGTGGCCGCCGCCGCGACTGTCTGCATGTTCACCGTCGCCTCTTCCGAGGCTGCCGCCACCGTGGTGGCGCGGCTCAGCGTGGCGCTGGCGTTCTCGGTCATTGCATTGGCGGTATCGCCCATGCTGGCCGACGCCGATGCGACATTCTCGACGATGCCCTGGATCGACGTTTCGAACTTGGCTGTCTCGTTGGCGAAGGCGCCGAGGCGGGCCTGGATCGCCGCCATCGTGGCGTTGATGCTGTTGGCCGCAGCGAGCATGGCGCCCTTCAGCCCCTCGGGGCGGATGGTGCGATAATAAGTATTTGAGCGCACCGCCTGCATTGCCGCCGCCGACTCGCGCACATAGGCGTCGCAGCGGTCGATCATGTCGTTCAGCATCCACTGCATGGCGCCGAGATCGCCGCGCTCGGTGATGCCGGTCAGCCGCGCCTCGAAGTCGCCTTCGGCGATCGCGCGGCAGACGGTGGCGATGCGGCCGAACTCGCGCCGCACCCTGAGGGCGAAATGGAGAGCCAGCGCCATGGCGGCGAGGCCCACCGCCAGCACGACCGGCACGGCGCCGTGCCAACCGAGAAGCGTGCACGCCAAGCCCAGGGCGACAGCCGCCGCGGCCACGCCGCCGGCGGCCAGGGCCTTAGAGAGAGAGGACGAGTTCATCGTAGGGCTTCTTGGTGGATTCGACGAAGGCGGTGAGGTGGCGGTAACCGGCCTCGAGCTGCTCCTTGCCGTTCTTGTGGCGCGCCTCGACGGCGGCGACCTCGGCATAGATCGGCTCGATTGCCGCAATGGCGCCGCGGCTGGGAACCCGGCGGTTGGAGTGGAAGCCGACGAGCTGGCCCGCGGCATCGTAGGAGGGGGTGACGTGGGCGAACACCCAGTAGAAATCGCCGTTCTTCGCCATGTTCTTGACGTAGGCGAAGATCTCGTGCCCGGCGATGATGGTGTCCCAGAGCAGCTTGAACACCGCCCGCGGCATGTCCGGATGGCGAATGATGCTGTGGGGCTGGCCGAGCAGCTCAGCCTCGCTGAACCCTGCCAGGCGGCAGAAGACGCTGTTGGCGTAGGTGATCCGCCCCTTGAGATCGGTCTTCGAGACGATCAGTTCGCTCGAGTCGAAAAATCGCTCGACCTGGGTCGGCGCGACCGGTGTCCGCATGGCAGTGGCCCAAACAGGGTGACGGTGGGAGTCGTGCCACTGCAGCAGATGCCGGTTCAATAAGAGTAAATTTGACCGCATGAACCGGCGGAAATGCCGGGATTTTCGGGAGCGGCGGGATTTGGAATGGCTCGGTTGCGGCAGACGGGCAGGCCATTTGTTGCGGTATCAGGGTAGCCGCCCGGGTTGCGCTTCGGTCACGGGACCGCTACATGCGTCGTTCCCGAACCGGATACGTAACCATGCGAGCCGAACTTCAGAATCTCGTCGATGACATCAAGCAGTCCGCGGGACTGCTGAGGAGGTCTCTTTGACTGGGATAATGCCCAGCGCCGACTGGCGGAACTGAACGCCGCCTCGGAAGACCCCAATCTGTGGAACGACGCCGAAGCCGCCCAGAAGCTGATGCAGGAACGCAACGCCCTCGCCGACTCGATCGAGGGCGTGCTGAAGCTTGAGCGTGAGTTGGACGACGCCATCACCCTGGTCGAACTCGGCGAGGCCGAGGAGGACGAGGCGACCATCGCCGAGGCCAAGGGCCTGCTCGAAGCCTTGAAGGTCGAGGCGGCGCGCCGGCAGATCGAGGCGCTGCTTTCGGGCGAGGCCGACGCCAACAATGCCTTCCTCGAAGTCCATCCCGGAGCCGGCGGCACCGAGAGCCAGGACTGGGCCGAGATGCTGCTGCGCATGTATACGCGCTGGGCGGAGCGGCGGAAGTTCAAGGTCGAGTTGGCCGACTATCAGGAAGGCGAGGGTGCCGGCATCAAGTCGGCCACCATTCACGTCAAGGGCCACAATGCCTATGGCTGGCTGAAGACAGAGGCCGGGGTGCACCGGCTCGTCCGCATCTCGCCGTTCGACGCCAACGCCCGGCGCCAGACCTCGTTTGCCTCGATCGACGTCTACCCCGAGGTCGACGACCGCATCGTCATCGACATCAACGAGGCGGACGTGCGGGTCGACACCATGCGCTCGGGCGGCGCTGGCGGCCAGCACGTGAACAAGACCGAGTCGGCGGTGCGGCTGACCCACATCCCCACTGGCATCGCGGTGGTGAGCCAGGGCGACCGCTCCCAGCACAAGAACCGTGCCGAGGCGTGGCGCATGCTGCGTGCCAAGCTCTACGAGCAGGAACTGAAGCGGCGCGAGGCCGAGGCGATGGCCGAGCAGGCGGCCAAGACCGACATCGGCTGGGGCCACCAGATCCGCTCCTACGTGCTGCAGCCCTATCAGCTGGTGAAGGATCTGCGCACCGGCCACACGTCGGGTACGCCGCAGGATGTGCTCGACGGCGGGCTCGACGACTTCATGGAGGCGACGCTCGCACAGAAGGCCTATGGCGGCGGACCGGGTGCGGTCGAGGACGTCGACTAGGCGGAATTGCTAAACCGGAACATGGTGTTGCGGGCAGGACCTGAAGCGCCATGCGAGCGAGTTTTTGTGCCTGGGGGTGAGCGGTCCGGCCGGCCGCATGGTCGGCGGGGCGTCGCTACGGAAAGCCCGGATGCAGGCAAGTCCTGACGCAGGCAAGTCCCGATGCAAAACGGCCGGCTGTTCAGCCGGCCGTTTCCTTTTCGGGTGGAAGGTCTTGTGGGCGTTCCCTAGCCTGATTTCTCAGCTCTTCGGCATGTCCGAAGGCGTGATCTCCGGTTGCGCCAGCATCGACGGATCCGGCTCGACGGTCAGGCCGAACCCGGCATTGCCCGGCATCGGAAGGGTGGTGATCGGCATCCGCGAAAGATCGTCAAAGGCGGTTCGAAGCGTTTCCTGCCACTGCACGTGAGCGACGGGCCCGGTATCGATGGCCGCGACCGGCGACGGGACCCTGGGTGCGTCAAGGTGCAACATCACCAGCGTCCCCGCTGCCAGCGCCAATGAGAGGCAGGAGAGGGCGATCGCAAGATGGGCTTCGACAGGACGGGAGCCCGCGGTCATGGAGTCCTCCGGAAGTGTCCTCTGACGTGTCTTCGTGCTCGCTTTGCGCGGACGAGCCGCTACCCTTCCGCGAAGAGGCAACAGGCGGCACGTGTGTTCGGTTCCACCTCCGGCAGAGAAAATTGCTTAATTCGCCGTAAACCGAGACTGCGCAGGCGGCCGACACTCAGCGTGCGGACCGAACGTGGGCGATTGCACGGTCCCGCTCGGGCCCTATCATGCCGGCCCAAGAAGGACTTGCGTCCCCCGTGAGGCGGCCAACGCGGCAGTCACGCCGTTCGTTCCGAGAGCACCGATGAGCATCAGCGCCGACGATTTCGTGAAGCCGTACCGGATCGCGGACGGCAAGGGTTTCAGGCTGTCCGACATCGATCCCGCAGATACCGGCGGGCTGAAGCTCGACAAGGACAGTGCGCGGGAGGCGCTGCAGAGCGGCGTCGAGCGGCTGTCCGATCTCCAGGAAAAGCTTTATGCGCAGGACCGTTGGTCGGTTCTGCTGATCTTTCAGGCGATGGACGCGGCCGGCAAGGACGGCGCCATCAAACACGTGATGAGCGGCATCAATCCGCAAGGGTGCCATGTCACCCCGTTTAAGGCGCCCTCGGCGACCGAGCTCGACCACGATTTCCTCTGGCGCTGCCAACTCGCTCTGCCCGAGCGCGGACGGATCGGCATCTTCAACCGCTCCTATTACGAGGAGGTGCTGGTGGCGCGCGTCCACGAGGAGGTGCTGGCGCGCCAGAAGCTGCCGCCGGAGCTGGTCACCGACCGCATCTGGGAGCAGCGGTTCGAGGACATCCGCAATTTTGAGCGCTATCTCGCCCGCAACGGCACGGTCATCCTCAAGTTCTTCCTCCACGTCTCCAAGGCCGAGCAGAAGAAGCGCTTCCTGGAGCGCATCGACGATCCGGCCAAGAACTGGAAGTTCTCGGCCGGCGACGTCGCCGAGCGGGCGCACTGGCAGCGCTACATGACGGCCTATGAGGACATGATCCAGCACACTGCGGCCGAGGCGGCGCCGTGGTTCGTGGTGCCGGCCGACAACAAATGGTTCACCCGCCTCGTGGTGGCGTCCGCCGTCATCAAGCGCCTGGAGGGGTTGAAGTTGGCCTTCCCTAAGGTCGATGACGCCACCAAGGCGGCGCTGCGCGAGGCGCGCAAGACGCTGATGGCGGAGGATTAGAACGGGGCAGGAACGGGCACCGAAACGGCGGCCCAGTCTTTGGCTCAGTCGATCTCGCTCAGGCCTAGCCGGACGCCGGCCCTGAGGAAGCGCTGGGGGTCCACCGCCTCGCCGGCGATGCGGGTCTCATAGTGCAGATGCGGTCCGGTCGAGCGGCCGGTCGAGCCCACCCGGCCGACGATCTGTCCGCTGCGCACGGTCTGTCCCTCGACGACCTCGATCGCGGACAGGTGGCCGAACACGGTCGACAGTCCGTTGCCATGGTCGATCTCGACCATGTTGCCGTAGCCGCCCTGCCAGCCGGCCTCCTTGACCTGGCCGGCGGCGGTGGCGCGAACCGGGGTGCCGGTATCGGCCCGGAAATCGATGCCGCCGTGCTGGGCCGGCCGCCGCAGGAAGGGGTCGAGCCGGATGCCGAATCCGGAGGTCACCTCGGCCTCCGGGCCGATCGGCCGCCCGAGCGGCATGGTGGCGATGGCCTTCTCCAGCCGCCGCATGTCGTCGACCGCGGCGGCGACGCGGGCGGCTCGCGCCTCGAAATTGGTCTCGGGCGCAGCCGGAACGAACGGGCCGCCCATCGGCGCGGCCGAAGGCACGCGCGTGGTACCGAGCCCCAGATCATCCAGGGCCGCCCGCAGGCGGCGCGAGCGGGCCTCGGTCTGGGCCTCGATGCGGTCGAGTATGGCCGTCTGGGACAGTTCGGCGCGGTCGAGCAACTGGTGGAGCGCAACGAGCTCGCGGCCGGACCTGGGTGCGGCAAGCCCGGCTTCCGGCTTCGGCCGGGCGGTCTCCGCCCGGGTCTGGGCCTTTGCCGGCCGGTCGGTGAGGGTGGACAGGGTCTGCTGGCGGGTCTCGATGGCGGCCTGCCGCTTCAGCAGGCCCTCGATCTTGCGTTCGAGCTGTTCGTATTCGACCAGCCGGCGCGTGCGGGTCCTCTCGATCTCGGCCTTGAGTTCGCTGATCCGGTCCTCATAGGCCGCCGCCACGTCGCGATGGCGGTGGGCGAGGCCGGCGAGCGCCTCGTCGCGGAACATCACATAGCTGGTCAGCCCCACCGCCCAGGACAGAACCCCGGCGAAGACCGCGATGGAAACGCCGAATGCCCGGCGGCTGATCACCACGCCGCCGGACGATGTCGTCGAAAAGGCCGGGGAGGCAGATCGGATTGAAGACATCGGCAGCCAACGCAGACAGGTTGAATGCGGCGATTAGAATTGGTTAGGGTTAACAAAGAGCAAAGCAGTCGGCTTGCCGCGACCGGGCCGAGGCGAGGGCGCATTTCGACTTCGAGCGACCTTTCGCTTCAATCAGAGGTATAAGATTTGATCTGCTGCAATCCATGATTTGTATTGCTGCGCCAGCGTCTGCATCAATGCGCCTTGAAGGAGAATTATTCCCGCCGTCAGAGCGCCCGTGCCGCGGCGAGCACCTCCTCGGCATGGCCGTCGATTTTCACCTTGTGCCAGATGCGGGCGATGCGGCCGTCGGGGCCGATCAGCACGGTGGTGCGCTCGATGCCCATGTATTTCTTGCCGTACATGGATTTCTCGACCCACACGCCATAAGCTTCGAGCATCGAGCGCGCCTCGTCGGAGGCGAGGGCGACGGTGAGGTTGTGCTTCGCCTTGAACCTGTCCTGCGTCTTGACCGGGTCGGCCGAAACGCCAATCACCGCGACACCGGCCTTGTCGAAGTCCGGCTTCAGGGCGCTGAACGCGACCGATTCCCGGGTGCAGCCGGAGGTGTCGGCCTTCGGAAAGAAGTAGATGACCGCGGGCTTTCCCCGCAGGTCCGCGAGCGACACGCGTCCGCCGCCGTCGCCCGGTAGATCGAAATCCGGCGCGGGGTCGCCAACGGTCAGAGCCGCGTGTTCTTTTCCGTCGGCCGGGGAGGCTTTTTCATGAGACGGACGTCCTTTTTCGAGAGCCATGTGCCTTCCTTTCGGCGTGTTCTTGCGATTTTTCGAACTTCATCTGCGCAGCCGGCGGGGGGACCGAATCGCGATGGTGGAATTGCGGTGAGGCTCAGGGTCAGCGCGATGGTCCAGAAAGGGGATTCCAGGTGGAGAACGGCCGCCGATGGCTGACAGCTTAAACGGGCAGCGACCGGGTGCCCAGCCGTCGACTCGGCGGTGGCAGAACATGCGTGCGCGGTTTGCCGGACTCCGGGGCTGGGGACGGCGCGCTCTGTCCTGGCTGCCCGATATCCGGCGGCGGCCGCGCCTCGTCGCGGCCTGCCTGTCGGTCATCCTGGTGGTGGTCGCGGCGAGCTACACCCTGCCATGGCTGTTGCGCGGGCCGCTGCTCGGTCAGGCGCTGCCTTGGATCGAGAGCTCGCTCGCCAAGCGGCTCGGCGAGGGCTACGCGGTCTCGATCGGCGCCGCCGAGGGTGGCGAGGATGCCGATGGGCTGACGCTGCTCAAGCTGCACGATCTGACCGTGCATGGCCCCGATGGCCGCACTGTCGCCACCGTGCCGCTGACCGAGATCGCGCTGGAGTTCAGCGGGCTTCTGGGGCAGCCCAATCCCCGCCGCATCGAGATGTCGGGAGCCGAGATGCTGATCGCCATCGAGGGCGGCTCGGCAACACTGTCGGCGCGTCCGGCCGGCCAGCCGCCGCAGGAGACGGCGCCGCGCCAGCCGCCGGCCCGGCCGGCGCTGGCAGTCCCCACCACGGCCGACGACATCGCCAAGCCGGCGCTGCTGGCGCCGCTGGTCGGCATCCTGGAAGGGATCGAGCGCGACGGCTTCGGCGGGCTCGGCCTGTCGTCGATCGGCCTGAAGAACGGCACGCTGGTGGTGGATGACGCCGGCAAGGGCCGGCAGTGGCGGTTCGACAACATCGCCCTGTCGCTCAGCCGGCCGAGCGAGGGCGGGGTTGCGGTTACCCTCGCCTCGGGCGGCGCGGACGGGCCGTGGTCGGTCACCGCCACCATCAGCCATGAGGCCGCGGAGGTGAGGGCGCTCGATCTCGTCGGGCGCGACCTGTCGCCCAAGGACCTGCTGCTGGCGTTCGGCCTCGCCGATGCCGACCTGCATGCCGATTCCGCGCTCGATGTCATGATGCGGGCGCGGGTTGCGCGCGACGGTACCCTGCTTGCCGGCGACGCCAAGTTCCGGGCCGGCGCCGGTCAGATCGGGCCGCGCGACGAGCCCGAAAGCCGGCTGGTGATCGACGAGGCGAGCGCCGATTTCCATTGGGACGCCCAGCGCCGCACCATCGCCATCGAGCCGGTGGTGGTCCAGACCAGCCAGAACCGCACCATGCTGTCGGCGGCGGTGGTGCCGCCGGAGACCGCCGAGGGGGCGTGGACGTGGCGGGTGGTGCGCGGCCGGATGGAACTGGCGACCGAGCGCCCGCGCGATCCGCCGCTGATCCTGGACCGCATCAGCGCCTACGGCCGGATCGAACCGGCGGCCGGCATTGTCGCCATCGACAAGGTCGAGATCGGCGGCTCGACGGTGGCGGCGGCGGCCACCGCCACGCTGATCACCGCCGGTCCGAATCCCTCCCTCCAACTCGGCCTCACCGGCAGCCGGATGCCGGTGCATGTGGTCAAGCGGCTGTGGCCGCCGGTGGTGGCACCCGGCGCCCGCGCCTGGATCATGAAGAACGTGATCTCCGGCACGCTGGAGCGCGGTGACATCGCGGTCAATTCGCCGCTGGACGCGCTGATGAACAAGCAGCTTCCGCTGCCGGACGCCGGCCTTCGCGCCGAATTCGTGCTGTCGGACGGCGTGGTCAAGGCGGTGGAGGGGCTGCCGCCCCTGCGCGACTTCAGCGCCAATGCCGTCCTCACCGGCCGCACCGCCAATGTCACCATCCCGCGCGCCTCCATCGAATCGTCGGGCCGCCGCCTCGAACTCTCGGACGGCCTGTTCGAGGTTCCCGACACCTTCCCAAAGGGAGCGCCGACCAATATCCGCTTCCGCGCCGACGGGCAGGCGGACGCGCTGGCCGAACTGATGCAGTCCGACCTGATGCGGGCCCAGGGCGCACCGCAGCTCGACCCGCAGACCACCCGCGGCGCTGTCACGGTGCACACCCAGGTGTCGCTGCCGCTGATCCGCGACGTGCCGCGCAGCGCCGTGAGCTACAGCCTCGATGCCCAGCTCACCGGGTTCGGCGCCGACAAGCAGGTGCGTGGCCAGCGCGTGGAAGGCGCGACGATCAAGGTCACGGCCAGCTCCAAGGACGGCGTGATGTTCAAGGGCGACGGCAAGGTGGGCGGCGCGCCGATCAGCTTCGAGGTCCGCCAGCCCCGGCCGGACGCCGATACCGAGGTGCGCTTCCAGACCACCCTCGACGATTCGGCACGCACCAAGTTCGGCATCGACGGCCCGGCGGGCGTGCTCACCGGATCGCTGTCGCTCAAGGCGCAGGGCAGGATGGGCGAGCGCGAAAGCCGCCTTGCCGTCGAGACCGACCTCAAGGATGTCGCGATCACCGATCTGGTTCCGGGCTGGGTGAAGCCGAAGGGCAAGCCGGCCAAGGCGTCCTTCACCGTCACCGAGAAGTCCGGCACCTCGGTGCGGTTCGACGATCTGGTGCTGGAGGGCAGCGGCGCGCTGGTCAAGGGCACGATCGAGCTCGACGGGTCCGGCGATCCGGTGTCGGTGAACCTGCCGACCTTCCAGCTCTCGGACGGCGATCGGGCGGCACTCAAGCTCGACCGCAGCAGCGACGGCGTGCTGCGCATCGCGCTGCGCGGGGACGTGTTCGACGGGCGCGGGCTGCTCAAGTCGATGCTGGCCGGCCCGTCGGTGTCGGCTGCGGCTTCGCGCCAGCGCGCCCGCCCGCGCGACCTCGACGTCGAATCCAAGCTCGGCGTCATCGTCGGCCTGAACGGCGAGACCGCGCGCCAGCTCGATTTCCGCATGACGCGGCGCAATGGCGAGCTGCGCGCCTTCGCGCTCACCGCGCGCATCGGCGGCGAAGCCTCGGTCAAGGCCGACCTGCGGGCGCTGGAAGGGGCGCGCACCGCCATCGTCGCCCATTCCACCGATGCCGGGGCGCTGCTGCGTTTCGTCGATGTCTACACCAAGGTCTCCGGCGGCCAGTTCTGGATGGTCATCGATCCGCCATCCGCCGACGGGCTCGGCCCGCAGGAGGGCGTGCTCAACCTCGCCAATTTCGCGGTACGGGATGCCGGGGTCGACAAGCTCATCGCCTCCGCCCCGGCCGAGCCGCAGAGGCCGGAAGGACGCTCCGGCGGCCGCCAGGGGAGTTCGCCGGTCAATTTCACCAAGATGCGGGTGGAGTTCGTGCGTGCGCCCTCGCGCATCACCATCAGCGAGGGGGTGATCTGGGGGCCGCAGATCGGCGCCACCGTGGAGGGGCAGATCGATTACGGCCGCAACGAGATCGGCCTGCGGGGCACCTTCGTGCCGGCCTATGGGCTGAACAACCTGTTCGCCCGCATCCCGATCGTCGGCCTGTTCATGGGCGGTCCCAATGAGGGGCTGCTCGGCGTGACCTATGAGGTGGTGGGCTCGCCGTCGGCGCCGACGCTGCGCATCAATCCGATTTCCGCCGTCGCGCCGGGCTTCCTGCGCAAGCTGTTCGAGTTCCGCGGCGCGCCCGACAAGCCGCCGGCCGACCTCGTGACGCGGTAGGTGGGATTCAAGCTGATGGCCGGGCGCGGGTTGCGGCGCGAAACGCGGCTTTGTAGAAGCTGGACGAGCCGTTTTCGCGCCGGTCCGGCGCTCATTCCCGAGGGCTTCCATGTCCGTCGATCAGGCCACGGTGCGCCGGGTGGCGCATCTGGCGCGCATTGCCGTCACTGACGCCGAGGTGCCGCACCTCCAGGAGGAGCTCAACGCCATCCTGGCCTTTGTCGAGCAGCTCGCCGAGGTCGATGTCTCCGGTGTCGAGCCGATGACTTCGGTGACCCCGATGGCGATGAAGATGCGCGAGGACAGGGTGACCGACGGCTTCATCGCCGACAAGGTGCTGGCCAATGCGCCGTCCAGCGACGACGGCTATTACCTCGTCCCCAAGGTGGTGGAGTGACGATGTCCGATCTCACCCGCCTGACGCTTGCCGAGGCGCGCGACGCGCTGGCCCGCAAGGAACTCTCCGCCCGTGAACTGACGGACGCGCACCTCGACGCCATCGCCGGGGCCCGCGCGCTCAATGCCTATGTGCTGGAGACGCCGGAGAAGGCGCTGGCCATGGCCGAGGCGTCCGACGCCCGCCGCGCCCGCGGCGAGGCTGGGCCGCTCGAGGGCATCCCGCTCGGCGTTAAAGACCTGTTCTGCACCGAGGGCGTGCGCACCACGGCGTGCTCGAAGATCCTCGGCGCGTTCGTGCCGCCCTACGAATCGACCGTCACCAGCCAGCTCTGGCGCGACGGCGCGGTGATGCTCGGCAAGCTCAACAATGACGAGTTCGCCATGGGCTCGTCCAACGAGACCAGCGCCTTCGGCCCGGTGGTCTCGCCGTGGCGGCGGCAGGGATCGGATACCAGGCTGGTGCCGGGCGGTTCGTCGGGCGGCTCGGCCGCGGCGGTGGCAGCCAACCTGTGCCTGGGCGCCACCGGCACCGACACCGGCGGCTCGATCCGTCAGCCGGCGGCGTTCACCGGTACCGTCGGCATCAAGCCGACCTATGGCCGCTGCTCGCGCTGGGGCATCGTGGCATTCGCCTCGTCGCTCGATCAGGCCGGCCCGTTCGCCAAGACGGTGCGCGACGCGGCGATCCTGCTGCGCTCGATGGCCGGCCATGACCCGAAGGACACCACTTCCGTCGACCGGCCCGTGCCCGATTACGAGGCGGCGATCGGCCGGCCGGTGAAGGGGCTGACCATCGGCATCCCCAAGGAATACCGGGTCGACGGCATGGCGGCCGAGATCGACGCGCTGTGGCAGCAGGGCATCGCCTGGCTAAAGGAGGCCGGCGCCAGCATCGTCGAGATCTCGCTGCCGCACACCAAATACGCGCTGCCGGCCTATTACATCGTCGCGCCGGCCGAGGCGTCCTCCAACCTCGCCCGCTATGACGGGGTGCGCTACGGCTTGCGCGTGCCGGGCGAGAGCATCGGCGACATGTACGAGAAGACCCGTGCCGCCGGCTTCGGCCGCGAGGTGCGGCGCCGCATCATGATCGGCACCTATGTGCTGTCGGCAGGCTATTACGACGCCTATTACCTGCGCGCCCAGAAGGTGCGCACGCTGATCAAGCGCGACTTCGAGACCGCGTTCGACGCCGGGGTCGACGCGGTGCTGACGCCGGCCACGCCGTCCGCTGCGTTCGGCATCGGCGAGAAGGGCGCGGCCGATCCGGTCGAGATGTACCTCAACGACGTGTTCACGGTGACGGTGAACATGGCCGGGCTGCCGGGCATCGCGGTGCCGGCCGGCCTCGACGGCCAGGGCCTGCCGCTGGGCCTGCAGCTGATCGGCCGGCCGTTCGACGAGGAAACGCTGTTCGCGCTCGGCGAGGTGATCGAGCAGGCCGCGGGGCGGTTCGTGGCGCCGGAGGCGTGGTGGGCGTGAGAGTCCGGTGACGCAGACGCCTCCGGCGGCCTCGTCCGCCAGGGTGCAATAGCGAAGCGTATTGCACCGAAACCGCGCGAGCCGGTGGAAAACGGGCCGGCGCAATACTATTGCGCCCTACGAGCCATCGGCATCTGTCGAATAGATTTCGCCGAGCGGAACCGTCAGCCCCAGGCTGGGTAGGGGGATCACGGCGTCGCGGCCGACCAGCATCTCCGGCTCTTCGGGAAAACCACCCTCGGCCATGCGCGACCACAGCCACGCCCGCGGCTCGTCCTGCGACAGCACGACATAGGCGTGAAGGCTCGGCAGCGAGGTGTATTCGCGCACCTTGGCCCCGAAGTCGGTGGCAATCGTGGAGGGCGAGCCCACTTCGGCGATCAGCAGCGGCGATACGGCGGTGAGGCCCTTGGGATCCGAGCTTTGCACGTCGACCGCCACGTCGGGATAGCGCACCGACCGGCCGGCCCGGATCGCAAGCTCGGCCATCGCGACGTGATAGCGGCGCCTGTCGAGCGCGGCGTGCAGCAAGACAAACAGGTTGCCGGCGATCTCGCGGTGGGCCTTGGAGGCCCCGGTCATCATCACGATGCGGCCCTCGCTCAGCTCGCAGCGCTGGTTCTGCAAAGCCGGGTGGTGGAGGAACTCGTCCGGCGTCAGCGGGGGCAGGGTCCGGATGTTCATGACGGAAGGCTCCTAGCTGGGACCATCCTACCAGAAACGCCGGACCCCGCAGAATGCCGTTTCATGGGCAGCCAACGTATTGCTCAGGCCCTCGCCGTCGCTCCGTTCCGGACCCGCTGCGGCTTCCTCAGCTTGCGCTTCGCCCAGATCAGGAGACCGGTTCAGAGCAGGCCGATCAGGGCGAACGAGGTGATCACATTGATGATGCTGCCGATTGAGCCGCCGAACGTGCCCTCGTGGATCAGTCGCGGCCAGTTCGCGGGCAGGGGCGTCACGTTCTCCCGCGTCACGGTGTAGACCACCGGGCCGCCGCCCTCGATGATGCGGGCCATGAGCTGGCCGCCGCGCGTGCGGATCCAGGTGACGCCCGCGAGGTCGTGATCGTCCGCGATCATCCGCACCGCCTCGATCAGGCTCGGCGTGCCGGCGCCCTTTGCCGGCGGCGGGCCGGACAAGGTGATGCCGAACGCCATCAGCAGGCCGGTCAGCGGGCTCAGGATCACCAGCGGCAGCAGGAACCAGGCGATGCCCTTGTGCCAGCCGGACAGGCTGTTGCGCAGCCTGGGCAGGCCCATCAGGACGCCGATGGCGATCAGCACCAGCATGGCGATGGTCGAGGCCGTCACCACCCAGCCCAGGTCGAACACGAAATGCTCGTGCAGGCGCCGCGCCGTCATGAACAGGCTCGACCACCCTGGGGAAGCAGGGTCCAGCCGCTCGCTGGTCGCGAGGTCGATCACGGTCCCGGCGCCGGGCGCGCCATGGCCGCCAGGAGTGCCGGACATCAGCGTCAAGGTGCCGTCGAGCGGGCTGATCATCAGTCCGCGCGCCTGGCCCTGGGGGTCGTGCTTCGCGACGATCTGCTCGACATCGGCCAGGGCCAGCGACCCCGGTTGGATGGCCGAGCGGCTGGCGGCCGGCTCGAACGACAGGATCAGTCCGGTCACCAGGACGACAAACAGCGGCAGTGCGAAGACGAGCGTCGTCCAACGGTGGAGAAGATGCAGCAGGTTCTTGTTCACGGGATGCCTCAATGTCGAATGATTGAAAAGTCTTCGCGCCCTGACTTGCTGAACTCAAGTGAAAGCTTGGTAAGGAGCCGCATGCTCTTGATGCTGTGCGGCTTATTGTTGCAAGGTCAACCAGTTTTTGCGAGTGACTCGCGGAAAATGCTGCTCCGTCCGCGCTTCGTCGTGCTGCAGCCCGCGGATCCGCAACACGACGAATCGGTTCCCCGCTCGTGATAGAGTGCAGGTGCAGGCAATCGGGCGGGAGGCAGGGAAGTGGCGGAGCAGGTGACGCCGGTCGGCGCCATCACGGCGCTGCCCAATACCCGCGGGCAGATTCCGGCCCTGACCGCCGGGCTGGTGGCGGATGCACGTGTCCTGGCGCTCATGGACAGCGGCATGGTGCGTCTGGCCATTGCCGGCCGGGTGATCGAGGTCGCCACTTCCGCCCAGCTCACACCCGGCCAGACCGTTCGCATGCTGGTCGAGGAGGAGGGCGGCGCGCTCAAACTGTCGGTGGTCGAGCGCGCTGTCCCGCAGAGCCTGCCGCCGGGCGAGACCGCCCGTTCGGCGTGGCCAGCGACGGATACTGTTCCGGTTCCGGTGCTCAGCCGCGCGCTGTCCGGCCTGATGGCGCGGCAGGCCGGTCTGGCGCCGCTGTTTGCCGATCTGGCGCGGATCGTCGAGGAGCCCCCTTCGGGCGGACGGGCGCCCGCTTTGCCGGCGGGCGTGATCGCCGCCGCCGCCGCTGTGCTCGAATTCCGGGTTCAGGCCGCCGATGCCGGCGACCCGGCACAGATCCTGGCTTCGTTTCTCCGGTCCGGCGTGTTCCATGAGGCTGCCCAGCGGCCGGGGCCGGCGAACCAGCCGGAGACGACGTTGCGGTCGCTGATGGCGCTGCTGACTCAGGCGGCGGACGGGACGGCTCCAACGCCGCCGCCGGGCGAACCCGCGCCGCCGGCCGATCTCAAATCGGCGCTGATCAACCTTCGTTCGGCGCTGCTGGCGGCGCTCGGCGAGGACGCGCCGCGCCTGTCGGCCTCCGTGCCGGCGACCGGCGAGGCGGTGCGGCCGCCGCGCCAGGGCACCATCCCGCACGGCCAGCCGGCCGCGGCGCCGCTCATCGCCGCGGACGCGCCGCCGCGCGACGCGCTGCGGACACTGCTGGCCGAGACCGAAGGGGCGCTGGCCCGGCTGTCGCTCACGCAACTTGCTTCCACCGATGCAGAGCCGATCCTGCCCGGCCGCGGCGAGGCTCCCACCCAGCCCGGCTGGACGTTCGAGGTGCCGCTGGCGGCCGAGGGCCGCACCAGCATCGCCCAGATCGAGATCCGCCCGGATGACGGTCACACGCCCGCCGGAGCCGAACCGGGCCGGGGCTGGAGCATCCGCTTCTCGATCGACGTCGAGCCGGTCGGCCCGGTGCATGCGCTGCTGACGCTGAAGGGCGCGAACCTCGCCGTCTCGCTGTGGGCGGAGCGACCGGCGACGGCGGAACTTCTTCAGGCCGGGGAGGGCGGGTTCGCCGCCGCTCTGGCCGAGCAGGAGCTGACGCTCGATCGCCTGCTGGTCCGCAACGGCCGGCCGGATGCGCCGCCGCCCCCCACCCGCCATCTGGTCGACCGCGTGACATGAGCGACACCGAGAAGATCCCGGTTGCCGTGGCGCTGGAATACGAAACCGGCAGCATCCCGCGCGTCACCGCCAAGGGGCGCGGCGCGGTGGCCGAGGCGATCATCGCCAAGGCCGAAGAGAGCGGCGTGCACCTGGAGGAGAACGCGGCACTGGCGCAGGCGCTGTCGCGCGTCGAGCTCGATGCCGAAATCCCCGAGGAACTCTACCGCGCCGTCGCCACGGTGATCGCCTTCGTGCTGCGCGCCGGCAAGCTCACGCGGCGCGAATAGTGTTCGGCTATTGTGAACGGGTCTCCGGCCGACGGGCGGGAGACCCGTTCACGTCTCGCGTTCAGCCTGCGGCGGGAAGCCCGCGGCCGATGAGCCGTCCCAGCCGCTCGACATAGGTCCTGGGATCGCGCGGCCGGTCGCCGTCGAGAATGCGGGCCTCGTCCAGCAGCAGATGCGCGACATCCTCGCGCAGCGACTGCTCCTGTTCGCCGAGGCCGGCGAGGCGCACGATCCGCTCGTGGCGCGGATTGACCTCCAGGATCGGCTTGGCGGCGGTGCCGAGCCGGCCGGCGCTGGCCAGGATCTTCTCAAGCTGGCGGTCGGGCCCGGCCTCGGAGGCGACGATGCACACCGCCGAGTCGGTGAGGCGGTCGGAGGCGCGCACGTCCGCGACATCGTCGCCAAGCGAGGTCTTGATGAAGGCGAGGAAGTCGGCCACCGCGGGCGGAACCTCGGGCGCCGCCGGGGTTGAGGCATCGAGCAGCGGGATCGCCGCGAGGTCGGCCGCGCCCTGCGTCACCGACCGGAACGGCTTGCCCTCGAAATCCGGGCCGAGCGTCACCCAGAACGAGTCGACGGGATCGTCGAGCAGCAGCACCTCGATGCCGCGGGCGCGGAAGCCTTCGAGGTGCGGCGAGGCGGCGAGGCGCGCGGCGTCGTCACCGGCGATGTAATAGATCGCCGTCTGGTTCTCGCGCAGCGCGCCGGCATAGTCCTTGAGGCTGCGCCAGTCGTCGCCCGAGGCGGTGGTCTTGAAGCGGGCGAGGCCGAGCAGCGTTTCGCGGCGCTCGAAATCCTCGCACAGCCCTTCCTTCAGCACCGCGCCGAAATTGGCCCACACGTCCGCATAGGCCGTCCCGTCGCGGCCGGCGAGCTTCTCCAGCACGCTCAGCACCCGCCCGGTGACGCTCTTGCGGATCGCCGCGAGCACCGGGCTCTCCTGGATCATCTCGCGCGAGACGTTGAGCGGCAGGTCGGCGGAATCGACGAGGCCGCGGACGAAGCGCAGATAGCGCGGCAGGATCTCGGCATCGTCAGTGATGAAGACACGCTTCACATAGAGCTTGAGCCGGCCCTTGCGCTCGGGGTCGGAGAGGTCGAACGGCTTCACCGAGGGCACGAAGGCGAGCAGCGAATATTCCTGCCGGCCCTCGGCATGGACATGGATGGTGAGCGCGGGCGTATCGAACTGGCCGGCGGCGCTGCGGTAGAAGTCGGTGTATTCGTCGGCGGTGATCTCGGACTTCGGCTTGGTCCACAGCGCCGCGCCGTCAGTCACCTCAGACGCCTCGCCGCCGGGCTTGTCGATCAGCGTGATCGGCACCGGCACGTGGCCGGACTGGTCCTTGATGATGCGCTGGAGCCTGAAGCGCTCGGTGTAGGGCTTGGCGTCCTCCATCAGATGCAGCACCACGCGGGTGCCGCGGGCAGGGGCCTCCGCAAGCTCGACCGGAGTCACCGTGAAGGTGCCCTTGCCGTCGGAGGACCACTGCCACGCCTCGTCGCTGCCGGCGCGGCGCGAGATGACGTCCACCTTGTCCGCCACCATGAAGGCCGAATAGAAGCCGACGCCGAACTGGCCGATCAGATTGGTGGTATCGCCCTGGGCGGCGTCGAGCCGCTCCAGGAACGCCTTGGTGCCGGAATGGGCGATGGTGCCGAGCGCCTGGATCAGCTCGGCCCTGCTCATGCCGATGCCGTTGTCCTCGAGCGTGAGGCGGTGCGCATCGGCATCGATGGCGAGCGTGATGCGCGGCTTGGGATCGTCGCCGAGCAGGCCGGGATTGGCGATCGCCTCGTAGCGCAGCCGCTCGCAGGCGTCGGCTGCATTCGAGATCAGCTCGCGCAGAAACACGTCGCGGTCCGAATAGACCGAATGCACCATCATGTGCAGCAGGCGCGCGACGTTGGCGGCGAAGGCGCGGCTCTCGCCGGGAGCCGCTTCGGGCTTGGACGTTTCAGAGGGGGTCTCAGTGGTCGTGACAGGATCGGTCATGGCAGGTTCCGTCATCGCAGTTGCGTAATGGCAAGTTCCATAAGGGCAGGTCTGGTCCCGCTCGAATTGATCGGCCCCGAAATGGCAAGAGCATTGCAAAACTTCAAGAGGGCCCGAATGTTGCGCGCACCATTGACGGTATCATGGTCCGATTTCACGGGCGCTGAGCGGCTGCGCTCAAGATCGGAAATTTGAAATACCCGGGGCGTGGTCCATTTCAATTGGCAAGGAGAGGTTCATGACCCGATCAGACTTGCCGGCCATCACGCTGCCCACCCGTCGGCTGGGCCGCACCGACATGTACATCACCCGCGTCGGGTTCGGCGCCTGGGCGATCGGCGGCGGCGACTGGGCCGCGGGGTGGGGCGCCCAGGACGACCGCGCCTCGATCGCCGCCATTCGCCACGCCGTCGACCGCGGCCTCAACTGGATCGACACTGCCGCCGTCTACGGGCTCGGCCATTCCGAGGAGATCGTGCGGGCGGCGCTGGCCGAAATCCCGTTCGACGAGCGACCCTACGTCTTCACCAAATGCGGCCTGGTCTGGTCCGATGCCGACCGGACGAAAATGCCCTCGCGCGTCGGCGCACCGCAGAGCATCCGGCGGGAGGTCGAGGCCTCGCTGAGGCGGCTCGGCGTCGAGCGCATCGACCTTTACCAGATGCATTGGCCGGCCGGCGACGGCACGCCGCTGGAGGCCTATTGGCAGACGCTGCTCGACCTCAAGGCCGAGGGCAAGGTCCGCGCGGTGGGGCTGTCCAACCACACCACCGAGCAGCTTCGGGTGTGCGAACATCTCGGCCATGTCGACAGCCTGCAGCCGCCATTCTCCGCCATCCGCCGCGAGGTGGGGGCGACGGAACTTCCGTGGTGCGAGGCGCACGGCACCGGGGTGATCGTCTACAGCCCGATGCAGTCGGGCCTGCTCACCGGCCATTTCACCCACGAGCGCGCCAGGGATCTGCCGGCCAGCGACTGGCGTTCGCGCGCCTCGGACTTCTCGGGCGACAGGCT
Source organism: Blastochloris tepida (assembly GCF_003966715.1). Taxonomy (NCBI): domain Bacteria; kingdom Pseudomonadati; phylum Pseudomonadota; class Alphaproteobacteria; order Hyphomicrobiales; family Blastochloridaceae; genus Blastochloris; species Blastochloris tepida. Next base: position 1,557,121 of record NZ_AP018907.1, read on the forward strand.
CGACCGCAATCTCAGGCTTGCTGCGGCCCTGGAGCCGATCGCGGCGCGGCGGGGCACCACGGTCGCCACCGTGGCGGTGGCCTGGACGCTGATCTGGCCGGGGGTCACCGGCGCCATCGTCGGCGCCCGCAGCCCGGAGCAGGTCGATGGCTGGTTCGATGCCGCAACGCTCGAACTCACCCGGGCTGACATTGAGGAGATCGCCCACGCCATCGCCACGACCGGCGCGGGAGCAGGCCCGGCGGTGCCGGGCTGAACCGGCTGAGGCGTCATCGTCAGCCGTAGTGGAACAGCAGCAGGTCCATATAGGCGCGCAGATCGGTCAGAAGACCGGGGAGCTGATCGGCGTCCTCGGCGTCGACGGCGGTGGCGACCTGCTCCAGCGCGCGCCGAGCACCGGCGACGATCCGCTTGAAATCCGGATTGTTGGCCACGGTCGGCCCGGCCTCGGCCTCGCAACGCTCCAGCGCGGCGCTGGCGCTGGCGGCGGCAGCTGAAATCGCCACGGCGGTGGTCGAGACCTTCAGGTCCGGCTTCTCGATGCGGTAGGCGTCGAGCGGATCGTAGACCTTCTTCGCCTCGCGAATGCAGTCGGCGAACACCCGCTGGTCGCCGGCATGGCGGTCCTCGGCCAGCGCCTCGGCGAGCTCTTCGAGACGCTCCGAGGCTGCGGTCGCATCGCCCCGCTCGGCGGCCTTCAGCGCGGCGGCCGCGAGGTCGGCGTGCGCGCTGCCGGCCAGCGTCTTCGACAGCCGCTGCAACGTCACCGCGGCGAGGCTGTTGTTGCCGGTGCGGACATATTCGGCGGCGATCCGGCGGTCGGCCAGCACCTGTTCGTTCATCGCCAGCGCGAGGTCGTCCGGCTCGCCGGCCACCGGAGCGAGACCGGCAACCAGCAGCAGAGCGATGAGACCCGCGGCGAGGCTGCGATTGCGGATGATCGACGGTCGCTTTAGGTTCACAGAGTCTGTCTCCGGAATACGTTCATGACCGCGTCTCCTCCCGATCCCCCCAAGCGCGCCCGGCCGGCCGTGATGGCCCGCGTCGCCCGCAACGAGGTTCGCCACTCGTGAAATCGTCGATTTCAGCGGCGAAGAGTGTCCGAGATGCTACTCGCCATAAAGTGCGACGTTCGCATGACATGGCGCCGTGCCGTTCGTTTCCGGCATGATGGGAGCCGAGCCCTGAAGGAGCCGAGCCTGGCTCATTCCCGCGATTCCGCCTGTTTGGCGGCGTTCCACAGGGCGTCCATCTCGGCCAGGTCGGATTGCTCGGGCGTGCGGCCCTCGCGCGCAAGCGCTGCCTCGATGGCGTGGAAGCGGCGGGTGAATTTGTGGTTGGTGCGGCGCAACGCATCCTCGGGATCGACGCCGAGATGGCGCGCCAGATTGACCATGGCGAACAGCACGTCGCCGATCTCGCCGGCAGCGGCGTCGCGGTCGCCCGCGACGATCTCCGCCTCCATCTCGGCGATCTCCTCCTTGATCTTGGCGAGGACCGGAGCGACCGCGCCCCAATCGAACCCCACCCGGCCGGCCTTCTCCTGCAGCTTGAGGGCGCGGGTGAGGGCGGGGAGGGCGAGGGGAACACCGTCGAGCGCGCTGGTTGGCGCCTCGGTCGTGCGGCCGGCGGCCGCGTGCGCGCGGGCCTTCTCCGCCTTCTCCCCGGCCTTGATCGTCGCCCACAGCGCCTTCACGGCCTCGGGATCGAGGTCGCCTGCATCGCCGAACACGTGCGGATGTCGGCGGATCAGCTTGGCGGTGATGGCCTGGACCACGTCGCCGAAATCGAACCGGCCGATCTCCTCGGCCATGCGGGCGTGAAACACCACCTGCAGCAGCAGGTCGCCCAGCTCGTCATTGAGGTCGACGAGGTCGCCGCGAGCGATGGCATCGGCCACCTCATAGGCTTCCTCGATCGTATAGGGCGCGATCGTCGCGAAGTCCTGGTCGAGATCCCAGGGACAACCAGTGCCCGGCGTGCGCAGCATCGCCATCAGGTCCAGTAGCCGGGCGATGTCGCGGGACGGCTCGGGACGCTGGCTCATGCGACGGCTCCGGCTGCGAGCGCGATCCGGCTGGAGGTCCGGCGGTCGCGGTGGAGGGCCTGATGGTCGCTGACAGATCGGTGTCCCGGTGACATGACGACCCGGATTGTCCGATTCGCATAAGGAATATTATGGAACATCATTGTGTGCCAGCGGTTTGGGGGGTCTGGATTGGGCTTGGTTTGGGGATTTGGCTTGTGAGTTCGGATCGGCTGTGGGCTCGCTCTGGCTGGGCTCCGGCAGCGCTAGGTTTCGGTGCCGCGCGGTCTCGGGTTTCGCGGCCATTCAATGTTCTGGCCCGGCGGCGGCGCGATCCTGCAGCGCCTGCGTCACGGGCGGATCTCGATGCGCAGGCCGTCGAAGGCCGGCTCGACGCCCTCCGGCAGCCGCCGCGCCAAGTCCTGGAAGTCCAGATCGGTGTGCAGATTGGTCAGGATGGCCCGGCGCGGCTGGATGCGCTCGATCCAGCCCAGCGCGTCGGTCAGCGAGAAATGGCTCGGGTGCGGCGCCTCGCGCAGCGAGTCGACGATCCAGGTGCCGAGGTCGTCGAGCGCGCCCATGCTTTCGGGCGGGATCTTGCTCACGTCGGCGCTGTAGGCCAGATCGCCGATGCGGAAGCCCAGCGCCTCGATGCCGCCATGCACCAGCCGGAACGGCAGCGCGGTGATCGGCCCGCCGGCGCCGGCGATGGTGACCGGCTCGTCGGCATGGATGCGGTGCTCGGTCAGGATCGGCGGGTATTCGCTGCCGGGCGGCGTGGCGAAGCAATAGCCGAAGCGCGCGCGCATCGCCGCCGAGGTCTCGGCGTCCAAATAGACGTCGATGCGGCGCCGCTGATGGATCACCAGCGGCCGCAGATCGTCGATGCCGTGGGTATGGTCGGCGTGCTCGTGGGTGATCAGCACGCCGTCGAGATGGGTCACGCCGGCATCGAGAAGCTGCTCGCGCAGATCGGGTCCGGCGTCGATCAGCACGGTGGTGGTGCCGTCCGGCCCGAGGCGCTGCAGCAGCATGGCGCAGCGGCGGCGGCGGTTCTTCGGCTCGGCGGGATCGCAACGACCCCAGCCGGACCCGACGCGCGGGACACCGCCCGAGGAGCCGCAGCCGAGGATCGTCGCCACCAGCGTCATGCGGGCACCCGAAGCTCCGGGACTTGAAGGTCTCTGGGCACCTTCTTGAAAAGCTGGAAGAAATTCTCCGTCGTCAGGTCGGCCACCGCGGCCGGCGACAGCCCCCGCACCTCCGCCAGCACGCGTGCCGTCTCGACGATATAGGCCGGTTCATTGCGTTTGCCGCGCCACCTGCCCGGCGCCAGATACGGCGCATCGGTCTCGATCAGGATGCGCTCGGCCGGCAGTTCGGCGGCTATCTTGCGCAATTCCTCGGTCTTCTTGAAGGTCAGCACGCCCGAGAACGAGACGTAGTGGCCGAGGGCCACCGTGCGGCGCGCCAGTTCGGCGCTGCCGGTGAAGCAGTGCAGCAGGGCCGGGAAGGGCCCCTGCCCCATCTCCTCCTCCAGGATGCGGGCCGTGTCCTCGTCCGCCTCGCGGGCATGGATCACCAGCGGCAGGCCGGTGATGCGGGCGGCGGCGATGTGGCGGCGGAAGCTCGCCTCCTGCACGTCGCGCGGCGAGAAGTCGTAGTGATAGTCGAGCCCGGCCTCGCCGATGGCGACCACCTTGGGGTGCCGGGCGAGCCGCACGAGGTCGTCGGTGGTGACGTCCTCCTCCTCGGCGGCGTGGTGGCAGTGGGTGCCGACCGAGCAGAACACGTCGGGGAATCGCTCGGCGATCGCCAGCACCTCGGCGAAACGGTGCACGCGGGTCGAGATCGTCACCATCCGCCCGACCCCGGCCGCCCGCGCCCGCGCTACCACGGCGTCGGCCTCGGCGGCGAGGTCGGGGAAGTCGAGATGGCAGTGGCTGTCGATCAGCATGCAGCGTTCATGCCTCATACGGTTTCCGGTTGATCCCTTCGGGATACCGGAAACGTCCTCGCCGAAAAATCCTTGAGTTGGAAGGGATTTTTCGGCGATCGGAATACGGTTCTCCGGCTTGATCAGCCGGAAACCGTATCAGGTGCCCTTTGCCGGTGCGTCCGGCTCGACATAACGCGGAAACACCGGCTCAGGCGCCGGCAGCGCGGCACCCGGCGTCAGCCGGCCGGCAGGGCCAAGCCGGTCGAAGCCTCTGGCGTCGGCCGCGACGCCGACGAGGTCGAGCAGCTTCGCCGCGCCGCGCGGCACGAACGGCTGGGCCATGATCGCCACCTGCCGGATCACCTCGGCGGTGACATAGAGCACCGTTCCCATGCGTTCGGGATCGGTCTTCTTCAGCGCCCACGGCGCCTCGCCGGCGAAATAGCGGTTGGCGTCGGCAACCACCGCCCACACCGTGGCGAGCACCGTGTGGATCTGCTGGGTCTTCATCGCCTCGCGCGCCGCCTCGATCATCGCATCGGCCGCGGCGAGCAGCGTTGCGTCGGCCTCCGAGAACGCACCCGGCGCCGGCACCCTGCCCTCGCAGTTCTTGGCGACGAACGACAGCGAGCGCTGCGCCAGATTGCCGAGGTCGTTGGCGAGGTCGGCATTGGTGCGGTTGACGATGGCTTCGGGCGTGTAGGAGCCGTCCTGGCCGAACGGCACCTCGCGCAGGAAGAAGTAGCGGACGGCATCGACGCCGTAGGCGTCGGCGAGCGCGAACGGGTCGACGACATTGCCGACCGACTTCGACATCTTCTCGCCCTTGTTGAACAGGAAGCCGTGGCCGAACACGCGCTTAGGGACCGGCAGCCCCGCCGACATCAGGAAGGCCGGCCAATAGACGGCGTGGAAGCGGGTGATGTCCTTGCCGATGACGTGGAGATCGGCCGGCCAATAGGCTTCGCGCGGGCCGCCGCCATTGAGCAGCCCGGTCGCCGTGACGTAGTTGTTCAGCGCGTCCACCCACACATACATGATGTGGTCGGGATCGCCCGGCACCGGAATGCCCCAGTCGAAGGTGGTGCGCGAGATCGAGAGGTCCTGCAGCCCACCCTTGACGAAGCTCACCACCTCGTTGCGGCGCGCCTCTGGCAGGATGAAGTCCGGGTGTTCGTTGTAATAGTTCAGCAGCGGCTCGGTGTACTTGGACAGGCGGAAGAAATAGCTTTCCTCCTCGGTCCATTCCACCGGCGTGCCCTGCGGGCCGATGCGCACGCCATCCTCGCGGACGGTGGTCTCCTCCTCCGCGTAGTAGGCTTCGTCGCGCACCGAGTACCAGCCGGAATATTTCGACAGATAGATGTCGCCAGCCGCCGCCATGCGCTGCCACAGCTCGGTGCAAGCCTGCTTGTGGCGCGCCTCGGTGGTGCGGATGAAATCGTCGTTGGAGATGTCGAACCGCTCGACCATCGCCTGGAACCGCGGCACGTTGCGCGCCACCAGCTCGGCCGGGGTCAGCCCCTCGCGCTGGGCGGTCTGCAGCATCTTGATGCCGTGCTCGTCGGTCCCGGTGAGGAACAGCACGTCGTAGCCGTCGAGCCGCTGGAAGCGGGCGATGGCGTCGGTGGCGATCGCCTCATAGGCGTGGCCGATGTGCGGCACGCCATTGGGATAGGCGATGGCGGTGGTGATATAGTAACGGCCCTTCATTCGGCCCTCGTGTCAGCGGCGCGCGGCCTCGGCCAGGGACGCAACGACCGAGAACACGAACGGCTTGCGGTCGAGGTTGAATGCGTCGGTTTCGGCTGCCGCGCGGGCGAGCTTGTCCCATACCTCGGCATGGGCCGCAAGGCGCGCGGCGCCGGCCTGCTGCGGCGCAGCGAGCGGCGCCGCCAGATAATCCTCCACCGTCTCGATGAAGGCGGTGAACGCCGCCTCCCCGCCGGCCGCCAGCCGGTCGGCCAGGGCGTGCAGCGCGGTGCCGTCGATCGCCGGCAGTCTCGCCAGCACGGCGCGGGTCGCGGCCTGCACCGCCGCCTGCTCGGGATCGAGCAGCGCCAGCGCCCGCCGCACCGAGCCGCCGGATGCGGCGATGGCTTCGGCAAGGTTCGGCGTCGTTGCATCGAGCCCGACCACCTCGGTGAGCACCTGCGCGAGCTCGGCCTCGCCGAGCGGGCGCAGCATCAGCTTGCGGCAGCGCGAACGGATGGTGGCGAGCACCCGTCCCGGCCGGTGGGCGATGAGCAGGAACAGCACCCGCGACGGCGGCTCCTCCAGGCTCTTCAGCAGCGCGTTGGCGCCGGCGGTGTTCAGCTCGTCGAGCGAGTCGACGATCACCACCCGCCAGCCGCCCGATGCCGCGGTGGAGCCGAGAAAGCCCACCGTCTTGCGCACCTCCTCGACAGGAATGACGCTCGGCAGCGTGATGCGCTCGGGCGTGATGGCGCGGCGCAGCACGAACAGGTCGGAATTCGACTGCGCCGCGATGCGCTTGACTGCGGGATGGTCGACCGGCACGTCGAGGGTTTCAGCGGCGGGATCGCCGCCCGCCAGCATGAAGCGCGCAACCCTGTAGGCGAACGTCGCCTTGCCGATGCCCTCCGGCCCGCCGATCAGCCAGGCGTGGTGCATCTGGCCGCCGCGCCATGCCTCCAGCATCGCCGCCTCGGCGGCGTCCTGGCCGATCAGCCGCCGGTTGGTGCGCGGGTGCGGCGCGCCGGCGACGCGGTCGCCCTCCTCGGGAGCGTCCTTCACCCCAGCACCTCGCGCGCCTGGGCGAGCATGTCGGGCACGATCAGGCGCGAGGTGACCGCCTGCCAGATCGCGGCTGCGACCTCGTCGGCCTTGCGGCTGGCGTCGATGAGGATGCAGCGGTTCGGCTCGCGCTCGGCAAGCTGGCGATAGGCCTCGCGCAGCGTGCGGTGGAACGTCATGTCCTCGCTCTCGAACCGGTCCGCCGCGCCCGAACGGCCTTGGGCGCCCGAGCGGTCTTGGGCGCGGGCAAGCCCAAGCTCGGCCGGCACGTCGAGCACCAGGGTCAGATCGGGCCGAATGGCGCCGACGCTCACCCGCTCCAGCGCCCGGATCAGCCTTGGATCGACCTCGCCGAGCGCGCCCTGATAGACGCGGGTGGAATCGATGAACCGGTCGCACAGCACCCATTTGCCGCTGGCGAGCGCCGGTTCGATCGCGCTGGCGACGTGATCCGCCCGCGCCGCGCCGAACAGGATGGCCTCGGCGGCCGTGCCCAGCGGCTTGGCCGCGCCCGACAGCAACACATGGCGGATGGCCTCGGCACCCGGCGAGCCGCCGGGCTCGCGCGTGGTCAGGATGCCGTAGCCTGACTCCATTAGCCGGTCGGCCAGCCGGGCGAGCTGGGTCGACTTTCCGGCCCCCTCGCCGCCCTCGAACGTGATGAAGCGACCGCGGCGAAACCCGGACGTATCGGTCACGGCTTGAGCGCTCCGGCCTTCAGCTTCGCCGCGCCGGCCTTGACGAGGTCGATCACCAGCTCCTGTGCGCCATCGAGCGCGCGCTGGGTGAGATCGCCCTGCCCCACGTCCTCGCCGGCGTGCAGCGGCACCTCGACCGCGAGGATTTCGCCGCGCATGACCCGCAACCGGCCGATCGGCGTTCCCGTGGCGACCGGCGCGCGCACCGGCCCCTGATAGACCACACGGGCGGTGATCTTCTCGGTGGAACCGCGTGGCACCAGGATCCGCACCGGCCCCTCGGCGGCGAGCTTGACGCGGCTCTGCGCGCCGCCGAACACGCGGGCCTCGGCGATCGCCGCGCCCGTATCGAACAGCAGGCGCGACTCGAAATTGCGGAAGCCCCAGTCGAGCAGCTTGCGGGCCTCGTCGCCGCGCTCCTTCTCGCTCTTGGCGCCCATCACCACCACGATCAGCCGCTGGCCGTTCTGCACGGCCGAGCCGGCCAGATTGTAGCCGCCCTCCTTGACGTAGCCGGTCTTCAGTCCGTCGGCGCCGATGCCCATCGCCAGCAGTGGGTTGCGGTTGCGTTGGTAGATATTATTCCACTTGAAATCCGGCTCGCCATAGATCGGGTAATATTCCGGGAAATTTTGGATGATGTAGGTTGCGAGCTTGGAGATATCCCGCGCCGAGATCTTCTGGTCGGGATCGTGATAGCCAGTCGGATTGCGGAAGTTGGCGCTGGTCAGCCCGATTTCCTTGGCGCGCTGCGTCATCAACTGGGCAAAGGACGGCTCGTTGCCCATCAGCCCTTCGGCAATGGCGATAGCCGCGTCATTGCCCGACTGCACGATGACGCCGCGCATGAGATCGGACAGTTTCACCCGGCTGTTGAGCTCGGCGAACATCGCGGACCCGCCCGAGGGGGCGCCGCCGTGGCGCCATGCGTGCTCGGAGATCATGAACTCGTCGTCGATGCCGATCTTGCCGTCCTTGAGGGCCTGGAACACCACGGCCATCGTCATCATCTTGGTGAGGCTGGCCGGCGGCGCCGGCACGTCGGCCGCCTTCTCGAACAGCACGCTGCCGGAGTCGTAATCGACAAGGATCGCGTGCGGCACGCTGGTCTGATAGGTGTCCGCGCTCGCCGCGCGCGCGCCCACCAGCACCGCTGCGATGAGAAGAAGCGTCCGGATCAAGCCGATACTGTATCTGATAAAGCCAGGGGTGATGTGCGCCGCCATCGCCACATATCCCTTCATGCTCCGGCGATCATTTACCAAGGCGGACGCCACCGGAGCAATGCGAATGTCGCCAGGATCAGCCGAACCGATGGGCCGTCGCGGTCAGTAGAGCCCGAAGCCGCTCGTCGCCGCGCCGCCGCCGGCGGCGGGTTCGGGACCGGTGTAGGCGGCGGCCGTCACCGGGGCCGCGGCCATCGGCCGGCCGGTGGCGCGCAGGCTCGCCGAGGCCAACGGATGCTCTCCCGAGCCGAAGTCGAACGGCCGGTCCGGCGGCACCGGCACCGGGCCGCGGATCACGCTGCCTGACGACGAGGACGAGGCGGAGGCCGAGAAGATCGGCTTGGCGGAGGCGACCATCACCGGGCTCGGCGCCGGGGCCGGCTGGCCATCGGTGCGCAGCGTCGCCAGCAGCACCTTGTCGTCGCTGCCGTCGAGCGAGGCCGGCCCGACATATTCGACACGCACCTTGGCCACGCCGTTGCGGTGGAAATCCAGCGCCTGGGCGGTCTTCACCGACAGATCGATGACGCGGTTGTCGTGGAAGGGGCCGCGGTCGTTGATGCGCACGACGATCGAGCGGCGGTTGGCGAGGTTGGTGACGCGGGCATAGCTCGGAATCGGCAGCGTCGGGTGCGCCGCGGAGACCGAGTGCATGTCGTAGACCTCGCCATTGGCGGTGAGGCGGCCGTGGAAGTCGTCGCCGTACCAGGAGGCGATGCCCTCCTGGCGGAAGCCCTCGGGCTTCTGCAGCGGCACATAGGTCTTGCCGGCGATCGTGTAGGCCTTGCCGGTGCGGTATGTGCCGCCGCCCTTGGGAATCGGCTGGCCGTCGGCAATGACTTTCGGGCTGGCCGAAACGCCGTATTTCGGATCGATCCGGCTCGCCAGCCGCTCCTGAAGCGAACACGCCGCCAGAAGCGTCGCGGCTGCGGCAATCGTCGCGATACGGCAGCCTGCCGCCAAAGGCTTTCCCATCAAACGCCCCTTGCCCGGCCGTGGCCGGAATCCCAGTCGATTAACGCTACCACGACCACATCGGTTGAATTCGACGAAAATGGGGCGTCGATCATTATGGTAAACGGAGCGTAGTCCGGCGCCTCTACGCAGGCGAGCATCTGCGTGCGCAATCTTCCATGGGTTGCGATCAGTAATCGGGATTGCGGATCAGATGCGTCGGGATCGCGAGACCGGCGCCGATCGCGCCCAATGTGAAGCCGACCCGCAGCATATACTGCAGGGCATCGATGACCGGGGCGACGGCTTCGCTGGGCTCGACGGTGGTGACGGCGTAGAAGCCGAGCAGCGCGTGGCCGAAGAACGCGCCCGGCACCATGGGGATGCAGCCGGCGAGCGCGACCGCGCCGGCGGCCGCGCCGAGCCAGCGTCGGACCAGGATGGCGCTGCAGCTGGTGGCCAGGGCCGCGGCGAACGAGGCCGCCTCCAGCGCCCAGCCGAGATCCTGACCGGCGGTCCGCACGGCCAGGGCGAAGGCGCCGGCAACCCCGCACCAGATCAGCATCGCCGGGCCGAAATTGAACAGCACGCCGAACCCGGCGGCGGCGACGGCGCCGAACAGCGCCTGATGGCCGAGGTGCGGCAGCGCCTGCAGGATGACGTCCGCACTCATCGCGTGATCCCCAGCAGCGATTGGCCGAGCAGCGTCTGGGCCAGGGCCATCCCGGTGGTGGCGAACACCATCACCATGACCACCCACACCACCCGCGCGCTGCCGACGGTGGGAAACCCGTCCATGATGTCGGCTTGGGCATTGGTGGCCGGCACGCCCGGCACCAGCAGCAGGATCGAGGCCATCATCGCCATGTCGATGGTGATGCTGCCGTTCAGGCGCGCGCCGATGCCGCCGAGGCTCGCCGCCAGAAAGGCGATGATGGCGGTGACCACGAAGAAGTTCATGTTGCGGGCCAGCAGCACGTGCCGCACCCCCTGCCCCACCGTGCCGGCGAACAGGATCGGCAGCACCGCCGGCCAGTCGACCCCCAGCAGGCGGCCGAAGGCGGCGCAGGCGATGCCGGTGGCCAGCGCCACGAACCAGGCGGGATGGCGCGGCGTCGTCGCCACGAGATGGGCCAGCTCGGCATTGATCTGATCGACCATCATGCCGCCGGCCGCGGCTTTCGCCGCCAGCCGCCGCACCGCGAGATCGAGCCGCTGGTTCACGCCATGGCGGCCGACCGGCATCATGCGGGTGATGGTGTTGGCGCCGTGGCCGACGGTGATCTCGAGCGAGGCATAGCCGGAGCGCAGGCCGACCGTCTCGACGCCGAGTCCGCGGGCCACCATCGCCGCCCCATCGTGCACCACCTTCACCCGTGTCCCGCACTCCATCAGGGTGCGGCCGATGCTCAGCGCGCAGTTGGCGTAGCGTTCAAGGTCGCGGTGGCGCACCCGAACCGGATCGATCGTCTCGGCCATGCAGCGTTCCGTCCTGCCTTCGTGTTGCGCCGCAACATAGCCGACCGCGCCTCGCCCGCACACATCCCCAGGCGTGTGGCGGGATCGCCGCAGGATTATTGGCGGCCGGATTGGCGGCCGGACGACAAGGCGCCGGTCATCGAGCCCGAATGTCGCACAAAGGTGCAGTCCGGACTTGCCTTGCGGGGCGGCCTGGACCAATTGTCGGCGCGGGACGGGTGGCCGAGCGGTTGAAGGCAGCGGTCTTGAAAACCGCCAGAGGTGCAAGCCTCTCGTGGGTTCGAATCCCACCCCGTCCGCCATAAATTATTGAAAACGATAGATATTTCAATTTTCGGCCGCCGGGGGCACGTTTTGGGCCACGTTTCCGAAAATGCTGTCCAGGGTCGTTCCGGGTTATTCAAAAGCTAAGGTCGAGCAGAAGCCCGGCCGATAGGCTTCCCGGCGACCGGAGGAGCTTGCTCGCAACCTCCTTTCGTGGGTAACATCCCTAGATTGTAGGAGGCTACCCATGAAATTGACTCCGGGTTTGGTGACCAAAGACATCAACGAATGCACCCTTGGAGAAGTGGTCTATTTGCAGAACAACGGTGAGATAATTTTATGTTTGATTGCGGGCGATCCTAGTTTTGCGTCTCAAAGTATTCCCATAATCGCGCTTAACGGAAATTATCCAACAATAAAAAATTTAGACAATTCAAACTCTAGAATTGTTACCTCATTTGGTTCCGGTATAATCATTCGCGTCAATCACCGAAGCATAGCAAGGCAGTGTGAACCTATTATTTGAGCTATATATATCTCCAAAAATGATATGTATTTGTGCTGTAAAACTGGATTTAATGAAAAATTTATTAGAATTCCGAGCTTTAGCCTAGAGTTTCCATCAGAGATTTGCTGGTGTTTTTCAGAGTGGGAACTGCTCGTTGATCAAGATGAAACAGAATCTCCCATCGAAATTTTCGCAATTAAAGCATCTTCCTCTTAAACAGGCGCCTCGCTTCCTCTCCTCATCCATCAGCGCAGCGAGATCGGTCGCATAGCCGCACGCGGGACGCTTGCCAGGGTTGACCGCGAGGTCCGCAATCTCGTCCGGTTCAAACCCAACTGCGACAGCGCCTCATAAAGCGCAGGTTCGCACCCGTCCTTTGCATAGGCGGCAATCGCCCGCTCAATTGCGACGAAGTGATGCCCGAACTCAGTCCCTGTGCCAGAAGCGTTGCCGCTGCGGCAGTTTTCAGAAGGTCGCGTTTCGAAAGCATGACATGTCTCTCCGGCCCCAAGTCTCTCCGGCCCACGCCGCATCCGCGCCTGGAGGCGGAACGCGACGATATTTCCTCCGCCGAAATCTACGCTGCAGGTGACGGCAGATAAGCTGTCCAACTACCTATACGTGCGGTGGGCTGCATGCGTTGCCGGATTTCAGGGGCCCTGCGCATTGAAACCGGCCGCCGTGTGACGCAGGGTGGCATCGACATGTCAAAGCGGAAGCGCCGGGCGCTCAGCACACAAGTCGCGGCGCTGCCGGTTCGCCGGGCCTCCGACGGCCGTCTGGAGGTTCTGCTCGTGACCTCGCGCGAGACGCGGCGCTGGATCATTCCGAAGGGCTGGCCGATCAAGGGCGTGCCGAACCATATCGCGGCAGCGCACGAGGCGCGCGAGGAAGCGGGCCTGCTCGGCTGTGTCCGCAAGGGGCGCATCGGCCGATATCAGGCGTGGAAGCGCCTCCACGACTCGTTCGAACTCGTGGAGGTCGATGTCTACCGGTTCGACGTCGACAGCCAGTTCGACACTTGGCCGGAGAAGGGCCAGCGCAGCTTCCGCTGGGTCGATTTGAAGGCTGCGGCCGATCTGGTCGACGAGCCGGGGCTGGCCAAGCTCCTCCACGAGCTGGCGGGGAACGAGGATGTCTTTGCCGATTGAGCCGACACAAGCCTTGGCATCAACGTATGGACCGCGGACCAAGGCAGTGCGTATAGAGCGACCCACCGGTGGCGAGCAGTTGGGATGAGGTGATGCTCAGCATTTTTCGGGCGCTGATGCCCAAGGAGGAGCGTTTCTTTCCCCTGTTCGAGGAGCAGTCGCGCGTGTTGATGGCCGGTGCGGAGGCCGTGCGCGCTCTGCTCGAAGGCGGAGAGGACGTCCCGCGCTACTGCCAGGAGATCGCCGTACACGAGGCGGCGGCGGACGAATTGACCAACCATGTCATGCTGGCGGTCCGGCGCAGCTTCATCACCCCGTTCGACCGCGGCGACATCAAGGATCTGATCCAGTCGATGGACGATGCGATCGATCAGATGCACCAGACCGGCCGGACGATCATGCTTTATGAGGTGCGCGAGTTCGATCCGCTGATGCGGGAGATGGGCGACATCATCATCAAGGCGGCCGCGATCACCGTCGACATGGTGCCCCTGCTGCGCGCCATCGGCCCGCAGGCCTCGCGCATGAGCATGATGACCGCGGAGATCAGGCGCCTCGAAGGCCGCTCCGACGAGCTGCACGAGGAGGGCCTGAAGCAGCTCTACCGCAAGTATGGCGCGTCCGACCCCATGGCCTACATCATCGGCAGCGAAGTCTATGGACGGCTGGAGAAGGTTGTCGACAGCTTCGAGGACGTCGCCGACGAGATCAGCGGCATCGTGATCGAGCACGTCTGATACGGAATCCGGCCCTTTGGGCCGGCGTTTCGTATTCCGGTCGCCGAAAAATCCTCTTCGAACCACGGATTTTTCGGCGAGAGCGTTTCCGGCATCCCGAAGGGATCAACCGGAAACCGTATGAGAGCCGAACCGGTCATGGATGCTGCCATTCCCTTTGCGGCGCTGATCGCCCTGGTCGCCGTCGCCCTGATCTTCGACTTCCTCAATGGTCTCCATGACGCGGCGAACTCGATCGCGACGATCGTCTCGACGCGGGTGCTGCGGCCGCAATACGCCGTGATGTGGGCCGCCTTCTTCAACTTCATCGCCTTCACCGTGTTCGGCCTGCACGTGGCGCAGACGCTCGGCACCGGGATCATCGATCCGGCCATCGTCGATCCGCGCGTGATTTTCGGCGCGCTGGCGGCGGCCATAGGCTGGAACCTGTTCACGTGGTGGCTCGGCATCCCGTCGTCGAGCTCGCATGCGCTGGTCGGCGGCCTGGTCGGGGCCGGCGTGGCCAAGGGGGGCTTCGGCGTCGCGGTGTGGAGCGGCCTCGGCAAGACGATCGCTGCCATCGTCCTGTCGCCGCTGGTCGGCTTCCTGCTCGCCATGTTGCTGGTGCTGCTGGTGTCGTGGCTTGCCGTCCGCGCCACGCCCTATGCCGTGGACAGCACCTTTCGCGTGCTGCAGTTCGTCTCGGCGTCGCTCTACTCGCTCGGCCATGGCGGCAACGACGCCCAGAAGACGATGGGCATCATCGCCGTGCTGCTCTACTCCCAGGGATATCTCGGCGGCACATTCCATGTGCCCCTGTGGGTGGTGCTGACCTGTCAGGCGGCGATGGCGCTCGGCACGCTGTTCGGCGGCTGGCGCATCGTCCACACGATGGGCTCGAAGATCACCCGCCTCACCCCGATGCAGGGATTCTGCGCCGAGACCGGCGGTGCCATGACGCTGTTCATGGCCACGTGGCTCGGCGTGCCGGTCTCGACGACTCACACCATCACCGGCGCCATCGTCGGGGTCGGCGCGGCGCGGCGGACCTCCGCCGTGCGCTGGGGCGTCGCCAGCAACATCGTCGTCGCCTGGGTGGTGACGCTACCCTCGACCGCGCTGCTCGGCGCGCTGGTCTGGTGGATCACGCCGTGACCGTTTCCGGTATCCCGAAGAGATCAACCGGAAACTGTCTCACTCCGCCTCGAAGTCGCGCATGCGGGAGATGCGGATGTTGCGGGCGCGGTAGTCGACGAGCTTCACGTACATCATCGCCGTCGCCAGCGCGTCGTTGAAGGCGTCGTGCGCCGGCAGGTCGGGGATGCCGAGATCCTTGGCGATGGTGGCGAAGCGCAGGTCGATCTCGGTGCCGGGCGGCGCATCGCCGAACTTGCGCTCGTAATAGAGGCGCGAGACCTCGATCTGCGGGTTCGGCACGTGGATATTGGCGAAGCTGAGCAGATAGCGGTTCAGCATCGCCACGTCGAATTCGAGATAGTAGCCCACCAATGGTCGCCGGCCGATGAAGGTCATCAGCTCCGGCAGCACCTCCTCGATCGGCCGGGCGGCGGCGAGGTCCATCTCGCGGAGCTGGTGGATCTTGATCGAGGTCGCCGCCACCGGACCGGTGGGACGCACCAGCGCCTCGTAGCGCGCGCTGGTGAGGATGCGCCCGTCGCGGATCGGGATCGCCGCCACCGCGATGATCTCGTCCTGCCACGGGTCGAGCCCGGTGGTCTCGCAGTCGATCGCCACCGCCTCGCCGCTGGTGTCCTTGCCGAACAGCACGGCGTAGCGGCGATCGGTCATCGCCAACCGGTCGATCAGGCGCACCAGCGGGCGGAACGGCACGGCTCAGAACACCGAAAGATTGAAATGGCGCCGGACGATCTCGCGGAACTGCTTCACCGCGAAGAGTGCATCGCGCAGCAGATCCCGCTCGATGGCCGACATCTCGTTCGGCCGCACCAGCCCGTCGCCGAGCCCGCTCTGCGCCTTGAGCTGGGCGTCGAGCTTCAGCTCCGACAGGAACAGGAAGGCCTGGTTCAGCTCCTTGGCGAAGTCCGCGTCGAACACCCCCCAGGCCGCGACCAGCTCGATGCGGCGGCTGGTCGAGGTCTCGGTCAGGCCGAGCTCGAGCGCGATCGCCCGGATGCCGTGCAGGATGGGGAAGATGCCGCCCTTCTTGACGTCGAGCGCATCTCCCTTTCTGCCCTCGGCGGTGATGAACGAGCGGAAGAAGCCGACCGGCACGGTGAACTGCTCGATGGCGCGGGCGAAGTGGCCGAGCCACACCTTCTCGCCCTTCAGCGTGTCGATCAGCGTCTGCTTGGCGCGGTCGAGCAGGCGCGCGTTTCCGGCCACCGCCTGCGCATCGTAGAAGATCGCGACATTGAGGAAGGAGCGCTCCTCGGGCACCACGGCCCAGCGCCGGAAATCGGATTCGTACTCCTCGACGGTGCGCGACCATTCCGGGTTGGACACCATCACCCCGCCCGGACACGGCGGGAAGCCGAAGCTCGCCAGCGCCTCCGAGAAGCGGCGGCGGAAGGCCGCGAGGTCGGCGGCGTCCACCGGCTCGGCCAGGATCAGGCCATTGTCCTGGTCGGTCCGCACCGTCTGCTCGCCGCGGCCCTCCGAGCCCATCACGATCAGGCAGCCGTGACGGCGGATCGAGTCGGGCGCGGTCAGCTCGAACAGCCGCCGCATCAGGCGGCGGTTGAGGTCGGAGGTGACCTCGGCGATCGCCTGCACCTTCAGGCCCTGGCGGTGCAGGCGCTCCACCTGCGCGGAAATTTCCCTGGCTGCCGGCGCCAGATCGGCGACGGAAGAGGCCCGCTCGATACGCCCCGTCACCACGGGGCTCGACCCGGCGATGAATCCCAGCAAGTGAAGATCCTCCAGAAAGCCGAGGAACGTTTCGCCTTCGCGCACCACTAGGCGGCGCTTGGCGTGGCGGGTCATGGCGACGAGCGCGGTCGCCACGAAATCCTGCGGACTGACGGTGACGAGGTCGTAGCGGGCGACGTCGCCGATGCGGGTCTCGAGCGGCTTGCGGTCGAGCACCACCGCCTTCGCAAGGCTCATGCCGGTGGCGATGCCGGTCTGGCCGTGATCATGCACGATCACCGCATCGACGTGACGCTCGTTCATCAGCCGTCCGGCGTCGGCCAGCGTGAGATCGCCATCGATCTCGACCGCCGGCGTGAGCGACAGTTCGGAGATGTGGGCGCGCATCAGGGCGCCGACCTCGCGCTTCTCGGAGCGGCTGGCGAATGCCTCCAGCTTGTCCGACGTCTCGCGGTAGAAATGCGCTGCGAAGGCCGGATTGCGACGCATCAGATCGAGCGCCTTGTCGCGCGGCAGGATGTAGGCGAGCGTCTCTTCGGCGGCGACGAAATCATGGGCGCAGGCGCCCTGCACCAGCGCGCGGCTGTCGAACAGGCGCTTGGGGCCGAGCAGGTCGATCACCTCGCTGGCGTCGCGTTCCTCGACCGCGCCCTTGATCACCACGTAGAGCGCTTCGGCCGGGGCGCCGCGATGGAGCAGCACGTCGCCGGCGCGGAAATAGCCGATGTCGAGGGCAGCCCGCACCTCCTCGATTTCCGGCTCGGTCAGCCGGTCGAACGGCGGGGCGTGACGGTCGAAGACCTTGGGCATTCAGGTCATCCAAGGGGCCGGAAAAAGGCCGGGGCGGATGTCCGCCCCGGCCGGTGTTGACGTGATCAGTGCGCCGCGGCCCGCGAGGCGCCGATGCCGGTCTGGCAGCGGACGTACTGGGCGGGGAACGCCGCCCGGTCCTCCGCCGCGCGCTTGGAGCGGTCGATCTTCGACACCAGCCAGATGGTGAAGAAGGCGAGGCTCATCGAGAACAGCGCCGGGTTGTCGTAGGGGAACGGCGCCGAGCCCTTCGGGTTGCCGAGCACGCCCACCCAGACGGTCGGGCCGAGCACCACCAGCGACACCGAGGAGATCAGGCCGACGAAGCCGCCGACCAGCGCCCCCATCGTGGTGAGGTTCTTCCAGAAGATCGACATCACCAGCACAGGGAAGTTGCACGAGCAGGCGATGGCGAAGGCGAGACCCACCATGTAGGCGACGTTCTGCTGTTCGAAGACGATACCGAGCAGCACGGCCAGGATGCCGAGAAAGACAGTCGCGATCTTCGAGACGCGGATC
Source organism: Blastochloris tepida (assembly GCF_003966715.1). Lineage (NCBI taxonomy): Bacteria > Pseudomonadati > Pseudomonadota > Alphaproteobacteria > Hyphomicrobiales > Blastochloridaceae > Blastochloris > Blastochloris tepida. Next base: position 1,575,018 of record NZ_AP018907.1, read on the forward strand.
TCGTCCTGCTCGTTGGCGCGGCCCTTCTTGACCACCGAGGCATAGATGTCGTGGGAGATGGCCGAGGCGCCGGCAAGCGCCAGACCCGACACCACCGCCAGGATGGTGGCGAAGGCGACCGCGGCGATGAAGCCGAGGAAGATATTGCCGCCCACCGCGTTGGCCAGATGCACCGCCGCCATGTTCGAGCCGCCGATGATCGCCGCGATCGGACCCTTCTCGGCGAGAATCGTCGGATCGAGGAACTGCGGATTGGTCGAAACCAGCGTGATGGCGCCGAAGCCGATGATGAAGGTGAGGATGTAGAAGTAGCCGATGAAGCCGGTGGCGTAGAACACCGATTTGCGGGCCGCCTTGGCGTCGGCGACGGTGAAGAAGCGCATCAGGATGTGCGGCAGGCCGGCGGTGCCGAACATCAGCGCCACACCGAGCGAGATCGCCGAGATCGGGTCGGAGATCAGCGAGCCCGGGGCCATCACCGCGTCGTGCTTGGGATGCACCTCGACCGCCTTGGCGAACAGCGCCTCGGGGCTGAAGCCGAAGTGGAGCAGCACCATCAGCGCCATGAAGGTGGCGCCGCCGAGCAGCAGGCAGGCCTTGATGATCTGCACCCAGGTGGTGGCAACCATGCCGCCGAAGGTGACGTAGGTGACCATCAGCGCGCCGACCATGAGAACGGCGTAGAGATAGTCCATGCCGAACAGGATCTGGATCAGCTTGCCGGCGCCGACCATCTGGGCGATCAGGTAGAACGCCACGGTGACCAGCGAGCCGCAGGCCGCGAGCACGCGGATCGGCGTCTGGCCGAGACGGAAGGACGCCACGTCGGCGAAGGTGTACTTGCCGAGATTGCGAAGCTGTTCCGCGATCAGGAAGGTGACGATCGGCCAGCCGACCAGCCAGCCCACCGAATAGACCAGCCCGTCATAGCCCGAGGTGTAGACGAGGCCGGAGATCCCGAGGAACGAGGCGGCCGACATGTAGTCGCCGGCGATGGCGAGGCCGTTCTGCCCGGCGGTGATGCCGCCGCCAGCCGAATAGAAGGCGGCGGCCGACTTGGTGCGCTTGGCGGCCCAGTAGGTGATGCCGAGCGTCAGCGTCACGAAGCCGAGGAACATGCCGATGGCCGACCAGTTGGTCGGCTGCTTGGTGACCTCGCCCGACACGCCGGCTGCAAGCGCCAGTTCGGGCAGCGCCACCGCGGCGGAAACGAGGAGAAGCGTTGCGAGGCGGCGCATCACTTGGTCTCCTCGATGATCTTGCGGGTCAGCGCGTCGAACTGGGAATTGGCGCGGCGGACATAAATCCCGGTCAGGATGAACGCCGAGACGATGACGCCGAGACCGATCGGAATGCCGATGGTCGTGACGCCGGTGCCGATGCGCATGGCCAGGAAACCCTTCGCAAATGCCACCAGCAGAATGAAACCGAAATAGATGATCAGCATCAGCGCAGTCATCGTCCAGGCGAAGCTGGTCCTGCGCGACACGAGTTCCTGAAAGGTCGGATTGGATGTTATCCGCCCGACGAGTTGCGTTTCCATAGATAGTTTCCTCTCGTGGTCCCCACGGCCAGTCGCGTCGCTCTTGTCGTCGAGACGTTTCCTGCCGCCGACGGCAGCATTGCCGGAGTCCGCGCTAACTGACGCCGGCACACTGCCGATTGCAAGTGAAACTAATCGGCCGCAATGCGGCCGTCAGTTCGCAATAAGTCTTGCGACTTTGGTCCGGACGCAACTTACCTTTCGTCGGTGCGGTGGAATTCCGCGGCTTCGCGCTGCCGCTCAATGGCATCGCGCAGCAGCGCCGCCGCGCGGAACGGCGCATGGACGATCTTGCTCGCGGGCAGCACCACGAGGAGGCCGACCACCAGCCCGAGATGCAGCGCCAGCGCCACGCCCATGGCCGCGGTGTCGCGAACGGCGAGCACGATGAGGCCGGTGGCACCGACCGCAGCGAGGAGCGCGAGCATCGCCGATTCGCCCCCCAGCGTTTCCGGCGCCAGCGGCTCGGGCGCGGCCCGCCGCTTCAGCCGCAGCAGGCCGATGGCCCCGGCGGTCAGCAGCACGCCGCCAATGAGGCCGGACAGCACCGGCAGGCTGAGCACGGGATAGGGTGCCTGCCAGCCGAGCACGTGGCCATAGAGGCCGGCGGTGACGGTGGCGAGGACGCACAGGCCGAGGCCCCCCACCATGGTCTGGTGCAGCGCGCGCCGGTGCTGGGAGCCCGCGCCCTCGGCCTCGCGGCAGCCGGTGCCGCCGCCCGCCAGATTGCGCAGCGTGAGGATGTCGGCCGCCGCCCGCGGCAGCGCCCGCACGAGGACGCGTTTGGAGACGGTGGCCGGGCAAATCGCCCGCCAGAACGAGACCGTCGCCACGGTGAGCCCGAGGCAGGCCCAGGCGAGCGCCGCCGCCGCGGCACCGGCCATCACCGCCCAGGGAATCACTTGGTAGAACGCCCCCTCCCCGCGGTGCGCGGCGAACAGCGCCTCATGCGGCACCAGCAGCAGGGTCGCCGCCAGCGCCAGCAGCACCGTCACCGCCGTGCCCAGCGCCACCACCCGGCCGTTCGAGCGGAACAGGCCGCCGAGCCGGCGCGGCCACGCGTGCTTGGCGTAGCTTGCCTGCCGGACCCGCGCCAAAGTGCGGGGAACATTGACGTCGAAGACGTGCGGGGCCGCGTACTGGCAGGCGAAATGACAATCGCGGCAGCCGTGGCAGAGGCTGGCGAGGTGGTCGAGATCGCCCTCCGACAGGTCGCGCAGCCGGCCGAGCGCCGGAAACGCCGCGCAGAAGCCCTCGCAATACATGCAGGCCTGGCAGATGCGCAGGATGCGGCGGGCCTCGGCCGCGGTGTCAGGTTCGGGCATCCCGGCTCCGGCTGTGTTGCGCCGCCGCCTCGCCAGCGATCCGTCCCGAGGCGATGGCGATGGTGAGCCCCAGCCCGGCAAGATAGCCGCGCCCGAGCACGGACGCCGCCATGATCGCCCCGGCGGCGAACAGGTTTGCCGCCCCCTCTCCGTCCGGCATCCGCACCCGCATGGTCTCGTCCACCTCGACGCCGAAATGGGTGAAGGTCAGTCCGGGGCACATCGGGATGGCGGCAAAGGGCGGGGTCGCGATGCGCGCCGCGCCGCCCTTGGCATTGAACGCCGCCATGGCTGCCCTCAGTGCCCCGGCATCGAGGCCGAGGCGGGCGGCGAGGTCGTCGAGTGTCGCGGCGCGGATCGGTTCGAGCGCCGGCACCGGCGCCCGCCGTTCACCCTCCGCGTCGAGAATCAGGACGGCGTCGCCGCGCTCGGCGAGCAGCCGGCCCCATTTGGCGAAATGGGTGCGGGCGGGATCGGCCGCTTCGTCGTCGAGCCTATTGCCCGCGCGGTCGATCGCCAGCCCGAACGGGATCGCCTCGACGCGGGTGACGATACCGCCGTCGAACCGGGGGCCGCGCGCATCCACCGCCACGAGATGGCCCCGCCCCGGCGCGCCGGCCGGGCGGGCGCCGGCCGCCAGCAGCAGCCGCAGCGCGCGGCCGGTGTCGAACGGCGTGCCGCGAATCGCGAAACGCGCGGCCGCCGGCCCGAAATCGCGCCTCAGCCAGTCGAGATCGGCCTGATGGCCGCCGGCTGCCGCCACCAGCGCGCCGGGCCGCAGCGTGTACGGCTCGCCGCCATACGCAATCACGATTGCAGGTTCCCTCTCGGCCGTCAGGTCGACCAGCTCGGCCTCGTGCCACACCGTCACGCCGAGCCGCGCGGCCTCCTGATAAAGGGCGTTGACCACCGCCTTGCCGCCGCCGAGGAAGTACGCGGTCTTGCGCGAAGGCGGCAGCGAGCCGCCGGGCCGCTGGAAGGAGACGCCGCAGCCGGCGAGCCAGGCGGGAATATCGGCGCTGGCCCGGATCAGCCGCAGCGCGACCGCCCGGTCGGTCTCGCCTTCGGTGACGCGCTCCAGATCGGCCAGGAACTCGGCCTCGTCATAGGCGCCCGGCATCAGATCGGTCGGGCCATCGTGCATCAGGCGCAGATTACGGGCATGGCGGGCGTTGCCGCCGCGCAGCGCCTGCGGCGCCGCCTCGGCGACCAGCACCGACGCCCCGGCCCGGCGGGCAGCGATGGCGGCCGAAAGCCCGGCAATGCCGCCGCCGGCCACCACCACATCGGGAGCGAGGATTGTCATGGCGCGGCCCTCTTTCTTCCCTCTCCCCTTGCGGGAGAGGGTGCCGAGCGATCCTGAAGATCGCGAGGTGGGTGAGGGGTAAAACTAGGCCGGCTTGAAGAGCCCCCTCACCCGGCTCGGATTTCGCTTCGCTCATCCTCGCCACCCTCTCCCGCAAGGGGAGAGGGTGAAGCGCCCCTCGGCCGATCGCTCGTCCGAGCTGATTAGCCGGAGAGCGAACTGTCATCCGGCTCGGCCATGGCCCGCCCATAGAGAATCATGCACGGCCCCGAGGGTGGCGCCGCCGCGAGCCGCTCGGCAATCTCGACGATCGAGCCGCGCATCACCTCGATGGCGGGGCTTCCCAGGCTTTCCACCACCACGGCCGGCGTATCGGCGGCCATGCCGTGGGCGACGAGCCTCTCGACCAGCTCGGCGAACGTGCCCTTGCCCATGAAGACGCAGGTGGTGGCCTCGGGGTCGGCGAGCGCGGCGATGTCGAGGTCCGGCAGGCGGGCATCGACGTCATGGCCGGTGACCATCTGCACCCGCCGCGCCACGATGCGCTTGGACAGCGACACCCCAACATGGGCCGCCGCCGCGGTGGCGCTGGTGACGCCGGGCACGATCTCCAGCGGAATGCCGGCGTCGCGGGCGGCGGCGATCTCCTCGTCGGCGCGGCCGAACAGCGTCGGGTCGCCCGATTTCAGCCGCACCACCCGCCGGCCCGCCGCGGCGTGGGCGATCATCTGCTTGGTCACGTCGGCCTGCTTGTGCGACGGCCGGCCGGCGCGCTTGCCGACCGGGATCAGCTCGGCGTCCGGCCGCGCCGCCTCCAGCACCGGCCCCGATGCGAGGTCGTCATAGAGGATGACGTCGGCCTCGCGAATACGCGCCAAGGCCCGCAGTGTCAGAAGGTCGGGATCACCCGGCCCGGCGCCGACCAGCGCGATGTGGCCGCGTCCCTGGGAAGAAATCTGGCTCATGCCTTAAACGGCGTCGATCATGTGAAAGAACGTTCCGGTGACGTGCCCGCGCCGCGCGCCGGTCTCGGCGACGGGGCGGCCTGACGCGTCGGTCACCTCGGCCAGCGGCGGATCCGGCTGGGCGAGGATGCTGGCATAATGGAACTCGTGGCCGCGCAACACCCCCACAAGGCCCGGGACGGGGTGGAAAAGACGCGCGACCCGGTAGCCCAGATGCAGCTTGCGGGCGGCGAACGAGGTCTCGAGCCCCAGCAGCCCGGTCATGGCGTGGCGGTATCCCCCGGCATCGACCAGCCCCGCCCCCAGCACCATGTAGCCGCCGCACTCGCCATGGACCGGATTTGAGGCGGCAAAGGCGGCGAGGCCCGCCTTGAAACGCGTCGCCGCAGCCAGCCTGCCGGCGTGAAGCTCGGGATAACCCCCCGGCAGCCAGACGACATCGCAGGTGGGATCGGGAGGCTCGTCGGCGAGCGGCGAGAACGGCACGATCTCGGCGCCGGCCGCCCGCCACCCGGAAACAAGATGCGGATAGACGAAGGAGAAGGCGGCATCCCGCGCCAGGGCGATGCGCTGTCCGGGGGGCGGCAGGCCGTCGCTTCCCTCGATATGGCCGGCGACGGCACAGGGCTGCGCCACCGCCTCGACCGCTGCCACATCCACTTCGCGCTCGACGAGGTCGGCGAGCGCAGCGATCCGGGCGGCAAGCTCGGGATCCTCCTCGGCCTGGACGAGACCGAGATGGCGCTCGGGCAGCGCGATGGCCGGCCGGCTGCGCAGCGCTCCCAGGACCGGAATGCCGGCGCGCACGAATCCGGCTTCGACAAGGGCTTGGTGGCGGTCGCTCGAAATCCGGTTGAGGATCGCCCCGGCCACCCGCACGCCGGCCCGGAAGCGGTCGCAGCCCAGCGCTACGGCGGCGGCGGTGGCGGTCTGGCCCGACACGTCGAGCACCAGCACCACCGGCCAGCCGGTCGCTGCAGCGATATCGGCCGACGATCCGTCGCCGCAGGCCCCCTCGGCCGTGCCGTCGAACAGCCCCATCGCCCCCTCCGCGATGGCGATGTCGGCGCCCTGCCCCGCCTGCAGCAGACGATCAAGCCGGCCGCGCCGCATCGCCCACGAATCGAGGTTGAAGGCCGGCCGGCCGGCGGCAGCAGTGTGGAAGGCCGGATCGATATAGTCCGGCCCGCATTTGTAGGGCTGCACGATGCGGCCGCGCCGGCGCAGCGCCGCGATCAGGCCGAGCGTCAGCGTGGTCTTGCCGGAGCCGGAGCGCGGTGCGGCGATCACCAGTCCGGGCGGGCCCGCGGGCGGCGGCATGGCCCGCTCAGTCCTCTTCGGCCGCGCGGCGGAAGCGGCGGTCATAGCCCGGATCGTAGAGCGCGCTGTCGCGGAAGTCCGAGGCCTGCAGCGCCGGGCCGACCAGGATCAGCGCCGTGCGCTCGATCGGCTTGGCCGCCACCAGCCCGGGCAGCGTCGCCAGCGTGCCGCGGATTACCTGCTCGTCCGGCCAGCTCGCGCGGAAGACCACCGCCGCCGGGCAGTCCGGCCCATAGAACGGGATCAGCCGCGCCGCTACGTCATCCAGCACGTGGATCGACAGGTGCACGGCCAGCGTCGCGCGGGTCGCGGCGAATGTCTCCAGCCGTTCGGAGCCGGGCATCGACGAGGCGCGGCCGGAGGTGCGGGTCAGCACCACGCTCTGCGTCAACTCCGGCAGGGTCAGTTCTCGGCCGAGTGTCGCCGCGGCTGCTGCGAAGGCCGGCACGCCGGGGGTGATCGTGTAAGGGATGCCGCGCGCGTCGAGGCGCCGGATCTGCTCGCCCATCGCGCTCCACACCGAGAGATCCCCGGAGTGCAGCCGGGCGACATCGTGGCCGGCGGCAAAAGCGGCGGCGAACTCGGCCTCGATGGCGTCGAGGTCGAGCGGCGCGGTGTCGACGATGCGCGCGCCGGGGGGGCACAGCGCGATCAGCGCCTTCGGCACCAGCGAGCCGGCATAGAGGCAGACCGGGCAGCGGGCGATGAGGTCGCGCCCGCGCACGGTGATGAGGTCCGGCGCCCCCGGCCCGGCGCCGATGAAGTGGATTGTCATGCGCCGTCCTTAAACCATGTTCGGCACAAGTGGATACCGGTGCGGCGACAGACCTCGCGCCGGCCGGCGCCTGGTGCCCCGTCTGGAAATCCAGAAACTTCTTATCTTGTAGTCTATTGCAGGAAAAGTCTAAGCCGCAGGATCATGAAGCGATCCCGCGGCTTCGATCTCATCTGCACCGCGCTTCGCCGCGATCGGTCCCGTCCCCGGCCTGCGGTCAGAACTTGCTGACGAAGCCGGCGCTGACGATGTCGACGTGCCCGCTGTACTCGCCGGTGAGCAGACCGGCTGCGGAGTTGGCATCGCCTTCATGGATCGCCACGCTGTCGCAGAAGATGTGCGCATAGGCGATGTTGAAGGATGTCTTCGGGTTCATCGTATATGTATAGCCGGTGGAGAGCCAGTAGCGGTTGGCGTCCGGAATGCCGGCGCGACGGGTTTCGATATCGACCGGCGACCCGTCATAGGCGACGCCGAACTGGAAGCGGTTCTTGTCGTCCAGCTTGTAGGTGAGACCGAGCGAATAGAACCAGGTATCCTTCCAGTTTTCCGTCGTCACGAGGTCTTCGTGGTCGATTGCGGTATATTTGATGCGGATCTCGTCGAAGGTCGACCAGTTGGTCCAGGCGATGTCGGCCATCACCGCCCATTGCGGCGAGATCTCGTGGTAGAAGCCGATCGTCACGGTGTCGGGCAGCGTGACATCGGCCTTGACGCTGCCGTTCGGCAGGGCCGCCGCCATCATCGCCGGAATGTTGCCGAACGCGATGTCGCCCTTCAGCGTGTAGGTCATCTGGGAACGCCAGTTGACGCCCAGGCGGGTGGTCGGCGCGAACTCATAGAGCAGGCCGAGGTCGAAGCCCGCGGCAAGCCCGTTGCCGGTCATCGCCGATTGGCCGTCCTCCAAGGGCAGAGCGACGGGAGAGCCGAGCGCCATCCCGAGGATGCCGCCGACATTGATCGCCTTGGTCAGCGTGGACTCGGCGTAGCCGAACTGCACCCCGCCGCCGATCGACAGCCTGTCATTGACGCGGTAGGCGACCGACGGCGTCACATTGATATTGATGATCTCGCTCTTGATCGTCTGATAGCGCCCGACCCAATCGGACTTGTATTCCGTGCTGAGGCCGAACGGCGCGGTCAGCGCGACGCCGAACTTCCAGTCCGGGTTGATCGAGAACATCGCGTAGCCGGCGGCGACCGCTGCGTCATTGATGGCGTCGCCGCCCTGTCCGCCCGAGGTGGCGCCGTAGACTGTGGTGTTCTCGCCCTTGAACTTGGCCACCGGCGCGATCCAGGTGGCCGACATGCTGGCCTGGTTGCCTTCAAGGCGCGTCATGCCCGCCGGATTGTAGAAGATCGTCGAGGGATCGCTGGCCTTGGCCGTCGCGCCGGCATAGGCGTTGCCGAGCCCCTCGGCGCTCTGCTCGCGCAACTGGAATCCCGCGGCCCAAGCGTCCTCTGCGATACCGAGTGCCGCGAGGACGGCGAGCAGCCGCCATTGCGCCCCGTGATGAGCGATCAACCCCATTTATTCCCCCCTCGAACGCCGAGGGATCTCCGTCCTTCGGCGCAGATTTTTTCGTCATAACCGTTGTCATTTTGACGCGCTAACGAAATTCTTTACCAAAGCCGGCAATTCCCACCTTCCGCAGTCCGATTCCCGCCCGTTCATGTGCCGGCCGGTTTGATCGATTGGGATGCGGATGCCACGGGCTCGGGCCGCGCCTTTGCCCCTCCGGAAAATCCGGGGCTGTTCAATGCGGCCGACAGCGCTGAAATTGCTGCGCCGAAGCAAGGGGGCGCCTGTGCGACGTGTCGGTTTCATCGTCGCTGCCATCGTGGCGGCGGTTGTCGCAGCGTCCGGCATCGCACCGGCTCAAGCCGCCGGGCAGGAGACGGCCTTTCCGCCACGCTGGCCGGTGGCGACACGGCTCGACCTCGCGGCCGGTCCTGGCCAGCCATTGGTGTTGCGCATCGCCACCTCGCCGGACAAGGCCGTGGTGCTGTTCGCCTCCGAACCGCTCGATCCGGCGCGGCTCGAAGCCGCGTACCGCGCCATTGCCGCAAGGGTGCTCGGCGGCGCCCGCACCACCCAGGACCTCGGCAGCAGCGCGCGGCCGCGCGGCCTCAGCCGCACCCGGGTGCTGAGCGGCACCTTCAAATGGCCGGACGGCCGGACCAGCAACGTTGTCGGCGAGGTCCGGACCATCACCGGTCCCGAGGACGGACTGATCGCGGGTTTTCTCGTTCGCCAGGGCGGCCCGGAGTCCGATGCACCGATGGCCGGCGCCGACTGGATCGCCGCGTTCGCCGAGTCATCTCAAGACGGGGCGACGTCCCGGCCCGTGGCCTCGCCCCCGGTCACGCCTGCGCCCGTCGAGCCCAAGCCGGTTCGTCCCCAGCTCGCACCATCCTCGACCGCCATTACCAGGGCGCCACCTCCGGCCGGCCTGCCGGCGGTGACGGGCGGGCTGCGCCAGGTGCTGCCGGCGGCGGCGCCTGAGGATTGGCGCAAGGCCGCCTGGGCCGGCGGCGACCCCGCCTATGTGCAGATCGACGGCGGCGGCATCGCCATCACCTACCCTGCCGGGGCACGCCACGGCGCGGCCGGCGCCGTCACCACCACCACGGCCGTCCGCCTCGGCGACCTTGCCGCCGGGGCGCAGACCCGCGTCGTCTTCCAGTTCGACCCGGTGGCGACCACCGGCGCGCTGTTCGGCCTGTGCACGGGACGCCACGACAACTGCCTCACATCGGAAGGCTACGGGCTGCTATGGCAGCCGGCGGCCGATGGCGCCCCGGCTTCGCTGCGGCGCCTCTCCGGCGATGGCCGGCACCGCGACATTCCGATCACCGCGTCATCGCCCGGCCGCGTCGAGATCGCGATTTCGGGCGAGGGCTTCATCGTCTCGGGCGACGGCATCGCGCCGTTCCGCGACACCTGGGAGCTCCTCCAACCGTTCCTGGCGCTGGAGATCGCCGTGCAGGCGCTACCCCACAAGGAGGGCGCGGCGGCCGCGGTGAAGCTCGCCCGCGTCGAGATCGACGACCGGCCTGCACCGCCCAAAGAGGCCGCTCCCGCGCCGGGCGTCGCGCCGCTGCCGGCGCGCACGCTGTTTGCCGGCACGCCGGATCCGGCCTGGGTACCGTTTCCCACCCCCGGCGGCGAGGCCGCGTTCGCCCGGTTCGCCGATGGCCGTTTCATCGCCGATGTGCCGGCCGGTCGCGGCTGGGGCTGGACCGGCCTTGCCTCGGCAACGGCGGTGGCCGACGTGCCTTGGGGCGCCGCCCGCGCGCCGCGGCGTCTGTCCATCAAAGTCGATCCTCAAACGACCACCGGTTTCGGCGTCGGCCTGTCGCTCGATCCGCCCCACGCCGGTCTTCGGCTGCAGGCAAGGCTGCTGGTCTCCTGGCAGGCCAGGGCCGGCGGCGGCTCGCGGCTCACCGTCATGGCCTGCGCCCGCGACCGCGCGCAGTTCGTCATGGACCTGCCGCCGGGCTGGGACGGCACGCTCGATGTGCGGCTGATGCCCAGGGCGTTCGAGGTCGGGGCCGGCGGCGGCTGGCGCATCGCCACCTACGCCACCTGCATCGACACCGGCTGGAAATTCTTCGCGGCGGTGTTCGCGGCGGCTCCGGTCGAGAACCAGCCGGCGCGCCTTGTGCTGGAGCGCATCGCCATCGACCGTGTCTCCCCCGCCGGCATGACCGCCGCCGAGCGCTTCCAGCTGCTCGACGACGACGCGTTCGATGCCAAGGACTTTCTCAAGGTGCTGGGACAGGCGCTCAAGGAGGACAAGCGATGAGCGGCAGAACCGGCCATCCCGGATGGCGGCGAGCACATCTCGTCGCCGCCCTCTCTGCCCTGCTGATCGCGCTCGGCGCGGCTGAGGTGTGCGCCCAGACCTCCCCGGTCAACCCGCCCGCGCCGGCACCGCCGCTGCTGTTCGACGAGAACAGCCGCCGGGTAGCGGAGGAGATGCTGAGCCGCCTCAACGCGCCCAAGCTCGACAAGGTGCTGCGCGAGATTGGCCGCAGCGCGCCGGCCGGGCTCTATGACTGTCTGTGCCGGGCGGTGCCGCACACCACCGGCGTCGGCGTCCGCTACAAGGACGGGATGTGCGAACTGGCGGGCTACGGCGTGTGGCAGGAGCCGCTGCCGGACAATGTCGACGCTTGGCGTGCCTGCCTGGAACAAAGCGTCTATGCCGATGGGCTCGACGTCGTCTCCGTGCTCGCCGCGGTGACGCCGGCGGCGACCGCGCCCAAGCCGCGCACCGCCGCCGAGAGGCTGCGGCAGGCGGTGATGCGGCTGCGCGGCCAATGCCTGCCGACCGCCCACAACGCCGAGGCGATCATCGATCGCTACGAGACCGAAATTGCGGACGCCGCGTCAATGGCGGCGGACGGTCTGCGCGGGCCGATGCCCCGGCCGCGCGATGCGGAGGTGATCCGCGAGGCGGCCGAAGCCCTCGACCGCACGGCCGACTCCCCCTGCGAGCAGGCGATCGAGCTGGCGCTGATCCTGGAGCAGGCCAATGTGCGCACCGTTTCCGAATATGTCGGCGCGCTCGCGGCCGGCTTCGCCCTGCCGGACGACGCTCCCGGCGTGACTTGGGAGGCCGCGACCTGGCTCAATACGGTCAAGACGCTGTCGCTGCCGCTGTTCGTCGCCGGCGTGGCGCTCGATTTCAAGACCGGGGTCGGACAGGAGATCGCCGACCAGCAGATGCACAAGGCGGTGGCCGAGGGCCTTGCCGAGGCTCAGCAATTGCTGCGCGACTCCAGGGGCTGGGACAAGGTCGGCTACGACGCCACCGTCGCCACCTACCGCCGCGATCTCGCGCAGATGAAGGCGGCGTTCGAGGCGGCCGCAGCCGAGCCCAGCCGGCAGCTTCAGGCCGTCGGCGGCGAGCTCAAGGCCCGCTACTTGGACACGCCCGAGGAAAGCGCCCAGAAGGCCAGCCATTACGCCGAGCTGGAGGCATCCCGGGCGGCGCTGACCGAGGAGCTGACGAAACTCGGCAACGCCTATCGGCTGGAGGCGGCCCGCAGCGAGATTGCGCTGGCCTATCTGGAGTCCTTCCGCAAGCCGCTGCTGGAAACGGGGTGCGACGGCTGGCGCAAGGCGCGGCAGGCGGCCGGCTGTCCGGCCCTGGACCCTGCCGCCGCCGGCAGACGGCCGTAATGCGGTTTTCCGGGTTCCCGAAAGGATCAACCGGAAACCGTGTCAGTGCCCGGCCCTGATGATCACGCCGTACCAGCCAAGACCCGGATAGGTTTCGTAGCCGGGCGTGGCGTGGAACGCCACCAGCGCGCCGGAGGGGTCGTGATAATGCCCGGACCGGCGCCCTTCGAGCCGCAGCGGCACGCGCTCGCTGAGAATGCCCACCCCGTCGGACGCGGCGATTACCTGCATGGTCTTGTCGACCAGCAGCACGCGTGTCCGGTCGTCCTCGACCCTCACGCCCTTGACGATGGTGCGCGCCTGCGGCTCCCAGTCGAAATGGATGGCGAGCACGCCCTGCAGCTTGCCGTCAGCGCGCCCACCCTGGCGCACCGTGGCGCAATAGGTCGCGACCTGCGCGCCGCCGAGACGGGACTGCCGTTCGATATTGCCGGCCACGTAGTCGTCGCCGGTTTTGAGGGCGACGGCTTCCCGGAACCAGCGTTCCCCCGCGACAGTCTGACCCTGCACGGCAAACCGGTCCGGCCGGCCATTGGCCAGGATGGTTCCATCGAGGGCGCAGATCCACAGATCGAGATAGACGGTGTAGGCGGCGAGGATGACACCGAGCCGTTCGGAGGCATGGGCGCGCGCGGCCTCGGTCGGATCGGACGCGCAGTCGACCACGGCGGAATCCGTCGCCCACCAGCGGACGTCGCAGGTGCGTTCGTAGAGGTTGCGATCGATCAGCTCGACGGCGTTCAGCGACAGATCGACCATGCGCTCGCCGAGAGCCCGGTCCATCATGCCGTCGATCGACGACATCAGCGTTCCGGTGCGGCCGACGAGCTGGGATTCCAGATCCCGCGCAATCCCTTCGATCTGCTGGCTGACGGTGCGCACCTCCTGCGCCACCACGGCGAAGCCGCGGCCGTGTTCGCCCGCACGGGCGCTCTCGATCAACGCATTGAGCGCGAGGATCTTCATCTGCTGGGTGATCTGCTGGATCGTGCGCGTCTTTTCGCCGGCGATCCGGTTGACCTCGCCAGTCAGCGAAGCAATCAGCGTCGAGATGTCAGAGGTGTCTGCAGTATCGTTATCGGCCGCAAGGGCGCGAGCTTGGCCAGAGGGAATCATTTCTTTCGCCAACCAGACTGAACAAAATGACGCTGGCGACTTGCGGGTGCTTACGTTACGAATCAATTAACCCGGCCGTATCTGCCAATACGTAGCGTCAGCACTTAAATAGTTTTAATCACAACTATTCTGGCGCGCAGACGTTACGACCGCGCGGGCTGGCAATGCGCTTCGGGTTCACCGAACCTGCCTATGAGGTGCCCTTGCGCAGGCTGCCGATGACGGCAATGGGCGGCAGCTTCGCCAGTTCACTCGCCGGCAGCTCGCGCACATGGAGATGGTCATTGCGGTTGTCGCGCAGCCGAAGCTGGCGCAGAGCCTCGATGACCTCCGCAATGCGAACGCCCTTCGGGCAGCGCGTGTTGCAGGTGAGGCAGGACACGCACATCCAGATCGCCTGCGAGCCGAGAAGCTCCTCCTTGAGACCGAGCTGCGCGAAGCGGATCATCTGGTGGGGCAGGATGTCCATGTATTTGGCCATGGGACATCCGGCCGAGCACTTGCCGCATTGATAGCAGGCCAGGAGATCCTGGTTGCTCAGGCTTTCAACCTTGTCGATGAAGGCCCGCGCTTCGGCACCGTCGCCGTCGATCTTCACGCTCATGGCGTGGCTCCCGGCATGATCATGGCCGCGTCCTCCGCTCTTCGGGCGTGAACCTGCTGCGCAGCATGGAGTGCATCGCCGGGATGTTGCCGAGACGCGCGAGCTGCTGGATCTTCACGTCCTCCGGTGTGTAGGACGGCAGGATCAGCGGCGAGATCATATCCGTGTCGATGCCTTCGCGCTTGAGCGCGCGCGCGTGTTCGGCAATGTGTTCCAGGCTGAGCCTGCCGAGCTTCGCCGTCCTCGCATATTCGGTGGCGTAGTGCCCGGCGCGCCGGCCGAAAACATTGTAGTCGAGCACCGAGTTGCCCATCAGCCGGTTGCGGCCATGGACGCCGCCGGATGCCTCGCCCGCCACATAGAGGCCGGGGATGCTGGTCTCGCAACGCTCGTTGATCGCGATGCCGCCGTTCTGATAGTGCAGCGACGGATAGATCAGCATCGGCTCCTTGGTGATGTCGATGCCGAAGCGGCTGAACTGCCGGCACATGCCGGGGAACTGGCGGCGTATGTAGCCTTCGCCATGGATCATGTCGATGATCGGGGAGTCGAGCCAGACGCCCGTGCGGCCGACATAGGTGTCGATGCCGTTATTGCGGTCGTGGCTGCACTCGCGGATGATCGCGGCGCTTTCCACGTCGCGCGGCTCGCGCGGGAACACGAACAGCTCGCCGAACCTGTTGAGGGGCTGACCGCCCGCGCCGCGTATCTTCTCGGTGATGAGGAAGCCGGCGATCTGCTCGGGGAACACCGCGCCGGTCGGATGGTACTGCACCGAGTCCATGAATTTGAGCTTGGCCCCGGCGCGGTAGGCCATCACGAGGCCGTCGCCGGTCGCGCCATAATGGTTGGTCGTGGCGAAACCGCGGATGTGAAGCCGGCCGAAACCGCCTGTCGCGATGATCGTGGCCTTGGCCCGCACGATCAGGAACTGCTCGGTATCGAGACTATAGAGGACGGCGCCTGCGCAATGGCCGTTCTCGTCGAGGATAAGCTCGACGGCAGGCTCGAACTCGCGGATGGAGATCAGGTCCGGGTGGTTGCGCACCTCGTCCATCAGCGTGCGCATGATGACGGCGCCGATATAGTCCCGGCAGGACACCATGCGCTTGCGCGAGGTGCCGCCGCCATGCAGCACCTGCATGCTGCCGTCCGGCTCCTTGTCCCAGATGACGCCGAGGTTTTCGAGCTCGCGCACCACCTCCGGCGCGTCCTCGGTCAACACGCGCACCAGCGCCGGGTCGTTCTCGAAGTGCCCGCCGCCCATGGCGTCGAGATAATGCCGCGTCGGCGAGTCCGTGCGCGAGACGGCGGCCTGCATGCCGCCTTCGGACATCATGGTGTTGGCGTCGCCGATGCGCAGCTTGGTGGCGATGAGCGATTTGACGCCCTGCCGCGCGGCGGTGATGGCCGCCCAGCATCCCGCACCGCCGCCGCCGATGATGAGGAGATCGGTTTCGTAATCGGGCTCCCGCAGGCCAAGCTCCAGGAGCTTCGGGCGGATCATCGAATGCGCTTCCATGAGGACGGCGACCTCCGTCGTCATCTCTTCGCCCTTGTTCGGGCCCACCCGGACCGGTCGCTTGGCGCCCTTCGAATAGTCGGGATGGTATTTCGTCAGAACGTCTTCGCGCTCCGCCGCCGTCATCGGCGGGAAGACCGGCTCGCCCGTCAGCGCCAACTCCAGCCGCTTGGGGCGCGTCCGCTCGACCTGTTTCACATAGCCGGCCAGATAGTCAGGATACATGGCTCCCTCCCAGGAGCGGCCGATGTGCCATCGCCGTTATTGTGATCAGCAAATCCGTGGCGCCGGTCATTGGCGGCGCGCTCAGGGCTCGAGGTCGCGCGCGTAGTAGAGCTTGCTCAAGGCAGCCTTATCCATCGCCATGAGCTTCCTGTATTCGCCGTCGTATTTGTGGGAGCGGACCTCCGCGATCCTGTCGTCGAGCTCCCTGCTCTCCTTGCGCAGATAGCGGCCGGTGAGGCGCTTGGAGAGGATGCCGACCTCGTGCTGGATGATCTCCGCGGGACACCGCAGGGCGCAGAGGCCGCAGGCGACGCAGTCGAACGCCATGTCCGCGACCGCCGCGACATCGCCGCGCATGGCCGCCTGGATGTAGTCCATCACCGGCAGGCCTTGCGGGCAGGCCTTGGTGCAGGTGCCGCAGGCAACGCAGCGGAACGTGACGGGGTAGACCTGGAGGATCGCGGAAACGTCGGGCGTCAGCGTCTCGAGGTCGTAGACCGCCTTCTCCATCGGCACGGAGGGAATCTGCGTGAGCGACATCCCCTCCTTGACGAGCGTGGTGCAGGCAAGGCCGGTGTGGAGCTTGTAGTCGCCCGGCAGGCGATAGATCGTGCCGCACGCGCCGCAGAAGCCTTCGCGGCAGCCGGCACCGCGGATGATCTGGTGGCCGGCATATTCGATGGCGCGCATGATGGTGGCGTGCTCCGGCACGACATGTCGTTTGCCATTGATGAACACACTCACCATATGCGCGCCGACGTGCTCGCGCTTGCCTCCATCCTCGTGTGGTTCGGCGTCCTTGTGCATTCCCCCTCCCCCGCCGGGGCTTCGCGAAGCACCAGCCTTGCGTCAGGCCGCCGTGCTTGAGGCGGCACACCGATATTCGGCGATCTGGTCGAAGTTCATGTAGCGGTAGATGTCGCCGGCGCTCTCGTTGACCGCCGCGATATGCTGCATGTACTCGGCCACGGTCGGGATGCGCCCGAGCAGCGCGCAAACCGCGGCAAGCTCCGCCGAGCCGAGATAGACGCGCGTATCGATGCCGAGCCGGTTCGGGAAATTGCGCGTCGAGGTCGACATCGCGGTCGTGCCCTTCTTGATCTGCGCCTGATTTCCCATGCACAGCGAGCAGCCCGGCATCTCGATGCGGGCGCCCGAAGTGCCGAAGGTGCTGTAGAAGCCCTCCTGCATCAGCAGGGCCGCGTCCATTTTCGTCGGCGGGGTGAGCCACAGCCGGGTTGCGATGTCGGTCTTTCCGGCCAGCACTTTGCCTGCCGCGCGGAAGTGGCCGATGTTGGTCATGCAGCTGCCGATGAACACCTCGTCGATCCTGTCGCCGGCGACTTGGGAGAGCAGCTTCACATCGTCGGGGTCGTTGGGACAGGCGACGATCGGCTCCTTGATCGCGTCGAGGTCGATCTCGATCACCGCGGCATACTCGGCGTCGGCGTCGGGCTCGAGCAGCTTCGGATCGGCGAGCCAAGCCTCCATCTCGCCGATGCGGCGTTCGAGCGTGGCGCGGTCCTGGTAGCCGTTGGCGATCATCCAATTCAGCAGCGCCACGTTGGAGCGGACATATTCGACGACGGGCTCGGTGTTCAAGCGAACCGTGGCGGCCGCAGCCGAGCGCTCGGCCGATGCGTTGGCAAGCTCGAACGCCTGCTCCACCTTCAGGCTTTCCAGGCCCTCGATTTCGAGGATGGCGCCGGAGAAGATGTTCTTCTTGCCCTTCTTCTCGACGGTCAGCAGCCCCTGCTGGATCGCGACAAGGGGAATCGCGTTCACGAGGTCGCGAAGCGTGATCCCGGGCTGCAGGGTGCCCTTGAAGCGCACCAGCACGGATTCCGGCATGTCGAGCGGCATCATGCCCGTTGCCGCCGCGAACGCGACGAGCCCGGAGCCGGCCGGGAAGGAGATGCCGAGCGGGAAGCGCGTGTGGGAGTCGCCGCCGGTGCCGACCGTGTCGGGCAGCAGCATGCGGTTCAGCCAAGTGTGGATCACACCATCGCCAGGACGCAGCGCCACGCCCGCACGGCCGGAAATGAACGCCGGTAGCGTCGCGTGCGTCTTCACGTCCACGGGCTTCGGATAGGCGGCGGTGTGGCAGAAGGACTGCATCACCAGCCCGGCCGAGAAGCCCATGCAGGCGAGATCCTTCATCTCGTCCCGCGTCATCGGGCCGGTGGTGTCCTGCGAGCCGACCGTGGTCATCCGCGGCTCGCAATAGGTGCCGGGACGCACGCCCTTGCCCTCGGGCAGGCCGCAGGCGCGGCCGACGATCTTCTGCGCGAGCGTATAGCCCTTGCCGGTGTCGGCCGGCTGCGCCGGCAGGCGGAACAGCGTCGAAGACGGCAGGCCGAGCGCCGCGCGCGCCTTCGCCGTCAGGTCGCGGCCGACGATCAGCGGAATGCGGCCGCCGGCCTGGACTTCATCGAGGATCACGTCCGACTTGATCCGGAACTCGGCGATCACCTCGCCGTTTTTCAGCGCCCTGCCCTCGTGGGGACGCAGCTCGATCACATCGCCCGTTTCCATCCTTGAGACATCGAGCTCGATCGGCAGCGCGCCGGCATCCTCCATGGTGTTGAAGAAGATCGGCGCGATCTTGCCGCCGAGGCAGACGCCGCCGAAGCGCTTGTTCGGCACATGGGAGATGTCCTCGCCGGTCCACCACAGAACGGAATTGGTGGCGGACTTGCGCGAGGAGCCGGTGCCGACCACATCGCCGGCATAGGCGACAGGATGGCCCTTCGCCTTCAGCGCCTGCAGGAGCCGGATGGGGCCGACCTTGCCCGGCTGGTCCGGCTCGATGCCGGGACGCGGATTCTTCAGCATGGCAAGCGCATGCAGCGGAATGTCCGGGCGGCTCCAGGCATCGGGCGCAGGCGACAGGTCGTCGGTGTTGGTCTCTCCCGGCACCTTGAAGATGGTCACCGTGAGACTCTCCGGCACGCCGGGCCGCGAGGTGAACCACTCCGCATCCGCCCAGGATTGCATCACGGCCTTCGCATTGCCGCTGCCCGGCCCGTCGGAGGCGGCGAGCGCCTTCACCTCGTTGAAGTAGTCGAACATCAGCAGCGTGGTCTTCAACGCGGCCGCCGCCGCAGTGCCACACTCCGGACAGGCGAGGAGATCGATCAGCGGCTTGATGTTGAAGCCGCCCAGCATGGTGCCGAGAAGCTCCGTTGCCCGCACCTTCGAGATGAGGGGACACGCCACCTCGCCCTTCGCGACCTTCGCCAGGAAGTCCGCCTTCACCATCGCCGCATCGTCGACGCCGGCCGGCACGCGGTTGGTGATGAGGTCGAGAAGGAAGGCCTCCTCTCCCTTCGGCGGATTCGTCAGCAGGCCGACGATGTCGGCCGTCTGCTGCTTCGACAACGGCAGAGGCGGGATCCCCAGCGCGGCGCGTTCGGCGACATGGGCGCGATAGGCTTCGAGCATGGCGTGTCCCAACCTCTTACGCTTGTTCCAGCGACGCGAGCGCGGCGTTCAGTGTCGCGCTGGGTCGCATGGCCTTCGATGTCTTCTCGAAATCCGGGTGATAATAACCACCGGTGTCCTGCGGCCTGCCCTGTGCGGCCGCCAGCTCGCTCAGGATTTTCGCCTCATTGTCCGCAAGGAGCCGGGCAAGCGGCTTGAAACGCGCCTGCAGATCCGCGTCCTTGGTCTGCTCGGCGAGCGCCTGCGCCCAATAGAGCGCGAGGTAGAAGTGCGAGCCGCGGTTGTCGAGTTCGCCGACCTTTCGGGCAGGCGAGCGGTTGTTTTCAAGAATTCTGGCGTTGGCCTGATCGAGCGTCTCCGCCAGCACCTCGGCCTTCCTGTTCTTGAAGACCTGGCTCAGGTGTTCGAGCGACACGCCGAGCGCGAGGAACTCGCCCAGCGAATCCCAGCGCAGATAGCCCTCCTCCTGGAACTGCTGCACGTGCTTGGGCGCGGAACCGCCGGCACCGGTCTCGAACAGCCCGCCGCCATCCATCAGGGGCACGATGGACAGCATCTTGGCGCTCGTTCCGAGTTCGAGGATGGGGAACAGATCGGTCAGGTAATCGCGGAGCACGTTGCCGGTGGCGGAAATCGTGTCCTTGCCGGCCCGGATGCGTTCGATCGAGAACTTGACCGCCTCTTCCGGCGCCATGATGCGGATGTCGAGGCCGCTCGTATCGTGGTCCTGAAGGTAGCGCTCCACTTTCTTGATGATCTCGGCGTCGTGGGCGCGGTTCTTGTCCAGCCAGAACACGACGGGCGTGGCGGAGAGCCGCGCGCGCTTGACGGCGAGCTTGACCCAATCCTGGATCGGTGCATCCCGCACCTGACACATGCGGAAGATGTCGCCCGGCTCGACATCCTGTTCGAGCAGAATCCGTCCTGCCTGATCGACAGCGCGGACCTTGCCCTTGCCGGCGATCTCGAACGTCTTGTCGTGCGAGCCGTACTCCTCGGCCTTCTGCGCCATCAGGCCGACGTTCGGCACGCTGCCCATGGTCTTCGGGTCGAAGGCGCCATGCTTCCGGCAGTCCTCGATCACCGCCTGATAGACCGTGGCATAACAGCGGTCGGGGATCATCGCCTTGGTGTCGTGAAGCTTGCCGTCCTTGCCCCACATCTTGCCGGAATCCCGGATCATGGCGGGCATGGAGGCATCAACGATCACATCGCTCGGCACATGCAGATTGGTGATGCCCTTGTCCGAGTTCACCATCGCGAGGTCGGGCCGCGCCGCATAGACGGCCGCGATATCAGCCTCGATGGCGGCGCGCTCCGCATCGGGAAGCTTCGACAGCTTCGCGTAAAGGTCGCCGAGGCCGTTATTGGGGTTGAAGCCGATCGTCTCCAGCGCGGCGGCGTGCTTCGCGAAGACATCCTTGAAATAGACCGACACCGCATGGCCGAACATGATGGGGTCGGAGACCTTCATCATGGTCGCCTTGAGGTGCAGCGACAGCAGCACGCCCTTGGCCTTGGCGTCCTCGATCTCCGCCTCATAGAACGCCCGCAGGGCGCGCCTGCTCATGACGGCGGCATCGATCACCTCGCCGGCCAGATAGGCGGTCTTATCCTTGAGCACGGTTGTCGTGCCGTCGTCGCCGACGAACTCGATGCGGAAGCTTCCGGGCTCGGAAACGGTGACGGACTTCTCGCTGCCATAGAAATCGCCGCCGCTCATGTGAGCGACGTGCGTCTTCGACTCGGGCGTCCACGCGCCCATCTTGTGCGGATGCTGGCGCGCATACTGCTTGACGGAGGGCGCGGCGCGCCGGTCCGAGTTGCCTTCGCGCAGGACCGGGTTGACGGCGCTGCCGAGCACCTTGGCATAGCGCGCCTTGATCTCCTTCTCGGCGTCGGTCTTCGCGTCCTCGGGATAGTCCGGAATGTCGTAGCCCTTGGCCTGCAGTTCCTTGATGGCCGCCTTCAACTGCGGAATCGAGGCGCTGATGTTCGGCAGCTTGATGATGTTGGCCTCGGGCGTCTTCGCGAGATCGCCCAGGTAGGTGAGATCATCCGATTGCCGCTGCGCCGCGTTCAGCTTCTCCGGGAAGTTCGCAAGGATTCGCCCCGCAAGCGAGATGTCCCGCGTTTCGACATCGATTCCGGCGACACGCGTAAAGGCCTGGACGATGGGCAGGAGCGAATAGGTCGCGAGCGCCGGGGCCTCGTCGACCTTGGTCCAGACGATCTTCGGTTTGTGGCTGGTCATCCGTTTACCTCAAAAAATCCGTCAGCGCGCATGCAGGATTCATGCCTGCCGTGGAGCATTCCCCGCCCGAGTACATACTCGTTTTGCGAAGGCGAATGCGATAACTCAAGAGCCTGGGGCTTCCGATCCGATGTCGTCAGATCGTATAATACGAACGGCCGCGAACGCGGACCGTTGGTTCCGGTCGTGGATTTTCGCGAAATCTCTGATTTCCCAAAAGAAAATCCGCGCGAGTCAACGGCCCCACGCGTCAGCGTCCGGGGCCGTTGGTATAATGCTCTGCAGGACATGGCGGCCGTGCGATGTGGCGGCGCACCTGCTCGTTGCACCCGCAATTGATGGCGTCGCCAATCTCGTCCGCGCGGCCAAGGATGGCCCGAAGAAAAAGTCGCGAGCGCCGCGCTCTCAAAGTCTTCGTGGGAAAATGCCGTGAACGGCAACCGGCCGGAAAAGTCTCCAAAAGTGGGGTTACGCTGAGTGCGCCGCCGTGCAGGCAGAAGACACTCGCTGCTGCGCCGCATAACATAATAAGGCAAGCCGGCGAGGTTCATGGGTACGCTTCTCCAGAGCATACGCAACCGTCAATACTCCTGCGGCAGGCTCTTGAGTTGCGCCCAGGAGTAGACCGGCCCCTTCACGCAGACGTAATCCTTCCCGACATTGCAGCGCCCGCATTTGCCGATGCCGCACTTCATCTTGTTTTCGATGGTCGTGTAAATCTGTTCGTCGGCGAAACCCATCTCGCGCAGATTGTTGATCACGAATTTGATCATGATCGGCGGGCCGCAGGTAATGGCGATGGCGTTGTGCGGATTCTGCGGCTTGTCCATCACATTGGCGGGAACAAAACCGCAATAGCCGTCCCAGCCGTCCTCCGGCGAGTCGATGGACAGGTACACATCGGCCTCGCCGCGCAGCTTCTCGAGCTCGGCGGCATACATGATGTCGCGCGAGGTGCGTCCGCCATAGAAGACGGTGATCCGGCCGAAATCGCTGCGGTTGGCCACCGCGGTCTGGATCACCGGCCAGATCGGCGCCAGGCCGCAGCCGCCGCCGATGAAGACGAGATTGCGCCCCTTCCAGTCGCCGACCGGGAACCGGTTGCCGTAGGGTCCACGCACGCCGATCACGTCGCCGACCTTCATGTCGTGAATGGCCGTGGTGACGCGGCCCGAGCGCATGATCGAGAACTGCTTGTAGTCCGTGATCGTCGGCGCCGAGGCGATCGAGATCATCGACTCGCCCTTGCCGAACACGGAAATCATGGCGCACTGGCCCGGCTCGTGATCGAAGCCGCCGCCATTCATGAACTCGACACGGAACGTCTTGATCGCGCGCGCACCGGGCACCTCCTCCTTGATGTGGATGATGCGCGCAAGTTGCGGCAGGTAGGCGTTGCCGTTCATTGCCAGACGCCCTCTTCCATCACATTGGCGATCCGGACGATGTCGATCCCCACCGGACAATGCGTGATGCAGCGGCCGCAGCCGGTGCATTGCTGCATGTTGTGGGTCTCGACGAAATAGAGGAGCTTGTGGCAGATGCGCTGCCTCAGCCGCGCGCCGGTGTCCTCACGCGGATTGTGGCCCGACGAGTGCATGGTGAAGTCCGGAAACTGACAATTGTCCCACGTCCTGACGCGCGCGCCGGTCAGCGGCGATTTGCTCGTTACCTCGTCATTGATATCGAAGCAGTGGCAGGTCGGGCAGAGATAGGTGCATGCCCCGCAGCCAATGCAGGTCCTGGCAAGCTGATCCCACAGCGGGGACTCGAAATTGCGCTTCAGCGCCGCAACCACCAAATCCATCGCCGATATCGACCGCTGCGGGTACTCAAGCGCAGCAACCTGAGCGTTGCTCACCTCGTTGCGGTCGGCTGCAGTCGCAGCCTGGAACAGGTCGCTGGCGGCGTTGACAACATCCCTGCCCTTATCGGTCAGCGCCTTGACGTGGTACCGGCCGTCGAGATCGGTCATCAGAACATCGAGGCCATCCTCGGAACAGGGAGAGCCGCCGACGGCGACGCAGAAGCAGTTTGGCGAGGGCGGCGCGTTGCACGCAAGGCCAATGAAGACGACGCTGTCGCGCCTTGCCTGATAGTAGGGGTCGGAGACGCCGCAGGTGAAGACGCGATCGTTACGCACTGTCGCCCGGCCATCGCAGGGCCGCACCCCGAACACGACCATGGGCTTCACGCTAAGCTCGGTGTCGGTGAGTTCCGGTGTCTTGCCGTTCTCGATCCGGAACCGGTAGAGCACCTCGCGCTGCGGGAACACGAACCCCTTCGCCGGCAGCACGGTGTTCGTGTGGTCCAGCTCCACGCTCGCGCCGCGTTCGACCTTCGTGAACTCCCAGGCATCCTCGACGAACTCAGGGGCGTAGACTTCCCCGCGCTCCTGAAGTTTCGCGATCCATCGGCCGAGACTTTCCTTCTGCAGTATCGCGTCCATCGGCCTATCTCACGAAATCGTTGGGATCGCCGTCGCGGAAGGACGAGATGAGCGAAGGCTGCTCGGCATCGAGACCCGGCGTGTATTGGAACATCTCGAGCGCCTCGCGCTCCAGCATGGTGTTGAGCAGGCGAAGCGGAATGTTCACCGGACAGACGCGCTCGCATTCGCCGCAATCGGTGCAGCGGCCGGCGAGATGCATGGCGCGCACCATGTGGTACATCGCGTTCTCCGATCGGGTCGCGGACCGGTTGATCCAGCGGACGCGATCGGCCTTCTCGTCGGCGGTGGTCGTCGGACCGACGATGAAGCTCGTCGAGTCGACCACGCACTCGTCGCAGTAGCACATGGGGCAGACGGCGCGGCAGGCGTAGCAGCGGATGCAGCGCTCGAAATGCGCGTCCCAGAACGCCGAGCGCTCCTCCCTGCTCGTCTCGGCGAAGGCCGCGACCGCCGTGAAGCGTGGACCGTAGGGCCGCTCCTCGACCTTCTCGCCGAAGAGGAAATCGGCATCCAGCGGATAGGCCCTCGCGCATTCCAGGCAGCGGTTGGCGAGCACATCCCGCGCCGGCAAGGTCGTGCTCCCGCCGAGGTGGGAGACGTTTATGTCGCCTTCGCTGTCAAAGCGGACCTGCGTCGCCACCTTGCCGCGCAACGCCTTGTTGAGCTTGCGCGTATCGACCATGCCGCCGGCTTCGCAGGACACGCCGAGCACGACCACCTCGTCGCGCCGGATGTGGTTCTCCTGAAGCAGCACGGTGATGGCGCGGCTGTCGCAGCCCTTGGCGACGATGCCGAGCGGCCGCCGGTCGGATTGGCGGGCGTGCTTCATCCGCTTCTTCTCGTTCACGAGATAAAGCGCGAGGTTCTCGACGCAGGTGGGATCAAGCACGAGCGCCGCGGTCTCCTCCGCCGTGGTCATGAAAGCGGGTTCGGCCAGAAGCCCGGCCGTGCCGCGGCGATAGCCCAGCACGGCGCGCACCTTTCCGCTTTGCAGGAGATCCCTGGCGCGCGCCCTGATGTCGTCGACCGGGACCATCAGCGGTTTGCCTTCAGCTTGGTCTGAGGCCCGAGCGCCTTCAGGTCGTTCACGAAGTCCGTGATGACCTCGGCGAATTTCGCGCCCTCCGCCGCGGAAACCCACGACATGCGGAACCGGTCGGCTTCGACGCCGACAAACTGCAGCAGCTTCTGGACCAGGAAGAGACGGCGCCGTGCGTAATAATTGCCCTTGAGATAATGGCAGTCACCGGGATGGCAGCCGGAGACGAGCACGCCGTCCGCCCCCTTGTTGAAGGCGGAGAGGATGTAGATCGGCGACACCGAGCCCGAGCACATCACCTGGATCGGAACCGCGTTCGCGGGATACTTCAGGCGCGACACGCCCGCGAGATCGCTGCCCGCCGACGAGCACCACTTGCACAGGAAGGCGACGACCTTCGGCTCGAACTCTTGAGCGTCGTGTCTTGCAGCAGCCGCGTTCTGCACCTTGCTCACCCTTCCATGCAGGCTTCGAGCATCTCGAACACCTGCAACTGAGTCACGTTCTTCACGTCGATCGCCGCACGCACGCACGTTCCCACGCAGGTGCCGCAGCCTTCGCACAGCACCTCGTTCACGCGCGCTTTGCCTTCCACCAGGGCGATGGCCTCGAACGGGCAGACGTCGACGCACATCTCGCAGCCGGTGCAATGTGTTTCGCGCACCTTCGCCACGACCGGGCTGTGCTCCAATTCGGGCTTCGACAGGAGCGCGATGACCTTGGATGCCGCCGCGCTCGCCTGACAGACGGTTTCGGGGATGTCCTTCGGCGATTGCGCCGCGCCGGTGAGGAAGATGCCGCCGGTCACGCTCTCGACGGGGCGAAGCTTCGGATGCGCCTCGGCGAGGAAGCCATCCTTGTCGCGGCCGATCTTCAGCGTCTTGGCAACCTCGGCCGTGCCCTTGGAGGGCACCATCGCCTGAGCGAGCACCACCATGTCGGCGTCGATCTCGACGGTCTTTCCGGCAAGCGTATCGACGCCGAGAACCTTGAGCTTGCCCTTCGACTGGTACACTTTCGAGACGCGACCGCGCAGGTAGATCACGCCGTTGCGCTCCATCGCGCGCTGCACGAACTCCTCATAGCCTTTTCCGCCGGAGCGGATATCGATGTAGAAGACGTAGGCCCTGCCGTCCGGCACATGATGCTTGTACAGCGTGGCATGCTTGGCCGTGTACATGCAGCAGATCTTGGAGCAATAGACGCAGTGCTGTGCCGGATCGCGCGAGCCGGAGCATTGGACGAAGACGACGGTCTTGGGCTCCGCGTGGTCGGAGGGCCGGAGCACCTGCCCGCCGGTCGGGCCGGATGCCGAGCACATGCGCTCGAACTGGATGCCGTCCAGCACATCCGGATAGGTCCCGCGGCCGTATTCGGCCATGTGGTCCTTGCCGTAGAGATCGAAACCCGTCGCCACCACGATGGCACCGACATCGATCTCGGTGTCCTTCGGTTTGGCGTCGTAGTCGATGGCCTCGGCCTCGCACACGTTGGCGCACTTGCCGCAAACGACGGGATTGAGGCCCAGGCAGCTCTCCGGGTCGAGGGTGTAGCTGGCGGGAATGGCCTGCGCGAACGGAATGAAGATGGCGCGGCGGTCGTTCAGGCCGACATCGTACTCGTTCGGAACGACGACGGGGCAGACCGCCGTGCAGTCGTCGCAGAGCTTGCACTTGTCGGGGTCGACATATTGCGCCTTGGTGTGCACCCTGACCTTGAAATTGCCAACGAAGCCCGACACCGCAGTGACCTCGCTCGAGGTCATCAGCGTGATTTTCGGGTGCTTCGAGACCTCGACCATCTTCGGCGACAGGATGCACTGCGAGCAGTCGAGCGTCGGGAAGGTCTCCGACAGTTGGATCATGTGGCCGCCGATGGTCGGCAGCTTCTCGACCAGCACGACGTCGAGCCCGGCATTGGCGAGATCGAGCGCGCACTGGATGCCGGCGATGCCGCCGCCGATGACCATGACCTTGCGCGTGACCGGCAGGCCGATCGGCGTCAGCGGCTCGTTGCGGCGCGCGCGCTCGACCGCCGAGCGGGTGATCTTGACCGCCTTGGCGGTGGCCTCGTCCCGGTCCCTGTGCACCCAGGCGCATTGCTCGCGGATGTTGGCGATTTCGCATTGGAATGGGTTGAGACCGCCCTGAGACGACGCCTCGCGGAAGGTCTTCTCGTGCAGATTCGGCGAGCAGCATGATATGACGACACTGTCGAGATTGTGCTCCCGGATGGCATTGATGACGGACTGTTGCCCCGGGTCGGAGCACATGTAGACGTAGTCCTTCGAGAAGACCACGCCCGGATCGTGCGAGAGTTCGGCCGCCACGCGCTTGACATCGACGGTCGCCGCGATGTTGGTCCCGCAATGGCAGACGAAAACGCCGGCACGCCGTGTCACTGGACCGCCCCCGCTCTGCTGGAGACGGCTTCGAGGCCATGCCGGTAGCCCTTGTCGAGCGCCTTGATATTGGCGGACAGGAAACGGTCGGGCACGAGGCCCGGCAGCGCCTTCTTCATGGCCTCCGGCGACACCGCCTTGGTGATGGCGGTGAAGAAGCCGAGCACGACGAGGTTGGCGAACAGCCGGTTGCCAAGCTCCTCGGCGAAACGGGTGGCCGGGACGCTGTAGAGCGCCACGCGGTCCGGATCGCCTTTCGGCGTCACCAGATCCTCTTCGATGATCAGGATGCCGCCATCGGCGAGGCCCGGCTCATAGGTGTCGTAGGCTTCCTGGGACAGCGCAACCAGCACGCCGGGCGTCGTGCAATATGGGTAGAGAACCCGGTTGTCGGAAATGATGAGCTGCGACTGGCAGGCGCCGCCGCGCGCCTCCGGTCCGAAGCTCTGGGTCATGGTTGCGAACCTGTCGTCATGGAGCGCGACCGCCGCCCCCGTGATCAAGGCGCAGCGAACGATGCCCTGGCCGCCGAAGCCGGAAAACTTGATCTCCCACATGGCTAGTCGTCCGCCCCGCAGTCGAGAATCTCGGCCTCCTCGCTCGCCGACAATCGCGCACGTTCCTCCGCCTCCTTCCGGAGTTCAGCCGTGTTCTTGCCGTAGAGCTGATAGCTGTCGCCGAGGACCTTCATGTAATGGTCGTTGACCGCGTCGAGGAAGGTGGGCTTCTGCCGCTCGACGAACTTGCCGAGGGCGATCTCGCCCTGGAAGCTGATGCCGACCGAGCGCGTATCCGCGCCGTGCTGGATGTCGGCATTCTCCTTGTAATAGTCCATCGCATCCAGCCCATCGCCAAGCTTGTTGCGGCGCTGATAGAGCGTGGTGCAGGGCGCGATGACCTCGATGAAGGAGAAGCCGCGATGCTTCAGCGCCTTGCCGAAGGTCTGCGTCATGTTGTGGGCGTGAAGCGCCGTCCAGCGGGCGACGAACGTCGCGCCCGAGGCATCGGCCAGGAACGGCAGGCTGAAGGGTGTTTCGTAATTGCCGTGCGGCGTCGTCGAGGCGTTCGCCAGGGTCGGCGTGGTCGGCGTCACCTGTCCGCCGGTCATGCCGTAGGTGAAATTGTTGATGCAGATGACCATGAGGTCCATGTTGCGGCGGGCGGCGTGAATGAGGTGATTGCCGCCGATGCTCGCGAGGTCGCCGTCGCCGCTGATGACCACCACCTTCAGCTCCGGGTTTGCGAGCTTCAGGCCGGTGGCAAAGGGAATGGCGCGACCATGCGTGGTGTGGAAGGAATCGAACTTCACATAGCCGGCGACGCGGCCCGAGCAGCCGATGCCGGAGACCACCGCAATCTTGTCGCGGTCAAGACCGCTTGCCTTGATCGCCTCGACAAAACAGGTGACGACCGTGCCGATGCCGCAGCCGGGGCACCAGATATGCGGCATCCGCTCCATGCGGAGGAACTCCGCCATGGGGTTCTGTTCGCGGAACGACTTGTCGTCGGTGGAATATTCAGGGGCGTGGTCTGCACCGCTCATGGGTTCGCCCCCTCCTTGATGGCGGCGAGGATCTCTTCGGGGTCATGGACGGCGCCGCCGCAGGAATTGACGCTGATCACGCGGCACCGGCCCGCGGCGCAGCGTTCGACCTCGAGCACGATTTGCCCGTAATTGAGCTCCGGAACCACGATGGCCTTCACGTTGCGGGCGATATCGCGAATCTTCGTCTCGCAGAACGGCCACACCGTGATGAGACGCAGCATGCCGACCTTGATGCCGGCGTTGCGTGCCTGCTGAATGGCGCGGATGGCGATGCGCGATGAGATGCCGTAGGACACCACCACGACATCCGCACCCTCGATGCCATCCTCCTCGGTGCGGATGATGCTGTCCGCGTTGGACTCGATCTTCTCGATCAGGTGCTTGACCACCTTCCGGTTCATGGCCGGCGTCAGCGCCGGATAGCCGCGCTCGTCATGCGTGAGGCCGGTGGTGTGGATGCGGTAGCCATCGCCCGCCTTCACCATCGGCGCGGCGGTCCTGCCATTGAAGTCGTAGGGCCGGTAATCTTCCTTTGGCCCGGCGTACCAGTTGCGCTCGACGATGCGGATCTGGTCGGCCGGCGGGATGACCACTTTTTCATGCATGTGGCCGACCGTCTCGTCGGTCATGATGAAGACGGGGACGCGATAGATCTCGGCGAGGTTGAAGGCCTCGATGGCGAGATCGAAGCATTCCTGCGGCGAGTCCGGCACCAGCGCGATGATGCGATAGTCGCCATGCGAGCCCCAGCGCACCTGCATCATGTCCTGCTGGGCGGTGAGCGTCGGCAGTCCGGTGGAGGGGCCGGTGCGCTGCACATCGGCGACGACCATCGGCGTCTCCATCATGCAGGCAAGGCCGAAGGTTTCCATCATCAGCGAGAAGCCGGGACCGGAGGTGACCGTCATCACCTTCTGGCCGCCCCACACCGCGCCGACATTTGCGGTGATCGAGGCGATCTCGTCCTCCATCTGGATGAAGAGGCCGCCAACCTCCGGGCAACGCTCGGCGAAGCGCTCGGCGGTTTCGGTCGAAGGCGTGATCGGGTAGCCGGCGAAGAAGCGGCAGCCGGCAGCGAGCGCACCTTCGGCCAGCGCATGGTCGCCGTCCATAAAGTGGCGGCCGGTCAGAACGCCCCTTGGATCTGCAGGAACCGTTTTGGGAGATTCGGCCACGCGCCTGTCCTTCATCTTTGATCGGTCGTCACGAAAATCGCGAACTCAGGGCAAACCTTTTCGCAGAACTTGCAGTCCCGGCACTCATCGGCATTCTTCACCCGGGGCGGATGATAGCCCTTGGCGTTATAGGCCGTAGACATCTCCAAGGCGTCGGTCGGACAGTATTCGACGCAGAAACCGCAGCCCTTGCACCAGTTCGGGTTGATGGTCACTTTGCCATAGGCCTTCTTGAGCTTGCCGAACGACATTGCGATCCCCTAGAGCGCGATGCGATCTGATTGCATCAGATCGGGCGCTCCAACCCTTCCAATTTTCGCATTCTCTTTCGCAAAACCGGTATCCACTTTTGCGGAGAATGCTCTAGAGAAGCCCCCTCTCCGCCAGAACGGACCGGGGAGAGTGATCGTGCAGATCGAGCTTCAGGACGCGCTCGTCACAGCCGAAGGCGATCGCCATGAGCTGGGTGAAATAGACGACGGGGATTCCCTCGAAATCGGGATACATGCGGCGGGTGATGTCCTGGCGGTGGTCCAGGTTGAAGGCGCAGAGCGGGCAGCTCACGGCGACCACGTCCGCCCCCTGCTCTCTCGCATCGGACAGGATCTCGTAGGTGCGGTCGGCGACAACTTTCGGCTTGTCGACGGTCTGATAGGCTCCGCAGCATTCCGCCTTGTGCGACCAGTCGACCGGTCGGCCGCCGAGCGTGCGCACCAGCTCGTCGAGTAGAACCGGATTCTCGACATCGTCGAACGCGACCGAGCGCGGCCGGACCAGCAGGCAGCCATAGTAGGACGCCACCCGCAGGCCGCTCAGCGGCCGGACGACCTTTGCCGAGATGGCGGTCGCGTCGGCCTTGAATTCGCGCAGAATTTCGAGCGTGTGAACGACCTCGACATCGCCGTCGTAATCGGTCGCCTCGTCGGTCATGAAGGCGTTCATGCGCTTCAGGAGCGCCGGATCGGCCTTCACCCGGTCATTGGCGCGTTTCAGTGTATTGAAGCACATCGAGCACGCCGTCATGACGCGCGAAGCATCGGCCTCCTTGACGCGAAGCATGTTTCGCACCGGCGCCAGTTGGCGCATCGCATCGTCTTCCGACAGCGACAGGACGGTGCCGCAGCAGTTCCAGCGAGCGAGCTCCCGGATTTCAACGCCGAGCCGCTCCATCGAAAACAGGAGCGATTCCTCGAAATTGGCAGCACGGTTCTTCATCGTGCAGCCGGGATAGTAGCTCAGCTTCATGTCTGCGCTCACGAGCCTGCCAGCAGACGCGGCGAAGCGTATGGAGATATACGCATTCTCGAAGGGACTCCTTTACTTGCAACTCAATTGCAGTTGCATCGACATCTGCTGAGGAAATTTAAGATACGGCTCAAGACGCAGCGACTGTATTTGTACCATTCACCTGTTCCCGACCTGCCAGCAGGCTGGCCGATTGCCTTGTTTTGAAGCAGACGGCATGAAAATAGGTCAGCGAATGCGTTGGAGATTTTGCGGCAGCGCACACATTCAATAATATTTATATCTTCGGACCGGTTCTGTTCGCGTTCCTCGCAGGTACCCTGGCGTACCGGCCTCGCGAATGGCGCGGCCTGTCGCGATCAAATGAGGTGGAGCGCGCGGATCATCACATAGACCGCGACCGCGAACACCACCGCCGCGAACACGACGTTGAGCGCGCCGCGCTGCTTCGAGAGCCGATGCGCCGCCGCCGTTCCCAGCGCGCCGCCGACGAGCCCGCCGGCCACGAACACCGCCGACAGTGTCCAATCGACCAGGCCCGAGACGGCGTAGTTGCCGGCGGTCGTCAGCCCGAACAGCGTGACCGCGACGAGAGACGAGCCGACCGCATTGATGATCGGCATGCCGGTCGCCATCATCAGGCCGGGCACGACCAGGAAGCCGCCGCCGATGCCGAAGAAGCCGGCGAGAAAGCCGGTTCCGGCACCGATGCCCAGCAGGTGGGGCAGGTTCTGGCGGCTGAGCCGGACGCCCGGATCGCCGGCATTCTTCCGGCGCCGCAGCATGATCACGCTGATCGCCATCATCGCCAGCGCGAACAGCACCAGGAGCTGCTGCCCGTCAGTGATCTTGCCCAGCGTCGAGCCGCCGAACGCGCCGATCACCCCGGCGATCGCGAACACGCTGGCGCAGCGCCACTTCACATTGCCGGTGCGCGCATGGCTCGCCAGACTGATCGCCGCGTTGACAGCGACCGAGACCGCGCTGGTGCCGATGGCGAGGTGCGTGCTGCCGATGCCGACGAAATAGAGCAGCAGCGGCACGGCAAGCACCGAGCCGCCACCGCCGACAATGCCGAGCGAAAAACCGACGAAGACGCCCGAGAGCAGCCCGAGGCCGATCTGCACCATCGCTCCACTCCCCCGTTGCGTCTGGTCCAGGCCTTCGATTTCACGGCCGTTTCCCCGCGGACCGAAACGCCTCCGGTTGCAGGCGATGCCGCCGCGGGCGAAGCGGGGGGGGCGACGCAATTATTTTCATATATACAGATGCGACAATATTAATCTGTCAAGGGCGCGAAAGATCGTCGATGGGTTTTGCGGTGCAACAGGCGCGCAGGACATGACCTTGCGGCGGTCGCGGCCGGACGCGGTCACGCGGAGCCTGAGACCGCCTGCTCGTAGATGTCCTCCTCCTGGGCATTGTGGATGCGCACCAGGGATTCCACGGACTCGATGACACGCTGGGCGTCACGGATGAGGTATCGATCCGCATCCACCGCGTCGAGACTGCCGGCGAGCCGCGCAAGAAGACGCGCGAGATGGAGGATTTCCCGGTGGGCGCGGCCCATGGCGCCGAGCCCCGGCCCGGAGGCGAGGTATTTCGCGAGATCGGGATAGACCCGCGCTTCATCGTCATGCTCATGCTGGGCGATCCGGCGGCTGACGATGTCGTTCGCCTCCGAAATCAGCGCGACCGCGGCAGCGCCCCGGGCGTCGTCGAGCGCATCGGCGATCTCGCGCAGCCGATCGAGGTCGACCTCCATTCGCTCGTGATCCTGGCGAAGCGCCATCGCGGTCGCCGCAGGCATCGGCCGGCGTCCAAACCGGTGCCCGGGGGCCAAGGCCCGCAGGGCGTTCAGGATCACCGCGACATCGATCGCCTCCTGCGTCAGCGCGCCGGCGACCGGCGGCAGCCAGCCGATGGCGGCAAAAGCCATCGCTACCCCGGACATCGCCATTCCGGCGACGATGCTCTGGAGTGCGATGGTGCGCGTCCGCCCGGCGATTGCAACGGCATCGGACACCCGGTCGAGCCGATCGACGAGAATGACCACGTCGGCCGCCTCCGACGAGACGCTGGCGCCGCGTGCGCCCATGGCGATGCCGACGCCCGCGGCCGCCAATGCCGGCGCGTCATTGATGCCGTCGCCGACCATGACGGTCGGCTTCAGGCGCTGCTCGGTCACGACGGCTTCGACCTTGTCGGAGGGACTGCGGTCCGCCAGCACGGCGTCGATGTCCAGGGCCGCGCCGATGATGTCGGCGGCATCGGCGCGGTCGCCGGTCACCATGACGATCCGCGACACCCCCGCCGCCCGCAGCGCCTGCACGGCGCGCGGCGTCTCGCGCCTCAGTTCGTCGCCGAGCAGAAGGGCGCCGATCGTGCGGCCGTCCACGGCGACGAACACGCACAGGGCCGACCGCCACGCCGCGCGCCTCAGCGCGCGCTCGGCCCATTCCGCGGGTTTGCGCGGGCCGCAAACCAGTTGCTGCGAGCCGACCCGGACGACATGGCCGTCGATCTCGCCTTCGAGACCTGATCCCAACGTCTCGCGCACCAGGGTCGGAATCGAAAGCTGCAGCCGCTTGCGCCGGGCCTCCTCGACGATGGCGGCGGCAACGACGTGATGGGACGCCTGCTCCAAGGAGGCGGCCGTTCGCAGGACCTCCTCCGGGCTCTCGCCCGGCGCGGCTTCAATGGCCGCGAGACGGGCCCCGCCGACCGTCAAGGTTCCGGTCTTGTCGAACATCACCGTGTGGGTTCGCGCGAGCGTCTCGAATGGCGCGCTCCCCTTGACGAGGATGCCGAGACGCGCGGCCTGGGCGATGCCGGCGATGAAGGCGACCGGCGCGGCGAGAATCAGCGGGCACGGCGTCGCCGCGACCAGCACGGCCAATCCCCGCACCGGATCGCCCGACGCCACCCAGGCGCCGCCGGCCACGGCAAGGCTGAGCGGGAACAGCAGCAGCGCGAACCGGTCGGCAAGGCGGATGAACGGCGCCTTCGCGGTTTGCGCCGCCGTGACGAGGCGGACGATGCCGGCGTAGGTGCTCTCGCCGGCCGTCGCCGCGGCCCGGATCTCGAAGGTCTCGCCGGCATTGACGGTGCCGCTCCGGGCCGTTTCACCCTCGCGCCGCGTGACGGGAATCGGCTCGCCGGTCAGCGCGGATTCATCGATCAGGGCGCCCTGGCCGAGGATGAGCCCATCCACCGGAACCACTTCGCCGGCCCGGACGACGATGGTGTCGCCAACGGCCACATGCTCCACTGCGATGTCGTCGACAGACGATCCCCGGCGGCGATGGGCCATTCGGGGGGCGCGATCGATCAGCGATCTCAGGTCCCGTTCGGCGCGGGCGACGGCGACATCCTCCAGCACGTTGCCGCCGGCATACATCACGGCGACCACCACTCCGGCCAGAGTCTCGCCGAGCGCAATGGCCGCCGACATCGAGACCAGGGCGATGGCATCGACGCCGAGCCGGCCCGCCCGAATGTCGCGGATCATGGATACGACCAGACCGGCGACGACCGGGGCGGTGCCGGCCGCCCAGATCGCATCGGCCCACGCGACCCGTCCCATAGCCCAGGCGAGAAGCCCCGCGGCGAGGCTGACGAGGGCTGAGGCGATCAACGCCCGGCGAAGAACCGGCGCCGTGAGAAATGTCCGCATTCGGCTGTTCCCGGCAGAGGGCTCCATGGAACCATTCTCATCGAACCCGAGAGCAAATTGGCAGGAATTTGGAACCCGAAGAGAAGACCGACGCTTGCCCTCGTGCCGCAGACGGCTCCGGCCTTCCCCTGGGTCCGACGCGGCGACGGCGGGTGACCGGTGAACGCGCGAGATGGCGGCGCAGGGCTTATGACAAGCAGGCGGACCATGAAAAGCTCCGGGGCGCGTGCAGCTCCAGGGCGCGTGCGGCCCGCGCCGTCAGGACATTGGCGCTGCCGACCGCTGACAACATGCTGACGCCGCCAGTCACCCGACCGTCAGGAGCAACACTCTACCGTGACGCCGACACGAAATGTGCAAGGAGTGGCACCGCAATGACGATGGCAAGAATCCTCATTGGTCTATTGATGCTGTCTGCTCCGGCAGAAGCATCCACCATCAGAAAGCTGGAGTGCCAGGAATGGGTCGAGGGCAAATATCAAGGGGTTTATGTCCTCAATTTCAATGAGGATACGAATAGGCTGACCGTCAAGACGGTTCCAGACAGCAAGAATGAAAAAGGCATGCCGTTTGCCAGGATCTGGCGGGTGCTGTGGAGCAATGAGGATCGGGTTATTGCATCGAGCGTTGATGATAAGGATTGGGGCGGCCCGGTGCATGTGATGTTCTTGAATTTTCCGAAGACTTCGATGTCCCTGCATATTCCGAAGCAGACGGAGGGCGTTTACCAGGTGAATACACGCGCTCCCGGCGAGCGCAAATGCCGGCGGCTGGACTGACCTCAACCCGGAAAAGAGACGGGCGACGGACGCCAGCGAAGGACCCCTCCCCTCCTTCGTGTCCAGTTCCGGTCGCGGATTTTCACCAAATCTCTGATTTCCCATAAAAAAATCCGCGAGAGTCAACGGCCCCGCGCGTCAGCGTTTGGGGCCGTTGGTATCACGTCCTCCGCCCGGAAACTCATCGCATGGCGAACAACTCCTGGTGGAAGTCGTCTGCCGACAGGCCTTTGGCCACGAAGTCCTTGCGCAGGGCTTGGCCGAAACCGGCGGGCCCGCAGAACCAGATGTCCGCCTCGGCCCACGCCGGCACCGCATTGCAGATGCGCTCGACGTCCAGCCGGCTCCCCTGGGCCGTGACCAGCACATGCAGGTTCACGTTTGCAGCCTGCGCGTCACGCCGCAGGCGTTCGATGAACTCCTCATCGGGTTCGGCCGTGGAATAGAAAAGATCGATCTTGCGCCCATCGGATTCCACCGCCAGCGCCTTCATGCGCGCGATGAACGGGGTGATGCCGATGCCGCCGCCGACCCAGATCTGCCGGGATTTGCCGGTGCCGAAGTTGAAGCGGCCATACGGTCCTTCGACCGTGACGAGGTCGCCGACATGCAGCAATTCGGGGAGGCGAGCGGTGTAATCACCGATACCCTTGATCAGGAAGAACAGCCGGCCGTCACCGGTCCAGCCCGATGAGATCGTGAAGGGATGCGCGCCTTCGTCCGCAGAGAAACTGACGAAGGCGAACTGTCCCGCCTCATGGCCAGGCCAGCGATCCTTGAAGCGGATCGCCACCTTGAGCACCCGGTTGTCCTGGAAGGCGACGAGTTCCTCGATCTCGCCGACCGCCTTGCGGTGATAGCCGACGCGGCCTGCCAGGGACACTACGGCACCGATGCTGCCGCCAGTCATCAGCAGGGCCAGAAGGATCCCGATCGGCTGCGACCAGTAGCCGAAGGGCGTCAGCAGCACCGAGTGGAAGACGAGGGCCAGGTAGGCGAGAGCCAGCAGGCGGTGGGTCTTGAAGAAAAGCCGGTAAGGGAAACGCTTCATGAGCGCGAGCACGATCAGGACGGCCACCGCATAGAAGGCCCACTCCCCGACCGTTTCCGCCAGCCCGCGCTGCTGACGGAACAGGATTTCGACCGGATCGGTCAGGGGCGGCCCGGGAACCCGCGCCGGCTTGACCAGCCAACCCCAGCCCACGGCCCACTTCGTGCCTTGGGCCCACAGCCAGTGGATGACG
This sequence comes from Blastochloris tepida, assembly GCF_003966715.1. Taxonomy (NCBI): domain Bacteria; kingdom Pseudomonadati; phylum Pseudomonadota; class Alphaproteobacteria; order Hyphomicrobiales; family Blastochloridaceae; genus Blastochloris; species Blastochloris tepida. The sequence continues at coordinate 1,612,165 of NZ_AP018907.1, forward strand.
GACATGACCAGACCCGTGATCCCCAGCCACTTGTGCAGCCGATAGGTCTTGTCCAGCCCATGGAGCAGAGGTTCGATCCGGACCGGTCGGAGCGCCAGGATCATGCCCACGCTCATCACCCCGATTGCGACAACGCCGGTGTAGTTGATCGCCACCGTACGCAGGGCGAAGTACTCGTATCCGTTCGGCAGCAGGGGATCGGCCATCCACCACAGCAGGCTGAACAGAGCAATTAATCCAGCATACGCGAATTTGATGTTCTTCATCGCCTGCACCGTTCGGTTGAGGTTAGGGTCACTGCTTGTATGGGGCGTTTTCCGCATCGAGCAACTCGGAGTGGCCGTGGCACCGCTTTGTTGGAACCGAGTGCCGGTGCAGCCCCGAAATCATGATCGATGAACGTCTCCTGGACGCTTCCGGCCATCGCGAGGCCGTTGAAATCATGGCCGCGACGGACTCAAATCCAGCCGTCCTGGATTGGCAGGTGCGGACTTCGCGGCTCGGCGGGCAGCGGATCATGGTTTCGCCCGCCAAGCCTTGCCGGCGCCTTGGAACGGAAACGCCGGTCCAAGCTCGCCAAGCTGCCGTGACAGGCGGGTCGCGGCGTCCCTGACCAGCCCGCACATCCGGACGATCCTGTCTTCGCCTGCGCGCGAGATCGGAAGCAGACAGCCGAGCGCGCCGATGACGGCGCCGGTTCGATCGCGTAGCGACGAGCCGACGCTCACGACGCCGGGCTGAAACTCCTCGCGATCGATTGCGAAGCCATCGCATTGGACAGTGAAGAGATTCTCCATCAGATCCTCCCGCGAGCGGGCCGTGCCTTGGGTGAAACGTTTGAGCCGTCCCGAAAGGATGCGTGTCAGTTCCGCCTCGGGCAGCCAGGCCAGGATCGCCTTGCCGCTGCCCGTTGCGTGAACCGCCTCGGCCTTGGCAGCCTCATCGACGACGACATGGACGGCATGACGCGATTCGACCATGACGAGCGTGGCGAGGTCGCGGCCGCGCAGCACGTCGAAACTGACGGTCTCGCCCGTGGCCTCGTTGAGTCCATGCAGCGTAGCCATCGCGGTCTGGACCACGTCGACCGTCGCCGCGCGTGAGCGCGATAATTCCAGAATCCGGGCGCCGAGAACATAGGTCCGGTCGCGCGGGTTCCGGCCAACGTACCCACGGTCAACCAGGGTGGCGATGAGGTGGTGGCAGGTCGAGACGTTGAGACCGACCCGCCCGGCGACGTCGTTCAGCCGCAGTCCATCGGCGGCGGCGGCCAGCACATCCAGGATATCGAGCGCGCGTTCGACCGACCGCACCGTGGCCGCCGGTCGCTGTCGGGGGGTGTCCTCGCGATCGTCCTGGCGGGCGTCAATCACCGGCGGCGAGCCCCCGCATGTGCGAGACGAGCGTGCGGCTCGATCGGGACGTCGCCGAAACGGGCGTGAATCGGGCGGAGGAAGTCCCGCACCACCCGCGCTGCAACGAAGGCGGGCGACGACTGGTGGAAGAGACCGACGGAGCGGGCCCGGACGCGCAAGCGGCCGGATGCATCCGGGGGACGGCCTGCGGCGGCATCGAAGACGGCGAAATCGGGCTTCCACATCATGGCCATGACCATGATGCGGCGGCACTGATCGCCGCCTGACGCCGTCCGTCAGCGCCGTGTCAGATCGCACTCCCCGACCTTGAACCGCATCGCGCGGAAAGGAGCCTCGCCATCGCGTGCCAGGGGCGACCGCTTGAGGGTGACGCGGTCCCTCACCGGGAGTTCGCCCGGGTCAACTCCGGGCTCTTCCTCCCGCGCTTAAGCGATCATGCCCAAGCAACCGTGCCCAGCCTCCCGAACCCATGTCATCGTTCGGTGGCGGCGGATCGACGGATGCACGCAAGCTGCCTCATGTGGCGACTGACGTTTCTTCCTTGCGCTTCTGCTGTGAGATTTTACGCAGACTTTATGCTGGCGCCGCGAAATCGATATGGCGGCTTTACGGCCAAACGAACGAGAATTTCCCGGTCCCCCGGTCCTGGAGGTTTCTCGTGCCGCTCGATCTCTCATTTCTTGCGCTGGGTCTCATTTTCTTCGGTTTGACTGCGCTCGCGGTCGCCGCTGCCGAACGTCTGTGAGGCCGTCATGTCGCTTGACCTTGCTCTTGGTCTCGCCACGGCGGGCGTGATCCTCGTCTATCTCTTGGCAGCGCTGCTGCGTCCCGAGCGGTTCTGAGGCGCGTCATGATCAATGACCTCGTTCAATTCACGGTCTTTCTGCTGGTTCTGACCGCGCTTGCGGTTCCGCTCGGGCTCTATATGGCGCGGGTGTTCTCCGGCAAATGGACGATCCTGACCCCGGTGGTGGCGCCGATCGAGCGTGCCTTCTATCGGGCCGCCGGCGTCCGCCCCGATCAGGACCAACACTGGTCACGTTATGCGCTGTCGCTGATCGCATTCAACGCCGCGGGTTTCCTGCTGCTCTACGCCATCCTGCGGCTTCAGCACCTCTTGCCGCTCAATCCGCAGGACTTCGGTCCGATGGCGCCGGATCTGGCGTTCAACACCGCGGTGTCGTTCGTCACCAACACCAACTGGCAGGCTTATGGCGGCGAGACCACGCTGTCGCACCTCTCGCAGATGCTGGGCTTGACGACGCAGAATTTCGTGTCGGCCGCCACCGGCATTGCGGTGGCGGTGGCGGTAACGCGGGCGTTGGCGACGCGGTCTGGGCGGACCATCGGCAATTTCTGGGTCGATCTCACCCGCGCCAATCTCTACGTCCTGCTGCCGGTCTGTCTCATCTACGCGCTGTTCCTGGTGAGCCAGGGCATGCCGCAGACGCTCGATGCGGCGGTGACGGCAGCGACGCTCGATGGCGACAACCAGACCATCGCGCTGGGGCCGGTGGCCTCTCAGGTGGCGATCAAGATGCTCGGCACCAATGGCGGCGGTTTCTTCAACGCCAATGCCGCGCACCCGTTCGAAAATCCGACCATCCTGTCGAACTTCGTGCAGATTCTCTCGATCCTCGCCATTCCCGCCGCCTTTCCGTTCTTCTTCGGCCGCATGGTCGGTGACATGCGCCAGGGCGTTGCGATCTGGGCGGCGATGACTGTGCTGTTCGTCGTCGTGTTGCTGGCGGCGTGGGGTGCCGAGCGGTTCGGCAACCCGCTCCTCGCTGGAATCGTCGACCCCGCTCAGCTGAGCATGGAGGGCAAGGAGGTCCGCTTCGGGCTCGTGCAATCGGTACTGTTCGCGGTGGCCACCACAGTGGCCTCGTGCGGCGCGGTCAACACCATGCACGACTCGCTGACCCCGCTCGGCGGCCTGGTGCCGCTGTTCAACATGCTGGTCGGCGAGGTGATCTATGGCGGCGTCGGCGCCGGCTTCTACGGCGTGGTGCTGATGGTGGTGCTCACCGTGTTCCTTGCCGGGCTGATGGTCGGCCGCACGCCAGAATGGCTCGGCAAGAAGATCGAGGCCCGCGAGGTCAAGCTCGCCGCGCTGACTCTCTTGGTGATGCCGATCGGCGTGCTGACGATGGTCGCGCTCGCGATTGTCACTGGCAATGCAGCAGTCTCGGCGCAGGATGCCGGTCCACACGGCCTATCGGAGGTGATCTACGCCTACACCTCCGGCACCGCCAACAACGGCTCGGCCTTCGCCGGCTTCTCGGCCAACACGCTGTGGCACAACACCATGATCGGCCTTGCCATGCTGATCGGCCGGTTCGGCTACATCGTTCCGGTCTTGGCGATCGCCGGCTTCCTCGCCGCTAAGAAGACCGTGCCCGCGTCCGCCGGCACGTTTCCGACCCACGGCCCGGTGTTCGTTGTGCTGCTGATCTCGGTGATCATCGTGGTCGGCGCGCTCACCTTCCTGCCGGCGCTGGCGCTGGCGCCGATCGCCGAGCACGTCTCGATGATCGCCGGCATCATGTTCTGAAGGTTGCCATCATGTCCAAGCATCCTCCCAAGGAAATCGCGTTGTTCGCGCCGGCGATCGTCTGGCCCGCACTCGGGCATTCGTTCGCCAAGCTCGATCCGCGCCGGCTCGCCCGCAACCCGGTGATCTTCGTCACCGCGCTTGTGGCGCTGCTCACCACCGTGCTGGCGATCCGCGACGGCTTGACCGGCGCGCCCAACTTCGCCATCGGCGCACAGGTGGCGATCTGGCTGTGGATCACCGTGCTGTTCGCCAATTTCGCTGAAGCCGTGGCAGAGGGCCGCGGCAAGGCCCGCGCCGACGCCTTCCGCGCCACTCGATCTTCGGTGCGTGCCAAGGTGCTGCTCGGCGTCGGCGACCTCTTCGAGTTCAAGGACGCAGAATTGCTCGAACAGGGCGACATCGTCATCGTGGAGGCCGGCGAGACCATCCCGACCGACGGTGAGGTGATCGAGGGCATCGCCTCGGTCGACGAGAGCGCGATTACCGGCGAGTCCGCACCGGTGATCCGCGAGTCGGGTGGCGACCGCTCGGCGGTCACCGGCGGCACCCGCGTGGTGTCGGACTGGATCAAGGTCAAGGTCACCGCCAAACCCGGCGAGACCTTCCTCGACCGCATGATCGCATTGGTGGAGGGCGCCAAGCGCCAGAAGACGCCGAACGAGATCGCGCTCGATATCCTGCTGGCCGGGTTGACGCTGGTGTTCCTGTTCGTCGTCGTCACGCTGCCGGCGTTCGCATCCTGGTCGGACACGGAGGTGCCGGTGGTCTATCTCGCCGCGCTGTTCGTGACGCTGATTCCTACCACCATTGGCGGGCTGTTGTCCGCCATCGGCATCGCCGGCATGGACCGGCTGGTGAAAGCCAACGTCATCGCCAAGTCCGGCCGCGCGGTGGAGGCGGCCGGCGACGTTGACGTGCTCTTGCTCGACAAGACCGGCACCATCACCTTCGGCAATCGCATGGCCGATGCTTTCGAGCCCCTGGCCGGTGTGGCCGAGCGCGAACTGGCGGAGGCCGCCTTCCTCGCCTCGCTCTCCGACGAGACGCCGGAGGGCAAGTCGATTGTCGAACTGGCGCAGCGGCGGTTCGGCTTCGACACGGAAAACGCGGAAGCGCTGACCTTCGTCCCGTTCTCGGCGCACACTCGGATGTCGGGCGTTGATCTGCCCGACGGCGGCGTGGTCCGCAAGGGTGCGTCAGATGCCATGCTTCGCTTGGCAGGCGGTTCGGCGCCGGTGGAGCTCGACGCCATTATCCGGCGCATCGCAGCAACGGGCGGCACGCCCCTGGTGGTGGTGAGGGACAAGCGGCTGCTCGGCGTCGTTCACCTGAAGGACATCGTCAAGCACGGCATCCGCGAGCGTTTCGCCGAGCTGCGCCGCATGGGCATCCGGACTGTGATGATCACTGGCGACAACCCGCTCACGGCGGCGGCAATCGCCGCGGAGGCCGGTGTCGACGACTTCCTGGCCGAGGCGACGCCCGAGAAGAAGCTCGATCTGATCCGCCGCGAGCAGGCCGAGGGCAAGCTGGTGGCGATGTGTGGCGATGGCTCCAACGACGCACCGGCGCTGGCCCAGGCCGACATCGGCGTGGCGATGAACTCGGGCACCCCGGCCGCCAAGGAGGCCGGCAATCTGATCGACCTCGATTCCGACCCCACCAAGCTGATCGAGGTGGTGCTGGTCGGCAAGCAGCTCCTGATCTCGCGCGGCGCACTCACCACCTTCTCCATCGCCAACGATGTCGCCAAATACTTCGCCATCCTGCCGGCACTGTTCGTCACCGCCTACCCCGGTCTTGCCGCGCTCGATGTGATGGGGCTCGGTACGCCGCAGTCGGCCATTCTGTCGGCGATCATCTTCAACGCGCTGATCATCGTTGCTCTGATCCCGCTGGCGCTGAAGGGGGTGCGCTACGCTCCGGCCTCGGCTGCTCAGCTGCTCCAGCGCAACCTTCTGGTCTATGGGCTTGGCGGCCTCATCGCTCCGTTTGTCGGCATCAAGCTGGTCGACATTATCGTCGACCTCCTGCACCTCGCCTGAGGATTATCCATGTTTGCCATTCTTCGCCCGGCTGTTGTCCTCACCCTGCTGTTGAGCGCACTTCTCGGCCTCGTCTATCCGCTGGCGGTCACGGGTCTTGCCCAGACGGTGTTTCCCACCGCAGCCAACGGCTCGCTGGTGACCAAGCGCGACACGGTGGTGGGCTCCAGCCTGATCGGCCAGGAGTTCACCGCCGCTCGCTATTTCCATTCGCGGCCCTCAGCGACATCTGCGCCGGATCCGGACGATGCCACCAAAACGGTGGATGCGCCCTACAATGCCGCGAATTCGTCGGGCTCCAATCTCGGTCCGACCTCCGAAAAGCTGATCGCGGCCATCAAGGAGCGTGCGAGCGGCTTTGAGACCCGGCCGGTGCCGGCCGACCTCGTCACCGCCTCGGCCAGCGGCCTCGATCCCCACATATCGCCGGCGGCTGCGCTGATCCAGGTGCCGCGTGTCGCCAGCGCCCGCGGCATCCCGGAGGCGGAGATCGCGGCGCTGGTCACCCGCTCGATCGAGGGCCGGACCTTCGGTATCCTGGGAGAGCCTCGGGTCAACGTGCTTGAGCTGAATCTTGCCCTCGACGCGAACTACTAATTTGCGATGGCGCCTCACGAGAACCGTCCCGAACCTGAAGCTCTGCTGGCGGAGGCCAACCGGGGCCGCCGCGGCGAGCTGAAGATCTATCTCGGTGCGGCGCCCGGCGTCGGCAAGACCTACGCCATGCTGGAGGAGGCGCGGGCTCGTCAACGCGACGGTATCGACGTCGTCGTCGCCATCGTCGAGACCCACGGCCGCGCCGAGACAGCAGCACTGCTCTCGACCCTGGAGCAGCTGCCGCGCAAGGTGATGGACTACCGCGGCCGCAGCCTGGCCGAGATGGACATCGACGCGCTCCTGGAGCGCCGGCCGCAGCTTGTTCTTATCGACGAGCTGGCCCACACCAACGTGCCGGGCAGCCGCCATCCCAAACGCTGGCAGGACGTCGAGGAGGTGCTGGACGCCGGTATCGACGTTATCACCACGCTCAACATCCAGCACATCGAGAGCCTCAATGACATCGTCGCCCGCATCACCGGCGTGCGGGTGCAGGAGACGGTGCCCGACGAGATCCTTCAGACCGCCGACGAGATCGAGCTGATCGACCTTCCCCCCGAGGAGCTGATCGACCGCCTGCGCCAGGGCAAGGTCTATGTATCGCAACAGATCGGCCGGGCGCTGGATCATTTCTTCTCAAAGGGCAACCTCACCGCGTTGCGCGAGCTGGCGATGCGCACCGCCGCCCAGCGCGTCGACGCCGAGATGGTCGCCTATATGCGCGCCCACGCGGTGGTCGGCCCGTGGCCGACCCAGGAGCGCCTTCTCGTCTGCATCAACGAATCGGAAGTGGCCAAGGAACTGGTGCGCTCGGGCAAGCGCAAGGCGGACCGCATCAAGATCCCGTGGATCGTCGCAACCGTGATGACGCCGTCGCACGAGGCCATGGGCACCGGCGCGCGCGCGGTGGTCGGCGAGGCGCTGAGGCTCGCCGAGAGCCTCGGCGCCGAGATCGCCACCCTGCGCACCGACCGCGACGTTGCCGGCGAGATCCTGCGCTTCGCCCGCGCGAGGAACTGCAGCCGCATCCTGATCGGGCGGGCGCGGCGCCGCTGGCCCTACGGTCTCATCCGAGAGCCGGTTGCCGAGCGCCTGATCAAGCTCGGCACCGATTTCGAGGTCACAGTGGTGCCAAGCGGCCGGCCGGTTGGCCGCATCACCCTCTTGCTTCCGTGGCGCAAGGCGCCAAACCTTGCGGGCATTGTGGAGGCCCTGGTCGGGGTTGGGGTGGCGACGGCGGTGGCGTGGCCATTGTGGCGCTATATGCCGGTAGCTTCGCTGGCCCTGGTCTATCTCGTCGCCGTGCTGGTTGCCGGCGTGCGCCACGGCCTGTTCGTGGCACTGTTCGCCAGTGTCGTCGGGTTCCTCGCCTACAATTTCTTTTTCACAATACCTTACTACTCGTTCGAGGTGGCGCAGCACGAGTCGGTCGTCGCATTGCTGGTGTTCTTCATCAGCGCGCTGTTCACCGGCACGCTGGCGAGCCGGCTGCGCATGCAGGTCGAGAACATGCGCGCCACCCAGAAGCGCACCGAAACGCTGTATGACTTCTCGCGTAAGATTGCCTCGGTGTCCAAGCTCGACGACGTGCTGTGGGCGGCGGTGCACCATCTGGCGGCGACGCTGGATGCCCAGTCGCTGGTGCTGATGCCTGGCGAGCACGGCGAGCTTGAGATGGTGCAGGGCTATCCCGCCATCGACGATCTCAATCCCAAGGACTGGGGCGCAGCGCAGTGGGCATGGGAGAAGGCCGAGCCCGCTGGGCGGGGCACCGCGACGCTGCCCACCGCCGACTGGCTGTTCCTGCCGATATCGACCGCGAGCGCGATGCACGGCGCCATCGGCGTGCGCTTCGCGGATCCGGCGCGGGCGGACGACCCGGATACCCGCCGCCTGCTGCTCGCGGTCGAGGATCAGATCGCGGTGGCGATCGAGCGCACCCGGCTTGCCGCCGACCTTGAAAATTCGCGGGTCACCGCCGAAAGCGAGAAGCTTCGGACGGCGCTGTTGAATTCAGTATCGCATGACCTGCGCACGCCGCTGGTGTCGATTATCGGCGCCGCCACCGAGCTGTCGTCGGCGCGCGAACTGTCGTCACCCGATCGCGAGGCATTGACGTCCACGGTGCTGGAGGAGGCGCAGCGCCTCGACCGCTACGTGCAGAATCTGCTCGACATGACCCGCCTCGGCTATGGCGCACTGAATCTGCGGCGCGCCGCCGTCGATCTGCGCGAGATCGTGGGCCGCGCCTGCCGCGATCTCGGCCGCGTGCTCGGCGTTCGCAGGGTCGTTCTCGACATTCCACGCGATTTGCCGCCGGTTGATGTCGATCCGGTGCTGATCGGGCAGGTGTTCGTCAACGTGATCGAGAACGCGGCGCGGCACGCGCCCGGCAACACGCCGATTACGGTTCCTGCGCGCCTGGAGGGCGAGTTCGTGCATATCGGCATCATTGACGAGGGGCCGGGTATTCCGCCCCAGGACCGCGAGAAGGTGTTCGACTTATTCTACCGCGTGCGCGCCGGAGACAGCCAGGCGGCTGGAACAGGTCTCGGTCTTGCGATTGCCCGCGGGCTAGTTGCGGCGCATGGCGGCACCATCCGGGCTGAGGCGGGTCCCGGCGGCGCCGGCACGGCGATCGACATCATGCTGCCGGTGGCGAAGGTTCAGCCCCTTGGGGAGGACGCGGAGTGACACGGATTTTGCTGATCGAGGACGAGGTGCCGATCCGTCGCTTTTTGCGCATCGCCCTGCACAACGAAGGCTACGAGGTGATCGAGGTCGACCGTGGCCGGGCCGGCATCGAGGCCGCGATCAACGGCGCCCCGGACGTGGTCATCCTCGATCTCGGCCTGCCGGACATCGACGGCATGGAGGTCATCCGGTCCTTGCGCGAGTGGTCGAAGGTGCCGATCCTGGTGCTGACGGTTCGTGACGCCGAAGCGGAGAAGATCCGCGCGCTCGACATGGGCGCGGAAGATTACGTCACCAAGCCGTTCGCCACCGGCGAACTTCTGGCGCGCCTGCGCGTGCTGCTGCGCGGCCTGGAGGAGCGTGAGCCAGGGATCCTCGACCTTGGACCGCTGCGCATCGACTTCAACCGGCGGAGCGTCATGATCGACGGCGAGGATGCCAAGCTCACGCGCAAGGAGTTCGACGTGCTGGCGCTGCTGGCGCATCAGGCTGGGCGGCTGGTTACTCACCGCCAGATCCTGCGCGCGGTATGGGGCCCTCATCACGAGGCGGACACCCATTATCTGCGCATTGTTGTTGGCCATCTGCGCGACAAGCTGGGCGATGACGCGGCAAACCCGCGCGTCATCCTGACCGACCCGGGCGTTGGCTATCGCTTGGCGGACTCGTTAGGGCGCCACGGTTCGTGACGCGTAATGTGTCGCTTCGTTTGCGGAGAAGGACCGATCGGCAGGGATCGTCGCACTCACTGCAACGTGGCCAGCAACGACGCCAAGCGGACGTGCCGGGAGGCGTACGACCTCGAGGGCAACGCGGGCCTGGAAATCACGGCTATAGGCTGTGACCGGCGGGTAGATCGACGGCCGGTCCAGAGGGTCCAGGGCGCCGAACTCGGGTTAGAGCGCAATCCGATCTGACTGCATCAGATCGGGCGCTCTAAGATCTTGAGTTGTCGCATTCTCTTTCGCAAAACCGGTGTCCACTCTTGCGGAGAATGCCCTAATGGCGGCTTCGGGGTTGCGGAAGGTCTGATTCGATGAGGGGCCTCGATGCGGCGCCCCGCCATGAGCCTTGATTCCCTGCTCGTCCCCGAGAAGTCGCCCCTGAAGGCGCTGCCGATGCCGGGCAGCAGCATGTTGCCGAGCGCCATGCCGCCGACGGAGAGAGCGAGACGGGCCATGTGCAAGGTCTACTCGGCGGGCGGCATCTGAGGCGAATTCCTGGAAACCAGTGAAGACCTGAAGGTGCTTTCGAAGGCTCGTTGATGTAAAACCATCCAACGCAACTGTTCCTGCCGGAGAAAACTCATGTTCGAGACTGTCACGACGGCGCTCGACTGGCTTGGCATTGTTGCCTTCGTCATTACGGGCGCCCTCGTGGCATCGCGAAAGGAGATGGACATCGTCGGCTTCGCCCTGCTTGGGACGGCCACCGGCATCGGCGGAGGCACGATTCGGGACGTGCTCTTGGGACTGCCAGTGTTCTGGGTGCACCAGCCGGCTTACTTGGTCACCTGTGTTCTCGTATCTGCTATAGTATTCTTTACCGCTCATGTGCCGCAATCCAGGTACAGAATGGTGCTTTGGCTCGATGCGATCGGATTGGCCTTGTTCGCCGTTTCAGGCGCAGAGAAAGCAAGTCTTGCAGGCGCAACCGGCATTGTGGCCGTCGCCATGGGCGTGATCACCGCGACCTTCGGCGGGATCATCCGCGACTTGCTCGGGGGCGAGATTCCGGTCATCCTCAGCCGCGAGATCTATGTGTCGGCTGCATTGGCAGGAGCTGCAGCCTTCGTTGTTCTTACAATGCTGGGCGTTCCGCGCGATCTGGGCATTGGTGCAGGGTTTGCGATTGCTTTGGTCATTCGAGCCGCAGCGCTCCAGCGTGGCTGGTCGCTACCCCGTTATCGCCCCCGCCCCGGTCTCCCTCACGATCGCCGATGACCAGGCCTTTGAGGGCCAGAGAACATGCCGTCCGGCGAAAACCGAAGAAACCTTCGCAATTCGGTTTTGGATCATAAGGGGCCCCTTACGATTCCTGGCAGCCTGAATGCATGCCGGAGCTTCGACCGCGAAAAATCGGAAAGCCCCTGTTCGACCACGCGACCGGCCTCCTGGTAGAAGTGGATCAGCCCGCCGTGCGGCGACACGAACGCGCAATGGTGCGTCGACACCGTGCTGCACGATGCCCGACCATTACGACGACGGCGGCATCTCGGGCGGCACGTGGGAGCGTTCGGCGTTGCAGCGGCTGCTGACCAATATCGAACTTGGCAAGTTCGACGTGGTGGTGGTCGACAAGATCGACAGACTGTCGCGCTGCGTCGGCGTTCGATCGAGCCGCGTGCTGGAGTTCAACGTATCGACGAGGACTTCTTTGTCGAGGAATGACCGGCATCGTCCATTTGAACGCGCGCGACTCCGCGTCCACCGCCGCCACGACGGTCATCGGTGCCAGCGCAAATGGACGAATCTTGTGGAAGATGCCCGATGGTCGAACCTATGCCGACTGGGAGGGAAACCAGGACAACGCATCGGTTGTCGCAGGCGAGACTGGTGAAGTGGGCGAACCGCAATGAACTCAACAACCACCGGCTTTAGCCGGTGGTTGTTGAGTTTGATGCTTCCATAATGCATGCTCAACAATTTTATATCGATACAGAACGTACAGTCATCTTTTTTGATAACGACCAAACTTTGACATCCGCGTGGCCCACTTCTGTTTTCGTAACACTTTGTCTTACCGCAGCGATAGGCGCCAGATACGCCGTCCTGTGCAATGCACTTGCGGCGCGAAGATGATTGCGGACAAAAATGACGGGGCAGGTCGACAGCTTGACGTGCGTCACTTGCAGAATGACCGGCTCAGCATACACGTGCCAAGCTCAAGTCGTTTGCCGCTTCACGCGGGTGTAGAAATCTCTTGCATCGGCTCGTGAAAAAGGCGTGAATTTAATTGGCTCACCACGCTGTCCAAAGAGCCAGAACTTAGTGGCATCGAATCTCCTTCATCACAGACGCGTGAAGTGTTGACCGAGCGCGATCAGCATAACCATTCAGGACAGCAGGGAGGAATGTAAAGCACATGAGAGCTAATGTCCGCCTCAGTCTGCCGAGCCTGCTGGTGCCGTTGATCGCCTGCATGGCGGTCAGCATGCCGGCCGCCGCGCAGCAAACTCCGAAAAAGCCCAACATCGTCATCATCTGGGGTGATGACATCGGCCAGTCCAATGTCAGCGTCTACTCGCACGGCCTGATGGGCTACAGAACGCCCAACATCGATCGCATCGCCAGCGAAGGCGTGATGTTCACGGACTATTACGCCGAGCAAAGCTGCACCGCCGGCCGGTCTTCGTTCATCACCGGCCAGTCTGGTCTGCGAACCGGCCTGACCAAGGTCGGCTTGCCGGGCGCTACGCTCGGCCTGCAGAAGGAAGACCCGACAATTGCTGAACTGCTCAAGCCGCTCGGTTACGCGACCGGCCAGTTTGGCAAGAACCATCTCGGCGACCGCAACGAATTTCTGCCGACCGTCCACGGCTTCGACGAGTTCTACGGCAATCTCTACCATCTGAACGCGGAGGAAGAGCCTGAACTGCCGGACTACCCGAAAGACCCTGCGTTTCGTGCGAAGTTCGGACCGCGCGGCGTGATGGACTGCAAGGCCTCCGACAAGGACGACACGACAGTCGATCCGCGTTTCGGCAAGGTCGGCAAACAGGTCTGCGTGGACACCGGTCCGCTGACCCGAGCGCGAATGGTGACCATCGATGATGACATCACCAATCGAGCCGTGGATTTCATGCAGCGGCAAAGCAAGGCTGGCAGGCCATTCTTCGTGTGGGTGAACACAACCCACATGCATTTCCGCACCCACACCAAGCCGGAGAGCATTGGCCAGTCGGGGCGGTGGCAGAGCCCCTATCACGACACCATGATCGATCACGACAGGAATGTCGGCACCATCCTCAAGGCGTTGGATGACCTCGGAATCGCGGACAATACCTTTGTCATGTACTCGACCGACAATGGTCCGCACATGAATTCGTGGCCGGATGGTGCGATGACGCCGTTCCGCAACGAGAAGAACTCGAACTGGGAGGGCGCCTACAGGGTGCCGGCCATGTTCCGCTGGCCAGGCAAGATCAAGCCAGGCCAGACGTCAAACGAAATGGTTGCCCACCACGACTTGCTGCCCACGCTTCTGGCCATGGCCGGCGACACCCAGGTGAAGGACAAGTTGCTCAAGGGCTACAAGGTCGGCGACATGACCTACAAGGTTCATCTCGACGGCGACAATCTCGTGCCGCACCTCACCGGGCAAGAGCAGAAGAGCCCGCGGGAATCCTTCCTGTATGTCAATGACGACCAGCAATTGGTGGGTTTGCGTTACGATAATTGGAAGCTCGTGTTCATGGAGCAGCGCGCCCCGGGAACCCTGCGCGTCTGGTCGGAGCCCTTCATCACGTTGCGGGTCCCGAAGATATTCAACCTGCGCACGGATCCGTACGAGCGGGCGGATATTACCTCGAACACCTACTATGACTGGCTTCTCGATCACGCCTTCCTACTCGTTCCGGCGCAAGACTATGTTTCCAAGTTCCTCTTGACGTTGAGGGATTATCCGCAGCGGCAGAAGGCGGCCAGTTTCAACATGGATGAAGTCCTGACGAAGATGAAGGAAAGCTCGTCGAAGTAAGGCAGCTCGCTCCAATGCTGGCTCGTCACGCCCGCCTCGCAGGGCTGCGGGTGTGGCGGCCAAGCAGCTTGAGAAGCAAGGCTTCTCCGTGGGCATGCCGACCGGCAACTGACACGGCACTGCCCACCGCGACAACCGGCTGCGGAGCACGCTCCGGAGCCGCCTTGCCAACAGCCCGACACTACGAGGTGCCGATGCCCCGTTTCCTCATCGACAGGCGCGCGACCCTGGGCGCGCTGCTGGCCTCGGCCGCTGCCGCGGCGCCGTTTTCCATGCCTGCAATTGCGCAGGACGACCCGCTACCTTCATGGAACGACGGTCGCAGCAAGCAATCCATTTTGAGCTTCGTTGCCGCCGTCACCCGCGAAGGCTCGCCCGATTTCGTCCCGGCGCCGCAACGCATCGCGACCTTCGACAATGACGGTACGCTGTGGTGCGAGCAGCCGATGTATGTGCAGCTTGCCTTCGCGCTCGATCGCGTCAAGGCGCTGTCCAACGCGCATCCCGAATGGAAGACACAGCAGCCCTTCAAGGCGGTGCTCGACGGCGACCTGGAGACCCTCGCCAAATCCGGCACCAAGGGCCTGGTCGAACTGGTGATGGCGACGCACGCCGGCATGAGCACGGCGTACTTCGAGGAGATCGCCAGCGACTGGCTCAAGACCGCGCGCCACCCGAAATTCAAGCGGCCCTACACCGATCTCGTCTACCAGCCGATGCTGGAGCTTCTGGCCTATCTGCGCGCCAACGGCTTCAAGACCTTCATCGTGTCGGGCGGCGGCATCGAATTCATGCGGCCGTGGACCGAGGAAGTCTATGGCGTGCCGCCCGAGCAGGTGGTCGGGTCGAGCATCAAGACCGAATTCAAGATCGTCGATGGCAGCCCGGCACTGTTCCGCCTGCCGCAGGTCGATTTCATCGATGATGGCCCCGGCAAGCCGGTCGGCATCAATTCGCACATCGGCCGGCGGCCGATCGCCGCCTTCGGCAATTCGGACGGCGATCTGCAGATGCTGCAATGGACGACCCTGGCGGGCAGCCGCCGCCTCGGCCTGATCGTCCATCACACCGACGCCGAGCGCGAGTACGCCTATGACCGGACGTCCCATTTCGGCCGGCTCGACAAGGCGCTCGACGCCGCCAAAGCGAACAGCTGGACGGTCGCCGACATGAAGCGGGATTGGAAACGGGTGTTCAGCTTCGAGTAGCCGCGCCGGCAACATTGGAACGCCTGCGCCGAGCCGGGTTCATGTGGCCGGCGCCCCGAAGGACTATCGTGATGTTGGATTATGTTGCGCTCGCGATCCTGATCCTCATCGTGGCGCCGGCGATCGGGTTGGCGGTTTCAGGTCGCGGGTGTTCGGCGTTGGCCCGCAGATCGGCTATATCTTTCCGGTAGCGAGGCGCAGGGTTATCTCAATCTCAAGGGCTACAAGGAATTCGGCGCGGAGCATCGCCCGGAGGGCTGGAACCTCTGGCTCACCTTTGTCGTGTCGCCTGCTCCTCCAGCGCCGACCTCGCCGATGAAGTCGATGGTGACGAAGTAGCATGCCACAGGTGCCGCGTCCGATCAGATCAGGAGCGCGTTCCGCCGGCGGTCTTATGCCGGGTCTGCGATCGGAGGCGCCCGACTCAAAATTTTTCCGTCGGTATCCGGCACTGTTGTGGACTGCAGGGGGTGCCATCTCGATTGCCCTGTTGATGCTGGTGGCGCTCGGTGCGGTGGCTCGATCATCGGGCGATGACACCGCTGAGCGGCGCTCACCGGACGGCACGGTCGCGACGTTCGTCGGCAGCGAAACGTGCGCCGGGTGCCACACGTCCGAGGCGGAGCTGTGGCGCGCATCCCAGCACAAGCATGCCATGGATCATGCGACCGAGAAGACGGTGCTCGGCGACTTCGGGGATGCGACCTTTGATTACGATGGCGTGCGCTCGCGCTTCTTCCGCAAGGACGGAAAGTTCCAGGTCGAGACCGACGGGCCGGACGGCAAGCCCACCGTCTTCGACATCGAATACACGTTCGGCGTCGATCCGCTCCAGCAGTACCTGGTCGCGTTTCCGGACGGCCGGCTGCAGGCGCTCTCGATCGCCTGGGACAGCCGCCCGAAGGAGAAAGGTGGCCAGCGCTGGTTCCATCTCTATCCGGACGAGCACATCCGGCACGACGATGTCCTCCACTGGACCCGGCTGAGCCAGAACTGGAACTTCATGTGCGCCGAGTGCCATTCGACGGGCGTGCGGAAGAACTACGACGCCGCGAACGACCGCTTCGCCACGACCTGGGCGGAGATCAGCGTCGGCTGCGAGGCCTGCCACGGCCGGGGCTCGCGTCACGTGGCCTGGGCGCGCGACCGCCAACGCTGGTGGCCGTTCGGAAAGGCCCAAGATCCAGCCAAAGACCCGGCCAAAGATCCCGCCAAGGGTCTGGTGGTGCGGTTCGACGAACGACGCGGCGTGACATGGCCGATCAACGAGCGGACCGGCAATGCCCAGCGCAGCGTGCCACCGGCGCTGCTGCGCAAGGAGGTCGAGACCTGCGGGCTCTGCCATGCCCGCCGCGGCGCGCTCTCCGAAGACTGGATCCCCGGCCGGTGGCTGTCCGACACGCATGCGGTTTCGCCGATCGCGCGCGGCCTCTACCACGCCGACGGGCAGATGCTCGACGAGGTCTACAACTACGGCTCGTTCAAGCAGAGCAGGATGTTCGCCGCCGGCGTGACCTGCAGCGATTGCCATGATCCGCACAGCGCCAAGCTGCGGTTCCCCGGCGACAACACCTGCCTGCAGTGCCATTCGGCCGACAAATATGCCAATGCCGGCCACAGCGGTCACACGCAGACGAGCCCGCCTCTCGCCTGCGCATCGTGCCACATGCCGGCGCGCACCTACATGGTGGTCGACCCGCGGCATGATCACGGATTCCGCGTTCCGCGGCCGGACCTGTCGGTGACGCTCGGCACGCCCAATGCCTGCAACGACTGCCATGCCGACAAGCCCGCCGCATGGGCCGCCGCCGCGGTCGAGCGCTGGCATGGGCCGGACCGGAAGGGCTTCCAGAGCTTCGGCGAAGCGCTGGACGCGGCCTGGACCGGCAAGGCCAACGCCGCGGCACTCCTCGCGGCCCAAGCCAGGACGAGCGACACCCCCGCAATTGCCCGCGCCAGCCTGCTCGCCGCGCTGGCCTCGCATGTGTCACCGTCAACCATCGATCTGGCGCGAGCCGGGCTCAAGGATGCCGATCCGATGGTGCGGATCGGAGCCATCGACATGCTGGAGAGCGTGCCGGCCGAGCAGGCATGGCCCCTGGTCTCGCCGCTTCTGTCCGATCCGGTCCGCGGCGTTCGCATCAGCGCCGCCGCGCTGCTGGCGGCGGTGCCGAGCACCAGACAGCCGCCGGCCGACCGCGAGCGTTTCGAGCGGGCAGCCGCCGAATTCGTCGCGGCTCAAGCGCTCAATGCCGATCGGCCGGAAGCGCGGACCACCCTCGGCAATTTCCACGCTCGGCAAGGTCGGCTGGCGGACGCGGAAGCGGACTACAAGGCGGCGCTGCGCCTCAGTCCGCACTACGGTCCCGCCGCCGCCAACCTCGCCGATCTCTACCGCGAGCTCAAACGGAACGACGACAGCGAAACGGTGTTGCGGACCGCCCTCGCATCGTCTCCAAGTGACGCGGGCCTGCATCACGCGCTCGGGCTGGCATTGGTCCGTCAGGGCCGACGGGACGAAGCCCTTCCGGAATTGCGCAAGGCTGCCGAACTCGCGCCGGATCAGCAGAGGTACGCGTACGTGTATGCCGTCGGGCTGCATTCCGCCGGTCGTGCCGCCGACGCGATCGTGATCCTCAAGGAGAGCCTCGCGCGGCGTCCGGAGGATCGCGAGACGTTGCAGGCCCTCATCAGCTTCAGCAGCAAGGCGGGCGACGCCGCCGCCGCCCTGGAATATGCCGAGCGGCTGGCCCGGATCACGCCGAACGACCGCGACCTCGCAAGGCTGATCGAGAACCTTCGCCGCGCCACGTCTTCAACCGGCTCCGAGTAGATGCGTCCGATCGCACTGTTGGCTCGGCCGGGATGCGGATCTGGAAGAAATAGGTGGACAACCGCCGCACCAGATAGGTGGGTGCGCGTGCCCGCCCGGCGCGGTGGCGGGGCGGCCGGCGTGGGGGTGGCCTGGGCTTGGGGGGCTGCCGGGCGGGCGCCGCCGCGGGCTACGGTTTGGGATACATTGGAGGATACACGCTTCGACACGGGCCTGCTCGTTGCGGCTTGAAGCGTTGAATCTCAAGGAGAATTTTTTGGGGGGGGGGGACTGGCGGATAGGAAATAAAACTGGCGGAGAGGGAGGCCGCCATGCTCCAGGCTCGGACCGTCGCATCCCGTCTCAGAATAGGTGTCTTCTCAGAGTAGGTTAGCTCTCGCCACGTATTAGCCTGTTGCAACCCGTCGCGGTCTGGCGCATCCTTTTTGGCGGGTAGGAATGGGGGTGCCAGATGCCGCGCGTTGCCAAGGAGCTGTCAGCGCTCGACGTGAAGCGGCTGAGCCACCCCGGCGGTACCGGAAACGTGACCTTCGCGGTTGGGGGCGTGGCCGGGCTCCTCTTGCAGATCACCCCTGCCGGTGGCCGGACCTGGCTCCTCCGCGTCCAGGTCGGCGCGCGGCGGCGCGAAATCGGCCTCGGCGGGTTCCCGGACGTACCGCTCGCCATGGCCCGCGACCGCGCCCGCGAGGCGAAGGAGCTGATCCGCCGCGGGGTCGATCCGGTCGAGCAACGAAAGGCCGCACGCGCCGCGCTCGCCGCGGTCCAGCGGCGAGGACTGACCTTCTCCGATGCGGTCGAGCGCTGTCTCGCTGCCAAGCTCGACGCCTTCCGGAACGAGAAGCACCGGGCGCAATGGCGCTCGACACTCGACACCTACGCCGCGCCGGCCCTCGGCCCCATGCTGGTGAGCGAGATCGGCGTGCATGACGTGCTGCGCGTTCTCGAACCTATCTGGCAGACCAAGACCGAAACGGCTGCGCGGCTGCGCGGTCGTATCGAGGCGGTGTTGGCGTGGGCCACGGTCGCGGGCCATCGCTCGGGCGACAATCCGGCTCGCTGGCGAGGCAACCTTAGGGAGTTGCTTCCCGCGCCGTCGAAGGTCGCCAAGGCGGACAATCACCCAGCCCTTCAGATCGACGACGCGCCGCGATGGTTCGCCGCCCTGCGTCAGCGCGAGGGCGTGGGCAGCCGTGCGCTTGAGTTCGCCGCGCTGACCGCCGCGCGGTCGCAGGAGGTCAGGGGCGCACGCTGGGACGAGATCGACCTTTCTGCCGGCATCTGGACGGTTCCGGCCGCCAGGATGAAGGCCGGCAAGGAGCATCGCGTGCCGCTCTCGCCCGACGCCGTGACGCTTCTGAAGGCGCTGCCGCGGCATGAGGGGTGTGACCTCGTGTTCCCGGCGGCGCGCGGCGGCGAACTGTCCGATATGACGTTGAGCGCGACCATGCGGCGTCTGCACGAGGCCGACCTCGCGGCGGGCGGCCCGGGCTTCGTGGATCGGGCAAGCAAGCGCCCGGCCGTCCCGCACGGGGCGTGCCGCAGCACCTTCCGTGATTGGGTGGCTGAGCGGACGCACTTCCCTGGTGACATGGCCGAGATCGCTCTTGCCCACAAGGTGGCGAACGCGGTCGAAGCCGCCTACCGCCGCGGCGACCAGATCGAGAAGCGGCGGGCCATGATGGCGGCGTGGGCGGACTTCCTCGCCGGCCGGGAGGCCGCGGTCGCGAACGTGGTTCGACTGGAGCGCGGCGTTGCGTAAAACTGGGGAGGTTCAAATTCAGATCACTGCGCGGGAGGCCGACGCTGCCGCCCGGTGGCTCGAAACCGTCGCCATCCCGCACTACGCGGAACAGGGCGGAACTGTCCTGACGGGGCCGCCTGATGATTTGTTGCGCCGCCTGCAACTCATTGCCGATGTGCTCCGCACGAAGGCCGCGCGGAGGCGACGGGCGATCGTGTTCGCCGCGAACGTTCCGCGCGATGGTGCGGTCGCTTTCGTCACCGTCGTCGAGGCGCGGGCTTGGATCGCGCTCGCCCCGCGCCTCGTTCATCGGCTCGCCGGCAAGCTGCGCGCTGCCACCCGCGCGCGGCGGGGCAGGCCCTCGCTGACGCGCGCCGAACGTCTTGACCGGACAGACCGGCGGCACCTCGGCGTCCATGTGGTCGAGCGCCACCGCAAGCGTGTGGTCGCCGACGAGCGGCGCGCCGCCCATCACGAGGCGTGGCGGCGCGGTGTCGTCGAGCGCGGAGAGAGCGTCTTGACCACATCGCTACCGCTTCCCGGAAAATGACCTGAATTAAAGTCACTCCCAGCGTGACTCCGTTTGATCCACCTTCGCCCTCGAAGCAACTGACTTCAACGAGGTGGAGCATGAACAACGGTGAGCGATACCTGTCCGTCAAGCAGCTCGCGGAGCGCCACAGCACTTCCATTGCGACCGTGTGGCGTCGGGCCAGGACTGACGCATCATTCCCCAAGCCCGTTCGGATGTCGCCCGGCTGCACGCGCTGGCGGCTGTCCGATATTGAGCGGTGGGAAGCCGCGCGCGCCGCGTCTGCGGCCTGACGCACACCATGCCGGGGAAAGGAAAACCCCGGCTCGTTTCCAAGCCGGGGCGGGTCATGGTGATCGCGATTGGACGTTGCGACTTTTACACCACGACGCCGCCCGCCGCAACACTGTGAGGGCGACATCATGAAATCCAAAACCATCGGACGCTCTATCCGCATTCCGCTCGACCATCCTGAGATCGACGCGATCGACCTGCGCATGCATGTCTTGGCAGCGACGGGTGAATTGAACGACGCCGAGTTGGGGATGCTCATCAAGCTGTGGCGGAATGCGCGACGGGCGGACAAGTTTCTCGGCCGCGCGCTCCTCGGTGGAGCGCTTCCGGAAACCTCGGTGCGCCCCATGTTCTGGGATGCGGCTGCGCAGTACGAATGCAGCCAGATCGAATGCGCGGCCGGCTTCGTCCTCCGGGTCCGCGAGTGGGTCGAAAAGCTCGAACGGAAATATGGGCTCCCGGCTGACGTCGATCAGATTTAAGGCGCTCCGATGCTCTACAGCTTCGAGGACTACCGGTCGGGCGCGCGCCCGCCGAAGGGGTGGGACTGTGCCGATGCCTGCGATGACGGGTGGACGAAGGATGAGCTTGATACGCTCGTGCGCGAGAACCTGAGGGAGTGGACACCGCCGGGCGCTGGCGGGGATGACACTCCGGCCACGCCACCTGTGGTGCCGGAGCCGGAACCGCCGCCAGTGGCGGAACCGGAGCCGGCTGCGGCCATCCCTGCCGGCAAGAAGAAGCGCAAGGCGGAAGGGGTGAGGCATGAAACATACGTGCCGCCCGGAACGTCGCCCATCTACGTTGTGAAGGGCGAAATTCACCGCGCGGTTGATCGTGCGATGGAGGTTCTTTCAAGCCCGACGCTCGGCATCTACGCGCGTGGCGACGATCTGGTTCGGGCCGTCACCTATGCCACGCCGACCGGCACGTTGACGGTTTCGAAGCAGGGCGAGAACGTGCAGCGGCCGAACGGTTCGGTTGTCATCACGCCGCTTTCCGATGCGGCCCTCGTTGAGGCGCTGACGCGCAACGCGCGCTTTTTTAAATTCGACGGGCGCGCCGACAAGTTCGTTCCATGTGATGCCCCGGCAGAGGTGGCGCGGATGATCCTGGCCGCGAAAGGCCATGGCTGGACCGTGCCGCGCCTCCGGGCGGTGATCAGCGCGCCCACGCTGCGGCACGACGGCACCGTCATCACTGAGCCCGGATATGACGCCGCGACCGGCCTGCTGCTTGTCGGTGATAGCCTGTGGCGGCAAATCCCCGAGAAGCCGTCTAAACGTGACGCAGCCCGGGCGCTTGACGTCCTGGTCGAGCCGATCGACGCCATGCCCTTCGTCGACAACACGGACCGCGCCGCAGCGCTCGCCCTGCTCATCACAGCGGTGATGCGGCCATGCCTCCGGACGGTGCCGATGTTCGCGATCACCGCTCCGACTGCGGGCACAGGAAAAAGCCTCCTGGTAGACGTGGCGGCGATCCTCGCGACTGGCCGCAAGGCAGCGGTGGTCACGCCGACGCCGGACGAAGCGGAGCTTGAAAAGCGCATCGGTGCGGCAGCACTGGCCGGCGATCAGGTGATCAGCATCGACAACGTCACCCACATCCTGCGGAGCGATCAGCTCTGCCAGCTCCTCACACAGGAGGAAGTTCTTGTCCGGGTGCTCGGATCGTCGAAGAACGTCCGCATCCCATCGACGACACTCATTTGCGCAACGGGGAACAACCTTTCTGTTTACGGCGACCTGAACCGGCGAACTGTCCGCATCCGCCTTGACGCCAGAAGTGAGCGCCCGGACGAACGGCGGTTCGATTTCGACGCGACCGCGGTCGCGTTGCGCAAGCGGGCCGATCTGGTCGCCGCCGCCCTGACGGTCGTCCGTGCCTACCTCGTGGCGGGCACGCCGAACCGCGCGACGCCGATGGGTTCATTCGAGGACTGGAGCGACACGGTGCGGTCGGCGCTGTTGTGGCTCGGTGCTGGCGATTGTCGTGGTGACGTCGGTGCGCAGCGCGCCGAAGACCCAGAGAAGGCCGAGTTGGCCGAGATCATCGCCGCCCTGCCGGCCGGCCGGTTCCAGGTCCGCGACGTTGCGCGGCTGGTCGCCGGCAACGAGGAGGCTCGCGAGGTGTTCGAGAGCTTCATCGGGCGCGGCGGCACCTTCGCGTCGAAACGATTCGGTCGGTACTTGGCGCGCTATGCCAAGACGATGATCGGCGGTCGCTGGATTGAGCAGGTGTCGAATGACGGCGCTTTCGGGGCGGTGTGGCAGGTCTGCCGAGAGGCGAGCAGCGACCGCGATTGGTGAGGGTTTCGAGGGTTTCGAGGGTTTCTCCCAACCCCAACGCGGAAAATGTCAGACAGGTATAAACATGCACATGACATTTTACGGGGATGGGCTGCACGAAACCCTAAAAACCCTCGAAACCCTCATTGAAGCACCGATGTTGAGCCCGTCCTTCCCTGCCGGCCTGCTACGGTCGAGCGCCTGGACGTCGGGGATTGGGAGGAAGCGGCCGTCACGGGGCCGGGCCGGCGCGGCCGGGAGACGGTACTATTTCAACCGATCCTGCCGACAGGGCCAAGGCCGTGTCCGCGCAGCTTGCCCCCGACCGCGCCCTGACTATAGGCGAAATCGTCGGCAGGTTACAGGCTGCTTCGCCTCTCAGGATGTAAGGGCTGGCGCGGGCAGATCGCGTTCGGGCCGGGCGGTAGCATTCCTGCCGACGCCGACGCGGCGGGTCCGTCTGCGCAGGCTTCACCCGGCCCTAGGGCCGCCGTCACCGCATGCAATTTAGCTGATGCGGCAAGCGCCATCAATGACGCGCCACCGGCCGGCTGCACATGGCATCGCCGGCCGGGTCGTGTGCTGCCATCACGCGGCGCGCGCCTGCGGTATCTCCGCCTCGATCGCATCGGCGATGGCATCGGCCAGCGCGCGGGCCGCAGCCAGGGCCTTGCCGAGCGCGGAGCTCGGCGCGCCCGCGCCGATCTGGTCTTCAAGGGCGGCGATGATTTCGAGCGCCTGGAATTCGAGGGCGATCGGGTTGATGTCGTCCGGCCGCGCCGTTTTACGATTGCTTTTGGCCATGTCCGTCGTCCTTTTTCGCTGTGCCCGCAGGGCATCAATCGGTGACAGACGGATTATGCACGCGCGCGGCATTGCGCACAAGCCATTGAAAACGCAACATGTTTTGCGATTATCCCAACATGTTGCGCTATTCGCAACACCTCCTCAGTTCACCGGGCCGGGCGGCCGATCTTCCATCGCTCCGGCGATGCGCATCGCGGGGATGAGAAGGCGCATCGCCATGTCCTGGAGCCAAGGCGCGAGCGGAACACCAGTGCCGTGGTCGGCGGGGTTCGTCGCGGCGACCTGCAATGCGCTGTAGGTCAGAGAAATGAGGTCGGTCAGCTTTTCCTTGCCGAGCGCCGCGCCTTCCACCGCGGACATCAGCCGGCGCGTGAACGCCGCTTCACCCTCCGGCCCGGACTTCACGAGCGTGATGGCCTGGAGCATGTCGTTTCTCATGGCCTCAACGTGCCGATCGTCAATCATTTCGCCACCCCCTGCTTGATCTCGGGCACGATCATGCCATCGATCAGCCATCGCCAGTAGGGCAAACTGGCATAGGGCACGAGGCGGCGGGCCGACGAAATATCGCTTTCGCTGATCGCGCCTTCCTTGCCCTCGGCGCGACGCGTCAAATTCTCGAAGCCCAACGACATCAGCCCGACGACGTCGGTCGCGGTGCCGAACGACGGCCCGAGGAACGTTCCGACCTTCGATCTCACCGAAAATCGGCTGGCCGGCTGGCGCTGGCTGGCATTGGGGAACAGCTTCGCCGCGCCCGTGTAGAGGCCGGGAGCGCCGATCTTCTCCAGGGCATTGTTGATCTCAAAGGCGACGGAGAAGATGCCGGAGCGGTCCAGGCCTTCAGCGACCCACGTTCCGGGGTTGTTGGAAATCTCGCGCCCGCTTTCGATCTGCTTGAGCGCGTAGATGAACGCGCCGATCGCCGTCATGCCGACCACGCCGCCGACGAATCGCGTCGTGTCCTCCTGAAGGCCACGGATCAAGACGCGCTGGTTTGACGCGATGGCGAACGACTTGAATTGCATGATAGTGCGGCCGACCGGCGTGGACATGAACAGCGGCACGTCGCCCGCGCCCTTGGTGACGATAATCGAATCCACGTCCTTGTTTATCGCCGCGCGGTAGGCGCGCCGCACCACGGCCGCCGCAGGATCGTCGCCCCACGCCTCGCTGTTCGCGACGCGCACGCCGTCCAGGGTCTCGCCGTGCTGCTGGAACAGCCGGCCCAGCGCCTCGGCGCGCTCCTGGCCGATGCCGAGGAAGCCCATATAGGCCCGCTCCTTGGCCGGAAGCGCACCGAACCCCTTTGCCGCTGCGACCTCGGCGTTCTTCAGGATGCGGTTCTGCACCATGGTCGCGGCAATGCCCTTCTGGAAATCGTTCCAGTGCAGCAACCCGGTCAACTTGGTGAAGCCCGACGCGGCGTTGGTGAGAAACCGTTCGAACGGCGAGTTCATCGCGTACGGGTCGGTGATCTCGGCGAGCGTCGCGAGGCGCGAGGCCAGCCACCGCTCGCTGATCGCGCCGGCAAGCTTCGCTTCCTGCCGGCTCATCTTCACCGCCTTCACGTTGCGGATCAGCGGGCCAAGACCGTCCTGCATGTAGGAGGTCAGGCCATGCACCATGGCCGGACGAACAGCGTCGGTGAGCGACGACATGAGGACGCCGCCAAGTGCGGTCATGTAGTTGAGCGTTCCGGCCGCGCTCAGCGTCCGCGCCCATCCGGTGTGCTGAATTTCCGGCCGATAGTTGCCGCGCAGCATGTCGCGCACGGCTTCAATGTCACGGATGTCGGCGCGCTCGCGGGCGTTGATGGCCTTGAGCTGCTTGGCGCGCTCGGCCGGCAGCAGGTCCGGGTTGGCCTCGATCGCTTGCCGCAGCTCGCCGTACTCGGCCCGGATGCTCTCGATTGGGCCCTTCAGGTCGGGGGAGCCGAACCGCTCGGCAAGCTCGATGTCCGCGGCCATGATGCGCGCGTAGCGCCGGCCGACGAACTCGGCGTCGCTGTCCAGGAACTTTTCAACCAGACGGTCAGGAATGTTGAACGTGCGCTCCTTGAGCGGCCCGCGGCTCGTGACCACAAGGCCGGCGGGAACGTCGCCGTCGATCGCGCGGCCCGTCACCTTGGCGAAGATGTCGTCGACGATCTCATCAAGGTACGCCTCGCGGTCGGCGTCGCTGACGAAGTCGAACCGGCCGCGCTGCTGGGCCTCGCCGATCCTGCCCTCAAGCTGGGCGATGCGGCCCCGGTCCATGTCGGACAGCACGGCGTTGACGGTGTGGGCCACGTTCTTCAGCGCCTCGGACGTGCCGAACAGCGGTCGCGAGAAATCGACGCCGATGCGGTCGAGCGCGGCAAGCACCTGATCGAACTGGTCGGCGGCGTGAGCCGCCTCCTGGTCGGCGAGGCGCACCACCCGGTTGCCCCTCAGGTCGGCGTCGAGCGCGTCCAGGAAGTCGCGGATCGACGGCCGCTCGCCCACGGCCTCGGCCGTGCTGCCGGCGCGGACCCGGCCGCCGCCATTGAAAAAACCCTCTTGCCACGCCCGCGTCACGAGGTCGTCGAGCGTGTCGCCGCCAGCCGGGTTGGCGGTGCCCCGGCGTGACTTGCGCACGAAGCCCGGAATGCGCCGCGCCTCGGGCCAGATCGCCGCGATCTCGCCGCCGGGATCGTAGATGCCGCCGCGCTGGCGCTTCATCCAGCCCGACAGGCTCTCCGGCGGCCTCGGCCGCTCGCCGGAGGTGAAGCGGCGCACGAGGTTGACGATCGCGGCTTCGTCGAAATCATCCGCCCCGATCTCGCCGGTTTCGATGCGACGCCGGGTGTTCTCCTCGCGCCGCAAAATACCGATCTCGATGTCGGTCTTCTCGCGGCTGAGGTTCATAACGCGGCGGTCAAGCCGCGCGGTCTCGGCCGCCGTCGCCTTGTCGAGTTCGCCGGTCAGCCATGTGCGCACGATCTGGCGGAATTCGCCTTCGTTGGCCTCGATCGCGTGACGGTTCCAGAACCTCGTGAAGTAGCTCTCGGCCGTTGAAACGTTGACGTCTTCGGGGAGGAGGCCGGCAGTGATGGCGCGCTGTTTCAGCGGCTCGATGACGTTCGACCGCCACGCCTGCGCCGCTTCGGACGCGCCGGGCACGTCACTCTGGTCGCCGCGCCGCATCGCCGCGCCGATCGCCTTGCGGAACTCGTCGCGCGTCATCACCAGCCCGCCCTTGCGCGCCGTGAGGTAGGCCGCCTCCTGCGCCTCAAGCGCCTGGACCGCGGCCCCGCGGGTCCACTCGTGCATCGCGGTCTCGGCAGCGGTGTCGCCCGCGCCCGCGAGGTTTTTTCGGAGGTAGACGGGGTTCTCCATCAGCTGCGACGCGATGCTGCGTACCGTCGCGGACGGGCTTTGCAGCGTGCGCAAGACCGGGTTGAGCTGGGCCGTTGCGGCGGCGACCTTGGAGGCGGCGCGGCCCGCGATGCTGAGGTCGTCGAGTGTGTCGGCCGGGGCCGCCGCGGCACCTGCGCTCTGCGGCGAGGCTGTCATTCCAGCCAGCTCCTTGTGCAGCTCGTCAGTCGCAGCGTCGAAGTCCGGCCGCATCGCGTTGTTCATGACGTCGGTGGCGCGCCGGGCCTCGACGTGGCTCATGACGCCGCCGACGCCGGCCCCGAGCAAGCCGCCGAGGATCGCCGAGCCGCCGATGTTGATTGCGGTTTCGCCCGCGGTGCGCAGCTCCTGGGTGGCTTGGAGGCCGGCTTCTTGAACTGCCGTCGCTGCCGCTGCGGCCGTGCCGACGCTCGCCGCGCTCTTGCCAAGCGCATAGCCGGCGCGCCCGCCCTTCACCAGCGCGCCGCCCGGCAGCAGGAACGTCGGGTCGAGCACGGATGCCGCCGCGGTCAGGCCGAACCCGGTCCAGCCCGACGCCGCGAGAACCTTCCGGTCGCGCGTTTCGCGGTCGATGTCGGCCTTGAGCGCCTTCGCGGCGTCAGCGTTGAACACATGCTCGAAGCGGTCGGCGTGGTCCTCGTAGCCGGCGAGGTCGTTGAACACATTGTAGCCGCGATCGATGCGGTTGAAGCTGCCGTTCAGCGTGGCGCGCAGCCGCTCCGACGACACGATGGAGCCGATCAGGTTCTCTTGACGGAAGGCTGCGCCGGCCGTTTGGAGGGTGCCGGGCTCGGGCGTCGGCAGTCCGTTTAAACGGTCGGGCGTCTGGTCGAGCGGGCTGCTTTCGTCGAACGGCATTATCAGTTCCCCCGCGGCTCGGGCGTGGTTGTCAGGAACGGCACCTTCGCGGCGTCAATGTCACGGTCGCTTGCCGCTTCGGCCCAGCGCATGTTGCGGTCGCGCCGCTGTTCGTGCTCGGCCCGGCGTGCCGCGGCGATCTCGTCTTTCTTCGGCGCGACCGCGAAGAACGGCAGGTGATATTGCTCGAACATTCCGTCGAACTGGCGGTAGAAAACCCGGTATCGCGCCGGCCGGCCAGCGGCGACGTCCTGGTCGGTCATGGTGTCGGACTGAAGGAAAGCTTCATCCGCCGACACGCCGGCCGCCTTGAGCGCGTCCATGAGCTGCTGCCGCACATAGCCGTGTGTGCCGTCGAGGCCGGCAGGGTATGTGACCTCGGGCGGCAGGCGCGTTATGGTGCCGGGGCCGGTCAGCGTGAATTCCGAAACGCCATAGCGCCGTTTGAACCGATCGGCGGCCAGCGCCTTGGCGGTGTCCATGTTTCCGGCCGCGTCGAACACGCTGTGCTCCAGCATGTCGCGATATTCGGCGACCATCGCCGCGGTCTGGGCGGGCGTCTCGCCGAGCTTGGGATCGAACCGGAACAGCCCGCGGTCGAAGATGTCGCGCACCTGGTCCTCTGTGGCCTGATCGTCGATCGCCTTCTTGACGGCGTCGCTCTTCATCAGTGCGTCGCGCTCGCGCCTCTTCTCCGGGTCGCGTGCGTCGATGATCTGTTGAGCCGCGGCCTCGCGCGACAGCCCGACCTTGGTGGTGAGATGGGCGAACGTCACCGCGGCGTCGCGGACCTCGTGCCCGCCCTCCCTGCGGCCAAGCGCGGCCGGATCGATCAGCATCAGCCTGCCGGCCATCTCGGCGGCGTTGGCGACCGCGGCAATCGACTTGCCCGCCAGATCGCCGCGGATCGCGTTCACGACGGGCTGCGGCACGACGCCGCTCTGCCGCACCAGCTCGCCGAGCACCGCGGGAACCTGTTCCTTGTCGACCGCGGCCGACAGGGTTTGCCAAACACTGTCGGCCAGCTGCTTGCCGTTGGTGTCGTACGGGTCGATGACGAGCTGCCCGGCCTGAAACGCCGCGATGGCCTGCCGCGTCTCCTGCCCCTCGCCGAATTTGCGGGCGTGCTCGTTCAGCAGCGCCGCCTTGTCGCCGTTGTCGATCATCGGATCGGCCAGGATTTCGTCACGGGTCAGCGCCGCGTCCTCTGAGGCGATCCGCAGCTTGTAGTCATCGACTGCCGCGAGGCGTTGGGCCTTGAGTTGCGCGGCCTCCCTGGCCTCAGCCTGCGCGACGCCGGTAGTTGCGGCATCGAACAGCCGCGCGCCGTAGTTCTCTGGCAGCTCGGCCAGCACCTTCGCGATGCGCGGCGATACCGCGACCCGCGGCGACAGGGCCGGGCCAGACGCACCGTCTCCGGTCGGGATGAATTGCAGCTGCGTGTTGGAGAAGGGCTGCTTGGCGAGGGCGTCCGGCGTCATGCCGTGAGCCACCGCGATGTCGAACCGCCCTTCGGGTGCATCGGTGAACGCGCTGCCGGTGTCGCGCACCACGGCCGGCACGTCGCGCAGCGTGCGGCGCTGGCCGTCCGACCCGACGAACGTGATTTCGGGGATGACGTAGCGCCGGCCCTCGAATTTCGGATTTCCGGCAATGGTGATGTCCGGCACCAGCCCGGCCGCGTAGTCCTCAAGGGTCGAGACGCGCCGTTCGCGCATGTCGACAGAGCCGCCTTCCTGCCCGCCGCCGCCCGGTCCATACGCCGTCGCGGTGCCGCTGACGCTCGTGCCGCCGCGCGCGCCCTTCGGCTCGATGTGCCACGGCTCGCCGGCAACGGGGAGTGCCAGGCCAAAGCGGTCGGCATTGTCGCGCACCCAATCCCGCACCTGTTGAGGCGCGGCGTCGAGGCGCTGGCCGTTCCATGTCAGGTCGACGGCCTGCCCGGACTGGTGATGCGAGCGGCCGGGCAGCGCCACCATCTTGGTCAGGCCGGCAGAGCGCAGACG
The DNA here is from genome assembly GCF_003966715.1 of Blastochloris tepida. Classification (NCBI taxonomy): domain Bacteria; kingdom Pseudomonadati; phylum Pseudomonadota; class Alphaproteobacteria; order Hyphomicrobiales; family Blastochloridaceae; genus Blastochloris; species Blastochloris tepida. The sequence continues at coordinate 1,642,079 of NZ_AP018907.1, forward strand.
GTCGCCCCACTTCGCGCCGGCCGCCTCCGGGCCGAGCGCCGCAACGTCGGCGCGCCACGCCGCCCGGTCGACCTCACCGAACCCGTACCGCCCCATGTTCTCGCCGACGATGCCGGCCTGCCGCGCGGCATCGCGGAACCCAGAGGAGATGCGCAGGCCGTCGCGGATGTCGGGCGGTGCGTCCTGGATCATGGAGGAGAGGCTTGCCGCGAAGGCACCGTCGAGGCCCGCAACGTGGGAAGCGTCCTTGCCACCGGTGAGGCGGCTGGTCAGGAAGTCGCGCGCGCTCTTGTGCGTGGCGACGGCGTCGCTGGTCACGGCGTGGCTGGCGATCGGAAGGACGGTCTTCAGCGCTTCGGCGTGGTCGGTCGGGATCATCGCCGTGCGGTTCTTGGTCAGGTACTCAAGCGCCGCAACGGGGTCGTCGTTCGCGATCTGCGCCGCGGTCTGCTTGTGGGTGTCGGAGATGAAGGTCTGCTGCTCGGCCCGCAGCCGCTCTGCCGGCCAGCCGAGCTTCGCGCCAAGACCATCAATTTCGGAGAGACCAGCGGCCAACATCGTCTGCGCCTTCACCGGGTCGCCGTAGTTCTTGATGGCCTCAAGCTTGAAATTCTCCGCGCCGCTCTGTGCTTCTTGAATGACGAAGGTCTTCAGCGCTTTCCCGCGGTGCTGCATTGCGGAGCGAAGAGCTTCCGTCTCCATGGGTTGGACGGACTTTACGAACAGCTCCGACTGTGATGGCGTCAGACCTTCGGCATGCTGCCGCTTGAGTTGTTCAAGCCCGCTCTGGTAGTCGCGAAAGCCATCGATCGCGGCCTGACCGTCCTTGGTGAGATAGCCGTTTTCGCCGTAGTCGAGGGCATCCCTGGCTTGCATGTACGCGTTGCGGCGGGAGCGAGCGACCGTCTCGTCTTCGAGGTGCTGGACGCGCGCCATCGCCTCGGCGGCATCCATCATGCCTTTGCCAAGGGTCTGCATTCCCTTTCCGAGGCCAGCACCGAAAGCGTCCGGAGACGCCGTGGTGTTGTCGCGGAACGTGCCGCCCGGCTCAAGCGCGGGGCTCCTGATCGTGTCCTGGTATTCCGGAACTTGCGGCATGATTTGACCTCAGTAGAGCGTTCCGATCTTCGTCGGATTGCGAAGACCCGTGTAGCTGTCGCCGTACTTGGAGAGGCCGTACGCCTGACCCGCCCCGGTCAGGACCGTTCCGGCCGCGCTCAACATGCCCGACGTGCGGCTGTTGTCGGCCTCCATGTCGTACAGCGCCGCCTTGTTGCGGTAGGAGGCCGCCTGATTTCGAACGTCATCGGAATTGCGATAGGCGTTGGTGCGGATCGTCATCGCATCGATCTCGCCTTGCGTGGCCGTGTCGACGATCAGGTCGAGCGGCGACCCAAACGTGATGTCGAGGCCGTTTGCCGCCATCCCGGCGGTCTGCTTGCCGATCAGGCGCTGCGTCGCGGCCCGCTGCTTTCGCTCTTCATCCGCGCCGGCTTCGAGCACGCGACGGGCATGCATATCGGCGAGGCGCGCGTTCTCGCGCTGGACTGAGGCATTGTAGCTCGACGCCGCGGCCGAGGCGTTGGCCGACTGCATCTGGCCCGCCACTCCGGCGACGGTCGATCCGACCGCAAGTGCTGCCATGACCGTACACATTGTTCAGCTCATTAGTTCAAACGGAAGGAAGCGCGTCCCGCGGTGCTCGATCGGAGCGCCGAATTCGGCCCCGAGCCAGCGCAGCCACCGCTTGGAAACGGCGTTGTCGTCGGAGACGAAGTTGCGCAGCACGGAATAGCGGGACAGCAGCTTGCGCAGCCACTCGACGGACTGACGAAGGAAGAGGCGGAAATGCCGGTCCACCGCGTCGGTGCCGAGCAGCCAGACGCAACCGATGCCGGAGGCGGCGTCCATGTCGCCGACGCCGAACATGATCTCCGGTCGACCGTCGACCAACGCCGTGAAACACGCCGACGACTTGGACAGCCCGAAGCGCAGCGCATCTGCCGGCGACAGGCCGGACGCGGCGCGAACCTCGGCAACGTCGGCGCTCCGCATGCGTTGCGCGATGGCGGGGATGTGCGCCGGCTCGGCCGGGACGATTTCGAGACGAACGCCGCTCCCTGGTCGGCCGGCGGCGTGCGTTCTCCGGGTCGTGTCCACCGGCATTTTCCCACCTCCGCGAACTGCCATCGTTGCGGCAGACGATGGCACGGGCATGGTTTGCGGCGGTGTTAGCTTTTGTTAGCTCCGGTTTTGGTCGGAAACCTACCCCGCGCTAACACGGGGCATGCTGACCTCTAAGCAACAGCGCTTCTGCGCAGAGTATTTGATCGACTTGAACGCGACAAAGGCCGCGATCCGCGCCGGCTACTCCGCACGCACGGCGAATCCCCAAGGCCCCCGTCTCCTCGGAAACCCTGAAATCCAGGCGGCAATTGTTGCGGCGATGGCGGAGCGCTGCGAACAGACAAAGATCGACGCGAGTTGGCTGCTCAAGCGGCTTGTCGCTGAGGCCGAAGCCGACCTTGCTGACCTCTATGATGAGAACAACAGGCTGCGCCCCATTGAGGAATGGCCGCCGATCTGGCGTCAGGGCCTCGTTGCCGGCGTCGAGGTCGAGGAACTGTTCGAGGGCCGCGGCGAGGATCGCAGGCAGGTCGGAGTGGTCCGCAAGGTCAGGCTCTCCGATCGCGTGAAGCGGATCGAGCTGATCGGCAAGCACATCGACGTGTCGGCGTTCCAGGAGAACGTGAACCTGACGGGCGTGGATGACCTCGCCGGCCGGCTGTCCAGGGCGTCGCAGCGGCTCGCCGAACTCGACACGCCCGACGTGCTGGACCTCGACGCCGACGAGGTCGACGACGCCGAGGAACCCGCAACGCCGACGCCCAGGCCTCCGGCCTCTGCCGGCCGTGCTGCGCCCGTCGCCGCCGCGCCTGCCGTCCAGCCTCCGCCAGCGCCGCCGCCATCGCCGCCGCCGTATCGGCCCATGCTGCCAGCGTCGGGACCGGCCGACTGGCGGCCGTCGTGGGGTGACGCGCCCGGCGTCGTCACTCAAGCCGACTTTGATCCAACCGACGATCTGTGAGGGCCAGCGCCTATGAACGATTTCCTGCACCACATTTCTCTGCTCTCGGCCGCCTCTGCCACCAGCTCAGGCGTCCCGTGTCAGCGCTCCGGCCGGTACTGCTTCAGCGTCGCCGGCACGTTCGGTGGCGCGACGGTCGGCCTCCAGATGCTCGGTCCGGACGGCGCGACGTGGATCAGCGTCGAGGACGACAGCGGGGCCATCGCGATCACGAGCGCAAGGGCGCGGCTGGTCTACCTGCCGGCTGGGACGTTCCGGGCCACCATCACGGGCGGCGACGGCGTGTCGCTGCACGCGCGTCTTGATCGGGTGATCGACTGAAGAAAGGGAAGACCATGACGTTGAAAGAACAGGCCGAAGCGCTGGTCGCGCTGTGCGGCCAGCTCGACGCCAAGCGGGCGCAAGCACTCGACTTGGTCGAGCAAATTCGCGCGGCCGACGCCGAACTCTGGAAGGCCACTGGTTCGCCCGGCCGCGTGCCGGTCGGGCTCCAGAACGCCATCGCCAGGACCGCGACCGAATACATCGCCGACCCGTCGCACCGGGTGGTGCGCCTCGCCGACGCGGCCCGCACCGCCTATGCCGAAGTGCTGAGAGGGTGACGCGATGAACGCCAATATCCCCACCTCCGGCGAGGTTCGTGCCAAGCTGGGCGCGCTCAATGATCTGAAAAATAGGCTGGACAAGGAGGCGTTCGACCTCGCGCTCTCGGCCGTATCCGGCGAGGCCGCCGCGGTGTCGAGGATCGCGGAAATTCGTGCGCAGATTGCCGGCCTGGATCAGGATCACGCAGTGCTGCGGCAGGCGGCTATCGCGGCCGAACGACACGAGGCGGCACAGCGCGAGCAGACCGACGAGGCCAAGCGGAAGGCCGCCCTGCGTCGCGCCGAGGCCGCGGCGAAGGCGCTGATCGGCGAGTGCGCTCGGGTCGATGCGGCGATTGCCACAGTCGTTTCGAGCATCGGCGCGATTGGCCACCTGCAACTTGATCTGCGGTCGACGCTTAGGGCGGCCGGGATCGATGATGCCGCTGGGCCGTCGATGTTAGATGTCGCGAGCAATCTGCTGCACGCGAAACTCAAGGGCGTGTTCGTGTCTGACGATCGCCCGGTCGGCGAACGCGCCGCGCTGATCTTCGAGAAGTTCACGAGGCTGCTGCCGGAGGATGGCGAATGACCGACGCCGCTCACGTGTTGTTCCCGAACGACGCGCCGGCCGCCAAGGCTGCGACAGGGCCGGCAGGGAAGGACGGGCCGGGCCAGGGCGACGCCAAGCCGCCTGCGCCTGCTGCCGGCGATCCTGAGCCCGATGCCGCGCGGTCGATCTTCAGGGACGAGCCCGATGCCGACGATGCCGCTGCGCGCGACGTAACGGACACGTTCGGCAGCTTTGCCATCTCGGCTGCGAACGATGGCGACATGGAGCGTTGCCACGCGCTCCAGGCCGCGGGCGAAACGCTGCTCGCTGACGTGCGCGAGGCCGGCGGGCTGGCCTCCGATCTCGCCGAGGCTCTGGGCTACGTGAAGGCTGCGGCCGACCGCTTCGCGCCCGCGACCGAGGAGGAGAACCAGGCCGGCATGGCGAAGGCCCTTGCCACCCTCCAGGCCGAGCGGACCGACCACGCCGCGCTCGAAGGCGATCTCGCCGCGGCGCGCCGGCTGATTGTCGAGATGGACCGGCGAACTCCGGGGCTGATCGAACAGCTTGAACTCACCGGGGCCGGGAACGATCCTCGGTTGATCAAGGCCGCCATCAAGGAGGCGCGCCGCCGGGGGCTCTGATGCCGCGCCGACCGCCTCTGACCGAATGCCCGTGCTGCAAAACAAAACTCGACGAACCGATAGATGTCGAGGTGCTTGCTCTGCACGCCGGCCTTACCGAAGATGAAGAAGCCGTGCTGTTCGCGCTGATCGAAGAGCGCGGACGTTGGCTCAATGGGGAGAAGATCGCGGATGTAATCTACGCCGATGATCCGAACGGCGGGCCAGACCAATGGGCAAAACAGCAAGCCGCGGTGAGGAATGTTATGTCGGGCCTGAGGCAGAAACTTCCCGGCACCCGGCTTTACGTCGAACACCTCAACCAACGGGGCTGGGTCGTCCGCCTCGCGCCCACCGGCTTCTCAGGATGGCGCGGGGCTTGAGGCCGGCGGCGGGTCGGGCCGGCGAATGGTGCGAATCGTCGCATCCAGTAGCGCCCAAGCGCAAATGGCATGGCGGGCTGGTTGGCGGGTAGGCTCAGAGAATTTTGAAATTCGCCAGTAATTTCAAGGGCGTCTGGCGGAGAGGGGGGGATTCGAACCCCCGATACGGTTACCCGTATGCCGCATTTCGAGTGCGGTGCTTTCAACCGCTCAGCCACCTCTCCGCGAGCCGAGCCAAATCGGGGTGGAGCCCCTCTCGAGCGGTGGCGGACCATACCCAAGCCGTTTGCGCGGGGCAAGCGGGCTGTCGATGAGAAACCTCCAGAAAAAGAGCGTGTTGCGGAATCAAAGGAAACGCCGCAAAAAACAATATATAGTACATCAATGTCATAATTATCCACTATATATTGATTTTTCGGAGTGGAGGCCTCAATTCTGCAACAGCCTCCAAAGGCGGCGGATATTGTTTCATGCCCATTCCCGTCTGTCCGGCGGCGCGTCCAGCCCGGCCCCGTCCGCCCCGGCGGCACCAATACCAACGGCCGCGACAGCGGACCGTTGGTCCCGATCGCGGGTTTTCGCGAAATCTTTGATTTTCCAAAATAAAATCCGCGAGGGCCAACGACCCAACGCGTCAGCGTCCGGGGCCGTTGGTCCAAGGCGCAATCCGGCCCGAACGCATCGGATCGGGTGCTCCAAGCCATTTAGCTGTCGCATTTTTTCTCGCAGATCCGCTATCCACCCCTGCGGAACATGCCCAAGATGCGTGACCGGCCGCGGCCGCTCTGGCAAGTTGGCGCGAGCTTGAGCGGCGGGATTCGGGAGACTCGGAGATGTTCGACGCCATCGCCTTCGCCGGCGGCGGCAATCGCTGCTACTGGCAGGGTGGATTCTGGGACGCCGCGCGCGAGGACCTCGGCCTTGCGCCGCGGCTGGTGGTCGGCGCCAGTGCCGGCGCCTGGCAGGCGGCCTATTCCCTTCTCGGCCTGATCGGCGAGGTGCGGCCGACGGTGATCTCGGCCTGCGGCCCGCACCTTGCCAATTTCGACTGGCGCCGCCGCTCCGGCTCGCCGACCTGGTTTCCGGTCGCCGGGCTCTATCGCGAGCTGGTGACGCGCACGCTCAGGGGCGACGCGCTCGCCCGCATCAATGCGCTCACCGACTTCCGAATCGCCCTCGCCCGCCCGCCCCGCTGGCTGCCGGCGCAGGCCGCGCCCTGGCTGGGGCTCGCCGCCTACCAGATCGAGAAGCGGCTGTTCGCGCCCGTGCATCCGCGCTTCGGCCGCGCCCTCGGCTTCGAGCCGGAATTCGTGCCGGCGCGGACGATGCGCACCACGGCCGAGCTGATCGACGCGCTGATGGCCACCGCCACCGTGCCGCCGATCATGCCGATCCTGCGCATCGGCGGCCGAATCGCGCTCGATGGCGGCCTCGTCGACAATGTGCCGGTCGAGCCCCTGGCAGAGATCGAGCGGGCCGGCGGCCGCACGCTGGTGCTGCTGACCCGCCGCTATGACGCGCTTCCCGAGGTGCCCGGCCGCCTTTATGTCGAGCCGTCCGAGCCGATCCCGGTGCATCAGTTCGATATCACCGACCCCGAGGGCATCCGGGCCGCGTTCGCGCTCGGCCAGCGCGATGGCGCCGCCTTCGCCAAGGCGCAGCGGGTCAGTGCCAGCGGCGCTCGGCGTTCCGCCACTGATCCAGGGGCATGACGTCCGGCGGCTGGCCGTTGGGGTGCGGCCAGGAATCGACCACCCAGGGCCGGCCGCTCGCGCGCTCCACCATCACCGCGGTCTGGTGCGGGTAGCGCAGGTCGAACAGGAAGCCGCGCGAGGCCGGACCATCCGGCACGTGGAACTTCAGCAGGCCGAGATCGGCGAGCAGGACCAGATAGCTCGTGGTGTTGGTCGACTCGTCGATACAGTCGAGTTGGCCCTTCTCCGGCGTCATCGGGTCGAGGCCGCCGCGGTCGCGCCCGGTGCCGGCGGCCGGCGCCACCTTGCGTTCGAGCAGAGCGATCGCCCGGGCAACCGCTGCGCGCTCGGCCGGCGCACTGCCGGCGCCGGCGAACAGCCGCCTCAGATCGGCGATATCTCCCGCGCCCAGCCGCACCACCGTCCGCTCGGCGCAGCCGAAATCGTGGCACACCACCACCCGCCCCGCCTGGGGCTCGGCCACGGACTTGGTCGCCAGATAGCTCACCGCCTCGTCACGGCCGGCCAATGCCGGCCCGGCCAGCCACAGGCTCGCGCCCGCAAGGAACACTCCGATCCACCGCATATGATATCCTAGCGTGCATTCCGCGTCCGGCTGAAGGCCCTTCGCGGGTTTGTCCCCCGACATTGACCGGCGCGGCCCACGCACCCATAAGACCGAAATGACGGCCAACACCCCACGCGCTACGGCACCGGTTCACATCGTCGGCGGCGGCCTTGCCGGTTCGGAAGCCGCCTGGCAGGCGGCGCAGGCCGGCGTGCCGGTGGTGCTGCACGAGATGCGCCCCCACCGCGCCACCGAGGCCCACCGCACGGACGGCCTGGCCGAGCTCGTATGCTCGAACTCGTTCCGCTCGGACGATGCCGAGACCAGCGCCATCGGCCTGCTGCACGCCGAGATGCGCCGCCTCGGCTCGCTGATCATGGCGTGCGCCGACGCCCATCAGGTGCCGGCGGGCGGCGCGCTGGCGGTGGACCGGGAGGGATTTTCCGCCGCCGTCACCGCGGCGCTCGCGGCGCATCCGCTGATCGAGATTCGCCGCGAGGAGATCACCGGCCTGCCGCCCGCGGATTGGGAGAGCGTCATCCTCGCCACCGGCCCCCTCACCTCCCCGCCGCTGGCCGAGGCCATCAAGGCGCTGACCGGCGAAGCGGATCTCGCCTTCTTCGACGCCATCGCCCCGATCGTCCACCGCGACTCGATCGACATGGACGTCGCCTGGTTCCAGTCGCGCTACGACAAGGCCGGGCCCGGCGGCTCGGGTGCTGACTACATCAACTGCCCGCTCGACCGCGACCAGTACGAGGCGTTCATCGACGGCCTGCTGGCCGGCGACAAGACGCCGTTCAAGGAGTGGGAGGCGGCGACACCCTATTTCGACGGCTGCCTGCCGATCGAGGTGATGGCCGAGCGCGGCCGCCAGACGCTGCGCCACGGGCCGATGAAGCCGTTCGGCCTCACCAATCCGCACAACCCCACCGTCAAGGCCTATGCCATCGTCCAGCTGCGCCAGGACAACAGGCTCGGCACGCTGTTCAACATGGTCGGCTTCCAGACCAAGCTGAAGCATGCCGAGCAGATTCGGCTGTTCCGCACCATTCCCGGGCTGGAGAAGGCCGAGTTCGCGCGGCTGGGCGGGCTGCACCGCAACACCTTCCTCAACTCGCCGAAGCTGCTCGATTCCGCGTTGCGCCTGAAGGCTGCGCCGCACCTGCGCTTTGCTGGCCAGATCACCGGCTGCGAGGGCTATGTCGAGAGCGCCGCCATCGGCGGGCTGGCCGGGCGCTTCGCCGCCGCCGAGCGGCGGGGCGACGCCGCCGTGCCGCCGCCGCCGACCACGGCGCATGGCGCGCTGCTCAACCACATCACCGGCGGCCATATCGAGACCATCGATGCCGGGCCGCGCTCGTTCCAGCCGATGAACGTCAATTTCGGCCTGTTCCCGCCGCTGGCGGCCCCCACCCGTAACGAACATGGCGAGCGCCTGCGCGGGCCGGCGAAGTCGATCGCCAAGAAGCGCGCGCTGTGCGCCCGGGCGCTGTCGGACTTCGACGGCTGGCGGGCCGGCGCCTTCAAGGCTGCGGCGGAGTGACGATCGTGGCGGACAGGACCCTCGGACAGTCATCCACCCCTCGCGGCCGCTTCGAGCCGGAGCTGGTGCTGAAGTCGGACACCTTCTCCACCATCGAGCGCGGCACCTATGTCGGCGCCGACGGCACGCGCCTGCCGGCGGTGCGCCGCCTGTTCGGCGAGGTGGCATGGTGGGTGAAGCCGATCGCCAACCATTTCGCGTGGCGCGAGGCGACGGCGCTCAAGGCCGCCAAGGGCCTCAATGCCGGGCCGGAGCTGATCGATTCGGGCGACGGCTTCCTGGTGCGCTCGTTCATCGAGGGGCTGCCGCTGCATCTGGCCCGGCCCACCGACCCCGCCTGGTTCCGCAACGCCAAGCGCATGCTGCACGCCCTGCACCGGGCGGGCGTGGTCCACAACGACCTCGCCAAGGAGCAGAACTGGCTGGTCGGCCCCGAGGGCGAGGCGGTCCTCACCGATTTCCAGCTCGCAATGGTGTTTCCGCGCCGCTCCAAGCTGTTCCGGGTGCTGGCGCACGAGGATCTGCGCCACCTGCTCAAGCACAAGCGCCGCTATTGCCCGCAGGCGCTCACCGCCAGCGAGCGGCGCATGCTCGGCCGCAAGTCGCTGCCGGCCCGGCTGTGGCTGATGACCGGCAAGAAGGTCTACAACGCCATCACCCGCGGCCTGCTGCGCTACGAGGACCGCGAGGGCGGCGGCAAGCGCCTCGCCAATGACGGGCCGCTGATCCTGGCATGGCTGAAGCGCCATCCGCAGGTGCGCGATGCCTTCGTCGCCGCCTATCCGTTCCCGCGCCGCGGCTGCGGCCTCTATGCGTTCGTCGAGGCGCCCGGCCTCGACGCCGAGACGATTCGCGGCTTCATCGTCCAGGAGATGGGGTGCGATCAGGCGCCGGAACTGCTGCAGGTGGTGGAGCGCCTGCCCCGCCACCCGGACGGCAGCGTGCACGAGGAGGTGCTGCGGCTCGTGGCGCTGAACCAGATCGATCTGGTCGCCACGCTGCCCGAGACCGAGGAAGCACGCGCCGCCACGCGCCGGATCGTCGCCGGCCGGCTGAACCTCGCCGACCGCACCTGAGGCGGGCTGCTCATCGGGCTGGGGACGGCGGACCCGGCCGGCCGCGTCCGGCTTGTCGATCGGGGGCAAGACCGGCTAAGGACAGCCCTTGGCATGACCCTCGAGCCCAAATCCTCCTTCGTCCTGAACCGCCGGCACCTTCTCGGTATCGAAGGGCTGTCCTATCCCGAGATCACCGGGCTTCTCGACCTCGCCGACGAGTACGTCGCGCTGAACCGTCAGGTCGAGAAGAAGCGCACGGTCCTGCGCGGGCGTACCCAGGTCAATCTGTTCTTCGAAGCTTCGACGCGCACCCAATCCTCGTTCGAGATCGCCGGCAAACGGCTCGGCGCCGACGTCATGAACATGTCGGTCGGCTCCTCCTCGATCAAGAAGGGCGAGACGCTGATCGACACCGCGGTGACGCTGAACGCCATGCATCCGGACATCCTGGTGGTCCGGCACGGCGATTCCGGCGCGGTGGCGCTGCTCGCCCGCAAGGTCGACTGCTCGGTGATCAATGCCGGCGACGGCGCCCACGAGCACCCGACCCAGGCGCTGCTCGACGCCCTCACCATCCGCCGCAACAAGGGGGCGATCGACGGGCTCACCGTGGCGATCTGCGGCGACATCCTGCATTCGCGGGTGGCGCGTTCGAACATCATCCTGCTCAACACGCTGGGCGCGCGGGTGCGGGTGGTGGCGCCCTCGACGCTGCTGCCCGCCGGCATCGACCGCTTCGGCGTCGAGGTCTATCGCGACATGCGCGAGGGCCTGCGCGACGCCGACATCGTGATGATGCTGCGCCTGCAGCGCGAGCGCATGCACGGCTCGTTCGTGCCCTCGGTGCGCGAGTATTTCCACTATTACGGCCTCGATCAGGCCAAGCTGCGCTTCGCCAAGCGCGACGCGCTGGTGATGCATCCGGGGCCGATGAACCGCGGCGTCGAGATCGATTCCAGCGTCGCCGACGGCGCCCAGTCCCTCATCAATGAGCAGGTGGAGATGGGGGTGGCCGTGCGCATGGCAGCGCTCGAAGCGCTCGCCCGCCACCTGCCGAACGCATGAGCACCATCGGGGGCCGGTCATGCCGTTGAGCGAGGTTCGCCCGCTGCTGTTCGCCAATGCGCGGCTCGTCGATCCGTCGCGCGATCTCGATTTCGTCGGCGATCTCCTGATCGCCGACGGGGTGATTCGCGAGGCGGCGCGCGGCATCGCGTCGTCCGGCGTGCCGGAGGGCACCCAGGTGGTCGATTGCCGCGGCCACGTGCTGGCGCCGGGACTGGTCGACATGCGCGCCTTCGTCGGCGAGCCGGGCGCCGAGCACCGCGAGACGCTGGCCTCGGCCAGCCAGGCGGCGGCGGCCGGCGGCGTCACCACCGTGGTCTGCCAGCCGGAGACCGACCCGCCGATCGACGATCCGGCGGTGGTCGATTTCGTGCTGCGGCGCGCCCGCGACACCGCGATCGTGCGCATCCAGCCGATGGCGGCCCTGACCAAGGGCCTCGCCGGCCAGGAGATGACCGAGATCGGCCTGCTGCGGGCCGCGGGCGCGGTGGCGTTCACCAACGGCGCCAAGAGCATCACCAATGCCCGGGTGTTCCGCCGGGCGCTGACCTACGCCCGCGATTTCGACGCGCTGATCGTCCACCACACCGAGGATCCGGCGCTGGTCGGCGAAGGGGCGATGAACGAGGGCGAGCTGGCGAGCCGCCTCGGGCTTCCCGGCGTGCCGCGCGTCGCCGAGACCATCATGGTCGAGCGCGACATGCGGCTGGTCGCGCTGACCAAGGGCCGCTACCACGCCGCCTCGCTGACCTGCGCCGACTCGCTGGAGGTGCTGGCCCGCGCCAAGGAGGCGGGCCTCGCGGTCACCGCCTCGGTCTCGATCAACCATCTGAGCTTCAACGAGTTCGACATCGGCGCCTTCCGCACCTTCTTCAAGATCTCGCCGCCGCTGCGCGGCGAGGAGGACCGGCTGGCGCTGATTGAGGCGGTGGCGTCCGGGCTGGTCGACGTGGTGATGAGCGACCACAATCCGCAGGACGTCGAGACCAAGCGGCTGACCTTCGCCGAGGCGTCCGCCGGCGCCATCGGGCTGGAGACCATGCTGTCGGCCGGGTTGCGTCTGGTGCATGCCGGCAAGCTGACCCTGCCGAAGCTGCTGCGCGCGATGTCCAGCCGGCCGGCGGAAATCCTCGGCCTGCCCGCTGGCACGCTCAAGCCCGGCGCGCCGGCCGACATCATCGTATTCGACCCCGCCGAGGCGTGGCGGCTCGATCCGGCCGACCTCAAGTCGCGCTGCAAGAACACGCCGTTCGACGAGGCGAAGATGGAAGGCCGGGTGCTGCGGACTCTTGTTGCCGGCCGCACCGTCTATGAATATGTCTGAGCCGCCTGCGCGGGGTCCCACCGGGAGCCCGCTGCCGGAACGCCGATAACTCCTTCTCTTCAATGGTTTCCCGGCGAGGATCGATCAGCGGCCGAGAGCGGCCGGCAGGTCGCCCGCCCGTGGATCGCTTCGTCTGGAATTCACCGTCACGAGGGCATCATGCCGGAGATCGACTGGACATCTGGATGGCCGTCTTTCGCAGCCGCACTGGCGCTCGGCTATCTTCTGGGGACGATCCCGTTCGGGGTCATCTTCACCCGCCTCGCCGGCGCCGGCGACCTGCGCGCCATCGGCTCGGGCAATATCGGCGCCACCAATGTGTTGCGCACCGGCCGCAAGGGACTGGCGGCGGCCACGCTGATCGGCGACGCGCTGAAGGGCGCGGCGGCGGTGCTGATCGCCCATTATCTCTGGAAGGACGTGCAGCAGCCGCTGATCGCTCCGCTTTTCGCCGGTCTCGGCGCCTTCCTCGGCCATCTGTGGCCGGTCTGGCTCAAGTTCAAGGGCGGCAAGGGTGTCGCCACCTATATCGGCGTGCTGGCCGGTCTGGCGTGGCCGGTGGCGCTGATGTTCTGCCTGATCTGGCTGGCGGTCGCTGCGCTGAGCAAATATTCCTCGCTGGCGGCGCTGGTGGCCAGCATCGCCACGCCGTCGCTCCTCATCTTCTTCGGTTATGAGGACGAGGTGCATCTGTTCGTCGGCATGACGGCGCTGCTGTGGTGGATGCACCGCGCCAATATCAGCCGGCTGCGGGCGGGCAAGGAAAGCAAGATCGGCGCCCCGACCGCCGCTCCGTCGCCGGGTTCGGACAGCGCTCCGTGACCGGCACGGCGGGCCGCTGCCTCGACGAGGCGACCCGCCTGGACTGGCTGCGGCTGTGGCGCTGCCAGAATGTCGGCCCGCGCACCTTCCGGGCGCTGGTCAATCATTTCGGCAGCGCGCGCGCCGCGATCGAGGCCTTGCCCACCCTCGCCAAGCGCGGCGGCAGCCGCAGCATCAAGGTGGCGACCCGCGACGAGGTCGAGCGCGAACTGGCCGCCGCCCGCCGCCTCGGTGTCGTGTTCGTGGCGCTCGGCGAGCCGGACTATCCGCCGCGTCTGCGCGAGGAGGACGACGCCCCGCCCCTCCTGGCGGTCCGCGGCCGGACCGAGGTGCTGACCCAGCCGATGGTGGCGATCGTCGGCGCCCGCAATGCCTCCGCCGCCGGGCAGAAGATGGCGGCCCTGCTGGCGCGCGACCTCGGCGCCGCCGGGTTCGTGATCTCCTCGGGGCTGGCGCGCGGCATCGACGCCGCGGCCCACGGCGCCTCGCTCCCCACCGGCACGGTGGCGGTGCTGGCCGGCGGCCACGACCGCCCCTACCCGCCCGAGAATGTTCCCCTGCTCGACCGGCTGACCGGCACGGGGGCGGCGGTGTCGGAAATGCCGATGGGCTGGGAGCCACGCGGGCGCGACTTTCCCCGCCGCAACCGGCTGATCTCGGGCATGGCGCTGGGCGTGGTGGTGGTGGAGGCGGCGGAGCGGTCCGGTTCGCTGATCACCGCCCGGCTGGCGGGCGAGCAGGGACGAGAAGTGTTCGCGGTGCCGGGTTCGCCGATCGATCCGCGGGCCGGCGGCAGCAACCGGCTGCTGAAACAGGGCGCGACGCTCGTCACCGAGGCCGCCGACGTGATCGACGCGCTGCGGCCGATCCTGGAGCAGCCAAGGGTGGGATTGTCACACACACCCTCCCAACTGCCGTTGTCGTTGGCGCCTTCGGCCTCGTCCCCAGGATTTTCCCCCGGATCATCTCCCCGGTCGCTGCGCGAACCCGACCCGGTGCCGGTCACACCGGACGACAGCCTGCGCGACCGCATTTCTGCGTTGCTCGGCCCGGCGCCGGTGTCGATCGACGAGCTGATCCGGCTCAGCGCCGCGCCGGCCGCCGCCGTGCAGGTCGTGCTGCTGGAACTCGACCTTGCCGGACGATTGACAAGGCTGGGCAACGGCTTGGTTGCCGCGGCGTGATTCCACGCTCAGGATTTCTTCTTGTCGGTGTGGGACTCCGCCTCCAGGCGCGCCATGTCCAGGACATAGGCGAGCATCGGCAGGCCGTTCCGATATGCCAGGATCGACAACTCGGCCGACACCTCGGCGATGTAGTCCGCCACCGCGGTCTCCGCCTCGTAGCGCGGGTTCAGCAAGGCTCGTTTCGGCGCATGCGCTTCCATTTCCGGTTTCCGCTGTTCCAAAATGAGTGTCATAATTGTGAACCCTCGATTTTTATCACTTTAGCGACAAATGTTCCCCAGCGCAACCCACGCGGTTAGCAATAATTTGTTGCACCCTGGGATTGCGTCGGTTGACTCGCGGGGTTTGACAGGCAGGCTTCCGCCGATCATGTTCCGCGCGCTGAAATTCCGGCGTGACCCACCGTCCTTTTGAGCCTGAGATGCGCGTCGTCGTTGTCGAGTCGCCCGCCAAGGCGAAGACGATCAATAAATATCTCGGCCCCGGCTATGAGGTCGTCGCCTCCTTCGGGCACATCCGCGACCTGCCCGCCAAGGATGGGTCGGTCGACCCCGAAGCCGATTTCCGCATGCTGTGGGACATCGAGGGCAAGGCGGCCAAGCGGCTCGCCGACATCGCCCGTGCGGTCAAGGGCGCCGAGAAGCTCATTCTCGCCACCGACCCGGACCGCGAGGGCGAGGCGATCTCCTGGCACGTGCTGGAAGTGCTGAAGGAGAAGCGCGCGCTCAAGGACGTGGCGGTCGAGCGGGTGACGTTCAACGCCATCACCAAGCAGGCGGTGCAGGATGCGATGACGCATCCGCGCGACATCGACCAGGCGCTGGTGGACGCCTATCTCGCCCGCCGCGCGCTCGACTATCTCGTCGGCTTCACGCTGTCGCCGGTGCTGTGGCGCAAGCTGCCGGGCGCCCGCTCGGCCGGCCGCGTGCAGTCGGTGGCGCTGCGCCTCGTCTGCGACCGCGAGCTGGAGATCGAGCGGTTCCGTACCCAGGAATACTGGACCATCATCGTCCGGCTTCAGACGCCGCGCGGCGACGTGTTCGAGGCGCGCCTCGTCGGTGCCGACGGCAAGAAGCTCGGCCGGCTCGACGTCGGCGATGCCGCCAGCGCCGAGGCGTTGACCCGGGCGCTCGACGCCGGCCGCTACCGCGTCGCCTCCGTCGAGGCCAAGCCGGTCAAGCGCCACCCCTGGCCGCCGTTCACCACCTCGACCCTGCAGCAGGAGGCCAGCCGCAAGCTCGGCTTCGCCCCGGCGCGCACCATGCAGATCGCCCAGCGGCTCTATGAAGGCGTCGATATCGACGGCGAGACGGTCGGCCTCATCACCTATATGCGTACCGACGGCGTGCAGATCGCCGACGAGGCGATCGCCGCGGCGCGCCGGGTGATCGGCACCGAGTTCGGCGACCGCTACGTGCCGCGCGCGCCGCGCCAGTACCGCACCAAGGCCAAGAACGCCCAGGAGGCGCACGAGGCGATCCGGCCGACCGACATGGCCCGGCACCCCGACCGCGTCGCCCGCCTCCTCGAACCGGATCAGGCCAAGCTCTACGAGCTGGTGTGGAAGCGGACCATCGCCAGCCAGATGGAATCGGCCGAGATCGAGCGCACCACCGCCGACATCGTCGCCGCGGTCGATGGCCGCAAGCTCGATCTCCGGGCGGTGGGCTCGGTGGTCAAGTTCGACGGCTTCCTCAAGCTCTACCAGGAGGACCGCGACGACGACGGCGAGGACGAGGAGAGCCGCCGCCTGCCCTTGATCAATACCGGCGAGGCGCTGGACTGCCGCGGCGTCGAATCGACCCAGCACTTCACCGAGCCGCCGCCGCGCTATTCCGAGGCGAGCCTGGTCAAGCGGATGGAGGAGCTCGGCATCGGCCGCCCCTCGACCTATGCCGCTGTTCTCGCCGTGCTGCGCGAGCGCGGCTATGTCCGGCTCGACAAGAAGCGCCTGCACCCGGAAGACAAGGGCCGGCTGGTCACCGCATTCCTGGAGAGCTTCTTCTCGCGCTACATCGAATACGACTTCACCGCCTCGCTGGAGGAACAGCTCGACCGCATCTCCAACGCCGAGCTCGACTGGCGCGAGGTGCTGCGGCAGTTCTGGCAGGACTTCTCCGCCGCGGTGGGCGAGACCAAGGACCTGCGCGTGTCCGAGGTGATCGACGCGCTCGACGAGATGCTGGGGCCGCATTTCTTCCCCGACCTCGGCGACGGGATCGACCGCCGGCGCTGCCCGAATTGCGGCGAGGGCCGGCTGTCGCTGAAGCTCGGCAAGTACGGCTCGTTCATCGGCTGCTCGAACTATCCGGAGTGCAAGTACACCCGCCCGCTGGCGGTGCCCGGCAATGGCGAGAACGGCGCCGAGGGCGACGGCACCCGCACCCTGGGCGAGGATCCCGACAGCGGACTCGAAGTCACGGTGCGCAACGGCCGGTTCGGCCCCTACGTTCAGCTCGGCGAGGGCGAGAAGCCCAAGCGCTCCAGCTTTCCGCGCGGCATGGACCCCGCGTCCGTCGACCTCGACACCGCGCTGGCGCTTCTGTCGCTGCCGCGCGAGGTGGCGACGCACCCGGAAACCGGCAAGCCGATCCTGGCCGGCATCGGCCGGTTCGGGCCCTACGTCCAGCACGACAAGACCTACGCCAATCTCGGCGCCGACGATGACGTGCTGGCGATCGGCGCCAACCGCGCCATCGACCTGATCGTGACCAAGGAGACGCGCGGCCCCCGCGGGCGCGGCGGTGCCGCCGACAGCGGCCGGGTGCTGGGCGAGCATCCCGCGCTCGGCGGGCCGATCAGCGTGCGCGCCGGCCGCTACGGCCCCTATGTCAATCACGGCAAGGTCAATGCCACCCTGCCGAAGGACGTCGCTCCCGACAGCGTGACGCTCGATCAGGCCGTCAGCCTGCTGAAGGCGCGGGCCGAGAAGCTGGAGGCCGAGGGGCCGAAGCGCGGGCGCGCCACCAAGCCCAAGACGACCAAGACGAAGGCCGCCAAGTCGGACGCGGACGAGACCGCGCCGAAAAAGGCGAAAACGACAAAGACCGCGACAAAGGCCGCGAAAACCAACGCAAAGCCGAAAACCGCCAACGCAAAGCCGAAAAGCGCCAAGGCAAAGCCGGCGGAGCCGGCTTGATCTTCGGCCTGAGGCAGTCCTTGCCGCCGGTGCGGTGACGTTTCCGCCGACACGTCCTATTGTGAAGCGGTTCGCCGTTTCGCCATCGTCGTGGCGTAACCTCGCCCCGTTCACGCCGCCCCGCGAGTCGCATTTGCCCAAGCGTTCCAAAACCCTGCCGGCGCTGCCCTCCAGGCAGGACGTGCTGGCGTTCCTGCGCACCCATCCGGGTGCCGGCAAGCGCGAGATCGTGCGCGCCTTCGGTCTCGGCAGCGGCGAACGGGCCGCGCTGAAGGATCTGCTGCGCGATCTCGCCGACGAGGGTCTGGTCGACCGTCGCAAGAAGCGCCTGCACGTGCCCGGCGCCCTGCCGTCGGTGGTGGTGGCGGACATCACCGGCCGCGACGGCGAGGGCGAGCTTCTTGCCGAGCCTGTCGAGTGGGACGAGGCCGAGCACGGCCCGCCGCCGAAGATCCGCGTCCACATTCCTCGCCACAGACGCGCCGCCTTGCCGCCGCCCGGCGTCGGCGACCGGGTGCTGCTGAAGACCGAGGAGAGCGCCGACGAGGCCGGGCACGTCCGCCACGCCGGCCGAGTGCTCAAGGTTCTCGACAAGTCCAAGGCCCGGATTCTCGGCCTCTACCGGCGTCTGCCCGGCGGCGGCGGGCGGCTGGTGCCGATCGACAAGAAGAACATCGGTCGCGAGCTCAGCATCCCGGCCGGCGCCGAGGGCGAGGCCGAGGATGGCGACCTGGTGTCCGCCGATCTCGTGCGCCAGGGCCGGTTCGGCCTGAACACCGCGCGGGTGCGGGAAAAGCTGGGCTCGATCGCCTCCGAGCGCGCCATCTCGCTGATCGCGCTCACTGCCCACGGCATTCCGCACACCTTCCCGCCGCCGGTGCTGGCGGAAGCCGAGGCCGCGCGCCCGGCGCCGCTGGAGCGCTACGAGGACTGGCGGGCGCTGCCGCTGGTTACCATCGACCCGGCCGACGCCAAGGACCACGACGACGCCGTTCACGCCGCGCCCGACCCGGACCCCGGCAATCCCGGCGGCTTCATTCTCACCGTCGCCATTGCCGATGTCGCCCGCTATGTGCGGCCCGGCTCGGCGCTCGACCGCGAGGCCAAGCTGCGCGGCAACTCGGTCTATTTTCCAGACCGTGTGGTGCCGATGCTGCCCGAGCGCATCTCCAACAATCTGTGCTCGCTCCGGCCGGACGAGGAGCGGCCGGCGCTGGCGGCGCGCATGGTGATCTCGGCCGAAGGCAAGAAGCTGCGCCACACCTTCCACCGGGTGATGATGCGTTCGTCCGCCAAGCTCGCCTATCCGCAGGCGCAGGCAGCCATCGACGGACGGCCGGACGAGGTGACCGCGCCGCTGCTCGCCGACGTGCTGCGGCCGCTGTGGGCGGCCTATGCCGCGCTGAAGCGGGCGCGCGCGGTGCGCGGCCCGCTCGACCTCGATCTTCCCGAGCGCAAAGTGATGCTGAAGCCGGACGGCTCGGTCGATCGCGTCATCGTGCCGGAGCGGCTCGATGCCCACCGGCTGATCGAGGAGTTCATGATCCTCGCCAATGTGGCCGCCGCCGAGACGCTGGAGCGCCACAGGACGCCGCTGATCTACCGTGTCCACGACCAGCCCTCGCTGGAGAAGCTGGAATCCTTGCGCACCTTCCTGGCGACGCTCGACATTTCGTTGCCCAAGGCGCCGGTGCAGCGGCCGTCGCACTTCAATTCCATCCTCGCCAAGGTGGCGGGCAGCGACACCGCCCAGCTCGTCAATGAGGTGATCCTGCGCAGCCAGGCCCAGGCCGAATACGCCGCCGAGAACTACGGCCATTTCGGCCTGAATCTGCGCCGCTACGCCCATTTCACCTCGCCGATCCGCCGCTATGCCGATCTCGTCGTCCACCGCGCGCTGATCCGCGCGCTCGACCTCGGCGACGGCGCCCTGCCCGAAAGCGCCACCGGCGAAGAGCTGGCCGAGATCGCGGCCGAGATTTCCGCCGCCGAGCGGCGGGCGATGGCGGCCGAGCGCGACACCGTCGACCGGCTGATCGCCCACCACCTTGCCGACCGCATCGGCGCCAGCTTCGAGGGCCGGATCGCCGGCATGACCCGCGCCGGCCTGTTCGTGAAGCTGGCCGAGACCGGCGCCGACGGCTTCGTGCCGGCGGCGACGATCGGCGCCGACTTCTACCGTTTCGAGGAGAACCGCATGGCGCTGGTCGGCGAGCGCGGCGGCGAGACGTTCCGGCTCGGCGATACGGTAACCGTTAAGCTGGTGGAAGCGGCGCCGGTGGCCGGCGCATTGCGCTTCGAGCTTCTCTCTGAGGGCCGCCTCGAAGCCCCCTCTCCCCGCCGCGGCAAGCGCGCGGTGCGGCGGCTGCCCGGCAAGGTCGCCCGCCGTTCCGGGCGAACCCGAACATAAGCGACACCATGACCGACTCTATCCTGTCCGACCGCAGCGCCCGGCTGACCGAGGAAGCCCTGCGCTTCATGAAGCCCGTGCCCCCTCGCCGCCCGCGCGACGCGGCGACGCTGATCCTGCTCGACCGCTCAGGCACAACCGCCAAGGTGCTGCTCGGCCGCCGCCATGCCGGCCACAGCTTCATGCCCGGCGTGTTCGTGTTTCCCGGCGGATCGGTCGATGCCGGCGACCGGCGGATGGCGGTGCACGGCACGCTCGATCCCGATTGCATCCGGCGGCTGGCGGAACAGGTGGTGCGGCCGAGCGCTGCCCGCACCAGGGCGCTGGCGCTTGCCGCCATTCGCGAGACCTTCGAGGAAACCGGGCTGTTCATCGCCGCCCCGGCCGATGGCCCGGTGCGGGCACCGACGCCGGCCTGGGCCGCCTTCGCCGAGCGCGCGCTGGTGCCGACACTGGCGCCGCTGCGCTTCGTGGCACGGGCCATCACGCCGCCCGGCCGCAGCAAGCGGTTCGATACCCGTTTCTTCGTCGCCGAGGCGTCGGCGGTGGTGGACCGGATCGACGGCGTGATCGGCCCGGATGCCGAGCTGGTGGAACTGGCCTGGGTGCCGCTCGACCAGACCGCCGACCTCGCCATGGCGGCGATCACCCGGATCGTGCTCGAAGAGATCGCCGATCAGGCCGCGGCCGGCTTCTCCGCCGCGACGCCGGTGCCGCTCTACCGGTTCCGCAACAAGGTTTTCACGCGCACGACGCTGGTTTGATACGGTTTCCGGTTGATCCCTTCAGGATACCGGAAACGACCTCGCCGAAACCCCTTGTTCGATAACGGGGTTTTCGGCGATCGGAATACGGCCCGAAGGCTTGGTCAGCCGGAAACCGTATGATCCGCCGGCCGGCCCAGCCGGCCGGTTCGCGGCTCACCGCACCAGCTCCGAATAAAGGCCGGTGATCTCGGCCGGATCGACCGGGGCATCGCCGCGCTCGGGATCGATCCGCTTGGGCCGGCAGATGTGCGGCCGCGGCTCGGCAACCGGGATCGCCAGAAACGGACGCGTCGGCAGAAAGCGCGGCTGGCACAGGGTCAGCCATGTGCCGTCCGTCGCCCGATAGGCCGCCAGGAACGCGCCGAGCCACTGCCGGAAAAGGGTCCGGTCGCTTGGATAGAGCACCACTGAGAACCGCACCCCCTTGCGGGCCTCGACCTTGTGCACCGACAGACACCAGTCGGATCCGTCGGTGATCAACGTATATTTCAGGATCGGCGACGGCCCATGGTCGCGGATGATCTGGCGGTTGCGATCGTCGACGCGGGCCGCGATCTCGTCCCTGTCGGTGATGACCTGAAGACGTTTCCGGGCCGGATTGAGATCGACGTTCGGAATGATGTAGACGCGGTCGTCCAGCGTCCGAAAGCCGGTGGCCTTGCCGATGGCGACCGACCGCCGGGTGGAGCTGAACGCGGTGAGCGTCATGTCCTTGCGCGCCAGCAGCGCGCGCAACATACGGATGCTCTCGGGCCGGTATTTCGGTGTGGCGCAGTAGTGGGCGAGGTTGCAGAACCGCTCGGTCACGCCATTGATGGTCTGCTCGGAATAGAAGGCGACCATGACGCCGACGACCCCCTCATCCGGCTGGATCAAGGCGAACCCATAATCGGGAGGGTTTTCCAGCCACGGGTAGCGCAGCCAGTCCAGCCATTGCTCCGGCGGAATCTCGCTGTTCATCTCGGCGTGCAGGAACCGGCAGACATCCGGAAGGAGATCCTCGGTAATCGGTACGAGCTGGGATCGCGCCATGTCGGTCAGTATCCACCTACTGTGGGATTGTAGCCGGTGAGGCGCTCGAACAGGCGGCCATCGATCCCGATGGTCTCGATATTGTGCTCGAACGGCGCGTCCAGATCCCAGCAGGTGCGGTGAATGAGTCCCGGCTGGAGTGGGCCGAAATGCTGGCAGGGAATGCCGGTGGCGACAGTCCTGAAGCCGAGCTCGAAGCAATCGTCCTGCAGCGCCTTGGTGAAATGCCGCCGCATGCCGAACGGATAGGCGAAATGGGCGATCTCCGTGCCCAGGACGTCTTCGAGAATTTCCTTGCTCTGCGCGATCTCGCGTTTCGCCTCCGCATGGGGGACAGCAGACAGCAGCGGATGGGTGTGGGTGTGAGCGCCGATCACCTGCCCGCTGGCGGCCATGGTCCGCAACTCATCGGTGGAGAGCGTCGGCTCCGGCTCGGCCGAGATCCGCGCAAAAAACCATTTGAGTTCATCGGCCGAGGCGGTATCGCGAAACGGCAGCGTGTTGACGTAGAAGGTCGCAACGGCTCCCCGCCTCTCGAATACCGGCAGAGCATCGAACCAGGACTGGTAGTTGTCGTCGAAGCTGAGCAGGACCATGCGCCCCGGCTGCTCGAAGAACGGATCGGGACCGACGAACCTGTAGCCCATATCGATAAAGCGCGACAGGAACTCGTCGAGCGCGGCCTGCCGGCCGGCCAGGGAATGACCGTAGAGGCAGATCTTGTCCGGCAGCGGCTTGCGCAGAAAGGTCACATGCGCCCGACGAACGATGGTCTGGACGGCTCTCTTCATGGGCGCATCTCTTGCTGGGCATCGCGGCGAAATGGCGACCCACTTGATAGCGGCCCACTTGGCCGCATTTCCTGTCGCGCCTCAATAGGCATTGTGGCTGCGGAACAGCTCGAAGGCCGTCCGGGCCAGGATCTGCAGGTCGAGCGCGAGGCTCCAATTGTTGATGTACCAGAGATCGAGCTCGATACGCTTCGCCATCTGTTCGAGGCGCGGCGTGCCGCCGCGATGGCCATGCACCTGCGCCCAGCCGGTGATGCCGGGCTTCACGTGGTGGCGGAAGGCGTAATTGGCGATCAGGCGGCTGTATTCGTCGTCATGGGCGAGCGCGTGCGGCCGCGGGCCGACGATCGACATGTCGCCGCGCAGCACGTTGAAGAGCTGCGGCAGCTCATCGATGCTGGTCTGGCGCAGGATGCGCCCGATGCGGGTGACCCGATTGTCGGAGCGGCGCGCCTGGACGAGCGTGGGCCCATCCTCCATCACCGTCATGGTACGGAACTTGTAAATGACGAATTCCTTGCCGTTGAAGCCATTGCGGCGCTGCCGGAAGATCGCCGGCCCGCGCGACTGCAGCCGGATCAGCGCCGCGACCGCCAGCATCAACGGCATGAGTGCGGCAAGTGCCGACACGGCGACGGCGATGTCGAGGATTCGCTTGGCGGCCTGCTCCGAGGTGCTGAGCGGCGCGCGCTGAATCTCCACCAGCAGCGATTGGTGGGTGCCCCAGTTGCGGTGCCTTAGGATCGACTGCATCGAGCTGTCGGGCAGAAGGCGCACCGGCAACGGGCTCGCGCGAAGCCGCTCGCGCACAAATTCGAGCTGCGCGGCATCGCCCCAGGGCAGGGCCAGGACGATCGCCTCGGCGCGCGCCTTGCGGGCGTGGCGGATCGCCTGTTTCACCGCCGCCGCCTGCCGCTGGCGTCCGGCCGCGTCGCCGACCCGCGGCAGCACCACCCGCCCCACCACGTCGAGGCCGCCGAGGATCATCAGATTGCGGCTGCCGCCCGCGGCAAACTCGTCGTCGGTGCCGAGAACCACCACCCGCTGGCCGTGGATGGCGCCGCGGGCCACCGCGCGCAGCAGCCACTGCCTCACCACCGCACGCCACGTCAGCAGCACCAGGACGCCGATGCCCGCGAAGCACAGAACCGAGCCGCGCGAGACATCATCGCCACGTTTGAGGAGAAACAGCGTGATGCTGATGACCAGCATCGACCACAGCCAGCAGACCGCAATCTGCGAATAGTCACGGTCGCGCTGCACCAGCCTCTGCAGCCGGTAGAGCTCGAAGCGGTTTGCCGCCAGTCCGTAGGCAAGGCTTCCGATCAGGCCCAGCCCGGCATAGGGCAGCAGCTCGCCGGCGTTGCCAGTGGTGGCGAGGTGATAGAGCGCACCGCCGAGCACGCCCGCAACGACGATGATGAGGGCATCGACCGTGGCGACGACGGGCTCGACCGCGCTGAAGGCGATGCCCAGCCGCTGGCGCTGGGCAGGGGGCGCCGATGCCGTGCTGCGCAATGTGTCCGATACGGCAACCATCATTCCGTCTCGCGCATGATACGGTTTCCGGTTGATCCCTTCGGGATACCGGAAACGTCCTCGCCGAAAAGTCCTTGATCGGAACCAGTATTTTCGGCGATCGGAATACGGTTGGCGGGCCTGTCAGGCCAGCAACCGTATGACATCCCGGTGAGCGACGATGCTGCAGTCGGTGATGGTCTTGGGGGCTGGAAACGGCTCGGACGCAGGAAACAACTCAGGGGCGGAAGGCGGTTTCGAAACCGGGCCCGACCCGGCGGCGGCAAGCCTTGGCGGCCGGCCGCACGCTCAGGGCTTGGTGGACGGTTTGGCGGGTTGCGACGCTTGCACCGGCTTCTCTGCCTGTTCGGCCGGCTCGATGCGTTCGACCTTGGCTTCGGCGCGCAGCCTGTTGATGAGTTCGATCTGCGCCTTGCGGGCGACGACCACCTCAAGCCGGTCGCGCACCGTCTCGAATGCGACCGGCTCGCGGTTGCGCTGATCCTCGACCTTGATGACATGCCAGCCGAACTGCGTCTTGATCGGCGCCGACACGGCTCCCTTCTCCAGCTTGAGGGCGACGTCGGCGTATTCCTGGCCCATCTGGCTGCGGGTCATGTAGCCCATGTCGCCGCCGGTTGTCTTGCCGGAGGGGTTTTCGGTGACCTCCCTGGCGACGGCAGCAAAGTCCTCGCCGCCGGCAATCCGCTTGATGGCCGCCTTGGCCTTGTCCTCGGCCGCCTTCACCTCGTCGGCGTTGTTCGGGTCGGGGAAGCGAAACAGGATGCTGCGCAGGTGAAGCTCAGGCTCGGCCGGCGCAGAGAGAACCACATCCTCATAGGCCTTGCGCACCGTGTCGTCGGTGACGGCCTCGTCGCCGGTCACTTCGAGAATCCGGTCCATCAGCGCCTTGTTGCGCACGAAGGTCATGCGCCGCTGCAGATCGGCCTCGTCGGCGACCTGCCGGCTCTGGGCGGCCTTGGCCAGCATGATCATGTCAGACAGGAAGGAGATGAGATATTCGCGCTTCGCATCCTCCTGCGCGGGCACCGTTCTGCCGAGTGTCTCCTCCGCCAGCGCCAGGTCGCTCTGCCGGATTTCCACGCCTTCGACGCGGGCGACCAGCGGATCGGTCGCCGGCGTCTCGGCGGCGCACGGACCCGTCACGGCCAGGAATGCTGCGGCGTAGCACATCACAAGGCTCCGGCGGTGACGGCCGGCCGTGGCAGGCGATGCGGATGTCTGGAAAGCTGAAGGGAAGTTCATCCTGAATTCCTCGACGAGCGCAGAATGGTCAAGAGCATCAGGCAGCCGCTTCACGCCCGATCGCGGTGCAGACAATGACTGGTATGACGTGACGCAGACACTCGGCCCAGGGATCCTCGCCGGTCACCACTCGCACTGCTTGTCTCTCGATCCGCATCCTCCTTAGCGGACCCACCGTAACGCACGTGTGATGGGTGAAAGACATATCGGTGACAGTGCGACCCGGTTGCACCGGCCGATCTTCGCGGTCGTCTCGACCACAGAATCCGGTCAGGCTGGATCGTCTCCGGCCGCGTGGAGCCGCTGCGGTATGCGATTGGCGCGCCGGTCTTGACGGGCGGCTACAAGAGCATTCTCCGCAAAGGTGGGAACCCATTTTTGCGAGAGAGAATGCGACAAATCAACAACTTGGAGCGTCCGCCCAGTTCAGCCGGATCGGCGGATGCTCCAGCGTTCCATGGGGCCGGCAACGGGGCACTGGAACGCGTTCGACAGGAGCAGGCGATGCGCATCGTTGTCCTCACCGGAGCCGGGGTCTCAGCGGAGAGCGGACTCGGCACCTTCCGCGACAAGGCCGGGACGGGCATCTGGGCCAAGTTCGACCCCATGCGGCTGGCGACGCCGGAGGGCTTCGCCGCCGATCCCGAGACTGTGCACGCCTTCTACAATGCCCGCCGCCGCAACCTGATCGAGGCCAAGCCCAATGCCGCACACGCTGCGTTGGCACGCCTCGAAACAGGACTGTCCGTGCGCGGGGGCGGGCTGTTCCTGGTGACCCAGAACATCGACGACCTGCACGAGCGCGCCGGATCGCGACACGTCCTCCACATGCATGGCGAATTGCTCAAGGCGCGCTGCTCGGATTGCGGGGCGGTGGCGGACTGGCGCGACGATCTCGGCCTGGAGAGCGCCTGCCCCGGCTGCGGCAACGGGGGCGAGATGCGCCCACACGTGGTCTGGTTCGGCGAGGTGCCGCTCGGCCTGGACCTGATCGAGACCGCGCTGATGTCGGCCGATCTGTTCGTCGCCATCGGCACCTCGGGCTCGGTCTATCCGGCGGCGGGGTTCGTGGCCGAGGCCCGGGCGGCGGGCATCCGCACGTGCGAGATCAACCTGGAGCCCTCCGACAATGCCGGCATGTTCGACGAGCGGCGCTATGGCCCGGCGAGCGAAGCGGTGCCGGCCTGGGTCGCCGAGGTGCTCGGCGAGGCTTGAGGCGTGCTCTGTCGGAGAAACCGTGTCGGAGGCTCTCCCGGCGGATGGCGGCGGCTTTGCGTATCGGAAAGGCGATGCCGGCGGGACAACCTCCGCCAGAAGTCGTGTTTCACCTCGCCGATTTTTGCACAACCTCCCCTTCCCGCGGCTCCTGGGCTGGCGTAGCGTGTTTGAAAAGAATGGTGAACTTGACGTTGGGACCGGGATCAACCGTCCGGATCCGGGCGTCGCGAAGTCGAAGGGCATTGGGGGCGTCGGACATGACCACACGCAGCGGGATCGTGCGGCCGGGGGCGGCTGCGGTGTTGATGCTTGCCGCTGGCTTCGCCGGCTGCGCCGATACGCGCCAGGAGGGCGGCACGCTGACGCCGGGCGCGGGCACCATGGCATCCGCGCCGCCGCCCTTCCCGCAGGACAAGCTGCTCGGCAACTGGGGCATCGCCTCCTTTCGCGACGAGAAGGACCGCAAGCGCACCGAGGCGCAGGCGCGCAGCCAGTGCAAGCTGCCCTACACGATCACCCGCGGACCGACCGACGGGATCATGATGCACGTCGCCGATGATCCGCAGCTCCATGAGCTGAAGCTGAAAGGCGCGCCGGGCGGCAAGGCCTATATCGGCTTCGAGGGTCCGCCCGGCGATCCGCAGGATCGTGAAGTCATTTCGTTCACCGACAATCTTATTGTCATGCGTTTCGTCGATCCCGACGCCAATTCCCGCTACGGAACCTTTGTCTATGTGCGCTGCCCGACCTGATGCGGGCCGACCACCCCTCGACAGCGCCAGAAAGGAGCACCCCATGTCCATGGTTCGCAATTCCAGTCTCTGCGCGATCGGCGCGGCGGTGCTGGCCTGCTTGTTCCTCGCCTTGCCGGCACGCGCCCAGCCGATGCCGATCGGCGGCATGGGCTCGGTGCTCGACGTCGGCGACGAGCCGGGACGCATCTCGACCGAGGAGACGGTGATCAGCGACGGGCCGTTCGCGCGCCAAATGGTGTTCTTCCGCACCACCGAGGCCCCGGGCACCGTCATCATCCACACGTCGGAGCGCTTCCTCTACATCGTGCAGCCCAACAATCGCGCCTTGCGCTACGGCATCGGCGTCGGCCGCGACGGTTTCCAGTGGTCGGGCCTCGTGCGCATCTCGCGCAAGGCAGAGTGGCCGGACTGGACGCCGCCGGCCGAGATGATCCAGCGCCAGCCCTATCTGCCGCGTTTCATGGCCGGCGGGCCGGGAAATCCGATGGGCGCGCGCGCTCTCTATCTCGGCGAGACGGTCTACCGGATCCACGGCACCAACCAGCCGGAGACCATCGGCAGCGCCGTGTCCTCGGGCTGCTTCCGCCTCGCCAATGGCGACATCATCGACCTTTATGCCCGCATCCCGCTGGGCACCAAGGTGGTGGTGCGCCACGGCGCCAGCATCTGATGCGCAACGCCGGCCGCCCAGGCCGGCGTGTGCCGTTGCGTTCGCCGGAAATTCCGCCCGGACGGGATTCCCGGCGAGGACCGCCGCGTGGCGCACGCCGCGCGCGGTCCGACTGCGAACGTCCGGACAGCGAATTGACCGCACCAAATCCATCGCCACGGAGCTGATACGATGTCGACCGAAGCCCGCGCATTTGCCGGCGTCCTGCTTGCGCTGACGATCTCCTTCGCGCCAGCCGCATCGGCCGGAACGCTCGATGCCGTGCGCCAGCGCGGTACCCTGGTCTGCGGCGTCAATCAGGGGCTCTTCGGTTTCGCCGAGCGCAACGACAAGGGCGTCTGGTCGGGCTTCGATGTCGATTTCTGCCGCGCAGTCGCCGCCGCCTCGCTCGGCGATCCCGACAAGGTGAGCTTCGTGCCGCTGTCGGCGGGCGAGCGCTTCGACGCGCTGCGCGAGGGCAAGATCGACCTGCTGTCGCGCAACTCGACCTGGACGCTGGAGCGCGAAGCCGATCTCAAAGTGCTGTTCGCCGGCATCACGTTCCATGACGGCCAGGGCTTCATGGTGATGCGCAAGCCGGACGTGACCTCGGCGCTCGAACTGGACGGCAGCAAGGTCTGTGTTCAGACCGGCACCACCAGCCAGGCCAATCTGGCCGACTTCTTCCGCGCCAATTCGATGAAGTATGAGGAGCACGCCTTCCCCACCCCGGCCGATGCGCTGAAGGGCCTCGCCGACGGGCAATGCGACGTGCTCACCGCCGACCAGTCGGCGCTCTACGCCATGCGGCTCGAGCTGAAGAAGCCGTCCGAGGCGGTGATCCTGCCCGACGTGATCTCCAAGGAGCCGCTCGGCCCGGCGACGCGGGCGGACGATCCGACGTGGTTCAATGTGGTGAAGTGGGTCAATTTCGCCCTGGTCAATGCCGAGGAGGTCGGCGTGACCTCGCAGAACGCCACTGAGGCGCTCGGCTCCGCCAAGCCGGACGTGCGCCGGCTGGTCGGCGTCGAGGGCGACCTCGGCAAGAAGCTCGGCCTCGACGATGCGTGGGCGCTGCGCGCGGTGAAGGCGGTCGGCAATTATGCCGAGGTCTATGAGCGCAATGTCGGCACCAAGTCGCGCCTCGGTATTCCGCGCGGGCTGAACCAGCTCTGGTCGATGGGCGGCATCCTCTACGCCCCGCCGCTGCGCTGAACGCGCCCGGTCACCCGGCTTAGCCGACTGCGGGAGCCTGAACCCGCGGCCAAGATCAGCCCGTCTTCAGCCAGGAGCCGATGCGCTCCACCGCCTCGGCCATGTCGGCGGCCGAGCCGGCATAGGAGAAGCGGATGAAGTGGCGGCCGTCGTGGGGGTCGAAATCGACCCCCGGCGTTGCCGCCACCCCGGCCTCGGCCAGCATGCGGCGGGCAAAGGCGAGGCTGTCATTGGTGAAGCGGGACACGTCGGCATAGAGGTAGAAGGCGCCGTCGACCGGCAGGATGCGGTCGAAGCCGATCTTCGGCAGGCTGCTGGTGAGAATGCGGCGGTTCTCGATATAGCCGCGCTTCACCGCCTCCATCTCCTCGCGGCCATCGAACGCGGCCTCGGCGGCGACTTGACTCAAGGTCGGCACCGAGATGGCGAGGTTCTGCTGCAGACGCTCGACCGGGCGCACCAGCGGCTCCGGCACGACCATCCAGCCGACCCGCCAGCCGGTCATGCAGAAATATTTCGAGAACGAGTTGATCACGGTGGCGCGCTCCGACACCGCGACCGCGGTCGCCGCCGGGAAAGCGTAGTCGAGGCCGTGATAGATCTCGTCGGAGACGAAGCGTATGCCGGCATCCTCGGCCGCCGCGATCAGCGCGGCTAGCGCCTCGCCGGTCATCATGGTGCCGGTGGGGTTGGCGGGGCTCGCCACCAGGACGCCCGCAAGCGGGCTTCTGGCGTGCTCGGCCAGAAGCGTCTCGGGAGTGATCGCCCAGCGCGTCTCCGGCCCGGTCTCGATCAGCACCGGCTCGCAGCCCAGCGCCTTGAGGATCTGGCGGTAGGGCGGATAGCCGGGATTGGCGATGGCGACGCGGTCGCCCGGCTGGAACAGCGCCAGGAACGCCAGCACGAACGCCCCGGACGAGCCGGTGGTGACCACGATGCGCTCCGGCGACAGGTCGAACCCGAAAGTCTCGGCGTAGTAGCGGGCAATCCGGCCCCTGAGCGACGGAATGCCGAGCGCCGTGGTGTAGCCGATGCGGCCCTCCTCCAGGCAGCGCGCCGCCGCGGCCCGCGCGGTGGCCGGCGCCGGGGCGGCCGGCTGGCCGACCTCCAGATGCACCACACGGCCGCCGGCCGCCTCGATGCGGGCGGCTTCGGCCATGATGTCCATGACGATGAAGGGGGCGATGTCGGCGCGGGGCGCGGGGCGTAGAAGCGGATCGAGCGGGCTCAGCATGCCTTCGCATAGCGCACAGGTAGCCGACGGGAAACAGGTTCGGGGTGACAAGCGGAGCCAATCGCCTCAACAATTCCGCGACGCCTCATTGTTGCCGCCTCGCAGGTCGATTTGATGCGATCGGCCTTGCCCCCTATGGTCGCGTATTCGAGGCCGGACAGGAGACGCCGCCCGCAATGCCCGACCGTCAGCCCGCCCAACCGCGCACCGCTCCCCGGACCGGCCTGCCGCGACGGATCGCCGCCGCAGCCCTGGCGCTCGTGCTCGCCGTCACCACCGGCAGTCCCCAGCCGGCGGCCGCGCAGGGACAGCCGAAGCTGCCGATCGTCCGCGACGCCGAAACCGAGGCGCTGCTCAAGGACTACATGACGCCGGTTCTCAAGGCGGCGGGCCTCGCGAAGCAGAATGTCGAGGTGACGCTGATCAACGACCGGAATTTCAACGCCTTCGTTGCCGACGGGCGCCGCATTTTCGTCTTCCTCGGCACGCTGGTCGAGGCCAAGAACCCGAACGAGGTCATCGGCGTGCTGGCGCACGAGACCGGCCACATCGCCGGCGGCCATCTCGCCCGCATGCGCCAGCAGCTTGCCGCAGCGCAGACGGTGTCGATCGTCGCCTTCCTGCTGTCGCTCGGCGCCGTCGCCGCAGGCGCGGCGAGCGGCTCGGCGCGCGACACGAACCTCGGCGGCGCGCTGGGCGGCATCATGACCGGCCCGCAGGAGATGATCCGCCGGTCGCTCCTGTCCTATCAGCGCGGCGAGGAACAGGCGGCCGACCGGGCGGCCATCACCTATCTGCACGCCACCCACCAGTCGCCGAAGGGCATGCTGGACACGTTCCGCCGCCTGAGCGACCAGAGCCTGTTCATCTCGCGCGGCGTCGATCCCTACACGCTGTCGCATCCGCTCCCCCGGGAGCGCATCTCGCAGCTCGAGGAACTGGTCGCGAAAAGCCCCTACAAGGATGCGCGCGACCCGGCCGAGCTGCAGCTTCGCCACGATCTGATGCGGGCCAAGATCATCGGCTATTTCGATCGCGCCGACACGGTGGCCCGCCGCTATCCGCTAAGCGACACCAGCCTGCCGGCGCGCTACGCCCGCGCCATATCTGCCTACCGCTTCAAGCAGGTCCGCGAGGCGATCGCCCAGATCGACGGGCTCATCGCCACCCAGCCCAACAACCCCTATTTCCACGAGCTGAAGGGGCAGGCGCTGCTGGAGAGCGCGCGGCCGGCCGAAGCCATCGCGCCGCTGCGGCGGGCGGTGGCGCTGGCGCCGAACGCCAATCTGATCCGCATCATGCTGGGGCAGGCGCTGGTGGCGACCGGCGACAAGGCGCATGCCGAGGAAGCGATCCGCGAGCTGTCGCGGGCGCTGACCCGCGAGACCCTGGCCGCCGACGGCTACCGGCAGCTTGCCATCGCCTATGGCCGCAAGGGCGACATCGCCAATGCCGACCTCGCCTCCGCCCAGGCGGCGTTCGCCGGCGGCGAGTTCCAGACCGCGCGCCACCTCGCGGCCCGCGCCAAGACCCGCTTTGCCAATGGTTCGCCCGGCTGGCTCAAGGCCGACGACATCGAGAACTACAAGCCGCCCAAGCTCGACGGCAGAAGCTGAGCCGGGCACCGAGGCAACCTGCCCGCAAGGCCGGTGCGCGCTTTTGCGAGGAATGCTCTGAGTTGCCGAGTTGTCGCATTCCCTTCCGCGAAACCGGTTCCCACTTTTGCGCAGAATGCTCTAAGCCTGTCGGCAAAGGCCCCTCCGGTCCGGGTTCGAGACGAACGCCCGGCGGGGCCTCTGCCAAGCGATCCCCCGGTCCGTGTCGACCGGCCATCAAGGAGCCCCCGACCAATGACGCTCTTTTCCCTCACGGCGCGGACGGCCATGGCCGGCTTGGCGCTGCTCGCTGCCGCCGCTGTCGCCGCGCCGGCCTGGGCACAAACGGCCGCGCCGCTGACGCGCGAGGATGTCGAGAAGATCGTCCGCGAGACGATCGTGAAGAACCCGGAAATCCTCCAGGAGGCGCTGCAGGAGCTCGAGAAGCGCGCCAATGCCGACGAGGAGAAGCGCCGCAAGCAGGCGCTGTCCGCCAATCGCGATCAGCTGCTCAACTCGCCGAAGAGCGTCGTTATCGGCAACCCCAAGGGCGATGTCACGATTGTAGAGTTCTTCGACTACAATTGTGGGTTCTGCAAGCGCGCGCTCTCCGACCTCGTCGAACTGGTCAAGAGCGACGCCAATCTCAAGGTGGTGCTGAAGGACTTCCCGGTGCTCGGCGAGTCCTCGGTGCAGGCCGCCACGGTGGCGCTCGCCGCCAAGCTGCAGGCGACCCCGGCCAAGTATTTCGAGTTCCACCAGAAGCTGATGGGCGGCCGCGGCGAGGCGACGCGCGAGCGCGCGATGGCGGTGGCCAAGGAGGTCGGCTTCGACATGGCCCGCCTGACCAAGGACATGGAGTCGCCCGAGGTGATGGCGACGCTGCAGGAGAATTTCCGGCTGGCCCAGGATCTCGGCCTCACTGGAACGCCGAGCTATGTGGTCGGCGGCGAGGTGGTGGTCGGCGCCGTCGGGCTGGAGAAGCTGCGCGAGCAGCTGCGGGCGGCGCGCGCGGCCTGCCCGGAAAAGGACTGCTGAACGGAGACGCACTGATTCGAGCATGTCCGGGCGCCAGAAGCGGGGCCGCCGCATCGTCGCGGCCCCGTTCAGGCCAGCCGGACGCGCCCCCGCCCGCATCGGCGCAAAGCCTGTCAATGCCAAAAAAGTCTGAAAGTGCATGCCTGTCGGCCGGACATCCCGGCCCGACGCCGGGCGCCCGGAAATCCACGGGGCGGGCGGGTCGATACAGGCCGCTTTTCACCGGACACATCCATGCCTATAAGAGCGCCGGCGGGCGAACCGGTCGGCCGCGCCAGATGGGTCCGATGGTTGCAGTCTGCAATGGGTGCGATCATCGTCTTCTCGGAATCGGCTGTGGGCCGGATGGAAGCGCGCTCGCCGCGGCGCATCGGCATGACGGCGAGATCGGTCCGGCCGAGACGTATCCTGCGCGAAATCCCCCCGCGCATACGTGTTCAGTGCTCATTCGCGGCGAGCCGACCGCTCCGCCAAGCTGAAGGCGACGGTCTGAACCGGCGCCGGGAGATAGAATGTTGAAGCCCAAACCCGCCATCGATCCTGCCTTGATCCGCGAACTCGCGGAGCTGCTCAACGACACCGACCTCACCGAGGTCGAAGTGCAGCAAGGCGAACTGCGTATCCGCGTTGCCCGCAACATCCAGCTCGCGCCGTTCCCGGCGGCGATGTCGACCAATGCCGTCACCGTCGCGGCGCCGGCGCCGATTCCAGCCGTCGCAGCGGCGGCGGCCGTCGAGGCCGTCGCCGATCTGACCGCCCACCCGGGCTTGGTGAAGTCGCCGATGGTTGGCACCGCCTATCGCGCGCCGGAGCCGGGCTCCAAGGCGTTCGTCGACATCGGCACGCAGGTGAAGGAAGGTCAGACCCTCCTGATCATCGAAGCAATGAAGACGATGAACGCGATTCCCGCGCCGCGCGCCGGCACGGTGACGCAGATCCTTGTCGGCGACGCCCAGCCGGTCGAATACGGCGAGCCGTTGATGATCATCGAGTGACGATCGCGCCCCCCGGGCATCGCCCGGAGGAAATGAGGCTCGCATGTTCACGAAAATCCTGATCGCCAATCGCGGCGAGATCGCGCTCCGCATTCTGCGCGCCTGCAAGGAGCTCGGCATCTCCACCGTCGCCGTCCATTCGACGGCCGATGCCGACGCCATGCACGTCAAGCTCGCCGATGAGAGCGTGTGCATCGGCCCGCCGCCGGCCAAGGACAGCTATCTCAACGTGCCCCAACTGCTGGCGGCGTGCGAGATCACCGGCGCCGAGGCGGTGCATCCGGGCTACGGCTTCCTGTCGGAGAATGCGCGCTTCGCCGAGATCCTCGCCGACCATCACATCGGCTTCATCGGCCCCAAGCCCGAGCACATCCGGCTGATGGGCGACAAGATCGAGGCCAAGCGCACCGCCAAGCGGCTCGGCATCCCGTGCGTGCCGGGCTCGGAGGGCGGCATCACCGACGATGTCGATGCCCGCCGGATCGCCGCCGACATCGGCTATCCGGTGCTGATCAAGGCGGCGGCCGGCGGCGGCGGCCGCGGCATGAAGGTGGCGCGCACCGAGGCCGATCTCGACGTCGCGCTGGCCACCGCCCGCTCCGAGGCCAAGGCGGCCTTCGGTGACTCGACGGTCTATATCGAGAAGTATCTGGAGAAGCCGCGCCACATCGAGATCCAGGTGCTGGGCGACGGCCGCGGCAACGCCGTCCATATCGGCGAGCGCGACTGCTCGCTGCAGCGCCGCCACCAGAAAGTATGGGAGGAAAGCCCCTCCCCGGCCCTCAATGTCGACGCCCGCAACCGCATCGGCGAGGTCGTCGCCGACGCCATGCGCAAGCTGAAATACCTGTCGGCCGGGACGGTGGAATTCCTGTACGAGAACGGCGAATTCTACTTCATCGAGATGAACACCCGTATCCAGGTCGAGCATCCGGTGACCGAGATGGTCACCGGCATCGATCTGCTCAACGAGCAGATCCGGCTCGCCGCCGGCCTGCCGCTGTCGATCACCCAGGACGACATCGTGATCAACGGCCACGCCATCGAGTGCCGGCTCAATGCCGAGAACCCGACCACCTTCCGCCCTTCTCCTGGCAAGATCACCTATTTCCACCCGCCGGGGGGCCTGGGCGTGCGCGTCGATTCGGCGGTCTATCAGGGCTACACCATCCCGCCCTATTACGACTCGCTGGTCGGCAAGCTGATCGTCCACGGCAAGACCCGCAACGAGTGCCTGATGCGGCTGCGCCGCGCCTTGGACGAGATCGTGGTCGACGGCGTGGAGACCACCGCGCCGCTGTTCCGCACGCTGGTGCGCCACCCCGACATCGCCAACGGCCAATACGACATCCATTGGCTGGAGCATTTCCTGGCCGGCTCGCCCGACATCTGAGCGTTTCGGCCGGCGGCGAACGCTTCGCCGTACCCTGCTGCGATGCTGCCGCGATGTGCTATGGTCGTCGCGGCTCTTCGCTGGGGGGCGGAGATATCTGGCCATGACGCGCGGCTTCACCGGACAGGTGGACATCACGCCCGAAGTTCTGCTGAAGGCCTATGCCTGCGGCATCTTTCCGATGGCCGAGAGTGCCGAGGATCCGGGCCTGTACTGGATCGAGCCGGAACGGCGCGGCATTATTCCGCTGGACGGCCTGCATGTGAGCCGGCGCCTCGCCCGCACCATCCGCTCCGACCGGTTCGAGGTGCGGGTCGACCACGATTTCGAGGGCGTGCTCGACGGTTGCTCGGAACCGGCGCCGGGGCGCATGCGCACCTGGATCAATGCGCGCATCCGCCGGCTCTATCGCGATCTGTTCGATCTCGGGCACTGCCACTCGGTCGAAGCCTACCGCGACGGGCTGCTGGTCGGCGGGCTCTATGGGGTTGCGATCGGCCGCGCCTTCTTCGGCGAGAGCATGTTCCACGTCGAGACCGACGCCTCCAAGGTGGCGCTGGTGCACCTCGTGGCGCTGCTCCTTGTCGGCGGCTTCACCCTGCTCGACACCCAGTTCTCCACCCGCCATCTGGAGAGCTTCGGCTGCATCGAGGTGTCACGGCACCAGTACCATCGGCTGCTCGAACAGGCGCTCGCCGGACGCGCCGATTTCCGTTCCGCCGCGCGCCGGCCGATGCCGGGTGCCGCCGCGCTCGCCATCGTGCAATCGGCCAATGAGCGCCGCTCCGATCCGGGCTGAGGCTGCCTGCCGGAGCCGCCGATTCTGCTGCCACTTCAAGCCATGACCGAACGGAAGACCAACTTTTTTCCGTTCTGAGCATATTTTGCGTATGCTCGCTATCGACGAGATGACTTCGCCGCCCAATTACTGTGGTTGCCAAAAATCCTGAGGAGGCAGCAATGCAGCGTCTGAACAAGGCCGTTCACGTCATCTTCCGCGTGGCCCTGCTGGCCCTGGTCGCAATGGTCAGCGTGCCGACCCCGTCGGAAGCGGCGACGGGCACGGTACGGGCGGTCATCACCCGCGGCGGCTTCATCATCGGCGTCGGCGGCGGCGAAGGCACGCTCACCTTCAAGGGGCGCCTCTATCCGCTGCGTTTCGGCGGCATCAGCGCGGGTGCCATCATCGGTGCGTCGCAGTCGGAACTGGTCGGCCGAGCCTTCAATCTGCGCCGGGCGTCCGACATCGCCGGCACCTACACCGCCATCGGCGCAGGTGCGTCTTTTGCCGGTGGTGCCGGTGCGGTCCGTCTGCAGAATTCGAACGGCGTGATCCTCGAACTGTCCGGTCAGCGGGTGGGCTTCGACATTTCCGCCGGCCTCAGCGGCATGTCGGTGAGCCTGCGTTAGAGCATTCTCCGGTCGCGTCGCGACCGACCGAGTCGGTGAGAATCCGAGTTGGATTTCGGGGCGCAGCCGGTGGGCTGCGCCCTTTTTCCATTTGGCGGGCGCGCCGCACGCTCGATCGCGCGCATCTGGACGGCCGCGTGCAAACAGCCGCGGGAGCGCGCCGGTCCCTGCCCGGTTCGCACCGATCCGTGCAAACGCCCGCGGACGAGGCCAGAGTTCCCGACCGCGTCCGGACGGGCCGACGGCACGTCCCCTGCCCGTCGCCGATGTATTGCCCGACGGTGCGGTGGCGCCGGCAAAGGCGCTCCAGGTTGCACTGCAAGACCGCCATGTGCATTGCAGAGCGGCGGTGTCCAATTACGCCATGAGGGGCCGTTTTGACCGGCTTCAACTGGCCTGCTGCCGCCGGTTTCGGTGGAAAGCTCGACGGCAGCAGCGCTCCCCTGCCAATTCCGTTGCGGACGGACAATCAACGACAAGTCCTCTGCTTTATTGTTACGTCGATGTGCGGAATTTTGACTTCACATTGGAAATGTACCATTTCGAATATGGACTTGCGCTGTTGACCTCGGCGCGCGGTTGACTATGAATCGTGGCTGCGGATGCGGCATACTTCAGGTGTGCCGTGTGGGCTGGCATTCTGCTTCCGGCAGCGGGAGTTCCGGCAATCGGAGTCCGGGGCTCCGGCATGGTCGGCCCGGATTTCGTATGAGGGGATGACGATTGTGACTGTGGCGGGCCAGCGGAGATTGGACGTTTCCCATGGCGGCAGCGCGCGGATGGCGCGCGGCACGCAGGCCGAACGGATGTCCGGGGTGAGGCGGGCGCTGCTGTCGATCCTCCTTCCAGCCCTGCTGTGGTCGCCGAACGTGGCGGCCGCTCAAGTGCAGCCGGAGCCGCCGCAGGTCCATCAAACGCACGCCCCCGCCATCGCTGCGCCACCCGCGCCGGCAGTAGCGGAACCTACGTCCCCGCCCGCTCCCTCCCCGGCGACAGAGGCTCCCTCGGCGACAGCACCAACGGCGGCGCCTCTCCCCACTGCTGCAGCCCCCGCTGCCGCGCCGTCGATCGACAGGCCCGCCGACCTGCCGCGCGATCTGTCGCCGCTCGGCATGTTCCTGGCGGCCGACATCGTAGTGCAGGTGGTGATGGTCGGCCTGTTGCTGGCCTCGGTGCTGACCTGGACGGTGTGGCTCGCCAAGACGGTCGAACTCACCGCCGCGCGCCGGCGCGTCCGTGCCGATCTGGAGGTGCTGGAAGACTCGGCCACGCTTGATGCCGCGCTGGCGCGACTCGTGCCGCAGGACGGCGCGGTGACGGCGCTGGCCCGCGCCGCAGCCGTCGAGATCGACGCATCGGGCGAGCTTGCGGCGGCCGGCATCAAGGAGCGCATCCTCTCCCGCCTTGAGCGCATCGAGGCCGCAGCCAGCCGCCGGATCGCGCGCGGCACCGGAATCCTGGCCACCATCGGCTCGACCGCGCCGTTCGTCGGCCTGTTCGGCACGGTGTGGGGCATCATGAACAGCTTCATCGGCATCTCGAAGGCGCAGACCACCAATCTGGCGGTGGTGGCGCCCGGCATCGCCGAGGCGCTGCTCGCAACGGCGCTCGGTCTGGTCGCCGCCATCCCGGCGGTGATGATCTACAATGCCTTCGCGCGCCAGATCACCGGCTATCGCGGGCTGGTCGGCGATGCGGCGGCGGCGGTGCTGCGCCTCGCCGGCCGCGACCTGGACCGCCACGCCGCCGGCCGGCCGCGCGTGGCGCGGACCGCTGCGGAGTAATGCCATGGCAATGCACTTCGGCCGCGGCGACGGCGACATCGACGAGGTGCACGAGATCAATGTCACGCCGTTCATCGACGTGATGCTGGTGCTGCTCATCATCTTCATGATCGCGGCGCCGCTCGCCACCGTCGATGTGGCGGTCAACCTGCCCTCCTCCACCGCCGAACGGCAGCCGCGGCCCGACCGTCCGCTGTTCCTGACCGTGAAGTCCGACCTGTCGCTGACGGTCGGCGAGGATTCGGTGAGCCGCGAGGGGCTTGCCGCCGCGCTCGACCGCGCCGCCGGCGGCGACCGCGAGCAGCGGGTGTTCCTGCGCGCCGACAAGGCGGTGGCCTATGGCGATCTGATGTCGGTGATGAACGTGCTGCGCTCGACCGGCTATCTCAAGGTCGCGCTGGTCGGGCTCGATGCCGGAGGGCAGCGATGACTTCGCCCACGTTCCCCCGTCAGGATTCGCTGCGCTGGGGCCTCGCATTCGCGTTTGCCGCGGCGGCGCACGGCGCGGTCGCATTGGCGGTGCTGACCAATTGGCAGTCCGAGGAGGTGACGGCCGGCATGCCGGTGGTGATCGAGCTCGAACTGATGTCAGCCTCGCCGGACTCGGCCAGCAGCGAGAGCGTTCCGGGGCCCGAGCAGACCCAGGCCGATCTCACCCCTGAGCCGAAGACGACCGAGGAAACCGAGCCCGAAAAGACCGAGTCGCCCCCCGAGCCTGAGACGGCCGAGACGCCACTCGAGACCGAGCAGGCGGCGGTGGAGCCGCCGACGCCCGATCCGATCGAGGTGCCGGAGACGGTGCCGGCAGTACCGGCCCCGAAGCCGGTGCCGCGGCCCGACATCAAGACCTCCGAAGTCAAGAAGCCCGATCCGAAGCGCGAGGCGAAGAAGCCCGAGCGCAAGCCGAAGCGGCCGCAGACGGCCGCGGCCACCACCGCGCCGAGTTCCGCCGAAGCCGTGGCGTCCGTCCCGGCATCGCAGACGTTCGGCCACGGCGCGAGCAACGCGCTGCCGAACTGGAATAGCCGGATCGTCGCCCATCTGCAGCGCCATAAGCGCTACCCGGCCGAAGCGCAGGCGCGCGGCGAGACCGGCGTCGCCCGGCTCAGTTTTACCGTCGATCGCGCCGGCCACGTCATTGCCAGCCGCCTCACCGCCAGCTCCGGCCACTCGTCGCTCGACCGCGAGACGGCCGAGCTGATCCTGCGGGCGCAGCCGCTACCGCCGCCGCCGCCCGAGCTTGCGGGCGCGCGCTTCAGCTTCTCGGTGCCGATCCGCTACAGCCTGCGGTGAGGCAGCCGCGTCTCCTCGGGCGAGGTGAAGGTGCGCGACCTGGGACCGCCGGCAGGAAAGCCACTCATTGCGCAGACGATCCTGGCTCACGCGCCCGAGGGCGCTTGGCCGGGATGACGAAGCCCAGGTCGTCGTCCCGGGCAAGCAGCGAAGCTGCGCGACCCGGGACCGTTTCAGGAAAGAGACTCGCTCTACAGTGGGCGCAATTGCGCAGCGTAGTCCGCCATTTCCGCCGCCTGTATCTGCCGTCAGCTTCGGCGCAATACGCTTTGCTATTGCGCCCTCGGAGCCTGCTCTGCGCACGATCCCGGCTCGGCGCTTCGCGCCGTCCGGGATGACACGGGAGAGAGCATCATACCAACGGCTGCGAAAGCGGACCGTTGGCTCCGGTTGCGGATTTTCGAGAAATCTTTGATTTCCCACAAGAAAATCCGTGAGAGTCAACGGCCCCACGCGTCAGTGTCTGGGGCCGTTGGTATCACGCCGCGCGGGTGGCGGTGCCCTGGGCGGCCATGTCGAGGGCGGCGTGCAGGCCGGAGGTGAGGTTCACCGACCAGAACGCACCGGCGCGGGTGGTGGTCATCACCTCATCGACGATGTTGATCAGCCCGGCGGCGCGCCAATTGGCGAGCAGGCGTTCGGCCGCTGCCAGCACGCCGGGCGCCTCGCGTTCCAGAGCTGCGAGGTCGAGCCGCCCGAGATCGAGCGAGGTGATGACGCGGGTACGGGCGGCGTGGTCGGCCGGAAGCCGGGCGATGCCCTCGATCGGCCAGCGGCCGGCGGCGATCGCCTCGGCGCGGCGGTCGAGCGCGGGAATGGTGCGCCAGGACAGGCCGTGGGCCGAGCCGCCGGCCCCGGCGCCGAAGGCGAGGCACACCGCACCGTCCTTGACCAGCCGGTTGTAGCGGTTGCGCTCGACCGTGGTGCGGCCGAAATGCGCCTGCGAAAGCTGGCGCCAGCCGGCATCGACAAGGCGGCTCACCGCCTCGTCATAGAAGCGGGCCTGATCGCCGAGAACCGCCGCCTGCGGCAGCTTGCCCCGCACGATCGCCTTGGCCAGCGGGCCGTGCTGCCAGACGTTCAGGGCATAGACGTCGACGCCGTCGAGGCCGAGTGCCATCGCGGTCGAAACATCGACCTGCCAAGTGCGGCTGTCCTGTCCCGGCAGGCCATAGATCAGGTCGGCGATCACCGCCGGGCCGTTGAGCGCCAATAGGTCGCCCAGCGCCCGCTCGATCTGGGCGCGGCTGGCCTTGCGGCCAAGGCGGCGGCGAATCGTCGTGTCGAACGATTGCACGCCGATCGAGAAACGGTTGGCGCCGGCATCGCGGGCGGCCTTCGCCTTGTCGATCGGGAAATCGTGGATGCGGCCCTCCACCGTGATCTCGCAATCGGCGGCCAGCGGCAGATGCCGGCGCAGACCCTCGATCAGGCGGCCGAGATCGGCGGCGGCCAACGCGGTCGGCGTGCCGCCGCCGAGATAGACCGCGGCGATCGGCGGTCCCTCGGCGACCAGCGGCGCGTCAGCGGCGCGCGCCAGCTCGGCCAGCACGTCGTCGACGAACGGCGCCGACAGATCCGGGTGCCACACCGTCTGGAAGAAGCCGCAGAACAGGCAATGATTGTGGCAGAACGGAATGTGCAGATAGGCGACGGTGGTATCCTCGCGCCGGCGGGCGAGCGCGTCCGCGTAAACCGCCGCGGTCTCCTCCGGCGGCACCGGCGTGGCGTTGCGCCAGGGCATGACCGGCACGCGCGCCGTGAAGGCGCCCGTCAGCGGGTCGCCCTCGCCTGCCGCGAAGAAGCGGGCGATCGGATCGGCTGCCGGCGCCTTGTGGCCGGACATGGACGGCTGGCCGTTCACGCCGCGGCCTCCACCGCACCGGCCAGCCGGTCGGCCAGCGCGCGGAAGGCTTCGAGCTGGTCGACGCGCAGCGCGCGGCTCTCGTCGCGGCCGACGAACACCTTGAACATGATGCCGCCGTCGATGTTGAAGAACAGCACCGCCGCCGACGGCTTGCCCATGAACGGGCGCTCGACGAAGCCCAGCCCGCCGCAGCGGTCGTGGCGCAGATGGCCGTGCAGGCCGCTCGACGACATCAGATTGAAATAGCCATGGCCGATCTCGCCGCGCGGCACGGCGGTGGTCATCTCGAAGATGCCGTCTACGGTGTGGACGATGACCGTGACCTCGCCCCAGCCGGCGATGTCGGCCATCACTTCCTCGAAAGCGGACGCCGGCGCGAAGCGGCGCATCGCTGCGGGCAGCGCCTCGACCACGGTGCGGGCGCTGACGCCGTATTCATGGGCGGCCTGCTCGATCACCAGGCCCGGATTGGCGGCAATTCGGCGGACGAGTTCGGCGGGTACGGTCATGTCTCTCACTCCACGGCCCGCGGCTCCTGCCGCGGGCGCTGCCTGGGGATGGGAATTGGGCCGGCCGGCTCAGCCGGTCTTGGCCTCGATGGTCTGGCGCACCTCGAAGCCTTCGAATGTCGGGTGTTCGAGATAGATGCCGGAGGCCGAGCCGCCGCCGGCGCCGGAATGGGCGCTGCGGAACTGCTCGGAGGTGGTCCAGTGCTCGAAGTCAGCCTTCGTCGCCCACACCGTGTGCGAGGCGTAGAGCGTGTGGTCCGCCGCTTCCGGCCCCTTGAGCAGATGGAAGGCGACGAAGCCCGGCAGTTCGGGCAGGCGCGAGTCGCGGCCGAGCCAGATGCGCTCGAACGCGTCCTCCTGGCCCTTGGCGATGCGAAAGCGATTCATGGCGATGAACACGGTTCTTCTCCTGGTGCTGGCGTCGGCTGGCGAACGAACGCTGGGAAAACGACAAGTCCTGCCGGCGGCACCGGGGGGCGGGCCGCCGGCAGGTCCGCGCAGGCCGCGCGGAGAACGGGTGCGTGGAGTTCGGGTGCCGGAGAGAGGCCGGCGCGGCGTAACGGAGGTGAAACGCCGGCCGGCCTCCTGCGCGTTCCGGGCGATCGCACAGCGATCCCGGAGCGGCCGCGCGTGGGGGCCTCGCGCGGACGTTCAAGTGCCGTGTCCGCACGAACCGGTCTGGGCGCGGTCGCCGGCAGGCGCATCGTTCAGCCCCCGAACCGGATCTTGAGCCCGCCCTTGAAGGCGAGGCCGGGGGCGGCGGTGGCCAGGATCATGTCGGGCTGCGCGACAGGGATCGGCAGATAGTATTCGTCGAGCAGGTTGGTCACCGCGGCGTGCAGCAGCACGTCCGGGGTCGGCTGGTAGCCGACATAGATGTCCACCAGATTGTAGGCGGCGGTGTAGGTGTAGCCGTCGGGAACGTGGTCGTAGCGCGC
Organism: Blastochloris tepida; assembly: GCF_003966715.1. NCBI lineage: Bacteria > Pseudomonadati > Pseudomonadota > Alphaproteobacteria > Hyphomicrobiales > Blastochloridaceae > Blastochloris > Blastochloris tepida. The sequence continues at coordinate 1,685,390 of NZ_AP018907.1, forward strand.
CGCCGTCCAGCTTGCCTCCACCGTCAGCTTGCGGTCGAGCAGGCGGATGCCGGCGGCGGTGACGATCCGGTCGGACGGGATCGACAGCAGCGCAAGATCGTCGATGACGTTGCGCCCCTCCATCCACTGGGCGGTGAGGCGGAGATACCAGCCGCCGGCATCGTAGCGGCCTTCGAACTCGAAGCCCTCGATCACCGCCTCGGGAATGTTGCGGTATTGCGCCAGCGAATAGTCGTTGATGGTCACCACCGGAACCGGCGGACAGCCGGGAAACGTCACCGGACACCAAGTGACCGGATCGCCATAGGTGAAGATTTCAATGTAGTTCTCGACGTCGTTGCGGAACACATTGATCTTGGCGCGCAGCGCATCGCCCTTCTTGAACAAGTCGTCCTTGCGGATGTTGAAGCCGATCTCCTTGGTCTTGCCGACTTCCGGCTGCAGCGCCGGATTGGGCACGAAGGTGAACAGGCTCGGAATGCCGGGCGCGTAGCCGGGGTGGGCGCCGGCCACCAGCGTCTCGGTCACGGCGGGAGCGCGATAGCCCTCGGCATAGGTGCCGTAGACGGTGAGCCACGGCAGCGGCGTGATGCCGAGCGTGACCTTGGGCGAGATGCGGTCGCCTTCCGAGGAATTGCCGCCGCCGGACAGCTCGTAGCCGTCATAGCGGGCGGCGGTGATCAACTCGAACCAATCGGCATGATTGAGCTTCCACTGCAGGAAGCCGCCATAGACGGAGCGCTCGCCGGACGGGGTCGAGAGATCCGAGGCGCCGGTGGGGTCGTTGGTCGAGACCTGATCGTTGAAGAAGTCGGCGCCATAGGTGAAGGCGTGGCGAAACGAGCCGGTGTCGAAGCGCGTGGTGTTGTGGAGGTCGAAGCCGGCGGTGTCGATGCTGAAGTTGCGCGCCGCGCCAAGTATACCGCTGATCTGGCCCGAGGTGCCGCCGACCTTTGTCTGGTCCATGTCGGTGCGGTTCCAGTAGACCGAACCCTCGAAATCGAACAGCCGGTCCTCGGGCTTGGAATAGCGCCAGCGCAGCGAGGCGGTGTCGTTCTGCAGCTTGGTGTCGTAGGCCGAGGCCGAAGCCGTGGTCTGGCCGACCACGTAATCGGAGCGGTTGGTGAGGCCGGCGAGCTTGATCTCGTGGCCGTCGGCGGGACGGAACGTGGCCTTGGCGAGGCCGGATGAGATGTCGTTGCCCGAATTGTCCACCCGCTCGCCATTGCCGTTGTCGTAGTCGGACTCCGTCCGGTAGGAGGCGCCGAACGCGACGTCGTAGCTGTCGGCCGGCCGCACGGCGCCGAACAGCGAGCCCATCGCTTGGCCGCGATTGGTGCCGAACAGGGTGTTGGCCAGCGCGCCCCAGCGCTCGCCCGGCCGCAGGATGTCGTCGGTGTCCTTGGTGGTGAACGACACCACGCCGCCGATGGCGCCGGAGCCGTAGATGTTGGCCACCGGGCCGCGCACCACCTCGGCCCCGGAGAGCATCTCCGGATCGAGATAGAACTGGCCGTCGGAGCCGTGCCCCGAGCGCTGGAAGTTCTGACGGGCGCCGTCGACGATCACCGCGACGCGGCCGAAATCCTGCAGGCCGCGAATATTGATGGACGAGCCGGGGTCGTCGCCGCGATCGGAGAACGAAACGCCGGGCACGTACTTGAACACCTCGGCCGGCCGGGTCGGCATGATGGTGTCGAGGTCGCCCTCGGTCACGACGCTGACCGCGGCCAGCGCGTCGATCGCCAATTCCTCGGTCCGCGTCGCCAGCACCGTCACCGGATCGAGCATCAGCACCTCGTCGGCGCTCATCTCCTGTTGCGCCGTCGCCTGCTGCGCGCTTGCCGCCTGCGGCACCGCGGCGGCAAGGGCACCGGCCGCCGCCATCGACACCCCTGCCAGCCGCGCCGCCGCGCCTCCTGTCCGATTCGTCTTCACTCGCCTGCTCCTGCGCCTGCCTTGATCGACTCGCTGCTGGCGGGCGCGCCGGATGGCGGCTGGCTGGCAGGGCCGCCCGGCGATGCGGGCGGCACTCAGCTATTGCATTTAGTAGTCATTTGCATTAGGTCGAGTCAACAAATATAAATGAAGTTTAGATTGTTTCAAAAAAGCGGTCTTCGTTTCTGGAATCGTTCGAAACGAAGCAACTGCATCATGCCGATCGAATAAAAGGGGCAGGTCTGACGTGCTGAATGATCGTCTCAAGGTCGATATTACTGCGAATTCCAGGCAGAATTCCGCGGAAATGCCGGCAAAACGTGCCATCCCCATCGAGCGGAACCGGATCGAAAGCTGCGACCTGTTCGTCGCCACCCGCGAGATCACCATCGGGCACGGAACCGAGACCTATCGGCTGCGCCTCACGGCCCAGAACAAGCTGATCCTGACCAAATGAGGGGTGCGATGCGAACCAGCGCTGCGCGGATCGCCGTCCTGGCGCGGCCAGTCTTGGCGGGGCTCGTCTTGGCGGGGCTCGTCCTGTCCGGTCTTGCCATTTCCTTCCCCGCCACTCGCGCCATGGCAGCCGGTGCGACCTCCCCCGACGCCAGCCGCATCGTGTCGGTGGGCGCCGCGGTCACCGAGATTCTCTATGCGCTCGGGCTCGACGGGCGGGTGGTGGCGGTCGATGCCACCAGCCAGTTCCCGGCGCGGGCGCTGAAGGAGAAGCCGAGCGTCGGCTATCTGCGCCAGCTTTCTCCCGAGGGCGTGCTCGGCACCAATCCCTCGCTGGTGCTGGCCGCCGCGGCGGCCGGCCCGCCCGAGACCGTGCGGGTGCTGGAGGCGGCCGCCGTGCCGCTGGTGCGGGTGCCGGACAGCTATGACGGCGCAGGCATCCTCGCCAAGATCCGCCTGATCGCGGCGACCGCCGGCGCCGCGACGCGCGGCGAATGCCTCGCCGCGGCGGTGGCGGGCGATCTCGATGCACTGGCCGGGCTCGGCAGCAAGGTGACGGCGCCGCCGCGCGTGGTGTTCCTGCTGTCCTTCGTCAATGGCCGGGCCATGGTCGCCGGCCGCGGTACCGCCGCCGACGGGATGATCCGGCTGGTCGGTGCGGTCAACGTGTTCGACAACCTCGACGGCTACAAGCCGGTCACCGACGAGGCGGTTGTCGCCGCCCGCCCCGAGACGGTGATCGTCATGGACACCGGCGGTATCCCCGGTCCCGGCGGCGCCGGCATGCTGACAGCCGATCAGGTGTTCGCGCACGCTGGCTTCGCCGCCACGCCGGCCGCCGAGCATCGCGCCTTCCACCGCATCGGGGCGCAGGCGCTGGCCTTCGGCCCCATCACCGCACAGGCGGCGCTCGATCTGGCCCAGACACTGCATCCCGGCCTTGCCGCCGCACCGCGCCCACCCGCACCGGACTGCAGCCGATGACCATGGCGCTGCCGGCCACTGCCGGCGCCGAGCGGCCGCACCACCCGCTGGCGCATGCGCCAGCCCTGGTGCTGGGCATCCTGCTCGCGCTGCTGATCGCGGCCGCGCTCAGTGCCGCGACGGTCGGCGCCGCCGGCATTCCACTGGAGCGGCTGCCGGCGGCGCTGGGCTTGGTTGCTGGCGATCCCGCGACGGTCGAGCGCGACCGGCTGGTGGTGTGGTCGATCCGCCTGCCGCGCATCGCCATGGCGGTGATGGTGGGCGCGCTGCTGGCGGCCGGCGGCACGATCCTGCAGGGGCTGTTCCGCAATCCTCTGGCCGATCCCGGCCTCGTCGGCGTCTCCAGCGGCGCGGCGCTGGCCGCCGCCGCCACCATCGTGCTGGGCGACCGGCTGATGCCGACGCTACCGGCCGAGACGCTGCCGGTTGCGGCCTTCGCCGGGGCGCTCGTCGTCACCGCCACGCTCTACCGCATCGCCACGCGCGGCGGGCGCACCTCCATCGCCATGCTGCTGCTCGGCGGGCTGGCGATCGGCGCGCTGGCGGGGGCACTCACCGGCCTGCTGGTGTTCGTCGCCGACGACCGGCAATTGCGCGATGTGACGTTCTGGACGCTCGGCTCGCTGTCGGGCGCCACCTGGGCCAAGGCGGCGACCATCCTGCCCTTCCTGCTGGCGCTGGTGGTCGCCACACCGCTGCTGGTGCGCGACCTCGACCGGCTGGCGCTCGGCGAAGCCGAGGCGTTCCACCTCGGCACCTCGGTCGAACGGCTCAAGCGCCTCGCCATCGTGCTGGTGTCGGCGGCGGTGGGCGCGGCGGTGGCGGTGTCCGGCGTGATCGGCTTCGTCGGCATCATCGTGCCGCATCTGCTGCGGCTCATCATCGGGCCGGGGCACCGGCTGCTGGTGCCGGCCGCGCTGCTGCTCGGCCCGGTGCTGATGCTGGGCGCCGACACCCTGGCGCGGTTGGTGGTGGCGCCAGCCGAGCTGCCGATCGGCATCCTCACCGCCATTCTGGGCGCGCCGGTGTTCCTCGGCCTGCTGCTGCGGCAGCGGGCGCAGATCGGGCTGTGACCGATGGCCGTGCTGGATGCCGAGGCGATTACGGTGGCTGCCGGCAGCAAGCGGCTGGTCGATGGCGTCTCGCTCGCCATCGAAGCCGGCCAAGTGGTGGCGCTGGTCGGCCCCAATGGCGCCGGCAAGTCGACCCTGCTGCGGGCGTTGTCTGGCGAGATCGTGCCGCGCGCCGGTTGCGTGCGCCTGCGGGGCGCGGATATCCGCAGCCTCAGACCGGCGGCCCTGGCGCGGCGGCGGGCGGTGATGTCGCAGAACTCGACCGTGGCGTTCGCCTTCACCGTCGCCGAGGTGGTGCGGATGGGAGCCGGCGAGCGTCAGGGGCCGCGCATCGAGGCGTTCGTCGACGCCGCGCTGGCAGAGGTCGACCTCTGCGGCTTCCGCGAGCGGATCATCACCACGCTGTCGGGCGGCGAGCAGCAGCGCGCCCATTTCGCCCGCGTACTGGTGCAACTCATGGTCGGCGCCGAGACCGAAGGCCCCGGCCTGATGCTGCTCGATGAGCCGATCGCCGCTCTCGACCTGCGCCACCAGCTCGACATCGCCGATTCGATGCGCCGGTTCGCCGCCCGCGGCGGCACGGTGCTGGCGGTTCTGCACGACCTCAACATCGCCGCCCGCACCGCCGATCGCATCGTGGTGCTCGACCGCGGCCGGCTCGCGGCCGACGGGTCGCCGCAGGCGACCGTGACCGAATCGATGCTGCAGACGGTGTTCCGGGTCGGCGATGCGGTCGGCCACGTGCCGCCGCAGGGCACGCCCTTCGTGCTGCCGCACGCCATGCGGGCGATGGTTTGAGCGGCGTCCGGCTGATCAGCCGGAAACCGCATCAAACTTTCATTTCTCCACGCCAGAAAGCTATCGCAATAACAGCGTGGGAATGGTCGATGAGCGCAACAGATCGGCGGTCTTGCTCCCGAACAGCAGGCTGCGCAGCGGCGAGTGACCAAACGCGCCCATGATGAGCATATCAATGGCCTGTTCTTTGACCGTCTTGGCAATGATGCTTTCTGCATCGCCTGGGATCAGCGCGGCGGTAACGTCAAAGCCCGCGGCTTCCAGGGTGGTTTTGGCCCAATCAAGCTTCTTGATGGCGTCCTGGCTTTCCTTGCCCGACATCAGCAGGTAGATCGGCAGGCCCCGGAACAGCGGACTCTCCGCGACCATCTCGACGCCACGCCGGGTGATGGTGCCGCCATCGAAGGCGATCATCACGCGCCGCGGTTCCTTGAAGTCTTCGGTCACGGTCAGAATGGGCTTACGGAGGGCGCGCACCACGCGCTCGACATTGCGGCCGAGATCGCGCCGCGTCATTTCCGCAGCCTCGCCACGGCGGCCCAGGACGAGCAGGCGCACACCCTCCTCCTGCTCCTGCTCGGCCAGCGTCTCTTCCAGTTCGCCGTGGCGCTGACGCACATCGACCTGCATCGCGCCAGCGGCAACAGCGCGTTCGCGCAGGCGATTAAGGAAGATGCGGCCCTGCTCTCGTGCGCTCTTGGTGCGGGCCTCGTCCTCGGTCGATAGCTTGGTCAGCAAATTCTCTTGGGCGTCGATGCCAATGGCACCGCTGTGGTCTTCGCCCGATCCCAATTCGGGATGGCGGTCGATGACGTGCAACAATTCCAGCGGCGCATCCATGCGTCTGGCAGCCCAAGCAGCATAGTCGGCCACGTAATCCGCAAAGCGGGATTGATCGACGCAGGCCAGCACTTTGTTTTTGCTATTCATGGTCTTTCCTCCCTTCAGTGGCCCGTCAGCATGTCTTCAGCGCCGTCCTTGTCATGCACGGCGAACTTGTCCACCATCGTGGCGCTGGCCTCGTTCATCCCGATGATTTCCACCTCGGTGGCTTCGCGCCGGAACTTGATGACCACCTTGTCCAGGGCGCTTACGGCAGTGATGTCCCAGAAGTGGGCACGGCTCACGTCGATGCGCACCTTCTCGATGACCTCCCTGTAATCGAAGGCATTGATGAAGCGCTCCGCCGAAGCGAAGAACACCTGCCCCGCGACCGTGTAGGTCCGCATGCGGCCCTCGTCCTCGGTTCGCGAGGTCACACGTAGAATCTGGCCCACTTTGTGCGCGAAGAAGAAGCCAGACAGCAGCACGCCGACCAGCACGCCCTTGGCCAGATCATGGGTGCCGACCGTCACCACCACGGTGGCCAGCATCACCACGCTGGAACTCTTAGGGTGTTCGCGCAGGTTGCGGATCGAGGCCCAGTTGAAGGTGCCGATGGACACCATGATCATCACCGCGACCAAGGCCGCCATCGGAATGAGCGCAACCCAGTCGCCGACGAACACCACCATGAGCAGCAGGAACACGCCGGCCGCCAATGTGGACAGCCGGCCCCGGCCACCGGATTTCACGTTGATGACCGATTGGCCGATCATCGCGCAGCCTGCCATGCCGCCGAGAAAGCCGGTCGCGATGTTCGCCACGCCTTGTCCCACGCATTCGCGGTTCTTGTTGCTGCTCGAGTCGGTCAGGTCATCGACGATTGAGGCCGTCATCATCGACTCCAGCAGGCCGACGACTGCCAAGGTGGCCGATACCGGGAAGATAATCTTTAGCGTTTCAAGGTTCAGCGGCACGTCGGGCAGGAGGAACACCGGCAGGCTGTCCGGCAGCGTGCCCATGTCGCCCACGGTGCGAATGTCGAGGCCAAGAAACACGGCAACAGCCGTCAGCGCGACGATGGCAACCAACGGCGACGGCACCGCCTTGGTGACATAAGGGAATAGGTAGATGATGCCGAGCCCGGCTGCCGTCATGGCATAGACATGCCAGGTGACATTGATCAGCTCGGGCAGTTGCGCCATAAAAATCAGAATGGCCAGCGCATTGACGAAGCCGGTGATCACCGAGCGCGAGACGAAGCGCATCAGTGCGCCGAGCCTGAGCCAGCCCGCGATGATCTGGAGGACGCCGGTCAACACCGTGGCGGCGAGCAGGTATTGCAAACCATGCTCTTTCACCAGGGTGACCATCAGCAGCGCCATTGCCCCCGTGGCGGCCGAGATCATACCCGGACGCCCGCCGACGAAGGCAATCACAGTGGCGATACAGAATGAGGCGTACAGGCCGACCTTGGGGTCAACGCCGGCGATGAGCGAAAAAGCAATCGCTTCGGGGATGAGTGCCAGCGCGACAACGATGCCTGCCAGCAGATCGTTTCGGATATTGGAAAGCCACTCCTGGCGTAAGGATTTCATCATTCATCTATTCCGGTGGGGTTGCCAGCCGTGGTGGCAGTTGGGGGCGAACGCAGATGCGTCTTCCGGCCAACGGAACAGAGAATGAACTCTGGGTGGTTTTGGGCCAGCAAGACGCGGTGAGTCGGACGTGCAGCCTCGTGCGAGCGCGGTGATGTCGAAATGGCTCGCAACGAGCAGGAGGCTTACACGGGTTGGGACTCCGACGCTTCGGTTTGCCGTTTCTTTGATATAATTATTTTACAGTCTTTGCCGCAACGCAGCAATTGCGGTTCCGGTAAAATTTAGTTGGTAATCACCTTACACATTCTTCCCGCGGTTTGGCAATTTTTTGGGCTTCGCAGCGGCGACGAAGCGGTATGGCATCGGCTCGACGGCTTACGGTCTGCTGGGCGAGGCTTGCGCGCATCAAGCTCGACGACGAACTTCTTGTTGACCAAGGATCCGGCCCTTGCCCTTTGCAGGTGGCTGTCCAGAAACCGGCCATGACGAAGGTGGGGTCAAACTCGGGGGCAGTTGGCATGAGCGCTTATTTCCGCTCCTCGGCCATCACCGCGAGGCCGCGCTGCACCGCCGGGCGGGCCTTCACCGCATCCAGCCAGCGCTTGAAATGGGGGAAGCGGGCAATGTCCTGGCCCTGGCGTTCCCACAGCTTGGCCCAGCCGACGCAGGCGATGTCGGCGATGGAGTAGTCGCCCGCCAGATATTCCCGGTCGGCGAGGCGCTTGTTCATCACGCCATAGAGCCGGGCAACCTCGTTGGTGTAACGGTTGATGGCGTACTCGATCTTCTCGGGCGCGTAGATGCGGAAATGGTGCGCCTGCCCGGCCATCGGCCCGAGCCCGCCGACCTGCCAGTAGAGCCACTGCTCGACCTCGACGCGGGCGCGCTCGTCGGCCGGATAGAACCTCCCGGTCTTGCGGCCGAGATACTGCAGGATGGCCCCCGACTCGAACACCGAGATCGGCCGGCCGTCCGGCCCGTCGGGATCAATGATCGCCGGAATCCGGTTGTTGGGCGAGATCGCGAGAAACTCCGGCTTGAACTGGTCGCCCTTGGAGATGTTCACCGGCACCACGGTGTAGGGCAGCCCGCACTCCTCCAGCATGATGGAGACCTTCCAGCCGTTCGGGGTCGGCCAGTAGTGCAGTTCGATCGGCGCAGGCGCAGCAGGCATGACGAACTCCGAGTAAAGCCAGACCGGCTGACCAGATCCTGGCCTGCCGATCCAAGTCGCGCCGAACATCCGGGTCCGAGGACGGGATCTCCGGCGGCTGGATCGCGGAACTCCGGCGCATTCAGCCTGATTCCGCATCCACCCGCGAACGCGGCGGGCGGCGGAACCTAAAGTCAGCGGCCCTGCCCTGCAACGGCCTGCCGCGCAGGGGGCGGCTGCAGGAAACAACAGGGGCGTCTACAGAGGCTTGCGTCACAGCCGCTTCTTGAACCCGGCGTGGCTCCGCGCGAAGCCCAGCCGCTCATAAAAGCGGTGGGCATCAAGGCGCGCCACATTCGATGTCAGCGCCAACGTCGAAGCACCCCGCGCCCGCGCCTGCCGCTCGGCATCGACCACCATGGCCGCGCCGATGCCCTGGCCGCGCAGATCCGGCGCGACCTGCACACCTTCGAGGATCGCCCGCACCGCACCCTGCCCGGCCAGCGAATGGGTCACGATGAGCTGATAGGTGCCGGCCACCCGGCCATCGATCCGGGCGACGAACAGATCGGTGCCGGGCGACGCCGCAATCGCCTCGAACGCCGCCCGATAGCGCGGCAGCGCCGCGGCGTCGTCCGTGTCGTCATGGCCGCCCAGCGGATCGGCGGCGAACATGGCGACGATGTCCGGCAAATCCTCAGGCCGTGCGCGATCGATCGTCAGCGCCGAAGCGCCCTGCCCCATCCCCAGATCCATTCGCCCTCCTCCTGTCCCACCACCGGTGCGACGAAACGACCATGGCCGGGGCGGAACGCCCCCTCCCGCCTTCGCGTTATGCCGGCGGACACCGGACCGCGAGCCGGGATGTCCCGGAACACCCGTCTCGGCACACATCGTGCCGAGTAGCGAGTATTGGGACACATGCATGTCCGCGCACGTCCGTGAGACGGCCCGTTGCAGCATTTCCTGGACACATGCCCGCACCGCATACCCGGTGACGGGCGTGGCCGTTCATGAACCCCGCTGCCCGTGGGCCGACCATCCCCGCTCTCTGCGCCTGCAGATCGGACGCGGCCCGACCGCCTCGTGGAATCCCCCACCGAACGATCGAAAGGATTGAGCCATGGGCCTGTTTTCCAAGGACATCAAGAGCCTCGACGATCTCTTCGTGCATACGCTGCGCGACATCTACTATTCCGAGAAGCAGATTCTCAAGATGCTGCCGATGATGGTCGAGAAGGCGCACGACCCGCAACTGAAACAGGACTTCGAGATGAACCGGAGCGAGACGGAAGGCCACGTCGCTCGGCTCGAAAAGGTCTTCGCCATGCACGGCTCCGCCGCGCGGCAGGTACGCTGCCCGGCGATCGACGGCATTCTGGAGGAAGCTAGCGAGATCGTCGGCCAGGTCGGCGATGCCGAAGTGCTCGACGCGGCGTTGATCGCCGCCGCCCAGGCGGTCGAGCACTATGAGATCACGCGCTATGGCACACTGGTCGCCTGGGCGCGTCAACTCGGCCGCGCCGACTGCGCCGCCCTGCTGAAGCAAAACCTCGACGAGGAGAAGGCGACGGACAAGAAGCTCACCGCCGCGGCCGAGAGCAAGATCAATCTGCGCGCCGTAAGCTGAGCGGCGCTCCTGGCGATCGGGCGGCCGGCTCAGTCGGCTACCCGTTCGTCATGAAGCGACGTCGTCCCGGGCGAGCGTAAGCGAGACCCGGGACCGTCATCCGGAAAAGGCACCCATCCTGGCAACGGTCCCGGGTCGAGCACCTACGGTGCTTGCCCGGGACGACGTCAGGATGGGTGGTCAAAGCCCCAGCTTCTCCTTCAGCAGGTCGTTGACCGCCTGGGGGTTGGCCTTGCCCTGGGTCTTCTTCATCACCTGACCGACAAACCAGCCGATCATGGTCGGCTTGGCCTTGGCCTGCTCGACCTTGTCGGGGTTGGCGGCGATCACCTCGTCGATGGCGGCGGCAATCGCGCCGGTGTCGGTGACCTGCTTCAGGCCGCGCGCCTCGACGATGGCGGCCGGCTCGCCGCCCTCCGTCCACACGATGTCGAACACGTCCTTGGCGATCTTGCCGGAGATGGCGCCCGAGGCGATCAGGTCGAGGATGCCGCCAAGCTGGGCGGTCGACACCGGCGACGAGCCGATGTCCTTGCCCTCCTTGTTGAGGCGGCCAAAGAGTTCGTTGATCACCCAGTTGGCGGCCGCCTTGGCGTCGCGGCCCTTCGCCACCGCCTCGAAGAAGTCGGCGGCCTCCTTCTCGGCCACCAGCACGTCGGAATCATAGGCGGTGAGGCCGTACTCGGCGACGAAGCGCGCCTTCTTGGCGTCCGGCAGTTCGGGCAGATCGCGCTTCAGCGCCGCGATCTCGTCGGCCTCCAATTCCAGCGGCAGGAGATCGGGGTCCGGGAAATAGCGGTAGTCGTGCGCCTCCTCCTTGGAGCGCATGGCGCGGGTCTCGCCGCGGCCGGGGTCGAACAGCCTTGTTTCCTGGTCGATCGATCCGCCGTCCTCCAGGATGGCGATCTGCCGGCGCGCTTCGGTGTCGACGGCCTGGCCGATGAAGCGGATCGAGTTGACGTTCTTGATCTCGCAGCGGGTGCCCAGGGGCTCGCCCGGCCGGCGTACCGAGACGTTGACGTCGGCGCGCAGATTGCCCTTCTCCATGTCGCCGTCGCAGGTGCCAAGATAGCGCAGAATCGTGCGCAGCTTGGAGACGTAAGCCTTTGCTTCCTCGGCCGAACGGATGTCGGGCTTGGAGACGATCTCCATCAGCGCCACGCCGGCACGGTTGAGATCGACATGGCTCATGGTCGGGTGCTGGTCGTGCAGCGACTTGCCGGCGTCCTGCTCCAGATGCAGTCGCTCGATGCCGACCTTGATCTGGCGGCCACCTTCGAGATCGACCACCACCTCGCCCTCGCCGACGATCGGGCTCTTGTACTGGCTGATCTGATAGCCCTGCGGCAGGTCCGGATAGAAATAGTTCTTGCGGTCGAAGACGCTCTTATCGTTGATTTTTGCGTTGAGCCCCAGGCCGGTTCGCACCGCCTGCCGCACGCATTCGCCATTGATCACCGGCAGCATGCCCGGCATGGCGGCATCGACCAGCGACACGTGGCTGTTGGGGTCACCGCCGAAGGCGGTGGAGGCACCGGAGAACAGCTTGGCCTCCGAATTCACCTGGGCATGGATCTCCATGCCCACCACCACCTCCCAGTCGCCGGTGGCGCCCTTGATGAAGGATTTCGGATCGGGCGTGCGGGATTCGGTCATGGTCGGGATCTTCGGTGCGGGATCTTCGATGAATGGGGTTGGGCCTATATAGCGGGATCACGGCCGAAACGGAAAACCCCGCCAGCGGGGTTCGTGCGGTCAAGGCGCGTGCGGTCAAGAATTTCGGCGTCGGTTTCCGAGCGCCCGAAGCCCGACCTGTCAGCGCCGCGCCACCCACTGCACCACCGGCAGCGCCGGCCGCCACGCGGTGAAGCTGCCGACCGGCCCGGCCCGCTCGATGGCGATGCGGGTCAGCGCTCCCCCCACCCGCGCCTGCCACGCCATCGCCTTCGCCTCGGTCTCCAGCGTCACGGCATTGACCACCAGCCGGCCGCCGGGCCTGAGCGCCGCCCAGGCTGCTTCGATCACCCCGGCGTCATTCGCGCCGCCGCCGATGAACACCGCATCCGGCGCCGGCAGGCCGGCCAGCGCCGCGGGCGCCTCGCCAAGCCGGAGATCGAATTGCGGCACGCCGAGCGTCAGCGCGTTGCGCTGCGCGCGCACCAGACGGTCGGCGCTCGATTCGATGCCGATGGCGCGATTGGCGGGATGGGCGAGCAGCCATTCGATGCCGATCGAGCCCGCCCCAGCGCCGATGTCCCACAGCAACTCGCCGGGGTGCGGCGCCAGACTTGCCAGCGTCAGCGCCCGGATCTCCCGCTTGGTGAGTTGGCCGTCATTCTCGAACAGCTCGTCCGGCAAACCGGGGGTGGCCGGCAGAATGGACGCCTCCGGCCCGGCTTCGGCCTCGATCGCCACAGCCACGGGGGCGTTAATTTCTGTTACATCGAAGGCGGAAGCCGTTGATGTACGCACCCGTTCGCGCGGGCCACCGAGTGCCTCCAGCACGTGAAGTCGCGACGGGCCGAAGCCGAGCCCGGCGAGATAGCCGGCCAGTTGTGCCGGGGCAGCGCCATCGCGCACCAGCACGATCAGCCGGACGCCTGGGGCCAGATGCGGCCGCAGCGCTTCCAGCGGCCGGGCGTGCAGGCCGAGCGTCGCCGTCTCCTCAATGCGCCAGCCGAGCCGGGCCGCGGCGAGCGAGAAGGTCGAGGGCGCCGGTACCACCCGCATATCCGCTGCCGGCACATGGCGGGACAGCGCTGCGCCTGCGCCGAACCAGAACGGATCGCCCGAGGCCAGCACCACGACGCGCGTGCCGCGATGGGCGAGCAGCTTCGGAATCGAGGCTGAGAACGGCACGTCCCAGACGAATTCCGGCTTGCCGAGGGCCGCGACCAGATCGAGGTGGCGCCGGCCGCCGGCCACCAGCTCGGCGGCATCGAGCAGCGCGCGGGCGGCGGGGCAAAGGCCGTCGAGCCCGTCCTCGTTCACGCCGATGATGGACAACCACGGCCCGGCCGTGCCATCGCTCCCGCCCATGACCTCACCCTTACGCGTTCTGATCCTCGGCGGCTCGACCGAGGCGACCCGGCTTGCCGGCGCGCTGGCCGCGGACGCCGCCTTCGACGCCGTCGTCTCCTTCGCCGGCCGCACCGAGGCCATCCGGCCGCCCGCGGTGCCGTACCGCGTCGGCGGCTTCGGCGGAATAGACGGGCTTGTCAAATATCTTCGGGATGCGCGCATCGGACTGGTGGTCGATGCCACCCACCCGTTCGCGGCGCAGATGAGCACGCACGCGGTGGCCGCCTGCCGGTTGGCCGGCGTGCCGCTCTTGGCGATCGAGCGGCCGGCCTGGACGCCGGGACCGGGCGACCGCTGGATCGACGTGCCCGACATGGAGGCGGCGGTCGATGCGCTGGGCGAAGCGCGGCGCCGGGTGTTCCTCGGCATCGGCCGGCTGAATCTGCCCGTGTTCGCCCGCGCGCCGCAGCACGCCTATCTGGTGCGGCTGGTCGATCCACCGAAGGAAGCGCTGCCGCTGCCCGACGTCGAGGTGGTGGTGGCGCGCGGCCCGTTCGAGGCGGCGAGCGACCGCGCCATGCTCGAACGATTCGGCACCGAGATGGTCGTAACCAAGAATTCCGGCGGCGTTGCCGCGGACGCCAAGCTCACTGCGGCGCGCGAACTCGACATTGCGGTGGTGATGGTGCGCCGTCCCTCGATCCCGGCGCGCCCGGTGGTGCCGACCGTCGAGGAAGCCCTCGACCGACTCGCCAAGCTTGCCGCCGGCCGGACACCGGACGGGCTGCGCGCGTTATGATGAACTGAGCGTCGAGGGAGGCAGCAATGGCAGGTGAGCGGCGAGGCGGACAGTCGATGATCCGGCGCGGGTGCGGCGCGGTCCTTGCCGCTCTGCTCGCCGGGTTTTTGCTCATCGGTGTCTCCGCGCCCGCCGGCGCGGCCGATCCGGCCTTCCGGCGCTGGCTGCAGGAGCTGTGGCCGGAGGCGCAGAAGCTCGGCGTGTCGCGCGCGACCTTCGATGCCGCGGTCGCCGGCCTCGAGCCCGATCTGTCGCTGCCCGATCTGGTGATCCCCGGCCGGCCGGACAAGCCGCCGCGCGGCCAGGCCGAATTCGTGCAGACGCCCGAGCAGTATCTGCGGGAAAAGACGCTGGCGAACCTTGCGTCAGAGGGCCGCCAGCTCTTCGCGAAGCATCGCGACACGCTCAATCGCATCGAGCGGCGCTATGGCGTGCCGGGGCCGGTGGTCGTGGCGATCTGGGGCCGCGAGACCGCGTTCGGCAGCTACAAGCTGCCGCACGATGCGTTGACCGTGCTGGCGACGCAGGGCTTCTACGGCAAGCGCAAGGACTTCTTCCGCAACGAATTTCTGCATGCGCTGAAGATGCTGCAGGACGGCGTGCCGCGTGCCGACATGCGTGCCTCGTGGGGCGGCGCGCTCGGCATGACGCAGTTCCTGCCCTCGGAATTCTATCGGCATGCGGTCGATTTCGACGGCGACGGCCGGGCCGACATCTGGCGCTCGGTGCCGGATGCGCTGGCCTCGGCGGCGCAGCAGCTTGCGCACAAGGGCTGGCAGGCCGGCCACCACTGGGCCTATGAGGTGAAGGTGCCCAAGGGCACCGATTGCACCATCGCCGATCCCGATCATCTGCGGCCGCTGAAGGACTGGCTCGCGGCCGGCTATGTGCCGGCGGCGAGGAAGCCCCTCCCCGCCGATCTCAACGAGCCCGCCTCGCTCCTGATGCCGGCCGGCCTGTTCGGCCCAGCCTTCCTGATCCTCAAGAACTATTACGTCATCAAGGACTATAATTTCTCCGACCTCTACGTGCTGTTCGTCGGCAACGTCTCCGACCGCATCGCCGGGGGCGGACCGTTCGCCACGCCTTGGGGCAAGGTGGTGCAGCTTCGCACCGCCGATCTGGAGGAGATGCAGCGCCGCCTTGCCGCGCTCGGGCTCTACCGCGACAAGATCGACGGCAAGGCGGGCATGCGCACGCGCCTCGCGCTCGGCGCCTATCAGAAGGTCGAGGGCCTCACGCTCGACTGCTGGCCGGGTGCCAACGTGCTCGACCATCTGCGGGCGGCCTCGCAGGCGCAGTGAACGCCGCCCGCCTGTCGTTTCGCTCAACGCTCCTGCTGCCGGTGAACTCGCCGACCTGGTTACCCGCCTCCTGAGCAGGTTGAGTGCGTGAACAGCCTGTGAGGCCCAACGCCTGCCAAGAAATCCAACCTTGCAGCGACCGCGTATACCGCCCAGAGTATTAGCCGCAAGCAGCTGAGTTGCTTCAACTCGAACGCTTGCACCTGCGGCCAAGTAACGGAGCGGAAACATGGCGCGGGTGCTGATCATCGGAGCCAGCCGGGGAATTGGTCTTGAGACGGTGCGTCAGGCGCTCGATGCCGGGCACCGAGTGCGCGCCTTCGCCCGCTCGGCCGAAAAAATAGCTCTGTCGCCCCCAACTCTCGAAAAGATGAATGGCAATGCGCTCGCCCGCGCCGATGTCGAGGCGGCGGTGCGGGGCGTGGATGCCGTCATCCAGGTGCTGGGCGTCGGGGCCGGCGAGCTGTTCCGACCCGTGCGGCTGTTCTCGGATGCGACGCGCATTCTGATCGCGGCGATGGAAGCGGCCCGCGTGAAACGGCTGATTGCCGTTACCGGCTACGGCGCCGGGGACAGCCGTGGCAGCATGAGCCTTCTCCAGCGCGTACCGTTCCAGCTGCTGCTCGGCCGCGCCTATGCCGACAAGGACGTGCAGGAACGCATGATTCAGGCCAGCGCGCTCGACTGGACCATCGCCCGACCCGCGGTACTTACCAATGGCGCGCGCACCGGCCGCTACAAGGTACTCGTCGAACCCGCAACCTGGCGTAACGGCGTCATCTCGCGCGCCGACGTCGCCGATTTCCTGGTGAAGCAGATTGAAGACCGCAGCCTGCTGCGCAAGTCACCGGTGCTGGCGTGAGCGCAAGACACCCCGCAACTCACCCCGCACCTCGGAACGATCTGAACGTCCACCTCGTCGTGCTCGGCCTGCCTGCCTGCCGCGACTTCGACAAGAGCCATAAGCCCGCCAACGGATGCGATACGCAGCAAGGAGACTCGGTGTGACCATCGCCCCAAATCCTCAGCAGTTCTCCGTTGACGCCGATTTCCGCCCCCATGCGGTGATCATCGGTGCCGGATTCGGCGGCCTCGCCGCCGCCGTCCGGCTCGGCGCTCGCGGGTACCGCGTGACGGTGGTCGACCGGCTCAACGGACCGGGCGGGCGGGGTCGCGGCTTCCAGCAGGACGGCTTCACCTTCGATGCGGGCCCGACCATCGTCACCGCGCCCCACACCTTCGAGGAACTGTGGGGGCTGTGCGGCAAGCGGATGTCCGACCACGTGCCGCTGGCACCGGTCGACCCGTTCTACCGCATCATGTTCGCCGATGGCTCGACGTTCGAGGCCAGCCAGGACACCGAGGCGGTGCGCGCGCAGGTCGCCAAGCTTTCGCCCGGCGATCTCGCCGGCTGGGACCGCTTCATGGCGCGCAGCGAATCGAACCTGCGCGAGGTCTATGAGCGAATCCAGCACGTCCCGTTCCGCTCGAT
Organism: Blastochloris tepida; assembly: GCF_003966715.1. Taxonomy (NCBI): domain Bacteria; kingdom Pseudomonadati; phylum Pseudomonadota; class Alphaproteobacteria; order Hyphomicrobiales; family Blastochloridaceae; genus Blastochloris; species Blastochloris tepida. The sequence continues at coordinate 1,702,461 of NZ_AP018907.1, forward strand.
CTGGGACATGTCGATCGCCATGGGGGGGCTCGCCCGGCTCGAAGCCTATCATTCGGTCTACGGTCTGGCGGCGCGCTTCGTGAAGGACGAGCGCCTGCGTCAGGTGCTGTCGTTCCATCCGCTGTTCATCGGCGGCAATCCGTTTGCGGTGAGCGCGTTCTATTCCGTCATCCCCCAGCTGGAGAAGACGTGGGGCGTCCATTTCGCCATGGGCGGCACCAGCAAGCTCGCCGACGGTCTCGCCGATCTCATCCGCGAGCAGGGAGGGGTGCTGCGCTTCCGCCAGGACGTGCGGGAGATCATGGTCGAGGGGGGCCGCGCCACCGGCATCCGGCTGACCTCGGGCGAGACCATCGACGCCGACATCGTGGTGTCGAACGCCGACTCCGCCTTCACATACGGGCGCCTGCTGCCGGCCCATGTGCGCCGCCGGCGCTGGAGCGACAGGAAGCTCGAGCGCGCGCGCTACTCGATGAGCCTGTTCATCTGGTACTTCGGAACCGATCGCCAGTGGCCGGAGGTGCAGCCTCACACCATCCTGATGGGCCCCCGCTACAAGGAGCTCATCAAGGACATCTTCGAGAGAAAGGTGCTGGCGTCCGATTTCAGCCTCTATCTCTATCGGCCGACCGCCATGGACCCGTCGATGGCGCCCAAGGGCTGCGACAGCTTCTATGTGCTGTCGCCCGTGCCCAATCTGCAGGGCGACACCGATTGGACGGCGGCCGCCGAGCCCTACCGCCGCGCCATCGAGGACAGCCTCGCCACCAAGCTGCTGCCGGGACTCAAGGGATCGGTGGCGACCTCGCGCGTGGTGACGCCGCTGCATTTCCGCGACACGCTGCTGTCGCCGCACGGCGCCGGGTTCGGGCTGGAGCCGGTCATGTCGCAAAGCGCGTACTTCCGGCCGCAGAGCTGCAGCGAGGATATCGACGGCCTCTATCTCGTCGGTGCCGGCACCCATCCCGGTGCCGGACTTCCGGCGGTGCTGGCCTCGGCGACAATTCTCGACAAGGTGGTGCCGGACGCAGGGCAGCTTGCCCGAAACGGACACCAGTTCCTGCGAGGCGGCGGCGTGTTCTGAAGACGGCAATTCGCGGCCGCGTTCAGCGGCTCCGTCTCGGCATCGATCCGACGCTCGAGCTCCACAGGCAATAGGCGCCGCCTGTGGCCTCAGCGCACATGCTGCCATTGGCCGCGCCGCCGCGGCGCGGCTCTGAACATTGCCACCCCGCGGACACGTTTCGCGGGCGAGATTGCGTACGCGCCGACGCTGTGAGGGCGGCAACGCGGCTCTGGAAGGACGCCGCGATCCGGGGGCACGACTGGGGGGACAGCATGACTGGGGGGACATCACGCTCTCGAAGGACAGAACATGGAGTGGCATCGATGAACTTCCTGCGACATCCCGGCGGCCCGCGCAGGCGCGTCGTCATCGTCGGCACCGGCGCGGGCGGACTCGCGGCGGCGGTGGAACTGGCGGCGAGCGGCTTCGAGGTGATTGCGATCGAGCGTGACTCGGCCCCCGGCGGCAAGCTCAAGCCGTCGACGATCGGCGGCGTCACCTTTGATGTCGGACCGACCGTCTTCACCATGCGCTGGGTGTTCGAGGAGCTGTTCGCCGCGGCCGATGAAGATCTTGCCACCCACATCCCGATGCAGCCGGTGGAAATCCTGGCCCGCCACGCCTGGCCGGGCGGCGCGCGGCTCGATCTGTTCGCCGACCCCGCCCGGACCAAAGATGCGATCGGCGATTTCGCCGGAGCGGCGGAAGCCCGCGCGTTCGAGACCTTCCATGCCGAGGCAAAGACGATCTACCGGCTGGTAGAGGAGCCGTTCCTGCGGGCGTTGCATCCGAGCTCGATCGCGCTGATCCGCCGCCACGGCCTCGAAGGGCTGCGCATCAAGCCCTTCACCACGCTCTGGCGCGAGCTCGGCCGCCATTTCCGCGACCCGCGCCTGCAACAGACCTTCGGCCGCTACGCCACCTATTGCGGCTCGACGCCGTTCGCGGCACCGGCCACGCTGATGCTGATCGCCTATGTCGAGCAGCAGGGCGTGTGGCTGGTCGAGGGCGGCATGCGGCGGATCGCCGGCGCCATGGCGGCGCTCGCCAGCGCGCGCGGCGCCACCTTCCGCTATGGCACGCATGTGGAGCGGCTGCTGGTCGAAGGCGGCCGCGTCGCCGGTGTCGTGCTCGAAGGCGGCGAGGTGGTGGCGGCGGATGCGGTCATCGTCAATGGCGATGTCGCGGCGGTGGCCTCCGGCCTGTTCGGCCCCGAGGCGGCGCGGGTGGTGCCGCAACGGCCGAAGTCCGACCGTTCGTTCTCGGCGATCACCTTCTCGATGCTCGCCGAGACGGACGGATTCCCGCTGATCCGCCACAACTTCTTCTTCTCGCGCGACTACCGGGCGGAGTTCGCCGACATCGTCGCCGGCCGGCTGCCGGTGGAGCCGACGGTCTATCTCTGCGCCCAGGACCGGGGCGACAATGGTCTTGCCGGCAATGCCGCGGCCGCGCCACGCGAGCGGCTGTTCCACCAGCTCAACGTGCTGGCGCAGGGCGACGAGCAGCATGTTCAACTGGGCGAGATCGAGGCCTACCTCAAGCACACGGTGAGGCACCTCGATGCGTGCGGGCTCGGCGTGCGTTGGCAGCCCGGCGAGATGGCGGTGGCCACCCCCTCCAACTTCCACCGCCGCTTTCCGGCGACCGGTGGGGCACTCTACGGGCAGGCCACGCACGGTTGGCGCGCGCCGTTCCGCCGGCCGAGCGTGCGGACCACCCTGCCCGGCCTCTATCTCGCCGGGGGCTCCGCCCATCCGGGTGCCGGCGTGCCGATGGCCACCCTGTCGGGGCGCACCGCTGCGGCCTGTCTCATGAATGATTTCGCCGAGGAACGGGCAGCGCTGGTCGGCTGGCGGGAGGCGGCGATGCCGGGCGGGCTCGCCGTGCCGTGAGCACGCCGGTGGCGGCCGGTCACGCGGGACGATCGAGCCAGCGCTCGATCGCCTCGATCGTCACCATCCCCTCGCAACGCCCGGCGCCGGCGATGTGCCGGTAGGGCGCGTCCGGCTCGCCGAGGTCGCTCACCGTGGCAAGCGCGTCCTCGAACGCGCCGGTGCCGATCTGGTGGGCGGTGTAAAGGCTCGGCGTGACGAGAGTGGGAAGCCCGGCGGCGCGGGCGGCAACGAGGCCATTGGCCGAATCCTCGAACGCCACGCACGCGCCGGGCGGCAGCGCCATGGCGTCGAGAACATATTGGTAAATGTCGGGCGCGGGCTTCTTGGCGGCGACCATGTCGCCGGCGCCGATCACCGCGAACCTGCCGACGGCACCGGGGCCGAGCGTGGCGCAGAGCAGCGCCTCGACATTGGGCAGGCTGGTGGTGGTGGCGATCGCCAGCCGCAGCCCGGCCTCCTCGGCCTGCCGCATCAGCCGGGCGATCCCCGGCCGCAGGCGCGCCGCGCCGCCGGCAATCAGCGCCGCATAGCGCGCCGTCTTGGCCGCGTGCAGCTCGGCGATGCGGCTGGCCACATCGGGCGCGCTTTCGGCATGGGTGGCGATGAAATGCGCAAGGCGCTCCTTGCCGCCCGCGACATCCAGGAGATCGCGGTAGAGATCGATGTCCCAGTGCCACGGCAGGCCGACATCGGCGAAGACGTCGTTGAAGGCGCGCCGGTGCAGCTCCTCGGTTTCCGACACCGTGCCATCGATGTCGAATATCAGTGCGGCAAGCGCCATCTGCCCTCCCCGACGAGGCCGATCCGGTCCGGGCCGAACCGGCCCGGATCCAGAATGCCGCCGGAACGCCGCCAGCGGAAGAGCGCCCGGAGGCTGATCCGGTCGCGCCGGCTGGCGGAGGGGGTTGGGCCGCCCTCACTCAAGCTTCAGGATTCTCTTCTGCCACATACGGGCCTCGAACATCACTCGGCTGCTGAGTTCGTGGGCCCCTGCCCAGGTTGCGTTCGTATATTGTCCATCGAACGCGGCGGCATCGACCACGACAAGACCACCGAATACGGCTGCAAGAACGAGGAAGCGTCGCATGGCAGCACGATATGCGGCCCGCGTCTGCAATCATTTAAGGTCAAAGCTCAAATACGCGGCGATTGCGATTTGACGGTCTCGCCTGCGGCCGCGCCGCCGGCCGAAAGGGTGCCTCGCCGGGGCTTCTGAACGCCTCCTACACCATCACTGCCGACATCGACGTGCCGGAGGGCGGTGCCGAGGGCATCATCCTGAACTCGGGCGGGCGCTTCGCCGGCTGTGGCTTCTCCCCGCTGCAGGGCAAGCCGGCTGCTGCAGGGCAGGCCGGTGTTCCTGTGGAACCTCGTCGATCTCAAGCGCATGAAATCGCAAGCTCTTCGATACGTTTGTCACCGATACCCCCTGGCCGGCCGATCCGGCCGTCGTATACTGCAACCAGGTTCCGCCGCGTGCGCGCGTTTGCGCGCGTGCCGCGAGGAACGGCAGGAGCTGCCCCACCTCCGGGATGAAACCTGCATTGTGGAGGATCAGGTCATGAAGCTTCGCAACATGCTGCCGGTTGCCGGTGCTCCTCTTCTTGCGGCAAGCATTTTCCTTGCTGCAGGCATCCTCCTTGCTGCAAGCGTGCCGGGCCTTGCCGGTCCATGCACGCACGCGATCGACCGGATGCAGGCCCGTGTCGACGCCCTTCTTGCGGCCCGTGCCGCAGCCGGGCCGTCGGCGACCGAGGGCACGAGCGCCACCATGCATCGCCAACCGACGCCGGAGTCTATCGCGGCGGCCGAAGCCAAGCTCGGCGACATTTCGACCGAGACGTTGGATGCCATCGCCACCGGCATGACCCGGGCGCGTGAGGCCGACCGGGCCGGCGATGCCGAAGCCTGCAAGGCGGCGCTGGCCGAGGTCGGACGCGCCCTCGGCGCGCCGGCCGACTGACCCGCCACCCCGGCGACCGCGATCTCGCGGCATTGGCCGCCGAGATCGCCCGCCAGAGCGCAAGGTCCGACGGGCGCTGAGCCGACTTCGGATCTTGGTCAGAACGGATCTTGGTCAGAACCGCGCGCTGACCCCGAACACCGGGCCATGCATCGTCATGTCGTACTCGTAGCGGGTGAGCTCCGAGCCCTTCTCATAGTCGGCGTACAGCGCCTTGTAGCCGATCATCGCGCTCCAGGTGACGCTGCTGGTGGCGTAGAAATCCCAGTTGAGCGCGGCCAGCGCCTGCCAGGAGAAGATGCTGCCGGCACCGAAGCCGCCGATGTCGCCGCTGACCGCCAGATTGACGGTGGGCGAGAACTGCTGGCGGAAGCGCACGCCGACCAGCGGATCGACCCAGTTCACCTCGCCCGAGGCGGTCACGGTGCGGTCTCCATTCACCCGCAGGTCGCCGTTATTCGCGGTGAGGTTCGCCGCGAATGTGGCGTCCGCGCTCTGCCACCACGCCCGGCCGCCGCCATAGACATCGAAGGCGGTGGTGCCGCCCGGAATGCCCGGCGTGGCGAAGCGCGCCAGCTCATAGGCGGCAGCCAATTCAAGGGTGGTCATCTCGATGTCGATGCCGGCAGAGATTCCGAGCGTGCCGCCAACCCCGTTCACATTGGCGGAGCGCGTGAGGCTCGGGGTCACCCGGACCTTGGTGTAGACGAGGTCGGCCAGCACGGCGAACCGGTCCTTGCGGAACTCGGCGAACGCCGACAGTTCGAGAAGACCGACCGGAATCTCGCAATGCTCGACCAGATCGATGAAGCTCGCATTCACTTCGGTCTTCCGGCCCTTCACCGTGGAGTACCCGTCGAGCGAGATCGCCCACAGATAGGGCGTGACGGTGACGCTCCAGGGGCTCGGCGCCGGCGCGAAGGTCGCCTGCGGGGCGGGCGCGAGATCCGCGGCGGAAGCCGCCGTCGACATCAGGCCGCCAACCAGCAACCCACCGGTCAGGCTGCCGCCCGCAAGGATCGCGGCGACGAGGCCTCCACAAGAGAACTGGCGTTTCCAGGATTGGCGCTTGAACGTCATGCTTCGCCCCCAAAATCAACCAGGGCCGGGTTGCCGCAGCCGCCTCTCGGTCGCGCGAGGTTTCGGCCCGTTGGCCGGCCTTCGCCCGCGTCGCCAAGCCTGCTGCGGCTCGTGATGCCCGGATACCTGCTGCCCCGAATGACCGACGTCCCCCCGGTCGCCGTCTGATACCAACGGCCCCAGACGCTGACGCGTGGGGCCGTTGACTCTCGCGGATTTTCTATTCGGAAATCAGATATTCCGCGAAAATCCGCGACCGGAACCAACGGTCCGCTTTCGCAGGCCGTTTGTTTGGCCTGCCGCACGCGAACACGCTGAGAAAAGCCACCCCGCCCCGGACGACTTTCCGTCACTGACGAACCGGCGCGTCGGAACGCACTATACTTTATAAAATCAGATTATCTGATCGCACCGAAGCGGGCAATGCAGACCATGCGTCAACTGAACAGCGCGTTGGCGCGTGAAACCGGCCGAATGACGATTCCGGCCCCAGTTTGTGACACTCGCGCAAGACAATCGCGGTCCCACCGTTGAATTGCGGTTCCGGTCTTCCACCGAAACCGCTCACCTTCCCGAACAACCCGAAAAAACTCTGCTGTCATTCGGGTCCGCAGGCGTCGGCGCAGCACCGCGGGCATGCGCCCTCGCCGCCGGCACACGGCGGAATGTCGAGACCGCCGCCCGATTTGGCGGGTGCCGCGATCAGCGACAATTGCTGCTCCAGCCGCACGCTGCCGCAGGACGGACAGGAGGGGGTGTCGGACGCGCGCACCAGCGTCTCGAAATCGGCGCCGCAGTCCTGGCATTCGTAGCGATAGATCGGCATCCGGCCTCTCCCAAGTCAGATCAAGCACCAACTCAAGCGCCTGTCCGCGATCGCCGCAATCTCCGCGGTCGGCACTGCCCGGCGCCATAGCGCGGATCACCATCCGACTCAATTGGCGCGCGAGCCTGCGCAGGCCGGATCGTGTGAGCTTCGTCCCCACAAAATTCAGCAAAGCCACCTCCCGAAATCCCCGCCTCCGCATCAGCGGCAGCCGTTACGGTTCATCGGCGTTTTCAATGGGTTGTGTTGGATTTGCGTCAAATTGGAGCGTCTGTGTCCGCGAGCGATCGGTAATATCCCGCTGGAACCATCATCGCTTTCTGTCGTCGAACAGAGCTATTTGACGCTGGTATTTCGGAATTAGCCGGAACTTGCCCAAACTTAACGGAATGCCGCGACGTCCTGATGGACCTTGCCGCTACCGCTTCAATCCCCGCAGCCGAAGCCAATACCGCTGTGCCGCTGACCGCGAAGGGGTCCGGGATACGCCGAATCGCTCGCGGCACTCGGCCAACACCTCCCGCAGGAATACCTTTCCGAGCCGGCTGGCGATGAAGGCGGCCACTTCAGGGTCCTGGTCGATGCTGGCCTTCGAACGGGGCTGAAACGCCTCTTGAAACAGCCTCAAACGGGCGAGTTGTTCCCAACACGCCAGAAGTTCAGCGTACTCGGCGGCCGGGATGGTGACCACCGGGACGCCGGAAATCGTGGCCGCGATCGGGTCTGTCATTGGTGCCCTCTATCAGCCTCCCATGCGAAAGATCAGTTGGAGGTGGTCAGTTCCACCAGCGCCTCGGGCCGCTTCCAGATCGGCAGCACGTTGCTCTGGCTCTTCAGCTCCCAGCCGCCGCCGTGCTTGATCGGCTCCTGCGACACCACGACCTCGGGGGCGGCCTGGTTGACAAAGTCGACGTGATGCGCCGGCCCCCACAGCGTGTAGGCGGTGTAACGGGTTCCGACCGGATAGGCGTGGCCCATGCCGTCCGCCACGTTCGGCTCGGAGATGATCTGGCCCGCACCGTTGCGCACCAACGCCGAGCCCTTGTACTCGCGGAACATGATGTTCGAAAACTCGAACACCCGGCCCCAATTGCCGCCGAGGCGCGAGCGCTCCAGCATGCCAAGCGTGAAGGCCTGCTGTGTCGCCAGCCAATACTTCTCGACCTTGGGGTGCTGGATCAGCTTGCCAAAGAAGCTCGAAGACACGATCGCCTCGACGCCGGTCGAGGTCTCGCCCTTGAGATTGCAAAGGATGTGGTCGACCACCTCCTCGCACTTGTCGAGCACGCTCGTTCCGGCGGTTCCCAGCTCGAAATCCACCGTCTTCTTGGTGATGCCGAACACCGAATAGAGGTCATAGAGCGTGCGGCCCTTGCCGTCGCGGATCACACCCTTCAGCGCGCCAAGGCGCAGGTATTCCAAGGTCTGGCCGTGAAGGCTGCGGATGATCCCGAGCCGCTTGGCCAGTTCCTTGTCGAAGCTCTTGGGCTCCCGGATTCGCCCGGCCGCGTCGAGAATGCCCTGGAGATCGTCAGGCCGGATCGATTCAGGCCCGTGCGGGATGTGCGGGATCTTGATGACGATCGAGGAACCGGTCCCCCATTCGACCTGGTTGCCCGGCGCGCCCGGCTCCTCGGCCGCCAGCACCACCAGCACGCCATCCTCAATCCGGATTTCGACAAACCGGGACCGGGCATCTTCGCTGGGGAACAAATTCAACGCCCGCAGCAGGCCGAATTCGTTGGGAATGCGGTTGACCTGTGTGGTCAGATCAACGTCGCTGTACGGAAAAGTGGGTTCGGACATCTTGCGATCCTCGTGAGCGGAAGCGGAATTGAGGCCAAGCCCGGCGAGCGCAGCCCGGTGCTGCTGATCGCTGGGGGAATGGGCGTGGATTGGGGCTGAGGAAGCGGCCGGCCCGCCGAGCGCGGCAGCGATCGCCGGCATGGCCAGCGCGGGGGCGGCAACCAGGGCAACGGAGTGCAGCCAGGTCGCCGCGCCCGAGGCGTCGTGGTGGAAGGTCGGGCTGATGAAGCGGTGGGTCCGGGCCGCGAGAGCATCGAGTCCCGCCTTCAGCCACTCCACGCGGGCATAGAGGCCGTCCAGCCGGGGTTGCAGCTCCTTCACCCAACCGACCGCGTCGGCGCGCTCGCCGAAAACGGTCTTGCGGGAGATGGCATGATCAAGGTCGACGGGGATATCGACGCCTTCGGCCACATACCGCGCCGCCAGCATTTCCGGGTCGAACCGGTAGGAGCGGCCGTCGCGGGTCATCACGCTGCCGCGCGGCGTGACCTTCACCCAGTCGGGCGCAGCCGTAGCCGACACGTCCAGCGTGACGACACCGAGGGCGACATTCAACGGCAGAGAGGGTCCGGTCATGCCAACCTCACACCGTGTCGAACAGGGCGCCGTGCGAATTGCCAAGCCGGGCGAACTGGCGCGCCACCTCGCGGGCAGTGGCCTTGGAGTCGCTGCCGCCATTGACGTTGATGACGACGCGGACCGGCCGTGGCGCGGCTGATTGCCGGCGCGGCGGTGTCGGCTGCCACGTCGGCGCCGAGGTCGACGGCACGACCGAGCCGGGCGCGGCCGAGCCACCTGAGGACGTTCCCGGCGCGCCATTGCCGGCCGGCGCGAACCGCGGCGAGATGGTCGGCGTGGCGGTGAAGTCGAACATCTGCCGGATGCGCTGGGCGTATTCCTCCGCCCACGACACCGCCTTCTCGCCCTCGGTGCGGATCGCCTCGGTCACTCCCTGCATGCTGCGCCGGGCGTCGGCGGCCGGGCCGGTGCCGGGTTGAAAGCCGGCCATCAGGTCGATCATATCCAGCCGCTCAAGCGCGGCTTGTCGGGTCGCTTCATCGGCCTCGCGTTCGAGGCGCAGCTTCTCCAGATACTTCTCGGCGTGCTCGCGCGGGCTCGGCCAATTCGGGCCGGGTTTCGCCGTTGAGTAGCTGCCCGCCGCGAGACCTTCTTCGATCTTCCTGATCTCCTCGTCCCGATCGCGGCGGTGGCGATCGGCGCGCGTCCTGGCCACGAATTCGTCGAACGGCTTCGGGCTGCCGGCGCGCTGCTGTTCCTTCCGGAGCGCCTCGGGGTCTCCGCGCCACAGATCGAGCATGTGGCCGAGCCCTTCCAGGGCGGCGATGGCCGGCGTCGACTCCGCGGTGAACTTGCCGATTGCGACGCTCGCCGCATTCCAGGCGTTGGACAGACGGTCGATCGAGGATTGGGCGTCACTCGACACCGAAGCCGCGTCGCGAGCCACGGTCCCTTGGGAATTGGCCAGCTCCGCAAAAAACCGCCGGTATTCCGCGCGCTGGCCGATCAACGCCCGCACAGCCTTTTGGAATTCCCAGTCGCCGATCAGCTGCGTGATCTTCGACATGTCGCCTTTCAGCGCCTTTTCGGCCAGATCGGTGAACACTTCCAGAAGGTCCTTGCCTTCCTTGCGTGCCTTGGCCAACGCCTTGGGCAGATCAATCCCGAAGTCCTTGAAGTTCTTGATGGTCTCTTTGCTCTCCATCTTGGCAAGCAAGTTGTTCAGCGCCGTGGCGGCCTCTGCGGAGTCACCCGTTCCCGCCCGGACGGTCTGCAAGGCCGCGATCAGCCGGCGCAGCCCCTCCAACCCCTTGCCAACGATGGGCGCCGCAGCCGGCGCCATGCTCGGCAAGTAGTGCGCCATGTCCTTCAGCTCGAACTGCCCGAGCTTGCCCCCCTTGGCCGAGATGTCGAGAGCGTCCGGCATCAACTCGTTGGTGATGCCGAGATGCTTGTTCAGCGCATTCACACTGTTGGCCATGTCATCCACGGCCGCGCCCGAGGCGTGCGCCGCGAGAGACGCCGACCTCACCTTGATCAGCGATTCGGACAGCGAATTGCCTTGGGCAACCAGAGCCTCCAGGCCAACCAACACGCCCTCGACGGGCATGCCGTACTCCTTGGCAATGGCTCGCACCTCAGCCGTGGCCGCCGCAGTCTGATCTTTCGTCGCCTCAGCCGTGTTGCCGAGGCGCGTCATCCGCCGGTCCAGCTCGGCGAAATCCTTGAACGTCCGCTGGACCGCCCGGCCGGCGGTGTAGCCGCTCACCGCGCCGGCAAGCGGGCCAAGCGGAAGGCCCGGAAACAGAAAGGCGCTGTCGCCGCCGCTTGCTTTGCCGTGACCGCCAGCCGGTGTGCGGGTCTTCAGCTTCTCGATGGCTCCGGAGGCCTCCCGCGCCGCGCCGGATACCCGCTTGAGGTCGTTGGCCAGGCGGTCAAGCCGCACGGTCTCCAGCCGCCGGGCGCTCTGCCCGAGGCGCTGGATCGCGCGCTCGCTGCCGGCCGCCTCGCCTTTGGTCCTGGCCAAATCCCGGGCGAGCCTGTCGGACCGCACGCCGTTGAGCCGCTTCGCGGCATCGGTGATGCCCTGAAGCTCCTTCTTCGCCGCGGCCGATGGGCCGTTGAGCAGGTTGATCAAGCGCAGCCGCAGCGCGACGTCGAGCGTGCTCATGGGTGCCTCTTTTGATGTCTGAGACGCGCCCGAGCCCGATAGGCAGCGCGTTCGGTCATGCCAGCGCGCCGCGCGGCTTCTGCGGCAGAGGCGCCTTCAGCCAATGCCTGCTCCAAGTTCTGCCGCGCCTCTGAGATGAGGCCGGTCGGTCCGCGCGGGATGAGCAGATAGGTGCCCGACCAGCGACCCTTGGCCGAGACGCAGCGAAATGAAGCGCAGATCTTCTTCGCCGCCTCGACACCAACGCAGTCGGACAACCAGTGAGGCCCGTTCGGCAGGTGTGCCGGAAGGCTTCTGCGGGTGCCGCCATATTTCTCGGCAAGCTTCAACGCCGCCTCGACACCGGCAACGTCGGCAATTTCAGCCAACACCCCGGGCAGATCGGACGGTCTATACAGCAGCGCCTCTGGGGCTTGCGTTGTCGACTCGTCGGCCATCCCCCGCCCCTTGAAGGAACTCCGGCCCGAGAAGGAGGGGCTGATCCCGAGACACCCCGTCCTTCTCGCGGCCAAGAGCACGGCGGCCGTCTCGCGGCTCATCTGCCGTGCGAGAGACACCCTAAATGCCGCTGACGATCGACGGCATGCTGACAGGTGTCAGCGCCCTGCCTCCGCCCCGGGGGCGGACGCCAGTCGCGGGTGGGTCCGGAGGTGCCGCTTTAAAATCGACGTTAAAGGTCGATTGAAAGTGATGGGCGGCTTTTGTCGAAAAATCCGATGCCGGGTAGCGGTCAGCCGAAACGGCCGTGGCTGCGCATCCTGAGGGCTCGCGGCGTCAATTGCCGATCGGGGCGGCAAGGCGTATATTTCTCGCGGTGGCCGAGGCAGTGTACCGTCCGATTTGAGGGCGCGGGGATGTCACGACCCCCCGGCCACCGTTTCCAACATCTGCCCTGTCCCTCGCTCCCAGGTCCCCGGTCTCCCAGGTTCCCGGTCTCCCAGGTTCCCCGGCATTGAACCGGTGCCCGTTCTCCGGCATGTTGAGGATGGTGGCCGAGCATACGTGTGCCGTCACACGAGGGCGCGGGGATGTCACGACCCCCCGGCCACCAGTTCCCCCTATGCCGTCCGCGCGACCTTGCGGCGGGTCATCGCCCGAAGGCCGGTGATCGCCTTTTGCGCGGCCGGGGCGTCCAGGAACCGCAGCGACGACACCCCGTAGGAACGCTCCAGCCACCTGCCGAGGGCGGCATCATCGTCCGCCCCCGAATAGTCCCGCCACAGATCGCGGATCAGGTCGACCTGTTTCGGCGAGGCCATACCGGGGCGGTTGCCGAAGGTGCGCTTGCTCCAGTCCGACTTGAAGCCGAGGCGCGTGAGGTATCCCATCACGCGCTCGAACCCGGCGGCATCCAGATCCTTCGCGCTCTCGACGCCACCCGCCCACAGCAAGAGCGCGCGGTACTGGTCATCCGTGAGCCCGAGCTGCCGCTTGGCAACCTTGATGAGCGCGATCTGCTTGGGGGTCATGGGCAACCCCTCTCCGTCGCGCCCCCGCTTTCGAGACTCCGCATGTGGATGTGGCCGAGGAAATGGACACGCTCCAGCAGTTCCTTGGTCAGCATGTTGCTCGCCGTCACGAACAGGTCGATCCGGTCATTGGTGAGCGGCTCCCGCATTTCCTGCACCGTGTCCGGTTCGGCGAAGGCAGAGGTGATGAGCTGCTGCATCCACGCCAGTGCGCGAACATCGAGATAGACGTTGGACATTGCGAAACTGAGATCGGCGGTGCTGGTGATCGCCTCGGGATCAATCGGGGGGCGCAACAGGGGAAAGCACTCCAACGGGTCGGGAGTCTCGGTCTTGCTGTGGGCGTTCATCGCGACACCTCCGCGCCGGGGGCGAACGCCAAGAGGTGTTCCATCGCCCGCTTCGCCCGGCCTCCCAGATTGACCAGATGGGCACCGCGCTCTTCGATCAGATCGGCCAGCAGCTCCTCGGTGGCGTCAGAGCCGCTGCGCCTCGCGCAATCCCAGGTCAGCCGGAACAGCTTGGCGATGGCGGCGAGTTCCCCTCCGACCTTGTGCGCAATCTCGATGTGTCCCTGCAGGGCATCCAGCGCCTCGCGGTATGCGGCCTCTGAGCACGCGCGCTCGCCGCTGTATCCGGTGTCGGGGGCAACCTTGTTGGGCCGGATCATTGTTTCGTCCCCCCGAAATTCACTGCGGCATCCTTTGCGGCCGAGAATTCTTGCAGGGATTTTGCGAGACGTTCATAGAGCCGCAGCGTGCAATCGATTTGCTTGAGGGCCAGTTCTTGCTGATCGGCGCCCGTGAAGCTGGAATTGACGTCTCCAATGAGCGCCTTGCTCTGGAAAAGGAAGTTGCTCACCTCCGCGTAAACCGAGACGCCGAACATGATGGCGAGGTTCGCAACCGCCTCGCGCCGATCCTGCGGCAGTGCAGCGAAATCAATGGCGAGTTCCGTGCGGGGGTTGATTGGGTCGGGCATAGCTGGCCTCTCAGGCTACGGGGTGGAGGGAACACGCTTGGACACACCGGGCCGGCGCAAAGACACGGCCCGCACAAGTTGTGGAATCTGGTCGATGGCATCGTCGACATGGGACAGGCGGATTGGCTGGCGGGCGCCGGCAATGTCCTGCGCGATCCGCAGCACCTTCACCACACCGCGGGCATGCCGAACCGCGCCAATGTCGCGCATCTTCATGTAGACGGACTTGTCCTCAACATTGAAGTAGTTCGTAATTCTGTCGGCATCCTCTGCGCTGATGCCAAGAATGTTCTCTGCCAAATAAAACCGACTTCCAGCTTGCTCCAACGCACTATCAGCTGAATGAACATACTTTAGCATTCGGTCATTGCCACAGAACATCATAGTAAGCCCTTGACTGTCATTCAGCGTAAGTAGCTGGCGCAACAAGTTGGCCTTTATGTTCTGCGCCTCGTCTAAGATCAGCATTTCATCGTCGCTGATGCATATGTCGCGCAGCGTGTCGTCAGCAGAACGGTACCATTGGTGCCCAAGAGCATTCGCAACCGCGGTGATCAGCCCGCGCGCCGTCTGGCCAAGCGTGCTGCTGACCTCAATGATGGTGACGGCAGGCCGCCACGCGCCAACCATCCCGCGTCGATCGGCGAGTTCCTGCAGCGCGCGCGTCTTGCCGACGCCGGGCGCGCCCGTGATCAATGCCGGCTTTTGCAGCCGCAGCGCGCGATCTGCCACCGACTCGATGATGCGGTAGACGGACGTCTCGATGAATGGGATGTCGGAGGTCATGACGCCTCCTTCTGGCGTTCGATTTTCTCACGCTCGATTTGCGCAAGGCGGCGATTGATGGCGGCGTCGCGCTCGCGCTGGATGCGCCGCAGGGCTTCCTCCGGCGTCTCGGCGAGCGCACGGGCCACGGTCGCCGTGCGGTCGCTGATCGGCAGAACGTCGGCGGGCATCGGCGCCGGCAGTCCCGCCGCACGCCGGCCGGATTCGACCGCGAGGCCAGCGATATCGATGGGCTCGACCGTCTTCCGCAGGTCGGCGATCAGCTGACGGTCGACCTTGTCGCGGCGCGCGGCCTCGGCGGCGCCCTCGGGATCAAGGAAGTGGAAGGGCCGATCCTCGCGCGCGGCGCCGATGAAGGTGCCGTCCGGCGCGAACACCGCGACCACCTGGATTTCGCCATAGCGCGGGATGGCCACCTCGACCTTCTCGCCGTTGTAGAGGGACAGGCCATCGCAGGTGAACGGACGGCCCTTGACGGCGATGCAGCCGCGGTCGGGCGTGCGCGCTTCCCGAACCGTGAACGCTTGCAGAAGCGCCATCGGATCGATGGTGGCGGCCCGCCAGCCCGCCTCCTGGGCACGGCGGAGCATCTGGTTGGGCGTCAGGCCGCCCAGCCGCCCGCGCTGAGGGTTGGTGTTGTAGTAGGAGACCAGCCCCTCCGCTTTCTGGCAGAAGTCGGCCCACGTTCCCGGAAACGGCGCGGGCGGACGGCCGACATTGGCCGATTTCTTGCGCAGCCGGTCGCCGCCAATGTGGCCTTCAAGGACGTTGAACACCGTCTTTTCGAGAACGGCGAAGATGCCCTCGATAGGCTTGGCCGCAGCGTTGTAGGGCTTGGCCTTGATGATCGGAGAGGATCGGGTGAAATACTCGACTGGGCCATTGATCACCTTCATCGCATCTTCGATGAAGTCTGCCCAATTGTATTCCGCGCCATTGTCGAGATAGAGGTGCCGCGGCACGCCCCAGGCCGGATCGCGCACCATGTCGAGGAAGCTGCGGGCGACGTCCTCATTGCGGACGCCACGGCCCTTTTCAAACAGCAGGAACGTCATCCGAACCCGGCCGGTGGCGACGTCCAGCCACGCGATGGCCCGAGGTGTCGCGGTCGACCCGTCCTCACGCCGAACCAGCACGTCGACCGGGTGGACGTCGCCGACCACGACGTCCATCGGCTGCAGCCCTTCGATGGTGCGCCGGACGCGCCGCTTGCCGTCCTCGAAAGTCTTCCGGTCGGTGTTGAAGACGTGAACCTTGCGTGCCCGCTTCCCGCGCTCGACGAGGTGCTGCGGGAGTTGGCACAGCCGGGCCAGATCGTCCGGGCCGGGATCGAAGCCCGCCAGCCGGGTCGTGTCCGCCAGCCACTCGCCGGCCAGACGCCGCACCATGGACAAGGCGCCACCGTTGCCCCAGAGGTTGCGGATGTGCTGGTCCAGGCGCTCGCGAATGCGAAGCTTCTCGGCATCGTCGAACGGCACGGCTCCGTCCCATGCCCTGGTGATGATGGCCTTCTTCGCGCCGGCATCGGCGCGGCGCTTGCGCCCGAGGGCGGCAAGCCCGCCGTCCTCCAGGGCCTTGATCTTCCGCTGGATCGTGCGCTCGGACAGGGTGATCGGCCGGCCGCGCCAGTCGGTCAGGTCCGACCGAGCCGCCAGCGCCGCGACGGCTGCCGCGCGCTCGGGCGAGCCCTTCTCATGGCGCAACGCCTCGGCCACGTGGAACGACCACCAGCCCCACGAATCCTTGTCGTGGTGACGCCCCTTTGAAGGGGCTTCAACGGGGCTTTGAAGGGCCTTGAATTCGAGTTGGAGGCCAAGCGGCAGGCTGGAGACCAGCACCTCATAGGAGACGCCCGACCGCCCGCCCCGCCCGCGGACCTCACGGACCGTGAGGGTGGAACCGCGCCAAACGATGTCTGCCCGTTGGAGAGCAGCACGGGAAACCGCCTTTTCTATCGCTTGCCGGGAGACGCCAGCAACCTCTGCCAAGGCCGGAAGGCTTATGAAGCCCTTCATCTCTCGCCCTCGGCCCCAAGTATCTCGTTCGCAAGCTCTTTCCTGAGCTTCGCAGCCAATTTGCTATGACGCTCGCCCTTGAGGGCTCTTTCGACCGTTTGCCTGTTCAGGCCACGCGCCTTACAGAGGGCGTTGAGACTTGTGCCTCTGGCAACAAGCGCGGCTCGCACAGCTCGATACAGCTCCTCAGAGCCATCGATGGTCGCGCCGAATCTGTATTCGATCTGGTGCATAAGCGACGCTTATACACCTATTTTGGTGACATTCAATGCCTGCGACCGAAAACCCGGACGTGGTTGATACCCTGCGGCGGGTTATGGAGATCCGGAAGGTCAAGATGACCGCCCTCGCGGAGAGAGTCGGCATCCCATACCGCTCACTCCAGAATTATCTCTATAAGAAAAGTCCCCTTCCTCTAGATGTATTTATGAAGATATGCTCTTCTCTGGACATAACACCGGAGTGGGTTTTTTCTGGGCGATTTCATGTAGACACCCATGCACTTCGGGACGCGCTCCGAGAGGTTTTCGGTGACCTTCTCGAAGGCTTCTGGTTCGATGACAATGTGGAGCTAAAGTTTAATCCCTTACACAAGGCATCGGACATGGCTGAGGGGCCACGAACAGTCGGAACGCTCGCCGTTTTGCTCGCCGGGGCTTATGACGTCGCGCGCGAGGCGAGAGCGCTGCGGCCGGAGGATGATGACACCTGAACCGCTTTGGCGGGTTGGCCAATAGGTTGGCCAATCGTCTCGTTCGGAGCCGTCATGCGCCCCACTGTTGGCCAATAGTTCCGCAATATCGCGCGTATTTTCAATGCCCTAGCCTGAATTCATCGCTATCTGTCGGCACATTTCCGCCACAATTGATGGTTGGCGATTGGGAGCCCATCAATCCATTTAATTTCAATGCGTTAAGGCCTGTTCAGCGACAAATAGCGATGTTGGCCGGCGCCAAATAGCGGCGGCGCCTCCACCGCTACCGGTTCCAGGCGCCTTCTTCAGACGGATTTAACACCTTGCGGAACACACAATGAACGTATAGTGTCCGTTCATGATTTGTTTCTAGCCCGCGAAGCCCGATCCAAGGACGCGCCATGCTGACCCGCAAACAGTACGAACTGCTCAAATTCATTCACGAGCGGCTCACGGAAAGCGGGGTGCCGCCGTCCTTCGACGAGATGAAGGATGCGCTCGACCTCAAGTCGAAATCGGGCATCCACCGGCTTATCACCGCGCTGGAGGAGCGCGGCTTCATCCGCCGCCTGCCCAACCGGGCGCGCGCGCTGGAGGTCGTTCGCCTGCCGGACGCGGTCGGACAGGCGGCCATGCCGCGGCGCGGCTTCGCTCCGGGCGTGATCGAGGGCGGGCTCGGCAAGGTGCGCCCGGCCTCGGAGGACACCAGCGGCCGCACGGTGCCGATCCCGGTCATGGGCCGAATCGCCGCCGGCACGCCGATCTCGGCCATCCAGAACCGCAGCCACGTCATCAACATGCCGCCGGACATGCTGCCGGCCGGCGACCATTACGCGCTCGAAGTGCGCGGCGATTCGATGATCGACGCCGGCATCCTCGAAGGCGATCTGGTGGTGATCAAGAAGTCGGACACCGCAGACAATGGCGACATTGTCGTCGCCTTGATCGACGATGAGGAGGCAACGCTGAAGCGGCTGCGCCGCAAGGGCGCCTCGATCGCGCTGGAGGCCGCCAACCCCGCCTATGAGACGCGGATCTTCGGGCCGGACCGGGTGCGCATCCAGGGGCGGCTGGTCGGGCTGTTCCGGCGTTACTGAGCCGGCTAGATGTGGGCTTTCAGGAGGTTGTCCATTCGGCCCTGGCCGGGAACGCTGATGTCGCCAGACGTCAGTGATTCGCGGAGGACCGAATGGACACTCACAAGAATGCTCGCCTGACCCCGAAAGGTCGAGAGGTGATGGTGGGCGCCGTGGTGGATGGCGGACTGACCAATGCCGAGGCCGCGCGTCGCTACAACACCACGCCGAAGACGGTCGCCAAATGGGTCGGGCGCTTCCGCGCCGAGGGTGTCGATGGTTTGCGCGACCGCTCCTCCAGGCCGCTTTCATCGCCAGGCCAAACAGCGCCCGCCACGTGCGCTGCGGTCGAGGCGTTGCGCCGCCAGCGCTGCACCGGCAAGCAGATCGCGGCCGAGCTCGGCCTCTCGCCGGCCACCGTCAGCCGTATCCTGCGGCGGCGCGGCTTGAACAAGCTCAGCGCCCTGGAGCCGGCCGAACCGGTCCGGCGCTACGAACGCCAGCATCCCGGCGAGATCATTCACATCGACATCAAAAAGCTCGGCCGGTTCAACACGGTGGGCCACCGCATCACCGGCGATCGCAGCGGGCAAAGCAACAGCCGCGGGGTCGGCTGGGAGTGCCTGCATCTCGCCATCGACGATCATTCGCGGGTCGCCTACTCGGAAATCCTGCCCGACGAAAAGCGCCCGTCCTGTCTGCGCTTTCTGTTCAATGCACTGCGCTTCTTCAGGGCCCATGGCGTCAAGGTTCAGCGCGTGATGACCGACAACGGCGCCAGCTTCCGCTCCTTCCGCTATGCCAGGGCGCTGCGCCTACTCGAGATCAAGCACCTGCGCACCAAGCCGTATACGCCCAAGACCAACGGCAAGGCCGAGCGCTTCGTCCAAACGAGCTTGCGCGAATGGGCCTACGCCAAAGCTTATCTGCACTCCGATCAGCGCGCCGCAGAGCTGCCGATCTGGCTGCATCGCTACAATTGGCACAGGCCCCATGGTAGCTTGCAAGCCAAGACACCCATCAGCCGCCTCGGTCTGACCGAGGACAACCTGTTGAGGCTCCACAGCTAGAGCATTCTCCGCAAAAGTGGGTACCGGTTTTGCGAAAAACCCGAAGGGCCGCGTCAGCGAAAATGCGATAATCAAAAAGTTTGGAGCGTCCGTTTGATCCAATCAGATCGGCGGTCGCTCTAACGGGTCTCGGCCGACCTGCTGCACGTTCGGTCAGTCGGCCGTCTCCTCGTCCGGCGGCGGCTCAGATGCAGTGTCGCGCTGCGACGGCTTTGCGGACGGTTCGGGCGCGGCCTGCACCATCCAGGGCCGGGTGCGGGTGGCGTCGCGGGCCGGCTCGATCCGCCAGCCGTCGCCCGCGCGGGTGATGGCGAGGGCGCCGTTCGCGGCGCGTCGGGCGGGGTCGATCCGCATCGCGGCGCACGGCATCGGCGTGGCGTGGCGCGTCACCACCAGCGCCGCCTTCGCGCAGTCCTCCTCCAGCGCCGCGAGGGTCTTCGGCACGGCAATGGCGGTGCCGTCCGCGAGCTGTGCGACGCCCCCCTCCTTGTCGCAGGCGAAGCCGGCGGCGAGTTTGGGATCGGCCGGCAGCCGGTGGTCGCCATCGGCGGCAAGCCAGGTGCGGACGGCGAAACGGTCGGCCGACGCACCGAGGATCGACAGCCGGCCGTCCGCGCCGCGCACCGCCACCAGCCGGCCGGTGGCGTCGACCAGCACGTCCGGGCGGTCGGGCGACCCCACGGCCAGAAGCAACGCCAGGGCTGCCGCCGGCAGCGCAGCAAGCCGCAGCGGGCTGACCAGCAGCAGCCCGACCAGCAGGGCCGCCGCGGCGAGCAGCAGCGGCCCCTCGCCGAAGGCGGGAAGCCGCGAATCCGCTCCCGGCAATGCGGCGACGAAGGCGGAGATGTCGAGCGTGCGCTCGATGCCCCAGCCCATCAGCACCCAGAACGGCCGGTCGAAGCCGAACGGCATCATCAGCACCCCGCCGAGCGCCGCCGGCATCACCAGACCCGAGATCACCGGCGTCGAGGCCAGATTGGCGAGGAGGCCGTAGGGCGACAGGCGGTGGAAATGGAAGGCGGTGAAGGCTGAGGTGGCGAGCCCCGCTGCGAGCGAGGCGAGCGCTAGGCCGGCCGCGCCGATCCACAACGCCCGACCGAGCCGCTGCACACGGGCGCCCTCGGCGAAGCGGCGGTTCGGCGCCCAGTGCTCGTAGAAGGCCACCAGCGCCAGCGTGGCCGCGAACGACATCTGGAAGCCGGGATTGAGCACGCTTTCCGGCATCACCGCCATCACCACCAGCGCGGCGGCGGCCAAGGTGCGCAGGCTGATTGCGGCACGGTCGGCCAGCACGCCGGCCAGCACCAGCCCGGCCATCAGGAAGGAGCGCGTGGTGGCGACCTCCGCACCCGACAGCAGCCAATAGAACGCGGCAACGCCCAGCGCCGCCAGGACCGCCCATTTCTTGATCGGCCGGCGCAGCGCCAGCCCCGGCACCAGCGCCAGCGTGCCGCGCACCAATACCAGCACGGTGCCGACCACCACCGCCATGTGCAGGCCTGAGATGGAGATGATGTGGTAGAGGCCGGACACCCGCAGGCTCTCATTGGTGGCCTCGGCGATGGCGTCGCGCTCGCCGGTCACCAGCGCCACGGCGATGGCGCCGGCGTCGCCCGGCACGATGGCACGGATGCGCTGGCCGATGCCCTCGCGGATCCCTTGGGCCATCTGCCAGACGGCGATGCGCCAGGGCGGCGGCGATGCCGCCGGTATCATCTGCACCGCGCCGAAGGCGAGCCCGGTGCCGCCGATGCCGGCGAACCACAAATCGCGCTCGAAATCCCAGGCGCCCGGCCGGGCCGGGCCGGCCGGCGGATTCAGCCGCGCGCGCACCGAAATATGGCTGCCGACCGGCGGGGCCGCGCCCGGCCGAAGCACGATGCGCAGGCGCGTCGGCATCGCCTCCTGCGCCGGGGTGATGCTCGTGACGTGCAGGATGACGCGGTCCGACTTCTCGCGCTGGTCGCGGTCGGCGACGAAGCCGGAGACGGTGGCGACCAGCGGACGGGCCAGCACCGGATGGGCGATCAGCGCGGTGCGCAGGCTGGCGGCGGCAAAGCCCGCCGCGAAGGCCGCGGCCGCGACCGCGAGCGGAAAGCCGAGCGGATGGGCGCGGGCGGCGATGGCCAGCGCCGTGAAGGTCAGCGCCGTCAGCAGCGCGGCGATGAGCGAGGGCTCGGTCTCGGCGGCGAAGTAGACCAGGATGCCGATGGCGAAGACGACCGGCAGCCACAGCGGGCCGCGGGCCGCCTCGCGTTCGCGCCGGGCCCAGGCGGCGAGCGGCGCCAGCAGGCTGGCGGCTCCCGAGAGGGGCCGATAGCCGGCGGCGAGCGCGCGGGCGCGGCCGATCACCGCCACCCGCACCCCTGTCCGCTGCCCGCCCGCCATGGCGCCCCGAAGGTCCGGGCGGCGGAACGCTCGGTTTCCGGTCAGGCCGCCCGCGCCATGCTACACACTCCGCAGCGGCAGGACAGCCTGGGCGAAGAGGCCAGGGAGTTTTTGCGCACCATCATCCTGTGAGGCGCCACAGGGCACGGACGCACAAGGAAGGTCGCCTTTCTGCCGACGGTCCCGGCTCGGCGCTGCGCGCCGTCCGGGACGACAGGCGGATTGCAGACCAGGCCCGCTCGCTTTGCCCCAAACGGGCCTACGCCCCGCTCACCTTGGCCCAAACGGGGCTCAGGCCCCGCTCACCTTGGCCCACGTGTCGCGCAGGCCGATGGTGCGGTTGAACACCGGGCGGCCGGGCGTCGAATCCTTGTCGCGGACGAAATAGCCCAGGCGCTCGAACTGCACCGGCTCGACGCCGCCCTCGGCCAGCGAGGGCTCCAGTTTGGCACCAGCGACGATCTCCAGCGAGTCCGGGTTGAGGTCGGCGGCGAAGTTGGCGGCGTTGGGCTCGGGGGTCGCGAACAGCGGATTGTAGAGCCGCACCTCGGCCTCCACCGCATCCGCCGCGTTCACCCA
Organism: Blastochloris tepida; assembly: GCF_003966715.1. Classification (NCBI taxonomy): domain Bacteria; kingdom Pseudomonadati; phylum Pseudomonadota; class Alphaproteobacteria; order Hyphomicrobiales; family Blastochloridaceae; genus Blastochloris; species Blastochloris tepida. The sequence goes on from NZ_AP018907.1 coordinate 1,724,847, forward strand.
GTGCAGCGTCGCCTTGACCTTGCGGCCGTCCGGCGCGTTGCCGCCCTTGGAGGCCGGATCATAGGTGCAGCGCAGCTCCACCACCTCGCCCGAGGCGTCCTTGACCGCCTCGCGGCAGGTGACGAGATAGGCGTAGCGCAGCCGCACCTCCTTGCCCGGCGACAGGCGGTAGAAGCCCTTGGACGGGGTCTCCATGAAGTCGTCGCGCTCGACATAGAGCTCGCGGCCGAAGCGCAGGGTGCGGCGGCCGGCGGCCTCATTGTCGGGGTGGTTCGCCGCTTCGAATTCGTCGGCCTGCCCGTCCGGGTAATTCTCGATCACGATCTTCAGCGGCTTCAGCACCGCCATGCGGCGTTCCGCCTTGGCGTTGAGCACCTCGCGCACCGCATGGTCGAACATCGCGACATCGACGGTGGAATTGGCCTTGGCCACGCCGATGCGGCGGACGAACTCGCGCAGCGCCTCCGCCGGCACGCCGCGGCGGGCGAGCCCGGCCAGCGTCGGCATGCGCGGGTCGTCCCAGCCCTTCACATGGCCGTCGCGCACCAGCGTGGTCAGCACCCGCTTCGACAGCACGGTGTAGGTGAGGTTCAGCCGGGCGAACTCGTACTGGTGCGGCTTGGAGGGCACCGGCAGATTGTCGATGAACCAGTCGTAGAGCGGCCGGTGATCCTCGAATTCCAGCGTGCAGATCGAGTGGGTGATGTGCTCGATGGCGTCCGACTGGCCGTGGGCGAAGTCGTAGCTGGGATAGATGCACCACTCGGTGCCGGTGCGCGGGTGGACGGCGTGGAGGATGCGGTAGAGCACCGGGTCGCGCAGATTGATGTTGCCCGCCGCCATGTCTATCTTGGCGCGCAGCACGCGGGCGCCATTGGGGAATTCGCCTGAGCGCATGCGGCGGAACAGGTCGAGGTTCTCCTCGACCGAGCGGTTGCGGAACGGACTGTCCTTGCCCGGCTCGGTCAGCGTGCCGCGGGCCTCGCGCATCTCGTCGGGCGACTGGTCGTCGACATAGGCCTTGCCGGCCTTGATCAGGTATTCCGCCCACTCGTAAAGCTGCTCGAAATAATCGGAGGCATGATAGAGGTTCTCGCCCCAGTCGAAGCCCAGCCAATGCACGTCGCGCTTGATGGCGTCGATGTATTCCTGCTCTTCCTTGGTCGGGTTGGTGTCATCGAAGCGCAGGTGGCAGCGGCCGCCGAACTCGTTCGCGATGCCGAAATTCAGGCAGATCGACTTGGCGTGGCCGATGTGGAGATAGCCGTTGGGCTCCGGCGGGAAGCGCGTGACCACCGTCTTGTGCCGGTCGGCGTCGAGATCGGCCTGGACGATGTCGCGGATGAAGTCGCGTCCGGCCTCCGCCGTGCTGGTCTCAAGGGCTGTCATGCTGGCGAACTCCGTTGTCGACCGCCTCAGGGGTGTTCATGTGGGCGTCGCATTCAAATCGCAATGCGTGTGGTGTGCCAAATTCGCAAGGCCGCGCCAAGGCGGTGCCCCGGCAGACCGCCAATGCGGCCCGGACGGCCGGAGGGCCGCACGGGAAAAGCCGTGACAGCCGGCCCCATCGTGCTAAAGGGGCGCCGATCATCATCCCGTTGATTTTGCCCTCCCTCTCGATCCGGCCGACATGAGCGAACCCGTCGTCACCCGCTTTGCCCCCTCGCCCACCGGCTTTCTGCACATCGGCGGAGCACGCACCGCGCTGTTCAACTGGCTCTATGCCCGCGCCAAGGGCGGCCGGATGCTGCTCAGGATCGAGGACACCGACCGGGAACGCTCGACCCAGGCCGCCATCGACGCCATTCTCGACGGCCTGTCCTGGCTCGGCATCGATTGGGACGGCGAGACGATCTACCAGTTCGCCCGCGCCCAGCGCCACCGCGAGGTGGCCGAGGCGCTGCTCGCCGCCGGCCGCGCCTATCGCTGCTATGCCAGCCCCGAGGAGCTGGCCGAGATGCGCGAGACCGCCCGGCGCGAGGGGCGATCCAAGCTCTATGACGGCCGCTGGCGCGACCGCGACCCGGCCGAGGCCCCGGAAGGCGTCAAGCCGGTGATCCGGCTCAAGGCGCCGCTCGACGGCGAGACGGTGATCGAGGATCTCGTGCAGGGCCGCGTCGCCTGGCAGAACAAGGATCTCGACGACCTCGTGCTGCTGCGCTCGGACGGCACGCCCACCTATATGCTGGCGGTGGTGGTCGACGATCACGACATGGCGGTGACCCACGTCATCCGCGGCGACGACCACCTCACCAACGCCGCCCGCCAGAAGCACATCTATGACGCCATGGGCTGGTCGGTGCCGGCGTTCGCGCACATTCCGCTGATCCACGGGCCGGACGGCGCGAAGCTCTCCAAGCGCCATGGCGCGCTCGGCGTCGATGCCTACCGCGCCATGGGCTATCTGCCGGCGGCGCTGCGAAACTATCTCGTCCGCCTCGGCTGGAGCCATGGCGACCAGGAGATCTTCTCCACCGAGGAGATGATCGCGGCGTTCGATGTTGCGCGCATCGGCCGCTCGGCGGCGCGCTTCGACTTCGCCAAGCTGGAGAGCCTGAACGGCCACTACATGCGCAACACCGCCGATGCCGAGCTGCTGGCGGCGCTGGAAGACGCCCTGCCCTATCTGCCGGGCGGGCCGGAGGTGGCGGCGAAGCTGGACGAGCCGTTGCGCGCGAAACTGCTGGCGGCGATGCCGGGGCTGAAGGATCGCGCCAAGACGCTGATCGACCTCATCACCGGTGCGGCGTTCGTGCTGGCCGAGCGGCCGATCCCGATCGACGACAAGGCGAAGGCGCTGCTGACGCCCGAGGCCCGCGCGCTGCTCGCCAAACTCGCCGACGCGTTCGAGGCGGTGGAGCCGTGGTCGGCCGAAGCGCTGGAGCAGACGGTGCGGGCGCACGCCGAGGATGCCGGCCTCAAGCTTGGTCAGGTGGCGCAGCCGCTGCGCGCCGCATTGACCGGCAAGACCACGTCGCCCGGCATTTTCGACGTGCTGGTGGTGCTCGGCCGGACCGAGAGCGTCGGCCGCATGCGCGACCAGGGCCACGTCGCGGCCGAAGCCTGACGGCACGCGCCCCGGCTCCCCGTACGGCAACTCGGTTGCGGCGACTGGACAAATGCTTTAGCGCTGCCAGTTGGGAACACAGCGTCGATATGCGTGAAGCCTCTCGCTCAAGGCTCGGCTTGTTCGAAAGTCGGTCTCGGCGCGAGACGGAGACCGCGCGACATTCGCGCGAGATCGCTGCGCCGGCCGGTCGAGGCGGACGCGCGAGAGTTTGAGATGTTCTCGTCCCGGCGGAAACCATCGGCCGCCGCATGAATTGACTCGCGAAAGGCTGTTCCATGGACGCCAAGACCACTGAGACCAACACCGGCACGTTTTCGGTCGGCGACAAGACCTGGAAGTTCCCGGTGATGCCCGGGAGCATCGGGCCTTCGGTCGTCGATATCAGCAAGCTCTACGGCCAGACCGGGATGTTCACCTACGATCCCGGCTTCACCTCGACGGCGGCCTGCGAATCCAAGATCACCTATATCGACGGCGACGAGGGCGTGCTGCTCTATCGCGGCTACCCGATCGAGCAGCTCGCCGAGCACGGCGACTTCCTGGAAACCTGCTACCTGCTGCTCTACGGCGAGCTGCCGACCGCGGCGCAGAAGACCGATTTCGACTATCGCGTCACGCGCCACACCATGGTGCACGAGCAGATGGCTCGATTCTACCAGGGCTTCCGCCGCGACGCCCATCCGATGGCGGTGATGGTCGGCTGCGTCGGCGCGCTGTCGGCGTTCTATCACGACTCGATCGACATCTCCGATCCGCACCAGCGGATGGTCGCCTCGATCCGCATGATCGCCAAGATGCCGACGATCGCGGCCATGGCCTACAAATATACGATCGGCCAGCCCTTCGTATATCCCAAGAACGACCTCGACTATTCCTCCAATTTCCTGCGGATGTGTTTCGCGGTTCCGGCGGAGGACTATAAGGTCAACCCGATCTTGGCCAGGGCCATGGATCGCATCTTCATCCTGCACGCCGACCACGAGCAGAACGCCTCGACCTCGACGGTGCGGCTCGCCGGCTCGTCGGGCGCCAACCCGTTCGCCTGCATCGCTGCAGGCATCGCCTGCCTGTGGGGGCCGGCGCACGGCGGCGCCAATGAGGCGGCGCTGAAGATGCTCAACGAGATCGGCTCGGTCAGCCGCATCCCCGAATACATCAAGCGCGCCAAGGACAAGAACGACCCGTTCCGGCTGATGGGCTTCGGCCACCGGGTCTATAAGAACTACGATCCGCGCGCGAAGATCATGCAGCGCACCTGCCACGAGGTGCTGGGCGAGCTCGGCATCAAGCACGACCCGCTGCTCGACGTCGCCCTGGAGCTGGAACGGATCGCCCTGCACGACGACTATTTCGTCGAGAAGAAGCTCTATCCGAATATCGACTTCTATTCGGGCATCACGCTGAAGGCGATGGGCTTCCCGACCTCGATGTTCACCGTGCTGTTCGCGCTGGCGCGCACGGTGGGCTGGATCGCCCAGTGGAAGGAGATGATCGAGGACCCGCAGCAGAAGATCGGCCGTCCGCGCCAGTTCTACACCGGTGCGCCGCGGCGCGATTACGTGCAGATCGCCCGGCGGCGCTGAGCGTCCGGGGTCGGTTCCTCCATCGGTTTCGAACGGGGCGCTCCGCGCCCCGTTTTCATTGCGGATGCGGGCGCAACAGACCTTGTTCGCGCGGCCGACCGGGGCAAGGTCCTTCCTGCACAAAGTTCGTCTTGCACAGGGTCTGTGCTGCACAAGGTCTGCGTTACACAAGGTCCGTCTTGCATTTGTCACCTGACGTTGGGATTTCGCTAACATCGGTGCTGTAGTTGCGACCCCGATGCGGAGGGAGGACGGCATGACGGTTCTGGTGACGGGCGGCGCCGGCTATATCGGCAGCCACATGGTGCTGGCGCTTGTCGATGCCGGCGAGAAGGTCGTGGTGCTGGACAATCTGTCCAACGGCTTCCGCTGGGCGGTCCATCCCGCGGCCGAGCTGATCGTCGGCGACGTGTCGGACCAGGACCTGGTCGAGCGCATCGTGAAGGCGCGCGGCATCGAGTCCATCGCCCATTTCGCCGCCAAGATCGTGGTGCCGGAGTCGGTCGCCGACCCGCTGGGCTATTACCTCGCCAACACGGTGAAGACGCGGGCGCTGTTCGCCGCCGCCGTGGCCGCCGGGGTGAAGCACGTCATCTTCTCCTCGACCGCGGCGGTCTACGGCACGCCCGAGCACAATCCGGTGACCGAGGACGCCCGGCCGCACCCGGAATCGCCCTACGGAACCTCCAAGCTGATGAGCGAGCTGATGCTCGCCGACACGGCGAAGGCCCACGGCCTCGCTTATGTCGTGCTGCGCTATTTCAACGTCGCCGGCGCCGATCCGGACGGCCGCTCGGGGCAGTCGACGCCGAACGCCACCCACCTCATCAAGGTGTGCTGCGAGGCGGTACTGGGGCTGCGGCCGGGGGTTTCGGTGTTCGGCACCGATTTTCCGACCCCCGACGGTACCGGCGTGCGCGACTACATCCAGGTCAGCGACCTCGCCGCCGCCCATCTCGACGCGCTGCGCCATCTGCGCAAAGGCGGCGCCAATCTGACGCTGAACTGCGGCTATGGCCGCGGCTATTCGGTGCTGGAGGTGATCGAGACGGTGAAGCGGGTCTCGGGCGTCGATTTCCCGGTGACGCTGGGGCCGCGGCGGCCGGGCGACCCGGCGGCGATCGTCGCCGGTGCCGATCGCATCCGCGCCGAGATCGGCTGGCGGCCGAAGTTCGACGACCTCACCGCCATCGTCGGTCAGGCGCTGGCCTGGGAACGCACCCTGGCGGCGCGCCGCGCGGGGTGATCGGTGGCGCCGTCACGGTGCGCGGGTCCGGTCACTCGGTTTCCGGACGATCCCTTCGAGATCCCGGAAACGATCTCGCCGAAAATCCTTGTTCGAAAAGGGGATTTTCGGCGAACGGCATACGATTCTCCGGCCCTGCAGGCCGGAAACCGTATCATCCCCCCTTCTCTTCGGACGACGGAAGACGGTCGAGCGCCGGGCTGGCGAAGAACGGAACGAAGTTCCAGGCGCGAAGCTGCCGGCGGACGCGATCGATGGTGGCCGGCTCGGTCAGGTATTCGGTGGCAAACATCCGCACGCCGGCATCCGCTGCCTGACGCAGATAGGACATGCTCCAGGCCACGTCCTCGGGCATGTTGTAGCGGCCATAGCCCTCCAGCCCGGTGAGCAGGCTTTCCTTGTTGTGGGCGTCGATCAACGCCAGATAATCCGGCCGGGTCATCAGGCTCTCGGCGTTCTGCGCCATCAGCAGGAAGCCGGGGCGGACGCGCCGCGCCTTCTCGGCCAGACGGGTCGCCAGGGTGACCATGTCGTCCTGCGCAGTCGGGCGCTCGGGCCAGTCCATGAACGCGTCGACATGGTCGAGCACCACGCCGTCGAAACCCGCCTCGAGAATGAGATCGAGGATGGAGGCGTCGCCGGAGAACACCAGCGACTGCCAGTCCGGCTGCCAGAACTCGACCTGGCGGACCCCCGGCCGGGTGGGATGAACGCGCTCGGCCCACGCCGGCGGCGTATCCCGCCAAGCCTGCGGCCAATACCAGCGAGTGACGTTGGCCTCGCCGACACAGAGACGGGCGAACGCCAGCCGGCGCCGGCCGTCGGGCTTGACGCGCAGCCGGTCGCACGCGCTGCGGCTGATGAAGGCCTGCTCGGTGTCCTTCGGCCTCGGATCGACAACGATCAGATCGAGATCGGACTCGGCGATCGCCGCCACATCGACGTTCCGGTACTGGGCGCCCCAGGCACGGACCGTCGTCAGCAGCTCCTTGGGCTCGGCCCCCATCGCCGGCGGACTGGCCGCCGCCGCACGCGGCAGCCCGAGCAACGCCAAGAGCCCGCCCGACAGCAGGGCACGGCGGCCCCAGTCCAGGCGTCCCACGTCCGCGGCCCCTTCCGGGCCATGGCGCCGGGGCGGTGCAGTCAGTGGCTTCATATGCAACTCATCGAGTTCCGCATCGGCACCGCCCGGGTGGAGGACGCACGCACGCGCGTTTCCCGTAGAAGTGGTTCCTGGTTTTGCCGAACGCGGGCGGCTCGTCAAGAACCTGGAGCATCCTGCCGGTTCGTATGCCCGACGGGGGCGAACGATTTTGGGCCTGCTACCCTGCCATCCCGCAAGGATGCCGCCCCGGCCGGCGGTGAACGCCATCGCCGGGGCCGGCGCTCCCGTCACCGTTCGATGAACGTCCGGGCGATCTGCTCGTGCAATGGTTTCATCAGATACTGCAGCGCCGTGCGCTCGCCGGTCTGCACGAACACCTCGGCGGGCATGCCCGGCACCAGCTTCAGCTCTCCGAGCTTCGCCACCTCGGATGCAGGCAGCGTGACGCGGACGAGATAGTGGCTCTGGCCGGTCTGCTGGTCCTTCGTCAGGTCGGCGGCGACCCAGGTCACCTCGCCCTGAAGCTGGGGCGTGGTGCGCTGGTTGCCGGCCAGGATGCGCACCAGCGTGGCGGACGCGATGGACACTTGGTCGATGTCGGACGGGGCGATCCTCGCCTCGACCACCAGTTCGTCCGCGCGCGGCACGATCAGCATGAGCGTCTCGCCCGGGCTGACGACGCCACCCACCGTATGGACGGACATCTGATAGACCACGCCGCGCTGCGGCGCCCGGATCTCGACGCGCTTCAGCATGTCCTCGGCGGCGGCGACGCGCTCGGTCAGTTCGGCGATCTTGCCCTGGACCTCACGCAGTTCGCGCAGCACCTGGGTGCGGAAATCCTGATCGAGCTGCAGGATCTGCAGTTCGATCTCGCTGATCTTGGCCTTGGCGCGGGCGCTGTCGGTGACGAGCTGGTTGCGCTCGCCGCTGACGCGGGTTTCCTCGCGCCGGAGCTGCATCAGCCGCTGAATGCTCACGAGGTTCTTCTTGTAGAGTTCCCCGACGCCCGCGAGCTCCTCGCGGATCAGCGCCAGCTCCCTGTCCTTGGCCTCGCGCTGGCCGGTCAGGCCGGCGATCTCCTCCCTGGTCTGGCCGATCCGCTCGCGCAGCTGCGCGCGCTGGCCCTCGCGGGATTCGCGGCGGGATTCCATCAGACGCCGCTCGCTCTCCAGCGCCAGCGTCACCGCCGGCTCGCCGCTGCGGGCCAGCAGGCTTGCGGGAAAGGCGATCTCCTGGCGGTCCTCGTTCTCCGCATTAAGGCGGGCCTGACGCACGGTGAACTCGTCAAGCTGCGAGCGCACCACACCCAGCGTCGCCCGTGTCACCGTCTCGTCCAGCCGCATCAGAAGCTGGCCGGTCTCGACCTGGCTGCCGTCCTTGACGAGGATCTCGCCGACCACGCCGCCGCTCGGATGCTGGACCTTCTTGACGTTCGATTCGACAACGATCGTGCCTGGGCCGACGACTGCGCCGGACAGCTCGCTGGTGGCCGCCCAGCTTCCGATGCCGCCAACCATCAGCGCGATGCCGATGAAGCCGACGACGTTCAGCCGCCGGATCGTCGCGCGCAGATCCCCGGTGTCCGTATCCGACATCTTGTCCACTCTCGACCCCGTCCTGATCCGCCAGAGCCCTGAGGCGTCCCGCCGGTCCTGTTGACCGAAATGAACGCCAAGTCATTGAATTATCGAATTCTCTTCCGCAAAACCGGTTCCCACTTTTGCGGAGAATGCTCTAGCCGACCACCCGCAACGGCGGCGTGCCGGCCGGCTCGGCCGCCTTCGCCATGACGCGATTGAGCACGTCCTCGGTGCGGCCGAACGCCTGCTGCGCGCCGGCGGCGAGATAGAGCAGCTTGTTGCAATGGGTGAGCATGGAGGGCCGCTGGGCGACCATGATGACGATCCGGCCGCGCGCCCGCATGTCGCCGATCGCAGCCTGCAGCGCCGCTTCGCCCTCGGTGTCGAGGTTGGAGTTCGGCTCGTCCAGCACCACCAGGAAGGGGTCGCCGAACAGCGCCCGGGCGAGCGCCACGCGCTGGCGCTGTCCGCCCGACAGCACTGCGCCGCCATCGCCGATGCGGGTGTCGTAGCCATCCGGCAGATGCAGGATCATCTCGTGGGCGCCGGCGGCCTTGGCGGCCCGCAGCACGGCCGCGCTGTCGGGCGCAAGACCCATGCGGGCGATGTTCTCGGCCACCGTGCCGTCGAACAGGTCCACCGTCTGCGACAGATAGCCGACGTGCCGGCCCAGGCGTGTCATGTCCCATTGGTCGAGGGCCGCGCCGTCGAGACGGATGACGCCGCGCGCCGCCGGCCACACGCCGACCAGCGTGCGCACCAGCGACGTCTTGCCCGTTCCGCTCGGTCCGATCACGCCGAGCGCGTCGCCGGCCGACAGCGCGAAGGCGATGTTGGTGACGATCGGCCGGGCGGTGCCGGGCGCAACGACCGTCACCTGCTCGACGGCCAGCTCATGGGCCGGTGGCGGCAACTCGGTGGCGGGGCGCGGAACCGCGGTGCGGGCCAGCGCCTGGCTGAGCCGCCGCACCGAGTCGCGCGCCTGCTGAAAGCCGCGCCAGTTGGCAATCGCCGATTCGACCGGCGCCAGCGCGCGCCCCATCATGATCGACGCCGCGATCATCGCACCCGCGCTCAACTCGTTCCGGATCACCAGATAGGCGCCAAGACCGAGAATCGCCGACTGCGCCAGCAGCCGCAGCACCTTGGTGACGCTGCCATAGGACGACACGGCATCGGTCGCGCGGCCCATGGCGGTGAGGTAGGTCTGGCTGGCGCTGATCCAGCGGCTCCTGAGATCCTCGCTCATGCCCATGGCGAGCGCGCTTTCGGCATTGCGGCGCGTCGCCTCGACGAGCGTCTGCCGGGCGCCGGTGTCGCGTGCCACCGTCGAACCGAACTCGCGCGTCTTGCGGGCGGTGAGCACGGTGGCGCCGACCAGCATGGCGGCGGCGGCAAGCGACAGCAGGCCAAGAGCCGGGTGAATGAGGAAGCAGACACCGAGGAAGATCGGCATCCAGGGCAGATCGACGATCGCGATCGGCCCGGCGCCGGTCATGAAGGCGCGGATCTGGTCAAGGTCGCGCACCGGCTGAAGCGCCTCGCCGGAGCGGCCGGCACCGACCGCGAGCCGGACCACGGCGGCATGAACCTCGCCGCCGACCTGCCGCTCGAACAGCGCGCCGATGCGCAGCACCACCCGGGAGCGAATGATGTCGAGCATGCCCTGGAAGGCATAGGCCCCGACCAGCAGCACCGTGAGGGCGACCAGGGTCGGCACGCTGCGGCTCACCAGAACCCGGTCGTAGACCTGCAGCATGTAGAGCGGGCCGGTCAGCATCAACAGGTTCACGACCGCCGAGAACAGCGCGACGCTCCAGAAGGCGCGGCGGCAGCTCGAGAGGGCAGCGGCGACGGCCGGATGGGCGTCCGCCCTGGCGGCGGCAGAAGACGGAACACCGATAAAGGACTGCATCACGGCCTCCTCGGTCGGAGTGGCTTCGCCGGCACCGGCAGAGGGTCATCCGCTGCCGGCCAGAGCATTTTCCGCACAAGTGGATACCGGTTGTGCGAAAGAAAATGCGACAAACCAGAAACTTAGAGCGGAGGGCTGCAGGGCGGGTGACGGCGTCACCCTGCCCTGCGACACCTCGGCGCCGTCCGCCTGCGGCGCGGTCACACGATGTGGAAGTCCGACGGCACGAGCACGCCGGTCGGCGAGATCTTGGCGATCGCCACCGCGTCGCTGCCCTCCCCACCATTCTCATCCCAATAGAGAGTCCCGGCGTCGGCGCCGGCGTTGGCGAAGATGAAGTAGCCGCCACCGTCCGCATTCATCGCCGAAGCGATGTTGGCCGCGGTCACCAGCGCCACGGTTTCGCCGGGAGTGAGGCCACCGCCGAACCCGTCCGCGGAGAACTGCAGGCGATCGGTGCCCGAGACGAAGTCGGTGATGGTGTCGACGCCGTCCGAGGGGAAGTCGAACACGAACGTATCGGCCCCTGCCCCGCCGGTCAGCCTGTCGTCACCGCCGCCGCCTGCGATCACGTTGTCGCCCTTCGTTCCGATGAGCGTGTCGGCATAGTCCGACCCAATCACGTTCTCGAAGCCGGAGAGCAGGTCGCGGCCGGCGCCCCCCGTGTTCTGCCATTTCGTCGAGGCGAGATTCACCGTGACGCCGGCCGTGGCATTCGCGTAGGAGACGGTGTCGATGCCGAGGCCGCCCACCAGGTAGTTGGTGCCGCCATCGCCTTCCAGCGTGTCGTTGAACGCCGAACCGGTGAGGTATTCGATGTTGACGAGGGTGTCGCCCTCGGCATCGCCGCCGCTGCCCTGCCCCGTCATCAGGCTGACAGTGACGCCCGCGCTTGAGGCCGCATAGCTCGCGGTGTCGATGCCAAGGCCGCCATCCAGATGGTCGGCGCCGCCAAGACCGGCCAGCACGTTGTTGCCGATGTTGCCGGTGATCTGGTTGTCGAGCGCATTGCCCGTGCCATTGATGCTCGCCTTGCCGGTCAGCGTCAGGTTCTCGATATCGCCCTTGGCACGAAGAGCATCCGACAGGCTGAACGTCACCGACGACTGCACGAGATCGATGCCGTCGCCTCCGGTCTCGTCGACCACGTCCTTGGCATTGTCGACCACATAGGTGTCGTTGCCGGTGCCGCCGATCATCGTGTCGGCCCCCGCCCCACCATTGAGCGTGTCGTCGCCGCCCAGGCCGGTCAGCACGTTGGCGCCGGCATTGCCGATGATGACGTTGGCCAGAGCGTTGCCCGTGCCGTCGATCTTCGCCTTGCCGGTCAGCGTCAGGTTCTCGATGTCGCCGATGGCATGGACGCCATCCGACAGGCTGAAGGTCACCGACGACTGCACCAGATCGATGCCGTCGCCGCCGGACTCATCGACCACATCCCCGGCATTGTCGACCACGTAGGTGTCGTTGCCGGCGCCGCCGATCATCGTGTCGGCTCCAACCCAGCCATTGAGGACGTCGTTGCCGGCGCCGCCGACCAGAACGTTGGCAGCCTTGCTACCCGTCAGCTTGTCATCGAATGCAGAACCGGTGAGATTCTCGAAGCCGGAGAGCAGGTCGCGGCCGGCGCCGATCGTGTTCTGCCATTTTGTCGACGCAAGGCTCACCGTCACGCCGGCCGTGGCATTCGCGTAGGAGACGGTGTCGATGCCGAGGCCACCCACCAGGTAGTTGGTGCCGCCATCGCCCTCCAGCGTGTCGTTGAACGCCGAACCGGTGAGGTATTCGATGCTGACAAGGGTATCGCCCTCGGCATCGCCGCCGCTGGCTGCCCCAGTCATCAGGCTGACATTGACGCCCGCGCCTGACGCCGCATAGCTCGCGGTGTCGGTGCCGAGGCCGCCGTCCATGTGGTCGGCGCCGCCAAGGCCGGCCAGCACGTTGTTGCTGACATTGCCGATGATGATGTTGGCCAGGGTGTTGCCCGTGCCGTTGATCTTACCCTTGCCGGTCAGCGTCAGATTCTCGATGTCGCCCTTGGCACGAAGAGCATCCGACAGGCTGAACGTCACCGACGAGAGCACGAGATCGGTTCCGTCACCGTCCGTCTCATCGACCACGTCCTTGGCATTGTCGACCACATAGGTGTCGTTGCCGGTGCCGCCGGTCATCGTGTCGGCGCCCGTGCCGCCATTCAGGATGTCGTTGCCGCCGAGGCCGAAGATGGTGTCGTTGCCGCTGCCGCCATTGATTTCGTCTTCCTCGTCGGTCGGCATCGGCTGGCCGGCGACCGGGGTCTTGCCATTGATGACGTTGGCCGCCGACGTTCCGTTGATCGTCACGCCGACGATGTTCGTCACCGAAACCGCGAGCGTCCGGACACTGGAATTGACGCCATCCGAGGCGGACACCTCGACGACATAGACGTTGTCATGGTCGGCGTCGGCGGGGGTCTCGTAGTCCGGCGCCTGCTTGAACACCAGACTGCCGTCGACGATCTCGAACAGGTCCGCATCGGCGCCGCCGCTGATCGAGAAGGTTGCCGGCGTGTCGTCGACCGTGTCGGCGTCTGTTGCCATCAGCGTCGCCACGACGGTCGAATTCTCCGCCACGTTGACCGCGAGGTCGCCGGACGGATCGTTCGGGCCGATGATCGGCGCGTTGTCGTTGATGTCGGTGAGCACGACGTTGATGGTCTTGGCGATCGCGTTCACGCCATCGTCCGCCGTGACCTCGACCACATAGCTGTGCGGATCGGTCTCGAAGTCCGGCGCCGTCTTGAACACCAGATTGCCGCCGACGATCTCGAACAGGTCCGCATCGGCGCCGCCGGTGACGGTGAAGATCGCCGGGTTGGTGCCCACGGTGTCGGGATCGGTCGAGGCCAGCGCCGCGACGAACGTCCGGGACTCGGCCACCGACTGCGTTTCCGCCGTGGTGATGACCGGCACCACATCGTTGAGGTCGGTCACGTCCACCGAGATGGTGCGCGTGTCGGTGCCGCCCTGGCCGTCGGACACCTCCACAGTCACCTGATAGCCTGGCGTCGGGCCTGCCGCCGGCAGCGTCTCGAAGTCCGGCGCCGACTTGAACACCAGATTGCCGTCGACGATCTCGAACAGCGCCGCATCCTCGCCGCCGGTGATCGCGAAGGAGAGCGTCTGCCCCTGGTCGGGATCGGTGGCGGTGAGCGCCGTGATGATCTTCGTATTCTCGGTCACCGACTGCGCCGCCGCCGTGGTGATGGCCGGCAGCTCATTGACGTCGGTGAGCGTGACGGTGATCGTCTGGGCGGTGGTGTTCGCGCCGTCGCTCGCCGTGACCTGCACCTCATAGCTGTGCGGATCGGTCTCGTAATTCGGCGCCGCCTTGAACACGAGATTGCCACCGACGATCTTGAACAGATCGGCATCGGCGCCGCCGGTGATGGTGAAGGTCGCCGGTTTGATGCCGACGGTGTCGGGATCGGTCGAGGTCAGCGCCGCGACGAAGGTGGTGTTCTCAGCCGTCGCCTGCGCCGCCGCCGTGGTGATGGTCGGCGCCACGTCGTTGAGGTCGGTCACATTGACCGTGATGTCCTGCGTGTCGGTGCCCCCCAGGCCATCGGACGCCTGGACGGTGACCTGATAGCCGGCGGTGGAGCCGGCCGCCGGCAGCCCCTCGTAGTCGGGCGCCGACTTGAACACCAGATTGCCGTCGACGATGTCGAACAGCGCCGCATCCTCGCCACCGGCGATCGAGAAGCTCAGCGTCTGCCCCTGGTCGGGATCGGTGGCGGTGAGCGCCGCGACGACGCTCGTGTTCTCGGCCACCGACTGCGTTTCCGCCATGGTGACGGTCGGCGCTTCGTTGACGTCGGTCACGTCCACCGTGATGGTGCGCGTGTCGGTTCCGCCCTTGCCGTCCGACACCTGGACCGTGACCTGATAGCCCTGCGTCGCGCCGGCCGCCGGCAGCGCCTCGAAGTTCGGCGCCGTCTTGAACACCAGATTGCCACCGACGATCTCGAACAGGTCGGCGTCCTCGCCACCGGCGATCGAGAAGCTCAGCGTCTGCCCCTGGTCGGGATCGGTGGCGGTGAGCGCCGCGACGACGCTGGTGTTCTCGGCCACCGACTGCGCTTCCACCATGGTGACGGTCGGCGGTTCGTTGACGTCGGTCACGGCGACGCTGATCGTCTGGACGGTGGCGTTCGTGCCGTCGCTCGCCGTGACCTGCACCTCATAGCTGTGCGGGCCGGTCTCGTAATCCGGCGCCGAATTGAACACCAGATTGCCGTCGACGATGCTGAACACGGCGGCGTCGGCGCCGCCGGTGATCGAGAAGGTCGCCGGGCTGGTGCCGACCGTGTCGATATCGGTCGATGTCAGCGCCGCGACGAAGGTCGTGTTCTCGGCCACAGACTGTGTCGCCGCCGTGGTGATGGTCGGCGCGACGTCATTGACGTCGGTCACGTTCACCGTGATGGTCTGCGTGTCGACGAAGCCCTTGCCATCCGACACCTGGACCGTGACCTGATAGCCCTGCGTCGCGCCGGCATCCGCCGGCAGCGCCTCGTAGTCGGGCGCCGCCTTGAACACCAGATTGCCCTCGACGATCTCGAACAGCGCCGCATCCTCGCCGCCGACGATCGAGAAGGTCAGCGTCTGCGGGTTCAGCGCCAGTCCCAGGTCCGGGTCGGTCGCGGTGAGCGCCGCAACGACTTTGCCGTTCTCGGCCACGCTGGCCGTGGCGGTGTCGCCGCCGCCGAGCGAGGTGATGGTGGGCGCGGCGTCCTGGATGATGTTCACCGTATGCGTGCCGCTGCCGCCGACATCCAGCACCAGGATGTCGCCCGTCTGGCTCACCACCGTCGCGCCGCTGACGCTCAGCGTCCGGCCCGCCGTGCCGCCGAGATCGACCGTCAGCTTGCCCTCGCCGACCAGCGAGAAGGACAGGTTGACGCCGTCGCCGCTGACAGAGACCAGATCCGCGCGCATCGGCAGCGCGGTGATGTGGGTCACGTCGGCAGCGGTGGTGCCGAGATTGATGGTGTAGGTGGCCGTGGCGCCGCCGAGCGTCGGCGTGAACACGCTGTCGTCGTCGTAGGCGTACCAGCCGGCGACGCTGGCGATCACCTTGCCGCTGAGATTGTCGAGGTCCAGCGCGAACTTGCCAGCGTCGGCGGAGGTCACCGTCGCGGTGATCGTATCGCCCGACACCGAGTAGCTGATGCTCGACTTCTCGAACGTCGCGATGCGGTTCGCCAGATCCGCGAGCGTCACGAATTCCGCGCCGGAATTGTACACGTAGGCGATGAAATCGGTGAACATCGCCTCGGTGTAGCCGCCGCCCTGCCAGTTCGTCGGACCGTAATCGTGCCAGGGCCAGACGATGACCGCCGCCTCGGCGTGGCTGGTCAGGCTGTTGAACTCGCTGATCCACTCGGCGAGCGCGGCTTCGGGCGTGTAGTGTTGATATCCGACGAGCGTAAAGTCGAACTTCATGTTCGGGGCGAGATAGACCTTGCCTGTCGCGGCGTCGGCGGGCGACAGATAGCCGAACGCGCCGGGATAGCCGGCGCCGTAGCTCGAATAGCCGCCCGACAGATAGCTGTAGTACTGCAGGATCTGCTCGGCGGTGCTGGCGTATTCGGTCGCGCCCGGAACCGCCGCGCCGATGCTGGTGAGCGCCGTCAGGTGCTGCAGGATGGCATCGCGCGACTGGCCGAACTCATACTCGAAGCTGCCCGGCCCCGTGCCGGTGGTCAGGATCCGGGTGTCCTCGGCGGGATCGAGATTCAAGAGATGGGTGAGCGAGTGGCTGCCGATCTCGCCGCCCAGCGCCAGAAGCTGCTCATAGTAGGGCAGCGACACGGCCCAATTCGTGTATCCGCTCTCCCCCTGATTGTCGCCGATGTTGATGTAGTATGAGCTGACGAAATTGTATTCGGCCTTCCACGCCGTGACGATCGGAAGCAGAAGGTCGTAAATGCCGGCGCTGCCGTCGGTCGGGTTCACCTCATTCGCGAACTGCGACTGGTCCATGTCGGTCCGCGAGGCGAAGATCGAGTCCTGGCGGGTGAGCTGCAGCCCGACGGTGGGGCCGCTCGACCCACCGACCGCATACTGGATCGCCTGCGACAGCTGGTTGTTGTCGCCGAGCAGCGCCGTGGTCGAGAAGTGGACGTTACGATCGCCATTGGCGTTGCTGGTGACGATGGCGTCATAGGTCCCGGCGCCCGTGCCGCTCACCGTCTGGGTGGCGATCACGGAAATCGACGCGGTGTCCGGCGTGGCGTCGGTGAAGGCCTGCCAACCGACACCGCCGCTGTTGGCATAGGTGTTGATGGTTTCACCGGCCGTGTAGCCGCCGACGCCATCGAAGCCCGTGCCGGACGAATTGACCGTCACCTGCGTCGCGCCCAGGAAGCCGCCGTCCTGCGGCGCGAGATCGAAGAACTGCGCCATGCGCGCATAGGCGTCAGACAGCGCGGCGCCAGTCGCGTCATTAGTCATGAAGTTGCCGGCGGTGATCAGGCTGACGTCGTAATTCTCAGCCAGCAGCGTCAGCGTTTCGGTGATTGCCGCGACGTCCGCTTCCTTCACGTTCTCGAATGACGGGAACACGATGGCGTCGTAGTTGACCAGCTTCGACAGATCCTTGAGGTCGGACTCGGTGATCACATCGAACGGAACCCCGGCCATCGCCGCCTGGTTCTGCGCCGCCAGGAACAGCTGAGTGTAGGCCGTCACAGCAGCGTCACCACCCAGCCCGAAATAGTTGGCGGCAGTCGTTTCCGAATAGACGATCGCGATCTTGGTGGTGGTGTCGGTGCGCACCGGCAGGGTGCTGGTGTCGGTTACCGAATAGGAGGTCGCATAGTTTCCCGGCAGGAAGGTCACGTCGTTGACGTCGATCAGCGCCCTGAGGCCGGCGGGGCTGTCGATTGCAGTCTTGGGAACGGCGAACTCGATGGTGGTGCCGTCCGCGCTCAGCCCGTAGTCGAGAACCTGGATGGCGGAGGCCGTGCCGGAAGCGTCGACCGAATAGAGCGTCAGCGTGCTGTCGCTGAATTCCACCTTGTACTCGACGCCGCCGGCCCAGTTCCAGATCTGGTAGCCGGTGGCTGCGTCCTGATCGGTGTTGAGCCACGTCGTGGTACCATTTCCGATCGTGGTGCTGCTCGGGGCCTTGATCGCGAACACGTAGCTGTCGCCTGCGACCTTGCCGTAGACCTCGTAGTCCGGATTCGCGTTGCCGGTATCGATCCGATCACTCGCAGTCCAATCCGAGAGAGCCCCATCAAGCGTGACGCTTCCGACCGTGCCGGACATAACTCAACCTCCGAGATTAACGACGTGATCGTTTCGCGATCATTCCGGGAATGAATGTCCACCACGGTCTCAAACTGGCCGGCCCGAGCGGCGCTGCGGCGTGGTCTGTGCATCTCGGGCACGGCTGGCTTCGGGCAATATCCGGCCGTGAGGGCGAAGCGCCCTTCGTGACCCGCTCGCCGACGGTGGACAGGCGGCGACAGGCCTCGGATGGGGACTGCGTCCCCATCCGACCTGAAAAGGGGGAAAGCGCTAGAAACCTTGCTTCAAAAGATTCGCGACCGGCTGTTCGGGCAGGATCGCGTCCTCGTCTTCGCCGACCTTCAGCACGTCGCCCGGCATCAGCACCGTCGTGTCGGTGGCGGACACGACCTTCGGGCCGTCCTTCGTCTGCCGGACGATCGAGTGGCTCGGCGGCTTGCTTCCGAACGTCATGGCTACCAGCCGCTTGGCCTTGTCGAGCACGCCCGGAAGCATGTCGGCGGAAGCCATCACCGAGATCTGCACGTCGCCGATGGACTGCTTCACTTCGGCGATCGACTTGGTGAGAATCGCCGTCCGCTCGGCCGCGAGACCGGCCTTGGCGCGCTCGGCCTGCTCCAGGCGACTCTTGGCGTGCAGCACCGCAAGCAGGTGGTCCTGCCAGCGGACCTCGATGTCCGACAGTTCGGTGCGCAGCGTCACGAGCGTGTTGCTCGACACCATCGCCCGCTCCTTGAGCTTCATGATGGTGTCGATCCGCTCGAGCCGAAGCTCCTTCTGCTTCTCGATCTGCGCCGACTTGCGCTCGAGCGCCTCGATCTCGTTCTGCGCCGACTTGATGGCCGCCGTCGCCTCGTCCACGCGCTGCTGATGCTTGACGCGGTCGAGCTGGCTCGCCGCCATCTCCGCCGACAGTGCGAGCCGCGCATCATTCTCGCCGACCAGCGACAGAAGCTGTGCGGGCGGACGCGGCACGCCGCCATCGCGTTCCGATTCCAGCACGGCCTGGCGCGCAAGAAGCCGCTTCAACTGGTCCGCCGCCCGGCGAAGCTTCTCGAACTCCTGGACGCGGTCGCCCTTGTCCGCGCCCATGAAACCCAGCCTGTCGAGGCCACCGGCAAGCGCGATCGCCTGAAGCGCCGTCATTCCGGGCGTGTGCTTGTAGGCGCCGGGCTTGCGGAGCGGTCCCACCACATAGACCGGCGCCCGGTCGACGATGGTGATGTTGACATCGGCGCCGCGGCCCATCGCCTTGGAGAACGCCTTCACCAGATCGCGCTGCACCTCGTCGAGCCGGCGGTCCTGCACGACGAATCGCCCGAGCCGCGGAAACGAGATCGAGCCGTCCACCTCGACCGCATACTCGCCGGAGAAATCCATGCGCTGATAGAATGTGCGCAGCGCCGACCGCGCGCCGGCATCCGACGCGCCGTTCGCGGGAACGTCCATCGTCTCGAAGAACGAGATCTTGAGTCGGTCGCCGATCGCCACGGTCGAACCGCCGAGAGACTCAGCGTCCGAGCGGGAGGCGGGAATCGACGAGGTCGGTCGATCGTCCGTGCCGGCACTGTACTCCTGTGCCTTTCCGCTCTCGCCAACGCCGACGATGACCGCGAAGATTGCAAGTGCCGCAGCGCTCCCAACGAGCGCTCCCCGGCCCGATAGGCTGCGCGGATAAAAATCGAGCATTATTCCCGCTCCTCTTCTTCAGACGCCGCAACCAACCCACACGCCTTCACCCAAAGGCGCCTCACTTGCTTTCGTCAGATATGTCTTGATTGCGCTGTGTTGTGGTGGTTAATTTTTCGTTAACTTACAATGTTCTACAAGAAATGATTGTATCAAAGCGACTATGACCGGGCTATTCCTAATGTCTGACCCAAATCAGACTTGCCCTTCAGATGGGACCGATCGCAATCAACGTTAATTCCGCGAAGTCTGACCTGGATCAGACTATGGATACTTGAGTTACCTATCGTCACAGACGTAGATTCCATGCAGGAAAGTCGGCCCGCGCAGGGTGCGCGTGAGAGCTTCGGCCCGCCGGAGCGGCGCCCCGAGAGGAGACTGTCGGCTGCGCGGCGTGGTGTCGGCGACCCGCAGTCGGCCTGGGCGTGCGAGCGGACGCTGCGAGGCGTCAATGGAGGGCAAAATTGCCGTCAGGCGGCAACTGACGGCATGACGCGATCCGGCCGCTTTTGTTGTGGACAAGCTTCCGTTGCAAACGCGCGTTGCAACGTCGCCTGCCAGTCCGCCGGCACCGGGCCGGTCTGGGAGTGGCGGTCGACGGAGTTGCCGTCTTGGGAATCCCCGTCCCCAGGGACGCCATCCACCCGGCGCGGCTTGGCGGATTTCAGTTTCGGGGGCTTCGCCTCGAGATTCGGGTTTCGCGGTTCTGTCGGCGAACAGCGTCGACACAAAGATGAATGAACGATTTGTCGCGCAGTCCGCGCGGCGTGGAGGCCGTCGGTCATGTCGATCGGCGGCCTGCTGCGTCTTGCCAGCATTTCTGCCAGGATCTCGCTCACCGTGCGTAAGCATCCGCGTCCGCATTTCTCAACGATACCCTGCGATGTCAAGGACTCACGCACATGCGAGATCCCTGTTGACTGCCAGTTCTCTTGCTGGATCCGATAGCGACTCGCTCATGACTCTGAAATATCATCACGACTTCGAGCGACCGCAGAGGCAGACGATCAAATAGCGACTCGCACGATCACCAAACTCATTTTTCAAGCTATTTCGAAATACATTATGGTTAACACAGTTAACAACCGTATACCGCTACATTGTTTATTGATGCGGCACTTGGCGGTTTTATTATTTTCGACATTCATAGGCATACTTTTGACATTATACGAAGATAATTTTGCCCTAGGTGTCGGCGACGCTTGAGTGCCATTGTTTGAGGGAGCCTCCGTTATGGCAGTGACAGGCATGTACGTTCTGCAAGGTGTCGTACCGTCCGAGGTGGCATCTGCGCCGTTTGATGTAAAAGTCGTTGAAACATACAACGACAATGGGACTGCTTTTTCCAAAGCAGACGTCGCCAAGATGACGGCCGGCGCCGGTGACGTTCTTGGATATTTCTGTCTCGGAGAGGCGGAAAATTATCGCAGCTACTTCAAATCCCTGCCCAAGTCCGTATTGGGTCCGGTCGATCCCGATTGGGCTGGCAATTACCAAGTCGCCTATTGGTCGACGGAGTGGAAGTCGGTCGCCAAGGCGGAAATCGCCCGGATGGTCCAGGCTGGCTATGACGGCGTCTATTTCGACGTCATCGACGAATACGAGATGGCCTGGGCGAAGAAGAATGCCCCGGGCGGCGATGCCGCCGGCGCGATGAAGTCTCTCGTCAAGGAGCTGTCAGCTTACGCCAAGAGCCTGGATCCCGACTTCAAGGTCTGGGTCAATGGCGGCGAGGGTCTGCTGACGGACGCGAGCTACGTCAAGGCCGTCGACGGCTTGTTCAAAGAAAACCTGTTCTACGACTTCGACGGCAGCAACAAGATTGCGGCCGCTGATACCCAGTACTCGCTCGATCTGCTGAAATACGCGACCAATGCCGGAAAGCCGGTGGTCGCCATCGAATATGTGGCCGGCAACGCGACCAAGGTCGCCGACGTTCACGCCAAGGCGGCCAAGGCCGGAATCGGAAGCTACGTCGCCGAGCTGGAGCTCGACGGCATCAATCTGGCCGACAACCCCGTCACCACGTCGGGCGGCAGCACCGGCAGCTCGACCGGCACGGGCACCGGCGGCACCGTGACCACGAACCCCGGCTCCACCGACTCGGGCTCGGACAGCGGCTCCACCGATGCCGGCTCGGGCACCGGTACCGGCACCAACGGCTCCGGCACCCGGCGGAATTCCGGCTCGGGCTCCACGAGCTTCGGCCGCCGCAACGGCTCATCGGCCACCGACACCGACTCCGGCACGTCGTCGTCCGGCGGCGGCTCCTCGACGCGGCGAACCTCTCTCGGGTCGTCGCGCAGCAGCCCGTCCGTCACTTCGTCCGGCGACAGTACCCGCACCACCACGTCCTCCGGCACCAGCAGCCGCCTGCTCGGCACCCCCACCACGCTGGGCTATTCGTCCGACACGACGTCATCGGACACCACGTCGGCGGCCAGCGCCGGCACCGGCCGCTCGCGCCTCGCTTTGCTGAACCAGTACGCGGCGTCGAGCTTCGACACGGCTGGCGCCTTCCAGAGCCGGACCGCGTCGCAGGACCGGGCCTCGGAGAGCCTGATCCAGATTACCCAGTCGCAGCACAGGTGACGCACCGGAGGCATCGCCCGCCGCGGCGATCGCCGGCCTGGATCGAGACGGTGCGGCCTTGCGGGCCGCACCGTCGCCTGCCGAACCCGGAGGACGAGGCACGCCGCAGTGACTGACAGCAACGAGGTGGCCTGCTCGTCCGAACCCGGGATCCCCCACGATCCCGGGCTGATCGCGCTGGTCATGATGCTGGGGTTCCACGGGTTCGGGGTCGATCCCGAGCAGGTCCGCCATCAGTTCGGCGCCCGGCCGATCGGCGTCGCCGAGATGATTCGCGGCGCCCAGCAGTTCGGGCTGAAGGCACGGGCGGTCCGCAGCAATTGGAGCCGTCTGGCGAAGACGCCGCTGCCGGCCGTCGCCACGCTCAATGACGGCAGCTTCCTGCTGCTCGGCAAGGTGGGCGAGAGCGAGATCCTGGTGCAGGCGCCGGATCGCGCCCGGCCGGCGATGATGACGCGCGAGGAATTGGAGCGGGTCTGGAGCGGCCAGCTCGTGCTGATGACGAAGCGCAGCTCGCTCACCGACCTGACCCGCCGCTTCGACATCACCTGGTTCTTCGGCGCAATCCACAAGTACCGGTTCCTGCTGGGCGAGGTGCTGGTCGCCTCGTTCTTCCTCCAACTCCTGGCGCTGGTCTCGCCGCTGTTCTTCCAGGTGGTGATCGACAAGGTTCTGGTGCACCAGAGCATGCGCACGCTCGACGTGCTGGTGATGGGGCTCGTGGCCATCGCCGTGTTCGAGACGGTGCTCGGCATCCTGCGCACCTATCTGTTCGCGCACACCACCAACCGGATCGACGTCGAACTCGGGGCGCGGCTGTTCCGGCATCTGCTGGCGCTGCCCATCGCCTATTTCCAGGCGCGGCGCGTCGGCGATTCGGTGGCGCGCGTCCGCGAATTGGAGAACATCCGGAACTTTCTCACCAGTTCCGGGCTGACGCTGGTCATCGACCTGTTCTTCACCTTCGTGTTCATCGCGGTGATGTTCTTCTATTCGCCGCTGCTGACCATGGTCGTGCTGGCGTCGCTTCCCATCTATGTCGGCATCTCGGCGGCGGCGACGCCGCTGTTCCAGAAGCGTCTCGACGAGAAGTTCGCCCGCGGCGCCGAGAACCAGGCGTTCCTGGTCGAGAGCGTCACCGGGGTCGAGACGCTCAAGGCGATGGCGGTCGAGCCGCAGATGCAGCAGCGCTGGGAGGAGCAGCTTGCCGCCTATGTGAGCGCGAGCTTCAAGGTGCTGAGCCTCGGCAACACCGCCAGCGAGAGCGTCCAGCTTGTCAGCAAGCTGGTCACCGCCGCCCTGCTCTATCTCGGCGCGCAGCTCGTCATCGAGGGCCGGCTCACGGTCGGCGAGCTGGTGGCGTTCAACCTGCTGGCCGGGCGGGTCAGCGCGCCGGTGTTGCGGCTCGCGCAAATCTGGCAGGACTTCCATCAGGCGCGGCTGTCCATCGCCCGTCTCGGCGACATCCTCAACACCGCGCCCGAGCCGCTCTACAGCCCCGGGCGGATGACGCTGCCGATGATTCGCGGCGATGTCAGCTTCGAGCACGTCA
This sequence comes from Blastochloris tepida, assembly GCF_003966715.1. Lineage (NCBI taxonomy): Bacteria > Pseudomonadati > Pseudomonadota > Alphaproteobacteria > Hyphomicrobiales > Blastochloridaceae > Blastochloris > Blastochloris tepida. Next base: position 1,748,480 of record NZ_AP018907.1, read on the forward strand.
CCTTCCGTTATCGCATCGACGGACCGGAGATCCTGCACGACATCAATCTGCACGTTCCCGCCGGCCAGGTGATCGGCGTGGTCGGCCGCTCGGGCTCGGGAAAAAGCACGCTCGCCAAGCTCGTCCAGCGGCTCTACGTGCCCGAATCAGGCCGGGTGCTGGTCGATGGAATCGACGTGGCGCAGGTCGATCCGGCCTGGCTGCGGCGCCAGATCGGCGTGGTGCTGCAGGACAATATCCTGTTCAACCGCACGGTGCGCGACAACATCGCGCTGGCCGATCCGGCGCTGCCGACCGGGCGCGTCATCGCCGCCGCGACGCTGGCGGGCGCGCACGAGTTCATCATGCAGCTTCCGCAGGGCTACGACACCATCGTCGGCGAGCGCGGCAGCAGCCTGTCCGGCGGTCAGCGCCAGCGAATCGCCATCGCCCGCGCGCTGATCACCGATCCGCGCATCCTGATCTTCGATGAAGCGACCAGCGCGCTGGATTATGAGAGCGAGAGCATCATCCAGCAGAACATGGCGCAGATCGCCGAAGGGCGGACGGTGTTCATCATCGCCCACCGGCTGTCGGCGCTGCGGCAGGCCGACCGCATCATCACCATCGAGCGCGGACGGCTGATCGAGGACGGCACGCACCACGAGCTGATGCTCAAGGCCGGCGGGCGCTATGCGACGCTGTACCGGCTGCAGGCCGGGCTGCACGAGGTGATCTGAGGCGCGACATGAAGACCAAACCGCACGCCGCCAATGATCCGGGACTGCTCGTTCTCGGCATGCTGTTTCGCCTGCGCAACATCCCCGCCGATTTCGACATGCTGGCACCGTCGGCGGGCGCGGTGGATGTGCCGGCCATGCTGCGCTTCGCCCGCGCGCACGGCCTCAAAGCCCGCGCCGCCAATATGGGCTGGAAGCAGCTTCAGGGCGCGCCGCTCCCCGCCATCGCCGCACTCACGGACGGCAGCTTCCTGCTGGTCGGCCGGGTGGCGGACGACCGGGCGATCGTGGTGGCGCCGACCGCCACGCGGCCGGCGATGATGACGCGGGACGAATTCGAGGCGGCCTGGAGCGGGCAGATCGTGCTGATCACACCGCGCAGCGCCGCCGACGCCCGGCTGCGACGCTGGGCCAGTGCCGCCATTGCCGCGCCGGCGCGCCTCGTCCAAACCCTCGCCGGCCGTATCCGCCGCCTCGCCAATCCCATGGCGGCGCGCGAGGCGGCGCAGCGCGGCGCGACGGCCGCAAGCGGCGTGATCATCGATTTCGCCGAGCGGGCCCGCAAGCTGCAGAACGCCGTGGCGCCGAAACCCCGGACTTCCTCCCGCCGCACTGCCGAGGAACTGGCCTTCCTGCCGGCGGCGCTGGAGATCGTCGAGACGCCGCCCTCCCCGATCGGCCGCGGCATCATCTTCAGCCTCATCGCCATCATCGTCGCGGCGCTGGCGTGGTCCAGCCTCGGCACGGTCGATATCGTCGCGGTGGCCCAGGGCAAGATCATCCCGAGCGGCCGCACCAAGACGATCCAGCCGTTCGAGACCGGCATCGTGCGGGCGATCCATGTCAGCGACGGCCAGCGGGTGAAGGCCGGCGACGTGCTGATCGAGCTCGACCCGACGATGAACGCGGCCGAACTCGGGCGCCTGCGCGCCGATCTGCTGGCGGCGCGCCTGGAGGTTGCGCGCCTCCACGCGGCGCTGAACGGCGGCGACGACCCGGTGGCGGCGTTCGCGCCGCCTGCCGATGCGCCAGCCGATCTGGTGCAGATGCAGCGCCGCTTCCTGCTCAGCCAGATCACCGAGCAGAAGGCCAAGATCGCCGCCATCGACCGGCAGGTGGCGCAGCGGGAGGCCGAGCGCGCCACGATTCGCGCCTCGATCGACAAGCTCAAGGCGACCATGACGCCGCTGCAGCAGCGCGTCGAGATCCGCGAACACCTGTTCCAGAAGGAGCTGGGCTCGAAGATCGTCTATCTCTCCGAAATGCAGGAGCTGATCGGCCAGCGCCAGGAGATCCTGGTGCAGGAGAGCCGCTACAGCGAGGCGGAGGCCGCCATCGCCTCGCTGGTGGAGACGCGAAACCGGGCCGTGGCCGAATACGAGCGCGGCCTGTTCGACGAATTCGCCAGGGCCGAGCAGCGGGTCGCAGGGCTCGCGCAGGACATCATCAAGGCCGAGCAGCGCACCAGCCTGCAGAAGCTCACCGCGCCGGTCGACGGCAAGGTGCAGCAGCTCGCCGTTCACACCATCGGCGGCGTGGTGACGCCGGCGCAGACCCTGATGCTGATCGTGCCGGCGGAAAGCCGGCTCGAGATCGAGGCCATGATCTCGAACCGGGATATCGGCTTCGTCGAGGTCGGCCAGGAGGTGGCGATCAAGGTCGACGCCTTCAACTTCACCCGCTACGGGCTGCTGCACGGCCGGATCCTGTCGATCTCCCAGGACTCCATCACCCGCGACCGGGGCCACGACCGCGATGCGGCGAGCAGCGAGCCCAGCAGCGAACCGAAGGGGCAGGAACTGGCCTACGCCGCCCACATCTCGCTCGACCGGACCGAGATGGATCTCGGCGACAAGCGCGTCAGCCTGTCGCCGGGCATGGCGATCACCGCCGAGGTCAAGACCGGCTCGCGCCGGATCATCAGCTATCTGCTGTCGCCGCTGGTTCGCTACAAGCAGGAAAGCCTGCGCGAGCGCTGAGCGTGATACGGTTTCCGGTATCCCGAAGGGATCAACCGGAAACGGCCTCGCCGAAAACCCCTCGTTCAGAAGTGGGATTTTCGGCGATCTGACTACGGTTCTCCGGCCCTGGAGACCGGAAACCGTATCATTTCTCCTTGACGGCGCGCCTCAGGATGCCGGCGATCGTCGATGCCTGCATCAGCGCATCAACGTCCTTGATCATGACGTCGTTGCGGCCCGCGCGCTCGATGATCCCGGCTGTCGCGAGCTGGACCATGATCCGACTCAAGGTATCGGCATTGATCGCCAGATAGCTCGCAATATCGTCCCGCGAGGGAAGCTTGATGACCGGCTGCCGCTCATCATGGCGCAGCGACAGATAAAGCGTATCCCTCCGGCGTGGGCCGCAGGTGGGGCGCTTACGGCTCTGAAGGTCCGAGGAGCGCCGGGTTTGCTTTGTGGATTTTGATGAGTTCGACCAGGGTCTCGATTCCGAAGTCGGTGAACGCCCTGACGGCGGCGTCGCCGACGCCGTAGACCCAGATGATGCCGTCCTCGACGTCCATTTCGTTGGCGACCTGGTGCAGCCAATCTTCGTCTTCGCCGAGGTCCTCGGCGACGCGAGCGATCGTGGTGACGCGGGAGACCTTGTTGACGTGCATGCTCACGCCGCCCGAGCGGAGAGTGCCGAGGGCCGTGGCGCCCAATTCCAGGGCAGGAGGTCATCGAGCCTATGCGCCGGGTGGCTTGGCAGGCGCGCCAGGACGTCGGCCAGCCAGGCCTGCGGATCGATGCCGTTCATCTTGGCCGTGACAATCAGGCTGTACATGGCGGCGGCGCGGTGCCCGCCCCGATCGGACCCGCAGAACAGCCACGACTTGCGACCAAGAGCGATGCCGCGAAGCCCGCGTTCGGCGGCGTTGTTCGACAGGCAAACCCGCCCATCCTCGAGGAACAGCGTGAAGCTCGCCCAGCGCTTCAGGATGTAATTGAACGCCTTGGCGAGGTCGTGCCCGCGCGCGAGCTTGGCAAGCTCCTCGCGCATGTGGCGATGAAGATCCTCGACCAGGGGGCGGCTTCGCTCCTGGCGAACGGCGAGGCGCTGCTGCGCGCTGGTGCCGGTGATCGACCGCTCGATCTCGAACAGCTCGTCGATCCGGCGCACCATCTCGATGGCGATCGGCGAGAGCACGGCGTCCGTCCTGCCGGCGGCCCGGCGCCGCGCCGTCCCCTCGATGTCGGCCATGGCGAAGAACGGCCGCCGCGCGTGGGCCCAACAGGCCGCCTCCCGGATCGGCCCAGGGGCGCGTCCGACCAGGTAGAGCGGGGCGTAGCCGTCATAGGCGTCGGCCTGCAGGATGCCCGCGTAGCCGGCGAGATGCCCCTGGGGGTGCTCGCCCCGGCGGTCGCGCGAATAGTAGAACATCGCCGCCGGAGGATCGGTGCCGCCGAAGGGCCGGTCGTCGCGGACATAGACCCAGCAGCGCCCGGTGTCGGTCTTGCCCTTGGCCAGCACCGGCACGGTCGTGTCATCCGCGTGCAGCCGCTCTGCCGCCATCACATGAGCCTCCAGGCGGCGGAGCAGCGGAGCGAGCTCGCTGCAGACCGCCCCCACGGCGTCCGCCATCGTCGACAGCGCGATCGGCACGCCCTCCAGCGCGTAACGCTCGGCCTGCCGGTTCAGCGGCTGATGCTGGCCGAACTTGTCGACCATGATCATGGCCAGCAGGCTGGGACCGGCCCAGCCCCGCGGGATGCTATGGAACGGCGCCGGCGCCTGGGAGACCGTCTCGCAGTCGCGGCAGCTGAACCTCTCCCGCACCGTCTCGATCACCTTCCACTGGCGCGGGATCACCTCCAGCGTCCGCGTCACGTCCTCGCCGATCTTGCGCAGCCGCGTGCCGCCACAGCACGCGCAGGCCGCCGGGGGATCGATCACCACGCGCTCCCGCGGCAGATGCTCGGGGAAGGTCTGGCGCTCGGCGCGCTTGCGGGTAAAGCCCCGCACGGTCGTCGTCTGGGCGGCGGCCTGTTCGGCCGCGCGTTCGTCCTCGGTCGCGCCCGCTTCGAGCTCCTCGAACGCCAGCGCCAGCTGCTCGATCAGCCGTGCCGCACGTTCCGACCGCTGGCCGTAAATCTGCCGCTCGAGCTTGGCGATCTGCAGCTTCTGATAGGCGATCAGCGCCTGATCTTCCGAGGCCTTGGCGCGCGCCACCGCAAGGTCTGCGGCGACCTCCAGCGTCTTTGCGCGCTCAGCCGCCAACGCCTCCTTCAGCGCGGCGAGTTCGGCGGCAGCATCACCATCGGCGTCCATGCATCCTATGGAATCACATCTTCGCCGCGGTGTGACGTGCAAAGTGGAGCGTCGCCGCAATTATTTGATCAGCCCGCGCTCTGCGGCCGCCATGTGTGCTGGGGATTGCGCCAGTCGATCGCCTCGAGCAGATAACTCATTTGCGCCGCCGTCAGCGCCACCGCGCCGTCGACCGTGGCCGGCCACACGAAGCGCCCGCGGTCGAGCCGCTTGGCGTAGAGCGACAAGCCGATGCCGTCGTGCCACAACGCCTTGATCAAGGTCCCGGCGCGGCCCCGGAACACGAAGACGTCGCCGCCGAACGGGTCGCGGCCGAGCCCTTCCTGCACCAGCAGCGCCAGGCCCTGCATGCCCTTGCGCATGTCCGTATGTCCGGTCGCGATCCAGATCCGCACGCCCGCCGGAACCGGGATCATCGCAGCGCCTTGAGGGTTGCCGTCACCAACGCCGCCGGCGCAGACGCGCCGATCTCAACCCGCACGCCGCCGGCCAATTCCACGACGATCGCGGCGCCGTCTTCCCTCGTGGCCGCGGCCGTCCCACCGGCCTCCACGACGATCGCGCGGGCGAACCCAACCCCGCTCGTCCCGTCGCCAACCTCGTGCCGCCATTTGTAGATCAGGCTGGTCGATACCCCGTAGCGCCGTGCTACGTCCGCCACGATCGCCTCCGGCGCAAACGCCGCCGCCACGATCTCCCGCCGTTCCTCGCCGCTCCACCGCCGGCGCCGCTCCGGCCCCGTCAGCACCGTCATCTGGCTCATGCTGCGCTCTTACGCGCGCTCGTAAGAGCGCTCCTATGCGCGCAGCATCCGCGAAGCGCGAGGTCCCACACAAGGCGGCCCACGCCGGAGGGATACGATAAAGCAGGAAGGAACACACCCTCTGCTTCGAGTCGAGGACGCTGACGATGAGCTGGTGCAGGAACGACCGGTACAGATGCTGCTTCACGAAAAGCTGGTTGGCCGCAAACACGTCGCGGACGAACTCGCTTTCGGTACTGTCGTCATTGTCGAAGTAGAATAGCTGGACAGGTGTCGAGGCACGGAAGAAGAAATCCCGCCAGTATTGAGCGCCCGGAATAACCAACGTGTCGTTCGGAAGCAGGAAGTCGATGATGTGCGACTTCCCCTCGCCGAGCGTCGCGCCGAACGCGAGCATTCCCTTGCGAATGACGATGGTGCTCATGGACGAGCTGGGAAGGATCGACAGGGACTGATTTTTGCGCAGATCCAGCGCGCGACCATACTTGTCGATCGTCGCATCCAGAAGTGGGGCTTCCGGCGTGAGCTGAACGGCCTCGTCGTCGTGCAGCAGGTTGAGGGGCGCAGCCCGCCGACCAACCTCAGGTTTTGCCAGATCGCCCTTCGGTTGAATATTTCGCCGCTCCCCAACGGCGGCACCAGTCTTGGTTGCCTTGATGTGCTTGTTTCCGTGGGTTGTGTGCGCACGCATCTCAATGCCCCAGCAATTGTTTCAAATTTTCTAAAACAGAGAATGAGCACGCCGACTCGCGCCGTAAAGGGCCTCATCTGAACATCTCTGATGATACCTAACCACTGTACTTAAAATTTGAGATTAATTTCGCTCGCGCTGCTATGTTTAACATTAATGCTTAACATCGCGGCCTTTGGCCCCAATGGGCTCCGCCAGCGGCCGGTTGTGGTCCCAGCCGTGCGGTGCCGGTCATTTCGATAGTGTGGGGCACCTGCACCGGGTCCGCCGGCCCCACGCGCCATGCACCGCTCGTGATGGCCGGGCCGGTTCTCAGACCAGGGACCCGCCGCGTCGCAGGCGAGCGTCACATTCGGCTTCGGATTGCGGGCTTCAGATGCGGGCTTCACACGCAGGCTGGGGCACGACCCGATCGAGGAGGCGTGTCGCCACATAGGGGTGATGGCCCAGCGCGCGCTCCCGGCCATAGATCCTGCACACACCGTCCCTGTCCGCTAGATCCCAGTAGTCGAGGGTCAGAATGGGCACGGCCGGGTGGCGCGTCCGCGCGGGCTCGAGCAATCGCAGCTGGAACTCGACACTCTGCCCGTCGGCCAGCACGAAGCCGGTGCCGGCAGAATTGGGCGTCGTCAGCAGGCTCTCGGCGATGACGGCGTCGATGCTCTCGACCAAGCGCGGAAGGATGGCGTAGCCACGGTTGGCGATGATCGAGATCTCCGGCCAGCGCTTGCGGATCGACTGCACGATATCGACCGCGGCGTCCGTCATGCCCTTGTAGCGGTCCGGATTCGTTTCCTCGAGATATGGCGGCGTGTCGAGCGTATCCAGCATGAGCCCCTTGAAGCCCAGGGACAGCAGGGACGGGATCTGCTCATCGAGAAGCGAGGCGCGCCATGCGGGATGCCGGACGTCGACCCGCCGCGTTCCCGGCCAATCGGGATTCTCCTCAAGCAGCGCGGCGCGATCCAGGCTTGCAAACGCCGGACTGCCGGTGCGGACCTCGCCAATGCTGAGATAGCCGCAGACGGACGCCCGCCCCATGCCGATGCGCGCCAGCGAGCCTTTGAAGGCCGGGTCGAGAATGACGATGTCGTAGCCGGCGAGAACGTCCTCGTTTGCGGTCTGACCGTAGAACACCACCCATCGCAATGGCGATTCGCCATCGAACGCTGCGCGCGCGGCAGCCGGGCGCCGCGCCAGAAGCGACGACACCGCAACCCCGGCACCGCCGCCAAGAACCGTCCGTCTGGTCAGCAGGGAGGACACCGTCTCACACCCTCTCATCCGGTTTGCGGCGATCGCCGCGCGATCGGCAGCGGCAGCCTCGCCGGGATTCCACCATGGAGAACAGTCGTCTCGGCAATGGAATATTCAGACAATGGAATATTCGTCCGATGGAAAATGAAGCTCCGCTTGATTGGCCGGACTTGAATCCGTTCGCGCACACAACTCAGACGGTTTCCGGTTGATCCCTTCGGGATACCGGAAACGTCCTCGCCGAAAAATCCTTGCGTTGGAAGGGATTTTTCGGCGATCGGAATACGGCTCGAAGGCTTGATCAGCGGGAGAACCGTATCAGACGCGGCCTTCGCCCCGCAGCCGAAGCGTGCCCTCAAACCGCTCGCCCTGTCGACGGATTTATCCTGATGCAGCAAGCCGTCCCGGTCCGGAGGCCGGATTCGGGAAGCGACCGAACAACCGATCATGACCGATTTTGGCCCGGTCTCGAAGCCAGCGGGACATGCGCCTGCGCTCTATTCGGCGGGCCTTCCGCTCAGCGCGTGTCCACGCCGCGGCAGGCAGAGCCGGCCCCGGGCCCGCTCGTCTTCGACGCCCTCCAGCCCCCGTCGCCACCGTATCCAGCCCGTCAAATCGTGACCCCGGAAACACACACGGTAAGAATCCGCGCCCGTTAACCGAGTTCTGGGCGAGCGAAGGATGAGATTTTGGCCCTTCTGCCGGTTCATTTCATCGCGCCCGGGAAACTTAGCCTTCAGCGTTTCGATGCCTGAAACCAGCCCGTTCCGCCGCCTTCCTGCCGGTCGCGGAGCGTGATTGTGCGTGCGATTCACAAATGATTTCAACGACCAACAGAATCACCCCGGCCCTTCCATGCCTCGGCCTGCCCTTGTCCTGCGCCATTAACGTTAGGATTGGATAGGTCCGGTTTGCAGTGTGGATATTGGCGCAGGCGGCCGCTTCTCTGACCCACGTCAGGCTTTTGTATTGGCGCGTCATTACTCCGATCTCTAAAATAAGTACAAAATCGCAGTAAAAACACATGACTTTCCGAAGCGGGCACGAATTTCTCGGTCCCGTAAACGTTTCCGACCCAGTTCAGCTTTCGGATTACTGCGCAAGCAGGAGGAACTTGATATGAATGAACATGCCTCGAGGCTTGGATCATTTACCCTTCTCGAGCGGGGCGATGCTACGCAAGAATTTGCGCCAGCATGCGGCACATCGACCGTCCGCAGCGCCAAGGAATCCGGGGCGAAGGTCCGCCAGGCGGTGATCATGGCCGGCGGCAAGGGCACGCGGTTGCACCCCTATTCGGCCGTGTTTCCGAAGCCGCTGATGCCGCTCGGCGACATGCCCATTCTCGAACTGCTGCTGCGGCGCCTGAAGGCGGCCGGCGTGAACGACGTGATCGTCGCCGTGAATCATCTCGGCCACCTGATCGAGACCTATTTCGGCGACGGGTCCAATCTCGACATGCGCATCCGCTATTCCAATGAAAGCAAGCCATTGGGAACGGCCGGCGCTCTCGGCAACATGCTCGACATGCTCGACGAGAACTTCTTCCTGGCCAATGGCGATCTTCTGACGACGATGGACCTGTCGCGCATGGCGCAGACCCATCTCGCCGACGACGCCGACGCCTCGGTCGGCATCTACGAGCGCGAGAACAAGATCGATTTCGGTCTCATCGAGTTCGACCAGGCCAACCGCCTGCGCGCCTACCGCGAAAAGCCGGTCACCAAATATTATGTCAGCATGGGCATCTACGTGCTCCGCCGCGAGGCGATCCGCGAGTTCGTGCACGATGTCGACTATCTCGACATGCCGACGCTGCTGGTGAAGATGAAGGACCGCGACACCAACGTCGTGTGCTTCCGCGACGATTGCGTGTGGCTCGACATCGGCCGCCCGGACGACTTCGCGCTCGCGCAGCAGATGTTCGAGCAGAACCGCAACATTTTCCTGGGACAGCCCGAATGCGGCGCGCCCTTGTAACCGGGGGGCGCGGGTTCATCGGTCGGCATTTGGTCCGCACTCTGAGAGGGCTCGGATGCAGGGCGGCGGCCATCGGCCGCTCCCCCGCATCCGATCCGTCCGACATCGTTCTCGACGAGGCGTCCTGGACGCCCCGGGCGCTCGGCGACATCCTCGAACGCGAAGAGCCGGACTTGATCTTCCATCTCGCCGGATCGGCGACCGGAACGCGCGAGCAACTCGACCGCGCGAATGTCGGCACGACCCGCGCGATTCTCGAAGCGCTCGCCCACACCGGGCAGAAGCCGCTGCTGGTCTCGGCCGGCAGCGCCGCCGAATACGGCGCGGCGATCCGTGACGGCGAACCGGTGGAGGAGACGCTGGCGTGCGCGCCCGTGTCGGACTACGGCGTCAGCAAGCATGCGCAGAGCTGCGCGGTGCTGCGGTTCGCCGAAGAGACCGGGCATCGCGTGATCGTGGCGCGGGTGTTCAACCCCATCGGCGCGGGCATGCCCGCGCATCTCGCGTTGGGTAGTTTCGCCCGCCAGATCGCAGCGAGTTCCGGAGGATCATGCTGCCTGCGGGTTGGGAATCTTAACGTCCAGCGGGATATGATCGATGTCGAACATGCCGCGAAAGTTCTAATTGATCTGGCGTTTACCGAAAATGCATGCGGTGTTGTTAATATCTGCAGCGGTCAGGCACCACTCCTGCGGGATCTGGTAGACTGCATGATCTCGTCCAGCGGCCGCGATGTGTCGTTGGAAGTCGATCCTGCGCGTGTGCGCCCGGGCGAGATTCGGACCATTGTGGGAAGTACGGCGCGGCTTGCGGAGTTCGGCTGCCTGCCGCCGCCGACGGATTTCCCGGGGGTCGTCGCCCGAATCTGGGAGGCGGCTGCCGACAGCGCGGGCCCTCCAAACTAAGCGGCGATCATTCCATGGTTTCCATTCGGACCTCCGGTGCGCGAGACGACAAGGCTCACAGCACGGGAGCGGCTGGTGCTCGCGCCTCGCATCCCCAGCAGCCGAGCCTGATCGAGCTGCTGTCCGTCGAAAGCTGGCGTCGGTTCGTGCTTGAGACGCTGCTGCTGGTGGCGGCGGCGACGGCGTTCCAGCTGATGGTGTACGGCAGCACCGTCGTGCCGGCCGGCGCCTTCCACCCCTATTGGGTGCCCGTGCTGCTGATCGCCTGCCAGCATGGCGTGATGGCCGGCATGTTCGCCACAGTGGTCTGCTGCGTCGGCTATTTCGGCTTCGGCATACCGAGCTATCTCGTTTCCGAGGACTTCCACGTCAATGCCGCCGCAATTGCCGCGCAGCCCGCGGCTTGGCTTGCGGCGACGCTGGTCCTTGGCGGCCTGCGCACGTTGCACATGCACCGCCAGACCGAGCTCGCCGAACGCCTGAAGATGGCCGAGCATCGGACCGAGGACTTCGCCGACGCGCTGGAGCGCGCGACGGAAGAGATCCGTTCGCTCGAGGCGCGCATCGCGGCGCAGCTTGCCGATGCGGCAACGGTGTCGCACACACTCGCCAATCTCGATCTCACCAGCCGGCGGCGCGCCGTCGCGAGCTTCTGCGACCTGCTGCGCTTCTGCGGCGGGGCATCCACGTTCACGCTCTATCTGATCGAGGGGCGCGAAGCGCCCGTCGCTCTCGCCGTGGTCGATGACGTGGTCTGTCCGGTGGAGCCGTTCGCGCCGTTGGACGCCGCCGCGCTGCAGGCCGCGCTGACGCGCGCCGCAAGCCGTCTCCCCATGGGTCAGGATCCGGCATCGGGCAGCCAGCAGGCGCATGTGTCGATCCTCGCGCTCGACGAGCCGGGGGCTCAGCCTCTCGGCCTCATCGTCTGCAGCGCGTTCCGCACCAATGAGGATGTCGGCCACGCCCGGCAGCGGCTCGACGAGCTGTGCCGCGCCCTGGCGAAAATCCTCAGCATGTGCCCGCCCGCCCAGGCCGGCGGATACGTCCGCGACCGGCTCCAGACCGAGCGGCTGCAGGTCGTGCGGGAGGCCGTGCGATGATGCCCCGGCTGGAGCAATCGGGTTTCGCCGCGGCGGCCACGCTCGGGCGGCATGCGCTGACGGCGGTGCCCGGCGGCGTTCCGGCCGCGGTCGCGGTCGCCGCCGTCCTGCTCCAATCGATGCTGCTGATCGGCCTCGCGCGCGGTCTCTTCGGGCTTGCGGTCTATGTCGCCCTGCAGTGCCTAGCCGGCCTCGCGGCCTGGCTGGCTTTTCGCCGCTGGGTCACCTCCGGCGACGGGCCGCAGGGACGCCTGTTCGCGGCGCTGAGGCTCCAGGTGATCGTGTGGTCGATCCTCGCCGGGCCGTTCGGAGCGCTCGTCCTTCTCGCCTACACGCTCGCGCGCAAGGACCCCTCCCTCAAGCTGCCCGGAATGGAAGACTTGGCCGAACCGCCCTCCGCCGAGGAGGACCGCAGCGAGCAGCTCCACAGCGCCCTGCTCGACAACCGGCTGCGCATCTCCGATGTCCACGGCATCCGGCCGCTCGGCGAAGTCATCGCGCAGGGCACGCAGGCCGAGAAGCTCGCCGCGCTGAGCATCATCGCCCGCAACTATCGTGCGCCGTTCGCCGCCGTCCTCAAGCGCGCTTTGGCCGATTCCGAGGCGCCGGTGCGCGTGCTGTCGTCGACCGTGCTGGCCGAACTCAACAGCCGCTTCATGCGCGCCATCGGCCAGCGGCTGGCGGCGGTGGAGCAGGATCCCGGCTCGGCGGCGGCGTGGGTCGAGCTTGCCGACGCGCGCCTCGACTATGCCGCGAGCGGGCTGCTCGACCTGTCGCGTGCCCAAACGGAAACCGCGGGTGCGGCGGAGGCTTTGTCGCGCGCCGCTGGCATCGCACCGAACGACCACGACCTGCACGCGCGTCTCGACGGCGTCCGCCAGCGCCTCGCCCGCTTTCCCGATCTGAGCGCCGCGTCCGAGAACACCGACGGCCAGCCGGCAACAGGGGGCGGTCGATGACACAAGCGGCCGATGTCTGCCTGCTCATCGAAGGCGGCTACCCCTATCTGCTGGGAGGCGTCGCCTCATGGACAGACGCCTATATTCGCACCTCGCCGCAGCTCAAATTCCATGTCGTCTCGATCATGGTGTCGAGCCAGCCGCGCGTCCCGCGCTTCAAGCTGCCCGAGAACGTCACCGGCGTCACCGACGTTCTGCTGGACAAGTGCCGTCCCGGCACCGCGCCCTCGCCCTGGGACTGGCGCCGCGTCGCCGAGCTCAGCCAGGCGGCCGAGGAGACGCTGGCGACGGGCGACGCCACAGCCTTCGCATCCCTGGTCGACGGCCTGAAGGAGACCGGCTACGGCCAGGAGGCGCTGCTCGATTCCCGCCCGGCGTGGCGCGCCTTCGAAGCCGCCTATGAGCGGTTCCTGCCGGGCGGCTCGTTCCTCGGCTTCTTCTGGTCGTGGCGGTTTCTGCTTCAGGCCCTGCTCTCCATTTCCACCGCGCCCGTGGCGAATGCGCGGGTGTTCCACGCTCTGGGGACGGGATTTGCCGGCCTGATGGGCAGCTACGCCAAGGTCGCGAGCGGACGGCCGCTCGTCATCACCGAGCACGGCATCTACACCAACGAGCGGCGCATCGACATGGCGACCGCCGACTGGCTGTTCGATTCCGGCAAGGGCGGCTTCGATGCGGCGACCCAGGCGCCCGAGCTGCGGCGCGTCTGGCTGCAGGCCTACAATTCGCTGTCGCGGCTCGCCTACGCCAACGCCGACATCATCACCTCGCAATACAAGGCGAACCAGCACATCCAGCGCCAGGACGGCGCGCCCGAGGAGAAGCTGCGCATCATCCCGAACGGCATCGATGTCGAACGCCTCGCCGCCATGGCGCGCGACACCAAGGCACGGCGGCCGACCGTTCTGATGATCGGCCGGATCGTGCCGATCAAGGACACCCGGACATTCCTGATGGCGGTCGCCCAGCTCAAGGCGATGGTGCCCGATGTGGTGGCCGTGGTGATCGGCCCCGAGGAGGAGGATCCGGCCTACGCATCCGAGTGCCGCCAGCTCGTGACCCAGCTCGATATCGAAGCGAACGTGCGCTTCCTCGGCCGCGTTCCCGATGTCTTCGAATACCTGCTCGCCGCCGACGTGATCGTGCTGACCAGCATCAGCGAGGCGCAGCCGATCGTCATTCTCGAAGCGGGCGCCATCGGCGTGCCGGTGGTGTCGACCGATGTCGGATCCTGCCGCGAGGTGATCGAGGGCTTCGACGAGGATCCGGTCAAGGGAGCCGGCGGCATCGTCGTCGACCCCTGCGATCCCACCGCCACGGCGAAGGCGCTGGCGACGATCCTGCGCGATGCCGAGATGCGCCAGAGCATGGGCGACGTGATGCGGCGCCGCATGTCCTGCTACTACCACCGCAACCGGGTCCGCGGGCTTTACGAAGGGCTCTATGACGAGCTGAACGCCGCAAGCGAACAAGGGCGGCCGCAATGACGAGCATCAATGAAACGCTCGAGGCGATGACGCGCCGGCCGATGCTGACCAGCATCGCCCTCGCCTATCTCTACAGCGCGCTCATCGTCGCCGGACCCTGGATCTTCACGGTTCTCGGGCTGGTCGGCCTGTCGATGGCCCCTTGCGGATCGTTCTGCGACCAGCTCCCGGTGTTCCGCTCGATCGTCATCTACAATTCCGCCTTCGCGCTCATCGTCACCAGCCCGCTCGCCTTTCTCTGCGGGCGCTACGTGTCCGGCAATCTGTTCGAGGGGCGGCATGACACCATCATGTACGCCCTGGCCTTCGGCCTCCTGGTTTTCGGCGCGGTCGTCATCGTGCTGGCGGTGCCGTTCTATCTGTTCGCGACCACGCTCCAGCCCTCCGAGAAGATCGCCGCCATCCAGAATGTCGCGCTGATCGGCGCGTCGTGGCTGCTGGTGCCGTTCTGCAGCGTGCTGCGGGCCCACAACACCGTGCTCGTCGCTTTCGGCGTCAGCAGCGTCGCGATGTTCCTCGGCAGCGGCCTGCTGCACGATCCCTCGGTGACGTCGCTGCTGTCGACGCTCAATGCAGGCTTTGCGATCACCGACGCGATCATGCTGGTCGGGCTGGTGCGCCGGCTCGGCCCGAGCATCGTGCCCGACGAGGGGCTGTTCGCATTCCTGCGCCGGGCGTGGGAGATTCCCGCGGCGGGGCTGGCGTTCGCGCTCGGCCTGTGGATCGACAAGATCATCATGTGGCACGCCGCACCGGACGACAATCTCGTCGTCGCCGGCGTGCTGCGCACCATGCCGAGCTACGATACCGCGATGTTCTGGGCGCAGATGTCGGCGATCCCGGTCATCTCGGTGTTCTTCGTCCACGTCGAGACGCGCTTCTCCTCCTCGGTCGAGCGCGCGCATGAGCGGTTGCGGAACCATGCGAGCCTGCGCGAGATCAAGCTCCGGATCAACGACGTGAGGACGGCGGCGCTCTCCGGCATCGTGACGATGTTCTCGGGGCTGGTGATCGTCGGCATCCTCGTCATTCTGTCGTCGTTCGTCTTCATGAACGAGCTCGGGCTCCGGCCGAGCTACATGGGCGCACTGCGAACGGCGGTGATCGCCACCACGTTCTACACCAGCGCGATGTTCTGCTTCTATTTCCTGATGCACTTCGACCTGAGGCGGCAGGCGTTGGTGGTCGTCGTCACCTATGCGCTCCTGAACGCCAGCCTGACCCTCGCCTTCGTCGGGGCCGGCGAGGATTTTTACGGTTACGGCAACCTCCTCGCCTCGGCGATCGGCTTTCTCTTCAGTTTTGCCGTTGTGCTGCGTGAGCTTTCGTGGCTGCCATTCCATGTCTTCATCACCAACAACGCGTCTATTCGGTGATTGGACTTAACCATGATGCGGCAATTCTTTGCATCCGGATACGCCAGGGGCTCACCTTTAGGTCGTTATTCTATAATATTTCTCCACCGAGGGTGCTTGCGGCCAGTTCGGCGTAAGCTTCAACACTGATCGGATAGGCAAACATGTTGAACGGTAAGAAGGTCGTTGTGACCGGTGCGGGCGGCTTCATCGGCAGCCACCTCGTCGAAGCTCTTGTCGCCGCGGGCGCGAACGTGAC
Organism: Blastochloris tepida; assembly: GCF_003966715.1. Classification (NCBI taxonomy): domain Bacteria; kingdom Pseudomonadati; phylum Pseudomonadota; class Alphaproteobacteria; order Hyphomicrobiales; family Blastochloridaceae; genus Blastochloris; species Blastochloris tepida. The sequence goes on from NZ_AP018907.1 coordinate 1,764,230, forward strand.
CGCCATGGTCCGCTACAACTCGTCGTCCTCGATCGGCAATCTCGCATTCCTGCCGCCGGACATGCGGCGCTCGGTGCGGATCGCCAGCGGCAATGTCGAGGACAGCGATTTCGTGTTCGGCGTGGCGAAGGGGCAGGACGTCATCTTCCACCTCGCGGCGCTGATCGCGATTCCCTATTCCTACGAGGCGCCGCGCAGCTATGTCCGCGCCAATGTCGAGGGCACGCTGAACGTGCTCGAGGCGGTGCGCCGGTTCGATATCCCGCGCATGGTCCACACCAGCACGTCGGAGGTCTACGGCACCGCGCTCTATGCGCCGATCGACGAGAAGCATCCGCTGCAGGGCCAATCGCCCTACTCCGCCACCAAGATCGGCGCCGACAAGCTGGCCGAGAGCTATTTCCGCTCGTTTGAGACGCCGGTGGTCACCGTGCGGCCGTTCAACACGTTCGGCCCGCGCCAGAGCGCGCGCGCGTTCATCCCGACCATCATCTCGCAGGCCCTGGCGCGCGACGAGATCCATCTCGGCTCGCTGACGCCCGAGCGGGACATGACGTTCGTGACCGACACCGTCGCGGGCTTCCTGGCCGCGGCGACGGCGCCCGGCGTTCCCGGCATGACCCTCAATCTCGGGACCGGCGTCACACACTCGGTCGGCTGGTTCGCCAAGCGCATTCTCGAACTTATGAAGCTGGACAAACCGATCGTTCAGGACGAAGACCGTCTGCGTCCGGCGCTCAGCGAGGTCATGAAGCTCGTCTCGGACAATTCGCTGGCCAAGACGGCCATGGGCTGGACGCCGACCGTGTCGATCGACGACGGACTGCTGCGGACCATCGAGTTCGTGACGGAAAACCTGGGGCGGTACGACACGAGCGCGTACGTGCGTTGATCATCGGCCGGGGTCGTCCCGGCCCCGACCGGCCACACCGCAAGGCGGTCGACCGGCAGAGCAGAGCGGTGGAGGCGGCGACGTCTCGCATTCGGAAATCGAGGGCGCACTCATGAAGGCATCCGTCGCGTTCGGTGTTCTCGTTTTCACGTTGCTGGGCATCGCCGTCGCGACCCTGTCGCCGCGCGGCGACGAGCGCATCGCGATTCTGCTCGACAAGCACCGGTTCAGCGAGGCAGCCGCGGCGCTTGAGAAGAAGATCAAGGCCGATCCCGGCGATCAGGCGGCGCAGCGGGCGCTGGCCCAGGCCTATGCCGGCCTGGGCAAGTACGACCATGCCGCGTCCCTGTTCGACAAATACCTCGCCGACCACCCGGACGACGTCGCCGCCCGCGAGATGCTGGCCGAGGTGCTGCGGAAGCTCGGGGCGAGCGAGCGCCATATTGCCGAGCTTTCGCGCGTGGTCGCGGCGCAGCCGACCGGAGCGCGCGTCGGCGCCCTCGCCGATGCCTATCGCGACGCCGGCCGGTCGCAGGACGAACTGGCTCTCCTGCGGGCTCATTCGGAGCCGGATTTTCTCAGTCTCACCCACGCCGCGCGACTCGGGCAGCTCCTGGCGGACGGCAACGAACTCGAGGCCGCCCGGCAGCTTCTCGAGCGCATCGATGCACGGGCGCCGCTGGCCCTGAGCGAACCGCGTCTGGTGCTGCTCGATGTGCTTGTTCGGCTGGGCCGCACCGACGAGGCGGCGACGAAGGCGGCGGCCTGGCTGCAATCCTGGAAGACGCCCTATCTCGCGACCGGGGTTCTGACCCGGCTCGCCCGCTCCCAGACCCGGACGAAGGCCTACGAGGTGGCGCGGCTCTGCGCCAATGCGCTGCCGGACAACGTGTTCGACATTGCCGGCCAGCTCACGGCGGACGGCTACGGCGACGTGTCCCGCGAGATGCTGATCCAGTGGTCGGAAACCCACCCCAACCCGCGCGGCCCGCAACTGAAGACCTTCATGTTCGCGGCAAGCCAGATCGGCGACGCGGCGCTGCCCTTCCGGATGTTCACGCGGCTGGTGAACATGGGCAAGGATCCGGCCGCCGAGGCGCAGATGGCGGAGGAGATCGCCGCGGTGTTCGGCATGACGGCGCTTGAGCCGCTGCGGCCGATGCTGTCGTTCGACGCGCTGCTGGCCCGCCCGCTGTTCGCCGCCGAGCTCATGGTCTACGAGCAGAGCCTCGAGCTGGCCCGCTGGTATCTCGCCCAGGCCGATCCGTCGCAGCTCGATTCGGACGGGCTGACCACTTGGCTCACGCTGTCGCAGCGTCTGGAGCCGCGCGCCACCACGTTCGAACGCATGGTCAAGCTGTGGCGGGCCGGCACCCTGCCCGTCGAGCTGCTGCGCCCGCTGGCAAACGAGGCGCTGAGCCTGGGCGACTACCGCACCCACGATCTGGTGCTGCATTCCATGAGCCGCCTGGAATCGACGCAGGAACACTGATCGCCGCCGCCCCGAGTGTTGGGGCCGGTCTGGTCAGTTTCGCTCGATCACCGTGGCGATGCCCTGGCCGACGCCGATGCACATCGCCACCAGCGCAAATCGGCCGCCGCTCAAGGCGAGCTGGCGCGCCGCAGTCAGCATCAGCCGCGCGCCGGTGGCGCCGAGCGGATGGCCGAGCGCGATGGCGCCGCCATTGGGATTGAGCCGGGAATCCGCCGCATCGAGCCCCATCATTTGGCAGCAGCCCAACACCTGGACGGCGAACGCCTCGTTGATCTCGATGACGTCCATGTCGGCCAGCGTCAGCCCGGCGCGGGCCAGCGCCTTGGCGGCGGCCGGTGCCGGGCCGATGCCCATGATGCGCGGCGGCACGCCGGCCACCGCCGCGGCGCGGATGGTGGCGAGTGGCGCGGCACCTGATCGCTCGCCCAGCATGCGCGATCCGATCACCAGCGCTGCGGCGCCGTCATTGATGCCCGACGCATTGCCCGCCGTGACGGTGCCGCCCTCAGCCAGCGGCCTGAGCTTGGCAAGCTGCTCCAGCGTGGCGTCGGGACGCGGGTGCTCGTCCTCCGCCACCGTGACGGCCGCGCCCTTGCGCCCCGGCACCGTCACCGGCGCGATCTCACCGGCGAAGAAGCCTTCGCGCCGGGCCCGCTCCACCCGCTGCTGCGACACCAGCGCAAAGCGGTCGGCCGCGTCGCGGCCGATGCCGAGTTCGCGCGCCACATTGTCGGCGGTCTCGGGCATGGCGTCGTTGCCGTGCGCCGCCACCAATCGCGGATTGGCGAAGCGGGCGCCGATGGTGGTGTCGAACACCGCGACCTCGCGGCCGAACGGTGCCGCCGACTTCGCCATCACGAACGGGGCGCGGGTCATCGATTCGACGCCGCCGGCGACGATCAGATCGGCCTCGCCCAAAGTGACGGCGCGCGCGGCGTCCGCCACCGCGTTGAGACCGCTGCCGCAGAGCCGGTTGACGGTGGCGCCGGCCACCTCGACCGGCAGGCCGGCGAGCAGCGCGGCGTGGCGGCCGATGTTGCGGCCGTCCTCGCCGGCCTGGCAGGCGCAGCCGAGGATGACGTCCTCGACCTGATCCGGGGTGAACGGCACGCCGGCCAGCGCGGCACGGATGATTTGGGCGGCCATGTCGTCCGGCCTCAGGGGGGCGAGCGCACCGCCGTGGCGGGCGAACGGCGTGCGCACGCCGCCATAGATGCAGGCGTCGAGCACGGCTCACTCCTCGATGCGCAGGCGGAAACGCTGGATCTTGCCGGTGGCGGTCTTGGGCAGCTCGTCGACGAAGTGGAACCGCCGCGGGAACTTGTAGGGCGCCAGCCGCGCCTTGCAGTGGACGACGAGGTCCGTCTCCAGCTCCGCGCTGGCCAGCCTGCCGCCGGCCAGGACGATCCAGGCTTCCGGCTTGACCAGACCTTCGCCGTCGCTGCGGCCGACAACCGCAGCCTCCAGCACCGCGGGGTGCTCGATCAGCGCCGCCTCGATCTCGAACGGCGAGCACCAGATACCGCCGACCTTGAGCATGTCGTCGGAGCGGCCGCAGTAGAAGAAGAAGCCGTCCTCGTCGCGGTAATAGGTGTCGCCGGTGTTGAGCCACTCGCCGAGCATGGTGGTCTCGGTCTTCTCCGGGCTGCGCCAGTAGCAGCGCGCCGTCGACAGGCCCTTGATGATCAGCCGCCCCGGCTCGCCCGCCGGCAGCGGCCGGTCGGCCTCGTCGAGGATCACCGCCTCATAGCCCTCCACCAGCCGGCCGCTGGAGCCGGGCTTGCAGTCATCGACCCGGTTGGAGATGAAGATGTGCAGCGCCTCGGTCGAGCCGATGCCGTCGAGAATCATCAGGCCGGTGCGTTCGCGCCAGCGCCGCAGAATGTCGGCCGGCAGCGCCTCGCCGGCCGAGACGCACAGCCGCAGCGAGCCGAGGTCGGGCGTCGCGGTCTCCAGCGCATGAAGCTGCGCGGCATAGAGCGTCGGCACGCCGAAGAACAGCGTCGGCCGGAAGCGCTCGATGGTAGCGAATGTCGACTCCGGGGTCGGCCGGGCATCGAGCAGCACCGCGGTGCCGCCGACCCACAGCGGAAACGTCATGCCGTTGCCGAGGCCGTAGGCGAAGAACAGCTTGGCGGCGGAGAAGAACACGTCGTCCTCTCGGGCGCCGAGCGTCCGCACGCCGTAGAACTCGCTCGCCACCACCATGTCGCGATGGCGGTGCACCGCGCCCTTGGGATCGCCGGTCGAGCCCGACGAATAGAGCCAGAAGCAGTCGGCCTCGGCCGAGGCCGGCACCGCATCGAAGCTCTCGGACTGGGCGGCAAGCCGCGCGGCGACGGTGTCGCCCTCTCCGGCCGCCCGCAGCACCACCGCCGGCCGATGCGGCGATTGCGCCAGCCCCGCCTCGACCTCGGCGGCGAACTCCGGCGAATAGACCAGCGCCGCGCATTCGGCGTTGGCGATCATGAAGGCGTAGTCCTTGGCGCGCAGCAATGTGTTGAGCGGCACCGGAACGATGCCGGCCTTGATCGCCCCCCAGAACAGATGGAAGAACTCGATCGAGTCCTTCACCACCAGCAGGATTCGCTCGCCACGGCCGAGCCCGAGGCCGACCAGCAGATTGGCGCAGCGGTTCACACCCGATGCGAGCTCGCCATAGGTGGTGTCGCCGGCCGCGGTGCGCACCGCCACCTTGCCGGCGCGTCCTTCGGCAAGATGCCGGTCGATGAACACGGTGGCAACGTTGAAGCCATCCGGAAACGTCAGGCCGCCCTCGGAGGCGGCGCCGCGTGCGCGCCCCCCTTCGATCTCGATCAACACCATGGCCTTCCCCCCCCCTCGTCGCTTTTCGCGCCACCCGCTTTTTTTCCACCCCTGGCGGAACGGAGGCTTCGCGCATGCACGGCGTTCGTACGATCGAGACGTTCGTCGCACGCGCTTTGCGAGACGCATTCTGGTACTTTTTTGCTGATTTTCACGGCGGGCCGCCGCGCTGTCAAGCCGACCTGCGTCTGCCCATGGCCATGGACGGCATCATGCGGCTTGCGGCGAGCCTTTGGAGATCGGCGAAACCGGACTTGCCGACACGTCTCGTTCGAAGCAGGTCTTCCGCGAACGGACTTCGAGACCCCGGCCCGTACGGCCGCCGGAGGCCACGTCACATCAGCCGCTGCAGCAGCGCCACCAGCATCTCGCGGCCGCCGGGACCAAGCTTCTGGGCGAGCTCGCGCTCCTGCTCGTCCTGCATCGCGCGGGCGCGGGCCAGCAGAGCGCTGCCGGACTTGGTCAGCACCAGCGCGTGCGAGCGGCGGTCGGTGGCGGACGGCAGGCGCTCGGCCAGCCCGCGCCGCTCAAGCTCGTCGAGCATGTTGACGAAGTTCGGACGCTGGATGCCGAGCGCGGCGGCAATCTCGGCCTGCTTGCGTCCGGGATTGTTGCCGATCACCAGCAGCACCGAATATTGCGCCGGGGTGAGATCGAGCGTCGCGAAGCGGGCGATGAAATCCTCGAACACCGCCAACTGTGCGCGCCGCAGCGCGTAGCCCACCACCGCGTTCAGGCCGGACAGATCGAGCGCATCCGGACCGGCGTTCGCCTCCTCGGCCTCATCGGCCGTCGCGCTGCGGGCCGTGCCGCGTCCGCGCCGCGTTCCCTCCGTTGAGGAGGCCACGTCACGATTGCTCTTTCTCACACCCATTTTCCGCCCCGGAGGCCGTGATCCGTTCACATTGCCGGCCACGTCACGCCTTGCTCTTATAGTCGATAATTGTTATGTCATATACCAATAACAAGCTCGCCGGAAGGGACTGCCGCAATGCCTGCGGACGTCCCCTGGATCAAAACGAATCCAGCCGCTGCGCTCGCGCGCGGCGAACCGAGCGAGGGGGGAAACCACGGGAGACCACGGGCGGTGGACGGCACGATTCTGCTCTTTCTCCTCCAGGATGGTATCACGAACGGGGCAATCTACGCCCTGCTCGGCATAGCCCTCGTCCTGGTGTTCGCGGTCACTCGGGTGATCTTCATTCCGCAAGGTGAGTTCATCGCCTTCGGAGCCCTCACCTATGCGCTTCTCGAAGCGGGACGGCTGCCGGGCACGGTGTGGCTGCTCATCGTCTTCGGCGCGGTGGCGTTCATCTTCGACCTCGTGGCCATTCTGAAGGATGGCGGCGGCGCGCGGCGGCTCGCCAAGGCGGCGTTGCTCGATCTCTCTTTGCCGGCGGCGATTGCCGGCGCCGCGGTGCTGGTCGCCGGGCGCGGTTTCGGCCCGGTGGCGCACGCGGCCCTCACGCTGGCGCTCGTCACCCCGCTCGGGCCGCTGCTCTACCGCGTCGCCTTCATGCCGATCGCCTCGGCCTCGGTGCTGACGCTGCTGATCACAGCGGTCGGCGTGCATCTGGTGCTGGTCGGGCTCGGCCTCGCCTTCTTCGGCGCCGAGGGCCTGCGCGCGCCGGCCATATCCGATCTGATGATCGAGGTTGGGCCGCTGCTGGTGTCGGGCCAGAACCTCGCGGTCTATGCGCTGACCGCGGCCTCCATCGTGGCGCTGTGGCTGTTCTTCGAGCGCTCGCTGTGGGGCAAGGCGCTGCGCGCCACCGCCGTCAACCGGCTGGGTGCGCGGCTGGTCGGCATCCGCACCAGCTTCGCCGGTGCTCTTGCATTCGGTCTCGCGGCGCTGGTGGGCGCGCTCTCCGGCATCCTCGTCGCGCCCATGACCACGATCTATTACGACACCGGCTTCCTGATCGGCCTCAAGGGGTTCGTCGCCGCCATCATCGGCGGGCTCGCGAGCCATCCGATCACGGCGCTGGCGGCGCTGGCGGTCGGCGTGGTGGAATCGATCGCCTCGTTCTTCGCCTCGGATCTGAAGGAGGTCATCGTCTTCAGCCTCATCCTCCCCGTCCTGATGTGGCGTTCGTTCACCCAGACGCATGTCGAAGAGGAGGACTGACCGATGAACCAGCGTCTTGTGCTCGTCGCCTTTGCCGCCCTCCTCGCCATCGTTCCGCTCATTCCCGGCATGCCGGTGTTCTGGGTGACGCTGCTCGGCAATGTCGGGCTCGCCGCGCTCGTCGCCATCGGCCTCGTGCTGCTCACCGGCGTCGGCGGCATGACCTCGTTCGGCCAGGCGGCGTTCTGCGGCTTCGGCGCCTACGCCACCGCGGTGCTCACCGCGACGCATGGCTGGTCGCCCTGGCAGGCCCTGCCGGTGGCGCTCGTCGTCTCGGGCTTTGCTGCGGTGGTGCTGGGGCTGATCACGGTCCGGCTCTCCGGCCACTTCCTGCCGCTCGGCACCATGGCCTGGGGCCTCAGCCTCTATTACCTGTTCGGCAAGATCGAGATGCTCGGCCGCCACGACGGCATCTCCGGCATTCCGCCGCTGTCGGTGTTCGGCATCAGCCTCGCCGACCCGCGCGCGGCGCATTACCTGATCTGGACGGTGGTGATCGGCGCCGCCATCCTCACCACCCATCTGCTCGACAGCCGCATCGGCCGCGCCATCCGGGCGCTGCGGCGCGGCCAGATCGCGGCGGAGTCGTTCGGCATCGATGTCGCGCGCACCAAGCTCATCGTGTTCGTCTATGCCGCGCTGCTCGCCGGCCTCTCCGGCTGGCTCTATGCCCATGTCCAGCGCACGGTGACGCCGGCGCCCTTCGGGCTCAATGCCGGCATCGAGTATCTGTTCATGGCGGTGGTCGGCGGCGCCGGCCAGATCTGGGGTGCCATCGTCGGCGCCGGTCTGGTGACGCTGCTGAAGGAGGCGCTTCAGCGCGTCGTGCCCTCGCTGTTCGGCACATCGGTGCAGCTCGAAGGCGTGGTGTTCGGCATCGCGCTGGTGGCGTTGCTGCAGGTGGCGCGCGAGGGGCTGTGGCCGCACCTCGTGCGCCTGCTGCCGGCAAGGCAACGCGCGGCCCCCAGGCCTGCCGATCCTCTGGCCCGGCGCGCGCCTGTCGCCGGTACGGATTCCGCGCTTGAGACCGGCCGCGGCGAAGCGCTGCTGGTGCTCGATCAGGCCCGCAAGCAGTTCGGCGGCCTGGTCGCGGTGAACGACGTGTCGTTCAAGGTCCGCCGCGGCGAGATCGTGGCGCTGATCGGCCCGAACGGCGCGGGCAAGAGCACCACTTTCAACCTGATCACCGGCGTCGCGGCGCTCACCGCCGGCACGGTGCGCTATGACGGCGTGGAGATCAGCGGCACGTCGCCGCGGGTCATCGCCCGCCACGGCGTCGCCCGCACCTTCCAGCACGTCAAGCTCAACCCGGACATGACCGTGCTGGAGAACGTCGCGCTCGGCGCCCATCTGCGCGGACGCGCCGGCATCCTCGCCGCCATGCTGCGGCTCGACCGCCGCGACGAGGCGCGCCTGCTCGCCGAAGCCGCGCACCAGATCGAGCGGATCGGCCTTGCCGAGCACATGATGAAGCCGGCCGGCAGTCTCGCGCTCGGCCAGCAGCGCATGGTCGAGATCGCCCGCGCGCTGGCGATGGATCCCGAGCTGCTGCTGCTCGACGAGCCGGCGGCGGGCCTGCGCCACTTCGAGAAGACAGCGCTCGCCGACCTGCTCGACCGCCTGCGGGCCGAGGGCATGAGCGTGCTGCTGGTCGAGCACGACATGGGCTTCGTCATGGGGCTCACCGACCACATCGTGGTGCTCGATTTCGGCACCAAGATCGCCGAAGGCCCGCCCGAGGCGATCAAGACCCATCCCGCGGTGCTGGAAGCCTATCTCGGAGGCGCGGCATGACCGAAACCCTGCTCGCCATCGAAACCGTCTCCGTCGCCTACGGCAAGGTGCAGGCGGTGCGCGGCGTCTCGCTCAACGTCAAGGCCGGCGAGATCGTCACCGTGATCGGCGCCAACGGCGCCGGCAAGTCGACGCTGCTCAACGCCACCATCGGCGCGTTTGCCGCGCAAGGGTCCATCCGGTTCCTCGGCGAGGACATCACCCGGCTCGATGTCGAGGACCGGGTGGCGCGCGGCCTGCTCCTGGTACCCGAGCGGCGCGAGCTGTTCTCCACCATGACGGTGGAGGACAATCTGGTGCTCGGCGGTTTCCGCGTGCCGCGCGGCGTCGCCCGCGACACCATGGCCGAGGTCTATGACCGGTTCCCGCGCCTCAAGGAGCGGCGCGACCAGCTTGCCGGCACCATGTCCGGCGGCGAGCGGCAGATGCTGGCGATCGGCCGGGCGCTGATGAGCCGGCCGAAGCTGCTGATGCTCGACGAGCCGAGCCTGGGGCTGGCGCCGCGCATCGTCGCCGACATCTTCCGCATCATCGCCGACCTGCGCGCAGGCGGCGTGTCGATCCTGCTGGTGGAGCAGAATGCGCGCGCGGCGCTGGCCGCCGCCGACCATGCACACGTCATGGAGCTCGGCGAGGTCAGCGTGTCGGGCCCGGCGGCGGAGCTCGCCCGCGACGAGCGCATCGTCCAGAGCTATCTCGGCTTTCACTGATCAAGGACACGGCCATGAGCTGGCGCGCACCGATCGACGACATCCTGTTCACCCTCACCCAGGTCGCGCCCGGCCCCGACGGCGAAAGCCCGATGGACCGCGACGATCTGGCGATCATTCTCGACGAGGCCGGCCGCTTCGCCGAGGAGCGCATCGCGCCGCTCGACCGCGCCTCCGACATCACCGGCGCGCACTGGCAGGATGGCGCCGTGACCACGCCGCCGGGCTTCCGCGAGGCCTATGCCGATTGGGCGGCGGCGGGCTGGAACGCGGTGTCGCAGCCGGAGGATTTCGGCGGCTCCGGCCTGCCCACGGCGGTCGGCACCGCGACGATGGAGATGATGACCTCGGCCTGCATGGCGCTGTCGACGCTGCCGGTGCTGTCGCAGGGCGCGGCCGACGCGCTGGAGGCGCACGCCACCGCCGAGATGAAGGCGCTCTATCTGCCCAAGCTGATTTCCGGCGAGTGGACCGGAACCATGAACCTCACCGAGCCGCAGGCGGGCTCCGACCTCGCGCTGCTGCGGACCAAGGCGGTGCCGGCCGGTGACGGTACGTTCCGCATCACCGGCTCGAAGATCTTCATCACCTTCGGCGAGCACGATCTCGCTGCCAACATCATTCATCTGGTGCTGGCCCGCCTGCCCGATGCGCCCCCCGGCGTGAAGGGCATTTCGCTGTTCCTGGTGCCGAAATTCCTGCCCAATCCGGACGGCACGCCGGGCCGGCCCAACGACGTGCGTTGCGCCGGGATCGAGCACAAGCTCGGCATCAAGGGCTCGCCGACCTGCACCATGGTGTTCGGCGACGCTGGCGGCGCCATCGGCTGGCTGGTCGGCGAAGCCAACAAGGGCCTCGCCTGCATGTTCACGATGATGAACAAGGCGCGCCTGCTCACCGGCCTGCAGGGCATCGCCATTGCCGAGAAGGCGACGCAGATGGCGCAGGCCTATGCGCTCGAACGGCGCCAGGGCCGGGCGGCGGGGTTCGACGGCGCGGCGCCGATCGCCGCCCATCCCGACGTCGCCCGCACGCTGGCGCGCATGAAGGCGCTCACCCTGTCGTCGCGCGCCATCGCCTATGCGGCGGCGGCGGCGATCGACCGCGCCGCGACATCGCCCACCGCCGAGGAGCGCGTGCGGGCCGAGATGCGGGCGAGCCTGCTCACCCCGGTCGTCAAGGCGTTCTGCACTGATGCCGGCTGCGAGGTGGCCTCAAGCTGTGTACAGGTGCATGGCGGCATGGGCTTCATCGAGGAGACGGGCGCGGCGCAGCTCTTCCGCGACATCCGGATCGCGCCGATCTATGAGGGCACCAACGCGATCCAGGCGATCGATCTGGTGACGCGCAAGATCGGCCGCGAGGGCGGCGCCGAGGTCGCGCAGGTGATCGCGGAAGCGCGGGCCGATCTCGCCGCGGCGGCCGGCCTGCTCGGCGGCTCCGCCCGGCGGCTCGCGGAGGCGATCGACGCGCTGGAGTCCGCCACCGCCCATCTGCTGGCGTCCACCACCGCCGATACCGACCGGCTGCTCGTCGCCTCGAACTATCTGCGGCTGTTCGGCCTCGTGCTCGGCGGCGCGCTCTTGGCGCGCGGCGCGACGCAGGCCGGCGACGCCCAGGCGCACTGGCCTCGGCTCGCCCGCGTCCATGCCGAGGATCTGGCGGCCGAGGCGCCGGCACTGCTCAACCAGATCCTGTCGCCGAACCGCCGGGCCGAAGACTACCGCGCGCTCGCCGGCCTCGCCTGATCCTCGCGCCGCTCGGCGTTGACCCGTCATCGGCATGGCCGGGCTTTGTCCCGGCCATGCGGTTTCAGGTTTACCGGCCCTGGAAAGACACGAAATCCGGCCCACAGGGCCGGATTTTCGTTTTCCGCTCGATGATGCCGCGACAAAAAAGGGGGCGCCCGTTCGGAGGCCCGGGCGCCCCAAGGGCTCGTCACCTTGAGGAACGACTCTCAGGGTACGAGAGGAAACCCGCGTCGTACGGCAAGCCGGCGACCCGGTGATCGGTCATACGGTTTCCGGTATCCCAAAGGGATCGCCGAAAACCGCATCACTGGACAATCGCCCAGTCGCCATCCTTGACGGTGACGAGGATGCGGCCGCGCCCGTCGACTCCGTAGTGATTGCCCGGCCCGTAGCTGTAGACGGCCTGCGACGCCGCCATCTCCTTCTCGGATTCGAGCGCATCGCGCAGCGCATCGCGGAACGCCTGGGTGCCGGGCTCGGCCGACTTCAGCGCCACCGGCACGGCACGCTTCAAGAGCTCGAACACGTCGTACATGTGCGCGCCGAACTGGGTGATGGTGCCGGGGCCGAACTTCGCCTCATAGGCCGCCGTGTAGGCGACGCCGGGCGCCTTGGTCAGCGCATCGTCGGGCTGCTTGGCGGCGGCGATCACCGGGCCGGACACGAAGATCACGCCCTCGGCCGCCTTGCCGGCGATACGGATGAAGTCGCGCGTCACGGCGCCGTGGGTCTGGTAGATCGGCCCGGTATAGCCGCGCTGGCGCAGCGCGATCACCGGCAGCGCCGCGGCGGTGCCCGACGCGCCCACCAGCACCGCGTCCGGCTTCGCCGCCAGGAGCTTGAGCACCTGCCCGGCCACCGAGGTGTCGGCGCGGGCGTAGCGCTCGTCGGCGACCATCTTGAGCCCCATCGGCTCGCCCGACGCCTTGAACTCCTTCACCCACAAGTCGCCCCAGCTGTCCGAGAAGCCGATGATGCCGACGGTCTTGACGCCCTTCGCCGTCATGTTCTCGAACAGGCCCTTGGCCATCAGCGGGACCGGCTGCGGCATCACGAAGGTCCACGTGTCGCGGCCGGGCTGGAAGGCCATCGGCGACAGCGCGAAGTGCGGCACCGCGGACTCGAACGCCACATTGGCCACGGCGATGGTGGCCGGCGTCACCGACGAGCCGATCAGCACATCGACCTTGTCCTCGGTGGCGAGGCGGCGCGCATTGGTCGTGGCGTTGGTCGGATCGCCGGCATCGTCGAGCTGGATGATCTCCAGCCTGGTGCCGCCGATCTCGCGCGCGATCACATCCAATGTGTTCTTCTCGGGGATGCCGAGCGCGGCACCCTGCCCGGTCGTCGAGATCGTCACGCCGATGCGCAAGGCCGGCGGATCGGCGAATGCCGGCCCGCCAAACCCGGCAACGCCAAACCCCGCAACGGCAAGCGCCGACCCGGCGACGAGGCGGCCCAAGGTACGTCGGCAGATGGTCTTCATGTCGAACTCCTGGTTGGTCGCTTCCTCGAAGGCGTCCGCGTCTTGGCCGCGCGGATCGCCACCTTCTTCAGCCTGAGTGCGATCCGATCCGACGGCATCGGATCGGCGCTCTCAGCATTCCCGTCGTCGCAGTCTCCCTCGCAAGGCCGGTCTCAGCGCTTGCGGAGACGGCTCTAGCCGGCGGACAAGCGCCGGATCACCTCTTCGGGGATCGGGCGTGACTTGATGCGGCTGGGATCCTCGGGATGCTTCGCCACCCACACCCGCGTCTCGTATCCTTCGATCGCCAGCACCTCGCCCTGCGGATCGGGCTTGAACACCTTATGAATCACATCGAAGCTCGACTTGCGGAACTCCGTCACCTGGGTCTCGATGATGATGTCGTCGCCCGCGGTCGACGGCACCAGGAACTTCCCCCTGGTGTCGACCATCGGATAGCCGACGATGTCGAATTCGCGGATCAGCTCGCGTTTCTTCCAGCCCGCCTTCTCGAACAGGTGGTGGGTCGAGGTGTCGAACATCTCGAAATAGCGTGGATAGAACACAATGCCGGCCATATCGCAGTCGGCCCATTCGATGCGGACGGTTCGGCGGTTGACAAGCATGGAACACCTCAGCGGGGTGGCAGGCGAAGCGCGCCGTCGAGACGCACCACTTCGCCGTTGAGAAACGAATTTTCGATCATGTGGAGAGCGAGCGCGGCAAACTCCGCCGGCTCCCCAAGGCGGGGCGGAAACGGGATCGATTTCGCCAGCGACGCCTGAACCTCATCCGGAAGGCCGCCCAGTAACGGCGTCAGAAACAGGCCGGGCGCGATGGCAATGACGCGGATGCCAAACTGCGCCAGCTCGCGGGCGATCGGCAGCGTCATGGCGACGATGCCGCCCTTCGAGGCCGAATAGGCCGCCTGCCCCACCTGCCCTTCGAAAGCGGCGACGGAGGCGGTGTTGATCACCACGCCGCGCTCACCGGTTTCCAGCGGTTCGAGCTTCGCCATCGCCGCCGCGGCAAGGCGCAGCGTGTTGAACGAGCCGAGCAGATTGACGCGCACCACCTGCTCGAAATCGGCCAGCGGCTGCGGACCGTCCTTGCCGAGCACGCGCTTGGCGACGCCGATGCCGGCGCAGTTGACGAGAATGCGCGGCGTGCCAAGCTCCGCCGCGACGCGCGCGAACGCCGCTTCGGCCGCGCTGGCGTCGGCGACGTCGAACGCCAGCGCCAGCCCGCCGATGGCGCCGGCCACCTCCTGTGCCGCCGCCGCGTTGCGGTCGGCGACCGCGACGCGTGCGCCGCGCGCGGCGAGCGCCTCGGTAACAGCGCGTCCCAGTCCCGATCCGCCACCGGTGACGATGGCGACCTTGCCCTGAATATCCATCACCACCTCCCGGTCACGCCGCCGGATTCTCGACCAGCATGGCGATCCCCTGCCCGCCGCCGATGCAGGCGGAGGCGATGCCGTATCGCAGTCCGCGCCGCTTGAGCTCGCGCGACACCGTCAGCACCAGCCGCACGCCGGTGGCGCCCAGCGGATGGCCAATGGCGATGGCGCCGCCATTGACGTTGAGCTTGTCCTCGTCGAGCCCGAGTTCGCGCGCGCAGGCCATCACCTGGGCACCGAACGCCTCGTTGATCTCGATGCGATCAATGTTCGCCAACGGAATGCCGGCCTTGTCGCACGCCGCGCGGATGGCCGGCACCGGGCCGATGCCCATGATGTGGGGCGGCACACCGACCGACGCGGCGGCGATGATGCGGGCGAGCGGCCGCGCACCCGATGCGGCGAGCCAATCCTGCGACGCCAGCACCACGGCCGCCGCGCCATCCACCACCGCCGAGGAATTGCCACCGGTCTGGACGCCGCCGAAGGCGGGGCGAATCTTGGCCAGCGCCTCGATCGGCGAAGGCCGCACGTGGCTATCCTCGCGCACCGTCTCGCCGCGGCTCTTGAGACGGATCGAGCGTGTCACGAATCCCGGGCGCTCGAACGCCTCATCGACCACCGGCACGATCTCGTCGTCGAAGAAGCCGTCCTCGCGCGCCTTGAGCGCACGGGCGAACGAGCGGGCGGCGAAGGCATCGACCTCCTCGCGGCTGATGGCGTGTTCCTTCGCGAGGTTCTCCGCCGTGCCGCCCATGGTGGTGTCGCACGAGGTGTCGCGCAGGCTCTCCCACAGGAAGTCGGCGAACTCGATCTGGCCGAGGCGGAAGCCGCCGCGATGGGTGTAGGCGGCCACCGGGTTGCGGCTCATCGACTCGGTGCCGACGGCGAGCGCCACGCGGGCACGGCCGAGCGCCACGGCATCGGCCGCCTGCGACACCGCCTCGATGCCGGAGCCGCAGATGCGCTGCACCAGATGGGCCGGCACCTCGATCGGCGCGCCGCAATAGATGCCGACATGGCGTGGCAGGAAATAGGCGTCGAAGCTCGCCTGCGCCATGTTCCCGGCGACCACCGTGCCGATCTCGGCCGGATCGACATTGGCGCGGGCGATGGCTGCACGTCCGGCCTTGATGCCGAGATCGATCGGCGACACGCCGGACAGCGCGCCATTGTAATCGACGAACGGTGTGCGGGCGCCGTCAACGACGTACACGTCGTCGAATGCGAGAGCGATCGCTCCCGCAACAGGTGTCGTACTCATCTCGTGAACTTCCTCAGAGCCTGATGACGTGCGGCTTGATCTCGGCGGCGTAGAGCGCCTCGACATCCTTGGCGCGGTTGGCGAGCACGGCGCGCTGGTTCAGCGAACCCTTGTCGGTCGACTCGCCGAGGTCGATCGAGGCCGGCTCGGCCAGCAGCGCGATGCGGGTGACGCGGGTCGATGAGCCGGTCGCGCCGCGTGCGATCGCCGCCAGACGTTGCTGGAACACGTCCTTCACCATCTGGTCGACCACCACCTCGGCGAACGGCGTGTCGGGCTCCAGATGCGGTGCCAGCTTGCGGGTTTCGGCCTCGTCCGGGAACACCAGCATGCCGACATCGTCGCGGTCGTGACCGGTGACCACGGCGTCGCGCACCAGGGGATCGAACTTGCCGATGAAATCGACCCGGAGCGGGCCGACGCTGACCCAGGTGCCGGTGGCAAGCTTGAAGTCCTCGGCGACGCGGCCGTCGAACTCGAATCCGGCGGCGAAATTGTTGGGCTCGGCGAGCCGCAGCGCATCGCCCATCAGATAGAAGCCCTCGGAGTCGAACACCGTCTGCGTCAGATCCGGCCGGCGCCAATAGCCGGGCGTGATGTTGGGTCCGCGCAGCCGGGCCTCCAGCTTGCCGGCGTTCGGCACCAGCTTCAGCTCCACGCCCTTGTGCGGCACGCCGACAATGCCGGGGCGGTCGGCATCGCGGACGCCGATCAGCGCGCCGGGCGAAGTCTCGGTCGAGCCGAGCGAGGTGGTGAACACCACCGGGCGGCCGACCGTCTCGATGGCAAGCTCGCGGTAGGCGTCCCACACCGGCTTGGAGAGGCCGGCGCCGGCATAGAACAGCAGCTTGAGGCGCGAGAAGAAGTGGCGGCGCAGCGCGACGTCGTCCTCGAGGTGCGGCAGCAACGCCTCGAAGCCCTTGGGCACGTTGAAATAGATGGTCGGCGCGACCTCGCGCAGATTGGCGATGGTGGCGCCGATGCCGTCCGGCACCGGCTTGCCCTCGTCGATATAGAGGGTGCCACCATTGTAGAGGGCAATGCCGAAATTGTGGTTGGAGCCGAAGGTGTGCGCCCACGGCAGCCAGTCGACCAGCACCGGCGGCTCGTCCTTGAGGAAGGCCAGCGCCTCCGCCAGCATGGCCTGATTGGCGCACAGCATGCGCTGGGTGTTGGTGACGGCCTTGGGAAAGCCGGTCGAGCCCGAGGTGAGCAGGAACTTGGCGATGGTGTCGGGCCCGACCTGGGTGCGGGCGGACACCACGGCCGAGGAGATCGGCCGCTCCAGCAGGCTGGAGAACGGCGTGGCGCCGAGTTCGTCGGCAGTGTCGTCCGACACCACGATCTCGATGCCGCGCTCCTTGACCTTCTTCAGGGCGCGGCCGAACACCCGGCCGTTCGATGCGAACACCAGCCGCGGCGTCAGCAGATCAAGCGCGTAGGTGAGCTTGCCGAGATCCTGCGAGATGGTCGAATAGGCGGTGGACATCGGGCAGGTCGGCACGCCGACCGCCATGCCGGCCAACGACAGCAGCGCGTGATCGATGCTGTTGCCGGACAGGATCAGCGCCGGCTCCTCTTCCGAGAGATCGCGCGCCAGCAGGGCCGCACCGATGTGCAGGATCTGCTCGAAGGCGGCGCCGTACGTCAGCTCGCGCCAGCCGCCGGAGCCGTCACGCTCGGCGAGGAAGGTGCGGTGCGGCGTCACCTTGGCCCAGTGTTCGAGACGATCGACCAGCGAGGCCGAATAGTGCGGCAGCGGCCGAGCAGAGCGGACGACGATGACCCCGTCCGGCCGGGTCTCCACCACGGGGTCGAGCTTGCCGAACAGGCGCAAGGGTGCCGTCGCCGGAATGATGGCGTGCATGATGGTCTCCCCAAGACGGCCCCGACCTGGCGGGCGCCGCCCCCGACGTTTCCTCGGCATCGGCCGGTTGGTCCGGCCCTTTTCATTCGCGGCCGGTGGTCCGGCTCGCGGGATTTGCCGTCCGGTTCAGGCCGGACGCGCAACCTTGGCGGCGCGCTTCTCCAGGAAGTCGCGCACGCGGGCCTTGGCTTCGGAATCCCCCTGGGCGACCGCCGACACCAGCGCCTCCATCAGGTAGCCGACGCGCGGGTCGGCATCGGCGATGCGCGGCAGGGCCTGGATCACCGCGAAATTGGTGAGCGGCGCATTGGCGGCGACCCGCCCGGCAAGCTCCAGCGCATGCGCCATCCCCTCGCCTTCGCCGACCAGATACTGGGCGATGCCGAGCGAAACCGCATCGGCCGCCGCGTAGGTGCGGCCGGTCAGCATCATGTCCGCCATGCGGGCCACCCCGATCAGGCGCGGCAGCCGTACCGAGCCGCCGCCGCCGACGAAGATGCCGCGCTGGCCCTCGGGCAGCGCGAAGAAGGCCGACGGCTCGGCGACGCGAATGTGCGCGGCACAGGCCAGCTCAAGCCCGCCGCCGATCACCGCGCCCTTCAGCACCGCGATCACCGGCACGCGGCCGAACTCGATCTTCTCGAAGCAGCGATGCCAAGCCCGCGAATGGAATACGCCCGCCGTCACGTCGCGCTCGGAGATCTCCGACAGGTCGAGGCCGGCGGAGAAGTTCGGTCCGTGGCCGTGCAGCACCACTGCGCGCACGTCGTCCGGAATCGCCGAGAAGCAGTCGTCCAAGGCCGCGACGGCCTCGTCATTGATGGCGTTGCGTTTGGACTGGCGGTCGAGACCGACGACCAGGACCGCGTCCCGCCGCTCCAGCTTCAGCGGACCGTGGTCGAAGACGTCGGCGACTCCAGCCGGTGCGGCCGTTGCCCCGTTCCGCGCTGCGCTGTCCTTCGCCATCAGGCCCTCCCGTTTGTCGTTCTTATAATTGTTATTCTGTATAACAATTTGGTGGTGTCAAGCGCAACAATTCATCGTCACGCACCGGCATCGCGAAAATCGCGTCCGGCCCAGCTTCGCTGCGGGAGGGCGCACTGGAGCGCCGGCGCTGCGGGAGTTGAAGCAACGGCAAACTGGTACTAATTTGTGCAAAGGAATGGCCGCGCGCTCCGCCGCGGCGCTCAACGACAGCGAAGAATGCCGCGCCACAAAGCCGCTCCGGCTGCCACCACCCTCATTGAGAACGTCTCCATCGGCCCGGTCACGGCCGACGATCTCGTGCATGTGACGAAGCTCGACGCGCGGATCACCGGCACGGCGAAACCCGACTACTGGAACCGCCTGTTCGAGGGCGCCAAGGCCGATCCGCCGACACAGGTTTTCCTGGTCGCCAAGTGCGAAGCCCGGCTGATCGGCTTCATCGTCGGCGAGATTCGCGCCTGGGAGTTCGGCTCGGCGCCGTGCGGCTGGATCTTCGCGATCACGGTGGAGCCGGATGCGCGGCTCGCGTCGATCGGCAGCCGGCTGTTCGATGCGGTCTGCGCGCGGTTCCGCGATGCCGGCGTGACCAAGGTGCGGACCATGATCGCGCGCGACTCCCAGCTCATCCTGTCGTTCTTCCGCAGCCAGGGCATGATGGCAGGCCCCTTCGTCGAGCTGGAGAAGGATCTCGACGAATGAAGCTGCAGATCGCCACGCGGCACGCGCTGTTCGCGATTCTCGAACTCGCCTCGCAGCCGGACCGCCAGATGTCCGCGGCGGAGATTGCCGACAAGTATGAGCTGTCACCGAATCACCTCGCCAAGGTGCTGCGTACGCTGGGCCGGGCCGGGATGGTCGAGGCCTCCCGCGGCGTCGGCGGCGGCTATCGCTTCTGCGGCAACGCCAAGCGGCTGAACCTGCTCGACATCATCGCCATCTTTGAGCCGATCGGCCCGACCGCTGCCGGCGCCCGCGAAGCCGGCGACGACACCCGCGAAGGACAGGCGTTGCGGCAGGTGCTGAACGAGATCGAGGACTCGACCCGCGCCACGCTGTCGTCGATCACCGTCGACACCATGCTCAAGCTCGTCCGCCGCACGCCGGCCGAGGGCGCCACACAGCGCAAGGCCGCCGGCGCACGCTGAGCCATTCGCCTCAGATGTACTGGCCGGCATCGACCTTCAGCACCTGCCCGGTGATGAAGGCGGCGTGCCCGGACAGCAGGAACAGCACCGCAGCCGCGATATCCTCGACACCGGGCAGACGCTTCAGCACGCTTTCGTCCAGCGCCTTCTGGCGATGCTCCTCGGCGAGCTTAAGCGTCATCTCGGTCAGCACCATGCCCGGCGCCACGGCATTGACGGTGACGCCGCGCGGGCCGAACTCGCGCGCCGCGGTCTTGGTCAGCGCCACCAGCCCGGCCTTCGAAGCGGCGTAGTTGGCCTGGCCGAACTTGCCGCGCAGGCCGTTGATCGACACCACATTGACGATGCGGCCGAAGCCCGCCGCCATCATGCCCGGCCCGACCGCCCGGACCATGTTGAAGGCGCCGGTCAAATTGACGTCGAGCACCGCCTGCCATTCGTCATCCGACATCCGGGCGATGGTGCGGTCGCGGGTGATGCCGGCATTGTTGACCAGGAGATCGACGCCCGCCCCGAGTTCCTTCAGCGCCGCCGCCACCGACGCGGAGTCGGCGACGTCAACGGCGTGCAGATCGATGCCAGGGAGGTCCGGCTCGGCCGCCCGATCAAACACGTGGACGCGCGCGCCGCCGGCCTTCAGCCCCTCGGCGATGGCGCGGCCGATGCCACGGCCGCCGCCCGTCACGACGGCGGTGCGCCCCGCGAAATTCCACACCGGCGCGGTCGAAGCCCGCGCGTCAGGGGCTGCAACGTCCGGGGAACCAAAGCCCGGGGCCGCAACGTCCAAGTCCGGAACACCCGTCATATCCCCCCGCCGCAGCTTGACTTCCCGTATTTACGCATTAGCGTACCTTAATATTGTTTTCAAGCGGGGGGATGACTGTGGGGAGCACCATCGAGGTCCGATCGATCGAGGCTGGCGACATCGAAGCGGTGATCGCGCTCGACCAGCACGCCAGCGGCCAGTCGCGCCGGGGCTTCTTCCACAAGCGCTACGCCAGCCTTGCGGCCCATCCCGAGCGCTTCGCCTGGCTGGTGGCGGTGGAGGCCGGCGGCGTTGCCGGCTTCGTCTCCGCGCACGTGCTGGACGGCGAATATGGCGGGCGGGCGCGCACCGCGGTGATCGATGCCATCGCCACCCGCCACGATCTGCGCGGCACCGGCGTCGGCGCGGCCCTGATCGCCGCGCTGGAAGCCGAGCTGCGCCGCCGCGGCGTCGCCGAGATCCGCTCCGAGGCGGATTGGACCGAGCAGGACATGGTGGCGTTCTTTGCCCGCGCCGGCTTCCAGCTCGCGCCGCAGCTCGTGCTGCACCGTCCCTGCCGCGCCGCCACCGAGTACTGAGGCCGCACATGACCATGCTCGAGACCGATTTCAGCGATGCCTCCAGCGACGACATCGAGGCGCTGGCGCGCGACCGCATCCCCGTGCGGTCGATGACCGAAGCCGACCTGCCGGCGATCATCGACATCGACCGCAAGCTCACCGGCACCGCCCGCCCCGCCTACTATCACGGCAAGCTGACCGAGATGCTGGAGGAGAGCGGCGTGCGCATCTCGCTCGTCGCGGAAGTCGATGGCGTGTTCGCCGGCTTCGCCATGGCGCGCGTCGATTTCGGCGAATACGGGCGCACCATGCCCGCCGCCGTGCTCGACACCATCGGCGTCGCACCCGAGCATCACCAGCGCGGCGTCGGCGCGGCGCTGATCAGCCAGCTTCTCGCAAATCTGCGATCGCTCAATGTCGAGACGCTCTACACGCGGGTGGAGTGGAACGCCCTGCCGCTTCTCGCCTTTTTCGAGCGCTCCGGCTTCCAGCCGGCCCAGCGTCTGAGCTTCCAGCGCAAACTCTGACCGTTCGCCGTCGCGGGCTCCTCCTTCGGTGGCCGGAACGCTGTTCTGGCCACCCTTTTTTTGTGTGCCCATCACCGCAAAGCAGAAGGCTGCGCAGGTTCGCACCTGCGCAGCCTTGTCCAAAGTCCGCTTTGGCGTCAGGCCGCCAGCGATTCAAGCCGCGACAGCTTCTCGAAGCGAAACGCACCCCACAGCGCGGCACCGATGGCGCCGGCATGGATCGCGTCCGGGTGGCTCGACACCACTAGGCCGACCTTCTCCTGCGCCAGCGCCTCGCTCAGCGCATCGACCAAACCGGCGTCGAGCGCGAGCCCGCCGGTCATCTGCACCACGCCATCGCGGGCGCCGATCGATTTCAGGAGCTTGGCGAGGCGCGCCGCCATCGAGACATGGATGCCCTTGAGGATGTTGGAGGCCGAGATGCCGCGCGACACCATGTTGATGACGTCGGTTTCCGCCAGCACCGCGCAGATCGAGGACACCTTTTCCGGATTGTCGGCAGCCTGCGACAGCGTGCCGATCTCGTCCTGGGCGATGCCGAGATAGCGCGCGATGTTCTCCAGGAACTGGCCGGAGCCCGACGCGCACTGGCTGGTCATCTTGTAGCTCAGCACCTTGCCGCTGCCATCGACCTTGATCGCCCGGCCGTTGAGCGCGCCGATGTCCAGCACCGCGCGCGCCTCCGGATTGAGGAACACCGCGCCGCGGCCGTGCGTCGTCATCGAATAGAAATGGCCGGTGGCGAAGCGCAACGCCTCGGCATCGCCGGTGGAAGCGACATAGGCGACCTCCGACCGGGCAATCCCCGCGCGCTTCAGCATCGCATCATAGATCTCGTCCGCAAGCTGGAACGGATCGCGATTGCGGATGCGGGCGGTTTCCTTATCGAGCCACTCGATATTGTCGCCGTTCACCCGGAACAGCACCGTCTTGACGCAGCCCGAGCCGATGTCGATGCCTGCGGTGATGATCTCGCTCATGTCGGCTGTCCCGCTTGCTCAGTTGACCACCGCGCGCACCGCGAAGGTGGCGGCGCCCAAGGCGCCGGTGTAGATCGAGTCCGGATTGATGTTGATCTGCACGTCGCCGTAATTCTCCTTGATCAGCTTCCGCAGCTCGCGCACCGCCGCCTCGTTCTTGGCGACGCCGCCGGTGAAGGTGAACTGATCCTTGACGCCGCCGGCGCGCGACAGGATCGACATGGCGCGCAGGATGATGGCGCGGTGCAGACCGGCCAGGATGTCCTCGCGCTTCTCGCCCAGCGCCAGCCGGTCGCGCAGCTCGGCGCCGGCAAACACCGTGCAGGTGGAGTTGATGCGCACCTGCTTGGTGGAGGCCATCGCCAGCGGCCCCAATTCGTGCAGGCCCATGTTCATCTCGTCGGCGATGTAGCCGAGATAACGGCCGCAGCCGGCGGCACAGCGGTCGTTCATCTGGAAGTTCTCGACGATGCCGGCACCATCGACCTGGATGCCCTTGGTGTCCTGGCCGCCGATGTCGAGCACCGTGCGCGTGCCGGGATACATCATGTGGGCGCCGAGCCCGTGGCACAGGATCTCCGAGCGGATGTGCTCCTTCGGGAACGGCAGCCGCACCCGGCCATAGCCGGTGCCGACGACGTAGGTTTCCTCCAGCGGAATGGCCAGCGCCGCGCGCACCGGTTCGGCGATCGCGCCGGCATCCATGGTGCCCTTCTCCAGCGCCCGGATGAACTTGCCCTCCATGTCGCCGGCGGGGGGACGGTTCTCCACTTCGAGGATCGACTTGTCGTAGACGTTGAGGATGGAATCGAAGCCGATCCCCGCCTCGCGGCATACCGCCTCGCCGACCTGCATGAAGTCGGAACCGGCGAGATCGCGGAAGAAATCGGACTTCCTCCGCGCGCCGGGCTGGAACAGCGCCGCCGATTGCGCCCGCAGGCGGCGGAACGTCTCCTCCAGCACCTCGACCACCGCCCGCTCGCGGCCGGCATAACGCGGTCCCTTGATGTTGGCGATCGCGGTGCGCTCCAGATCGTCGAGCTGTTCCAGAAACTGGATGTGGCGGAAGTTGCGCTCGAGGTCGGCCAGGATGGCGTCGACCTCACCCGCCACCGCCGGCACGCCGCCCAGCGCGCGGCGGAACAGCGTGAGGCGCGCATCGATCAGCGCCTCCTGCTTGGAGACCGCGGCGGCAGTGTCGTAATTGGAGCGCGAATTGGTGATGCCGCGCCCGAGCACGTCGAGGTTCTCGTCCATCACCACAGCCTTGGTGGTGGTCGAGCCGAGGTCGATACCGATGAAGCAGCGCATGTGCCCCTCCCCTCACGCCGCGCGGGCGGCGCCGCGGCGCTTCTGCTCGATCATCTGGAAATAGCTCTCCAGGCGGTTCTTGACGTTTGCCGCCGAGAAGTAGCGCGGATCGACGAGGTCGGTCTCGATGAAGGCGCCGGGCTTGCCGGTTCGCCGCTCGACCTCCTTCATGATCATCAACTGGCCGGCGGAGAAGCTGTTACAGCTCTTGATCGAGTTGATCAGCAGCCCGTCGGCCTGATAGTCCTCGACATATTTCGTCAGGATGTCGACGCGCGTCGGCAGGTTGCGGTTGGTGTAGCAGCCGAGGCAATAGTCGGCGAGGCTCTCCAGCGGATGATCGGGGTCGTGGCGGAAGCCCAGGTCGTACATGCCGCCGACCTTGGTGTAGCTTGAGGCCACCACCACCGCGCCCTCGTCATAGAACATCTTCCAGAACTCGCGGAAGCTGGTCCAGTTGGGCGGGCCCTCCACCACCAGCCGGTATTTCTGGTCGGTGAAGTTCGAGCCGTCCGGCGTCACCGGCCCCTGCCCGGCATCGACGCGCGCCTGCACTTCCTGGCGCAGCGCCTGATAGTAGGCGATCGCCTCGGCCGTGCCGCGGAAGGCGGTGAAGATCGGGCCGATGTAATAGACGCCGCCGAAATAGGCGTCGATCGGCGAGGGCGTGCGCTTGCCCTGCTCCAGCACCCACACCAGATCGTCCTCGGCCTTGGCCGAATTGCGCAGCGCCTCGCGCAGCCGGTCGATGTCGAACTTGACGCCCGACACCTGCTCAAGGCCGGGAATGATGACCTCCTTGAGCTGGCGCACGATGTAGTCGCGCATGTTCTTCGTCGAATGGCCGTCGCCTTCATAGGGCACGTGCAGCATCAGCGTCGGGCACTTGTACTCCTCGCGCAGCAGCTCGAACCACTTCATGAAGGTGTAGCAGCCGGTGTAGGAGAGCAGCAGCACGTCCGGATCCGGAAACGGCTTGCCGTTCGGCGCGACGTTGCCCTTGCCCATCATGCCGATGTCGGCCTTCACATAGGTGCAGACGTCCTCCGAGTGGCCGGATTTCTCAGCTTCCAGGATGTAGTCGCCCGACAGCTTGCGCATGCCGTTCTGGATGGCGTTGATCTCCGGCAGATTGTTGAGGATGCCGAACGACAGAAGGAGCTCGTTGAGATTGCCCGGCACGAAGGTCGACGACACCTTGCGCCCGGTGTGGTGCTTCGAGGTGATGGCGTCGTAGTTCTTCGCGATCATCTCCTTCTGCAGGAGCATCGACGGTTCCTTGACGACCTCGCTCATGTCTCAGCTCCACAGCTTGATGGAATCGGCGAACGTGCCGGCCTGCTCGCGGATCGGCTGCATCTGTCCGGAGTTCTCGGCGTACTTGAAGGCGATGTGCGGGATGCCCGCTTCGGTGAGGCGGCGGCAGATCATCGGCCGGTCGAGCAGCGCCGGATCGCAGAAGCTCGGCGTGGCATAGATCACGCCCTCGGCGCGGGCCTTCTTCACCTGCTCGATGTGGAACTTGCCCTTGTCCTCCTCGCGCGGCACGTATTTGCAGGAGGTCTCGACAGAATGCTTGAGGTAGGCGTTCGCCAGCGCCTCGATGGGGTCGCCGTCCGTCGGCACGTCCTGGGTGAGGAAGCGGTTGACCAGTGCGTAGTCGTCCTCGACCACATAGCAGCCGGCCATCTCCACCGACTTGATCAGGTTCAGCGGCGGCTGCTCGCAGAACGAGCCATAGACAGCGATGCGTACATTGTCGCGCTTCGGCCGGTCCTCGGCGTCGGCCGCGGCGAGATAGGCGGCGAGCAGCCGGTTGTGCTCCTCCACGTCCATCATCAGGCCGGCGCGCATCAGCAGGTACACTTCCGAGGTCGGCGCCTTCCACGGCGTGCGGGCCCGGAAGTCGTAGACCGCGCGCACCAGCCGGCGGTTGTCGTTGTAGAGCGCGATCGAGCGGCGGATGTCGTCGTCGGAAATGGTGCGGCCGGTGAGCGTTTGCAGCCCTTCGCGCAGCTCCTGCAACTCGGCGGCGTAATAGCGGCCGCCGATCTCGGGATCGAAGTTCTGCGGCGTGTCGAAGAACTTCGACCACACGTTCGGGAACATGATCTTCCACATTCCCGACAGGTTGCGGATGACGTCGCACACGAACGGGAAGATCATGCCGTCGACGAAATCGAGCCGCCCGGTGACACCAAGCTCGACGGTCGAGCGCGGGATGCGGCAGATATAGCTCTGGTAATAGGCATCGCCGTGGATCACCTCCATGCGGTCGCCGCCGCCGAACAGGCCGAGCGGCAGGCAGCCCGCGGCATGGATCAGCTCCAGCGGCGCATAGACCGGCAGAAAACCGACCACCTTGCGCCCCGGCACCGCGTTCTTCCAGGCGCGGGCGGCGGTGAAGTCGAGGTCGTCGAACATCGCCTGGCAGTGGGCGATGATCTCGGCGGTGGAGGTCGGCGCAGTCGCCGTATCAACGATCGCGTTCATCGCTCAGCAGGCCTCCCATTTGGCCGGACGCTTCTCCAGGAAGGCGTTGAGGCCTTCGACGGCATCGTGGCTGGACATCAGCTCGCCGAGATAGAGCTGCTCGACGGCGGCGAGCTTGGCTGTCACCCGCTCGACGAAATCGAATCGCGCCGCGCGCACGGCGATGCGTAGCGAGGACGGGCTGAGCGCCTTGAGCCCGTGATCGAACCAGTCGAGCGCCGCCTGTTCGGGATCATCCGACACGGCATGGACGAGGCCGATGCGTGCGGCTTCCTCGGCCGCGATCGGCTGGCCGGAGACCAGGATCGCCTCGGCTGCGCCGCGGGCGATGCGCTCGGGCAGGATGCACGAGGCCGGCGGCGCGAACACGCCGAGCTGGATCTCGGGCTGGCCGAACTTGGCGTCCGGCGCGGCGAAGATCAGATTGCCAGCGATCGCCACCTCCATGCCGCCGCCGAGGCATTGGCCGCGCACCGCCACCAGCACCGGCACCGGCGACGAGACGAGGCGCACGATCAGTGCGTGGAAGCCCTTGAGCATCGCCTCGAACTGGCCCGGCAGATGCTCCTGCACGCTGGCGCCGAAGCTGAAGTGCGGCCCCTCATGGTCGATCAGCACCGCCTTGAGGCGGGGATCGCCGAGGTTCTCCGCCAGCGCGGCGTCGAGGGCAGCGATCATCGCGGCATCGACGATGTTGGCCTTGGGCCGCGCCAGCCGCAGCCGCAGCAGGGCGCCGTCGCGGTCGCGCCAGACCTTCAGCGGCTCGTCGCTCATCGTGCCGCCCTCGCCTTGGGCAGCAGGCTCTCGGTCAGCTCATCGGTCCACGGCGTGCCGGCGGCAAGCGCCTGACGCAGCGCGATGAAATCGATCTCGCGATCCTCCTTGGTACCCTCGTTGAAGGCGCGGAAGCCGGCGCGCGCCTCCGTCATCATGTTGAGCGCCAGCCAGGCGCGGCTGTTTTCCTTGTTGGCGTTCCAGGCGTCGATCTTGGGCTTGCGCAATTCCTCGATGGTCTTGGTGAAGCAGTCGGGGAAGGTGAGCAGAATCTTCGCGCACAGCTCCTCGACCTTGGCGTCGAGCAGCGACAGATCGACGGTGCCCTTCTTCAGAACCTCCTTGCCGGCGGCAAGCTCGGCCCCGCTCTTCGGCTCGCCGTGAATGATGCGGCCGTAGGCGTCGAGCCAACGGTCGGTGATCACCAGCGGGTTGGCGACGAATTCGCCGTCGACCTTCAGCGCCGGCACAATGTCGGTGATCATGCCGACGCGATAGGCCTTGTGCGCCGACCACGGCTCGCACAGCGAGCCCGACACCATCGCCATCTCGCAGCCGATCATCACCGGCAGGAAATCGGTGGCGCCGCCGATCGGCGCGGAGCCGTGCTTGGGGCCGGCCTGGCCGAAGCGCGCCATGTCCTGCGCGACGGTGAAGTCGCAGGCCATGCCGATCTCCTGGCCGCCGCCGATGCGCATGCCGTTGACGCGGCAGATCACCGGCTTGTCGCAGCCGAGGATGGCCGACACCATGTCGTTGAACAGGCGCATGTACTGCCGGTATTCCTGGGGATTGCCGGCGTAGTATTCGGCGTATTCCTTGGTGTTGCCGCCGGTGCAGAACGCCTTGTCGCCGGCACCGGTGAACACCACCGCCACCACGTCGCGGGCGTTGGAGGCGGCGCGGAAGGCCAGGATGGTGCCCTTCACCATCTCGGTGGTGTAGGAGTTGAACTGCGCCGGATTGTTGAGGGTGATCCAGGCATTGAACAGCCCGGGCACCACCTTGCCGTCCGGCGTGCGGGCCGGGCGCTTCTCGTAGATCACGCCGGGCGCGGCGATGTCGGCAACGAGATTGTGGTCCTTGAGATCGGGCGGAGCGAGGCTGTCGCGGGCGGCGCTGGTTGCGGGCATGTCTTCCCCTCGTTCGTCTTGATTGGTCACGGCACCAGGATGGCGCGCCGCGTCAGCTTGTGGGCGTGGGCTTCGGCAAAGACCTGATTGATGGTGTCGAGCGGGCGGCGTTCGATGAAGGCCGCAAGCTCGATCCTGCGGTCGAGCACCAGATCGAGCGCGCCGGGATAGAGCTCCGGCGGGCATCCCCAATTGCCGAGAGCCGAGGCGTGGAACGCCATCAAATTCGACAGCCGCACCTCGACCTTGTCCATGGTGAAGCCGACCACCGCCAGCGTCGCGCCGTGCACCAGCAGGTTCCAGGCGGTGCCCTGCCCGGCCGCAGTGCCGGAGCACTCGAAGATCGCCCATTCGCGCGTCGAAAGTCCGCGCTCCTTGGCGAAGGCGGTGATGTCCTTCTTGAGGGTCTTCGGGTCCGCCTCGCGGGCATTGATGGTCTTGGCGGCACCGAAACGGCCGATCGTTTCGAGCTTCGCCGGATCGACGTCGATCGCCACCACCGTGCCGCCGAACGCCGCGGCGATCTGCACGCAGTAGCCGCCGACGCCGCCGGTGCCGATGACGATGCACAGCGTGCCGGGGCGGACGCCGGCCTGCACCACCGCCTGATAGGGCGTGGTGACGGCATCGGCGACCACCGAGACGTCGGCAAGTTCCAGGCCGGCGGCAGCAAGCCGCGCCTCGTCCACCGGGCACAGGCCTTTCGCCGGCACGACGATGTGGCTGGCGAAGCCGCCATCGATGTCGTTGCCCGGCATCATTTGCGCAGCGCAGATGGTGCCCTTGCCGCGCTTGCAGAGATCGCATTCCCCGCACGGGATCACCGCCGGCACGATCACCGCCCGGCCGAGCCAGGATTCGGCCCCGGCGCCGGCCTGGACCACGCGGCCGCTGATCTCGTGGCCCAGCGTCAGCGGCAGGGCGTGGTTGGTGCGCACGCCGTCATAGTAGAAGCCGAGGTCGGTGTGGCAGACGCCGCAGCCCGCGACCTCCACCACCACCTGCCCGGCCGCCGGCGGCGCCAGCACCAGGGGCTCCCGTGCCATGGGCTCGCCTGCGGCCGTCATCACCCATCGATAGGGCGCGTTGGACATGTCTCTCCCCCCGGTCTTCCCGTGCCGCTGGCTTCGAGGCCGCAGCGTTATTGTTGCATTAGCGTACCATAATGCGCTTTTGTCAAGACGCCCCTCCGGCGCGACAAATCGGCCCTTGGTCGCCTTGACGCGCCGGTACGGCCATGGCACGGATAAATGTATTTTCGTACTATAATGCGTAAATAACCGACCGGAGAAACGTCGATGTCCGCCGACCAGAGCCGCTTCCTGTGGGACGATCCCCTGCTGTTCGACGCCTGCCTGAGCGAGGATGAGCGGCTGGTGCGCGACAGCGCCCGCGACTACTGCCAGGACAAGCTCATGCCGCGCATTCTCGCGGCCAACCGGCACGAGACCTTCGACCGCGAGGTGATGACCGAGATGGGCGCGCTCGGCTTCCTCGGTCCCACCCTGAGCGAGGAGTATGGCGGCGCCGGCACCAATTACGTCAGCTACGGCCTGATCGCCCGCGAGGTTGAGCGGGTCGATTCGGGCTACCGCTCGGCGATGAGCGTGCAGTCATCCCTGGTGATGTATCCGATCTTCGCCTACGGCTCGGAGGCGCAGCGGCGGAAATATCTGCCGATGCTTGCCAGCGGCGAATGGATCGGCTGCTTCGGCCTGACCGAGCCCGACGCCGGCTCCGACCCCGGCGGCATGCGCACCCGCGCCCGCAAGACCGATGGCGGCTGGCTGCTCAACGGCACCAAGATGTGGATCACCAATTCGCCGATCGCCGACGTGTTCGTGGTGTGGGCGAAGGACGACGAGGGCGTCATCCGCGGCTTCATACTCGACAAGGGCATGAAGGGGCTGTCGGCGCCGAAGATCGAGGGCAAGTTCTCGCTGCGCGCCTCGGCCACCGGCGAGATCGTGATGGACCAGGTGTTCGTGCCCGACGACAATCTCCTGCCCAACGTCACCGGCCTCAAGGGCCCGTTCGGCTGTCTCAACCGCGCCCGCTTCGGCATCGCCTGGGGCGTGCTCGGCGCCGCCGAGTTCTGCTTCCACGCCGCGCGGCAATACACGCTCGACCGCAAGCAGTTCGGCCGGCCGCTGGCCGCCAACCAGCTCATCCAGCTCAAGCTCGCCAACATGCAGACCGAGATCACGCTCGGGCTCACCGCCTGCCTCAGGCTGGGGCGGCTGTTCGACGAGGGCAAGATGGCGCCGGAGATGATCTCGCTGCTCAAGCGCAACAATTGCGGCAAGGCGCTGGAAATCGCCCGCATCGCCCGCGACATGCACGGCGGCAACGGCATCTCGGACGAGTTCCACGTCATCCGCCACGCCATGAACCTGGAAGCCGTCAACACCTATGAAGGCACGCACGACGTCCACGCCTTGATTCTGGGGCGGGCGATCACCGGGCTCAGCGCCTTCGCCGGATGATGCGAAGCCCGGCATCCCGCCGGCGCGGCGAGGCCGTCATTTCGGCGCGCGGCGGCGCGTGCGCGCCGTCTGGCCGGTCCAGGTGCGAAAGGCACGGCTGAAGCAGCTGGCGTCGGCGTAGCCGAGCTCCTGGGCGATCATCGCGCCGCCCATCCAGCCTTCCTGAATGAGCGACGCCGCCTGCCGTTCCCGCTCCCGCCGCAGCAGGGTGCGCAGCGAGGTGCCGCGATCGGCCAGCGCGCGCTGCAGGGTGCGTGACGACAGTCCCAGCTCGGCGGCGATCGCCTGCAGCGACACCTCCTCGCGCCCAAGCCGGCGATGCAGCACCGTGGTCACCCGCTCGACCAGATCCTGCGGCGGCATCGCGCGCATCAGAAAGTCCAGGTCGCGCGCCACGAACGGCAGCAATTGGCGGGCGGGCAAGGCGGCGGCGCTGGTGCGGCAGAGATTGTCGAGGTCGGCACGCCGGAACACCAGCCGGTTGACCGCTTCGCCGAAGCGCAGGCCGCTCCTGAAGAAGCCCTGCAGGGCGCGGGCGTTGCCGCTGTCGCCGTGCTCGAAATGCACCTCCAGCGGCCGCCACTGCGTCCCGAGCATCATCCGCGTCAGCGTGCAGATCGCCGCCATGCTGAACTCGGCATCCTGCCGGCGCGGCCAGATCGCGCTGTTGCGGATCTGATAGGCGAAGAGTGCGACGGTATGCTCCTCCAGCAGCTCAAGCTGGGTGCCGCCCTGCAGGGTCGCCAGATACGTCTGCATGCAGCGCAACGCCTGTCGGAGCGTCGGCTGGTGCACCGCCAGCACGCCCATCGGCCCGAGCGTGGTCGGACAGAGTTCGCGCCCCAGCCGCAGCCCCAGCGTCGACTCGCCGCTGAGCAGCGCCGCCGCCTCGAACAGCGCGACATAGCGCGCCAGCGGCACCGATCCGTAGGGATCGGCCAATTGGGCCGGATCGGCCCCGAAGTCGCGCAGCAGCGCCTGGCCGGCTTCCCCATGCGACGCCAGCACCTGCGTCACCGGCCACAACACCGAGGCGCGCACCCTGTCGGCTTCGAGTTGCGGGAAATGCACGGAAATCAGCCTCTTTGCCTATCAAATAGGCAGCGTAAATATTTGATCAGAAAATGGGATTTTTGGCGCGTTTTGTCAAATCTTTGGCGCGAAGCGCCAGGAACAGCCGCCGCCGGCTCGGCATTCTTCGGCCCATTCCGGATGGATCGCGGACCTTCCGGCAAACCTCCGCCCTCGGACAGGCCCTCGCCCTTCGAGCCAACCCGTTCACCGCTTCCGCTGCGGCAGCCGCCCTTTTCAGACAGCACAGGCAGCCATGACCGACCTTTCCGATAAGCCCGCCCGTTCCGCACCCATGAAGCGTCGCGCCGCACACGCCTGTGCCGCCCTGCTCGGCGGCGGGATGATTGCCGGCCTCGCCACCGCCGCCACCGCCGCCCCCGATGCGGCCATCGCCGCCCTGATCGAAAACAAATGCGGCAGCTGCCACGAGCAGCGCCCTGATGGCACCCGCCCGCGTCTCAACGCCGTCCGCAAGTCGCCCGAGGGCTGGGAGTTGACGCTCCACCGCATGCAGCAGTGGCACGAGGTCGCCCTCACCGCCGAGCAGCAGCGCACCCTGGTCAAGTATCTCTCCGACACCCAGGGCCTCGCGCCGACGGAGGCCGAGCCGTTCCGCGCGGTGCTGGAGCGCCGCCCCGGCCATGTCGAGGAGATCGACGACGCCGAGCTCGGCACCTTCTGCGCCCGCTGCCACACCTATGCCCGCGTCGGCCTGCAGCGTCGCGATGCCGACGAGTGGCTGAAGCTGGTGCACACCCACGTCGGCCAGTGGCCGACGCTCGAATACCACGCCTTCAGCCGCGATCGCGACTGGTGGCACGTCGCCACCACCGAGCTTCCGAAGCGGCTCGCCGCCAAATGGCCGCTCAATTCCGCCGCCTGGACCGAGTGGCAGACGCACAAACCCGCCGACCTCAGCGGCACGTGGCGCGTGGCCGGCCATCGCCCCGGCAAGGGCGACTATCAGGGCACGCTCACCGTCGCCCGCATCGGCGACGACCGCTACAGCGTGCGCCATCATCTGGTGCTGCAGGACGGTACCGTGCTGGACAGCGAGGGCGAGGCGGTCGTGTACACCGGCTATGAGTGGCGCGGCAGCGTCAAGCTCGACGGCCAGCCGGTGCGCGAGGTATTCCGCCTCTCCGCCGACGGCAGCCGGCTGGAAGGCCGCTGGTTCGCCAATGACGCCGTCACGGGCGGCGATCTGGTCGCTGTGCGCAGCGGCAAGCCGCAGATCCTGGCGGTGCAGCCGGGCTATCTGAAGGCCGGGCAGACCACCAAGCTCACCGTCGTCGGCACCGATCTCAAGGGCAATGTCGATCTCGGGCCGGGCATCACCGTCCGCAAGGTCGAGTCGGCATCCGCCGACAGCGTGACGGTGCTGGCCGAGGCCACGGCGGCCGCCGGCATCGGCGCCCATGCCGTCGCGGTCGGCAGCACCCGTCAGGCCGACGCGCTGGTGGTCTACGACAAGGTGGCGGCGGTGCAGGTGGAGCCCGCCTACACCGTCGCCCGCGTCGGCGGCAATGGCGGCCCGGTCCCGCCGGTTCCGGCGCAGTTCGAGGCGATCGGCTTCCTCGCCGGTCCCGACGGCAAGACCGGAACCGCCGACGACGTGCGCATCGGCGTGATGCCGGCGGCCTGGAGCCTCGCCGATTTCGACGCCGAGGCCGCGGCGATGGAAGACCTGAAATTCGGCGGCAAGATCGACGACACCGGCCTGTTCACGCCGGGCGGCGCCGGTCCCAACCCGGCCCGAATCTACAGCACCAACAACGCCGCCAACCTGAAGGTGACGGCAGCGGTGAAGGACGGCGCGGGCACGGTGGAGGGAACCGGCCAGCTGATCGTCACGGTGCAGCGCTGGAACGACGCGCCGGTGCGCTGAGGACGCGGGCGATGTTCCAGCACTCCGGAACTCTGCACGAGGTGGTGGGCAACGGGCGCCGCCTGTTGTTCCACACCCCGACCGCCGCCCTGTTCGAAGCGGACGCCGTGACGGGGGCGGTGCTCGACCTGCTGCGTGAGGGCGCCGCACCGGCCTCCCTCGCCCGGCAGCTCGATGGCCGCTTCCCGCCCAGCGAGATTGCGACCGCGCTCGACGAGCTTCAGCGGCTGGACCGGCCGGCGGTGACGGCGCCGGCCGCCACCGCCCCGCTCACCACCCTGGTGCTGGCGCTCACCAGCGGCTGCAACCTCGCCTGCGACTATTGCTACAAGCACGACCTGTCGAACCCGGCGGCGGCCCGGCGGATGACGCCGGGGCGCGCGGCGCAGGCGGTCGACCTGCTTCTGCGCGCCTCCGGCAAGGCGCCGAAGGTGACGGTGACGTTCTTCGGCGGCGAGCCGCTGCTCGAAATGCCGGTGATCCGCGCCACCATCGCCTATGCCGAGGCGGCGACGGCCGCCGCCGGCAAGAAGGTGGACTTCTCGCTGACCACCAACGGCACCCTGCTCGACGACGCCACCATCGACTTCCTCGATGCGCACCGGGTCGGCATCACCGTCAGCCTCGACGGCCCGGCGGCGCTGCACGACCGCCACCGCCGCACCCGTGGCGGCCAGGGCAGCCACGCGCTGGCCGCGGCCGGCGCCCGGCGGCTCCTGGCCCGCCCGCGCGCCCGGCGCGCCGGGGCCCGCGTTACCCTCGCCGCCGGCTGCACCGACGTTGCGACGATCCACGCCTATCTGCACGACGAGCTGGGCTTCGACGAGATCGGCTTCGCGCCGGTCACCGCCGGCACGCCGGCGGAATTCCGGCTCAGCGACGACGAACTCGCCATCGTGTTCGACGGCTTCAAGGCGCTGGGCCTCCGGTGGCGCGATGCCGCCATCGAGGGCCGCGACCTCGGCTTCGGCAACCTCGCCAATCTGGTGACGGCGCTCAACCGGGGCATGACGCGGGCGCTGCCGTGCGGCGCCGGCACGCAGATGCTGGCGGCGGACGCCGAGGGCACGCTGCACCTCTGCCACCGCTTCGTCGGCGACAGCGAAGTCCCGTCGTTCGGCACGCTCGATGCCGGCATCGATACGGAAGCCGTGACGGCGTTCGTCGCCCGCGCCCAGGCGCGCGCCGAGGGCTGTGCCGGCTGCATCGCCCGTCCGGTGTGCGCCGGCGGCTGCTACCACGAATCACAGTCGCGCTACGGCGACCTGTTCCGTCCCACCGACCACTACTGCACGCTGATGCGCGACTGGATCCGGTTCGGCATCGGCGTCACCGCCGACATCATGGCGAGGAATCCCGCGTTCTTCGCCGCCAACAACCAGCCGCGGAGGGCAGCACGATGAAGCATATCAAGCCGATCAACAAGACAGCACACGCCATCGAGCGCGCCGCCGACGCCGATCCGGCCGGCGAAGGCAAGGCGGCGGAAGTGCGGCCGATGCAGTCGGTCGCCGGCTGCGCCAGCACCTTCGACCCCGGCTGGGAGGTCGACCCGTTCGGCGGCGTCGCGGCACTGTGCCAGCCGATGGAAGCCGATCTCTATGGCTGCGCCGATCCCTGCTGGTGGCCGGCGCAGGTGCCCGACACCATCAACACCCACCCCAACTGGACGGCCGACGCGCCGTCGGCGCAGCGCGACTGGCGCAAGCTCAACGTCGTGTTTCCGGAGAAGTAAATGCCGCGCCCGCAGACCACCCTCAAGCCGGAAGACCGACCGATGCGCCGCTGTTCCCTTCGTCTGCTCCTCGCTGCCCTGATGCTGTCGCCGCTGGTCGACGGCAGCGCCAGCGCCAAGGAATATCTGCTCACCTCCACCAGGCCCAACACGCTGGTGATGATCGATCCCGCCGCCCGCAAGGTCACCCGCACCTACGACATTGCCGGCCCCGGCGCGGTGCTCGGCATCGTGCCGTCGCCGGACAACCGCATCGTCTATGCGGTGACCAACCACTGGGGCAGCGTGGTCGGCATCGACCTCGACAGCGGCAAGGAGGTGTTCCACGCCGATTTCTCCTCCGGTGCGCTACGGGTGCGCAACACCTTCGGGATGGAGGTGAGCGCCGACGGTCGCGAGCTCTACGTCCTGCTGCTGCCCACCGAGATCGGCCGCAACGAATACACCGTTCAGGAGCCGCACATCGCCGTCTACCGCACCGATGCCGGGCTGGAGGCGAAGCCGGTCCGCACCCTGCCGGTGCCGCGCCGCACCACCACGCTGCTGCGCTCCACCGACGGCAGCAAGCTCTATTGCGTCAGTTGGGACATCCACGTCATCGACCCGAAGGACGGCCGCGAGCTGGAGGTGAAGAAGGTGACGCACCTGCCGCGTCCCGGCTTTGCCGAACCCGACGTGTTCGGTGTCTGGAACCAGTTCGAGCAGGCCAAGGTATTCATCAACCCCTACACGGTGGCGAGTGCCGGCGGCGATTCCGCAGCACCGGGCCCGATGAAGAACGGCATGGTGACGCTCGACCTCGCCAGCGGCGAGATGCGCATGAAGGAGTTCGAGGACACCACCAAGGTGATCTTCTCCGCCGTGGTCAACCCGAAGAAGCGCGATGAGGCGTTCGCGGTCTACACCACGCTCGCCAAGATCGACCTCGCCGGCGGCGCGCTGGTGAAGCGGATCGATCTGCCGCACACCTACTACACCGTCAACATCTCCGGCGACGGCCGCGAGGTGTATGTCGGCGGCACCATGGACGACATCGGCATCTATTCCAGCGAGACGCTGGAGAAGCTCGGCGAGGTCAAGCTGCCCGGCGGCGGCGACCAGAGCCTGTCCTGGGTCCGCGTCATCAACCGGTGAGCAGCGTGTCGTCGCCCGGGCCGGATTGGCTGCTGCGTTTCGTCGCTCCGCACCGGCGCCGGCTGGCGCTGGTGCTGGCGACCGCACTCGCCACCACCGCGCTCGGGCTGGCGCCGCCCTACCTCACCCGCGCCCTCATCGACGACGGCCTGCTCGGCCGCAACACCTCGGTGGTGGTCGGCTGCTGCGCCCTGATGCTGGGCGCGGCGCTGGCCGGCACCGCCCTCGCCGCCTTCAACCGCTGGCACTACGTCACGGTTTCAGCGCGCACGCTGTTTGCTTTGCGCGAGACGTTGCTCGCCCATCTGCAATGCCTGCCGCCGCGCTTCTTCGCCGCCCGCCCCCTCGGCGATCTGATGACGCGGGTGGACGGCGACCTTGCCGAGGTGCAGCGCTTCCTGATCGACACCCTGCTCGCCGCCACCACCGGCACGCTCGCGCTGATCGGCCTCGTCGCGATGATGGCGATGCTGAGCCCGGCCCTGCTGCTGGTGGCGGTGGTGGCGGTGCCGGCGCAGCTTGCCGTGGTGCGGGCGCTGCGCCCGCGCGTCGAGCGGCAAACGCGCGCCTTGCGCGAGCGCACCGGCGCGATCTCGTCCTTCTTCATCGAGACGCTGGGCGCGATGAAGCTGGTGCAGTCGGCCGGCGCCGAGGCCCGCGAGCGGACGCGGCTCGACGGGCTGCACCAGGGCCTGCTCGGCGATCTGCGCCGGCTGGAGATCACCAGCGCGCTGGCCGGCGGCCTGCCGGGACTGATCGGCGGCGTGGCGACGGCGCTGGTGTTCCTGGCCGGCGGCGCGATGGTGATGGAGGATCAGCTCACGGTCGGCACGCTGGTGGCCTTCGTCACCTACATGGCGCGCGCCGCGGGACCGGCGAACACCCTGATCGGCCTGCCGCTGGCGTGGCGCCGCGCCGCCGTCAGCTTCGGCCGCGTCGGCGAGATCCTCGCCGAGCCGGCCGCGGTCAGCGATCCCGCCTCGCCTCTCAGCCTGCCGGCCAAAGCGCAGGGCGCTCTGACCCTTGAGCAGATCGGCTTCGCCTATGGACCGTCCGCGCCGGTCGTGCTGGACAATGTCGCCGCCGTCATTCCGGGCGGCGCCAAGGTCGCGGTCACCGGCGCGTCGGGCGCCGGCAAGAGCACGCTGATCGACCTCCTGCACCGCCACTACGACCCCACCGCCGGGCGCATCCTGCTCGACGGCATCGACCTCAGGCACCTGCCGCTCGCCACTCTGCGGCGGCGCATTGCGGTGGTGTCCCAGGATGCGCCGCTGCTGGCGGGCACGTTCGCCGACAACATCCGCTACGCCAATCCGAGCGCCGATGACGCCGCGGTGCGCCGCGCCGCCGACCTCGCCGAGGTCAGCGCCTTCGCCGACCAGCTTCCGCACGGCCTCGACAGCCGCATCGGCGAGCGCGGCGCCACCCTGTCGGGCGGCCAGCGCCAGCGCCTCGCCATCGCCCGCGCCTTGCTGCAGGATCCGCTGGTGCTGGTATTGGACGAGGCGACCTCGGCGGTGGATGCCACCACCGCCCGCCGCATCATCGCCGCGATCGACACGCTGTTCGCCGACCGCACCCGCATCGTAGTGTCGCATCACCCCGAGGCCCTCGCCAATGCCGACGTGGTACTGACCCTGCAACGCGACATCGCCCGCGCCACGGCTCCGGTCTCGGTCGGGCTGGTCGACAGCGGCGCCTCGCAGCCGCTGGCGGCAGCGGCCCGCTTCACCATTGACGGCGAGGCTGTCGCGATGACCGAGCCGGGGCCCGACCGGCTCGGCCACGGCACCGCGGTGGCCGACATCATCCGCCAGACGACGCGGGCGCCACTGCTGCTGGCGCAGGTGTTCGACGACCGCGCCGCCACCCCGGCCGCGGTGGCGGCGGCGCTCGACTGGCTGGTGGAGAAGGGCGCGCGGGTGGTCAATCTGAGCATCGGCCTCACCACCGACCGCGCGGTGCTGCGCGAGGCCTGTGCCCGCGCCGTGGCCAAGAACGTGCTGCTGGTGGCCTCGGTGCCCGCCATCGGCCCCACCGTATATCCGGCGGCTTATCCCGGCGTGGTGCGGGTCACCGGCGACGCGCGCTGCCAGGGCGCGGAGATCGCCTTCATCGGCACCGGACGCGCCGCGTTCGGCGCCAGCCCGCGCAACGCTGGCCCCCAGGGTGCGGGCCCTGCCGGTGCCAGCATCGCCGCCGCCCGCGTCTCGGCGGCGCTGGCGGCGATCCTCACCGAAGCTCCGGACCTGTCCGCCACCGCTGCGCTCGACCGGCTGGCCGAGCGCGCCAGCCATCACGGGCCGCAGCGCCGGCCGGAGATCGCCCGATGACCGACATCGCCTTGGCCCTGGTCGATCTGCGCCACGTCGAGAGGCTCGCAGCTTTGCCGGCCCTGACCGTCGCCGGCTGCGGCGCGGCCCTGGGCTGGCGGCATGCGCCGTTCGACGGCGCCCTCGCCGACCGGACGATCGCCCGCCTTCATGTCGGCCCGGAGTGCTGCGAGCGCCTGCTGCCGTCACGCGCGCTGCTGGAGGCCGCCCTGGCGTTCGCCGCCAGCCGCGGGCTCGGCGTGTCGCTGGCGAGCCCGCTGATGGCCGACGCCGCGCTCGGCACGCTGCGCGCGCTGCTTCACCTGCTGCCGGCCGGCACCGAGGCGGTGGCCAATGATTGGGGCACGCTGCACCTCCTGGCCGCGGAGTTTCCGGCGCTGGTGCCGGTGGCCGGGCGGATGCTGTGCAAGATGGTCAAGGACCCCCGCCTGCCCTCGGCGGAATGGGCGCGGCTCTATCCGCACGGCATCCACGCCGCGCCCTTCGGCGCGGTTCTGGCCCGGCTCGGCGTGCAGCGCATCGAGATGGACGCAGCGCCCTTCGCCACCGCCGCCGACTTTGCCGGCGGAAGGCTGCCGGTCGGCGTGCATGCTCCGTTCGGCATCGCCACCAAGGGCCGCACCTGCCGCATCGGCGCGCTGCACCAGAACGATGCCGCGAAATTCGCACCAAGCTTCGGCTGCTCGCGCGAGTGCCTCACCTATACCGCGGCGCTCGCGCGGCCGCAGGCCACCACCGACCTCGAGACGCGGATGCGTGGCACCGCCATGCTCTATCACCACAGCCCGGCAATGGCCGCTGCGGTGCTGGACGCGGCGCGTGCCGGCACCATCGACCGCATCATTCTTTCGGGAGACTGGCATTGAGGATCGTCGCGCCGGTCAGTTCCGCCGCCGAAGTCGTGCCGCTGGCCGAGGCCGGCGCCGACGAGATCTATTGCGGCCTGGTGCCACGCTCGTGGGTGGAGCGGTTCGGCTCGGCCGGCGCCAACCGCCGCATCTTCGGCAATCTCTCGGGCGAGGACGAGCTGGCGGAGGTGGTGCGGCGGGCCAGGGATCACGGCTGCCGGGTGTCGCTGGTGATGAACGCGCCGCATTACAGCGGGCCCCAGGCCGGCGCGCTGCTCGACCTTGCCGAATGCTTCCAGGCGCTGGGCGGCGAGGCGCTGATCGTCGGCGATATCGGCATCTTGGCGCTGCTGGCCGGGCACGGGCTCACGCTGCGGCTCCACGTCAGCTCGCTATTGTCATGCCGCAACAAGGAGGCGGCGGCGCTCTATCGCGAGCTCGGCGCCCATCGCGTGGTGCTGCCGCGCGACCTCACGGTCGCCGAGATCACGGCTCTCGTCGCCGCCACCCCCGGCATCGAGTTCGAGGCGTTCATCCTCAATGACGGCTGCGTGTTCGAGGAAGGCCAGTGCCACACCATCCATCTGCCCGGGCGGCTGGGCGGGCCGATCTGCCTCGACAACCACCAGATCGAGCATGCCCGCGCCGACGGCGCGGCGCTGTCGGAGGCAGAGGCGGCGATGCTGGCGGCCAATGACGCGAAATACCGCGAATGGCTGTGGTATCGCTTCAGCTGCGGCTTCTCCGTCACCGAAGAGGGCTACCCGTTCGGCCCGTGCGGGCTGTGCGCGCTGCCGCAGCTTGCGGCCGGCGGCGTCGCGGCGGTGAAGATCGCGGGGCGCGAAGGCCCCCTCGCCCGCAAGCTGCGCAGCGTCGAGATGGTGCAGCGCACGCGTCTCAGCCTCGGCGAGGGCGAGGCGGCGGCGCAGGGGCTGGCACGCGATCTGCGCCACCGCCCCGACCTCTGCGACACCGGCTACATGTGCTATTACCGCTGAAGCCTTCACCGACCGGGCAGACCTCGGCCTCCGCGGCGTTGCATGTCGTTCTCGTTCCGCCAGATTCAGTATTTCATCGCCGTCGCCGAGGCCGGCACGGTTTCCGGCGCGGCCAGCCGGCTGTCGACATCGCAGTCGACCATCACCGAGGCGATCAAGGATCTGGAGGCCGACCTCGGCGTGAAGCTGATCGAGCGCCACGCCCGCGGCGTCCATATCACCTACAAGGGCCAGTTGTTCCTTCGCCACGCCGAGCGCATCTGGCTGGACGTCGCCGATGCCAGGCGGGCGCTGCTCGCCGATTTCCCCATCACGTCCGGGCGCATCGTCATCGGCGTCACCGCGCTGGTGGCGGGCTACGTGCTGCCGGAGGTGCTGGCGCGCTTTCGCCGTGCCTTCCCATCGATCGCGGTGCAGATCGTCGAGGACACCCACGACTATCTGGAGCACCTGCTGCTCAATGGCGAGATCGACGTCGCACTGGTGATCGTGTCCTCGCTGTCCGACCCGGAGGCGCTGTCGACCCAGGTGCTCGACGAATACGGCTACCGGGTGTGGCTGCCGCTCGCCCACCCGCTGGCGGGCCACGCTTCGATCGCGCTGGCCGATCTTGCCGAGCAGCCGCTGGTGGCTCTGGCCGTCGACGAGATCCAGGCCGCCACCGACCGCATGTGGCGGGGAGCGCGGCTGCGGCCCAATGTGGTGTTTCGCACCGGCTCGGTGGAGGCGGTGCGGTCGCTGGTCGCCGGCGGAATCGGGCTGACCGTGCTGCCCGATCTGGTGTTCCGGTCGTGGTCGCTGGACGGGCGGCGGCTGGAGGCCCGCGACATCGAGGCCGAATTGCCCAAGATCAAGGCAGCGGTGGTTTGGCGGCGCGGATCGGGCATCAGCCCGGCAACCCGCCGGTTTTTGGACGTCGCGGGCGGACAAAGAGGGGGCCGCGGACGGTAAGAGGCGACGTCCAAGAGCGGCGCAATGCGGATCGCCGCACTGCGGCATGATCCGAATTTCATCACTATGATATCGGAATTTCCGAAGAGGCTTTCCAGAAGATTGAATTTGTCCGACCGCGCCTCGGTACGGCAACCTTTCTCCATAGGGCCCGCCCGCGATGGACCATCCTCGGCGGGGCTTCGAGCGAGAGAGGGTTTCCGATGTCAGCCGATCCGTCCTGTCTGAGCGTTGTGCTCGCCAGCACCGCCGTCTGTCTCCTCACCCCCGCCGCCTCGGCCGCCAGCCTCGGCCCCGGCGAGGGTGCCGTCGATATCGTCGCCTGGGCCGGCTACATCGAGCGCGGCGACACCGACAAGGCCTATGACTGGGTCACCGAGTTCGAGAAGAAGACCCAGTGCAAGGTGCGGGTGAAGGTCGCCGGCACCTCGGACGAGATGGTGTCGCTGATGAACGAGGGCGGCTTCGACCTCGTCACCGCCTCCGGCGACGCCTCGCTGCGCCTCGTCGCCGGCAAGCGGGTGCGCCCGATCGACACCTCGCTCATTCCCTCCTGGAACACCGTCGACGCACGCCTGCAGTCGGCGCCCTGGCACACCGTGAACGGCGTCCACTACGGCACGCCCTATCAGTGGGGCGCCAATGTGCTGATGTACGACACCTCGGTGTTCAAGGAGGCGCCCAAGAGCTGGAACGTGGTGTTCGAGCCCCAGACCCTGCCCGACGGCAAGCCCAATGCCGGCCGCATCCAGGCCTATGACGGGCCGATCTACATCGCCGACGCCGCGCTCTACCTCAAGAAGACCCGACCCGAGCTCGGCATCGACGATCCCTACGAGCTCAATGAGACGCAGTACGCCGCCGCCCTGGAGCTGCTGCGCGGCCAGAAGAAGCTGGTGCAGCGCTATTGGCACGACGCCATGAAGCAGGTCGACGACTTCACCAATGAGGGCGTGGTGGCCTCCTCGGCGTGGCCGTTCCAGGTCAATCTGCTGATCTCCAACAAGCGGCCCATCGCCTCCACCATTCCGGAGGAAGGCGCCACCGGCTGGGCCGACACCACCATGATGCACGTCGACGCCCCGCACCCCAACTGCGCCTACATGTGGATGGAGCACTCGCTGTCGCCGAAGGTGCAGGGCGACGTCGCCGCGTGGTTCGGCTCGGTGCCGGCAGTGCCCGACGCCTGCAAGGGCAACGAACTGCTGGGCGAGGAAGGCTGCAAGACCAACGGTGCGGAGAGCTTCTCGCGCATCTCGTTCTGGCGCACCCCGGTCGCCAAGTGCAGCAAGGCCGAAGGCTGCGTGCCCTACAGCCGCTGGGTTTCCGACTACATCGCCATCCTCGGCGGACGCTGACGCGCGTTGCGGGGCGGCCTCGCCGTCCCGCACCTCTCCCACGACGTCGACGGAGTTGCTCGTGCCTCCCCCAAGCTCCCCCGCCGCAGCCGCGGCCGCGCGCCCCGCGGTCGCCTCGAGCCCCACGGTGGCCGTCCGCCTCCGCCGCGTCACCCGCTGCTTCGGGCCGATCACCGCTCTCGACGGCATCGACCTCGACATCGCGGAGGGCGAGTTCTTCGCCATGCTCGGCCCGTCGGGCTCGGGCAAGACCACCTGTCTCCGGCTGATCGCCGGCTTCGACCAGCCGACCTCCGGCCACATCGAGATTTTCGGCGAGACCGCGGAGGGGATTCCGCCCTACCGGCGTGCCGTCAACACCGTGTTCCAGGACTACGCACTGTTTCCGCACATGAGCGTGGGCGAGAATGTCGCCTATGGCCTGAAAGTGCGCGGCATCGCGCGGCCGGACCGCGAGCGCGCGGCGCGCGACGCGTTGGCCCTGGTGCGGCTCGAAGGCTACGAGCTGCGGCGGCCCTCCCAACTCTCCGGCGGCCAGCGCCAGCGTGTGGCGCTCGCCCGCGCCCTGGTGCTGCATCCCCGCGCGCTGCTGCTCGACGAGCCGCTCGGCGCGCTCGATCTCAAGCTGCGCGAGGAGATGCAGGTGGAGCTGAAGGCGCTGCAGCGGCGGCTCGGCCTCACCTTCGTGTTCGTCACCCACGACCAGAGCGAGGCGCTGTCGATGGCCGACCGCGTCGCGGTGTTCGCCGAAGGCCGCCTGCTGCAGGTCGGCGCGCCGGAAGACGTCTATGAACGGCCGCGCACCCGCTTTGTCGCCGATTTCGTCGGCTC
Source organism: Blastochloris tepida (assembly GCF_003966715.1). Lineage (NCBI taxonomy): Bacteria > Pseudomonadati > Pseudomonadota > Alphaproteobacteria > Hyphomicrobiales > Blastochloridaceae > Blastochloris > Blastochloris tepida. Next base: position 1,808,136 of record NZ_AP018907.1, read on the forward strand.
CTCCAACATTCTGCCCGCCGAGGTGGCCGGGCCGCTGCTGGGCAGGACGGGCCAGGACTGGCGCGAGGCCAGCCTGCGCCCCGAGCGCATCAGGCTCATCGCCGACCCGGCGGAGGTGCCGGCGGGTTGGCACTCCTTCGAGGCCAAGGTGATCGATGTGCTCTATCAGGGCGCCTCGCGGCGGGTGATGACCTTGACCGGCACCGGCCTTGAGATCGCGGTGTCCGACGCCGGCCATGGTCCGCGCCCGGAGCCGGGCAGCCGTTGCATGCTGGCCTTTTCGCCAACGGCGCTGCACCCGTTGGAGGCGGCATGAGCGCGTGGTCCGCCCCGCTGGCGCCGCCGCCGGAGAGCTGGCATCGCCGGCTGACCGACCTGTTCGTCGCCCACCCGGCGCTGCTTCTTCTGCTGCTGCTCACGCCGCCGATGCTGTGGCTCGGCGTGGTCTATCTCGGCTCGCTGTTCGCGCTGCTGGCGCAGAGCTTCTTCTCTCTCGACGACTTCTCCGGCGTCATCGACCGCACCCCGACGCTGGCGACCTGGGCGAGCCTGCTCGCGCCGGCCAATCTCGACATCGTGCTGCGCACAATGCTGATGGCGACGGCGGTGACCATTGCCGCGGCCCTGGTCGCCTTTCCCATCGCCCACTACGCCGCCTTCCACGCCGGCCCGCGCGTCAAGGCGATGTTCTATGTCGGGGTGATGCTGCCGCTGTGGTCGTCCTATCTGGTGCGGGTCTATTCCTGGAAGCTGATCCTGGCGAAGGAGGGCATCCTCGGCTGGCTGTTCCATGCCGCGGGGCTCGGCTTCGTGCTGGACGGCGTGCTCGACCTGCCGGTGATCGGCGGTCCCTCGCTGTCGGCGAGCTATCTCGGCACGTTCCTGGTTTTTCTCTATGTCTGGCTGCCGTTCATGGTGCTGCCGATCCAGGCGGCGCTGGAGCGGGTGCCGCCGAGCCTGATCGAAGCGTCCGCCGATCTCGGCGCCCCCCCGCGCTATACCTTCCGGACGGTGATCCTGCCCCTGGCGCTGCCCGGCGTGGTGGCCGGCTCGATCTTCACCTTCTCGCTCACCCTCGGCGACTTCATCATTCCGCAGATCGTCGGCGGCTCGCAGCTCTATCTCGGCCAGGCCGTCTACATGCACCAGGGAACCGCCGGCAACATTCCGCTCGCCGCCGCCTTCTCGGTGGTGCCGGTGGCGATCATGGCGGTCTACCTCGCCCTCGCCAAACGTCTGGGGGCCTTCGATGCGCTCTGATCGTCGTCCCGCCGGCATCGGCCTCACGCTCGCCGCGTTCGGCGGCCTCGCCTTTCTGCATCTGCCGCTGGCGGTGGTGGTGCTCTATGCCTTCACCACCGACGAGAAGAGCTACACCTTCCCGCCGCCCGGCCTGACGCTGAAATGGTTCGCGGTGGCGCTCGAGCGCGAGGACGTGCGTGCCGCCATCGCGCTGTCGTTCGAGGTGGCGGCGATCTCGACCCTGGTCGCGCTGATCCTCGGCACGCTGGCCGCCGCCGCGGTGTCGCGGTCGCGCTTCTTCGGGCGGGAGAGCGTGTCGCTGCTGTTGATCCTGCCGATCGCGCTGCCCGGCATCATCACCGGCATCGCGCTGCGCTCGGCGTTCAACATCCTGGAGATTCCGTGGTCGTTCTGGACCATCGTACTCGGCCACGCCACCTTCTGCATCGTCGTCGTCTACAACAACGCCGTCGCCCGCTTCCGCCGCACCTCGGCCTCGCTGATCGAAGCCTCGATGGATCTCGGCGCCGACGGCTTCCAGACCTTTCGCTGGGTGGTGCTGCCCAACATCGCCACCGCGCTGCTGGCCGGCGGCATGCTGGCGTTCGCGCTGTCGTTCGACGAGGTGATCGTCACCACCTTCACCGCCGGCCAGCAGACCACGCTGCCGATCTGGATGCTGTCCGAGCTGGTGCGGCCGCGCCAACGCCCGGTGACCAACGTCGTCGCCGTGTTCGTCATCGTCGTCACCTTCCTGCCGATCCTGCTCGCCTATTACTGGACGCGGGACGGCGGGACGGTTGCCGGCCAGGGTAAATGACCAAGGAGGCCTCAACGCATGTCCGACGTGCCCGTCACTCTTCCCTCCCGCATGCGCATCGGCGCGGAATTCGTCGCTGGCACCGAGCCGGGCGAGAACGTGCTGAACCCACGCACCGGCGCCACGCTGATCGAGTTGCCCGAGGCTTCGCTCGACCAGATCGACGCCGCCGTGGCGGCGGCCTCCGACGCCTTCACCACATGGTCGCAGGAGAGCCCGGCGGCGCGTGCCGCCGCGCTGCTCGCCATCGCCGGCCGCATCGAGGCCGAGGCGGAGACCTTCGCCACGCTGGAGGCGCTGAACTGCGGCAAGCCGCGCCATCTGGTGCTGCGCGACGAGATCCCCGCCATCGTCGACTGCCTGCGCTTCTTCGCCGGCGCGGCGCGCACCCTGCCCGGCCTCGCCGCCGGTGAATACCTGCCCGGCCACACCTCGATGATCCGCCGCGATCCGATCGGCGTGATCGGCCAGATCGCGCCGTGGAATTATCCGCTGATGATGGCGGCGTGGAAGCTCGGCCCGGTGATCGCCACCGGCAACACCGTGGTGCTGAAGCCCTCCGAGCAGACGCCGCTCAGCACGCTGAAGCTCGCCGAGACCTGCGCCGACATCCTGCCGCCCGGCGTGGTCAACATCATCCTCGGCCGCGGCGAGAGCGTCGGCTCGGCGCTGATCAACCATCCCAAGGTGGCGATGGTGTCGCTCACCGGCGACATCACCACCGGCCGCAAGGTGCTGCAGGCGGCGGTCAAGACCATCAAGCGCACCCACCTCGAACTCGGCGGCAAGGCGCCGGTGATCGTGTGGGACGATGCCGACCTCGCAGCTGTCGTGGAGGGCGTGCGCACCTTCGGCTTCTACAATGCCGGCCAGGACTGCACCGCAGCCTGCCGGCTCTACGTTCACGAGAAGATCTACGACAATCTCGTCGCCGACCTCGCCGCCGCGGTGTCGACCATCGCCTTCGGCCGCACCAATGACGGCGAGAACGAGATGGGCCCGCTGATCTCCGCACGCCAGCGTGCCCGCGTAGCCAGCTTCGTCGAGCGCGCCCAGGAGCAGGCTCACGTCACCATCGCCACCGGCGGCACCGCCGGCAGCGGCTCCGGCTTCTATTTCCAGCCGACGGTGGTGGCTGGCGCGCTCCAGTCCGACGAGATCGTACGGCGCGAGGTGTTCGGCCCGGTGGTGTCGGTCACGCGTTTCGGCGACGCCGACGATGTGATCGCCATGGCCAATGACAGCGACTACGGCCTCGCCTCCTCGGTGTGGACGCGCGACGTCGGCCGCGCCATGGCCGCCGCCGCCCGCCTGCAGTATGGCTGCACCTGGATCAACACCCACTTCATGCTGACCAGCGAGATGCCGCACGGCGGCCTCAAGAGCTCAGGCTACGGCAAGGACCTGTCGCTCTACGCGCTGGAGGACTACACCGTCGTCCGCCACGTGATGATCAAGCACGGCTGACCGGCCGGACGCCGAACCCGCAAGCACCGAAGCAAATGCCCTGGACCTCCTTGGGAGGTCCAGGGCATTTGCGTTTCAGGATATGGCGTCGCGCAGTGGTCGCATCGTCGTCAACGCGGGAAGACGACGGTGGCGATGCCGGGCCAAGGCCCGGCGCGGGAACGCGAAGGCGGCAAAAGCCGGGACGCAACCCGGCGCGAGCTCTGGGAAGAAGATGCGGCAGGAGGCCGGGCATCACATCGTGATGCCCGGCCTCCCTTCGCCAAAGACCCCTGAGCGAGAGAGGGCTCTTCGGCAAATTTCGCGGGGCCCGGCCCGAAGGCCTGGCCTCGCGTCATACGGTTTCCGGCTGATCGAGCCTTCGAGCCGTATTCCGATCGCCGAAAAATCCCATCCAACTCAAGGATTTTCCGGCGAGGACGTTTCCGGTATCCCGAAGGGATCAACCGGAAACCGGATCAAACGTAGCGCGGCGAGATCAGCCACGCGTCCGAGGCGGGCGCGTCGCTGCGGTCGTACGGCTTGCCGACCAGCATGTAGACGAGGCCGGTGGTGAACACGATCAGCGTGGTCAACAACATGCCGTAGTTGACGAACCACACCGCGTCGGGCGTGCGCGGCCACACCATGTTGGCGATGGCGGCGACGCCGTAGGCGAGCGCGACGATGTTCACCACCCAGCCGATCGGGCCCATCTTGAAGGCGCCACCCGGCTTCCAGCCGCGGAAGCGCGCGATCAACGCCGCCAGCACGATCATCTGGAAGGCGAAGTAGATGCCGATGGCGCCGAACGAGATGATGGTGGTGACGACGTCCTGCACGAAGGCGCCGGCACAGACGACGGCCGCCGGCAGCACGCCCGCGACCACCAGTGCGACCACCGGAACGTGGTGGCCTTCCGAAATGCGGCTCAGCGGGCCGCTGAACACGATCATGTTGTCGCGGGCATAGGCGAACAGCAGCCGGCTCGCCGCAGCCTGCAGGCTGAGCAGGCAGGACAGGAACGACACCATCACCACAACCAGCACCATCCTGGCGCCGAGCGGCCCGAACGCATTGGTCAGGATGGTCATGATCGGATCGGTGTCTTCGCCGCGGATCACCTTGCCGATGTCCGGCACCGACAGCACCAGCGCAAACAGCACGAACAGCGCCGCGCCGCCGCCGATATAGATGGTCATGCGCATGGCGCGCGGGATCATCCGGCTCGGGTTGGGCGTCTCCTCGGCCATGTCGCCGCAGGCCTCGAAGCCGTAATACTGGAAGAACGCGCCGAGCGCGGCGGCGAGGAACGCCGGAAGATAGCCGCCCGCCCCTTCGCCGATGCCGAACGTGTCGAACAGCACGCTGAAGTCCTGAACGCGCTCGAAGATCAGCAGATAGCCGCCGACCACCAGCGCACCGCCGAGTTCGCAGATGAAGCCGATCATGGCGACGGTGGCGAGGAAGTGGGTACCCATTACGTTGATCATGGTGGTGACGGCGATCAGCCCCAACGCCACGCCGATATTGATGTGCGGCGACGGCTCAAGCCCGATCAACTGCGCGAGGTACGGCCCGCAGCCGGCGGCGATGCCGGCGATCGAGGCGAACAGCGCCCAGGCGTAGCCCCAGCCGACCATCCACGCCCATCGCTTGCCGACCAGGCGCCGCGCCCAGGGATAGACGCCGCCGGCAATCGGGAACTGCGACACCACCTCGCAGAATACCAGGCACACCATGAACTGGCCGATGCCGACCAGGACGTAGGACCACACCATGGGCGGACCGCCGGTGGCAAGGCAGAACGCGAACAACGTGTAGACACCAACGACTGGCGACAGATATGTAAATCCGAGAGCAAAATTCTCCCAAAGACTCATGTTTCGGTCGAACTGAGTCTTGTATCCGAGAATTTCTAGTTGTGAGGCGTCGTCTGCATTCGACTCCGCCGCGTGAATACCCGCGTTTGCCATCTGACTTCCCCTCTACTGCTCTCGATTGGAGCACGAGTGGGGCCGGCTAGCCCCATGGCCGGGGATATTCATGAATCGTGCCAGGGATTAACACTCTGGAATCAACGTCATTTTTCTCGGATATATTTCGGCATGATGATGCAAGTCTGCGGCGAGTGCTGCAGTTCGGCAGCGCCCGACCAAATCGACGCGACCGAAGACCAGCGCTGAATTGCTGCAGCGTCTCCCGGCGCCGAATGCTGCAAACCTGCAGCACATAAGCTTCAAGTCATTAAAATTAAACAACTTTCCGCCGTGGCGCGCCTCTTGCTGAACCGCTGCCGGGCATCGCCCGCTGCCATTCTCAGGGAGTTTCCACCGTCATGGCTCGCGATCCGAAGTACGATATTCTCTTCGACCCGATTAAGATCGGGCCCAAGGTCAGCCCCAACCGCTTCTTCCAGACATCGCACTGCGCGGGCATCGGCTCGGAGCGGCCCGGCACGCAGGCCATGTTCCGCGGCACCAAGGCCGAAGGCGGCTGGGGCGTCGTGTTCACCGAGTTCTGCTCCATCCATCCGGAATCGGACGAGTTTCCCTACACCTCGGCGCGGCTGTGGGATGAGGGCGACGTCCGCAATCTCGGCGTGATGTGCCGCGAGATTCACAGGCATGGCGGCCTGTCGGGCGTGCAGCTGTGGTATGGCGGCGTGCACTCGCCGGCGCTGGAATCGCGCGAGGTGCCGCGCTCGGCCTCGCCGCTGCCCTCGAACCTGCTGCCCGCCCGCACCGTCTATGCCGCCGAGAGCGACGAGGACGACATCAAGGCGGTGATCAACATGTACGTCCTGGCCGCCAAGCGCGCCATGGACGCCGGCTTCGATCTGCTCGAAGTCACCGCCGGCGACAGCACCTTCCCGGTGCAGTTTCTTGAACGCCGCTACAACAAGCGCACCGACAAGTATGGCGGCTCGCTGGAGAACCGCGCCCGCGTCTATATCGAGATCCTGGCGGCACTGAAGAAGGCGTGCGGCGACCAGTGCGCCATCACCACCCGCTATGAGATCGATACCCTGCAGGGCCCGCACGGCATCGAGGCCAAGGACGAGGGCATCCGCATCGTCGAGATGGTTCACCGCGAGGGCGTGTGCGACCTGTGGGCGGTGAAGATCGGCGACTATGAGGAATGGGGCGAGGACGCCGGCTCCTCGCGCTTCCGCAAGTCGGGCTGGATGCTGCCGTTCGTCAAGGGCGTCAAGGGCGTGGTCGGCGACGTGCCGGTGGTGGTCAACGGCCGCTTCACCAGCCCGGACGACATGGTCAACATCATCCGCAGCGGCGTCGCCGACATCATCGGTGCAGCGCGCCCCTCGATCGCCGATCCGTTCCTGCCGCGCAAGATCCAGGAAGGCCGGCTCGACGACGTGCGCGAGTGCATCGGCTGCAACATGTGCGTCTCCAAGTTCAACCAATGCGGTCTTCTGAACTGCACGCAGAATGCGACCGCGATGGAGGAATACCGCCGCGGCTGGCACCCGGAGCGCTTCACCAAGACCGCCTCGCCCTGCTCGGTGCTGGTGGTGGGCGGCGGTCCTGCCGGCATGGAATGCGCCCGCGTGCTGGGCGAGCGCGGCTACGACGTCCATCTGCGCGAGGCCGAACCGGAGCTGGGCGGCCACCTGCGCAACGTCATCCGCTACCCGCGCCTCAACGAGTGGGGTCGCGTCATCGTCTATCGCCAGATCCAGCTGTCGAAGATGAAGAACGTCGAGGTCCACCTCGGCGTCGGCAAGATGACCGCCGACGATATTCTGCGCTACGGCGCCGATCGCGTCGTCATCGCCACCGGCTCGCACTGGGCCACCAACGGCCTCGGCGCCGAAGGCCACAGCCCGATCCCCGGCTGCGACGCGGCGCTGCCGACCTGCCTGACGCCCGAGCAGATCATGGCCGGCAAGGAAGTGCCCGGCCAGCGCGTGGTGGTGCTCGACGGCGACGGCCACTTCACCGGCATCTCCATGGCCGAGCTGATGGCCGACCGCGGCAAGGACGTCTATCTCGTCACCAACATGTCGGACCCGGCCGAATACAGCCAGTTCACGCTGGAGGTGCAGAACAACAAGCGCATGATGCACGAGAAGGGCATCAAGGTGCTGCGCAATCACTGGGTCGACAATTACGCCGGCGGCAAGCTGACGCTGTTCCACCTCTACCGCCATGGCTGGGCGCTGACCGAGCCCGAGGCCGGCCGCCTGCCGCGCCGCGAAGGCACCGACACGCTGGTGCTGGATTGCGACGCGCTGGTTCTGGTCACCTCGCGCGTGCCCAATTCGGATCTGTTCGCCGAGCTGAAGCGGCGCAAGGCCGAGTGGGCCGAGAACGACATCCAGGACATCTTCCGCGTCGGCGACTGCTACACCCCGCGGCAGATCACCAACGCCATTTTCGACGGGCACCGCCTCGCCCGCGAATTCGACAGCCCACACCCGCAATATCCGCTGCCGTGGATTCGCGAGCGGCAGCTGTGGGGCGCCGAGACGATTCCGGCGCTGGGCGACCCGCGGCCCCGCGTCGAAGTCTGATCCTGCCGCCTTTGCCGTGTCCCGCCGGTGCGGGGCACGGCTCCCTTCCTTTCGGGGTCGTCACGATGCAGACACGCGATCTCTTCTGGCAAATGCCGCCCATTGCCGTGCAGGTGTTCTATGGCATCGGCATCGCGGCGATGGCGACGTTCCTGGCGGCCGCCGTTCACCATGCCAACCGCTACCGGCGCGGTGCCGCCGCCGACCGTCCGATCGACTGGGCCGCCGGGGTCCGGCGGATGGTGAGCGACCTTCTCGCCCATCGCACGCTCGACCGCCGCGATCGCTACGCCGGCATCGGCCACCGCCTGATCTTCTTCGGCTTCGTCACGCTGCTGGCCGGCACGCTGATCATCATGCTCGACTATGACGTGATGCGGCCGCTCACCGGCGCGTCGTTCTGGCAGGGCTGGTTCTATCTCGCCTTCAGCCTGGTGGTCGACGTCGCCGGCCTGGTGCTCATCGCCGGCATCGTGATGATGATGACGCGGCGTGCTCTGTTCGCGCTGCCCAAGCTCGACTACCAACGCGCCTATTGCGGCGAGACCGACATCCGCCCCCAGGCCCGGCGCTGGCAGGTGGAGGATTGGGCCTTCCTGTCGCTGCTGCTCGCGATCGCCGTATCCGGCTTCGTGCAGGAGGCGACGCGCCTTCTGATCGACCGTCCGCCGCTCGACGACATGTCACCGGTCGGCTCGCTGCTGGCGCGGCTGATGGAGGCTGCCGGCGTCGACAGCGACGCCGCCGTCGCCATCCGCAAGTCCAACTGGTGGCTTCATGCCGTGCTGGCGCTTGCCTTCGTCGGAACCGTCGCCATCACCAAGGGCAAGCACACCATCGCCGCCATCGCCAGCCTTGCGGTGCGCGACGCCCGCAATGTCGCGCGCCTGCCGGCGCCGCGCGAAGGCACGCCGGTCGGCGTCAGCCGGCTGGAGGAGATGTCGTGGCGCGACCTTCTGCATTTCGATGCGTGCACCAAATGCGGTCGCTGCCACGAAGCCTGCCCGGCGCGCGTCTCCGGCTATCCGCTGAGCCCGCGCGACCTCATCCTCGATCTCCGGCTGTACGCCGAGTCCGGCTTGCCCGGCACAGCTGGCCGCGAACTGCTGGACGTGGTGACGCCGCAGGCGCTGTGGGCCTGCCGTACCTGCGGCGCCTGCGCCGAGATCTGTCCGGTCGGGATCGAGCACCCGGTGAAGATCGTCAAGATGCGCCGCGCCCTGGTGGAATGGGGCGAGATGGACCCCATCCTGCGCGGCGTGTTGGAAACCATCGCCAATGTCGGCAACAGCTTCGGCGAGCCCGCCCGCAAGCGCGGAAGCTGGACGCGCGAGCTGCCGTTCCAGGTCAAGGACGCCCGTCACGAGCCGGTCGAGGCGCTATGGTTCGTCGGCGACTTCGCCTCGTTCGATCCGCGCTCGCAGGGCGTGTCGCGCACGGTGGCGCGCATCTTCGCCAAGGCCGGGCTCGACTTCGGCCTGCTCTATGACGGCGAGCGCAACGCCGGCAACGATATCCGCCGCGTCGGCGAGGAAGGTCTCTACGAGACGCTGTCCGGCCACAATGCCGGCCAATTGCAGCAGGCCAAATTCGACTGGGTGGTGACCACCGACCCCCACTCCTTCAACACCATCCGCAACGAATATCCCGAATTCGGTGCGCGCGTGGCCATCCGCCATTACAGCGCGGTGCTCGCCGACATGCTGGAGAGCGGGCGGCTCAAGGTGAAGCGCCCGCTCGGCAAGCGGGTAACGCTGCACGATCCCTGTCACCTCGGGCGCTTCAACGGCGAATACGAGGCGCCGCGCCGCGTGCTGCGGGCGATCGGCTGCGAGATCGTCGAGATGCCGCGCTGCCGCGACAACTCGTTCTGCTGCGGCGCCGGCGGCGGGCGCATCTGGGTGCCCGACCCGCCCGGCACCGAGAAGCCGGCGCATTCGCGCATGCACGAAGCGGCCGCGCTCGGCGGCATCGATGTCTTCGTCACCTGCTGCCCGAAGGACCTGACCATGTTTGAAGATGCACGCAAGACCAGCGGGCACGAGGCCGACTTCGTGGTCGCCGACCTCGCTGAACTGGTGGCCGAGGCGATCGAGCTGAAGGCCATCGCGCCGGGGCAGATCCCGGCACTGATCGACCGCATCACCGAGGCGGTGGCCGACCGCGTCATCGCCCGGCTGGTTCCGGAACTGTCGCGCGCGCTGGCGGCGAATGCGGCCAGCCTGCCGGCACCGGCCTCTCCGCCGGTGCCGGTGATTTCGGCGAACGAGACTGCGGCGTCACCGGCGGCGCCGGTGGAGGCGCCCCCGCTCGCCCCGGCCGACATCGCGCCGGCCATCCCCGCCCCGCCCGCAGCGACAGCCGCGGATGTCGAAGAAATGCCCGTCGTGCCGTTGGGCGACATCGCGTGGCGCGTTGCGCCGCGCCGTCCCGCCGTCATCGCAGGTTACGCGGCGCCAGCGAAGACGGGATGCCGCATCCTTGTCGGCGTCAAGCATGTCGCCAAGCTCGGCGACGAGTTCGGCTTCCGCGCCGACGGCCGCGACGTGCGCCCGGACGACCTCGAATATCAGATCAACGAGTGGGACGAGACCGCGGTTGAGGCGGCGATGCAGATCGTCGAGGCGCGCGGCGAAGGCGAGGTCGTTGCCGTGTGCATCGGACCCGCCGACGCGGAAGGCTCGATCCGCAAGGCGCTGGCCAAGGGCGCGGCGCGCGCCGTGCGCGTGTGGCAGGACGGGCTGTCAGTATCCGACCCGATGACCAACGCCGCGCTGCTGGCGGCGGTCGCCGAGGCGGAAGACGCCGATCTGGTGCTGACCGGCGTTCAGGCCAGCGACGTCGCCAACGGCGCGACCGCCGCCGCCACGGCCGCCATGCTCGGCTGGACCCACGCCGCGGTGGTGGTCGGCCTCGCCTGGAATGGCGGGCCGCGCCTTGACATCGAACGCGAACTCGAAGGCGGGCTCCGCCATGCCGCGACGCTGCCGGTGCCGGCGGTGCTGTCGATCCAGGCCGGCGCCAACACGCCGCGCTATGCCACCATGCGCATGATCAAGGACGCCAAGAAGAAGGCGCTCGCGGTGGTCGAGGCCATCGCGCTGGCCGAGGGAGCGGCCGGCGCCGTGGTGGCATCGATGGCGCTGCCGCCGGTCGGCCAGGCCACCATGATCGAGGGAACGCCCGCCGAAATGGCGGCCGCGGTTGCGCGTCTGATCCGCGAGAAGAGGGGCTGATCCGATGGCTGGAATTCTCATCATTGCCGAACATCTGCGCGGCCGCCTCGCTCCCGTCACCGGCGAGTTGATCGGGATTGCGGTTGCGCTGAAGGAGCAGCTCGGCGGCCCGGTTCGTGTCGCGGTGATCGACGCCGCGCCGGAGGCGCTGGCCGACGACCTCGTCTTCGCCGGCGTCGACGAAGTTCTTCTCGTAAACGCGCCGACCCCGGAGTTCGACACGGTCGCCTCTGCGCATGCAACCACCGAGATTGCGACAGCGGTGAAAGCGCGCTTGATCCTGATTGGTCACACCGTTTCCGGCATGGGCTTCGGGCCGGCGGTGGCTGCCCGTCTTGGCGGCGGTTTCGCCAGCGATGTGATCACGGTCGAGGCAATGTCGGGCGGCCTTCGGGCGCAGCGCGCCGGCTACGCCAACAAGGTGCTGAGCTGGATGCAGTTCGGCAATGCGCCGCTGGTCACATTGATGCTGCGCGCAGGCGGCGCCAAGCCCCCCGCCGCAGCCGATGGTGTCGTGCCGCGCCGTACGGTGACTGTCGACTTTGCGCCGGTCGCATCGTTGCTTTCCGAACATCAGGGCTACATCGATCCGCCGCCGGCCGACGTCGACATCACCAAGGCCGAGATCATCATGTCGATCGGACGCGGCATCCAGGACGAAAAGAACGTCGAGCGCTTTCGCGCGCTGGCGGACCGTCTCGGCGCGACGCTCGGCTGCTCGCGGCCGGTCGCCGACGCCGGCTGGCTGCCGAAGGCGCATCAGGTCGGCCTGTCCGGCAAGACCGCGTCGAACTGCAAGCTCTATCTCGCGCTCGGCATCTCGGGCGCGGTCCAACATTTGCATGGAATGAAACACGTGGAGACGATCATCGCGGTAAACACCGATCGAAATGCGCCCATCTTCAATGCTGCAACTCACGGTGTCTGTGCGGACGTGTTCGAGTTCGCCGACGCCCTGGAGACAAACTTCAACTGACGACGCCCGCGGCACCGGGACCGTGCGAGGCGGCACTTGGCGTTTCGCCCGTCCCGGTTTCCGCCTTCGCGCGGCGGATCGGAGGCCGGCGTGGTGATCGGTCCCTCCGCCCCGCTGGCCGCGCTGCCGTTCCCCGCCTTGGCGGTTGACGAGGATGGCGGCATCCGCGGCATCAATGCCGCCGGCCGCGATGCCCTCGGTCTGGCATCGTACGATCCGGCACCGCAACACCTTGCGGCGATCATCGGCACCGAGGCGTTGGCGGAGTTTGGCGACCTTCGGCATCTGCCGGGCGGTGCGACCGTGCGCGGACCGCTGGCGGTGCCGCTGCTCCGGGACAATGGCCGTGCCGGGCGGGCGGTGGTGACGCTGTTCTGGCACGGCGACGATCGATCCGGCACCTGGGCCTGCCTCTTGTCCGAGGTTCGCCACCCCGGACGAGCCAGCGCCGAGGATGTGCTGTCCTGCATGGTCGACGCCTGCGGCGAGGCGATGTGGTGCATCGAGTTCGACGACCCCGTCGACACCACCCAGCCGCGCGACGAGATCATCCGCCAGATCTTCGAGAACCGCTGCCACTGGACCCTGTGCAATCGCGCAATGGCGCGGATCTACGGCGTTCCCGACGGCAGCGATCTCAACCGCGAGCCGGTCTCGCGCTTCTTCGCCCGCAGCGCCGAGAACGAATGGTTCATCGGCCAGCTCATCGACAGCAATTACAGCATCGACGGCGTCGCCTCCTGCGACCATCTTCACGACGGCACGCCGGTCTTTCTCGAAAACACCGTGCGCTGCCACATCGAGGATGGGCTGCTGTGGCGGCTGATCGGCACGCTGCGCGATCTGACCACCTTCAAGGCGACCGAGGCCGCGCTCAGCCGGCGCGAGGAGAGCGTGAAGGACGTGCTCGGCGCCATCGCCGACGTGGTGGTGGTGATCGACCGCGACGCCCGCCTGTGCGCCGCCAATCCGGCGTTCGAGAAGCTGTTCGGCGTGCCGGTCGAGCCCTGGCTCGGGCGCACGCTGACGCCGCTGGTCGATCTTGAGCGCCACCTCCATCCGCGCTGGGCGTCGCTTGAACCGTTCACGGTGCTGGCCTCCCGACCGGGACAGGGCGCCATCGCGTGCGAGGCGACGCTCGCGCCGGTGCCGGACGGCTTCGACGGCCGATTTGTTGCCGTACTGCGGCCGGCTCGGGCGCGGTCCGAACCCCTGCCGACGGTGATGATCGGGAGGCGTGCATGAGCTTCAGGATGCAGGAGGACCGTGGCACATCGCTCTATTCCGCCGCCGATCTCGTTCGCGCGATCTCCCAGCCGAACGCCCCGGTGCTGCTCGATTCCCTGCCAGATGCGGTGCTGTGCGTCGACCCGGCCGGCGTTGCGCGTCTGGTCAACCGCGCGGCACAGACGCTGCTCGATCCGCCGATCGACACCGCGGTCTTCAGCCTGCGCACCTATCTCGAGCGGCTCGGCATCGATGCCGGCGCCGTCGTCAAGGCAGTCAGTCTGGGCACGCGTCTCAACCGGGTCGAGACCCTCGCCGACGGCCGCTCCATCCTGATCTCGTGCCGGCCGGCGCTCGGCACCGACGGCAAGCTCGCCTTCAGCGTGCTGGTGCTGCGCAACCTGGATCTGATCAATCGCCAGATCGAGAGCGCGGCGCGCTCCGGCTTCGTCTCGGTCGGCGAGAGCGCCGCCGCGGTCGATCGCGGCATCGTGCTCAATCCGAGCAGCGCCGCGTTGATCGAGCAGGCGATGCGGGCGGTCCATCTCGGCATCCGCGTGCTGATCGTCGGCGAGTCCGGCGCCGGCAAGACCGAGATCGCCCGCCAGGTCCATGCCATGACGCTCGGCAGCAACCGCCCGTTCATCCACGTCAATTGCGCCGGCATTCCGGAAAGCCTGTTCGAGTCGGAGATGTTCGGCTACGCGGCCGGCTCGTTCACCGGCGCGCTCAACCGCGGCAAGAAGGGGCTGATCGAGGCGGCCGACAAGGGCACGCTGTTTCTCGACGAGGTTGGCGAGATCCCGCTGCACTGCCAGGCAAAACTGCTGAAATTCCTGGAGGACGGCGTGGTGCAGCGGGTCGGCGCCACCGGCGGCCGGCGGGTGTCGATCCAGTTGTTCTCGGCGACCAATCGCGACCTCCTGGACATGAGCCGCTCCGGCGCGTTCCGGAAGGACCTCTACTACCGCCTGAGCTCGCTGACCCTCACCGTGCCGGCGCTGCGCGAGACGCGCGATCTCATTCCCGATCTGGTGCGCATCTTCGTCGCCCGCCTGAATGCCCGTCGTGACCGACCGTTCAGCCTGGACGCGGCCTGCATGCGGCGGCTGATCGAGTACGACTATCCCGGCAACATCCGGGAGATGCAGAACATCATCGAGCATCTGGCGGTGATGTGCGACGGACTTGCCGGCGAGGATCACCTGCCGGCCAGCGTGTTGTCGGCAACCTCGAAGGCGATTGCAGCGCCGCAACGCAGCGGCATAAACGGCGCGCCGCTGCCGTTCTCGTGCCTGCCGGAATCGATGCCGAGCCCCGTGCTCGGACTCCCGGCGATCGCCGATCCCACGAGCTTTCTTGCCGCCCCCTCAAACGGCGAATTTCCGGTCGCCTCGCTGAAGGACGAAGTGCGGCGCTACGAGAAGTATCTGGTGCGGGAGGCGGTGCGGCGTGCCGGCAGCAAGCGAAAGGCCGCGGAACTGCTGAGCGTCGACATCGCCACCGTCGTGCGCAAGACCCGCGAGGACGACGAGGTCGAGGGCGGCTGAGCGCCGCAACGGCCGCCCGTGACCAGCGTCAGAACGTCGGTGGCGTGCAGGCGCTCACCACGATGCAGGGCTCGGACGAGATGTTGCGGAAGCGGTGGGGGATGCGGCTGTCGAAATGATAGGCGTCGCCGGCGTGCAAGAGCTCGGTGCGATCGCCGACCGTCAGCAGCAGCTCGCCGCTGATCACCACGCCGCCCTCCTCGCCCTCGTGGCTGTAGGCGTCCTCGCCCGTGTCGGCGCCAGGATCGTAGGTTTCGTACAGCATCAGGAGGTTGGTGTTGTCGCTGCGGCCGACCCGCTTGAACGACAATGCCCGCAGCGATTCGGCGGTCGCGGCGCGGTAGACCCGGCCGGGGTTGATCTCGGTCAGTTCGTCATGGCGGAACACGAAGCGGTCGGGCTCGCTGCGCTCGCCTTGGGCGAAGAAGTCGGACAGCGTGGTGTCCAGGATCTCCAGGATCTTCTTCAACGTGTTGATCGACGGGCTCGTCATGTTGCGCTCGATCAACGAGATCAGGCCGTTGGTGACGCCCGCGCGCTGCGCAAGCTCGCGCTGGGACAGGCCGCGCTCCTCGCGGATGGTCTTCAGCCGCGCGCCGATATCGATCTCCGTCACCCCTGCCTCCCCGGCCCCGCACGTCCGCCCCGCCATCATGCCCGCGATGCCCGGATCGCAGGGCTGATCCCCAAACCAATCACCCGGCCGGGGCGGACGCCCTTGTCGTTCGCAGCATTCCCTAGAAAATCAAGCGTTTCCAACGTCTCGCGGTTCATGCCGTACCCGGAGGCCGGTTCAAGGGGTGCAACGCTATACCCAGTGTTTATAAAAATAAACATTGCGACCTTCCTCATTAAACGATAGCGTTCACTCGGCTCCTGTTCCCAAGGCCCGAGGTTGAAATGGCCAATTCCGAAATCGAAAAGCGGCGCGCCGCAGCTCTCGCCCGCGGCGTCGGCGTCCTCACGCAGAATTTTATCGTAAAGGCAGAGAATGCCGAGGTGTGGGACGCCGACGGACGGCGCCTGATCGATTTTGCGGCGGGCATCGCCGTGGTCAATACCGGCCACCGCCACCCGAAGGTCTTGGCAGCCGTGAAGGCGCAACTCGACGCCTTCACCCACACCTGCCACCAGGTGCTGCCCTATGAGCCGTATGTCCGGCTCGCCGAGCGCCTGAACGCCAAGGTGCCGGGGACCTTCGCCAAGAAGACGGTGTTCGTCACCACGGGCGCCGAGGCGGTCGAGAACGCCGTCAAGATCGCCCGCGCCTACACCAAGCGCGACGCGGTGATCGCCTTCGGCGGCGGCTTCCACGGCCGCACCTTCATGGGCATGAGCCTCACCGGCAAGGTGGTGCCCTACAAGACCGGCTTCGGCGCGATGATGCCGGACGTGTTCCACGTCCCCTACCCCACCCCGCTCCACGGCATCACCGTGGACGACACCTTCAAGGCCATCGACAGACTGTTCAAGGCCGACCTCGATCCGGCCCGGGTGGCGGCGATCCTGTTCGAGCCGGTGCAGGGCGAAGGCGGCTTCTATCCGGCGCCGCCCGAGTTCGTCCCCCGCCTGCGCGAGCTGTGCGACAGCCATGGCATTGTAATGATCGCCGACGAGGTGCAGACCGGCTTTGGCCGCACCGGAACGCTGTTCGCCATGGAGGCCTATGGCATCGCCGCGGACCTCACGACGATGGCCAAGGGTCTCGGCGGCGGCCTGCCGATATCGGCGGTGGTCGGCCGCGCCGAGATGATGGACGCTGCCGGTCCCGGCGGCCTCGGCGGCACCTATGGCGGCAATCCGCTCGGCATCGCCGCCGGCAACGCCGTGCTCGACGTGATCGAGGAGGAGAATCTGTGCGCCCGCGCCAATGACCTCGGTGTCCGCCTCAAGGCCCGGCTGGAGAAGATCCGCGCCTTCGCGCCGGAGCTCGCCGACATCCGCGGCCCGGGCTTCATGGTCGCCGCCGAGTTCATCGCCGACGGCAAGCCGGCGCCGGACCTGACCGCCCGCATCCGGGTCGAGGCGCTGGCTCGCGGCTTGGTGCTGCTCACCTGCGGCGTCCACGGCAATGTCATCCGCTTCCTGGCGCCGCTGACCATTCCGGACGATCACTTCGCCGAGGCCATGGACATCCTCGAGGAAGCGGTGAAAGCTGCGCGGGGGATATGAGATGCTGATGCTGAAGGATCCGTCGCTGCTGCGAACGCAGGCCTATATCAACGGAAGCTGGGTCGAGACCGGCCAAGCCTTCCCGGTCGAGAACCCGGCGACCGGCGAGGTGATCGCCACCGTGGCCGATGCCGGCATTGACGGCACGCGGGCGGCGATCGACGCCGCCCACGCCGCCCAACCCGGCTGGGCCGCCCTGACCGGCAAGGAGCGCGCCGCGGTGCTGCGGCGCTTCCATGACCTGATCGTCGCCAATGCCGACGACCTCGCCGCCATCCTCACCGCCGAGATGGGCAAGCCGCTGCCCGAGGCCAAGGGCGAGATCCTCTACGGCGCCTCGTTCATCGAGTGGTTCGCCGAAGAGGCCAAGCGCGTCTATGGCGACGTCATTCCCGGCCACCAGCGCGACAAGCGCATCGTGGTGATCAAGCAGCCGGTCGGCGTGGTCGGCTCGATCACGCCGTGGAATTTTCCCAATGCCATGATCGCGCGCAAGCTGGCGCCCGCCCTGGCGGTGGGCTGCACCTTCGTGGCGCGGCCTTCGGAACTGACGCCTCTTTCGGCGCTGGCGCTGGCGGTGCTGGCCGAGCGCGCCGGGGTGCCGGCCGGCGTGTTCAACGTGGTGCCGAGCCTGGATGCCGCCGGAGTCGGCGCGGAACTGTGCGCCAGCCCCAAGGTGGCGAAGATCACCTTCACCGGCTCCACCCGCGTCGGCAAGATCCTGATGCGCCAGTGCGCCGACACCGTGAAGAAGCTGTCGCTGGAGCTCGGCGGCAATGCGCCGTTCGTGGTGTTCGACGACGCCGACCTGGACGCTGCGGTGGACGGCGCGCTGATCGCCAAGTTCCGCAATGCCGGCCAGACCTGCATCTGCGCCAACCGCATCTATGTGCAGGCCGGCGTCTACGATGCCTTCGCCGAAAAGCTCCACGCCAAGCTGGCCTCGCTGAAGCTCGGCAACGGCTTCGAGCCGGGTGTCACCACCGGACCGCTGATCAACGAGGCGGCGGTGGCCAAGGTCGAGCGCCATCTGCGCGACGCGGTCGAAAAGGGCGCGGCGGTGGTCGCAGGCGGGCGGCGCTCCAATCTCGGCCGCACCTTCTTCGAGCCGACGCTCATCACCGGGGTGACACAGGAGATGGCGGTGGCGCGGGAGGAGACCTTCGGCCCGCTGGCGCCGCTTGTGAAGTTCGACACCGAGGACGAGGCGGTGGCGATGTGCAATGCCAGCGAATTCGGCCTCGCCGGCTATCTGTTCTCGCGCGATCTCGCTCGGGTCTGGCGGGTGGCTGAGCGCATGGAAACCGGCATGGTCGGCATCAATACCGGCTTGATCTCGACCGAGGTCGCACCGTTCGGCGGCGTCAAGCAATCCGGCCTCGGCCGGGAAGGTTCGAAATACGGCTGCGACGACTATCTCGAACTCAAATATCTCTGCCTCGGCGGCATCGGGTGATCCGGTTTCCTGCCCACAGGGCCGGAAACCGTATTCCGATCGCCGAAAATCCCGTTACCGAGACTTTCCTGTAACACTGGGATTTTCGGCGAAGCCGTTTCCGGTATCCTGAAGGGACCAACCGGAAACCGTATGAACCTGCTTCCGGCCGATCGAGCGGGCCACCGATCCGTGCCCGCTCATCGCGCTGATCACGCGCACCGGTGATCCAGGGTGGCGCCACGCTCCTCGTCGGCGGGCAGCAGGACCGAGCGGTTGCGGCCGGTTTCCTTGGCCTGATAGAGCGCGGAATCGGCCCGGCTGAGCAGGGCTTCGAGCGCCTCGCCGGGACGGTGGACCGTCAGCCCGAGGCTGATGGTTACCGAGAATGTCGCGCCGTCGCCGCCGGCGTGGCGGAGATTGGCCACATCCTCGCGCAGCCGTTCGGCGATCTGCATCATGGTGGCGGCGGGGCGGCCCCGCAGCAGAATCAGGAATTCCTCGCCGCCCCAGCGGCCGCACGAATCGCCGTGGCCCAGATGCGCCACGATGGCTTCAGCCAGACGGCCCAGCACGGTGTCCCCGGCAAGATGGCCCCATCTGTCATTGATCGCCTTGAAATGATCGACGTCGACGAACGCGACGCCGAACGCCGACGCGCCGGCGATCGCTTCCAGCAACTGCTCGCGCAGGCTGCGGCGATTGAGCAGGCCGGTCAGGTCATCATGGGTGGACAGCGTTCGCAGGCGGTCGGTCAGCTCCCGCAGCATCGCCTGATAGCTGTCGCTGATGCGGACCAGCTTCTCGATCCGCCGAACCTCGCGCCGGTAATCGGAGGCATAGGCCGCGCCGCGCTCGCGCTCGGCCAGCTGATAGCGATCCGAAATGCGGACCAGCCGGTCAAGCAGCCGCTTCTGGTCCCGATAGCGCTCGTAGAGTTCCGCCAACAGGCGCCGTGCGGTGACGGCGTCGCCATGATCCTCGGCGCTCAGCACCGCCTCGATCTGCTGCTCCAGGTCGAGCGCATTGCTCATGGCGTCCTCGCCTTGGCGGTGATGGCGAAGGGAAAGGTGCAGTCCTCCTTGAACTCCTCCGCCAGCTCGGCGACCCGCTCGTTGCCGGCATCAAAGAGCCAGACCACGCCGACATCCGTGCCCTGCTGGAACGCGCTCTCCAGCAGATCGAAGATGTCCATCATCACCCGCACGCTGCTGGTGTTCATGTAGAGCAGCTCGATCTCGAAACGCAGCGGGCGTCCGGCCTGCGCCAGATAGGTCTCCACCCACTCGATCAATGGCCGGAACAGCTCGAAGGAGTTTTCGGGGTAGGAATCGCCGCGGATGACGACGCGGCCGGCATCCCCGTCGGCGGAAATGAACGGGCTGGAGCTTGTCTCGGCAATCTCGAGGTTCATGGCCGCAAACCTATAGAATGACACGAAGCTGGAACAACGCTCGCCGATGATCGAGCGGCAGCAGTTCGCACCACAGCGGGTGCGTCGCCTTGCGGGCCATGTCGATCAGCCCCAGGCCGGCGCTGCCTTCCAGTTCGCTGCGCGGACGGCGGATCTGCTCCTTGAAGGCCGCCTTCAGCGCCACCTTGTCCATCGCCGCGAGCTCGGCGATGCGTTGGCGCAGCACCTCGCCATCGGCCGTCTCGACCACATTGCCGGCGCTGACGATGTAGCGCCCCTCCTCGTTGCGCGACACCAGAATGTGCGCTGATTCCAGGGCGAGCTCTGGCCGGCTGCTGGCATAGCGCCGGATGTTCTGCGTGATCTCGATATAGACCGAGAACACGTCCGAAACCGACGATGCGCTCTCCGCCAGCTTTTCCATGTAGTTGCGCAGAGCGGTGCCGATCTCCTCGATCAGCGTCGCCGTCACCGGCCCGTTGAAGCACAGCATGATGCGCTCGCGGTTGAACAGATCCCGCAAGGCAAAGATATCGAGCCCCTGGCGAGGCTGGGACTCCATGGTCATCACCGCTCCTTCTCTGGATCCGCCGGAGGCCGCGTGGCGTCCAGGCGAAAGGCGAGCACGGTCACGTCGTCGCGCTGGCCGACCGGGCCCCGATAGTCATCGAACTCCCTTTCCAGGGCAACGCCCACGGCCTCGATCGGCAGCGACGCCGCCGATGCGGCCCAGGCCACGAACCGCTCGGCGCCGAACCCGAATCCCTCCGTGCCCCCCGCCTGATCCAGCAGGCCATCGGTGGTCAGCAGGAACGTCCGGTTCGCACCGATATCGAGAACGGTGTTATCGAACCGCCCGGACCGGCGGTCGTTGAGGCTGCGGCGCCCGCCGGGAATGCGCTCGCATGTTCCGGGCTCGGCCACGAACAGATCGATATGGGCGCCGGCAAAGACCACCCGCTCCCGCGCCAGATCCGCGAAGACGAGCCCCAGATCCATGTTGGTCGCCGGGGCCCCCCTGGCGCCGCCATCGGGCAGCGCCTCGCGCATCAGCTGATCGACGCGGGTCAGCACGGCGGCCGGATCGTCCCATGGCGTGTCGCGCAGCGCCACCTGCAGCGCGCCATGGCCGAGCATGGTCATGCAGGCCCCGGGCACGCCATGCCCGGCGCAGTCGGCCACGCCGAACACGCGGGCATCGCCTCGCTGGTAGCAGAGGTAGAAGTCGCCCCCCAGCACGTCGCGGGGACGCCACAGCACGGCGCACCCGGCGGGCAGCCGTTCCGGCTCGCCCCGTCCGGGCAGCACCGCCTTCTGGATCAGCCCCGCATAACCGATGCTGTCGGTCAGGGCGCGATGGGTGTCGACGATCCGGCGGTTGGCCTCGGCCAGCGCCGAGGTTCGCTCGGCGACCAGCCCCTCCAGATGTTCCGAATGGGCGCGCACCCGCTTCGCCATGTCGTCGAAGGCGCGCTCCAGTTCGCCGATCTCGTCGTGCCGGGGCGAGGCCGGACGGCCGAGATACTCGCCGCGCGCCAGACGCCGGACCGATGCGGTCAACGCCTCCAGCGGACGCAGCACGAGGCGGTCGAAGCCGAGGACCGCGCCGAGCAGCGCCAGGATCAGCACCGCCGTGGCCGAGAGGGCGACCGTCAGCACCGGCCCCGAGCGCAGCGCGGCCACCGCCTTGGGGTCGACCAGCGTCACCACGCTCGCGCGCAGCGCCTTCACATATGTCATCGCCACCGCATGGGTGGCGCCGTCGATGGTCAGAACCCGTGTCGTCACCTGGCCGGGCGCGTCGCGGACACGGGCGAGGTCGGCGCGCAGCGCCTCGGCCGCCGCGCGGTCGCCGGCCATCCGGTAGATCGTCTTGTCGGTCGCCGCCCCGGACGCGCGATCAAAGGCCATGCGCGAGATGTCGGGATGGGCGATGATCACGCCGTCGTCGTTCACCAGCATGGTGACGACGCCGGCATCCGGGCTCGCCAGCACATCGGCCAGGAAGCGCTTCAGCTCTATTCCGGTTCCGACCACGCCATAGACACGCCCGGTCTCGTCGCGGGCGGTGACATTGATCCAGACGTTGGTGACCCCGAAATGGGTGTTGCGATCGACATTGATCGCGACGCCGTCCGGCCGTGCCAGGGCGGCGAAATACCAAGTGTTGTTCGGCTCGTTGGCGCTGATGGTGTAGCCGAGCTCGGGCTCCGGCGCGCGGCTTTCGTCGACGTAGTAGTAATGGAGTGTGGGCGCGGCGGCGACGAAATAGCCACGCCCGGCAAACGCGCGGCGGAATCCCTCCGCCTCGCGGATGAAGCGCGCCTTCTTGACCGGGTCGCTATCGTCTTCCAGCCATTCGCGCGTCACCGTGCTGTCCGCCAGCCGCTGAGCGAGCGCGATCTCCCGCCCCAGCTCGGCTTCGGTCCGCTGCTGCGTCCGCTGGGCGTTGTCGCGGGCGAGCGCCGTGCCGAGATCGGAGCGCAAATTGGCGACGATCACCCAGCCCAGCCCGCCCGCCAGCGCGATGCTCGCCAGCGCCACCACCAGCAGCACGGCAGTCGTGCGGCCGCGCAGCCCGCCGAGGAAGCCGAGAGACGGCGAATTGGTATGGGCGAGGACAGATGTCATCGGCGACAATGATCGCTTCAATTGGCCCCTCGACTACGCTTTCCGGAAGATCACGCCGCTGCCCGGAACATCGCCACGTCGAAAACCCTTGTCTGAACGGGAATTTTCGACGTCCGGACCGCGGCGTATCGGCTTCACCGAATGGAAATCGTAGGATCGGCCCACCAGCCAGGGCGGCCGACCAGCAAACACCTAGAACACTGCCGTTTAATTTTAGGTTTCGGTAGGGCTTCCCTGAAGAAAATTCAACTGAGGCGGCGAATTGGCGTCCGGCGAAGCCAGGCTGACGCGGCGGGCAGTTTCGTCAGGCTCGGTACAATCCTTTCCAACGACACGTTGTATCTTCGCCCGCCCACAGGAATGTTGGACCGTTCTCCGCAAGAGCGGGAGCCGGTTTTGCGACAGAGAATGTGACGACATTTGCCAACAGCCCGAACGCTGACGCATGGGGCCGCTGGTCCAGTCGGAACCCTGGAAACGGTCGCGCCGTAAGCTCCAAGCCCGCAAGAGTTCCTCGCGGGCGGGATCTCCGGCGATCGGACTGCGGCTCGAAGGCTCGATCAGCCGGAGACCGAATGAAACGCACAGCCCCGGCGACCGGTGTGCGCTGGGACCTGCCGGTGCGTGAACCGCCGCTGCCAGCGGCGCCGGGATGTCATGTCCCCGTCAGACAGCCGGGGCGGCGTCAGATGCATCGCCGCGCTCACGCGAGGGGTGTCTTCCATTCGATCCTCCACGCTGGAGACACCCTGCTGTCGCGTGCACAATGACTGACCTTGCCGGGCCTGCGGATGGCGCAACTCAGAGGGTCTGAGGCGCGCGGACCGCGATGACGGTCAGCCACCGAAGCTCCCCCGCCCGCGTTCTCCAGGTGATCGAGTCCCCGGCACGAACGCCAATCAAGGCGATGCCGATCGGCGTCAGAACGGAGATCTTTCCCAGCGCAATATCCGCCTCGCCCGGGTAGACGAGCGTCACCGTCTGAACCTTGCCTGTCGTGCCGTCGCGAAACTCGACGTCGCTGCCCATGCACACCGTCTGCTCCGGGCGTCCATCAGCGACAACATGAGCGCGCTCAAGCTCATCGAGCAAAACCGACGCAAGATCCGGCAACCGGTCCACGGCCGCCTGGGCGAGCTTCGAGAGCTGCTCGAAATCCTGGGCCGTGAGGACGATGTGCGGGCTGAGTTCGCGGGTCAACGTGCCCGCCTCGCGGCGTGCTGACATGGCCATCTCCTTAATTCCTTCCAATCTGCCGCTCAGGCGGCGGTGGGGCCGGGATCGTCGTCATCGTCCCAGCTGCGTTGAGCCGCCGTCGTCGCGGGCGTTCGACACGCGCGATTTTCCGGCGGATGCGGCTCGCGCTCCGGCTGCTCGCCGCGGATGAGCCGAAGATTGGGCCTGCCACGCGGCCCGCATTCGCGGACCGGAACGCCGTTTTTGTCGTCGGGGCTTCCGTTCATGCCGCTCCTCCT
The DNA here is from genome assembly GCF_003966715.1 of Blastochloris tepida. Taxonomy (NCBI): domain Bacteria; kingdom Pseudomonadati; phylum Pseudomonadota; class Alphaproteobacteria; order Hyphomicrobiales; family Blastochloridaceae; genus Blastochloris; species Blastochloris tepida. The sequence goes on from NZ_AP018907.1 coordinate 1,832,297, forward strand.
CCGCCGGAGACGTTGCCCGGAGAGCGTTGGCCAAGCGCGCACCCGAGACGGTTGCCTCCGCCTGGCGCGAGCCGATTTGCGATGTATCTGGAAACGCCACCATGCCGTGCGAACGCCGCGCGGTCATGCTCGGCCACCAAGATGACTCGGGTTTCGTCAGCTTGGCGAAAGTCCCCGAGTTCGTGATGCGACGGCGCGCGCTGAACTCGGGGCTAATTGCCCGCGATCAGATTGCCTGCGTGACACAGGCCCCGGCGAAAGGTCGCATATCTCAGCATGGTTCGCACAGCCTAGGCATTCGCCGTTTAAAGTCAATGCGGCTCCGGCGCCTGAACCGACCCGGGTCTGCCGGAGGCGCCAACTCCTGAAAGGTGGAGCCTGCATGAGCAAGGCGAGCGGGCGGTGCGAATGGTGGTGCATCACGAGCGGGAGCATCCCTCGCGCTGGGCAGCGATCACCTCGATCGCGACCAAGATCGGCTGCACGGGTCAGACGCTCAACGAGCGTGTGATGTGGCCCGAGGTCGACGCCGACCGGCTGACTGCGCGCCGAGCGACATGGCCGCCCGGCTGCAGGCGCTTGAGCGGGAGAACCGGGAGCTTCGGCAGGCCAACGAGATCCTGCGCAACGCGTCGACGCATTTTGCGATGGCGGAGCTCGACCGCCGGTCAAAGGCACGATCGCGTTCGTCGGCGATCACCGAGAGATCCACGGGGTCGAGCCGCGCAGACATTTTACAATGGCGCCGTTGCGCAGGCCAACGTTCCAAATCGAGATCGAAAATAAGAAGCCGCTTCGCCTTGTGGCCACGTAGCCTTGGCTGCAATTCTCATAGCCAGACCCCACCGTTTCCCAATGCCCGCTCCGCTGGGAAACGCAGTTCCAATTGCGGACAAGGATCACACGATGAAGGCATTTAAGACGTTCAAGGGCATGATTGCGCTGATATCAGCGCTCGGCATGCTTGCTTCTCCCGCGCTCGCGGAGTCGCGGTCCGGTCCGTTGCGCGTCGGCACCAACGCCGCGTTTGCCCCGCCGCTCGAAGCTGCGGTCGAAGTCGCGAAGACCAAGGGCCTCGAGGTGACGCTTATCGAATTCACCGACCCAGTGACGCCGAACACCTCGCTGGCCAATGGCGAAATCGACGTCAATTATTTTCAGCATGCGCCCTTCCTCGACGTCGTGAAGAAGGCGCGCGGCTTCGATCTCGAACCGGCCGCGGTCGGCATCGCCAACCGCACCGGACTGTTCTCCAAGAAGTACAAGAGCCTCGACGAGATTCCCGTCGGCGCCCGCGTGGCATTGGCGGGCGATCCCATCAATTTCGGCCGCGGGTTGGAGCTGCTGGAGACCGCCGGCCTGATCAAACTCAGGCCCGATCACGGCCCACAGGTCAACATCGACGCCGTGATCGACAACCCCAAGCAGCTCAAGTTCCTGGAAATCGATTTCCATCAGCTGCCGCTGTCGTTGAACGAGGTCGACCTCGCCCACGGCTACACCCACTTCCTGAAGGCGTCCGGCGTCATCGATCCGCACGCGGCGCTGTTCTGGGAGCCGATCAACCCGCGCTACGGCGTCCGCTTCGTCATCCAGCCGAAGAGCAAGGACGATCCGCGTATCGCCCAGTTCGTCAAGATCTACCAGTCCGCGCCCGAGGTCCGCGCCGTCCTCGATCGGCAGTATGACGATCTCTATGTTCGCCTTTGGGAAACGGAGTGATGGACGCTCTGACCTTCGGTGTCAGGCCCGGCGAGCCGGGCATTCTCGAAGACTCGCACATCGTCGTCGAAGGCCTGACCAAGCGCTATCCCGCAGCCCCGGAACCCGCACTGATCGATGTCAGCCTCGCAGTCCGGCGGGGCGAGATATTCGGGGTAATCGGACGCAGCGGCGCCGGAAAGTCGACGCTGATCCGAACTCTCAATCGGCTGGAGAACCCGACCACTGGTCGGGTTGTGATCGACGGCGAGGACATCGGCACGCTCGACGCTGCGCGACTGATCGGGCTGCGTCGCCGTGTCGGCATGATCTTCCAGCATTTCAATCTGCTGTCGGCGAAGACGGTGTGGCAGAATGTGGCGCTGCCGCTCAAGGTGGCCGGCATCGAGCGCCGCGAGATCGACCGGCGCGTTGGCGAACTGCTCGACATGGTCGGGCTCGCCGAGAAGCGCGACGTCTATCCCGCGCGCCTGTCCGGCGGCCAAAAGCAGCGCGTCGGCATAGCTCGCGCCTTGGTGCATCGGCCGGAGGTTCTGCTGTGCGACGAGGCAACCTCGGCGCTCGACCCGGAAAGCACGCAGGCCATCCTTGGATTGTTGCAGGACATCAACCGCCGGCTGGGCCTGACCATCGTGCTGATCACCCACGAGATGGAGGTGATCCGCGAAATCTGCCATCGCGTGGTGGTTCTCGAAAGCGGTCGCGTCGTCGAACAGGGCGATGTCTGGAAGGTGTTCGGCGACCCGCAACACGAGGTGACACAGACCCTGCTCGGCACCGTGCAGCGTTCCATTCCGCCGGAGCTGCTCGAGCGGCTTGCGCCGCAACCGACCAACCCGGCGGATTCGCTGCTGCTCGACCTCCACTTCACCGGCTCGGAGGGGCGCGCCCCCGACATTGGACTGATCGCACAGGCGCTCGGCACGCGGACACAGCTCCTCTATGGCGGCATTGACCGCATCCAGGGCCGTGCGCAAGGGCATCTGATCGTTTCGGTCGACGCCCCCGACGCGCGCGAGGATATCGTGCGGCGCGCCCACCTGCTCGCCGACAAGGTAAGGGAGCTTGGCTTTGTCGCCGCTGGTCATTGACCGCCTGATCGCCGGCATCTTCGACACGCTGATGATGATCGGCGCTTCGGGGCTGATCACGCTTGCGCTCGGCCTGCCGCTGGCGCTGTTGCTGGTTGCCACCGGCAAGGATGGCATCTTCGAGCAGCGCATCGTCAACTCTGCGGTCGGAAGCGTGGTCAATGTCATCCGCTCGGTGCCGTTCCTGATTCTGATGGTGGCGCTGATTCCGTTCACGCGCCTTCTCGTCGGCACCAGCTATGGCGTGCTTGGGGCCATCGTGCCGCTGACCGTCGCCTCCGTACCATTCTTCGCCCGCATTGCCGAGGTCAGCCTGCGCGAGGTCGATCGCGGGTTGATCGAGGCGGCGCAGTCGATGGGCTGCAATCGCTGGCACATTTTTTGGCATGTGCTGCTGCCGGAGGCGCGGCCGGGCATCATCGGCGGCTTCACCATCACCATTGTCAGCATGATCAACGCGTCCGCAGTAGCGGGCGCCATCGGCGCCGGCGGCCTCGGCGATCTCGCCTATCGCTACGGCTATCAGCGCTTCGATACGCAGGTGATGCTGACCGTAATCGTGTTGCTGGTGATCCTGGTCACGATGATTCAGCTCACCGGCGACCGTCTCGCCTTCATGCTGAACAAGAAGGCGTGACGACGACGATCCGCTTTCGTGAAGCAACGTTCGAAACGTCGGCGCGGGACGGCAGCGCCGCGGCCAACGCGATTGGCTGACCCAAATTTCTGGGAACTGGGGATCGAGGATGAGCAGTCCCATTCCGGACGCGGATTTCATCATCGTGGGTGGTGGCTCGGCCGGCTGCGTGCTGGCCGACCGCTTGAGCGCCGACGGCCGCCACCGCGTGGTGCTGGTGGAAGCCGGTGGCGCAGGCCGCCATCCCTCGTTCCACATTCCGGTCGGCTATGTCTGGAACCGCACCCATCCGCGCGGCAATTGGCTCTATCGCACCGAGCCGGAACCGGGCACCAACAACCGCGAGCTGACCTATCCGCGCGGCAAGGTGCTGGGCGGCTGCTCGGCCATCAACGGCCTTCTCTACATCCGCGGCCAAGCCGAGGACTATGATCATTGGCGCGATCTCGGCAATCCCGGCTGGGGCTGGGATGACCTCCTTCGCTGCTTCATTCGCGCCGAGGATCAGGCGCGCGGCGCGGACGCGTTCCACGGCGTCGGCGGGCCGCTCGCGGTCGGCGACCTCAGCGAGATCAATCCGATGTCGAAGGCGTTGGTCGAAGCCGCCGGGCAATGGGGGCTGGCGTTCAATGACGACTTCAACGGCGCACGCCAGGATGGCGTCGGCTATTTCCAGATGACGGTGCGCGGCGGGCGCCGCTACAGCACCGCTGTCGCCTATCTCAACCGCGCACGCCGGCGTCGCAACCTGCGCATCATCACCCGCGCGCACGTCACCGGCCTCGTGTGGCAGGGCCGGCGGGTGGTGGGCGTTCGCTATCTCAAGAATGGCCGCGACGCCGAGCTGCGTGCCGCCCGCGAGGTGATCATCAGCGCCGGTGCGGTCGCCTCGCCGCAGATCCTGCAACTCTCGGGCATCGGACCGGGCGCGGCGCTCGCGACACACGGCATTCCGGTGGCCGCGGACCTGCCCGGCGTCGGCGCCAATCTGCAGGATCATTTCATCGTCGACCTGAAATACCGCGTGCGGAATGCCGTCACCGTCAACGAGCAGACGCGCGGTCTGCGCCTCGTCAGTGAGGTGGCGAAATATCTGCTGCAGCGCAAGGGACTGCTGACCCTCAGCGCGGCGCAGGTGTCGCTGTTCGTGGCCAGCGGCGAGGATGGCCCCCGACCCGACATCCAATATCACTACATGCCGGCGACGCTCGACACCCACACCAACGCGCTGGAGCACAGCCCCGGCGTTACGCTGGGTCCTTGCCAATTGCGGCCGGAAAGTCGCGGCACCATCGCCCTCGCCTCGCCCGATCCGCTGCATCCGCCGGCGATCCGGCCGAATTACCTCGCCACCGAGCGCGACCGCCGCATTGTGGTGCGCGCACTCGAAATCGGACGCGCCATCGCCACCCAGCCAGCTTTGGCGAAATATGTCGTCGCGGAGCTTGCCCCGGGCCCCGACGCTGTGACCAGCGACGACCTCCTCGCCTACGCCCGCGCCGCCGGCCGCACGCTCTATCATCCCGTGGGCACCTGCCGGATGGGATCCGGCGCCGACGCGGTGGTGGATGCGCGGCTGCGCGTTCATGGCGTCGGCGGCCTCCGAGTGGTCGACGCATCGATCATGCCGACGCTGGTGTCCGGCAACACCAATGCGCCCGTGATCGCCATTGCCGAGCGTGCCGCCGATCTCATCCTTGCCGACGCGGCCGCGACCCGTACCGCCGCCGCGCCCTCTCCCGGTTCGAAACCTGCAACCTCCGGATATGCGTAGCCATGGCCAAGCCGAAACCCGACGTCGTCACCTGCTCCGAGTGCGGGCAATTCAACTGCTACCGTCACGACACGCGCTATCCGGGCATCTGCGCGACGCAGGATCTCGCACCCGACGAACGTGCCGAACTGGTCGAGATCTATGGCGGCGACAGTCTCGACGCCGTGATCGCGCGGGCCGCCGCCGAGGTCGAAGCACACTACTACTGCCAGCTCAACCGCATCGAGGAGACGGTGGCGTTCGCCCGCCGCATCGGCGCCAAGCGCATCGGCATCGCCACCTGTGTCGGCCTGATCGACGAGACCAAGATCCTTGTCGACATCCTGCGCCTCGCCGGTTTCGAGACCCGCACCGCGCTGTGCAAGGTCGGCTCGATCGACAAGACCGAGATCGGCATTCCGGAGAACCTCAAGATCAAGTGCGGCCACGAGGCGTGCTGCAACCCGATCCTGCAGGCGCGGCTGCTCAATCGTGAGAACACCCAGCTCAACGTCATCATGGGGCTGTGCGTCGGCCACGACTCGCTGTTCATCCGCCACGCCGAGGCGCCGGTGACCACGCTGGTTGTGAAGGACCGGGTGCTGAGCCACAACCCGGTGGCAGCGTTCCACACCGTCAAGACCTACACCGGCCGCATGCTCGACAAGAAGCGGCTGCGGGAGCTTTGACACGAAGGGCCGCGCGACCCTGCCGGATCGCGCGGCCCTTTTCGTCCGACAGATGTCATATGGTTCCCGGCCGATCAGGCCGAAGAAGCACATTCCAGGCGCCGAAAAATCCCTCCCTGCTTGAGGATTTTTCGGCGATGTCGTTTCCGCGATCCCGAAGGGATCATCCGGAAACCGTATCGATTGCGTCAATCCAACTTGGCGCCGGACGCCTGCACCACCTTGCCCCACCGCTCATAATCCTCGCCGATGACGCGAGCAAACTCCGCTTGCGTCGAGGCGATCGCGTCAAGCCCCTGCGCGGCGAGGCGCTCGCGCACCGCCGGCAGCGCCGCGATGTCGGCGATCTCACGGCTGAGGCGATCGACGATGTCCTTCGGTGTCGCCGCCGGAACCACCAATCCGAACCAGGATGCCACCACGAAATCGGGCACCCCGGCTTCGCGCGCGGTCGGCACGTCCGGCAGCAGCGGAGAGCGCGCCGCGCTGGTGATGGCGAGCCCCTTGACCTTGCCGGCCTTCACCTGCGGCGCCAGCACCGTGAGCGTATCAAAGGCAAGATCGACCTGTCCGCCGAGCAGCGCCTGCACCGCCGGCGCGCTGCCCTTGAACGGCACGTGCAACAGGTCGGTGCCGGTGAGGCTCTTGAACAGTTCGCCGCTCAAATGGCACAGCGTGCCGTTACCGCACGACGAATAGGTGAGCTTGCCGGGTTCCGCCTTCACTTTCGCGATCAATTCCTGCAGCGTCGCGACCGGTGTTTCGGCGCTGGCGCCCACCACATAGGGCACCGAGGCCAACAGCGACACCGGTGCGAAATCCTTGACCGGATCATAGGGAATCGCCGGGTTGAGGTGCGGCAGAATCGTGAGCTGGCCGGCCGGCGCCAGCGACAGCGTGTAGCCGTCCGGCGCCGCCTTCGCGGCGGCCTCGGCGGCGATCGCGGTGCCGGCACCGGGCTTGTTCTCCACCACCACCGGCTGCTTCAGCGCTTCGCTGAGCTTCTCGGCATAGATGCGGCCGACCGTGTCGGCGGCACCGCCGGGCGGAAAGGGCACAAGCAGCCGTAGCGGCTTCGACGGCCACGTATCGGCAACAGCGAACGACGCCTGCCCGAACATAAGACCAGCGGCAGCGAACAGAACGAGACGGCGCGGCACGCGCATGCGAAATCTCCGAACGGTTGAAAGACGTCAGCGCCCGGCGAACACCGGCGAACGCTTCTCCAGAAAGGCCTTGATGCCTTCGTGATAATCCTCGGCGGTGTTGACCGCTTCCACCGTGGCGCGGGCGATGGCGGCGGCTTCCGACGGCCCCTTCGGCAGCACATCGCCGACGAAGCGCTTCAGCATGGTCAGCACCAGCGGCGCATTGGCGGCGATCTGAACCGCGAAGTCGCGCGCGGCCGCGCGCTGCTCGCCGACCGGCACCACCTTGTTGACCAGCCCGATCTCATAGGCACGGCGAGCGTCGATCGAGCCGCCGAGCAGCAGAAGCTCCATCGCCAGCTTGTGGGGAATGCGCGCGGCGAGCGAGGAGATCAGGCCGCCGCTATAGCCGACCTTGGCTTCGGGATAGGAGAATACGGTGTTGTCGGCGGCAACGGCAAGGTCGGCGAACTGCACCAGTACCAGGCCGCCGCCGATGACGATGCCCGCTGTCGCCGCAATCACCGGCTTGTCGACCTTGACGCCGACGCCGGGCACGGCGCGCCAGAAGTCGTGCGGAATGTCCCTCAGGTTTGCGCCGGCGGTGAACGCCTTGTCGCCGGTGGCGGTGAGGATCGCCACCTTGTCGTCGGAGGCGTTGAAGCGGCGCCACGCCGCGTTCAGCCCCTCGACCACGGAATGGTCGATGACGTTGTGCTTGTCAGGACGGTTGATGGCAATCTCGGCAATTCCACCGCGGGAGTCGTAGGTGACACTCGACATAAACAGATCCAATGATTGTCAATGTGCCGCGGGCGTCTCGCCCGCGATCTCGATCAGCTTGGTCTTCTTGCCGCTGCGCGGCAGGCTGCCGAACGGCAGGATGGTGACTTCGGGCCGGAAGGTGAGCAGCTCGCGAATGCGCTGCTCGATGGCGCGGGCCAGCGCCGGCCAGTCGTCGCTGGCAAGATCGGCCGCCGCCTCCACCGCCAGCCTCAGCGGCGGCTCGACCTTCGGCGGCGGCGCGTCGAGGCGGATGCGCATCTCGCCGGAGATGCGCGGCTGGAATTGCAGCACCACGCTCTGGATCGCCGCCGGATAGACCTTGACGCCCTTGATCGCCAGCATGTCGTCGACGCGGCCGACCACCTCCATGCGGGTGCCGAACACGCCGCAACCGGGGCAGTGGCCGACATGGATTTTCAGGATGTCGCCGGTGGCATAGCGGAACGCCGGCGCCGCCTCGTACTCAAGGCCGGTGTGCAGCGCCTCGCCGACCGCGCCGTCGGTGAGCTCGATCGGCGCCTTGGTCACCGGGTCGACAAGATCATAACGAAAGCATGTGTCGTCGGTGAGATAATGCATGCCGTGATAGTCGGCGCCGGCGCACGACAGCGCGGCGTTGTGCCAAGCACCGCCCATGCAGTCGAACACCTCGGCGCCGAACGCCTCGCGCACCTTGGCGCGAAACGCCGGCAGGCCGGCGCCGGGCTCGCCCGCACACAGGATGCGCCGGATGCCGAGGTCGCCGACCGGCCGGCCGATCTCCCCCGGCGCGCGCTCGATGAGCTGGTTGACCATCGACGGCGTGGCGAAGAGCGCGGTCGGTCGGGTGAACTCAATGTAGCGCAGGATCTTCGGCACGCCCGCTTCCGCCCCCAGCGCCACCGGACGCGCGCCATAGTGCTCCAGCGCCTGCACCCAGGTGACGCCGGCCAGCCACAGCGACAGGCCGAAGGCGTGGAAGGTGGTGTCGCCGGGGCGGATGCCCGCCTGCGCAAACAGGCGGCCAAGCACCCGATGCGAGGTGTCGAGGTCGCGCCGGCTGAACACGTAGAAGGTCGGCCGGCCGGTGGTGCCGGAGGTGGCGGCAAGGTGGATCGCCTGCTCGACCGGCACCGTCAGGTGCAGGCCGAACGGGTGATTGTAGCGCTCAAGCGACTCCTCCTGCGACTGGCGGTGGCTTGCCTTGTCCATGAACGCCGGCAGGCGGCGGAAGTCGTCGAGAGTGCGGATGTCGTCCGGCGAGGACAGACCGGCGGCGAGGAAGCGCGGCCGGAAATAATCCTCGTTGCGCCAGAGGTAGCGGATCTGCCGCTTCAGCTTCTCCAGCCGATGCACGCCGAGCGCGGCCTGGTATTCCGCGGGATCGCGCGTCGTGATGCCGAGCGGATTGTGGGGGTTGGGATGCGCAAGACCCGCGCCGGGCGAGGACAGCTCGTCAATCTTCATGGAACGCAATCTCCCGCGTCTGTCGCACGGCGGGCAGCACCAGCATCACCACCAGGGCAAGCGCGGCGAGCAACAGAGCAAGGCTCAAGGGACGGGTGAGGAAGACGGTGGGATCGCCGCGCGACAGCAGCAGGGCGCGGCGCAAATTCTCTTCCATCAGGGGGCCGAGCACGAAGCCGAGCAAGAGCGGCGCCGGCTCGCACCTCAGCTTGATGAAGACGTAGCCAAGGACGCCGAAGCCGGCGGCGAACATCACTTCGGTCGCGCTCTGGTTCACGCTGTAGACGCCGATGCAGCAGAACACCAGGATCGCCGGGTAGAGCAAATGGTAGGGCACGCGGAGCAGCCGGATCCAGATGCCGATCAAGGGCAGATTGAGCAGCACCAGCATCAGATTGCCGATCCACATGCTGGCGATCAGCCCCCAGAACAGATCGGGCTTGTCGGTCATCACCTGCGGGCCCGGCACGATGCCGTGGATCATCATGGCGCCAACCATCAGCGCCATCACCGCGTTGGGCGGAATGCCGAGAGTCAGCAGTGGAATGAACGAAGTCTGGGCGCCTGCGTTGTTGGCAGCCTCCGGTGCCGCCACGCCCTCGATGGCACCACGGCCGAAACGCGACGGATCATCGGCCAGCCTCTTCTCCAGCGTATAGGCTGCGAACGCGCTCAGCACCGCGCCGCCGCCGGGCAGGACACCGAGCACCGAGCCGAGAAAGGTTCCGCGCAGCGTCGGCTTCCAGGAAGCACGGAAATCCTCGCGCTTCGGCCAGATTCCGCTCACGGCCGCGGCGTAGACATCACGCTGGGCACCCTTTTCGATGTTGTGGATGATCTCGCCGATGCCGAACAGGCCCATCGACACCACGACGAAGCCGAAGCCGTCCGCCAGTTCCGGAATCCCGAAGCTGAAGCGCACGGCACCGGAATTCACGTCGGTGCCGACGAGTCCGACCACGAGGCCAAGCACCGTCATCGCGATGGCCTTGGCGAGCGAGCCTGATGCCAACACCACCGCGGCGACGAGGCCGAGCACCATCAGCGAGAAATATTCGGCTGGGCCGAACTTCAGCGCCACCGCCGCCAGTGGTGCAGCAAGCGCCGCGATCAGCAGCGTCGACACCGTGCCGGCGAAGAACGAGCCCAGCGCGACGATGCCGAGCGCGGCACCGGCACGGCCCTGCCGCGCCATGGCGTGGCCGTCGAGGCAGGTCACCACGGACGAGGACTCGCCCGGCAGATTGACCAGGATGGCGGATGTCGAGCCGCCATACTGCGCACCGTAATAGATGCCTGCCAACATGATCAGCGCCGACAGCGGCTCCTGGCCGTAGGTTGCCGGCAGCAGCATGGCGATGGTCGCCACCGGCCCGATGCCGGGCAATACGCCCACCAGCGTGCCGAGCGTGACGCCGATCAGGCAATAGAGGAGATTGGTCAGGGTGAGCGCGGCCTCGAACCCCTGACCGAGTTGACCGAACAGTTCCATCAGAGCAGCGCGAGCTGAGGCGGCATCACGTCGAACGGCAGCTGCAGGCCATAGGCAAACACTGCGACCGAACCGGCCGCCAGCAGCACGCCCAGCAGCAGCGCCGTGCCCCACTGGACCGTGCGCCGCGCAAGACTGCTCACGAGCACAACGCCGATGACGCCCGCCGCAAGGCCGAGATGGCTTATGATCAGCGCAAACAGGATCACACTTGCGGACACCGCGATCGTCGGGCGCAGCCACGCGCCATCTCCTGGCTCGACGTCGGGTTCGGCCGCGTCGCGGTCGGCATTCACGGCGATGAGCACTCCGAGGCCGGTCAGAATCAAGCCGAGAAGCAGGGGGAAATAGCCCGGCCCCATGCGCATCGTCGTGCCGAGTGGAAGCATCGAGGCTGCAACGGCAACGACACCACCGGTCAGCACGAAGAAGGCGCCCGCGACATGGTCACGCCGGAGAGCGATCCGCGATGCCGCTGACGTCTGCTCGCGGAATGAAACAAGAGACATTTTCGCACACTCTTTCGGAAGGTGGCGCATGGCCACACGTTCTGAACCGATGAAAGAGGGTCGCCGAAAACAGTCGAGGTCGCAATGGATGCGCATTGCCTATTGGCGTGCGTTCGTAGCGCATCAACCTCCACAGCATGCCGGGGCGGAAAGAAAATTCCTGTCACTGTCGCGGCGTCATTGCAGCTGACCGCGCGACGTGATGTCCCTCGCCGCCCCTTCTCTGCCCACCCCGTTTCAGGTCACTTGCGCCAGCGCAAAATCGAGGTCGTCGAGAATGTCGTCGGTGGTCTCAAGACCGACCGACAGGCGGATCAATCCTTCCGAAATGCCGTGCGCGGCACGTTCCTCCGGCGAATAGGCAGCGTGAGTCATGCTGGCCGGATGTTGCACCAGTGTTTCGGTATCGCCGAGGCTCACGCCGCGTTGCGCCAGCCTCAGTGCGTTCATCAGCGCCCGCCCGGCGTCGAGGCCGCCCTTGAGTTCGAACGCGACGAGTCCGCTGCCGGCTGCCATCTGCCGGCTCACAACATCCGCCTGCGGGAACGATGGCAGGCGGGGATAGTGCACCACATCGACGGCCGAATGCGCTGCCAGCATCTCGGCCACCGCCAACGCCGAGCGTGAGTGCTGCGCCATGCGCAGCTCCAGCGTCTTGAGCCCGCGCAGCACCAGGAAAGCCGACAGCGGCGCCAGCGTGGCGCCGGTGAGATAGCGCAGACCGTGCTGGCGGACGCGCTTGATCGTCTCGTCCGGCCCGACGACGATGCCGGCGAGCAGATCGCCATGGCCACCGAGATACTTGGTCGCCGAGTGCACCACGAGGTCGGCGCCGTGCCTGAGCGGGCGCTGCAGCGCCGGTGTCGCAAACGTGTTGTCGACGAGGGTCAGCGCGCCGGCGCGTCGGGCGATCGCCGAAATGGCCGCGATGTCGATCACCCGAAGATTGGGATTGGCGGGGGTCTCGAAATAAACGAGCCGCGTTTTCCCGGCCCGCACCGCCGCCGCCACGCTGTCGGGGTTGGTGAAGTCGGCGACCGTGACCTCGACGCCGAAGCGGCTGAGGCCGGCGGTGAACAGCTTGTAGGAATTGCCGTAGAGCACCTTTTCGATGACGACGTGGTCGCCGGCATTCAGAAGCGTCCACAACGTCGCCGAAATCGCAGCCATGCCGGAGGCGACCGCCAACGCCGCCTCGCCGCCTTCGAGGTCGGCAAGCCGCGTTTCGAGAATGCTCTGGGTGGGATTCTTGGTGCGGCCATACGCATAGCCATCGCGCAGGCCGGCGAACACCTCCGCGCCGTGCTCGGCGGTCTCGAACACATAGGTCGACGACAGATGGATCGGCGGCGTCAGCGCGCCGTCCGCGTCAGCCGGATCGTAGCCCGAATGAATGGCACGTGTAGCGAACCCCTGTTCCGCGTTGCGCGGCGATCTTGCCATGATGAACGAACCCTTCGAAAGCGCGTCAACGGTTTGGCGCGAGGCAGCGCAGTCTAGGCATTCGGGTCAACAAGGCTATCCCGGCGATGCTGCGAGATTGCGCCCAAGTTGCGGCCGCACGGTAACCGCGGAAGCATTCGACGACCGGGGAGAACATTTTGCCGGTGATGATCCATCATGCGAACAATGCATTCCCCGCAGCCTGGAAAGAATGGCATGTGCATTCGTGGACCCTTCCGGGCGGGCAACGATCCTCTGCCGCATGCAGGAGCGCGCGCGCTGGCACGGCGCAGCGAATGGGAAGACGCGGAGTTTCGGAGATCAGCACGCGCGCGCCGTGCCATCTGATTTTGCGCGCGACAGGATTTGTCGGAATGAACGGGTGACGGCGTGTCGGAATGACACGCTCAACCCGCCCAAGTGCTTTGATTTATTTGGTGGGCGCACAAGGACTCGAACCTTGGACCCGCTGATTAAGAGTCAGCTGCTCTACCAACTGAGCTATGCGCCCGCTGGGAAACGGCTCTCGTTTCCTGCGAATGACGCGTTGGTAACAGAGCGAAGGTGGGGTGTCCAGCCCGACGATGCGTCTTCCCCCAGCCGGTCAGGCACATTCATGGATTTTCCGAACGATCCCGCACCGGACCACAGGGGACCATTCCTCGAAACCGTTGACCGGCAAGGGATTTCTCGGCGGCTGAATGCCCGGCTCCGACCTTCGGTCCGGAGCCCCCTCACATCCTGAACACGCCGAACCGGGTCTCCGGCACCGGGGCGTTCAGGGCGGCGGAGAAGGCCAGCGCCAGCACGCGGCGGGTTTCGGTGGGGGCGATGATGCCGTCGTCCCACAGCCGCGCGGTGGCGAAATACGGGCTGCCCTCGGCCTCGTACTTGGCGCGAATCGGCGCCTTGAACGCCGCCTCCTCCTCGGCCGACCATTTGCCGCCCGACGCCTCGATATTGTCGCGCTTGACGGTGGCGAGCACGGTGGCCGCCTGCTCGCCGCCCATCACCGAGATGCGCGAGTTCGGCCAGGAGAACAGGAAGCGCGGGCTGTAGGCGCGGCCGCACATGCCGTAATTGCCGGCGCCGTGCGAGCCGCCGACGATCACCGTAATCTTCGGCACGCTCGCGCAGGCCACCGCCGTCACCATTTTGGCGCCGTCCTTGGCGATGCCGCCGGCCTCGTACTCGCGCCCCACCATGAAGCCGGTGATGTTCTGCAGGAACAAGAGCGGCACCCGGCGCTGGCTGCACAGTTCGACGAAGTGCGCCGCCTTCAGCGCGCTTTCCGAATAGAGGATGCCGTTGTTGGCGACGATGCCGACCGGAATGCCGTGGATGTGGGCGAAGCCGGTGACCAGCGTGGTGCCGTAGAGCCGCTTGAACTCGTCGAACTCGGAGGCGTCGACGAGGCGCGCGATCACCTCGCGAATGTCGTATTGGCGGCGGGTGTCGGCCGGGACGATGCCGTCAAGCTCGGCCTCGTCATAGGCGGGCGGGCGAGGCTCGCGCAGCGCGATGTCGATCGCTTTCCGGGTGTTGAGATTGCCGACGATGCGCCGGCAGATGGCCAGCGCGTGGGTGTCGTCGGCGGCGTAATGGTCGGCGACGCCGGAGTGGCGGGCGTGGACGTCGGCGCCGCCGAGATCCTCGGCCGACACCACCTCGCCGGTCGCGGCCTTCACCAGCGGCGGGCCGCCGAGGAAGATGGTGCCCTGGCGGCGCACGATGACGGTCTCGTCCGACATCGCCGGCACATAGGCGCCGCCCGCCGTGCACGAGCCCATCACCACCGCGACCTGGGCGATGCCGGCGGCCGACAGATTGGCCTGGTTGAAGAAGATTCGGCCGAAATGCTCGCGGTCGGGGAACACCTCGGTCTGGTGCGGCAGGTTGGCGCCGCCGGAATCGACCAGGTACACGCAGGGCAGCCGGTTCTGCAGCGCGATCTCCTGGGCGCGCAGGTGCTTCTTGACGGTGAGCGGGTAGTAGCTGCCGCCCTTGATGGTGGCATCGTTGCAGACGATGACGCACTCGCGGCCCTCGATGCGGCCGATGCCGGTGATGACGCCCGCGCCGTGCACGTCGCCCTCATACATGCCGAAGGCGGCGAGCGGCGCGAGATCGAGAAACGGCGTGCCGGGGTCGATGAGGCGCATCACCCGCTCGCGGGGAAGCAGCTTGCCGCGGGCGACATGGCGCTCGCGCGTCTTGGCGTTGCCGCCCAGCGCCGCCTCGGCGCGACGGGCCTTCAGCTCCGCAACCAGCGCCGCCATGGCGGCACGATTTTCCGCAAACACCGGCGCACCGGTGTCGATGCTCGACGCAATGACCGCCACCAAGGCCTCCCCAGACGTCCGGCACTTTTGCGGCCGGTTCCCCTTATCTATGACGCAAGCGCGGGGACGGCGGAAGCTGACCGTTGGTTGAGGATGAAACTGGTTTGGCGCGGTGACCCGACCAGCGTTGTACCTTAGGACAACACCAGTGCTTGTATGGGAGGCTCTGTTGACGTCGAAAACCCTTCTCCATTTGAATGCCACCCTAAAATTTATAGAGTTTATTATCAAAAACTTCGATGAAGCCGACGACACAAAGCCTATAGGACAAATCAGACAAGAATTTAAAGAAAAGCTCGGCGCCAATGCCCCAAAATTGATTAATCAACATTTTGGCATCATTCGACTCATACCGCTAATGCACATTGCGCAAGAAAAATTTTTAGATAACACGGAAGATGGGAAAATACTTAGAATAATAAGGAATTCATTCGCTCATAATGATTTTCAGTGCAACGAGAATGTTTATAAATTTTTCAATAATCGCCCCAATGAAAAAGACGTTGATATGGAATACGAAGAATTTGTAAATTTTATATGGAGAATCGAGAATGCGTTTTTCAAAGAACGCTATCTAGATGAATAGTCTTTTCGGTACTTTGAATTACGGACTGCGCCCGCTCAGCTCATCCGCTTGACCTCGGGCCAGTCGATCTCGCTGCGCGAGACCACCCAGGTCTCCTTCAGCGCCTGGGCCTTCCAGGCCTTGAAGGCCGGCAAGCTTTCCACCGCCTCCATGTAGCGGGCGGCCGTCTCATCCACCGCAACGTCATAGGTGCGGAACCGCGTCACCACCGGGGCGAACATGGCATCGGCGATGCTGAACGCGCCAAACAGGAACGGCCCGTCGGCGCCGAACCGGTCGCGGCAGTCCCGCCAGATCGCCAGCAGGCGCTCGACATTGGCCGCGGCCTCCGGCGTCAGCGCCCGCGATTCGATCGGCCGCCACAGGTTCATCGGCAGCAGCTTGCGCAGGGCGGAAAAGCCGGCGTGCATCTCCGCCGACACCGAGCGCGCCGCGGCCCGCGCCGCCGAATCGGCCGGCCAGAGCGCGCGGTCGGGAAACCGCTCGGCGAGATATTCGAGGATCGCCAGCGATTCCCACACCTGGATGCCGCCATCGATCAGGCAGGGCACCTTGCCGGAGGGGGAATGGCGGGCGATCTCGGCCCGCGTGTCGGGCTGGTCGAGCGGGACCACCGTCTCCTCGAACGGGATGCCGGCCACCGTCATCGCCAGCCAGGGCCGCATCGACCAGGACGAATAGTTCTTGTTACCGATCACAAGGCGCAGCATTCCGCTCAGGCTCCGGTGGCGTCCTGCTGCGGAAGCTGCCATGGCGGCGGCATCGGCACAATCGCGCGCACGGCATCGCCAACCTGCAGATGATCCGCAGATCATCGCCGCCCCGCCGGCCGATCGTCGGGTTGCCGGCGGCACGGGGGCTGCCTACCATGCCGGCCCTTTCCGGTGCGGGCTTGGCGGCATGGGCGATTTCACCGTTCTCGACCTTGCGGCATTCGCCACGTTCGTTCTCACCTGGGCCGTCTATCACGCGGCGCTGGAGTGGAGCCCGTACGCGGCGCGCAACCTCAACCACATCATGGAGCGCTACCGGCACGCCTGGATGCACCAGATGCTGGCGCGCGACGTGCGCATCGTCGACACCCAGATCATGGCCACGTTGCAGAACGGCAGCGCGTTCTTCGCCTCCAGCTCGCTGTTCGCCATCGGCGGCGCGCTGGCGCTGCTGCGCGCCAGCGAGGACGCCATGCGGCTGATGGAGGGGCTGCCCTTCAACATCCACACCACGCGCGGCGTGTGGGAGCTCAAGGTGCTGGGGCTGACGGTGATGTTCGTCCACGCGTTCTTCAAGTTCGCGTGGTCGTACCGGCTGTTCAACTACGCCGCCATCGTGATGGGCTCGGTTCCGTCATCCCAATTCAAGGACGATCCGGCGGCGATCGCCATTGCCAACCGTGCAGCCAAGCTGCATGCCATCGCCGGCCGGCATTTCAACCGCGGCCAGCGGGCGCTGTTCTTTGCACTCGGCTATCTCGGCTGGTTCGTCAGTGCCTGGGCGCTCATCGCAACCACCTTCGCCGTGCTGGTGGTGATGCTGCGCCGGCAATATGGCAACGAGTTCCAGCACCTGTTCGAAGACGACCCGATCGCCTTCAAATGAGCGGCGGTCAGGCGAGGCCGACTCTCACGCGATTCTGGACCTCACGCGATTGGACCTCACGCGATGCTTGCCATCGCCGCCAGAACGGCGAAGGCCAGGGCCGCGCCGCTGGTCCAGGCCACCATCTGCCAGCCCTCGCTGGTGTCTTCGGTGTCGTCGCTCGGATTGGTCGTGGACCAGCGCATCGCCCGCTCCTCGATCATCTGAAACAGGGAATGTCCGCCCGGCAGACCGGGCCGTCGATGAAACCGTGTCCTTGCGTCGATCGTCCGATTGCATGGGGCAAACGCCCGTGATTTCACCCGGTTCCGTTCGTCAAGAAATTCGTCAAGAAAGTTGCAGTCCGGACATGACCGACACCGAAGAGGCCACCGTCGCCAACGTCATCCTCGACCTCGCCGCGGCGCGCGGCGGCGGCACGCTGTGCCCGACCGAAGCGGCACGCGCGGCCAGCGGCACGGCGGACTGGCATCATCTGATGCCGCTGGTGCGGCGGGTGGCGGTGCGGCTGGCGCTGGAGGGGCGGATCGTCATCACCCGCAAGGGCAAGCCGGTGGACCCGACCGACTTCAAGGGGGTCTACCGGCTCGGCCTGCCGCGCAACGATTGAGCTTACGGCAGGCCCCTCACGGCGCCGGGAACAACTCGCTGGAGCGCCCGGTGGCGTAATAGGCGGCAAGGCCCATCCATTCCCGGCTCGCCAGATCGAACCGGCGCAGGCCATCCGAGGCGAAGAAGAACGGCACGAGCATCCCCTCGCCCGCCGGGACACGGAAATCGACCGGATAGGCCTCGACCGGGAAGCCCGCCGCCCGGAAGCAGCCGATCGAGCGCGGCATGTGCCAGGCCGAGGTGACGAGGAGCCAGCGTTCGCCGGGCTTGGGCGCCGCCAGTGCCTTCGAGAACACGGCGTTCTCGGTGGTGTTGCGGGAGCGGTCCTCGATCTCGATCCGCTCGGGCGCAAGCCCCATGCGCGCGAAGAAGGCGCGCGCCGCGTCCGCCTCGGTATGGCCCTGCTTGAGCACCTTGCCCTCGCCGCCCGAGAACAGGATGCGGGCGTTCGGGTAGATGCGCGCCAGGGCCACCGCCTCGGTCATGCGCTCGGCCCCCTCATTGAGCGCGAGCTCGCCCCGGGTGCCGAACACCTCGCCATCCAGCGCCCCACCCAGCACGACGATGCCATCCGGTGCGCCGTTGCCGGCATCCCAGCGCGGAAAGCGCTGCTCCAGCGGCGACATCAGCAAATTGGCAGCCGGCGACAGCCCGCAGATCAGCAGCAGAAGCGCCGCCAGCCCGGCGAGCCAGCGGCCGAACCGCCAGCGCAGCATGAGAATGCCGGCCAGCAGCAGCACGAGCAGGCCGTTGGTCGGCGTCGCGAGGAAGCCCAGCGCCTTCGAGATATAGAAGAACACGTCCATGCGGGCGGGCGCTTCAGGCCGGCGCGAGGCCGAGCCGCGCGTCGCGCCGGCGCAGCCACGCCGCCACCGGCACCGCCAGCGCGATCATCCAGGCCTTGCCCACCACCTGCCCGCCGAGGAACTCCAGCGAGCCAAAGGCGAGGTACAGGAACACGATGGAATCGACCACCAGACCAACGACGCCGGAGGCGACCACCGCGGCGACGAAGCGGCGCCGCTGCAGCGGCGTATAGACGGCGAGGTCGGCGAATTCCGACACCAGGAACGCCGCCGCCGAGGCCAGCACCAGCGAGGGCGGCGCCACGGCCGCCGACAGCGCCGCGCCGATCAGGATCGCCACCGCCGCCGCCCCTGCCCCGAGCCGGCGCTGCACCAGATCGCGCAGCACCAGCGCCACGCCGATCATCAGCACGCCGGAGGGCGCGGTGAGGCTCGGCCCCACCGGCACGAGGCACGGCCCGTTCGGCACGCACACCGTGCCGACATTGCCCACCATCCAGTTGGCGACCGGAATGGTCAGCACGAACAGGGCGAAGAACGCGGCGCCTTCGGCGCGCCGGCGGGTGTCGTTCAGCATCCGTCTTCCTTTCGAAACCGCGCCCAGCCTTCGGCACGCAGCCGGCAGGCGGGGCACACGCCGCAGCCAAAGCCCCAGGGGTGCCGCTGCGTGCGGTCGCCGACATAGCAGGTGTGGGTCTCCTCGACCACGAGATCAAGGAATTGTGGACCGGCAATGGCCAGGGCCAGGGCAAAGGTGGCGGCCTTGTCGATCCACATCAGCGGCGTGTGGATGGTCACCCGCCGGTCGAGCCCCAGCGACAGCGCCACCTGCATCGCCTTGATGGTGTCGTCCCGGCAGTCGGGATAGCCGGAATAGTCGGTCTCGCACATGCCGGCGACGATGTGGCGGATACCCCTGCGGTAGGCCAATGCCGCGGCGAAGCCGAGAAAGATCAGATTGCGGCCGGGGACGAAGGTGGTCGGCAGCCCGCTGTCGGCCAGGGCGATGGCGGCGTCGCGCGTCAGCGCAGTGTCCGAGATCTGGCCGAGCACCGAAAGTTCGATGAGGTGATCCGAGCCGAGCCGGCCGCTCCAGGCCGGCTTGAGGCCCTCGATGCGCCCCCGGATGCGCTCGCGCACCTCCAGCTCGACGCGGTGGCGCTGGCCATAGTCGAAGCCCACCGTCTCGACGCGGTCGAACCGGTCGAGCGCCCAGCCGAGGCAGGTGGTGGAGTCCTGGCCGCCGGAGAGCAGCACCAGCGCGGAAAGGTCCGGGGAGGTCATGGCGGGTGATTAACACGGGAGGGCGGAGGCGCCCATCCCTGCCCTCCCCAGCCAATGCCATTCCAGCCAGGGCCAATAGTCCGCGCGGACGACGGCCTTCATGACACGTCGTCGTCCCAGGCGAGCGTCAGCGACCCGGGACCGTTTGCAGATAGAGGCCCTTGTCCTGAAGACGATCCCGGGTCTCGCTGACGCTCGCCCGGGACGACACATCACCAAGTCTTGTCTGCAACAAGTCTTGGCCATACCAAGTCTTGGCCATCCGCTGGTCTCGCAACCCCTCAGTCCGGCGCTCACCCCGTCTTGGCGAACAGTTCGCGGCCGATCAGCATGCGGCGGATTTCCGACGTGCCGGCGCCGATCTCGTAGAGCTTGGCGTCGCGCAGCAGCCGCCCGGCCGGATACTCGTTGATGTAACCGTTACCGCCGAGCAGCTGGATGGCATCCAGCGCGGTCTGCGTCGCCAGTTCGGCAGCATAGAGAATCGCGCCGGCCGCGTCCTCGCGGGTGGTGCGGCCACGGTCGCAGGCCTTGGCCACGGCATAGACATAGGCCTTGGCGGCGTTCATCCGCACATACATGTCGGCGACCTTGGCCTGCACCAGCTGGAAGGTGCCGATCGGCTGGCCGAACTGCTTGCGGTCGCGCACATAGGGCAGAACGAGGTCGAGCGCCGCCTGCATCAGCCCCAGCGGGCCGGCCGACAGCACCACCCGCTCATAATCGAGCCCGCTCATCAGCACCGCGACACCGCGGTTGACCGTGCCGAGCACGTTTTCCTCCGGCACCTCGCAGTCCTCGAACACCAGTTCGCAAGTATCCGAGCCGCGCATGCCAAGCTTGTCGAGCTTCTGCGCAGTCGAGAAGCCCTTCATCCCCTTCTCGATGATGAAGGCGGTGATGCCCTTCGGGCCGGCGGCCGGATCGGTCTTGGCATAGACCACCAAAGTATCGGCGCCCGGGCCGTTGGTGATCCACATCTTGTTGCCGTTGATCACATAGCGGTCGCCGCGCTTCTCCGCCCGCGTCTTCATCGACACCACGTCGGAGCCGGCGCCGGGCTCGGACATCGCCAGCGCTCCGAGGTGTTCGCCGGCGATAAGGCGCGGTAGATAGCGCTTCTTCTGCTCTTCGGTCGCGTTGCGGCGCAGTTGGTTGATGCAAAGGTTGGAGTGCGCGCCGTAGGACAGGCCGACCGCGCCGGAGGCCCGGCTGATCTCCTCCATCGCCACCACGTGCTCGAGATAGCCGAGGCCGGTGCCGCCATACGCCTCCTCGACCGTGATGCCGTGCAGGCCGAGCGCGCCCATCTCCGGCCACAGGTCGCGCGGGAAGCGGTTTTCTCGGTCGATCTCGTCGGCGCGCGGGGCGATCTTGTCCTGGGCGAAGTCGCGGACGGTGTCGCGGATGGCGTCGGCGGTCTCCCCGAGGCCGAAATCAAACGGCGGCGGGCTGTTGGCGAGCATGCAGGTCCTCCCGGTTCGGCTTATGGTTGCCGCCTTTATAAGGCCGGGCGGCGCCGAAGTCAGGAGGGACTGAGGGCTATGGCGACCCGGTCCAGGTCGCGGGCTGGGTCGTCCGGTTGGGGATCAGGCGCGCAGGAGCAGCGGCGCCGTCTGGCAGGCCGGCTCCGGCTTGCCAGACACCAGCCGGTCGATGGCACTGGCGCGCATCGGCCGGCCGAGCAGATAGCCCTGCAGCTCGTGGCAGCCGGTGGCCTGCAGGAAGCGCGCCTGCTCCGGCGTCTCGACCCCCTCCGCCACCACGGTCATCCGCAGCCCGCGGGCCAGCGACACGATGGCGTGGACGATCATCGCCGAATCGGCCGACTCGCCGAGGTCGCTGACGAAGCTCTGGTCGATCTTGAGCTTGTCGAAATTGAACCGGCGCAGATAGCTGAAGCTGGAGTAGCCGGTGCCGAAATCGTCGAGGGCGACGCGGCAGCCCAGCGCCCGCAGCCGGTTGATCACCGCCAGCGCGATCTCCGGATCCTCCACCAACACGCCTTCGGTGATCTCCAGAACCAGACGCTCGGGCGCCATTTTGGTGGCGTGCAGCACCCGCTTGACGGTCGATTCGATGTCGCCCTTGAGCATCTGGATCGGCGACAGATTGACGGCGATCGTCAGGTCCGGCCAGCGCGCGGCATCCTCGCAGGCGCGTTGCAGCACCGTGGCGCCGAGCTTGTGGATCAGCCCGGTCTCCTCGGCGATCGGGATGAATTCGTTGGGCGGGATCATGCCGCGCAGCGCGTGGCGCCAGCGCACCAGGGCTTCCAGGCCGTTCAGCGTCCGGCCGTCGGCGGAGAAGATCGGCTGGTACTCGACCAGCAGCTCGCCGGTGAGGATCGCCGCCCGCAGCTCGCGCTCGATGAACCGGCGGTGGCGCGAATCCCGTTCCAGATCGGTGTCGTAGATCGTCACCCGGCCGCGGCCATTGGACTTGGCGACATAGAGCGCGAGGTCGGCGCGGTGCATCAGCAGATGCTGCTCGGCGCCGTGATCGGGCGCCAGCACGATGCCGATGGAGGCGCCGATGTCGATCTGCTTGCCGTCGATCGGTCCGGGCCGGCTCACCTCCTCGATGATCCGCATGCCGAACTTGGTGGCGAGGTCGCGATTGATCGGCCCGTCGACCAGCACCGCGAACTCGTCGCCGCCGATCCGCGCCACCGTGACGAACGCGCCGCACACGTCGCGCAGGCGCCGCGCCACGTCGGCCAGCAGCCGGTCGCCGGTCTGGTGGCCGAACGTGTCGTTGACCTCCTTGAACCGGTCGAGATCGACCAGCATCAGCGCGAAGCTGCCGCCGCGCCGGGCCTTGCGGGTCTGCTCCAGCAGCGCCTCGAAGAAGGCCAGACGGTTTGCCACCCCGGTCAGCGGGTCGGCGCTCGCCAGCGCCTGGGTGCGGTCGACATCGGCGATCAGCTCGCGCGTCGCGGTGTCGACATTGCGCACCAGATAGATCAGCAGCCCGCCGATGGCGAGGAAGACGACAACGACCGTGGGGGCGATCACGTCGATCAGCACCCGGCCGGGATTGGCGCTGCGCCAGACCAAAGCGCCGATGGGGGTGCCGTTCAGCCCGTTGATCGGCAGAAGCGCCCGCCCCGAGGGCGCCGAGCTGCTGGTGGCGAAGGCGAGCGAGGCCAGCCCATAGGCATCGGCCAGCTCGCGCAGGGCGGCCTCGTCGAGCACGCGCACCGCGACCAGGATGTCAGGCGCTTCGCCGGCCGCACCCGGCTTTGCCAGGGGGGCGGCCGCGGCAATGGCGAGGCGCCCCGATGAAATGGAATAGCCGGCCCGGGCCGGCCCGAAGCGGACGATGCCGGCCTCCGCCCGCTGACCGCTCGCGCCCGCGATCAGCGCCTGAACGCCGGCCACCACCTCGCCCGGCAGCGGCGGCTTGACCTGCTCACCCGAGATCGTCGCCGCCAGCGGCTGGCCCTTGGCGGACAGCAGGAAGGCGTGGACGCCCTGGCTTGCCACGGCGGCATGGGCGCCATCCTCGGAGACCGCCGCCTCGCCGGGTTCGGACCTGAAGCCGAGCAGCGCCGGCTCGGCCGCCGCGTGCTCCACAAGCTGGCTGTGCGTCTTCAATAGCTCGTCCGTCACCGTCCTGGCGGTGCGGACGTCGTCGTCGATCGCCTCACGTTCGAGCCTGGCCCCGACATGGAGCGCGACGACCACGACGATCAGCGTGCCGGCCGTGATGACCGCCGCGACAATCTCCGTGATCCGCGGCTTCAGCACGGATCGAGCCGTTTCAATCGCCCTCGCCATTTGGGCCCCGCACTCCCCGATACGGACTCGATGTAGCGGACGCGGTTTAACGCAAGGTCAGTGAACGCGGTTAACGGCAATTCACGTCAAATCACGCCGATCCCGCCGGAAGGATTTTAAGTCGGCTATCGACAAGCCAGAAGGCTTCCACCGGTCCACGCACGACGCCAGTCCCAGTTTGCGCACCATGTCTCGCGCCTACTACCAGTCAGCCCCTTGGGCCGGCCGATGAATGCTGACGGTGGATGGTACGATACTGCGCTTAATCAGTGCGGACCCGGCGCGCCGATCTTCATCTATCGTTATTGCCGTATGAACACATCACGACAGGCGGAACCACAGCGTGGCGATGCCGAGAAAGGCGAAGAAGCCCACCACGTCGGTGACCGTGGTGACGAACGGCCCGGACGATACAGCGGGATCCGCACCAAGCTTGTGAAGCGCCAGCGGAATCAGGATGCCGCCCAGCGCCGCCGCGATCAGCACGACGACCATCGACAGCCCGATCACCAGACCGAGATCGGGCAGGCCGAACCACGCCACCGCCACCGCGCCCATGATGACCGCGAAGGCGATGCCGTTGAGGAAGCCGGCGGCGACCTCGCGCAGCACGATCCGGCGCGCATTGGCATTGCCGAGTTGGCGGGTGGCGAGCGCACGCACCGCCACCGTCATGGTCTGGGTGCCGGCATTGCCGCCTTGGCTCGCGACGATCGGCATCAGCACCGCCAGCGCCACCATCTTCTCGATCTGGCCTTCGAACATGCCAATCACCGCGGAGGCCAGGATGGCGGTGAAGAGATTTAGGAAGAGCCAGGAAAACCGGCTCTTGGCGATGTACCAGACCGTATCCGACAGTTCCTCGTCGGCCTTGACGCCGCCCAGCGCCTTCAGGTCCTCGTCGGCCTCCTCCTCGATCACGTCGACCACGTCGTCGACGGTGATCACGCCGACCAGCCGGCCGGCGTCGTCGACCACCGCGGCCGACACCCAATTGTAGCGCTCGAACAGCCGGGCGACGTCCTCCTGGTCGTCGGTGGCCTTCACCTGATGGCGCTCCTCCGACACGATGTCGACCATCGCCACCGGCCGCTTGGTGCGCAGCAGCACATCGAGCGAGACCTCGCCGAGCAGCTGGTAGCGCGGATCGACGACGAAGATCTCGTAGAAGCGCTCCGGCAGATCCTCGGTCTCGCGCAGATGGTCGATGGTCTGGCCCACCGTCCAGAACGCCGGCACGGCGACGAACTCGGTCTGCATCCGCCGGCCGGCGGATTCCTCGGGGTAGTCGAGGCTGCGGGCGAGCGCGACGCGCTCGAGCGCCGGAAGCTGGTCGAGGATCTCGTCCTGATCCTCCTTGTCCAGGTCCTCGAGAATGTAGACGGCATCGTCGGAGTCGAGTTCGCGCACGCCTTCGACCAGCGTGCGCGTCTCCAGCGCCTCGACGATGCGGGTGCGCGCCGTCTCGTCGAGCTCGGTCAGGGCGGCGAAGTCGAACGCATCGCCCAGAAGCTCGATCAGCCGGGGCCGGTCGGCCGGATCGAGCGACAGCAGGAGGTCGCTCTGGTCGGTGGCGTGCAGGTCCGTGAACAGGGCGCGCAGCCGCGCCGCGTCGCCCGCCTCCACCGCAGCGGCAACGGCTTCGTTGACCTCGGCCCGGATGTCGCCGTCCTCATTCCGAAGCGGCAGGCCGTCAGCCTTCTCCGCATGCTCGCGGACCATCTCGTCGAGCATGGCGTCCTCCTTCCGGATCGGGGTTCGACGCCGCTTGTAGGAAGCCGTCGCAACGATGGCAACGCGGACAGCGGCAACGCGGATGATGGCCGCACCGCGCATTCGCTGCTATGGAGGTTCGCCCCTCTCCGGAGGCACCCCCGTGCGCCCTCGCTTCCGCCTCGCCGCCATCCTCCTCCTCGCCCTCGCCGGCCCCTCTCTCGCCTGCGGGCCCGAATCGCTCGGCACGCGCCGGGTGCTCGCGGTGGAGACCGCAGGCGGCGTGCGGGTCGGCACCAAGAGCTATCCGGCCACCCTGCCCTTGGCCGACAAGGAAGTGGTGCTGACCTTCGATGACGGCCCCTGGCCGGGCACGACCCAGGCCGTTCTCGATTCGCTGGCCCGCGAATGCGTGAGGGCGACCTTCTTCCTGATCGGCGAGAACGCCGAGGCGCGGCCGGCCCTGGTGCGGCGGATGATCGCAGACGGCCACACCGTCGGCCACCACACCTGGTCGCACCCCATTCTGTCGAAGATCCCCGCCGCCGACGCGCTCGGCGAGATCGAGCGCGGCATCGCCGCCGACGACCGCGCCGCCTATGGCAGCGCCGCACCGGTGCCGCGCGTGGCCTTCTTCCGCTTTCCCGGCTTCGCCGACACGCCGGAGTTGCTCGACCGGCTGGCGGAACGGAAAATCGCCGTATTCGGCGCCGATCTGTGGGCCAGCGACTGGAAGCCGATGACCCCGCAGGCCCAGCTCGATCTCGTCATGAAGCGCCTGAACGAGACGGGTCGGGGAATCGTGCTGTTCCACGACACCAAGCGCCAGACCGCCGACATGCTGCCGGCGTTCCTGCGGGCCTTGAAGGACGGCGGCTATGCCGTTGTCCATATCATACCTGCCCATCCCCAGGCGGGACGGTCGCTTTACCGTTCCTTATCGGCAGGGGACTAGGCTCTATCGACAGACCGCCATTTTTAATTATTCTAATGTGCGGTCGCTGAGGCTCACCCCATGAAATTCGCTTTCGCCGTCGCTGCCACTGCCTCGCTCCTCCTCGTTCCCACGGGCGGGGCGTTCGCCACCGAGTCCTGTCCCGGCAATCCCGATGCGCTGGGCACGTCGCGGGAGGTGGCGATCGATCCGGCGACGCTGCCGCGCATCGGCTTCATGCAATACAAGGAGATGGTGGAGCTGCAGCCGAAGGAGGTGATCCTCACCTTCGACGACGGGCCGCTGCCCAAGACCACACCCGCGGTGCTGGAGGCGCTGCGCAAGGAGTGCGTCAAGGCGACCTTCTTCATCGTCGGGCGCATGGCCAAGGCCTATCCCAACGTGCTGCGCGAGGTGGCCGCAGAAGGCCACTCCATCGGCACGCACAGCGTCACCCATCCGCTGATCTTCCCCAAGCAGAGCCTGGAGAAGGGCAAGAAGGAGATCGACGACGGCTTCGCCATCGTCAACGCCATCCTGGCCCAGGACGGCCGGCAGGCGGCGCCGTGGTTCCGCTTCCCCGGGCTCGGCCGCACGGCCGCCTTCGAGAAGCATCTCGACCAGATCGGCGTGGTGTCGATGAGCGCCGACTTCCCGGTCGACGACTGGCTGCGCCACACGCCCGATCAGGTCTACAAGACCGCGCTGGCGCGGCTGGAGGCCAATGGCAAGGGCATGTTCCTGCTGCACGACATCCAGCCCGCCACCGTGGCCATGCTGCCGCGCCTGCTGCGCACGCTGAAGGAGCGCGGCTACAAGGTGGTGCACATGGTGCCACTCGGCACGCCCGGCGCCGAGGTCGCCCGCGCCGAGACCCGCACCCGCGTGCCGGCGATGCCCAAGCAGCCGGTGTCCGACACCGTCAGCCCCGGCATGATGCCGTCGCTGGCCGAACCGGTTCAGCCGGCGCCGCTGACGCCCCCGCCCGCGCCGAGCGCGGCCGATCAGACGCCGGGACCCGGCGGCCAGCTTCCCGCCCGTCTCAACCCTCTGCCGCCGCATAACGTGGTCGGCGGCGATCTGATGCCGCTGCGGCGCGACGAGATGCCGTTCTCGGTGTTCTGGCCGTCTCAGATCGTGAACGACCTGCGGGCGCCGACGATGCGCTGAGGCGGCACCGAACAGAATCACCGTCGCGATGGCCGGGCCTGCGCCCGGCCATTTTCGTTGTCATCCGGCTTTCGGAAGATCCCTTCGGGATACCGGACACGACATCGCCGAGAATCGTTGTTCGAACACGGATACTCGGCGACCGGACGACGAAAGTCCGGCCGGATCGGCTGGCCTGCGTATGATTCGTCAAAACGAAAAATGGCCCGGTCCATCAGGAGCCGGGCCATTTTTCACTGAGCGGACGGCATCTGCCGCCGTCAATCTGGTGCGGTCGAGAGGACTCGAACCTCCACGGGTCGCCCCACTAGCACCTCAAGCTAGCGCGTCTACCAGTTCCGCCACGACCGCAATTGCTTCAGCCGTTCAATGCCGAAGCGGCCGGTGTGTTAGCAAAGGACGGCAGCCTCCACAAGCCGCCTGCCAACTTTCCTTGCCGCAATCCGCACAGACGGTGGATATCCTGATGGGAGACACCCCGAGGGAGATCGTTTCCGGTCCCCCGCAGGGATCTGCCGCAGCCCCTGTCACGCCTCGCTCGGCAGGGCGGCGCGCGACAGCAGCCGGGTGATGTTGACGGCGATCCGATTGCCGTTGATCACCACCGCCCCCTTGGCCACCGGCAGGTTGTTGGCCAGAATCGTCACCTCGTCGTCCTCGGTGGCGTCGAGCTCGATGATGGCGCCGCGGCCCATGCGCAGCATCTGGTGGATGGGCATCACGGTCGTGCCGAGCACAACGGAAATGTCGAGTTGGACGGTGTCGATGTTCGCCACGATGACCTCGAAACACGGAACGCTGAACGGCGCGTGCCGCAAAATTCATCCGGTCATGGTTAAAAACGGATGAATCTGCGCCAGGATCTCGCCGCCGCCCTGCCCGCCGACGGCCTGTTGCGGGGCGTTGGCGGCCCGCCGGTGGCATGGCGGATCGCCGAGGGCCTGGTGTCCTACGAGGACGCCGTGGCGGCGATGGAGGCCCGCGTCGCGGCGATTCTCGCGGGGCGCGCGCCGGAGCTGGTGTGGCTGGTCGAGCACCCGCCGCTCTATACGGCCGGCACCAGCGCGGCCGAGGCCGACCTGCTCGCGCCCGGCCGCTTCCCGGTGTTCCGCACCGGCCGCGGCGGCCAGCTCACCTATCACGGCCCCGGCCAGCGGGTGGCCTATGTGATGCTCGACCTCTCCCGGCGCGGCCAGGACGTCCGGCGATTCGTGGCTGGGCTGGAGGCCTGGATCATCGCCACACTTGCCCGCTTCAACGTCACCGGCGAACGGCGCGAGGACCGCGTCGGGGTGTGGGTGCGCCGCCCCGAGCGCGGCGAGGGCCGCGAGGACAAGATCGCCGCCATCGGCATAAGGGTGCGCCGCTGGGTGACGTTCCACGGCATCTCGCTCAATGTCGAGCCGGAGCTTGCGCACTTCGCCGGCATCGTGCCGTGCGGCATCGCCGATCCGCGCTACGGCGTGACCTCGCTGGTCGATCTCGGCCTGCCGGTCACCATGGCGGAGGCCGACATGGCGCTGCGGGCGGCGTTCGAACAGGTGTTCGGGCCGACCGCCGTTGCGCCGGCAGCCACCGATTCGCCGGCCGATGCATTGCATTCGAACTAAATCGATAACAGCGCCTGAAGTCCTGTCTGGTAGGGATTTTACGTGACGCCGGGGCCGCGCGGCGCGTTCAGTGCGGCGGCCGTCCGGTTCCCTTTCCCCTCGGCGGCCCGAGCGCGGGCGCCGAATCTGCAGGTGATCATGGGTTCGGAGAGACCGCCTTGCCACGAAACGGCCACGCCTGTGGTGATTTCGCGGCAAGGGGAACGTGTCCGAACGTCAGGGGTTCTGACTGCAGAGGGGTAACATCATTCGAAGGAGTTGTTATGCGTAAGGCTGTCATCGTTCTGTCGGCCATGGTCGCCCTCGCGGGCGCTGCCACCAGCGCCTCGGCCGAGCAGCGCTATTATGACGAACGGACGGGCGCGCTGCTGGGCACCGGTGCCGTGGTCGGCACCGTCGTCGGCGTCGGCCTCTTCAATGGCTGGTGGGGCAGCTCGGCCACGGCGACCGCTCTCGGCTCGACGGCGGCGTCCTCGGCGATGGTCGGCGGCGTCGCCGGCGTCGGCACCGTCGCCCTGATCCATGCCGCCACCACGCCGTGCACCGGCTTCGACGCGCTGCTGGGCTCGTTCCGCCAGGGTCCGTCCGGCTGCGTCGACGGCCACTATGTCGGCTATCAGGCCGCGGCCCAGACCAAGCGCCGCCACTGACGCCACCGCGTCGCAACCCACAAGACTTCGCGGGCCGGGTTGGCAGGATGCTCTGCGGAGCATCCGGGCCGCCCGGCCCGTGGTGCTTTATTCGGCTTCCGGCTGATCGAGCCGGTGCATCGGCGGGGCAGCGTCAGCGGGTCGGCAGCACCGAGAAATTCTGGCCGGGTTGGCGCGCGGCAAGCTCGGCCTCGGCCGATTCGATCACCCGGAGAAAGTCCACCCGCGCCGTCGACGGTCCGCGCTGGCAATCGGCGATCATCGCCTCGACCGCCTGCGCCGGCCCGGCCGCCACCGCCTCGACCGAGCCGTCAATGCGGTTGCGCACCCAGCCGGCGAGACCGTAGCGGGCGGCGGTGCGCTCGACGAAATAGCGGAAGCCCACGCCCTGCACGCGACCGGTGATGATGAGCCGGGCCACCCTCATTGCAGCGCCCTCCCCGTCCCGCTCCGGTCGCGGCTCACCGGGCGCCCGCGCCCAGCGCGCGCTCGGCATCGACGATGTAGTCGCGGATCACCGGCACGGCGTCGCGCTTTGCGGCCAGCAGAAGCTGGAACACCATGTTGGAGCCGTGCAGGAAGCCCAGCTCCACCGCGGCCAGATAGAACTCCCACATCCGCGCGAAGCGCTCGCCCATCATCGCCACCACCGCCGTGCGCTCGGCGGCGAAGCGCTCGCGCCAGTGCTTGATGGTCCAGTAGTAGTGCAGCCGCAGCACCTCGCAGTCGGCCACCCACAGGCCGGTGCGCTCGGTGGAGGCGAACACCTCCGACAGCGCCGGCACGTAGCCGCCGGGGAAGATGTGCTTGCGGATGAATGGCGCGGTCGAGCCCGGCGGCGACATGCGGCCGATGGCGTGGATCATGGCGAAGCCCTCGGGCTTCAGCAGGCGCCTTACGGTGCGGAAATAGTCGTCGAAATAGGCGACGCCGACGTGCTCCATCATGCCCACCGACACCAGCCGGTCGAACGTGCCTTCAAGCTGGCGGTAGTCGGTCTCGACGAAGGTGACGCGGTCCTCGACGCCTTCCGCCTTGGCGCGCTCGCGGGCGGACGCGATCTGCTCGGGCGAGACATTGATGGCGGTGACGGTGGCACCGCAGGCCTTGGCGAGATAGCAGGCGAGCGACCCCCAGCCCGAGCCGATCTCCACCACCCGCATGCCGGGCGAAATCTTCAGCTTGGCCGCGATGTGGCGCATCTTGGCGCGCTGGGCCTCGGCGAGCGGCACATCCGGCGCCGTGAAGTAGGCGCAGGAATAGCTCATCGTCTCGTCGAGCCAGAGCCGGTAGAACGCCGCCGGATGGTCGTAATGGTGGCGGGCGTGCTGCGCGGCGCGGCCGAGCGGATTCGACTGGTGGACCCGCTTCAGCGCCCGCCAGACGCGGCGCAGCGCCTGCTGCAGCGGATGCGAGGCGAGGCCGGAACGGTTGACCGAGAACAGCAGCAGGAGGTCGAACACGCTGCCGCCGTCCTCGATGGTCAGCCGGCCGTCCATATAGGCTTCGCCGGCCGCAAGCTCGGGATTGAAGAACAGCTCGCGCGCCACCTTGTCGTCATGGAAGCGGACGGTGACGTCCGGCCCGCCCTCACCGGAGCCGAAGCTGCGGCGCGCGCCGTCATGATCGATGACGGTCAGCCGACCATTGCGGACGAACTTGTTGAGCAGAGTGGCCAGCAGTCGCATCGAGTCGCCTCCCGCGGTGGTGGCGACTGTAACACGGGACGTGACGGCGCAACTTGCCTGCGAGCGGTTTTCGGCCGCATCGTCATCCCGGCCAAGCGCCGAAGGCGCGCGAGCCGGGATCGTTTGCCGAGCAGGGCCCCCCTTCCTGATGGCGGTCCCGGGTCTCGCTTCGCTCGCCCGGGACGACGATCACACCAAGCGTCGGACGCTCAGGCGAACTCCATGATCACCGCATCGACCGCCATCGAGTCGCCGGGCGCCGCCTTGATCGACTTGACGACGACGTCGCGCTCGGCGCGCAGCACGTTCTGCATCTTCATCGCCTCGACGATGCACAGCGCCTCGCCGGCCTTGACCTCCTGGCCTTCCTTGACCGCGATCTCGACCACCAGCCCCGGCATCGGGCACACCAACTCCTTGCCGTGGTCCGGGCCCTTCTTCTGCGGCATCAACGCGGCGAGCTTGGCCTCGCGCTCATTGTAGACGTAGGTCACCGCCGACATGCCGCGGTGGGAGATGCGGAAGCCGTTGGGCACGGTGCGCACCTGGGCGGTGCGCGGCACGCCGTCGATGGTGCCGCGCCACACGAGGTCGCCCGGCTTCCAGTACGAGGCCAGCCGGTAGGTGTTCTCCTCGCGGCCGCGCAGCGTCAGCAGCGACACCTTCCACTCATCGACCTCGGTGCCGACTCCCGCGGCCTCCGACACCTTGACGTGGAATTCGAGGTCCTTCTCGAACACCACGCAGCGGAACGGATCGACCGGGATCGGCCGGCCCACGATCTGGCCGGAGATCAGCCGGCGCCGCCGGGTGGAGATGAAGTCGATCGAGGCTGCGACGGCGGCGATGATGCGCGCCACCTCGCCCTCGGGGTGCTGGATCTTGAAGCCGTCCTTGTATTCCTCGGCGATGAAGCCGGTGGACAGCTTGCCCTGGCGCCAGCGCGGATGCTGCATCAGCGCGGCGAGGAACGGGATGTTGTGCTGGATGCCCTCGATGGCAAATGCGTCGAGCGCGTGGGCCATGGCGTCGATCGCCTGATTGCGGGTCGGCGCGTGGGTGACCAGCTTGGCGATCATCGGATCGTACCAGATCGAGATCTCGCCGCCCTCGAACACGCCGGTGTCGTTGCGGATGATCGAGTCCTCGAACGGCCCCTCGTGCGGCGGGCGGTAGCGCGTCAGGCGGCCGGTGGAGGGCAGGAAGTTGCGGAACGGGTCCTCGGCATAGATGCGGCTTTCGATCGCCCAGCCGTTCAGCTTGATGTCGTCCTGCTCGTACTTCAGCGGCTCGCCGGCGGCGACGCGGATCATCTGCTCGACGAGGTCGATGCCGGTGACCATCTCGGTCACCGGATGCTCGACCTGCAGGCGGGTGTTCATTTCCAGGAAGTAGAAGGAGCGGTCCTGGCCGGCGACGAACTCCACCGTGCCGGCCGAATCGTAGCCCACCGCCTTGGCCAGCGCGACCGCCTGGGCGCCCATCTTGGCGCGGGTCTCGGGGTCGAGCAGCGGCGAGGGCGCCTCCTCGATGACCTTCTGGTTGCGGCGCTGGATCGAGCATTCGCGCTCGCCGAGGTGGATGACGTTGCCGTGCTTGTCGCCCAGCACCTGGATCTCGATGTGGCGCGGCTCGACGATGAACTTCTCGATGAACACGCGGTCGTCGCCGAACGAGGCCTTGGCCTCGGCGCGCGCCAGCTTGAAGCCGTCCATCACCTCGGCCTTGGAGTGGGCGACGCGCATGCCCTTGCCGCCGCCGCCGGCCGAGGCCTTGATCATGACCGGGTAGCCGATCTCCTCGGCGATGCGCACGGCGTGCTGGTCGTCCTCGATGACGCCGAGATAGCCCGGCACGGTCGAGACCTTGGCGGCGGCCGCCGCCTTCTTGGACTCGATCTTGTCGCCCATGGCGGCGATCGCCTTGGGGTTCGGGCCGATGAAGACGATGCCGTGCTTGGCCAGCTCGACCGGGAACGCCTCCCGTTCGGACAGGAAGCCGTAGCCGGGGTGCACCGCCTCGGCGCCGGTGTCCTTGCAGGCTTTGATGATCTTGTCGATCACCAGATAGGATTCGGCGGCCGCCGGCGGGCCGATGTGGACCGCCTCGTCGGCCATGTCGACGTGCAGCGCGTCCTTGTCGACGTCGGAATAGATGGCGACGGTCTTGATCCCCATCCGTTTCGCGGTGCGGATGATGCGGCAGGCGATCTCACCGCGATTGGCGATCAGGATTTTCTTGAACATTCCGCGCGTCCTTCCGCACCCGAACAAATTCCGGCGGTGTGTTGGGACGTCATCACCGCCTTGTCAATGTGGGCGTTCGTTGCAGTCACCCGCTCAGGGCCCAAACCAGCGTGCCGGTGGCCACCATCGCCGCCGATCCGAGCGCCAGCGGACCGGCGAACCCCCACCCGCCGGCCGCGGCGCCGATCGCCGCCTTCGCCGCGGTATTGGTCGCGGCCGCAATCAACACCCCGAGGCTGGGAAGGGCGGCGGCGCCGCTCTTGCGCGCCAAATCGGCCATGGCAAAGGTTGCGGCATCGAGATCGGCCAGCCCGGCGAGGCCGGCGACGGCCAGCGTCGCCTCGGAGCCGAGCGCGGTGGCGGCGGCGCGGGATGCGGCGGTGACGGCCACCAGCAGCACCGCATACTGCAGAACCGAGCTCAGCACGAACGGATTGGACAGCACCGGCTCGCTGCCCGGCGGCGTGGTTCTGCGCCACGCGAATACCAGTCCACACGCCAGCGCGGCCCCGGCCGCCGCCAGCAGCGGCAGTGTCGCAATACCGGCGCCGCCGACCAGCGCCGCCAGCAGAATCGCGGTGCGCACCAGCGACACCGCCCCTGCGACCAGCGCCGCGCCGGCCAGAAGCTGCGGGTCGCCCTCCCCGGCCGCGGCGCATCGCGCATTGGCCAGCGTCACCGCCGTCGAGGACACCAGCCCGCCGGCCGCGCCGGCCACCAGCTGGCCGCGCCTCGTGCCCAGCAGCTTGACCGCGGCATAGCCGCCGAACGCCACCGCCGCCAGCACGATGACCACCAGCAGAAGCTCGCGCGGATTGATGCCGCCATAGGGGCCGACGGTGCGGTCGGGGACCAGCGGCAGGGCGATGAACGTCATGCCCAGCAGCAGCAGCGCCGAGCGCAGCTCCGGCCAAGTGATGCGCGCCACGAAGGCATGCAGCGGCTCGCGCGCCGCCAGGATGGCGGCGGTCGCCACCCCCGCCGCCGCGACGATGTGGCGGTCCCCCAGCATGGCGTAGGCGCCCAGCGCGAAGGTGACGAGGCCCGCCACCGTGCCGGTGACGCTGAAGGTGCCGTCGTGGGCGTTCTCGCGGAACTGGAAGGCGCCGAACACCGCGCCGAGCGTGGCGAACGCCAGGCCCAGCAGCAGGCCGCCCCCCGCCGGCAGCGCCAGCGCGATGGCGCCCGCCACCCCGCCGAGCAGGCCGATCAGCGTGTAGGTGCGCAGGCCCGCGGTGCGCTGGCCGGGGGCATCCCCACGCTGGCGCCAGCCGCGCTCGACCCCGACCAGAAGGCCGACGCCGAGCGCCAGAGCCAATCGCTGGAAGAGGTCGGCCAGTTCCATGGCGGGTCAGCGGCAGCCGTACTGCCGCTCCAGCGCGCGGATCTGCTGAACGCGGGCGCGGTCGGCGCGCGACATCGGGATGCTCGCCTCATTGTCATAGAGGCAGCCGGCATTGCCGAAATAGGAGATGGCGCGGGACGTCTTGAAGCAATAGCCGTTGGCCTTGTAGATCGAGTTCCGCTCGACCCACAGATCCTGGCAGACATCCTGGGCAAAGCTTGGCGCAGTGGACGCGCCGAGCACGAAACCTGCGGCCAGGGCGGCGAAGATGGTGCGCATGATGATGGTGCGCATGGCGTTTTCTCCCATGAAATGCGCGCCGTGACGCGCGGGGGGAAACACGGCCGGCGCAACCGGAGCCTACACGAAAATCCGGCCCGGCCATTGCTGGCCGGGCCGGAATTGCGTCAGATCACGTTGCCGCGCTTGGGGCCGAAGCCCGGGAAGTAGCAGCGGCAGGGCTCGCCGATCGGCGCACGCCCGCCGAGACCGCAGGTGCCGCGCGACGTGTAGCAGGCGCGGCCCCACCGGCGCGGCGGCGGACCATAACCATAGCCGGGCGGCGGCCGGTGCCCCCAGCGCGGCGGCGGCGGGGGCGGCGGACCCCAGCGGTTCGGCGGCGGAGGCGGCGGCGGGCCCCAATACTGCGCCACCTGGAATTCGGCGTCCTGCGCCGATGCCGGCGACGACAAAGCGGCGGTGCCGAGCACCATCGCTGCGGCAGCACCTGCGATCACAAGTCGCGAGAACATGTCACTCGTCCGTTTCTGCCCGCTTCTCGGGCGAATTGAACCCCGGTTCCGGGGAATCGCCGAAGCCTGCTCCTATGCGAAGCCCGAAGATGGCTTCGCGACCCTCGGAATATCCTCCTACCAAACATCCTGGCCGAAAAAGAGGAATTTTGGTGAGCGGATTGAGAAATACCTGCGTGTTCTGCCGGCTTCGCCTTTCAGCGCCCCGGCGAACGTCACAGGGAGCGCCGCCTGCCGGAGACGCTCCCTACGCCGCGCTGAACCCGGTCGCGGCGAGCGCTACTGTCGGACACCGCGCATGAACAAGGTCTGAACGAAACGAAGGCGCCCGCCGGTCGATGTCAGCCGGCGGGCGCCTTCTCATATGTTTGGTTTACCGGGTTTTCGCCGGCCCGCCCGGGTGGCCCGCCAAGGCCGGCCTCCTCCGCTGTTGAGCCGAGCGGCTCAGAGCGGCAGGTTGTCGTGCTTCTTGGGCGGCTGTTCGAGCTTCTTGGTGCGCAGCATGGCCAGCGCCCGCGCCACGCGCAGGCGGGTGGCGTGCGGCATGATCACCTCGTCGATATAGCCGCGCTCGGCCGCCACGAACGGCGACAGGAAGCGCTGCTCGTACTCCTCGGTACGCTTGGCGATCTTCTCGGGATCGTCCATGTCCTGGCGGAAGATGATCTCGACCGCGCCCTTGGCGCCCATCACCGCGATCTGCGCCGACGGCCAGGCATAGTTGACGTCGGTGCCGATGTGCTTGGACGACATGACGTCGTAGGCACCGCCGAACGCCTTGCGGGTGATCACGGTGACCAGCGGCACGGTGGCCTGGGTGAAGGCGAACAGGAGCTTGGCGCCGTGCTTGATCAGGCCGCCATATTCCTGCGCGGTGCCCGGCAAGAAGCCCGGCACGTCGACGAAGGTGACGATCGGGATCTCGAAGGCGTCGCAGAAGCGCACGAAGCGCGCCGCCTTGCGCGAGGCGTCGGCGTCGAGCACGCCGGCCAGCACCATCGGCTGGTTGGCGACGATGCCGACGGTGCGGCCCTCGATGCGGCCGAAGCCGGTGACGATGTTGCGGGCGAAATTGGCCTGGATCTCGAAGAAATCGCCCTCGTCCACGACCTTCAGGATCAGCTCCTTCATGTCGTAGGGCTTGTTCGGGTTGTCCGGAACGATCGTATCGAGCGAATAGTCGATGCGCTCGGGATCGTCGAAGGACGGCCAGATCGGCACGCCGTCGCTGTTGTTGGACGGCAGGAAGTCGAGCAGGCGGCGGATCTGCAGCAGGCACTCGACGTCGTTCTCGAACGCACCGTCGGCCACCGACGACTTGGTGATGTGGACCTGGGCGCCGCCCAGCTCCTCGGAGGTGACGGTTTCATTCGTCACCGTCTTCACCACGTCCGGGCCGGTGACGAACATGTAGGACGAGCCGCGCACCATGAAGATGAAGTCGGTCATCGCCGGCGAGTAAACGTCGCCGCCGGCGCACGGGCCCATGATCACCGAGATCTGCGGCACCACGCCCGAGGCGATGACGTTGCGCTTGAACACCTCGCCATAGCCGCCGAGCGCGGCCACGCCCTCCTGGATGCGGGCGCCGCCGGCATCGAACAGGCCGACGATGGGCGCGCGCACGCGCAGCGCCAGCTCCTGAATCTTCACCATCTTCTGGGCGTGCGCTTCCGACAGCGAGCCGCCGAACACGGTGAAGTCCTTGGCGAACACGCAGACGGTGCGGCCATTGACCGTGCCCCAGCCGGTGATCACGCCGTCGCCGGGAACCTTGGTCTTCTCCATGCCGAAATCGTCGCAGCGATGCTGGACGAACATGTCGAACTCTTCGAACGAGCCGGGATCGAGCAGCAGCTCGATGCGTTCGCGGGCGGTCAGCTTGCCGCGGTTATGCTGCGCCTCGATGCGCCGGGTGCCACCGCCAAGACGCGCATGGGCACGCCGCTCCTCAAGCTTCTCCAGAATGTTCTTCACCGTCATCTCCTGCCCGCGTGGCGCCGCGGGTGCTTAACACCAACAGCCGGCGACGCAAATCCCTCCTTGGGACGATCAGGGGTGTTCAAGCGCATCTCCGGTCGCAGCATGCCGATCAACCGGTTGCGCGACGGATGATCGGCGCGGCACCGCCCTCGGCGGTACGTGCAGCCGCAATCCGGCTTCCGGCTGATCAAGCCGGGGTACGGCATCGCAATCGCCGAAAATCCCGTTATCGAACAAGAGGTTTTCGGCGAGACCGTTTCCGGAATCCCAAAGGGATCAACCGGAAACCGTGTAACATGATGCGCCGAGCGGTCAGCGGACGTCGCGGATCACCAGAACCGCGGCGTCCCACTCCTTCCGGCGGAAGGCCCGCCGCGCCATCGCCTGCTCGTCGCGGCCCCAGAACGCCATCTGCCAGTCCTCGTCGACATGGACGGCATCCCAGGCGGCCTCCGGATCGAGCGCATCCTGCGCCACCGCCAGCGCGATCAGCGCCGAGCCGGCGAGCGCCGTCAGCGTATAGAGCGCGCCCAGCGCGAAGGGCGGCACGGCTTCCACCGCCCGGCGCACCGATTCGATCGCCGGCCCGGTCTGGGTGACGAACATCACGCCCTCGGCCAGCATGAAGCGGGCGCCGAGCCGCTCGTGGGCGAACGCCAGCACAGGATCCCAGACCTCGGCCTGCCGCGCCACCAGCCCGGCCGGCTCGGCAGCGCGATAGCAGACGAGGTCGGAGCCGGCATATTTGACGATCTCGTCGATGACGGCCTGCGGCTTGCCCTCGCCGACCACCTCGTCGAGCGTGACATTGGCCAGCCGGGTCAGCGGCATGGTGGCGGGGTCGATCACCTGCTCCTGGGCCGACCATTCGGCGGCCAGCGCCTCGGCCAGCGTACGGGTCGGCACCGCCAGCGGCCGGCCGCGCGGCGTCTTGGGGGTGCGGCCGTCGAGCCGGACGGCCCAGCCGTCCGGCTCCTCCTCCACCGTGACGGCGGCATAGAAGCGCTTGGGCAGTTGCGGCCGCATGGCGCGCTGGGCGGCGCGCATCGGGTCGGATTCCGGCCCCTGGTCCGGTCCATCCAGATCGGCGAGAAGGTCGCGGATATTGCTCATGCTGTTCGGTTTCCGGTTGATCAACTCGGAATGGTGGCCGGCTGGGAACCGCCTTCTTTCCCTCTCCCCTTGCGGGAGAGGGTGGCGAGCGGTCGAAGATCGTGAGGCGGGTGAGGGGTAAACCTTCCAGCATCAGCCGTATGCACCCCTCACCCGGCCCGACCTCGCTTCGCTCGGACGGGCCACCCTCTCCCGCGAGGGGAGAGGGAAGAAAGAAGGCGAGTTCATCACCCGGAAACGGCTCGGTCAGCCGGGTTTCGTGTCGCACAGGCGCTCGAACGCCGGCAGGAAGGCCGCGAAATCGTCGAGCACCACATGGGCGCCGGCAGCGGCCAGCGCCGCCGGCGGATGATAGCCCCAGCCGGCGCCGATCGGCAGGGCGCCGGCCGCCCGCGTCATCTCCATGTCGAAGGTGGTGTCGCCGAGCAGCACGGTCTCGGCCGCGCCGGCCCCGGCCTCGGCCATGGCGGCGAGCACCATGTCGGGCGCGGGCTTCGAGGGATGGTCGTCCGCCGTCTGCACGGTGGCGAAGATGTCCGTGAACCCATGCAGCTCCAGCATGCGGTCGACGCCGCGGCGCGATTTGCCGGTGGCAAGGCCGAGCGTCACGCCCTCGCGCTGCGCCAGCGCGTCGATCACCGCCATTGCACCGGGAAACAGCGGCGCCTGCTGGGCCGGATCGGCGCTCAAGCGGAAGAACGCCTGCTTGTAGGCGTCGGCGAAGCTCGCGGCCGGAAACGCCGGATCGTCGCCCGCCAGGATGGCGAAGGCCTGCGGCAGCGACAGGCCGACCACCGACAGGATGGCGTTGCGCGGCGGCGGCGGGCGGTCGTGTGCCTGATAGGCGCCCTCCATCGCCGCGACGATGAGGTGCTGGCTGTCGATGAGGGTGCCGTCGACGTCGAACAGAACCAGCTTCACGGCTTGCCCGCCCGCTCGCCCGAGGTTTCGCCGTCCGCGTCCTCCAGGCGGCGCAGCAGGCGGTCCTGCGCCTCGGCCAGGGCGTTGATGCGCCCGCGCAGCACCTTGACCTCGGCCACCAGCTCGCCGATCCGCGGATCGCGGAAGGATGCGAACCACGGCGCGCGCCGGGCGAACACCACCACCATGCCGGTGAGCATCAGCACCAGGACGGCCACTGCGATCAGGCTGAAGGACGAATCGGACATCGGTGCAAACCCGTGTGTGCCGCGAACGATCACTCGTCCGGCGCATCCTCGATGGGATCATAGCGCTTGGCATCGAAGCCGAGCAGGTTCCACGACTGCGCCATGTGGTCCGGCAGCGGCGCGCTGACGTCGATCGTGCCGCCGCGCGGATGGGGAATGACGATGCGCCGTGCGTGCAGGTGCAAGCGGTTCTGCATGCCGCCCGGCAGATCCCAGTTCTCGACCTCGAAATATTTCGGGTCGCCGACGATGGGGTGGCCGATGGTCGCAGCATGGACGCGCAGCTGATGGGTGCGGCCGGTGACCGGCTTCATCGACAGCCAGGCGAGCTTGGTG
The DNA here is from genome assembly GCF_003966715.1 of Blastochloris tepida. Taxonomy (NCBI): domain Bacteria; kingdom Pseudomonadati; phylum Pseudomonadota; class Alphaproteobacteria; order Hyphomicrobiales; family Blastochloridaceae; genus Blastochloris; species Blastochloris tepida. Next base: position 1,872,733 of record NZ_AP018907.1, read on the forward strand.
CCGGCGGTCTCCACCACCGCATAATAGCTGACGGCGTGCGAGGCCCCCTCCTCGCCGTGGCGGGCGACGCGCATGCGCTCGCTCTCCTCGCCCTCGCCGCGGGCGATGAAGGTGGAGACGCGGCCCTGCTTGGGCTTGGGCACGCCCTTGACCAGCGCCCAATAGATCTTGCGCGCCCCGCGGGCGCGGAAGCTCTTCGTCAACTCGGTCGCCGCCTTGCGGGTCTTGGCGATGACGAGGCAGCCGGTGGTGTCGCGGTCGAGCCGGTGGACGAGGCGCGGCCGCTCGCCGCGGGAATCGGCCAGCGCCATCAAGAGGCCGTCGACGTGGCGGGTCATGCCGCTGCCGCCCTGCACCGCGAGGCCGAACGGCTTGTTGATCACCATCACGTCGGCGTCCTCGAACAGCACCAGCGGCGCCAGGGTCGCCCGCGCCTTGGCGGCGGCCTCGCTGTCGCGCTGGGGCTTCGGCGCCAGCGACAGCGGCGGCAGCCGCACCTGCTGGCCGGCATTGATGCGGTCCTTGCCGTCGGCGCGCTTGCCGTCGAGCCGCACCTCGCCCTTCCTCACGATGCGCTGGATGTGGGCGAACGACAGGCCGGGGAACTTGGACTCGATGAAGCGGTCGAGCCGCATGCCGGCCTCGTCCGGCTTGACGCCGACCACCTGCACCGAGGTGGTGATCGGCACGGGCTCCGGCTGCGGCTCGGCGCGCACGGGCCGGGTGGCGGGCGGCTTGGTACCGAACGGCTTGGCACCGAACGGCTTGGCGGCGGCGGGCTTGGCGGCGGCGGATCTGGCGCGCGTGGGGTCCGCCGTCCGGGTGCCCGGACCTTTCGGATTCGCGCCGTTGGGTTTCGCGCCTCTTGCGCCCGCACTCTTGGGGCCGGCGCTCTTGGGGGCGGCGCCTTTGGCGTCCGTGCCCTTGGGGCCGAACGGCGGCTTGACGCCCTTCCCGTCCGGCCGGGTGCTGCGATCGTGGCCGCGCGGCCCGGCGATCTGCCGGCCGCCGCCCGGTTGGCGCGGCCCCTGCCGCCCGCTTCTCATGATGCCCCTCCGCACCGGCGCGCGCCGGCCGGCGCGGCGATGACAGGCTTGTGTCCGTTGGAAACCATGGCGGGGCCATAGCACGCCGAGGGCCCCCGCGAAACGCGCGATTCTGCCCCGCCCCGGCTGCCGGCCGGCGCGCAGGAACCGGCAAAATGCCGCCCTTCGTGCGCACGCGATCCTTGACAATGCGGCGCGCGCCAATAGGGTGCCGCAACTTCGCAGAACTGCGCGGCGCCGGCTGGGCGCGCGAGAGGGTTTGACAATGGCCAAGGCCGCAACGATCAAGATCAAGCTCGTGTCGACCGCCGACACCGGCTATTTCTATGTGACGAAGAAGAACTCGCGCACCATGACCGAGAAACTTGCCAAGAAGAAGTACGATCCGGTCGCGAAGAAGCACGTCGAGTTCAAGGAAGCCAAGATCAAGTGATCGGCAACAGCTGATCGCCATCAAAAAAAGGCGCCGCTTGGCGCCTTTTTTATTTGGCCGGATGGCCTCGAACCAGCCGAAGAGCGTCGTTCCTCCGTATCGGAGGCGAAATCAGGCGATCAGCCGGCCCGGCACGCCGAGCCCCAGCAAATGGATGGTGTGGCGGGCGATCATCGCCTCCTCGTCGGTAGGGATGACGAACACCTTCACCTTCGAATCGGCCGACGAGATCACCGTCTGATTCCGGTCATTGGCGGCGGGGTCGAGCGTCACGCCGAGCCACTGCAGGCCGCCGAGGATGCGGGCGCGCACGCGCGCGGCGTTCTCGCCGATGCCGGCGGTGAACACGAGCGCATCGACGCCGCCGAGCGCTGCCGCCAGACTGCCGGTCTCGCGGCGGACGCGATAGACGAAGTGCTCGATCGCGTCCTTCGCCTGGGGATCGTCGGAGGTCTCCAGCACCCGCAAATCGTGCGACAGGCCGGACATTCCCTTGAGCCCGGAATTGCGGAACAGCAGGTCGGCGACCTCCTTCGTGCTCATGCCCTTCTGGTCGATCAGATAGAACAGGACGCCGGGGTCGATCTGGCCGCAGCGCGTGCCCATCGGCACGCCGTCGAGCGAGGAAAAGCCGAGCGTGGTGGCGACCGAGCGGCCGCCCTTCACCGCCGCCATCGAGCAGCCATTGCCGAGATGGGCGATGATGACGCGGCCCGCCGCCTCCAGCGGCGCGATCTCGGACAGCCGGCGGCCGACATATTCATAGGACAGGCCGTGGAAGCCGTAACGGCGCACGCCCTCCTCATAATAGCTGCGCGGCAGCGCGTAGCTCTCGGCGACGAACGCCTGGGTGCGGTGGAACGCGGTGTCGAAGCACGCCACCTGCGGCGCATCGGGAAAATGTTCGCGTGCCGCGGCCACGCCGGCCAGATTGTGCGGCTGGTGCAGCGGCGCCAGCGGCGTCAGCCTGGCGAGATCGGCGACCAGCGCGTCGTCGATGAGCACCGGCTTGGTGTGGTCGCGCCCGCCATGCACGATGCGGTGGCCGACCCCCTCGACGCGCACGCCCGGCAGCTCCTCCTCCAGCCAGCCGATGATCTCGGCGAGCGCCGCTGCGTGGCTGTCGGGCCCCTCCCCGGCCGGCCAGACGCGATCGATGAGCGGCTTGCGAGCGCCATCGACCGCCTTGCAGTGGACGCTCGCCCCGAGCCCCTCGATCTGGCCGATCAGCCGGCACTGCGGATGGGCGGCCGCCTCGAACACCGAGAACTTGATCGACGACGAGCCGGCATTGATGGTGAGGACGACGCCGGTCATTCGGCGGCCGCCTTGGTGGCCAAGAGCGCGTGCGGGCGGCCTTCGCGCCGCCAGTAGTCGTAGAGCAGCGCGAGCGCGCAACTGGCGAGCCGCGACTTGTCGTTGTCGGCCCGGCTGGTCATGATCACCGGCACCCGGGCGCCGACGACGAGGCCGGCGCCCTCGGCATGAGCCAGGAAGGTGAGTTCCTTGGCCAGCATGTTGGCCGATTCGATATTGGGGGCGATCAGCACCTGGGCGCGGCCGGCGACCAGCGAGGTGATGCCCTTGGTGCGGGCCGCCTCCATGTCGATGGCGTTGTCCATCGCCAGCGGCCCGTCGACCACGCCGCCCTTGATTTGGCCGCGCTCGGCCATCTTCGACAGCACCGCCGCATCGAGTGTCGACGGCATCGCCGGATTGACGGTCTCGACCGCCGACAGGATGCCGACGCGCGGCTTCTCCATGCCCAGCGACAGCGCCACGTCGATGGCGTTCTGGACGATCGACACCTTGGTCTCGAGGTCCGGGGCGATGTTGATGGCGGCGTCCGAAATGATCAGCGGATGCGGGACGCCCGGACAATCCATCACGAAAACGTGACTGATGCGGCGGCCGACCCGCAGGCCGCCATCCTTCTTGACGACGTGTTCCAAGAGCTCGTCCGAATGGATGGCGCCCTTCATCACCGCGCGGGCGCGGCCCTCGTGCACCATGGCGACGCCGCGGGCGGCCGCCTCGTGCTCATCCTCGATATCGACGATCTCCAGGCGCGAGATGTCGGCGCCGAGCTGGCGGGCGCAATCGAGAATGCGCGCCTTCGCGCCGATCAGGATCGGCACGCACAGCCCGGCCTCAAAGCCCAGGATGGCGCCGCCCAGCGAATTCTTGTCCTCCGGCGCCACCACCGCGGTCGGCACCGGTTCGAGATCGCGGCACATGGCGATCATGCGGTCGAACTGCTGGTGGCGCTCGACCAGAAGCTCGGGAATCTCGTGCGGCGGAAAGGTCAGCTTCACCACCGGCGCATCGACCTCGGCGACGCCGTCGGCCACCAGCGTGCCGTCGGCGAGCGAGACGCTGGTGTCGAGCACCACGCAGGGCTTGGCCCGCTTCTCCTTCACCCGCACCCGGATCGTCAGCTCGTCGCCGACATGGACGCGCGACAGGAAGCGGAAGGTCTGGCCGCGATAGAGCGTGCCCGGCCCCGGCAGCAGATTGCCGAGCACCGCCGACACCAGCGCCCCCACCCACATCGAGGGTGCGACGGCATCGTCGCGCCCGTCGTGGTCCTCGTCGCGGCCCGGCAGGTGCATCGGGTTCAGATTGCCGGACGCATGCGCAAACACGTAAAGGTCGTTGGCGGCACAAACGCGTCTGGTCGAGGCCTCGTCGCCGACTGCAAGCTCGTCCCAGGTCCGGTTTGCGTTCATAGCGATCTTCACGCGTCACCTCTTTGAATTCTGGCCGCAGCCGGTGTGGCCGCGGCAGGGTCGTTCGTCTTCGCCGTCAGCGCCCGCCGGGGCACGGTCCCCGGCCTTCGCATCTGCGGGTTCGCACGCGGACGTTCGCAGCCGTGCTTTCGCATCTGCACGATCGCGCCGCCGCGCTTCTCTTCACACGCAACTGTCCTAAGCAAAACGATTAAATTACCGATGACGAGCCCGCATGGCATATATGCGCAGTATGCCTATGTTGCACTGCGGCAAAAACTCGACTCCGCGGATTCGGGTGTGGCGGCCGAGCGGCAACGGCCCGGCATCCGGGGGATTCCTTCGGGATTCCAGAGGCATCGCGCCGGAACGCTCGGGCCGAGTCCCCTCGGGCCGGGTCCGCTCGGGGCGGGTCCGGCGCCTGCCCGGCGACACGGCGGCTGTCCGCAGAAGGCGATCCGAACCGCGGCGGGCGACTGTGGACAGATCGGCCGGAGGTCCCACAACCGGCCCGCCCAGCATTCCTCGCCGAAGGCGGGAATTTTAACAACCATTACGCGAGGAAGATCGTTCCCGGCCGCATGCCCGTTCAACTGCCAAGCCACCCAACTCCATTTGCGGCAGGCCAATTTTCGCCGCGGCGCGTAGCACGAGGACGTTGCTGCGCAGCAGTGTCCGCAGCGGGGACGCCCACAACCGAAAGTATAGAGACCTCGAATCAGTGAAATTGGAAATGGTGAATGTACTCTTAATAGTTGTCAACTGGCCTTGCTTTATCAAGACACAATTGTCTTGAACAATCTCAAAATTCATGCGTGGCCGCGCCTTCCCGCCTGTTCACGCTGGATAATGTTGGTACCATGAGAAGCAATTATTGATCCGGCTCTCGACACATGCAGCTTTCCGGTTGTGGGTGCGGCAGTGCTGCCAGGGATTGCTAGCTGCAGCTGGGCAGGCGGTTTATGATGATGCTGTGTTCATGCGTCCCGCCGCTGTGTCGAGGTGTCCCACCATTGCGTCGAGATGTTTCTTTAGCGTCGCAGTCGGACATGAGGGCGGCTATGTTCAAGGAAAAGCACGTGATCGAACCTGAAAAACCGCCGTCGAGCCTCGTCGTTCTTGAGGCGGTTCTGCTGATGATGATCTCCAAGTCGATGGCCGACCCCGAAGACATCGCCGACGCTCTGGAAGATGCCGCGGACGCGCTCGCGTTCGACCACCAGACCGCCGAAGCGAATCATGTCTATCGTACCGCCAAGTCGATCCGCGCCGCCGGCCGGAAGGAGACCAAGCTCACCCGCTTGGCCATCGTCTCCCCCTGAAGCATTTCCGGCTGCACCGGCCCTGCCTCGCGAATATCGCGTACGTTAATCGTCCGATCCGTCCAGTCCTGTCCTTCGCGACCACTGGAGTCAGGCGCGCTCCGCAAAGCCGCCGCAAGCCCGGCCCGACTGCCGGCCGTCCAGCAGGGCGGTGAGGAACGCGACGAGTTCAGCCGCGGCCGTCTCGCGCGCGCCGCCATTGACGATCTCCACATCCTGCGGCGTGAGGCCGACCTGAACCGCCACCCGCTCGATGCGGCTCGCGCCGGTCTCCATCGCCTCCGAGGCGCGGTGGCGGGCGGCACGGCGGGCCGCCAGCACGTCCGGCGGCGCGGTGACATGGACCAGCCGCGCGTCCTGGTAGCGGACGCGGGCCAGCATCGCCACGTCGCGCGAGATGTTGGCCACCACCACGCGCCCGGCGCGGATATCGCCGTCGATCTCCACCGGCAGGCCGTAATCGTGGCCATGGGCGTGCCAGGACAGCGCAAACGCCCCCAGCGCGGCCGACCGCACGAATGCCTCCGGCGTGGTCGACAGATGATCCTCGGACTCGTCGCTCGGCCGGGTGACGACGCGCCGGACGAACACCACATCCGCCCGGCCGGCCAGCGACGAGCGCGCCAGAGCGATCAGCGTGTCCTTGCCCGCCCCGCTCGGCCCCATCACGCCGACGAAGATCCCGGGTCCGAGGCCGCCCGGCCGCGATGTTTCCGGTCCCCGCATGGTTACAGAACCCGTTTGCCGTCGCGCCACACCGTGCGCACCACCGGCACGCCCAGCCTGACATCGACCTGAACAAGGTCGGCCCGCCTGCCGGCGGCGATCTCGCCGCGGTCGTCGAGCCCCACGGCTTCCGCCGGCGTGCGGGTGACGGTGCGCACCGCCGCCGCGAGGTCGATGCCCGGCACCGCCTCCGGCAATTGCAGCGCCGCCATCAGCAGGCTTGAGGGCACGTAGTCGGACGACAGGATGTCGAGCACGCCCTGCGCCGCCAGATCGACGGCGGCGACGTTGCCGGAGTGCGAGCCGCCGCGCACCACGTTCGGCGCGCCCATCATCACCTTGACACCGGCTTGGTGCAGCGCCGCCGCCGCCTCCACCGTCGTCGGAAACTCGGCAATGGCGACACCGTCGCGCGCGGCCTCGGCGACGTGCTCGGCCGTGGTGTCGTCGTGGCTCGCCAGCGTCACGCCATGCGATTGCGCCAGCGTCACCAGCCGCTCGCGATTGACGAGGGCGTAGCGCTCGGCCTGCGCCTTGCGGTGGGCGAACAGACGGTCGAGCTCGGCATCGGTCATGCCGCCGGCCTTGCCGCGATAATAGGTGCGCAGCTTGTCCTCGTCGCGGAACTGGCGCTGACCGGGCGAATGATCCATCAGCGACACCAGCCGCACGTCCGGGCGCGGCATCAGCACGGCCGCGTCCTCCACCACCGAGCCGGTCGGCACCTCGCAGCGCAGATGCAGGAAGTGGTGGGCGCGCAGCATGTCGGCGTCGCGGGCCTGAGCGATGGTGTCGGCGAGCAACTCGGCGTGGCCGTCGGCGTCTCCGCCAAGGCTTTCCTCGCGCCACACGCGCAGCGAGTCGAGCACGGTGGTGATGCCGCAGGCGGCAAGCTGCGCATCATAGGCCACCACCGCGGCGAGCGCGTTCCACTTCACCTTCGGCCGCGGCAGGAAGTGCGCTTCGAGATGATCGGTGTGCAGCTCGACGAGGCCCGGCAGCAGCAGGCTGCCTCCGAGGTCGAGCCCGCGCTCGGGCGGCTTGCCCTCCCCCACCTCAGCAATGCGGCCACCCGACACCGCGACCCAGCCGCGCTCAACGACGCGATCGGCCAGGACGATGTCGGCGTTGGAAAGAACGAAAGCGTTCATGATGTCCTCGGGATCAGGCAACGGCGAAGGCGCGCACATCGAGCGTACGGTCGGCGACGCTCGCGCGCACCTCGTCGTCGTGGAAGATGCCGACCAGCGCCGTGCCCATTGCCGTCTTGTCGCGGATCAGTCCGATGACGGCGTCGCGGTTGGCGCCGTCGAGCGAGGCGGTCGGCTCGTCGAGCAGCAGCAGCCTGGTGTCGGCGATGAAGCCGCGCGCGATGTTGACGCGCTGCTGCTCGCCGCCCGAGAAGGTTGCCGGCGGCAGGTGCCACAGCCGTTCCGGCAGATTGAGGCGCTGAAGCATCATGGCGGCGCGGTCGCAGGCCTCGGCGGCGTCGATGCCCCGAGCGCGCAGAGGCTCGGCAACGATGTCGAGCGCGGCGACACGCGGGATCACCCGCAGGAACTGCGACACGTAGCCGAGCGTGGCCGCGCGCAGCGCCAAAATCTCGCGCGGGCTGGCACTCGCGACATCGATCATTGCCGCGCCGTCATCGATCAGGATGCGGCCCGTATCGGTGCGGTAATTGCCATAGATCATCTTAAGGATGGAGCTCTTGCCGGCGCCGGACGGCCCGCCCAGCGCCACGCATTCGCCGGCCGCTACCCGAAACGACACGCCCGCCACCACCGGCAGCGTGAGGCCGCCGCGCAGATGCAGCGTGAAGCTCTTGGCGATATCCTGAACGTCGAGAACCGTCATCGTGTCCTCATGACTGCAGCACCGACGACACCAGAAGCTGCGTGTAGGCCGCTTGCGGATCGTCCAGCACCTGATCCGTCAGCCCCTCCTCGATCACGCAACCTTCCTTCATCACCATGATGCGATGGGAGAGCAGGCGCGCCACCGCGAGATCGTGGGTGACGATCACCGCGGCAAGGCCGAGATCGGCCACCAGCGAGCGGATGAGGTCGAGCAGGCGCGCCTGCACCGACACGTCGAGGCCGCCGGTCGGCTCGTCCATGAAGACCAGGCGCGGCCCGGTGACGAGGTTGCGGGCGATCTGCAATCGCTGGCGCATGCCGCCGGAAAAGCTCTTCGGCGAGTCGTCGATGCGGTCGGCGGCGATCTCGACCCGCCCCAGCCAGTCGGCGGCGGTACCGCGAATATGTCCGTAGTGACGCCAGCCCACCGCCATCAGCCGCTCGCCGACATTGGCGCCGGCGGAAACCGCCATGCGCAGCCCGGCCTCCGGCGACTGGCGCACGAAGCCCCAATCGGTGCGCAGCAGCAGGCGCCGCTCGGGCTCGCTGAGTTCGGCGAGATCGCGCAATCTGCCGTCGCGCATCGAATAGCGCACGCGGCCGGCGCTGGGTGCAAGCTCGGTCGAGAGCAGGCCGAGCAGCGTCGATTTGCCGGAGCCGGATTCGCCCACCACCGCCAGCACCTCGCCGGCATGCAGCGTGAACGACACGTCGCGGCAGCCGAGCCGCGCGCCGTAGAATTTGGTCAAGCCCTCGGCGACAAGCAGCGGTTCCTCACGCATCCGCGCCCTCCCCGCTCTCGATCGGATTGCCGGCGAGACGGCCGCGATGGCCCGCCGCCTGCCGGCCGTTGCAGAAATCGGTGTCGGAGCACACGAACATGCGCCCGCCGCGATCATCCAGAATCACCTCGTCGAGGAACACGCCGGCCGCCCCACACAGCGCGCACGGTTCGGTGAAGCGCTGCGGCGCGAACGGGTGGTCCTCGAAATCGAGGCTGACGACGCGCGTGTGCGGCGGCACCGCATAGATGCGCTTCTCGCGGCCGGCGCCGAACAATTGCAGCGCCGGGCAATCGTCGAGCTTGGGATTGTCGAATTTCGGGATCGGCGAGGGATCCATCACATAGCGGCCGTCCACCGTCACCGGATAGGCGTAGGTGGTGGCGATCTCGCCGAAGTGGGCGATGTCCTCGTAGAGCTTGACGTGCATGGTGCCGTAGTCGGCGAGCGCGTGCAGCTTCCTCGTCTCGGTCTCGCGCGGCTCCAGGAAGCGCAGGGGTTCGGGGATCGGCACCTGATAGACCAGGATCTGATCGGCGCTGAGCGGCGTTTCCGGCACGCGGTGGCGGGTCTGGATGATGGTGGCGTCCGTCGTGCGCGTGGTGGTGGCGACATTCGCAACGCGGGTGAAGAAGCCGCGGATCGCCACCGCATTGGTGGTGTCGTCGGCGCCCTGGTCGATCACCTTCAGCACGTCGTCCGGGCCGATGATGGCGGCGGTGACCTGCACGCCGCCGGTGCCCCAGCCGCGCGGCATCGGCATCTCGCGGCTGGCGAACGGCACCTGATAGCCGGGAATGGCGATGGCCTTGAGAATGGCGCGGCGGATCGAGCGCTTGGTGTGCTCGTCGAGATAGGCGAAATTGTAGGCGGCGCCTTCGGTGGTGTTCGGCTCGCTCATTGCGCGGCCTCCTTCAGCGCGGCGGCATCCCATTCCGCGCGCAGGCGGCGCAGCAGATCGAGTTCCGACTGGAAATCGACATAATGCGGCAGCTTGAGGTGCTCGACAAAGCCGGTGGCCTCGACATTGTCGGAATGCATGATGACGAATTCCTCGTCCTGGGCCGGCGCGCTCACCTCCTCGCTTAGTTCGGCGGCGCGCAGCGCGCGATCGACCAGCGCCATCGCCATCGCCTTCCTTTCGCAATGGCCGAAAGTGAGGCCGTAGCCGCGGGTGAATTGCGGCGGCGCGTCGCCCGCGCCCTTGAACTGGTTGACCATCTGGCATTCGGTGACGGTGATGGTGCCGAGCGTGACGGCGAAGCCCAATTCCTCGACGAAGATCTCGACCTCGACCTCGCCCATGCGGATCTCACCGGCGAACGGATGGCTGCGGGCGAAGCCGCGTTGGGTGGAATAGCCCAGCGCCAGCAGGAAGCCCTCGTCGCCGCGCGCCAGCGCCTGAAGCCGCAGATCGCGGCCGATCGGAAAGGCCAGCGGCTCGCGGGTGAGGTCGCCGGGCTCGACGCCATCGTCGCGCGGCGACGGCTCGATCAGGCCCTGCTCGCCCAGGAGATCGGTGACGCGCGGCACCGCCTCCTCGCGCGGCTCGCCCAACGCCGGTTCGGGCGGCGCGAAGCCGTCGAGCGCGCCGTCGATCAGCCGATGGGTGTAGTCGAAGGTCGGCCCGAGGATCTGCCCGCCCGGCAGATCCTTGAAGGTCGCCGAGATGCGGCGGCGGATGGCCATGGCGGACGTGTCGAGCGGCTCGGTGGCACCGAGGCGCGGCAGCGTGGCGCGGAAAGCACGCACCAGGAAGATCGCCTCGACCAGATCGCCGCGCGCCTGCTTGATCGCCAGCGCCGCAAGGCCGCGGTCATAGAGCGAGCCCTCGGTCATCACCCGATCGACGGCGAGCGCAAGCTGACCCTCGATCTGCGCCGCCGACACTTCCGGCACGTCCGGATCGCCGCGCCGCTCATGCGCCATCAGCCGGTGGGCATTCCGGATGGCGGCCTCGCCGCCCTTGACCGTGACATACATCAGGCCGCCTCCACCAGTCGCACCGAGCGCGGCAGCGCCATGATCCGGTCGGCCGTGCACAGCACGAGATCGACCCCGCGCGGGAACATCGCCTGGTTGGCCGTGAGCCGTTCGGCGAAATCGGCCGGCAGCGGCGAGGCCGCGAAGTCCGCGGTGCCTTCGAGGCCGGGACCGGCCAGGGTGAGCGGCGGGCCGGCGAAACGCTCGACCTGCACCAGCAGCGTCGCCGAGCGGTCGGGATAGGCGTCCGAGCCTTGCGCGAACGCGTCGAACGGCGGCATGGCGCGGGAATCGGACACAAGCGCGAACGCGGCCTCCGCCGGATCGGCGACGATCGGCGCGCCGGCATGAAAGCGCAGGAACGCAGCAATGTCGGGCGATGCCGCCAAGGGCTGATCGAGCCAAACCGGCGTGTCCTGATCGGCGAGCGTCAGCGCCAGCGCGGCCAAGGCCGGGGTCATCGGCGCGGGTGGCGCAAGCTCGCTCGCCAGCGCCTCGATGCGGCCGGGCCGGGCCATCGCCGCCATCACCGTGCGGAATGTGCGCTGGGCATCGAACACCGGATCGGCAAAGCCGGGCGCCAGCGCCACCGACGCGAGAGTCACCGTGCCATCGCTCATGACGCGGCCTCCTGATTGTCGCCGCGGGTGACGGTGAAGAACTCGACGCGGGTGGCCGCCGCCTCGGCGGCCGCCTTTGTCGCCTGCGCCGCCAGCCGTGCGCGTACCGGCACGAGCAATTCGGCCTCGACGCGCGGGCGTGTTGCCGCGTCCTGCCACAGCGCATCGAAGATGGCGGCGAGCCGCGCCCGCTCCGGCGCGCGGCCGAGCAGATAGGCGTGGCCGACATGGCCGGACGCGAGCCGCACCGCCGCCCGCGTCACCGTCGCCTCGCCGAGATTGAACGGCGCGCCGTCGCCGCCGATGCGGCCACGCACCATCACCAGCCCGCAGGCGGCCTTGCGCAGGTCCGCCACCGCGGGCTTGCCCGGCCATGCCGCCCAGGCGGCCTCAAGCTCGCCGGCCTCGGCGGCAGCGAGGAGCGCCATGGCGGCGCGGCGATCGGCAGTCTCGTCCCTTGTCATCACACCGGCATCGATCTGGCGCTACTGGACAAGCGCGCGTTCTTGTCTACTAATGCGAACCACCTGTCTACTGATGTAGACAAGTTTGCCCGCCGTCCAATGAACCTTCGGTGACATGGCCGTGCCGATCGATCTTGACCGCCCCCCTGTCGACCGCGGCTCCGGCGTCTCGCTGTGGCGGCAGATCGCCGAGCGCATCGAGTGCGAGATCACCACCGGCGCCTATCCGCCGGGCAGCCTGCTTCCCTCCGAGAGCGAGCTGACCGAACGCTTCGGCGTCAACCGCCACACCGTGCGCCGGTCGCTCGCGGTGCTGGCCGAGAAGGGTCTGGTGCGCTCGGTGAAGGGTCGCGGCAGCTTCGTCGAGGAGGCGCCGCTGCCCTACCCGATCGGCCGGCGCGTGCGGTTCTCCGAGAATGTGATGGCCGCCGGACGGGCGCCGCGCGGCCGGCTGCTCGGCGTCGCCACCGTGGTCGATGCCGAGCCGACCCGCCGCCTCGGCCTGCCAGCGCGCACGCCGCTGCTGCGCATCGAGATGGTGTCGAGCGCCAATGGCGTGCCGCTGTCGCGGTCGACCTCGTGGTTCGAGGCCGCACGCTTCGCCGGGCTCGAGGCCGAGCTGCAGCGCACCGGCTCGGTCAGCCGCGCCTTTGCCGCCCACGGCATCGCCGATTATGCGCGGCTGGAAACGGCGATCTCCGCCCGCCTCGCCGATCCGGCCGAGCAGGAGCTGCTGGAGCTGCCGACCGGCCGCGTGGTGCTGGTGGTCGAGGCGCTGAACGCCGACGCCGACGGCCGGCCGATCCAGGTGCAGCGCACGCGCTTCGCCGCCGACCGCGTGCACCTCGTCGTGAACAGCTGAGGCCCAGCCGCCCGGAACCTCTCCGCCCGGCGGCGCGTTGCTGCCGTCAACCCCGCGCCGGCTTGCCGCCGGAGCGTCCTGAGCGAACGAAGGGGCTGCGGAGCGGGAGGACCACATGACGACCCTTCGCAGTCTGACGTTCGGCGCAGCCTTTGTCGTGGCGGCGTTGGCGGCGCAGCCGGCCGTCGCCCAGGCGCCGCCCTTCGGGCCCGACTGCCGTCAGGTGATGGCGCGAACGCACGGTACCGTGTGGGTCGGCACCATTCGCGGCCAGCACGAGGACATGTGGGGCTCGGTCGAGACGCGGTTCCAACGCTCGTGCTTCTCCAGCCGCGCCGCCTGCGAGAAATGGCTCTACGACGCCCGCACCTACTATTCGCTGAATTTCGACAACGATCTGTGCCGGCCGATGCAGCCGCGGCGGTGAGCGGCTGGATGCGTCACGCGAGAGCCAGGCTGTCATCCCGGGCGGAGATAAGACCCGGGATCGTCCGCAAGAAAAGACACCATTTCCTGCAAACGGTCCCGGGGCGCGGGCCTGCGGCCCTTGCCCGGGACGACACCGTTTACCCCACCGTCTCGCGGCGGCCGATGATCGAGAAGCGCAGCATGGTCGACAGCCAGTCGATCACCGCGACGGTGGCGAGGATCATCAGCACCAGCGCCGACACGTGCTGGAATTCCAGCGTGCGGATCTGCTCGGCGAGATGCAGGCCGATGCCGCCGGCGCCGACAATGCCGATGATGGTGGCCGAGCGCGTATTGGACTCGAAATAGTACAGCACCTGGCTCGCGATCACCGGAGCCACCTGCGGCCACAGGCCGAAGCGCACCGCCGCCAACCGGCCGCCGCCGGCCGACACCACGCCTTCGACGGGCTTCGGATCGGCGGCCTCGATCGCCTCCGAGAACAGCTTGCCGAACGCGCCGAAATTGGCCGAGGCCACCGCCAGGATGCCGGCGAACGGGCCGAGTCCCACCACATTGACCCAGATCAGCGCCCAGATCAGCTCGTCGACGCCGCGAACGGTGTCGAGCACGCGGCGCGACAGGAAATGGATCAAGAATTGCGGCACCACGTTCTTCGCCGCCAGGAAGCCGAACACGATCGCCGGCACCGCGGCAAGCAGCGTGCCGAGCAGCGCGATCGCCACCGTCTCGGCCAGCGCGTGCAGATAGATCAGGAAAGTCGCCCAATTCCCGGTGGAGGGCGGCACCATGAACACCACGAACTCGCCGAGCCTGAACAGGCCCTGGAAGAACCGGCGGGCATCGAACTCCAGCATCACGATGCCGAGCGCGAACAGCGCCAGCATGGCGATGATCACCAGCACCGTGGCGATACGCGCCCGCGTCACCCTTTGGAACAGCGCCGGGTGGCGTGCCGCTGCCGCGCGGGGGTCGGCGCTGAGCCGCGGACGCTCGGCCATCATGCGCGCTCCAGACCGAGCAGCGCATGGCGCAGCCGCTCGGTCAACAAATCGATGACCATCACCGTGCCGACGATCAGCACCAGCAGCGCGCTGACGTCGGAATAATAGAACTTGCGGATCGCCTCCATCAGATCCTGACCGATGCCGCCGGCACCGACAAAGCCCATCACCGCCGCGCCGCGCACATTGATCTCGAAGCGCAGCAGCGTATAGCTGGCGAAGTTCGACAGCACCTGCGGCAGCGCCGCGAACCGCACCACCTCCACCCACGAGCCGCCATTGGCCTTCACGCCGTCGACCGGCTTCATGTCGATATTCTCGACCACCTCGCAGAACAGCTTGCCGAGCGCGCCGGTGGAGTGCACCGCCAGCGCCAGCACGCCCGGCACTGGCCCGAGCCCGAAGGCGATGACGAAGATCAGCGCGAACACCATTTCCGGCACGGTGCGGCAGACTTCAAGAAAGCGCTTGGTAGCGAAGCGCACGGTGCCGTTGCCCATCAAATTGCGGGCGGAAAAGAAGCACAGGACGAGGCCGCCGAGCGCGCCCATCAGCGTGCCCATATAGGCGATCAGAATCGTCTCGCCGAGCAGCCAGAGCCAACGCCGCACGCCCCAGAACCACTCGCGGACATCGGAGAGCACAGGCGCGCCGTTCTCCAGATGCGCCAAGCGCACCACATAGTCGCCGAAGCGATGGAGATTGGCGCCGAATTTGGCGAGGTCAACCTCGCCAACCTGCGCCGCGATGGCGACTGCAATTGCGAGAATCGCAAAGCCCAGCAACGTCTGGCGCCGCTTGGCGGCGATAGCGCCGTCATAGACGCGCATCATCGCATCAAGCTGCGTGTCGCTGAGGCGGGTGATCGAAGGCGCCATCGAATCCTGTCGGGTTTCCGGAAGCCGCTCGGCCTCTATCTTCCCTCTCCCCTTGCGGGAGAGGGTGGCGAGACCGAGCGAATGCGAGGTCGAGCCGGGTGAGGGGTAAATGCAGGCGCGCGCCTGAAGATTCACCCCTCACCCGCCTCGCGATCCAAAGATCGCTCGGCACCCTCTCCCGCAAGGGGAGAGGGAAGGACGTGGTCTCTGCGCGGCGAGCGAAGCTCTGCCACTCCTGTCCGCACGCGTCAGCGGCGGCCCGGGCATCCGGACCGCCGCCAGGCAGGGTGCGGCGAGGATCAGGACCGCTTCTGCTTGCGCAGCTCGTCGACGAACTTGTTCAGCTCGATGATTGGCAAATACGCCGAGTGCTCGACCGGCTGCCAGGGCTGGCGCTTGCCCTCATAGATCTTGTCGAACGCCTCCTTGTCGGCGGCGTACTTGAAGAACGCATCGCGGATCTTCGCCTTCAGATCGTCCGGCAGGTCGGTCAGATAGGCGAAGGGCGAGTTCACGATCAGGTCGGAGACGAAGATGATGCGATAGTCGTCATACTTCGCCATGCCCTTGCGCTCCATGCGGCGCAGGCTGGATTCGTTCTCGTCGTTCCACCAGTTGGCGGCGACGTCCACCGTGCCCTGCTGCAGCGCGATCACCGCGTTCTCGTGGCTGCCGGTGTAGACCACCTTGTCGAAGAACTTCTCGGGGTCGATGCCCATCTTGTTGAGGGCGAAACGCGGCACGTTGTTGCCGGACGTGGAATTGGCATCGACGAGGCCGAGGTTCTTGCCCTTCAGATCCTCGACCTTCTGATAGGGCGAGTCCTTCTTCACATAGAGCACCGAGTGATAGCCCTTGGTGCCGTCCTGGTTGACCTCGATGGCGAAAGGCTCGGTCTTCACGCCGGTCATCGCGGCGCGGGCATAGGAGGCCGGGCCGTAATAGGCGATGTGGATGTTGCCGGCGCGCTGGCCCTCGATGATCGCAGCATAGTCGTTGGCGAGGCGCAGCGTGACCTTGGTGCCGAGCTCCTTCGAGAGATACTCGGCGAACGGCGTCCAACGATTGGTGACGCCGGAGGCATTCTCCTCAGGTATCAGCGCGAAGACCAGCTCGGGGTACTTCGCCTTCCAGTCCTGGGCGAGCGCGGTGTTGGCCGTGACGGCCAGCGCCGCGCCGGCGAGAATGAGCGTACGTCGGTTGAGCATTGAGGCCTCCTGTCGAAGCGAATTCGGGAACGCAGGGGAGAACGAAGAACTCAGGCCAGCGCCGGCTGCGGCAGCGCCGCCGGCAGCGTGTCGGGGGCGGGCCCCGCATCCATCACCTCGCCGGCCTCCAGGCCGTAGAGGTCGCGGGCGACGTGATCGGTCAGCGCCTCGGGCGCGCCGTCGAACACCACGCGGCCCGCCGCCATGCCGACCAGCCGGTCGCAATAGAGGCGGGCGATGTCGAGCGAGTGCAGATTGCACAGCACGGTGATGCCGTAGTGCTTGTTGATGCGCAGGAGCGCATCCATCACCGTCTTGGTGTTGCGCGGATCGAGCGAGGCGATCGGCTCGTCGGCCAGGATGATGCGCGGCTCCTGCACCAGCGCGCGGGCGATGGCGACGCGCTGCTGCTGGCCGCCGGAGAGCGAGTCGGCGCGCTGCGCCGCGACCTGGGCAATGTCGAACTGGTCGAGCGCGGAGAGCGCGATCGCCTTCTCCTCATGCGTCCATAGCTTGAGAAGCGAGCGCCAGCCGGGCGTGCGCTGCAGCCGGCCGAGCAGAACATTGGTGAGCACGTCGAGCCGGCCGACCAGATTGAACTGCTGGAAGATCATCGCGCAGTCGGCGCGCCAGCTGTGAAGGCGCCGGCCGGAGAGCCGCGTCACGTCCTGGCCATCGACCAGAATGCGGCCGGCGCTTGGCTCGGCGAGGCGGTTGACCATGCGCAGCAGCGTCGACTTGCCGGCGCCCGAACGGCCGATGATGCCGACGAAGCCGCCAGCCGGAATCTCCAGCGAAACATCGGCGACGGCAAAGGTGTCGCCATAGCGTTTCGACAGGCCGTCCAGCACCAGCACGTCATCCTCCGCAGCGCCGCTTCTTGTCGTCCAAGCAGTAGTCGCGGCGTGCGACAGGCGCGTGACGGCCTGTGGTCAGCGAAATTCGGGCGTGCCGCAAAGATTTGCCGGCGTCGGGGCGCGGATTGTCGTCGAACCGTCATGCGGGCGTGGCAGGCATCGGGCCCGTTTGTGACGCGAGTTCACCATGACACGCCTGTCCGAGACGCCCCTGGTCGATCCCACCGCCACGCTCAACGCGAGCCGGCTCGGCCGCTACACCTCCGTCGGCGCCCGCACCCGGCTGCTGGAGACCACGCTCGACGATTATTCCTACATCGTCGACGATGGCGAGGTGGCCTACACCACCGCCGGCAAGTTCTGCTCCATCGCCGCCATGGTGCGGATCAATCCGGGCAACCACCCGATGACGCGCGCGGCGCAGGCGCACTTCACCTATCGCGCCTCCTATTATTTCGAGGGCGAGGCGGACGAGGACGCGTTCTTCGCGTGGCGGCGCAGCTTCCCGGTGACGCTCGGCCACGATGTGTGGATCGGCCACGGCGCCGTCATCCTGCCCGGCCGCTCGGTCGGCACCGGCGCGGTGGTGGCGGCGGGCGCCATCGTCACCAAGGATGTCGCGCCCTACACCATCGTCGCCGGCAATCCGGCTCGCCCGCTGCGGCAGCGCTTTCCCGAGGCGATCGCCGAGCGGCTGATGCGGCTCGCATGGTGGGACTGGGACCACGCGCGGCTGCACGCCGCTTTGCCGGATTTCCGCGCGCTCGGCGTCGAGGCGTTTCTCGACAAGTACGAGACGGCGGCGTAGAGCGCCGCCATGGCTGCCCGCTACGCGCTCTATTTCGCCCCGCTCGCCGACCGCCCGCTGTGGGAGTTCGGCTCCGCCGCCATCGGCTGGGATGCCGAGACGGCGACCGAGTGCCCTGCCCGCCCGCCCGCCCCGGCGCTGGCGCCCGGCTGGGCGGAGGCCACCGCCGAGCCGCGGCGCTACGGCTTCCACGCCACGCTGAAGGCGCCGTTCGCGCTGGCCGAGGGCACGCGCGCCGAGGACCTGCTGGCCGCGGCCGAGGCGTTCGCGGCTGGCCCCCGCCCGGTGCCGCAGCTTCGCCTCACGGTGCGTATTCTCGCCGGCTTCGTGGCGCTGGTGCCGGAAGGTCCGAGCGCCGCGCTCGATTCGCTCGCCGCCGCCTGCGTGCGCGACTTCGACCGTTTCCGCCGGCCGCTCACGCCGGCCGAGCGCGCGCGCCGAGCGCCGGAGCGGCTGTCGCCGCGGCAGGTCGAATATCTCGACCGCTGGGGCTATCCGTTCGTGTTCGAGGAATTCCGCTTCCACATGACGCTGACCGGCCGGCTGCCGCCGGACGCGGCCGAGGCGGCGAGTGCGGCGCTTCAGGCCGCCCACCGGCAAGCCTGCGGCGACCGGCTCACCGCCGTCTCGACGCTGGCGGTGTTCGTCCAGCCGAGCCCGGCCGAGCGTTTCCGCATCCTCGCCGCGTGGCCGCTGCGGGCGGGGTGAGAGGAAGCGTCGGCTTGACCAACCGGCAACCGCATCAATCCGCCGTTTCGGAGGCGATCCAGGCGAGATAGCCCGGCTCGCCGCCCGCCACCGGCACCACCATGATGGCCGGCGTGTCATAGGGGTGGCGGGCCTTGATGACGGTGGCCACCGCCTCGGTGCGGGCGGCGCGGGTCTTGACGATCATCACCGTCTCGGTCGCCCGCTCGACCGCGCCCTGCCAGCGATAGACCGAGCGCACGCCCGGCAGAATGTTGACGCAGGCCGCAAGCCCGGCCTCGACCAGCGCCGCGCCGGCCGCTTCCGCCTCGACAACCGAAGGCCACGTCGTATAGACGAGTGCCGCCTGATCCATGGACCCCTCTCCCCGGCGCCGCTGCGGCGAACCTGCCGGACGCGGCCGTTGCGATGCCTCAGACACCTCGACGCTACGACAGGATTGCCTTTGTCGCGAGCCAGGCGTCCGACGCCCAGGCCGCCCTGTCGCGCTTTCAGAAGCGCTACGGCACCTGCAACCCGGACGAGGCCGACGTGGTGGTGGCGCTCGGCGGCGACGGGCTGATGCTGCAGACGCTGCACCGCTTCATGGGCAAGGCGACGCCGATCTATGGCATGCATTGCGGCTCGGTCGGCTTCCTGATGAACGATTTCGTCGAGGACGACATCCACGCCCGCCTCGCCGCCGCCGAGCCCACCTTCATCCACCCGCTGGTGATGACGGCGCACGACATCGCCGGCCGGGTGCTGACCGCCAACGCCATCAATGAGGTGTCGCTGCTGCGCCAGTCGTATCAGGCGGCCAAGCTGCGCATCTCGGTGGACGGCAAGGTTCGGCTCGCCGAGCTGATCTGCGACGGCATCATGGTCGCCACCCCGGCGGGATCGACCGCCTATAATCTGTCGGCGCACGGACCGATCCTGCCGCTCGACTCGCCGCTCCTGGCGCTGACGCCGCTGTCGGCGTTCCGGCCGCGCCGCTGGCGCGGCGCCATCCTGCCCTATCGCGCCGAGGTCGGCATCGAGGTGCTGGAGGCCGACAAGCGCCCGGTCAGCGCCGCGGCCGACCATGTGGAGGTGCGCAGCGTGCTGCAGGTGTGGGTGCGCATGGACCTCGCCACCTCGCTGACCATGCTGTTCGATCCCGGTCACAGCCTCGACGAGCGGATCCTGCGCGAGCAGTTCGGCACCTGACCGCCGACCCGCACGATGATCCCCGGCGGGATGATCGGGCCATGGTGCACGGATCCTTAACGGTTGGTTGTTAATGTGCCCATCGGTCCGGTCGGCAGCCCCTCCATGTATCGTATCGAATTCAACCGTCTTCGGTTTCTGGTGATCGACGACAATGCGCACATGCGGCGGATTGTCCGAACCCTGCTGCATGGCTACGGCGCCCGCGAGGTCTACGAGGCCGAGGACGGGGCCGCCGGCCTCGAAGCCTTCACCTCCTACACGCCGGATATCGTGATCACCGACTGGGCGATGCCGATCTTCGACGGGCTCGAACTCACGTCGATGATCCGCCAGCCCGGCGCCAATGCCAATCCCTACGTGCCGATCATCATGCTCACCGGCCACAGCGAGAAGCGCCGGGTGATCGAGGCGCGCGATTCCGGCGTCACCGAGTTTCTGTGCAAGCCGATCTCGGCGCGCGCTCTCTATCAGCGCATCCTCAACGTGGTGGTCAATCCGCGCCCCTTCATCAAGACCAAGACGTTCTTCGGGCCGGACCGCCGCCGCAACGTCAACCCGAACTATGTCGGCCCGGAGCGGCGCAAGGGCGGCAAGGCGGAAGTGATCAAGGCCCAGCCGCTGCTCGAAAAGCTGCGTGCGCCCACATGACCCTCGATGTGACCATCGGGACGCAAACGTCATGAGCAAATCAAAGTCCGATGCGACGGTGACGGCCTTCCACGATCACGACGTGATCGTGCCGAAGAAGAACCTCAAATCGTTCGCCCAGAAGGTCACGGCCGACGAAACCGAGTTCGACTGGGAGGCGATCGAGCGGGCCGAGGCGGCGCTGAACGAATTGTCGCCCGAGTTCGACGGCTGGATGATCTCCGAGTGTGACCGGCTGGAGGCCGCGCGCAAGCTGCTCACCACCGGCGGCCTGTCGAAGGGAACGACGCAGGTGCTGTTCCGCGCCGCGCACGACATCAAGGGCGAAGGCACCACCTTCGGTTTTCCGCTCGCCGCGCGCATCGCCGACAGCCTGTGCCGGCTGGTGTTCCACACGGCCAAGCCGGCGGCGCTGCCGCTCGACCTGATCGACAGCCACGTCGCCGCCATCCGGGCGGTGGTGCGCGAGAATGTCCGCGGCGAAGACGATCCCGTCGCCTGCGAGTTGGCCGATCACCTGCGCGTGCTGACCGACAACTTCCTCAAGGACCAGCACAAGGACGATCCCGACTGGCTGGCCGAATACGGCACGCCTTCGATCGTGCCGGAGTGACGCCGGGCTGAGCTTGATCTCCGGTCATCATCCCGAACGAGGCTGAAGCCGAGACCAGGGATGGTTTCTGCTTGCCTCGTCATCCCGGCCGAGCGTCAGCGAGAGCCGGGATCGTCATCCGGAAGAGGCGTCCCGTCCCGAAACGGTCCCGGATTCCCGCTTCGCTTCATCCGGGACGACGCCCTTGCACGGGTTGTCGCGCCTGATGCCCCTCAGGCCGCCTCTTCAAGATCGGCGTCTTGCAGATCGGCCTCTTCCAGATCAGCGTCTTGCAGATCAGCGGTGAAGGCCCGCGCCTCCTCGCGCGCGGCTTCCGCGGCGTACCGGCGCAGCAATGCGAAATAGCTGTCGAGCTGGCGCGGATCGTTGCCGCGATAGTGCGTCAGCACCCGCTCCACCATGCGCCGGTGCAACTGTGCCGCCGCCAGCGGATCGTGGGCGGTGCCCACCTCATGCAGCGCCGCCAGCACCGCGCGGAACAGCGGCTCGGCCGAGGCCGGCAGGCCGGCCTTGAGATAGAGCGGCGTGAAGGTGGCGAAGCTGCGGTCGTCGAGAATCGCGGCCACCCGCGACAGGCGGAAGCCGGACAGCTCGGCCAGCGCCGCCTCGAACAGCGCCCGGTTGCCGCCGAGCAGCGCGCGCAGCAGCAGGCCGGCGGTGAGCTGCTCGGTGGCGCGCAGATGGCGGACCAGCTCCAGCGCCTCGTCGCCCTCGGCGCTGCGGGCGATCGTCACCGTGGTGCGCTCGCAGGCCTCGCGCGCGACGCGGGCCGCCGCCGCCGGCTCGAGCCAGGCGCGCTCCGACACGAACACCGCCAGTGCGCCCGCCGTCTTGGCCACCAGCGACTGGCGCAGCCTCGGCGTCAGATCGGGCCGCGCCAGCAGGATTTCGCGGATCGTGCCGACATGGCCGTGCCGGGCGATGAGCCGTTCGAGCGCGGCTTCGCCGATGTCGGCGCCCTCGTTCTCGATCAGCACGCGGCAGACCTCGGCGTCGGCGACCTCGATGATGACGGCGGAGACCGATTCGGGCACCCAGGGGCGGGCCGCCACCGCGGCCCTGAGCCCAGGCCGGCCGGCGCGGACGATCTCGATCAGCTCGATCTCCAGCAGCACCGGCGAGCGCTCGGCGACGATGGCGGCGATGTCGGCGGCATCGTGCGCCAGCGCCAGGATGATATCGTGCGGCGCATCGGCGCTGCGGCCCAGCGCCTCGGCGAGCGCGCGCCGCACCACCGGAGCGCGGTCGTCGAGCATCAGGGTCAGCGCCGCCTGGGCGGCCTTGCGGTCGTGCTCGGAGAAATCGGAATAGAGATAGGCGCGGGCCAGCGCCCCGGTGGCCTCGGCCCGGTCTCCCGGCGCTGCGGTGCGGACCCATTGCAGGAATCGGCGAACGATCATCCCGAAACACCAATCGAGGTGGCGACCGCATCCACGCTAGGGGTGCGGGCTTAACAAAGCGTTCACCGTGAATTTTAAGAGTTTGGAGGGACTATTCCCGCGTGTCGACGCCCGAGGCGCGGGCGAAGGTGCCGAGATCGAGCGGCCGGCCGGCATCGCCCGAGGTCTTGCCCGCACCCGCCGCATAGGCCGCGCGCGCCGTCTGCGGCACCCACAGCTCGCGCACATCGGTGGTGGCCGCGCCGGTGCGTTCGGTCTGGAACAGGCCATGGAAGGCGAAGGGCAGCGGCGGCTCCGCCGGCTCGGGCGCAAGGCCGAGCGCGGTCGGTCCCGGCGATGGGGCCACGGGCGCCGTGGCGGCAGTCGTCGCCGTCACGCTGGCTGTCGCGCTGGTCGTGGTCTCGGTGCCGTGCTGTTTGATCAGCACGGCATAGACCTCCGCCGCCGAGCGGGCGCGGCCGGACTTGTCGTAGAAGATCGGCCGGTTGGCGGCGGCGGCTTCCGGAAACACCGTGTCGGCCCGGGCCTCCGGCTGCGCCGCGGCGAGGTCGAGAAACTTGCGCGCCCCGGCCGAGCCGAAGAAATGGGCGATATAGAGCTCGCCATCGGTCGGCTGGCGGCCGAGCATGGCGCGTAGATCGGCGGCGTTGCGGTTGGTGAAGGCGCCGGCCATCACCGCATTGGCGGTCGGGTCCTCCCGCAGCGCCATCACCTGCCGCTTCAGCGCCGGATCGGCGATGTCGAGATTGCCGGAGGGCGTGCGCACGATTGCGGCAGCGTATTCGCCATAGCCATAGCGGGCGCCGTCGGCCTTCAGCGTCTCCAGCCAGGTGCCGTCGAGAAACTGGAACAGGCCGGTGGCGGTGGAGGTCTTCGATTTCAGCGCCGGGTCGAGATCGGATTCGCGCCGCGCCGTCTTGAGCAGATAGTCGAAGCTGGTGCCGGTGGTCTCGCTGGCGGTGCGTAGCGCCCCCATCACCCCGGGCGCGCCGCCGGGCGGGGCCGGCTGGGGCACGGGCGGCGTTGGGCTGGGAGCCGGCGCCTTCGGCGTGGTGAAGAGAAACATGGCGTCCACCGATGCGTCTCCCCAAATTCGTCGCCGGAGGGTCGAGGCCGGTGCGCCCGGCCCGACACGATGCGCCAGACGGTGCGGCGATTATGGTAAACGCATGGTTAATGCCAATGGCGGCGACAGCCGGCCGTCGGCTCCGCTCGCGGACTTTCGTGAAATCTTTGATTTCGGATAAGAAAATCTGCGATGGTCAACGGCCCCGCGCGTCAGCGTTCGGGGCCGATGGACCAACAGCGCCCTGCCCGTACCCCGGACAGAGGCGCGGGAAGAGAGACGCCGGAGCGAGCAATCCGGGCGCGAATTCAGGGAGGAGACGATGGACGGACGGCACTGGCGCGGCGGCATGTGGCTGGAGGATTTCGAGGTCGGCACCACCATCCGCCACCGCCTCACCCGCACGCTGACCGAGATGGACAACGTGCTGTTCTCCAACATGACGCTGAACCCGCAGCCGCTGCACATCGACCGGCACTTCTGCGAGCGCGAGACCGAATGGGGCCAGCCGCTGGTCAATTCGCTGTTCACGCTGGGGCTGATGATCGGCATCTCGGTGAACGACCTCACCAACGGTACGACCATCGCCAATCTCGGCATGACCGACGTGCGCTTCCCCGCGCCGCTGTTCCACGGCGACACGCTGCGGGCCGAGACCACGGTGCTGGCGGTGCGCGAATCGAAGTCGCGGCCGGATGCCGGCATCGTCGAGTTCCACCACCGCGCCTATAATCAGGACGACATTCTGGTGGCCGAGTGCCGGCGGCAGGCCTTCATGAAGAAGCGGCCGGCGTGAAGATGCGGGGAGCTTGACATGCGCTCGCTGCTGTTCGTTCCGGGCGACAGCCCGCGCAAGCTGGCCAAGGCGCTGGAGACCGGCGCCGACGCGCTGATCATCGACCTCGAGGACTCGGTGGCGCCCGACGCCAAGGCTGCGGCGCGGGCGGCGACCGCCGGCTTCCTGCGCGAGGCGGTGCCGCTCGCCACCCGCCCCCGTCTCTATGTGCGGGCGAACGCGCTGGGCTCCGGCCTGATCGACGACGACCTCGACGCGGTGATGGCGGCGCGCCCGGACGGCGTCATGCTGCCCAAGGCCGAGCACGGCCGCGACGTCGTCCATCTCGGCGCCAAGCTCGCCGCGCGCGAGGCGCTGGCCGACATCCCGGCCGGCGCCACCCGGATTCTCGCCATCGCCACCGAGACGGCGGCCGCCCTGTTCGGGCTCGGCACCTATGCCGGCGCCTCCGACCGGCTGGCCGGCCTCGCCTGGGGCGGCGAGGATCTCTCCGCCGACCTCGGCGCCGAGACCAATCATGACGAGGCCGGGCGCTGGACCTCGCCCTATCTTCTCGCCCGCAACCTCTGCCTCGCCGGGGCGGCGGCGGCGCGGGTGCTGGCGATCGACACGGTGTTCGTGGACGTGCGCGACGAGGCCGGATTGCGGGCGGAGGCGGAGGCCGCGCGGCGCGACGGCTTCGCCGGCAAGATGGCCATTCACCCCAGTCAGGTCAGCGTTATCAATGACGTATTCACGCCCTCTGAGACGGCGGTTGAAGAGGCGCGCCGGGTGATCGCCGCCTTCGCCGCGGCTGGCGACGCCGGGGTGACCACGCTCGACGGCAAGATGCTCGACCGGCCGCACCTGCTGCGGGCGAAACGGGTGTTGGAAAGGGCGGGGCTTGGGGGCTGATCCGGTCCTCGGCTGAAAAAGCCGGACCTCGTATCAAACCAATCCCACATGCAGCCCGCGGCCGAGCACGTGGGCGGCGCGGACCAGGGTGTCCAACGTGGCGCTGCCATTCTCCGGGTCGAGCAGCCGGTCGACCTGCGCCCGGCTGGTCTGCATCAGTTCGGCCATCCGGGTCTTGGTGATGTGCTGCTTCTTCATTTCCTCAGAGATCTGAAGCGCAAGGATCGCCTTGATCGCGGCGGTGGTCACCTCCTCGCGCAGGTCGGTCTCGTCGAGCCAGCTTTCGAAGCTCGATCCGATATGCGGATTGCCGGTCATTGGGTGACCTCCTTCAGACGTTGGCGGGCCAGGGCAAGATCGGCGGCCGGTGCCTGCCGCGTCGATTTAAAGAACGCATGCAACGCGATCAGCCGGCCGTCGTGAAACCCGAACAACACCCGTGCCTCCCGCCGGCTCGGCAAGGATGACCGGACCTCCCACAGACCGTCGGCGAGCGGCCGACATACCGGTAATCCGATCGGCCAGCCAAACTGCACCTTGGCAAGATCACGGCCGATAATCCGCTGATCCTCGCGCGGCAGCTCCGTAAGCCAGTCTCTCACCGGCTCACGACCTGCAGCCGTTCGCCAGAACATCAGTGGCAAAGGTTTCGGAAGTTCGGGCATTACGTCAACAACGATGTACCAAAATTGATACTAGTCCGCAAGCTGGCGCACGGCACGCCCAAGCCGTCCATCCCCCCACCCGTCTATTCCCCGCCGCGCTCGCGGCGCAGCTTGGCCCAGTAGTCGAGCCGCTTCTTCAACTCGCGCTCGAAGCCGCGCTCGACCGGCCGGTAGAAGTTCTGCCGGCCAAGCTCCTCTGGGAAATAGTCCTGGCCGGAGAAGCCTTCGGGCGTGTCGTGGTCGTAGAGGTAGCCGGCGCTGTAGCCCTCCTCCTGCATCAGTTTGGTCGGTGCATTGAGGATGTGCTTGGGCGGCATGAGAGATCCCGCCTGCTTGGCGACGCGGCGGGCGGCACCGAACGCCTTGTAGGCGGCGTTCGATTTCGGCGCGGTGGCCATGTAGATCACCGCCTCGGCGATCGCCAGCTCGCCCTCCGGCGAGCCGAGAAAGTCGTAGGCGTCCTTGGCGGCGTTGGCGACCACCAGCGCCTGCGGGTCGGCCAGCCCGATGTCCTCGACCGCCATGCGCACGATGCGCCGCGCCAGGAACAGCGGCTCCTCGCCGGCATCGAGCATCCGCGCGAGGTAATACAGGGCCGCGTCCGGGTCCGAGCCCCGGACCGATTTATGCAGCGCCGATATGAGGTTGTAGTGACCTTCTCGATCCTTGTCGTAGATCGGGGCGCGCCGCTGCACCACGCCGGTGAGGCCGGCGGTATCGAACGTCTCGCCCGGCTTGGCGGCGCGCCAGACCTCCTCCGCCAGCGTCAGCGCTGCGCGGCCGTCGCCATCGGCCATGCCGATCAGCGCAACCCGCGCCGCACCGTCGAGCGGAAGCGGCTTTCCCTCTATATTCTCGGCTCTTGCGAGGAGATGTTCAATTGCCGTCTTATCCAGCGGCTGGAACGTCAGCACCCGTGCCCGCGACAGCAGCGCGGCATTGAGCTCGAAGGACGGGTTCTCGGTGGTGGCGCCGACCAGCGTCACCGTACCGTCCTCGACCACCGGCAGGAAGGCATCCTGCTGGGCGCGGTTGAAGCGGTGGATCTCGTCGACGAACAAGAGCGTGCCCTGCCCGACCTGCCGCCGGCCGCGCGCCGCCTCGAACACCTTCTTGAGGTCGGCGATGCCGGTGAAGATCGCCGAGATCTGCTCGAAGTGCAGGTCGGTCTCCTGGGCCAAGAGGCGCGCCACCGTGGTCTTGCCGGTGCCGGGCGGTCCCCAGAAGATCAGCGAGCCGAGCGAGCGCGAGGCAAGGAGGCGGGTCAGCGCCCCATCCGGCCCGACCAGATGATCCTGGCCGACCACCTCGGCGAGCTTGGTCGGGCGCAGCTTGTCGGCCAGCGGCCGCGGCGCCTCGGCTTCAAGGCCCGCGGCCGTGAACAGCGAGGGCGTCGGCTCGGGGCGGCGGGGCATGGCGCGCTCCCCGCTCAGCCGGGAAGCACCATCTGGATGGCGCGGCCTTCGCGCTGCACCACCAGCCGCCACAGCCGGGCGCCGGCGCGGAAGATGCGCTCCAGCTCCTGCGGCGTGGCGATATCGCGCCCATTGACCTGCAGCACGGCGTCACCGGGCTGGAAGCCGAGATTGTCGGCCGGCGAGCCGGGCTCCACCTTCACCACCACCACCACGCCTTCGCCGGTGAAGGGCAGACGCAGCTCGTCGGCCAGGGCGGCGTCGAGCGTGGCCACCGTGGCGCCGGCAAAGGGCGAGCGCGAC
Source organism: Blastochloris tepida (assembly GCF_003966715.1). Lineage (NCBI taxonomy): Bacteria > Pseudomonadati > Pseudomonadota > Alphaproteobacteria > Hyphomicrobiales > Blastochloridaceae > Blastochloris > Blastochloris tepida. The sequence goes on from NZ_AP018907.1 coordinate 1,900,445, forward strand.
TTGATGACCACGGCGTCGCGCGAGCTGCCCTCCGGCGGCGCCTCCAGGCCGATGGGCAGCGGCATCTCGTTCGCGCCGCGGCGCACGGTCAGCACCGCCTTGCCGCCGACCGGACGGGTGGCCAGCCGGAAGCCGAGCCCGTCGGGATCGTCCACCGCCTGACCGTCGATGGCGACGACCACGTCGCCGCGCTTCAGCCCGGCCTTGGCGGCCGGGGTGCCGTTCGGCACGTCCGCCACCAGCGCGCCGGTCGGCCGCGGCAGGCCGAGGCTCTCGGCAATATCCGCCGTCACCGTCTGCAGCCGGGCGCCGAGCCACGGCCGCTTCACCTGCTTGCCGCCGCTCCTGGCCGACTCCACCACCACCCGGACCATGTTGGACGGAATGGCGAAGCCGATGCCGTGGCTGCCGCCCGAGCGGGTGAAGATCGCCGTGTTGATGCCGACCAGCCGGCCCGACATGTCGACCAGCGCGCCGCCCGAATTGCCGGGATTGATGGCGGCGTCGGTCTGGATAAAGGACTGGAAGTCGCTGATGCCGACCTGGCTGCGGGCCAGCGCCGAGACGATGCCTTGCGTTACCGTCTGGCCGACGCCGAACGGATTGCCGATCGCCAGCACGAGGTCGCCGACCTGCAGCGCATCCGAATCCGCCAGATCGATCGCCGCGAACGGCGCCCCCTCATTGATCCGCAGCACCGCAAGGTCGGTGCGCGGATCGCGCAGCACGATCTCGGCCGCCAGCTCGCGCTTGTCTGCCAGCACCACCCGCACCTCGTCCGCCCCCTCGACGACGTGGTGGTTGGTGACCACCAGCCCACGCGGATCGACGATCACGCCCGAGCCGAGCGAGCGCTGCACCCGCTCGCGCGGCACGCCGAAGCCACGGTCGCCGAAAAACCGGCGGAAGAAGGGATCGTCGATGAAGGGATGGCCGCCCTGAGGCTTGGTCTTGAGCGCGAACACATTGACCACCGCCGGCGCGGTCTTCGCCGTCACCGGCGCGAACGACAGCATCACCTGCTGGCGCGAGTCCGGCGCGACACGCTGCGGCATCTGCGCCTGGGCGGTGCCGGCCAGAACGAAGAGGGTGACAACGGCCGCGAGGCAGGCGGCGAGAGGACGGACTGAACGTTGGCACGGCATGGTGTCAGCCTGGATTCGGAATGCCGCGCCGCCGGCATGGGGCCGCGGCGCCAGAAAGCCCGAGAGCAGCAATGCCCGAGAGCACGTTTCGCAGATGCGGATGCCGGCGTGGCGGACAGCGCGACAGACCCTACGAAAACCGGTCGATCCCTTCGGATACCGGAAACGGTCTCGCCGAAAAATCCTTGATCGGATGAGGATTTTTCGTCGAACGGCATACGGCTCGAAGGCCCTTCGGGCCGGAAACCGTATCAGGATCGTGCGGTGCCCGGCCGGCTCCGTCGGATCGGCGGACACCCAATCAGGCTGCCGTGTCGCATTCCCTGCCAGGACGCCGACTCCCGCCCTCTGCGCAGACAAGTCCGGCAACGATATATGGCATCCGATGTCCGAAAAAAGGCCGCGCCCGCAAGGCGCCGCCGGTCGCGGCGCCGGCCGCCGAGCGGATGGCCGTGCCGGACATGCTGTGCTGCGGCGCGCGCACCTCCGGCCCGACGCTCCGGACCAGTCCGGCGTGCTGCGTCGGGACGATCCCCGGCCACCCGCCGCCGCGAGGGATGCAGCGGATGCCGCCGGGTGGTGTCTTATTCCGCCAGCAGGATATTCGCGGCGACGAAGGTGAAGAACAGCATGCCGATCACGGAAATCGTCGCCAGGATGAGGTACAGCTTCGCGGCGGCCCACTGGCCGTCTTCGTCATAGATTTTGCGGAGCGTGCCTGGGATCACCGCAAGCGGTGTGATCAGACCAAGAACGACGCCCAAGACCAGCCAATTCACCATGATACGACTCCCCTCGTGAGGTCAGCACGGCCCCCGTGATCCGGCCCCGGCATCCGCACACGCGGATGCTCGGCCGCCGGCGGCGCGGGCGAGGCCAGGAACCACGGTCCCGGCCGGCGGGCAAGGATTATTGCTGCCGATGCGGGATCCGCACGAACGTCGCCGGCCGGATGCAAAAGAGGCGGCCGAAGCCGCCTCAATCCGATCGTAATTTCGTCAGCGCGCTCACGCCGCCGCCGCGGTCTCGGCCGGACCGGAGTCCTTGCCCTTGGCGGTCACGTCGCGGTCGACCAGCTCGATCACCGCCACCGGGGCGCAGTCGCCGAAGCGGTAGCCTGCCTTGACGATGCGGCAGTAGCCGCCATTGCGGCCGGCATAGCGCGGGCCGATGACGTCGAACAGCTTCTTGACCATCGCGACGTCGCGCACCTGGGCGATCGCCTGACGGCGGGCGTGAAGGTCGCCGCGCTTGCCAAGCGTGATCAGCTTCTCGACCACCGGCCGAAGGTCCTTGGCCTTGGGCAGGGTGGTGAGGATCTGCTCGTGCTTGATCAGCGCCGCGGCCATGTTGGCAAACATCGCCTTGCGGTGCTCACTGCTCCGGTTGAAGCGCCGTCCGGCCTTGCCGTGGTTCATGTTGCTCTCGACCGGAGGTCCGGCCGCCCCTTCTTCCCGGTAAACCGGGGCTGATGTTCAATAGTGGTCTTCGAAACGCTTGGCGAGGTCTTCGATGTTCTCGGGCGGCCAGCCGGGCACTTCCATGCCCAGGTGCAGGCCCATCGCCGCCAGCACTTCCTTGATCTCGTTCAGCGACTTGCGCCCGAAGTTCGGCGTGCGGAGCATCTCCGCCTCGGTCTTCTGGATCAGGTCGCCGATATAGACGATGTTGTCGTTCTTCAGGCAGTTGGCCGAGCGCACCGACAATTCGAGCTCGTCGACCTTCTTGAGCAGCGCCGGGTTGAACGGCAGCTCCTGGATGGCCGGCGTCTCGACCGCGCGCTTGGGCTCCTCGAAGTTGACGAAGATGTCGAGCTGGTCCTGCAGGATGCGCGCGGCATAGGCCAGCGCGTCATCCGGCGACAGGGCGCCGTTGGTCTCGACCGTCATGGTCAGCTTGTCATAGTCGAGGATCTGGCCCTCGCGGGTGTTCTCGACCCGATAGGACACCTTCTTGACCGGCGAATAGAGGCTGTCGACCGGGATCAGGCCGATCGGCGCGTCCTCGGGCCGGTTGCGGTCGGCCGCGACGTAGCCCTTGCCGGTGGCCACCGTGAACTCCATCCGGATCTCGGCGCCCTCGTCGAGGGTGCACAGCACGAGGTCCGGATTGAGGATGGTGATGTCGCCCACCGTCTGGATGTCGCCCGCCGTCACCACGCCGGGGCCGGACTTGCGCACGACCATGCGCTTGGGTCCGTCGCCCTGCATCTTGATGGCGACATCCTTGATGTTGAGCACGATGTCGGTGACATCCTCGCGCACGCCCGGAATCGAGGAGAACTCGTGCAGGACGCCGTCGATGTGGACGCTGGTCACCGCCGCGCCCTGCAGCGAGGACAGCAGGATCCGGCGCAGCGCGTTGCCGAGGGTGGTGCCGAAGCCACGTTCCAGCGGCTCGGCGATCACCGTCGCAATGCGCCGAGCATCCGGTCCGGGCTGCACCTGCAGCTTTTCGGGCTTGATGAGCTCTTGCCAGTTCTTGTGGATCACGGGGTCTCACCCTTCAGTGGGCGGCGGACCGATCTTTGGCCCGCGGGCATACGGGGGGCACGCCACGGCGTGCACGGGATCAGACGCGGCGGCGCTTGCGCGGCCGGCAACCATTGTGCGGGATCGGCGTCACGTCGCGGATCGACGTCACGGTGAAGCCCGCCGCCTGCAGGGCGCGCAGCGCCGATTCGCGGCCCGAACCCGGCCCCGCCACCTCGACTTCCAGCGTGCGCATGCCGTGCTCGGCCGCCTTGCGGGCACAATCCTCGGCCGCGACCTGGGCGGCGTACGGGGTCGACTTGCGCGAGCCCTTGAATCCCATCTGGCCGGCCGACGACCAGGCAATCGTGTTGCCCTGCGCATCGGTGATGGTGATCATCGTGTTGTTGAACGAGGCGTTCACGTGCGCGACGCCGGAGGCGATGTTCTTGCGTTCGCGACGGCGGACGCGGCCGGTGGCTTCCTTGGCCATGGTCTTGATCCTTCAGGCGCGCCCGTCGTGCCAGGCGCTCGGGATTGAGGTCATCCTCGACCGGCACGGACCGGTCGATACATTGCGATACGTTCCGACGAGGCGCCGACTGCGGCCCCCTCGCCTCCCGGGCGCAGCGACGCCCGCCCGGGGAACACCGCTGCCGCGGACACCGCCGCGGCAGAGATCAGATGGTTTCCGGCGAATCGCGAAGGGACACCGGAAACGGTCCCGCCGAAACCCCGCGCTGCCGCGATTTCCGGCGGCTGTGATGTGGCGCTCCGGCCCTGCGGGCCGGACCCCGCATCACTTCTTCTTGCCGGCGATCGGCTTGGCCGGACCCTTGCGGGTGCGGGCATTGGTGTGGGTGCGCTGGCCGCGCACCGGCAGGCCGCGGCGATGGCGCAGGCCGCGATAGCAGCCGAGATCCATCAGCCGCTTGATGTTGAGCTGCACGTCACGGCGCAGATCACCCTCGACCATATAGTCACGATCGATGGTTTCGCGAATCTGCAGCACTTCCTGGTCGGTGAGCTGGTTCACCCGACGCTCGGCCGGAATGCCGACCTTCTCGGTGATCTCCTGCGCCTTCCTGGGCCCGATGCCGTGAATGTACTGCAGCGCGATGACGACGCGCTTGTTGGTCGGAATATTGACGCCTGCGATGCGGGCCACGGTTCTTCTCCTGCGGCAACCGAGCCGCTGATCTCATGGCGGCCGGTCTTCTGGGTGTCGTGCGCCCGAAGAGGACCGGCGAAACGGGTACGCGGCACCCGGCCCTCCTCGGAAGACCCGGCGCCGTCCAAATGCTGTGCCGGGTCATACTGTCAGTTGCGAGGTCCGTCAACCTCTTGCGGCGACCGCGCCGAGAACCTGGCCGATCGCTTCGGTCACCTCGTCGATGGTCTTCATGCCGTCGACCTCCTTGAGGAGACCCTTCGTGCGGTAGTAGTCCGACAGCGGCGCGGTCTGGGCCGTGTAGGCGCTCAGCCGCTGCTTCAGCGCCTCCGGATTGTCGTCGGCGCGAACCGCTTCGCCGCGCGCCGTCATCTCGGCGACGCGAGTCTCGATTCGCTTCACCAGGGCCGAGTGGTCGACGACCAGCTCGACCACGCCGTCGAGCTTCAGCCCCTTCTCCGCCAGCATCCGGCCCAGCGCCTCGGCCTGGCCGGGGGTGCGCGGAAAGCCGTCGAGCACGAAGCCGTTCCTGCAGTCGTCCTGGTCGATCCGGTCGGCGACGATGGCCACCACCACCTCGTCCGGGACCAGCTCGCCGCGGGCCATGATGTCCTTGGCCTTCAGGCCGACCGGCGTGCCCGCCGCCACCGCGGCCCGCAGCATGTCCCCCGTCGACAACTGAACGATGCCGTGGCGTGCCGTCAGGCGCTGCGCTTGCGTGCCCTTGCCCGCCCCCGGCGGTCCCAACAGCACCAGCCTCATCGACGTCTCCCCTTCAGGTTCGCTTTCTTGATGAGGTCTCCGTATTGGTGGGCATAGAGGTGGCCCTGAACCTGGGAGACCGTGTCCATGGTCACGCTGACCACGATCAGGAGCGACGTTCCCCCGAGATAGAAGGGAACCGCGGCGTAGGAGACCAGGATTTCCGGGATCACGCACACCAGGGCGATATAGATCGCGCCCACCACGGTGATCCGCGTCAGCACATAGTCGATGTATTCCGCCGTCCGCTCGCCCGGGCGGATGCCGGGGATGAAGCCGCCATACTTCTTGAGATTGTCGGCTGTCTCCTGCGGATTGAACACGATGGCCGTGTAGAAGAACGTGAAGAACACGATCATCGCCACATAGAGCACCATGAACAGCGGCTGTCCGTGGCCGAGCAGCGACGTGACGGTGGTCAGCCAGCCGCCGCTCTGCCCGGCGCTGAAATTGGCCGCCGTCACCGGCAGCAGCAGCAGCGAGGAGGCGAAGATCGGCGGAATGACGCCGGCCGTGTTCAGCTTCAGCGGCAGGTGCGAGGACTGGCCCTCGAACATGCGGTTGCCGACCTGACGCTTCGGGTACTGGATCAGCAGCCGGCGCTGCGCGCGCTCCATGAACACCACGAAGGCGACCACGACCGCAGCCATCGCCAGGATGATCAGGATCAGCGCGGTGGAGATCGCGCCCTGGCGGCCGAGTTCGAGGGTGCTGGCGATGCCCGCCGGCAGCTCCGCGACGATGCCGGCGAAGATGATCAGCGACACCCCATTGCCGACGCCGCGCGCGGTGATCTGCTCGCCGAGCCACAGCAGGAACATGGTGGCGCCGACCAGCGTGATCGTGGTCGAGATCAAAAAGAACATGCCGGGCTGCGACACCACATTGCCCGAACTCTGCAAGCCGAGCGCGATGCCCCAGGCCTGGAAACCGGCCAGCACGACGGTGAGATAGCGCGTGTACTGGTTGAGCTGCTTCCGGCCCTGCTCGCCTTCCTTCTTGATCGCCTCCAGCGTCGGCGACACCGAGGTCAGAAGCTGGATGATGATCGAGGCCGAGATGTACGGCATGATGTTGAGGGCGAAGATGGCCATTCGGCCCACCGCGCCGCCCGCAAACATGTTGAACATGCCGAGAATGCCGCCCTGCTGCTGCTTGAACAGGTCAGCCAGGGCCTGCGGGTCGATGCCCGGCAGCGGAATGTGGGTTCCGAGCCGGTACACCACCAGTGCGGCGAGCGTGAACCAGATGCGCCGCTTGAGCTCCTCGGCCTTGCCGAGAGCCGAGAAATTCAAGTTCGCTGCGAGCTGTTCAGCCGCCGACACCATGACCCGCGCTCCTGCTCTCTCTGCTCGCTTCAGATGAGGTCCGCAAGCCGGGAGCTCAAGCCGTCTCCGCCACGGCGGCCGGCTTCTCGATCAGCGTGACCGAGCCGCCCTGCGCCTCGACGGCCGCGCGCGCCGCCGTGGTGGCGTGATTGACCACGAGGTCGACCTTGGCGGTCAGCTCGCCGGTGGCGAGCAGCCGAACGCCATCCTTGGCACGGCGCAGCACGCCGGCCTCGACCAGCTCGGCGACCGTCACAGGCTTCGACGTGTCGAGCTTGCCGGCCGTCAGCGCCCGCTGCAGCCGCTCCAGCGTCAGCTCGTTGTAGTCGAGACGGAAAATGTTGTTGAAGCCGCGCTTCGGCAGGCGCCGGTGCAGCGGCATCTGGCCGCCCTCGAAGCCCTTGATGCGCACGCCCGAACGCGCGGTCTGGCCCTTGCCGCCGCGACCGCCGGTCTTGCCCATGCCGGAGCCGATGCCGCGGCCCACCCGCAGACGCGACTTGCGCGCGCCGGCATTGTCCTTGATCTCGTTGAGTTTCATCGCTTGATCTCCGCGCGCGCGCCTCTCAAGCGCCCTTAACCACGCGCACGAGGTGCGCGACCTTGTCGATCATGCCACGCACGGACGGAGTATCCGGCAACGTGCGGCGGCGCCCGATCTTGTTGAGGCCGAGGCCGATCAGCGTGGCGCGCTGATCCTGCCGGCGCCGGATCGGGCTGCCGGTCTGCTCGACCGTGACGGTGTTCTCCGCGGGGTTGGCCATTTGCGGCTCCGTTCGTCCCGAGCGGTCCCCAACCCGGCTCAGCCGGACCGGTCGCTCCCAATTGTCATTTCAGCGCAACATCCGCTGAAGAACCGGTAACCGATTCTGCGGCGGATGGCGCCGGTGTCTGCTCAGTCGGTCGCCTCGGCGTCGACGTCGCGGCGGCGGCTCTGCAGGGCCGACACCTTGAGGCCGCGGCGCGCCGCGACCGAGCGCGGATTGTCCTGGCGCTTCAGCGCGTCGAAGGTCGCCCGCACCATGTTGTAGGGGTTCGAGGACCCCATCGACTTGGCCACCACGTCGGCCATGCCGAGCGTCTCGAACACCGCGCGCATCGGGCCGCCGGCGATGATGCCGGTACCGGCCGGGGCGGCACGCAGGAACACGCGGCCGGCACCGTGATGGCCGGCGATGTCGTGGTGCAGCGTGCGGCCTTCGCGCAGCGGCACCCGGATCATCGCCCGCTTGGCCGACTCGGTGGCCTTGCGGATCGCTTCCGGAACCTCGCGCGCCTTGCCGTGACCGAAGCCGACGCGGCCCTTCTGGTCGCCGACGACGACGAGCGCGGCGAAGCCGAAGCGACGACCACCCTTCACCACCTTGGCGACGCGATTGATGTGGACGAGCTTGTCGACGAAGCCGCTGTCGCGGTCTTCGCGATCACGATCCCGATCGCGCTGACGCTCTCTCGCCATTTCAGTCTATCTCCTCGGGACGTCCCGTCCCCTCGAATCCGTCAGAATTCCAGGCCGCCCTCGCGGGCCGCTTCGGCGAGCGCCTTCACGCGCCCATGATAAAGAAAGGCGCCGCGGTCGAACACAACCTGCTTGACACCCTTGGCGACGGCGCGCTCGGCGACCAGCTTGCCCACCGTCTTGGCGGCGGCGATGTTGGCGCCGGTCTTCAGCGTCGCGCGCAGGTCCTTCTCCAGCGAGGAGGCCGCGCACAGCGTGACGCCCTGCGCGTCGTCGATGACCTGGGCGTAGATGTGCAAGCCCGAGCGGTGCACCGACAGCCGCGGCCGGCCGTTCGCCGCCGCCTTGAGGGCACGGCGCACGCGGTGAACGCGGCGGGCCGTGACGAGAGAGTTCTTGGCCATGTCAGCGCCCCGTTACTTCTTCTTGCCTTCCTTGCGGAAGATGAATTCGCCGGCGTACCTCACGCCCTTGCCCTTGTAGGGCTCCGGCGGACGGAACTCGCGGATCTCGGCCGAGACCTGCCCGACCTTCTGCTTGTCGATGCCCGACACCACGATCTCGGTCGGCTTCGGCGTCGCGATCTGGATCCCTTCGGGGATCGGATAGATCACGTCGTGCGAATAGCCGAGCGCGAGCTGCAGGTTCTTGCCCTGCACCGCAGCGCGATAGCCGACGCCGGTGATTTCGAGCTTGTCCTCGTAGCCCTTGGTGACGCCAACCACGAGGTTGTTCACCAGAGTGCGGGACAGGCCCCACATCGCGCGGTGGCGCTGAGTGTCCTGGCGCGGCTTCACGTGGATCTGGGCGCCGTCGAGGGTGACCTCGACCTCGTCGACCAGAACCACCGACAGTTCGCCCTTCGGACCCTTGACCTTGACGGTCTGGCCGTTGACCTGGGCAGTCACGCCACCCGGCACCGGCACCGCCTTCTTACCAATTCGAGACATGCTGATCCCTCCCCCGCTTAGAACACGGTGCAGAGGATTTCGCCGCCGACATTCAGCGAGCGCGCCTCGTGATCGGCCATCACGCCCTTGGGCGTCGAGATGATGGCGATGCCGAGACCGTTCATGACGTGCGGCAGCGTGTCGACGGAAGCGTAGACGCGGCGGCCCGGCTTCGACACGCGGTCGATGCTCTTGATCACCGGCTGGCCGTCGAAATACTTCAGCTCGACCTCGAACTCCGTGCGGCCCGAGGCGTGCTCGGTGGTGGTGTAGCCGCGGATGAAGCCCTCGGACTTCAGCACGTCCAGCACGCGCATGCGCAGCTTCGAGCCCGGCGTCGACACCGAGTTGCGGCGGCGCATCTGGGCGTTACGGATACGGGTGATCATGTCCCCGATCGGATCATTCGACATGACGCGACCCTCCTCACCAGGACGACTTGACGAGCCCGGGGATCAGCCCCTGCGAGCCGAGCTCACGCAGCGCGACGCGGCTCACCTTGAGCTTGCGGTAGTTCGCCCGCGGACGCCCGGTGACCTCGCAGCGGTTGCGGATGCGCACCTTCGAAGAGTTGCGCGGCAGTTCCGCCAGCTTGAGCCGGGCGGCGAAGCGCTCCTCGATCGGCAGCGACTTGTCGTCGGCGATCGCCTTCAGCCTCGCGCGCTTGGGCGCATACTGCTCAGCCAGCTTGCGCCGGCGCTTGTTCTTCTCGATGGCACTGGTCTTGGCCATGTGTCACTCCGTGTTCCGCGTCTGAGACGCTTGTCTCACTGCCGGAAGGGGAAATTGAAGTGGCGAAGCAGCGCGCGCGCTTCCTCGTCGGTGCGCGCGGTCGTGCAGACGACAATGTCGAGACCCCAAATCTGCTCGACCTTGTCGTAGTTGATCTCCGGGAACACGATGTGCTCCTTGAGACCGAGCGCGTAGTTGCCGCGCCCGTCGAAGCTCTTCGGCGACAGGCCCCGGAAGTCCCGCACGCGCGGCAGAGCCATGGTCACGAGACGGTCGAGGAACTCGTACATCCGCGTGCTGCGCAGCGTGACCTTGGCGCCGATCGCCTGGCCCTCGCGCAGCTTGAACGTGGCGATCGACTTCCGCGCATTGGTGATCACCGGCTTCTGGCCGGCGATCAGCCCGAGGTCGCTGGCCGCGTTCTCGACCTTCTTGCGGTCGGCCGTGCCTTCGCCCACGCCCATGTTGAGGACGACCTTCTCGATGGCCGGCACCTCGAACTTGTTCTTGTAGCCGAACTCCTCGATCAGCTTCGGCCGAATGACCTCCTCATAGTAGGTCTTCAGCCGCGGCGTCGGGATCACGACCGCCTCGCCGCCCTCGGCGCGCGGCGCCTTGGCGGCCGCCTTCGCGCCCTTCTCGGGAGCCTTGTCCTTCTTCGGCGCCTTGGCGCCGTCCTTCGGATTCTTGTCAGCCATCGATCCGTTCTCCCGACCGCTTGGCAATGCGCACCTTGCGGCCGTCATCAAGCACCTGGAAACCGACGCGGGTCGGCTTGCCGTCCTTGGGGTCGGCGACCGCGAGGTTCGAAAGCTGGATCGGCGCCTCCTTCGAGACGATGCCGCCCTGCTGGGATTGGGTCTGGCGCTGATGGCGCTTCACGACGTTGACGCCACGCACCAGGGCGCGGCCCTCGCTCGGGCGCACCTCGATCACCTCGCCGGACCGGCCCTTGTCGCGCCCGGTCAGCACGACGACCTTGTCCCCTTTGCGGATTTTCGCCGCCATCACAGCACCTCCGGGGCGAGCGAGATGATCTTCATGTGGTTCTTGGCGCGGAGCTCGCGCGGCACCGGTCCGAAGATACGGGTGCCGATCGGCTCCTTCTGATTGTTGATCAGGACCGCGGCGTTGCGGTCGAAGCGGATCACCGATCCGTCGGGGCGGCGGATGTCCTTGGCGGTGCGCACGACGACCGCCTTCATCACGTCGCCCTTCTTGACGCGACCGCGCGGGATCGCCTCCTTGACCGACACCACGATGATGTCGCCGACATGGGCGTACTTGCGCTTCGAGCCGCCCAGCACCTTGATGCACATGACACGGCGCGCGCCGGAATTGTCCGCCACGTCGAGATTGGTCTGCATCTGAATCATGACGCACCGTCCTCTCGCGGTCGCGCGACACTCAAAATGGGTGCCTCGCGGGGATTCTTATTGTTCGACGGAAAATGCCGTCACTTGCTCTCGTCTTCGACCACGATCCAGCGCTTCAGCTTCGAGATCGGGGCGTGCTCCATGATGGCCACGGTGTCGCCGACCTTGAACTTGTTCGCCTCGTCATGGGCGTGGAACTTCTTCGACCGCCGGACGGTCTTCTTCAGCACCGGATGGGTGAAGCGACGTTCGACACGGACCACGATGGTCTTGTCTTCCTTGTCGCTCACCACTGTGCCTTCCAGCACGCGCTTCGGCATGGCCCTCTCCTCAAGCCTTGGCCGACGCGCGGGCGCGCTTCTCGGCGGCAATGGTCTTCAGCCGCGCGATGTCGCGGCGCACCGCGCGCACCCGCGCGGTATTCTCAAGCTGTCCGGTCGCTCGCTGGAAGCGCAGATTGAACTGCTCCTTCTTGAGCTTCAGGACCTCGTCCTCGATCTGGTCGGGCGTCATCGCCCGCACGTCGGTCGCCTTCACGGCAGCCTCCTCATTCGGCGATGCGCGCAACAAAGCGCGTCTTGATCGGCAGCTTGGCGGCGGCCAGCGACAGTGCCTCGCGCGCCAGTTCGGTCGGCACGCCGTCGATCTCGAACAGGATGCGGCCGGGATGCACCCGCACCACCCACAGTTCGGGCGCGCCCTTGCCGGAGCCCATGCGGACCTCGGCCGGCTTCTTCGACACCGGCACGTCCGGGAACACGCGGATCCAGACGCGGCCGGCGCGCTTCATGTGGCGCGTCATCGCCCGGCGGGCGGCCTCGATCTGGCGCGCGGTGACGCGCTCCGGCTCCAGCGCCTTCAGCCCGAACTGGCCGAAATTGAGGGCCGTTCCGGAAGAGGCGACGCCGCGGATGCGGCCCTTGTGGGCCTTGCGGAATTTCGTTCGGTTGGGCTGCAGCATGGCTCGCCGTCCGTTTCTCTTCGCGTTAAGCCGCGTCGCGGCGCGACCGGCCGGAAGACGGCTCGGCCTCGGCCAGACGCTTGTCCTGCGCCATCGGGTCGTGCTCGAGGATCTCGCCCTTGAAGATCCACACCTTCACGCCGCAGGTGCCGTAGGTGGTGAAGGCCGTCGCCTGGCCGTAGTCGATGTCGGCGCGCAGCGTATGCAGCGGCACGCGTCCCTCGCGGTACCACTCCATGCGGGCGATCTCGGCGCCGCCGAGCCGGCCGGAGCAGTTGATGCGGATGCCTTCCGCGCCAAGCCGCATCGCCGACTGAACGGCGCGCTTCATGGCGCGGCGGAAAGCGACGCGGCGCTCAAGCTGCTGGGCGATCGACTCCGCAACCAGCTTGGCGTCGACTTCCGGCTTGCGGTTCTCGACGATGTTGAGCACCACTTCCGACTTCGTGAGCGCACCGATCCGCTTGCGCAGCTTGTCGATGTCGGCGCCCTTCTTGCCGATCACCACGCCCGGACGGGCCGAGTGGATGGTGACGCGGCACTTCTTGTGCGGACGCTCGATGATGATGCGCGACACCGCAGCCTGCTTCAGCTCCTTCTGAAGCTGACGCCGGATTTCCATGTCCTCGTGCAGCAGCTTGCCGTACTCCGCCTTCGGCGCGTACCAGCGGCTGTCCCAGGTCCGGTTGATGCCGAGCCGCAGCCCGATCGGATTGACCTTCTGACCCATGATGTCCTCCGCCTCTCACTCGGAGGCCGGCGCCGCCTCGACCTGGCGGACGACGATGGTGATGTTCGAGAACGCCTTGAAGATGCGGCCCACGCGGCCGCGGCCACGGGGCACGAAGCGCTTGATGACCATAGACTTGCCGACATGCGCGTCGGCAACGACCAGATCATCGACGTCGAGCCCGTGATTGTTCTCGGCGTTGGCGATGGCCGACTCCAGGCACTTGCGGACGTCGCGGGCGATCCGCTTCTTGGAGAATTCGAGATCCGCCAGCGCGCTCGTGACCCGCTTGCCGCGGATCAGGCCCGCCACCAGATTGAGCTTCTGCGGGCTGACGCGCAGATTGCGCGCCGAAGCCATCGCTTCGCTATCATTGAGAGTGCGCTCGCGCGCCGGCTTACCCATGACGCCCTCGCCTCACTTCCGTTTGGCTTTCTTGTCGGCCGCGTGGCCGTGGAAGGTCCGGGTCGGCGAGAACTCGCCGAACTTGTGCCCGACCATGTCCTCGCTCACATACACCGGAACATGCTTGTTGCCGTTGTACACGCCGAAGGTGAGCCCGACGAACTGGGGCAGGATCGTGGAGCGACGGCTCCAGATCTTGATCACCTCGGCACGGCCCGAGCCGCGCGCAGCATCCGCCTTCTTCAGCAGATAGCCGTCGACGAACGGGCCCTTCCAAACCGAACGCGCCATCGCCCTGTCCTCACTTCTTCTTGCGAGCGTGGCGGCTCGACACGATGAACTTGTCGGTCCGCTTGTTGCTGCGCGTCTTCTTGCCCTTGGTCGGGAAGCCCCACGGCGTCACCGGGTGACGGCCGCCGGAGGTGCGGCCTTCGCCGCCGCCGTGCGGATGGTCGATCGGGTTCATCGCCACGCCGCGATTGTGCGGGCGGAAACCGAGCCACCGGGTGCGGCCGGCCTTGCCGCTCGAAACGTTCATGTGATCCGGGTTCGACACCGCGCCGACCGTGGCGTAGCACGCACCCGACACCAGACGCTGCTCGCCCGAGTTCAGGCGGACGATCACATAGCCCTGGTCGCGACCGACGATCTGGGCATAGGTGCCGGCCGAACGCGCGATCTGCCCGCCCTTGCCCGGCTTCAGCTCGATATTGTGGACGATGGTGCCCACCGGCGCCGAGCTGAGCGGCATGGCGTTGCCCGGCTTCACGTCGACATGCGCACCGGCCACCACCGTATCGCCGGCGGACAGCCGCTGCGGCGCCAGGATGTAGGCGAGCTCGCCGTCCTCGTAGCGGATCAGCGCGATGAACGCGGACCGGTTCGGATCGTACTCCAGCCGCTCCACCGTCGCCGGCATGTCGCGCTTGGTGCGCTTGAAGTCGACGAGCCGGTAGGACTGCTTGTGGCCGCCGCCACGGAACCGCACGGTAACGCGGCCCATATTGTTGCGGCCACCCGACGACGGCTTGCCGACCGTCAGCGCCTTTACCGGCTTGCCCTTCCACAGGCCCGAGCGGTCGACCAGCACGAGCTGGCGCTGCGAGGGCGTGACGGGCTTGAATGTTTTAAGAGCCATCTCTAAGCCTCCAGCCGCCTCACAGACCCGTCGTCACGTCGATCTTGTGGCCCTCGGCCAGCGTCACGATCGCCTTCTTGACGTCGGACTGCTCGCCACGGCGGTTGCGGAACCGCTTGACCTTGCCCTTGCGGACCAGCGTGTTGACGGCTTCGACCTTGACCTCGAACAGCTTCTCCACCGCTTCCTTGATCAGCGGCTTCGTCGCGGTCTTGGCGACCTTGAACACAACCTGGTTGTTCTCGGAGGCCATCGTCGCCTTCTCGGTGATCACCGGCGCAACGATGACGTCATAGAGGCGCGGATCGATGCTCATTTGAATCGCGCCTCCAGCGCTTCCACCGCGGCGCGGGTCAGCACCAGCGTCTCACGCCGCAGAATGTCGTACACGTTGATGCCCTGCACCGGCAGAACGTCGAGGTTCGGCAGGTTGCGCGCGGCGAGATCGAAATTGGTGTTGATCTCCGCCCCGTCGACCACCAGCGCGTTGGCAAGCCCGAGCTTGCCCAGCCGCTCCACCAGCCCCTTGGTCTTGGGCTCGGCGAGCGCCGCCGAGTCGAGCACCACGATGGCATCACCGCGAGCCTTCGCCGACAGAGCGTGCTTGAGGCCAAGCGCGCGCACCTTCTTCGGCAGGTCGATGGCGTGCGAACGCACGACCGGACCGAAGGCGCGGCCACCGCCACGGAACTGCGGCACGCGGGCCGAGCCGTGACGGGCACCGCCGGTGCCCTTCTGCTTGTAGATCTTCTTGGTGGTGCGGTTGATCTCCGCGCGGTTCTTCACCTTGTGCGTGCCGGCCTGGCGCTTGGCGAGCTGCCAGGTGACGATGCGGTGCAGAATATCCGCGCGCGGCTCAAGCCCGAAGATGCCATCATCGAGCGTGACGGAGCCGGCCTCGCCGCCGTCGAGCGTCTTGACCTTCAATTCCATCACGCGCCCTCCCCGCTCTCAGCCGCAGCGCCGTTGCCCTCGGGCAGACGGAACTTGCCGGGCTTCGGCGCATCCTGCGGCAGCGCGCGCTTGACCGCGTCGCGTACCATGATCCAGCCGCCGTCCACGCCGGGCACCGCGCCCTGCACCAGGATCAGACCGCGTTCGACGTCGGTCTGCACCACGCGCAGGTTCTGGGTGGTCACCGTGGTGGCGCCCATGTGGCCGGCCATGCGCTTGTTCTTGAACGTCTTGCCGGGATCCTGACGGCCGCCGGTCGAACCGTGCGAACGGTGCGAGATCGACACGCCGTGGGTGGCGCGCAAGCCGCCGAAATTGTGGCGCTTCATGCCGCCGGCAAAGCCCTTGCCGGTCGAGGTGCCGGTGACGTCGACGAACTGGCCGACCACGAAATGATCGACCGTCAGCTCGGCGCCGACCGGGATCAGCTCGTCGGCATTGACCCGGAACTCCGCAAGCTTGCGCTTGGGCTCGACCTTCGCCAGCGCGAAATGACCGCGCTGGGCCCGGCTGACGTTCTTCACTTTGGCTTTGCCCACGCCGAGCTGCAGCGCGACATAGCCGTTCTGCTCGGCGGTGCGGTGCGCGACCACCTGGCAGTTCTCGACTCGCAGCACCGTGACCGGCACGTGCTCCCCGCCGTCGGTGAAGACGCGGGTCATGCCGACCTTCTGG
This sequence comes from Blastochloris tepida, assembly GCF_003966715.1. Taxonomy (NCBI): domain Bacteria; kingdom Pseudomonadati; phylum Pseudomonadota; class Alphaproteobacteria; order Hyphomicrobiales; family Blastochloridaceae; genus Blastochloris; species Blastochloris tepida. The sequence goes on from NZ_AP018907.1 coordinate 1,916,702, forward strand.
GCGATGACTCCGGAGCGCATAGCTCTCTTCCTTCCTGTCGCCTCAGAGCTTGATCTCGACGTCGACGCCGGCCGCGAGGTCGAGCTTCATCAGCGCATCGACCGTCTGCGGTGTCGGATCGACGATGTCGAGGACACGCTTGTGGGTACGGATCTCGAATTGCTCGCGGCTCTTCTTGTCGATGTGCGGCGAGCGGTTCACGGTGAACTTCTCGATCCGCGTCGGCAGCGGGATCGGACCCCGAACCTGCGCGCCCGTCCGCTTCGCCGTATTGACGATCTCGCGCGTCGAGGCGTCGAGGATTCGGTGATCAAACGCCTTGAGGCGGATCCGAATGTTCTGGCCGTTCATCGTTCTTGCTTTCGTTCGCGAGACCGGTGCAGTCGGCGCGCCGGGACCGGCGCGCCGTCCTGCGTGACACTCACTCGATGATGCTGGCGACGACGCCGGCGCCCACGGTGCGGCCGCCCTCACGGATGGCGAAGCGCAGCTTCTCTTCCATCGCGATCGGAACGATCAGGTGGACTTCCATCGAGACGTTATCGCCCGGCATCACCATTTCCGTGCCTTCCGGCAGATGAACGACGCCGGTCACGTCGGTCGTGCGGAAATAGAACTGCGGGCGGTAGTTGGTGAAGAACGGCGTGTGACGGCCGCCCTCTTCCTTGGTGAGGATGTAAGCCTCAGCCTTGAACTTGGTGTGCGGCTTCACCGAGCCGGGCTTGCACAGCACCTGACCGCGCTCGACTTCCTCGCGCTTGGTGCCACGCAGCAGGCAGCCGACGTTGTCGCCCGCCTCGCCCTGGTCGAGCAGCTTGCGGAACATCTCGACGCCAGTGACGGTGGTCTTGGTGGTCGGACGGATGCCGACGATCTCGACTTCCTCACCCACCTTGATCACGCCGCGCTCGATACGGCCGGTCACCACGGTGCCGCGGCCGGAGATCGAGAACACGTCTTCCACCGGCATCAGGAACGGCTGATCCTTCGGACGCTCCGGCTGCGGAATGTAGGCGTCGACCGCCTCCATCAGCTTCAGGATCGCGTCACGGCCGATCTCGGGGCTCTTGTCCTCGAGAGCGCACAGCGCCGAACCCTTGATGATCGGGATGTCGTCGCCGGGGAAGTCGTACTTCGACAGCAGCTCGCGGACCTCGAGCTCGACGAGGTCGAGCAGCTCGGGGTCGTCAACCATGTCGACCTTGTTCATGAACACCACCAGCGCCGGCACGCCGACCTGACGGGCGAGCAGGATGTGCTCGCGGGTCTGCGGCATCGGGCCGTCGGCGGCGGAGACCACCAGGATGGCGCCGTCCATCTGCGCGGCGCCGGTGATCATGTTCTTCACATAGTCGGCGTGGCCGGGGCAGTCGACGTGCGCGTAGTGGCGCTTGTCGGTCTGATACTCGACGTGAGCGGTCGAAATCGTGATGCCGCGCGCCTTCTCTTCCGGCGCCTTGTCGATCTGGTCATAGGCGGTGAAGCTCGCCCCGCCCGTCTCGGCAAGCACCTTCGTGATCGCAGCGGTCAGAGAGGTCTTGCCATGGTCGACGTGACCGATGGTGCCGATGTTGCAGTGCGGCTTATTCCGCTGAAATTTTTCCTTCGCCATCGCTCGTAATCTCCGTCGATGTCAGCCTGTCGATCCGTCCGGCCGGATGGGTCTCAAGCGAACTTGGCCTGGACTTCCTGGGCCACGTTCGAGGGTACTTGTTCGTAGTGATCGAATTGCATGGTGAACGTCGCACGCCCCTGGCTCATCGAGCGCAGAGTGTTGACGTACCCGAACATGTTGGCGAGCGGCACCATCGCATTGATGACGACCGCGTTGCCGCGCATGTCCTGGCCCTGGATCTGCCCGCGCCGCGAATTCAGGTCGCCGATGACCGAGCCGGTGTAGTCCTCCGGGGTCACGCACTCGACCTTCATGATCGGCTCGAGCAGAACCGAAGCGCCCTTCTGAAGCGCCTCGCGCAACGCTGCGCGCGAAGCAATCTCGAACGCCAACGCCGAGGAGTCGACCTCGTGATAGGCGCCGTCAACGAGCTGAACCTTGAGATCCACCACCGGGAAGCCGGCGACCACGCCGGACCCCAGCACGGACTGCAGGCCCTTTTCGACGCCGGGCAGGTACTCCTTCGGCACCGCGCCGCCGACGATCTTGCTCTCGAACTCGAAGCCCTTGCCGGGCTCGTTCGGCTCGCACACCAGCTTGACGCGGGCGAACTGCCCGGTGCCGCCGGTCTGCTTCTTGTGGGTGTAGTCGACCGTGGTCGCCCGCGTGATCTTCTCGCGGTAGGCGACCTGCGGCGCGCCGACATTGGCGTCGACCTTGTAGGTGCGGCGCAGGATGTCGACCTTGATGTCGAGATGCAGTTCGCCCATCCCCTTGAGGATGGTCTGGCCGCTCTCCTGGTCGGTCGACACGCGGAAGGACGGATCCTCGGCCGCGAGCTTCTGCAGCGCCACGCCAAGCTTTTCCTGGTCGGCCTTCGACTTCGGCTCGATGGCGATCTCGATCACCGGATCGGGGAACTCCATCTTCTCAAGGATCACCGGCTTCAGCGGATCGCACAGCGTGTCGCCGGTGCGCGCTTCCTTGAGGCCGGCCAGCGCGACGATGTCGCCGGCATAGGCTTCCTTGATGTCCTCGCGCGAGTTGGCGTGCATCAGCAGCATGCGGCCGACGCGCTCGCGCTTGTCCTTGGTCGAGTTCATCAGGCCCATGCCGCTTTCGAGCTTGCCCGAATAGATGCGGCAGAAGGTGATGGTGCCGACGAACGGGTCGTCCATGATCTTGAAGGCGAGCACGGAGGTCGGCTCGTCGTCAGACGGGTTGCGGACAATTTCCTCGTCCGTGCGCGGGTCGGTACCGCCGATGCCGCCACGATCGAGCGGCGACGGCAGATAGTCGACCACGGCGTCGAGCAGCGGCTGCACGCCCTTGTTCTTGAAGGCCGAGCCGCAGAACACCGGGTTGAACACGCGACCGACCACCGCCTTGCGGACCAGCCGCTTCAGCGTCGCCTCGTCGGGCTCCTGGCCCTCGAGGTAGGCGTTCATGGCGTCGTCGTCGAGCTCGACCGCCGCCTCGATCAGCTTGGTGCGATACTCGGCCGCCTTGTCGGCGAGATCGGCCGGGATCTCATCGTCGCGGTACTTCGCGCCGAGCGCCTCGTCGTCCCACACGATGGCGCGCATGCGGATGAGGTCGATCACGCCGCGGAAATTGTTTTCCGAGCCGATCGGCAGCTGCAGGCACACCGGCTTTCCGGCGACGCGCGTGACGATGTCGTCGACGCACTTGTAGAAGTCGGCGCCGATCTTATCCATCTTGTTGACGAACACGACGCGCGGCACGTTGTACTTGTCGGCCTGGCGCCACACCGTCTCGGTCTGCGGCTCGACGCCCTGGTTGCCGTCGAGCACGCACACCGCGCCGTCGAGCACGCGCAAGCTGCGCTCGACCTCGATGGTGAAGTCGACGTGCCCTGGCGTGTCGATGATGTTCAGACGCTTGCCGTTCCAGAAGCAGGTCGTCGCGGCCGACGTGATGGTGATGCCGCGCTCCTGCTCCTGTTCCATCCAGTCCATCGTCGCGGCGCCATCGTGCACCTCGCCGATCTTGTGGCTCTTGCCGGAATAATAGAGGATCCGCTCCGTGGTCGTGGTCTTTCCGGCATCAATGTGGGCCATGATGCCGAAATTGCGGTAGTCCTCAATCGGGTGGCTACGGGGCATGGGACAGTCCTCGACGGGCGCGCGCGCTTGACAGCGTCACCAACGGTAGTGGGAGAAGGCGCGGTTCGCTTCCGCCATCTTGTGGGTGTCTTCGCGCTTCTTCACCGCGTTGCCGCGGTTGTTGGAAGCGTCCAGCAGCTCGGCCGAGAGACGCTCGACCATGGTCTTTTCGTTACGGTTACGCGAGGCGCCGATCAGCCAGCGGAACGCCAGCGTCTGGCGGCGCTCCGGCCGCACCTCGACCGGCACCTGATAGGTAGCGCCGCCGACACGCCGCGAGCGCACCTCGATCGAGGGCATGACATTGTCGAGCGCCTGCTGGAACACGCCGAGCGCGTTCGCCTTGGTACGGGCCTCGATCACGTCGAACGCGCCGTAGACGATCTTCTCGGCAACCGACTTCTTGCCCTGCTTCATGACGGAGTTCATGAAACGCGACAGCACGACGTTGCCGAACTTGGGATCGGGCAACACTTCGCGGCGTTCGGCACGATGACGACGGGACATGGGCCTTCTCTCTTCTCGTCATGCCCGGCTCGTCCCGGGCACCCCGATCCTGAACTTTTTCGTCCGGCCTTTCGGGCGGCGCGACGCTCGCCCGAAACGACCTTCGTTACGCTGCAGCCACCCGTCGGCACCCGCTGGGCGCCGACCAGATGACGCGCCGATTACTTCGGCCGCTTCGCGCCATACTTCGAGCGGCGCTGCTTGCGGTTCTTGACGCCCTGCGTATCGAGCACGCCACGCAGGATGTGATAACGCACGCCCGGCAAGTCCTTCACACGACCGCCGCGGATCATCACCACCGAGTGTTCCTGAAGGTTGTGGCCTTCACCCGGGATGTACCCGATCACCTCGAAGTGGTTGGTCAGGCGGACCTTGGCGACCTTACGGAGCGCCGAGTTCGGCTTCTTCGGCGTGGTCGTATAGACACGCGTGCAGACCCCGCGCTTCTGCGGGCTGCCCTCCAGATGGCGGGCCTTTTCGCGATAGACGCTCGCCTCGCGGGGCTTGCGGATCAACTGATTGATCGTCGGCATGGTTCGCCTTCGGACCTTCTTGTTTCGCCTCTCGACCGAACTCGCCCGCCACGAGCGCATGCGCGCACGTCGCGAACCGGCCGTTCGTTGCCGAACGACCAAACGCCGGACCCGCCGCCCGCCTATTGGCGGAGAGCGTTCCGCTGGCAAACAGAGACGCGACGGTTCCCCGTTGCGCCAATGCACCCGAGGCTCACGCCTGGTTTCAGCTTTCGCCGGCTTATGCGGCAGCGTCTCGGTTCCTTGAGTTCACGCTGGGCGCGCGAACATGGCGGAGCCGACCGCCTGCCGAAGTCCGCGGGTTCTAGAAGCTGCAGTGCGGCGCGTCAAGTCTGAAATCGTTGGAACGCCGTCACAACGCCCGTCTCTCCGTGCAATTCCGCTCCAGCTCGGCTGTTCAGCCGGGCAGAAACCAGCTTTGGAGACGCAAATTCCGCCACGTCGGCCCGGTTTCGGAGTCGAATCTCGGTAGAATCAGCAACGCGGGCTGGCGCCAGCCCCTCGGCTCGCGCGATTCCATTCGGATTCGGCGTGCATTTGCGGCAACCGGCCACGCGACTCAGGGCTGACGTTGCTGGCGTGCCACCAACTTCTTGCCGCTGTAGACAGCAGCCCTGGTGTCGGAGATGCGGCGATAATCGAGGCAAGTCTCGGTCTCTTTCGGCCGGGTGAAGCGGCGGCAGAACTGGTTGCCGCGCATCGTCCAGATGCCGTTGATTCGCGTTCGCTTTTCGCCGCGGATCAGCTCGTAGACGGAGGTACCGTCGGCCCGATGCTGGATGATCGCGCGCGAGCCGTCCGGCCCCAGCGATTCCAGCGGCACGCCCACCGCGAACGCCTGGATCTCGGCGCCGGTCATCGGCGTGCCCGGCAGGGACGCCCTCTTGGCCGCCTGGGCGGCGGAGACCTCCGCCGCAGCGAGAACCGACAGCACACACCCGAACGCCAGCCCTGCGACCCGCCGTATCATGTCCCGCCCTCCCCCGGTGTCCACCCTGCGGCGCCGGACGCCCTCGGCGAACACGAGTCCGGCATCCCGAAAGCGCCGCCGGCCGACATCATGAAGCGTAAGCAATCCGGCGCGGGCCGCCAAGCCGGCGGGGCCGCGGGCCACCAATACGCAAACGGCCGCCCGAAGGCGGCCGCTCGCATCTCATATTCTTATATTCCCGCAGCGCCCGACCTGATTCAGTCAGATCGGGTTGCGCTCTATTGCGCGGCCGGCAGGCTCGCCGGCGGCTCGATCTGGGGCGCCGTCTCCTTCTCGCGCTCGGTCTGGATCAGGTCGTCGCGGCGGCGCGCCACCTCGCGCAGGCGGGTCATCACCGCGCCGGTGCCGGCCGGGATCAGCCGGCCGACGATGACGTTCTCCTTGAGGCCGCCGAGATTGTCGACCTTGCCGGCCACCGCCGCCTCGGTCAGCACGCGCGTCGTCTCCTGGAACGAGGCCGCGGAGATGAAGGAGCGGGTCTGCAGCGACGCCTTGGTGATGCCAAGCAGCACCGGGCGCCCGGTCGCCGGCTTCTTGCCGGCCGAGATCGCCTTCTCGTTCTCCTCTTCCAGCTCGAGCAGATCGACCTGCTCGCCCTGGATCAGATCGGTCTCGCCGGCGTCGTCGATCTCGACCTTCTGCAGCATCTGGCGGACGATCACCTCGATGTGCTTGTCGTTGATGTTCACGCCCTGGAGCCGGTAGACCTCCTGGATCTCGTTGACCAGATAGGCGGCGAGTTCCTCGACGCCCTTGATCGCCAGGATGTCGTGCGGCGCCGGGTTGCCGTCGACGATGAAGTCGCCCTGCTCGACGATGTCGCCGTCCTGAAGGTGGATGTGCTTGCCCTTCGGGATCAGATACTCGATCGGCTCCAGCTCGGGATCGTTCGGCTCGATGGTGAGCCGGCGCTTGTTCTTGTAGTCGCGCCCGAAGCGGATGGTGCCGGAGACCTCGGCGATGATCGCCGCATCCTTCGGCCGACGCGCCTCGAACAGTTCCGCGACGCGCGGCAGACCGCCGGTGATGTCGCGGGTCTTGGCGCTTTCCAGCGGCACGCGGGCCAGCACGTCGCCGGCCTGCACCTTGGCGCCCGGATCGACCGCGATGATCGAGTCCGGGATCAGGGTGTAGCGGGCGTCGCCGCCGCGCGGCAGCTTGGCGATCTTGCCGTCCTTGCCCTTGATCACGATGGCCGGGCGCAGGTCCGCGCCGCGATTGGCGCTGCGCCAGTCGGTCACGATGCGCTTGGCGATGCCGGTCGATTCGTCGAGCGTCTCGGCCATCGACTGGCCTTCGACAAGATCCTCGAACGCCACCGTGCCCTCGGCCTCGGTGAGCACCGGGCGGGTGTAGGGATCCCACTCGGCGATGCGGGCGCCGCGCTTGATCTTCTCGTCCTCGTCGACCTTCAGGCGCGAGCCGTACTGGATGCGGTGAATCGCCCGCTCGCTGCCGTCGGTGTCGACGATGATCACCGACATGTTGCGGCCGGTGGCGATCAGCTCGCCATCCGAGTTGCGGGCCACCGCCTTGTTGCGGAACTTCACCGTGCCTTCGAAATTCGACTCGATGAAGGACTGCTCGTTGATCTGCGCCGCGCCGCCGATGTGGAAGGTGCGCATGGTGAGCTGGGTGCCCGGCTCGCCGATCGACTGGGCGGCGATGACGCCCACCGCCTCGCCCATGTTGACGGGCGTGCCGCGGGCGAGATCGCGCCCGTAGCAGGTGCCGCACACGCCGGTCTTGGCCTCGCAGGTCAGAACCGAGCGGATCTTGACCTCCTGGACGTTGGCCGCGACCAGCTTCTCGACCTGCGACTCCTCGATCAGCGTCGAGCGCGGGATCAGCACCTCGCCGGTGGCCGGATCCATCACGTCGTCGGCCGTGGTGCGGCCGAGCACGCGGCTGGCCAGCGACGCCACCACCTGGCCGGCGTCGATGATCGCCCGCACCTTGATGCCGTTCTCGGTGCCGCAGTCCACCTCATTGATGATGCAGTCCTGCGCCACGTCGACCAGACGGCGGGTGAGGTAACCCGAGTTCGCCGTCTTGAGCGCGGTGTCGGCGAGGCCCTTGCGCGCGCCGTGCGTCGAGTTGAAGTACTCGAGCACGGAGAGGCCCTCCTTGAAGTTGGAGATGATCGGGCTCTCGATGATCTCGCCCGACGGCTTGGCCATCAGGCCGCGCATGCCGGCGAGCTGCTTCATCTGCGCCGGCGAGCCGCGGGCGCCCGAGTGGGCCATCATGTAGATCGAGTTGATCTGGGCTTCGCGGCCGGTCAGCTCGTCGCGCTTGGCCGACTGGATCTCGCGCATCATCTCTTCGGCGATGCGGTCGGTGCACTTGGCCCAGGCGTCGACCACCTTGTTGTACTTCTCGCCCTGGGTGATCAGGCCGTCATTGTACTGCTGCTCGTATTCCTTCACGGCAGCGCGCGCTTCCTCGACGATCGGCCACTTCTTGGCCGGCACCACCATGTCGTCCTTGCCGAACGAGATGCCGGCGCGGAAGGCGTGGTAGAAGCCCAGCGCCATGATGCGGTCGCAGAAGATCACCGTCTCCTTCTGGCCGCAGTGGCGGTAGACGGTATCGATGGCGCCCGAGATCTCCTTCTTGGTCATCAGCTTGTTGACGACCTCGAACGGAGTCTTGGGGTGGCGCGGCAGCAGCGCGCCGAGCAGCATGCGGCCCGGCGTGGTGTCGACGATGCGGGTGCCCTCGACGCCGTTCTCGTCGATGTACGGCACGCGGCCCTTGATCTTGGCGTGCAGCGTCACCGCCTTGGCGGCGAGCGCGTGCTCGATCTCGCCGATGGTGGCGAACGCCATGCCCTGGCCGGGCTCGTTCTCGCGCATCAGGCTGAGATAATAGAGGCCGAGCACGATGTCCTGCGAGGGCACGATGATCGGCGAGCCGTTGGCCGGGTGCAGGATGTTGTTGGTCGACATCATCAGCACGCGCGCCTCGAGCTGCGACTCGAGCGACAGCGGCACGTGCACCGCCATCTGGTCGCCGTCGAAGTCGGCGTTGAAGGCCGAGCACACCAGCGGGTGAAGCTGGATGGCCTTGCCCTCGATCAGCGTCGGCTCGAACGCCTGGATGCCCAGGCGGTGCAGCGTCGGCGCGCGGTTGAGCAGCACCGGATGCTCGCGGATCACCTCATCGAGGATGTCCCAAACCTCCGGCCGCTCCTTCTCGACCATCTTCTTGGCCTGCTTGACGGTGGCCGACAGGCCCTTGGCGTCGAGGCGCGAATAGATGAACGGCTTGAACAGCTCCAGCGCCATCTTCTTCGGCAGGCCGCACTGGTGCAGCTTCAGCTCCGGGCCGACCACGATCACCGAACGGCCGGAATAGTCGACGCGCTTGCCGAGCAGGTTCTGCCGGAAGCGGCCCTGCTTGCCCTTGAGCATGTCGGACAGCGACTTCAGCGGCCGCTTGTTGGCGCCGGTGATGACGCGGCCGCGGCGGCCGTTGTCGAACAGCGCGTCGACGGCCTCCTGCAGCATCCGCTTCTCGTTGCGGATGATGATGTCCGGCGCCTTGAGCTCGATCAGCCGCTTCAGGCGGTTGTTGCGGTTGATGACGCGGCGGTAGAGGTCGTTGAGGTCGGAGGTCGCGAAGCGGCCGCCGTCGAGCGGCACCAGCGGCCGCAGATCCGGCGGGATCACCGGCACGGCGGTGAGGATCATCCATTCCGGCTTGTTGCCGGATTCGATGAACGACTCGATCAGCTTGAGACGCTTGGCGAGCTTCTTGGGCTTCAGCTCGGAGGTGGTCTCCTGGATCTCCTGGCGGATCTCGACCGTGAGCTTCTCAAGGTCGAGCGCCTTCAGCATCTCGCGGATGGCTTCGGCGCCGATCATCGCGGTGAAGCTGTCCTCGCCGAACTCCTCCTGGGCGCGCAGATAGTCCTCCTCCGAGAGGAGCTGGCGCTCCTTCAGGGTGGTGATGCCCGGCTCGATGACGACGTAGTACTCGAAGTACAGGATGCGCTCGAGATCCTTGAGCGTCATGTCCATCAGCATGCCGATGCGGCTCGGCAGCGACTTCAGGAACCAGATGTGGGCCACCGGCGCGGCCAGCTCGATATGGCCCATGCGCTCGCGCCGCACCCGCGACAGCGTGACCTCGACGCCGCACTTCTCGCAGATGATGCCCTTGTACTTCATGCGCTTGTACTTGCCGCACAAGCACTCGTAGTCCTTGATCGGCCCGAAGATGCGCGCGCAGAACAGGCCGTCGCGCTCGGGCTTGAAGGTCCGGTAGTTGATGGTCTCGGGCTTCTTGATCTCGCCATACGACCAGGACAGGATCTTTTCAGGACTGGCGATCGAGATCCGAATTTGGTCGAAGGTCGGCGCCGGGGTCTGCGGGCCGAACAGGTTCAAGACCTCTTGGTTCATCACCGTCTCCTTGTGCCGTTCATCCGGGACACCGCCTTGACCCGGACCACCGGCGGACATTCAAAATTACGGTCGGCGCGGGGCGGCCGGGCCGCCCCGCCTCTGCACGCGCCTTATTCAGCCGCCGGCGGCAGCTGCTCCGCCGCCACGGGCTTGCTGGACTGCAGCTCGACGTTCAGGCCGAGCGAACGCATTTCCTTGACCAGCACGTTGAAGCTTTCGGGAATGCCGGCCTCGAACGTGTCGTCGCCGCGGACGATCGCCTCGTAGACCTTGGTGCGGCCGGCCACGTCGTCCGACTTCACCGTCAGCATTTCCTGCAGGGTGTAGGCGGCGCCATAGGCTTCGAGCGCCCACACCTCCATTTCGCCGAAGCGCTGGCCGCCGAACTGCGCCTTGCCGCCCAGCGGCTGCTGGGTGACCAGCGAGTACGGGCCGATCGAACGGGCGTGGATCTTGTCGTCGACCAGATGGTGCAGCTTCAGCATGTAGATGTAGCCGACCGTGACCTTGCGGTCGAACTGCTCGCCGGTGCGGCCGTCGAACAGGTCGCTCTGGCCGGACCGGTCGAGGCCGGCAAGCTCCAGCATGTGCTCGATGTCCGCCTCGTGCGCGCCGTCGAACACCGGGGTGGCGATCGGCACGCCGCGGCGCAGGCCGTGGCCGAGCTCGACGAAGCCCTGATCGTCCAGCGACGCGATCGAGGGATCGTGCGGCGCGTAGACCTCCTTCACCGTCGCCTTCAGCGCCTCGACGTTGTTCTGCGCCATGTAGGCGTCGACCGCCTGGCCGATCTTGCGGCCGAGGCCGGCGCAGGCCCAGCCGAGATGCGTCTCCAGGATCTGGCCGACATTCATGCGGCTCGGCACGCCGAGCGGATTGAGCACCATGTCGACCGGCGTGCCGTCGGCGAGGAACGGCATGTCCTCCGCCGGCACGATGCGCGACACCACGCCCTTGTTGCCGTGGCGGCCGGCCATCTTGTCGCCCGGCTGGATCTTGCGCTTCACGGCGACGAAGACCTTGACCATCTTCATCACGCCGGGCGGCAGCTCGTCGCCGCGCTGCAGCTTCTCGACCTTGTCGAGGAAGCGCTGCTCGAGGCGCTTCTTGGAGTCGTCGTACTGCTTGCGCATCGCCTCCAACTCGCTCATGAGCTGGTCGTCGGCGAAGGCGAACTGCCACCACTGCGCCCGCGGGAACTCGGTGAAGACCTCGCGCGACAGCACGGTGTCCTTCTTGAAGCCCTTGGGGCCGGCCACCGCGGTCTTGCCGTCGAGAATGTCGGCAAGGCGGGTGTAGACGTTGCGGTCGAGAATCGCCAATTCGTCGTCGCGGTCCTTGGCGAGGCGCTCGATCTCCTCGCGCTCGATCGCCAGCGCACGCTCGTCCTTGTCGACGCCGTGGCGGTTGAACACGCGCACCTCGACCACCGTGCCCTGGACGCCCGGCGGCACCCGCAGGCTCGTGTCGCGCACGTCGGCCGCCTTCTCGCCGAAGATGGCGCGCAGCAGCTTCTCTTCCGGCGTCATCGGGCTTTCGCCCTTCGGCGTGATCTTGCCGACCAGGATGTCGCCGGCATGCACGTCGGCGCCGATATAGACGATGCCGGCTTCGTCGAGGTTCTTCAGCGCCTCTTCCGACACGTTCGGAATGTCGCGCGTGATCTCCTCCGGCCCGAGCTTGGTGTCGCGGGCCATCACCTCGAACTCTTCGAGGTGGATCGAGGTGAACACGTCATCCTTCACGATCCGCTCGGAGAGCAGGATCGAGTCCTCGAAGTTGTAGCCGTTCCACGGCATGAAGGCGACGAGGCAGTTGCGGCCGAGCGCCAGCTCGCCGTACTCGGTCGAGGGACCGTCGGCGATGACGTCGCCCTTCTTCACCTGATCGCCCACCCGCACCAGCGGACGCTGGTTGATGCAGGTGTTCTGGTTGGAGCGCTGGAACTTCTGCAGGCGGTAGATGTCGACGCCGGGCTTGGTCGGGTCGGTCTCTTCCGTCGCCCGGATGACGATACGGGTGGCGTCCACCTGATCGACGATGCCGGTGCGGCGCGCCGGAATGGCGGCGCCCGAGTCGCGGGCGACCACCGCCTCCATGCCGGTGCCGACCAGCGGCGCCTCGGCGCGCACCAGCGGCACGGCCTGACGCTGCATGTTCGAGCCCATCAGCGCGCGGTTGGCGTCGTCGTTCTCAAGGAACGGGATGAGCGCGGCGGCGACCGACACCAGCTGCTTCGGCGACACGTCCATGAAGTCGACCTTGTCGGGCGACACCATCAGCACGTCGCCGCCGTGGCGGCAGACCACGAGGTCTTCGAGGAAGCGGCCGTTCGCGTCGAGCGGGATGTTGGCCTGCGCGACGTAATACTTCCCCTCCTCCATGGCGGAGAGGTAGATCACCTCCTCCGTCACGTGGCCGTCCTTCACGCGGCGGTAGGGCGTCTCGATGAAGCCGTACTTGTTGACGCGCGCGAAGGTGGCGAGCGAGTTGATCAGGCCGATGTTCGGGCCTTCCGGCGTCTCGATCGGGCAGATGCGGCCATAGTGCGTGGTGTGGACGTCGCGCACCTCGAAGCCGGCGCGCTCGCGCGTCAGACCGCCCGGACCCAGCGCCGACAGACGGCGCTTGTGGGTGATCTCCGACAGCGGATTGGTCTGGTCCATGAACTGCGACAGCTGCGACGAGCCGAAGAACTCGCGCACCGCCGCCGCCACCGGCTTGGCGTTGATCAGGTCCTGCGGCATCACGGTGTCGATGTCGACGCTCGACATGCGCTCCTTGATGGCGCGCTCCATGCGCAGCAGGCCCAGCCGGTACTGGTTCTCCATCAGCTCGCCGACCGAGCGGACGCGGCGGTTGCCGAGATGGTCGATGTCGTCGATCTCGCCCTTGCCGTCGCGCAGCTCGACCAGCGTCTTGACCACCGCCAGGATGTCCTCGCGGCGCAGCACGCGCATCGAGTCGTCGGCGTCGAGGTCGAGGCGCATGTTCATCTTGACGCGGCCGACCGCGGAGAGGTCGTAGCGCTCGGGATCGAAGAACAGCGAGTGGAACATCGCCTCGGCGGTTTCCAGCGTCGGCGGCTCGCCCGGGCGCATCACCCGGTAGATGTCGAACAGCGCCTCCTCGCGGGCCGAGTTCTTGTCGATCGCCAGCGTGTTGCGGATGTAGGCGCCGGTGTTGACGTGGTCGATGTCGAGCATCGGCAGCTCGTCATAGCCCGCATCGACCAGCGTCTTGAGGGTCTTCTCGGACACCTCCTCGCCGGCCTCGGCGAAGATCTCGCCGGTCTGCGGATTGACCATGTCCTCGGCGAGGTACTGGCCGATCAGGTCGGCGTCGGTGGCGCGCAGCGCCTTCAGGCCCTTCTCGACCAGCAGGCGGGCCTGCCGGGCGTTGAGCTTCTTGCCGGCCTCGACCACCACCTCGCCGGTGTCGGCGTCGATGAGATCGGCCGTCGCCTTGAAGCCCTTGAAGCGGGCCGGATCGAACGGCATGCGCCAGCCGTCCCGGTCCTTCTTGTAATGGACCTGGCGGTAGAAGGTGTTGAGGATGGTCTCCGGATCGAGGCCGAGCGCGAACAGCAGGCTCGTCACCGGAATCTTGCGGCGCCGGTCGATGCGCGCATAGACGATGTCCTTGGCGTCGAACTCGATGTCGAGCCAGGAGCCGCGATAGGGAATGATGCGGGCGGCAAACAGCAGCTTGCCCGAGGAGTGGCTCTTGCCCTTGTCGTGGTCGAAGAACACGCCCGGCGAGCGGTGCATCTGCGAGACGATGACGCGCTCGGTGCCGTTGACGATGAAGGTGCCGTTCGACGTCATCAGCGGAATGTCGCCGGTGTAGACGTCCTGCTCCTTGATGTCCTTGACCGACTTGGCGCCGGTTTCGGCGTCCACATCGAACACGATCAGGCGCAGCGTCACCTTGAGGGGTGCGGCGAACGTCATGCCGCGCTGGCGGCACTCGTCGACGTCGTACTTCGGCGGCTCGAAATCGTAGCGCACGAACTCCAGCATCGCGGTCTGCGAGAAGTCGGAGATCGGGAACACCGACTTGAAGACCGCCTGAAGCCCCTCGTTGGGTCGGCCGCCCTTCGGTTCCTCAACCAGCAGGAACTGGTCGTACGAGGCCTTCTGCACCTCGATGAGGTTGGGCATCTCCGCGACTTCACGGATACCGCCGAAGAACCTGCGAATACGCTTGCGACCGCTGAACGTCTGAGCCATCGTGTCCTCGTTGCTCGCCGGCAGAGCCGGCCGGAGGGTCGACGTCCCCCTTGCGGGGAACTCCGTCGGCGGCGACCCTCGGTCCGCCGTCCCCGGTTGGCCGGGGTGCCTTATGCACGCATCCCGCCGAAGCGCTCCGGCGGGAGACCGGCTCGAAGCCGGCAAAATCCATCACTCAAAATTCATCACTCAAGAGCAGGATCCGACACTCACGCGGATCCGACACTCAAGAGACTGCATCACCTGCACCGCATCGTCCGAAACGCCGGGATGCGACGGAACCGGTGACGCGACGCCACACCGCCCGGCCGCCGGGCGGAATGCGTGCAGCGGCCCCGGAACGATGTCCCGAAGCCGCCGCACGCGACGTCTCACTTGAGTTCGACCTTGGCGCCGACCTTCTCGAGCTGCGCCTTGATCTTGTCGGCCTCTTCCTTGCCGACGCCTTCCTTGATCGGCTTGGGCGCGCCCTCGACCAGATCCTTGGCCTCCTTCAGGCCGAGACCGGTGATGGCGCGGACTTCCTTGATGACCTCGATCTTCTTGTCGCCGGCCGAGGCCAGGATCACGTTGAACTCGGTCTTCTCCTCGACCGGAGCCGCAGCGGCGGCAGCGCCCGGCGCCGCGGCAACCGCGACGGCGGCAGCGGCGGACACGCCCCAGCCCTCTTCGAGCAGCTTGGTCAGCTCGGCCATTTCGAGCACGGTCAGAGCGGACAGCTCGTCGTAAATCTTCTTCAGGTCAGCCATTGATAATGGTCCTTATCGGTTCGAACCGGAGTTTCGAGAAGCCTCACGCGGCTTCGCGCTTTTCGGCATAGGCCTTGAGCAGGCGGGCCATCTTGGCCGACGGCTCCTTCGACAGCTGGGCGAACTTGGTGGCGGGCGCCTGGAGGACGCCGACCAGCTTCGCACGCAGTTCGTCGAGCGACGGCAGCGAGGCGAGCGCCTTCACACCGTCGGCATTGAGAGCCGTCTTGCCCATCGCGCCGCCCAGGATCACGAACTTGTCGTGAGCCTTGGCGAAATCGAGGGCGGCCTTGGGAGCGGCCACCGGATCGTCCGAATAGGCGATCAGCGTCGGCCCCTTGAGCAGGGGCGCGATGGTGGCGACATCCGTGCCTTCGAGCGCGATCTTCGCGAGGCGGTTCTTCGCGACCTTCACGCTGGCGCCGGCCTTCTTCATCTGCTTGCGCAGGTTCTGAAGCTGGGCGACCGTGAGGCCGGAATAATGGGCGACGACGACGACGCCCGAGGCCTTGAACACCTCGTTGAGCGACTCGACGACGACCTTCTTTTCCGCGCGATCCACGCTTCGTCTCCGTTGGCGGCGCGATCAGGGATCGGCCGCCGGTTGCACCTGCCGGCCTGTGCGGCGGAACGCTGTCCGCCTCGCAGGTCGGCGCTCGGGTTGCCCTGTCCCCCCGGGCGCCGCGAGCGGGCCGAGGTGCTGGTTCGAACCGATCGCCGGGAAAAGCCAGATGCTGGCCACGCCCGGGCTCGGCTGATCCCCCGTCTGTGCAGGCCCAGAAGGAACTTTTCGTCCCTCAAGGATTAGGCCGTTGCCGGCACCTGCAGTCTCGGACAGGACGAGGCCGGACGGGCAAGCCCGCCGGCCCCACCGTGCCGGGGATCACCCGGCGACGGATCTCTTGGCGCATCCGGCCGAAGCCGGAGCCAAACTCTCAAATAAGCGTTCTTGGTGCAGTTTGTCAGCCCCTAAACTGCCTTTTCGCCGCCAATCACTGTGGACGGCTCGACCTTGACCCCCGGCCCCATGGTCGAGGAGATCGCCACACGCTGCAGATATGTGCCCTTGGCGCCCGGCGGCTTGGCCTTGACCACCGCGTCGGTGAAGGCGCGGATGTTCTCGACCAGCTTGTCGGTCGTGAACGACACCTTGCCGATGCCGCCATGGATGATGCCGGCCTTCTCGACGCGGAACTCGACCGCGCCGCCCTTGGCCGCCTTCACCGCGCCGGCCACGTCCATGGTCACGGTGCCGACCTTCGGGTTCGGCATCAGGCCGCGCGGGCCCAACACCTTGCCGAGGCGGCCGACCAGCGGCATCAGGTCCGGCGTGGCGATGCAGCGGTCGAACTCGATGGTGCCGCCCTGCACGATCTCCAGCAGATCCTCGGCGCCGACGATGTCGGCTCCGGCCGCCTTGGCCTCGTCGGCCTTGCCGCCGCGCGCGAACACCGCGACGCGCACCGTACGGCCCGAGCCGTTCGGCAGGTTGCAGACGCCGCGCACCATCTGGTCGGCGTGGCGCGGGTCGACGCCGAGATTGAGCGCCACCTCGACAGTCTCGTCGAACTTGGCCTTGGACCGCGACTTGATCAGCTCCACCGCCTCCGGGAGGGTGTAGAGCTTGGCGCGATCGATGCCCTCGCGGGCGGCGCGGATACGCTTTCCGGCTTTGCTCATGACCTTACCCCACCACCTCAAGGCCCATCGAGCGGGCGGAACCTTCGATCATGCGCGCGGCCGACTCGATCGAGTCGCAATTGAGGTCGGCCATCTTCTTCTCGGCGATCTCACGGATCTGCGCGGCGGTGACGCGCCCCGCCTTGGGGCCGCGACCGGGCGTCTTGGAGCCCGACTGAAGACCGGCGGCCTGCTTGAGGAAGTAGGACACCGGCGGCTGCTTCATCTCGAAGGTGAAGGAGCGGTCCTGATAGGCGGTGATGATGACCGGGATGGGCGTGCCCTTGGTCATCTGCGCCGTCTTGGCGTTGAACGCCTTGCAGAACTCCATGATGTTCAGGCCGCGCTGGCCGAGCGCGGGGCCGATCGGCGGCTGCGGCGTCGCGGCGCCCGCCGCCACCTGCAGCTTGATGTAGCCGGTGATTTTCTTTGCCATCTCTCACTCCCGTGGCCGGATGCCCGGCCGATTCAGGGTTTCGTGGTGCGGGTCGGACGCTTGGCCGGCGCCCTCGCCTTCCACATCGAGCCGGTCGAAGCTCAGAGCTTCTCGACCTGCCCGAACTCAAGCTCGACCGGGGTGGGCCGTCCGAAGATCGACACCGCCACCTTCAGCCGAGACCTCGCCTCGTCGACTTCCTCGACGAAGCCGCTGAACGAGGCGAACGGGCCGTCCGCCACGCGGACCTGCTCGCCAACCTCGAAACTGATCGTCGCCTTGGGCCGTTCCACGCCCTCCTGCATCTGGTGCAGGATGCGGTTGGCCTCGGCCTCGGAAATCGGGATCGGCTTCTTGTCCGCTCCCAGGAAGCCGGTCACCTTCGGCGTGTTCTTGATGAGGTGATAGGCCTCGTCGGTGAGGCTGCACTTCACCAGCACGTAGCCCGGGAAGAACTTCCGCTCCGAATCGACCTTCCGGCCGCGCCTGATCTCGACCACCTTTTCGGTGGGAACCAGGATCTGCTCGAACAGATCGTTCAGCCCGCGGCTCGCCGCCTGCTCGCGAATCGATTCGGCGACCTTCTTCTCGAAATTCGAATAAGCGTGGACGATGTACCAATGAGCCGCCATTGCTGCGTGACCTTCAGCCGCCGATCGACAGCAGCGCCGACAGGCCGATCCGAATCATCCAGTCGACGAGCATGAAAAAGACGGCGGAGGCGACGGCCATGATCAGCACCATCACCGTAGTGATGGCGGTCTCCCGGCGCGTCGGCCAAGTGACCTTCTCGGTCTCCGAGCGGACCTGCTGCAAGAATTCGAGGGGATTGGTCTTCGCCATGATGTCCGCTTGAACGATTCCGCTTGAACGAGTCTGCGTGAACAATTCCGTCTGATCGACACGTCCGCCGCGCCCGCTCCGCCGGGCTCTGGCTGCCTCGTATCGGCCCCGAGGCCGGGTCGAAGCCGGAAGCCGGCAATTCGGATGCCGGAAACCGACCGTGGGTCCGCCGCCTTGGCTGCTGCGGGCCGGAGCCGGCAGAAGCCGAGGCTGGCAGGAGTGGAGGGACTCGAACCCCCAACCCCCGGTTTTGGAGACCGGTGCTCTAGCCAGTTGAGCTACACTCCTCCGGGCGACAGGACGCGCGGCTGTACGTGAGCCATGGCGCATCCTCCGTCATTCCTCGGAATGGTGAACACGTATACGACGCCTTCGCCCTTGTCCAGCCCCTCTCCCCATTCGGAACCGGCGGATTTTCGAGCCGTTTTCATCGTGCGTGCGGCATTTTACCCGGATCGGCCGATCCGGACCCGGACATTGCCCGTAACTCCGCGTATAAGGTTGAACACGCTGGGACGCGCCGGACGTCGATCATACGCTGGGGCTTCGCCGGACAACCCGAAAAAGAAGCGGATTAAGAAGACCATGACCGACATGACCTCGCTGCTCGCCCTCGTCGGCTTCTTCGCGCTGTGTTTCGCGGCCGCCTCCACCGGCGCCAAATACGGCCCGGACGAATGGTACCGCACCATCGCCAAGCCGGCCTGGATCCCGCCCAACTGGGCGTTCGCGCCGGCCTGGATGGTGTTCTATTCGCTGCTCGCCGTCGCCGGCTGGCTGGTGTGGCGCGAGGCGGGCTTCGCCGGCGCCGCGGTGCCGCTGGCGCTCTATGTGCTGCATATCTTCTTCAACGGCATCTGGTCGCCGCTGTTCTTCGGCTGGCACCGAGTCGACCTGGCGCTGATCGATGCCGGCGCGATGTGGCTGTCGCTGGTGGCCACCATCATCGCCTTCGCCCAGGTCAGCGCCACCGCGGCGTGGCTGCTGGTGATCTATCTCGGCTGGGTGACCTTCGCCTTCGCGCTCAATCTGGCGGTGCTGCGGCTCAACCGCGACCGGCTCGACCCGCTCGCCTCGAAGGGCTGACATACGACACGAGACCGCGGCCGGGCCAACGCGCCGGCCGCGTGTCGGAATTGGCGGCGGGGCTTTGTCGGATATGCGACAGGTTCGTTATGTAATCCGACAATATAACGGTGTCGGGTCGACAAGGCTGGGGAGGCGACTCACCTCCCTTTCCCAAGCAATTGATATTGTTGGTATTTATATCGCGCCGGCTTTGGCGCGCGGCTTGCATTTGCTGTTGCGACAGACGGGAGTCCGCCATGCCGCAACGCCATCGCCGCCCGCTTGCCGTCGTGCTCGGCACCAACGAAATCGCCTCCGCGGTCGCCGTGCTGCTGCGCCGCCAGGGCTATTCTGTGGTGCTGTCGCACGATCCGGACCCGCCGGTGATGCGGCGGGCCATGGCTTTCCACGACGCGCTCCATGACGACCGCTGCGTGCTGGAGGCCGTCATCGGGCGGAGGGCGGAGACGTGGCCGGAGCTGGTGCAGGTGCTGGCGGCGCCCAACACCGTGGCGGTGACCCGCCTCACCCTGACCGACCTCATCGTGCAGGGGCCGATCGACGTGCTGGTCGACGGCCGCATGCAGAAATACGCCGTCACCCCCGATCTGCGCCACCTCGCCGGCATCACCGTCGGGCTCGGGCCGGGCTTCCGGATCGGCTTCAACTGCGACATCGCGGTGGAGACCCGACCGGCCTGCACCGGCGTCCTGGTCACAAGCGGCAAGACGCTGGACGCCGACGGCATCCCGGCCCGGCTGGGCCATGCCGGCCGCGAGCGCTTCGCCTATGCGCCGGCGGCGGGGCGCTGGCGCACCGCCATCGAGATCGGCACCCGTGTGTTCAAGGGGGTCCCGGTCGGCCACCTCGACGGCGCGCCGGTGGCGGCGCCGTTCGACGGCGTGCTGCGCGGCGTGGTGCGGGACGGCCTCCACGTGCCGGCGCGCACCAAGCTGCTGGAGATCGACCCGCGCGGCCGGCAGGCGCGCTGGAGCGGCATAGACGAGCGGCCGCGCGCCATCGCGCTCGCAACGCTCAAGGCGGTGATGAGTCACGCCGCCCAGCGCGCGCCCTGGCCGGCGTTCGCGGCACCCACGGCGATGGCGTCGTGATACGGATTCCGGTTGATCCCTTCGGGATACCGGAAACGGTCTCGCCGAAAATCCCCTGTCCCGTGACGGGATTTTCGGCGATCGGAATACGGTTCTCCGGCCTGATCGGCCGGAAACCGTATGAAAAGTTCAAGTTTCGATTCGGAGTCCGGAAATGCCGGCAAGTCATTGATATGACGGCGTTTAACCCCTCCTCAGATCCTGCTTTTAACGTGCCGATTCTGAGATTTCGATTCAAGCCGGGGCGATGCGCACCGCCACGTCGAGCGGCTTGGCGGCATAGGGCGCCGAGGTGACGATGACCCGCGCCCCGGCCGCCACATAGGCGCCGGCTCGCTCGGCTGTGATGCCGCCGGCCGCGGCGATGAGGGCGTGTGGCGCCGCCGTACGCAGCCGAGCCGCCAGCTCGGCCACCGCCTCGACCGCGAACTTCTCGGCCTGGATGACACCGGCGCCGGCCGCGGCCCACACCACCCCCTCCTCGACCGTGGCGACCTCGACCACGATCGCGCGCTCCGGCGCGCCGCGGCGCAGCCGGGCGATGGTCGCAGCCGGCGGCTCGCCGCCGAGGAAGGCGCGATGCTCGGCGAACACCAGGATGGTCTCCGACAGGCCCAGCCGGTGCGGCACCCCGCCCCCGGCCATCAGCCCCTTCAGCGACAGCGCCTTGGTGCCCGGAACCATCTTGCGGGTGCCGGCGACGGCGGCATCGGGGTCGACGGCACGCGCCGCCGCGACGATCGCCCGCGTGGTGGTGGCGATGCCCGATGCCGTCTCGATCAGAAGCTGGCCCATCTTCCAGCCGCGGTGCAGTGCACCGGCCGGGCCGCGCGCGGTCAGGATCGGCGCCCCCGCATCCAGGGCCGCGCCGGAGGCCGCGAACGTCTCGACCGTGCAGCCGGCCCGCGTCAGCAGCCTTGCGGCATCCTCCACCGCCGCCGCCACCATCGGTCCGCGGGCTGCAAAGGTCATCACGCCGGGCGCGTCGCCGATGCCGAGCAGGTGGGTGGTGAGGTCGCCCAGCGGAACGTCGTCCGCAAGGAGGGCGTCGAGCGCGGCATCGCCAAGCGGAAACGGCATGATCTTCGGACCTTGTTGGAAATCCGTCTGCGGGCCGGCGCCTGAGCGGCGCGGCCATTCCCGGCTCGACCGAACCGGGGCGTTTCGCTATGTATCCGCCGATACGGCGGGGCGGCAAGCCGCCGCCGGAACTGAGAGGACGACATGAAGATTTCCGCGCGCAACGTGCTCAAGGGCAAGGTCATCGAGGTGACCAAGGGCGCCACCACCTCCCATGTGAGGCTCGATGTCGGCGGCAACATCATCACCGCCGCGATCACCAACGAGGCGGTCGACGAGCTCGGCATCGCCGTCGGCAAGGACGCCTTCGCGGTGATCAAGTCCTCGGACGTGATGATCGGGGTCTGAGACAGGCACGCCGAGAGCCGGTCGTCGCCTCCGATCGCGCGTTTTCCGGAAGCCCATGATTCCACGCATGAAGATTCGCGTGTTTCGACGGTCTTGCGCATCGACGTGCTGGGCTGCGCATACTGATTTGTTGGAATGATTCGGCGTCGGGAGAGGCCGCACATGACCGTTCCCGCCGCTCATTTCGGCCTGTGAACGCGGCCGCCCGCCTCGCCTGGGGCGCCGCCGGTCTGGCCGGGCTGGTTCTGGCGTGGGAGGCCGGCCACCGCGCGCTCGGGCCGCTGGTGCTGCCGGCGCCGGCCGAGACCTTCGCCACACTCGCTGCCCTCATCCTCTCCGGCAAGGCCGGGCCGGCGCTCGCCGTCACCGCCGCCGATGCGCTGGGCGGCTGGCTCGGCGGGGCGGTGCTGGGCGCGGCGCTGGGGGTGGCAGGCGGCCTCGTGCCGCCGCTCGGCGCGGCGCTGCGGCCGGTGACCACCGTCATTCTCGGCGTGCCGCCGATCGCCTGGGTGGTGCTGTCGCTCCTGTGGTTCGGGCCGGCGGGCCTGAGCGCCGGCTTCACCGTGCTGGTGACGGTGCTGCCGATCGTGTTCGCCGGGGCGTTCCAGGGCATCCTCGCCCGCGATCCGGCGCTGGGCGAGATGGCCCGCGCCTTCGGCGCTCCGCCGCTGCTGAAGCTCAGGGCGCTGATCCTGCCGCAGCTGCTCGATCATCTGCTGCCGGCGCTCGCCACCGCGCTTGCCTTCGCCTGGAAGGTGGCGGTGATGGCCGAGGTACTGGGCGGCGGCACCGGCATCGGCGGCGAGATCGCCACCGCGCGTGCCCATCTCGACCTCGCCATGACGCTGGCCTGGGTGATGCTGGCGGTGGCGCTGCTGCTCGCCTGCGACGCGGTGCTGCTCAACCCGATCCGCCGCCGGGCGCGGGGGGCGGCGTGATGCTGGCGTTCGACGGCGTGACGGTCGATTTCGGCGACGGGCCGGTGTTCGACCGGCTCGATCTCGCAGTCGCGCCCGGCCGGCTGGTGGCGCTGCTCGGCCGCTCCGGCTGCGGCAAGACCACCTCTCTGCGGCTTGCCGCCGGCCTTGTCGCGCCGGCCTCGGGCCGGGTCGAGAACCGGTTCCGCCGCACCGCGACCGTGTTCCAGGAGCCGCGCCTCTTGCCCTGGGCGGACGCCACCGACAATGCCGCCTTCGGGCTCGCCGCCTTGGGCGTCGGGCGGGACGAGCGCCGCGCCCGCGCCGCCGGCCTGCTCACCGGCTTCGGCTTCGCGCCGGGCGATCTCGGCAAGCGCCCGGCGGAACTGTCGGGCGGCATGCAGAGCCGGGTCGCCATCGCCCGCGCGTTCGCGGTCGAGCCGGATCTGGTGCTGATGGACGAGCCGTTCGCGGCGCTCGATGTCGGGTTGCGGCGCGAGTTGCAGGATCTGGTGCGCGAGGCGGTCGAGCGCCGCGGCACCGCGGCGCTGTTCGTCACCCACGACGTGACGGAGGCGATTCGCCTCGCCGACCGCATTCTCGTGCTGTCGCCGCGGCCGGCGCGCGTGGTGCTCGATGCCGCGGCGGCGCCGACCGCCGACCCGGCCGCCATCCATGCCGCCGCGGCCAGTTTCCTGGCACTGCCGGCGGTGCGCGGCGCCCTCTTGGAGCGCTGAACGGACCCATTCTCTGCAGTTTCCGGCTGCCGCTCGGGATACCGGAAACGGGCGTCATACGGTTTCCGGTTGATCCCTTCGGGATACCGGAAACGGTCCCGCCGAAAACCCTTGTTCGAGGGCAGGGTTTTCGGCGATCGGAATACGGTTCTCCGGCTTGATCAGCCGGAAACCGTATCATGCCAACGGCCGCGAACGCGGGCCGTTGGTTCCGGTCGCGGGTTTTCGCGAAATCTCTGATTTCCCAAAAGAAAATCCGCGAGGGTCAACGGCCCCACGCGTCAGCGTCTGGGGCCGTTGGTGTCACGACAAATCGCGGAACGCGAGGTTGCGCACGTCCTCGATCAGGTCGAGATCGTCCTCGGCGCCGTCGTCGCGGCCGGTCGTCATCGTCAGGGTGCGGACCAGCTTGGCGTGGCGCAGGAGGGTGAGGAACCGCTCGGCCTCATCGATCGTCATGGCCGGCTTCGGCGCGCCGGGCGGCACTTCGGCGGCCTCGACCGCCGCGCAAAGCTCGGCGGCGATCTGCGGCGTGATCGGCTCGGCCATGATCCGCAGCAGGCATTCGTGCACCGCCTCCCGGCCCTGCGCGCTCTGGACGAGTTCGCCGACCGTCAGGGCCTGCCCCTTCTGCGTGCCGGCCTCGATATAGACGGCGATGGCGCGCAGCGGAAAACCGGGATCGAACCGCTGAACGACGAAGCGCGCCAAGGCCCGGTAGAACTGGCCGATCCAGGCCCGGTCGGGCCGCTCGAATCGGTTCTCGAACACCGCCCAGGCGATGCCGGAGGTGTGGGCGCACAGGAACTTGGCGACCAGATCGGTTTCGTCGAACGCCATCGGCACCGGTTCGGTGGCGGTGGCGCACATGCAGATGTTGAAGATGCACTGGATCGCATTGAAGCGCTGCGGCGCGGCCTGGTCATAGGCCGTCTTCACCGCCTCGATCTGCTGCAGGGTCAGTGCCCCACCCTGGCGGGCGGCCGCCTCGCGGATTTCGGCGAACACCTCGTCGCTGACGCGGCGCGCCGTGCCCAGGCAATGATGGGGACCGGCAAACGTAGGGGGCATGTTCGGTCCTCCCTCCGGCGGAGCCGCCCGCGACACCATCGGATGACGCCGCCGCATGGAAGTTGGCTCCAGGGACAACTCACGAGACCGCCGGACGATCCGAGCCGTCTCCCGTCGGTTGCGACGGTCTCCGGTTGATCCCTTCTGGATACCGGAAACGGTCCATCCGAGAATGGTCTTGCCGAAAACCCTTGTTCGATCACAGGATTTTCGACGATCGAACGACGAAACTCCGGCCTGACCGGCCGGACTTCGTATGATCAGGCGGACACGTCCGCGCCGCCGTGGCGGCGGGTCCATCTCCAGCCTCGCGCCTCCTGCGCCGTGGCAGGAAACCGTGCCGCGCGGGAGACGAGGCGCTCGGCGGCGCCTCGCGCGCTCCGAACTCCCGCGGCAAGCGAAATCCGGCGCCGGTGCGGGCCGGCCGCTGCCTGCCCGTTCGTCCCGGTTCGGCCGGCGCGGAGGCCAGCCTGTTGAAGCGTGGGGCCGTGGAGCGCGCGGCCTGACGGATCAGACTGTTTGCCCGCCGACGCGCGCCTTCCGTCCTCCATACAATCATAAATTATGGCCGATGACATCATCAGCGCGAAGTATTACGGAGAACTTTGCCGTTACCGTTAGGAAACTCCGTACACGGCCAAGGCGCGGACCGCGAGGCAGCGATGCGACCGCACCGGAGGCGACCGGCCGGCGCGGCGCGGGTCGGTCATCCTCCCCCACAGCCGCACCGCCCGCGGGCGGGTCGCACCGGGCTTGAAACAGCCGTGTTTTCCGACCTAATTACGCGCATGGAACGGTCCTTTCCGGCTCCCCCGCACCGGCGGCGCAAGTGTTTGAGTCTGTCGCGTGCCGGTCTCGCCGCGGCAATGCTTGCGCTGGCGCAGCCCGCTGCCGCCCAGCTTCAATATGCGCCCGGCGCGACGCCCGGCTTCTCGGCCGTTCCCAAGGCCGTGCCGGCCGCGCCCCCGGCGCCGGCGCCACGCGAGGGGCGCATCGTCGAGCCGAAAAGCCCGCACACGGCGATTCCGGCGATTCCGCGCGGCAAGGTGGCGCTGGCGCTGGCCGCCCGCTACAGCGCCGAGGGTGCGGTGATCCAGGCGGCGCTGCACTGGCGGGTGTTCGCCGCCGCGCCGGACGCCAACGGCAATCACGTGCTGGTCGGCGAATCCCACGACGCCATGCCGATCTTCGCGCTCGATCCCGGCAGCTATGTCGTCCACGCGGGTTACGGTCTCGCCGGCTACGCGAAGCCGGTGACGCTGGCCAGCGAGCCGGTGCGCGAGACCTTCGCGCTGCAGGCCGGCGGCCTCAAGCTGCAGGCGGCGCTCGCCGACCACCTGCTGCCCGCCGCCAAGGTGTCGTTCGACATCTACGCCAACAGTCTGGTCGGCGGCGGGCCGGAGCGGCTGCTGATGCGGCAGATCGAGCCCGGCGCGCTGGTGCTGCTGCCCGAGGGCATCTATCAGGTGGTCTCGGCCTATGGCGACGCCAATGCGGTGGTGCGCGCCGACGTGAAGGTGCAGGCCGGCCGCATCTCCGACGCGACGCTGCGCCACCGCGCCGCCGCCATCACCCTCAAGCTGGTCGCGGCACCGGGCGGCGATGCCATCGCCAACACCGCTTGGTCGGTGCTGACGCCCGGCGGCGACGTGATCAAGGAATCGATCGGCGCCTTCCCCTCGATGGTGCTGCAGGAGGGCGACTACCTCGTCATCGCCCGCAATGAGGGCCGCTCGTTCTCGCGCGAGATCAATATCGAGCCGGGCAAGGACGGCGAGATCGAGGTGCTGGCCTCCGACGCCGCGCCCGGCACCGGCCGCCGGGCGCAGTGAGCGGGGATCACCCCGCCGCCCGCTCGCGCTTCACGTCCGGGGGCGTCGCCTCCTCGACCAGCGCCGCCAGGGCGTCGGCGAACGACGCCGAGGTCTGGTTCTGGCTGCCGAGGCGGCGGATCGACACGCCGCCGGTCTCGGCCTCCTTCTTGCCGACCACCAGCAGCACCGGCACCTTGGCCAGCGAGTGCTCGCGGACCTTGTAGTTGATCTTCTCGTTGCGCAGATCGATCTCGGCCCGCAGGCCCGCCCGGCGCAGCTTGCGCAGAATCTCCTCGGCGTACGCATCGGCGTCCGAGGTGATGGTGGCGACCACGATCTGCAGCGGCGCGATCCACAGCGGGAAGTGGCCGGCGAAGTTCTCGATCAGGATGCCGGTGAAGCGCTCCATCGAGCCGCAGATGGCACGGTGGACCATCACCGGCGCCTTCTTCTGGCCGTCAGCGTCGATGTAGAAGGCGCCGAACCGCTCCGGCAAATTGAAGTCGACCTGGGTGGTGCCGCACTGCCAGTCGCGGCCGATGGCATCGCGCAGCACGTACTCGAACTTCGGCCCGTAGAACGCGCCCTCGCCCGGATTGATCGCGGTCTTGATCCTGCCGCCCGACTGGGTGGCGATCTGGTCGAGCACGCGGGTCATCACCTCCTCGGCGTGGTCCCACGAGGCGTCCGAGCCGACGCGCTTGTCCGGCCGGGTCGACAGCTTGACCACGAGATCGCTCTCGAAGCCGAAATCGGCGTAGGTGGTGAGGATCAGCTCGTTGATCTTCAGGCACTCCGCGGCGAGCTGGTCCTCGGTGCAGAAGACGTGGGCATCGTCCTGGGTGAAGCCGCGCACCCGCATCAGCCCGTGCAGCGCGCCCGAGGGCTCGTAGCGGTGGACGACGCCGAACTCGGCGAGCCGCAGCGGCAGGTCGCGGTAGCTCTTCAGGCCGTGCTTGAAGATCTGGACGTGGCCGGGGCAGTTCATGGGCTTGAGCGCGAACACCCGCTCGTCGCCGGTGGCCTCGCCGGCCGACTGCACCTTGAACATGTTCTCCTTGTACCAGCCCCAGTGGCCGGAGATCTCCCACAGCTCCTTGTCGAGCACCTGGGGCGCGTTGACCTCGCGATAGTCGGCGGCGAGGCGGCGGCGCATGTAGGAGGTGATGCCCTGGAACAGCGTCCAGCCCTTGGGGTGCCAGAACACCACGCCCGGCCCCTCCTCCTGGAAATGGAACAGGTCCATCTCGCGGCCGAGCCGGCGGTGGTCGCGCTTCTCGGCTTCCTCCAGCATGTGGACGTAGGCGTCGAGCTGCTCCTGGGTCTGCCAGGCGGTGCCGTAGATGCGGGTGAGCATCGGCTTGGTCGAATCGCCGCGCCAATAGGCGCCGGCGACCTTCATCAGCTTGAAGGCGGTGCCGACCTGGCCGGTGGAGCGCAGATGCGGGCCGCGGCACAGATCGAACCACTCGCCCTGCTTGTAGATCTTGAGGTCCTGGCCGTCCGGAATGGCGTCGACCAGCTCGACCTTGAAATATTCACCCTTGTCGCGGAACACCTTCTTGGCTTCGTCGCGGCTCCAGTATTCCTTGGTGAACGGCCGATCGCGGGCGATGATCTCCCGCATCTTGGCTTCGATCTTGGGCAGATCGTCGAGGGTGAACGGCTCGTTGCGGTGGAAATCGTAATAGAAGCCGTTTTCGATCACCGGGCCGATGGTGACCTGGGTTCCCGGCCACAGCGTCTGGACGGCCTCGGCCATCACGTGCGCCGCATCATGGCGGATCAGGGCGAGCGCGTCAGGCGCGTCGCGGGTGACGATCTCGATCTTCGCATCGCGGTCGATGGGGTCGACGAGATCGGTCAGCTCGCCGTCGAGCTTCACCGCCACCGCCTTCTTGGCGAGCGACTTCGAGATGCCGGCCGCGACGTCGAAGCCGGTGATGCCGGGCTCGAAGGCGCGCTGATTGCCGTCGGGAAATGTCAGGGTGACCATCGAAATCTCCTGCTCACTCCTGCGAACGAACGCAGGTAAGCCAACCGGACGATTGGGGATGAGGCCCGCACGCCGGGTCCGGGCCGGCGGCGGGGCGGAAACCCGGCCCCGAATAATACAGGGCTCAGCGCGGTTCAATTCGCCCGACGATAAGCCGCATATAGGCAGCCACCTCGTCGCGGTCCTCGGCGAGGGTCGCGGTCAGGAGCCGGTACCAGATGAAGGCGATCCACAGCGTCACCCGGCGGTCGATGTCGTCAGGTGAGATCTCCCCACGCTCGGCGGCGGCGGTGAGCAGCGCGCGCATCGGCACGCGACGTTCGGGCAGGAAGCGGTCGCGTAGCAGAACCAGCGCCTGCGCGTCGGCCTGGGCCTCGGCGACCAGGGCCCGGAACGCGACGCCGGCGGGGTTGGTGCGCCAGAAGCGCCAGAGCGCCAACGTGTAGTCGGTGAGGTCAAGGACGAGGTCGCCGCGCCCTGGGATGACGATCGTCGAGGCCTTTTCGGCGCGGTAGATGGTGAGGAACAGGTCGGCCTTGGTCGGCCACCACCGGTAGATGGTCGGCTTGCCCGCCCCGGCCCGGCGCGCCACCTCCTCGATCGAGAACCCGGCATAGCCGCGCTCGGCGATCAGGTCGCGCGCCGCCGCCAGGATCGCCGCCTCGGTGGCCGGGTTGCGCCGGGCGCCGATGGACCGGCGCAGTTTCGGGGGTTCGGCTGAATCTGCCATCGCGTCACTCCTGGCGAACGAACTTTCGGGCGAACGAACTCTCGAGCGAACGAACTCTCGGGCACTCGAACTCCTGGCCGGTTGGACTCTCGTGCGCTCAGACTGTTGGGCACTCGAACTCTTGGGCACTCGCCCCCCTGGGCAACCGAACCCCTGGGGCACTCGAACTTTCGGCGATTGACATAACGAAACGGCTCGTTTAATTCAAGACTAACGGAACGGCCCGTTCCGTTTTACGCTTGGAGCATTCTCATGACGACGACCCTCGCCAAGCCCGGCCTGCTCGGGCGCGCCCGCTTCCTCGCCATCGCGATGAGCGGCGCCTACCTGTTCCTCAACGCCCTGATGCTGCTGACCTCGCCACTGACCGCCGGCTGGCCGATGTGGGGGGTGACCGCCCTCAACGTGCCGCCGATGGTGCTGGCGATGGTCCATTTGGTGATCCCGCTCGCCCGGCGCGTGCAGAGCGCCTGAACGGCGATGATGCGCCCCGCCGCCGAGTGCGGCCGGTCCGATGCCCCTGTCCCGAACCGCCGGGAAAAATCGTCGGATGAGATGCGCGGCCGGCGGAACACGGCGACGATGGTCCGCACCGAATGCCGGACCGCCCCGTTACACGGTTTCCGGTTGGTCCCCCTCGGGATACCGGAAACCGTCTCGGAGTCTCGCGCCGGCTGACATCATGGCCGCTGCCACGGCCAGCGCAGGCGAGGTGCCCGGTCTTCCATGGCGGCGCCGGCTTCGGGCGGCGCGTCCGAGCCGGCATCGGGCAACTCGGCCGCAGGGGACAATTCGTTGTCCGTATCGCCCACCGGTTCGCGTGTCGGTTCCGGGACATGCTTCGCCTGCGCAGGCTTGCCTTGCGCAGGTTTCGATTGGCCGCGATCGGTTGATGCCGCCGGCTGGCGCGACCGCACTGGCGGGGGTGCACCCGTATCGGCGCTGCCGGGAGCGCCGATACGGGCCAGATAGCGTTGGTAACGACCCTCCAGGCGGCGGGCGAACTCGTCGTAATGGTCGGTATCGCCGGGGCGAGAGTCGTAACATGTCGCGGCAACGACGGGCGAGCCGGCGGCCAACAACTCGGAAACGGTTACGAATTCGTAACCCTTGGCCCTGAGCTGGGCAATGATCGCCGGCAGCGCCTCCTCGGTGTGCCAGCCGCGGCCATTGGCGTGGAACAGCACGATCGACCCCGGCCGCACGCCGCCGACCACCGCGCCCACCATCTGCGCCGCGGTCTGGCCGGGGGTGGGATCGCCGGCCGAGACGTCCCACTGGATGGCGCGCAGCCCCAATTCCCCCACCGCCGCCAGCGATTTGGCATCGCAGGCGCCGAACGGAAAGCGGAACAGCGACAAGCGCGGTGGCACCGCCCGCCCCTCCAGCGTGCCACCGCCCGGCACCACGCAGCGCGGCGCCAGCGTCTGGTCCATCCCGGCGCGTACCGCCTCGTAGGCCGCCTGCGCCCGCGCGACCTCGTCCCGCAGCGGCGCCCCGGCGAGAATCCGCAGGTCGCGATGCTCGAAGGTGTGGTTGCCGAGCTCGAACCGCCGGTCCGCCATCAGTTGCAGCGCGCGCTCGCGATGGGTCAGCAGCCATTTGCCGCCGGCGAAGAAGGTGGCCTTGACGCCGTTGTCGCGCAGCACATCGACGATGCCGCCCTGATAGCCGGCGATCTCGTCGGGCTGCTCGCAGAGGTCGAAGGTCAGCGCCACCAGCTTACGGCCGGGCGGCAGGTCCACCCGGCGGACCACGCCGCGCTTGGCAAGCGGCGTGAACGGCGCCAGCGGCGCGCCGGTAACCGTAACGTTGGCCTCCTTGAACCCGCGGCGCACGCGGGCCTCGCCGTCCGTCATGCGCAGCGCGGCCGGCGCCCAGCACGCCTCCTCCGCGCCGGCCGGACGCGGCTCGGCGACGGCCGCGGCGAGCAGGACCGCAAGCGCGGTGGTGCCGGCCGCGACCCGCCACCGGGGCGCGCTACGCCAGCCCCCGGCCCGGCGGCCTGCCTGCTGCTCGTCCATGCATTCCCCCACACGTCCCCGCCGGCCATCCTGAAGCTCGGCACCAGACCTTCCGGCACTTGGACTTCCGGCGCTTGGACGTCCCTTGCCGGGCACGGATGTTCGGCGCCGCGGTTTCCGGGTATCAGGATGCGACCGTTGGAACCCGTTCGATGCCGAATCTTTCTCAATACTATCGCCTGGAGCCGGCCGAGAGCCCCGAAGATTGGGCGGCCTACCATGCAATCCGCCGCGATACGCTGTTCGCCCGGCTGCTGCCGCGCCACCCCTATGACAAGAACGACCCCGACGAGTTCCTGTCCGGCCGCACCTCCTGCGTGCTCAGATACCGCGACGCGGTGATCGGCGTGGTGCGCATCGACGAGATCGACCCGGAGCGCGTCGGCCTGCGGATGATCGCCGTGCGCGACGACCTGCAGCGCGGCGGCCATGGTCGGGCGATGCTGGCGCTGGCCGAGCAGCAGGCGCGGGCGGAGGGGCGGTCGGAGGTGATCATCAACGCCCACCTCACCGCGGTCGGCTTCTACCTCAAGCTGGGCTATGCGCCGGGCGAATGGGCCGACCCGGCGCCGGTGCCGCCCGGCACCATCCGCGTCGGCAAGGTGCTGTGAGGGGCGCGAGTGGTGACCGAGCGCTAATGCAAGGGGCCGTCGCCTCCAGGATTTTCGTTATTGAGATCAATGCTGTAGGGCGGAATAACGTCAGCGTATTCCGCCAGCATCGGCCGCCTCGGCGCAATAGGCTACGCTATTGCGCCCTACAGAATTACCGCCCCGCGGCGCGGTCGAGGTCGATTCCCTCCAGCAGCGAGCCCTCGGGCTCCGGCCCAGGATTGGTGGCGCGCCACAGCCCGTAGCGCCAGGGCAGGTACCAGCGCGCCTTCTCCGGCACCCGCTCGCAGACGAAGTCGAGCCCCGAGGTGCCGAGCGGCGTGCAGCGGCACAGCCGGGCGAAGCCCATCCAGCCGCCGGCCCACAGGCCGTGGCGGGCGATCGCCTCGTCCATGTAGGACGAGCAGGTGGGCAGATGCCGGCAGCCGCGGCCGGCCAGCATCGAGAAGCTGAGCTGGTAGGCGCGGATCAGCCCGCGCGCGGCGAGCGCCGGCAGGCGGACGGCCCCGGCGAGGACGGCGCGGGGAGACGACGCCGTCACATCACCTCCTGATTGGCGGCGGCGGCCTCGCGCGCCTCGATCTGGGCGATCGCGTCGACCACCGCGTCGAAGGTGAGCAGCGTCGAGGCGTGGCGCGCCTTGTAGTCGCGCACCGGCTCCAGCACCTCGATGTCGGCCCATTTGCCGCCGGGCGGCGCGCCCTTCTCCTTGAGCATGCTGCGCACGGTCTCGCGCAGATGGCGCAACTCCTCGGCGTTCGAGCCGACGATGTTGCGCGCCATGATCGAGGACGAGGCCTGGCCGAGCGCGCAGGCCTTCACCTCATGGGCGAAATCGGTCACCACGCCGCCCTCCATCTTCAGGTCGACGGTGACCGTCGAGCCGCAGAGCTTGGAATGGGCGGTGGCGGTGGCGTGCGGCTCGGTCAGCCGGCCGATGCGCGGGATGGTTCCCGCCAGTTCGAGGATGCGGCGGTTGTAGACGTCGTTGAGCATCGCGCAAACGTGATCTTGGCCGGGATGTTGGCCCTACCGGCCTGTTCGGGGTGCGACGATAGCATATATGGATGTGCGGACGCGACGGCGGCAAGCTCGCCGGAGCGAGGTTCGAGGCGCGGTGGTCCGGTTCAGGCTCCGCGCCGTACACGACCCAGCCGATCCCGGTGACACCCGGCGCGTTTCCCCCGCGCCGTCGAACGGAGACCTCGATGGACGCCAGCGTCGCCCCCCTGTTCCCCCAGGCCAAGGACACTCCAACCCAGCCGACGCCCCCCGTGGCGCGGCCGAGCCGCGCCGAAGCCGAAGCCGCCGTGCGCACGCTGATCGCCTGGACCGGCGACGATCCGACCCGCGAGGGGCTGATCGACACCCCGGCCCGCGTGGTCAAGGCGTATGAGGAACTCTATCGCGGCTACGGCGAGGATGCGGAGGCGTTCCTGGAGCGCACCTTCTCAGAGACCGGCGGCTATGACGACATGGTGCTGGTGCGCGACATCCCGTTCCATTCGCACTGCGAGCACCACATGGTGCCGTTCTTCGGCAAGGCGCATATCGCCTATGTGCCGGTCGACCGGGTGGTCGGCCTGTCGAAGATCGCCCGCATCGTCGATGCCTTCGCCCGCCGGCTGCAGACCCAGGAGCACCTGACGGCGCAGATCATCGGCACCATCGACGAGGTGCTGAAGCCGCGCGGCGTGGCGGTGCTGATCGAGGCCGAGCACATGTGCATGACCATGCGCGGCGTGCAGAAGGCCGGCGCCTCGACGCTCACCACCCAGTTCACCGGCGTGTTCCGCGACGACCCGGCCGAGCAGGCGCGCTTCATGACCCTGCTGCGCCAGGGGCGCGGGTGACGTTTCGCGGTCATACGGTTTCCGGCTGATCAAGCCGGACAACCGTATTCCGATCGCCGAAAATCCCATTATAGAACAAGGGGTTTTCGGCGAGATCGTTTCCGGTATCCCGAAGGGATCAACCGGAAACCGCATCAAGCCCGTATCGCGCGCGGACCGGCCGCAGCGCCATGCCCGCTGCCGCGGCCGGTTCGTTCGCCGCCGGTTCTTGCGCCCAAGGATCATCATGTCCGCTGAATACCAACGCTTCTCGCCGCGCGGCACCGCCGCCGAGATCGAGGAGGGCCTCGCCCTCGCCCCCAAGTTCGATGCCGACGGGCTCGTCACCGCCGTAGTCACCGATGCCGGCGACGGCACGGTGCTGATGCTGGCGCACATGAACGCCGACGCGCTGGCGCTGACCATCGAGACCGGGTTCGCCCACTACTGGTCGCGCTCGCGCAAGGCGTTGTGGAAGAAGGGCGAGACCTCCGGCCATCTGCAGCGGGTGACCGATCTGCGCATCGACTGCGACCAGGACGCGGTGTGGCTGGCGGTGGAGCAGACGGGCGACGCCGCCTGCCACACCGGCCGCAAGAGCTGCTTCTACCGCCGCATCCCGCTCGGCCGGGCGCCCTCGCCCGCGCTGGAGATGGAGTTGGTCGACGGCGAGCGGCGGTTCGACCCGGCCGCCGTCTACCGCCGGACGTGACCGGCTTCGCGCCGTCGTCACATTCGTGGTCTACGTGAATCGCATGCGCCTGCCCCCCGCAGGCCGAGGCATAGATGGACGCCGAACGCGATCTCAATCGCCTGCGCCCGCGGCGGCGCGCTTTCTTCTCCATCATGCGGCGCGGCCGCGCCCGACCGGCTCCGCCGGAAGAGCCTCCGCGCGCCGAGCCCCGGCGGCCGCGACCGACGCTCGGGCTGGTGCTGGGCGGCGGCGCCGCGCGCGGCCTCGCCCATATCGGCGTGCTGAACACGCTGGCGGAAGCCGGCATCATGCCCGACGTGATCGCCGGCACCTCGATCGGCGCGGTGGTCGGCGGCTGCCATGCTTGCGGCAAGCTCGAAGCGATCGAGACCTGGGCGCGCCGGCTCAACCGGCGCCGACTGCTCGGGCTGATGGACGTCTCGCTCGCCGGCGGGCTGGTCAGCGGCGAGCGGCTGGCGCGGCTGCTGGTGCGCGAGATCGGCGACCTCGACATCGAGTCCCTGCCCTGCACCTTCGCCGCCATCGCCACCGAGCTCGGCACCGGCAACGAGGTGTGGCTGACGCGCGGCGGGCTGGTGCCGGCGATGCGCGCCTCCTACGCGCTGCCCGGCGTGTTCCCGCCGGTGCGGATCGCCGGGCGCTGGCTGGTCGATGGCGCGCTGGTCGATCCGGTTCCGGTCAGCGCCGCCCGCGCGCTCGGCGCCCGGCTGGTGATCGCGGTCAATCTCAACACCGAGACGCTGGGCGGCCGCGGCGGCGTGGTGCCCGCCTTCGGCACCGACGGCACCGAGGGCGGGGAGAAGGTGCGGCGGCGGCAGCAGCGCGCCAGCACCTTCCGCCAGGACCGTCTCACCCGCCGCCGCCTGCTCGAAACCCAGAGCGGCGTGCCCGGCCTGCCGACGGTGATGGTGGAAGCCTACAGCGTGATGCAGGACCGCATCTCCCGCTCGCGGCTGGCCGGCGATCCGCCCGACGTTCTGATCGGCCCCAAGGTGGGGCGGATCGGCCTGTTCGATTTCCACCGCGCGGCCGAGACCATCGAGGCCGGGCGCATCGCCACCGAGGCGGCGCTGCCGGACATCAAGGCCGCGCTGGCGGCCCTGGCGTGATGCGGTCGTGCGGATGACCGGCTCGGCCCATTCTTCCCTCTCCCCTTGCGGGCTACGGCGTTCACGGATTTGAATCGCCTGGGCCGAGAGAGATCGAGCCGAAACGCGATCTCTTTCGGCGTGACTTGCGCCTGCGGCGTCTGGCACAAGCCCGCCGTCGTCATGGCCGGGCTTGTCCCGGCCATCCACGTCTTTGTTTTCAAATAGGTTTTCAAGACGTGGATGCCCGCGACAAGCGCGGGCATGACGAGTTCAATCCTGCGGCCTCCGGTAACTGCCGATCCACCGCGTTCTCGATGAGACATCCGCAGCCTGTCCATTAAGCCATTGATGGCTCAGCACAGAATCAGATCCATGAATCCCGTAGCTCTTGCGGGAGAGGGTGGCGGGACCGAGCATCAGCGAGGTCACGCCGGGTGAGGGGTGCAGATGGGCGAACGCTGAAGGATTCACCCCTCACCCGCCTCGCGATCTGACGATCGCTCGGCACCCTCTCCCGCAAGGGGAGAGGGGAAGAAGGCGGCTTTCCTTCGACGACTGTTCCAGGCCGGACACCCTATGACCACCGCCGGCCGCCGATCGGGTCGAACAGCGCGAAGCCGACGAGGCCGGCGACGAAGCCGCCGAGGTGCGCCTCCCAGGCGATGGTGCTGCCGGCGAAGTCGCTGCCGAGGCTGCCCAGGCCGAACAGGAAATTGAGCAGCACCCACACCGCCAGGAAGGCGACGATGCGCGGATCGCGCAGCGCCTGGGCGAGCGGCAGCGCCGGCACGCGAAAGGCCGCGGCGCCATGGGCGCGGAAGGCGCTGAGCGGACCGCCGGCCTCGAACACGAACCGTGCCGCCGCCGCCATGCAGCCCGACAGCGCCGCCGAGGCGCCGACCAGCGGCAGCGGGTCGCCAATGTGCAGCACAAGATGGGCGGCGGCGCCGGCCGCCGCGGTCATGACGAAGAAGCCGAGAAAGCGCGCCGTGCCGAACCGCCACGCCACCGGCGACCCAAAGGCGAGAAGCCACACGCTGTTGATGGTCACGTGCCCCCAATCGGCGTGCAGGAACGCGTAGGTGACGAAGGTCCACACGTCGGCGGCCACCCCGCCCGGCCATTCGACGAGGCCCATGGCATCGCCGCCGTAGCGGGCCGGGATGAAGGCGAAATAGAGCAGGATGTCG
The DNA here is from genome assembly GCF_003966715.1 of Blastochloris tepida. Classification (NCBI taxonomy): domain Bacteria; kingdom Pseudomonadati; phylum Pseudomonadota; class Alphaproteobacteria; order Hyphomicrobiales; family Blastochloridaceae; genus Blastochloris; species Blastochloris tepida. The sequence goes on from NZ_AP018907.1 coordinate 1,953,162, forward strand.
ACGCTGGCCTCCCGCCCCACCAGCTCCCGGATGAGATGCACGGCGACCAGGGCGCCGGTGAGCGCCAGCACCACCTGGGGCACGTTGAACATCGGCTCTGCGCGCGGGCGGTTGAAGGCGTCCATGGTCACTCCCGTATGGATGTCGCAGCGGCAGTGTCCGCCCCGGGGATGGAACGGACCGGCGGGACCGGCGGCCGGAGGCAAGCGGTGGGCGCCCGCCATCCGGACGTCAAGGCATGACCCGGACCGCGTCCGCGCGCAAGGCAGACCCGCGCACCTGCAGCCTGTGGATAGCCGCCAATCCATCAAATTGCACACATGCCCGTAGCCCCCGCTTAACGGTGGGGGAGCCATAGGCGTCGCCCGCCGAATTTTCTCCGCCTTCGCGCTCCAGGTGCTCGTTCGCGTCACAGGAGCTCGAAGGCGACTGAGGCCCGGCACGCCGTTCCGCACGGAACCGGCCGGCCGCAACGGAGCCGCATCATGAAACACCCGATCCTGCGGGATCTGTTTGCGGAGTGGACCCGGTTGAAGGGCAATGGCCGCGCCCCCGAGCGCGCCATGCTGTCGCCGGCCGCCATTCCGGGCGTGCTGCCGGATGCCGTGGTGCTGGCATTCGATCCCGCCGCCGGGCACCCGGTGCGGGTGGCCGGCTCGCGGGTCTGCGCGCTGTTCGGCCGCGAGCTGCGCGGCCACGGCCTCGTCGCGCTGTTCGAGCCGGCCGAGCGGGCGGCGGCGGCGGCGCTGGTCGAGGGCATCGCCGACGCCCAGCTTCCGGCGCTGGCGGCGCTGGTCGGCCGGAGCGCCAGCCATGGCGAGCTCGACCTGCAGCTCCTGCTGCTGCCGCTGCGGGTGGATGGCGAGACCCACGAGCGGCTGCTCGGCGGGCTGGTGGGCACGGCGCTGCCGTGGTGGCTGGCGCGCGATCCGGTGCGCAGCCTGCGGATCCGCTCGCTGCGCAACCTGCAGGACCCGCGCAGCCTGCAAAGCCCGCGCGAGATGCAGGACCCGCACGACCTGCGTCACCCGCGCGAGGCCGGCGCGGCGCCCGCCCGATCCCTTGCCAACTTTATGAACGCGCCCCAGCGGAAGCTTACGCGGTGTTAACCAAGCGCGAACATCATGGTGCGTCAGGGAACCCTGTCTCCAGCCTCAATGCCGGGCCATGGCCGACGCAGCGCAAACACTCCGGCTGAACACGGCCGAACGACGACGCCACCAGCGCGTCGCCGTCACGCTGCTCGGCCGCTTCATGCTGGAGGACCAGCAGGAATATCCCTGCCAGACACTCAACATGTCGCCGGGCGGCGTGGCGCTGATTGCGCCGGTGCTGCCGCGCAAGGGCGAGCGCGTGGTCGCCTATATCGACCAGATCGGCCGGATCGAGGGTGCGGTGGCGCGAGTGTTCGAGCACGGCTTCGCCATGACCATCTCGGCCACCCTGCGCCGGCGCGAGAAGCTGGCCGAAGCGCTGACGTGGCTCGCCAACCGCGGCAAGCTCGGCCTGCCGGAAGACCGCCGCCACGCCCGTCTGGCGCCGCGCGATCCGCGCTCGATCATCACGCTGCCCACCGGCTCGACCTTCCCGTGCCTGGTTGTCGACGTGTCGCTGTCGGGTGCCGCGGTGCGCAGCGAGATTCGCCCGCCGGTCGGCACCCGCATCACGCTCGGGCGCACCCCGGCACGGGTTGTGCGCCAGCTCGAGAACGGCTTCGCCGTCGAGTTCGCCCGCTACCAGCAGCTCTCGACGCTGGAGGAGGAGCTGCGCATCCCCGACCCGGGGTTCTGACAGCCATGCTGCGCCGCGCGCCGCGTTGACGTGGCCGGCGAAACCGGGCACGCAGCGGCTTTCCCCCCGGCCCCGTTCCATCGATGCCCGCCTCGTCCAGATACGCCGCGCTCGCCGGCATCGGCCTGATGCTGCTCGGCGTCATGATGTTCTCGCTCAACGACGCCATGGGCAAATGGCTGGTGGCGACCTACACGGTCGGCCAAGTGGTGCTGATCCGCTCCGCCGCCTCGCTGGTAATGCTGACGCCGCTCCTGATGCGCGAGGGTCTGGCGCGCGTGCTGCGGCCGGAGCAGCCCTGGCTGCAGGCCGGCCGGGTGGCCGCCGCCACCACCGAGGTCGGCATCTTCTATTGGGTGCTGAGCTACCTGCCGCTCGCCGACACCATGACCTTCCTGATGGCCTCGCCGATCTTCGTGGTGGTGATCTCGGCCGTGGTGCTGCGCGAGCGGGTGGGCCCGCGGCGCTGGCTGCTGGTGGCGATCGGCTTTGCCGGCGTGGTGATCGCGCTCCGCCCCGGCGCCGGCTCGGTGTCACTGCCGGCGCTCGGCGCGCTGGTGGGGGCGCTGATGTTCGCGCTGATGAATGTGGCGAGCCGCATGCTGCGCGGCAGCTCCGATGTCACGCTGGTGTTCTGGCAGGCGGCCGGCGCGCTGCTGCTCGGCGCGGCGCTGGTGCCGTTCGGCTGGGTGGAGCCGAGCGCGCGCGATTTCGTGCTGCTGGCGCTGCTCGGCCTCGTGTCGTCGGTCGCGCACATGTGCGTGACGCGCTCGCTGAAGCTGGCGCCGGCCTCGCTGGTTGCGCCCTATCAATACACCTTCATCGCCTGGGCGGTGCTGTGGGGCTGGCTGATGTTCGGCGAGGTGCCCGACGTGCAGACGCTGATCGGCGCGACGGTGATCGTCGCCACCGGCCTCGTGCTGCTGTGGTCGGAGGCCCGTCCCGGCCGGCGGACGTGAGCCGGGTGCGGCCTGGATTGCGGTCGCTGGCAGACCTCGGTTGTGGAGAATTTGAATCGAATTCGCGTCGGGTTTGCCGAAAACTCTCCTCGCATTCGCATCAAGTTCGCGATTCATTTTCGGCAAAATAAAACATCATTTTCCGCGTATTCGATTCAACATTTCAGAAACATTGATTTGAGCGTTTAGCCCGCATTCAAAGTATCTGTGCCAGTCTTGCTCCTGCCCTGGGGAGGGTCAGATGGACAAGACAGACAAATCGACCTTGAGATATCGGCACAAAGCCGGGACTGTCTGGGCCGCCGGCGCAGGCGGCTTCGCTCTGTTCGCCATGAGCGTGTTCTTCGATCACGCCTCGGTGAGCGCTGCGCCCATCCGCCCGGCCCCGGTGATCCGGGCACTGACCGAGAAGCCGATCTATATCGCCGTCGGCGACTATGCCCGCCCGCCCATGGGCTGGGTGCAGTTCTGCAGCGAGCATGCGGAGGACTGCCGCGGCGGGCCGACCGCGCCGCGCGACGTGCGGCTGACCGCCCCGAGCTGGACCCATCTCGTCGAGATCAACGACTACGTCAACGAGACGATCAAGCCCGCCACCGACCTCGATGTCTACGGCAAGGTGGAATACTGGACCTATCCGGGCGAACGCGGCGACTGCGAGGACTATGTGCTGCTGAAGCGCAAGCTGCTGCTCGATGCCGGCTGGCCGCGCGAGGCGCTGCTGATCACCGTGGTGCGCGACCAGCGCGACGAGGGCCACGCCGTCCTCACCGTGCGAACCGACCATGGCGAGTTCATTCTCGACAATCAGGTCGCCGATATCCTGCCCTGGCACGAGACCGGCTATCGCTTCGTGAAGCGGCAGAGCCAGTCCGATCCGAACCGCTGGGTGGCGCTCGGCGACAACCGGCCGCAGACGCCGGTGACCTCCTCGGATCACCGGCCCTAGGGCATTTTCCGCAAAAGTGGATACCGGTTTTGCGAAAGAAAATGCGGGGAGACGCGGTCGCTGGCGCAATCGCTCAGACATCCTCGCCACCAGCGCCCAGGCCGCCGCCAGTCACGGCCTAAACGCGGTCAGGTGGCAGGGCTTGCGGCCGGTTCCTGCGGCTTCGGTTTCTGAAAGACAATGCCGCACCGCCTCTGAATGGAGGCCTGTTCGATCGCTTCCATCTCACCGCGCAGGCGCGCCAGCTCCGCCGTCTGCTGGTCGTTGCCGCCGATGAAAAACAGCGCCGGCCAGAAGACGACGAGGCCGACCCCCATCGCCACGGCATCGCGGCTGGCCTTCTCGTCCTGCGCGCCAGCGACGGTGGCGGCGCGGGCGGAGACGCGCTGGGCTTCCTCGCCGAGCTGGCGGCAATCCAGGCGCTCGTACTGCAGGGGCGAGACGTAGGCCGCTGAAATGCTTTCCGCGCGTTTGGCGCATGCCGTCAAAAACACTGCCATCGCCACAATCAAAGGTAGATGCATTGCCAACTCCGTAACCATAGAATTATGGTTATCGAAGTTGTTCCGTCACGGCAATACAACTAAAGAGTGCAGAAGCGCCGCTTCGCCGGGCGCCCGCCAATAGCTCCGCAAATCCGGTACCCAGGTCTGCGGCGAATGCTCCTTGCCGAGCCGACCCGTCCGGTCAGCGTCCCGGCGGGGGATCGATGCAGGTCAGGCCGGCGGCGTAGCGCTTCCAGTTGGCGACATAGCCGGTGGCGGATTTGGCGAGCCGCGCCACCGCCTCCGGATCGAGCGCGCGCACGGCCCGGGCCGGCGCGCCGACGATCAGCGAGAAATCGGGAAACGTCTTGCCCTCGGTGATGAGCGCATTGGCGCCGACGAGGCAGCCGCGGCCGATCACCACGCCGTTGAGCAGCGTCGCGCCCATGCCGATCAGCGACCCATCGCCGATGGTGCAGCCGTGCAGGATGGCGTGGTGGCCGATGGTGCAGTCGGCGCCGATGGTGAGCGGAAAGCCCATGTCGGTGTGCAGCATGGCGCCGTCCTGCACGTTGGAGCGGGCGCCGACATGGATCAGCTCGTTGTCGCCGCGCAGCACCGAGCGCCACCACACGCTGGCCTCGTCATCGAGCCGGACGCGGCCGATCAGCACCGCGTCGGGCGCGACCCAATAGCGGCCGGGCGGCGGAAATTCCGGGCTGATGCCATCGAGCGCATAGATCGGCATGACTTCCTCCGCGCGGGCTCACACGAGGCCGAGCGCGCGCAACATCACGATGACGGTGGTGCCCGACATCAGGCTCCAGAAGCCGGCGATCATCGTCGCCAGCGCCACGCCGATCGGGTTGTTGTTCTCGAAGCGCTCGCGCCGCACCGTGTTGCGGACGATGATGAAGGGCGCCGCGAACACCAGGAATGGCACGTGCGCATAGGCCGCCGCATTGCCGGTCAGCAGCGCGTGGAAGCTCGCCGGCCGGGCGACCAGCATCTGGTAGCCGGTGGACAGCATGCCGGCGACGGCGAAGCCGAGACCCAGGGCGATGAAGTTCTGAACGGTTTCCGGCGACACGACACGACCCCCGCATTCTGGCGACGGCCCGCACGCGGGCTCATCGGGGCGGAGGTTAACACGCCCTTAACCGGGCGCGCCGCAACTTCGTAAACGAAGGGTTAACGGCGGCGCGCGGCCGGCGCGTCTTCCTTCTGTCACCGCGATGTGCCAATCGCCGCGGCGGGTGATAATTGCCCCTGCCCCGCGCCCCCGCCGGGGCGCCGCTCTGGACCGGACGGATGAAGGTTCTCCTCGCGCACAATCGCTACCAGCATTATGGCGGGGAGGATGCCGTCTTCGACGCCGAGCGGGCGCTGCTCGCCGAGGCCGGGCTGACGGTGACCGCCCATGTCGTCACCAACGACGACATTACCGGCTTCGCCGCCCGGCTGCGCAGCGGGCTTGAGGCCCCCTACAGCCGGCGGGCGCGCGCGGCCTTCGCCGCCCAACTCAGGCGCGACCGGCCGGACGTGGTGCACGTCCACAATCTGTTCCCGCTGCTGACGCCGTCGATCCTCGACGCCTGCCGCGACGAAGGCGTGCCGGTGGTCGCCACCCTGCACAATTACCGCACGCTGTGCGCGAGCGGCCTCAGGGTGCGCAACGGCGTGCCGTGCAGCCTGTGCGTCGAGGGCTCGCCCTATTGGGCGGTGGTCCACCGCTGCTACCGCAATTCGCTGCCGGGCTCGCTCGCCGCCGCCAACACGGTGATGCTGCACCGGGCGCTCAAGACCTGGCAGCGCAAGGTGCGGCTGTTCATCACCATGTCCGACTTCGCGCGCGCCGAGTTCGTCGCCGCCGGCTTTCCGGCCGAGCAGTTGGTGGTGAAGCCCAACTTCGTGCCCGATCCCGGTCCCGCCGCCGAGGATGGCGCCAAGGACGGCGTGCTCTATGTCGGCCGGCTCAGCTTCGAGAAGGGCATCTTCGTCCTGCTCGAGGCGTGGAAGAGCGCGAAGACGCCGCTCACCATCATCGGCGACGGGCCGGAAATCGAGGCGGTGCGCGCGGCGCAGTCGCCGACCGTCACCTTTCTCGGGCCGAAGAACACCGCCGAGGTGCTGGCCGCCATGCGCCGCCACCGCTTCCTGGTGGTGCCCTCGATCGTGTTCGAGGGCTGCCCGCGGGTGGTGGCGGAGGCGTTCGGCGCCGGCCTGCCGGTGATCGCCTCGCGCATCGGCTCGCTGCAGGAATTGATCCAGGACGGCGTCAACGGCCTGCACGCCATTGCCGGCGATCCGGCCTCGCTCGCACGGACGGTCGATGCGGCAGCGGCCGACCCTGAACGCGCCGCCGCGCTCGGGCGCAATGCCCGGGCCAGCTACGAGCAGGCGTTCACGCCGGAACAGTCGCTGCGCGCCCTCCTCGCCGCCTATGGGGCGGCAATCGGCCGGCCGTAGGCGCGGCGGCGCGTCCGGCCAGCCGGCGGCACGCCCCGCGTGTTACGATGAAATCCGCAAACCCTCAGGTTGCACCAAGATCACCGCGCCCAAAAAGCAAAGCCGGCGAAATCCTGCCTTGATAGAAGCCCAGAATGCGGCCAGTTTCATTTCGTCATGTCTGGGCGGTTTGACCTGCGAATAGGTCACACGCGCTTCGCAAACACACGCTAGGGATGCCGCGGCTGCGACGGTTGACGTAAAGAACCGAAGGCGACCATGGTCTTCAGCTGTCATTGTCGTCAGCCGTTTCCGGCCGCGTGGCCGGCTCCGACATTTGTATCCTGCCCGCGACAAACCTCTGGGCAAAACCGCTGAGCAAGTGCCGGAACCGACGGATCACTGGCAACCTCTGAGACTCATGAGGCTTTTAAAACCGCGAGTTGAGATAGAAGGCCGCGGCCGGACCCCGAACGCCGCATTCGTTGCGCGTGAACGTGGGAGGCTGCCAGAGGGCGCGGAAACGGACCGCCGTTCCCGCCGTCCACGCGTTGCTGACAGGCCCCTGCGTTCCTGAGGGGCCTTGAGATCAATCCCCTGCCCGGCCGGCGGAGACTGCGACAGTCCTCCGGCCCGGCCGAGCCCGAAGCCGTCGTGCCGCGTCCAAAGTCCCGTCCCGCCGATCCGAGGTTTCAATGTCCGCCAAGGTTGCTTCGAACGGCCAAGTTGCTTCGAACGACAAGGTTCCTTCGAATGGCCCAGTTCCTTCAAACGGCAAAGTTGCCCTGGTCACCGGCGTCACCGGCCAGGACGGCGCCTATCTCGCCGACCTGCTGCTGGAGAAGGGCTACACCGTCCACGGCATCAAGCGGCGTTCGTCCTCGTTCAACACCGGCCGCATCGAGCACATCTACCAGGACCCGCACGACCCCGACCTGCGCTTCATCCTGCACTATGGCGACATGACCGATGCGACCAATCTGATCCGCATCGTCCAGCAGTGCCAGCCCGACGAGATCTACAATCTCGCCGCCCAGAGCCACGTGCAGGTGTCGTTCGAGACGCCGGAATACACCGCCAATGCCGATGCGCTCGGCACGCTGCGGCTGCTCGAAGCGGTCCGCATCCTCGGCCTGGAGCGCAAGACGCGGTTCTATCAGGCCTCGACCTCCGAACTTTACGGCCTGGTGCAGGAGACGCCGCAGCGCGAGACGACGCCGTTCTATCCGCGCAGTCCCTACGCCGCCGCCAAGCTCTACGCCTACTGGATCGTGGTGAACTACCGCGAGGCGTACGGCATGCACGCCTCCAACGGCATCCTGTTCAACCATGAGAGCCCGCTGCGCGGCGAAACCTTCGTCACCCGCAAGATCACCCGCGCCGCCGCCGCCATCAAGCTCGGAAGGCAGCAGAAGCTCTATCTCGGCAATCTCGACGCCAAGCGCGACTGGGGCCACGCCCGCGAATATGTGCGCGGCATGTGGCTGATGCTGCAGCAGGACGAGCCCGACGACTATGTGCTCGCCACCGGCGTCACCACCTCGGTGCGCAGCTTCGCCGAATGGGCGTTCGAGGATGTCGGCATCCGCATCGAATGGCGGGGCCACGGCGTCGAGGAGAAGGGCATCGATGCCGAGACCGGCCGTGTGCTGGTCGAGGTCGATCCGCGCTACTTCCGGCCGACCGAGGTCGATCTCCTGATCGGCGATCCCAGCAAGGCGCACGCCAAGCTCGGCTGGAAACACGAGACCCCGGTGCGCGAGCTGGTTCGCGAGATGGTGCGCGAGGATCTCAAGGTGATGCAGTCCGCCGTCATCACCAAGGATGCGTGAGATGGTGCCCTTTTCGCTCGCCGGCAAGCGCGTCTGGGTGGCCGGCCACCGCGGCATGGTGGGCGCGGCGATCGTGCGCCGGCTCGCCCGCGAGGACTGCGAGGTGCTCGTCGCCGAGCGCGCCGCGCTCGACCTGAAGAACCAGTCCGCGGTGTCGGCGTGGATGGCGGCGCACAGGCCGGACGCGGTGTTCCTGGCGGCGGCGAAGGTCGGCGGCATTCTCGCCAACGCCACGCAGCCGGCCGATTTCCTGTTCGACAATCTGATGATCGAGGCGAACGTCATCGAGGCGGCGTACCGCGCCGGGGTCGGGAAGCTGTTGTTCCTCGGCTCGTCCTGCATCTATCCGAAGCTCGCCGAGCAGCCGATCGTTGAAGAGGCGCTGCTCACTGGGCCGCTTGAGCCGACCAACGAATGGTACGCGATCGCCAAGATCGCCGGCATCAAGCTGGTGCAGGCGTTTCGCCGGCAGCACGGCTGCGACTTCATCTCGGCGATGCCGACCAATCTCTACGGGCCGGGCGACAATTTCGACCTCGCCTCCAGCCATGTCGCGCCGGCGCTGATCCGCAAGGTGTGGGAGGCGAAGATGCGCGGCGACCGCGAGATCGTCGTCTGGGGCACCGGCTCGCCGCGGCGCGAATTCCTGCATGTCGACGACTGCGCCGATGCCTGCGTCCATCTGATGAAGGTCTATTCCGACGCCCTTCCGATCAATATCGGCTGCGGCGAGGACATCACCATTCTCGAACTGACGCGGCTGGTGTGCGAGATCGCCGGCTTCGAGGGCGAGATCGTCCACGATCTGACCAAGCCCGACGGCACGCCGCGCAAGCTGCTCGACATCGGCCGCATCCGCAGCCTCGGCTGGTCGCCGACCATTCCGCTGAAGGACGGGCTGCGCGCGAGCCTCGACTGGTTCCTGGCCGAGCACGCGCAGGAGAGCGCGCGATGAGCGTGAACGACATCGCCGCGAGCGGAACGCTCGACCGCAAAACGCTGCGCGTTCTCGGCGTGCCGGTGAGCGTGGTGGATATGGCCCGCGCGGTCGACACCGTCACCGGCTGGGGCCGGGCCGGGCCGACGAAAACCGTGTTCGTGCGCGACGTCCACGGCCTGATGCTGGCGCTGCAGAACCCCGCGCTGCTCGCGCTGCACGAGCGGGCGGACCTCGTGGTGCCGGATGGCACGCCGCTGACCTGGGTCGGCCGGCTGCGCGGGTTCGGCGAGCGGATCGACCGCGTGCCCGGCCCGGACCTGCTGGCCGAGGTCTGCCGCGCCTCGGCGGGAACCGGGCTTCGCCACTTCTTCTTCGGCGGCAAGCCGGGCGTCGCCGAGACGCTGGTGGAGCGGCTGACGCAGACCTGTCCCGGGCTGCAGATCGCCGGCACCTTCAGCCCGCCGATGCGCAGCATCGACGCCACCTCGCCGCTGTCGGCGGAGGAAGAGCGCGAGATCGAGATCATCCGGCAGGCGGCGCCCGACATCGTCTGGGTCGGCCTGTCCACGCCGAAGCAGGAATACTGGATGATGAAGGCCGCCCCCCGCCTGCCGCACGGCGTGCTGCTCGGCGTCGGCGCGGCGTTCGATTTCCATTCCGGCCACGTCCGGCGCGCACCGGCCTGGATGCGCAACAATGGGCTGGAATGGCTGCACCGCCTCGCCAGCGAGCCGCGCCGGCTGTGGCGGCGGTATCTGGTTCTCGCGCCGCTGTTCGTGGTCAAGGTGGCCGGCGAGCAGATCTCGGGGCGCTGGAAGGCCCCGTGAAGGTGGAGACGGTATTCAGGACCGCCCGCCGCCGCTCGCCCGCCCTCATGCCCGCTGCGCACATCCGGCGACCGATCACAACACTGGAAACAAGTCCGGCCTTGCGGCACAAGGCTGGATGTGAACAGTGAAGCCTGTATCTTCCGGTTGCAGAGACCATGACCCTGACGCCCCTCATTCTCGCCGGCGGCTCCGGCACGCGGCTGTGGCCCGTGTCGCGGGACGGCATGCCCAAGCAGTTCCTGCCGCTGGCCGGCGAGCGCTCGACCTACCAGCAGGCGCTGGCGCGGGTTGCCGATCCGGCGCTGTTCGCACCGCCGATCGTCATCACCAACGAGGCGTTCCGCTTCTTCGCCCTGCAGCAGGCCGAGGCGCTGGGGCTGACGCCGACCGTGGTGCTGGAGCCGGCACGGCGCGACTCGGCGGCGGCGATCGCCGCCGGTGCCGCCGTCGCGGCGCTGCGCGCCCCTGACGCGATCGTGCTGGCGATGGCTGCCGACCATGTGATCCTCGACGAGGCGCTGTATCTCGACGCGGTGCGGGCGGCCGAGCAGGCCGCCGCCGCCGGCCGCGTCGTCACCTTCGGCATCCGGCCGACCGAGCCCAAGACCGGCTATGGCTATATCCGCCGCGGCGCCGCGCTCCCGGTCGCGGGCGTGTTCGCGGTCGACGCCTTTGTCGAGAAGCCGGACGCGGCGACGGCGGCCGACTATGTCGCCGCCGGCTATCTGTGGAACTCCGGCAATTTCGTGTTCCGCGCGGATGTGATGGCCGCCGAGCTCGCCCGCTTCCAGCCCGACCTTGCCGAGGCGACCCAGGCCGCGGCCGCAGGCGCGATCGCCGACGGCCATTTCCAGCGGCTCGACGCCGAGGCGTTCGGCCGCGCGCCGCGCATCTCCATCGACTACGCGCTGATGGAGAAGACCGAGGCGGCGGCGGTGGTGGAGAGCGCCTTCCGCTGGTCGGACATCGGATCGTGGGACGCGGTGTTCGCGATCGCCGACCACGACCGGCTGGGCAACGCCGCGACCGGCGATGCCGCGATCTTCGACTCCAAGGGTTGCCTCGTTTATTCCGACGACGGGCTGACGGTGATCGACCGGATCGAGAACCTCGTCGTGGTGTCGACGCCCGACGCCGTGCTGGTGGCCGACCGCAGTCGCAGCGAGGACGTGAAGACGCTGGTCAACCGGCTGTCGAACCGCCGCGAGGCCAGCGAACACCGCCGCGGCGTGCGCCCGTGGGGGCACTATGACAGCATCGACCGCGGCCCGCGCTTCCAGGTCAAGCGCATCGTGGTGCAGCCCGGCGGCGTGCTGTCGCTGCAGCGCCATCTGCACCGCGCCGAGCATTGGGTGGTGGTGCGCGGCACCGCCGAGGTGACGGTCGGCGACCGCGTCGAGCTGGTGCAGGAGAACCAGTCGGTGTTCATCCCCGCCACCGCCCGCCACCGGCTGGCCAATCCCGGCCGCATTCCGCTCGAGATCATCGAGGTGCAGACCGGCAGCTATCTCGGCGAGGACGACATCGCCCGCTTCGACGACGTCTATCGCCGCGCGTGAGAACGATGCCGGGATGATCGGTTCAAGACTGTCGCCGGCCGGGAACCGCTCTCTTTCCCTCTCCCCTTGTGGGCTACGGTATTCATGGATCTGAATCGCCTGGGCCGAGAGAGATCGAGCCGAAACGCGATCTCTTTCGGCGTGACTTGCGCCTGCGGCGTCTGGCACAAGCCCGCCGTCGTCATGGCCGGGCTTGTCCCGGCCATCCACGTCTTTGTTTTCAAATAGGTTTTCAAGACGTGGATGCCCGCGACAAGCGCGGGCATGACGAGTTCAATCCTGCGGCCCCCGGTAACTGCCGATCCACCGCGTTCTCGATGAGACATCCGCAGCCTGTCCATTAAGCCATTGATGGATCAGCACAGAATCAGATCCGTGAATGCCGTAGCCCCTTGTGGGAGAGGGTGGCGAGACCGAGCGAAGCAAGGTCGAGCCGGGTGAGGGGTTTTTCAAGTTCGATCGGTTATACCCCTCACCCGACGCGCGATCGTCAGATCGCGCGTCACCCTCTCCCACAAGGGGAGAGGGAAGGAAGGGACCGGCCCGATCAAGCGGAAGCCGTATGCAACGGCACCGCGCGCGGCGGAGGAATCGGTCGAATGCCGGCGGCTCCGTTAAGCCGCGCTTCAGGCTGCAACGCATCATTTGAGGCGCCGAGATATCCGTAACTTGCCCTGAAACCCTTGGGAAAGGCCCGACTCGGATGATGATGCCGAACCCGCGTTCAGGGAGTTGCCCGATGATCGCCTCGTTTGTGCTCGGCCATTTGCTGTTCGGCGCCCTTCTCGGAACGCGCTTCCGGGTGCGCGTGCTGGTGCCGGTGATGCTTGTGGTGCTGCCGGCGGTCGCGGCCGCCATGCTGGCCGCGCAGGCCGGTGCCTGGACGATCCTCGGTGCCGTGCTCGGCGCGGCGGTGGCGCTGCAGTTCGGCTATCTGGCCGGCGCCGCGCTGAACGCGGACGCCGCCGCCACCCTGCCCCATGCTTTGGCCCGCGCCACCACGCCGCTCACCCGGGCCGGGTGAGCCGGGGTCGCGCGGATCCTCCTCTCACCGCGACGGCGCGGCGGGCGGCGTTTCCAGCAGCCGCGACAGCGCCAGCTCGTTGACCACCGGCGGGTTCTGCTTCAGCAGCTCCGCGATGTAGGCGCGGCGGTTGGCCTCGGTGCGCTCGGCCCGCAGGCGCTCGACCAGCGGCTCGCGCACCTCCTCCAGCGGCCGGGTGTGAGAAGCCTTGGTGTCCATCAGCTTGATCACATGCCAGCCGTCATCGAGCCGGATCGGCTCGGTGACCGCGGACTTGGCGAGACCGGCGACCTGGCTGGCGATCTCCGGCCGCAACTGCGCCTCGGCCAGCCAGCCGAGCTCGCCGCCCTTCTCGGCGCTGGCGGTGTCGTCGGACTCGCTCCGGGCCAGCGCCGCGAAATCGGCGCCCGGCTGCCTGAGCTTCTTCAGCACATCGTCCAGCTTGCGGCGCGCCTTGTCCTCGGCCGCCTTGTCGGCACCCTTGGGCAGCGCAACGAAGATCTGGGCGATCTGGAACTGCCGCGGCACCAGAAAGGCGGTGGCGTTGGCGTCATAGATCGTCTTGAGATCGGCCTCGCCCGGATAGTCGGCGGGCGGCGTGGTCTGCGCGCGCAGGAAGCTCTCGACGATGGCAGCCTCGCGCGCCCGCTCGACCTGGGCGGCGACGGCGGGCTGCTGCTCCCACTTCCTGGCCAACGCCTCCTTGAGCACCACCCGGTTGGCGAGCAGCGCGCGCACCGTCTGGCTGAGCAGCGCCGGATCGCGCGCCAGCGCCGCCTGCTGGCGGGCATCGAGCGAACCGATCACCGCGCGGATCTCGTCGGCGGTGACGTCGCTGGTGCCGACGCGGGCGATCACGTCGCTGGCGGGTGTCATCGGCCGCGCCGGCGCCGTCTGCGGCGCCGCGGGCGGGCGGCCCGGCGCCTGCGCCAGCGCCGCGGAGGCGCCAAGAAGCGCGCCGGTCAACAGAGCGGCGCCCGCCGCATTGGTCTTGAACATCATGGCGTGACCTTCTGATCGAGAAGCCTGTCGCGATAGTCCTGCACGGTGTTCTGATGCTCGACCCGCTTGAGCCCGAACACCGGATCGTGCACCGCGATCGCCTCCAGCGGGTTCATCGCCTCATAGCGTTCCAGGATCTCGCGCCCCGTCTTGGCAAGCTCGGCATTCTTGGCCTCGCAGCTTTTGGTGCTGGCCTTGAACGCCGCCGCCTCGCGCTCGAACTTCGCGCGCTCGGCATCCTTGGCGCGGGCGACGCCCGCGGCTTCCGAATAGGCGCCTTTCCAGCGCTCCAGCATCTCGTCGCGCTCGCCGAGCCGCTGGTTGAACTCCTCGACCGCCTGCCGGTACGCCTGATCGAGTTCCTTCACCTGCGCCTTCAGCGCGGTCGTCTCCTTCTTCAGCCGGTCGCGCTCGCGCTCGGTCTCGGCCTGCTTCGCCTGCAGCGTTGCGCGCTGGTCCTCGAGCTGGCGCACCTGCAGCGTGGCGCTGCGCAGCGCCTCGCGCAGGCGGTCGGCCTCCGATTGCGCCTGCGCCGACGCCGGCGCCAGGATGGCCAGCGTGACGATGGCCAGCGTGACGGCGGCGATGTTTGCGAAGGTCCGCATGGTCAGAACTTCGCGTTGAGGTCGACCTGAAGAACGTCGACCGCGTAGGGGGCGCCGGCCACCTCGTTGGCGCTCATCCAGCGCGCCGAGGCCCACACTTTCGGGCCGAGGGCGAGGCTGGCGCCGATGATGTAGCCCTTGAGATTGGTGCCGCCGAGGCCGAAATCGGAGTCCGTGAAGGCGTCGATGACGGCGTCGGACTCCAGCCATTTGTAGGCGACGCTGACATTCCAGTCCCACAGCTCCTTCAGCTCCTTGTGGCCGACCGTCAGGCGCCCCATCCAGCCCTCATTGCCGCCGAAGTATTCGTTGTCGGGAAAGGGATAGGTGGCTGAGGACGCAAGCTGGTTGGCGCGCGCCCGCGCCGCCACCTGCTGGCGGTCCCAGGCGACATTCTGGACGTACTCGCCATCCAAGATGATGTGGATCGGGTCGAAGTGGGCGAGATCGAGCCGCCCGTTCAGCATCACATTGCGGAATGCCGAGGCGAGGCCGAAATACTGGTACTGCGGTTCGTTGGGGTCGGTGGGATCGAACGGCACGATGTCGCGCAGCATCATGTAGGTGTTGCCCTTCTGGGCAAACGACGGCCGCAGCGTGTCGGTGTCGCAGGTGTCTTTGGCATCGTCGGCCCGGCACGGGCTCGACACTTCCCCTTGGACGTTGGTGAAGTCGAAATAGGCGACGCCGAGCGTGAGGTCGATGTCGGAATCGACCTTGAAGATGCCGCCGAACTGCGCCCCGAGCATCCATTTGTCGCGGCTCGGGAACTTGCCGATGACATCAACGGTGTCATAGGCGGTCAGGGTGGCGTTGAAATCGGTGTTGAACACCGGGAAGGCGCCGGCATTCAGGAACGGCGTGATGCCGGGCGCCACCTCGCTCTTGATCTGGATGGCGAAGCCGTCGAAGCCGAGATCCTTGTTGAAGACCAGATCCGTGGGCATGAAGAACGGATTGTCGAAGCGGCCGGCACTCAGCGTCACGTCCTCCCAGGGACGGTACTTGATGAAGGCGCGGTCGAGCCAGACCGCGTACTTGCTGAAATTGCCGCCCGAGCCGCCCAGCGTCTGGTTGAACGACACCGGCGAATTGGTCTCGCCGGTGGCGATGCGCATGCCCGCCGTGAAGCCGTCGAACAGGTCGGTGTCGAGCCCCAGCCGCGCCCGCAGGCGCACGCGGGTGCGGTCCTGATAGGTGTCGTAGCTCGGCCAATAGAACGGGTTGAGGTCGTTGACGTTCCACGGGCTGCCGGTATTGATCGCATTGTAGTTGACGGCGCTGAACGGGTCGTTGCCATTCGGGAAGAAGTCGCCCTCGAAGCGGGCGCGGATGTCGCCGGAGAGGCGAATGCGCGACACCCATTCCGGCAGCGCGCCCGGCGCGGCCCAGCCCTCGGTCTTGGCCTTCGCCATCACCTCCTGCTTGATCTCCTCGCGGATCTGCTTCTTGACCACTTCCGGCACGTAGGTGACGCGCTTGGTGCCGGGCGGCGACACCGCTTCGGCCGCCGCTGCTGCGGTCTTCTCGGCGCCATCGGCCTTCTTCGAGGCGTCGCGCAGCGCCTGCCGCGCCACATAGGCCTCGTCCTCGGCCTGCTTGATCAGCGCCTCCGCCTGCTCCTCGGAGAGCACGTTCTGCTTCACCAGCAGATTGATCAGATTGATGGTGGCGTTCGGCGAGGGCGCCGCGGCGCGCGACACGGTCGGCCGCTTCTCCTTTGCCGCCTCGCCCTTCGCGTCGCCATCCTGCGCCGCCGCCGGCATGGCGACGGCAACGCCGCACAGCGCGGCAGCAACCGGCGCAAAGGTGCGGCCGAGCCTGAAACTGCGCTCCACGAATTTCGTTTCCACGTCGATGCCCCATGCCATGCTGAAACTCCGCCTACTGAACACTCAAAGACCGTCGCCGATCGCTGTCGCCATTCTCACGTCGGCTTGTGTGCCGTGACGCGGGTGATGATCGGCATCGGCATGTCCTTGGGCGGCGGCTCGCGCAGCGTGAGACCGCCCAGCACCTCGGTGCGGATGACCGCGTCGAGCTCGGGATTGCCGGTGGACGACACGAGCTGCACGCGGTTCACCCGGCCCGATTGGTCCGACCACAGCCGCACCTGGATGCGCATCACCGCGTGGCGAGTCTTCTGATTGGCCCGCAGCGCCGACTCGATCTGCGACTGCACCAGGCTGGCGTACCAGCCCCAGCGGCTGCCGCCCCCGCCGCCACCGGCGCCGAGAAAACCCTTGCCGCCCTTCTTGCCGCCGAGATTGAAGCCGTCGCCCGGCCCCTGCCCTTCGGCGTCGAGCGCGAGCGGCCCGGGCGGCGGCTCGTCATTGTTCGACTCCTTCGGCGGCTCGTCCTTCGGCGTCTCGACCGGCTGCTCCTCGATGATCT
This sequence comes from Blastochloris tepida, assembly GCF_003966715.1. Taxonomy (NCBI): domain Bacteria; kingdom Pseudomonadati; phylum Pseudomonadota; class Alphaproteobacteria; order Hyphomicrobiales; family Blastochloridaceae; genus Blastochloris; species Blastochloris tepida. The sequence goes on from NZ_AP018907.1 coordinate 1,969,980, forward strand.
CCTGCTTCACCGGCGTCTGGTCGATGATCTTCTCCTCCGGCGGCGGCTGTTGCGGCGGCGGTGGAGGAGGCGGTGGCGGCGGCGGCGGCAGGACGTTGACGACGGTGAGATCCTGCACCTTGCGCGGCGGCTCGTCGTCGCCGCGGAGCAGCATCGCTACGCCCGCGCCGAAGACGAGGAGCACGAGCACGCCGGCGCCGATGGTGATGGCGCGACGGCGGGGCGACGGGCGGCCGTCGTCCTCGAACTCGTCCAGATCGCTCTCGCGCGGATCCATCATGCGTCCTCGGCAGGCTTTCCCGGCTGCGCTCACTTCACCAGCGGCTTGGTGGCGAGGCCGACCTGGGTGATGCTGAGGCGGCCCAGCAGATCGAGAACGTCCATGACGTTCTGGTACTGGGTCTGGCTGTCGCCGCGCACCACCACCGGGAATTCCGGCGTCAGCGCCCGCTGCTGGACCAGCCGCTGCTCGAGCTCGGACAGCGTCACCGGCACGGTGTCGAGAAAGATCTTGCCGTCATTGGTGACGGTGATCGCCTTGGTGGTCTGCTGGGCGAGGCTCGGCGCGGCGCTGGCCTTCGGCAGGTTCACCTTCATGCCCTGCACCGTCGCCGTGGTCATGATGATGAAGATCACCAGAAGCACATAGGCGAGATCGAGCATCGGCGTGATGTTGATGTCGTCGTACGGCTTGCTGTCGGATTGGACCTGCATGGCTCACTCCGCGGCGAGGTTGTGCGGCCGGTCCGGCCGGCTGTGATAGGACTCGGCGATCCTCGTGACGAGCTCGTCGACGAAGACCTGCATGTCGCTGGTCGTGTCCTTGATGCGGGTGATGAGGTAGTTGTAGGCGAACAGCGCTGGGATCGCGACGCCGAGGCCGGCAACGGTGGCCACCAGCGCCGCGGCGATGCCGGGGGCGATGGCGTTGACGTTGACGTCGCCCGAGGCGGCGATCGAGGCGAAGGTGATCATCACGCCGATCACCGTGCCGAGCAGGCCGAGAAACGGCCCGCCGGAAATGGCGATGGTCAGCACCACCATCTGCTTGTTCAGCCGCTGAGCCTCGCGCACGAAGCCGCTGTCCAGCACCGCGCGGATGGCGGCGATCGCTTGCGGCGACAGCGAGCCGATGCGCCCATTGGCCATGAAGCGGCGGCGGATCTCCTGCATGCCGAGATGCAGCAGGTGATGGAGCGGCGCGCCGTGGATGGCCTTGCGGTCCTTCTCCGACGCCGCCCCGCCGAAGCGCACCGCGCCGTTGCCGGCCTCGTCGAGCTGCAGCAGCGCGTCGAGATCGCCGGACACCTCGCGGAACTCACGCAGGAACAGCGCATTGCCGCGGGCGACGCGGTTGAGATAGGAGATCTTGTCGACGGTGACGATCCAGCTGATCACCGCCATGACGGCGAGGAGGCCGATGACCACCCAGCCGTCGAGCGTCACCGATTTCAGGATCACCGCGAAATAGCCGCTGAACCAGCTCGCGGTCTCCTCGTCGACGCTGAACGCGATCAGCTTGGCGTGCTCGGGTCCCTGCCCGATCGCCGCCACCTTGAGGAAGCCGGCCGGGCGCGCCACCTTGGCGATCTGCAATTCGTCGATGTCGCCGACGAAGCCGGTCGCGGCAGGCGCCGCCTCGGCAGATGCGGCGGCCGGCGCTTCAGCCGACGGCGCAGCGGCCACAGGGGCGGTCGCGGCGGCATCGCCAGCCGGCGCGGTCGCCGATGCGTCGGCAGCCGGGGCGGTCACGGGTGCTGCGGCGGCATCCGCCGCTGGTGCCGCAGTTGAGGCGCCATCGCCGCCGATCCGCGCCGGGCCGGACATCGCCGGCAACGACGCGGCGAGCGTCGCGAACGGCGCGCCATCGACATAAAGGGTGATCTGGCCATTGGCCGCCGTCACCGCGAGGTGGCGCCACGCCGCAGGCGCGATCGCCGGCCCCTCGCCGCTCTTCACCGTCGTTCCGTTCGCCGTCACCTCGACGAACGGCACACCATTGTCGAGCCCGATGACGAAGGCGTTCGCGCCGTCATGGCGCGCGTAGAGCGTAGCGCGCGGCTGCGGCGCCGCCATTTTCACCCACGCCGACCAGGAGAGCGCGCCGCCCTCGGCCACCGCCAGCGAGGGCGAGGCCGGCAGCAGCAGCGGCGTCTGGCCGTCGAGGCGCGCGCCCTGGCCGATGATCGCGCCATCGGCGCCCGGCACCACGGTCTGCGCGCTGTTGGCCCAGGCCGAGGAATCCTGCGCCGGCGTGCCGCGCTCGGCGAAATGATAGACCAGCAGCGTATCGGGGTCGTAGGTGCCCTTGGCATCGACCGCGGCCGGCGCCTTCGGATTGCCGAAATAGAGCCAGATGTCGCTCTTGGTGCCGGGCTTGAGATCCGGCACCGCCACCCACACCAGCGCCTCGCCGAGCAGCGAGTCGAACTTCTCGACGTGATGCTTCAGCGGCGTCTTGTCGTCACCGGCGACGAAGCGCAGATCGCCGCCATCCTCCTTGGCCGAGCCGAAGCGGAAATTGCCGACATGCAGGCGCACCAGCACCGGGGTCGTGCCGATGGCATCGCTGATCGCGGCGCCCGAGGGGCCGGTGTCGATCGTGATCTTCTTGCGCAGCGTCCATTCGTCGTTCCACCACGCCGCAGCCGTCTCCGGCCACACCGACACGAGCGCCAGAAGAAGCAGCCGCGGCGCCAGCGCCTTCAGGCGCCCGAGGCGGCAGCGCGCCGGGTTGTCAGTTCGAGCCGTCATCAGAATTCACCCCAGAACCGGAAGGACAGGCGCGGATCGTGCGCCACCGTGACCTGCTGCGAGGTCAGCGGAACGCCGACCAGAACCAGACCGTTCAGGTATTCGAGCAGCCGGAAGCGGGTGCCGACGCCGTAGCTGGCCAAATTGAACTGATCGTCCTCCTCGGCCGCCGGATCCTTCACCATCACCCGCCCGACATCGCTGAAGACGAAGAAGCGCCAGTCATTGATGACGTTGAACTTGACCGGCTGGCCCTCGGCGTTCTCCAGCGTCTGCTCGAAGTGGCGGGCGAGATCGGGGCTGCGGAGCTCCAGCGTCGCCGAGCCGCCATAGTCGCCGAGCGCCTCCGACTCCAGATAGCCGCGTACCGTATCGAGGCCGCCGATGCTGATCTGCTCGCTGGAGACCAGCGGCTGGTCGGCGATCTGCCCCTGCGCCTTGGCGAATGCCTGGAAGCCGCCCGGCAGATCGTGGGTGTGCGAGACGTCGCCGTGCAGGATGAAGAAGTTGCCGCGCGAATTGTAGCGCTTGACGTCGAACTGCTCGGTATCGCTGCCGATGCCGCGCAGGTTCATGGTGGCGGTGAGGTTGGCCTGGGTCACCCGACCTTCGCCCTGCCACGTCGCGCCATAGCTCGCGACCAGCGGCACATAGGACACGGGCGACGTGAATTCGCCCTCGGCGAGCGAGATGACCTGCTCGAAATCCTTGTAGTCCACGCCGACCGACAGCGTGTGGAACAGCTCGCCGCGGCTCGGCAGCGTCATCACCGCGCGGCCACCGAACACCTGACCGGGACCCACCACATTGACGCCGCCGACGGTGGCCACCGAGCTGTCCGACTTCAGGCCATAGAACAGCAGATTGAGCCAATCGGTCTCGGTGCGCGCCAGATAGGAGCCGGAAAAGACCTGCGCGTCGGCCGGGCGCTGGGGGGCCACCTGATAGGTGAAGGACAGCGAATGGCCGAGCTGCCACAGATTGTCGTAGCGCACCATCGCGTTGAGGCGCAGCGGCGTGGTGTCCGGGCTCTGGCGGTTGTTGAGCTCGATCGAGCCGTGCAGCGGGTGCTTGTCCTCGACATTGAGGTCGACATCGACAGTGCCGGGCGTGACGCCCGCCCGCAGCGCCGGGGTGACGCGCCGGTCGGGCCACTGGTTGAGCGACACGATGTCCTTGGTCACATCGTTGAAGTTGGGCAGCTTGCCCTCCTCCACCGAGCGCGCCTTGCGCTTGATCTCCGCGAGATCGTAGTAGCGCGAGCCCTTCACCCGCAGGCGCCCGACCCGGTTCTCGGTCACCTTCAGCACGACGAAGCCGCGGCTGGCATTCTGCTGCGGCACCGAGACGCCGACCGTCTGATAGCCCTTGTCGTGATAGGCCTTCTCCAGCGCCGCGCGCGCCTTCTCGACATCGTCGGAGGATCGGTTGGGGCCGAGATACGGATAGACCGCCTCCTCGACCTCGATCTGCGGCAGCGCGTCGGCGCCTTCGACGCGATATTCGTCGATGTCGAAGCGCGCCGGCATCTCGGCAGCGGCCGGCGCAGCCTGCGGTGCCGCCGCAGCCGGCACGGTCTCCGGTTTGGCGCCGTTGGATTTCGCGCCGTTGGATTTGGCATCGCCGGATTTGGCATCGCCGGGCTGCTTGGCCGGCGCGGGCGATGATGCACCAGTCTCCTGGCCTGTCTCCTGGCCGGCCGCCTGCGCGACATCATCCACTGGTGCAGCAAGACTCGGCTGCGCAGCAAGACTCGGCGGCGCAACGAGCAGCGCGACAGCCGCGCCGGCTGCGGCCGGCCACGGCGCGGCCTTGAGCGGCCGCGTCCACTGGCGGCGGGGCTGTGCGCTCGCGCCGGTCCTCGGCCCACGAAGGCGCGACGGCAATATGATGCGGCCTGCCACGGACAAACTCCTCCGGTTCTGGCAGCGTGTCCAACTGACACGACCGGCATGCCAGATCGCGGCGCCGCCGAATTCTTCGGAAGCGCCATCGATCTCACGCGCAGCAAGCCCGCGGCCTCGCCGGAGGCATGCCTCCGGCCGGTCACGGCTGCAAATGCGCTTGCGGCATCGCATCGCGGTGAACTCGCGTTCACCGTTTCAGCGACGTCCGTAAGCGGGAAACTAACCACGCCATATGAAAGTGCGATGTCGCGCCGGCGTCAGCCGCACGACACTGCGACCGCGCTGTTGCGCTCAGCGGCGCGGCATCACCGGTGCCGGCGGCGCCGGGCGCCACGGCACCACCGAGATGCCGTAGTTCGCTCCGTACTGCTGCTTGACGGCGCCGGTGTTGGCGATGCCGGCGCGGATGTCGGGCGAGCGGGCATCCAGCGGCGGCGCGTTGAGGCCGGGATGGGCGCGCTCCACCGCCTGCTTGAGCCGTTGGTTCAGGCAGCCGAAGCTGCGGCTGCCGCCGATCTCGACATCGACGCAGCTCTGAAGATCCGACAGTCCCGGCGTGCCGCCGCCGATGATGGTCTCGCGCCGCGGCGGTTCCGCCATCTCGCCATCATCGACCGACTGGGCGCGCGCCGGTGTCGACGCCGCAATCAGCGCCAGCACGAGCGCCGCGCGGATCACTGGGCATGGGTTCGCCTGCAGCATCGCCATCGGCTCACCGCTCCCGGTCGTCGCCGTCGCCGGGCGGCGCCTGCGCGCCCTCGCCGCCGCCATAGCCCACCACCTCGACAATGAACACGGAGGCCTGCTCGCCGCCGCCGGTGCTGCCGGTCGGCGTTTCGCCGGCCTGGGCTGCGGCAGCCGCCGCGGCCGAGCCCGCGGTGAGCGCGCCGACATTGGGCGCCGCCGCCACCGGCACGCCGGTTGAGCTGCCGCCGACATCGATATTGTCGGCATTCAACACCACCTTGGCGGCGACGATCAGATTGCCGGAGACGCGGATGCCGGCGTCGCCCGCGTCCACCGTGCCGGCCGGCGCGAGCAGATAGAGGTTCGAGTCGGAGGCGTAGCTGTCCGCATCGCCGACGAGCCCGGTCTTGAGCACGCCGATGCCGGCGCCGGTGACGAGCCCGCGCAGATCGATGGTCTGGTAGCCGTCCTCGTCGAACACCACCTTCAAGGGCGGCTGCGACAGCGTGGTCTTGGCGCCGCGGCCGGCATTGAGGTCGCCGTTCGAGCTCCACATCAGGATGTTGCCGCCGAGCTCGGTGAAGACGCGGCTCGAATTCACCAGCACGCTGCCATCGGTGAAGGTGTTGATGTCGCCGCCGCCGAGCGTGATGATGCCGAGATCGTTCAGCTTGAGATTGCTGTTGGACTCCTTGGCGAGCGAGCCCACCAGGATGGAACCGCCGGGGCCGAGGATCGAGATGTCGCCGCCGCGCTGGGTCTGGATCGTGCCGTGCAGCATGTCGAGGCGGCCGGTCGCGACCTGCACCTTGGCGCCATTGGCGCCGCCGCCCAGCTCGTTCTCGGTGTAGCCCCACGAGGCCGGGAAGAACGTCTCGATCGCCTGATAGCCGCGCAGATACTGGCCGGCAGCCTCGCCGCCCTGCGCCTCGCCCACCGCCTTCAGCTCGGCGAAGAACACCTGGGCGGCGAACACCTGCTGCAGATCGTCGGAGACGAGGTCGAACGCCGCCCAGGCCTCCGCGCCGCTCGAAGTGCCGATGCCGATTTCGGCGAGGAATTCGCCAAGCTCGCCGAGGTAGTTGTGCGCGACATTGGCGGCGTTGGCGGGATCGACATAGGTGCCGAGCACCCCATCGTAGTTCACGCCATTGGCGACGCCGAACAGCACGATCAGGTCGGCGCCGGTCGTGGACAGGAGCGCGTTGCGCTTCTTCTCGGTGTTGACGACGGGACCGAGCAGCGCCGAGTCGTACATGCCGATGGAGCCGTCCGCGCCGGCGCTCGCCGCATCGATGGTGATGCCGGCTTCGAGATAGGAATTGCCCACCGGCACCACGCTGGCATTGCCGACCGAGGCGATGCCCTGCTGCAGCTTGGCCAGCGTCGTGGTGTTGCCGGATGCCGGCAGGAACGGACCGAGGTCGCGTCCCGCCTCCACCACCAGATAGCCCGGCCCCGCCACCTGCAGCCCGCCGGCATTGTTGTAGCCGGTATAATAGATGTCGCGGCCGGCGACGACGGAACTCACGTCGTCCGCGGCGATGTTCTGGACGATGAGGTTGAGATCGACGATGTCGCGGCCGGCATAGATTTTGGTCGGCCGGTTGATCTCGATCCGCTTGATCCGTGTGTAGTCGCGATTGTCGGTGCCGCTATAGATCGTCACCTCGCCGACGCCGATGATGTCGCCGGTGACCGCGTAGATCCGGGCGATGGTGTCCGCCGCGCCATCATCGGCATGGGCCAGCACCGCCCGGCTGAAGGCGCCGCCATAGTCTTCGTCCGACGACTCGACGCCGTACCACGCATTCGGCCGGTAGGGATTGAAGGCCGCGTTGAGCAGCGACGGGCCGGCGGAGAAGCTCGGCCGGTTCGTGCTCGAATTCGCTTCGTAGCCGCCGGTGAGATCGACGCTGCCCTCGGCCAGAAGCTGGAACGTGCCGTGCAGCGACGGGCTCAGCGTGATGCCGGGCATCACGCCCGTGGTCATGTCGGTGGTGATGATGTCGCCGCTCAGCGCGATCACCGACAGGCTCGCCGGATAGAGCGCGGCACCTGCGAACAGCGTCTCCAGGTACCTGGACAGGGTCGGCGGGCTCGAGATGGTGATGTCGCCGGACACGCTGGTCAGGCTCACCGCACTGTCCGGGCCGTAGGTGTCCATGTAGATCCGGCGATCCTGCGCTGCCACCGTCGAATTCGTCGGATAGGCGGCGCTGCCGGCCTGGGCGTGCAACTCGGCGGGATTGATCACCCCGGCGGTGGCGATGGCGCCGCCTGCCACCAGATTGATCTGCCCGGTATCGACGGCGAGCAGCGGCAGGTTGGTCTTGCCGGACGCGCTTCCCAGCTTGCCGGCCGAGCCGACCGAGCCGCGCACCACGATGCTGGCCTGGCCCGAGCCTTCGTAGAACGCGCCGCCGAGCAGGTCGCCGCCCACCCGCACCGCCATGTTGCCGCTGTCATAGAGATGCGTCACCGGCGTGCTGACCACGCCGGTCGACAGCGACGCGAGGCCGCCGCTGACCCGGCCGGTGGTCGGCAGCGACACCGACACATCGACGAGGTTCCGCCCGGCCTCGACGCGCACATTGCCGCCGACGCTCATGATGCCCTGCTGGAAGCTGCCGAACTGGATCCACCACGCGGTGCCGGAGGCAACGGAGGTGCCGATCGGCGCGTAGACGCCCGCGCCCATCAGCGCCGCTTCGCTCGCTGTGGTGGAGCTGACCGGCGTGATGCCGGCCATCGCCAGCAGCCAGGGCGCGAAATACTGGTACGAGGTGCGAACCGCATCATCGGGATCGGAAACCGAGATCGAGTCGCCATAGCCGATGATGTCGCGCTGGGCCACGACCTCGACATCGCCGCCCTGGTGCGGGAAGGCGGCTTCCGTCGGCGGGCCGTAGATGCTGCCGGCGACGCTCGCCTGCCCCGATCCGTAGGCCAGAACCTGCGGCTCCAGGAAGCCGTCGGGATTGGCCGCCACGACAGCGCCGTTCGTGAGATAATAGCTGGGGCTGGCCAGCCGCGCGGTGTTGACGCCGGCCGCATAGATCACGCCGGGGGCGATCTTGTCCTTCAGCAGCACATCGCGCGCCGCGGCGATGGTGATGCTGCCGGTGCCGGTGCGCACCATGGTGGAGAGGTTGACCGTCTTCGAGCTTGAGCCGGTGGAGCTGTAGAGCGGCTGGCCGTAGGAGGCGTGGCCGTCGATGATGACGTCGCCGCGCTGCACGCTGGCGAGCGGCTGCATGGCGTTCGGATTGGCGCTCGAAACGTCGGCGCCGGCCGTGAAACGGTAGGACCACGAGCCCGGATTGGTGACCGCCTCGATGGTCGCGCCCGCCGTGCCGCAATTGGCGGTGCAGACGTTCAGCGTGTTGGGGAACAGGTCGGCGGTGGCGAGCGCCACCTCGGTCGGGCTCTTGCCGTTGCCGGCGGCCGAATAGGGCGCCACCGGAATGGCATTGGCCGCGGTGGAATACGAGCTCAGCTGATAGAGATAACCGCGCGTGGAGTTGTATTCGAGCCCAAGTCCCCGGCCGCTGCCGAGGTAGGTCGCGACCTGGCTGACATAGCCGGCATCGAGATAGTTGCGGAACTGGAAGAATCCGTCCGAGATCGAGGCGTTGATGTTGATGTTGCCGGCGGCGCGCAGCGTCAGCGCGCCGGGGTCGATGCCGAGCGACGAGACGTAGCGATAATCGAACGTCACGTAGCTCTGCCTGGTGGCGTCGGTCGCCTCATAGGTGTGGACGTAACGGCCGTCCTGCAGATTGTAGGCGCTGCCTGCGGCGAGGTTCCAGGTGCTGGCGACGGTGATGTCGCCATTGTTGATCGCGCTGTTGGTGTTGACCAGCTCGATGCCGGGCGCGAGGTGCACGACGCCCTCGCCCAGCTTCTGCGCCAGCGGCTCCAGCCGGGCGACGGCATCCTCGAAGCCGTAGCTCAGGCCGTTGTGGGTCCACCCACCTTGCGCGAACGCGGTGAGCGTGACGGTGAAGAACGGATTGTTGGCCGGATCGATGACGCCGTTCCAGCCGAGCGACGAGGCGTCGAGGCCGACGCTGCCGTCGGTACTGAAGGTGACGTAGCTTTCCACCGTCACCGAGCGCGCGCCCTTGATGTCGGCGTCGAGACCGGCGATCCGCACGTCGCCGCGGCCGGCCGCGCCGGCCACCGGCTTCAGCGGCGCGCGCAGCGTCAGCGTGCCGCCGGTGAGCCCGCCCTTGGTGCCGCCGCGGACGTCGATCGTGCCGCCCTGCAGGTCGATGTCGCCCTTGGCGGCGGCGCCGATGCCCAGCGTGACGTCGCCGCCGCGCTCGTCGGTGTGGGTGGTCGAGGCGTCGATCCGCCCGCTCGCCGTCAGCACCACCGCATTGGCGCCCCACAGCGCCACCTGCCCGCCGGCCTCGCCAGTGCCGTCCGCCGTGGTGCCGCCATAGCCGCGGGCGTCGATCAGGCCGGCAATGGTGATGCGGCCGGCCTGCTCGGCGGCGCTTGTCCCCCAGCTCGCATCGTCGGCGGTGAGCACGACGATGTTGGCCTTCAGCGTGTGGCCCTGCGACAGCGTGAGGTCGCCCTCGCGGGTGTGGATGTCGATCATGCCGGTGATGCCGCCGGCCAGCAGCCTGTCGGCCAGCGGATCGAGCTCGACCGCGCCGCCGGTGTCGAGCTTGAAGCTGCCGCCGAGCCCGTTACCGCCGCCGCCCAGCAGCGCGCCCTGCAGGTCGGCGCGGCCCACCGCCGCCGTCACCTCGATCTCGCCGCCATAGCCCAGGCCGTTCGCCGGCTGGGCGACGTCGATGGTACTGGTGCGGCCGGTCACGACGTCGCCGGCGTCGGCCTGCAGCACCACCTTGCCGCCGGCCACATAGGTGTCGACATCGACCAGCGTCTTCCTGTAGCCGCCGGCCGCGATGTAGCCGCCCTCGCCGAGCACCACGTCGCCGGTGGTGGCGCGCAGCGTCACCGTGCCGGCCTGCGCCTGGATGGTGCCGGACTGGACGATGCTCGCCGCGGTGATGGCGAATTTGCCGCCGATCTCGGTGCTCGCCTCCGGCGCGGCCTCGGCCCCGGCCGGCCGGGCGATCGCGACATTGCCGGCGGTGACCAGCGCGAACTGCCCTCCGGTGCCGGTGGCGGTGGCGCCGGCGACCAGGATGTTCGGCGTGATGACGGAGAGGCCGACCGCATCGCTGCCGCTGCCGAGCTTCATCGTGCCGGATTCGGCGACCAGCACCCGCTCGTCCGCCGCCCAATCGACCTGCGAGAAGCCGGCGATGGTCTGGGTGCCGCCGCCCAGCACGATCTCGGCGGCCTCGATGCTCAGCGAACCGCCCGTCGCGGTGGCCGCGGTCTCGGCCGCCGTGCCGGTGTTGACCAGCGTCACCGTGCCGCCGACGCGCACCGTGGCATTGCCGCCGCTGCCGGCGATGGTGCGGGCATCGAGCGTGAGCTGCTCCATCGCCGCGCCGGGGTCGAACACCACGTCGCTGCCGGCGTTGTGGAAGGTGATGGCGCCATCCATCGCCTTGAGCGACAGGCTCTGCGCCGCGGCGAGCTGATTGAGGTTGGCCTGCGACAGCGACAGCGCATCGCCGCTGCCGGCGCCGATGCCGATGCTGCGGGCGGTGAGATTGGCGTGCTTGACGTTCAGCTTGGCGCCGGAGTCGATGACGATGGCGTCGGTGCGCGCCGTCGCCTGCGCGGTCAGCGCCGCGGTGGTGATCGTCGTGCCGCCCTCGATCGCAACCCGGCCGACATTGGCATCCGCGTTGCCCGAGAGCTTCAGCACGCCGGACACCGGGCCCAGATTGCGGCCGTCGGGCAGCACCGCATTGGCGAAGCTGATGGTCAGCTCGGGCACGGCCACCGGCACGCCGGTCGGCCCGGAGACCGACAGCGTCGCGTCGTTGCTCGCCACGAACAGCGCGCCGAGCCCCTGGACGCTGGCCGGCGAATAGGAATAGGCCCGCAGATTGCCGGTGTAGCCCGAATAGAGCTTCACGAAGTCGGCGCCGGTGATGGTGTTGCCGTTCACCGTGCCGCCGAGGCCGTAGGGGTAGCCGCTGCTGCCATTGACGATGTCGGCGGCCGTGGTCTGGCCGGCGGCGGTGGCCTGCGCGTAATAGTAGTTGCGGCCATAGCCGGCATGCACCGTGCCCGTGGCATTGATCACGCTGCCCGACGCGATCGTCACCGTGCCACTGCCGGCGACCGGCGCATAGACCTGATAGGTGATCGGCAGCGTCATGCCGACCTGCGGCAGCGTGAAGCTCTGGGTCACCGTCTGCAGCTCGCCGGTCGCCTGCGCCACCAGCAGCAGCTCCGGCACGGTGAGCGCCTCGCCGCCGGTGTCGATCAGCACGTTCGCGGCCTTGGCGGTGATCTTCGTGCCGTCGGCGGTGTCCTGGCGAAGACCGCCGATCAGCACGCTCTCGAAGCCCCAGGCATTGAGCTCGGCAACGTCGAGGCCGAGATAGCCGGCGGGAACGTTGCCCTGCTGGTAATGCTCGTGGCTCACCACCGCCACCTTGCCGGCCGCCAGATCGAGCTCGCCGCCGCGCCCGCCAGCCGCCGGCTGGGTGAGCGCAATGCCGTCGAGGATCACCTTGTTCTGGGCGACGATGGCGAGGCGGCCGGCATCGATCGGCAGGCGCGGCACGACGGAGCCGCTTTGCGCCGCCGCCGCGACGTAATAGTCGTTGGCGCCGCTCAGCGTGTATTCGCTGTATTTGCTCCACACCGCCTGGGTCTGGATGGCGAACAGCGCCTCGCCGGCCGAGCGCGTCTGCGACAGCGTCGATTGCGTGTAATGGCCGCTCACCAGCACGGTGCCGTCGGCGAGCTTCGTGCCCGAGGCGATGTTGCGGCCGGTATTGTCGCCATAATAGACCACGCGCAGCGCGCCCGGCAGCGTGGCGTAATGGGCCGGATAGAGCGTGTAGGTGCCGGCCGGGACGCCGCTGCTGCCGTCGAGATAGACTTGCGTGCCGGCCAGCGGATAGGCGTCGCCGCTCGCGTCCGCGCTGCGCGCAGTCGTGAAGTGGACATCGAACGCGGCGACCGAGTCGCTGCTCGACGGCAGCAAAGCGTAGACGGTTTCGCCGGTGGTCGAGCCGGCCAGCACGTCGCGCGTGCCGCCCTTGCCGGCGACGAACTCCATCGCCTGCAGGTCGCCGCCGCCGCTGAGGTCGATGACCGCCCCGGCATTCTCGACGACATTGGCGCTGTTCAGCACCACCGCCTTGGTGGGCAAGGTCTCCAGCGGATAGAGATCGGTGTTGTAGAACCAGTTGGTGCCGTCCAGCGTCTCGCCATAGGGCACCACCGTGCCGCCGAGCGACACCGACGTCCGGCTGCCGGCGCCGAGCGTCACCTGGGTGCTGGCGTTGAGCGTGATGGTGCCGAGCGGCGCGAACACGTAGCCGTTCTGCTCGATGGTGGCGGCGTCCACCGTGATGCTGCCGCCGGCCGACAGCGGCACGTCGCTTCGCCCGCCCGCACTGGCCTCGAACCTCACCTTGCCGGGAGTCCTGATGGTGAAGTCGACGGCGCTCGCCACATAGGTCCGCCGCGCGTCGAGCAGGATGTCGCCGGCCGACACCAGGCTGCCGGCGAAGCGCGACGTATCCTGCGAGACATTGCCGGCATCGGTGAGGCCATTGACCACCTTCGGCGTGCTCAGGCGCAGATCGCCGCTGCTGACCAGCGCCACCGACTTGAACCCGGCGAACGCCGCGCTTTCGACATCGATCGCCGCGGCCGACACGGTGAGCGTGCTGTTCCTGGTGTTGGTCGCGGTGCCGCCGCCGCCGGTGAGCAGCACGTAGGGCGCAGCGAGCTTGACCGTGCTGTCCGCGGTGGCCGAGGTGATCGACTTGGCCGCAAGGTGCAGCCGGTTGGTCACGCTCCAATCGAGCGAGCCCTTGATGGTGAGGTCGCTCAGCGTCGGCGCAACGACGCCATAGCTGTCGCCGGCAAGGGCGGTGAAGATGCGCGACGCGCCGCCGTTCGCATAGCCGCTGTAGAGGAACACATTGTCGAAGGTTTCGAGACTGTCGGCGGCGGCGACGATCTGGCCGGCATAGGGCGCGAGCGTCGCGAAGGTCGTCCCGGTCATGAACGCCGCAAGGTCCGTTGCCGTCGTCGGCGAGGCGATCCGACCGAGCGCCGCCGCCACGTCGGACGCGTTCTGCTGCAGCGTCACCGCCGAGCCGCCGAGGATGAGCGTGCCGCCATTGGCGCGCGCATCGGTGGCGTTCGCCTTGAACGTGCCGCCCCACAGGAAGGTGGCGGTGTTGATGCTGACGGTGCCGGCATCGCTCCACCAGTCCGCGTTGGTCGTCGCGATCCGGTTGCGGGTGCTGCGCGCGGTGTCGATCACCTTGACCGTGCCGGAATAGCCGGACACGTCGACCACCGCCCCGCTCTCGGCCACCACATAATTGGTGCTGCCGGTGGGCGTGTTGACCCGGCCGGTCGGCTCGCCGCTCGCGTCGAGATCCTGCGCGCCCTCGACGATGAAGCTGCCGCCGCCGACCATCGTGCCGCTCACCAGCGGTCCATTGGCGAGGCCGAAGCGCGAATTGGCGATATAGGTTCCCGACAGGTCGATCAGCGCCTGGGCGCCGAGCCAGGTCTGATAGGCGTGCACCTGCACCGTGCCGCCGTGATCGATGATGCGTCCGCGCAGCAGCACGTTGGTGGCGCGGGTCTCGACCGTGTTGAGGCCGGTGGCGGAATCGATCGTGGGCGTGCCGGTCAGCGTGATGGTCGCGAGCGGATCGGTGGTGATGGTGGCGCCCGCGTCGATGAGGATGTTTCCCGACGCCAAAGTGAGGTCGACCGGCGCGCGCAGATCCTGCCCCAGGGTCGCAAGCCCGGCCACCGCGGCGATCGAGCTGCCGGTGGCCACCGACCGGTAATTGGCGGTGCTCGACAGATTCTTCTGCGTCAGGGCGATATCGGCGCCGGCAACGACCGTGATGCCCGCCGTGGCGCCGCTCCAGCCATCGGGAGACGACTGGAGAACATAGCTGCCGAAGCCGCCATTGTTGAGGAACGCCTCCGACAGATGAAGTCCGACGCCGCTCCCCGCCGTCTCGCCGCCGACCTGGATGAGCTTCGGCGCCGCCAGGGTCAGGGTGGCGTTGCGCTCGAACCCGTAGCCGATGAGGGTGCCGTCGAGCTGCAGGCTGGCGACGGTGCTGATGAAGGACGAGGGCAGCGTCGGGCCGACGCCGCCATCCGTCCAGTCCTTGCCCTGATAGAGCAGCAGCGAGATCGACCCGCCGCTGCCGGCCATCACGCCGTCCTCGGCGGTCTTCGCCTTGCCGGACGCCGCGATGTAGCCGCCGCTCGAAGCGTCGAGCACGCTGTCTTCCGCCAGCAGGATGCTGCCGGTGACGTCGCGTCCGACGCTGGCCTTGCTCGTGACGATGCTGATGTCGCCGCCATCGATATAGGCGGAGCCGGTCGCCGCCAGCCCGGTCTTGCCGGTGTCGTTGACCCACAGGCCGCTGACGTCGAGCGTGCCCCCGATGAAGATGTCGTCGTGCTTCGACGCGGTGGACGGCGGCGTGAACAGGTTCGTCCCGAACAGGGCGGAAATGTCGTAGCGGTTCGTCGTCAGGCTGATCCGGCCGGCATGGGCCGAGATGGTGCCGGCGATGTCGATCGCCCCGCCCACCGTCGCCTTGAAGGTGCCGCCGGCCGCGAGGTTGACGGTGCTGCCCTTCTCCACCACCAGATTGTTGGCGGTGAGGATGAGCCCGCTCAGTCCCCACGACGACACGGTGTCGGCCGACAGCGTGGTCTGGTAGGCCTTGACCGTCGATGAGACATTCGGCACCGAGAAGTTCGTTCCCGCCGGCAGGCTCACCGTCTGACGGCCCAGCACGGTGGTTGCGTCGAAGCCATCCGGCAGCGCCGCCGGGCCGTTGCGGCCGATCACCACGGTCGCGGGGACGGTAAGCTTGAGATAGCCGCGCGACGGCATCTCGTCGCGGCTGGATTGGGTCGGCACGACGCCGCTGGTGTCGGAGGGCGAAAGGCCCGCGGCGATCTGCCGTTCGCCGGCCACCGAGCCGAACAGCAGCGTACCGGTCAGCACCGGATTGACGGTGGTGATCTCGATGCCGCCGGCATCGTAGCCCTCGGTGTAGCCGGCCTCCTGGACCCACTGGACGCCGGAGCCCGCTTCCGAGATGCCCCAGGTCGCGTGATCGGTGCCGGAGGTGCCGGCGACGCCGGTATAGACGCGGGTGGGATCGGCCTCGGTCATGCTGTAGATGCGGCCATCGGCGCCGACGAGCCGCGTGGTCGGCACCAGCCCGCCGACATAGCGCACGCTGCCGCCGGCGACGTTGATCACCGATCCTTCCTCCAGCACGACATCGCGGCCATAGGTGCCGGCATTGTTGGTATCCGTGGTCATGGACACCGTGCCGCCCTTGGTCATGAGCTGCTTGATCGAGCGGCCGACCTGATTGACGTAGCCCGAGGCGTCCGCCAGCGGCGTGCCGACCCATTCCGTGCCGTCGGCGCGGGTGCCGGTCTCGCGAATGTCGATCCACAGCGTCTCGCCGACCAGCGCGCCGTCGCGCTGCAGCGGCATGTCCGCGAATTCGGTGCCGCGCGGCTCGAACGAGATGTAGTTGTAGCTGACCGGAATCTCGACATTCTGCAGGCCGGCGACGTCGATCGTCGCGCCCGACGCCAGCAGGATGCGCTGCGGCCCGGTGAGGCTCGCCGCCGTCGCGGTGGTGCCGCCGATGTTGTCGCGGGCATTGAGCGATACCACCGCCGACGGCGCCGAGATCAGGCCGGTCGATCCGAGCAGCACCTGGAAGCGGGCGCTCATCTCGACGAAGGCCGGCGTGAATGTCTGTACCGTGCTCTCGCCATCGGTCGAGCTGTCGCTCAGCAGCGGCAGGGTCTCGCCATTCTCGTAGGGCTGGATGCTGATCGTGCCGTCGAGCTTGACGCGGGTCGCGGCGTCGAGCAGCACCATGCTGTTGCGGCTGATGCTGGTATCGGCCGAGATCACACCCTCCGCGCCGATCGAGATCAGGTCGCCGTTCATCACGGTGATGCCGCGCGGCGTCTCGATCAACCCGTCATTGATGATGGAGCCGGTGCCGGCGCGGTAGGAGCCGGTGCTGGGCCGCACCGCCCCATCGGGGCTGACGAAATATCTGTCGGCGTAATGCTGGATCTCGAACCCCGTGCCGCGGAAGCTCTCCGACCCGTCGGCCAGCACGCTGTCTGGAATGGTGGCCGCCGCATAGGCGCCGGGGGTGATGGTGAGGGCCTGCGCCGCCACCAGCGCCACCTCGCCGCCCGACGCGCTGAGCGTGCCGTAGTTCGCGACATTGGCGCCGAACAGATAGATGAAGCCCGGCGAATCCGGGCTCACAATGTCGGTGGTGATGGTCGCGCCCTTCTCCACCACCACGCCGCCGCCGACCTCGCCGCCGTGAAAGAGGTTGGACGAGCCGGCAACGGGGTTGTTGCGATCGTACTCGTCATAGGTGGTGGAGAAGCTTGTCGTCAGATTGCTAGCATTGGCGATGCCGGTGTTGAGGAAGAAATCGTCGCGCACCAGCCGCGAGGTGCCGAGCAGGCCGACATCCATGTCGGAGGCAACCAGCGCGTGAACGTTGACCTGCGCGCCGCCGCCGAAAATGATGCCGTTGCGGTTGATGACGTAGACGCCGCCGATGGCGTTGATCTGACCCAGGATCCTGCTCGGCGCGGCGGTGGGATCGTTGACGCGGTTCAGCACTGTCCAGTCGGCCGAGGCCTGGTTGAAATTGAGCGTGGTCTTGAGGCCGACATTGAAGGTCTCCCAGTTGAGGATCGCCTTCTCCCGGGTCTGGTTGATGTCGACCACCGTGCGGCCGTCCTTGACGGTCTCGGTCGGCAGCTCGGCGCCCTGCCACAGCGTCGGGTCGGTGGCGATGCCGGAGTCCGGCACCAGGCCGCCCGTCTTGAGGCCATCGGGAATTCCGGCGCCATTCTGCAGCGCCAACGCCCGCGCGGCCGCCTGCGCGGCCTTCGCCGCACGCACCCCGGCCGCTGCCCGCGTCAGCGATGTCTGCGCCTGCTGCGCGGCCTGTGCCGCCTGGGCTGCGGCGGCTGCCGCCTGCTGGGCGGCGATGGCGGCCGCGGATGCGGCTGCGCTTGTGCCGGCCGGCCGGCGCGCCGCCGCCGGAGTCCACGCCGCCGCGAGCGCCAGCATGCTGACGCCGCACAGGAGCACCGCGACATGGGAGCGACAGGCGCTGAAGCCCACGGGCGCCCGCCGTGTCGCCGCCGGCAGCCTGCGCTCGGCCGGCACCTCGACGGCCTGCGACTGGGTGTGCGCGTTGCGCTTGCTCGGGCTCTCGTTCGACGACATGGGCACCGCTCCGATCGGAGAACACTCCGGTCCGATCGCTGCCCGCCATCCACGCTGCGCACCGCAATCGACCGTCGCGGATGCTTCAAGGCGCTGCCGAACATAGCCGGCAAACTCCGAAATACCCGCTCAGCCGAGTTTACGGAGCGTTTACTGACAGCCGTGTGTCGCTTTTATTTCAGATGTGACCGCGCGTTCCCGGCACGCCGATGCGGCGTCCCTCACCGTCGCGGCGGCGCCGGCGGCGGCGCGCCGAAGGGATTGCCGGGCGGCGGCGAAACGAAGGGATTGACGGCCGGGGCCGCGCCTTCCGCCTTCGCCGTCGGCGCCGGCAGCGACAGCACCGCCGCCTCGCGTCCCTTCTCGAACCGCGCCTCGCGCCGCAGCACAGCGCGCAGCGTCCAGCCCTTGTGGGTCTCGCCGGTCTTCAGCCGCAGCACGGCCTTGGTGGCCGCGTCCACGACCACGGCGATGCCCTCGTCTTCGCCCGACACCGTGCCGACCAGCGACAATTGCGGCCGGTCGGGCTCGGCCGGCTTGGGCGGCGCGGGCGGTGGCGGCGGCGGCGCGGCCGGCGGGGGTGCCGCGGCCACGGCCGGCGGCGGTGCGCGGCGGGTCGGCGCGAACAGCGGGCGCTCGCGCGTCGCCGACAGCCGGCTGAGCGGCACCGCCCACAACGGATTGCCCTCCGGCGGGCGCTCGGCCGGCGCGGGCGCGGCCGGCATCACCGGCGCGGCGGGACGCGGCGCCTCAAGCTGCGTCTCGCGCGGCGGCGCGTTCGGCGGATCGCGCGGCGCGGCGGCGAACGGGGCGGTCGCCGCCAACGCCTCGGCGCCAAGCGCCGCAACGAGCCCGGCGATGAGGATTATGCGGCGGGGTGTCCGGCGATGCCGTGTCATTTCGCCCCCTGCCATTGGCCGGAGACCGCCAGCAGTACCCGCATGCGGCCCTCCGGCGCAGCGGCGGCACCGGCCGGCGCCTGCACCACGAGCTGATCGACGAACAGGAACGGCATGCCGGCCTCGATATCGTAGAGCAGCGACTGCAGCGCCGCCGGCTTGATCTCGCAGCTTGCGGTGACGGTGATGAACCCCGCCTTCGATTGCGGACCCTGCAGATCGACCTGCGACGACATCACCTGGCCGCCCACCCGTGTGATCGCGCCGGCCACCCGCTGCAGCAGCGCCGCGCCGGCGACCGACAGGCTCGATCCCTCCACGAACGGCGAACCGGCGGCGACCGCGGGGTCGACTGCGGTGCTTGTCCGCCTGGGGCTCCGGCCCTCAAGCTGGCCGAGGATATCGGCCGCATCCAGTGCCGCGCTGCGCCGCGCCGACGCATCGAGCACGGCATCGAGGGCCATCGCCACGAAGGCCACCAGCACGCCCGCATAGAGCGCACTGGCGGCGATGGGAAAGCGTGCAGGAAGGCCTTCAAGACGCGGCGCGCTCATGACCGCTCGTCCATCATTTCCATTGCCATGGTTCACGGCTCCAGCCCGAAGTGCGGGCGCAGGCGGGCCTCGACATGGAAGCGCTCGCCCGGATCGTTCTCGGCCCGCGTGGTCGGCGCGAAGAAGGTCGCCCGGCCGAAGTGCGGCGACTGCTCCAGGATCTGGATCAGCGAGGGCGCATCGCGGGTGATGCCGACGATCTGCAGCCGGTCGCCCTCGATGCGCAGCTCGGTGGCATAGGTGTGATCGGGCAGCAGCGCCGACAGCGCCTCCAACGCCATCACGCTGGCGGGCGTCGCGTGCTTGCGCCGCTCCAGCAGCGCGGTTGCCGAATTGCCGCCGCCGCCCTGGCCGGCGCGGATCGCCGCCCGCCGCTCGGCGATGCGCTGCTGAAGCTGCTGCGTCTCCGCCTCATAATGATCGGCGATGAAGCCCGTCGCGGTCATCGTCGCCAGCGCGGCGAGGCCGGTTGCGACGAAGGCGCCATGCAGCACGCTTCGGACACGGCCGCGCCGGTCGGCGCCGTGCGCGCGCGTCTCGAACACCGTCACCGCCTCGCCCTCCGGCCCGGTGGTCGAGACGGCGACGGCGGCGGCGCCGAGATCGGCGACCGCCTGCGCCAGCGGCGCCACGATCGAGCGGGCGGTCGCCACCACCATCAGCGCGATGCGCTCGCCCGCCTGCTCGCGCGGCCGCGTCCAATGATAGGCCGCATCCGCCGGGCTCCATGGCGTCAGCCGGTCGATCTGGGCGCGCACGATGCCATCGAGAAACTCGCCGGCGCGCTTGGGCAGTTCGAGCGGGCAGAACAGGAAACGCGATGGTTTCAGCACCAGCTCCACCCGGCTGCCGCGCAGCGCCGCCGACCATGCCGGCGGCAGCGTCTCGATGCCTTCATCGGTGAGGCGCAGGCGATGATCGGGCAGCGGCGCTGCGCTGTCAGCGTCCTTGCGTCGATCCTTGCGCGCGCGTTTACGCGCACCAACGTCCGGCTCGGCGAGGCCCAGCGTGAAGCCGCCGTCCTCGTCCTCGACCAGACCGACACGGCGATGAGTCTCGAAGCGCGCCAGCGCCGCATCGGCGGTGCGCGCCACCGCATCGAGCCACGCGGCATAGACCGCCTTCAGGGTGACAAAGCTCGTCATCTCGCCTCCACCGGGCTCGGCGGCGCGCCGGTCATCGGATCGACATCGTCCTGCCAGGACAGGATCTCGTATGGATTCGTCGCGCCGCCAAGCTGGATGACGACGTCGGACACCGTGCGCCGACCGCTCGCCAGCGTGATGCCGGTGCGCACGCGCACCGCCGAACTGCCGCGGGTGGTGGCGCCGATCTGGTTGCCGCCGAGCGCCCCGGCGACGAATTGCGGCGCCGACGCCAGCCGGTCGCGCTGGCGCAGAAAGGCGTCGAGCCGGGCCGGCGTCATGCCCGGCAGCGCGGCGATCACCTCGGGCGGCGCGTCCAGCACATTGACGTCGCTCTGGCCGCTATGGACCGTGACGAACGGCAGCGCCCTCTCCACCAATGCCGGCGGCAGGCCGTGCACCAGCCACAGCTCGGCAACATGGTCGAACGGCGCGCCGCGCGGCCCGTATGGCAGGCCGGCGGCGCGATAGAGCGACGCCTCGCTGTCGGGCGCATCGGGCTTGGGCGGCGTCCGCCAGCCCACGACCCGCTCGGCATAAGCGGCGGCGGCATCCGGCTTGGCGCCGAGCGCCGCGAACAGGCCGGCGATCATCGTCTTGCGCGCCGCATTGAGATCGATGCGTGCCGCCTCCGACATGAACTCGACCGCGACCTCGGCACCAGCCAGCCGGAAGCGGAACGCGCCCTTGGTCGGACGCGCGGCCGGCGCGGCTGACGACATCTGATAGGCGGCAAGCTCCAGCGCGGCGGTGACGAGCTGATCGGTCTCGACCCGCTCGTCATTGACGCCGAGCGCCATCGCCGAGCGCGCCACATAGACCGAATAGATCGAGGCCAGCGTGGCGAGCGCGGCGATGATCCACAGCGCGGCAATGATGATGAAGCCGTTACGGGCGGAGACTGGACGGGGGTGGCGCATGGTCAGCGTCCCCGCCGGCCGACCGGCGCACTACCCTGCGCCTGGGCGCCGGGCGGAACCGCCGGCTCCTCCGGCGGCTCCGGCTCCGGCGCGCCCGCCTGCACATGCACCAGCGTCGCCGTCGAGACGTCCAGCACGCGCTCGCTCCCAGCATCGCGCACGGTGAAGCGCACCGCCAGCGGCAGGCTGCCCATCTTCTCGTCCCAGGCGCTGCGCCAGCCGCCCTCCGGCCCGGCATAGGAAAACACCACGCGGAACGGCGCGCGCAGCAGCACCACCGGATCGGCGAACGGGATGCGGTCCAGCGAATTGGTACCGAGCGGCAGCGGCACGAACGGCGCGCGCGTGCGCACCAGCGCGCGGCCGAGCTTGTCCGCCGTCTCGGCGATGCGCACCACCTCCAGGCCCGGCCTGGTGTTCGGGCCGATCGCCGTGCGCACGAAGATCACCGACAGTTCGTTGCCCACGAACAGCGGCTGCACGTGCTGGCGGTTGGGCGCGACATGCTGGGCGGCGGAAAGATCGGCCGACAGCCGGTCGAGCGCCACCGCCACCTGCTCGTTGCGCTGAATGCGCCCCAGCCCACGATTCCAGTTCGGCAGCCACTCGGCGGTGACGGCGGCGAGCGCGCTCATGATCAGCCCCATCAGCGCCATCGCCACCAGCGCCTCGAACAGCGTGAAGCCGGCTTCGCTCCCATTTCGCGAACGGATCATTGGCCGGGCCTCGGCATCAGCCGCACCGTCTCGACCGCCAGCACCGCGCCCGAGGGCGCGCGCACCCGCGCCACCACGCGCTGCGGCATCCAGGGCGAGGCGGCGACCGGCTGGCCGCCGCCGCCGAAATAGGGCGCCGTGTCGACACGCCAGCGATAGGGGCCGACCTCGCCGCTGAGATTCCCGCGCGACAGCTCCGCGCGGTTCAGCGCGGTGGCGGCGATGAAGCGCGCGGTCTCGACCAGCGCCACGTGCTGTTCCAGCGTGCGCGTGCCGGTCGCGGCCGTGGCAACCAGCGATCCGATCGCTGCCAGCGACACCGTCACCAAAGCGAGCGCCGCCACGGCCTCGATCATGGTGAAGCCGGCCTCGCCCTTCCGCTTCGAGCGTCCGACGATCCGGCTGGAACGGCCGGACGCTCTCGCTTCCTCGTTTGTCGCATTCTCTTTCGCAAAACCGGTTCCCACTTTTGCGGAGAATGCTCTAACTCCGACCGCGCGCGACAATGTCGATGCCTCCCGTCAGCCAGTTGACCCGCACGTCGAAACCGGTGCCGAACCGCATCAGCCGGATGACGCCGCCGCACGACATGCCGCTTCCGAAGAAGCTGATGGTCGACAGCGCCGGCCGGCCCTCGCAGGTCTGCGGCAGCAGCGCCTCGAACGCCACGTCCTCCGGCAGACGAAGCACGCGGCCGCTCGATCCCGAGATCATCGTCCGGCCGGTGGCATCGACCTGCGCCGCCACCTGCCGGCGATGGCGGATGGCGGCGGTGCGGTCGGCCTTGAGCAGCGCCGCCGCCTCCAGCGCGTAGGCCTCCAGCCGCGGCTGCGTGGTGCCGCGCGGCACCCGCGGCACCAGGATCGCGGCCAGCAGCGCCACCATGGCGACGACGCACACCATCTCGATCAGCGTGAAGCCGGCGTCGCCCCGCGCGAACCTAGTTTGAAGCCGACGAGATGTCGGCGGCAGGCCCGCTGCCGCCCTCCTGCCCGTCGGCGCCCAGGGAGCGCACCTCATAGGCGCTGCGTTCGCCCGGCGATCTGTAGACATAGGAATTCCCCCACGGATCGTTGGGGACGGTGCCGCCCTTGAGATAGGGACCGTTCCACCCGCCCGCGCCGCCATCCGGGCGCACCAGCGCGGTGAGGCCCTCCGCGCTCGACGGGTAGCGGCCGACATCGAGATAGAACAGATCGAGCGCGCTGGAAAAACTCTGGATCTGGATCTTCGCGGCCTTCATCTTGGAGTCGCTCAGATAGTTGAGCACGCGCGGGCCGACCAGCGCCATGATCATGCCGATGATGGTGATCACCACCAGCATCTCGACCAGCGTGAAGCCGCGCTGGCAATTGCTTCGCCGCCGGCCGGCGCGGCGCGCGGCGCCGTTCGCTGCGTTTCCCACCCGAAGCCTCATCGTCTCCCCTCTCCCACTCATCCCACGATTTGACTGACCGACAGCAGCGCCGTCATCACCGACACGATCAGGCCGCCGACCACGACGCTGATGACGACGATGGCCAGCGGCCCAATGATGCCGACGATGCGGTCGAGATGGCGCTGCAGCTTGGCCTCGTAGAAATCGGCGACACGGCCGGCCAGCACCGGAAGCTGCCCGGTCTCCTCGCCAAGCCGCAGCATGCGCACCGCCATCGGCGGCAGGATGGCGGTCATGGCCAGCGCATCCGACAGCTTGCCGCCATGGCGCACCCGGTCGGCCATCGCCGTCCACACGTCGAGGCTGCCGGTCACCGCCATGATGTCGACAAGGATGCGCAGCGTCGCCGTCAGCGTCACGCCGCTGCCGAGCAGGATGCCGAGGTTGCGACAGAACAGCGCCGTGCGATGGAAGCCGAACACCGTCGCCACCCCCGGCAGCCGCGCCACCCCCGATACCACAGCCGCGCGCACGCCCGGCCGGCGCCAGGCGAGCCAGCCGCCGATCACCAGCGCCGCCGCCGCGATGGCGATCTCGATCCCGTTTGCACGCAGGAGATCGGACAGCGCGAGGAACGTCTCGATCACCGGATCGGTCTTGGCGTTGAAGTCGTGCAGCACCGAGGAGAACTGCGGCAGCACGGCGACGACGAAGAACACCAGCACGCCGCCGGCCGCCAGCAGCACGAAGGCCGGATAATGCAGCGCATCGGTAAGCTTGCGGCGCAGCGCCTCGGCACGCACCCGCTCATTGCCCAGCATTTCCAGCACGTGATCGAGCGTTCCCGACATCTCGCCCACCCGCACCAGCGCCACATACATCGCCGGAAACAATGCGGGATGACGGCCGAGCGCCTCGGCGAAGCTATCGCCGCCGAGGATGGCGGCGCGGATCTTGACCACAGTCGGCCGCAGCCGGCCGACATCCATGTCGTTGGCGAGAAGATCGAGCCCGTCGTCGAGCCGCGCGCCGGCCTTGAGCAGCAGCGCGAGGTCGCGGGTGAACACCGTCACGTCCTCGGCCCTGGGCCGCGAGAGCATCGCCAGCGAGAACGACGACAAGGCCGCCGAGCCGTCCTCCGGCGCGGTCTCGATTGGCACGAGTCCGAGATATTCGATGCGATGGGAGACTTCCGCCACGCTGGGGGCGGCGATCGAGCCGGTGACGATCTCGCCGGTCTGGGTCAGCGCGCGGTAGCGGAAGTTCGGCATGGTCAGCGCACCGTCGTCACGCGCAGCACCTCGGCCGGCGAGGTCAGGCCGGCGCGGCACTTGGCGAGGCCGTCGTCGATCATCGTCGTCATGCCGTTCTCGATCGCCACTCTGTCGATCGACGCCCAGTCGGAGGCGGAATCGACGAGGCTCCGCACCTCCCCGGTCATTTCGAGAATCTCGAACACGCCGAGCCGGCCGCGATAGCCGGTGCCGCCGCAGCGCTCGCACCCCGCCGGCTCGAAGATCGTCTCGCCGGACGCGAGCCCCAACGCGGCGTAGCGCGGGTCGGCGGCGATGTCGGCCTCGGTCAGCGCGCGCGGCGCCTTGCAGCGCTCGCAGAGCTGGCGCACCAGCCGCTGCGCGATCACCGCGCGCAATGTCGAGCGCAGCAGAAAGGCCTCGACGCCGAGATCGAGCAGGCGCGGCACGGCGGCGGCGGCCGTCTCGGTGTGCAGCGTGGTGAGCACGAGATGGCCGGTGAGCGCGGCGTGGATGGCGATGTGCGCGGTCTCGGAATCGCGCACCTCGCCGACCATGATGACGTCCGGATCCTGGCGCACGAAGGAGCGCAGCGCCGCCGCGAAGGTCAGCCCGATCGAAGGCTTCGCCTGCGTCTGGCTGATGCCGGCGATCTCGTATTCGACCGGATCCTCGATGGTGAGGATCTTGCGCGTCGGCTCGTTGAGGATCGACAGCACGGTGGCGAGCGTGGTGGTCTTGCCGCTGCCGGTCGGGCCGGTCACCACGATCATGCCGTGCGGCAGCGTCAGCAGGCGACGCAAGGTTCGCTCGTCACGCTCCGAGAAGCCGAGCTTCTCGATCGCCAGCAGGCCGCGTTCCTTCGACAGCAGGCGGATGACCGCGGACTCGCCGTGCTGGGTCGGCATGATGGCGACGCGCACATCGAGCTCGCCGCGCGACAGCCGCACGCGGGCGCCGCCATCCTGCGGAACCCGCCGCTCGGCGATGTTGAGGCCGGACAGGATCTTGATGCGCGAGATGACGGCCTGCGGCAGCGCGCCGGCCGGCGTCGGCACTGTGCGCAGCAGGCCATCGACGCGCATGCGGATCACCAGCGCGTTGCGGCCGGGCTCGATATGGATGTCGCTGGCGCGCAGCTCCGCCGCGGTCTCGAACAGGTCGTTGACCGCGCGCACCACCGGCGCGCCGCTGGCGAGATCGCGCAAGGAATCGATGTCGTCCTCGTGCGCCGGGCCGCTGACGGTGCCTTCGGCAGGCCCCGCCTGCTCCTCGCCCAGACGCTGCTCCAGCGCAGTGGCGATGTCCTCGAAGCTGGCGATGCGGATCGCCAGCCCCTCGCCCAGCACGATGGTGGCGGCGCGGATGGCCGCCGTGTCGGTGGGATCGGCGAGCGCGATCGACGGCGCGTTGTCCGTGCCCGCGAACGGATAGATCATCACCTCGCGCAGGAAGCGGCGCGAGAACTGCTGCACCAGCGGCCGCGCGGCGAGAAGGTCGGGCAGCGCCAATCGCGGCAGGTCGAAGAAGCGCGCCACCTCGTCGGCGAAGTCGGAGGCCGACAGTTCGCTCGCCTCCCACAACTTGCGCAGGCCGCGCCCGCCGGCCGCGCCCGACGCCTCCTGCTGCATGCCGGCCGGCGCCGGCTGGCCGGTGCGGCTCCGCAGGTGGGTCGCGAAATCGCCCGCGCGCGCATCGACCATGAGCGTGTACCGAATTGGGCGTGTACCGAAGTGGGCGTGTTCCGAGAACGCACGCAATGCCGCCGGACCGCGACCGGCAGCGCGGCAATCGCGCCCTTCTATCACCGGCTCCGTATTGGATTTGTGACGCTGCCGCGACCGCGCTGCTTCCGTGCGCGTCGCGCAGTCGTTGCCCACACGCCGCGCCAATATGCCTGTCACATTCGACGGCTAAAATCCGTCGAGCCTGGGGTTCGCGCGGCGACGTGCGGGCCCGTGTCAGCGTTGAAGTCGAACAGGTGAGACAGGTGCAACAGCCAATCCGCCGAGACCCGGCGCGTCGTTGCGGATTGCTGGTCGTGTGTTCGGCAATCTGCATGACGCTGCTTGCGGCCTGCAATGCGGTGCCGATGGGCCCCGACGACGGGCGCGAGCCGGACGTGTTCGACAAGGTCCGGGCGATCGATCTGTGGCCGCGCTTTCCCTCGGAGGTGCGCCAGGGCGAGCCCAACAGCGGCAAGCGCGTCGCCACCGCAATCTATGCCGGCGACGAGACGGCGGCAGCCACCAACCCGCCGCAATCGCAACCCTCCGCCGACGGCCAGAGCTACGACCTCAATTTCGAGAACACGCCGGTGGCCTCGGTGGCCAAGGTCGTGCTCGGCGACATTCTCGGCACGGGCTACACCATCGATCCGCGCGTGCAGGGCACGGTGAGCATGGCGTCCGGCCGGCCGATCGCGAAATCCGACATCGCCTTCGTGCTGGAGAATGCGCTGCGGCTGAGCGGCGTCGCGCTGGTGCGCGATCCCGCCGGCTATCGGCTGATGCCGCAGGCCGAGGCGGTCGGCACCGGCAGCATCGATGCCGCCGGGCGGGCAGAGCCGGGCTACGGCATTTCGGTGGTGCCGCTGCAACACGTGTCGGCGCCGACGCTGCTGAAGCTGGTCGACAGCTTCGCCACCAAGCCCGGCATGGTGCGCGCCGAGCCCGGCCGCAATCTCATTATCATTCAGGGCACCGGCAGCGAGCGGCGCAACGCCATCGATCTGGCGCTGAGCTTCGATGCCGATTGGATGCGCGGCCAATCGGTCGGCATCTTTCCGGTGCAGAACAGCAATCCCGAGCCGATCATCTCCGAGCTGGAGAAGATCCTGGATTCGGGCGAAGGCGGCCTGAGCCAGAACGTGGTCAAGTTCCAATCCATCACCCGCATGAACGCGGTGCTGGCGGTGACGCGCAAGCCCGAGGCGCTGCGCACGGTGGAGACCTGGATCCGAAGGCTCGACGAGGCCGATACGGCGCGCGCCGGCGTGCGTGTCTACACGCTGAAATATGGCGAGGCGCGCCACATCGCGCGCATCCTCAACGAGATGTTCGTGGGTGGCGGCGGATCGTCGGCGTCGTCCTCGCTCGACAGTGCCAGCAACCAGCTTGCGCCGGGCGCGGGCGCCTCCGCCAGCTCCAGCCTGGGGTCGGGTTCAGGCTCGGGCAGCGGCTCGAATTCCAGCCTCACGCGCCTGTCGGGCAGCAACAGCCAGTCGTCCTCCAGCGCGTTCGGGCAGCGTTCGCAGAGCGGCAGCGACAGCGCCAGCGCCTCCCTCTCCGGCGGCGGCGGCCAGGGTGGGCTCGGCCTCACCTCGGCTGTGTCGTCGGGGGCCGTGTCGTCGGGCGGCGGCGGCACGCCGATCATGCAGAACGTGCGCATCACCGCCAATCCGGTCAACAATGCGCTGCTGATCTATGCCAACCAGGAGAACTTCACCATCATCGAGCGCACGCTGCGCCAGATCGACCGGCCGCAGCTGCAGGTGGGGATCGATGCCACCATCGCCGAGGTGACGCTCAACGACAACCTCACCTATGGCGTGCAGTTCTTCCTCACCAGCAAGAATCTCGGCCTGCCGGCGGACCGCGGCTCGGTGCTCAACACCGCCGCCGCCACCGTCACCAAGACCTTCATCAACCGCGCCCTGCCCGGCTTCAACTTCCTGATCGGCCCGGAAGCGCAGCCGAACATGATCCTCGATGCGCTGCATTCGGTGACCGACGTCAAGGTGCTGTCGAACCCCTCGGTGGTGGTGATCGACAATGAGGTGGCGACGCTGCAGGTGGGCGACGAGGTGCCGGTTTCGACCGGCAGCGCCACGGTGCTCACCACCTCCAACACGGTGGTCAACACCATCGACTATCGCAACACCGGCGTCATCCTGCGCGTGGTGCCGCGCATCAATGCCAATGGCACCGTGCGGCTCGACATCGAGCAGGAGATCAGCAACGTCGCCAACACCTCGACCGGCTCGTCGTCGTCCTCGTCGTCGAGTTCATCGAGCAACCTGACGCCGACCGTGTCGCAGCGCAAGGTGCGCAGCTCGATCTCGGTGGCGAGCGGCCAGACCGTGCTGCTCGCCGGGCTGATCAGCGAGCGCCAGTCGGGCGTGCGCGACGGCGTGCCGATCCTCGACCAGATCCCGCTGATCGGCGAGGCGTTCTCGCAGACCGGCAGGACGATCAACCGCACCGAGCTGATCATCTTCATCCGGCCGCAGATCATCCGCGACAGCGTCGATGCCCATTATGTCGCCGAGGAGCTGCGCACCAAGCTGCGCGGCACCATCGGCGCGGTCGGCGCCGGCGGGCCGCTGCTGCCGAACTATCGCTGAGCATTCTCCGCAAAAGTGGGAACCGGTTTTGCGAACGAGAATGCGATGAACGCAGAACTTTGAGCGGGGGTGTGCGATCGATGCGGACGAAAGCCGGCATGGATGAAGGCACGCAACGCCCAGCGCGCATGCGTCGAGGGCGGCCGCTGCTGGCGCTGCTGGCGCTCGGCGCGGTGATGCTCGCCAGCGTGCCGCCGGCTCATGCCGACAGCTTCGCATCCGGCCGCGCCGCCTATGCGCGCGGCGACTATGTGAAGGCGGCGAAGCTGTTCACGATGGCGGCCGAGCGCGGCAATGCGCGGGCGCAGGCGATGCTCGGCTTCATGTACGCCAACGGCCAGGGCGTGCCGCAGGCCTATGACGCCGCGGTCTACTGGTATCGGCTCGCCGCCGAGCAGGGCGAGAGCCGGGCGCAGTATCTGCTCGGCCTGATGTACGACAAGGGGCTCGGCGTGCCGATCGACGAGATCGCCGCGCACAAATGGCTGAACCTCGCCGCGGCCGGCGCCTCGCCGGCCAATCGCGAATTCTTCCTGCGGCTGCGCGACGCGGTGGCCTCGAAGATGACGCTGGGCCAGATCGCCGAGGCGCAATGGCTGGCGCTGGAATGGACCGAGCGCCGCAACGCCCCGAGCCTGCCACCGCCGCCTCCGGGCGCCGTCCCGATCGACCCGCTTCAGTAGACCACCGGCAGCGTCGCCTCGATCAGCCAGCCGAGCCACACCGCCGGTGCGAGGAACAGGCCGAACGGCAGCCGGCCGGTCGGGCGCAGCCGGCGGCGCTGGCCGCGGCGGCGGAGCAACGCGTGGCGCACCGAATAGGCGGCCAGCGCCGACAGCGCGGCGATCTCGACGGCAAGCGGCATGACGAGCCAGCCGAGCCACACGCCGGCCACCGCCGCCAGCTTGACGTCGCCGAGGCCGAGCCCTTCGCGGCCGCGCAGCCGCAGATGGATCTCGCGCAGCGCCAGGAACATCAGACCCAGCACGCCGCCGCGCAACGCCGCCGCGGCCAGCGCCTGCACCACATCGTCCCCCATCGCACCGGCGGCTGCGACCGCATGGACGAGGCCGAGCAGCAGCGCCGCGGCGTTGAGCGGATCGGGAATGATGAAGCGGCGGGCGTCGATGGCGGCGATCGCCACCATGATCGCCGCCAGACCGGCGCCGAGCCAGCCGGCGAGCCCCGGCACCGCGAAGATGCTGACGACGGCGGCAGCACCGGCAGCGATGGCGGGCAGCGTGGCGCCGCGTGCGCGATGCAGAAGTCGCGGTGCCGGCGTGTCAGACGTTTCCGTGGTCATCGGTCTTCCCAGCCCGCGTACAGCACGGCCTGCCTTCAAACGCATGCGCACCCGGCAAAACCGGGTGCGCACGTTTCGTGTTGGCCGGATGTCCGGGCCATACGGTTTCCGGCTGATCAAGCCGGAAACCGCATCAAGCAGGCCGCCGGATCAGGCGCCCGGCTTGCCGGCGCAGGCGCCGCTGCCGCCGACACCGATGCCGTCCGCGCCGAACGCCAGCGCCTGGATCTCCAGGAGCCAGTTCTGCGGCGGAAGGGCGAAGCCGTTGGCCTGGATGACGGCATTGGCAGTGCCGCTGGAATAGTGCCACTGCAGGTACTGCCTGATCACCGAGGCGTTGGTCGCGCTCGCGTAGCACTGATAGAGGTCGAAGAACGAGAAGCCGACGAGCGGATAGGCGCCCGGCAGCTTCGGGTTCGGGGCCACCGCCTGGAGGCTCCAGTTCAGCGGGTTGGTGCGGGTCGCGGCGGTGAACACCGGCGACGCCGACTGCATGCCGATCGCGGCGGCGGCCGCGGTCGGCGGGGTCCAGGTGGCGCTGCCGAGGTCGGCCTCGCTCTGCAGGTTGGCGGTCATCAGACCGGTGGGAACGACCGGCTTCACATAGTCGGAGGTCGAGTAGCCGATCGCGCCGTTGGTGGCGGTGATCGCCGCGACGACGCCGCTGTTGCCCTGGCCGCCGACGAAGGTGCCGCCGCCCGGGTTGGAGATCGCCGCGCCGCACTGGTCGACGGCGCCGGCATCCGGCCAGTTGTTCTTGTTGCTGCCGCGATAGGGCAGCGCCGGGCACTGGGCGACCGCCACCGTGTTGTCGGACCACGGGAACTCGTAGAGGGTGAGGGTCGCGTCGGTCTCGTTGGTCGGGCCGAACTCGCTGCCGCACTGGGCGGCGAGCGCGCTGGTCATGATGTAGTTGGTGCCGCTGCCTTCGGAGCGGTGAACCACGGTGATCGGGCCGTTGCCGAGCACGGTCCCGTTGTTGGCGGCGGTCAGGATCGGGTTGTTCCACTGGGTGATGTGGCCCGAGAAGATGCCGCACAGCGCCTTGCGCGACAGATTGAGGCCGCTGGTGCCGCCGGTCGGGGTGGCGTTGGCGATGTTCAGCGGGTTGCCGGTGCCGTCCTTGCCGTTGAACGCGATCGTCACCGGGCCGATGACCGCCGGGATCTGGATGATGCGGCCATAGTTCGCCGGGCCGTTATTGGTCTCGTAGAGGGCCTGGTCCGTGGCCAGCCACGGATCGTCGCTGCCGGCGAAGTGGAAGCTCGGATAGGGGTACTGGCCCGCCGTCGGCTGCTTGGTCGAACGGTAGGGAACGGTGTTCGAGCTGGAGGGGTTGCCGAGCTGGCTGGCGTCGTGCATCGCCAGCGCCTTCTTGCCCTTGCTCGAGCCCACCGGGGCGTAGAGCATCAGATACGGATAGGGCGGGTTCTGGATGGGGCAGCCCGCCGCATAGGCCGTCGGGCTCGGCAGGTCGGCGCGAACCGTCACGCAGTCGAACAGCTGACGATAGAGCGGCGCGGGGAAGGTGGCGCCGCCGCCATAGATCGCTTGCGCATTGGCCGACTCGACCGCGCCGAAGCAGGTCAAGGCGACAGTCGCCATCAGGCAGGTTTTCCAGTTATTCATTTCGAATGCTCCAGTAAATCGTATGCCGGCAAATTACCGATTTCGGCAAGACGCCGGCCGCAATAGCGATAGGAGCGCTGTGTGATCCTTTTATTTGGCTTTTACGAAATGTGTTTGAAATATGTATTACAGTATTAACTCTTGAGAACGCGCAGAGCCTATTCTGGAGGGAAATATGCAACCGGGTATCGGCGGTCGATTTCTTCCAGCCGCTCGGCCGGCACCCGCACCGTCACCAGGATGCGGCCGGTCTCAGCCTCGCTGGTGCGGCCTATCACGTCCGTATGACGGTAGAGCCACGCCAGACCTTCGCCGTCCTCGGGCGCCAGCGACAGCGTGCGGGTGATGCGGCCGGCGGTGATGCGGGCCTCGACCAGATTGAGCAGCGCCTCGACCCCCTCCCCGCCCAGCGCCGACACCAGCGCCGGCCGCTGGTCGGCAGGCCGGCGCTCCGCCTCGGCCTCGATGCGGGCGCGCGTATCGCCATCCAGCAGGTCGACCTTGTTCCACACCTCCAGTATGCGGGCGTGGTCGGCGGCATCGATGCCGAGCTCGCCCAGCACCTTCTCGACGTCCGCCGCCTGGGCCGCGGTGTCGAGGTGGGCGACGTCGCGCACGTGCAGGATCAGGTCGGCCTCGATCACCTCCTCCAGCGTGGCGCGGAACGCCGCCACCAGCGTGGTCGGCAGTTCGGAGATGAAGCCCACGGTGTCGGACAGGATGATGCGGGTGCCGTGCGGCAGGTCGAGCGCGCGCAGCGTCGGGTCGAGGGTGGCGAACAGCAGGTTCTCGGCGAACACCTCGGCCCGCGTCAGCCGGTTGAACAGGGTCGATTTGCCGGCATTGGTGTAGCCGACCAGCGCCACCACCGGGAACGGAACGCGCTCGCGGCTCTTGCGGTGCAGCGAGCGGGTGCGGGTCACCTGTTCGAGCTCGCGCTCGATGGCGGTGATTCGTTCGCCGATCAGCCGGCGGTCGGTCTCGATCTGGGTCTCGCCGGGGCCGCCGAGGAAGCCGAAGCCGCCGCGCTGGCGCTCCAGATGGGTCCAGGAGCGCACCAGCCGGCTCTTCTGATAGTTGAGGTGGGCAAGCTCGACCTGCAGCGTGCCCTCGCGGGTGCGGGCCCTGCGGCCGAAGATTTCGAGAATCAGCGCGGTGCGGTCGATGACCTTGGTCTTCCAGGCCCGCTCCAGATTGCGCTGCTGCACCGGCGACAGCGCGGCATCGACATAGGCCAGCTCGATCCCCTCGGCCTCGACGGCAGCGGCGATCTCCTCGACCTTGCCCTTGCCGAGGAAGGTCGCCGGGCGCACCTCGGCGAGCGGCACCAGCGTGGCGATGGCGACGGCGAGGTCGATGGCGGCTGCGAGGCCCACCGCCTCGTCGAGCCGGGCCTCGGGCGTGCGTGCGCCCACCCCGCCCGGGCTCCTGTCGCGGGTGCGATAGGGCACGAGCACCGCGGCCCGCGTCGGCGCCTGCCGCGTATCGCGGGCGGCACCGGGGGAATCGCGGCGCGTTTCGTCGCGGGGGGTCAATTATTCCTTCTCTGTCCCGCCTGCGTCGTCGGCTGCCTCGAACAACTGGACGGGTTGCGCCGGCATGATGGTCGAGATCGCATGCTTGTAGACAAGCTGCGAATGCCCATCCCGCCGCAACAACACGCAGAAATTATCGAACCACGTCACCACGCCCTGCAACTTGACGCCATTCACCAAAAAAATGGTGAGTGGAACCTTGTTCTTGCGGACGTGATTCAGAAACGTATCTTGCAAATTCTGTGCGCGTTCGGCCGGCATTACTTGGTCCATTATCTGTCGATTCGACTGCGACGAACCGGTTATTATTTTGCCCCGCAGAGCACGGTGCAGTTACGGCTGCGCCGAAGAGGTGGACGCCGACATTAGAGGCCAAACCGGCCCTTGCACGCAAGACGGAGGGCACCTTCCGGTCGCCTTCTGCCGCAATTTGTCCTTCCGGTCACGGCGCGATTTCGGCGACCTTGTGGAATTCCGTCCGCAACGCGCGCGCCGCCCGGCCCGGCTTGCCGTCGCCGACCACGCGTCCGTCGATACGCACCACCGGCATCACGCCGAGCGACGCCGAGGTGCCGAACGCCTCCACCGCGGCATAGGCCTCCTCGCGGCTGAAGGGCCGCTCCTCGACCGTCAGGTTCAGCCGGCGGGCCACCTCCAGCGTCACGGTGCGGGTGATGCCGCGCAGGATGCCGAACTCGGCCGGGCGGGTGATCAGCAGGCCCGTGGCCGACACGATCCAGGCGTTCGAGGAGCCGCCCTCGGTGATGAAGCCGTCGCGGTCGACGAACCACGCCTCGCGGGCGCCGGCCGCCTTGGCCGCCTCCTTGGCCAGACAGTTGGGCAAGAGCCCCACCGTCTTGATGTCCACCCGCTCCCAGCGGTTCTCGGGCAAAGTGATCACCGAGATCCCGGTCTCGGCGGTCTTCTCGGTCTTGGCGCGGTCGGCCGAGCGGGCGGTGACGACCAGCGTCGGCGCCACGCCGGCGGGGAACAGGAAGTCGCGCCGCGCTACGCCGCGCGTCACCTGCACATAGACCACGCCGTCGCGCACCCGGTTGCGGCGTACCACCTCGCGCATCACCACGCCGAGCGCGGCCCGGCTCATCGGCATCGCCATGCGCAATTCGCCGAGCGAGCGCAGAAGACGGTCGATGTGGCGGGTCTCGTCCACCAGATGGCCGTTGAGGATCTCGCAGACCTCATAGACGCCGTCGGCGAACTGGAACCCGCGATCCTCGATATGAACGCCGGCCTCCGCGTGCGGCACATAGAGGCCGTTGACATAGGCAATCCGCGACATGACTTGGGGCTGTCCTTTCGACTCGCTGATCGACCGCGCTCCAAGCACTGTGGCATGGCGCACGGGCGCGCTCCAGACCGGCCGGAGCACGGCAGCCGTGTCCGGACGGACGTATCGTCAGCCGATGCCGAGCGTCTTCAGTTTGCGGTGGAGCGCCGAGCGCTCCATGCCGACGAACTCGGCGGTGCGCGAGATGTTTCCGGAGAAGCGGCTGATCTGGGCGGCGAGATATTCGCGCTCGAACAGTTCGCGCGCCTCGCGCAACGACAGGCGCATGATCTGGTCGCCGCCGGAGCCGTTGGGCATGTTCGGCATCAGCGCGCCGACGTCCTGCGGCAGCATGCCGGCATTGACCGTCGCTTCCGGATCGCCGCCGGCCAGGATCAGCAGCCGCTCGACATTGTTGCGCAACTGGCGGACGTTGCCCGGCCAGTCGTGGGCCTGCAGCACCGCCATCGCATCCTCGCCGACGGTGCGCTTCGGCAGGCCGGTGGTCGCCGAGATCTGTTCCTGGAAATAGTCGATCAGCTCGGGGATGTCCTCGCGGCGCTCGGCCAGCGAGGGCACGCGGATCGGCACCACCGACAGGCGGTGGAACAGATCCTCGCGGAAGCGGCCGGCGGCGATCTCGGCCTCCAGATTGCGGCTGGTGGAGGAGATGATCCGCACATCGACATGCACGCGCGTGGTGCCGCCCACCCGCACGAAGTTCTGATCGACCAGCACGCGCAGGATGCGGTTCTGGGTCTCGCGCGGCATGTCGGCGATCTCGTCGATGAACAGCGTGCCGCCGTGCGCCTCCTCCAGCGCGCCGACGCTGCGGCCGCGCTGGTCGCCGCCCTCGACGCCGAACAGCTCGGTCTCCATCCGCTCGGGCGTGATGGTGACGGCGTTGGTGACGACGAACGGTCCGCCCGCCCGGCTCGACTGGTTGTGGATCATGCGCGCCGCCAGCTCCTTGCCGCAGCCGGAGGGGCCGACCAGGAGCACGCGGCTGTTGGTGGGCGCCACGCGCTCGATGGCGGTGCGCAGCTGGTTCATCACCGGGGAGGCGCCGACCAGCCGCTGGGCGATCGGCGCCATGCTCTTGAGCTCCTTGACCTCGCGCTTCAGGCGCATGGTCTCGATGGCGCGCTCGACGATCAGCACCAGCCGGTCGGCCTTGAACGGCTTCTCGATGAAGTCGTAGGCGCCCTTGCGGATCGCCGTCACCGCGGTCTCGATGTTGCCGTGGCCGGAGATCATCACCACCTGCACGTCGGGGTGGTTGGTCTTGATGAGATCGAGAAGCTGCAGGCCGTCGAGCCGGCTGCCCTCCAGCCAGATGTCGAGCAGCACGAGGTGGGGCCGGCGCTGCTCGATCGAGGCGAGCGCGGTGTCGGCGTCGCCGGCGACGCGGGCATTGTAGCCCTCGTCCTCCAGGATGCCTGCGACCAGCTCGCGAATGTCGGCTTCATCGTCGACGATCAGGATATCGGAAGCCATGGGGTCACCTCTGCCGGGCGTCGTGCGTGGGCGACGGCTGGGCCGGCGCCGGCGGATCGATGCGGAATCTCAGGCGCACCCAGGCACCGCGGCCGCCGCTGGCGACCGCCGGGGCGTCGGCCAGCTCGATGCCGCCGCCATGGTCCTCCAGGATCTTGCCGACGATGGCGAGGCCGAGGCCGGTGCCCTTCTCGCGGGTGGTGACATAGGGTTCGAGCAGGCGCTGCCGGTTCTCGGACGGCAGGCCGATGCCGTTGTCGACGATGTCGACCAGCACGTCGCCGCCGTCCCGGGTCAGCGTCACCGCGATCCTGGGCGGATCGGCGGGATCGGGCGGCGCGGCGGCGATCGCCTCGGTGGCGTTCTTGACGATGTTGGTCACCGCCTGGGACAGCTGGCGGCGGTCGAAGCGCGCCATCACCGGCCCGTCGGGCAGGTGCGTCTCGAAGGCGATGTCGGGATTGCCCATCTGCATCAGGAACACCGCCTGACGCACCATGTCGACGGCGTCGTGCTCGCCCAGCGTCGGCTTCGGCATGCGGGCGAACGAGGCGAACTCGTCGACCATGCGGCCAATGTCGCCGACCTGACGGATGATGGTGTCGGTGCACTGCTCGAACACGTCGCGGTCGGTGGTGATCACCTTGCCGTACTTGCGCTTGAGGCGTTCGGCCGAAAGCTGGATCGGGGTCAGCGGGTTCTTGATCTCGTGGGCGATGCGGCGCGCCACGTCCGCCCAGGCCGAGGTGCGCTGTGCGGTGACGAGATCGGTGATGTCGTCGAGGGTGACGATGAAGCCGCGGTTGGGGTCGGCCGACTGCTCGCCGGTGATGCGCACCAGGAGCGTGCGCTCGCGGCCCTTGCGGGCGAGCGTCACCTGCCCCTGCACCAGCCGGCTGAAGCCGGCGCGCACGTCGCGCAAGAGCGGCCCGAGCTCGGGCACGACCTCGGCGAGCGGCTTGCCGACCGCCTCGTCGGCATCGAGATTGAGCAGGCTCTCGGCCGAGCGGTTGATGATGGTGATGCAGCCCTCGGCATCGAGGCCGAACACGCCGGCCGAGACGCCGGCCAGCACCGCCTCGGTGAAGCGGCGGCGCTGGTCGATCAGGTCGCGGGCGCTGATCAGGTCGTCACGCTGGTTGCGCAGCTCCTGCGTCATCTTGTTGAAGGTCTCGCCGAGGCTGGCGAGGTCGCCCTCGGAGCGGCGCACCGGCACCTGGACGTAGAGATTGCCGGCGCCGACCAGATTGGCGGCGCTGATCAGCCGGCGGATCGGCGCCACCAGCGTGTTGGCGAACGACAGGCCGAGCCACACCGCCGACAGCAGCACGATCAGCGCGATCACCACATACATCAGCGCGAACGCCACCTGCACGCCGAACCGCCGCTCCTCCAGCAGGCGGAACTCGTCGATACTGGCCTGGGTCTTCTGCAGGAAGTCGATGACCCGCGAATCGATCGGCCGGGCCACGAACAGATAGGTGTCGTCATAGCCGCGCAGCGGCTCCACCGCGGCGACGATGTCGTTGTTGCCGATGATCTGGATCAGCGGCTGCTCCTCGGTCGCCTCCTTGAGCGGCAGGTTCGGCGGAATGAGGATCTCGCGGCCGATCTGGATGTTGGCCCGCTCGACCACCGACAGGTCGCCCTTGATCAGCATGGCCACCGGCAGGCCGCGCACCGTCGCCTGCCCGGTGAGGATCTGGCGGAAGCGCTCGCGGTCGGCGGCGAACACCGGCTGCAGGCGGGTCATGTCCTGGGCCATCGCCAGCACCTCGCTGCGGATGCCGCCGGCATGCTCGCGCACATAGGCCTGGCCGACCCAGATCGAGGTCTCGACGATCACCCGCGTGCGCTCGGAGAACCAGCGGTCGAGGCCGCGGTCGAGGGTGATGGAGGCCACCACCGCCACCAGGACGGCCGGCAGCGCCGCGACGATGCTGAACAGCGAGACGATGCGGATCTGCAGGCGCGCCGCCGCCCGGCCGCGCCGGCGGGCCATCCACAGCGAGATGGCCTCGCGGGCGATCACCGCCAGCAGCGCCGCCACGGTGGCGGCGTTGGTGGCGAGCAGCGTCACCACGATCTCGTGGGTGGGGGCGATCGGCGTCAGCCCGGCCAGCACCAGGAAGGTCGCCAGCGCCGACAACAGCGCCGCCGCCACCGTCAGCGGCCCGAGAATGCGCCCCAGCCGGTGGCGCCTCAGGCCGGAATAGCCGAGCGGCTCGGTCCCGCCGGCTGCCGGCACGATCTGCGTCTGTTGCACCGCCACCTCACGCTCCGCTGCCGGCCTGCCCCGCTGCCACGGCGCCGGCCGCGTGCGGCCCCACGGCGGGCGAAGGAAGCTGCTTTCCGACAACACTGGTGCAAAAATGTGACAGAGCGCGGCCGGTTGCCGCGAATTGCGGTGTCGTTTCGCGGGAAGGCCCCGTCGTCCCGGGCAAGGACCGAAGGCCCGCGACCCGGGGGGACGACAGGGTCCAGGCTGTCGTCCCGGGCAAGGGCCGCAGGCCCGCGACCCGGGACCGTTTGCAGGACGGGGCTCTTTTCCGGAATACGATCCCGGGTCTTGGAACGGCGAACTGTGCTTTGATGGGTGCACCGGCTCGGGGTGGCCACCCCGAGCCGGTGCGGGCGGCACGCCGTATCCCGGGTGAGCCTTCGAGGCCGTCGCGAGCAGAAGCGGCCGTCCGTCCCAAGCCAACCCGAACAGTTGCACGGGGCTTTTGACCCCGCTTCCAAGCCTGGGATGCTTGTCATGCTGCCACACCCGACGCCGTTTGCCACCCACCTTGTGGGCATCGATGTCTCCAAGGACTGGCTCGACATCGCCTTCGACGACACCAAGGTCGAGCGCGTCGATAACACCCCCGCGGCTCTCCAGCGCTTGGCCAGGCGCCTGGTGAAGGCCGGGCTCACCACCGCCGGCCTGGAGCCGACCGGCGGCTATGAACGCCTGGCGGTCGCGGTGCTGCGCGAGGCCGGCCTCACCGTGCTGCAGGTCGACAGCTGGCGCTGCCGCCAGTTCGCCAAGGCCTGCGGCCAGCGCGCCAAGAGCGATCCGCTCGACGCCCGCATCATCCGCGCCTTCATGCTGCATCACCCCTGCCGGCCGTTCCCGGAGCCCTCGCAAGCGCAGAGCGACCTGACCGCCTGGGTGCGCGAAATCACCCGCGCCGAGGCCGACATCCGCCGCCTCGAGAACCGCAAGGCCCACCCCACCCTGGCGGCCATCACCGCCCGGCTCGATGCCGAAATCGCCGCCCTGCGCGAGACCGTCGCCGCGGCCGAACAGGCCATCGAGGCGTTGATCGCCGCCGATCCGGCGATGGACGCCAAGGCCAAGATCATCACCTCGGTGCCGGGGATCGCCAACAAGACGGCCCGCGTCCTGCTCGCAGAAGCTCCCGAACTCGGCCGGTTCACCCCCCGCCAAGCCGGTGCCATCGGCGGCTGCGCACCCTATCGCAACGACAGCGGCAAAGCGCGGCGGCCGGCCCATATCGAGGCCGGACGCCGCGCGCTCAAGCGCGCCTGCTATCTCGCCGCCTTCGCCGCCATCCACTGGAACCCGTGGGCCAAACAGCTCTACGCCGACCTCAAAGCCCGCGGAAAACCCGCCAAGGTCGCCCTCATCGCCATCGCTCGAAAGCTCCTGACCATCCTCAACGCCATGATTCGAGACAACAAACCCTGGCGAGACCCCAAAACCGCATGACAGTTGCTCGCGTTGCTCGCCCGGGATGACGCGGCACACCGGCAATGCCGCGACGCCCCTCGCCCACCCTAGCGGCTGGTGCGCACCACCTGCACGTCGAGATCGCGGATCTTCTTGCGCAGCGTATTGCGGTTCACGCCCAGAAGCTCGGCGGCCTTGATCTGGTTGCCGCGGGTCGCCGCCAGCGCCACCGACAGCAGCGGATACTCCACCTCGCGCAGGATGCGGTGATAGAGGCCGGGCGGCGGCAGGCGGTCGCCGAAGCCGGAGAAATAGGCGCTGAGGTGCCGCTCGACCGAGTTCGACAGCGAATCGTCGCTCTTGGGCTGGTCGACGCCGGGCTCGGCCTCCGGCTGCGACAGTTCGGCGTCGATGAGATTGGCGGTGATGGTGTCCTGCGGATAGAGCGCGGCGAGGCGGCGGATCAGATTCTCCAGCTCGCGGACATTGCCGGGCCAGCGGTAGCGCTTGAGCCGGTCGATCGCGCCCGAATCCATGGTCTTGGCCGGCAGGCCCTCGCGCTCGATGCGGGCGAAGAAGTGGCGCACGAGGTCGGGGATGTCCTCGCCGCGCTCGCGCAAGGGGGGCAGGCGCAGCGGCACCACATTGAGGCGGAAGAACAGGTCCTCGCGGAACAGGCCCTGCTGGATCAGGAGCCGCAGGTCCTTGTTGGTGGCGGCGATGATGCGCACGTCGGTCTTGATCGGGGTGCGGCCGCCGACCGTGGTGTATTCGCCCTGCTGCAGCACGCGCAGCAGGCGGGTCTGCGCCTCCATCGGCATGTCGCCGATCTCGTCGAGGAACAGGGTTCCGCCCTCGGCCTGCTCGAAGCGGCCGGACGAGCGGGCATTGGCGCCGGTGAACGCCCCCTTCTCGTGGCCGAACAGTTCGGACTCGATCAGGTCGCGCGGGATCGCCGCCATGTTGATGGCGACGAACGGGCCGGACGAGCGCTTGCCGTAATCGTGCAGCGCGCGCGCCACCAGTTCCTTGCCGGTGCCGGACTCGCCGGTGATCATCACCGTGAGGTCGGTCTGCATCAGCCGGGCGAGCACCCGGTAGATGTCCTGCATGGCGGCGGAGCGGCCGACCAGCGGAATATTGTCGGTCGGCTCGCCCAGATCCTCGGCGTTGCGGCCGCCCTTCGGCTCGGCCAAGGCGCGGCCGACGATGGCGATCAGCTCCTTCAGGTCGAAGGGCTTGGGGAGATATTCGTAGGCGCCGCGCTCGGAGGCGCGGATGGCGGTGAGGAAGGTGTTCTGCGCGCTCATCACCACCACCGGCAGTTCGGGGCGGACCTTCTTGATGCGCGGCAGCAGGTCGAAGGCGTTCTCGTCCGGCATCACCACGTCGGTGATGACGAGGTCGCCTTCGCCCTGGGCCACCCAGCGCCACAGCGTCGCGGCGTTGCCGCAGGAGCGCACCTCGTATCCGGCGCGCGACAGCGCCTGATTCAGCACTGTCCGAATCGCGGCGTCGTCGTCAGCGACAAGAATGCTGCCGGCGGGCATCGAAAACTCCCTCGAGCGTATCGCGCAGCGGTCGAAACCGGTTTGCGCACGAAACGCGACAAGACAAGGATCCAGGGCCTGATCCGATATGCTCGGACGCGGCTCTAGCGGCGGGCGGCGGCCGGACGGCCGCCAGTGTAGATCGGCATCAGGACGCGGAAGGTGGTGCGACGCGGCTGCGAGTCGCACTCGACGATCCCGCCATGGTCGCCGACGATCTTCGCCACCAATGCAAGTCCCAGGCCGGTTCCGGTCGGCTTGGTGGTGACGAACGGGTCGAACAGATGCGGCAGCAGGTCGGACGGCACGCCCGGACCGTTGTCGCGCACGCAGAACTCCAGCGGCAGGCCGATGCGCGTCTGGGTGCCGGGCACGGTGAGGCGCACGCCGGGCCGGAACGCGGTGGTGAGCTGGATCTCGCCGTCGGTGGCCTCGGGGCCGATCGCCTCGGCCGCGTTCTTCACCAGATTGAGGAACACCTGGATCAGCTGGTCGCGATTGCCCAGCACCGGCGGCAGCGAGGGGTCGTACTCCTCGACGAAGCGGATGTTGCGTCCGAATCCCGACACGGCGAGGCGTTTGACGTGCTCCAGCACGGCATGGATGTTGACCGGCTCGCGATCGACCGGCCGCTCGTCGGCGAACACCTCCATGCGGTCGACCAGCTTCACGATGCGGTCGGCCTCATCGCAGATCAGGCGGGTCAGCGCCCGGTCCTGATCCTCCACCGACTGTTCGAGCAACTGCGCCGCGCCGCGGATGCCCGACAGCGGATTCTTGATCTCGTGCGCCAGCATGGCGGCGAGCGCGGTGACCGAGCGGGCGGCGCCGCGATGGGTGAGCTGGCGGTCCATCTTGTCGGCGATGGTGCGCTCCTGCAGCATCACCACCACGCTGCCCGGATCCTCGGGCATCGGCGACACGTAGATGTCGACGACGCGCTCGCCGGTGCGCGGCGTGCCGAGATCGACGCGATATTCGGCGACCGGGGAGCGGCGCACGCGCACGTCCTCGACCAGCGACAGAAGCGGGCTGCCGAACGGCACGAGGTCGCTCAGGCGATGGCGGCGCAGCATCGGCTTGGAGACGTGGAAGAACGCCTCGGCCGCGACATTGGCATCGAGAATGTCGCCGTCGCCGCCGACCGTGATCACCGCGTGCGGCAGGGCGTTGAGCACGACCTCGGGGCCGGTGAAGCCCCCCGTGCGATCGGCCATCTTGCGTTTTTCGGCGGCACTCATGCGGCCTCCTTCCAGGCGAACGCGGCAAAGGCATCCGCCAGCAATGCGCGAACGCGGGCCGGCTCGGCGGCGGTCAGCACGCGCTGGCGCCAGTCGGCCGCCGCGTCCGGCGCGGCCCCGGCCGTCGCCGCGGCCACCGCGAGGCCCCAGCCCAGATGCTTGCGCGCCACCTTGAGCCCGACCTCGCGACCATGATGCGACAGCAGCGCCTCGTGCAGATCGAACAGCACGTCGCGCTGCTCGGCCAGCGGCGGATCGGCGGCCGGCGCGCCGCCGGCAAGCTCGCGGGCGATGCGGCCGGGCAGCCATGGCCGGCCCTGGGCCGCGCGGCCGACCATCACCCCATCGGCGCCGGAGGCAGCGAGGGCGGCGCGAGCATCCGCCGTCGAGGCGATGTCGCCATTGGCGATGACGGGAATCGTCACCGCCGCCTTCACGTGGCTGATCGCCGCCCAGTCGGCGCGGCCGGAATAGAACTGGCGGCGGGTGCGGCCATGCACGGTGACGGCGGCGGCGCCTGCGGCCTCCGCCCGCCGCGCCAGATCGGGCGCATTGATGCTCGTCTCGTCCCAGCCGAGCCGCATCTTGACGGTGACCGGCACCGCGACGCGGGCCGTCACCGCCGCGATCAGCCGCTCGGCATGGTCGAGATTGCGCATCAGCGCCGCCCCCGCCTCGCCGCCCGTCACCTTCTTGGCCGGACAGCCCATATTGAGGTCGATCAGGTCGGCGCCCGCGCCCTCGGCCAGCTCGGCCGCGGCGGCAAGCTGGCCCGCCTCGCGGCCGGCAAGCTGCACCGCGTGCAGGCCGCCCTCGACCCGCTCGGCCCGCAGCCGCGCCTCGACCTCGCCGCGCATCAGCCAGCCCGAGGCGATCATCTCCGACACCACGAGGCCGGCGCCATAGCGCAGCGCAAGCTGGCGCACCGGCGCGTCGGTGATGCCGGCCATCGGCGCCAGCAGCACGCCGTTGGCGAGTGACAAGGCCCGGATTTGGATGGGTGAAGTGCTCACGTATGAGGCCAATTCGACCATGAATTGCCCATGAACTGGGCGCCCTGCGGCGATGCCCAGAGTTTAGTCATAACCGACCGGCAATCAAGCCCCGTTTGATGCCTGTTTCATCGGCGCTGACGACCCGCCCAAAATGCGATACACGGCGCCGTGATGTCGCACGCTCGCTCCGATCGGCCCAAGACGGCCGCCCTGATCGTCGCTGCCGGCCGCGGAGTGCGGGCGGGCGGCGATGTCCCCAAGCAATACCGGCCGGTGCTGGGCCGCTGCGCCCTGGCGCGCAGCCTCGCGCTGTTCGCCGGGCATCCCGAGGTCGATGTCGTCCAGCCGGTGATCGGCGAGGCCGACGGCCCGCTCTATGCGCAGCTGGCGGACCCCGCACCCGCGGTGCTGGCGCCGGTGACCGGCGGCGCCACCCGCCAGGCCTCGGTGCGCGCCGGCCTCGCCGCCCTCGCCGCCCACGCGCCGGACGTCGTGCTCATTCACGATGCAGCCCGCCCGTTCGCCTCGGACGCGCTGGTGTCGCGGGCGATCGCCGCCGGCCGGCTGGGGCCGGCCGTGCCCGGCGTGCCGGTGACCGACACCATCAAGGCGGTGGATGGCGCCGAGAAGATCGAATCCACCGTCGACCGCACCCGACTGCGGGCGGTGCAGACGCCGCAGGCCTTCCCGTTCGCGCTGATCCAGGATCTCCACGCCCGCGCCGCCGCGGCCGGCCGCGACGACTTCACCGACGATGCGGCACTCGCCGAGTGGGCCGGCCTGCCGGCCACGGTGTTCGCAGGCGAGCCAGGGAATATCAAATTGACGACGCCCGAAGACTTCACCTCGTCCGAAGCGCGCCTGCTGGCCGCCCTCGCCGACGTGCGCACCGGCTCCGGCTTCGACGTCCACGCCTTCGGCGACGGCGACCACGTGATTCTCGGCGGCCACGTCATCCCGCACAACCGCGGCCTCGCCGGCCATTCCGACGCCGACGTGGTGCTGCACGCGCTGACCGACGCCGTGCTCGGCGCCATCGGCTCGGGCGACATCGGCTTCCACTTCCCGCCCTCCGACCCGAAATGGAAGGGCGCGTCCTCCGACCAGTTCCTCGCCCACGCCATCTCGCTGGTGAAGGAACGGGGCGGCCTTGTCGCCCATCTCGACGCCACAGTGATCTGCGAGGCGCCCAAGATCGGCCCGCACCGCGAGGCGATGCGCGCGGCGATCGCCCGCATCACCG
Organism: Blastochloris tepida; assembly: GCF_003966715.1. Classification (NCBI taxonomy): domain Bacteria; kingdom Pseudomonadati; phylum Pseudomonadota; class Alphaproteobacteria; order Hyphomicrobiales; family Blastochloridaceae; genus Blastochloris; species Blastochloris tepida. The sequence goes on from NZ_AP018907.1 coordinate 2,014,910, forward strand.
GCCTGCCGGTCGAGCGGGTGTCGGTGAAGGCCACCACCACCGAGCAGCTCGGCTTCGCCGGCCGGCGCGAGGGCATCGCCGCGCTGGCCAGCGCCACGGTCCGCCTGCCCTGGGGGAGTCCATGATCGACGACGACCTGCTGCGCGCCGCCTCGGACCTGCTCGACACCTGCCGCGCCCGCGGCCTGACGGTGGCAACAGCCGAATCGTGTACCGGCGGGCTGGTGGCGGCGGTGCTGACCAGCATCGCCGGCTCGTCGGACGTGGTCGACCGCGGCTTCGTCACCTACTCCAACGACGCGAAGTCGGAGATGCTCGGCGTCCCGCCGACGATGATCGAGAAATGCGGCGCAGTGAGCCCGGACGTCGCCGCAGCGATGGCCAACGGCGCGCTAGAGCACTCCAACGCCGATCTAGCGGTGGCGATCACCGGCATCGCCGGGCCGGGCGGCGGCTCGGCGGAGAAGCCGGTCGGCCTCGTCCAGTTCGCGGCGGCCGCGCGCGACGGCACCGTCCTCCACCACGAGGCGCGGTTCGGCGAGATCGGGCGGGCCGGCGTGCGTCGCGCCGCGACCCTCAAGGCCTTGGAATTGCTTCAGGATCTGGCGGAGATGCCGCGGTAGTTCCGGCCATAGAGCTGGTCCGCCCGGTGCTCGAAGGCTTCGGAGAACTTGCGGAAGGCCGCGTCGAACATCGCGCCCATCAGCAGGCTGAGCGCACGCGACCGGAACTCGTAGGTAATGAAGAAGTGGACGTCGGTCTGCTTCTCGTCGATCGTCTTGAAGGTCCAGGAATTCTCCAGGTGGCTGAACGGTCCGTCGAGGTATTCGACCGAGATCAACATCTTCGGAACATCGAAGGTGGCGCGGCTGGTGAAGGTTTCGCGGATGGCGCGGAAGCCCACCGTCATGTCGGCGATGACGGTCTCCACCCCTTCGACGCCGCTCGGCAGGCGGCGGCGGATGCGGCAGGACTGGCACCACGGCAGGAACTGCGGATAGCGCTCGCAATCGGCCACAAGTTTGAACATATCCAAGGCACTATGCCGGACACGGCGAACGGTACGAAAGGTCGTCATGCGATCAGCATCACCGTTTGGCCGCCCGCGCCGCGCGCAGCCGGGCGAAGTCTTCGCCGGCATGATGCGAGGAACGGGTCAGCGGACTGGCCGAAACCATCAGGAAGCCCTTTGCATAGGCGACGGTCTCGAAACTCTTGAACTCGTCGGGCGGCACGAAGCGCACCACCGGATGATGCTTGCGGGTCGGCTGCAGATACTGGCCGATGGTGATGAAATCGACATCGGCGGCGCGCAGGTCGTCCATCACCTGCAGCACCTCGTTGCGCTCCTCGCCGAAGCCGAGCATGATTCCCGATTTGGTGAAGATACCTGGATCGATCTCCTTCACCTGCTGCAGCAGACGCAGCGACGCGAAATAGCGCGCACCCGGCCGCACGGTGAGATACTTCGAGGGCACCGTCTCTAGATTGTGGTTGAACACGTCGGGGCGCGCCGCCACCACCGCTTCGACTGCGTTCTCCTTGCGCAGGAAGTCCGGGGTGAGCACCTCGACGGTGGTGGCCGGCGCGCGGGCGCGGATCGCCCCGATCACCGCGGCGAAATGGGCCGCGCCGCCGTCCGGCAGGTCGTCGCGGTCGACCGAGGTGATCACCACATGGGCGAGGCCGAGCTCGGCCACCGCGCTCGCGACATTCTCGGGCTCCGCCGCATCGAGCGGCTCCGGTATCCCGGTGCGAACGTTGCAGAAGGCGCAGGCCCGCGTGCAGGTGTCGCCCATGATGATGAAGCTGGCGTGCTTCGCCTCCCAGCATTCGCCGATATTGGGGCAGCCGGCCTCCTCGCACACCGTATGTAGCCGGTTGCCGCGGACGATGGCGCCGGTCTTCGCCCAATCGCGCGAGCCCGGCGCCTTGACCCGGATCCAATCGGGCTTCCTCTGAACCGGCTGGTCCGGGCGGTGCGCCTTCTCGGGATGGCGGGGTCCCCGATCCTTCCGCGTATCGACCACCACGACCATGTGTCAGCCCTCCCGCCGGGGACGCACCCGGCGCTCGCTCCGCTTCTCTTATGTGCGTGCCCCGCGCCCCGCAAGGACGCGCGACCGAGCGCCGCTGGCGGGCGGCGCCGCGCGCTCAGCCGAAGCCAGGGATTTCAACAAGAAGAAAATAGCCGTTGAGCATGAGCACGCCGCCAATCAATCCGAGAAGACCGCCAAGCCAGGCGAGTTGCCCGACCTCGGCAACAATCGCCACCGAAATCAGCACGATGGCGATCTGCAGCAAGGCTTCGGCATAGTCGAAATAGGGATCCTGCTGCATGGCGCGGTCGCGCACCGCTTCGTGCTCGCGCGCCTTGGCCATCAGCTCCTTCTTGCCCTCGCCGGTTTCCGGCTCGCTTTCATAGCGGGCGGCGGTGCGGCGATAGTCGGCGGCCTTGGCGGCCAGCGCCGCCTTGGCATCGTCCGACAGCGCCGGATTGCTGGCCCAGGCCAGCTCGAATTCGTTGGCGGCGATGTTCAGATCCGTCTGGCGAATGTTCTTCGCCTGGTAGAAGCTGAAATAATTGGCGGCCATGATGTTGTTCATCGTCGCCTCCTTCGCCGCATTCTGTCCGCCAAGGCTGGTGATGGCCAGCAGCATGGCGAAGATCGAGATGAGGACGGCGCAGCGTCTCTTGAAACGATCCTCGGCTTTCTCGGCTTCCATGAATTCCGTCGCTTCGTCGGCGTGCATGCTTTTCCTCGAACTGAATATTTGCTGACGTGCGGTTGCGGTCGCTTCAAGTCAGAGAATCGACCGCGATGAAACATGCCGAAGGATACTTTGCAGGATCTTGGGCGACCGCGTGACGGGACGGCGCTGACAGAACGTCAAATATTCAGCGCCCGGCCATATGCATCCAGCACCGATTCCTTCATGGTTTCGGAGAGCGTCGGATGCGGAAAAATGGTGTGCATCAGCTCCTCTTCGGTCGTTTCCAGGTTCATCGCCACCACGAAACCCTGGATCAGCTCGGTAACCTCGGCGCCGACCATGTGGGCGCCGAGAAGCTGCCCGGTCCTGGCGTCGAAGACGGTCTTGACCAGCCCCTGGTCCTCGCCGAGCGCCACCGCCTTACCGTTACCGACAAACGGGAAACGCCCCACCCGCACCTCGAACCCCTTCTCTTTCGCCCGCGCCTCGCTGAGACCGACCGAGGCGATCTGCGGATGGCAATAGGTGCAGCCGGGAATCATCCGCCGGTCGAGTGGGTGCGGATGCCGCCCGGCGATGGCCTCGACGCAGATCACCCCTTCGTGCTCGGCCTTGTGGGCCAGCATCGGCGGGCCGGCGACGTCGCCGATGGCGTAGAGGCCCGGCACGTCGGTGCGGCACATCTCGTCGATGACGATGGTGCCGCGCTCGGTCTTCACGCCAACGTCTTCAAGACCGAGATTTTCGATATTGCCGACCACGCCGATGGCTGAGAGAACACGCTCAGTGGTGATTTGGCGGCTGCCCGATTCAGTCTCGATGGTTGCCGTTACGCTGTCTGCGCCGCGGTCGAGCGCCGTCACTTTGGCGCCGCTGAGGATGGTCATGCCCGCCTTCTCAAACGCCTTGCGGGCGAAGGCGGCAATCTCGGCATCCTCGAAGGGGAGGATCTGCGGCAGAACCTCGACCACCGTGACCTCGGCGCCGAGCGTGTGGAAAAACGAAGCGAACTCGATGCCGATGGCGCCGGAGCCGACGACCAGCAGCGATTTCGGCATGCGCTCCGGCTTCAGCGCCTCGAAATAGCTCCACACCAGCCGGCCGTCGGGCTCAAGCCCCGGCAGCACGCGCGGCCGCGCGCCGGTGGCGATGATGATGTGCTTCGCATGATAGGTGCCGGGGCCGAGCGTGCCCTTGGGTGGCGGCACCTGCGGCGCCACGGCGGGCTTGGAGGCCGGGCCGACCGCGACCTCGCCCGGGCGGGTGAGCCGCGCCGCGCCCCAGATGACGTCGACCTTGTTCTTCTTCATCAGGAAGCCGACGCCGGCATTCATGCGGCCCGCCACCGCGCGCGAGCGCTGCACCACCGCTGGGAAGTCCACGCGCGCGCCATCCACGGCGAGGCCGAAGTCCTTGGCGTGCTTCAGGTTTCGGTACACCTCGGCCGAGCGCAGCAGCGCCTTGGTGGGGATGCAGCCCCAGTTCGAGCAGATACCGCCCAGATGCTCGCGCTCGATGATCGCGGTCTTCAGGCCAAGCTGCGCGGCGCGGATGGCGGTGACGTAGCCACCGGGGCCGGCGCCGATGATCAGGACGTCATAGGGGGTGGGCATGGGGGCTCCCGATTGACGGTTGAGATCCGAAACTCTTGGGTGTCAGATGGTGCGGTGACATGGGGGGCAAGGCAAACCAGCATCCAAGGATGTCTGAACCATGAGCACGGAAAGGACTGGCGAACTCCAATCTTTAATCGTCGCACATGACCGTAAGGTCGGAGAGGCACTTGCGCATTTCGAGGCAAGCCGCCAGCAACTCCAGACGCGGGATTTTATCGTTCCTCACAGCTATGACGGAATTCAGACTGGAACGATCGAAAATATCGACAGAATTCGACTGCAGTGGCTGCGGCCGGATCTGTTTCTCTACATTCCCAAGGCAGCCGAACCGTTCGCCTTCGTTCGGCACGGCGGCAAACGCATCGTGCCGCGGACGATGATCACGGATGGAGGAACAATTCCGAAGGTGCTCGGAATGTTCGGCAGCGGCTTGTCGCCGATGGGGTATCTGCCCGCTTTCCTGGTTCATGACTGGGAATTTGAATCCCACCATTGCGGCGATATCACAAATTCCTTCGAGGACGTTCGCGACACAATGATGGAAATCCTCAAGACGATGATGGAGACTGGGATCGTCAACAAGAACATCGTTACGTTCACCACGATCTACGCAGGAATCAACTCCCCGATTGCGCGCGGCTATTGGAACCGCGATCCACCGTCATGCACCCTTCCGCCAGACCAGCCGGAATGACGCGACGATCCGGGTGATCATCCTTGATCGGCTGGGTTCGGCGCTCCCGGTCTTCAGTGGGCGGCCCTCACACCAGCATGGTCACCGGCGCCTCGAGATAGGTCTTGACCGCGGCGAGAAGCTGGGCGCCGAGGGCGCCGTCGACGGCGCGGTGGTCGACAGACAGCGTCGCGCTCATCACCGTGGCCACGGCAAGCTGGCCGTCCTTCACCACTGGCCGCGGCTCGCCCGCGCCCACCGCCAGCAGCGTGGCGTGCGGCGGGTTGATCACGGCGGCGAACTCCTTGACGCCGAACATGCCGAGATTGGACACCGCGGTCGCGCCGCCGGTGTATTCCTCCGGCGTCAGGCGCCGCGCTTTCGCGCGGGCGGCAAAGTCCTTCATCTCGTTGGAGATCGCCGACAGCGGCTTGTTGCCGGCATCGCGCACCACCGGGGTGATCAGCCCGCCGGGGATGGCCACCGCCACCCCGACATCGGCCTGCCGGTGACGCAGCATCGCGCCCTCGGTCCAGGTCACGTTGGCATCCGGCACGCGCAGCAGCGCCAGCGCCAACGCCTTGATGATGAAGTCGTTGACCGAGAGCTTGAAAGCCGGCTCGCCGTCCGGCCGCTTCGGCGCATTGGCATTGATGGTGGCACGCAGCGCGAGCAGCGCGTCGAGCTCGATATCCACCGTCAGGTAGAAATGCGGGATGGTGGTCTTGGCCTCGGTCAGGCGGCGCGCGATCACCTTGCGCATGGTGTCGTGCGGGATCTCCTCGAACGAGCCCGGCGCATACATGGCGCGGATCGCCGCGTCGGAGGCCGGGACCGACAGCGGCCGGGGCGCCTCGCCGGCGAGAGGCGCTGGCGCGGCCGCAGGTGCCGTGGCGGGCATGGTCGGCGGGACGGAACCGCGGACGGCCTCGATGTCGCGCATCACGATGCGGCCACGCGGACCCGAGCCGGAGACGGTGGAAAGATCGAGGCCCGCCTCGCGCGCCAGCCGGCGCGCCAGCGGCGAGGCGAACACCCGGCCGTTCGATTTCGCCGATCCGGCGGCGGCCGCGGCGGCCACCGCACTTTTCGCAGAGCCCTGCCCTTGTGCAGGTGCCGAGCCTTGCGAAGAAACCGAGTCCGGTTTTGCGGCTTGCGCCTTGATGTCCTTGGCGGTTTTGCTGTCGCTCGCTCCAGCGGGTGCGGCGTCAGCCTTGGCCGATGTAGCGGTCGCGGTAGCCGCTACGTCCTCGCCCTCCCCGGCCAGGACGGCGATCACTTGGTTGACCGGCACGTCGGCGGTGCCGGCCGGCACCATGATTTTCGCCAGCACGCCGTCATCGGCGGCCTCGACCTCCATGGTCGCCTTGTCGGTCTCGATCTCGGCGATGACGTCGCCGGCCTTGATGGAATCGCCTTCCTTCTTCAGCCACTTGGCGAGGTTGCCCTTCTCCATCGTGGGCGACAGCGCGGGCATCAGGATGTCGATGGGCATGGCGCATCCTCACCGGTAGGTCACGGCGCGAACGGCGTCGATCACGTCCTGCACCGTCGGCAGCGCCAGCTTCTCCAGATTGGCGGCGTAGGGCATCGGCACGTCCTTGCCGGTGATGCGCTTCACCGGCGCGTCGAGATCGTCGAACGCGGTCTCCATGATCCGCATGCCGACCTCGGCGGCGACGCCGTTCTGCGGCCAGCCCTCCTCCACCACCACGCAGCGGTTGGTCTTCTTCACCGAGGCAACCACCGTCTCGATGTCCATCGGCCGCAGCGTGCGCAGGTCAACCACCTCGACATAGATGTGCTTCTTGGCCAGCTCCTCGGCGGCCTTGAGCGCGTAGGTCATGCCGATGCCCCAGGAGACGACCGTGCAGTCCTTGCCGGGGCGCGCCACCTTGGCCTTGCCGATCGGCAGCACGAAGTCGGCGAGCTTGGGCACCGGGAACGAGTGGCCGTAGAGGATCTCATTCTCCAGGAACACCACCGGGTTGGGATCGCGGATCGCGGCCTTCAGGAGGCCCTTGGCGTCGGCGGCGGAGAACGGCTGGATCACCTTGAGGCCGGGAATGTGCGAGTACCAGGCGCCGAAATCCTGGCTGTGCTGGGCGGCGACACGGGCCGCCGCGCCATTGGGGCCGCGAAAGACGATCGATGAGGCGATCTGCCCGCCCGACATGTAGTGCGTCTTGGCGGCAGAGTTGATCAGATGGTCGATCGCCTGCATTGAAAAGTTGAAAGTCATGAACTCGACGATCGGCTTCAGTCCCGCCATCGCCGCGCCGACGCCGAGACCGGCGAAACCGTGCTCGGTGATCGGGGTATCGACCACCCTGCGCGCGCCGAATTCCTGCAGCAGCCCCTGGGTGACCTTGTAGGCGCCCTGATACTCGGCGACCTCCTCGCCGATGATGAACACGTCGGGGTCGCGCCGCATCTCCTCGGCCATGGCGTCGCGCAGCGCCTCGCGCACGGTCATCGTCACCATCTCGGTGCCGGCGGGAATCTCGCTCATTGTGGCCTCCCCCTCTGGCCGCACCACCTCGACCACCGGGGCGGGCTTGGCGTCCGAACTGGCGCGTCCTGCCGGCGGCGGCGCGGAGGCCGGGCGCGGTCGGTTTTCAGGCGCTGCGTCGAGCGCCGAGGCATCCTCGCCCTCGCCCAGCAGCCGGGCGATCGGGGTGTTCACCGCGATGTCCTGCGTGCCCTCGGGCACAAGGAGCCGGCCCATCACGCCCTCGTCCGCCGCCTCGACCTCCAAGGTCGCCTTGTCGGTCTCGATCTCGGCGATCACGTCGCCGGATTTGACGCGGTCGCCCTCCTTCTTCAGCCATTTGGCGAGATTGCCCTTCTCCATGGTCGGGGAGAGCGCGGGCATCAGGATGTCGATGGGCATGGCGGAACCCTGTCCTATCGGAACGGCAACGGAAATCGGGATCGAGCGCTTTTGCGCTCAGCGCAGGATGTCGGTGTGAAGCTCCGACGGATCGGGTTCCGGCTCGACGGTGGCGAACTCGGCGGCCTCATTGACGATGGCCCGCACCTCGGCGTCGATCTTCTTCAGCTCGTCTTCGCTGGCCCATGCGTTCTTGATCAGGCGGGCGCGTACCTGCTCGATCGGATCGTGCTCCTCCCGCATCTTCTGCACCTCGTCCTTGGCCCGGTACTTGGCAGGGTCGGACATCGAGTGGCCGCGATAGCGGTAGGTGAGCATTTCGAGGATAAACGGCCCCTGGCCCGAGCGGGCATGGGCGACCGCGCGGGCGCCGGCGGCGCGCACGGCGCGCACATCCATGCCGTCGACCTGCTCGCCGGGGATGTCGAACGAGATGCCGCGCTTGGAGAAATCCGGCTGGGCCGACGAGCGGCTGACCGACGTGCCCATGGCATAGCGGTTGTTCTCAACAACATAGACCACCGGCAACTTCCACAGCGCGGCCATGTTGAAGCTCTCATAGACTTGGCCCTGATTGGCCGCGCCGTCGCCGAAATAGGTCAGGCTGATCTTGCCGTTGTCGCGGTAGCGGTCGGCGAAGGCGAGCCCGGTGCCGAGCGAGACCTGGGCGCCGACGATGCCATGGCCGCCATAGAAGCCCTTCTCGATGGAGAACATGTGCATCGAGCCGCCCTTGCCCTTGGAATAGCCGCCGCGCCGGCCGGTCAGCTCGGCCATCACGCCTCTCGCATCCATGCCGGCCACCAGCATGTGGCCGTGGTCGCGGTAGCCGGTGATCACCTGATCGCCGGGCTCCAGGCACATCTGCATGCCGACGACCACCGCCTCCTGGCCGATATAGAGGTGGCAGAAGCCGCCGATCAGGCCCATGCCGTACATCTGGCCGGCCTTCTCCTCGAAGCGGCGAATCAGCAGCATGTCGCGGTAGGCGGCGAGCTCCTCCTCGCGGGTGAACCCGGCCGGTTCGGCGGCGGCCGGCTCCACCGTTTCGGCCGGCTCCGCAGCGCCCGGCCTGGTGGCGCTCCGCCGGGCCGCCGAAGCGCCCGCGCCGCTCTCCTTGGCGACAGCCATGCACGTCTCCCAATCGTGGCGTTTCCCGAATGTGAATTGGCTGAAGTTATAGTCCATTTTGCGCCGGAACCAAGCTTCGCACACTGCCGCACCCGGCCGGGATTTTCGAATTTCTCCAGATAGATGGGGGCAAGGTTCGGCGACCTATACTTTTGGCGCGGGCGTCTCGCGCCGCGATCGCCCCGCCTGTTGCGCAATCGATTGGGCGTGCACCGGCAAAGCCTTGCCGCGGCCGGGTAAAGCCGCGCGGCGGACCCGGTTCTTGATGGGCCTTGGTTCAGGGCGCGGCGGTGCGCGGCGTGGCCGTCTGGGCCGCCCAGCGCTTCATCAGCACCAGATCGTTCGGGTGCGCCCAATTGAGCAGGGCGCGGGCGCGCTCATCCAGCATGTCGGGATCGAGCGACTGCGGGCGCAGCAGCGCCACCTTGCGCTCCATCGCCGCGCGCTCGGCGCGCACCTCGGCGAGGTCGTCGCGCAGCCGCGCCATCTCGATCTCGAAGCCGCGCTTGGCCTGCAGGCCATGGTCGCCGGTCCAGCCATGGAAGGCGAAATAGGCGATGCCCGCCGCTGTCACGCTGTACAGCAGCAGGGTCGAGAGGATGCGGCGAACGAGGGGGCGAACGACCATGCCGGGACGATCGCACGGCTCCGGTTGACTCCTCGTTAACGAAGTTAAAAACGAGTCGGGAGCTGGCCGGGCTCGCCACCCGGGGCAGCGATAGCGCAGCGCGTTTCGGCGGCCTGTTCATGATGCAGGCCTTTCCTTCGGCGGGCGGCGCGCCATACCGGCCCTGTCGGCGGGCAGAATGCGGGGACAGGATTGCGGATCGTCAAAATTCTCGTGCTCGGGCTCTTCGCGCTCACCGGCGTGGTGATCGCGGTCGCCATGTGGCGCGGCGAGTGCCTGGGCGGCGTGGTCGCCGACAGCGAGGCGGCGTGCATCGACGCCGGACTCGCGCCCGGCGTCTGCCGCATGGCGTTTCTGCGCACCGACGACGTGGCGCGCGGCTCCGGTCCCCTCTACAACGAACGCACCCCGTGCGAAGACCGCTACCCGGTCTGTATCGAGGCGCGCCCGGCAACCGGCTGGGTGCCTCGGCCGGCCGGGTTCTGCGTCGTCCCCGACCGCGCGGGCGGGGTCGGGCGGCTGACTGCGGTCTACCGCGTACGGGAGGGCGGACGATGACGTCACCGAAATCTGTGGTCGAGGCCGGCAGCGTCCGGTTCGGCAATCATCTGCCGCTGGCCGCCATCGCCGGCCCCTGCGCCATGGAAAGCCGCGCGCACGCGCTGGAGGTGGCCTTCGCGCTGAAGGACATCGCCGGCCGACTGAACCTGCCTCTGGTGTTCAAGACCTCGTTCGACAAGGCCAACCGCACCAGCGCCAGCGGCGCCCGCGGCATCGGCATGGCGGCGGCGCTCCCGGTGTTCGCCGAAATCAAGGAGGCGACCGGCCTGCCGGTGGTAACCGACGTGCACGACGCCTCCCAATGCGCGCCAGTGGCCGAGGTCGTTGATATTCTTCAGATCCCCGCCTTCCTGTGCCGGCAGACCGATCTCCTGCTGGCCGCGGCGGCCACCGGCAAGGTGGTCAATGTCAAGAAGGGCCAGTTCCTGGCGCCGTGGGACATGGCCAATGTCGTGGCCAAGGTTACGAACGCGGGTAACGGTAATGTCCTGGTCACCGAGCGGGGCTCCTCGTTCGGCTACAATACGCTGGTCAGCGACATGCGGGCGCTGCCGATCCTGGCCGAGACCGGGGCGCCGGTGATCTTCGACGCCACCCACTCGGTACAGCAGCCGGGCGGACGCGGCACCGCCTCGGGCGGCCAGCGCGAGTTCGTGCCGGTGCTGGCGCGCGCCGCCGTCGCCGTCGGTGTTGCCGGCGTGTTCATCGAGACCCACCCCGACCCCGACCGCGCCTTCTCGGATGGGCCCAACATGGTGCCGCTGGCCGAGTTCGAGGCGCTTCTCGCCGAGCTGATGGCCTTCGACGCCCTGGCCAAAAGGCGCGCCGCGTAATCCTTATCCGGTTCCGATGCCCCCTTCCCCCGCGCCGAGCGCGTTCCCCACGCGCCTGATCGTCATTCTCGGCCTCGCCGGCTTCGCCAGCGCCTTCACCATGCGGGCGACCGACCCGGTGGTGCCGATCCTCGCCGACGTGTTCGGCCAGACGGTCGCCACCGTGGCGCTGCTGTCGACCGCCTATGGCATCACCTACGCCCTCGGCCAGCCGATCCTCGGGCCGATCGGCGACGCGCTCGGCAAGGCGCGCATGATCAGCATCGCCACGGCGGCGCTGGCGGTGGCGCTGGGGCTATCGGTGTTCGCACCGGATTTCGAAAGCCTGCTCGGCCTGCGGTTGCTGACCGGCCTGGTGGCCGGCGGCATCATTCCGCTGTCGATGGCGGCGATCGGCGACCGGGTGGAGATGGCAAGCCGCCCGATTGCGCTCGGCCGCTTCATCTCGGCGGTGATCCTGGGCCAGATGGTCGGCGGCGCCAGTGCCGGCATGGTGGCCGAGCAGTTCGGCTGGCGGGCGGTGTTCGGCTCGGCCTGCGTGGTTGCCGCCGTCGCGGCGGTGCTGGTCAGCCTGATGCTGCGCCCGCGCCAGGGGGTGACGCGGGAGCGGCCGAACCTCGCCACCATCCTCGCCAACTACCGCCTCGTGCTGAGCAATCCGCGGGCGCTGACGCTGTTCGCCTGCGTGGCGCTGGAAGGCGCCTCGATGTTCGGCGGCTTCCCGTTCATCGCAGACTTCCTGATCAGCCACGGCGGCGGCGGGCCGACCGAGGCCGGGCTCCTGATCGGCGGCTTCGGGGTCGGCGGCATCGTGTTCAGCGTCATTGTTGGCCTGCTGATCCGCCGTCTGCGCCCGACGACGATGATCCGCATCGGCGGCATCGGCATGGCCTTGATGCTGCTGGTGCTGGTGCTGCCCAAGCCGTGGTTCGTCGACATCGCCACCATGGTGGTGTGCGGCTGCCTGTTCTACTTCATGCACAACATGTTCCAGACCCAGGCGACCGAGCTTGCGCCGACCGCGCGCGGGCTGGCCGTGTCGCTGTTCGCGGCCGCCTTCTTCGTTGGCAATGCGCTGGGCCCGGTGCTGTTCGGCCTCACCCGCACCGCGTTCGGCTATCCGGCGGCCTTCCTTACCTCCGGCATCGGGCTGCTGGTGCTGGCGGCGGTGGCCCCGAAGGTCGTGCCGAAGAAATGATGGCGGTGCTGGCGGCGGGTGCTTGCGGACGGCAGCCGGATCGCCGATGTTGAGTGCGCCTGGGGTGCCGCGCCGATGCGCGGCTGAGATCACACCCATCGAACCTGTCTGGGTCATGCCAGCGAAGGGAGGCGCCGATGCTATCACCGCACGCCCCGTTTGCACGTCATCCCCGGTCAGGTCCGCCGGAGACCTGTCATGCCTGAGCCGACCATCCGTCTGAACGGTGCCGAGACGCCGCTGCGCGCCGCGACGCTTGCCGCACTGATCGCCGAGCACGCGCCCTCCGCCGATGGGCGGGGCGTGGCGGCGGCCGTCAATGGCGCGGTGGTGCGGCGGGCCGAGTGGGCAAATGTAACGCTGGCGCCGGGCGACGCCGTCGAGATCGTGCTGGCCCGCCAGGGCGGCTGACCAGCGCTCAGAGCCTCCCCAAACGACTGCACCGCAAGAACAATATCCAAGGAAGAACAACGACATGTCCGACACGTTGACGATCGCCGGCCGCGCCTTCACCTCGCGGCTGTTCCTCGGCACCGGCAAGTATCCCAACAACGAGACGCTGCTTGAAGCGCTCAAGGCCAGCGGCACCGAGATGGTGACGCTGGCGATCCGCCGCATGAACCTTGCCGGCGAGGACGCGCCGCTGATCGAGAAGCTCTCCGGCTATCATTTCCTGCCCAACACCGCCGGCTGCTACACGGTCGAGGAAGCGGTGCTGACCGCCGAGCTGGCGCGCGAGGCGCTCGACACCAACTGGATCAAGCTGGAGGTGATCGGCGACAAGGACCTGCTCTATCCGGACGTCGAGGGCACGGTCGCCGCCACCCGCATCCTGGTCGACAAGGGCTTCGTGGTGCTGCCCTACTGCAACGAAGACCCGGTGACCTGCCGCAAGCTGGCGGATGCCGGCGCGGTGGCGGTGATGCCGCTCGGCTCGCCGATCGGCTCCGGCCACGGCATCAAGAACCCGGCGCTGATCGAGGTGATCTGCGCCCGCTCGCCGGTGCCGGTGATCCTGGATGCCGGGCTCGGCACCGCCTCGGACGCCGCCCAGGCGCTGGAGCTCGGCTGCGCCGCGGTGCTGCTCAACACCGCCGTCGCCAAAGCCGCCGATCCGGTGAAAATGGCTATGGCCATGAAGGCGGCGGTCGAAGGCGGGCGGCTTGCCCGGCTCGCCGGCCGGATTCCGCGGCAGTTCCAGGCCAATCCGTCGAGCCCGACCGTGGGCCTGGTCGGGACGTGATGGGGCGGATTTCGACCTCTCCACCGGTCATGGTCGGGGTGGCCCCGGCCATCCCGATCGATCGCGGTGTTCGGGTCGGGATCGCCGGGACAAGCCCGGCGATGACGGGGTGGCGGTGACATGCCGCTGCCCGCCCCGCCGCTGCTGCTGATCACCGACCGCCGGCAAGCCGCCCGGCCGCTCGACGCGGTGCTGGCGGCGGCGCTCAAAGCCGGCTGCCGCTGGGCCAGCTTGCGCGAAAAGGACTTGCCGGACGCCGAGCAGGTGGCGCTGGCGCTGCGTCTGAAGCCCGTAGCCCGCCGCTTCGGCGCCGTGCTCACCCTGCACGGTACGCCGGAACTGGCGAAGGCGGCCGGGCTCGATGGCGTCCACCTGCCCGATGGCGCCGATGCCGCCCACGCCCGCGCCGTGCTGGGGCCAAGCGCGCTGATCGGCGTCTCGCAGCACCGGCCGGGACCGGCCGACCGGGCGGCCGATTATGTCATCGCCGCGCCGGTGTTCCTCACCGCCAGCAAGCCGGGCTATGGCCCGGCGCTGGGCCTCGATGGCCTCGCCGCCATGGTCGCCGAAGCCGGCCGGCCGGTGGTGGCACTGGGCGGCATCGCGTCGCAGCAGGTGCCTGACTGCCTGAAGGCCGGCGCCGCCGGCATTGCGGTGATGGGCGGGGTGATGCGGGCGGACGACCCGGGCGCGGAGGTCGCGGCATTGCTCGCATCCATGAGATGTCCCGCCGGCATCTCCACCGAACGGCCTGCGTGATTTTCGCGCACCATCTCGTTCTGCGCGGGGAAGGATCGTGAAATCCAGCCTGTCGTCCCGGGCAAGGGCCGAAGGCCCGCGAGCAACTGTCATGCGGTTTTGGGGTCTCGCCAGGGTTTGTTGTCTCGAATCATGGCGTTGAGGATGGTCAGGAGCTTTCTGGCGATGGCGATGAGGGCGACCTTGGCGGGTTTTCCGCGGGCTTTGAGGTCGGCGTAGAGCTGTTTGGCCCACGGGTTCCAGTGGATGGCGGCGAAGGCGGCGAGATAGCAGGCGCGCTTGAGCGCGCGGCGTCCGGCCTCGATATGGGCCGGCCGCCGCGCTTTGCCGCTGTCGTTGCGATAGGGTGCGCAGCCGCCGATGGCACCGGCTTGGCGGGGGCTGAACTGGCCGAGTTCGGGAGCTTCTGCGAGCAGGACGCGGGCCGTCTTGTTGGCGATCCCCGGCACCGAGGTGATGATCTTGGCCTTGGCGTCCATCGCCGGATCGGCGGCGATCAACGCCTCGATGGCCTGTTCGGCCGCGGCGACGGTCTCGCGCAGGGCGGCGATTTCGGCATCGAGCCGGGCGGTGATGGCCGCCAGGGTGGGGTGGGCCTTGCGGTTCTCGAGGCGGCGGATGTCGGCCTCGGCGCGGGTGATTTCGCGCACCCAGGCGGTCAGGTCGCTCTGCGCTTGCGAGGGCTCCGGGAACGGCCGGCAGGGGTGATGCAGCATGAAGGCGCGGATGATGCGGGCGTCGAGCGGATCGCTCTTGGCGCGCTGGCCGCAGGCCTTGGCGAACTGGCGGCAGCGCCAGCTGTCGACCTGCAGCACGGTGAGGCCGGCCTCGCGCAGCACCGCGACCGCCAGGCGTTCATAGCCGCCGGTCGGCTCCAGGCCGGCGGTGGTGAGCCCGGCCTTCACCAGGCGCCTGGCCAAGCGCTGGAGAGCCGCGGGGGTGTTATCGACGCGCTCGACCTTGGTGTCGTCGAAGGCGATGTCGAGCCAGTCCTTGGAGACATCGATGCCCACAAGGTGGGTGGCAAACGGCGTCGGGTGTGGCAGCATGGCAAGCATCCCAGGCTTGGAAGCGGGGTCAAAAGCCCCGTGCAACTGTTCGGGTTGGCTTGGGACGGACGGCCGCTTCTGCTCGCGACGGCCTCGAAGGCTCACCCGGGATACGGCGTGCCGCCCGCACCGGCTCGGGGTGGCCACCCCGAGCCGGTGCACCCATCAAAGCACAGTTCGCCGTTCCAACCCGGGATCGTGCGGAGAAAGAGGAGCCTTGTTCTGATTGCGGCCCCGGGTCTTCGCGGAGTGCTTCGCATCCGCTCCGCCCGGGGCGACGAGACATCCGACGCGAAATGTCACCGCCCGCGATAGGGCGGCATGCCCTGGTCGGGGATGAACAGGCCCGCCGGGGGCGCCGCCGTCTGCCAGAAGATGTCGATCGGCATGCCGCCGCGCGGGAACCAGTAGCCGCCGATGCGCAGCCAGCGCGGTTCCAGGAGCCCCACCAGCCGCTTGCCCACCGCGATGGTGCAATCCTCGTGGAAGGCGCCGTGATTGCGGAAGCTCGCCAGATAGAGCTTCAGCGACTTCGACTCGACCAGCCAGTCGCCAGGCACATAGTCGATCACCAGCAGCGCGAAATCCGGCTGGCCGGTCACCGGGCACAGCGAGGTGAATTCCGGGCAGGTGAAGCGGGCGACGTAATTGGTATCGGAGTGAGGGTTCGGCACGCGCTCCAGCAGCGCCCGGTCGGGCGAGGCGGGCAAGGGAACGTGACGGCCGAGCTGGAGAGATTCATCTGTCATGATTTTCTCCTATCGAACCGTGGCTCCCGACGGAAGCGCGGGTTCCCCAGGCTGGTGCGATCCTGTATGAGCGGGCCAGCCCCTCCGTGTTTCCGATTACATCGTCCCATTCAGACAGGCAGGCGTTCCATGACCGCGATCGTCGACATTATCGCCCGTGAGATCCTCGACAGCCGGGGCAATCCGACCGTGGAGGTGGACGTGCGGCTGGAGGACGGCTCGTTCGGCCGCGCCGCCGTGCCGTCCGGCGCCTCGACCGGCGCCCATGAGGCGGTCGAACTGCGCGACGGCGACAAGAGCCGCTATCTCGGAAAGGGCGTCCGCAAGGCGGTGGATGCCGTCAACAACGAGATCTACGACGCCGTGGGCGGCCTGGATGCCGAGGATCAGGTCAAGATCGACGAGATCATGATCGCGCTCGACGGCACGCCCAACAAGTCGCGGCTCGGCGCCAACGCCATCCTCGGCGTGTCGCTGGCCACCGCCAAGGCGGCCGCCGCCGCCTGCGGCCTGCCGCTCTACCGCTATGTCGGCGGCACCTCGGCGCGGCTGCTGCCGGTGCCGATGATGAACATCATCAATGGCGGCGTGCATGCCGACAACCCGATCGACTTCCAGGAATTCATGATCCTGCCGGTCGGCGCGGAGAGCGTGGCCGAGGCGGTGCGCGTGGGCGCCGAGGTGTTCCACACGCTTAAAAAGGCGCTCAAGGACGCCGGCCACAACACCAATGTCGGCGACGAGGGTGGCTTCGCCCCCAACCTGCCGTCGGCGGAGGCGGCGCTCGACTTCATCATGACGTCGATCGAGAAGGCCGGCTTCAAGGCTGGCGAAGAAGTGGCGATCGGCCTCGACTGCGCCGCCACCGAGTTCTTCAAGGATGGCAGCTATGTCTATGAGGGCGAAGGCACCAAGCGCTCGCGCCAGCAGCAGGCGGAGTATCTCGCCAAGCTCGTCGGCGCCTACCCGATCGTGACGATCGAGGACGGCATGTCGGAGGATGATTTCGAGGGCTGGAAGATCGTCACCGACCTGATCGGTTCCAAGTGCCAGCTCGTCGGCGACGATTTGTTCGTCACCAATGTCGAGCGGCTCGCCGCGGGCATCAAGGGTGGCCTCGCCAACTCGATCCTGATCAAGGTCAACCAGATCGGTTCGCTGACCGAGACGCTGGCCGCCGTCGAGATGGCTCACAAGGCGGGCTACACCGCGGTGATGAGCCACCGCTCGGGCGAGACCGAGGATTCGACCATCGCCGACCTCGCGGTTGCCACCAATTGCGGGCAGATCAAGACCGGCTCGCTCGCCCGCTCGGACCGGCTCGCCAAGTACAACCAGCTCATCCGCATCGAAGAGGAGTTGGACTCTCAGGCCCGCTATGCCGGCCGTGCGGCGCTGAAGGCGCTTGCCTGATCCAACGACACGACCTCCGGCCCCTCGGGGCCGGAGGCTGCATTTCGGGTGGTTCCCGAAATCCTTGCCCGGCAGTCGGCTTGTCGGTTCACGCCTGCTCGAACACCAGCGCCGCGCCGTGGGCGTGTGCCGGCGTGACCACCAACGCGCCGCGTCCCGTCTCGATGCCGAGACGGCCGACCACCGTGCGGGCAAGGCCGAGGTCGGTGGCCGCAATCCGCACCGCCGCCAGCCGCAGGCCGGACGCCGTGACCGGCGCCGGACAGCCATAGACACGGGCGAATACCGCCGGTTCCATCACCGAAATCTCGCCGCGCCCGGTTCGGATGACGAGGCCGAGGCTCGTGGCGTGCATCTCGCGCCGCGCGGCAAAGCTGCCGAGAAATCCGTGATGGTCGCTGGGGTTGTCAGCAACCAGCACCACGCCGCGCACCCCTGCCGCGCCGTTGGGGTGGCGCTGGAACGCCGGGTTCCAGAAGTTCTCCGGGAAATGCTGCTCGCAGACGAAGAAGCAGGCATCGGGCGAGCCGGGATCGACCGCGAACGCCAGCGTGAAGGCCACCGTCACCACCGTGCCGTCCGGCCGCTGGCCCTGGCGGCTGAAATGGAACGGCTCGTAGTCGCCGAGGGCCGAGGCGCGGAACGCCATGGCCGCCACCCGCGCATTGTCGCTCTCCAGCACCAGGCACGACAGCCCCTCGCCATTGCGGAGAAGAAAGTCGCGGTTGAAGGCGCCGAACGACACGTGCCGCGGCTGGGCGGGCACAATCTTCGCCGGCTCGCCGACCGTGAGCAGTTCGATAAAGAACCCCGGCAACTGGACCAGCCGGTTCCAGGTGCCCCAGGGATGGCGGTTGACCGCGCCGACCTGGAAGCCGAGCCGCTGATAGGCGGCACCGGCGGCGTCGAGATCGCGGACGCAATGGACGACGTGATCGAGGCCGAGAATCATGAGGGAATTGCCAGGAAGACGGAGGGGGCCCAGGACGGCAGGAACATCCGCAGCATGCGCCATCCGCGGGCGGTGGGAAACCTCCCGCCGATCACAGATCACGGCAGGCCGCGCAGGCGGCGGCTCATACGTATTCCGGCTGATCAAGCCGGAATACGTATTCCGATCGCCGAAAATCCCGTTACTGAATAAGGGGTTTTCGGCGAGACCGTTTCCAGTATCCCGAAGGGATCAACCGGAAATCGTATCACAATGCCGGCAGATCGCCCCGCGCCCAGCCGGCCTTGACCTCCTCGCGGAAGGCGGCGAGCCGCCCTTCTGCGATGGCTGAGCGGATGCCGGCCATCAACTCCTGGTAATAGGCGATGTTGACGGCGGTCAGGATCATGCCGGCCAGCATCTCCTCGGCCCGCACGAGGTGGTGGAGATAGGCCCGGCTCCAGCGGCGCAGCGGCTCGGAGGGGCTGTCGGGGTCGAGCGGGCGGGTGTCCTCGGCGTGGCGGGCGTTGCGCAGATTGATCTTGCCGAAGCGGGTGAAGGCGGTGGCGTGGCGGCCGGCGCGGGTCGGCATAACGCAGTCGAACATGTCGATGCCGCGCGACGCCGCCTCCAGGATGTCGTCCGGCGTGCCGACGCCCATCAGATAGCGCGGCTTGGCGGCCGGCAGATGCGGCTCCACCGTCTCGATCATCGCCAGCATCACCTCCTGCGGCTCGCCAACCGCAAGGCCGCCGACCGCGAGGCCGTGGAAATCCATGCCGGCCAGCGCCTTGGCGCTCTCGACCCGCAAATCCGGCTGGTCGCCGCCCTGGACGATGCCGAAGATCGCCCGGCCCTCGGGCTGGCCCTCGAAGGCCCGGCGCGAGCGCTCGGCCCAGCGCAGCGACAGCTCCATGGCGCGGGCGATGTCCTCGCGGGCGGCCGGCAGCTTCAGGCATTCGTCGAGCTGCATCTGGATGTCGGCGCCGAGCAGGCCCTGGATCTCGATCGAGCGCTCCGGCGTCAGCCGGTATTCGGAGCCATCGAGGTGCGAGCGAAACGTGACGCCGTCCTCGTCGAGCTTGCGCAAGGAGGCGAGCGACATCACCTGGAAGCCGCCCGAATCGGTAAGGATCGGGTGCGGCCAGTCCATGAAGGTGTGGAGCCCGCCGAGCCGAGCCACCCGCTCCGCCCCTGGGCGCAGCATCAGGTGATAGGTGTTGCCAAGGATGATGTCGGCGCCGAGCGCCCTCACCTGCTCGGGATACATCGCCTTGACGGTGGCCTGGGTGCCGACCGGCATGAAGGCGGGCGTGCGGATGACGCCGCGCGGGGTGGCGATCTCGCCAAGGCGCGCGGTGCCGTCCGTGGCGCGGACGCGGAAGGAAAAGGCGGTCATGTCTCAGGCTCGGATTTGGATCAGGCTCGATCCGGAAACAGCAGGCTGGCGTCGCCGTAGGAATAGAAGCGATAGCCGGATTGGATAGCGTGCGCGTAGGCGGCGCGCATGGTCTCAAGGCCGGAAAAGGCCGAGACCAGCATGAACAGCGTCGACTTCGGCAGATGGAAGTTGCTCATCAGCACGTCGACGGCGCGGAAGCGGTAGCCCGGCGTGATGAAGATATCGGTCTCGCCGGCGAAGGGCTTGAGCGCACCATCCCTTGCTGCGGTCTCCAGCAGGCGCGCCGAGGTGGTGCCGACGGCGACGACGCGGCCGCCCCCTGCCCGCGCCGCGTCAAGCGCTTCGACGGTCGCGGCCGAGACCTCGCCCCACTCAGCGTGCATGCGGTGGGCGCGCACATCCTCGGTCTTGACCGGCAGGAAGGTGCCGGCGCCGACATGCAGCGTGACGAAATGCTGCGAGATGCCCTTCGCCGCAAGCCGCCCTAGCAGATCGGGCGTGAAGTGCAGGCCGGCGGTGGGCGCGGCGACCGAGCCGTCGAAACGGGCGAACACCGTCTGATAGTCGGCGCGGTCGCGGGCATCGTCCGCGCGCCGTGCGGCGATGTAGGGCGGCAGCGGCACGTGGCCGTGGCGGGCAATCGCCTCGTCGAGCGCCACGCCGGAAAGGGCGAAGCGCAGCTCGACCTCGCCGCCTTCGCCCTTCGCCGCCACCTCGGCGTCGAAGGCGGCAAGCTCGCAGGCGATGCTCTCGGATGCGGGGCCGAACCGCACCCGCTCGCCCACCTTCAGCCGCTTGGCCGGGCGGGCGAAGGCGAGCCAGCGATCCTCCGCGATGCGCTTGTGCAAATTGAAATGGACGGTGGCGGCGGCCTCGCCGCGCACCCGCAACCCGACCAACTCGGCGGGAATCACGCGCGTGTCGTTGAACACCAGCGCATCGCCGGGCTTAAGCAGGTCCGGCAGGTCGCGCACGACGCGGTCCTCAAGGCCCGCGCCCGGCCGCACGACGAGGAGCCGCGCCGAGTCGCGCGGCTCGGCCGGGCGCAGCGCGATGCGCCCCTCCGGCAGGTCATAATCGAAGTCGGAGAGGCGCACGGCAGGATCAGGCCGCGTCGGCCGCCACCTTCATCGAGACGATCTTGTCGGGATCGCGCACCGGCTCGCCGCGCTTGATCTGGTCGACCACGTCCATGCCCTCGGTGACCTGACCCCAGACCGAATACTGGCGGTCGAGCCAGGGCGCCTCGGCGAAGCAGATGAAGAACTGCGAATTGGCCGAATCCGGATTGGCGGAGCGCGCCATCGAGCAGGTGCCGCGCACGTGCTTCTCGGCCGAGAACTCGGCCTTGAGGTTGGGCAGGTCCGAGCCGCCGGTGCCGGTGCCGCGCGGGCAGCCGGTCTGGGCCATGAAGCCGTCGATCACCCGGTGGAACACGATGCCGTCATAGAAGCCTTGGCGCGCCAGGGTCTTCAGCCGCTCGACATGGTTGGGGGCGAGGTCGGGACGCAGCGCGATGGTGACGCGGCCCTTGGTGGTTTCGAGAATCAGCGTGTTTTCGGGATCACTCATCGGAGCGCTTGCCTCTGGTTGCGGCGGTCTTGGAGGACGACCCTGAAGGTCCGTCCGGCGACGGCGCCGCCGAGCCCGTCGGTGAACGGCAGGGATGAACACAGGTCGAGCGCCCGGGCGACCGCCTGATAGAAGATTCCACGCTCGGCCGAGGTCACCGCACGGGAGAACTCGATGGTTCGCGGCCGGCCGAACAGGGTGCCGTTGCGGCGGTAGCTCACCTGGAAGATCACGTCGGGCGGGTTGGCCACCTCGGCGTGGTCAGGCGGGCTCCAGCATCCAGCAAGCGCTTGGGCGACGCCATTGAGGTCGGAGATCGGCGCGGTCGGGCGCACTGGGTTCGGATTGTCGGCTGCAATGCGCACGCCGAGGATCAGGCCCTGCACCGTCTCGACAGGATGGCCCGGCGCCTCCGCCGCGGCGGCCAAGAAGGCCAAGGCCAAGCCGGTCGCAGCGGCGAAGGGCGCTGATCTCATGCGGGACTCATTTGGAGTCGGCCTGGACCGTCATCTTGACGATCTTGTCGGGATTGCGGGGCGGCTCGCCGCGCTCGATGTTGTCGACCACATCCATGCCCTCGGTGACGTAGCCGACCACGGTGTACTGGTTGTTGAGGTGCGGCTTGTCGGCAAACATGATGAAGAACTGCGAGTTTGCCGAATTGGGATCCCTCGCACGGGCCATGCCGACGACACCGCGGGTGTAGGGCACCTTGGAGAATTCCTGGCGCAGGTCCGGATACTTCGAGCCGCCGGTGCCGTCGCCCCGCTCGCCGTCACCGGTCTGCGCCATGAAGCCGGGGATGACGCGGTGGAACGGCACGCCATCATAATAGCCCTCGCGGGCCAGCAGCTTGATGCGCTCGGCGTGCTTGGGGGCAACGTCATCGCGCAGGCGGATGACGACGCGGCCCTTGGTCGTCTCCAGCACCACGGTGTTCGCAGGGTCGGGCGGCAGCGTCGTCTGGGCGAGCGCAGGCGCCGCGAAGGCGAGCGCGAGCGCGGTCACGAGGGCGCGGAACATGAAGCCTCCTTTGGAGTCGATCAGCCCCTGCGGGGCGGGAATTTGGCGGCCAGCCGCTGCTGGACCGGCGCAGGCACGAAGGCGGACACGTCGCCCCCCATGCTGGCGATCTGCCGCACCAGCGTGGCGGTGATGGGGCGCACGATCGGCGAGGCCGGCAGGAACACCGTCTGCAACTCCGGCGCCAGGGTGGCGTTCATGCCGGCAAGCTGCATCTCGTAATCAAGGTCGGAGCCGTCGCGCAGGCCGCGGATCAGGAGGCCGGCGCCGACCCGGCGCGCCGCCGAGACCGCGAGGTCGTCGAAGGTGACGACCTCCAGCCGGCTGCCGACCTCGCTGGCATAGGGGCCGCAGATCTCCATCAGCATCGACGCCCGGTCCTCGGCCGAGAACAGCGGCATCTTGCCGGGGTGGATGCCGATGCCGATGACGAAACGGTCGACCATCCGGCAGGCATTGTGGATCACGTCCACATGGCCGTTGGTCACCGGGTCGAAGGAGCCGGGGTAGAAGGCGGTGCGCATCATCGGGCGGCACCTTTAGCCCACAATCCGTGAAAGTGGAAATACGCCCCGAGGCCGAGGGTTTGGGCGCCGGGAGGCTACCGCCGCCCTGCCGCCAGCAGCACCACGGCGCCGCCGAGCAGGATGCCGGCGCTCGCTCTGTCGGCGATGCGGACGTAACGGCCGGACACCGCATGGCCGAGGCGCGCCGCCGCCAGAACGAACAGAGTGTCGCCGCCCGCCGCGATCACCGCGAAGGTGGCGGCCAGGATCCATAGTGCGGTCGACTCCCCGGCATTGGGGTCGATAAACAGCGGCAGGAAGGCGGCGAAGAACACCAGCGTCTTGGGATTGGCGAAGGCGATGAGGAAGCCGCGGGCAAACGCCCGCTCGGGCGCCAGTGCCGGGGCGGCGACGCCGGGTGAGACCGGCTTGCTGCGCCATTGCTGCACCGCAAGAAAGATCAGGTAGCCGGCGCCGAGGTAACGGATCAGGTCGAAATGGGCCGAGAACACCTCGACGATCCAGGTGAGACCGGCGGCAACCGTGCAGAGCTGCAGCACCACCCCGGCATTGACCCCGGCCACCGCGAGCAGGCCCGCGGTGCGGCCGTGGCGCAGGGTGGTGCCGACCACCAGCGCGACGTTCGGCCCGGGGGTGGCGATCAGCGCCGCGGTAGCGAGAACGAACAGCAGCCAGGTTTCAACGGTCATCGCGGCTCACCCTTCCCCGCCGTCGTCCTCGCCCTCGCCGTTCGCATCGGCGCTTGCCTCGCCGGCGGTCTCCTCGCTCACCCGCTCGACCGAGACCACCCGCTCGCCCTCGGCGGTGTTGAAGATGATCACGCCTTGGGTCGAGCGGCCGGCGATGCGGATGCCGTCGACCGGGCAGCGGATGAGCTGGCCGCCATTGGTGACCAGCATGATCTGGTCGGAATCCTCGACCGGGAACGAGGCCACCAGCGGCCCGTTGCGGTCGTTCACCGCCATGGCGGCGATGCCTTTGCCGCCGCGGCCGGCGATGCGGTACTCGAACGACGATGAGCGCTTGCCGAAGCCGTTCTCCGAGACGGTGAGGATGAACTGCTCCTGGGCGCCCATCTCGATATAGCGCTCGGGCGCGAGCTGGCCGTTGCCGGCAGCCTCCTCGCCCTCCTCCGCCACCACCGGCTCGTCCGGCACATCGTCGCCGGCCGCGCGGCGCATGGCAGACGCCTGCTTGAGATAGGCGGCGCGCTCGGCCGAGGTCGCCTCGGCATGGCGCAGGATGGCCATGGAGATGACGCGGTCGTCTCCCTCCAGCCGGATGCCGCGCACGCCGGTCGATTCGCGACCCTTGAACAGGCGCACGTCGCCGACGGGGAAGCGGATGCACTGGCCGTTCGCCGCGGTGAGCAGCACGTCGTCGGCCTCGGTGCAGAGCGCCACACCGGCGATCGCCTCGCCCTCCTCCGTCAGCTTCATCGCGATCTTGCCGTTGCGGTTGACCTGGACGAAGTCGGACAGCTCGTTCTTGCGCACGCCGCCGGCGGTGGTGGCGAACATGATCTGATAGTTCGCCCAGGTCGACTCATCCTCCGGCAGCGGCATGATCGAGGTGATGCGCTCGCCCTGCTCCAAGGGCAGGATGTTGACCAGCGCCTTGCCGCGCCCCTGCGGCGGCGCCAAGGGCAGGCGCCAGACTTTCAGCTTGTAGACCATACCGCGCGAGGAGAAGAACAGCACCGGCGCGTGGGTGGAGGCGACGAACAGGCGGGTGACGAAATCCTCCTCCCGCGTCTGCATGCCCGAGCGGCCCTTGCCGCCGCGGCGCTGCGCCCGGTAGGTCGACAGCGGCACGCGCTTGACATAGCCGGCGTGCGACACGGTCACCACCATGTCCTCGCGCTGGATGAGATCCTCATCCTCCATGTCGGCGTCGGCTTCGACGATCTCGGTCTTGCGCGGGGTGGCAAATTCGCTCTGCAGCTCGACCAGCTCGGTCTTGACGATGGCCATGATGCGGGCGCGCGAGCGCAGGATGTCGAGATAGTCGGTGATCTCGGCGGCGAGCTTGTCGAGTTCCTGGGCGATCTCCTCGCGGCCCAGCGCGGTGAGGCGCTGCAGGCGGAGGTCGAGGATCGCGCGCGCCTGCTCCTCGGTGAGGCGGATGGTGCCGTCCTCGCCGATGCGGTGGCGCGGGTCGTCGATCAGCGCCAGCAGCGGCTCGACGTCCCGCGCCGGCCAGTCGCGCGCCATCAGGGCTTCGCGGGCCGTCGCGGCGTCCGGCGAGGTGCGGATCAGCCGGATCACCTCGTCAATATTGGCCACCGCGATGGCGAGGCCGACCAGGATGTGGGCGCGGTCGCGCGCCTTGCGCAGCAGGAACTTGGTGCGGCGGCTGACCACCTCTTCGCGGAAGGCGACGAAGGCCGAGATCAGATCCTTCAAGTTCATCAGCGCCGGCCGGCCGCCGGCCAGCGCCACCATGTTGACGCCGAACGTGGTCTGCAGCGGCGTGAAGCGGTAGAGCTGGTTCAGCACCACGTCGGGCACCGCGTCGCGCTTGAGCTCGACAACCACGCGCACGCCCTGACGGTCGCTCTCGTCGCGCAGGTCGGAGACGCCCTCGATGCGCTTCTCCCGCACCAACTCGGCGATCTTCTCGACCATCGACGCCTTGTTCACCTGGTAGGGCACCTCGGTGATGATGATGGCTTCGCGGTCCTTGCGGATGGTCTCGATCGACACCTTGCCCCGCATCACCACCGAGCCGCGGCCGGTGTGGAAGGCGGAGCGGATGCCGCCGCGGCCGAGGATCAGGCCGCCGGTCGGGAAATCCGGCCCCGGCATGCGCTCGGCCAGCTCGTCGATGCCGATCCCCGGATTGTCGATGTAGGCGATGCAGGCATCGATCACCTCGCCGAGATTGTGCGGCGGGATGTTGGTGGCCATGCCGACCGCGATGCCACCCGCGCCATTGGCCAGCAGATTGGGGAAGCGCGCCGGCAGCACCGACGGCTCGCGCTCGGAATTGTCGTAGTTGGGCAGGAACTCGACGGTGTCCTTGTCGAGGTCGTCGAGAAGCGCGCCCGCGACCTTCTGCAGGCGCACCTCGGTGTAGCGCATCGCCGCCGGCGGATCGCCGTCGAGCGAGCCGAAATTGCCCTGCCCGTCGATCAGCGTCAGACGCATCGAGAAGGGCTGCGCCATGCGCACCAGCGCGTCATAGACCGCCTGATCGCCATGCGGATGATACTTACCGATGACGTCGCCGACCACGCGGGCCGATTTGCGGTACGGCTTGTTCCACTCGTAACCGTTCTCGCTCATCGAGAACAGGATGCGGCGATGCACAGGCTTGAGCCCGTCGCGCACGTCGGGCAGCGCCCGGCTCACGATCACGCTCATCGCGTAATCGAGGTAGGAGCGCTTCATCTCCTCGGCGATGGAGACAGGACGAACGTCGGAGGAATCGCCGCCTTGGGGGTTCGCGGGGTCGTTGGGCAACATCGCCTCGGTGTGCTGGGATGATGCGGATACCGGCCCAAGGGGCCGGATCCGCAGTCCGATCGCTGGAAACCCCGTTCTTGAACAAGGATTTCGGGCAAAATTCGGATCCGGCGATCACGGAGTGACCGGCCGGATGCTGCAATGCCTGCCTGGATAGCCGATTCCGCCGCCCGGCGCCACCGCCGCAAGCCTGCAAAGGCGGGGATTTTTCAGTTTAGTTTCAGATATTTGTGCGAAGCGTTGCGGGAGGTTCCAGCGCGCCGGCCAGGGTTGCGGCCCTCATCGCCCGCCCCGCCGGCCCGGGCTCACGGCGCCGGCTTGCGGGCCGCCACGGTGATGTAGCCATAGGTGTCGCCACAGTCGCGGAAGACCGCGATCTCGCGGCGGGTGAGGGCCGCGACCTCGGCCAGCGCAGGGTCCATCACGGTGCCCAGCGCGTCGAGCCGGGCCGCCAGCGGCAGATAGTAGCTCTCCCACCAGTCCTCGACCGGCAGCACGAAGTCGGCGACCGGCTCGAAGCCGCGGCCGGCGACCTCGGCGCGCAGGGCCGTCACGTCGGTCATGCCCGGATATTCACGCTCCCAGAACGCGGAGGCTTCCGGCGGCCGCTCCTCCCCCAGCCAGACCAGCTCGCTGAACACGGCGAGGCCGCCCGGCATCAGCAGGTCGCGCCAAGCGTCGAGCGCCCGCCCGACGCCGACCGAATATGCCGCCGCCTCGCACCAGATCAGCGCGGCGGTGCCCGGACCGATGCCGGGATCGTCGAGCGAGGCGACCTCGAATACGATGCGATCGCCGAGCCCGACCAGCTCGGCCCGCTTGCGGGCGATCTCGACCGAGGCCGGGAACACGTCGGACGCCCGGATCACCCGGTCGAGATGGCGGGCGAGCACCCGCGTCGAGGCGCCGGTGCCACAGCCGACGTCGAGCACCTCGCCGGTCGGCGGCAGCAGCGGACGCACGAGGTTGAGCGCGCGCAGGGTGGACGCAGTCGTGCCGGGCCCCTGGCGAATCAGGTCGCCGAATACCCGCATGAATGCGTCTTCAATGGTCATGCTTTTTTCCCCTCGCCTTCTTCTAGCGCCGGAGCCGAGCGGGCGGAAGCGTATCCAACACCGATTGCGTGCGGACGATTGTCTTACCGTGGGAGAACACTTGCCGTGGGAGAACATTTGCCGCGATAGAGCATTTGCCGGTTGCGGACGCGGAGTCGGCGTAGAACGCGAGGGATGTCAGCCCGCGCGCGGCAGCCGCACCACCGCGGTCATGGCGCCGGGCGCGGTCGGGCCGAGCGTCAGCGCCCCGTCCCAGGCTTCGGCGAGGTCGGCGGCGATGGCGAGGCCAAGCCCGGTGCCGGGCCCGGTCTGGTCGAGACGGCCGCCGCGCCGGAGCGCGATCGGCACCTGGGCCTCCGGAATGCCCGGCCCGTCATCGATGACCGAGATCACCACCCAATCCGCCTCGGCGACCGCCCGCACCTCGATGCGCTCGGCGGCATGGCGGGCGGCATTCTCCAGCAGATTGCCGAGGATCTCGGTCAGGTCGTCGGGCTGGATGCGGACGGCGAGGTCGGCAGGCACGTCGTTCGACCATTCGAGCGCCTCGCCGCGCGACGTGCGGCGCACCACGGCGATGACCTGCGCCGCCACCGCCGCCACCATGGCACGGGCAGTGGTGGTGCCGCCGGTGCGGCGTGCCCGCGCCAGTTCCCGCTCGACGTGCCGGCGCATCGCCTCGCCGATGGCGGCGAGGTCGGCGGCGATGACGCTCTCGCCCTTGGCCTGCAGCCGGTCGATGTCGCCGGCCAGCACCTGCAGCGGCGTCTTGAGCCCGTGGGCGAGGTCGGAGGCGCGTGCCCGCGCCGCCGTGACCTGACGTTCACGCTGCTCCAGCAGGGCGTCGACCTCGGCGGCCAGCGGGCGAACCTCGTCGGGGAAGGCCGTGCCGAGCCGCTCGGCGGTGCCGGCGCGGATCGCCGCCAGCCGGGCCTGCACCGCCTTGAGCGGCGCCAGACCCACCGCCACCTGCACCGCCGAGGCCGCCACCAGCAGCAGCGCCACCAGACCGAGAAACGGCAGCAGGTCGCCGGCAAAATCGCGGGTCGCCGCGGTGAGATCGGCCACGTCCTGCGCCACAGCCACCCGCACCGCGCCGCCGCCCAGCCGCGGCGACAGGATCACCCGCCGCTCCACCGCCAACAGCGTGCCGCCCCCCGGCCCCGGGATGCGGTGGTGGTGCAGCGTGCCTTCCGACAGTTCGTCGGCTGGCAGCGCCAGTTGCGAATCCCACAGCGAGCGCGACCGATCGATCAGGCCGCCCGGCTCGGCCGTCACCTGCCAGTAGAGCCCGGCCAGCGGCTTGTCGAAGCGTGGGTCGTCGGGCGGATCGGTCTCGGCCAGCCGGCCGCTGGTGTCGCTGTCGAGCCCCGCCAACAGCCGGTCGAGAATGACCGTCAGGTCGGCTGCCATGCGCCGCTCGACGTGGCGCTCGAACAGCATGGTCAGCCCCAGCGCGGCGAGCCCGAGCGCCAGGAGAATCGACACCGCTCCGGCCGCGAACAGCCGCAGCCGCAGCGAGCCGCCGATCACGGCCGCGGCTCCGCCACCAGATAGCCGAAGCCACGGCGGGTCTCGATCAGCTCGGCGCCCAGCTTGCGGCGCAGCCGGGTGACCAGCGCTTCCAGGGCGTTGGCGTCGCGGGCATCGTCGTCGCCATAGAGATGGCCGATCAGCTCATGGGCCGGCACCACCCGCCCCTTGTGGAGCGCCAGATAGGCCACCAGCCGGTATTCGAGTGGAGAGAGCGTCACCGGCAGGCCGCGCACCGTCACCCGCATCTCGCGCGGATCGACGGCGAGCGGGCCGGCCTCGATCACCGCCGTGCCGATTCCCGCCGAGCGGCGGACGAGCGCACGGGCACGGGCGACCAGCTCCTCCATGCGGAAGGGCTTCGGCAGATAGTCGTCGGCGCCGGCATCGATGCCTTCCACCCGCTCGGCCCAGGTGCCGCGCGCCGACAGCACCAGCACCGGCATCTGGCGCCCGTTGCGCCGCCAGCGCTTGAGCACCGCCAGACCGTCGAGCCCCGGCAGGCCGAGATCGAGCACCACCAGCGCGTAGTCCTCGGTGTCGCCCTTGAACCACGCCTCCTCGCCATCGGCGACGACGTCCACCACCGCCCCGGTCGCCGTCAGCGCCGCGGCGATGTCATCGGCGATGCGCGGCTCGTCCTCCACCACCAGCACGCGCATCACATCTTTTCCTTGAGGACCTCGCCGGTCATGGCATCGACCTCGGCCTCGACCAGCCGGCCATCCGGCCGCAGCACCTTGACCTCATAGACGATCCGGGCGTCACAGTGTTCCAGCTCGACCTCGATGACCTGCCCGCCCAGCGCCGACTCGACAGCCGGCAGGATTTCGGCCAGCGGCCGCGCCCGCCCCTCCTCCAGCGCCCGCCGGGCGCAGTCGTGGTCGTCACGGCGGCGGTGGCGATTCCGCCGCTGCTCGCCAGGGCCGTACGGCCCGCCAAACCCATGCGGCGGACCAAATTGCGCAGCGGCGCCGGGAATGCCGAGAAGTCCGCACACGCCGGCCAGAAGAATCACGCGCCTGACATTATCAACCATGGTCACCTTTTAGATTCGCACGGCTGACGGCGCCCTGACGCCGCCGCCGTCCCCAGCCGGACCGGGATTGCCGGGATTGCGAGGCGAATCCCCCTTCCGGCAAGGCGCTGTGAAAGCCGGCAAAGAACCGTCGCTCGGCGCAACGCCGCCTGCCGCCTCGGGAAAGAGGAGCGGCCGCCGGCAACCTCCGCGAAACAGCGCGATCGAGCGGCGCCAAGCGGCATTTGCCGGCAATGGCGGCCATTGCATTCGGCGCCAGAAACGGTAGTGTCACCCCGCTTGGGGGGTGCGACAACCTCTTCCATTCTCATCCGTGACGGACCGCAGCCCCGACCGGTTTGCATGGATGAACTGAAGCGTCTGGTCATGCCAGCCGTCTCAGTATGGGGGAGGTGGGCACCCTCAGCTCCTTAGGAGAGGATCAAAGATGAAACTTTCGTTCGTTATTGGGGCGCTCTCGGCCATCCTCGCGTCGACGGCTGCGTCTGCCGCCATGGTCAACGGCGTTGTTCAGCCGAGCATCACCGACTGGAACCTGTGGGTTCCGCTCGGAATCCTTGGCATCCCGACCATCTGGATCGCGCTGCTCTATCGTTGAGCACGTGCCCAGCGGTTCAGGATGTGAGCAGAACATATCGGGCTGGGCTCCTCGTGGGCCCAGAACGGTTCTGTAAAGCCTGACGCTCTTGCAGGATTTCCAATTGCGCTAAGGCGCTTTTGGGAATCCTGCTTCATAAAGCTGCCACAGCCCTGCGCTTGTGGCAGCTTTTTGATTCTTGCCGTCCGGTTTTCCGCCGTTCGCGCGCCCGCCATCCGACGTCTCATCCCCCGAACTGCTGCCGTTCGAGTCCCTGCTTTCGATTCTGTCCGCGCGCCGTTTTCTCCCCTTTTCTTGTTTTTCCCCTTTTCTTGCCCTCTCCTTGTCTCGGCTCACCTCGTTTCTCGAATCCGTTGATTCTATTACGGGCTGCGGTTCAGCCTGCGCACGGTGTGACGCCAGCAGCTTCTGCGGCCGAGGATCTCCTCTCGGAAGCTTCTTCGCCCGGAAGCCCGACCGGGGGCGTCGCGGCCAACCGGTGGCCTTGCGCCCCCTCGCTTTGCCCACCGCCCTCTCCGGACAGCGATCGGCCGGCTGGTCGAGCCCGTACGTAGTACGTCTCATGGGTGCATCCCATCCCGGTTGCGGCGACCGCGCGTGCCGCGGCCGACCCGTGGGCGGTGGTCCCAGGTCGCGCTCCCCTGCGTGGCGACCGAGTCGCCGCCGCGCCCTCGGTGCAACCCTTGCCGCATGCGGCTTCGCGGCCGCTGGCTACCGGACGCGCTCCGCCGGATTGTTTCCGGCGAATACCTCCGCGGCGTCAAAAATGTTCGCCCGCCACGAGCTCGAACCGCATGCGGCGGGCCGGTGATCGGCAGTTTCTCGTAACCTCAATCGCCGATCCGACCATTGCATTCGTCGCCAGAAGCGCTAGAGTCACCTCGCTCGGAGGTGCGACAACCTTTTCCGTTCTCATTCGCAACGACACCGCTGCCCCGATCGGTGTGAGGTGAATGGACTGGCGGCGGAAGACAACACCGGCCGCGAGGCATGGCGGAAAAGGAAGTAAGCATTCCTGGGCCCCTTCATGAGAGGACCAAAGATGAAACTATCAGCTGTTATTGGGGCGCTTTCGGTCGTCCTCACGTCGACGCTCGCTTCTGCTTACTTCGCTGCCGATGGCTCTGTCGTGCCGAGCATCACCGACGCCAACCTGTGGGTTCCGCTCGGAATCCTTGGCATCCCGACCATCTGGATCGCGCTGCTCTATCGTTGATCACAGGTCGGCGTAGCAGGGCCTGAGCAGAGTGACGCAGGTTGGACTGAAGGTCGGACCAGCGCTGTCCTGCAAAACCTGAGACGATCGCAGGATTTCCGAATCCGCTCATATGCGGACTTCGGAAATCCTGCTTTATTTTTGGCGATCGCAATCCGGTTGATCGTCAGATTCCTAGAGCGTGATCCGATCTGACTGCATCAGATCGGACGCTTTAAGTTTCTCGTTTGTCGCATTTTCTTTCGCACAACCGGTATCCACTTGTGCGGAAAATGCTTTAGTGGCCGTCCGTTACGCCGCGCCCCCTGCGCGGCTTTATTTTTGCCGGCGACATGACCTTGCCGAGCAAGTGAGACAAACGGCCCGAACGCTGAGGCGTGGGACCGTCGACTCTCGCGGTTTTTCTCATCTGATACCAGCCTGCTTGGAGCATGACTCCGGGGTCTATCGTCGCCAGCGACCGGGCCGACAGCCTCTGATCCGCGCAGGCTGAGATGACATGCTTGCGCACTCTCACCGTGGTCATCGCCGGGCTTGGCCCGGCGATCTCGATTGGACCGCGGCGGTGTCGGACAAGAGGTCGGCAAGCGGGATGACCAGGGTGTCGGGATCGCCGGGACAAGCCCGGCGATGGCGGGGACTGTTCCGGCCATACCGCTTGGCCCCGCAGGTTCCCGTCCACGCAGGCCGGTATGAAATCAAGGACTTCGCGAAAATCCGCGACAGGAATCAACGGTCCGCGTTCGCGGCCTTTGGTCCGACCTCGCCGGCAAATCATGCGGACGACCCCAAGCACTGACGCGCGCGACCGTTCGCACTCCGATCGCCAAAATTTCCAATGTCGAGCCAACCCTGGCTGACCGACGCTTTCGTCGAGACCGCTTCCGGCATCCCGGAGGGATCATCGGGAGGCCGTGTGACACGATCTCGCTCCGGGTGGCCTGCTGCCGCGGGCCTGCCACAAGGCGCTGCCGTCGCACGCTTGCCAGTCGGTGCCGGCATGCCGTGTCATATGGTTTCCGGATGATTACCCGATGGAATGCGGAAGCAAACTCCGCAGAAATCGCCCTCGAACGTCGGAATTCCCAGCAACTGAGCGACAAAACGCCCCCTACGCCGTTCGATTTCGTGTCGCCACTCACCCCCGGGCTGTCGTCGACCGCCAATGAAGTGTCACAGGTAGATGGCATTTTAGGGATCAATACGCAGTTTGTTTAAAGCGTCTTCGGAATCATGCCGCCTGCGAATTGGGGTCCAGGAGGGCGCATCATGGCGAAGGCGGTTTGGACGAACGCCCAGATCACTGCTCAGCTCGACAGCGGTTATCACCTGACGGGCGCCAGCCTGACCTACGGCTTCCCCTCCAGCGCAAGCTGGTTTCCCTACGCCGAGAAGTCCGGGTTCTCGGCGCTGAACAGCACCCAGCAGACCGCCGCAACCCTCGCCATCAAGCTGTGGGATGACCTGATCACGACCGATTTCGCCTACACGTCCAACGGCGCCGCGGCGACGATCAAGTACTCGAACACCACCACCAATATCGGCTACGCCCACGCCTATTATCCGGGCAGCTATACCGGCGCCAGCTCCGTCTGGTTCAATTCCAGCTACGGCTCGAATTCCGGCACCAACAATCTGGTGTCGCCCACCGTCGGCCAGTGGGGCTTCCAGACCTACGTCCATGAAACCGGCCACGCGCTGGGTCTCGACCACCCCGGCGACTATAATGGCGGCTCGCCGACCTATGCGAACGATGCACTCTTCATGCAGGATTCGCAGATGTACACCATCATGTCGTACTTCACGGCCAACAATACCGGTGCCGACTGGGTGGCGAGCGACGGCAAGACCTACTACGCCCAGACCCCGATGCTGTACGATATCCTGGCCATCCAGACGATGTACGGCGCCGAGACCACCACGCGTGTCGGTAACACCACCTACGGCTTCAATGCCACCGCCGATGCCTGGGTGTTCGACTTCACCCAGAACAGGCACCCGGTGCTGTGCATCTATGATTCCGCCGGTACCGACACGATCGACCTGTCGGGCTGGAGCTATTCCTGCACCCTCGACCTGACGCCGGGCGCGTTCTCCAACTGCGATATGATGACCTGCAACCTCTCGATCGCCTATGGCGCCTGGATCGAGAACGGCATCGGCGGCAGCGGGGCGGACCGGCTCACCGGCAACAGCCTCGGCAACACGCTGTCCGGCCTCGGCGGCAACGACATCATCGACGGCGGCGCCGGCAACGACATCCTCCTGGGCGGCGACGGCAACGACCAGCTCACGGGCGGAACCGGCGACGACACGCTGACCGGCGGCGCCGGCAACGACACGCTGACCGGCAATGACGGCAGCGACACCGCGCTCTATTCTGGCCTGTTCGCGGCCTACACGATCTCCATCTCCGGCAGCAGCTATCTGGTCTCCGGTGAAGGCGTGGACACGCTGACCGGCATCGAGTTCGCGCGCTTCGCCGACGGCATCTACGATTTCCTGCTCGGGCTGTTCTCAGACCCCACCACGACCACGACGACGACCACGACGACGACCACCACCACCGACGAGGAGGAAACCGGGGTCATCGTCCATGGCTCGAAGCGCAGCGACACCATCAGCACGACCGTCACCGTCACCGGCCAGTCCAAGGCCGGCAACGGCGCCGACACGCTCTACGGCTATGCCGGCAACGACTCGCTGGATGGCGGCCAGGGCGCCGACATCATGTATGGCGGTGCCGGCAACGACACCTACACGGTGGATGATGCGGGCGACCAGGCGATCGAACTGATCGGCCAGGGCACCGATCTCGTGCGCACCTCGCTGTCCGCCTTCGCGCTCGGCGACTATCTCGAAGGGCTGACCTTCATCGGCAGCGGGGATTTCGCCGGCACCGGCAACGAGCTGGCCAACATCCTGACCGGCGGGGCCGGCGACGACACGCTGTCCGGGCTCGCCGGCAACGACACGCTCACCGGCAATGACGGCAACGACACGCTCGACGGCGGCCTCGGCAACGACACCATGGTGGGCGGCGCGGGCAACGACACCTATGTGGTCGACAGCACGCGCGACAGGATCACCGAGCGCAAGGATGGCGGCACCGATCTGGTGACCACCACGCTCAGCAAATATACGCTCAGCACCTATCTCGAGAATCTCACCTATACCGGATCGGACTCCTTCACCGGCACCGGCAATGCGTCAGCCAATGTCATCACCGGCGGCACGGGCAAGGACACGCTGTCCGGCGGCGCCGGAAACGACGTGCTGAGCGGCCTCGCAGGCGATGATATCCTGGAAGGCGGCGCGGGCATCGACACGCTCTCCGGCGGCGAGGGCGCCGACACCTTCGTGTTCCGCACCATCAAGGACATGGGCTGCGGCGCGAACGCCGACACCATCAGCGACTTCTCGGTGGATGAGAACGATATCATCGACCTGCGCCTGATCGATGCCATGACCACGGTGCGCGGCAACAACACCTTCGTGTTCATCGGCGATGACGACTTCTCGAACACGGCGGGCCAGCTTCGGTTCACCGAGGGCCTGCTCGCCGGGGACATCAATGGCGACGGCACTGCCGATTTCGAGATCTGCCTCACCGGCGTCACCACGCTGACCGCGGCGAACGTCATCCTTTGATGCAGAACCAGACGGCTCGGTTGCGATTCTGAATCCGAAAGTCGCCGCAACCTGCTGCGATTCCGAATCCGGATTTTGCCGCAAGCCACTGCCGTGAAACCGCAATTGCGTCGGTGCCGGGGGCGATATACCGCCCCACTGGGGCGCGCGTCCGCCCCCTTCCCTACAGCATCTCCGGCCGAAACTTCGAGCGCCGGCTGATGATCCTGCCCGACACCATGAATGCGCCGCCGCCGAGATAGTGCAGCGTTTCCGGGTGCTTCGGCCGTGCCGCGGCCTGCGCCTTCACCACCTCGAAGATGAAGAAATTGTACTTGTCGATCAGGCAGCCATCGACGAGGCGGCATTCGAAATTGGCGTGGCACTCGGCGATGAGGGGGGCAGCGACGTGCACGGCCGGCTCGGCCGTCAGGCCGAAATGCGCGAACTTGTCGATCTCGGCGCCGGTGGTGTTGCCGATGCCGACCACTGTGTCGATCAGATCCGCGGTCGGCAGGTTGATCACGCACGCCTTGCTGCGCCGGATCAGACCAAAGCTGTGGTTGGCGCTGGAGATGATGCAGCCGACCAGCGACGGCGTGAACTCCATCACCGTGAGCCAGCCCATGGTCATGATGTCGGTATCGCCGCGATCGGCCGAGGACACCAGCACCACCGGGCCGGGCTCGAGAAAGCGCCGAACATCGCTGACCGGGACGTCGACCTTGCGCGACATCGCCGCCTCACGGGTTTCACACGGCGTCCGGCCATGATGCCGGACACCGTGTGATATCGATCCTCGCCCCCGCAGGAAACCGCTTCTCCGAAACACCTGTTCGAAAAGGGATTTCCGGCCGTCGGGATGCGACTACCCGGCTTGATCGGCCGGATACCGCGTCACGCCTTCTTCTCGGCCGGCTCGCTCGCTTCCGGTTCGGCGGCGGGCGCAGTCTCCGCCGGCCCGGCCGGTGCAGCGGGTTCGGCCGCCAGCGCCTTCTCGATGGCGGGCTCGGCGACCGCAACGACCGTCACCACCGTCGTCTCGGCCACCGCCTCGACCGTCTCCGACACGGCCGGCTCGACCACGATCGTCTCAGACACCGTCTCGACAGGCGGTGCCGGGTCCACGGCAGCGGCGGCCGGTTCGTCCGCCTTGGCGGGAGCAGCCTCCGTCTTCGCCGCGTCAAGCGCGGCGGCGCGTTCCTCCGCAGCCTGACGGCGCTCCTCCTGGAAATTGGTCACCAGGAACCAGAACCAGTTGATCGGCCACCAGATGACCGGTCCTCGCCCCTCTTCCCACAGAATGCCTCTGCCCTTGAAGCTGTATGTCATGCCGAATCCCTCCGCAACGGCGGTGGTAGTATAGCGCAGCAGCGCGACAAGCACAGCGACTCGAATGCGCCGGGTTTGCGTCGCCCGGCACCAGAGCATGCCCGGCAAGACTGGATTCCGCTGCTGCGGAAGCGATGACGTGAGACGGAATCCGGCTGATCAAGCCGAAGCTTTGTCGTTCCGCCGGCAAGACTCCTGGCCGCGGGCAACCATATCTGCTGAAGTGCAGAGATTACGGGTACAAATTTTCCTCGCCCGCAGATGATCCCCCTGCGCTTCCCGCAAGCACGCGGAGCGAGGATCTCTTGTCCTGCGGCAGGCTTGATTGCGATCCGCCGACGATGATCGTCCCGGACGCGCGGATAGTCGTCTCAACCTGCGGCAAGCCGGCGTTGAAGCTTCTGCAGTGCCAGCCGTTCGAGGTCGCCACGGGTGGCTGCGGCCGGCGCCATCACCACCACCTCGATGCCGGTTTCGGCATCGATGGCGGCCACCCGGACATAGGCGCCCATGCGTGAAAATTCGAACAGCACTTCGCGCTCGGCCATGGCGCCTTCCGCAACCCGGATACGCTGGCCGGGCACACGGCCCGCGCCGGCCGGCGCTGCCCCACTCGTCCTCAGTGGTCCGCGGCGACCTGGCCGCCCAGGCCATCGCGGTTGTAGATGTCCTCTCGGAGCTGCACCACGCCGTCCGAGGTCGCCCAGGCGGTGATGTAGACCCAATAGACCGGTACCGGCGCGACCGGCTTGGCATCGGCGCGCTCGCCCGAGCGGATCACCGAGTCGATCTGCGGCCGCGCCCATTGGCTGCCGGCGAGAATCCAGGTGACGAGATCGCGCACGTTCTGCACCCGCACGCAGCCCGATGAGTCGAAGCGACGGTCCTCGCCGAACAGGTTCTTCTGCGGCGTGTCGTGCATATAGACCGAATGCTGGTTCGGCATGTTGATGCGTACCGAGCCCATCGAGTTCTGCTCGCCCGGATCCTGGCGGAACTGGTAGTTCACCGCCTCTTCCGAGTACCAGTTGATCTGGCGGGGATCGAGTTCGCGGCCGCGGCCGTCATAGACCCGGATCTTGTACTTGGCCAAATAGTCCGGCTCGGCCTGCATCTTGGGGATCAGATCCTTGCGGATGATCGATACCGGCACGGTCCAGAACGGATTGAAGTTGACTTCCTGGATCTTGACCGACAGCACCGGCGAGGGCCGGTCCGGCTTGCCGACGATGGCAGTGTGGCGGGAAACGACCGCGCCATTCTCCACCGCCTCGAGCTGGGCAGCGGGAATATTGACGGTGATGAAGCGATTGCCGAGGAAGCCGGACATCGCCTTGAGCCGGCCGAGATTGGTCTCGAGCTGGCGCAGGCGCACGTCGGCCGGCACGTTGAGGGCGCGATAGGTGCTCTCGCGCACCACGCCGTCCGCCTGCAGACCATGACGGGCCTGGAAGCGGCGCACGCCGGCCTCGACATAGGAATCGAACACCTCCGAGACGCCGGCGGCGGGATCGAGGTCGCCGCTCGCCGCCAGACGCTGGCGCAGCGCCGGCACGGCCCGGTGGCGCATGCCGACACGCAGCCGCCCGGCCTCGGGCACCATGGGCCAGCCGCCGCGGGCGACGATACCAGCATAGGTCTGCAGCGCCTGCTCGGTGGCCGCCAGCGTCTGCGGCGACAGGGTCGGCAGCGAGGAGCGCGGCATCAGGATGGTGCGAGAAGCCGAATCGAACCCCTGGTTCCATTCGGCGCTGTCGACCAGGGTGGCGTTCCGCTCCTCCTGGCCGAAACCCAGGCCGAAGCCCTGACCGAACCCCTGCGCCAGCACCGGCGAGGCGATCAGACCGGCCCCAAGACCGGCGAGCAGGCCGCGGCGGGAAACCGAGACGGGCGACAGAACGGCGGGCAGACGAGACCGAGAAGGTTGGTCGGCGCGTGACGACACGATGCCGGGCTCCGGTATGACATCAGCGACGCCCGCGAAATTGCGGACGAAGCGGGGGTGGACTATCGGCTTGTTTCGTTAACAAACAAAGTGGCCATAACGGGGCGGCGGCGGCGAAGAGCACCGCCTGCGGCCTTCACCTTGGCGTGCACGGAGCGCGGTGCGTGCACGCCGGACTCCCTGCCACGAGGGCGTGCGGGTCACGGTTTCCTATTGGTCACCCGGCGATCCCGGAAACCGCCGCACCGAAAAACCATGTTCGAAAACCGGCCTTCCCAAGGCCGGGGCTCCCGGTCTCCGGTCCTGCAGGCCGAGGTTGCTGCCCTTTCGGAATGCACCTCTCCGCAAGCCGGAACAGGCCCGGAAGGCACGCGCATTCGACGCGGCGGGCGGCGGCAGACCTCCGGCCAACGCAAATCCAGCCAAGACGAAGCCGGCAAAGACGAAGCCGGCAAAGACGAAGCCGGCAAAGACGAAGCCGGCCATAACGAAACGGCCCCGATCCTCGTCGGATCGGGGCCGTTCGCCGCAAGGCGTTCGATCAAAAGTCGATTACAGCCGATAGAGGATCTGGTCGGTCCAGAACCGCTCGAGCCGCTGCAAAGCCTTGTTCAGGCCGGCGAAATCGGCTGTGCCAATGCCGCCCACCTGCTCGATGGTCTTGATGTGCTTGGCATAGAGGCTGTCGATGATATCGCGCACCTCCCTGCCCTTGTCCGTCAGGCTGATGCGCACCGACCGCCGGTCGATCCGCGAGCGCTGATGGTGCAGATAGCCCATTTCCACAAGCTTTTTCAGATTGTAGGAAACGTTGGAGCCAAGATAGTAGCCCCTGGTGCGAAGTTCACCAGCGGTCAGTTCACTGTCTCCGATGTTGAACAACAGCAGTGCCTGCACGCTGTTGACGTCGGAGCGGCCTCGACGATCGAACTCGTCCTTGATCACGTCAAGGAGCCGGCGATGCAGTCGCTCTACCAGCGTCAGAGACTCGAGGTAGAGCGGACGAATCTCCTGGGCTCGCTCTCGTCGCTCGACGGGTTCCACCGTCTTCACTGCACTCTTCATTACGACGCCCCTTGTCTGCTGTAAGCACCGGTGTTTCCCGGTTTCACAGCAAATCTAGCTCTTCTCGCCTAAGGTTCGTCTTAAAGAATACCGTGAACAGTCGGTGAAATTCGCCAGCCTTGACGCGAGGTATACGAGTTGTTTGCAATTGTACTATTCGGTTGTCAGGTACCGCGCAGGAGGCGGATGATGCCGGAGAAGTCGCGCCCGCCCTCGCCGCTGCCGCAATAGAGGCCATAGAGCTGGGCCACCGCCGCGCCCAGCGGCGTCGAGACGCCGGCGCCGGCCGCGGCATCCTGGGCGAGCTTGAGGTCCTTCAGCATCATCGCGGCGGTGAAGCCCGCGGCATAATCGCGGTTGGCGGGCGAGGTCGGCACCGGGCCGGGCACCGGGCAGTAGCTGGTGAGCGACCAGCACTGGCCCGACGATTTGGAGGAGATGTCGAACAGCTTCTGGGCGTCGAGCCCCAGCCGCTCGGCCAGCACGAAGGCCTCCGACACCGCCACCATCGAGATGCCGAGAATCATGTTGTTGCAGATCTTCGCCGCCTGCCCGGTGCCGGGGCCGCCGGCGTGAACAATGGTCTTGCCCATCGCCTGCAGGATCGGCTCGGCGCGGGCGAAGGCCGCGTCCGGCCCGCCGACCATGAAGGTGAGCGTGCCGGCGGTGGCGCCACCGACGCCGCCGGACACCGGCGCATCGAGCACGGCGAGGCCCGCGGCCTCGGCCGACGCCGCCACGGCGCGGGCGGTCTCCACGTCGATGGTGGAGGAGTCGATCAGCAGCGCGCCGGGCGCCGCCGCCGCGATCACCCCGCCGGGTCCGAGATAGACCTCGCGCACGTGCCGGCCCGCCGGCAGCATGGTGATGATGACCTCCGCGCCGGCCGCGACATCGGCGGCCTTGGCCGCGGCGACGCCGCCCGCCGCGGTGAAGCGCTCCACTGCCGCCGGCACCGGGTCATAGCCGGTGACGCGATGACCGGCCTTGAGCAGGTTCGCCGCCATCGGCCCGCCCATATTGCCGAGCCCGATGAAACCGATGTTCGCCATGATGTGTCCTCCCGTGGATGGTTTTTTGTCGTTGGAATGGATCAGCGATCCGGCTTCTCGCGCAGCGCCAGCACGCGCAGCACCACGTAGCCGACCAGCAGCAGCGCGTAGAAGATGGTGAGCGGCACCACGCCGCCATAGATCTGCGGAAACCAGATATCGAACACCACCTGCGACATGCCGCCGATCAGCCACACCGCGGCGCCCCAGGCGGCGAGCAGCCACAGGCCGACGCCCGCCACCACGTCGATGATGGCGAAGAAGATGGTGGCGATCTGCCAAGCCGGCGGCATGACCTCGAAATGCACGCCGCTGCCGTCGCCGACCCCGCACAGCAGCGACCAGTGGAACAGGCCCTTGATCAGCACCAGCACCGCCACCGAGCGCACGAAGATGGTGAGGCGGCGGGCCCACACGCCCTTCTCGACCAGCTTGTCGAGCTCGATCGGCGGATCGTGAATCGGAATGTCGCTCATAGCGGCAACTCGCGGTCGATCGGCGCGAAGTGGCGCTCGACATCGGCGGCCGAAACCGCATCGAGCGTGGCGGGAGTCCAGCGCGGGACGTTGTCCTTGTCGATGATGAGCGCCCGCACGCCTTCGTAGAAATCGTGGCCGTGGGCGAGACGCGACACGATGCGGAATTCGGTGCGGATCGCCTCGGCGAACGACATGGTGCGCCCGCGCCGCATCTGGCCGAGCGCGATCTTGAGGCTGGTCGGCGACTTGCTGCGGATGGTGGCGGCAAGCTCCGGCCCGGGTGCCGCGGCGCCATCGAGCCGGGCGAGGATCGTCTCGACGCTGTCGCCGGCAAAGCAGGCATCGATGAGCGGGCGGATGTCGCGCAGCGGCCCTGGGGCCTGCGGCAGCGCCCGCGCCGCGAGGGCGGCGTCGGGGTGCTGTCCGGTGGCGAGGTCGGCGATCAGCGCCGGAAAATCGGCCGACCGCACGGCTGCCCGCACCAGACCGAGATCGGCGGCATCGGCCTGGTTCAGCCGCGCGCCGGTGAGCGCGCAATAGGTGCCGACCTCGCCGGGCAGCCGCGGCAGGGCATAGGTCGCCCCGACATCGGGGAAGAAGCCGATGCCGACCTCCGGCATGGCGAACTGGAAGCGGTCGCCGGCGACGCAGTGGCTGCCATGGATCGACACGCCGACCCCGCCGCCCATGACGATGCCGTCGACCAGCGCCACATAGGGCTTCGGGTAGGTCTTGATCCTGGCGTTGAGCAGATATTCGTCGTGCCAGAAGGCAAGTTGCTCGTCGAAGCGACCGGCCTTGGCGAGATCGTAGAGCCGGCGGATGTCGCCGCCGGCACAGAAGGCGCGCTCGCCGGCGCCCTGCACCACGATGCAGCGAATGGCGGGATCCTCGGCCCAGAGGTCGAGCTGGCGGGCCAGCGCCAGCGCCATGGCGTAGGTGAGCGCATTCAGCGCCTTGGGACGATTGAGCGTGACGATGCCGGCGGCACCGCGCTGCTCGAACAGAA
The DNA here is from genome assembly GCF_003966715.1 of Blastochloris tepida. Taxonomy (NCBI): domain Bacteria; kingdom Pseudomonadati; phylum Pseudomonadota; class Alphaproteobacteria; order Hyphomicrobiales; family Blastochloridaceae; genus Blastochloris; species Blastochloris tepida. Next base: position 2,057,245 of record NZ_AP018907.1, read on the forward strand.
TCTCTGAATCCATCGGGACTGTCTTAAACGTCGGGGGAACGGGCGGCGAGTGCTGCAGGATCGGCCGGCGGCCACTCGACCGGCCGGGTCATGATGGCGTCGAAGTCGTAGGGGCAGGTCTCGGGGAACACCGAGAGGTCGAGGTCAGTCTCGCCGGAGGCTTCGCGGCGGGCAAGCCGGTAGGCATCGGCGATGATGTCCCCCAGCCTGGGCTTGAGGCTACGGTTCTCTTTCAGGAACTTGGTCGCCCGGTCGCGCTGGTTGGCGATGGTGACGGCCCAGCTTCGCGTGCGCTTCTGAGGTTGATAATCCCATTTCAGCAGGTGCATCAGCACCAGCCTGAGCGCGCTTTCCAGCCTATCTGCTTCCGCCCGTCCCACGCTTTCGATCTCATCGGCCAAGTGTTCGATATCAAGGTCGTGCCAGCGCCCGGCGCGCAGCAATGCCGCCTGCTCGAACGCCCAGCCATAGGCGTCGTCGTCGTAATGTGCCTTGGCCTTCGGTTTGTCGTCCATCGCGGTGCCTCTCACGATGCCGCCGGCGGCCACTCGACCGGCCGGGTCATGAGGGTGTCGAAGTCGTAGGGGCAGGCTTCGGGAAACACCGAGAGGTCGAGGTCGGTCTCGCCGGAGGCCTCAAGCCGGGCGGTCTCATAGGCGTCGGCCAGCACCTCCACCAGCACACCCTTGAGGCCTGGGTTCTTGCGCAACGCCCTCGCCGCGAACTTGCGGTGGACGGCAATGCTGAGCGTCCAGCTTCGCGTGCGCTTCTCGGGCTGATGGTCCCATTTCAGGAGGTGCATCAGCACCAGCCTGAGTGCGCTTTCCAGTTCACGCGCCTCGGATTTGCCCACGTCCTCGATCTCGTCGGCGAGGTGTCCGATGTCGAGTTCGCTCCAGCGTCCGGCGCGCAGCAGCGCTGCCTGCTCGAAGGCCCAGCTATAGGTGTCGTCCTCGTAGCGCACCGTGGCCTTCCGGGGCTTCGGCGCCTTGTTCGCGACATCGTCCATGGCCGCCTCCTGAAAGCCCTCCTTAAATATCAAATATACCGCGGCTGATGATCAGCCGCATGATCTCGTTGGTGCCCTCCAGGATGCGATGCACGCGCAGGTCGCGCAGAACCCGCTCGATCGGGAAATCGCGCAGGTACCCATAGCCGCCATGAAGCTGCAGGCAGCCATCGACCACCTGGAACCCGGTGTCGGTGGCCAGCCGCTTGGCCATGGCGGCAAGCTGGGTGGCGTTCGGCTCGCGGTCGGCGACCGCCTTGGCGGCACGGCGCAGCAGCAGGCGCGCCGCCTCCAGCTCGGTGGCATAGTCGGCGATGCGGAAGCGCAGCGCCTGGAAGTCGGCGATCGGTTGTCCGAACTGCTTCCTCTGGCGCATGTAGTCGATGGTCTGGTCGAGGCAGAACTGGGCGCCGCCCAGCGAGCAGGCGCCGATATTCAGCCGGCCGCCATCGAGCCCGGCCATGGCGATCCTGAAGCCCTGCCCTTCGCTGCCGACCAGATTGCCGGCCGGAATCCGGCAATTCTCGAAATGCACCGCGGCGGTGGGTTGGGTCTTCCAGCCGAGCTTCTTCTCCTTGGCGCCGAAATGCAGCCCCGGCGTGCCCTTCTCGACCACAAAGCAGGAGATGCCGCGGGGGCCGGCCTCGCCGGTGCGGGCCATCACCACATAGACGTCCGACACGCCGCCGCCGGAGATGAACGCCTTGTCGCCGTCGAGCACCCAGTGATCGCCGTCGCGGCGGGCGCGGGTGCGCAGCGAGGCGGCATCGGAGCCCGCGCCGGGCTCGGTCAGGCAGTAGCTCGCCACCCTGTCCATGGTGCAGAGATTCGGCAGATAGCGCTGGCGCAGCTCATCGGAGCCGAAGGCGTCGATCATCCACGACGCCATGTTGTGGATCGAGAGAAACGCGGCGGTCGACACGCAGCCCTGCGCCAGCTCCTCGAAGATCAGCGCGGCATCGAAGCGCGTGAGGCCGGAGCCGCCGACATCCTCCTTCACATAGATGCCGGCGAAGCCGAGCGCGGCGGCATGACGCAGCGTCTCGATGGGAAAGGTCTCGGCCTCGTCCCAGGCCTTGGCGTGGGGGGCCATCTCGTGGCGGGCGAACTCGCGCGCCGCCTCGGCAATCGCCCGCTGGTCGGCGGTTAGGGCGAAGTCCATCGGTTTTTCTCGTTGTATTGCCGGCGCTTGGGCTGCGCCGGTCCTCCCGTCCGGTGATCTAACGAGGCCCTGGCGCCAGCGTCAACGCGACATTGGTTGCACGCAGGCCGGGCATGCCGGGCCGGGCAATGGCCGGCGGCTTTGCTGTGGCCGGGGCGGTTGCGGAGTGCTAAGGCGTTCCGCGCTTTCTTCCCGCGTTCCGGAGGCGTCGCCATGGCCATCAAATACGGCCGCCCGATCGAACCCGCCAATCACTTCCCGCTCGAAGCGCCGGCCGGCCGAACCCCGCCGGGCCTCGACCTCGTCCACCGGCCGCGCCGAACCCGCCGCACCGACTGGGCGCGCCGTCTGGTGCGCGAGAACACGCTCACGGTCGATGACCTGATCTGGCCGATCTTCATCGTCGATGGCGAGAAGACACGGGTGCCGGTGGCCTCGATGCCCGGCGTCGAGCGCCTCAGCGTCGACGAGGCGGTGAAGGAGGCCGAGCGCGCCGCCGCCCTCAAGATCCCGGTGCTGGCGCTGTTCCCCTACACCGATCCGGCTAGGCGCAGCGAGGGCGCGGAGGAAGCGCTCAACCCGGACAACCTCGTCAACACGGCGATGCGCGCCATCAAGGCGGCGGTGCCCGACATCGGGCTCTTGGCCGACGTTGCGCTCGACCCCTACACCAGCCACGGCCATGACGGGCTGATCCAGGACGGCATCATCCTCAACGACGAGACCGTCGAGATGCTGGTGAACCAGTCGCTGGTGCAGGCCGAGGCCGGCGCCGACATCATCGCGCCGTCCGACATGATGGACGGCCGCATCGGCGCCATCCGCGCCGGGCTCGACGCCGCCGGCTTCCAGGACGTGTCGATCATGGCCTATTCGGCCAAGTACGCCTCGGCCTTCTACGGCCCGTTCCGCGACGCGGTGGGCTCCAAGTCGACGCTGACCGGCGACAAGCGCACCTATCAGATGGATCCCGGCAACGGCAACGAGGCGATCAAGGAGACCGAGCTCGACATCGCCGAGGGCGCCGACATGGTGATGGTGAAGCCCGGCATGCCGTACCTCGACATCGTGTGGCGGGTGAAGGAGACCTTCGGCCTGCCGACCTACGCCTATCAGGTGTCGGGCGAGTACGCGATGATCGTTGCCGCCGCCCAGAACGGCTGGCTCGACGGCGAGAAAGCGATGATGGAGAGCCTGCTCTGCTTCAAGCGCGCCGGCGCCGACGGCATCCTCACCTATTTCGCTCCCCGCGTGGCCGAGAAGCTGGCCAAGGGGTGAGTTGCCGAGCGTAAGGCGGAATAGCGCAAGCGTATTCCGCCATCGCGCCAAACCCTCGCGCGGTCGTCCCCGGCGACCGCCGAAGGCGGTCGGGAAGGACCCCATGGACCAATCGTTCGTGGACCAACCGTTTCAGAATCCATCACGCCGGTGAGATCGCAGCCAATACTGCCGGCGCAGAGCCTGTCTTGCGGTGCCGTGGTTCGTGGGTCCCCTTCCCTCGCATGGCTTCGCCATGCTCGCCGGGGACGACCGGTCGAGGTTCCGGAATCCCACTCACTCCCCACGCAGAAACCCCGCGATGGCCTCAACCATCCCGGGCGCCAGCGGCAGCGCGGGATCGCCATAGGCGGCGCGGCCGCTCGGCGCCGCCTTCAGCGCTTCGTTCACTCCCCGGATCGTCACCAGCCGCACCGCCGGGCAGTCATCGTGACTTACCTTCCTACCGCCCAGACATTAAGCGCCGGATTGCGGCGAGGTTGGGCATATTTTCTTTGAAGGTGGACACAAGTCAATGTTCCGCCATCCCTCCCTATTCCCGATCGACTCAAAATAAACACGTTTGAGTCAATCGCTGATCACAGTTGATCGCCAGCATCTGAGCAGCCCGGATCCACCCTTCGCGGATGCTCGACACCTTTCGCATATCTGAATAGGGAAAATAACCGATGACGCAGCCCAGCGCCGAGGAACAATACCTGCTGGAATTGATCAATGCCGAACGTGCGAAGGTCGGCGCCCAGCCGCTCGCGTTCGACGGCGACCTCAATGAAGCCGCTGAGAGCCACAGCGCCTGGATGATCGCCACCGACACGTTCTCGCACACCGGCTCCGGCGGCAGCACTGCCGGCCAGCGCATGTCCGCGGCGGGCTACGCTTTCACCGGCTCCTGGGCGTGGGGCGAGAACATCGCCTGGGCCACCACGCGCTCGCCGGCCGGCTACCAGGACGAGGTGCAGCTCCTGCACACCAATCTGATGAACTCGTCCGGCCACCGCGCCAATATCCTCAACGACACTTATCGCGAGGTCGGGCTTGGCATCGAGATCGGCGACTATGGCGGCCGGCAGAGCATGTTCGTGACCGAGGACTTCGCCAAGTCCGGTACCAGCACGTTCCTCACCGGCGTCGCGTTCGACGACAAGGATGGCGACAAGTTCTACGATCCGGGCGAAGGCCTCGGCGCCATCACCGTCACCGCTATCAGCAGCACCGGCACCAAATACACCACGACGACGATGGATGCCGGCGGCTACGACATGGTGCTGCCGACCGGCACCTATACCGTTACCTTCTCCGGCGCCGGCATCGCCACCACCACGATGCAGGCCACCGTGGGCAGCAAGAACGTCAAGCTCGACCTGATCGACCCGGCGACGACCGGCAGCGGCGGCGGTACCGGGACGCCAACGCCGGAGCCCACGCCCACACCGACCCCGCAGCCCGCGGCCATCGTCGGCACGTCGGGCAACAACACGCTCAACGGCACCGCGGCCGCCGACCAGATCCAGGGCCTCGCCGGCAACGACAGGCTCTATGGCAAGGACGGGAACGACCGTCTCGAGGGCGGGACGGGCGATGACAGCCTGTGGGGCGGCGCGGGCGCCGACACCCTTCTCGGCGGCGACGGGCGCGACGTGCTCTATGGCGAGGCCGGGCTCGACATCCTCACCGGCGGCGCGGGCGCCGATCGCTTCGTGTTCAACACTGCGCTCGGATCGGGCAATGTCGACACCATCACCGACTTCTCGGTGGTGGACGACACCATCGTGCTGGAGAACGCCATCTTCACCGCGCTCCGCTCGACCGGAACCCTGAGCTCGTCGGCATTCTATGCCGGCACGGCGGCCCACGATTCCACCGATCGCATCATCTACAACCCCAATACCGGCGCGCTGATCTATGATGCCGACGGCACCGGCTCGGCGGCCGGCGTCCAGGTCGCCCAGCTGACGACGGGGCTGGCGCTGCAATCGTCCGACTTCGCGGTCATCTGATGCGACGTCCGGCCCGAGGGCGGGATTTCCGTCCTCGGTTGTGGCGGTATTTGCGAATCCGGTTCCGTGGACAACGAAACGCTTACCCGGGAGCCGTATCGTGTGGCTTCCGGGTGCCCGTCTCCGCATCCCGGGCATCGCCTCGCTGAAGATCTGCGTTCGGAACCGGGATCTTCGAACAACGGACGCAGGCCGGACCGGCCGGCTCCCGCATCGATGGCCGGGTGTCAATGATCTGACATCGGCGTGCCCTAATCACCCTGGCGTGGATCGGGCGTTCAGGGTGAGCAGTCGTCTCCGCAGGATCGGTTTCCCCTCTTGCGGAGAATCCTCCACCGCTCGACGTGGCCTCTCTTGACGGCAACGAATTGTTGCAGAACGTTCATACCAGAGCATTCTCCGCAGGAGCGGGGACCGGTTTTGCGAAAGAGAATGCGACAATTCAATAATGCCAACGGCCCCGGACGCCGACGCGTGGGGCCGTTGTCTCTTGCGGATTTTCTCATCCGAAATCAAGGATTTCGCGAAAATCCGCGACCGGAACCAACGGTCCGCGTTCGCGGCCGTTGGGATAGCTTGGATCGTTCGCTCGGTTCAGTCGGATCGGCGGACGCTCTTGCATTTCGACTATAGACGACCCCACCAGGAACAGGCCGTGTCGACGTCCCGACAGCATTCGAAACCGGCGGAGGCGACGCCGATCGCCCGCACCCTGCGGGCCTGCCGCGCCGCCTTCGTGGCGCTGGCCCTGTTCAGCGGGCTCATCAATGTCCTGATGCTCACCAGCTCACTGTTCATGATGCAGGTCTATGACCGCGTCCTGACCAGCCACAGCGTGCCGACCCTGGTGGCGCTGAGCGTCATCGCCATCGGGCTCTACCTGTTCCAGGGCGCGCTCGAAGTGATCCGCGGCCGGCTGTTCGTGCGCATTGCCGAGCGCGTCGACGCCGAGGCCGGCGCCCGGCTTTTCCCGACCATCGTGCGCATGCCGCTGCGGGCCAGCCGCGGCACGGTCGATCCCATGCAGGCCACCCGCGACCTGGAGGCGATCCGCAGCTTCCTATCCGGCAACGGGCCGGCCGCGCTGTTCGACCTGCCGTGGATCCCGGTCTATCTGGCCGTCGTCTTCGCGCTGCATCCTTTGCTCGGCTGGGTGACGGTGGCCGGCTCGGTGGTGCTGATCGGCCTGACGGCCCTGGCCGACCTATGGTCGCGCCAGCCGACCCGCGAGGCGCTGTCGGCGCTCTCCGCCCGCAGTCACCTCGCCGACACCGCCCAGCGCGGCACCGAGGTGGTGACCTCCATGGGCATGGCCGCCGAGCTCGGCCAGCGCTGGGGCGCGGCGCAGGAGGCGTTCCTTGCCGCGCAGCGCCACGCCACCGACGTCAGCAGCGGCCTGTCGGCGCTGTCGCGCACGCTGCGCTACGTGCTGCAATCGGCCATGCTGGGGCTTGCCGCCTATCTGGCGATCCTCGGCGAGATTTCGGCGGGCTCTATCATCGCGGCCTCGATCCTCGGCGCGCGGGCCCTGGCGCCCGTCGATCTGGCGATCGCGAACTGGCGCGGCTTCGTCGCCGCCCGGCAGGGCTACCACCGGCTGGTTCGGCTGTTCGAGGCATTCCCGGCACCGCCGCCGCGGCTGAAACTGCCGGCGCCGACATCCGCCCTGCGGATCGAGAGCCTCTACGTCGCCGCCCCCGGCGAGCGCGAGCCGATCCTGAAAGGCGCCAACTTCGCGCTGCGGGCGGGCGACGGGCTCGGCGTCATCGGCCCCTCCGCCTCCGGCAAGTCGACGCTCGGCCGCGCGCTGGTCGGGCTGTGGCCGCCGCTCAAGGGCAAGGTGATGCTGGATGGCGCCTCGCTCGACCAGTGGGATCCCGAGGCGCTCGGCCCGCACATCGGCTATCTGCCGCAGGACGTGCAGCTCTTCGACGGCACCGTGGCCGACAACATCGCCCGCATGGCCGCCAATGCGCCCTCGGAGGCGGTCATCGCCGCGGCCCAGCAGGCCGGGCTGCACGAATACATCCTGGCCATGGCCGACGGCTACAATACGCGGGTCGGCCAGGGCGGCGCCCATCTTTCCGCCGGGCAGCGCCAGCGGCTGGGGCTGGCGCGGGCGCTCTACGGCAACCCGTTCCTGGTGGTGCTCGATGAGCCGAACGCCAATCTCGACGCCGAGGGCGAGGCCTCGGTCGCCCACGCCATCCGCTCGGTGCGCGAGCGCGGCGGCATCGCCGTGGTCATCGCCCACCGGCCGAGCGCCATCGCCGCGGTCGACCAGCTCCTGGTGATCCGCGCGGGCGAGATCGTCGCGTTCGGCCCGAAGGACGAAGTGCTGGCCAAGACGGTGCGCAATGTCGCCTCGCTCGCCGGCAAGCCGGGGCCGCGGCCGGTGCCCGCCGCCGGTCAGGTGGCAACGGGAGGCATCCTGTGAGCAGATCCCCGCGTATGCCGCAGCCGACACCGCCTTCCCCCGCCGCGCCGCCCTCGCTGGCTGGGCGCGCCGCCGCCTCGATCCGGCGCCACGTGCTGGTCGGCCTCATCCTGGCTGTCGGCTTCGGCGGCACCGCCGCAGCCTGGAGCCTGATGGCCGAGCTGTCGGGCGCGGTGGTGGCGAGCGGAACGGTGGTGGTGGAGACCAATCTCAAGCGCGTCCAGCACCCGACCGGCGGCGTGGTCGGCGCGCTGTTCGTGCAGGAGGGCGACCATGTCGAGGCCGGCCAGCTCGTGCTGCGGCTCGACGAGACCGCGACCAAGGCCAATCTGGCGATCATCGTCAACGAGATGACCGCGCTGCGCACGCGGCTGGCGCGCCTGACCGCCGAGCGCGACGGCGCCCAGGACATGACCGTTCCGCCCGACATCGCGCACCGGGCGCGTCTCGAACCCGAGATCCAGACCCTGGTCGATGGCGAGCGGCTGCTGTTCGCCTCGCGCGCCCGCACCCAGGCGGGCCTGCGCGAGCAGCTCACCGAGCGCGTCCAGCAGCTTCGCGAGGAGATCAAGGGCGTGGAGGCGCAACAGCGCTCGCTGGAGGCGCAGCTGCGGGTGGCCCAGAGCGAGATGCAGGACGTCCAGGATCTCTACGCCAAGAACCTGGTGCCGCGCACCCGGGTGAGCCAGCTCGAGCGCGAGATCATCCGCATCGAGGGTTCGATCGGCGAGTTCGTCGCCCGCATCGCCCAGAGCCGCGGCCGCATCAGCGAGACCGAGCTGCAGATCATCCAGCTCGACAAGGACCGCGCCACCGAGGTCGCCAAGGAAGTCCGCGAGGTCGAGACCCGCATCGCCGAACTCGCCGAGCGCCGCACGGCGGCGGAGGACCAGTTGCGGCGGGTCGACGTGCGCTCGCCCGGCGCCGGCTTCGTCCACCAGCTCGTGGTGCACACGGTGGGCGGGGTGGTCGGCCCCGGCGAGACGGTGATGCAGATCGTGCCCGAATCCGACGCACTGGTGGTGGAGGCGCGGATCAGCCCCTCCGATATCGACCAGCTCTATATCGGCCAGGAGACGCGGGTCCGCTTCTCGGCGTTCAGCCAGCGCACCACGCCGGAATTCAAGGGAACCATCTTCCGCATCTCCGCCGACCTGTCGCGGGACGAGAAGACCGGCCAGCCATTCTATGTTGCCGGCATCCGCGTGCCCGAGGCGGAGCTGCACGGTTCGAACGACCTCAAGCTCATGCCCGGCATGCCGGCCGAGGTGTTCGCCACCACGTCCGAGCGCACCGTGGCGCAGGTTCTGCTGAAGCCGCTGTTCGACCACATGAACCGGTCGCTTCGCGAGGATTGACGCCGGCGGCCAAATTCAATCCGTCAAACCCGCGGCTTCGAACAGCGCATTCACCCGGGCGAAGGCAGAGTGGGCGCCAATGGCAACGCGCGGCTCCTCCTCGGGGCTCAGCGCAGCGGCGTCGAGCGCATTGGTGAAGCGGTGCCAGTGCAGGCCGCGTCCCTGCGGGTGGCCGCGCATGTGGCGGGCGCCGAAGCTCTCGTCGAAACCGAGCTTGACGGTCTCCTTGAGCAGGAAGGGCGAGCCGAGATCGGCGCCCTCGGCGACATAGAGCCAGCCCATCGCCGCCGGCAGGTCGATGGCGCCGCCGAACAGCGGCGGCTCGCTTGGCGGCAGGTCGAGGCCGAGGTCGCGCACGTCCTGCTCGGCCAGCGGCAGGCGGCGGCGCTCGGCGAGGTCGGAAAAGACGGCGCAGAGGCCCGGCTCGGCATAGAGCGGGTCGATGTCGCGGAAGAACCGGAGCTGCATCAGCACGAACCGGCCATAACGGTCACGGTCGCGGAACGGATCGCCGGCCATGATGCGGGCGTCGAGGGCGCGGTGCACCGCGTCGGTGTCGCTCTGCAGCCGCCGCCAGCGCGACGCGGATGCCGGCATCGCCGTCATAGCTCTTCTCCTCGGCGTTCTTTCGGGCAGGGTTCGCGGGCAGGGTTCGATCCGGCCCGGTCATAGACCGGAACCGGGCGGGCGCCGAGAAAATTGTGGCCGGCGGCGGCGCCTGCGCCAAACCATGGGCAATTGCCGCAAGCTCGGCTAATTGCTTACCTACGATTCCAACCCGACCGGACTGCACCACGCGGCCGCGACATGCGCCGCCTGCGGAGACTGAGATGACGCTGCCCGACCGCCCGGCCGTTCGCCGGCTCGAAGGTCCCCGCCCGCCCCGCCCCCACGCCGGGCGCAGCGTGCCCGACCGGCAGCGGCCGCTCGGCGCGCCGCCGGCAATGGCGCTGAAGCGACCGCACAAGTTCGATCCCGATGCCGAGCCGGAGCTGTTCCAGGGCGTGCTGGCACGCCGGATGGTCGCCTTCCTGGTCGATGTCTGCATCGTCCTGGCGCCGATGATCGTGCTGTGGGTGATGTTCGCCATCCTCGGCGTGCTGACCCTCGGCCTTGGCTGGATGCTGTTCTGGCTGATTGGCCCGGCGGCGCTGGGCTGGGCTTTGCTCTACACCGCGACCACGCTCGGCGGGCCCTATTCCGCCACGGTCGGCATGCGCATGCACGGGCTGGAGATGCGCACCTGGTATGGCGCGCCGGTCTATCCGCTGCTCGCCTGCGTGCGCCTTCTGGTGTTCTTCATCGTGGTGTCGGTGCTGACGCCGGCCGTGCTGCTGCTGGGGCTGTTCAACGGCCGCCGCCGGCTGCTGCACGACTTCATCTGCGGCACGGTGGTAATCAACACGGTGCCGCGCTCGGTGGAGCTGGTGATCCGGCGCTGACAGACCGGACGCATAAGCCCTATCCCTGGCGGCGGATGGTGAAAACGAGCACCCCGCCGGCCTCCTCACGACCTTCGAGCGTGTCGCCGGTTTCCTGGCACAGGTGCGGAATGTCGATCACCGACATCGGATCGGTGCAGCGCACCACGAGCCGCCCCCCCGGCGCGATGCGGCCCAGCGCCTTGCGCGTTCTGAGCACGGGCAGCGGGCATTTCAGCCCTTCGAGGTCGAGCACGTTCGCGGCGTCGGTCACGCCGGCCTTCTAGAGCATTTTCCGCACAAGTGGGAACCGGTTCTGCGCAAGAACTGGAAGGTCGGAGCCCGTCTCAGCGGTCGGCGGCGACGCGCCGACCCCGAACCAGTTCGCGCGCCGCCTTCTGCGCTGCGCGGGGCGTGGCGAAGCGGCGCTCCTCAAGGCCGATATAGGGCTTGATGGCGGCAAAGAAGCGAAAGGCCCGGTCCTCGTCGGGCACCACGATGCCGACGGCTTCGTCATCGATTTCAATGATGTAAGCACCGGTCGAGCCGCTCATCGGAATCTCCCCTGCCGCCTATGGCGGCGACTGAACAAGGTTCGGCATCGGGCGAAGCGAAGGCTCAAAGCGCGTCTTCAAGAGGACCGTACATATTAATCTTAGGACGCGCCCCAAATCGTTAATCAATCGTTAACGCGCGTGCGGCAAATCGTCTGGCATTGAGCCGAAGACGACTCAAGGTCTGATCGGTAACCCTCCCAGACTCCCCGTGTCGCACCGTTGAACAGACGTTCGGCCTCAGAAATCACCCTGCGTACGGCGCCCGTTTAGACAGTGATTCTGACGGTTTGATATCAAGCGGTTGACGATTTTCCATTTGCGGCAACGCGGCCGATCCTGTCGCCGCGCCGTCCGGCCGGGGGCGTCCGCGCCATCATGAAGGTAACCTGTTTCATGGCTGGACAGGACCGGCCGGCGTGACCAAATTGCGCGGTTCTGGCGCCCGGCCTGTCGTCGCACCGTCAGATATGCCGGCTAAGAGCCCCACCATGTCGCTGTCAGGCTTCTCGCTTCCGGACTTCGTTCCCCGCTGGTCGGCAGGCGAGCCGGAGCATGCCCGCATGCTGTCGATCGCCGCAGCGATCGCGGCGGTGACGGTGGTCGGGTTCGGCCTCAGCCTGTCGATCCCGCTCCTCACCTTCGAGCTGGAGCGGCGCGGCATCTCCCCGACCTGGATCGGCCTCAACACCGCGACGGCGGGGATCGCCAATATCCTGATGGCGCCGCTGGTGCCCTATCTGCTGCGCCATTTCGGGGTGGTGAAGCTCCTGATCGGCGCGGGCGTGGCGGGCGCGGTCTCGCTCCTGGCGTTCAAGCTCGCCGGGCCGTTCTGGCTGTGGTTTCCGCTGCGCTTCGTTGCCGGCGGCGCGCTGTGCGTGGTGTTCGTGGTCTCCGAATTCTGGATCAATTCGGCGGCGCCCGAGAACCGGCGCGGTCTGGTGATGGGCATCTACGCCACGATGCTGGCGGTGGGCTTCGCCGCCGGCCCCGTGCTGCTGGCGGTAGTCGGCACCACCGGCCTGCTGCCGTTTGCGATCGGCACGGTGATCATGCTGCTGGCGATGATCCCGGTGGTTGCCGCCGGGCCGCTGGTGCCGACCATCTCCGCCACCTCCCAGCATAGCGTCGGCCGCTTCCTGCTGATCGCGCCGACCGCGACGCTGGCCGCGCTGGTGTTCGGCGCGGTCGAGACCGGCTCGATGAGCTTCCTGCCGCTGCTCGGGCTGCGCCTCGGCATGAACGAGAACGCGGCGGCACTGCTGCTCTCGGCCGCCATGCTTGGCAATGTCGCCTTCCAGATTCCGATCGGCTGGCTGTCGGACCGTGCCGACCGCCGGCTGGTGCTCGCCGGCTGCGGGGCGGCGGGTGCGATCGGGGCACTGGCCATGACCGTGGTGCCCTCGGGATGGTCGTTCATGGCCCTGGTGTTCGTGTGGGGCGGCATCGTCGCCTCGCTCTACACGGTCGGCCTCGCCCATCTCGGCTCGCGCTACCGCGGCGCCGACCTCGCGTCCGCCAATGCAGCGTTCATCATGCTCTATTCGGTGGGCTTTACCTTCGGCCCGCCGGGGCTCGGCGCGGCGATGGACGCCTGGAGCCCGTGGGGCTTTCCGGTGGCGCTGGCCGCCGCGCTCGGCCTCTATACGCTGGTGGTGGTGGTGCGGCGGAAGCTCCACCCGCAGCAGCCGTAAGAGACCGGCTTGACCGCTCCCGATCACGCCGCGCCGCTACCCCCTTGACCCGACGCACCTCATTGACACTGCGACGCCACACCGTATGGTGCCGGTTCTATCGGCAGGGTGCGGCGCTTTCCTGCGCCCGCGCCTATTGCATCTGTGCTTTCGGTCCCGACGGCGCGTTCTCAGGGGCCTGATCCGAGACCGCATCAATGTCCTTTGATACCCTTGGCCTGAGCGACAAGGTTCTCGCAGCCGTGCAGGCGGCGGGCTACACCACGCCGACCCCGATCCAGGAACAGGCCATTCCCCACGTGCTGGCCCGCAAGGACGTGCTCGGCATCGCCCAGACCGGCACCGGCAAGACCGCGGCCTTCACGCTGCCGATGCTGACCATGCTGGAAAAGGGCCGCGCCAAGGCCCGCATGCCACGCACCCTGATCCTGGAGCCGACGCGCGAGCTCGCCGCCCAGGTGGAGGAAGAGTTCAGCAAATACGGCCAGCACCACAAGATCAACATGGCGCTGCTGATCGGCGGCGTGTCGTTCGATGACCAGGACGCGAAGCTGTCGCGCGGCGTCGACGTGCTGATCGCCACCCCCGGCCGCCTGCTCGACCATTTCGAGCGCGGCAAGCTGCTGCTCTCCGGCATCGAGATCCTGGTGATCGACGAGGCCGACCGCATGCTCGACATGGGGTTCATCCCCGATATCGAGCGCATCTGCCGGCTGATCCCGATGACGCGCCAGACGCTGTTCTTCTCGGCGACCATGCCGTCGGAAATCCAGCGCCTTGCCGACACCTTCCTGCACCAGCCGGCGCGGGTCGAGGTGGCCAAGCAGGCCACCGCGGCGGCCACCGTCACCCAGCAGCTCGTCGCCACCGGCTCGGAGTCGCACGAGAAGCGCGATGTGCTGCGCGGCCTGATCCGCGAGGCCGAGGGGTTGAAGAACGCCATCGTGTTCTGCAACCGCAAGCGGGAAGTGGCGGTGCTGTGGCGCTCGCTGGTCAAGCACGGCTTCAACGCCACCGCGCTGCACGGCGACATGGACCAGCGGGCCCGCATCGCGTCGCTGGACTCGTTCCGCGCGGGCGAAACCACCATCCTGGTCGCCTCCGACGTGGCGGCCCGCGGCCTCGACATTCCCGAAGTCAGTCACGTCTTCAATTACGACGTGCCCCACCACGCCGAGGACTACATCCACCGCATCGGCCGTACCGGCCGCGCCGGCCGTTCGGGCACGGCGGTGACGCTGGTCAGCCCCGCCGACACCCGCTCGCTTGCCGCGATCGAGAAGCTCACCGGCGTGTCGATCCCCTGGATCAGCACGCCGGTGGCGGCAGACGCGGAGGACCGTCCCGCCCGCAGCGAGCGCAGCCGGGGCGGCAGCCGCCGCAGCCGGGGCAGTTCGGCACCGCGCGGCCGCCAGGAAAGTGGGCGCCAGGAGAGTGGGCGTCAGGAAGGTGCGCGCCAAGAGGTTGCAAGGCAGGAGGTTGCGCGGCAGGACGGCGAGCGGCCGGAGCGCAAGCGCCCGGAAAACAAGCGCCCCGAGACCAGGCGGCCGGAAAGCCGGCCCGCTGCCGAAGCGAAGCCGGCAAACATCGCCGGGCGCTCGCGGCGGCCCCATGCCGTCGACGAAGCCGACGAAAACCTGTTCCTGCCGGCGTTTCTGCTTCGCCCGACGCGCATCAAGGCCGAATAGCGTTACTTCAATACCCGCCAGCAGCAGCTTCCGCCCCCGGGGGCGGACGCATTTTTCTGCGCGTTTACCGCATATTCAGAAGCGGGCGGCTAAACTCAGCATTGTCGCTTCATCGATTTATCAATTTGGATTTCGCGTACGGGGGCCGGGGCCCCGGAGGGAATTCATGGACGACCCGAAGGACGATTTCGAACGGTCGCTCGCATTCGCGGATATCGCGATGGGGCAGATGAAGGCGTTGCGCCAGCCTGCCTATCCGCGCAACTACGAAGTCTGGTACACTTATGCCACAGGGCAGAACCTTCAGCTCAACGCTGCCGTAAACGAGGTTCTGGCAAAGGGCAGTTTCTGCGACCAGGAACTCGGCCGGATCTACGAGGAACTTCTTTCACCACACCGTTTCACCGAGACCATCGACCAGGTCGGGGTGCGGGTGATGAACAAGATCGGCCAAGTGCTGGCCATGGTGCAGATCGCCGCCGGCGACGTCACCCAGTATTCCGAATCGCTGGCCGACGCCACCAACGCGCTCGTGCGGGCCGGCGCCGACTCCGAAAGCCTGCACGTCATCGTCGAGAGTCTGGTGGAATCGACGCGCGAGATGGAAGCGCGCAACCGCGTCCTGCAGGACCGGCTTAACGATTCCAACCGTGAGATCTCGCTGCTCAAGCAGAACCTTGAGGCCGCCCGCACCGAATCCCTCACCGATCCGCTGACCACGCTCGCCAACCGCAAGTATCTCGACATGGCGATCACCCGCCTGATGGCGGACGGCGCCGCCAGCGGCGAGCCTTTGTCGGTGCTGATCACCGACATCGACAATTTCAAGAAGTTCAACGACACCTTCGGCCACCTGACCGGCGATCAGGTGCTGCGGCTGGTGGCCATGGCGGTGAAGCAGAACGTCAAGGGCCAGGACGTCGCGGCGCGCTATGGCGGCGAGGAGTTCATGGTGCTGCTGCCGCGCACCACCACGCAGCACGCCATCACCGTCGCCGAGCACATCCGCAAGGCGGTGATGGGCAAGGAGCTGATGAAGCGCTCGACCGGCGAAAGCCTCGGCCGCATCACCATCTCCATCGGCGTCGCGACGATGCGTCCCGGCGACACCGCCGCCTCACTGATCGACCGGGCGGACAGCCACCTCTATGCGGCCAAGCGCGCGGGCCGCAACCGCGTCTCGGCCGAGACCGAGGCGCAGCCCTCCCCGGCCAAGGTGGCGTGATACGGTTTTCAGCATCCCGAAGGGATCAACCGGAAGCCGCATGACTTGCGCGACAGACGCGCTCTTTCCGTATAACATGTTACGGAAATTAGAGGTGCGAGATGCCGCGCCAACCCAAGCGCCCCGTTCCGCCGCCGAAGCGCATGGCGAGCTACCGGCAGAGAATGCGGGCTGCCGGGTTGCGGCCCGTGCAGATCTGGGTGCCGGATACCCGAGCGCCGGATTTCGCCGAAAAGTGCCGCCGACAGGCGCGCGCTGTGGCGGCGGATGATCCGGCGGGGGACGAGCTCATGCGCTTTGTCGCCCAAATCTATGAATTGCCAGAGTAATGGTCCGGCGCGGCCAGTTCGTGGTGATCGTTCTGCCGGGGGATTACGGCAAGCCGCGCCCCGCACTCGTGGTGCAGAGCGATCTCTTCGCCGAACTGCCGTCCGTCGTGATCTGCCCTTTGACGACCACGCTTCGCGACGACGCGGATCTGTTCCGGCTTCAGGTCGAGCCCACGCCGCGCAACGGTCTCCGTGAGCCTTCGCAAGTGGCCATCGACAAGATCACCGTCGTTCCGGTTTCGAAGATCGGAGCGGCGATCGGCGAAGCTGACGATACCCTGCTCGTGCGCATCAACCGGGCGCTCGCTTTGTTTCTCGGCATTGCCTGATACGGTCTCCGGCTGATCAAGCTGGAGAACCGTATTCCGATCGCGGCGTGAAATCGCGCAGGCGTCCCAGTTCAGGCTGTCCGGCCGCGGCCGCGGCGCTCAGGCGGCGGAGCGTTCCTCGGCCGGCTTCAGCGACACCGATTCACCGCAACCGCACGACGCCGTCTCGTTGGGATTGTTGAACACGAACTGCGCCGACAGCTTGTCGGTCTTGTAGTCCATCTCGGCACCGAGCAGGAACATGATGGCGCTGGGGTCGACCACCACCTTGACGCCCCCCTGCTCCACCACCTCGTCGCCCGGCCGGATCTCGGTGGCGTAATCGACCGTGTAGGACATGCCGGCGCATCCGCCCTGCTTGACGCCGACGCGCAGGCCGGCGACCGGGGTCTCGGCGGCCTCCACGATGTTCCTCACCTGCGCCGCGGCGCGATCGGTGAGACGCAGAACCGGCAAACGCGGGCGGACATTCATATGCTCTCCTCCATGCGCAGGCACTCGGCCAGCCGTCTGGCGAGCCGTCGCCCGCCAAGATGGATCCGATCCTTGGTCGATATAGGGCAAATCGGTGCAGAAACCCGGATCACCAAAGATTGAGCGCGACCCGCGCCTCTTCGGACATCCGGCTCTGATCCCACGGCGGATCCCAAACCACCTCGACCTTGGCGCCCGCAACCCCCGGCACCATCGCCACCGCGGTCTCCACCATGATGGGAAGCTCGGCGGCCGACGGGCAGTTCGGCGTGGTGAGCGTCATCTCGACATGCACCATGCGGTCGTCGGCGATGTCGACCTTGTAGATCAGGCCGAGCTCATAAATGTCCGCCGGAATCTCGGGATCGTAGACGCTTTTCAGCGCCTGCACGATGTCGTCGGTCAGGCGTGCGATCTCGTTCGGCGGGATCGCGCCGCCCGTGCCTGCGGCGTCCACCGGAGCGACAACGTCCTGATTGGAATTATTCTCGTTCATGCAAACAGAGCCTCGGCTCTTGTGAGAGCATCTGTCAGTTTATCGACCTCTTCGCGCGTGTTGTACAGTGCAAATGAAGCACGGCACGTCGCCGTTACTCCGAAGCGCGCGAGAAGCGGCATCGTGCAGTGCGTTCCTGCACGTACCGCGATACCGGAACGGTCGATCACGGTCGCGACATCGTGAGCGTGAGCATTCTTCAACTCGAAGGAGACGATCGCGCCCTTGTCGCGCGCGGTGCCGAAGATGCGCAGCGAATTGATGCGCGACAGCCGCTCGGTCGCATAGGCGACGAGATCGCTCTCATGGGCGCGGATCGCCTCGGGCCCGACTGCCTTGATATAGTCCAGCGCCGCGCCGAGCCCGATCGCCGGCACGATCGAGGGCGTGCCGGCCTCGAACTTGTAGGGCGGATCGCCATAGGTCACGGCGTCCTCGGTGACGGTGCGGATCATCTCGCCGCCACCCAGGAACGGCGGCATCCGCTCCAGATGCTCGCGCTTGGCGTAGAGCGCGCCGATGCCGGACGGCCCATAGAGCTTGTGGCCGGTGATGACGTAGAAGTCGGCGTCGATGTCCTGCACGTCGACCGGCAGATGCACCGCGCCCTGGCTGCCATCCACCAGCACCGGAATGCCGCGGGCGTGGGCGATGCGCACCACCTCCTTGACCGGCACGATGGTGCCGAGCGCGTTCGACATGTGGGTGATGGCGACAATCCTGGTCTTCGGCGTCAGCAGCTTCTCGAATTCGTCGAGGAGGAAGTTGCCGTCATCGTCGACCGGCGCCCATTTCAGCACCGCTCCGCGGCGCTCGCGGTGGAAGTGCCAGGGCACGATGTTGGAATGGTGCTCCATGATCGACAGCACCACCTCGTCGCCCTCGCCCAGCACCATGCCGCCGAACGAGGCCGCAACGAGGTTGATCGCCTCGGTGGCGTTGCGCACGAAGATGATCTCGTCGGTCGAGCGGGCATTGAGGAAGGCGCGCACCGTCTCGCGCGCGCCCTCGTAAGCCTCGGTCGCGGCATTGGCGAGGAAGTGCATGCCGCGGTGGACATTGGCGTATTCGGTCTCGTACGCCAGCCGCATGCGGTCCAGCACCTGCCGCGGCTTCTGGGCCGAGGCGGCATTGTCGAGATAGACCAGCGGCTTGCCGTAGACCTCACGGGACAGGATGGGGAAATCCGCCCTCACCTTCGCGATGTCGTAGCGCGAAACCTCGGAACGGCCGATCGCCGTCGCATCCATCATCATCCCCATCGCCTCAAATCGGTTGCGCCTCAGTCGCGCGCCTGCGGTGTGCCGGCGCGCTGCGCCAGCCAGCGCCCCACGCCATCCATCAGCGCGGCGCGCACCGCCTCGTTCTCGACCTGATCGATGATCTCGCCGACGAAGGACTGGATCAGCAGCGCCGCGGCCGCAGCCTCGGGAATACCGCGCGCCTCGAGATAGAACAACAACTCCTCGTCGAGCGCGCCGACCGTGGCACCATGGCCGCACTGCACGTCGTCGGCATAGATCTCAAGCTCGGGCTTGTTGTCCATCTCCGCGCCCTCGGCCAGGATGAGCGCGTTGGAGGCCATGCGGCCGTCGGTCTTCTGGGCCTGGGACTCGACGATGATCTTGCCCTGGAACACGCCGTGGGACTCGCCATCGAGCACGGTGCGGAACAGCTCGCGGCTTTCGCAGTGCGTTCCCTTGTGCTCGACGAGCAGCGTGGTGTCGCCATGCTGACGGCCGCGCAGCAGCGACGTGCCGCGCAGGCCCGCACTGATATGATCGCCGTTCAGTGCCAGCGCCACCTGCTGGCGCGACACCGCCGCGCCGGTGGTGAGCGTGCAGCCCTTGAGGCTCGCGTGCGCCGCGGCTTCCGCCATCAGCGTGTGCAGATGCAGCGCGCCGTCGCCTTCCGCCTGATGGCGGATCAACTCGACCGAGGCAAGCTTGCCAACCGACAGTTCAAGCGCGCTGTTGGTCTGGTAATCAACGCCGTCCGGCCCCTCGAAGCTCTCGATCAAAGTCAGCGCGGCGCCATCCTCGACCACGACGAGGCTGCGCATAACATCGGCGGTGGCGGCGCCGACATGACGGCTGACGATGAGCAGCGGCCGCTCGATCTTCGTCCCCGCCGCAACATGCACGACGACGCCATCGGCCATGAAGGCGGTGTTGAGATCGACCGCGGCATTACCCTTGGGCGCAAGCCGGCCCAGCCGGGAGCTCAAGGGCTGGCCTTCGCCGAGCACGCGCGCCAGCGGCAGGATCGTCAATCCCACTTCGAGGCTGGCGAGATCGGAGAGTTCAGCGACGAAGCTGCCATTGACCAGCACCAGCCGGCGGGCACCAGCTGCGGCGAATGCCGCGCCGGCATCCTTGGCCGCGGCGATGTCATCGGCGTTCGGCGGCGCGGCGAGCGGCTTCGCCTCGCGCATCAGCACGCGCAGGTCGGTGTATTTCCAGTCCTCGACGCGGCGGTGCGGCAGGCCCGCAGCCTCGAACGCGCCGAACGCGCTGGCGCGCAGCTCCTTCACGCTCGCATCGCCCGGCAGCGTCGGCGCCGCCAGCCCGAAAGCGCGAGACAGGGCCTGCTCGGCCGGCGTCTTGATGGGGGTCATGTCCGTCATGCGACGTGGTCTTCCTGTCCGTTCAGGCGCAACTGCGGCTGCGTTTGCTCGGCTCCTTCCCTCTCCCCTTGCGGGAGAGGGTGGTGAGACCGAGCAATGCGAGGTCGAACCGGGTGAGGGGTCGTGTCCAACCTGCCTTCAGGTTCCCCTCACCCGCCTCGCGATCATTCGATCGCTCGGCACCCTCTCCCACAAGGGGAGAGGGAAGAAACGCGTCGCCTATGCCGCGTCCTGGTAGTCGCGATAGCCGTTGGCTTCGAGCTCCAGCGCCAGCTCCTTGCCGCCGGAGCGCACGATGCGGCCCTTCGACATCACATGCACGGTGTCCGGCACGATGTGATTGAGCAGGCGCTGATAGTGAGTGATGACGATGAACGAGCGGTCGGCCCGGCGCAGCCGGTTGACCCCCTCCGACACGATGCGCAACGCGTCGATGTCAAGGCCGGAGTCGGTCTCATCGAGAATGGCGAGCTTCGGCTGAAGCAGCGCCATCTGCAAAATCTCGTTGCGCTTCTTCTCGCCGCCGGAGAAGCCGACATTGACCGGCCGGCGCAGCATCTCCTGCTTGATGAACAGCGCGTCGGCCTCCGCCTTCACCAGCTTCATGAAGTCCGGCGTGGTCAGTTCGGGCTCGCCGCGATGCTTGCGCTGGGCGTTCATCGCCGTCTTGAGGAACGTCATGGTGGCGACGCCCGGCACCTCCATCGGATACTGGAAGGCCAGGAACACGCCCTTGGCGGCGCGCTCGTCCGGCGGCATGTCGAGAATGCTCTGGCCGTTCAGCAGCACCTCGCCGTCGGTGACGGTGTAGCCCGGCTTGCCCGACAGCACATAGGACAGCGTCGACTTGCCCGAGCCATTCGGCCCCATGATGGCGGCAACCTCGCCGGGGGCGACGCTCAGCGTGAGGCCGTTGAGGATCTTGCGGTCCTCGACCTCGGCGTGGAGGTTGCGAATTTCGAGTATGGCCGGCACCGTCATGTGTCTTCACCGTCGTAATAATTGAGGCTTGTTTCGGCGCGGCCGACGAAGCGGACACCGCCGCCGCCCGGATTGGCCCAGTCGAAGCGGCTCATCACCGCGAATTTCTTCGAGTCGGGATATTCGACCACTTCGGTCTCGGCGATGTTCGAGATGCCGAGATATTTGAGCGGCGTGGTGCCGGTGTTGATGAGCTGATGGGCGACCTCGGGTCCGCCGGTCGGCGCGGCGCAGACATCGCCGGCCTTCACGGCGAAGCGCTCGTCGCCGAAGCGATAGGTGCCCTCGCCCTCCAGGATCACGAACAGCTCGTGGATCAGATGGTGCGCGTGGAACGGAAACGCCTTCTCGCCCGGCTCGACCACATGCAGCATTGCGCCGAGCCCCTTCGAGCCGATGAGGTGCGCGAAGGAGCCGACCCTGGCCTTGAACGCCTTGCCGTTGCCGATGTACTTCAGCGGCACGTCGGCGAGGTTGATCACCGGTTTCCCCGTCATCCGACGCTGCCCTCCAGCGAGATCGAGATCAGCTTCTGCGCCTCGACGGCGAACTCCATCGGCAGCTTCTGCAGCACGTCGCGCACGAAGCCGTTGACGACCAGCGCCACCGCCTCTTCCTGCGAAAGCCCGCGGCTCTGGCAATAGAACAGCATCTCCTCGGAGATCTTCGAGGTGGTGGCCTCGTGCTCGAACACGGCGCTGGAATTCTTGCTCTCGATATAGGGCACGGTGTGCGCGCCACACTGGTTGCCGACCAGGAGCGAGTCGCAGTTGGTCCAGTTGCGCGCGCCGGTGGCCTTGCGGTGTGCCGAAACCAGGCCGCGATAGGTGTTCTGCGATTTGCCGGCGGAGATGCCCTTGGAGATGATCCGGCTCACGGTGTTCTTGCCGAGATGGATCATCTTGGTGCCGGAATCGACCTGCTGGTGGCCGTTGGAGATGGCGATCGAGTAGAACTCGCCCTTCGAGCCATCGCCGCGCAGGATGCAGCTCGGATACTTCCAGGTGATGGCCGAGCCGGTCTCGACCTGGGTCCAGGAGATCTTCGAGTTCCGGCCGCGGCAGTCGCCGCGCTTGGTGACGAAATTGTAGATGCCGCCCTTGCCGTCCTTGTCGCCGGGATACCAGTTCTGGACGGTCGAATACTTGATCTCGGCATCGTCGAGCGCGATCAGCTCGACCACGGCGGCATGAAGCTGGTTCTCGTCGCGGCGCGGTGCGGTGCAGCCTTCAAGGTACGACACATACGCGCCCTTGTCGGCGATGATCAGCGTGCGCTCGAACTGGCCGGTGTTCTGCTCATTGATGCGGAAATAGGTGGACAGCTCCATCGGGCAGCGCACGCCCGGCGGCACGTAGACGAACGAGCCGTCCGAGAACACCGCCGAATTGAGCGTGGCGTAGTAATTGTCGGTGACCGGCACGACGCTGCCGAGATACTGGCGCACCAGATCGGGATAGTCGCGGATCGCCTCGGAGATCGGGCAGAAGATGACGCCCGCCTTCTTAAGCTCGTCCTTGAAGGTGGTGGCCACCGACACCGAGTCGAACACCGCATCGACCGCGACGCGCGAGGACGGATAGGCCGCGCCCTCGACACCGGCCAGAA
Source organism: Blastochloris tepida (assembly GCF_003966715.1). Classification (NCBI taxonomy): domain Bacteria; kingdom Pseudomonadati; phylum Pseudomonadota; class Alphaproteobacteria; order Hyphomicrobiales; family Blastochloridaceae; genus Blastochloris; species Blastochloris tepida. Next base: position 2,079,911 of record NZ_AP018907.1, read on the forward strand.
GCGCCTGCTCCTTCAGCGGGATGCCGAGCTTCTCGTACGTGCGCAGGATTTCGGGATCGACCTCGTCCAGCGACTTCGGCGCCGCGTTCTTCTTCGGCGCGGCGTAGTAATAGAGATCCTGGAAATCGATCTTCGGATAGGCGACCTTGGCCCAGGTCGGCTCGGTCATGGTCAGCCAGCGCCGGTAGGCGCCGAGCCGCCACTCGGTCATCCATTCGGGCTCGCCCTTTTTGGCCGAGATGAAACGGACGATGTCCTCGTTCAGGCCCTTGGGGGCCTTGTCCATCTCGACATCGGTGGAGAAGCCCCACTTGTACTGGTCGACGTCGATGGCGCGGACCGATTCAACGGTCTCCTGCACGGCCGGCATATCGTACTCCCTTCCTCGCGGTTTCAAGGACCGTGGGTCGGTCTGGAAGACTTCAGGTCAGGCAGCCTTCCCTTGCCTGTTAGCTAGAGCGCCCACCACGGTCTGCCAGACGCCGATCGCGCGATCGATTTCCGCTTCCGTGGTGGCGGGGCCCACGGAAAAACGCAAGGTGGACCCGGCCAATTCCGGAAAGCCCATGGCCGCGACCACCGGCGATGCAGCCACCTTGCCAGATGAGCAGGCCGAGCCCGCCGAGATGGCGACGCCGTTCAGATCAAAGGCGATCACCGCGGTCTCGGCGGCGAGCCCCGCCAGGGCTACCGCCAGCGTGTTCGGCAGGCGCGGCGCCTCGGCGCCCAATTCGACAGCAAATGGCGCAATCCTGTGCAGCCCCTCAGCGAGGCGGGTCCGCAGCCCGGACATCCGCGCGGCCGCCGCCGGCAGGCTGGCCACCGCCGCGGCCGCTGCTGCGCCGAAGCCGGCGATGGCCGGCACCGCCTCGGTACCGGCTCGCACGCCGCGTTCCTGGCCGCCGCCGGCGATCAGCGGCGCCGCGAGATGGCTGATGCGCGGCCCCAGCACCAGCGCCCCCGCCCCCTTGGGGCCGCCGGCCTTGTGGCTGGACAGCGTCACCAGGTCGGCATCGAGGGCGCGGACATCCAGCGGAATCCGGCCCAGCGCCTGCACCGCATCGACATGAACAAGCCCGCCCGCGGCATGGACACGCTCGGCAATGCCCGCAACCGGCTGGATGACCCCGGTCTCGTTGTTGGCGAGCATCACCGACACCAGCGGCCGGCGGCAGCCCTTTTCGGCAAGGCGCGCCAGTGCGCCCTCGACCGCTGCGACCTCGACCACGCCCGCCCGGTCGACCGCGGCAGTCTCGACCGGCAGCGCTCCAAAGCGGTGGCCGCGCAGAACCGAGGGGTGCTCGATCGCCGAGACCACCAGCCCATCGCGCGGGGCGGCGTCATCGGCGGTCTCGATCGCAGGCGTGAGCGCCAGGGCATTGGCCTCGGTGGCACCGGAGGTGAAGACGATCTGGCGCGGGGTGGCGCCGACGGCGGCTGCGACCTCGGCGCGGGCGCGCTCGACCAAAGCGCGGGCCTCGCGGCCCTCCGCATGGACGGACGAGGGATTGCCGGCGTCGAGGGCAGCCAGCACCGCCGCCCTTGCCGCCTCATGCAGCGGCGCCGTGGCATTCCAGTCGAGATAGGCCCGCTCGGCCACCTGGGTTGTCGCTCCGTCGCTGGCGTGTTCGAAAAGCTTGAAATCCGAGTCCGATCTGCCTTACAGGAGTAGCAGGTCCCGAGCCATCTGTGCACGCCATGCGGCGCCGCGCGGGTTGAGTTTAGAACTATTCTAAACAATAGGATTTCGGCCGGTCTACGTCAAGAGAATGGGGCTCCCGCCGGCCCGCACTGCCGGGCTGAGCCGGCTTCCGTTCAAGGTTCCTTGCACATGCCTGAAGTGGTGTTCGCCGGTCCGGCCGGCCGTATCGAAGGCCGGTTTCATCCTGCCAAATCCCGCAGTGCGCCGATCGCGGTGGTGCTTCATCCCCACCCGCAATTCGGCGGGACGATGAACAACCCGGTCGTCTACCAGCTCTATTACCTGTTCGCCGAGCGGGGCATGAGCGTGCTGCGGTTCAATTTCCGCGGCGTCGGCCGCTCGCAGGGCTCGTTCGACCACGGCCAGGGCGAGCTGTCGGACGCGGCCTCCGCCCTCGATTGGGTGCAGTCGATCAATCCCGACGCGCGCACCTGCTGGATCGCCGGCGTGTCGTTCGGCTCGTGGATCGGCATGCAGCTCTTGATGCGCCGGCCGGAGGTCGAGGGCTTCATCTCGATCGCCGCCATGGCCAACATCTACGACTTCTCCTTCCTCGCCCCCTGCCCGTCCTCGGGCCTGTTCGTCCATGGCGAGAAGGACTCGGTGACGCCGGTCACCGCGGTGCAGGGCCTCGTCGAGAAGCTCAAGACCCAGAAGGGCATCGTCATCGAGCAGAAGGTGATTCCCGGTGCCAATCACTTTTTCGAGGGCAAGGTCGAGGAGCTGATCGGCACGGTCGGCGACTATCTCGACCGGCGCATCGCCGCCAAGCGCGAGAAATAGGCGCCGGCAGGACGTATTCTCCTGTCCGGTGGGCTCCCGGCGTTGCGATGTCCGTAATCTACGGCCGCACCACCACGCCGCCGGTCATCGGCACCGGCACGCCGGTGGTCGAGGGATAAGACAGCGGCAGCCCGTCGAGCGCGCGCACGGCGAGGAAGGCGAACGCCTGCGCCTCCAGATGATCGCCCGACCACCCCACCCGCTCGGCCACCTCGACGCGGGCCGGCGCCAGCCGCTCGGCCAGCATGCGCATCAGCGTCGGGTTGCGGGCGCCGCCGCCGGCAACGATCCAGCATTTCGGCGGGCGCTTCAGGTGCGGCACGATGCGCGCCACCGCGGCGGCGGTGAAGGCGGTGAGCGTCGCCGCCCCGTCCTCCAGGCTCGCGCGGTCGAGCCCGCCATGAACCTTGGCCGCGGCCTTGAAGGCGTTGCGGTCGAGCGACTTGGGCGGCGGCAGCGTGAAGAAGCGCATGCCGAGCAGCCGGCGCACCGCGTCCTCGTCCACCTTGCCGGCCGCCGCCAGCTCGCCGCCGGCATCCATCGCCGCGCCGGTGCGGCTGGCGACGAAATCGTCGATCAGCGCATTGCCGGGCCCGACGTCGCAGGCGACCGGGTCGGCCTCGCCGTCGATCACCGTGACATTGGCCACGCCGCCGATATTGAGCACCGCCAGCGGCTGCGGCCGGTGCAGCACGCCGGCCATGGCGCGGTGGAACACCGGCACGAAGGGCGCACCCTGGCCGCCGCCGACGACGTCGGCGGCGCGGAAGTCGTAGACCACCGGCACATTCAGCCGCCGCGCCAGCGCCAGCCCGTCGCCGAGCTGCACGGTCAGCCCCACCTCGGGCCGGTGCAGCACGGTCTGACCATGGAAGCCGACCACATCGACCGGCGGCGCGGCGAAGCTGCCGCCGTCGAGCGGCATCCAGCTGCGGTTGGCCTCGCGCCACGCCTCCACCGCCTCGGCATTGGCGTTGGTGACGATGGCCTCGGCCTCGGCCAGCACGCCCGGACGGGCGGTGCGTTCGGCGAGGATTTCTGCATCGTCAAGCGCCGCCCGCAGCACGGCGCGCTCGGCCCCCGTGAACGGGCGGTAGCCGGTCGGGCCGAACGCCAGAATGCGCTCGCCGTCGGTGGCGAGATAGGCGACGTCAACGCCATCGAGCGAGGTCCCGCTCATCAGGCCAAGCGCTCCGCGGACTTTCAAGGCCGGCATTTCCCGTTGAATCCCCCTCCGGGCCTGTTACACCCACCCGGTCCGCCGAACCACTGCTGAGCGATGATGACCACCTACACCAGCGATTTCCTGCACGTCCTGTCGACCCGCGGCTTCATCAACCAGATTTCCGACCCGTCCGGCCTCGACCAGGCTGCGCGGGACGGCCGGGTGGTCGCCTATGTCGGCTATGACTGCACCGGCCCCTCGCTGCATGTCGGGCACCTTCTCTCCATCATGATGCTGCACTGGCTGCAGCAGACCGGCCAGAAGCCGATCGCGCTGATGGGCGGCGGCACCACCCGCGTCGGCGACCCCTCCGGCAAGGACGAGGCCCGGCGAATCCTGACCTATGACCAGATCGAGGCCAACAAGGAAAGCCTCAAGACGGTGTTCTCGCGCTTCATCACCTTCGGCGCGGGCCGGAATGACGCGCTGATGATCGACAATGCCGAGTGGCTGGCCTCGCTGAACTACATCGAGTTCCTGCGCGAGGTCGGCCGCCACTTCTCGATCAACCGCATGCTGACCTTCGATTCGGTGAAGATGCGGCTGGAGCGCGAGCAGGAACTGTCGTTCCTGGAGTTCAACTACTCCATCCTGCAGGCCTACGATTTCGTCGAGCTCTACAAGCGCACCGGCTGCATCCTGCAGATGGGCGGCTCCGACCAGTGGGGCAACATCGTCTCGGGCATCGATCTCGGCCGGCGCATGGGCACCTCCCAGCTCTATGCCCTCACCTGCCCGCTGATCACCACCGCCTCGGGCGCCAAGATGGGCAAGACCGCCGAGGGCGCGGTCTGGCTCAACGCCGACATGCGCAGCCCGTACGAATACTGGCAGTTCTGGCGCAACACCGAGGACGCCGACGTGCCGCGCTTCCTCAAGCTGTTCACCATCTTGCCGCTCACCGAGGTCGGCCGGCTGGCTTCGCTCAAGGACGCCGAGATCAACGAGGCGAAGAAGATTCTCGCCACCGAGGCCACCGCCCTGCTGCACGGACGCGAAGCGGCGGAAGCCGCCGCCGAGACCGCGCGCCGCACTTTCGAGGAAGGCGCGCTGGCCGAGACGCTGCCGACCGTCGAGATCGCCGGAAGCCGGCTGGCGGAGGGACTCGGCGTGCTCGCCGCCTTCGTCGAGGCCGGGCTCGTCGCCTCCAACGGCGAGGCGCGCCGCCAAGTCAAAGGCGGCGGGCTCAAGGTCAATGACGTGACGGTGGAGGACGAGCGTGCGGTGCTGGGCGAGAGCGATCTTGCCGGCGGCGGGGTGATCAAGCTGTCGCTCGGCAAGAAGCGCCACGTACTGCTGAAGCCGGTGTAATTTGCTCGCGCGTCGTCGTCCCGGGCAAGCAGCGAAGCTGCGCGACCCGGGACCGTGCGCAGAAAAGACACCCCTTCCGGATGACGATCCCGGCTCTCGGCTTCGCCTCGGCCGGGATGACAGTCTCACCGCACGGGCTCGGCCGCGTCGAGAATCTTGAGCTGCACCCGCTCGCGGGCCTGCCAGCGGTCGAGGCTGAGTGTTCCTGCGACATGCAGGCTCTGGCCGCGTGCGGCCAGGAGCAGCCGGCCGACCGGCTCGTTCGCCACCCGGAAGGCAACCGCGTCGACCGTCGCGCCGTCCGGCGCCCGGAGGCGCGCCCGCAGATGATCGGCGCCGAAGGTCTCGGCATGGGCCACGGTGTGTGCGGGCAGCGCGAACACCGGCTCGGGATTGCCGGCGCCGAACGGGCCGCCGCGCTCGATCGACGCCACCAGTTCGGGACCGGCGCCGCCGGCCGTCAGCGCGCCGTCGATCAGCAGCGCATCGCGCGCCCGTGCCGCCGCCACCTCGCCGGCAAGCCGCTCTTCGAGAAAGGCGCGCAGGGCGCCGAGTTGTTCGCGGGCGATGGTGAGCCCCGCCGCCATGGCGTGGCCGCCGCCCTTCACCGCGATGCCGGCCTCGACCGCCGCCCGCACGGCCTTGCCGAGATCGACGCCTGAGATCGAGCGGCCCGAGCCGGTACCCTGCCCGTTCGCCCCCCAGGCGATGGCGATCGCCGGCCGGCCGAGCTTCTCCTTCAGCCGCGCTGCCACCAGCCCCATCACGCCGGGGTGCCAGCGCTCGGCGGCGACCACCGCCACCGGCGGCCCCTCCTTCAGCCCCATCGCCGCCAGCGCCTCGGCTTCGGCCTCGGCCACGGTCGCCTGCTCGATGGCTTGGCGCTCGGCGTTCAGCCGGTCGAGCTCGGCGGCGATGCGCCGCGCCTCGATGTCGTCGGCGGTGGCGAGCAGCCGGGCGCCGAGCCCGGCATCGCCGATGCGGCCGCCGGCATTGATGCGCGGCCCCAACAGGAAGCCAAGGTGCCAGGGCTTGGGCGGCCCTTCCAACCGCGCCACGTCCATCAGCGCGACAAGGCCCGGCCGGCTGCGCCGCCGCATGGCGAGAAGCCCCTTGGCGACATAGGCGCGGTTGAGCCCCTTGAGCGGCACCACGTCGGCCACCGTGCCGAGCGCCACCAGATCGACGAGGCCGATCAGATCGGGCTCCGGCCGCGCCGCGCTCCAGAAGCCGGACTGGCGCAGCACCCGCGCGGTGGCGATCACGGTCAGGAACACCAGCCCGACCGCGGCGAGGTGGCCGAGGCCGGAAAGATCGTCGTCGCGGTTGGGATTGACGATGGCTGCGGCCGGCGGCAGCGCGCCGGCCACCTGATGGTGGTCGATCACCACCACGTCGAGGCCGAGCTTTCGCGCCTCTTCGAGGGGCTCCAGGCTGGTGGTGCCGCAATCGACGGTGACGAGCAGCGTCACCCCGCGCGCGGCGAGGCGGCGGATCGCCTCGGCATTCGGCCCGTAGCCCTCGAACAGCCGGTCGGGAATGTGGACGAGGGGATAGAGCCCGGCGGCCCGCAGGAACAGCGTCAGCAACGCGGCACTTGCCGCGCCATCGACGTCATAGTCGCCGAACACCGCCACCGTCTCGCCCCTCCGGCAGGCCGCGGCGAGGCGCGCAGCCGCCGCCGCCATGTCGGTGACGGTGTCGGGGTCGGGCATCAGGTTGCGGAGCGACGGGTCGAGGTGATCCTCCACCTCGTCGAGGCCGACGCCGCGCCCGGCCAGCACGCGGGCCAACAGATCGGGCAGGCCATGGCGCTGGGCGATCGCCAGCGCCGTCGCCTCGCCGGTGGCGTTCAGCCGCGCCTGCCACGGCCGTCCGGCGGCCGAGCAGGTGACGTTGAGAAAGGCACGGCGGGACGATGGCAGCTCAGTCATTCCGTATCGCTGGCGCGCCGCCGTTCATCCTGTCTTCCCGGGCGAGCAAAGCGAGCCGGGATCGCGTGCAGAAGCAGAAAGAGCCGCTTCCTGCGGACGGTCCCGGCTCGCGCGGCTGCCGCCGCTTGGCCGGGACGACGCCAACCGAAGTTGCCGCTCAATCCAGATGGAACTTATCGAGCTGGCGGTGCTCGGCATAGATGAAGCGGGTGGTGCCGGTGGCGGAGCGGTAGACCACCGTCTCGGTCTCGATCAGATTGCCGCGGAACTTGACGCCGCGCAGCACCGGGCCGTCGGTGACGCCGGTGGCCGCCACCAGACAGTCGCCGCGAACCATCTCGTGGGCTTCGTACTTCTTGTGCGGATCGGTGACGCCCATGCGCTCGGCGCGTTCGCGCTTGGCCTCGGTATCGAGCACCAGCCGGCCCTGCATCTGGCCGCCGATGCAGCGCAGCGCGGCGGCAGCGATGACGCCCTCGGGTGCCGCGCCGGTGCCGATATAGAGGTCGACGCCGGAGTCCGGCTTGGCGGTCGCCACCACGCCGGCCACGTCGCCGTCCGAGATCAGGTGAACCGACACCCCGGTGCGGCGCAGGGTGTTGATCAGTTCGGCGTGGCGCGGCCGGTCGAGCACCAGCGCGGTCAGTTCGCTGGGCTGCACGCCTTTGGCCTTGGCCAAAGAGTGGACGTTCTCTTCCGGCGACATGTCGAGATCGACCGTGCCGACCGGATAGCCCGGGCCGATGGCGATCTTGTCCATATAGACGTCGGGCGCGGCGAGCAGGGTGCCGTCCTCGGCCATGGCGATCACCGCGATGGCGCCGGGCGTGTTCTTGGCGCACATCGTGGTGCCTTCCAGCGGATCGACGGCGATGTCGACCTTGGGGCCGTGGCCGATGCCCACGGTTTCGCCGATGAACAGCATCGGCGCCTCGTCGCGCTCGCCCTCGCCGATACGCACGGTGCCGCGGATCGACAGCCGGTTGAGTTCGCGGCGCATGGCGTCCACCGCCGCCTGGTCGGCCGCCTTCTCATTGCCGCGGCCTCGCCATCGGGCGGCCGACACCGCGGCGCGCTCGGTGACGCGGACAAGTTCGAGGGTCAGGATGCGTTCGAGAACCGGACTGGGCTTCAAGAGCGTCACCGGTCCGGCACTCGCACTCGCCGCACTCGCACTCATACTTGCAGTCGCAGACGTAGGCATGGCGCTGAACCCCTCGCTTGGCGTCAATTCTGCTCGATCCGAATGACTTGGGGCGAGCCGACGACGACGCCGTCCCGCTCGATGGCAGCGAGCGCGCGGCGGACGGCGTCCTCGCTGGTCGCATAGGTGATCAGGACCACCGGAACCGGCGCGTCCGCGGAGGCCTGCGCCTCCCCGCGCGACCCGCGCCGCCGCTGCACGATGGATTCCAGAGAGATCATCTCGTCCGCCATGCGGCGGGCGATGGTCGCCGCGGTGCCGGGCTTGTCGACGGCGGCGAGCCGTATGTAGTAGCCGCCGGCATGGTGCTGCATCGGCGCGCGCCGCGGGCGCACCAGCCGGTCGACCGAGCGGCCGAACGGGGCGATGCGGTCGCCGCGGGCGATATCGCACAGGTCCGACACCACCGCCGAGGCGGTGGCCGGCCCGCCGGCGCCCGGCCCGATCAGCGTCAGCGACACCGCGTCGCCGTCGATCTTGACGGCGTTGGTGACGCCGCCGACCTGGGCCAGCGGCGACTCCTTCGGCACCATCGTCGGGTGGACGCGCTGCTCGATGCCCGAGTCGGTGCGCACCGCCACGCCGAGCAGCTTGACCCGGTAGCCGAGCTCGTCGGCCATCTCCAGATCGGCCAGCGAGATCGAGCGGACGCCCTCGACATAGACCGCGTCGCAGTCGATCTCGGTGCCGAAGGCGAGCGAAGTGAGGATGGCCAGCTTGTGGGCGGTGTCGAAGCCGTCGATGTCGAAGGCCGGGTTGGCCTCGGCATAGCCCAGGCGCTGGGCCTCCTTCAGGCAGTCCTCGAACGACAGCTTCTCGTCCAGCATCCGGGTGAGAATGTAGTTGCAGGTGCCGTTGAGGATGCCCCACACTCGGTCGATACGGTTGGCGACCAATCCCTCGCGCAGGGTCTTGATCACCGGGATACCGCCAGCCACCGCCGCCTCGAAATTGAAGGCGACGTTACGGTCCTCGGCGGCGCGCGCCAGCATCGCGCCATGACGGGCGATCAGCGCCTTGTTGGCGGTGACCACGTGCTTTCCGGACTTCAGCGCGGTCTCGACCGTGGTCTTGGCCGGATCGCCCTCCCCGCCCATCAACTCGACCAGCACGTCGATCTCGGGATCGGCGGCGAGCGCGGTCGGGCTGTCCACCCAGCGCACCGTGGCGAGGTCGAGGTTCTTGTCCCTCACCTCCTTGGCGCAGACGGCGACCAGCTCGACCGGGCGGCCGGCCTTGGCGGCGAGCTTGGCCGCCTTGTCCTGGAGAATGCGAACGACGGACGACCCCACCGTGCCAAGCCCGGCGAGGCCAACCTTGAGAGAACCAGCCATGGAAACGTCCGAATGGAAACGTCCGAAACGATGCAGCCGATCAGGCGCGGGCGGCCAGGGGCACCACGTTGTGCAACGTCTTGTCCGCGGTTTCAAGGAAACGTCGCACGTTTCGCGCGGCTTGGCGAATGCGCTGCTCGTTTTCGACCATGGCGATGCGCACGAAGCCGTCGCCGTGCTCGCCGAAGCCGAGGCCGGGCGCCACCGCCACCTCCGCCTTCTCGATCAGGAGCTTCGAGAACTCGATCGAGCCGAGGCTGCGGAACGGCTCCGGGATCGGCACCCAGGCGAACATCGAGGCCGAGGGCGCCGGGATCTCCCAGCCTGCCCGCGCGAAGCTCTCGACCAGCGCCTCGCGGCGCTTCTTGTAGGTGTCGCGCATCTCGCGGATGCAGTCCTCCGGGCCGTTCAGCGCGGCGGTGGCCGCCACCTGCACCGGCGTGAAGGCGCCATAGTCGAGATAGGACTTCACCCGCCCCAACGCGCCGATCAGCCGCTCATTGCCGACCGCGAAGCCGATGCGCCAGCCGGCCATCGAGAAGGTCTTGGACATCGAGGTGAACTCGACCGTGACGTCCATGGCGCCCGGCACCTGCAGCACCGAGGGCGGCGGGTTGTCGTCGAAATAGACCTCGGCATAAGCGAGGTCCGACAGCACGAAGATGTCGTGCTTCTTCGCGAACGCCACGAGATCCTTGTAGAAATCGAGGCTGGCGACGTGCGCCGTCGGGTTCGACGGATAGCAGACCACGACCGCGATCGGCTTGGGGATCGAGTGGACGATGGCGCGCTCCAGCGCGCCGAAGAAGTCCGGCGTCGGCTCGCACGGCACCGAGCGGATGACGCCGCCGGCCATCAGGAAGCCGAAGGCGTGGATCGGGTAGCTCGGATTCGGCACCAGCACCACGTCGCCCGGCGCGGTGATGGCCTGCGCCATGTTCGCGAAGCCTTCCTTGGAGCCCAGGGTGGCGACGACCTGACGGTCGGGATCGAGCTTCACGCCGAAGCGGCGCCCGTAATAGGCGGCCTGCGCCCGGCGCAGACCGGCAATGCCCTTGGAGGCGGAGTAGCGGTCGGTACGCGGCTTGCCGACCGTCTCCTTCAGCTTCTCGACCACATGGGCCGGAGCCGGCAGGTCGGGGTTGCCCATGCCGAGATCGATGATGTCGACGCCCGCGTTGCGAGCCGCCGCCTTCACGCGGTTCACCTGCTCGAAGACGTAGGGCGGCAGACGGCGGATGCGGTAAAACTCTTCCATAGTCACGGGACAGCTCGACAGGTTGAATCGACTGGATGCGGTGAATACGGCTTATTACCACCGATCGCGACCGAATTCAGGCGAAAAGCCACGCCCTTGTCATTGTTCCGTATCGGTCACTGGTCCGACTCGAGCGAACGCTCGACCGCCTTGCGGCGTGTTGCCGCGAGCCCCTTCAGTTCGGCCTCGGTACGCGCCTGCTCCTCGGCGGTCAGCGGCGGCCGCGGCCGGTCGGGCGGAAGCTCGCCGACATTGGGATAGGCCGGCTGCGGCGTCTTTTCGTCCGGCACGTCATGGAACAGGTCGGAGCTGGCGCAACCGCCGAGCGCCAGCCCGGTTATCGCCACAGCGGCAAGCAATCGACGGCGGTCCATCCCAATCGTCACGATTGTGTCCCCGATCCTCTCGGCGGCAAAGCCCTGGCCGGTTATCATGGCGGAAGCGAGACGACGGCCGAGATCTCAATTACGGCCGGCACAGGGAAACGACCATGGACGAAACCACCAAGATCGACCCGGTCCGGTTCGGCGATGCGCCGATGAATCCGGTCGAGAGCACCAGCGCGCCACCCCCGCCGAAGGCCAAGGCCGCGAAGCCCAACGAGGCTGCGAAGCCCAGCGAGCCCGCCAAGTCAAGCGGGCGGGGTAAGTCAAGCGGGCGGGCCAAATCGGCCAAGCGGGCCAAGCCGGCCGGACAGAGCGAGCCGGCCGGACAGGCCAAACCGGCGAAGGCGACGAAGACGGCGAAGGCACCCAACACGGGCGGGGGCGTCACGCCGGCCGCGGCGACGACCGGGACCGATTCGGGCAAGACCGATTCGGGCAGGTCAAAGCCCGGGAAGACCGGAGCGAGCAAGGCCGGAGCGGGCAAGACCCGGGCGGCGAAAGCCGTGCCGCCGGCGGCCGAGGCGCCGGCACCGGCAAGGCTCAAGACGGCGGAGCCCCGGATCGCCAAACCCGAGCCCGCAAGGACTGAGCCCGCAAAGACCGAATCCTCGAGGCCCGAACCCGCCAAGGCGGGCTCGGCCCATCCGCTGCTGCCGGAGGGGATCGACGGGCGGATCGGCGGCTTCGATCCTGAGGAATTCGCCCGCAATCTCGGCCGGCTGGTCGAGGAGAGCGGCCATGTGATGGCCTCCTACCTCAAGCCGCGCGAGAAGGGCCAGGTCGCCGCCGAATTGACCGAAGAGACGGCCGACATGATCAAGACGCTCGGCCACCTCGCCGAGTACTGGATGGCGGATCCGCAGCGCACGGTGGAGGCCCAGACCCGGCTGATCACCGGCTACATGGATCTGTGGCGCTCCTCGCTGAAGCGGCTGGCCGGCGAACCGGCCGAACCGGCCGTGACGCCCGACCCGCGCGACCTGCGCTTCAAGGACCCCGAATGGTCCTCGAACCAGTTCTTCGACTTCCTCAAGCAGGCCTATCTGATCACCGCCGGCTGGGCCGAGGCGCTGGTCAAGGACGCCAAGGACATCGACGACCGCACCCGCCAGAAGGCGGACTTCTACATGCGCCAGCTCGCGGCGGCGATCTCGCCCTCCAACTTCGTGCTGACCAATCCCGAAGTGCTGCGCGAGACGCTGGCATCCAGCGGTGAAAATCTCGTGCGCGGCATGAAGATGCTGGCCGAGGACATCGAGGCCGGCCGCGGCTCGCTGAAGATCCGCCAGTCCGACCCGTCGCGTTTCGAGGTCGGCAAGAACCTCGCCAACACGCCGGGCAAGGTGATCTTCCAGAACGAGCTGATGCAGCTGATCCAATACTCGCCGGTCACCGAGACGGTGCTGAAGACACCGATCATGATCGTGCCGCCCTGGATCAACAAATACTACGTGCTCGACCTCAACCCGGAGAAGTCCTTCATCCGCTGGTGCGTCGAGAACGGGCTCACGGTGTTCACGATCTCCTGGGTCAATCCGGATTCCCGCCTCGCCCAGAAGGGGTTCGACGACTATGTGACCGAGGGGCCGCTGACCGCGCTCGACATCATCGGCGAGGTGACCGGCGAGGACGGGGTGCACGCCATCGGCTATTGCGTCGGCGGCACGCTGCTGTCGGTGACGCTGGCGCACATGGCGCATCTGGGCGACCGGCGGATCAAGAGCGCGACGCTGTTCACCACCCAGGTCGACTTCACCCATGCCGGCGACCTGAAGATCTTTGTCGACGACGATCAGGTTTCCGCCATCGAGCGTAAGATGGCCGAGCAGGGCTACCTCTCGGGCAACAAGATGGCCATGGCGTTCAACCTGCTGCGGTCGAACGATCTGATCTGGCCCTACGTCGTCAACAATTATCTCAAGGGCAAGGCGCCCTTCCCGTTCGACCTGCTGTACTGGAATTCCGATTCCACGCGCATGCCGGCCGCCAACCACTCCTTCTATCTGCGCAACTGTTACCTCAACAACACCCTGACCAAGGGCAAGATGGTGATGTTCGGCCATGTGCTGAACCTGAAGGACGTCACCATCCCGATCTTCAACCTTGCCACGCGCGAGGATCACATCGCGCCGGCCCGCTCGGCGTTCCTGGGATCGCGCTATTTCGGCGGCAAGGTCGATTTCGTGCTGGCCGGCTCCGGCCACATCGCCGGTGTGGTCAACCCGCCGGCCAAGCAGAAATACCAGTTCTGGACCGGGCCCAAGCCGGCCGGCAGCTACGACACCTGGCTGAAGCACGCCACCGAGCACCCGGGCTCGTGGTGGCCGTACTGGTTGGAGTGGATCCGCAAGCAGGGCAGCACCCCCGTGCCCGCCCGCATCCCCGGCACCGGCAGATATCCGCCGATCGAGGACGCACCGGGCAGCTATGTGAAGATGAAGGATTGAGAGGAGCGCCGGATTGCGGGGCGAGAGTTCGCATCATCATGCAGGTTTCGGTCTCGTGTTCGCCATTCTTCCGCGATCCGGCGTTCCATGTTAGCGTTTTTCGATGACGAAGCTGCTTGATCAGGCCTTGGAAGCGGTGCGGCGGCTCCCGGCGGGAGAGCAGGACGAGATTGCGCGTCTGATGATGCGCTGGGCCTCCGGCCCGGCGGACGCAGGAGATGACGACATCGCTGAACTGGATCGCCGCGCCTGTGCTGCTGCGGCAGGTCCGGTCGTCGCCCATGATGACGTCTCGGCTTGGCTCGCGACCTGGGGCACGCCCGCCTTCAAACCGTGGTCGGAGCGGTGAAGCTCGTCTGGTCGGCGGATGCGCTTGCCGATCTCGACCGGTTCGCGGCCTTTCTTCACGAGCATTATCCTGAGCTTGCTGGACAAATCGCCCACGCCATTCTTGCCGAGACGTCCGTCCTGGTCGACCATCCCGCGCAAGTGGATGAAATCCGACGCTTGGCACCCACAAGTCGGATTTCATCCACAGAATCAATAGTTTGTGGGCCGACTTATCCTGACATTTGCGGATGCAAATGTCAGGGTCGGACCACTAGGGCGGCTGCTTGCGGGCCGTCCCGACCTTCGCGAGATCGTGCTGCGGGTGTTGAACGCCAGCTACATCCTCCAATACCGCTTGGAGGGTGACCGCATCATCATGTTGCGCGCGTTCCACGGCCGTGAGCGCCGCTGAAGGCCTGCCACGCCGATGCGGCGAACGGCCCGATCGGCCGGAAGGGACCTCATCCATCCGGCATTTCGGGCTTGCCCTGACTTGACGCTACGGGCGATATGACCGGGGGCACCCGGGCGGCGACGCCGGCCGGCAGATGAGGTTTGCGCCCTGGACATGAGGCCCATGCGAAATCGGGGCCGAGCCGTCCGGGCTGCGAACCTTGCCCCCCCCAGGACAGGACGAGCACGACAGTACGAGCAAGACAGGACGAGGATGCCGCACGACACCCCGCTGATCGCCACCATTGTCGCCGGCCTTGGGCTGGCCTTCCTGTTCGGCGCGGTGGTGCAGAGGTTCAAGGTGCCGCCACTGGTCGGATATCTCCTTGCCGGCGTCGCGGTCGGGCCGTTCACGCCGGGCTATGTCGCCGACCAGAAGCTGGCGACGGAACTGGCCGAGATCGGCGTCATCCTGCTGATGTTCGGCGTCGGCCTGCATTTCTCGCTCAGAGACCTTCTGTCGGTGCGGGCCATCGCGCTGCCCGGTGCCATCGTGCAGATCGCGGTTGCGACGGTGTTCGGGCTCGCGCTCGCGCTCGGCTTGGGCTGGACGGTGGGCGGCGGACTGGTGTTCGGGCTTGCGCTGTCCGTGGCCTCCACGGTGGTGCTGCTGCGGGCGATCCAGGAACGCCACCTGATGGAGACCGAGCGCGGGCGCATCGCGGTCGGCTGGCTGATCGTCGAGGATCTGGCGATGGTGCTGGCGCTGGTGCTGCTGCCGGCCGTCGCGCCGCTGCTCGGCGGCAGCACCGAGCAGCTGGCCTCCGATCCGCTCGCGGCCCGCTTCGGCCTCGGGCTTGGCGGCGTGCTGGCGCTCACCGTCGTCAAGGTCGGCCTGTTCGTCGGCGTCATGCTGGTGGTGGGGCGGCGCGTCATCCCCTGGCTGCTGCATTACATCGCCCACACCGGCTCGCGCGAGCTGTTCCGGCTGGCGGTGCTGGCGATCGCGCTGTGCGTGGCGTTCGGCGCGGCCAAGCTGTTCGGCGTGTCGCTGGCGCTGGGGGCGTTCTTCGCCGGCATGATCCTGAGCGAATCGCCGCTCAGCCAGCGCGCCGCCCAGGAGACCCTGCCGCTGCGCGACGCCTTCGCGGTGCTTTTCTTCGTGTCGGTCGGCATGCTGTTCGACCCGCTCAGCATCATTCGCGAGCCCTGGCCGATGCTGGCGACGCTGTTGATCATCATCGTCGGCAAGTCGGCGGCGGCCTTTGTCATCGTGCGCGCCTTCGGCCATCCCACCGCCACCGCGCTGACCATCTCCGCCAGCCTCGCCCAGATCGGCGAATTCTCGTTCATCCTCGCCGAGCTCGGGGTCAAGCTGAAGCTGCTGCCGGTCGAGGGCCTCGGCCTGATCCTGGCCGGCGCCATCCTGTCGATCCTGCTCAACCCGCTGATCTTCGCCGTCATCGACCGGCTGAACCAGCGCCTCCTCAAGCGGGAGGACGAAGCCCCCGCTGCGCCGGGCGAGCCGGCCGCGCCGCCCAAGCCGCGCACCGACGCCACCACGCTCACCGGCCACACCATCCTGGTCGGCTATGGCCGGGTCGGCCGGCTGATCGGCGATGCGCTGGCCAAGGACCACCAGCCGTTCCTGGTGATCGAGGCCTCGGACGACCTGATCGCCAAGCTGCAGCAGGCGAACATCGACACGATCGCCGGCAATGCCGCCCAGCCCGAGGTGCTGAAGGCGGCGAACTTCGATCAGGCGAAGTTCGTGATCATCGCCATCCCGGAAGCGTTCGAGGCCGGACAGGTGATCCGGCAGGCGCGTGCCGCCAATCCGACGGTGCAGATCATCGCCCGCGCCCACCGCGACGACGAGGTCGAGCATATGATCGGGCTCGGCGCCGACGTGGTGATCATGGGCGAGCGGGAGATCGCCCGCGGCATGATCGACACGTTCAACGCCCGGCAACAGGGTGCGCCCGCCGGCCAGCCGGCGGGGTGAACGCGGCCTGCTCCATTCCTTCGGTTTCCGGCTGATCAAGCCGGAAACCGTGTCAGGGAAACAGTGCGATCTGCTCCAGCCCGGCGGTCTCGGGGAAGCCCAGCATCAGATTGGCGTTCTGGATCGCCTGACCGGAAGCGCCCTTCACCAGATTGTCCAGCACCGAGACGATGATGGCGGCGCCTTCCCGACGGTCCTCGGCGACGCCGATCATCGCCATGTTAGAGCCGCGCACATGGCGCGTCTGCGGCATGTCGCCATAGGGCAGCACGTGGACGAACGGCTCCCTGTCATAGGCCTCGGCGAGGATCGAGCGCAGGTCGCGCGCCGTGCGGTCCTTGCGCAGCCGCACATAGATGGTGGCGAGGATGCCGCGATTCATCGGCACGAGGTGGGGCGTGAAGGTGGCGATCACGTCCTGGCCGGCAGCCTTGGAGAATTCCTGGTCGAGCTCGGCCATGTGGCGGTGGCGGGCGATGCCATAGGCGTTGAAGCCCTCGGAGACCTCCGAGAACAGCATCGCCTCCTTGGCCGAGCGGCCGGCGCCGGTCATGCCGGACTTGGCGTCGATGATGATCTCGTCGGGCTCGATCGCCTTGCGCTTGAGCAGCGGGATCAGCGGCAGCTCGCAGGTGGTGGTGTAGCAGCCGGGATTGGCGACCAGCCGCGCGCCCTTGATCTCCTTGCGGTAGATCTCGACGAGACCATAGACCGCCTCGCTCTGCAGCGACAACGCCTGATGCGGGTGGCCGTACCACGTCTCGTAGGCGGCGGGGTCGTCGAGCCGGAAGTCGGCCGACAGATCCACCACGCGGGTGGCCGGCGCGGTGTCCAGCAGCTCCTTCAGCACCAGCTGGGTGGTGCCGTGCGGCAGCGCGCAGAACACCAGATCGAGCGCCAGCGACCGCCAGTCGAGCCCCTCAATCGCCACCAGCTTGGGCAGATCGAACGGCGCGAACTGCGGGAACACGTCGGCCATCGCCTGCCCGGCCTTGCGGTCGGCGGTCAGCACGGCGAGTTCGAAATGGGGATGGCGCAGGCCGAGCCGCACCAGCTCGGCGCCGGTGTAGCCGGACGCGCCAAGAATGCCGATCCTGGCCTTCTTCACCATGGGCTTTCTCCTTGCCGCGCACATCGGCCGAACGCCGAACGCTGTCAAGGCTGGCTTTTGCGGCACGTTCGGCCGGCCAGATCAAAAGCGGCCTGCCTCATCCAATTTCAGGAGATCACGTTTCAGGAGATCCACGGCGTGACCTTGGACGCAGGCTCGCCGACTATCCCGGTTCGAGACTGAGCTTTCGGCACCCGGAAAACGACACTCCCGCTTGATCAGCCAAAATCCACGTCGACCAGCGAGTAGCTTGTGCTTCGCCCTCCCCCTGGATCCCGGGCCAGGATCCCCCGTTCCACCAGATCATTGATGTCCCGCAGAGCCGTGTCGGCCGAGCATTTTTCGATGACGGCCCATTTGGAGGATGTGAGCTTTCCGTCGAACCCGTCGAGCAGACGGTTCAGCATGTCTCGCTGCCGATCGTTGAAGGTTCGGTCTGCATGCATCTCCCAAAACCGCGCTTTCGCCAGAACGTGCGCAAGAATGGTTTCAGTGCTGTCGAAGGCACGTGACAGGCAAGCCAGAAACCATGTCAGCCATACGGTGATGTCAATGTCACCTTTCTGTGCTGCTTCAAGATTATCGTAGTACGTCCTGCGCTCCCGGCGAATCTGCGCCGACATGCTGTAGAAGCGTTGCGAGCTGTGCTCGGAGCGCGCAAGCTGCATGTCCGCGATGGCGCGCGCGATACGTCCGTTGCCATCTTCGAACGGATGGATGGTCACGAACCAAAGGTGTGCGATGCCGGCCTTGAGGACGGGATCGACAGGAACGGGATCCGTGCCTGGCTCGCGGTTGAACCAGGCCAGAAAGCCTGCCATCTCCATTGCGATGCGCGTTGCCTTCGGCGCCTCAAAGTGTACGCGCTCGCGCCCCAACGGCCCCGAAACCACCTGCATCGGTCCCGATCTGTCATCGCGCCACATGCCGACCGCGATCCTGCGCATGCCGCTGCGCCCAGTCGGGAACAGCGCTGCGTGCCAACCGAACAGCCGTTCGCTGGTCAGCGCGTGGCGGTAGTTCTGGGTTGCGTCGAGGGTCATCTCGACAACCCCCTCCACGTCGCGATCCGTCGGCACGAGCCCGCCAACGTCCAGGCCCAGACGACGGGCGACAGATGAGCGAACCTGATTGCGGTCGAGGATTTCGCCCTCAATCTCACTGGATTTGAGAACATCCTCGGTGAGCGTACGCAGCATGGCTTCACTGCGCAGGGAAAAGCCGAGTTCCTCCATTTGGCCGATCAGCCTGCCCTGGCGGAAGCGTACGGCGGCAAGTGTGTCTGCCACTGCCGTCTGGTCCCAGCGGAACATCGGCCAGCCGGGCAGTTCGTGGATATAAGGCATATTCTCCGCACCCGTTGCGGCGATTGTGCTCGGTCTTCACCGCTCGCACAACGCTATTCTCCGCATTTTATGCGGAGAATAGGCCGTCCATTCTCCGCACGGCCCCGCCTACACGTCCGCCACCAGCGCGCTGCCGAGGCCGCCGGCCGCGGCGATGGCGGCAAGGCCGGTGGCGCCGGGGCGCTCGCGCTGCAGCTCGTGCCATAGCCTTACCGCGAGAATCGCACCGGAGGCGCCGATCGGGTGGCCGCGGGCCAGCGCGCCGCCGGAGCGGTTGACGATCCCCGCATCGAGCCCGATGCCGTCGATGCAGGCCATCGCCTGCACCGCGAACGCCTCCATGATCTCGGCCGTGGCGAGGTCGCCCACCCTACGACCCGCGCGCTCCAGCGCGGCGCGGGCGGCCGCGATCGGCGCGAGGCCGGGCCGGACCGGGTCGCCGCCGCACCGCGCCCCGGCCAAAATACGCAGCGGCCGGCCCGGAAGCCTGAACGCGCCGAGCCGGCATTCGCTCGCCACCAGCACCGCGGCCGCCGCATCGGCCTCGACCGCGACTGTGGCCACTGTGACGGCATGGGCGCCCTCGCCCGCCAGCGGCTTCAGCCGGGCGGCAGCGGCCGGCGTCAGCGCGCGGGTGAAGGCGTCGCGCCCAAGATCCGCCACCGCCACGATCTCGCCGGCCGCCGAGCCGGCAAGCGCCTTGCGGTGGCTCTCGACCGCGAACGCCTCCTGCGCCGCGCGCGGG
The DNA here is from genome assembly GCF_003966715.1 of Blastochloris tepida. NCBI lineage: Bacteria > Pseudomonadati > Pseudomonadota > Alphaproteobacteria > Hyphomicrobiales > Blastochloridaceae > Blastochloris > Blastochloris tepida. Next base: position 2,099,425 of record NZ_AP018907.1, read on the forward strand.
AAGCCGAGTTCGGCCGCAAGCGCTGCCGCGGCCGGGATCATGTCGGGGTCGCGCTCGGGCCAGGGCGTGAAGGGCGGTCGGTCATAGGCCACCGGCACCTCGCCCGGCCCGCGCGGCCGGTGCTGGCGGATCGGCGCCCGGCTGAAGCTCTCGACGCCCCCCGCGACGATCACGTCCGCCGCGCCCGCTTCGACGCGCTCGGCGGCCAGCAGGATGGCGTCGAGCCCGGCGCAGCATTGGCTGTCGAGCGTCAGCGCCGGCACGGTCTCGGGGATGCCGGCGGCGAGTGCGGCGCGGCGCGCCGGATTGCCGCCGCCATAGAGGGCGTTGCCGAGGATGACGTCTTCGACCGCGTCCGGCGCCAGCCCGGCATCGGCCAGCACGGCGGCGATCACCCGGCGCGCGAGGTCGTGCGGCTCGATTTGCGCGAACGCGCCGCCGCGCGGGGCGACCGCGGTGCGGCGGGCGGCGACGATGACGGCGCTCATGCCAGCGCCGCGCAGGCGCCGGCCTGCCACGCCCGCGCCACGCCGGCGAAATCGGTCTTGCCGGAGGCGGTGTGCGGCCACTCGGCCAGGACCGCGACGTGGCGGGGAACCTTCGACGCCGGCAAATGGGCGCGGGCGAACGCCATCAGTTCGGCCGCTGTCGGCGGCTGGCCGGCCGGCTTGATGATCGCCTGCAGGCGGGTGCCGCGCTTGGCATCAGCGACGCCCAGCACTGCCGCTTCGGCGATATCCGGATGGCGGCGCAGCACCGCCTCGATCTCCTCCGGATGGATGTTGCGGCCCGAGGAAATGATCATGCGGTCGGCGCGGCCGACGAGGTGCAGGAAGCCCCCGGCATCGAAAAACCCCATGTCGCCGACCGATAGGGCCTCCCCTTCCCGCCTCAGCGCCGGCTCCTCGCCGGTGGCATATTCCAGGAAGCATAGAGCGCTCCGCACGTACACCCGCCCGGTGCGCCCCACCGGCAGGCGGCGGCCGGAGGCATCGCGGATCGTCACCTCGACGCCGGGAAACGGCCGGCCGACTGAATCGGCCGGCGCGCTCTCATCGGCATAGGCGACGAAGCTCAGTTCGGACGCGCCATAGAACTCGGCAAACGCGGCGTTCGGAAACAGCCGCTTGAGGCGCGCCGTCTCGGACGGCGGCCATTTGGCGCCGGAGGACAGCACCCGCGTCACCCGCTTGATCGGCCCCTGCCCGGCGCGCTCGGCGGCCTCGATCAGCATCAGAAGCTGGGTCGGTACGGCATAGAGGACGCGCACGTCCTCGCGCTCGATCGCGGCAAGCGCGGCGCGGGCCGAGAAGCGCGGCCCGAACACCACCTTGGCGCCGGCATGGAGCCCGCGCACCACGGCATAGAGAAACAGCGAGTGCACCAGCGCGCCCGGCGCCAGCACGGTGCCGGTATGGTCGAGCCCGAACACCTCGGCCTCACCCGCGATGCTGGCGATCCAGGACGCCTGGCTGCGGCGAAACCCCTTGGGAATCCCGGTCGAGCCCGAGGTGAAGCCGACATAGAATGGCAGGTCCGGCGACGGCTCGGCCAGCGGAGGCGGATCGGCCGGTGCGCCCAGCGCGTCGGATACTTGCGCGAACGGGATGTCCAGATCGAGGCCGGCGACGGTCCAGGCCGGCTTCAGCCGCTCGGTGACACGGCGCGCCGTCGCCTCCGGCCAGCCGGGGTCGAAAACCTGCGCCTCGCGGCCGGCGCGGCAGGCGGCGAGCACCAGCAGCACCAGCGCCGGCGAATTGGGCAGGCTGAGCGCCACGCCCTGCCCGGCCGGCACCCGGGAGGTGATGAGTGCTTCAAGGCGCGTCACCGCCCTGTCCAGATCGGCCCATTTGAGGCGGTCATCGCCGAAGACCAGCGCGGTTTCGCCGGGCCGCAGCCGCCCGTGCACCACCAGCGGCGCAGTGAGGCTCATGCGCGGCGCCGCTCCGCAAGCAGCCCGATATAGTGCATGGCGATGGCCGAGGCGGCGATGGCGGTGATGTCGGCGTGGTCGTAGGGGGGCGACACCTCCACCACGTCCATGCCGCGCCAGTCGATCGGCCCGAGCGCCCGCAGCACCGTCAGCGCCTCGCGGCTGGTGAGGCCGCCGGCCACCGGCGTGCCGGTGCCGGGCGCGAAGGCGGGGTCGAGCGCGTCGATGTCGAAGGACAGATAGGCCGGCCCGCCGCCGACCCGCTGACGGATGCGCTCGATCGTGCCCTTCACGCCGATCTCGGCGAAGGTGTAGGCGTCGATGATGTCGAGGTCGCAGGTGGCCGGCGCCACGGTGCGCACGCCGATCTGGATCGAGCGGGCAGGATCGACCAGCCCCTCGGCAACCGCGCGAGCGGTGACGCTGCCATGGTCGATGCGGGCGGCGTCCTTGGCGTGCCAGGTATCCTGGTGTGCGTCGAACTGCACCAGCGCCAGCGGTCCGTGCCGGGTGGCGTGGGCGCGCAACAGGCCGAGCGTGATCGAATGGTCGCCGCCGAGCGTGACGAGCTGAGCGCCGGAGGCGAGAATCTCGCCGGCCTGGGCGGCGATCTCCTCGGTGGCGGCTGCCGGACGGCCGTAATCGAGCGCGCAATCGCCCCAATCGACCACGGTCAGCCGCTCATAGGGGTCGAGGCCGAACGGATATTGCGGGTCGCCGTCGAAGATCGCCGAGGCACGGCGGATCGCCTGCGGTCCGAAACGCGCGCCCGGCCGGTTGGAAGTGGCGGCATCGAACGGTACGCCCCACACCACTACGTCAACGCCCTGGATCTGGCGGCTGTAGCGGCGGCGCATGAAGGACAGCACGCCGCCATAGGTCGGCTCGGGCGAGCCGCCGGTCAGCGGGCCGAAGACGGCGTTGTCGGTGGGACGGCGGGCGGGGCTCATGGCGCAACTCTAGCCGGTCGGTGGGCGCGCGTCAGCCTCGTGCCGGCGCGCCGTCCCCTCTCCCGCCCCAATCTGGCATCATCCAACCTGAACGAATCGCGACCGAACCGGACAGGATTGATGAGCAAAGCCAAGAGCGGACAGGCGAGTGACCTGTTCGGCGCTGCCGAGCAGGCGAAGGCCAAGTCTGCCGATATGAAGTCTGCCGAAAAGACGACGGATAAGGCCGCCAGCGCGCGCTCGGCGGCGCGGGCCGCCGCCTCGGCCGAGGCCGGCTATGGCGCCCAGCACATCGAGGTGCTGGAGGGGCTGGAGCCGGTGCGCCGCCGGCCCGGCATGTATATCGGCGGCACCGACGAGAAGGCGCTGCACCACCTGTTCGCCGAGGTGATCGACAACGCCATGGACGAGGCGGTGGCCGGCCATGCCAGCTTCATCGAGGTGGAGCTTGGCGCCGACGGCTACCTGACCGTCACCGACAATGGCCGCGGCATCCCGGTCGAGGACCACCCGAAATTCCCCGGCAAGTCGGCGCTGGAGGTGATTCTCTGCACGCTGCATGCCGGCGGCAAGTTCGACTCCAAGGTGTACGAGACCTCGGGCGGCCTGCACGGCGTCGGCGTGTCGGTGGTCAATGCGCTGTCCGAGCATCTCGAAATCGAGGTGGCGCGCGGCCAGATGCTCTACCGCCAGATCTACAGCCGCGGCGTACCGCAGGGCCCGCTGGAGGAGGTCGGCCGGGTGGTCAACCGGCGCGGCACCCGCGTGCGCTTCAAGCCGGACCCTCTGATCTTCGGCAAGAGCGTGGCGTTCAAGCCGCAGCGCGTGTTCAAGATGGCGCGCTCGAAGGCGTACCTCTTCGGCGGCGTCGAGATCCGCTGGTCGTGCGACCCGGCACTGCTGGAGGGCGTCGAGGGCGTGCCCGAGAAGGACACGTTCCACTTCCCCGGCGGGCTGAAGGACTTCCTCGCCGCCGCCATCGAGGGCAAGACGCTGGTCCACCCCGAGATTTTCGCCGGCAAGACCAAGACTGGCGGCACCAGCGGCGCGGTGGAATGGGCGGTGGCGTGGATCGCCGACGATGACGGCTTCGTCTCCTCCTACTGCAACACCATCCCGACGCCGGATGGCGGCACGCATGAGTCCGGACTGCGCTCGGCGCTGACGCGCGGCCTCAAGGACCATGCCGAGCGCATGAACCAGGCCAAGCGCGCCAGCGCCATCACGGCGGAGGACGTCACCGCCGGCTGCGCCGCCATGCTCAGCGTGTTCATCCGCGAGCCGGAATTCCAGGGCCAGACCAAGGACAAGCTGGCCACCACCGAGGCCTCGCGGCTGGTCGAGAGCGCGGTGCGCGATGCCTTCGACCACTGGCTCGCCGGCAACCCGAACCAGGCCTCAAAGCTGCTCGACTGGGTGGTGGAGCGCGCCGAGGAGCGGCTGCGCCGCCGCCAGGAGAAGGACGTCGCGCGCAAGACCGCCGTGCGCAAGCTGCGCCTGCCCGGCAAGCTCGCCGACTGCTCCAACGCCCAGGCGGCGGGCTCCGAGCTTTTCATCGTCGAGGGCGACTCGGCCGGCGGCTCGGCCAAGCAGGCGCGCGACCGCCAGACCCAGGCCGTGCTGCCGTTGCGCGGCAAGATCCTCAACGTCGCCTCCGCCGGCCGTGACAAGCTCGCCCAGAACCAGCAGATCGCCGACCTCATCCAGGCGCTGGGCTGCGGCACCGGTGCCGCCTATCGCGAGCAGGACCTGCGCTACGAGCGGGTGATCGTGATGACCGACGCCGATGTCGACGGCGCCCACATCGCCTCGCTGCTGATCACCTTCTTCTTCCGCCAGATGCCGCAACTGATCGAGCAGGGCCATCTGTTCCTGGCGGTGCCGCCGCTGTTCCGGCTCTCGCACGGCGGCAAGATCGTCTATGCCCGCGATGAGGCCCACAAGGACCGGCTGCTGAAAAGCGAATTCAGGGCAGGCTCGAAGGTCGAGATCAGCCGCTTCAAGGGCCTGGGTGAGATGATGGCGTCTCAGCTCAAGGAGACCACCATGGACCCGCGCCGGCGCACCCTGCTGCGGGTGACGGTGGAGGACGCGCGCCGGGCCGAGACCGCCGCCACCATCGAGGAACTGATGGGCAACAAGCCGGAAGCGCGCTTCGCCTTCATCTCCGAGCGCGCCCGTTTCGCCGACGAGGAACTGCTGGATATTTGACGGAATTTTCCCGGCAGTCTCCTGTCGCCCCGGACCGAGCGCAGCGAGGAGCCGGGGCCGTCATCAGGAAGAGGTGCCTTCTCCGGATGACGATCCCGGGTTGGAACGGCGAACTGTGCTTTGATGGGTGCACCGGCTCGGGGTGGCCACCCCGAGCCGGTGCGGGCGGCACGCCGTATCCCGGGTGAGCCTTCGAGGCCGTCGCGAGCAGAAGCGGCCGTCCGTCCCAAGCCAACCCGAACAGTTGCACGGGGCTTTTGACCCCGCTTCCAAGCCTGGGATGCTTGCCATGCTGCCACACCCGACGCCGTTTGCCACCCACCTTGTGGGCATCGATGTCTCCAAGGACTGGCTCGACATCGCCTTCGACGACACCAAGGTCGAGCGCGTCGATAACACCCCCGCGGCTCTCCAGCGCTTGGCCAGGCGCCTGGTGAAGGCCGGGCTCACCACCGCCGGCCTGGAGCCGACCGGCGGCTATGAACGCCTGGCGGTCGCGGTGCTGCGCGAGGCCGGCCTCACCGTGCTGCAGGTCGACAGCTGGCGCTGCCGCCAGTTCGCCAAGGCCTGCGGCCAGCGCGCCAAGAGCGATCCGCTCGACGCCCGCATCATCCGCGCCTTCATGCTGCATCACCCCTGCCGGCCGTTCCCGGAGCCCTCGCAAGCGCAGAGCGACCTGACCGCCTGGGTGCGCGAAATCACCCGCGCCGAGGCCGACATCCGCCGCCTCGAGAACCGCAAGGCCCACCCCACCCTGGCGGCCATCACCGCCCGGCTCGATGCCGAAATCGCCGCCCTGCGCGAGACCGTCGCCGCGGCCGAACAGGCCATCGAGGCGTTGATCGCCGCCGATCCGGCGATGGACGCCAAGGCCAAGATCATCACCTCGGTGCCGGGGATCGCCAACAAGACGGCCCGCGTCCTGCTCGCAGAAGCTCCCGAACTCGGCCAGTTCAGCCCCCGCCAAGCCGGTGCCATCGGCGGCTGCGCACCCTATCGCAACGACAGCGGCAAAGCGCGGCGGCCGGCCCATATCGAGGCCGGACGCCGCGCGCTCAAGCGCGCCTGCTATCTCGCCGCCTTCGCCGCCATCCACTGGAACCCGTGGGCCAAACAGCTCTACGCCGACCTCAAAGCCCGCGGAAAACCCGCCAAGGTCGCCCTCATCGCCATCGCCAGAAAGCTCCTGACCATCCTCAACGCCATGATTCGAGACAACAAACCCTGGCGAGACCCCAAAACCGCATGACAGTTGCTCGCGTTGCTCGCCCGGGACGACGAGGCCCGACGAAGGATGATCGATGCTCGGCAAAATTGCGCCGATGCGCGGCGTCATAGCCCGAAGTCTTCGCGGAAGCGGTCGATCTGGTGCATGCGCTCGTGCAGGATTGTCACAATGCCGATGTCGCCATTGCTGAGCTTTCGCCAATAGACGAAGTGGCTTTCATAGCGGAAGACGTAGCCCTCGACCCCGAACTCGGCCGGAACCGGACGTGACAGCACCTCGCGCGTCTCGATCCTGGCGAACGCCTCGAACAGGCCGGTGATGTAACGATCCGCCTGCTCGGTGCCCCACCGGTCGCGCGTGTAACGGTAGATATCATCGAGGCGGTGGGATGCGGCCTCCTGGATGCGGACCACGGCCATCGCGGCGCTACGCTTTGTTGCGCGCGATGATTTCGGCCGCCGTCAGCGGCTGGTACGACGACTCGGGCGCGGCAAAGGCCCGCGTCAATTCCGCCTTCAGCCGGTCGAACGCCTCCTTTTCCACCCGCTCCTTGTCGCGGCGGATGAGGTCCCGAATGTACTCGCTGACGTTTTCGTAAGCCCCGGTCTCGCCGACATTGGCGGCGACGAAATCGCTGAGCGCTCCGCTGAGCCGGACCGTCATGGTCATGGTTCGGGACATTGCGGCACCTCTTTGCATATCCTCGTATTCAAGATAAGCAAAAATGAATACGAGACAAGCGACGCACTTTCAGGCGTGCGCCGCGCCGTCGCTCACACCGCGGCGATCACCGGCTCGCGGCCGATCAGCTTGGCCAGGGTGCGCAACCGGCCCATCAGCCGCTCGCCGGCGAGGTCGGCGAGGTCGCCTTCGAGCCGCAGCACCAGCTTGCCCTGCACCACCTCCAGCGGCGCGCGCGGCAGGATGCCCGGCATGGCGGCGGAGACGAGATAGCCCACCCGCATGGTGGCGCCGAGGATGCGCGCATGATCGAGCATGCCGGGCGACGCGAGCTCGCGCAGCGCCGGCGACAGCGCATCCTCCGACAGGCCGGCATGGCGGAAATACACCGCCAGCGCCATGAACGCCCGCGCCGAATGGTCGAGCCCGACGAAGGCGGCGTGCGCGATGATGTTGAGCGACTGCTCGCCGCGATAATCGGGGTGGGCGCGCCAGCCGATATCGGCGAGCAGGCAGGCGGCGCGCCGCACGCGCATCTCCTCCGGCGTCTCGTCGATGCCGGTGGAGGCCATGAAGCGGTCCGACCATTCGACCAGCTCATGGCCGTGGCGCGGCGAGCGCGAGCGCAGCGCGTTGAGGTCCGCGGCTGCCACCAGCAGCGGGTCGCGATGCTGCTCGCTCTCGGGCAGCAGCGAGAACAGGAGGCCCTCGCGCACGCCGAGCGCCGAGACCGTGATCTCCGCCGGCTTGCCGATGCGGATGATGTGCTCCAGCACCAGCGCGCCATAGGCGAGCAGCGCGCGGCGGGCATCCGACACCACCTCGATCTTCGACAGCGTCGAGGCGTCGACGCGCTGCACGAGGCGGCAGAATTCCAGCGCCTCCCGCACCGGCAGGGTGTAGCCGTGCATCACGCGCAGCGGATAGCCGCGCTGCGACATGTGCAGCTTCGCCAGTGAGCGCCAAGTGCCGCCGACCGCATAGAAGGTGCGGCCCGGCAATTCCTCAAGCTGGGTGATGCCGGCGAAGGCGTCGCGCACAATGCGGTCGGCCTTCTTCAGCGACTTGGCCGAAACGTCCTGCAGCGCCAGACCGCCGAGCGGCAGGGTGACGCCGGGGCCGATCTTGTGGCCGTGGATGTCGGCAAGCTCCAGCGAGCCGCCGCCGAGATCGCCGACCACGCCGCTCGGCCGGAATGTGCCGGCGATGACGCCGAGCGCGGCGAGCTTGGCCTCGCGCTTGCCGGACAGCACCTCGATGTCGGCGCGGCAGATCTCACGGGCGCGCGCGATAAACTCCTGGCCGTTGGCGGCATCGCGCGCCGCCGCCGTGGCGAGCACGTAGAGATGCTCGACCTGCAGCAGGTCGCACAGCGCGCGGAAGCGCTTCAGCGCCGCCAGCGCCTTCTCGACGGCATCGAGATCGAGCCGGCCGGTGGTGGCCACATTGCGGCCGAGGCCGCACAGCGCCTTCTCGTTGAACATCGGCGTCGGCGAGCGCGAGACCGCCTCATAGACCACGAGGCGAACCGAGTTGGAGCCGATGTCGATGACCGCGACCGGCGGACCGAGCGACAGCCGGCCGCAGGCGACTTCCTGGATGGCACGCACGTCAGCTTCGGGCGATTCGCCGGGTGAGGGTTCGGGGAGCGGTTGCTTCGAGGGACTTTCCACGGCCGGACAGACTCGGGTTGGTCATGAAGTAGCGATGGGCATTGAACGGCTCCTCGTCCGCCGGGCGGATGATGCGTTCGGACCCGCCATCCGGCAAGACCCGCCAGCTCTGTTCGTTGTCCATAAGGTTGGCGACCATGATCTGATCGAGCACCTGCTCGTGCACGGTCGGGTTGAGAATCGGGCACAGCGCCTCGACGCGCCGGTCGAGATTGCGCGGCATCAGGTCGGCCGACGAGATGTAGACCGCCGCCTTGGGGTGCGGCAGGCCGTGGCCGTTGCCGAAGCAGTAGATGCGGCTGTGCTCCAGGAAGCGGCCAATGATCGACTTGACGCGGATGTTCTCCGACAGGCCCGGCACGCCGGGGCGCAGGCAGCAGATGCCGCGCACGCTCAGCTCCACCGGCACGCCGGCCGAGCTTGCGGCATAGAGCGCGTCGATCACCTCGGGATCGACCAGCGCGTTCATCTTGCCCCAGATCCCCGCCGGCCGCCCGGCCTTGGCGTGGGCCATTTCCTGAGCGATGTGGTCGAGGATCTTCTTCTTGAGCGTCACCGGCGACACCGACATGCGCTCCAATTCCTGCGGCTCGGCATAGCCGGTGACGAAATTGAAGATGCGCGCCACGTCGCGCGCGATCATCGGGTCGGCGGTGAAGAACGACAGGTCGGTGTAGATGCGCGCGGTGATCGGATGATAGTTGCCGGTGCCGACGTGGCAGTAGGACACCAGCGAACCGGACTCGCGGCGCACCACCATCGACAGCTTGGCGTGGGTCTTCAGCTCGATGAAGCCGAACACCACCTGTACGCCGGCGCGCTCGAGGTCGCGCGCCCAGCGGATGTTGGCCTCCTCGTCGAAGCGCGCCTTGAGCTCCACCAGCGCGGTGACCGACTTTCCGGCCTCCGCCGCCTCCGCCAGCGCCTTGACGATGGGGCTGTTGGCCGAGGTGCGGTAGAGCGTCTGCTTGATCGCCACCACATTGGGATCGGCCGCCGCCTGGTTGAGGAACTGCACCACGACGTCGAAGGATTCATACGGGTGGTGGACGATGAGATCCTTCTGGCGGATGGCGGCGAAGCAGTCGCCGCCATGGTCGCGGATCCGTTCGGGAAAGCGCGCGTTGAACGGCGGGAACTTCAGCGCCGGCTTGTCGAGCGCGACGATCTGCGACAGGTCGGTGAGCGCGAGGATGCCATCGACCAGGAACGTCTCATCGTCGGCGACGCCGAGCGCGCGCTGGATGAAGCTGCGCAACGGCCGCGGCGTCGAGGCCTCGATCTCCAGGCGGATCACCGAACCGCGGCGGCGCTGCTTAAGCGCGGTCTCGAACAGGCGGACGAGATCCTCGGCCTCTTCCTCGACTTCGAGATCGCTGTCGCGGATCACCCGGAAGGCGCCCTGCCCTTTCACCGTGTAGCCGGGGAACAGGCGGCCGATGAACAGGCCCATCACCTGCTCCAGCGAGATGAAGCGCACCACGCCGGCTTCGCCCTGGTCGGGAATGCGGATGAAGCGCTCGACCTTGACGGGGGCGCGGATCAGCGCGGTGAGCGCGCGCGCATCGGCGGCGACGAGCTGCAGCGCCAGCGAGAAGCCGAGATTGGGAATGAACGGGAACGGGTGCGCCGGATCGATGGCGAGCGGCGTCAAAATGGGGAAGATGTGGCGCAGGAAATACTCTTCGAGCCAGATGCGCTCGGCCCTGGTCATCGTCTCGCCGTCGACCAGGACGATGCCCACCTGCTCAAGCTCCCGGCGCAGCTCGCGCCAGCACCGCTGTTGCTCGGTGGACAGGCGCGCCACCTCGACGGCGATGCGGTCGAGCTGCTCGTGCGGCGTCAGGCCGTCCGGGCTGCGTGAGGTGATGCCGGCGCGTTCCTGGCCCTTGAGACCGGCGACGCGCACCATGAAGAACTCGTCGAGATTGTTGGCCGAGATCGACAGGAAGCGCAGCCGCTCCAGCAGCGGGTGGTGGGCGTTCTCGCTCTCGGCCAGAACGCGGCTGTTGAAATCGAGCCAGGACAGTTCGCGATTGATGAAACGCTCGGGCTGGTCGGCCAGAACCGGGCCAGCCTCCGGCTCTGCCTTGTCCAAAGTGACGCTGTCCGGCTCGGCCAGTTCCGTCTTGGCCAGTTCCGGCTTGGCCATTTCCGCCTTGGATCTGGCCGGCTTGGCGCCCCCGTCCGGCTTGCCCTTGTCAGGCTTGCCCGTGTCGGATTTGGCGGCCTCGGCCTTCACGGAGTCAGGCTTTGCGGATTCAGGCTTTAAGGATTCAGGCTTGGCCGGCGGTGGCGTGGCGACAGACTCGGCGGGGGCACGAGCGCGAACGTCTTTGGCCATGAGGGTCTCCGAAACGGGGTTCGGCAGCCTGACTATTACGAACGCATGACAAAATCGCGAAACTGCCGGGCACTTCTATAGCAGAGCGTTCAACGCCCGGCGCGCGCCCGCGGCGGCGCCTGCGCTGCGTCAACCTCGGGGGCCTGGGGCTCGGACGCCTGCGGCAGAAGCTGGGCGGCCAGCGCCCGCGTCACCGGCCGGCGCAAGGCGAGTGCGGCCTCGTCGAGCATCGCCACCGTGCGCGCCAGGGCCTGGGCCGAGCGCTCGATGCGGGCGAGCAGATAGCGCACGAGGCCGGGGTCGGCATCGATGCCGCGGTCGGCGAAAAGCTTGAAGGCCATGGCCTGCAGCAGCGTCTCGTCGGCCGGGGCCAGCGTCGCCACCGGCAGCGCCCGGAGGCGGGAGACGAGGTCCGGCAGGGTGAAGCCGGCCGCCGGTGCCGCGCGGGCGGTGAGCAGCAGCCACGCCCCCTGCTCGCGCACCAGATTGAGCAGATGGAACAGCACCGGCTGGTCGACGCCCACCGGGTCGAGATCCTCGACCACCAGCGCGCCGGTGGCGAGCAACGTGCCGAGGTCGGCCTCCTGCAGCGCTTCGGCCAGCACCCGCTTGGCGCCGGCCTGGGCGGCCCAGATGGCGGTAAGATGGCTCTTGCCCGTGCCCTCGGACCCGACCAGCGCCACAGCGCGGTCCGGCCAGTGCGGCCAGCGCTCGATCAGCGCCAGCGCATCGGCATTGCAGGGAGCCGACACGAAATCCTCGCGGACGAAGCTCGGCGGTTGTCCGAAATCGAGGACGAGCTGGTGGGGCGCGGCAAGCGGCATGACGGTCATTCGGCGTCCGGGCCGGGGCGCGGTACGCCGGTATAGAAGGGGCTGGCGAGATAGCGCCTGAGCGCGAAGCGCGTCAGCACGCCGGTGGCCGCCGCCAGCGGCACCGCCAGCAGAAGACCCACGAAACCGAACAGATAGCCGAAGGCGAACAGGGCGAACATCAGCCAGACCGGATGCAGGCCGACGCTGTGGCCGACCAGATTGGGCGCCAGGATGTAACCTTCCAGGATCTGGCCGATGGCGAATACCGCCATCACCGCCAGCACCCAGTGCCAGTCCGGCCAGAACTGCACGAACGCCACGCCGGTGGCGGTGAGGAAGCCGGCGAGCGAGCCGACATAGGGGATGAAGGAGAACAGCCCGGCCATCGAGCCGATCAGCAGGCCGAAATTCAGGCCGACCAGGATCAGGCCGAGGGCGTAATAGGAGGCCAGGATCAGGCACACGCCGGCCTGCCCGCGCACGAAGCCGGCGATCGCCATGTTCATCTCGCGGGCCAGTTCGCGGATGGTATCCCGATGCTTTAGCGGCAGCCAGCTGTCGATGGCGCTGATCATCCGCTCCCAGTCATAGAGCAGATAGAAGGCGACGATCGGCGTCACCACGATCAGCGAGACCACCGAGATCAGCGCAGTGCCGCCCGACCACAGGCCCTGAAGCGAGGCGAGCAGCCACCGCGCCCCCTGCGTCACCAGCTCGGACAGCGATTTCTGGACGTCCGGCAGCCAGTTGCCCAGCATCGGCGTCAGCCATTGCCGGTTTTCGCTGGTCAGGAGGTTCTGCAGCGACATCACATAGTCCGGCACGCCCTGGATGAAGGCGATGAGCTGGCTGGTCAGCAGCGGCGCCAGCAGGATGACGCTCAGCACGAAGCCCAGCAGGAACACGCCGACGATGAGCAGCGTCGCCGGCAGGCGGCCGAGCCCCAGCCGCTCCAGCCGGTCGGCGACCGGATCGAGGAAATAGGCCAGCGCCATGCCTGCCACGAACGGCAGCAGCATGCCGCGCAGCAGCCACAGAATGAGGATGAAGACGGCCAGCGTGACGAGCCAGAACGTCACCTGCTTCTGGAGGGTCATGGGTTCGTCCGCCATCGAACGCCGACCCTCAGCTCGCCATGTGGCGTGTCCATTCGGCGAGATAAGCGCCGGCCGAAACCGCCGTCAAGACGCCCGTGATGTACATCGCCACCGCCACCACCGGCTCCAGCGACAGGTTGAATCCCAGCGAGCCCAGCACCAGCGCTGCGAACACGATCTGGGCGGCGGTGTTGAGCTTCGACACAATCAGCGGGCGAATGGTCACCGGCTTCTCCAGCACGCCCGACAGCACGATGGCGCCGACGATCATGATGTCGCGGGAGACCACCAGGATGGTGATCCAAAGGGGGATGTTCCCGTGAATGGCCAGGGTGAGGTAGATGCTGACCAGCAGCGCCTTGTCGGCCAGTGGGTCGAGATAGGCGCCGAGCTCGGTGGCCATGCCGAAGCGCTTGGCCAGGAAGCCGTCCACCGCGTCGGACACGCCGGCGATGACGAACAGCACGAAGGCCAGATGCAGTTCCTGCGCGGATATGGCCCAGACGACCGCCGGAACCAGCAGAATCCGGCCGATGGTGATCAGATTGGGGATGCTCACGCCCGACCCCCGCAACGTCGGATGACCCATCCGGTTGATACAGGCCCCCGCCCCGCTTGGAAAGCCGGCTTGAGAAGCCAGCTTGGGACGGCGGCTCGGGAAGGCGGCGGCCGGCGCATCCCGCCATTGCACGCCGCCGCGTTTGGCCTTAACCCCCCTGCCGGGAGGGCGACATGAGCCTGAGACGCGATACCGGAAGCGGCCTGACCTATGCGGATGCGGGTGTCGACATCGACGCCGGCAACCGGCTCGTGCAACTGATCAAGCCGCAGGTGCGCGCCACCCGCCGCCGTGGCGCGGATGCCGAGATCGGCGGGTTCGGCGCGGCGTTCGACCTCAAGGCCGCCGGCTTCACCGATCCCATCCTGGTCTCGACCACCGACGGCGTCGGCACCAAGGTCAAGATCGCCGCCGAGACCGGCCGGCTTGCCACCATCGGCATCGACCTGGTCGCGATGTGCGTCAACGACCTCGTGGTCCAGGGCGCCGAGCCGCTGTTCTTCCTCGATTATTTCGCGACCGGACGGCTCGATCCGGTGCAGGGCGCCGAGATCGTCGGCGGCATCGCCCAGGGCTGCCGGATCGCCGGCTGCGCGCTGATCGGCGGCGAGACCGCCGAGATGCCGGGCGTCTATGCCGGCGGCGACTTCGACCTCGCCGGCTTCGCGGTCGGCGCCGCCGAGCGCGGCCACCTGCTGCCGCGCGGCGATGTCGCGGCCGGCGACGTGGTGCTGGGGCTCGCCGCCTCGGGCGTGCATTCCAACGGCTATTCGCTGGTGCGGCGGATCGTCCGCGACGCCGGGTTCGAGTGGGATCAGGCGGCGCCGTTCGCCCCCGACGTGCAGGTAGGGCAGGCCCTGCTCGAGCCCACCCGCATCTATGTGAAGAGCCTGCTCGCCGCCATCCGCGCCACCGGCGCCGTCAAGGCGCTGGCCCACATCACCGGCGGCGGCTTCACCGAGAATATTCCGCGCTCGCTGCCCGATGGCTTGGGCGTGCGCATCGACCTTGCCGCCGTGCCGCTGCTGCCGGTGTTCCGGTGGCTGGCCTCGGCCGGCGGTGTGGCGGAAGCGGAAATGCTGCGCACCTTCAACTGCGGCATCGGCATGGTGGCGATCGTCGCCGCGGCCGACGCCAAGCGGGTCACCGAGGTGCTGACCGCCGAGGGCGAGCGGGTGTCCGTTCTCGGCGAGGTGGTGGCGGTGCCGCCGGACGGCTGCCGCGTCGCCTATTCCGGCCGGCTGGACCTCGTCTGACATGGCGTCTGATATGGCGCGCGTCAAAACCGCGGTGCTGATCTCCGGCCGCGGCAGCAACATGGCGGCGCTGATCGCGGCGGCCGCCGCGCCCGGCTTTCCGGCCGAAATTGCGCTCGTCATCGCCAACAAGGCCGGGGCCGGCGGGCTCGCGCTGGCGGCCGAGGCCGGCATCCGGACGGCGGTGGTGGAAAGCCGTCCCTTCGGCAAGGACCGGGCGGCGTTCGAGGCCGTGCTGCAGGCCGAGCTTGAGGCCGCCGGCATCGAGTTGGTGTGCCTCGCCGGCTTCATGCGGGTGCTGACGCCGGCCTTCGTCGAGCGCTGGCAGGGCCGAATGCTGAACATCCACCCGGCGCTGCTGCCCGCCTTCCCCGGCCTCGACACCCACGAGCGGGCGCTCGATGCTGGGGTGAAGATCCACGGCTGCACCGTGCATCTGGTGGTGCCGGAGGTCGATTCGGGGCCGATCCTGGCCCAGGCGGCCGTGCCGGTGCTGCCAAACGACACGCCCGACACGCTGGCCGCGCGGGTGCTGGCGCAGGAGCACGTCATCTATCCGGCCGCCCTGGCCCGCCTCGCCCGCGACCTTGCGTCCGGCGGCGCCGATCCGGCGCCAAGCGACCCCGCCCGGCCAGAGGCCGGCCAGCCTGCCGCCGCTCAGGCGCTCGTCGTTCCCGCTCCTTGAGGATCCCCCGATGATCACGCTCTATGGCTTCGGTCCCGCCTTCGGCCTGCCGGACCCCAGCCCGTTCGTGCTCAAGGCCGAGCTGCTGCTGAAGTTCGCCGGCCTGCCCTACCGCATCGACACCTCGGGCATGATGCGCGCGCCCAAGGGCAAGCTGCCCTATATCGAGGATGACGGCACGCGGATCCCGGACTCGACCTTCATCCGCTTCCATATCGAGAAAAAGTACGGCTTCGACTTCGACGCCGGACTCGACGCCAAGGATCGCGGCATCGCCTGGGCGGTGGAGAAGATGATCGAGGACCAGCTCTATTGGGCGCTGGTCCATGACCGGTGGATGGACGAGACGAATTTCACCAACGGCCCCAAGACCTTCTTCAAGCGCATCCCGCCGCCGCTGCGCCAGCTCGCGATTTTTCTCATCCGGCGCAAGATCCGGGGCGTGCTGAAGGGCCAGGGCTTCGGCCGGCATTCGCGCGCCGAGGTGGCCCAACTCACCGGCCGGGTGGTGGACTCGCTCGCCGCCATTCTCGGCGACAAGCCGTTCCTGATGGGCAACGCGCCCTGCGGCGCCGACGCGACTGTCGCCGGCATGCTGATCGCCATCCTGTGCCCGATCTTCGAGTCCCCCACCCGCGCCGCCATCGAGCGCCACGCCAATCTGGTGGCCTACCGCGACCGGATGATGGAGCGGTATTTTCCGGCGGGCGGCTGAGCGGCCGCACTTCTCGGCCCTCGCCGCAGGCTCGACACCCCGCTGTCATGAAGCGGCGGATAGAATGGCCGACCGTCACGCCACCCCGCGCCCAATGACCGGCTCCCAATGACCGGCCCCGAAACAAGTCCCATCCGCCGTTCCCTGCTGCTCCGTGCCGGCGCGCTGGCGCTTGCGGCGCTGGCCGCTCCGCTCGGTCTTGTCGGCGCGGGCCTCGGGCGGGCGCGGGCAGAGGCCCGGCAGCGCTGGGTGTGCACCAATGCCGACTGCAAGCCCTATATCTACGACCCGGCGGTGGGCGATCCGGTCAATCTCGTCGATCCCGACCATCCGCTGCCGCCTGGCATCGCCTTCGAGGATCTGCCCGACGATTGGCGCTGTCCGGACTGCGGCTCGCCCAAGAGCTATTTCCGCCCGACGCGGCGGTGAGGCGGAAACCGGCCGGCCATCCGAAAACCGTATAAAAACAAAGATGTGGATGGCCGGGACAAGGCCCGGCCATGACGTTTGGTCAGCCGCCGATCGGCCCGCCGTCCTTCCTGGTAATCGCCACCACCGCGGGACGCGGCGGCACGCCGTCCTTGAAGTCGGGCCAGCGGGTGGCCGGGGCCTCGTAGGTCGCCTTGGCCTCGTCGCCCGGGTGCTGGACGGCGACGAAGAAAGTGGTGTTGTCGGGCGTGAAGCACGGCCCGCACATCTCGGCGCCGCGCGGGGTGCGGTAGAAATGGCGGGTCACCGCCCGGCCCGGCCCCTCGACATCGGCCGCCCACACGCCGTCGGCGATGCCGAATTTCGGCGCGCCGTCGGTCGAGATCCAGATCCGGCCCTGCTTGTCGAAGGCCATGTTGTCGGGGCACGACAGCCAGCCGTTCTCGCCGACCTCGCCGCCATAGCGGGCGCCGTCCTTGTCATTGGCCGGGTTGCCGGCGAGCAGGAAGATGTTCCAGGTGTAATTGGTGGCGGCGTGGTCGCGCCGGCCGCGCTCGCCGGGCGGCACCATCTCGATGATGTGGCCATGGGCGTTGCGGGCGCGCGGATTGGCGGCATCCTGCCGGTCGTCCTTGCGCTTGGTGTTGTTGGTGAGGTTCATGAACACCGTGCCGGTGACCGGGTTGGGCTCGACGTCCTCAGGCCGATCCATCGGCGTGGCGCCGACGAGGTCGGCGGCACGGCGGGTCTCGATCAGCACGTCGGCCTGGCTGTTGAAGCCGTTGGCCGGGGTCAGCGGCCCCTCGCCGAACACCAGCGGCAGCCAAGTGAGCCCGCCATCGGCATCGAACCGGCCGACATAGAGCGTTCCGGCATCGAGCAGGTCGGCATTCGCCGCGGGGTTGGCGAGATCGACCTTGCCCGCGGTGATGAACCTGTAGACGTACTCGAACGCCTCGTCGTCGCCGGAATAGATCACCAGCCGGCCGTCGCCATTGAGAATCGTGGTCGCCGCCTCGTGCTTGAAGCGGCCGAGCGCGGTGCGCTTCTTCGGCACGGATTTGGGGTCGTAGGGGTCGAACTCGACCATCCAGCCGAAGCGGTTGGGCTCGTTCGGCTCCTTCGCCACGTCGAAGCGGTCGTGGAAACGCGCCCAGTCATAGGCCGGGCGCTCGGTGATGCCCATGCGCTTGTAGTTGGCGGCTTCCGGACCGGCATCGGCGCTGCCGCGGAAATACTGGTGGAAGTTCTCCTCGGCGACCAGCACCGTGCCCCACGGCGTCTCGCCGCCGGCGCAGTTGTTGAGCGTGCCGATCACCTTGGTGCCGGTGGGGTCGGCCTTGGTCTTCAGCCGGCCGTGGCCGGCGGCCGGGCCGGTGACGACGAACTCGCTGGCCAGCGCGGTGAGCCGCCGGTTGTAGGGGCTCGATTCGACCACCTGCCAGCGGCCGCCCTCGCGCTTGATCTCGACGACGCTCACGCCATGGGCGGCCAGCTCGACGTCGATCATCTCGAGCGTCTGCCTGTCGAGATCCTCCGGGCCGATGCCGGGGAACATCAGCTGGCGGTCGGTATATTCGTGGTTGACGGTGAGCAGGCCGTGGTCGGAGTTCTTCGATCCGCGCGGCAGCGGGAAATAGCCGACGAAATCGTTGTTGTAGCCGAACTGCTTCGCCTGGGCGGCGGCGGTGAGGTTTCTCGGCTCGAACGGCGGCGCATCAGCCAGCACCTTGTCGCCCCAGCGGATCAGCACCTGTGCGTCATAGCCGTCGGCGACGTGGTGGTTCTCGTCATAGCCGTGGGCGAGTTCGGGGAATGTCAGCGAGGATGCGGCCGGCGCCGGGGCAGCCGGGGCCGCTGCCGCAGGATTTGCCGCCGCCGGGCGCGGCGACAGCGCAGCCCCCGCCCCGCCGAGCATGGCCGCTGCCAGCGCGCCCGACATGCCTTTCAGCGCGGTCCGCCGCTCGCAGCGCAAAGCGATGAGGTCGCCGATCGAGGGCGCGCGCGAGGGGTTGACCCCGCGGTTCTCGCTGGCGTCGGCCTCGACCGCGCTCCGCGCCGCAAGCAGCGCGCAGAACGGTTCGCGCTCGCTGGTGTTGACGCCGATGGATTCGCGGGCATCCGCGGCGCGGGCGGACGCGCCCTCTCGATTGGTCATGGTCTGTCCCTCCCCCACCGACTCGCAAGGCGGCGGCAGAGTCCGCACACACCATGAAGGTCTCATGACAGAGGGCCGGTCCCAGCATGTCATCCGGTTTCCGGCAGACCCAGCCGGAAACCCGATCAATGGGGATGCGCGTGGCCGTGGCCGGCGAGCGCGCCGAGATCGTCTCCGGTTCGAACCTCGCGCCACGCTTGCCGCAGGATCTGCAGCGACGAGGTGAGGAACAGGCCGGCCATCGCCGCCGCGACGATCAGGTCCGGCCATGCCGTGGTGGTGCCCCACACGCTGGCCGCCGCCGCCATCACCGCGACATTGCCGATGGCGTCGTTGCGCGAGCACAGCCACACCGAGCGCACATTGGCGTCGCCGTCCTTGTAGCGCATCAGCAGCAGCACGCTGGCGAGGTTGGCGGCGAGCGCCATGAGCCCGACCACCCCCATCACGTCCGCCCGCGGCACGCCGAGATAGAGAAGCTGATAGGCGGTCGAGCCCAGCACCCACAGCCCCATCAGCGACAGGCTCATGCCCTTGACCAGGGCCGCCGTCGCCCGGACCCGGAGCGACATGCCGATTACGGCAAGGCTCATGCCGTAGGTCAGCGTGTCGCCGAGGAAATCCAGCGCGTCGGCCTGCAGCGCCTGCGATCCGGCAGCCCGGCCGGCGGCCAGCTCGGTGACGAACATCGCGCCGTTGAGAGCGATCACCGTCCACAGCACGCGCCGGTAGCGGGGATCCATCCCGTCGAACACCGGATTGCCGTGGCAGCCGCAGGCACCGCCGGAACATGCCGCAGCGGACGGGGCGGCTGCGATCGTATGCACCGCCGCGGTCCGGACCCCATCCTCGCACCCATCACACATCGTCGAGCCCTTCTTTCGTGTGTCAGCGTGCGACGCTACAGTCTCCAGTCACTAGAGGATCAAGGGGCAAGTGCATGGGTTCCCTGTCGATCGGCGACCTGTCGCGCAAGGCCGGCGTGAAGGTGCCGACCATCCGGTTCTATGAGGAGATCGGCCTTCTGCCGCCGCCCGCGCGCACGGCCAGCAACCGGCGCGTCTATGACGCCGAGGCCGTGAAGCGGCTCAGCTTCATCCGCCATGCCCGCGAACTGGGGTTCGAGGTCGAGGCCATCCGCGCCCTGCTGCGCCTCAGCAGCGAGCCGCAGGCGCCGTGCGCGGAGGCCGACCGCATCGCCCGCCGCCACCTCGCCGAGGTCGAGGATCGAATTGCCCGCCTCACCGCGCTGCGCGCCGAGCTAGAGCGCATGGTGGCTGAGTGCGGCCACGGCCGGGTGTGCGACTGCCGGGTGATCGAGGTGCTGGCCGATCACCGGCTGTGCCACCACGACCACCATTGATGCGGTGCTGCGGCCCTGAAGGCCGGAAAGCAGGTCATGCGGTTTCCGGCATCCCGAAGGGATAAACCGGAAACCCTATCAGCCCCGGCGGCCCTGGCAGGCGTCCCAGGCGGCGTTGGCGCGCTCGCGAATGCCCTCGGGCATCTGGTCGCTGGCGTCGAAGGCGGCGATGTCGTCCGGCGAGAAGGTCTTGGCGACGGTCTTCGACCAGCAGCCGCAGCGCGCCGGCGCCGTCTCGTCCGGCTTGTCGCCCTCGGCCGAGCGGTACATGCAGACGTCCTGCAGGCGCAGGCGCACCTGCTCGGCCGTGCGAATGCCGCCGTCCGGCGGCGGCGGCACGACATAAAGCGGGTTCGGCCGCGGCTCGGGCTGGCCGAACAGCGGCCTCTGGCTCACGGCCTGCGGCGGCGCCTTCGGTCCGCCCGGCTGGACCCGGCTCTGCTGAGCCGGCTGGAATGCCCCCTCCTCCGGCGGCACGCCACCCGCCAGGGCGGCGGCGGGCGCGAGACAGAGAACGACGAGGGCGGTGCGCGCGAGCGCAATCATGGTCTTTCATCCCAACAGACGTGTCGCCGGCGCGATCAGAGTTCCTCGATGACGTCCGGGCGCCGCCGGCGGCGCGCCAGAACCCAGCCGATGGCCAGAACCAGCAGCGCGCCCGAGGCGGCGACCGTCAGTTCCAGCAGATGGGGAAGCCTGGAGCCATAGAGGTCGATGATCAGCGGCTCGCTCACCACGATCTCGCCCGCCACCCAGCCGAGCAGCGCCGCGCCGGCCCAGATCATCACCGGGTAGCGCTCCAGGAGACGCATCAGCATGGCGCTGCCGGCGACGATCAGCGGAATGCTGACGATGAGGCCGAACACGATCAGGATCAGTTCGCCGCGCGCCACCGCGGCGATGGCGATGACATTGTCGAGGCTCATCACCGCATCGGCGATGGCGATGATGCGCACCGCCCGCCACAGGCTGTCGGCCGGGGCGAGTTCGCCTTCCGCATGGCTCTCGGCCGGAACCACCAGCTTGACCGCGACCCACACCAGGAGGGCAGCGCCGACCAGCTTGAGATAGGGCAGGCTCATCAGTTCGGTGACGACACCGGCGAACGCGATGCGCAGCGCCACCGCCGTTCCCGCGCCCAGGATCATGCCCCACAGGCGCTGCTGCGGCGGCAGATGGCGGCAGGCGAGCGCGATGACCACCGCATTGTCGCCCGACAGCAGGATGTCGACCCAGATGATCTGGAGAGCGGCGAGCCAGAATGCTGGCTGATCGAGGGACATTGGGGGATAGTCTCTTCGGGGGCAGTCTCGCGGGGAAAGTCCCGTGCGCGGCCGGCGATCTGCGCGGCCGGGTAGGATCGCAACAGGCCGGCTTCGCTGCCGGCACGCCGTGAGGGCGAAACCGTCCCCACGCTTCAATGACGAGCCCGGCGCACTGGCGACGCCGGGCCGTCCGGTCAGACATAAGCGGCCAATCGGGCCGAAAACCGGCATCCGCCGCCGGACCGAAGCCCGCTCAGCCGACGATCTCGTTGCCCGAGAAGAACTGGGCGATCTCGATCGCCGCGTTCTCGACGGAGTCGGAGCCATGCACCGAGTTCTCGCCGATCGACTTGGCGAACTGCTTGCGGATGGTGCCCGGCGCGGCGCTGTCCGGATTGGTCGCGCCCATGATCTCGCGGTACTTCGCCACCGCGTTCTCGCCTTCCAGCACCTGCACCACCACCGGCGCCGAGGTCATCATCTCGACCAGCTCGCCGAAGAAAGGCCGCGCCTTGTGGACGGCATAGAACGTCTCGGCCTCGGCGCGCGACATGCGGATGCGCTTCTGGGCCACGATGCGCAGGCCGGCCTGCTCAATCACCGCGTTGATCGCGCCGGTCAGGTTACGGTCGGTCGCGTCGGGCTTGATGATCGAGAATGTGCGCTCGATCGCCATGGGAAACCTCACGGATTGTTGGATTGGTGGAAGATCGGAAAAATGATCGGCAGGCTCTTAGCAGCGGGCCGACGACGCGACAAGCCGCGGCTTCCGTTGCGGGCGAGGCCTGATCTAGATCAAAGCGGCCCCGGCCGGTCTTCGCCATTCTCCGGCGATCGGTCGCGGTTCCGCTGGAGCAGGGGATGAAGAATCATTTCGTGATGCTGGCCCGCTACAATTCCTGGGCGAACCAGCGTGTCTACGCCGCCGCCGCCACCGCCCCGGCCGAGGCGCTGGATCGGGACGTCGGCGCCTGCGCCGGCTCGATCATCGCCACGCTGAACCACCTCCTCCTGGTCGACCGCAACTGGATGGCGCAGCTCAATGATGGCGGCGAAGCGCCCGACAGCGTCGACGACGTGCTGATCGACGACCTCGCCGAGCTGCGCGCGGTGCGCGAGATCGAGGATGCCCGGATCCTGTCGTTCACCGAGCGGCTGACCGAGGGCGAGCTGGACAAGACCGTCCGCTACCACACCATCCGCCAGCCGCTGGTGGAGGAGCTGCCGCTGTCGACCGTGCTGACCTACAGCTTCACCCACCAGATTCACCATCGCGGCGAGCTGTGGGCGGGCCTGACGCGCATCGGCGCGACCGTCACACCCTACGACCTGTTGTGCTTCCATCGGGAGACCAATCCGAGCCGGCTGGCCCGGGTCGCCTGACGCCCTTTTGCCGGCCCAAGATCTTACCGGCCAAGACCCGACCCCGGACGGGACGGCATGTCGAGACATCCTTCTGGAGCGTCGTAGCCGACGTTCCGCGAGAAAGCCTGACGGACGCCACAGGCGGGGGAAGTTGGCGTACGTTCGGGCCTCAGGGACGGGCGTTCCTTTCGGAACGTCCGTCCCGTTGCTTTTTGGGCCCCTCATCAACCAATGTTCCTATCGACGCCCCTGCCCTTTTGGGTGGCGACCGAGTCGTTTCAACGGCTTGGCACGGAATGTTGAGGCGTTGAATCAGGGCGTTGACGTTGAGAGTGCGGGTCAGCGACCTGACGCTCCAGTTCAGATTCAACGCCTTGCCGTTCCGATTCAGATTCAACGCGGGCTGCGCCCTGCGCCAGAATTCCCGAGTCGCCCGAATCGCTTGGCGCCCGAGGTTCGCGAATTGATTCATCTGCGCTCCCATGCCGCTCGCTGACCCGCGCGCCTTCCTCCGCCGGCTCGCCGAGGCGGCAATCGCCCGCGCCGCGCCCGATCGGGTGGCCGACCACCTGCCGCCGAAGGCCGTTGGGCGCACCGTGGTGGTCGGTGCCGGCAAGGCGTCGGCGGCGATGGCCAGCGCGTTCGAGGCGGCGTGGCCGCACCCGCTCGCCGGGCTGGTGGTGACGCGCTACGGCCACGCCGTTCCCTGCCGGCGGATCGAGGTGGTCGAGGCCGCCCACCCGGTGCCGGACGCGGCCGGCGCCGATGCCGCCCGGCGCATCCTGGACCTGGTCTCCGGTCTCGGCCCGGACGATCTGGTGGTGGCGCTGATGTCGGGCGGCGGCTCGGCGCTGCTGACCCTGCCCGCCCCCGGTCTCACCCTCGCCGACCTTCAGGCGGTCAATGCCACCCTGCTGAGATCGGGCGCCGACATCGGGGCGATGAACACGCTGCGCAAGCACCTGTCGGCGATATCCGGTGGCCGGCTGGCGGCGGCGGTCCACCCGGCCAGATTGTGGACGCTGGCAATCTCTGACGTGCCGGGCGACGACCCGGCGGTGATCGCCTCAGGCCCCACCGTACCGGACCCGACCACGCTCGCTGACGCCCGCGCCGTGGTCGTCCGCTACAACCTCGCGCTGCCGCCGGCCACCGCAGCGCGGCTCGACGACCCCGCTGCCGAGACGCCGAAGCCGGGCGATCCGGCGTTCGCCAATGCCACGTTCCGGCTGGTCGCCCGGCCGTTGGAGAGCCTGATGGCCGCCGCCGAAGTGGCGCGCGCCGCCGGCATTACCCCACTCATTCTGGGCGATGCCCTCACCGGCGAGGCGCGCGAGGTCGGCACGATGATGGCCGGCATCGCTCGCGCGGTGGCCGAGCACGACCTGCCGGTGGCGAAGCCGGCCGTGCTGCTGTCGGGCGGCGAAACCCATGTGACGGTGCGCGGCAGCGGCCGGGGCGGCCGCAACAGCGAGTTCCTGCTGGGGTTCGCGCTGGCCGCGGCGGGCCTGCCCGGCACCTTCGCGCTCGCCATCGACACCGACGGCATCGACGGCAGCGAGGACAATGCCGGGGCGATCGCGGCCCCCGACACATTGGCGCGCCTTGTGGCCGCCGGCTGCGACCCGGCGGCGCTGCTCGCCGACAACGACGCCTATTCCGCCTTCGCGGCGATCGGCGATCTCGTCGTCACCGGCCCGACCCACACCAACGTCAATGACTTCCGGGCGGTGCTGGTGATGTGAGCCCTTGCGTACCGGCCGAGCGGCTGAAGGCCGCGCAAGCCGGGGCCAGATTCAGAATGAGGTGCCCTTACGGAAGACGGTCCCGGGTCTCGCTTCGCTCGCCCGGGACGACAAATGGTGCATTGTCATCCCGGACGGCGCGGATGCGGAGCATCCGGCGCCGAGCCGGGATCGTTGGCCGAAGATGGCGCCAACCCGCCAACCGACCCCGGATCGCGCGGCTTAGCCGCTTGTCCGGGGTGACAGGCGATTATCTCACCGCCGGGCGGCGGCCTGGTCCAGCAGCGCGATCAGGCCCTGCAGCAGGTCGATCGGCCGCGGCGGGCAGCCGGCCAGCGAGAGATCGACCGGGATGACCGAGGACACCGGGCCGGCCACCGCATGGGAGCCGGCGAACACGCCGCAATTCAGGGCGCAGTCGCCGACCGCCACCACCCATTTGGGGTCGGGCGTCGCGGCATAGGTGCGCTCCAGCGCCACCTTCATGTTCTTCGCCACCGGCCCGGTGACGATCAGCCCGTCCGCGTGGCGCGGCGAGGCGACGAATTTGATGCCGAAGCGTTCGAGGTCGTAGATGGCGTTGCCCAGCGCATGCAGCTCCAGCTCGCAGCCATTGCACGAGCCGGCATCGACATGGCGGATCGACAGCGCCCGCCCATGGAGCCGGCGCACCCGTTCCTCCAGCGCCGCAGCGACCTCGGCGAGCGCCGCGTCGGACGGCCCCGGCCCGTCCATGGTCGCGGGCTTCGACAGCACGGCGTTCAGCAGGAAGGTGCGCATCATCTAAAGATCGTGCCCCGAATAGGAGCAGTTGAAGGATTTGTTGATGATCGGGAAGTCGGCGACGATGTTGCCGTCGATCGCCACTTCCAGCAGCGGCCATTGGAACCAGGAGGCATCGCGCAGGTGCAGGCGGGACACCGTGCCGTCCGCGGCGAGCCGAACCCACACCACCACGTCGCCACGGAAGGCCTCAACGATCGCGATGCCCTCGCGGACCTCGCCGGCCGGCATGACCTCTGCCTTGACCGGCCCGGCGCGCAGCTCGTCGAGGAAGGCGCGGATCAGCCGGATCGAGTCGCCCACCTCGTCGATGCGCACCCACAGCCGGGCATCGACGTCGCCGGCCTCACGTAAAGCGACGATCGGCGGAATGCGGTCATAGGGCGGATAGGCGTGATCGCGGCGGGTGTCGAAGTCGCGCCCCGCGGCGCGGCCGACATGGCCGCCGGCCGCGAAGCGGCGGACATCGGCCGGCTTGACTGTGCCGGTGGTCACCGTGCGGTCGAGCAGCGAAGGTGTCGTATCGTAAAGCTCGACAATGCGGGCGAAGCGCGGCTCCAGCCGCGACAGCAGCACGCGGATGCGCTCGGTGCCGTCGGCGGCGATGTCGCGGGCGAGCCCGCCCGGCACGATCATGTCCATCATCAGCCGATGGCCGGTGGCGGCATCGGCGGTACGCAGCACCTCCTCGCGCAGCAGGCCGCACTGCGTCAGCATCAGGGCGAAGGCGGCGTCATTGCACACCGCGCCGATGTCGCCGAGATGGTTGGCGAGGCGCTCCAGCTCGGCCAGCACGCCGCGCAGCATGTGCGCGCGGGGCGGCGGCTCGATGCCGAGCGCCGCCTCCACCGCACGGGCGAAGGCCAGCGCATAGGCGACGGTGGAATCGCCCGACACTCGGCCGGCGAGCTTCGCCGCCCGCTCCAGCGATGCGCCGGCCGCCAGCGCCTCGACGCCCTTGTGGACGTAGCCGAGCCGCTGCTCCAGCCGCACCACCGCCTCGCCATTGGCGGTGAAGCGGAAATGGCCGGGCTCGATGATGCCGGCATGGACCGGGCCGACCGGGATCTGGTGCAGCCCCTCCCCCGTCACCGGCAGGAACGGATAAAGCGTGGCCGCGCCGCCGGCCCAGACGCCGTGATCGAGCCAGGGGCGATCATCGGGGGCGCCCTCCGGCGCGTGGCCGTAGAGGTCGCGGATCGTCCGCTCCAGCCGGATCGCCGGCGGATGGTGGGCGCCGACCGAGGGGAAGCGGCCGTCCGGTACCTGCAGCGAGGCCACCGCCACCCCGCTGACCGGGGCCACGACCGCCCCGCGCACCGCCATATGGACGGCGTCGGCGTCGGCGAACAACGCCACCAGATCGCCCTCGCCACGGCCGAGCGCCAGGGCCAGCGCCGTCCAGGCCGCGGCGTCCCGCAGCACGAAACGCGGCCAGGGCCGGTGGGCCGCGACGCGCGCCGCGCCCGCGAACGGATCGGCGGCGGGGGTGGCTTCGGCCGAGGATGCCGTGGGCGCCGTCATCGCGTCACCCGAGCTGTGCCGCCACCGTCTCGAACCAGCGGCGCACCGGATCGGGCAGCCACAGGCCGGCGACGAGGACGAGGATCATGTGGACATAGACCGGCAGCAGCGAGGCCTGCCGCGGCGCGTAGGCCGGGTTCGGCGTGCCGAACAGCACGTCCTGCAGGCGCCAGATCAGCGCGCCGAAGCCGATGAGAAGGCCAATGGCGAGCGGCACCGCCAGGAGCGGCTGGCGGGCGAAGCTCGACGACACCACCAGGAACTCGCTGACGAACACGCCGAACGGCGGCAGGCCGGCGATCGCCAGCACGCCGAAGGCAAACGCCACCGCCAGCCCCGGATGGCTGACGGACAGGCCGCGAATGTCGGCGAAGCGCTGGGAGTGCGTGACCTGGGCGATGTGGCCGACGGCGAAGAAGATCGCCGACTTGGTGAGCGAGTGCATGGTCATGTGCATCAGGCCGGCGAAATTGGCCAGCGGCCCGCCCATGCCGAAGGCGAAGGCGACGATGCCCATGTGCTCGATCGAGGAATAGGCGAAGAAGCGCTTGATGTCGCTGCGCCGGTACAGCATCACCGCGGCGAAGATCAGCGACACCAGCCCCATCACCACCAGCACCGGGCCGACTGGAATGGTGGCGGGATTGCCGGCGAGGATGATCTTGAAGCGCAGCAGCGCGTAGAGCGCGACATTGAGCAGAAGCCCGGACAGCACCGCCGAGACTGGCGTCGGACCCTCCGCGTGCGCGTCCGGCAGCCAGGCGTGCAGCGGCACGAGGCCCGCCTTGGTGCCGTAGCCGATGAGCAGGAACACGAAGGCGAGCGACAGAAGCCCGGCATCGAGCGTCGCGGCGCTGGCCTTGAGCCCGGTCCAGGCCATCGAGGCGAGGCCGCCGCCGAGTTGCTGCTCGGCCGCGACATAGACGAAGATGGTGCCGAGGAACGCCAGGGCGATGCCGACCGACCCCAGGATGAAATACTTCCAGGCCGCCTCCAGCGCCTGCGGCGTGCGGTAGATGCCGACCATCATCACGGTGGAGACGGTGGCCACCTCGATGCCCACCCACATCAGGCCGATATTGTTGGACAGCAGCGCCAGCGCCATGGCCCCCATCATCGCCTGATACATGGCGTGATAAAGTCCGAGGATGCGCGGCGTCAGCCGGCCGGTCTCCAGCTCGTGGCCGATATAGGCGGCCGAGAAGATGGCGGTGGTGCAGCCGATGAAGGCGTTGAGCAGCACGAGGTAGATGTTGAAGTCATCGACCAGGAACAGTTCGGTGACGAACGGCCCCTCAATGAGCAGCCACACCGCGGCGGCGAGGCTCACCACGGAGAAGCCGACATTCAGCGCCGCGCTGATCCGGTAGTCGGCCGACATCACCAGCACCGCCACGGCCAGCGACGGCACGGCGAGAACGGCGATCAGCGGCGTGATGAGCAGCGGGGTCATGCGCCGTCCTGCTGTTCGCCGCGGTAGCGTTCGAGGGTGCCGATGTCGACGGTGTCGAAACGCTCGCGGATGCGGAAGACGAAGACGCCGAACACGATGAAGGCGATCAAGACCGAGAAGGCGACCGACACCTCCACCACCAGCGGCATGCCCTTGGCGCCGGCCGCGGCCAGAATGAGCCCGTTCTCCAGCGACATGAAGCCGACGATCTGGCTCACCGCGTTGCGCCGGGTGATCATCATCAGAAGGCCGAGCAGCACCACCGCCAGCGCGAAGGCCAGATCCTCGCGCGCCAGCGGGTTGGCGTATTCGGTGGCTGGCATCACCACCAGCACCGCCAGCGCGGTCAGCGCCAGAGCGGCGATCAAAGTCGGGCCGACGCCGACCACCGTCTCGATCTCGCGATGAATGCCGAGCCGGCGGACCATGGCGTGCAAGGCGGTGGGGATGACGATGCCCTTGAAGACGAAGGCGATGCCGGCGGTGATCCACAGATGGCCGGCGCCCTGCACCTCGGCCTGCCAGCCGACGGCGGCGCCGAGCAGCATGGCGTGGGCGGCGAAGACGTTGAGCATCGCCGTCAGCCGGTCCTGATAGAGCAGCACCATGCTGACAACGACCATGAGGCCGGAGAGCAGATGGGCGAGGTCGAAGGCAAAATCGCCCATTCTCAGAACCCTCGCGACACGAACAGCAGGAGCGCCGCCATCGAGGCCAGCGCAAACGCGCCGCCGACGAAATCGGTGACGCGGAACACCCGCATCTTGGCCACCGACACCTCGATCACCGCCACCGCCACGCCAAGCCCGACCAGCTTGGCGAAATAGGTGACGAGCCCGAACGCCATCGCCACCGGATCGTCGGTCGAGGTCGCCATGCCGAACGGCACGAACAGGCAGGCGATCAGCGACAGATAGGCGGTGAGCTTGAGCGCCGCGGCCCATTCGATCATGGCGAGGTGGCGGCCGGAATACTCCAGCACCATCGCCTCGTGCACCATGGTCAGTTCGAGGTGGGTGGCGGGATTGTCGACCGGGACGCGGCCCGTCTCGGTCAGCGCCACCACCATCAGCGCGACGAGGCAGAGCGCCAGCGAGATGCGCAGGCCCACCGGCTGCAGCAGCAGATGATCGGCAATGGCCGACAGCAGCGTGGTGCCGGCCAAGAGCGCCACGGTGAAGGTGATCATCAAGAGCGCCGGCTCGGCCAGCGAGGCGAACAGCATCTCGCGCGAGGAGCCGATGCCGCCGAACGCGGTGCCGACATCCATGCCGGCCAGCGCCAGGATGAAGCGCGCGGTGCCGAGCAGCGCGACGATGGCGATGAGATCGGCCGACCACGAGAACATCAGGCCGGTGGCGAAGCTCGGCACCAGCGCCGCCGCCACCCAGGTGGCGGCGAACTGGCCATAGGGCGCCATGCGGAACAGCGGCGAGGCGGTCTCCGCCACCACCGCCTCCTTGTGCAGAAGGCGCCACAGCTCGCGATAGGGCTGGAAGATCGGCGGGCCGCGGCGGCTGAGCAGCCGCGCCTTGACCTTGCGGATCAGGCCGATCAGCGCCGGCGAGATCGCGAGCATCAGCAGCATCTGGCAGGCCTGCCAGACCAACTCGTGCAGCGACAGGCCGGTCATCGCGGCATCTCCGGTCATCGCCACAGCACCACCACGACAAGGAGCAGCACCAGCGCCGCGAACATCAAGGTGAGGTAGCGGCGAATGGTGAGGAACTGCAGGATGTTGAACTGCCCGGACAGGATCTCGACGACGCGCGCGAGCGGCGCGTAGAGCAGCGACCAGACCGGATCGGTCATCGACAGGCGGAACTCGGCGGGCGCCGTGCTGCCGGGCGGCGGCATGGTGATCTGCTGGCGCACGCGCAGTGCGATCGGACCGAACACCCGGCGAATCGGCTGGGCGAGGCTCGACGCCGTGTACTGGGTTGTGGGCGAGGCGTCGGGGAAGCCACAGTCCCAGGCCGGGGCGCGGCGGGTGGCGCGGGTGGCGATGCGGTGCACCCCCCAGGAGGCCAGGAAGGACGACACCAGCAGAAAGACGGCGATCATGAAGCCGTTATAGGTGGAGCGCGCGCCATCGAACGGGGTGAGCGACAGCGGCGCCGGCCCCGCCGCCGCCTGCGCCGGCAGGCCGGCATGGACGAGCTGCACCGTCACCGGCCGCAGCGCCTCCACCACCAGCGGCGCCAGAACGCCACCGGCGATGCACAGCGCCGCCATCAGCGCCATGGCGACAAGCGAGAACCGGTCGACCTCGTGCGCGTTCGCCGCCTCCGGCGAGCGCGGCCGGCCGAGGAAGGCGATGCCATAGGCGCGCACGAAGCAGGCCGCCGCCAGCGCCGCCACCAGCGCCAGCACCGCGCCGACCGCCGGCACCAGGAAGCGCAGGCCCTCCACCGGCAGCGCCGGGCTGGCCAGGATGGCCTGGAACACCATCCATTCCGAGGCGAAGCCGTTGAGCGGCGGCAGCGCCGAGATGGCGGCGGCGCCGATCAGCATCAGGGCGCCGGTCATCGGCATGCGGTTGAACAGGCCGCCGAGCTTCTCCAGGTCCTTGGAATGGGCCGCGTGCAGCACCGCCCCGGCGCCGCAGAACACCAGGCTCTTCATCACCGCGTGGTTGGCGACGTGGAACAGCGCGGCGGTGAGCGCCACCGCCGCTGGGGCTGTGAGATTCGTGGCGGTGAAGGCCACCGCCAGCCCCAGCGCCACATAGATGATGCCGATGTTCTCGATGGTCGAGAACGCCAGGAGCCGCTTGAGGTCGCGCTCGACCAGCGCCTGCAGCAGGCCGATCAGTGCGGTCGAGATGCCGGCGAACAGGAACGGCAGAGCCCAATACCATTGCGGCGGCGGCATCAGGTCGAAGACGAGGCGGATGGTGCCGTAGATGGCGACCTTGGTCATCACGCCCGACATCAGCGCCGAGACGTGGCTCGGTGCCGCCGGATGGGCGAGCGGCAGCCAGACGTGCAGCGGCACCAGACCGGCCTTGGAGCCGGTGCCCATCAGCACCAGCGCCAGCGCCAGCACCGGCATCCAGCCGGACAGGGCGTGGGCGCGGATGGCGGCGAATGAATAGTCGCCGGTGTGGCCGGCCAGCACGCCGAAGGCGAACAGCAGCGCGAACGCACCGCCGCTGGCCATCAGCAGATAGAGGTGGGCGGCGCGGCGGGCCTCCGGGTCCTCGTGACGCGAGGCCACCATGCCCCACGAAGCGAGCGACATGAACTCCCAGCCGACCAGGAAGGTGAAGGCGTCGTCGGCGACCAGGACAGCATTCATGCCCAACAGGAACAGCGGATAGAGCGCCAGCACGCGGCCCGGATGCTCCTTGCGCCCGTAGCCCACGGCATAGAGGCTGACGAGGGCGGCCACCCCATTCACCACCACCAGGAAAACGAGGCTCAGCGAATCGATTCGCAGCCTGATGCCGACCCCCGGCAGGCCGCCGGGCAGCGCCAGCGCGGCCGGCGATTCGCCGAGAATTCCGTGGACAACGGCAAATCCGGCGCCGACCGCAGCGGCCAGGGCGGAGAGCCCGTAGACGATGTCGGACGTCCCCTGGCGGCGCAGCCCAAGCACGCCGGCGGCCGCCGCCGCGAGCAGCAGGCCGAAGGTGAGGCTCAATTGAAGCGCAAAATGGCTCACCGCACGCTCCGCCGCTGGACAGCCGCCATCGCGACGAAAACGCTCGTTGTTCTCGGACCGACATGGCCGGCCGCGCGGATCACCACCCGTCACTCCCTGATTCTTGGAGGATCATTCCCGAATTTGCGGCCGAAACCAATAAGCGAGGCGAGAAAGCGGACCGGATTTGTGCCGCTGATTTGTGCTGCCGACCTCTGCCACCCCTGGATGACTTGAGCGCCATTGAACTCGTGCGGCCAACCCGGTAAGAGGATCGCCACATTCGAGGTTTCCACCTGGGGCCGTGGCGGTCCGGAACGGCCTATGGTGCGGCCGGTGTGCCGTTCGCTCCCTTTAGAGAGCAAGGTTGCGAGATGTCTTCTACATTCGATACCGTCGCAAATATCATTTCCGAGACCTGCGACATTCCGCGCGAGAAGATCACGGCGCAGAGCCACGCCATTGATGATCTCGGCATCGACAGCCTTGATTTTCTTGACATCGCATTTGCGATCGACAAGGCCTTCGGCATCAAGCTTCCGCTGGAGCAGTGGACGCAGGAAGTCAACGAAGGCAAAGCTTCCACCGAGCAGTACTTCGTGCTCGAAAATCTTTGCGCGCGGATCGACGATCTGATCAAGGCCAAGGGGGCATGATCGAGCGCTTGACCGGCGCCGGCGACTGAGGCCCCCGACGTGCGTCTTGAGTACTTCGAACTGATCGACCGAATCATCGACATCGACCTCCAGGCCGGCACCATCCGGACCGAGGCGGTCGTGCCGAATGAAAGCACCGTGTTCGAGGGGCATTTCCCGGGCTATCCGCTGATGCCCGGGGTGCTGCTCTGCGAAACCATGGCCCAGACCTGCGGCTGGCTGTCGATGGCCAAGCTCAACTTCACCCGCATGGCGTTCCTCGCCGGGTTCAAGGAGGTGAAGCTGCGCACCTTCGTGACGCCCGGCACCCTGCTCGAGGGGCACGGCCAGCTTCTGCACGAGGGGTCGGGCTTCACCCGGCTCCGCTGCCAGGTGACGGCCGCCGGCAAGACGGTGTGCGATTCCGAGCTCAGCATGCGGCTGATGCCGTTCCTCAACGACGCCTTCAAGGCGATGGTGATGGATCGTGCGGCCAGCCTCTCCTTCCCCTTCGACGCGCTAGAGTCGCCCGAGGCCAATAATGCCTGATCGCCGCGAAGCCTGGATCACCGGCATCGGGCTGGTTTCTTCGCTCGGCGAAGGAGTCGATGCCCATTATGAGGCGCTTGCCAGCGGCGCCGGCCCCAAGGTCGACGAGACCCGGTTCGCGCCCTACCCGGTCCATCCGATGGCGCCGCTCGATCTCGACAAGCAGATCCCCAAGCGCGGCGATCAGCGGCAGATGGAGCCCTGGCAGCGCTACGGCACCTATACCGCCGGGCTGGCACTGGAGAGTGCCGGGATCAAGGGCAACACCGAGATCCTGTCGCGCACCCACATGATCGTCGCCGCCGGCGGCGGCGAGCGCGACAATTCCGTCGACATCAAAATTCTCGACGGGCTGCGCACCGCCGGGAACAAGGGCCAGTTCCTCAACGAACGGCTGATGGGCGACCTGCGGCCGACGCTGTTCCTCGCCCAGCTCTCCAACCTGCTCGCCGGCAACATCTCGATCGTGCACGGCGTGGTCGGCTCGTCGCGCACCTTCATGGGCGAGGAGGCCTCGGGCGTCGATGCCGTCCGCATCGCCCTGTCGCGCCTGCACGGCGGCACCGGCGACATCTTCCTGGTCGGCGGCGCGTTCAATGCCGAGCGCGAGGACATGCTGCTGCTGTTCGAGCTCGGCGGCGCGCTGATGCACGGCGCCTATGCCCCGGTGTGGGAGCGGGCAGCGGGCGGCGGCGGGCTGGCGCTGGGCTCGATGGCGGCTTTCCTGGTGCTGGAGGAGAAGGCCCACGCCGAGGCGCGCGCCGCCAAGCCGTTCGCACGGCTGGCATCGGTGCAGTCCGGCCGCTCCCGGCGCAATGCCGGCGACGTGGCGGCGGCGGTCACCAGCCATCTCGATGCGCTGGGTCCGCTCGACCCGGCCTCCTCGGCGATCCTGTCCGGCGCGGTCGGCGCCGAGACCGCAACCAGCGAAGAGCGCGCGGCTCTGGCCGGGCGCGGCCTGCCGGTGCGGGCCACCGCGAGCCTGATCGGCGCGGGCATCGAATCGCAGTTCCCGGTCAACATCGCGCTGGCGGCGATCGCCCTGTCGAAGGGCAAGCTTTTTGCGCCGTTCGGAGCGGACGCCATCGAGGCGCCGTTCGCCGGGCCGCTCAAGCAGGTGGCCGTCACTTCGGTCGGGCACTGGCGGGGCGAGGCGGCGGCGCTGGTCGAGGCGGTCGACTGACGGGGTTTCCGGGCGATCGCATCGCGGTCCCCGGGACCGAACTCGCCGAAAATCCTTGTCCCGAAACGGGATTTTCGGCGAACGGAATACGAAGCCGCGGCTTGGTCAGCCGGATTTCGTATCATTGAACGATATCGCAGAGTGAGGATCAGGACATGGCTGGCGGACGTCGCGACAGGCAGGGCCGGCCGGTGGTCGCCATCACCGGCATGGGCGTGGTGACCTCGCTCGGGCAAGGCAAGGCCGACAACTGGGCCGCCATCATGGCCGGCAAGTCGGGCCTCTCCACCATCAAGCGCTTCCCGCTGGACGGGCTCAAGACCACCGTCGCCGGCACCATCGACTTCATCCCGGCCGAGCCGTTCTGCGCCGCCGAGCTGACCGAGCGCCTCGCCCATGTCGCGGTCGAGGAGGCGCTGGCCGAGGCGGCCATCGGCCGCAAGGGCTTCTTCCCCGGCCCGCTGTTCCTGGCGATGCCGCCGGTCGAGACCGAGTGGGAGCAGCGCGAGGCGGTGCTGGCGGCCGGGCCGAAGGCCGAGCCGGTCACCTACGCCACGCTGCTGGCCGGCGCCGCGACGGGGAAATTCCGCGCCTGGGGCGAGCGCTTCCTGTTCGGCTCGGTCGCCGACCATGTCGCCGAGCGGTTCGGCACCCAGGGCTCGCCGATCACGCTGTCGACCGCCTGCGCCTCCGGCGCCTCGGCGATCCAGCTCGGCGTCGAGGCCATCCGCCGCGGCGAGACGGCCGCAGCGCTCTGCGTCGGCACCGACGCCACGGTGAACCTCGAATCGCTGGTGCGGTTCTCGCTGCTGTCGGCGCTGTCGACCGCCAACGAGCCGCCGGAGGAGGCCTCCAAGCCATTCTCCAAGAACCGCGACGGCTTCGTGATGGCCGAGGGCGCCGCCGCTCTGGTGCTGGAGGACTATGAGGCGGCGGTTGCGCGGGGCGCGCGCATCCTTGGCATCCTCGAGGGCGTCGGCGAGCTCGCCGATTCCTTCCACCGCACCCGCTCCTCGCCCGACGGCAAGCCGGTGATCGGCTGCATGAAGAACGCCCTGGCCGACGCCTCGGTCGGCCCCGAGGCGATCGACTACGTCAACGCCCACGGCACCGGCACGCCGGAAAACGACAAGATGGAGTACAACTCCATGACCGTCGTGTTCGGCGACCTGCTCAAGACGCTGCCGGTGTCGTCCAACAAGTCGATGGTCGGCCATACGCTGTCGGCGGCCGGCGCCATCGAGACGGTGTTCTCGATCCTCACCATGGCGAACGGCCGCATTCCGCCCACCATCAACTACAAGGTTCCCGACCCGGCGATCCCGCTCGACGTGGTGCCGAACGTGCCGCGCGACGCCGAGGTGGCGCGGGTGCTGTCGAACTCGTTCGGCTTCGGCGGCCAAAACGTCTGCCTGGTTCTGGCGCGGGAGCCGGCGTGATGGCCCCCGTGGAAACGAAAAGCCTTCGCGTCCTGCTCACCGGCGGCGGCCGCGGCGTCGGCGCCGCCAGCGTGCGGGCGCTCGCCCAGGCCGGCTTCGGCGTCACCTTCACCTACCGATCAGCCAGCACCGAGGCGGACGCGCTGGTCGCCGAGCTTGCCGCCGCCCATCCCGGCCAGGGCTTCGAGGCGCGCGCGCTCGACCTCACCGACAAGGCGGCGGTCGAGGCGTTCGCGGCCACAGTGGCCGACGAGAGCTATTTCGGCTTCGTCCACAATGCCGGCATGCCCTACGACACGCTGGCGGCGATGATGGACCAGGACAAGGCCGAGGTGCTGATGCAGGTGAACTACTGGTCGTTCACCCGGCTCGCCAAGGCGGTGGTGCGCGGCATGATGCGGGCGCGGGCCGGGCGAATTGTCGGCATCGGCTCGATTGCGGCCTTGCGCGGCAGCCAGGGCAACGCCCCCTATGCCGGCTCGAAGGCGGCGATCATCGGCTACGCCCAGACGCTGGCGGCGGAAAGCGCCCGGCGCGGCATCACCGTCAATGTGATTGCGCCGGGCTTCGTCGACACCGACATGCTGGCGCCCTACGCCGCCTTCCGCCAGAAGATGGAGGCGCAGATCCCGCTCGGCCGCTTCGTCAAGCCGGAGGAGGTGGCGGGGCTCGTCGCCTTCCTGCTGTCGCCGCCGGCCGGCGCGATCACCGGCCAGACGCTGGTGATCGACGGCGGCCTGTCCAGCACGCTGACCCTGCAGCGCTGACCGCCTCGGGTCAGCTTCGGGCGCATCCCACCTTCCCTCTCCGCTTGCGGGCTACGGTATTCATGGATCTGATTCTGTGCTGAGCCATCAATGGCTTAATGGACAGGCTGCGGATGTCTCATCGAGAACGCGGTGGATCGGCAGTTACCGGGGGCCGCAGGATTGAACTCGTCATGCCCGCGCTTGTCGCGGGCATCCACGTCTTGAAAACCTATTTGAAAACAAAGACGTGGATGGCCGGGACAAGCCCGGCCATGACGACGGCGGGCTTGTGCCAGACGCCGCAGGCGCAAGTCACGCCGAAAGAGATCGCGTTTCGGCTCGATCTCTCTTGGCCCAGGCGATTCAGATCCATGAATACCGTAGCCCCTTGCGGGAGAGGGTGCCGAGAGATCGAATGATCGCGAGGCGGCAGGGCGATCCGCCGTCCGGCTCGGTCAGCCGGAAACCGTGTTGTTCTTCGCCTTCTCGACGGCGGCCTGATACTCCTGCTCCAGCCGGTTCAATTCCCAGCGCGCGCGCCAAGCCAAGCCGGTGTGCAACAGCCCGCCGATGATCAAGGCGCACAGGAGCCAGAGCTTGAGCATCGCCAGGTTGGCCGACTCGTCGGTGCGCATGCCCTGGGCATTGATGCAGGCGACCTGCTTGTCCTCCACCTCCATGCCGGTCTCCGGCACGATGTATTTGGTGATGAAGAACTCGATATGCTGTCCCTCGCCGCACAGCGCCTCGGCAATGGCGGGAACGCGCAGGAAGCTGGTGCGATAGACCAGATAGCCGCTGATCACGGTGGACAGCATGATCACCGCGATCGAAAACCCAACCCAACCCAGAAAGCTGCGGCGCCGCGGCCGCAGAGCCCTCGTCTGCGGCGAGGACTGTTGCGTTCCTTGTTCCGACATGCCGTAGTCTCCCTCTCGTTCCGCTCGTCTGAACGCCAATGCCGACGTCCCTCTGTTGACGGCGGCGGCGCCAGCCTATAGCCCCGCCCCAGTCCTGCCGCCAGCCCCGCCATCAGCCGGCGGGTGCGGCACGTTTTCGGAGCCCTATCCCATGCGTGCGCTCAGACTCCATGGTGACCGCGATCTGCGCCTCGATGAGATGGCGCCCCCTGCCCCGCCGGCGCCGGGCGAGGTGCAGATCCGCATCAAGGCCATCGGCCTCAACCACATCGACGTGTGGGGATATCGCGGCATGGCGTTCGCCAAGCGCGCGCTGCCGCTGGTGGTGGGCGCGGAGGCGGCCGGCGAGATCGTGGCGCTCGGCGAGGGCGTGAGCGGGTTCGCCATCGGCCAGCCGGTGGTGATGTATGGGGCGCTGACCTGCAACCAGTGCAAGGCCTGCCGCGAAGGCCGCGACAATCTGTGCGAGAACGTCGCCGGGGTGCTCGGCTTCCATGTCGACGGCTTCGCCCGCGACGTGATGAACCACCCGGCGCGCCTGACCATCCCAGTGCCGGCCGGCATCTCGTTCCAGGCCGCCGCCTGCGCGCCGATCGCCTATTCCACGGTCGAGCACATGCTGTTCGACAATGCCAAGCTGGAGCCCGGCGAGACCATACTGGTGCAGGCCGGCGGCTCTGGCATCGGCACGGTGGCGATCCTGATGGCCAAGGCCATCGGCTGCACGGTCATCACCACGGTCGGCGACGACGAGAAGGCCGAGAAGGCCAAGGCGCTGGGCGCCGACCATGTGATCAACTACCGCAAGGACCGGTTTGCCACCATCACCCGCCGCCTGACCGGCAAGAAGGGCGTCGACGTGGTGTTCGAGCATGTCGGCGCCGAAACCTGGAACGATTCGCTGCTCTGCCTGAAGCGCGGCGGGCGGCTCGTCACCTGCGGCTCGACCTCGGGCGTCTCGGTGCAGATGAACCTGATGCAGCTGTTCCAGCAGCAGTACCGCATCATCGGCTCGTTCGGCGCGCCGATGGCGGCGATCCGCCGCTCGCTCGACAAGATCGCCGCCGGCATGGCGCCGGTGATCGACACCGAACTGCCGGTCGAGCGCTTCGCCGAGGGCCTGGAGCGGCTGGAGAGCCGCAAGGTGTTCGGCAAGATCATCGTGACCTTCTGAGCATTTTCCGCAAAAGTGGAAACCGGTTTTGCGAAAGAAAATGCGATAACTCAAAAACTTATCGCCCCTCGGCGATCGAGTTAAGATGAGTATTTCTGACCGATGCGCTATCACGTCCTTCGCGCCAAGCTGCTGCTGGCCCGCGCCCGTCATACGCTCGCCCTCGCCGGGTTGAAGGTGGTCGATGCGCTGTTCGCGGCCATCACGCTCGGCGCCCTGAAGCTGGCGCGCCGGGCCGATCCGGACCGGATGAGCGATGTCATGGGCGGGGTGGCCCGGCGGTTCGGACCGATCCTGCCGGTCAGCCGCACCGGGCGGGCCAATCTGCGCGCCGCGTTCCCGTCGAAAAGCGCCGCCGAGATCGAGGAGTTGCTCGCCGGCTGCTGGGAGAATCTCGGCCGCGTCGCCGGCGAGTTCCCGCATATCGACCGGCTGTGGGACTTCAGCCGCGAGCAGCCCGGCACCGGGCGCATCGAGACGCCCTCGGTCGCGCTCTACGACCGGCTGCGCGACGACGGCAAGCCGGCGCTGGTGTTCGCCGCCCACCTTGCCAATTGGGAGCTGCCGGCGGTGGCCGCCGCCGCCCACGGCCTCAAGGCCGCCGTGCTCTACCGCGCGCCCAACAATCTCAAGATCGCCGATGCCATCGAGCAGGTGCGCGAGAACGCCATGGGCACGCTGATCGCCTCGGGCCCCGATGCGGTGCTGACCATGGCCGGCGTGCTGGAGCGCGGCGAGCATCTCGGCATGCTGGTGGACCAGCGCTTCGGCCGCGGCGTGCCGGTGACGTTCTTCGGCCGGCGCTGCATGGCCAACCCGACCATCGCCCGCCTCGCCCGGCTCTATCCCGACGTGCCGGTTCACGGCGTGCGGGTGATCCGCCTGCCGAATCACCGTTTCCGCGTCGAGCTGACCGAGCAGCTCGACCTGCCGCGGGCAAAGGACGGCAGCATCGACATTCAGGCCTCGATGCAGATGATCACCTCGATCATCGAGGACTGGGTGCGCGAATATCCTGAACAGTGGCTGTGGCTGCACCGCCGCTGGCGGTGAGACCGGCGCGGTTCCTGTCGTCCCGGGCAAGGGCCGAAGGCCCGCGACCTGGGACCGTTGTCAGAAAGAGCCCCCTTCCGCATGACGATCCCGGGTCTCGGCTTCGCCTCGCCCGGGATGACAGCGGGGAGAGGTCGTCGTCCCGGCCAAGCGGCCGAACGCCACGCGAGCCGGGACCGTCTTCAGAACAAGCACCCCTTCGGATGACGACCCCGGGCCTCGCTCACGCTCGCCCGGGACGGCGACAGAGGGTCACCGCCCGGTCTTGAACTTGGTCCACAGCCGGGTGCCGACGCGCTGGGTGGCGGCATCCCACGGCGTGATGATGAACAGTTTGGCCAGCGTCTCCTCGGGCGGATAGACCGCGGGATCGTTGCGCACACGCGGCTCGATCAGCGGCTGGCTGGCGAGATTGCCATTGGCGTAGCTCACCGCGCTCGAATTCTTCGCCGCGATCTCCGGCCGCAGCATGAAGTCGATGAAGGCGTGGGCCTCGTCGATGTTCTTGGCGTCCTTGGGGATGGCGAAATTGTCGAAG
Organism: Blastochloris tepida; assembly: GCF_003966715.1. Lineage (NCBI taxonomy): Bacteria > Pseudomonadati > Pseudomonadota > Alphaproteobacteria > Hyphomicrobiales > Blastochloridaceae > Blastochloris > Blastochloris tepida. Next base: position 2,139,542 of record NZ_AP018907.1, read on the forward strand.
AACATCAGCGTGCCCTCGCGCGGAATGGCGAATGCGACCTGCACCGGCGCTCGTCCGGTCTTCTCGGCGGCCTCGGCCGCGCGCTTCTTGGCCTGGAGCACGTCGCCCGACCAGCCGACCGCGAGGCAGATGTCGCCATTGGCCAGCGCGTTGATGTATTCCGACGAATGGAACTTGCGGATATAGGGCCGCAGCGGCGCCAGCAGCTTCTCGGCCTTCTCGAAATCCGCCTTGTCGCGGCTGTTGGGATCGAGCTTGAGATAGGTCAGCGCCGCCGGGATCAGCTCGTCGGGCGCGTCCAGCATATGGACGCCGCAATCCTTCAGCTTGGCGAGCTTTTCGGGATCGAACACGATCGACCAGGAATCGACCGGCTCGTCCCCTAAGCGCTCACGCACCATGTCGACATTGTAGCCGAGCCCGGTGGTGCCCCACATGTAGTTGACGCCATATTCGTTGCCGGGGTCGTAGACCGCGAGCTTCTCGGTGACGAACGGCCAGGCATTGACGAGGTTCGGCAGCTTCGACTTGTCGAGCTTGCGGAACACGCCGGCCTTGATCTGGCGCTGCAGGAAGTTGCCGGAGGGCACGACGACGTCGAAGCCGGTGCGGCCGGCAAGCAGGCGCGTCTCCAGCGTCTCGTTGGAATCGAAGACGTTGTAGCGGACCTCGATGCCCGTTTCCTTGGTGAAGGCGGCGAGCGTCGATTCGTCGATATAGTCCGACCAGTTGAACACCCGCACTTCGCGCGGCTCGCCCGCCGCCGGCCCCGCCAGCGCCAGCATCGCCGCCAGCGCCACACCCATCAGTCCGTGCCGCCCTGCCATCTCGCCCTCTCCGGATCGTTTCTCACGGCGCCCTTCGGCGCCGAATGCCCTGCGGCGCCACGATAAAACGGGCCGGCAGGCGGCACAACGGGCGTGGCGCTCCCAGCCTATCCGCAGGCAGCCTATCCGCAGGATTGCGCCGCTTCGTCAGTCCACCAGCCGGCCGACCACGGCGATGCTCGCCGGCATGTCGAGGCCGTAGCGTTCGACGAGCGGCGCGATCAGCGCCTCGACCGTGGCGCGGCCCAGCGTGTCCATCAGGGCGCAGGGCGGGTGCGAGAACTTGAAGGCGAGCTTGGCGCCGGTATCGATGGCCGAGGGCGCGGCCACGTCCTCGTCAAGCTCCTGCAGGATGGACAGGAAGGCGGCGCCGCGGATGCGGCCGACCATGTCCGCATGCCGCGCCTCATCGACCGGGCCGAGCGGCTGGTCGATCTCGAAGCTGGCATCGGCCTCGCCGACCTCGACCATCTTCGGCGCCGGTGCGTAGAACGGCCCGAGCTCGGCGAGGTTGCGGATGGCGCCGAGATTGATGCGCGGCTTGATCAGGTTCATCACCCGGAACGGACCGGCGGCCGCGCCGAATGCCTCTTCGGCCGCCCGCTCGATCTCGCCGATGGTGCCGGCCCCCTCGCCGAGCAGGCGGGCGGCCTCGTTGGTGTAGGGGCAGAAGAAGCGGTTCAACGCAAACCCCGGCGCATCCTTGCAGCGCAAGGCCACCCGCCGCGTTGCCTGCAGGAAGGCCTGGGCCAGATCCGCCGTCTCGGGCGCGGTGGTCTCGGCGCTGACCAGCTCGACCACCGGATTGATCTCGGCCGGCGAGAAATAATGCAGGCCGAGGAAGCGGCCGGGATTGGCGACATGGGCGGCAAGACGGCCGACGCGCAGCGCGCTGGTGTTGGTGGCGATCAGCGCCGCCGGCTGGGCATGGCGCGAGATCTCCTCGAACACCGGCGCCTTGATCGCGAAATCCTCGAACACCGCCTCGATGATCAGATCGGCGCGGGTGACGTCGCCGATTGCGGTCCCCAGTTCCAGGCGCGACAGTGCGGCGGCGCGCTCGCGCTCGCTCATCCGCCCCTTCTCGACGAAACGGGAATAGACCTCGGCCGCGCGGCGCTTGGCGCGTTCGACCGCCGCGGCGCTAGTGTCGATCACCACGACGTGCATGCCGTTCTGGGCCGCATTGATGGCAATGCCGGTGCCCATGGTGCCGGCGCCCACGATGGCAAGACGTCGGTTGATCATCGCAGCGCCCCCCGCCCGATCGGCCCGCCGGCCGAATTTCTCAATCTGTACCGTATCGTACGACAGGCGCGCCGGCCGCGCCAATCCACCCCGCGCCGGGGCGCACTTCGCTCATACGGTTTCCGGTTGATCCCTTCGGGATACCGGAAACGGTCTCGCCGAAAATCCATTGCCCGATAGTGGGATTTTCGGCGATCGGAATACGGTTCCCCGGCTTGAACAGCCGGAAACCGTATCAGGGCGTGAAGCCCGGCGGCAGCGGCGGCGCTTCCTTCATCAGGGTCAGCGTCACGCGGCGATTGGCCGACAGATAGGGATCGTCCGGAAACATCGGCTCGGTGTCGGCCTTGCCGGTGACCGCGAAGACCTGGGCGCCCGGCACGCCCGCCTCCTCGAGGATCTGGCGCACCGCATTGGCGCGGTCGGCCGACAGATCCCAGGGGCCGTAGCCGGGGCGCGGGGGGGCACGCGTCGCGGCGGTGTGGCCGGTGATCGAGATGCGGTAGGGCATCTGCTTGAGCGGGCCGGCAAGCTGGAGCAGCACGCGCCGGGCGCGCTCCACCGGCTCCTTCATGCCCTCCGGAAACATCGCGCGCCCGTCCTGATCGACCAGCGAGATGTCGAGACCGCGCTTGGTCTCCTCCATCATGATGTTCTTCGAGATGTCGCTGATCTCGGGCAGATCCTGCAGCGCCTGACGGAGCGAGGCGGTCGCCAGCGCAAACTCCATATCGCGCGAACGCTGGCCGTTGTCCTTGTCCGCCTCGGGCTCGACCGGCGCCGGCTTGTCGGTGGCGTCCTCGGGATTGACCTGCCCGACATGCTTGAGCTTCTGGCGGGTCGGCAGGCCATCGACCTCGACCATGCCGGAGTAGCGGAACATGGTCTGGGTGCCGAACGCCTCGCGCATCGAGCCGGCGACGGTCTGCAGTTTCACCTTGTCCATCGTCGAGAACGCGGTGAGCGTGACGAAGAACATCATCAGCAGGCCCATGAGGTCGGCAAAGGTCACGTACCAGCCGTGACCGCCGCCGTGACCGCCGCCCTTCTTGCGCGCCATCTTGTTCGCCCCTCGCCTGCGCCGTCAGGCCGCGACTGGTTCGGCGAGTTCGTCGCGCTTGTGCTCGGGCAGATAGGCCAGCAGCATCTCGCGCACCACGCCCGGGCTCTTCGAATCGCGGATCATCAGCACCCCGTCGATGATCAGCGAGCGGTTGATCTCCTCGTCGATCAGCCGGCCGTGCAGCTTGTCGGCAAGCGGCAGGCAGACGATGTTGGACACCACCGCGCCATAGAGCGTGGCGAGCAGCGCCACCGCCATGAACGGGCCGAGCTTGGAGGGATCGGACATGTTGGCGAACATCTGCACCATGCCGATCAGCGTGCCGACCATGCCGAAGGCCGGCGCGCAGTCACCGATGGCGCGGTAGACCTTCGATCCCTCCTCCAGGTGGGTGAGGAAATTGTCGCGGTCGCGCTCCAGATTGTCGCGGATGAAGTCGCTGTCGTAGCCGTCGGCGACGTAACGGATACCCTTGGCCAGGAAGGTGTCCTCGATCACCTCCTTCTCCAGGCCGATCGGTCCCTGCTTGCGCGCCACGTCGGCGAGGTGGGAGATCTGCTCGACCAGATCATGGGCGGTGATGCGCCGAAGGTTGAAGGCGAACTTCATCCCCATCGGCAGACCATGAATGATCGTCGACAGCGGAAAACGGATCAGCGTGGCGGCCGTGCTGCCACCGAAGATCACGATCGCGGCGTGCTTGTCGACGAACATGCTGACGTCGCCGTCCAGCATCATCAGCAGCAGAACCGTTCCGGTGCCGAGCGCGAAGCCCAGTGCGGTCGCAATATCCATAGAGGCGAGGCTCCCACAGACGCTGGGAAGCCGCCCTGGCGGCGGATCCCGTTCGAGCCGCCATATTCGGAAGCCGAGCTTAATTCCGGGTAAGCGACCTCCCCTAGGCGGATGTATTTGCCCCGAAACATTCTCCGCAGAAGCAGGAACCGGTCCTGCGCAAGAGTATATGACAGATCAATGACTTGGAACGGCCGGCCAGTATATGTCGATACAACCATACGCTGATGATTTGATATTTTTCAACCTAAACTTTTCACTCAGGAAATCGCGAATTGCGCGAAAATCTGCGACCGGACCAGACGGCCGGCTTGCGCTGCCGCCGGTCCTGAACGGAGCGGCGGCGGCCCCGAGCGGACGTATTTCCTGCGGATTGTCTTCGTCTCAGGACGCCGAAGATCAACTTTCCCAACGTCAGGTTGTTGCCGCGAAGCAACACAGGATGGGAAAGCGAAGCAGAGCCAGGAATCCCTCTGTCGAGCCAACGCAGACGGTGCTACCACCATGTCGTGTTTGGTCGTTCTGCAATGGAGGCTGTGATGCGTCGTCTCGTTATTGCGCTGCTTGCCTCGACTGCGCTGGTTGGGACCGCGTCTGCAGCGGATCTGGCTCGCAAGTCGGTGGTTTCTGCCCCGGTCGTGATGGCTCCGAACTGGACCGGGTTCTATGTCGGCGGCTTCATCGGCTACGGATGGGGCAGCAACGATTGGTCGCTTGTCGACAACTGGAACAACTGGGGAGGCCTGAGCAACGATTTCGACGGGTTCCTCGGCGGTGCGCAGATCGGTTACGATTACCAGTTCAACAACATGGTGATCGGTATCCAGGCGGACATCACCGGTGCGTCGCTGGAAGACAAGAGCTGGTACCTCGACGAGTACTATAATAACGAAGCGTCCTGGATCGCCACCGTGACCGGCCGCCTCGGCTTCGTCGCCGACCGCGCGCTGTTCTACATCAAGGGCGGTGCGGCCTGGGCTGATCACGACAGCTCCTGGTCTTGGATCGGTGATTATTACAGCTCGAGCGGCACCCGCTCCGGCTGGACCGTCGGCGCGGGTATCGAATACGCCTTCGCCCCGAACTGGACCATGTTCCTCGAATACGACTACTATGACTTCGGCGACAAGAACTATTACTTCCCTGCTTTGGACACAACTGTGAAGGTCGACACCGACGTCAGCGCGGTCAAGATCGGCGTGAACTATCGCTTCGGCGGCCCGTCGGCGGTGTCCGCTCGCTATTGATTGCCCGATACGATCTGCTTCCAAACGTCCTGAACCCCGGCTTCGGTCGGGGTTCTTTTTTTATGCCGCCGGCCACACCCGCCGGCAGGGACCGCGGCAGGGCGCCTGCCCCGCGGCGGCCCAGCACCCAAGGCGCAGCGCTCAAGCCCAAGGTGCGGCGTCCGGTCGCGGTTTCCGGTTCGTGGCCGGGAAACCGCAGTTTATCGGAAAATTTTTCCCAGTAACCCAAGCTTAATTCTGATCGCGCACAACAGCCGTAGAGCCGAAAGGATACGGTCATGCGGCGTTGCGTATTTGCAATGGCGGCTTCCTTGCTCACGGTTGCCCCAGCGTTTGCGGCGGATCTCGCACGCCGCGCACCCACCCCCTATTCCGGTGGCCCGATTGCGGTTACCGACTGGACCGGACTCTATCTCGGCGGCCATGTCGGCTGGGGATGGGCCGAAACCGGCTATTTCGGCACGGTCACCGACTGGTCGCTCCACCAGGACACCAACGGATTCCTCGGCGGCGGGCAGGTCGGCCTGAACTACCAGATGGACAATTGGGTGGTCGGCCTCGAGGCCGACATCACCGCCACCGACCTGTCCGGCGGCACCAGCGATCCGGCGGTCCCCGACTCGCGGTTCGACGCCGGGATCAATTGGCTCGCCACCCTCACCGCGCGCGCCGGCTACGATTTCAGCGGCGTCCTGGTCTACGCCAAGGGTGGGGTCGCGTTTGCCGACCAGGATCTGACCTGGACGGCCGGCGGCGAGTCGGCGACGGCCGATACCCGCCGCACCGGCTGGACGGCCGGCGGCGGCGTCGAGGTGGCGCTGTCGCCCACTTGGTCGGCCCGGTTGGACTACGCCTACATGGATTTCGGCGCCGACGACACGGTGTTCACCGGCTCGGTCGCGCCCTTCACCCTAGCCGTCGACCAGGAGGTTCAGGCCCTGAAACTGGGCGTGAACTACCGCTTCGCCCCGGTACCGCCGGTGCCGCCGGCCAGCCGTCCCTACTGAGCTCCACTGTCCGTGCAGGCGGCGGCGGCGGCTTCGCGGACACTCCCTTTCCAACCGCCATCTGCCGGTCCTTCGGGTGTTCCCGCCGGTCCGGCTCCCTTTCAGGAGATGACAATGCGTCGAATCACCCTTGCCCTGCTGGCGACGACGATGATCGCCGGCTCCGCCTCCGCGGCCGACCTGTCCGCCCGCCGCTATGAGCCCGCGGCTGCGGCCTATGCCTTCAGCTGGACCGGCTTCTATGTCGGCGGCCACCTCGGCTATGGCTGGGGCTCGAACGACTGGACCGCCCCGTCGTGGGCCGCCGGCTCGGTCAGCACCGATTTCGACGGCTTCGTCGGCGGCGGCCAGCTCGGCTTCAACTACCAGATGGGCAATATCGTCCTCGGCCTGCAGGGCGACATTTCCGGCGCCAATCTCGAAGGCAAGGTCTTCGACATCGATGGCGACTGGCTGGAGAACAAGGCGACTTGGCTCGCCAGCCTCACCGCTCGCCTCGGCTTCACCGCCGACCGCGCGCTGTTCTACGTCAAGGGCGGCGCCGCCTGGACCGACATCGACAGCACCGCCGTTGTCGGCAACACCGTGTACTCGAAGAGCGAGACCCGCGACGGCTGGACTCTCGGCGCCGGTGTCGAATATGCCTTCGCGCCGAACTGGACGACCTTCATCGAGTACGACTATTTCGACTTCGGCAACAAGAACACGATCTTCGACGGCGATCTCTACAAGGTCGATACCGACGTCAGCGTCGTGAAGGTCGGCGTCAACTATCGCTTCGGCTACTGATCAAAGGCCGCACCACCGGCCGCCTATGGGAGCCCCGGCCATGCCGGGGCTCTCTTCGTTTGATACCAACGGCCGCGAACGCGGACCGTTGGTTCCGGTCGCGGATTTTCGCGAAATCTCTGATTTCCCGAACGAAAATCCGCGAGAGTCAACGGCCCCACGCGTCAGCGTCTGGGGCCGTTGGTATGAAAGGCCGCGCCATCCTTGCCGCAGGCGCGCTGTTGTGCAGCGCAGCACGCAGGGATTGACGGGCCTGCTATGCAAAGTTGCTGGTTGCCGTTGCGCCATTCTGCAAATGTTGCATAGCGGCAACAGCCCCTGCGAAAACGCAGCCTTGCACGATTTCGCCATCCTTTGGCGCATGGGCGGGTATAAACCGCCGGCTCCATCACACTGGAGACTCAAAGACCATGCGTCGTATCGCCCTCGCCCTCCTCGCCTCGACGATGCTCGCCGGCACCGCCTCGGCCGCCGACCTGGCTGCCCGCAAGGCCGCCGCCGCGGCTGCTGCCGCGCCGGTCACCTACGGCGTCAACTGGACCGGCTTCTACCTCGGCGGCCACCTCGGCTATGGCTGGGGCGGCAATGACTGGACCTATGAAGGCCTCTCGACCGGCAGCAACGACTTCGACGGCTTCATCGGCGGCGGCCAGATCGGCTTCGACTACCAGTTCAACAACATCGTGCTCGGCCTGCAGGGCGAGATCACCGGCGCCAGCCTCGAAGGCAAGACCGTCTACGACAACGGCGAGCTGAAGAACGAGGCCTCCTGGATCGCCACCCTCACCGGCCGCCTCGGCTTCACCGCCGACCGCGCGCTGTTCTACGTCAAGGGCGGCGCCGCCTGGACCGACCTCGACAACACCGTCGTCGCTGGCGGCGATGTCTGGAAGAAGAGCGAGACCCGCGACGGCTGGACCCTCGGCGCCGGCATCGAATACGCCTTCGCCCCGAACTGGTCGGCCTTCGTCGAGTACGACTATTACGACTTCGGCGACAAGAACACGGTGATCGGCGACACGCTCGTCAAGGTCGACACCGACGTCAACGCGGTGAAGGTCGGCGTCAACTACCGCTTCGGCGGCGCCTCCGAGCCGCTCGTCCGCAAGTACTGATCAGAAGGTACTGATCCGCATATCCCGGCAAGCCCGGGCGGATCGTTCCGCACAAAGGCCCCGGCCGTCACGGCCGGGGCTTTTTCATGTGCGACGTCCGTCGTCTTTCGCACGGCAGTGTCTTTAGCTAAGCGTGGAGAGAGCGGGGCAATCACGTCCCCGTACCGACAAACCACGGGAGAGACCCATGCGGGACTACGGGCATTTCATCGGCGGCAAGCACGTGCCGGGCACCTCGGGGCGTTTCGGCGACATCTTCCAGCCGATGACCGGCGAGGTTATCGGCCGGGTCGCGTTCGCCACCACCGCCGAGGTTCGCGCAGCGGTCGAGAATGCGAAAGCCGCCCAGCCGGCCTGGGCCGCCACCAATCCGCAGCGCCGCGCCCGCGTTCTGATGGAATTCCTGCGGCTGGTGCAGCGCGACTACGATGAACTCGCCGAGCTGCTCGCCCGCGAGCACGGCAAGACCATTCCCGACGCGAAGGGCGACATCCAGAGGGGCGTCGAGGTCATCGAGTTCTCGACCGGCGTGCCGCATTTGATGAAGGGCGAATACACCGACGGCGCCGGCCCCGGCATCGACATCTATTCGATGCGCCAGCCGCTCGGCGTCGTCGCCGGCATCACGCCGTTCAACTTCCCGGCGATGATCCCGATGTGGAAGTTCGGCCCGGCGCTGGCCTGCGGCAACGCCTTCATTCTCAAGCCCTCCGAGCGCGACCCCGGCGTGCCGATGAAGCTCGCCGAGCTGCTGCTCGAAGCCGGGCTGCCGGCCGGCGTGCTCAATGTCGTCAATGGCGACAAGGAGGCGGTCGACGCCGTGCTCGACGATCCCGACATCAAGGCGGTGGGCTTCGTCGGCTCGACGCCGGTCGCCGAGCACGTCTATTCGCGCGGCTGCGCGGCCGGCAAGCGCGTGCAGTGCTTCGGCGGCGCCAAGAACCACATGATCATCATGCCCGACGCCGACCTCGACCAGGCGGTCGATGCGCTGATCGGCGCCGGCTACGGCTCGGCCGGCGAGCGCTGCATGGCGATCTCGGTGGCGGTGCCGGTGGGCAAGGCCACCGCCGACCGGCTGGTCGAGAAGCTGATTCCGCGCGTCGAGGCGCTGAAGATCGGCCCGTCGACCTCGCTCGACGCCGACTACGGCCCGCTGATCACCAAGGCCCATCTGGACAAGGTGAAGTCCTACGTCGATCTCGGCGTCAAGGAAGGCGCCAAGCTCGTGGTCGACGGCCGCGGCTTCCGGATGCAGGGCTACGAGAATGGCTTCTACATGGGCGGCTGCCTGTTCGACGAGGTGACGCCGGACATGCGCATCTACAAGGAGGAGATCTTCGGCCCCGTCCTGTCGGTGGTGCGCGCGCACGACTATGCCGAGGGCCTGAAGCTCGCCAACGACCACCAATACGGCAATGGCGTCGCCATCTTCACCCGCGATGGCGATGCGGCGCGCGACTTCGCCTCGAAGGTCCAGGTCGGCATGGTCGGCATCAATGTGCCGATCCCGGTGCCCCTGGCCTACTACACGTTCGGCGGTTGGAAGCGCTCGTCGTTCGGCGATCTCAACCAGCATGGGCCGGACGCGATTCGCTTCTATTCCCACACCAAGACGATCACCTCGCGCTGGCCCTCGGGCATCAAGGACGGCGCGGACTTCGTCATCCCGACCATGAAGTGAGGACGCCCGGTCCGGTTTCCGGCCGATACGACCTTCGAACCGTATGCTGGAGTGATCGGCTTCGTTGCGATCGGTTCTTCTTCGATTCGGGGGCCGGCCGAGCCGGCGCGGGTTTCGCGCCGGCCCCCGGCACGTCGTCTCCTTCCGGCAGGCGCGGCGGCCGGCGTCGCCGGGCCGGGATGAAAGAATCCCCTCATCTCAAGAACAAGCCCGAGATGCCGGCCGATGAGCCGGCATCTCGCTGACGGCGCGCGCGATCATCCCCGGGGTGGATGGCGCACGAGAAGATTTCATCATTTTTGTGCGGAGTGTTAATAGGACACCATGGATTGGCCATGGGGCGGATGTACCGGCTCGAATGGCCACGGTCCCCGGTTGCTCTATCGAGGATGCGGGGTTGGGATATTGGGGGATTGCTATGCAACCGTTCCACCGTTTTGCCCTGGTCGCCGGGGCGTTGATGCTGGCAGGCTGTGCAAGCGACGGCACGTCGCTCCTGAGCACCACCGAGCAGACGCCGCCGCCGCCCGCGGCCGAAACCGCCGAGGCGCCGCCGCCCGCCGCCGCGCCGCCGTCGGCTCGCAGCAGCACGCCGGCCCGCTCGACCACGGCCGCCAAGCCGCCGGCGCAGGCCGCCGAGAAGAAGACCGCCAAGACCGAGAAGCAGCAGCCCGCCCGCCAGCCCGCCAGCGAAACCGCGTCGACCAAGGCAAACTCGCCGTTCAACGGCTCCTGGCAGTTCTCCAACGGCCAGAAGGCCTGCATGATGACGCTGTCGACCGCCAACGGCGCGAGCGGCTCGGTCTCGGCCAGCGGCGACTGCTGGAACGCCTATTCCAAGGCCAAGGGCTGGAAGCTGCAGGGCAATGAGATGGTGCTGACCGATTCCGGCAACCAGCCGATCGCCCGGATGCAGTCGACCGGCGCCACCCGCTATGACGGCTATGGCGCGGAAGGCGAACCCGTGGTGCTGGTGCGCTGAGCCGCTTCCGCCCGCTGCGGCGTCTCGTCTTGACGCATTCCCCGCAGAACCGAATCCGGGTCCTGCGGAAAAAGAATGTCATATCTCAAGAGCTTGGAGCGACCGACCCGATTCCGTCGGATCGGGTTTCGCTCCGAAGCGCCGCGGTCGCCGGCGCAGGAGGCATCTGCGTTTGACCGCCACCCCGATTCCGCTCGCCCTGGCCAGCCTGCTGCTTGCGGCCGCCCTTGCCGGCTGCGCCATCGAACGGCCCCTGGTGATGGACTCCGCCCCGGCGGAACCGCCGGTTTCAGCCGCGCCGACGACGCCGGTCACCGGCAGCGCCCTGCCGCCGCCGCCCGGGGCTTCGACTACGGCGGCGGCCCTGCCGCCGCCTGGGGCATCCGCATCACCCGCCATGCACTCCGCGGTCTCGACCGGCAGCGCGGGCGCGGCCTCGACCGGCATTTCACCCGGCTTTCCGTCGATCATCGACGAGAGCCCGGCGCCGGGGCCGGCGAGCGAGCCGCCGCGGATCGCGCCGGGTGCTCAGGCCGCCGGGCTCGGCGGGACCTGGACGCTCGCCCTCGACGGCCAGAGCTGCCAGATCGTGCTGCGGGAGCCGCCCGCCTCCCGCACCGGCTGGGCGCAGGCCGAGCCGCGATGCGGCAGCCTCGCCGGGGCGACGAGCTGGACGCTCACCGGCTCCAGCCTGTTCCTCTATGACAGCGACACCAAGCCGCTGGCTCGGCTGACCAGCAACGGGCCGAACCGGTTCGACGGCACCGCCACCCAGGGTGCGACAATCTCCCTCACACGGTGAGTGCCGATCCTGCGAACCGATGGCTGAGCTGATCCGTATTATAAAGACGCAGGTCGCCATCATCGACAGGTTGAATCCGGCGAAGATGCACGATTTTTTGATCTTTCACGGCCTAGATTTCGCCTCACCTAGCGATAATCATGAACGATGTCGCCGCTAACGGTGATGGCGACAGATACGAACTGTGATCGTGAGGATGTCATGTTTACCCGTCTGCTCGGTATGTCTACGGAATTCACCGCGGCGGCGGCGCTGTCATCGTTCGATGCGTTCGTGACCATCGCGCATCGCATTCCGATACTTGCGTCCGGCCGCGGCCACGACGAGGCGTTCCGCATGGTGTCGGAAAAGGTCGAGGCCGCCATCCAGGGCTCGTTCGATGCCACCCTGGCGGCTGGCGAACTGTTCGGTCGCGCCGCCACCGGCAATCTGCACGCGACCGACGTGCCGGAGGGCCTCTATACGGTCGGCAAGGCGGCGCTGAAGCCGGCCTACACCCGCGTGCGCGCCAATGCGCGCCGGCTGTCGAGCCAGTGATCTTCGGAATGCCGGAAACGATCACCCCAGCAGGCGCACCAGCCCCAGCGACAGGACGGGGAAGGCCACCAGCAGCGTGAGCCGCACCAGATCGGCGACCAGGAACGGCAGCACGCGGCGATAGATGGCGGCGATCGGCACCTCGCGGGCGATGGCGCTGACCACGAACACGTTGAGGCCGATCGGCGGCGCGGTGAGGCCGATGCCAACCACCGTGAGCACGAGCACGCCGAACCAGATCGCCGTCTCCTCCGGCGAGAGCCCGAAATCGAGCGACATCATCACCGGAAAGAACACCGGCAGCGTGAGCAGGATCATGGCGAGCTCGTCCATCAGCGCGCCAAGCAGGATGTAGACGAGCAGGAGCGCGGCCAGCACGCCATAGGCCGGCAGGCCGGCGGCGATCACCGCCTCGGCCAGCGTGTCGGGCAGCCGCGACAACGCCAGGAAGCCGTTGAACACCTCGGCGCCGAGCAGGATGAGGAAGATCATCGCCGTGGTCTCGGCGGTCTGGATCATCGCCTGCCGGATCTCGGGCCAGCGCAGGCTGCCCTGGGCGAGGCCAAGCAACAATGTCGCAAGCGCACCAACCGCCGCGGCCTCGGTGGGCGTGAACACCCCGCCATAGATGCCACCCACCACCAGCAGCGCGATCAGCGCCACCGGCCACACCCGCAGCAGCGCCGTCAGGCGCCCGGCGGCCCCGACCCGATCCACCGGCGGCGCCAGCGCCGGGTTGCGCCGCACCCGGACGGCGACCGCGACCATATAGAGCAGCGCCGCCAGCAGCCCCGGCACCAGCGCCGCCATGAACAGCTTGGCGATGTTCTGTTCGGTGGAGATGGCGTAGACGACGATCACCACCGAGGGCGGAATGAGAATGCCGAGCGTGCCGCCCGCCGCCACGGTGGCGGCCGAGAAGCCGGGATCGCAGCGATAGCGCAGCAGCTCGGGCAGCGCGGCGCGCGCGAAGGTGGCGGTGGTGGCGACCGAGGAGCCGCACACCGCCCCGAAGCCGGCGCAGGCCGTGATCACCGCGCTGGCGAGGCCGCCGCGGCGATGGCCGATCAGGGCGGCCGCCGCCTCGAACAGCGCCCGCGCCAGCCCGCCGCGCTCGGCCAGCGCGCCCATCAGCACGAACAGCGGGATCACCGACAGCGTATAGTTGGCGAAGGTGTAGTAGGGCGTGGTCTTGAGGAAGGCGAGCAGCGGCGCCATGCCGGCCAGCGCGGCGTAGCCGGCGGCACCGACCACCAGCATGGCCAGCCCCACCGGCATGCGCAGCACGATCAGCACCAGCATCGCGGCAAAGCCTGTGACGGCAATCAGAACGCCACTCAAGACCGCCCCTCGAACACCAGACGCAGCGCGCCGACCACGGCACCGATGGCGAGCCAGACGGCGAGCACCGCCGTCGCCATCATCGCCCAGCCGACCGGCAGGCCGAGCACCATGGTGGCGGTGCCGTTGGCGAGCGCATCGCGCCCGCCCTGCCACGCGCCCCAGGCGATGACCAGCGCCACCGCGGCATAGAGCACGTCCCACAGCGCATCGACCGCGCGGACGGCGCGCGGCGGCCAGTTGCGCGACAGCGTGTCGACGATGACATTGCCGCGCGTCTGCTGGCACAGCGGCAGCATGGCGAACGCCACCAGCGCGGTGAGCATCTCCACGGTCTCGAAATCGCCGGGAATGGCGCCCGCCCCCAGCCAGCGCAGCAGCACGCTCAGGCTGACGAGGGCGGACAGGGCGATGAGCGCCGTTCCGCCGCCCAGCGCCAGACCGATGGAGAGCCGCACCTCCACCGGGCGGCCGCGGCCTGCGGCGTTCCGCGCCGGCTCCTGCTGCGATGCCGCCACGGTTCAGGCCGCCGCGAATTTGGCGATGGCCGCGCGGGCCGCGTCGAGATAGCGCTGGCCGTCGAGGCCGCGCGCCGCCATCTGGGCGAGCCACGCGCTCACCACCGGCTCGGTGGTGGTGCGCCAGCGCGCCACCTCCTCCGGCGGCAGCGTGGTGATGGTGTTGCCGCGCTTGCGGACGCGCTCGCTCACCTCGGCGCTGGCGGCGTCCCAGCTGCGGCCGGCCATGGCGGCGGCGGCAAGGCCGGAATTGGCGTCGATCACCGCCCGCAACTCGGCCGGCAGGTTCTCGTAGCGGGCTCTGTTCATCGCCAGCACGAAGGTGGCGACATAGAAGGTCGGCGAGCCGGCGAACTCGGTGTGGAACTTCACCAATTCCTGCAGCTTGACCGCCGGCACCACCTCCCACGGCACCACCGCGCCGTCGATGACGCGCTGGGAGAGCGCCTCGGGCACCTGCGGCACCGGCATGCCGATGGCCTGCGCCCCCAGCGCCTTGAGCGCCTCGCCCGACAGGCGCGACGGAAAGCGCAGCTTGAGGCCTTTCATGTCTTCCAGCTTCGCCACCTGCCGCGAAGAATGGATCACGCCGCCATCGTGCGCCCAGACGCAGAGCGGCTTCACCTCGCCAAGCTCGGCGCCGAGAAATGCGTCGGCGAAGTCCTGCACCGCCAGCGCATTCACTCGCGCGCTCCGGTCGGCGACGAAAGGCAGCTCGAAGGTTTCGAGAATCGGGAAACGCCCGGCGGTGTAGCCGGGCAGCGTCCACACCAGATCGGCGACGCCATCGCGCACCTGATCGTAGAGCTGGGGCGGCTTGCCGCCGAGCTGCATGCTGGGAAAGATGTCGATGCGGATCCGGCCCTCGGACTCCGCCTCGATCTTCTTCGCCCAGGGCGCGAGAAAGCCGACCTGCCCGCTGGTGGTCGGCGGCAGGAAGTGGTGCAGGCGAAGCGTGACCTCCGCCGCACGGGCGGATCGAATGCGCAACACGGCGGGCGACGCCAGAAGCGCGCCCGCAAATCCCCTGCCCGCAAGTCCGATTAAGCGGCGACGAGACGGCATAAGGCGGCCCTCCCCCAAAGGCCCGATCCGCCGCTGTGGCGAATCCTCCGTCCGCCGGTTGGCGGCGGCGCCTATATCAGCGCCGCTTCGCCCGCGCCGCAACCCGCACCGGCACCAGTTCGCCCACCGGCACCTTGGCGGTGCCGCGCGGCTCGGAGTCGCCTCGCGGCAGCAGCATCACCGCCGCCCCCATCGCCACGCTCGACAGGGTGACGATGAAGCCGAAGGTCAGAACCGCCAGCGGCAGCAGCGGCGTTTCCGAGCGGGCCATCAGCGTTCCGAGGCCGTGCGCATCGAAGGCCACGAGCAGGGCCACCAGAACCACCGCCGCGCCGGCGCCAGCCAGGGCGTTCAATCCGAGAAGTCTGAGCAGATGCCGGGGCACATCGTCTCTCCATGTTTGGAACCGCTTTAAAGATAGGGCGGCCCTCCGCGATCCGCCAATGGCGGCGGCCCGCACGTTGCGGTGATTGGAGCAGGAGATGGTGGCCGGACCTTGCTGCCGAATCAGGCTACCGGGCCTCAGTTCAGCCGGCCCGCCGGGGCGGCGCCGTCGCCCGACTGGTCGGCAGGCGGCAGGATCTCCGACGGCATCTTCACCGGCTCGTCAGCGGCATCGTCGGCCGCGACCGGCTCGCCGTCCGCATACTTCTCCTCCAGCCGGCGGTAGAGCCGCATGCCGAGGGGCAGCACCGCGAGATAGGCGAGCGTGCCGAAGATCAGCACCTCCCACGGGAAGCTTGCCAGCAGCGCAAAGAACGCCACCACCGCCACCAGCAGCGGCAGCACCCATTCGCGTGGCACCTTGGAGGTCGCCCGCTTGCCGGACAGCGTCGGCACCTGCGACACCATCAGCGCCCCGACCGCGAGGGTGAACAGGGTCGACAGCGTGTGCAGCACGACACCGTGCGGCAGGCCGAGAAAGGCGAGATACATCGGCAGCATCACCACGATGGCGCCCGCCGGCGCCGGCATGCCGATGAAGAAATCGCCCTGCCACGCCGGGCGGTCGTGATCCTCCAGCATGACGTTGAAGCGGGCGAGCCGCAGCGCTGCGGCGATGGCGAACAGCAGGCAGGCGATCCAGCCGACGCTCTTGAGGTCGTGCAGGCCCCAGAAATAGAGGATCAGCACCGGCGCCACGCCGAAATTGACGAAATCGGCGAGGCTGTCGAGTTCGGCCCCGAAGCGCGAGGTGCCCTTCAGCCAGCGGGCGAGGCGGCCGTCGACGCCATCGAGCAGCGCGGCGGCGACGATGGCGCCCACCGCCCATTCGAAGCGGCCATCGGCGGCCATGCGGATGGCGGTGAGCCCCAGGCCCACGGTGAACAGCGTCACCAGATTGGGCGCCAACAGGCGGAGCGGAATGCGGCGCAGGCGTGCCAGTGGCGCATGCCGGCGCCGGCTCGATTCGAACGATCGGAAGAAGGGACCCATGCGCTGACCATAGGACGCCCGCTTCGCCAAGACCAGCGGCCAAGACCAGCGGCCAAGACCGGGGACGCCAATGGTCCGTTTGCGGCCGGCTTGCCGCCCCGCGGGCGGACCTCTATATCGTCGATCGCCGATGAACGAATCCGTACACCCGGCGAAAGGGCGGCAGCATGTTCGTACAGGACGGCATCTTCGATGCGGACGACGTGCGCCGCGCCGAGCGGCTGCGCGCCCTCGCCCACCCGACGCGGCTGGCGATTCTGCGGGCGCTGGCGCGGCACGGCACCTGCCTGTGCGGCCAGATCGTGGAGCTGACGCCGCTGGCGCAATCGACCGTGTCCCAGCATCTCAAGGTGCTGAAGGAGGCTGGGCTGGTGCATGGCCGCATCGACGGGCCGCGCTCGTGCTATGGCCTCGATGCCGGGGCGATCGCCGATCTGGCCGCCGACCTCGCCGGCCTGCTCGCGACCCTCGGCCGTGGACCGGCCCCCCTTCCCGCCGCTTCCCGCACCGGCGGCGACCGGCCGGCCGCCGGTTGAGCGGACACGGACACAGACGATGAGACCCTCCGACTATGCCGCCGCCGCGCCCCAGCCCGGGCCGCAGAAGCCGCCCACCGTCTCCACCGAGAACGGGCGGCTTTTCAGCACCCTGGTCAATCTGTGGCCCTATGTCTGGCCCTCCGACCGCGCCGACCTGAAGCGGCGGGTGCTCTATGCCATGGTGCTGCTGGTCGTCGCCAAGCTGGTGACGCTGGTGGTGCCCTTCACTTTCAAATGGGCCACCGACGCGCTGGCCGGCGAGGCGCCGAAGGATGACGGCTGGATCGCCTGGGTGCTGGCGGCGCCGCTGGCGCTGACGCTGGCCTATGGCGTCACGCGCAGCCTGATGGCGGTGCTGACGCAATGGCGCGACGGCCTGTTCGCCAAGGTCGCCATGCACGCGGTGCGGCGGCTGGCGCTGATGACCTTCCGCCACATGCACGCGCTGTCGCTGCGCTTCCATCTGGAGCGCAAGACCGGCGGCCTGACGCGCGTGCTGGAGCGCGGCCGCAACGGCATCGAGACCATCGTGCGTATGGTGATGCTGCAGCTCGCGCCCACCATCATCGAGCTGGGGCTGATCCTCGCCGTGATGCTGTGGCAGTTCGACTGGCGCTATGTGGCGATCATCGTCGTCACCGTGGCGCTCTATATGGGCTTCACCTTCCTCGCCACGGAATGGCGCATCGCCATCCGCACCCGCATGAACGAGAGCGACACCGAGGCCAACACCAAGGCCATCGATTCGCTGCTCAATTACGAGACGGTGAAGTATTTCGGCGCCGAGCGGCGCGAGACCGAGCGCTACGACCGCTCGATGGAGCGCTACGAGACCGCCAGCGTCCAGACCTACACCTCGCTCGCGGTGCTCAATTCCGGACAGGCGGTGATCTTCACGCTGGGCCTGACGGCGATGATGGTGCTGTGTGCGCTGGACATCAAGGCGGGACGAAACACCGTCGGCGACTTCGTGATGATCAACGCGATCATGATCCAGCTCTACCAGCCGCTCAACTTCATGGGCATGGTCTATCGCGAGATCAAGCAGGCGGTGCTCGACATCGAGACCATGTTCGGCATCCTCGACCGGCCGGCGGAAATCCTCGACCGGCCGGGCGCGCCGGACCTCGCGGTGCGCCAGGGCGAGGTGCGGTTCGAGAATGTCGTATTCGCCTACGATCCCGAGCGGCCGATCCTCAAAGGAATCGACTTCGCGGTGCCGGCGGGGCGCACGGTGGCGGTGGTCGGCCCCTCGGGCGCCGGCAAGTCGACGCTGTCCCGCCTGCTGTTCCGCTTCTACGACGTCTCGGGCGGGCGCATCACCATCGATGGCCAGGACATCCGCACCGTCAGCCAGACCAGCCTGCGCGCCGCCATCGGCATGGTGCCGCAGGACACCGTGCTGTTCAACGACACCATCCGCTACAACATCCGCTATGGCCGCTGGGAGGCCACCGACGCCGAGGTCGAGCAGGCGGCGGCGCTGGCGCAGATCGACGACTTCATTCGCTCGACGCCGGCCGGCTACGACACCGAGGTCGGCGAGCGCGGCCTGAAGCTCTCCGGCGGCGAGAAGCAGCGCGTCGCCATCGCCCGCACCATCCTGAAAAGCCCGCCGATCCTGGTGCTGGACGAGGCGACAAGCGCCCTCGACAGCTACACCGAGCGCGAGATCCAGGAGGCCTTGGAGCGGGTGTCGAAGAACCGCACCACCATCGTCATCGCCCACCGGCTCTCCACCGTGGTTGGCGCCGACGAGATCATCGTGCTGAACGAGGGCCGCATCGTCGAGCGCGGCACCCATGGCGAGCTTCTGGACCGCGGCGGCTTCTATGCCGGCATGTGGAACCGCCAGAAGGAGGCCGAGGCAGCGCGCGAGACCCTGGCCCACGCCGCGGCCGAAGGCCTGATCTCCACCCCCGCAGGCGCCAGCGCGGCGGGATGAGGGCGGTGAAACTTCGCCAGGATTTCGGCCCACAGGGCGGCGATGGGCCTTCCTGTCGCCGAAAATCCCGCTATCTCTTTGCCGTCTTAGGCGAGCCTGCGTCCGGAATCGCGAGTCGGTCCACCGGAATTCCAACGAAAGTCCCTTGCGGCGCAGCGCCGGATCGGGTGGAAAGGAGCCATCATGTCATCTTCCCTGGACGTCTCCTCGCTCATGACTGCGCTCGCCTCGGCGCGCAAGTCGATCCCGCCCCTCAACCGTGAAGGCGTGCCGTTCGTCGCGGTGTTCGGCATCATCACGCTCGGCCTGTTCTGGATGTCGTTCAGCCTCGGGCTGATCGGCCTGGTGCTGACCGCGTGGTGCTTCGCCTTCTTCCGCGACCCGAAGCGGGTGACGCCGATCCGCGACGGGCTGGTGATCGCGCCGGCCGACGGCGTCGTCCAGCGCATCGTCAATGCGCCCCCGCCGCGCGAGCTGGAGCTCGGCGACGCGCCGCGCACCCGCGTCGCCATCTTCATGAACGTGTTCAATTGCCACGTGAACCGCGCGCCGATCGCCGGACGGGTGGAGCGTGTCGCCTACAAGCCCGGTGTCTTCCTCAATGCCGACCTCGACAAGGCGAGCGAGGACAATGAGCGCAACGGCGTGATCATCAAGACCACCACCGGCGCCACCCTCGGCGTGGTGCAGATCGCCGGCCTCGTGGCGCGGCGCATCGTCTGTTGGGTCAAGGAAGGCGAGCAGGTCGGCACCGGCGAGCGCTTCGGCATGATCCGCTTCGGCTCGCGCGTCGACATCTATCTGCCGCCCGGCGCCCGCGTGCTGGTCGGCGAAGGCCAGACCACGGTGGCCGGCGAGACCCCAATCGCCGACCTCACCTTCCAGCCGGGTCTGGTGCGCGACACCACCTTCCGGGTGAGCTGATCCGGTTTCCGGCTGGACAGCCGGAAACCGCCCTACCCCATCAGCCGGAACGGAATGCCGGAGAGCAGTGCCTCGACATAGCGCGGCTGCTGATAGAGGCCGTTGAGCGAGACGCGGCCGAGCGCGGTCGGCCGCGCAAGCCGCCCGACCGGCAGCACCGCCGGCCGGGTGGTCACCGCCACCTCGAAGCCGGCCGCGGCGGTGGCGGCGAACTCGCGCTCGCCGGCTGCGCTCGCCCAGCCATAGGGGTAGGAGAACGAGCGCGGCTTCACGCCGACCCAGTCCTCGATCGTGCGCGTCGAGGCGGCGATCTCGTGATGCAGGCGCTCGGCGCTCACGCGCATCAGATTGACGTGCGTCATGGTGTGGGCGCCGAGATGGGCCAGCGGATCGGCGGCGAGCGTGCGCAGCTCGTCCACCGTCATCACCAGATCATCCACAATCGCCAGCGGATCGATGCCGACCGCTGCGGCGGCCTCGTCGATGCGGCGCACCGCCTCGTCCTCGTCGATGCTCTGGACGAAGGCCGCGAGCCGCTCGAAGGCTGCGAACTTCTGCAGGCCGGTGGCGGTCGCCACCGCCTCGGGGCCAGCGCCGAAGTCGAAACGGAAGGACGGCCCCTGCCCGGCCAGCGCGGCGGCGGTCTCCCACCAGATGGTGCGGGTGCGGGTGCTGAAGCCGGGGGTGACGAACACCGTGTAGGGCACGCCGTGCTTCCGGAACACGGGCGCGGCGAATTCGGCATTGTTGCGATAGCCGTCGTCGAGCGTGAAGGCGACGAACTTCCGCCGGTCGGACTCGTCGGCCAACAGCTCCGGCAGGTCGTGGAGATGGACCGGCGTCAGGCCGCGTTTCAGCGCCACGCCGATCGCCTGTTCGAGGAAAGCCGGCGTCACCGCCAGGATGGCGTTGGGATCGAATTTCGCCGGTCCGGCCGGCCGCACATGATGGAGCGTGAACACCACGCCGCGCCCCGCCGCACCCGGCAACAGCCGGCCGGCGCGCGTCAGCGCCACCGCCTCCAGCCCGGCGCGAATGACACCGTATTTGAGGAGCCGCTTGGCTTGTCCGCCGATCAGACTGAAACGGTTGGACGCTCCATGCTTTTGAGTTGTCGCATTCTCTTTCGCAAAACCGGTTCCCGCTTTTGCGGAGAATGCTCCGGCGGCCTGAACAACGCTCATGGTGGCGACGTGCCCGCGAGCGGGCCTTCCTTGATCTGTGTGGCGAGCCGCGGCAGCAGCCGCCGGGTCAGCACGCGCCATGCCGTTGCCGGCGGATCGATCAGGCCCGGCAGCGGATCGTCGAGCGCGAAGGCGGCCTCTACCCGCACCCGGACAAGCGACGCCAGATAGTCGGTCGCGCGCAAGCGTCCTCGGCCGATGAGCTGGCCCGCCGCCACCGCATCGCGCAGCACATAGGTCCAGGCCGTGCCTGGCCGGGCTGCGGCCGGCGCCACCTCGCGGCCCTCCGCGACATCCCACAGCATGGCGCCGAGATCGACGCCGGCAGCGCGGGCGAGCCCGAACCACGACCAGGGACGTGGATTGACGTCGAGCAGCCGCAGCGACCCGTCGTGTCCATCGCGCTTGAATTCCACCTCCACCAGCCCGTCATGGCCGATCGAGGCCAACAGCGGGCGCGCGGCCTCGGCCACGCCCGGCTCCTCGACCACCTCGACAAAGGTGCTGGTGAAGCCGAACTCGATCGGAAACTGGCGCGCGCGGCGGGCGACGAACTCCGCCACCGGCGCGCCCCGGCGCCACAGCGCGGCGTAGGAGAACTGGCTCTCGCCGCCGCCCGGAATCAGCTCCTGGACGACGACGTGCTCGCCGCCGATCTCGGAGGCGGCGGCGCGAAACGCGGCGAGGAAGGCGGTCCGGTCGTCGGCCCGCACCACCTTGGCCTTGACGAAACGGCCGCCGCCGACGCCCATATTCGGCTTGAGCACGACGGGAAACCGCACATCGAGCGCCGAGGCCTCGTCGAGCGAGGCCACCCCGTAGGTCTGCGGAATGGCGAGACCAAGATCGCGGGCGCGGCGATAGAGCAGCGGCTTGTCGCACGCCCACTGCAGCGCCTCCCACGGCGGCAGCATCAGCCGGTAGGCGGCGGAGAGCGCCGCGTGCGACTGCGACACCAGCCGGACGGCCGCGTCATCGCCCGGCACCAGCAGCCAGCCGCCAAGACCGTGCGTCCTCGCCGCCTCCAGCAGGAACGGGATGGCGTTGGCGCTGGCGGGGCCGGGCCAGCCGGGCACGCGCGTGACGAAGCGCGACCAGACCGGCAGCAGCGTCTCGTTGGCAATGCAGCGGACCGGCACCCCGCGCAATCCCAGGCTGCGGGCCAGCGCCAGGGCGCCATGCGCGCCCCCGACGATCAGGGCGCCTGCCCGTCCGCCATGCGAAGAATCCGCCAAGATCGCCGTCTCCGACCGAATTGATACCAACGGCCCAGACGCTGACGCGTGGGCCGTTGTCTCTTGCGGATTTTCTCATCCGAAATCAAGGATTTCGCGAAAATCCGCGACCGGAACCAATGGTCCGCGTTCGCGGCCGTTGGCATGACCCGAATCGCCTCTCCGGCGCACCCAGGTTCTCGGCTGCGGAGGGTGGTGCAAATTCGTGAAAAATCTGGCCTCGCGCAAAAATTGCCGGACGCGGGCGGCCTTACCGCCGATGGATTTGCGGTCTTGCCGGAGACTTGCTCAGGCGCCTATCACGCGGATCGCTGGCGCGACCCGCGTGATAGGTAAGCGGGAACGAGACGACCTTCCGGCCTCTCGGGTCGAGATCCCGTCGACGGCCTCAGAGGCTGTCGCCGAAATCGGCGCGGAACTTGGCGACCAGCTTCTCCTGCCAGTCCGACACCGGCTTCAGCAGCCCGTAGAAGAAGCGCAGGATCGGCGGCTCGTCGATGAACTCCAGGCCGCCGATCAGCCGGCGGTTCTCGTGCAGCCAAGCGATGCGGTCGACCGCATACTTCACCTGCGACAGGGTGAAGACGCGGCGCGGCAGCGCAAGGCGCACCAGCTCCATGTTGGCGAAGATCTCGCGGCCGTCCGGCTCGCGCTGCTCGGAGAGCGTGCCGCGCTCCATGCCACGGATGCCGGAGACGAGGTAGAGTGCCGAGGCCAGCGCGCCGGCCGGATACTGCGACTGCGGGATGTGGTCGACGAAGCGCTTGGCGTCGAGGTGGCAGCCGAGGCCGCCGGGCGGGGTGATGACCGGGATGCCGCGCTTGTCGAGGTCGTTCACCATGCAGGCGATGAACTGCGGCCCCTGGCTGATCATGTCCTCGTCCATGGTCTCTTCGAGACCGACGGTCAGCGCCTCCATCTCGCGCACCGACATGCCGCCATAGGTCAGGAAGCCCTCATAGAGCGGCACCAGACCGCGCATCTTGAAGTAGAGCTCCTTGTCGCGGATGCAGATGCCGCCGCCGCGGGCGCAGCCAAGCTTGCGCGCCGAGAAATAGATGATGTCGAACAGGTCGGCGACCTTGCGGGTGATCTCGCGAATGGAGAGGTTCTTGCAGCTCTCCTCGCGGATCTTGTTGAAGTAGAGATTGTCGGCGAGCAGGCTGGCGTCGAGCACGTACAGGATGCCGTACTGCGAGCAGACCTTGCGCAGCTCGGTGAGGTTCTTCAGCGACACCGGCTGGCCGCCGATCAGATTGGTGCCGGACTCGACGCGCACGAACGCCACCTTGTCGGGGCCGTATTTCTTGATGACGGCTTCGAGCTTGGCGATGTCCATATCGCCCTTGAAGGGCAGCGCGCTGGTCACCTCCAGCCCGGAATCGGCCACCAGCTCCTCGACCACGCCGCCCTGCAGCGTGATGTGCGCCTTGGTGGTGGTGAAGTGGTAGTTCATCGCCACCACCGTGCCCGGCTGCACCAGCACCTTCGCCAGAATGTGCTCGCAGGCGCGGCCCTGGTGGGTCGGCAGGAAGTAGTCCATGCCGAAGATGTCGCGCAGCTTGTCGGCGAGGCGGGTGTAGGTGGCGGAGCCGGCATAGGCGTCATCGGCGACCATCATCGCCGCGAGTTGCTGATCGCTCATCGCGTTGACGCCGGAATCGGTCAGCATGTCCAGGAACACGTCGGCGTTCTGCAGCAGGAACGTGTTGTTGCCGGCCTCGGAGATCGCCTTGAGGCGCTGGTCGATCGGCAGGAGATTCAGCTTCTGGACAATGCGCACCTTGTGCATTTCCAGCGGGACCGACTCCTCGCCGTAGAACTTCACTGTCGCCATGTCTCAACACTCCTGGAGCGTGTCAGTCTATTGTTGCGTTGCTCTGTCGGCATGAAGCTCCGATGGAGCGACGCAGGCCGGCAGCAAATCGTGCACGGGACGGGAAAGGGTGGCCGCAGGGCGCTCTCCGACCTCTCCTCCCGCCTCGGACTCTTCCGCCTCAAACTTGGGCAGAAGACATATCGGCAGTGCGGCCGCTCCCGTATGAGGTGGATCAAACGGCGCGGGCCGGATGGCCCATATGCGAAAACAAAAAGGCCGGGCTTGCGCCCGGCCTCTGCATGCATCGGCCCCATGGCCGCCGGTCAGCGCTTCGAGAACTGGAAGCTGCGGCGGGCCTTGGCGCGGCCGTACTTCTTGCGCTCGACCACGCGCGAGTCGCGGGTGAGGAAGCCGCCCTTCTTGAGCACGGTGCGCAGCTCCGGCTCGAAATGGGTCAGCGCCTTGGAGATGCCGTGGCGCAGCGCGCCGGCCTGGCCGGACAGGCCGCCGCCGGAGACCGTGCACAGCACGTCGTACTGGTCGATGCGGTTGGCGACCACGAACGGCTGCTGGATCATCATGCGCAGCACCGGACGGGCGAAGTAGACGTCGACCACGCGGTCATTGACGGTGATCTTGCCGGAGCCCGGCTTGATCCACACGCGGGCGACCGCGTTCTTGCGCTTGCCGGTGGCATAGGCGCGGCCCTGGGCGTCGACCTTCTTCTCGTACTGCGGCGCCTCGGGGGCGCCCGCCTTCAAGCCCTGGAGGTCTTCGAGGGACTGCAGAACCTCGGCCATCGTCAGGCGCTCCTCACGTTCTTGCGGTTCATGGCGGCAACGTCGAGCGTGGCCGGCTGCTGGGCCTCGTGCGGATGGGTCGGGCCCTTGTAGACGCGCAGATTGCCCATCAGCTTGCGGCCGAGCGGCCCGCGCGCCAGCATGCGCTCCACCGCCTTCTCCAGGATGCGCTCGGGGAACTTGCCGGCGATGATCGACTTCGCCGAACGTTCCTTGATGCCGCCGGGATAGCCGGTGTGGTGGTAGTAGACCTTCTGGTCGAGCTTCCGGCCGGTGAACACCACCTTCTCGGCATTGACGACGATGACATTGTCACCGCAGTCCATGTGCGGGGTGTAGGTCGGCAGATGCTTGCCCTTGAGGTGCATCGCGATGATCGTGGCGAGCCGACCGACGACAAGGCCGGTGGCGTCGATCACCACCCACTTCTTGTCGATATCGCCGGCCTTGGCCGAATAGGTCTTCATGGCGGTTCCCGGGTTGACGACGGGCGCGGCGCCCGGACAGGCCGGGGCCGCAGCGTGTGCGGCCTTGTAGAGAAGGCGCGGGCCGCGGTCAATGCTCGAATGCCCGGAATTTCTTCATTGGAACAATGTGTTACAATTTTGGTGTTTTAATACCGTTGAGCAAGCCCTTTCACTTGTCGGGAATCGAATAGGTGGCGGTAGCGTGGGCGACCAGCTCGTCGCGCCCCTCGGAGCGGATGCCGATGTCGCCGACCGCCAGCCGCTTGCCCAGCTTGATCAGCCGGCATTCGGCGATCAGGTCGCGCCGGGTCGGCTTGCGCAGGAAATTGATGTTGAGATTGATGGTCACCGCCAGCGGCACCGGGCCGATCGAGGCCAGCAACGCGACATAGACCGTGGCATCGGCGAGCAGCATCATCGACGGGCCGGAGAGCGTGTCGCCCGGCCGCAGGTGCTTTTCGGCGTGCTTCAGGCGCACCCGCGCCAAGCCGTAACCGGTGGCCTCCACCGAGAGGTCGCCGCCCTCCGCGAAGGCCTGCGGGAACTCCCGCTGCATGAACGCCTGCAGCTCGGCGGTGGTCATGCGCGCGGGCTCCATGCGCGCGGTCTCGGCGTCATCGGGCGCGGCGGTCTCGGCCGTGGTCGGCAGCTGCATTCCGGTCCTCCCCTACACACTTGCGTTTCACGGAGTGGGCTCGTGTCGCGGCCCGTCCTGCGATTAGATTAGAATGTAACCGTATCCTGTACGCTCAAGCCCCCGTGAGGACGCGATGGCCGAAGTCGCCCCGCAAGAGACCGCCCAGCAAGAGACTGCCCAGCAGCAAGATACCTCCCCGGTCGCCCGCGCCCGTGACGGCGCGATCGAGATCGTGACGCTGGCCCGCCCGACGAGCCGCAACGCGCTGTCGGACGCGATGTTGGCCGCACTGGCGGCGGCGCTCGACGACATCCGGGCCGACCGCACCATCCGCGCGGTGGTGCTGACGGCGCAGGGGCCGGTGTTCTCGGCCGGCCACGACCTCAAGGAGATGACGGCGGCACGCGCCCGCCCGGACCGCGGCCGCGCCTATTACGCCGACATCATCGGCCGCTGCGCTGCGGTGATGCAGGCAATCGTCACGCTGCCGCAGCCGGTGATCGCCGCGGTGCAGGGCACGGCCACCGCGGCGGGTTGCCAGCTCGTGGCAAGCTGCGACCTCGCGGTGGCGGCGCGCGAGGCCAAGTTCTGCACGCCCGGCGTCAATATCGGCCTGTTCTGCTCGACGCCGATGGTGGCGCTGTCGCGCAATGTTGCGCCCAAGCAGGCGCTCGAAATGCTTCTGCTCGGCGAGATGATCGACGCCGAGACCGCGTGCGCATGGGGCCTGGTCAACCGGGTGGTGGCGCAGGATGAGGTGCTCGCCACCGCGCTGGCGCTGGCGAACCGGATCGCCGCGAAATCGGCCCACACCGTCAAGATCGGCAAGGAGGCATTCTACCGCCAGCGCGAGATGACGTTGCCGGACGCATATACCTACGCCACCCAGGTGATGGTGGAGAACATGTTGGCGCGCGACGCGGAGGAAGGGATTTCCGCCTTCATCGAGAAGCGCCATCCCCACTGGGAGGACCGCTGATGCTGCCGGCCTACGCCGCCGCGCCCGGCTGCGCCGACGACGCCGCGCTCCGCCGCATCCTGACCGGGACGACCACCATCGCCCTGCTCGGCGCCTCGGCCAATCCGGCGCGGCCCAGCCATCAGGTACTGAGCTACCTCATCGCAGCCGGCTATCGCGTCCACCCGGTCAATCCCGGCCTCGCCGGCCAGACCCTGATCGGCCGCACCGTCCATGCCCGCCTCGCCGACCTGCCCGAGCCGGTAGAGATGGTCGACGTGTTCCGCGACTCCAGCCACCTGCCCCGCATCTTGGCCGAGATGCTGGCGCTCGCCCCGCGCCCCAAGGTGCTGTGGACCCAGCTCGGGGTGGTCGACGCGGCGGTGGCGGCGCAGGCCGAGGCCGCCGGCATCGCGGTGGTGATGGACCGCTGCCCGGCGATCGAGATCCCCCGCCTGGGGCTGGCAGGCCGTTGACATGTGTGTCGTCATCCCGGCCGAGCGTCAGCGAGAGCCGGGATCGTCACCCGAAAATGATACCCCCTCCCGGCGGACGGTCCCGGATCGCGGGCCTTCGGCCCTTGTCCGGGACGACGAGTTTCTTTTGGCACCATCCCCGTCGTCATCCTGGACGACGCGAAGCGACGACCCGGGACGACAGATCCGCACAAGCGGTTTTCTTCCCCATGCCCCTGTCGTCATGGTAGCGGTTCCGCCGACGCGCCGAACCGCCGCCGTAGACTGCCGGACCAGGAGACCGCCATGACCGACCGCACCCCGGGCTTTTCCACCCTGGCCATCCATGCCGGCGCCAAGCCGGACCCGACCACCGGCGCGCGGACGACGCCGATCTACCAGACCACCTCCTTCGTGTTCGACGATGCCGACCACGCGGCGGCGCTGTTCGGCCTCAAGGCGTTCGGCAACATCTATACGCGGCTCGGCAACCCGACCAATGCGGTGCTGGAGGAGCGCATCGCCGCGCTCGAGGGCGGCACCGCGGCGCTGGCGGTAGCCTCCGGCCACGCCGCCCAGCTTCTGACGATGCACACGCTCTTGCAGCCCGGCGACGAGTTCATCGCCTCCAAGAAGCTCTATGGCGGCTCGATCAACCAGTTCAACCACGCCTTCAAGAATTTCGGCTGGGTGGTGAAATGGGCCGACCCGGACGATATCGCCAGCTTCGGCGATGCGGTGTCGGTGAAGACCAAGGCGATCTTCGTCGAGTCGATCGCCAATCCCGGCGGCGTCATCACCGATCTTGAGGCGGTGGCCGGCGTGGCGCGGCGCGCCCGCGTGCCGCTGATCGTCGACAACACCCTGGCGACGCCCTATCTGTGCCGGCCGTTCGAGCACGGCGCCGACATCGTGCTGCACTCCGCCACCAAGTTCCTCGGCGGCCACGGCAATTCGCTGGCCGGGCTGATCGTCGACGGCGGCAGCTTCAACTGGTCGCAGGAAGGCCGCTACCCGATGCTGTCGGCGCCGCGGCCGGAATATCAGGGCATGGTGCTGCACGAGACGTTCGGCAATTTCGCCTTCGCCGTGGCCTGCCGCGCGCTCGGCCTGCGCGATCTCGGGCCGGCGCTGTCGCCGTTCAACGCCTTCATGGTGCTGACCGGCATCGAGACGCTGCCCTTGCGCATGCAGCGCCACTGCGAGAACGCGCTCGCGGTCGCCGAATTCCTCTCCGCCCATCCGGCCGTGAGCTGGGTCAGCTATCCCGGCCTCAAGGGCGACCGCTACCACACGCTGGCGAAGAAGTACGTGCCCAAGGGCGCGGGCGCGGTGTTCACCTTCGGCCTCAAGGGCGGCTACGACGCGGGCGTGAAGCTGGTGTCGAAGGTGGCGTTGTTCTCCCACCTCGCCAATATCGGCGACACCCGCTCGCTGATCATCCACCCGGCCTCCACCACCCACCGCCAACTCACCGACGCCCAGAAGATCCAGGCCGGCGCCGGGCCGGATACCGTGCGGCTGTCGATCGGGCTGGAGGATGCCGCCGACATCATCGCCGACCTCGACCAGGCGCTGGCGTGAGAAAGAGGAGTTCGGGAATGCGACAGCGCACACGCAAGTTCTGGGGCGCCATCCTGCTGCTGCTCTTGGCGGTCGTCTGGTCGCTCGGCGCCATGATGGTGGCGCAGTCCGGCATCGGCCTCGGCCACTGGTTCACCGAGCTGGTCTATTACGTCGTGGCCGGCATCGGCTGGGTCATCCCGGCCGGCGCCCTGGTGTGGTGGATGGCCCAGCCCGACCGCGCGGCCTGATCCCCCTCGGATTCGCGGGGCGCGACGCATCCGGCACGCGATGCCAACCTTTCCTTGAGGAATTGCTGCCACCTTCCGTGCAAGCCAGAAGGCGCACGCTCGGCAGGGGCTTTGCCCCGCCGGACAGAATGACCGTGACCGTTGCGCCCGCAGCCGAGGGACGCAGTTTGACACTGAGCTGGACCGATGCCGACGCCACGCGCCGGCCGCTGACCGAGGGCGCCGCCGGCACCCAGGTCGTGGCCGGGCTGGAGGCGTTCGGCGATCTCGCCACGATCGAGCCGGTCTGGCGCATGCTGGAGCGGGAGGCGGTCTTCCCCGCCTATCAGCGGTTCGATTTTCTGGCGCTGTGGCAGCGCCACATCGGGGATGCGGCCGGCATCGCGCCATTCATCGTAGTTGGCCGCGATGGCGCGGGCCGCCCGGCGTTCCTGTGGCCGCTCGGCCGGCGGCGGGTCGGCCCGCTGATGGTGGCCGAGCCGCTCGGCGGCAAGCACGTCAACTACAATTTCGGCCTGTGGCGCAAGGATATCGCCGAGGCGCTCGATGCCACGGCGACCGCCGATCTCGTCGCGCGCATCGGCCGGCTGGGGCCGCGGCTCGACATCATCTCGATCGAGCGCCAGCCGGAAAGCTGGCACGACGTGCCGAACCCGCTGCGGCTGCTGCCGCATCATGCCACCCCGAGCTTCGGCTGGCGCGGCCGGCTCGCCGACGATCCCGCCGCCTATCTGGGGCGGACGATGTCCGCCGACACCCGCAACAAGTTCCGCCGCAAGGAGCGCAAGCTCGCGGCGCTGCCCGGCTATCGCTATGTGGCGGCCTCAAGCCCCGGCGAGGCCGAGCGGCTGCTTGGCGCCCATTTCGCGCAGAAGGCGGCGCGGATGCGGGCGGCGGGTCTTGCCAATGTGTTCGCCGAGCCCGGTGTCGAGGCATTCCTGCGCAATGCCGCCCGCCATGGCGTCGAGACCGGCCGGCCGCTGCTCGAATGCCACGCGCTGGTGTGCGACGACGAGGTGATCGCCGTCGCCTGCGCCCTGCGCGATGCGCGCCGCTGCTCGTGCCTGCAGGTGTCGATCACCGGATCGGACAATGCCCGCTTCAGCCCCGGCGTGCTGCTGTTCATGCACATTGCCGAAGCCTGCTGTGCGCAGGGGCTCGACTGGCTCGATCTCGGCGTCGGCGAGGCGAGCTACAAGAACTGGTTCTGCGACGAGGCCGAGCCGCTGTTCGACAGTTGCCTGCCGGTGACCGCCGCCGGCCGGCTGATGGCCGCGGGCCAGCGCGGCGCGGGCGTGCTCAAGCGCCACATCAAGCGCTCGCCGCGGCTGTGGAATCTGGTGCTGGCCACCCGCCGCCGGCTGTTTGCAGCCCCACTCACGCCGCCATGACCGGGTCGCCCGATCCCGGCCCCGCGCCCGCGACGTCCGTCTCGACAACGGCGATGAGATCGGCGATGCCGACCTCGGCGAGTTGGTCATAGACGCCTTCGGCCTCGGCCGGCTCCCACACCTTCGGCCCGACCACCACCGCCAGCGGCAATTGCCCGACGAAGCCGGCCTTGGCCAGCGTCGCCGCCGGCGGCGCGACCAGCACGACGTGATCATAGGTCTGGACCAGCGCCGACAGCGCCAGCGCCAGACGGTCGGCCTTCAGCAGTTCCTCGATCTCCGCCGCCGGTCCGCCGAACGGCACGACATGCAGGCGCGAGGCGCGGTCGCGATGGATCACCTGCCCGAACGACGCGGTGCCGCGCACCAGATTGACGACGCCGGACGCGGTAGGATCGCGCACCAGGCTGGGAGCGGCCGCACGCGGATCGAGCTCGATCAGCACCGTGCGCCCGCCGCGCAAGGCGAGATCGCGCGCCAGCCGGATCGCCGTCGGTGCCGCCGCCACGGTCTCGCTCGCCGGCACCACCGCCACCATGCCCGGCTCGTGCGCGCTCACCAGCTCGGCGAGGCCCGGCCCGCGGGTGGGCTCCTCCGCCGGCTCATCGGCGGGCGCGGCCTGCTGCAGGTTGAGCGCGACGGGAACGCCGCGCTCGCGCACCGCCATGTGACGGGCCCGGCCGCTGAGCAGTTCGCCGCTGGCGACGATGCCGGTCGACAGCACCAGGGTCGCCAGCGTGATCAGCACGATCATCGGCACCTTCTTGGGGAAGGCCGGCACGTTGGAGGGCATGGCGCGCGAGATGATGCGCGCATCCGGCGGCAGCGCCGCCAGCGTGTCGCGCGCCGCCGAGTCGCGGTAGCGCGCCAGATAGGATTCGAGCAGGTCGCGCTCGGCCTTCGCCTCGCGCTCCAGCGCCCGCAGCTGCACGTCCTGCTCGCCGGCACCGGCGACCTGCTGCTTGAGCCGGTCGAGTTCGCCCGTAAGCTGCGCCTGACGGGCCTCGGCGATCCTTGCGTCGTTCTCGAAGGCGCGCACCATGCGCTCGGCCTCGTCGCGGATCTGGCGGTCGAGGCCGGCGATCTGGGCGCGCAGCTCCTTGATGCGCGGATGCTGGTCGAGCAGCGTCGAGGACTGCTCGGCCAGCAGCGCCTTGAGCGTGACGCGCTGTTCGGCGAGCCGGCGGATCAGCTCGGAATTGATGATGTCGGACGTCTCGATCGGGCGGCCGGCGGCAAGCAGCTCGCGGATCATCCGCGCTTTCGACTCGGCCTCCGCCTTCTGGGCGCGGGCGACACCAAGCTGGGTGTTGAGCTCGGCGAGCTGCTGGTTGAAGAGCTGGGTGTTGTTGACCCCGACGAACAGATCGGCACGCGAGCGGAAGGCGTCGGCGCGGCCTTCGGCCTCGGCCACCTTCTTGCGCAGCTTCTCGATCTCGCCCTGCAGCCAGTTCGACGCCTGCCGCGTCGAATCCTGCTTGGCCACCTGTTGGAGCGCGAGATACGCCTCCGCCACCGCATTGGCCACCTTGGCGGCGAGATCGGGATCGCGGGATTCGAACTCGATGGCGATCACCCGCGACTTGTCGATGGGATAGACCTTGAGCCGCTCGAAATAGGCGCGCAGCACGCGCTCCTCGACGGCGAGCGTGTCGTCGCGGCCGAGACCGACCAAGCGTAGCAGATTGGACACCGGCGAGCGCGCATCGAACTCCGGCTTGTCGGCAAGGTGCAGCTCGGCGATCACCTGCCGGCCGAGGTCGCGCGACAGCAGGATCTGCACTTGGCTGGTGACCGCCTCCGGATCGACCAGCGCACGGTCGACCGTGGCATTGCGCTCGATCTCGGGACGGAAGAAGGCGTTCTCGCCGTTCTCGATGAGGATGCGCGTCTCGGCGCGGTAGATCGGCGTCATCAGATTGACGGCGACGAAGGTGAGGGCCAGCGCTACCAGGGTCGGCGCCAGGATCCACCGCCGCTTCTCCCACAGCGCACGGCCGAGCGCGGCAAGGTCGATGTCGCCGTCGTGCTCCCGCGCGGCCGGAACCGCGGGTGCCTGAACCGGCACCAGCGGTTCGAGGCCACTCACTTCGCCGACGCCACGCATCGTCCACTCCACCCAACGCAACAGAACGCTGGGCCGATTAACGTCGCTTCATGGTTGCCGGTCGGTTAATCGGCCCGGCAATTCGCTTGACGCAAGACTTCGTTAACCATGTTCGCCCGATAGAAGAGGTCAGAGGCGATCGGGTTCATCGCAATGCGACTGCGTTCCACCATCCTGCTGACCGTTGCGCTGGCGCTCGCCGGCTGCGCCACGCCGTCGCAGATTCCGCCGGTCGAGGTGGCGCCAGAGGCGCCCTACACGCTCGATGCCGGCGACAAGCTGCGCGTGACCGTGTTCGGCCAGGACGGGCTGACCAACACCTATGCCGTCAACGCCTCGGGCAAGATCGCGATGCCGCTGATCGGCTCGGTGGAAGCGCGCGGGCGCACCACCGAGAGCCTCGCGCGCGCCATCGCGGCGAAGCTGCGCCAGGGCTATGTGCGCGAGCCGCACGTCGCGGTCGAGGTCGAGACCTACCGGCCGTTCTTCGTGCTAGGCGAGGTCACTGCCGCCGGCCAGTACGCCTATGTCAACGGCATGACGGTGGAAACCGCAGTGGCGATTGCCGGCGGCTTCTCGCCGCGCGCCTACAAGACCTATGCCGAGGTGTCGCGGGTCGTCGACGGCCAGCTCGTGCGCACCAGCGTGCCGCTGACCTATCCGGTGCGGCCGGGCGACACCATCAACGTCATCGAACGGTGGCTGTGACACCCCTTCGCATTCTTCACGTGCTGCGGGCGCCGGTCGGCGGCCTGTTCCGTCATGTCGTCGATCTCGCCCGCGAGCAGGCGGCGCACGGCCACGCGGTCGGCGTGGTGGCGGCCACCGCGAGCGGCGGCGCTTTGGCCGAGGCGGCGCTGGCCGACCTTGAGCCGCAGCTCGAACTCGGCCTCAGCCGGGTGCGGATGACCCGGCAGGTCGGGCTCGACGACATCGGCGCGGTGCGCCATGTCGGCGTGCGGGCGCGCGATATCGGTGCCGATGTGCTGCACGGCCACGGCGCCAAGGGCGGCGCCTATGCGCGGCTCGCGGCCGCGCCGAATGCAATCCGCGTCTACACGCCGCACGGCGGCAGCCTGCATTACAGCGCGCGCTCGGCCTCGGGCCTCGTCTATCTGACGCTGGAGCGACTGCTGGCGCGGCGCACCGACCTGTTCCTGTTCGAAAGCGCGTACGGCCGCGACACCTATGCCCGCAAGATCGCGAGCCCCACGGCCGCGGCGCGGGTGGTCCACAACGGCCTGCGCCCGCAGGAGTTCGCGCCGGTGGCGCCGCGTCCGGATGCCACCGACATCGTGTTCGTCGGCGAGCTTCGCCGCCTCAAGGGCGTCGACGTGCTGATCGAGGCGATGGCGCGGCTGCGGCTCGAAGGCCCGCAACTCACCGCCACCATCGTCGGCGACGGGCCGGATGCGCGCTTCTTCCGCGATCTCGTCGAGGCCCGCGACCTCGTCACCCGCGTGCGCTTCACCGGCCCCCTGCCCGCCCGCGACGCCTTCGCGCTTGGCCATCTGCTGTGCGTGCCCTCGCGCGCGGAGTCGCTGCCCTATGTGGTGCTGGAGGCCGCCGCCGCCGGCATGCCGATGGTAGCGAGCCGCGTCGGCGGCATGGCTGAAATCTTCGGCGAGGCGGCCGACCGGCTGGTCGAGCCCGGCGACATCGCCGCGCTGATGGCCGCTCTGCGCAGTGCCATCGCCATGCCGGACGAGGCTGCAACCGCCACACTTCGGGCGCGGGTGCGGGACCTCTTCAGCGTTGCGGCGATGACCGACGGGGTGCTCGACGCTTACCGAACGGTTATATCCACGCGCCGAAATTAAGCCTTCCGTGAAGGTTCCGGGCTAGCCTCGCTTCGCAAAAGAACAGGGTGCGCCCGCTCCCTTCACGCGCATCCTTCGGAGCGTATCGGTATGCTCGATGCAAATTTGCGTGGTGGGCCGGACAACCGCTCGGTTGCGCCCCCCTCCCCGGCCGCTGCTGCGCCGGCCGCGAAGCCCCGCCTCACCGCCGTCGCCCGCCGCCTCGCCGCCGAGCCGATCGCCTCGGCCATCTCGCCGATCGTGCTGGCCGGCTTCGTGCGGCTGGTCGAGTTCACCGCCATCGCGCTGCTGGGCGCGGCGATCTACCTCGCCTATGTGGTGCCGAGCGACGGCTTCGCCGCCTATTATCCGGTCGCCATCCTGACGCTGACGGCGGCGGCCGTGCTCGCCTTCCAGGCGGTCGACATCTATGACGTGCAGGCCTTCCGCTCGGTGTCGGCGCAGTTCTCGCGGCTGGCGGCGGCCTGGACCATCGTGTTCCTGGTCGCCTTCGCCGTGGCATTCTTCGCGCGCATCGAGGATGCGTTCTCGCGCGTGTGGATCGGCAGCTGGTACGTCAGCGGCTTGGCGATGCTGCTCGCGCTGCGCATCGGCCTTGCCAGCCTGGTGCGAACCTGGACCCAGGAGGGCCGGCTGGTGCGCCGCACCGTCATCGTCGGCGGCGGCGAGGCTGGCGAAAAGCTGATCAAGTCGCTGGAGGCGCAGCCCGACAGCGACCTCGACATCGTCGGCGTGTTCGACGACCGCAGCGACCGCCGCTCGCCGGGTCAGGTCGGCGACAAGTTGAAGCTCGGCAGCGTCGCCGATCTCGTCGAGTTCGCCCGCCGCACCCGCATCGACCTCGTGGTGTTCTCGCTGCCGGTCTCCGCCGAGACCCGCATCCTGGACATGCTGAAGAAGCTGTGGGTACTGCCGGTCGACATCCGGCTGTCGGCGCACTCCGCGCAGCTCCGCTTCCGGCCGCGCGCCTATTCCTACATCGGCAACGTGCCGACGCTCGACGTGTTCGACCGGCCGCTGGCCGATTGGGACGTGGTGATGAAGTGGCTGTTCGACAAGATCGTCGGCAGCCTCGCGCTGCTCGCGCTGTCGCCGGTGATGCTGCTGGTGGCGATCGCCGTGAAGCTCGACTCGCCGGGGCCGGTGCTGTTCCGCCAGAAGCGCTACGGCTTCAACAACGAGCTGATCGAGGTGTTCAAGTTCCGCTCGATGTACACCGACAAGTGCGACGCCACCGCCTCGAAGCTGGTCACCAAGGGCGACCCGCGGGTGACGCGCGTCGGCCGCATCCTGCGCAAGACCTCGCTCGACGAGCTGCCGCAGCTCTTCAATGTGGTGTTCGCCGGCAACCTGTCGCTGGTCGGCCCGCGCCCGCACGCCGTGCACGCCAAGGCCGAGAACCGGCTCTATGACGAGGCGGTGGACGGCTATTTCGCGCGCCACCGCGTCAAGCCCGGCATCACCGGCTGGGCGCAGATCAATGGCTGGCGCGGCGAGACCGACACCGAGGAGAAGCTCCAGCGCCGCGTCGAGCACGATCTCTATTACATCGAGAACTGGTCGGTGCTGTTCGACCTTGCGATCCTGCTCAAGACGCCGTTCGCGCTGTTCAAGACCGATAACGCCTATTGACCGGGCGGGCCATGAGCATCTGCGCCGACGCGCTCCCCACCGTCGCAGCCCCGCTGCGGCGCGAGCGTGTGCGGCCCGTCCTGCTGCTGCTCGTGGGCCTTGCCGGGGCGTTCGTGTTCATCGAGCCCTCGCCCTACGAGATCATCTCGCTTCTGACCTTCACAGTGTTCGTGGCGGCGGGCCTCAGCCTCAACCCCACCCACATTCCGCTGCTGCTGCTCGTCATCCTCTACAATGTCGGCTTCACACTCTCGCTGCTGCAGGTGCTCGGCGAGGACAAGACCGGCATGTGGGTGGCGGTGTCGTGGTATCTCGGCGCGACGGCGCTCGGCTTCGCGCTGGTGATGGCCGATGAGACGTCGCGGCGGCTGCGCTTCCTGCTCGGGGGGGTGATGATCGGCGCGGTGGTGGCCGCCGTCTGCGGCATCGCCGGCTATTTCGGCGTGCTCGCCGATCTCTTCACGCGCTATGGCCGCGCCCGCGGCACGTTCAACGATCCCAACGTGTTCGGCCCATTCCTGGTGCTGCCGGCCGTGCTGTGCGTGCAGCGCAGCCTCGCCGGCAGTCCCGGCGCCATTCTGCGCAATGTCGCGGTGCTGGCGGTGCTGCTGCTGGGGCTGTTCCTCAGCTTCTCGCGCGGCTCCTGGTTCATGTTCGCCGCCGCCGCGACCATCGCGGTGCTGCTGTCGCTCATCACCACCCGTGCGACGGCGGAGCGCGCGCGCATCATCCTGCTGGCGGGCGTGGGCGTGGTGTTCGTCGGCGCGCTGGTGGTGGCGGCACTGTCGATCGATGAGGTGGGCACGCTATTCCGCGAGCGCGCCTCGCTGACCCAGAGCTACGATGCCGGCCCGCTCGGCCGGTTCGGGCGGCACATCCTCGGCGCCCTCCTGGCGCTCGACCATCCGTTCGGCATCGGGCCGCGCCAGTTCCACCTCTATTTCGTCGAGGATCCCCACAACGTCTATCTCAACGCCTTCCTGTCGGGCGGCTGGCTCTCGGGGCTCGCCTACGCGCTGCTGGTGGTGATCACCGTCGGCTTCGGCTTTGCGACGGTGCTGCGGCCGACGCCGTGGCAGGGCGCCTACATCGCCATCTACAGCACCTTCGTCGCCATGGTGCTGCTCGGCTTCGTGATCGATTCCGACCACTGGCGGCTGTTCTGGATGCTGCTCGGGCTGGTCTGGGGCCTGACGATCGCGACGCGCGCGCAGACGCCGCAAAAGGGAAATCGGCTCACTCCGGCTTCAGGTGCAGGTCGCTGAAGCGAACCGCGGTGGCATTGCTGAACACCGCCTTGGTGATGCCCGTGGCGTCGCCATTGGCCACGGTGACGATCACCTTGCCCTTGGCGTCCAGAAACTCGATGACGCCGTCGATGACCACGGTGCGGGCGCCGATCTCGCACTCGAAGGGCAGCACCCGCTCGCCGCCGAGGTGCCGCCACTGATTGCCGAGCCGGGTGGCGCCGCACACCAGCTCGGCCGGATCAACCTTCTCCTGCGCCACCATCGCCTCCAGTTGCTCGGCCAGCGCGGGCACGGCGCGGGCGTGCTCCAGCACGTCCGAGAACGGCAGCGAGCCCCCGGCCACAGCGCCCGCCGCGCTGAAAAGCCAGGCGCCGAGCGCAATCGCAGCGATGCGCAGCCGCCTGCGAGCGCGCGCCTCGTCTCCACGCCATTCCGTCTGGTGCATCGGGCAACCTTTCGCGGTCTCATGCGGTTTCCGGTCGATCCCCTCGGGAGGCCGGACCACAAGGTTAGGCCAATAGCGGGCGTTTGATCAAAGTTTAGCGGTCGGCAAAACCGAATGTTCGGGTGTTTCCGTTATGTAAGCTGCACCAGCGTCGGAGACCGGAGCCTGCCCCAATGCCCCAGTTGTGGTTGACCTACGAGGAACTTGCGGCCTTCACCAACCAGACGCCGGAGAAGGCGCGCGAGGGCGTCATCGCCGCCGCGTGGGACCGCCGGCGCTGCCATGATGGGATGACCCGCGTGAAGCTGCCGCTGGCTTTCATGGCCGACTGCATCTGCCTGATGGCCGAACGGCTGCAGCGCAGCGACAACGGCTTTCCGGAGGCCGGCTCGCAGGCCGCCCGCATGGAATGGCTCGGCCGCCGCCTCAGTGAATCCGGCATGACGGTCAGCATCGCCGATACCTCCGCCGAGCCGCAGCCGGCCGCCCGGCCGGACTCGCGTCAGGCCGCCTGACGTTACGGCGGCCGCGCGGTCGCCCCCGCCCGTCCGGCGCTGCCATGGGCGCGCACCATACCGGCCCGGCTTGCGGAGGTTTCTCCCGCGCGCCCGGAGCCGGATCGCGCGCCAGAGTTGATAACGCCGTTGTCGGCTTTCGCGAACTTCCCTAGAGCCTCCGAGCTGACGAAGTCAGCTCGGAGGCTCTAGAACTTTGTTTTTTACGCATTTTCTTTCGCGCAACCGGTTCCCACTTGGGCGGAAAATGCTCTAGTCTGTGTTCCGCCCTGCCCACAATCCCCGGGGGATGACGGTGGGGCGGCGGATGGCGGGGCGGGCGTCGCGCATGGTCCAGAAGCACGTATGGCTGGTGCTGCTTGCCGTTCTGGTCGTGTCGGCGACCGTGCTGCGCGAGGCGCTGCTGCCGTTCGTCGCCGGTGCCGCCGTCGCCTATGTGCTGAACCCGCTGGTGATCCGGCTGGAGCAGCTCGGCGTGAGCCGGCTCGGCGCCGCGCTCGGCATCTTTACGGTTATCGGCGTGATCATGGTGGGGCTCGTCGTCGGCGCCGGCCCGGTCGTCGTCGAAGAGCTCAGCTATCTGGTCGAGCGGGCGCCATCCTATTTCCGCCAGCTCCAGGCGTTGACCACCGCCGACCAGGACCGGCCGTGGCTGGCGCGGGTGATCGGCGACGGCTTGGGGCAGGCGGAGCAGGCGTTCTCGGAATTCTCCTCGGCGGCGGTAAGCTCGGTCGAAAGCTTCCTCGGCTCCGCATGGTCGGGCGGTGAGGAGCTGATCTCGGCGCTGTCGGTGCTGATCGTCGTGCCGATCGTCGCGGCCTACTTCATCAAGGATTGGGACCGCATCACCACCTTCCTCGACCGCTGCGTGCCCGACGCCCACAAGGAGACCGTCCACACGCTGGCCCGCGAGATCAACGACAAGATCAGCGGCTTCATGGTCGGACAGGCGACGCTGTGCCTCGTGCTGGCGGCCTTCTACGCGATCGCGCTGAGCCTGATCGGCCTCAATCACGGCCTGATCGTCGGCATCGGCACCGGGCTGCTCAGTTTCGTGCCCTATCTGGGGTTCCTCACCGGCCTCGTCGTCGCCACCCTCATCGGGCTGGCCCAGTATTGGCCGGACTGGCCGCTGGTGCTGCAGATTCCCGTCATCTTCCTGGTCGGCCAGACCATCGCCGACTATGTGCTTTCGCCCTATCTGCTGGGGCGCCGGGTGGAATTGGGGCCGGTGTGGGTGATGTTCTCGCTGTTCGCGTTCGGCAAGCTGTTCGGGCTGTTCGGCCTCGTGGTGGCGGTGCCGCTGGCGGCGGCGATCGGCGTCATCTTCCGGTTCCTGACCAAGATGTATCTCGAAGACCCCGAGGCGGCGGGCCTGACGAGCGCCCCGGCGCCCGGCACCGAAAACGGCACCGGGGGCGGCGCCGGCACGGGGGGGCTAACTCTTTGAATTATCGCACTCTCTTTCGCAAGACCGATGCCCGCTTCTGCGGAGAATGCTCCAGGGTGCTCCAGCCGATGCGCAAAGCGGTTCAGAGTGCGATTCAACGCGAGCAATTCCGCCGGTTCGAAGGCATGATCGAACGCGAATTCGGACAACCCCGCCTGTCACGGGCGAAGTTAAGAACCATGTCTCGGCCGAACCAAGGGACCGGATTATGACGAACTGGAACGCAGACGATGCTGCCGACGACGCCGCGCCTTCATTCGGGCGGCGGCTGATCTTCCGCGAACTGCCGTATCTGGCGGTGCTGGCGCTGTCGATCTTCGGCGCGGCCTATACCAGC
Source organism: Blastochloris tepida (assembly GCF_003966715.1). NCBI lineage: Bacteria > Pseudomonadati > Pseudomonadota > Alphaproteobacteria > Hyphomicrobiales > Blastochloridaceae > Blastochloris > Blastochloris tepida. The sequence continues at coordinate 2,179,723 of NZ_AP018907.1, forward strand.
TTCTCCGGCACGCCGCTGCGCGGCTACTGGATCGCGCTGGGGCCGATCATCGGCCTCGTGTGCATCCTGTCGCAATGGCGGGCGGCGGGAGACCGGAAGGGCCGGCTGCGGCTGATCTGGACCCAGATTCTGCACTGGGGCGCCGTCCTGGGGGCCATCGAGCTGCTGTCGATCGCCGACGTCTCCGACATGATGAGCGCGGATGCCACGGCACTGTCGACCCTGACCATTCTGGCGCTCGGCACCTTCACCGCCGGCATCCATATCGCGTCGTGGCATGTCGCGCTGGTGGGGATCGTGCTCGCGCTCACCGTCCCCGGCATCGCCTGGCTGGAAGAATCGGCGCTAATGATGCTGCTCGTCGCCGTCGCCGTGATCGGTCTGGTCGCGCCCTTCATCCTCCACAGGATGCACAGGAAACAGGACGCATGAGGCGGTTTCCGGCTGCCCCCTTGGGCACGCTGGCAACGGTCTCGCCGAGAAGCCCATCGCCGATGAGGATTTCCCGGCACCTCGCATGCGGGTCTCCGGCCGGATCGGCCGGAAACCCGATCCGACGGAAGCCCTCCTGAAACCGGCACCGGGGCGGCGGCGCAGTTTTCCAGATCCGGTGTTGTGCGAGCCGCGCCGGCCCCTTGCACCGCGCGGCTTGGCGGCGTAGAGGTGTCGGCCTTCGGAGCGTAGCGCAGCCCGGTTAGCGCACCAGTCTGGGGGACTGGGGGTCCCGAGTTCAAATCTCGGCGCTCCGACCATTTTCCCCTAAAACGTCAATGGCTTGGCGGGGTTCCGAAAATTCGGCCCGCCGGCCGGACATGAACGAAACAGAGACAAAATGCCGATGTCGGGACCAAAAGTCCCGACGCGAGTCCCGACGCTGTTCCGCGTTCGTTCAGGTGGTGGAATCGCCTGCCCGCCGGGCCGGGACGGCTTCCGGCCGGGGCGCCTCGGCATCCAGGGCAGCGCGCACGTCGTCGAGTTGGGCGTGGGCGTAGAACTTCGCCGTGGTCTCGATCGAGGCATGCCCCAGCAGGCGCTGCACCAGTTTCAGGTTGCCGCTGGAGCGCAGCAGCCGTGTCGCCCTTGTGTGGCGCAGGTCGTGAAAACGGTAGTCGAGCCCCAGCGCCTTGGCCGCGCGCCGCCATTCCGACTTCAGGCCGGCTTCGGTGATCGGGTAGCGACGGCCGCGCACGCGATCGGGCTTCCGGGTCCGGCGGGCGGGATAGCTGAACACCCATTCCGGGTGCTGGCCGCGGCAGGTCGACAGGATGGCGGCGATTCGCGCCGAGATCGGGATGGTGTGGGGCCGCCCGCCCTTCTGCACCACCGTGATGGTGCCGGCCTGTTCGTCGACCTGTGACCACCGGAGCAGGCATTCGGCCATCCTCAGCCCGGCCGCCTCGGCGAAGGCGACGATCTCCCGGTATCCCTGCGGCAGCCGCTCGATGAGGCGCGCCTCGTCGGCCGCGGTGACCTCCACCACCAGCTCGCCGCGCTCGGCCAGGCGGAGCTTGGCCCAATCGCGCTCCCGAATCGCCGGCACCTCCCACACCCGGCGCGCCCGCGTCTCGATCTTGCGCAGCAGGTCGACCGTGGTGCGGTTCACCGTGGCATTGGAGACCAGCCTGGGCGGCGGCAGCTTCCTCTTGCTGGCATCGCGGGCGGCGTTGCGGACCGGCTGGCCGCGGCGCCTCGCCACCCAGGCCGCGATGTCGGAATTGGTGATGCTGGCGAGGGTACGGGTCGGGCCGAAATGGTCGATCATCGCCGAGAGTGCCGCCCAGGTGTCGCCGGCGCCCTTGTGGTGCTGGCCGACCTCGACCCAATAGCGATCGGCGGCGACATCGATGGTCAGGGGCGCGGCGCCCCGCAGCTGGGCGGCGGCGGTCTTGGCGGCGGCGATCTCCAGGGCCGCCTCGCGGCGCCTGCCTTCCTCTACGGCCTCTGCCTCTCGGCGAGACGTTGCGCCCGTCGAGCCGTGAAACCGACGACCACCGAGCTCGAAATCGTAGAGGTAGCGCCGTCGTCCCTTCGGCTTGTAGACGGACATGATCCCCCCTTCGGGACCGGCGGAACGTCGCGCCGCGTTCGGTTGGCGATGAACTCGGCCAAGTCCGCCTCGGCGAACCGGCGCCGCGGCCGTTTGGTGCCGCGCCCGGTCAGGACGTAGCGGATTTGACCGGATTTGACGTGCTCCAGCAACAGCCGCGGGGTGATGCCCAGCCGGTCCGCCGCTTCCTGGGTGGTGAGAAGGCGGTCAGACGGCATGGTCAGGCCTTCCGCGCGTGGAAACGCCGGCTCGGCTCTCGGTGATCTGGTTGGCCGCCTCCTTCGCGGCAAACCGAAATTCTTCGGTGATGATCTTGGCGACGCGCCGCATCGGCGCATCCTCGGTGAGTGTGCTCGCGACCCCATAGACTGCCGCCACTGCCATCACTCTCGGCAAGGTGAGCGCGATCTCGTGGGCCGCTCGACCGTGCTTGATTTCGATGTTCGACAACTCGACGGTCGCGACCAGAAATCCCTTCAAGAGGCGCAGAAAAGATGCCTCATCTGGCGTGAGGCTCGCCTCCGGCTGGTCAATGGTGCGACGTGCAACGTCAATGAATGCTTCGAATCCGTCGCTGCGTTGGCAATCACCTTGACGATCAAGCCATTCATTCAACGTCGGTAAGGGCTGACTGATGATCGAATGCTTGGTCATGCCCGGCTCCCTTGCCCGATCAGCGCCAGCAGCTGCCGGCCGCGCGGGGTCAGGCGAGCGTTGCGGTGCGTCACCTCGATTAGGTCGCGCCGCGCCAGCGCCTCGATGGTGCTGCGCTCGAACAGCCGGCCGTCGCCGGCAGAGGTGCGCCCGAGCCAGACGCGCCGCCGGGCCACCAGGGGCTTCACGCCGGCCAGCTGCAATGCGTCGAGCTGCGTCTTCGACAGATCGAGTTGCCGCGTCGCGACGCGGCAGACTTCGGGTCCGCCCACAAGGTCGAGGTCGATGCGTGTCGGCTTTGCCATGGTGGCGCTCATGGCGTTTTCCCGGTGGCAGGGTCTGTCTGCGCGCGTAGCGCGGCGATGGTGGCATCGGTCTCGGCCGCGAGCGCGCGCAGTGCTGCCGCTGTCCGCCCCAGCGCGGCGATCATGGCGGCGCCGGAGTTCGACCCCTGGTCGGCGGCTCCATCGGTGATCGCGGCCACGTCGGTGATCGCGACCCGTATCGTCCGCCTTGGCGCCGGTGGCAGGGACGCGACCTCGACGGCATCGATCCCGCCGACGTATTGCAGGCTATCGAGCCGCGCGACCAGCTGCATCCGCACCAGCACATCGGTGCCGGCGTCCAGACCGGCGATCTCCGCGCGGGTCATGCCGGCCTCCCGTAGCGACGCTGCAGATCGACGATGTCGCGCTCGACGCGGGCGGCGATGCTGCGGGCGGTGGCGGCGATCTCGGCCAGCGCGGCGATCTGGGCGGCCAACGCGTCGGATGCGGCGTCCGGGCTCTCCGCCGCCTCGAGCTGCGAAATGGCGGCCTGCCCGTGCTCGTGGACCTGCGCCCGCGTCCAGCCCAGGGCGATCAACTCGCGGTCGGTGATGACGGCGTCGGCGCCGCGGTCGCCGATGATGCGCCTGATGTCGGCCGCCATGACGTCGCGAATGCGGTGCGGTCCAACCAGTTCGGAACGGATGATGCCGGTGTCCGGAGGGGTGCGGTGCAGGCCGGCGCTGATGTAGCGCGCAGCATCGGTGGGGTTGGCGGCTGTGGACATGGGACCTCCTCAATTGACGTGACGGGAGCTAGGGTTACGGTTGTGCTTCAGTGAGCGACAACCGATGGGGGCATCCGTGAAGCGAGTGGGGGTAGCCGTGCTGCTGATGGCGGGGGCGTGCGCAACGCCGCATCAGATCGTCGACCGCAGCGACTTCTTGGCGGAGGCGACCCGCACCTATGCTGGAGAGACCCGCGAGCGGGTCATCGCCGCCGCGGAGACCGTTCTCAAAATCTCCGACCCGACCGATTTCGAATTCCGCCACACGATGAACGGCTTCACGGCGCTGCGCCGGTATGTCGTCTATGCCGTGATTGCTTCCGCGCAGGGGCGCGAGAAATGGGAGTTCCAGGTCGAGGCCGAGGGCGATCGTCTCAGGGCGTCGGTGTCCATATCGGAGGCCGGCGTGTCCCACGGCGGAAATTCGTCCACACCCTATGAAGGGCGGATGGCCAGCGTGCCGCTCTACCGCCTCTTCTGGGCGCGAGTGGACTACGTTCTCGGCAAACGGAGCGACTGGCTTACCTGCGATGTGGCCGCCGAGCAGGCAAAAGCCAATAATACCAATGCTGCCATCGCTCTTTCGGGACTGTGCGGCGCTACCAGTGACGGCCGCGATGCTCCGCCTCCGCCGCAGATGGAGCCGGTCAAACACTCGCCGCCGGCGGCCGCCTCGAAGCAAAGCCGGCAATGAAGCTCGTGCATGGGCACTGAAACAGTTCCCCCGATTGGGGGAGGCGCGGTCGTCCTGGTGCCGAGGGGGGTGATGCTCCGCGAGTTCGTTTAGCCCAGGTCCGAGCGGATCGGCGAAGCGGTGACCACAGTCGAGGAAAAGATCACCGTCGGCGTCCGCGCCGAGGTCGCCGATGATGCGCCTGATACCGGCCGCCATGACCTCGCGAATGCGGTGCGTTCCAACCGGTTCGGAACGGCTGATGCCGGTGCCCGGAGGGGTGCGGTGCAGGCCCACGCTCATGTAGGGCGCGGCAGAAGCGGCGGACGCAGACATGGTGCTCTCCTCAGTCGCTCAGTTGAGCGGATGACGATGGGCAGCGCCCTCAATTGATAATGGGCATTTGCCCGCTATGTCAACGACGATGGGCAAATTGCGGCAACGGGATTTGTGCGCGCAGGGCAAGCTGACCGCCCCGCGCGTGAGGTTCTTGATTTGTTCTGTACGTTAGGTCAGCATGATCGCCGCAAATTGGAGGCGAGCATGTGCCGCGTGACCCATTTTACGGTGCTGTCGTTCAATGTTGGCCGCAAAGGTCGGCTGTTCGAAGAGTCGCGGCGATTGGCATCGGAACGTGCGCAGGCCGAACGGCTCGCTCGAAGGCTAAGCGAAAGCAGAAAGGGCGTTGTTCTGCTGTCTTTGACGGGCGATCCGGATCTCAATGACTGGGATGAGCCGCAGATAATTGCGACATTTGGATGTGTTCCGGAGGATTTTTTGCAAATGAGTTAAAGCGACAAACGTATTAGCGTCTAGAATATTTTCCAACAACGCGATGACAAGTCGGCCAGTCAATCATGAACTCACTCCACTCTCTTGGAGGATTCCACTGACGCAAAATCCACTCAGTGCTCGTCCATGCAACAAGGTGTTTCAGTATAGCTTCGCAGTTCCCATCGGGAGGGTGATCATAAAGAACGACATCCTCGTTGCGGGCCGGCGGCAAACCAGGGTGTACCAGCGCCATATCGCCTTGGCGATATGCTGGTTCCATGGAGTCTCCAACGACAAGAATGCCATAGGCGCCTGACACGCCCTCAAGTATTGCTGGACGCTTAACAATTTCAACAGGCTCAAATGTTACGATTAGGTTGCCATTCCCACCCATCGCTGCTGCGTATATCGGAAAATCACGGACGGTAACAAGCTCTGTCCCGGGAAGAATTTTTGGACTAAAGCCTTTCTCCTTCTTCGGTCGCTCAACTGGCTTGGCCGGAATATCAGAAGTCAGCCATTCGGGTGGTTGGCCTAAAACAGCGGCAACCTTGATGAGATTTTCAAGCTTTCCTCGGCCTCGCTTGATCGCGTCTCGAACGTAGGTCTCTCCCAGGCCGGCCTTCAGCGAGACCTCCTTCATGTCGCGACCTTGGCGCGCGATCTCGTCCGCCAGCTTTTTCCGCCAATCTGCCATGCGTGGGAATTTGCCCACTCCTCTGCCCAGAGTCGATGGCGCAGATGCCCATTGACATGGCGGGCAAATGCCCATTAAGTCGCTCCCATGAGCGAGACCCAGAAGCTTCTGCGCGAAATCGAAGAATTCGTCCGCGTCTCCCCCATGAGCGAGACGACATTCGGCCGAAAAGCCGTGAACGACGGCAAGCTTGTGCCTCGCCTGCGCGCTGGCGGTTCGGTCACTCTCGAGAAGGCGGCTGATATCCGGAGATTCATTGCAGCGAATGCCGCGACCGTAGCGGGCCACTCGCCTGCCGTCTCCGCTAATCGCGACGCCGAGATTACCGGGGGCGCGGCATGACCAAGCTCCGCGAGCCCGGCTCGCCGCGCGCAGTGTTGCGCGCCCTTTACGACCAATGCGGCGGCGCGCGGCGGGCGGCCGATCTGCTGGGTGGCTCGGAAACCAGTCTGATCGGCGCGACGGATCCCGACAGCGACCGCGACATCGGCTGGCGCCGCGTGGTGCTGCTGACCCGGCATTTCCGCGCCACCGCCGCCGCCGAGCATTTGGCGCTGGCCGCCGGCGGCGTGTTCCTCCCGCTGGACATCACGCCGGGCGAACTCGGTCGCTCCGCCGGCCAGGCGGTGCGCGAGGTGGCTGATGTGGTCGAGCGCGTGTTGAGCGCGCAGGCCGACGGCGCCGTCAGCACCAGCGAGGCACGCGACATCCGCCGCGAGATTGACGAAGCGGTCGCCGAGCTGATGCGCGCCCGCGCCGCCGTCACCGCGATCATCGAGGAAAACCGCTGATGCTGTGGCGCCTGCACCTCACGCGGCCGGCCCGGACAGCGGCTGGCGGCGCACGACCTGCCAGAGAGCCCCTCCCCTCGGCTCTCGCCCCGGCGGGCGGCGCGGACATCCCCCCCGTGCCGCCCGTGCCGACCCACCTTCGGCCTGCTGGTTCCTCCCAGGCTTGGCCGGATCCGGAGGCGCATGGGGGCGCCTCCGCACCTGCGGGCGGCGTGGGGGCCATCGCCCCGGCTGCTGCGCCGCCCGCCTTTTCCGATCCCCGGCGCTGCGCGGATGTGCTGACCGGCGGCTGCGCGGCCCTCAACACCGTTCTGGGAGTCGACTGATGTTCGAGGTGAAGGCGGAACGCGGCGCCGTGGCGCTGCTGCGGGTGCGGCTGGATCCGGCAGGCGGACGGGCCGACCGCGACATGGTTGCCCGCTTGACACTGGAAGAGGGCGAGATTCTGCGCGGCGCATTGACGGCGGCGCTGGCCGAAGCGACCCGCCAGCACGTCGAGGGCCTGCGCGAGATGGAGCACCGGCTGGCGGCGGAAATCTCCGACAAGACGAGCCGGCTGGCCGATCTGCGGCGGCAGCTCGCAAACGCCAGTGCGCAGGCCGCCGAGCCGACGCCACCGCCTCCGGACACTGGTGACTGGCGCTGAGGAGCCGCGTCCATGCCGCCGAGGCAGAGAGAACCGGTCCAGCTTGGCCTGTTCGGCGCCGCACCGGAGGTGGCGAAGGCCGCACCCTCCCCGGCCGAGCCGGTTGACCTGCTGCTGGAGCTGCGCGGCGAGACCGTGTTGGCGATTGCCGTCACCACGCCCGGCGCGGCCTTCTCCGACAAGGTGTGGCTGCCGAAATCGAGAGTGTCCTTCACCATGCGCGGTGGCGCGGCGGTGATGGTGACGATGCCGCAATCGCTGGCGATCGAGAAAGGACTGGTGTGATGGCCACGTCGGCCGCCCTCGCCCGTTACGAGGAAGCGCGGCGATTGGTCGCCGAGTGCGCCCGCGTCGATGAGGCCAAGGACATTCGCGACCGCGCCGAGGCGATGCGGATCTATGCCCGGCAGGCGGGCGATCTCGAGCTGCAGATCAACGCCGCGGAAATCCGGGTGCGGGCCGAACGCCGGCTCGGCGAGCTGATCCTGCAGGCCAAGGACGCCGGGCAGATCAGCCGCGGTCAGCCGCCGAAGAATTGTGCCGATGAGGAACAATTCTCCCGCATCACGCTCGATGAGGTCGGCATCGATCGCAAACTGTCGTCGCGCGCCCAGAAGGTCGCCTCGATTTCCGAGCGGGCCTTCGAGGCGATGATCGACCGCATGCGCGGCGACATGGAACGCCACGGCGTGCGGGTGTCGCTCGATTTCGCGCGCGAACAGGCGATCGCCGAGCGCAAGGCCGCGCATGCCGCCCGCACGGTCGTCGGCGGCACGGTGGAGGATCTGCACCGGCTGACCGAGAGCGGCTTTCGCGCTGGCGCCATCCTGGCCGATCCGGCGTGGCATTTCGCGGTGCGGTCGGAGCGTGGCGAGGGCCGCTCGGCCGGCACCCACTACACCACCGACGCCTTCGCCGAGATGGCGGCGCTGCCCGTCGCCCAGCTTGCCGCGCCGGACTCCGTCCTGGTGATGTGGATGGTGGATTGGGCTCCGCGCCAGGCGCTCGACCTGATCGAGGCTTGGGGCTTCACCCACAAGACCTGCGGCTTCGTGTGGGCCAAGCAGACCGCCTCCGGCGAAGGCTGGCACTTCGGCATGGGCTACTGGACGCGGGCCAACCCGGAACAGGCGTGGCTGGCTACCCGTGGTTCACCGAAACGGCTCGATGCCGGCGTGCCGCAGCTGATCGTCGCGCCGGTGATGGAGCATTCGCGCAAGCCCGACGAAATCCACGACCGCATCGAGCGGCTGGTGGCCGGGCCGTATCTCGAGCTGTTCGCGCGGCGCGAGCGGCCGGGCTGGGTGAGCTGGGGCAACGAGCTGGCGTTCCGCATGCCGGCATCCTCCGGCGCCGACGACAGCTTCGATCCCGTAACCGGCGAAATCATGCCGGCAAACCCGGTCGACGGTCCCGAATGCGTGCGGTCCCCCGCGACGCCGTTCGCCGACCTTCCCGACATTCCCGATTTCCTGCGCCGGCGTCCGGCCGGCGACACCGTCAGGAGCGAGCCATGAAACAGTCCCGCGCGATGTCGCTGCTGGAGAGCATCGTCAACATCCTGGTCGGGCTCGGCGTGGCAATGGCCGCGAACGCGATCATTCTGCCGCTGCTCGGGTTCGCGATCTCGCTGCAGCAGAACCTGCAGATCGCCGCGTTCATGACCGTGGTGTCGATCCTGCGCAGCTACGCGCTGCGCCGGCTGTTCGAGGCGCTGCACATCCGCCACCCCATCTCGCCATTCATGCTGGCGGTGATGGCGGAGCGGCGACGGCAGATCGAGGTCGAGGGGTGGTCGCCGGAGCATGACGACGGCGTGTTGCCGGGCTCGCTGGCCGCAGCCGGCGCCAGCTATGCGCTGGAGGCGCCGCATCACCTCTCGGCCGGCGGCGCCGGACAATCAGCGCGACCGCCGGAATCCTGGCCGTGGTCGCGCGATTGGTGGAAGCCCACCGGCTTCCGCCGCGACCTCGTGAAGGCCGGCGCGCTGATCATCGCCGAGGGCGAGAAGTTCGACCGCAGGCGCGGAGACCGCAATGGCTAGCGCGGCACGAAGCTGTGCGCGCCACCGCTGGGGCGAGCCGCAACGCACGACCTACGAGACCGTGCGGACCTGCCAGCGCTGCGGACTGGAGCGCGTGACGCGGCACGAGCCCGACCGGCTGCCGTGGGTCGAGTTCCGCGCCCAGGGCGTGACCGCGATCGGCTACCGCGGCACGCCGCCCTGCGTGCCGCGTCGCGAGGCGGGGCCAACCTCCACCGGCGTTGCCCTGGAAGGGCGGCGCCATGGCTGAGCTGGTGCTGTCGCTGTTTCCGGGTATCGGGCTCCTCGACAGGGCGTTCGAGGAAGCCGGATTCTGCGTCGTGCGCGGACCGGACCTGCTGTGGGGTGGCGATGTCCGGCGGTTTCACGCGCCGGCCGGTCGGTTCGACGGCGTGATCGGCGGTCCGCCCTGCCAGGCGCATTCCAGCTTCGCCGGATTTGTACGGCAGGCGGGCCACACGCCAGCCTGCGACCTCATCCCCGAGTTCGCCCGCGTGGTCGAGGAGGCGGCGCCGGCATGGTTCCTGATGGAGAACGTGCGGTCGGCACCATCGCCGGCGACGCCGAGCTATGGGCAGACCCGGCTGTTGGTCAACGCGCGGCATGTTGGCAGCCCGCAACACCGCGTCCGCGCGTTCGTGTTCGGCCAGCGTGGCGCAGACGCGCCCCGGTTCCATGTCGAGACGGAAGCCCTCGAACCCTTCGACTGGTGCAACACCGTGCTGGCGAGCGGAGGCGTCAAGCCCGGCACCGAGGGGCGACGGGGGAGCCGGCGCGGAAACGAGTACGGCTATCACGGCGCGAAGGCGCTAGCGCATGCGCTGGAGGCGCAGGGGCTGCCGCCGGATTTTCTCGCCGAGGCGCCGTTCACCAATGCCGGCAAGTTCCGCGTCGTCGGCAATGGCGTGCCGTTGCCGCTGGGGCGAGCCATCGCCGCCGCCGTTCGCAACGCCGTGGCCGGAGGCGGCCCATGACCGCCGGCATCCCCGCTCACGCCTTCTTGCGGTGCATGGACCGGCGCAGCGTTTCGTTGATGCGCGACTGCCAGCCGGTGCCGCTCGCGCGGAAATGCTCCAGCACGTCGGCGTCCAGCCGGATCGTGGTCGACACCTTCGGACGCTCGGACTTCGGGCGGCCCCGGCGTACCGGCGCCGCCGCCATCTTCGCCTGCCACTCCGGGGCCGACAGGTCGGGCGCGTCGTCAGGGTCGGTCCAGGCGGGGGGCGTAGAGCGCTTGCTCGCGGTCATTGGCCTTCCTCAACGAAATGATGCGGCGGGCCGCGCCGCGCGGTGTCCACACCATCACCACCATGCGGCCGTCGAGCCGGCCGACCGTGATGAAGCGGACCTCGCCGTAATCCTGCCGGTCGTCCTCGATGGTGATCGTCGCACCGGCGAACACCTCGTCCGCGCGCGCCATGTCGAGGCCGCGATGGTCGAGGGTGGCTTGGCGCTTGGCGGGATCGAACTCGACCGGCATGCATTTTTGTTACTACGGAAAGTCGCTGTCGTCCATGTTTTTGTAGTAACGGAAAATGGTGGCGACGGCGTTGTGGCGGGGGCGCCGCAATGAACGCGCCGCTGGGCCAGCGCTTCCGCATCCAGGCGTGGGCGCGTGAGCAGCGCTGCGGCTCGCCGGCGGCCAAGATCGTGCTGATGGTGCTCGCCGAACATGCGGACGAGGACGGCTGGGCGTGGCCGTCGGTCGCGCGTATCGCCGCCATCAGCGAACAGAGCGAAGACACCGTCGCGCGCAAGCTGGGCGACCTGGAGCGGCTCGGGCTGATCGCCAAGGTCCCGACCTATGCCGCGGACGGCCGCCGCACCGCCAACCGCTATCGCGTCAACCTTGCCCGCACCACCACCGATGACGACGTCGCCGAGCTGCGCGGCGACCGCAGGCCGGCGGCGTGCGAGGCCGACGGCGCGCCGTCCGAGGAACAAGATGTTGTGGTGGCACCCGCAAATTGCGGGGGCCAAAATGACGAGGGTGGCACCCGCAAATTGCGGGGGTCACCCCCGCATAGCTGTGCGGGGGTCATTCTTGAACTGCCAAATGAACTAACCCCCTTACCCCCAGCGGACCACCCTTCGGCCGGCGAGCCCGACCCAGGTCTAGGGCTTGGGGTCGAGCGGTTCTGGGCCGGCTATCCGGGATCGGCGTGGTCGGACCGACAAAGGCGGGCTGCCGAGAAAGCCTGGACCAGCCTCTCGGCCGACGACCGCACCCGCGTGCTCGCCGTGTTGCCGGATGTGGCTCGGCGAGCACGCGTCTCGGGCAAGCCTCCGCGCCCGCCGGCCGAGTGGCTCGCCAGCCGGCAATGGGCGGCGCCCGAAGCGGCCGACGGCGCGGGCCGGGTGTGGGTGGCGGAGGATTCCCCCGAGGGCCGGGCTTGGGATGTCCTGAGCCAGCTGGTGTTCGGGCTCGGCAGCACAGCGTGGTCGGACCAGCATCGCTGCCGCGGTGCGTGGCGCCCGTGCGTGATGCCGCCAGCCTTCGGGCTCGGTGTCGGCGCGGTGCCGCGTGCCGAGTGGGTGCTGGTGGCCGAGGGCACGCCGGAATTCGCCGCGTGGCGCGGCCGGCTGACGGAGATGGCCGCCGCGCTCGGCAGCGCGGTGCGCATCAAGCCGCCGGCGAAGCACTTCGGCCGCGACCCTGCATCGGGCCAGATCATTCAGGCGGTGGGATGGGACGTGCCGATGCGGACGCCGCCGCCGCGACCGGCCAGCGGCGACGGCGCTGAACGGGCCTCAAGCGGATGACGGAGAGCGACATGCTGGCGAAGACCCCCGACTCGAACGCGATCGAACGCTCCCTCCGTCTTGCGCCGGGACCGGCTTGGCATGTGGTGCGCTCCATCGGCCGCACCGACACCCAGGTGCTCGACTGGCTCAAGCGCCGCGACGTCGAAACCTACTATCCGGTGGTGCGCGAGATGCGGCCGGTGCGGCGCAACAAGCTGAGCCGAGCACAACGCAAAGCCGGCCTCATGATCCTGCGGCCGAAGCTGGTGCCGCTGTTTCCCAAATATTACTTCGTGCGGCTCGACCTCGCCGACGGCGAGTGGCACGAGCTGTTCCGGCTCGGCGGGCTGACCGGCCTCGTGTGTGCCGGCGGCCTGCCGGTGCGGATCGGCGATGATCTGGTCGCGGCGTTGCGTGGCTGCGAGGTCGACGGCGCAGTGCCGGGCACGACGCCAGCGCGCGTGGTGTTTGCGGTCGGCGACACCGTGCGGGTGACGAACGGCCCGTTCGCTGCGCAGCTCGCAACAGTGGAGCGCGGCATCGATGTCGCGCTGCAGGATATTGACGGCGAGACGCGACTCACCGTTGCTATTGAGCTGTTCGGTCGCGCCACGCCCGTTGAGTTGATGATCGACCACGTCGAACGCGTCTGATCGGACCAGCCACCGCTGCAGCCACCACCGGACCACCCGGTGTGCGAAGCTTGCGCGATCAACTTCAAGCCCCGGCGCGGCGACGCGGCCGGGGTTTTTGCTGTTCAAGGATCAGAAGCAAAGGCAGAAATTTCGAAGGCGGACGTCCCTCTGGCCGATCACCGATGCCGACTGCACCGCCGTCCTATCGTCCGCCCCGCGCCGCCGTCGCCGAGCACGTCCGCAAGGCGGAGCACGACGCCAAGCGGCGCAGGACCCAGCCGTGGCGCGCGCTCTACAACACACCGCAATGGCGGGCGATCCGCGAGCAGCAGCTCGCCGAGCATCCGTTGTGCGAGCGCTGCGAGGCGCGCGGCTTGGTCGTGGCGGCGACGGTGGTGAACCACGTTGTTCGTCACCGCGGCGATCCAGTGACGTTCTTCGGCGGCCCGTTCGAGTCGCTGTGCAAGCACTGCCACGACAGCGAAGTGCAGTCCGAGGAAAGGCGCGCGGAGATCAACGCAAGCGGCGCGTCGACGACGTGCGAATGATGTTTCACCGCATCGAAAATAAACAACACTGTTAAGGCCAAACAACGCTGCTTAGCGTCCGGTCTCGTCCATGGGAGGGGGGCAGAAAATCTCTGTCGCCCCCACGAGAAGACCGGCGCCCGCAAGTCTGTGCGCAATTCCGCAGAATTCTCAGAAGTTTTTTCGGCACAAGAGGATCGGATGCCCCGCGGTCGACGCTCTCAGCCCGACGACATCAAGGCGCTCAAGGGCAATCCCGGCAAGCGCCGCCTTGCGCTCAAGGCTGGTGTCGACCACGGCGAGACCAAGGCACCGCTTGCCCATGTCGAGCTGCCGGACTTCCTCACTCATGAGCGCGAGCGCGCCATCTTTCAGCGCGTGGTCGACGACCTGCTGCAGCGGCGTGTCGCACGACAGGCCGACCTCGCCGCCTATGCCCGCTGGGCGCACTACCTGCACCGCTGGATCGAGTGCAAGGACGCGCTCGATGGCGTGTCGCTCGCCTATGAGACTGCCTCGAAGCACGGCACCATGTTGCGTAAGCACCCGCTGTTCGCGGCGATGGTCGATCTCGAGCGGCTTTTGATGGCGCTCGAGGATCGCCTCGGCCTCAACCCCGCGGCGCGGCAGACCATCATCCGCGGCCTCGCCGCGCTGCCACCAGCCTTCCTCGGCGACCTGTTCGAGGAGGATCGCCGCGAGCGTGCCGCGGCCGGCGACCCCGCGCCGAGCGCCAAGGAGGCCGCGCCGCCGGCGGACTCCCCGCTCGGTTTCCTGGCGCGCGCCGGCGCGGCGAAGCCGAGCACCGCCAAGCACTGACCTGCTACCATGACGCCTCTCGTCCAAACCGATCCGCTTGGTTTCCTGGCGACCGACCGCGCGATTTTTCAGCGCGTGTTCGATGACCTGCTGCGGCGGCGGGTCGTGCGGCGGGCTGACCTCAAAGCCTATGCCCTATGGGTCTATTACCTGCGCCGCTGGGTCGAGGCGAAGGATCAGCTCGAGGGATGCTCGTCCACCCACGAGATCGAGACCAAGCACGGCAAGATTCTGCTCGTGAACCCGCTGTATGCCAAAACGGCCAAAGTCTGTGAGGAAAATTGTAGGTACATGATCGCCTTGGAGGATCGCCTAGGGATCAATCCGGCGTCGCGGCAGACCGTCATCAGAAACCTTGCTGAATTGCCGCATCGCTGATGGCCTCGCCCTACGTGTTCGACAGGCGTCTTGCCGACGCCGCGGTCGAATGGTTCGCGCGCTACATGCGCTTCGTCGACGGCGAGTGGGCGGGCAAGCCGTTCGTGTTGTCGCCGCACCAGGTCAAGCGCACGCGCAACATCTTCGGCTGGCGCCGCCGCTCGGACGGCACCCGCCGCTATCGCCGGGTGCGGATCTGGGAGCCGCGCAAGAACGGCAAGACGGAGTACATGGCCGGGCTCGGCCATCTCCTCACCATCGGCGACAACGAGCCCGGCGCCCAGGTGCTGGCGCACGCCCTCGATGCCAAACAGTCCGGCATCGTGTTCGACAAGGCAGCGCGGATGGTGCAGCTGTCGGAGGAGCTGTCGCGCCTCTACGAGGTCACCAAGACCGGCCTGTTCTGCCCGGCGCTGATGGCCTCGTTCCGGCCGCTGTCGGGCGAACCGCAGGGAAAGCACGGCCTGTCGCCACACGCCGCGCTGGGCGACGAAGCGCACGAGTGGCGGAACTTCCGCCTGCACACCTTCCTGGTCCAGGGCATGGGCGCGAGGCGCCAGCCGCTCGACGTCATCATCTCGACAGCGGGCGAGGTCAACACGCCGGGGCACGAGCTGTATCGCGAGTCCAAGCGTATCCTCGAAGACCCGGCGATCGACCCGGAATGCTACGTTGAGATCTTCGAGGCGCCGGCGGACGCCGACTGGACCAACCCCAGGACTTGGGGTCGGGCCAATCCGAACCTCGGCGTATCGGTCAAGTCCGACTGGATGGCCTCGGAATGCAAGCGGGCGCAGGATTCGCCGCGGCTGGAGAACGACTTTCGCCGTTACCACCTCAACCAGTGGGTCGAGCAAAAGACCCGCTGGCTGCCGATGCAGAAGTGGCCGGCGAACACCACCTCGCCGAAGCGGCCGACCTGGCGCGAGCTGTGGCAGGCGGCGTGGGGCCGGCGAGCATTCGCCGGGCTCGACCTCGGCTCGACCCGCGACATTACCGCGCTGGTGTGGATCGTCGAGCTGGACGACGGCCGCCTCGCCCTGCTGCCGCGGTTCTGGGTGCCGGAAGACAGCGTCGCCCAGCGGGTTCGCGAAGACCGCGTTCCCTATGACCGGTGGATCGCCGAGGGCGCGTTGCAGACGACGCCGGGCAACGTCACCGACTACGACTTCATCGAGCATGCGGTGATGGCCGACGCCGAGCAGCTCCGCTGCGAGGGCCTCGCCATCGACCGCTGGAACGCAACGCAAGTCTCCGTCCACCTGCAGAGCGAGGGCCTGCCGGTGAAGCTGTTCGGCCAGGGCTTCTTCTCGATGGCGGCGCCGACCAAGGAGCTGGAGCGGCTGTTCCTGGCCGGGCAGCTCGAACACGGCGACCACCCGGTGCTGCGCTGGATGTTCGGCAACGCCACGGTGGCGCGTGACCCGGCCGGCAACCTCAAGCCGGACAAGGCCGCTGCCGGCGAAAAGATCGACGGTGTGGTGGCGGCGGTGATGGGCCTCGGTCTGAAGATGGGCAGCGCGCCCGATCTCACCGTCACCGGCGCCGACGTGATGATGATGGTTTGACCCATGAACTGGCTCAAATTCCGCAGCGCCTCGGATGAGCCGCGGCGCGGGGTGACGCCGGACGGCGACCGCGGCTGGACGCCGTCGGCCGGCGGGCCGCTGGCGATCTCGGGGGTCGTCGTCACCTCGGAGCGGGTGCTGCAGCTCGGCTCGGTGCAGGCGGTGTTGAACGGCCTCGCCGGCACGATCTCGTCGCTGCCGTGGATGCTGATCCGCCGCGGCGGCGATGACAGCCGCGCCCCGGCGCGCGACCATCCGCTGTTCCGGCTGCTGCACAACAGGCCGAACCGCCGGCAGACGTCCGCCGAGTTCCGCGACGAGCTGGTGCGCCATCTGGCGTTCTGGCGCAACGCCTATGCCCGGATCATCCCGGGGGACGATTACGCCATCGGCGGGTTGGAGCTGATCCACCCCGATCGCATCGCCCGCATCGAACGCGATGTCACCGGGCGCGTCCACTACACCGTCAACGGCCTCGGCACCGCGCCCCAGGAGCGGTTGCGCGATGACCAGATCTGGCACATCCGCCGCGCGCCGCTGACCGTCGATGGCCTGCGCGGACAGACCATGGTCGAGACCGCCAGGCAGGTGTTCGGCCGCGCGCTGGCGGTCACCGACTATGGCGATCTGTTCTTCGCCAATTCCGGCCAGACCGGCGGCGTGCTCAAGCACCCCGGCACCTTCAAGTCGAAGGAGGATCGCGATCAGTTCCTCGACAACTGGCGCCTGTCCTCAACCGGGCTCAACCGCCATCGCGATCGGCTGCTGACTCATGGTGTCGAGTATCAGCAGCTCAAGATCACCAATGCCGAGGCGCAGCTCCTGGAGACGGAGAAGGCGGCCGACGTGTCGGTGTTCGGGCTGTGGAACTACCCGCCACACCTTGCGGCCCGCCTCGACCGCGCGACGTTCTCGAACATCGAGCACCAGTCGATCGACTTCGTGGTGCATACGATCGGGCCGCTGATCACCGCCATTGAACAGTCAGCCACCACCGATCTGGTGGTGCAGCGGGCAGAGGACAGCGGCGCCGAGCTTGTCGCCGAATTCAACATTGCCGGCCTGCTGCGCGGCGACGTGCTCGCTCGCTATCGCGCCTATGCCATCGGCCGGCAGTGGGGCTGGCTGTCGGTCAACGACATCCGCCGCCTCGAAAACCAGAACCCGATCGAGGGCGGCGACGAATATCTGCGCCCGCTCAACATGGTCCCCGCCGGGAGCCCCGACTATGACCCGTCCAAGCCCGACAAATCCGACACTCCTGACGGCGACCCCGGAAGCGCGCCTGCTCGCTGAACTGGCCGCGGCCGATCCGGCGCTTGCGGTCGCCGTCGACCGGCTGTCACGCTGGGCGCGCGAGGAACCGCGCGCCGAGGTGCCCGCGCCCAGCCGGGCCGGCCGCATCGCAGTGGTGCCGGTCTATGGCGTCCTGATGCCGACCACGCTGGCGCGGCTCGGCCGCCAGGTCTCCGCGCTCGCCGCCGATGCCGACGTTGCGGCGATCGCGCTGCATGTCGACTCCCCCGGCGGCACGGTCGCCGGCACCGCGGAGGCGGCGGCCGAGGTGGCGGCGGCAGCGCGCGTCAAGCCGGTGGTTGCGGTGGCCGACACCCTGGCGGCTTCGGCCGCCTACTGGATCGCCTCGCAGGCCTCCGAGCTGGTGGTGACCGAAACCGGGGATGTCGGCTCGATCGGCGTGATCGCCATGCACATGGATGTGTCGAAGGCGCTCGAAGACTTCGGCATCCGCACCACCGTGTTCCGCTCGGCGCCGTTCAAGGCCGAGGGCTCGCCGTTCGAGGCGCTGACCGACACCGCCAAGGAGTGGATGCAGGCGCGGGTGGACGAGGCGCACGGCTGGTTTGTCCAGGCCGTCGCCGCCGGCCGGCGGACCTCGGCGGAGAAGGTGTCCAGCGAGTTCGGCCGCGGTCGGGTGGTCTCGGCCCGCGCGGCGGTCGCTGCCGGCATGGCCGACCGCGTCGCCTCGCTCGACCAGACCTTGCGCGATCTCGCCGCGCGCGTTGCGGCGCCTTCCGGCCCGCGGCGTCGCCGCTCCTCCCTTGCGTTTGCGTGACCCCGCCGGCCGCGTCCGGCAATCAGGAGACAGCTGATGAACCTGAAGCAGCTCCGCCAGGCCCGTGCCGACAAGGCCAAGGCCGGCAAGACCAAGCTCGACGAGCTCAACGCCCTGCTGGCAAAGGAGAACGCCAGCGATGCCGACAAGGCGCGGATCGACGCCCTCGACACCGAGGTGACCGCCCTGGAGAAGGATGTCGCCGATCTCGATGCCGCCATCGCCCGCGAGGAGCAGGCGGCGCGACGCGCGACGCTGTTCGGCGTCCATCTCGCCGGTGGTGGCAACGCTGCCCAGAATATCCGCGTCAGTTCGAGCGAGCCCAATCCGGAAACCACCGGCGGCTTCAGGTCGCTTGCGGAATTCGCGGTGGCGGTGCGCGCGGCGGCGACCGGCGGCGGCCTCGACCCGCGCCTTGCCGCCAGCCCGTCGAATGTCCACCAGACCAGCGGGTCGGCCGGCGAAGGCTACATGATCCCTCCGGACTTCCGCACCAGCATCTGGGAGGCGGTGTTCAACGAGGGCGACCTGCTTCCCCGCATCGCGCCGTCTCCCACCAATTCCAACGCGGTCGGCATCATCAAGGATGAATCGACGCCGTGGGGTGCCGCCGGGGTCCAGGCAGCGTGGCGTGCCGAAGGTGCGGTGATGACGCCGTCCAAGCAGGCCACCAAGGGGGCGCTGGTCCAGCTCCACGAGATCTATGCGTTCGTCGCCGCCAGTGATGAAGTGCTGGCGGATGCGCCGTTGCTGCAGGACCGCCTCACCCGCCGTGCCGCCCAGGCCATCCGCTGGAAGGTGTCTGACGCCATCATGTGGGGCGACGGCGTCGGCAAGCCGCTCGGCTTCATGAACGCCGGCGCCCTGGTGACCCAAGGAAAGGAATCGGCGCAGACCGCCGACACCATCGTCACCAAGAACGTCACCAAGATGCTGAGCCGGATCGTTCCCGGCGGCATCGGCCAGGCATTCTGGCTGGCGACCTCCGAAGCGCTTCCCCAGATCGTCGAGCTCTCGATCGGCACCACGCCGATGTGGACGTCGCCGAATGCCGGCCTGCAGCAGTCCCCCGGCGGCAATCTGCTCGGCCGGCCGATCGTGTTCTCGCAGCATGCCTCGGCGATCGGCGACCTCGGCGACATCGCGCTGATCGACCCCGAGGGCTACTTCCTCGCCACCAAGGCCGGCGGCGGCATCGACTTCGCAGCCTCCATCCATCTGTGGTTCGACTATGCGCTGACCGCGTTCCGCTGGACCTTCCGCGTCGGCGGCCAGCCGCTGCTGTCGGCGCCGATCAGCCCGGCGCGCGGATCCAACACCACCAGCCACTTCGTCACCCTCGAGGCGCGGTGAGTCCCGCGCGCACCGGAGAATTGAGCGATGACCCCGTCCACCTCTCCCGCCGATCGCGTCGCCATTCTCGGCGCGATCAATCCCGCGTCGCAGGCCGCGGGAACCGTTTCCACCGGCTGGTTTCCCGCCAAGCTGTGGGGATCGTTTCTTGCCATCGTCCAGGCCGGCGCCCTGGGCGCGAATGCCACCGTCGATGCAAAGCTCGAGCAGGCCAAGGACGCCGCGGGCGCCTCGGCCAAGGACATCGCCGGCAAGTCCATCACCCAGCTCACCAAGACCGACGCCGACGACAACAAGCAGGCGGAGATCAATCTGCGCCAGGCCGAACTCGACATTGCCAACGGCTTCACCCACGTCCGGCTGTCGATCACGGTGGCGACCGCCGCCTGCCTTGTTGCCGGCCTGGTGATCGGCCTCGACCCGCGCTTCGGTCCGGCATCGGACTACGACGCCGCCTCGGTCGACTCCATCGCCTGACCGGGGGCCGCGATGTCGCTCGCCGTCGTCACGCCGCCATCCGAGCCGGCCGTTTCGTTGGCCGAGGCCAAGGCGCATCTGCGCGTCGATCATGCCGACGATGATGCGTTGATCGAGTCCTTGGTGGCGGCGGCGAGCGATCTGGTCGAAGCCTATACGCAACGGCGTTTGCTGACCCAGGCGCTCGACTGGACGGTGCCGGCGTTTCGGCCGGTGCTGGTGACGCCGCTAGCGCCGGTCACCGCGGATGGCGTGGTGTCGATCAAATATCGCGATGCCGGTGGTGCACAGCGCACCCTTGATCCCTCGGCCTATATCGTGCGCTGCGGCGCTGGCGAGCATGGGCCGGCGGTGATCCGCCCGGCTGCGGCAACTACTTGGCCGGCGCCGGATTACAACACGGCCGATCCGGTGGTGCTGCGCTTCACCGTCGGCTTTGGGGCTGCTGCCGACGTGCCGGCACCGATCAAGGCGGCGATCCTGCTGGTGGCCGGCGCGCTCTACGCCAACCGCGAGGCCGTGGTGCCGGGCACCTCAAGCCCGCTTTCGCTCGACACCGCGCCGGCGGTTACCGCCCTGCTCATCCCCTATCTCTGGGAGCCCTGACCATGCCCGTTTCCGCTTCGCTCTACGCCGGCGTCAAGGCGGTCGAATCCGGCGCCGCCGACCTCGGCACGCCGAGCATCACCCACGACACCGGCTCCAAGCAGATCGACTGGACCAACGGCACGCTCGCCGATCAGGCCGACAGGATCTGGTCGGACGTGTTCTCGATCCCGGCCTCCGGCAACACCGACCTCGATCTCGCCGGCGCGCTGACCGGCGCGCTTGGCGGCACGGTCACCTTCGCCAAGATCAAGGCGATCTACCTCGAAGCCGATCGCGCCAACGCCAACAACATCGTGGTGGGCGCCGCCGCCTCGAACCCGTTCCTCGGCCCGTTCGGCGCCGCGACCCACACCCTCGCGGTGCCGCCCGGCGGCCGGGTGATGCTGACCGCGCCGGTGGGCGGCTGGGCGGTCACCGCCGGCACCGGCGATCTGCTGCGGCTGGCCAATTCCGGGGCCGGCACTGCCGTCAACGGCAAGATCGTGCTGATCGGTACCTCGGCGTGACGCCGATGCAATGCAGGATATGGCGATCAGGTATCTTCACCTTCGACCTCCGAAAGCTCATCGGCATTATCGGATGAGCGGGGAAACTTGGCGACGCGATGCTCCTTTCTAGCTCGCGCGTAGCACGGCGCCCATCTGTCGACGTTCTTTAGCTCGACCGGAATTTCATTTCTGAATGGCCCCATGTTTCCCTCGAAAGGGATCGTGTAGATATGCGCTCGTTCGAAGAATTCATCGCCTTCCTCGTCGACGTCGAGAATGTGCTCGTACGGCAGTACGAGGCGCGTCTCGAACCAAGCCCTGTTTCGTTCCGGTAACGCATTCCAAATCGCCATTGCTTCCTGGCGAGCCGCTTCATCGCTCTCGCGATCCTTCCACGGGTCCTCGTGTTTTTCCACGGGACCGTCGTCCATCGTCTCGGCGAAATCCCAGTGCTCGCCATCATCGTCGATGAAGGCGAAGCGTCGGCGGAAAACGAAGTGAACACCATCATGAAAGCATCCAACCACGCGGAGCGGCTTCCAGCGACCACGGCCAATCAGCGGAAGATTTCGGTCTGGGTCTTTGTAGGGGTACCGATGATCTGTGGGATCGCGCACTAGCGCCGCCATCCACGGTGTCAGGTGACGCTTGCATTTTCTCTTCATGGCGAGACGTGCTCGCACCTCCGTCTTCAGCGTGCGACGTCGCACCAGAAGCGAAACGCCGAAATACGCGAATAGGAGATGATCGTTTTTGGGCTGAAAAAGCTGATCTTCGATTTCGGCCTTTCCCCATAGATGCGTCTCGTAGAAACCCATTGCACGAGCCTTATATCGGAACTCATCACGTGCTTTCTTCGAGAAATCACACGCCGCCGCGAGAATTACGCCGTGAATTTCGGCGCGTTCACCGGCTGGAATATCTTCGAGATACCCAACCAGCTTTGTCGGTCCGATGACCTTTTCGCGCTTACATTGAATAAGCCACAGCCGATCCGGCGAGCTTGGCTCTGCCTCTTCTTGGTCGGCATCTTCTCCGGCTTCCACGGAAGGTTGCGGGCCAACGATTTCGAATCCTCTAGCGTCGAAGCCATCATCGCTACCGGCTCTGCCTGTAGCTTCAAGCATGCGCCAGGGCCGGAAGTCGTAGAGGAGCTGCCGCACGAGGTCTTCGAACCTGCGCGGTTCAAGGTCTTCAAGGTGAAGTTGACCAAGCGTCTTCGAGGTAATGGGTGGCATACGACTCGGCTCGCCTTCAGCTACCAGAGTATACGGAGGCCGCTGAGAAGCGCGAGGCGCCCGTGGGCGCCTGCCTCGGACACCCCTACGCCTCAGCGGCAGGTGTGGGTGCGTAGTCGCCTATCATTTGACTGCTGATCATAGGGCCATTCGCTTGCTGCGCTCGGACGCACACAGCTCCATTCGGGGGTCGCTCACCGAGGCGTCGAGTGATCTCAGCGATCCACATCGTCTTTGAACCTGAACGCCAATGCCGTGGGTCAGATTTGCGGCCCCGTTCGACTGGCATCCGCCGGAGGCGCGCCGGCACACCGTGCTGGCGTTCCAGGCCGGTGACGTCTGCCTCGTCCGCCGCCGCTGCTTCACGGACGCGCTGACCGCCGGCACCGCACGCCCGGCCACCTCTGAGGAGATCGCTGATGCTCGCCGCAGGATCGCTGCGTGACCGGCTGCGCTTCGAGCGGCGCCAGCCCGCCGACGACGGCTTCGGCAATGTCGCGGGCGATTGGGTCGCACGGTGCACCGCGTTCGCAGCCCGCAAGGCGCTGCGCGGCGGCGAGGCGGTGATGGGACAACGCCTCGCCGGCAGGCAGCCGATCGTGTTCACGGTGCGCGCCTCGTCCGAGACGCGCGAGATCGCGCCGGACTGGCGCGCTGTCGATGTCCGCACCGGCACGGTCTACGCCGTGCGGTCGGTGGTCGACCCGGACGGACGCGGCGAGCGTCTCGACATCCTGTGCGAGGGGGGCGTGGCACCGTGACCGACAATCGTCAGGTGGTGACAAGGCTGATGTCCCGCGTGCTGGCCAAGGCGCGGCCGGCGGCGATGTCCGAGCTGGAGCACCAAGCCGACGCGCTGGTGGCGGAGATGCGGGCCAAGGTGGCGAAGGGCGAGACCGGCCACCTCGCGGCCTCCATCCGACGCGAGCCCGGACCGCGGCCGAATTCGGTGCGGGTGCGCGCCGGCGGCACGCTGACCCGCAAGCCGATCAAGGGCGACAGCATCTTCGGCGCCTTTGTCGCCGGGTTGAAGGCGGGCCTCAAGGGCCAGGAGCCCTATTACGACTACGCCCGGGCGATCGAGTTCGGCATCCAGGGTGTTCCGCCGCAGCCGTTCTTCTTTGCCACCTATCGCAAGCGCAAGCGGGCGATCCGCAAGGCGGTGAAGGACGCCATGAAGCGCGCGGTGGAGACGGCATGAGCGCGGCCTTGGCGCTGCAGGGCGCGGTGGTTGCGGCGCTCAAGGCCGATGCGGCGATCGCCGAGCTGGTGGGCGCTCGCATTTATGACGCGGTGCCGGCCGAGGCAGCCTTTCCCTATCTGGTGGTCGATGGCTGGGATGCGCTGCCCGATCCTGCCGATGCCTATGACGGCGTCGATATCGCCTTTGTCGTGCATGCGTGGTCGCGCGCCGTCGGGTTTCCGGAAACCCATCGCCTCGCCGCTGCGGTCGAAGGCGCTCTCTTCGAGGACGCTCTGTCCCCAGCACTCGCTGCGGCCGGCTTGAGGCTGGTTGAGATCCGGGTGGAGCGCACGCACGCGCTGCGCGACCCGGACGGACACACCCGGCACGGGGTCGTCTCGTTCGAGGCGATGCTCGAGCCCATCTGAGGAGACGACACAATGGCCAACAAAGTCCGCGCCACCGCGGTGTTCAGCCTCACGCTGGAGGTCGACGCCGAGTCCATCTGGGAGCCGACCTGCACGGTCGGCCAGATCCAGGACCAGGCCCTGGTGGAGGCGGCCGGGAAGATCCAGCAGCTGCCGAACCTGATCCCCGGCCTGCGGATGACCGGAGAGCCTACCCTCAGCGCCGTGGTCTGCCACACCCGCCCGAGCGAGGCGTGACATGGCCAAACCGACCACGGCAGCCGCCACCAAGCTGATCATCCTGCTCGGCAATGGGGCGAGCCCGGAAGTGTTCGCCGCGCCGTGCGGGCTGGTGTCGAAGGGCATCTCGTTCGCCGCCGCTTCGGGCGAGACCACGGTGCCGGATTGCGACAATCCGGATGCGCCGGCCTGGGTGGAACGGGTGGTGCAGTCGCTCTCGGCGACGGTCACCGGCGAAGGCGTGCTGGCCTTCGAAAGCCTCGAGATCTGGAATGCCTGGTTCTTCTCCGGCCTCGCCAAGACCTGCCGCATCAAGCTCGACCTGCCGGGCGCCGTGGGCGGCGGCTATTTCTTCGCGCCGTTCATCCTGTCGCAGTTCCAGATCAACGGCCAGAACGGCCAGAAGGTGCAGGTGTCTGTGCAGCTGCAGAATGACGGCCAAGTGCAATGGGTGGATGCGGCATGAGCGCGGACGGATCGGTGAAGCTGACGTGGCCGGATGGCGAGCGCACCTTCCGCCTCGCCATCGGCCAGCTGCGCGAGCTGCAGGAGCGGACCGGCGTCGGCCCGCATGCGCTGTCGCGACGCATCGTGTCGGGCGACTGGTTCGTCGACGACCTGGTCGAGACCATCCGGCTTGGCGCCATCGGCGGCGGCGCCAGCCCCACGGAGGCGCTCAAGCTGGTGCGGACCTATGTCGAGGCCCGGCCGCTGACGGAGGCCGTCCTGCCGGCGGCGGCGATCCTGGCCGCGGCGCTGGTCGGCGTTGCCGACGATCCGGTCGGCCGCCGCGAAAACCCTACGACGCCGGCCGCCGGGATGCCGGCGACCGGCTGATCTTCTCGACGCTCTATGGCACCGGCGCGGCGCTGGGCTTCGCCCCGGCCGTGGTCGATGCCATGTCGCTCTGGCAGTTCGCGGCCTGCATCGACGGCTGGAACCGCGCCAATGGCGCCGAGGTGCCGCCGGAGCCGCTCTCACCGGGCGAGTTCGACGACCTGCTCGCCCGCCACGCCGACTTCGTGACCCATACGGTGCACTGATGTCTTCCGACTCTGCCGCGCTGGTTGCGGATCTGCGCGCCCGCCTCGACCTATTCGAGCGCGACATGCGCCGGGCCGGCGACATCGTCGACGACCGGGTGCGCGGCATCGAACGCCGGTTCGAGACGCTGAACGTGACGGCGGCCGGCTTCGTGAAGGGCCTGCTGGCGGCCTTCACGGTCGATCAGCTGGTCGCCTTCAAGAACGAGCTGGTCGAGATCGGCCGGGTCGCCAAGGAGTTCGGCGAGAAGCCGGCGCTGATCTCCGGCATTGCCTCGGCGCTGAATTCGACCGGTGCGAGCACGCAGGAGGCGCTCAAGGGCCTCCAATCGCTGGGCGAACGGCTCAATCAGGCGCGGCGGCAGGAGAACGACCTGTCGCGGCTGCTGGAGGCGAACAACATCGCCTACAAGACCCGCACCGGCGAGGCGTTGAGCCTGAACGACGCCCTGGCCATCGCGGCGCGGCTGATCGCCAATGCCGGCAGCGAGTTCGACAAGATCGAGATCGCCAGGATGCTCGGCCTGTCGAAAGAGTGGATCGAGCTGCTGGAAAAGGGGCCGGAGACGGTCCTGAAGATGGTGTCCGCCGCCGAACAGGCCGGCGGTGCGATCGATGATGAGCTGGTCAAGCGGGCCGAGGAATTCGACCGGGTCTGGAGCGAGACCTGGAACAGCTTCGTCCTCCAAGCCAAGGCGGCGTTCATCGCCGTCGACAAGGCGCGGGCCGAGCGCGAGGCCGGCGGCAAGAGCTTCGCGAGCGGGACGTCGCTCGACCCCAACAAGGGCCGACCGGCGGATCTGGGCGTCACCATCATCGGACCTGACGGGACAGAGTCCTGGTACCCGACCGCGAATCCACCGGCCCCCCGAGAGCCGGCCGGCACTGCCCCTGCGCCGCAGCCGCGCTCCTCATCGACGTCGCCGACCATCATCCCGGGAAAGGGCGGCCACAAGGCGTCCGGCTACGGTGCCGACGCCAGCGCACTCGATGCCCTCATCGAGCGGCTGCAGAAGAAGATCGCGGTGCAGGACGCCGAGGCGGCGAGCCTCGGCAGGTCGAGCTATGAGCAGGCCAAGGCGCGGGCCGAGGCCGAGCTCTATGATGCGGTGAAGCGCGATGAGATCGCCATCACCGACGAGGTGCGGGCGAAAATCGAGGCCCAGGCCACCGCCTATGCCGCGTCGGTCGAGCGTCTGAAGGAGACGAAGCGCGCCATCGAGGCGGTGCATGATGCGGCGCAGGGAATGGGCGGCGCCTTCGCGACGGCGATCGACGGGCTGGTGGTCCAGGGCGAGAAACTGGACCAAGTTCTGAACAACCTCCTCAAGTCTCTGTCCTCGGACATCCTGCGCTCGCTGCTGACCGGACAGGGCAGCTTCGGCGGGCTGTTCGGCACTGCGGGCCAGAACGGGCAGGCCGGCGGAATCCTCGGCCAGCTGCTCTCCGGTCTGTTCGGCGGCGCCCGGGCCGGCGGCGGGGATGTATCGCCGGGGAAAGCCTGGCTGATCGGCGAGCGCGGGCCGGAACTGTTCGTGCCTCGCGTCGCCGGGACCGTGGTGCCCAACGCTGCCCTGCGCGGCGGCGGCGGCACGGTGGTCCGCATCCAGAACTATGCGACGCAGGATGTCAGCGAGACCCGCAGCACCGGCTCGGACGGAACCGAGATGATCGACATCGCGATCGGCCGCTCGCTCGCGTCCGGCCGGCAGGATGGCGCGCTCGGCGCCCGCTACGGGGCCCGGCCGCGCACGGTGAGGCGCTGACCGTGGCCGCAAGCTGGCCGCCGACGGTGCCGCAGAGCGCGGTGCTGGAGAGCTATGTCCATGTGCCGGTGCGCAATGTCGAACGGTTCGAGCCGGATTCCGGCCCGCCGATCGAGCGGCGCACCGCCAGCGTGGCGTGCGCCAGCCTGTCGTTCGACACGATGATGACGACGGGACAGCTCGCCGACCTGCGCCGGTTCTACCTCTCGACGCTCCAGGACGGCGTGCTGCCGTTCGACCGCGTCGACCCGGTCGGCGGCGAGACGATCCGCTGCAAGTTCGCCGACGTCTATGCGCCGCGCCGTGTCGCGCCCGACCGGTGGCGGGTCGGCCTGTCATTCCTGGTGCTGCCCTGATGGCGCGCCCGATCCCGCCCTGGCACCGCATCGCCCTCGACGCCTCGGCGTCGGGCGACGTGGTGCTGATGTTTGCCGAGATCACCGCCCGCGCGCTGCTGACGCCGATCCGGGTGGTGAGCGAAGGGCCGGGCGGGGTGTCGACCGCGGGCGGCACCACGATCGGCTATCGGCTGGGCGGCGTGAACCATGTCGGCGTGCCCTACCGCGTCGATCTGCTGACCGACGATGAGTCCGCGCCGCGGGCGACGATCGTGGTGCCGAACATCGACCGGCGGATCGGCACCGCCGCGCTGCTGACAACCGAGGCGCCGCGGCTCGATCTGCGGATGGCGCTGCTGTCCGACTGGGCGCTCGCCGTCGACGCCGACAATGCCCGCTCGCCGATCGCCACGCCGACGGTGCTGTGGCAGGGGCTTCATCTGTCGCTGCGCAATGTGCGCGGCTCGGCCGTGCAGATCGAAGCCGACATCTCGGGGCTCGACCTCACCTCCGAGCCGTGGCCGGCGATCCGCACCACGCCGGACCGGACCCCGGCGCTGTACCGATGATCGGCCCGCCGAGTCTTGGCCCGCCATCTTGGGCAGCGGCGTGGGTCGGCACGCCCTATCGCGACATCGGCTTCGACCGGCGGGGCTGCCATTGCTGGGGGCTGGTGGTGGCAATCTATGCCGAGCGGCTTGGGATCGACCTGCCGCACTACGCCGAGCTGACGGCGCGCGACCTGCGGGCCGCGGCGCGCGCCTTCGCGGCCGGCCGCGTCGCCGCCCCCTGGCGGTCCGTCGAAGTGCCCGACGATCTCGACGTGGTGGTGATGACCGCGCGCGTGCGGGGTGACGGCCGTTGGCATTGGATCGACGGCCATGTCGGCGTGATGGTCGGGCGGCGCCATGTGCTGCACGTCGAGATCGACACCGCCGCGGTGTGCGTGCCGCTCGCGACGTTGCGGCCGCGGGTGGTTGGCTTCCATCGATACGAGACCAGATGACCACATCCGTTCCCATTCTCTGGCGTGAAGGCTGCGAGCCCTTCGCCGGCCGGCCGCGGCTGCGGCGCCTGCCGGTGATCGACCGCGCGCCGACGGTGGCGGAGATCGTCGCCGGCATCGAGGATCTGCCGCCGTGGTTCTGGTCGTCAGGAATCGTCTGCATCGACGGGCGCGCCGTGCCGCGCGAGATGTGGGCGTTCGTGCGGCCGCAGCCGAGCCGAGACGGGCGCGAGATCGTGGTGTCGCTGCACACGCCGGTGCAGGGCGGCGGCGGTGGTGGCGGTGGCGGCAAGAGCCCGTGGTCGACGGTCGCGATGATCGCCATCGTCGCCGCGACGCTGTGGGTCGGCGGCGGCGGGCTCGCCGGCACGCTGGGCGGGGCCTTCGCCGCCGGCAAGATCGGCGCCGTGATTGGTGCCGCCTCGATCTCGATCGCCGGGCAGCTGGCGGTGGCGGCGCTGACGCCGACGCCGTCATTCGACGACACCAAGGCGAGCGCGGCCGAGGCCGACACCGCAAAATCCGCCTCGCTCTCCGGCAACGTGCTGCGCCCGGGCGGCGCCGTGCCGCGGGTGATCGGCACCAGCCTGGTCTATCCGCCACTGGCGGCGCAGGTGCTCACCGAGATCGTCGAGGATGATGAGCAGGTCGAGGCGGTGTTCGTGCTGGCGGGCCCGCACACCATCTCCGATGTGCTGGTCGACGGCACGCCGGCCTCGCAGCTCGACAATGTGGCGGTCGAGATCCATGAGGGGTTCGGCTCCGCCGCCCGCATGTCGCTGCTCGAACGCTACGCCGCGACCGCGCAGCCAAACATCACGCTGCGCGGCCACAGCACCGACGACGTCAACTCGGAGGTGCTCGCCGATCAGGCCAATCCGGGCGCCTGCGTGCCGGTCTGGACCAGCCACCTCTGCACGGGCGGTCCGGATGAGATCTGGCTCGATCTCTCCTGGCAGCAGGGCCTGTTCCGCACCACCGACCCCAACGAGTCGATCTTCCTGCCGGTGCGGGTGCGCATGCGCCCGCGCGGCGGCAGCGATGCCGACTGGCGCAATCTGCCGGAGCTGCACTTCCACTCCAACCGCCCCAACACCTATCGCAAGTCGATCCGCATCGTCTGGGGCAGGGCGCCGGAGAGCCCGACGCCGAAGACGGCCCGGGCGCCGTTCCGCGCCTACACCACCGTGCCGGCGCAGGGCGTGACAGGAACCACCGGGGGATGGACGGCCAGCAGCCACTTCCATTCCGGCTCCGGGGCGACCTATCTCCATTCCGCCAACGTCGCCACCACCGGCGTGCGGAATGTCGACCTCCACCGCGACAAGGCGGTGCTCCACGTTGGCGGAACCGAGTTTCCGGAAGGCGTGGACTGGGAGGTGCAGATCATTGCCGGGCATCCGGTGCGCTCGACCTACTTCACAGTGCCAACCTACGTCTATTCGAGCGCGGTCTATGACTTCTTCGGCTACAGATATTCGGAGTCGCAGTATGTCATCCTGTCGGTTCTGAACTCGTTCCAGTGGCTTCCGACGCTCAACCGCGTTGCCCGGGTGTGGCGCGATCCGCTGGTGCCCGGCGGCGACTTCGCAGTGATCCAGCTTCGCGCCCGCGGCCAGACCATCTCGCGCGTCGGCGCCGTCGCCGCCGGCTATGTGCGGGATTGGGACGCGACAAGCCGGACGTGGTCGAACTGGATCACCACCTCGAACCCGGCCCCGCACTATCGCGACGTGCTGGCCGGCGATCTCGCCGCCCGGCGGGTGCCCGAGGCGATCATCGATGACGACGTGCTGGTGGACTGGCGCCAGCACTGCATCGACAACAGCTACGCGGTCTCGGCAGTGGTCGAGGGGCGCGCATCCCCCGACGTGCTGTCGCTGATCGCGGCGGCCGGCTACGCCCGTCCACGCCAGTCCGAGACCTGGGGCGTGATCGTCGACCATGACCGCTCGGCCGAAAGTCCCGTGCAGCACTTCTCGGCCCGCACCACGCGCGGGCTCACCTTCGAGAAGGCGTTCGCAGCGCTGCCGGACGGCCTGCGTGTCCGCTATCGCGACGAGACGGCGGACTATGGCGAGACCGAAACGATCGTCATGGCGCCATGGGCGGCGGGCGCCAGCAGCCTGCTGCTGGAAGACATCTCCTATGACGGCCTCAGTGCCGAGGCCTCCGCCCGCGCACGCGCGGCATTCGACCTGGCGCAGATGCTGCACCGCATGACCTTCTATGCGTTCGACGCCCCGGTCTCGGCGCTGGTGTGCCGGCGCGGCGACCTGGTCGGCGTCACCAGCGACGTGCTCGACCGCCAGACTGGCGGCGCCCGCATCAAGTCGATCATCCGTGACGGAGGCGACGTCATCGCCCTGACGCTCGACGGCACCGTGCCGACGCCGCGCGAGGACGCGTGGACCGACATCGACGCGGTGTGGTCCGACTATGACGAGGTCTGGGAGGCGCCGCGGCATGGGCTCGCCATCACTTTGACCGACGGAACCTCCGTCGTCGTCGAGGTGACGGCGCCGGACGGGGCGGAGGAGAGCGCGACGCTGGCGCTGGTCGATCCGCTGTCCGATCCCGGCACGGTGGCGACGCCCACCGGCCCGCAGGCGCGGCTGGCGCCCGACTGCCACGTGGTGGCCGGGCCGCTCGGCGCCGAGACGCGGCGGATGATCGTGCACACCATCATGCCGAAATCCGCCACCGAATTCTCATTGCGCCTCGTCGATGAGGCGCCGCAGCTGTGGGCCTGACGATGACCGAACCTATTCGCGGCGTGCCATGCAGGGATAACGGCTTGGCCGGGCGCACGCCCGCGCCCGGGTGGCAGAACCAGGTCAATGCCGAGATCGTGGCGCTGTGGGACCGGACGCCGCAGGCGCTGACGGTCACCGCGGGCACCAATGACCTGGTGTGCTCGATCGACGTCGCACCCCCGGCGCTGTTGACCGGCATGACCTTCCTGCTGACGCCGCTCGCCGACAATACCGGGGCGATGACGGTGGCGATCGGCGGGCTCGCCGCGGTGGCGCTGTGTGACGCCGGCGGCGACGCCTTCACCGGCGGCGAGATGGCGGCCGGGCGCGCCGAGCTGGTGACGTTCGACGGCACACGGCTGCGCAAGCTGACCGGCGGCGCCGGCGCCGAGAACGGCGGCAAGCTGCTGGCGATCTGGGTCGACCGCAAGACGCTCAACACCAGTGGCGGAACGTTCACGGCCGGCGCGCAGCAGACCCGTGCGCTGACCTATGAGGACTTCAACGATCTGCCCGGCGCCTCGCTCAACACGGCGACAGGCCGGTTCACGCTGCCGGCCGGCAGCTACACCGTGAAGTGGCGAGCGCCTGCCTACGCGGTCAACCGGCACAAGTCGTCGCTCTACAATTACACCAACTCGACGACCGTGAAGGAAGGCAGCTCGGGCTATTGTCCGTCCGGCGCAAGCCTGGATGTGTCGCAAGGGACGGCGGCGATCGACATTGTTGCATCCAAGGAATTCGAGATCCGGCACATCTGCCAGACGTCGCAGGCAACCACCGGGCTCGGCGTTGCGACCAATCTCGGCAGCTATGAGTACTACACGGTGGTTGAAATCTATTCGCGCTGATCGGATGGAAGCCCGAAATCCCGACAGTGCCCCGTCGGTTGCAGCCCTTGCCGCGCCGACGACCTGATCGTTCCCGCATTCAAACATCAAGGTGACGACCATGCCCTACGACAAGGGACGAGACCCGTTTGCGCAGTGGGCGAGCGCTCGCTCGGCGCCAGCGCTGCGGCTGGTCGACATCACGCCGACAGATGCCGAGTTGCCGATCTATCCGAAGGCGCTGCGCATCGTGGTGGGCACCGATGTCGCGCTGACCAACGGCTTCGCCACCGTGCGGGTGGTGCCGATCAGCGAGGACTCCGACACCGCCACCGTCGACCTCAAGGTGCCGCAAGGCCTCACCATCGAGCCGACCGGCGTGCGGCGGGTGCTCGCCACCGGCACCACGGCCGGCGTGGTGGTGCAGGGCTATGTGACCTGAGCGGGATCGCCATGCTTGGCATTGGATTCGATCTGCCGACGCTCGCCCGGCGCCGCAGCGGCGGTCGCTGGTATCGCCCCGACGACGTGCTGCGCATCCTGCCCGGCTCCAACCGCGCCATGGTGCGGCTGTCGTCGGGCGTCGTCGTCGAGGGCACGATCGAGACGCTGATCGCGCTCGGCTATCTCACCTATGCCCGCACCGGCTCGGGGTGGGCCATCGACAAGGCTGGCGTGTGGCGCGAGTTCACCAGCAACGCACCGCGCATCACCGATGCCGGCATGACGATCGAGCCGGCGGCGACGAACCTCGTAACCAACAGCTCGGCTCAAGGGGCCGTTCTTGGCGTCCTGGGAGCCGGCGGCGCCCTGCCAACGGGATGGTTCACCTCCGGTGGCACCGGCCTCACCAAGGAGGTGGTCGGGATCGGTGTCGAGGACGGCATCCCCTATATCGACGTCCGCTTCTGGGGCACCAATGCCGACAATTACGCCACCGTCGTTCCGTCAAACCTGTCTGGGCTGGTCACCGGCACGTCCTATACGTCCTCGATTTTCGTGACCTTGGTGGCCGGTTCCACGGCGTCCTTGACGAGCCGGACATTGAAGACGCGATACAACCTCTCGCCGTCCGGCGCGACGGACATAAACCAGAACCTCACCTTCGCGCCTGGGCGGCTGGTGGACAACCGGCAGTCTGGTGTCGCGGTGACCGCAGGCACCCTCACCGGAACGGGCCAGCTCATCCTCGTCTTCAACAACTCTCCCGGCGCCGCCATCGACCTCACGATCCGTATCGGCTGCCCGCAGGTGGAAGCGGGCCTTGTTGCCTCCTCGCCGATCCTGACCGCCGGCAGTGCCGCCACCCGCGCCGCCGACGATTTCCGCTGCCCGACCTCGGGGCTCTCGCTGCCCACGAGCGGCACACTGGTGGCGGAGATTGTGCCCGCCGCGTCCTTCGACGCCACCTATGCGACGGAAACCGGACTGTTGGTCGTAGACGACGCCGACAATGCGCGGCTTTCTCTGCGTGGTGCGGGTACGGCTAAAGGTCCGCGCTTGGTCGTCGGAGACGGCACAGCACTGGGAGCCGTAAGCCCAACGACGGGTGTTTCAGCTGGTGTCGCCTGTCGCGCTATCGCGGTCTACAGCGACACCAAAACAGGAGACAACCGACTGCATGTGAATGGCGTCAACGCAGGAACGGCAGGCGGCCGGACCTCCACATTCAACGCTCCCACCTCAATCGGCCTCGGGCAGGCCGCGAATGGGGGCGGCTTCCACATGTCCGGCGTCGCGCGTGAATGGGGTATTCGGTCCACCGTGCTCGCGAGCGCAGACGGAACCCTGGAGAGCACGAGGTATGTCGCATGAGCGAGTTCGACACACTTCTCCGCTTCGATACGTTCGATGCGCTGCTGGCGGCCCTGCCGTGCTCAGATGATCCCCGCCCGCCCTGCTGGCGGATTGAGGAGTGGACGACATCTGAGCCGCCGCGGTGCCTCAAATCGTGGACCGTGCTGGCGCCGGTGGCGGTCACCCCGCCGGTGGTCGCGGTGATGGACGACGGATTTCCGGTCTACGCCTATGATCCGGCCGACGTGATCCTCCCTGGCGCCTACGCCGTGGTCACCACCACCGGCATCGACGAGGGCCTGTGGGAGAGCCCCGCCGCCATCGCCATGCGCGACCGTGTCACGGGCGCGGTGATCCGCCAGCGCACCACCAACGCCGTCGATCTGTCGATGTGCATCAGCCCGGTGTGGGCCGGCATGCCGAACGGGTTCGTGCTGCCGGCGATGCCGCCGGCCGGATAGCCCAAGCCACCCGCTGCTGATCTGACGCGCCGCCCTTTCCGGGCGGCTTTTTCATGAGGACATTGCCATGCGCCTCTCCGCCGATGTCGGGGTGCCGCTCGTTCAGGCCTTCGAAAGCTGCCTTGATCCCGTGACCGGTGCGCCCGGCTTCTTCAAGCCCTACCGCTGCCCGGCCGGCGTGCTCACCATCGGCTGGGGCCACACCAACCACCATGCGCCGAAGTTCGCAGCGTCGGCGGTGTGGTCGCAGGAAGACTGCGACCGCGCCTTTGTCGCCGACATGGCGGTGTTCGAGCGGCACGTGGCGGCGCAGATGGGCAGCGCGCTCATCCGCCTGTCGCAGGGCCAGTTCGACGCGCTGGTGTCGTGGTCGTTCAACTGCGGCGGCCCGGAGACGTCTTCGGTTTGGCCGGCAGCGCGCAAGGCGGCGGCGAGCGGCCAGGCCAAGGACGCCGCGGCGGTCGCCGAGCGGCTCGCCCGCTGGAACAAGGCGAACGGCAAGGTGCTGGCCGGCCTGGTCCGGCGCCGCAAGGCCGAGGGGCAGCTGTTCATGGGCGACGCGGCCGGCGCGCTCAAGACGGCCGGCGCGCAGAGCAGGAAACCGCTGCCCATGCCGCAGGTGCTGGACACGCCCACACCGGGCCTGGCGGACGCCGCGAAGCGCTGCCCGATCGGCTCGGCGCTCACCGGCGCCGGCACGGCCGCGGGCACCGGCGCCACGGTGCAGGGGGTGCAGGACAAACCGGCGCCCGTGCCCGAGCCGCCGCCCGACGCCACGCTGCCGCAGCCCAGCCCGCCGCCCGGCTACGCGCCGTTCGGCCCGCCGCCGCAGGCCGGCACGGCTCAGCCTGCAGCGGCTCCGGCCATCCCGCAGCTCGACGGCTGGACGCTCGCCGGCCTCTGCCTCGCCGCCGCGGTGCTGGTCGTCGCCGGCATTCTCATCATCCGCCGCAGGCAACGCCTCCTCGCCCTCGACTGGGCCTGATCGAAAGGAACCGCCTCATGGATCTTCAGCGTCTCGCCAGGAAGCTCATCGACCTCGGGGCGCCCACGATCGGGCGCCTCTTGGCCGACAATGCGGCGGCCATCGCCGGCGACGTCGCCGGCATGATCCCGCTGCCGATCCCGTTCAAGGAGACGGCGATCCGCTACGCGCTGCAGCGCGCCGGTGCGGCGCTTGGCGCCGACATCGCGAGCCCGGCCGAGCTCGAGGCTGCCCTCGACGCGACGCCGCCGGCCGAGGCCGCCGCGAAGCTGGCGCCGATCGAGGCTGGCCTCGCGGCCATGGTGGAGGTCGAGCGCGAGCGCATCCGCGCCGAGGCCGAGGTGGCCCGCGTCCAGGTCGCCGAGGTCAACGCCTCGATCCGCGCCGAGGCGGCGACGCGCGACGGCTGGTGGGGGACGTGGCGCACCATCCTGGCCTACGAGCTGGCACTGGAATGCCCGGCCTGGGCGGCGCTCATGATGTGGGCGATCGTCGCCGGCCGCATCGCCGATCTGGTGGCCGCGGCCAGCCTGCTCAGCGTGTGGTGGGGTGCCCGCTTCGGGATCCTCGGCGTCCATGTCTGGACCGGCAGCCACGAGCGCCAGACCGCCATCACCGGCCAGCCGATCCCCGGCGTGGTCGGGGCGCTGGCCGGCGCCATCAAAGCGAGAAGGTGAGGCGTGCCATGCCCGAGATCTGCCCGACGCCGGGTCGGGCCTGCCCGTTCGACGGCGAGGCGCGCGAGCGAATCGCCGTCCTGGAGGCGGATGCCAAGCACTCCGCCGACACGATGACCCAGATGGCGGCGGACCTCCGCGCCATCCGGGTCGACCTCGATCAGATCAGCCGGCAGTTCATCGCCGCGACCTCCAAGGTGCGGGGCGGCTGGTGGATGCTGATCCAGGTCGGCGCGGTGTTCACCGCGCTCGGCGGGTTCGGGACTTGGCTCGCCGGCCGGCTGATCTCCGGTGGACACTGAGTCGTGGCGCCGCCGATCGAGCCGCATCCGCGGCTGCTGCCCTTCCTGGTCCGCCACATCGACCATCACGAGCTGGTTTGCCCGGTCATCACCGGTGGCGAGGTGGTGTGCGTGCGCTACCGCCTCGACCCCGGCGCCGTGCTGATGTTCGCGGGAGAGTTCGGCGTGGCGGCGGCTCATGTGATCCGCCGCGCCGGGATCGACCTCCGACGCCGCGCGACCGCCCGGCCGGCATCATGACGGACCTGCCGGCCTCCGCGCCTCACGCAGCCCGCGCCACGATTTCGCCGGCAGACCGACAAGAGCAATCTGATCTCAGCTCGCCCCGTCCGGCTCGTCGCCGGGCAGCGGCTTTTCCTCTGGCGGGCTCGGAGATTTGTTCGGAAGGTCATCAAGGCCGTACTTGACCAGGTCCTCGAACTTGCGCGGTTGCAGGATGTCGGTCACCGTTTCGAGAATGTCGCCGATGCGGTGGGCAAACTCCTTCATGAGGCGGTATTTCTCGAAGTCCTTTCCGCCCAGCACGTCCGGGCCATGCTCCTTCACGATCGCTTCGAGTTCCCCGCTCTTCTGTCGCCAATAGACGGCACAGAGCGCCCGGTCCATCGGCGTCCAGACCTTTGCGTCGTCCAACGTGAACACCCGAATGCGCTTGAGAAACTCCTCGTCATCCTGCCGGCAGTTCCGCCACACCGCCGCCAGTTCGTACATGCAATAGGGTGACTCGAGGTACTTCTGGCTCAGCACGATGAAGACGCGGTCGCCTCGTCCGATGCGGTCCATGAACTTCGAGATGCGATCGCCAACCGCGAGCGCCATCTTGTCGCGCACAATGGTGATGCCGCGCTGTTCCGCTGCCACGCAAAGCTGGTCGACGACGGTTTCCCGCGCGCGGCCCTCGGGCGTGGTATCTCCCCACGCATAGGACACGAAGAATTCCCGCTGCATTGCGGCTTCCTGGGAGAATTTCAGGGGCGCCGGCCGATCGGGCGTGTTCGGGGCCAACGTCTCGACCAGGCGCTCCGCGGCCGATGCCGACGGCTCTTGTGTCGTCGTCGCGGTGATCCCGAACCGCTGCTGTTCATCTTCGACCAGCTCCGTCAGCCGGGCCAGCAACTCGCCCGCACGGCCGCGTTGGGTCTGGACGACGATGCGGCCACCCCAACTGGCCTCGTTCATGTGTTGGGTGATGAGAGCACGGCTCCCAGTATCCGCCTCAAAGACATAGAGCCCGCCGCGCCAATAGTCGGCGGCGAGCCCGGCCACGCTGCCGACCCGCGAGATGATCGCGCGGGTCAGGAAGGACGGCAGCAGGTCATAGTCGAACGCGGCGGTCTCGATTGGCTGGTCGGCGTCCCATTTCTGGTCGGTGTCGGTCGCGGCGCGGTCCGGCAGCAGGTCAGGGGCGATGTACTCCGGCTCGATGTTCTTGTCCGGGACGCCTGCGCGATATCGAAAGCAGACGCCGCAGGATTCCATCATGCTGATGAAATGCTGCTGTTCTTTCTCCTTGTATCCCGCCTCATCCCAGATCCACTCTGCGAGATCGGAGGGGGTGAAGCGGCCGTGCTGCCGCTGGAGCTTCTTGACGCATTTTTCGCGATGGAGAACCGCATAGATTGCCTCCAGCGCCCAGCCCTGGTCGACGATGATTCGGTTGTCGAACAGCCCCTGACGATAGAACACCGTCCCGGCATTGTGCAGATAGCTCAGCACGTGCTCGGGCTGGTCGAGGCCGGCATCCCGGCAGAATTCGACAAACGTCTCGCAAGAAATTGTTCGATGCTGGCGCTCGGCGGGCGGCAGCTTGGCGTCCGCATCGCGCAGGGCCTCGATTTGCCGTTTGACCTTGGCGCGCCCGACCCCGATCACCACCGTGCCATGCTGCTCCTTTAGATAGGCGACGGCTTGGTGCAGAGCGTCGTCGAGGCTCGGGCGCCCGCGATCGTTTCGGGCGCTGTAGCGGACCAGCCGCGGTGGCAGGCGGAACCTGCCGAGCGCAGCATCCGACACCGGAGGCCGAAGCTTGTCGTCCTGGCTTGAATCGCAGCGGGTCTGGACGATGAGTATCCCTCCGGCGTGGGCCGCCTTGTGTGGGACCTCGCGCTTCGCGGATGCTGCGCGCATAGGAGCGCTCTTACGAGCGCGCGTAAGAGCGCAGCATGAGCCAGATGACGGTGCTGACGGGGCCGGAGCGGCGCCGGCGGTGGAGCGGCGAGGAACGGCGGGAGATCGTGGCGGCGGCGTTTGCGCCGGAGGCGATCGTGGCGGACGTAGCACGGCGCTACGGGGTATCGACCAGCCTGATCTACAAATGGCGGCACGAGGTTGGCGACGGGACGAGCGGGGTTGGGTTCGCCCGCGCGATCGTCGTGGAGGCCGGTGGGACGGCCGCGGCCACGAGGGAAGACGGCGCCGCGATCGTCGTGGAATTGGCCGGCGGCGTGCGGGTTGAGATCGGCGCGTCTGCGCCGGCGGCGTTGGTGACGGCAACCCTCAAGGCGCTGCGATGATCCCGGTTCCGGCGGGCGTGCGGATCTGGATCGCGACCGGACATACGGACATGCGCAAGGGCATGCAGGGCCTGGCGCTGCTGGTGCAGGAAGGGCTCGGCCGCGACCCGTTCGGCGGCGACGTCTTCGTGTTCCGGGGCCGCGCCGGGACCTTGATCAAGGCGTTGTGGCACGACGGCATCGGCTTGTCGCTCTACGCCAAGCGGCTCGACCGCGGGCGCTTCGTGTGGCCGGCCACGGTCGACGGCGCGGTGGCGCTGACGGCGGCGCAAATGAGTTATCTGCTCGAGGCGATCGACTGGCGCAATCCCCAGCACACATGGCGGCCGCAGAGCGCGGGCTGATCAAATAATTGCGGCGACGCTCCACTTTGCACGTCACACCGCGGCGAAGATGTGATTCCATAGGATGCATGGACGCCGATGGTGATGCTGCCGCCGAACTCGCCGCGCTGAAGGAGGCGTTGGCGGCTGAGCGCGCAAAGACGCTGGAGGTCGCCGCAGACCTTGCGGTGGCGCGCGCCAAGGCCTCGGAAGATCAGGCGCTGATCGCCTATCAGAAGCTGCAGATCGCCAAGCTCGAGCGGCAGATTTACGGCCAGCGGTCGGAACGTGCGGCACGGCTGATCGAGCAGCTGGCGCTGGCGTTCGAGGAGCTCGAAGCGGGCGCGACCGAGGACGAACGCGCGGCCGAACAGGCCGCCGCCCAGACGACGACCGTGCGGGGCTTTACCCGCAAGCGCGCCGAGCGCCAGACCTTCCCCGAGCATCTGCCGCGGGAGCGCGTGGTGATCGATCCCCCGGCGGCCTGCGCGTGCTGTGGCGGCACGCGGCTGCGCAAGATCGGCGAGGACGTGACGCGGACGCTGGAGGTGATCCCGCGCCAGTGGAAGGTGATCGAGACGGTGCGGGAGAGGTTCAGCTGCCGCGACTGCGAGACGGTCTCCCAGGCGCCGGCGCCGTTCCATAGCATCCCGCGGGGCTGGGCCGGTCCCAGCCTGCTGGCCATGATCATGGTCGACAAGTTCGGCCAGCATCAGCCGCTGAACCGGCAGGCCGAGCGTTACGCGCTGGAGGGCGTGCCGATCGCGCTGTCGACGATGGCGGACGCCGTGGGGGCGGTCTGCAGCGAGCTCGCTCCGCTGCTCCGCCGCCTGGAGGCTCATGTGATGGCGGCAGAGCGGCTGCACGCGGATGACACGACCGTGCCGGTGCTGGCCAAGGGCAAGACCGACACCGGGCGCTGCTGGGTCTATGTCCGCGACGACCGGCCCTTCGGCGGCACCGATCCTCCGGCGGCGATGTTCTACTATTCGCGCGACCGCCGGGGCGAGCACCCCCAGGGGCATCTCGCCGGCTACGCGGGCATCCTGCAGGCCGACGCCTATGACGGCTACGCCCCGCTCTACCTGGTCGGACGCGCCCCTGGGCCGATCCGGGAGGCGGCCTGTTGGGCCCACGCGCGGCGGCCGTTCTTCGCCATGGCCGACATCGAGGGGACGGCGCGGCGCCGGGCCGCCGGCAGGACGGACGCCGTGCTCTCGCCGATCGCCATCGAGATGGTGCGCCGGATCGACGAGCTGTTCGAGATCGAGCGGTCGATCACCGGCACCAGCGCGCAGCAGCGCCTCGCCGTTCGCCAGGAGCGAAGCCGCCCCCTGGTCGAGGATCTTCATCGCCACATGCGCGAGGAGCTTGCCAAGCTCGCGCGCGGGCACGACCTCGCCAAGGCGTTCAATTACATCCTGAAGCGCTGGGCGAGCTTCACGCTGTTCCTCGAGGATGGGCGGGTTTGCCTGTCGAACAACGCCGCCGAACGCGGGCTTCGCGGCATCGCTCTTGGTCGCAAGTCGTGGCTGTTCTGCGGGTCCGATCGGGGCGGGCACCGCGCCGCCGCCATGTACAGCCTGATTGTCACGGCCAAGATGAACGGCATCGATCCGCAGGCCTGGCTGGCCGACGTCCTGGCGCGCCTGCCAAGCCACCCGGCGCATAGGCTCGATGACCTCCTGCCCTGGAATTGGGCGCCACGGCCCTCGGCACTCTCCGCTCGGGCGGCGTGAGCATGCACGTCAACAAGGTCTCCCGCGTCACCACGATCGCTCGCGTCGCCGAGGACCTCGGCGAAGACGAAGATTGGCTGCACCAGGTCGCCAACGAAATGGACGTCGAGGACGGCATCATCTGGGTCTACGGCGTCGGCGACGCCGCCGTCAGGGCGTTCACCGACTTCGGAATCGAGACCCTGGTCGAACTCATCAAAATCCACAAAGCAAACCCGGCGCTCCTCGGACCTTCAGAGCCGTAAGCGCCCCACCTGCGGCCCACGCCGGAGGGATACGACGATGACGACGGGAGAGTCCTCGCCGCCAAATTGGCGGATATAGTCCAGCCAATACGGCAAGGGCTGATTGCGAAAGAGGAGCCCGCCGTAGCTGTGCTCGGCCATGTCCTCGAATTCGGGTGCCCACACCAACAGGAAGATCGCCCGGCTGCGCATGAACAGCGCGTGGGTGCCGTGATAGATGTCCTGCCCGCCGAAGTCCCAGACGTGCAGCGTCGTCGGCCTGTCGCCGCCATTGCCGTGCAACTCGGTCGAACAGATATAGATGCCGTGGGTCGAGGCGATCGTCGGATCAAAGGGCTCGCTGCGCAGACGCCGGCAGATCTGGGTCTTGCCGATCCGCCCATTGCCGAGCACCATTAGCTTGACATCGGAGATCGGTTCTTCGCCGGCTTCGAGGTCGCGAACATGGGCGCGCAAGGAATCGAGGCAGTTGATATATTCAGATTGAGACAAGACTTCCGGGGGAATGCCCGGAACAGTGGTGTCATGTAGCGTCAGCTTTTTGAGAGACGGCACGAACAGAACGCTGTTCGGTACGGACAAAAGGCAACAGGACGAACAATCGAGGGTCCGCAGGTTGGTGAGTGTCGCCAACGGGGCGAGATCACTCACCTGGGTTTTGGAGCAGTCGAGAGTCTGCAAGCTGGTGAGCGCCGCAAGCGGGGCGAGATCACTCACCTGGGTTCCGGAGCAGTCGAGCGTCTGCAGACCGGTGAGCGCCGCCAGCGGGGCGAGATCGCTCACTTGGGTTCTAGCGCAGTCGAGCGTCTGCAAATTGGCGAGCGCCGCCAGCGGAGCGAGATCGCTCACCTTGGTTTTGGAGCAGTTGAGCATCTGCAGGCTGGTGAGCGCCGCCAGCGGGGCAAGATCGCTCACCAGGGTTCCGGAGCAGGTCAGCGTCTGCAGGCTGGTGAGCGCCGCCAGCGGGCCGAGATTGCTCACCTTTGTGAAGAAACAGGCGAGCGTCCGCAGGCTGGTGAACGCCGCCAGCGGGGAGAGATCGCTCACATTTGTGATGAAGCACTCGAGCGTCTGCAGGCTGGTGAGCGCCGCCAGCGGGGAGAGATCGCTCACCTGGGTTACGGAGCAGTCGAGCGTCTGCAGGCTAGTGAGCGCCGCGAGCGGGGCGAGATCGTTTACCTTTGTGAGGGAGCAGGTGAGCGTCTGCAAATTGGCGAGCGCCGCCAGCGGGGCGAGATCGCTCACCCCTGTTCCGGAGCATTTGAGCGTCTGCAAATTGGCGAGCGCCGCCAGCGGGGCGAGATCGCTCACCTCTGTTCCGGCGCAGTTGAGCGTCTGCAAATTGGCGAGCGTCGCCAGCGGGGCGAGATCGCTTACTTGGGTTCCGGCGCAGTCGAGCGTCTGCAAATTGGCGAGCGCCACCAGCGGGGCGAGATCGCTCACCCCTGTTCCGGAGCAGTTGAGCGTCTGCAAATTGGTGAGCGTCGCCAGCGGGGCGAGATCGCTCACCCCTGTTCCGGAGCAGTTGAGCGTCTGCAAATTGGCGAGCGCCGCCAGCGGGGCGAGATCAGAAACACCCGTCCGCTCAAGAAAAAGCGTCTCAAGGTTCGCGAGCTCGCTGAACCGATTGGTTTGTTCCGCGACGGTGTTCGAACCAGCGGGCCGTTTCCAGAGGTAGTCCTCCTTGCCTACGTCTTCCCAAGGTCGCGGTCCCAAATTGAGGGAACGCAAGTGGGTCAGCGCAAACAATTCTTTCGGCAGCCTCTCGAGTCCGAGGCCGCCAAGGTCCAGGAAGCCGGTCTGCTCGGTTGCTTCGCAGGCGATCCGGTCCCGGGCAATCGACAATCCGTCCATCAGCCTTGGCCCAACCAGGAATAAATGACAAT
Source organism: Blastochloris tepida (assembly GCF_003966715.1). Taxonomy (NCBI): domain Bacteria; kingdom Pseudomonadati; phylum Pseudomonadota; class Alphaproteobacteria; order Hyphomicrobiales; family Blastochloridaceae; genus Blastochloris; species Blastochloris tepida. Next base: position 2,222,510 of record NZ_AP018907.1, read on the forward strand.
TTTTAGCCCCGGAACGCGCATGCGCACAACCGAGGTTGCGCGACACCGCCCCAGGCCTCGCCGCCTGGTAGTGTCCTGATGTGGCTGGACGGAAGTGACGGGGCCCGGAGACGGGCTCCGGTCGCGGGTCCAAGTTTGGCGACTGTCCCGCGAAGCGTGAAGCTGGGCTTTGCCGCCGCCCCGTCGCTGCTGCGCAGCGGGGCTGCTCTGGCACAGCCAAGGTTAACGACACATGGAGAACGACACGCTGCGCCCCGTGGCGCCGGCGCGCCCGGTCGCGCCCTATATCGGCGGCAAGAAGCACCTCGCCGAGCGCTTGGCCGCCTGCATCGCGGCCGTGCCCCACGACAGCTATGTCGAGCCGTTCGTCGGCATGGGCGGGGTGTTTCTCCGCCGCCGGCGGGCGCCGAAGCTGGAGGTGATCAACGACATCTCCGGCGACGTCGCCACCTTCTTCCGCATCCTGCAGCGCCACTACGTGCCATTCATGGACATGCTGCGCTGGCAGGTTGCCGGCCGGCGGGAGTTCGAGCGGCTGCTGGCCTCCGACCCCACCACGCTGACCGACCTCGAGCGCGCCGCGCGGTTCCTGTACCTGCAGCGCGCCGCCTATGGCGGCAAGGTCGCCGGCCGGAGCTTCGGCGTGTCGCCGGGGGCGTCCTCCCGGTTCGACGTGACGCGGCTGGCCAAGCTGCTCGACGACCTGCACGAGCGCCTCGCCGGCGTAGTCATCGAGTGCCTGCCCTATGCTGAGGTGATCGCCCGCTATGACCGGCCGGGCACGCTGTTCTATCTCGACCCGCCCTACCACGGCTCGGAGACCGATTACGGGGCCGGGGTGTTTGCCGCGGCCGACTTCCGGCGGCTGGCGGGCCAGCTCGCCGGCATCAATGGCCGCTTCATCCTGTCGATCAACGACACCCCCGAGATGCGGTCGACCTTCGCCGCCTTCGATCAGGAGACGGTCGAGCTGACCTATTCGGTCAATGGCGCCTCGCCGCAGCGGGTGTCGGAGCTGATCGTGTGCTCGGCTGGGCTGCCGGCAGAGCATGCGGCGCCGAAGGGGCTCTTCGATTAGATGATCACCGCAGGCGCGTGGCTTCACCCTCTGGTTCATTCGGGATGGTTTTATCGCCACGGTTCATTTTGAATGCCTAAGGCCAAGCTGTTGAACCAGATCCGGGTTGGTTTCAGCGGGGTATACGCAAACCAGACCGGCGCCTACATCGCAACAGGATCACTGGGCGCCGAACAGATCGCAAAGGACACGTCGCCAGGGCGTCCATTCCACGGCAAATTTTTGAAGCCAGGGAGCTTGGGGTTCGTGTTTTGTGCCATGTCTGCTAAAGTTTAATTGGCAAGGCGCACCCTGCAACTTTAGCGTTCCACGACGTGTGTCCGTCCAAGAATAGACTCTGGAGGCGAAGGCCTTCCTATAACTCAGTGGCGAATTGGTGAAGCGTCCAATGGCGCGTGGCGAATTGATGAAGAAACTGCTTGCGAGTTATGGCCGGGACGAGGAGTTCCGCGCTGTCGCTGAGCAGATCATTACTGAAGAGGAACAAAAGAATAACAAGGTCCTCGCTAGATCTCTCCGAAAAACGCTGGACAATTCAGCGCGCTCCGCTACGCCTAAGGCGTTGGCTCCGCTCATCCCATTTCCTGACGCTGCTAACGACTTTATTGAACGAATCGAGCCTGAGCATACAAAAAACGATATTGTGCTTACCAATACTAATCTTCGTATTTTTGCTGGTTTGATCCGTGAGTTCCGCCGAGCCGAAGACATCCGGCGCCACGGTCTGCCGGTGCGTTCGAAGCTTCTGTTTTGCGGGCCTCCTGGTTGTGGAAAAACGCTTTGCGCGGAGGTTTTTTCCCGTGAGCTTGGCTTGCCGCTTTTTATCGTAAAGCTTGATAGGTTGATATCTTCATATCTTGGAGAAACAGCCACCAACATACGCAAGATCTTTGAGTTTGCTAGAAAGCAGCCCTGTGTACTTTTTTTTGATGAATTCGATGCTTTGGCGCGCTCGCGCGATGATGTTAACGAGCATAGCGAACTCCGCAGAGTCGTTAATAGCATTCTGATATTTATCGACAGGATACGTCCGAAAGGTTTCTTGGTTGCCGCCACCAATCTTGATCATTCTTTAGACCCTGCAATCTGGCGCCGTTTCGACGAAATTATATGGTTTGGCAAGCCGGACCGACTCATGGTTGAAAAGTACCTCAGAGTTAAATTCAAGAATGTGGAGGTGGCGTTCGACCCGGTTGCGCAGGCGGTGCTGCTTGAGGGCTTCAGCTACGCAGAAATTGAGCGAGTATGCCTTTCGGCCATCAAGACCGCCGTTCTCGAACGCAGACGGCAGGTTCGTGAAGCCGATTTCAGGCTTGCAGTCCGCGACGAGATTCGACGGCGATCCGGGAGTGCGCGGCTTTCACCTATGTTGTAAGGCTTTGCGGTCTTGGCGCGATATGACCATTTGCAGCTTGTCCGGCTGCCTGAACGACTGGAACGGCGTCGCCATGGTGGGGGCGGAAGCGCACCGACTCGAGAACCCGGAACACATAGCCAAAGGCTTCAATCCGAACTAGACGAAGTCGTTATCCAGCAGCGCCGTCGCCGAAGACCGGAGTTCGTAGATCCGTCGTTGATCCTGCGCGTGCGCATGAACGGGATGACGATGGAGGACGATTGGGCGCGGCTGGGCTTGACGTTGCTTTCCAGCGACGACGACAAAAATCTCATTCTGTTTGCATCAGACGACGAGATGCAGGGGTTCCGCGATCGATTGGCGGCATACGCCCGCGGCGCACCTCCTGATCAAGCCGCACCGTCCTATGCCGGTTTTATCAATCGCATTGAAGAAATTGGTTCTGTCGAACCTCGTGACCGAATTGGCGCCCGTCTTCGCGAAGACGGTTTTATTGTGCCTGAAGACTTTTTGGCTGAGGGAGTATACATTCTTGATATTGAGCTTTGGGAATTTGGAAGACGGGATCAGCGAACGGAAAAGCTAAACAAGATCGCCGATTACATTGACGCTCGTGGTGGCGAGGTATTTGATAAATATGTCGGCCCGTCGATCACAATGCTGCGGGCTCGGCTCACGGGGGCACTTGTTCATACGCTGCTTGACCTCGATATCATTGCGTCTGTCGAACAGCCGCCCCAGCCGGACGTTGTGACGGGTACTATACTTAAACTTGGACTTGACGATTTGCCTGAAGTGGCCTCGGCTCCTGACGGTGCACCTGTTATTGGGGTCATCGACAGCGGAGTGAACGAACACCCACTGCTTAAGGATTTTCTGGTTGGGGCGATCGGCGTACCGTCTTCTCTAGGCAGCGCTGACGACTTCGGTCACGGCACACGTGTCGCCGGTGTCGCCCTGTTCGGCGATCTTCGTGCCCAGCTCTTGGACGGAGTTCTTGTCCCGAGCGCCCGAATTGCCGCGGCGAAAGTCGTCAATGATCGGGGCGATTTTGATGAGCGACGCCTCGTTCCCTCGCAGATGCGCGAGGCGGTCACAATGCTCAATCAGCGTTTTGGATGTCGCCTTTTCGTAATCTCCCTCGGCGACGTGAAGCGCGTCTTTGACGGGGGCAAAGTCGGACCCTGGGCGGCCACGCTTGACGAGTTGGCGAGCGAACTCAACGCCGTCATAGTGGTTTCCGCAGGCAATCGCGCACCTCGAAGCGGAACCCGCCTAGATGTGGAGCCTCAACAGGTTGTCCTCGGTCAGACCGAGGCGGCTGATGGGTGTCTTGGCTTGCAAGCTACCATGGGGCCTGTGCCAATTGTAGCGATGCAGCCAGATCGGCAGCTCTGCGGCGCGCTGATCGGAGTGCAGATAAGCTTTGGCGTAGGCCCATTCGCGCAAGCTCGTTTGGACGAAGCGCTCGGCCTTGCCGTTGGTCTTGGGCGTATACGGCTTGGTGCGCAGGTGCTTGATCTCGAGTAGGCGCAGCGCCCTGGCATAGCGGAAGGAGCGGAAGCTGGCGCCGTTGTCGGTCATCACGCGCTGAACCTTGACGCCATGGGCCCTGAAGAAGCGCAGTGCATTGAACAGAAAGCGCAGACAGGACGGGCGCTTTTCGTCGGGCAGGATTTCCGAGTAGGCGACCCGCGAATGATCGTCGATGGCGAGATGCAGGCACTCCCAGCCGACCCCGCGGCTGTTGCTTTGCCCGCTGCGATCGCCGGTGATGCGGTGGCCCACCGTGTTGAACCGGCCGAGCTTTTTGATGTCGATGTGAATGATCTCGCCGGGATGCTGGCGTTCGTAGCGCCGGACCGGTTCGGCCGGCTCCAGGGCGCTGAGCTTGTTCAAGCCGCGCCGCCGCAGGATACGGCTGACGGTGGCCGGCGAGAGGCCGAGCTCGGCCGCGATCTGCTTGCCGGTGCAGCGCTGGCGGCGCAACGCCTCGACCGCAGCGCACGTGGCGGGCGCTGTTTGGCCTGGCGATGAAAGCGGCCTGGAGGAGCGGTCGCGCAAACCATCGACACCCTCGGCGCGGAAGCGCCCGACCCATTTGGCGACCGTCTTCGGCGTGGTGTTGTAGCGACGCGCGGCCTCGGCATTGGTCAGTCCGCCATCCACCACGGCGCCCACCATCACCTCTCGACCTTTCGGGGTCAGGCGAGCATTCTTGTGAGTGTCCATTCGGTCCTCCGCGAATCACTGACGTCTGGCGACATCAGCGTTCCCGGCCAGGGCCGAATGGACAACCTCCTGAAAGCCCACACCTAGAGCAGGCCGTCACCGAGTACCCTGGTTATCTTCTCGAGCCCAGTAATCGCCTGTGCGAACCAGCGGGCGCCATGAATATCCTAACTGTGGGTTCGCTCGCACATGGCAAGGGTTTGGACCCCGATTTTGACGAGGACGTTCACGTACAGCCGATCACCAGCGCGTTCGAGCCTTCACCCTTTACTCGTATCGGTCCCGGCGTGGGTGGCGCAGTTAAGCCTGACCTCGTCGATATCGGCGGAACGATGGTCTTCGACTCGATGGTTGCTCGCCTCCGAGTTGGCGATGATTTGCCAACCGCCGGCGTTCTTACGCTCTATCATCGCTTTGTTGATCGCTTATTCACCGCTGGGTCGGGGACGTCTTACGCCGCACCATTGGTGGCAAATAAGGCGGCTCAGATCTTAACCCGGTTCCCGCAAGCTTCCGCAAACCTTGTACGCGCCCTGCTTGTGGGCGCGGCACGGGTGCCAGATGCGGCTCAGCTCAAGCTTCAGCCGTTGGGTGGAGAGGCCGCACGGTCCATCTGCGGACACGGGTTAGTGGACGTTGTACGCGCCGCATACTCAGATGACCATCGAGTAGTTCTCTTCGCTGAAGACGAGCTGCCGTTAGACCATTTTGCAGTTTACCACGTTCCAGTCCCCGAGCCATTTCAGAACGGCGGACGCCGTACTCTTCGCGTTACGCTCGCGTTCGATCCACCCGTACGTCACACTCGAGCCGACTACGCTGGCGTTGGCATGAGCTTCCGCCTTATTAGGGGGTGCGAGCAAGCACTTGTATTCGAGCATTATCGGCGTCGAACTCAAAGCGAGGGACGTCAGCCAGAGATCGATGGGCGATACCAGTGCAACCTTGAGCCCGGTCCACGGGAGCGGGAGCGCAGCACGCTTCAAAGCGCGAGCGTTTCTTTTTCGCGGGATACCGGCGTGTACGGCGACAGCTATTACTTGGTCGTGCGCTGCGAAGGAGGCTGGGCTGGGAGCTTCCAGGCAAGCCAGCGATTTGCAGTGGTCGTTGAACTTGCTCATCGGCCGGAGGTTCAGCTTTATGAGCGGCTCCGCGCGCGTGTTCGGCTTCCTCGTTAGCTGTACCGATACCGGCTTTGATGGCTTGGAAGCCTTCCAATCGCTACACGGAGCCGCTACACAAGCGCTGGCCAGAATTCGAATTTTGCTTTAAATAACAACTTATTCTGCAGGCTTGGTTCGTTTCCCTCCCTCTCCACCTGCTTCATCCTCGATTTCAGCGGCGGGTGGGTTCGGCTGGGCCTGATTTCCGCCATGTGGCTCCGGCGCGGCCCGTGACGCAAATTCCCGACGAAAGTCCCGACTCGCTGCCAGACCACAGCCTTAGCGCATTGATAAAAGGCGATAATCCAACTCAAACCCGATGCTCTGGGGGACTGGGGGTCCCGAGTTCAAATCTCGGCGCTCCGACCATCTAACATCTTGATCTTAAAAGTGTTTTTTGGGCCTCGGGCAACCGGGGCTCTACCGCGTTTTGGTCATGTCGGCACCATGTCGGCACCGGCGGCCACGTCCCCCACCCGGCCGGCATCGCCGGCCCTGTGGTGGCCCCGGTCATCGAAGTTCGCCGCACTGGCCCATTCCAGGGCCAGGAGGGCGACGCGGGCGAACGACTCGACCGTGTCGTCGGGCAGCGGCTCGGCGTCCACCGCAAGTTCGGGCAGCTTCCACGCCTCGCCGATGGCTCGTCGCGCCGGCTGGTCAGGTCAGGGCCGAAGAGGGCCTGGGCGATGGCCATCTCGACGGCCAGATATGCGGTAACACTCATCGGGCATTCCCCTTGGGGAATTTAGAGGCGCCCCGCGTGGAGTGCCCCGAGGGATCAACGAAGGTCGGGCGGCAGGTGGAACTCGACCGGCGGCGCGTAGTGGCCGGGAATGCGGGCTTCGTGCGCGAGCGATTCGGGCGCTGGCGCGGGCCGGTAGTCGACGCTGACGCCATCGCGGACCGGGGTGGGCTTGTCGCCGTCCCACTTGAACATGCCGCGGGGCGCGTCCTTCGGGTTGCCCTGCACGACGCCGGGGTCGTCGGGGGGTCGGCCACCTGCCCACCCACCTACCCAGAGGCCGTGAGGCGGGGGACCCGCCCCAACCCTTCTCTTGTTCGAGGCAAGGCCTCTCCCTATCGTCACCGACTCAAAGTCGCATGACGACCCGCTGCCCGCCTCGGAATCGATTTTCCCGTGAACCAGCAAGCTCTCTCCGCCTTCATCTGGTCGGTCGCCGACCTGCTTCGTGGCGACTACAAGCAGTCCGACTACGGCAAGGTCATTCTGCCGTTCACCGTCCTGCGGCGGCTGGATTGCGTGCTGGCGCCGACCAAGGCGGCCGTTCTGGCGGAGCTGGCCGCCAAGACGGCGCAGGGGCTGAACCCCGAGCCGTTCCTGCTGCGCAAGGCGGGCCAGACATTCGTCAACACCTCTCCGCTCGACCTGTCGAAGATCGTCGGCGACGCCGACCACGTCCGCGACAACCTCTTCGGCTACATTGCCGGGTTCTCCGCATCGGTGCGCGACATCTTCGAACGCTTCGAGTTCGCCGTTCAAATCGAGCGCCTCGCCAAGGCCGGCCTGCTCTACCTCATCGCCGAGCGGTTCGCGCGGATCGACCTCCATCCGGAGTCGGTCGACAACCATCAGATGGGCCTCGTCTTCGAGGAGCTCATCCGCCGCTTCGCCGAACTCTCCAATGAGACGGCCGGCGAGCATTTCACGCCACGCGAAGTGATCCGCCTGATGGTCGATCTGCTGTTCGTCGAAGACGACGATGCACTGTCGAAGCCGGGCGTGGTGCGGACACTCTATGATCCCACCGCGGGCACGGGCGGCATGCTGTCGGTGGCCGGCGAGTATCTCGCCAAGCTGAACCCAAAGGCGCGGCTGAAGGTCGCCGGCCAGGAGCTGAACCCGGAATCCTACGCGGTCTGCAAGGCCGACATGCTGATCAAGGGACAAAATGTCGACGCCATCGCGTTCGGCAACACGCTCTCCGATGACGGCCACCCCCACGCCCGCTTCGACTACATGCTGTCCAACCCGCCGTTCGGTGTCGAATGGAAGAAGGTCGAGAAGGAGGTCCGGCGCGAGCACGAGCGCGACGGCTTCAACGGCCGCTTCGGGCCGGGCCTGCCGCGCATCTCGGACGGCTCCATGCTGTTCCTGCTCCACCTCGTCTCGAAGATGCAGCCGGCTGCCGAGGGCGGCTCCCGGTTCGGCATCGTGCTTAACGGCTCGCCGCTGTTCACGGGCGGCGCCGAGTCGGGCGAGAGCGAAATCCGCCGCTACATCCTGGAGAACGATCTTCTCGAAGCCATCGTCGGCCTGCCGACCGACATGTTCTACAACACCGGCATCGCCACCTACATCTGGATCGTCTCGAACCGGAAGCCCGCACCGCGCAAGGGCAAGGTGCAGCTCATCGACGCTTCCGCGATGTGGCAGAAGATGCGCAAATCGCTCGGCTCCAAGCGCAAGGAGCTGTCGGACGAGCACATCGCCGAGATCACCCGGCTGTTCGGCGAGTTCCGCGAGGCGGAGAAGAACGGCAAGCCGATCAGCCGCATCTTCGACAACGCCGACTTTGGCTACCGGACGATCACGGTCGAGCGCCCGCTGCGCGATGACAAGGGTAAGATTGTCGTCGGCGTGAAGGGCAAGCAGAAGGGCAAGCCGCAGCCGGATTCCTCGCTTCGCGACACCGAGAACGTGCCGCTGAAGGAGGACGTCGAGGCCTACTTCGCCCGAGAAGTGACGCCGCACGTGCACGACGCCTGGATCGACCACGACAAGACCAAGATCGGCTATGAGATTCCGTTCAACCGTCACTTCTACGTCTTTGCGCCGCCGCGCCCGCTGGAGGAGATCGACCGCGATCTTCGCGAGGTGATCGGCCGCATCCAGACCATGCTGGGAGACGTGCTGTGACGACCGCCGGCCGCTCGATCCGCCTGTTCCTTGTCGACGGCACGCCGACGGGCATCATCACGGCCGAGATCATGAACTGGACCGGACACGTCATCGTGGCGCCGCGGTCGCGGCTTGCCGACTTCGTCCAGCGCCCGGAGGCGGGGCGCACCGGGGTCTATTTCCTCGTCGGAGAAAATCCAGAGTCGGCGCTGAAGCCGCTCGTCTACATCGGCGAGACGGACAATGTCGGCAAGCGTCTCATCCAGCACAACAAGGACGACTCGAAGGCCTTCTTCGACCGCTTCTGCGTCGTCACCAGCAAGGACTTCAACCTCACCAAGGCGCACGCCCGTTATCTGGAGAGCCGCCTGATCTCACGTGCTCAAGGCGCTGGACAATCGAAGCTGACCAACGGCACGGCGCCCGATTTTGGGCGCCTACCGGAGGCCGATCTCGCCGATATGGATTTCTTCGTGGCGCAGATCGAAACCGTATTGCCTGTGCTCGGCATGAGCTTCTTGAAAGAGGCCCCGACCTTTAGCCTCTCTGTTCGTGACAGTGCTGCGCCGGGCGTGGGTGCGACTGCCGCGAGTGGAAGCGACGGAGACCTTGTCTCGGACTTGAGCAAGGCCAATCAGCCGACGATGGCCGCCCCAACGATCTTCAAAGCCTACGACAAACGTGGGAACTGGAGTGCCCGGGCTGTCGAGATTGACGGCCAGATAGTCGTGTTGAAGGGGTCTCACGCCGCCAAGACGGTACGGTCCTCGTTATCGACCAAATCGCGGCTGCGGCGAGACGACCTCACTTCGTCAGGAATTCTTGTCGAGGACCCAGAACACTCGGAGCTGTACGTCTTTACGGAAGACGTCGCATTCTCCAGCCCGAGCCAAGCGTCCGACGTGATCTTTGCGTACTCCTCGAACGGCCGGACGGCATGGTTGGTTGAGGGAACTCGGCAGACCTATGCCGAATGGCAAGAGGCGCAGATCGCCGCCCATGCGCCGCAAGGGGGCGATGAATGAAGCTACCGAGCTATCCCACCTACAAGGACAGCGGCGTCGAGTGGCTTGGCGTGGTGCCGTCGCATTGGACCGTTTGGCGGCTCGGAGCGCTATTTCGCGAGGTCGCCGAGGAGGGTATCGAGGGCCTGCCAATCCTGAGCGTCTCGATCCACGATGGCGTTTCGGATCGGGAACTCGGCGACGAAGAGCTGGACCGCAAGGTCACGCGAAGTGACGACGTCACCAAGTACCGGCGCGTCGAGCCCGGAGACCTCGTTTACAATATGATGCGTGCTTGGCAGGGCGGCTTCGGAACGGTGACGGTCGCCGGCATGGTCAGCCCGGCCTACGTTGTCGCGCGGCCAACAACCGCGCTCGCCACCAGCTTCGTGGAGAACCTCCTCAGGACATCCATGGCAGTGGAGGAAATGCGGCGCTTGTCAAAGGGCGTCACCGATTTTCGACTGAGGCTCTATTGGGACGAGTTCAAGACGCTGAAGATTGCTGTTCCCCCTGAAGCCGAACAGCGTGTCATCGCCGCCTTCCTCGACCGCGAGACTGCGAAGATCGATGCGTTGATCGGAGAGCAGGAACGGCTGATCGAGCTTCTTGCCGAGAAGCGCCGTGCCGTCATCTCTCATGCCGTCACCAAGGGCCTCGACCCGAACGCGCCGATGAAGGATAGCGGCATCGCGTGGCTCGGTGAGGTGCCGGCCCATTGGGTTGTTTCAAAGCTCAAATGGCATATCGATGTGCTATCTGGCTTCGCGTTTCCTTCAACGGGATTCTCTGGCGACGAGGAGAGCATTCGTTTACTACGAGGCATCAATGTCGGCATTGGCAGAATTCGGTGGGATGATGTTGCCTACTGGGAGCGTGCAGAAGACGACGGTCTGGATCGTTTCTCCTTGACAGAAGGGCAGCTTGTAATGGGGATGGATCGTCCCTGGATCGAAGGCGGCGCTCGCGTTGCGATCCTTGGTTGCGATGATGTCCCCTGCTTGCTTCTCCAGAGAGTTGCTGCCCTGACACCAAAGGATGATCTGGCGAGAGATTTTATCTATGCAATCATGCATTCGAGCGATTTCAAAAATCACTTTATAACAGATATGACTGGCGTGAGCGTACCACATATCAGCCCAGACCAGATTTGCAGTTTTCCTTTTGCAGTTCCACCTTTAGACGAGCAAAAGAAGATCATTGTGTCCTTGGCTAATAAGACTTCACGTCTCGACGCCCTCGTCGCCGAAGCCGAACGTGCCATCGCGCTGCTGAAGGAACGCCGTGCCGCGTTGATCTCGGCCGCCGTCACCGGCAAGATCGACGTTCGCGGCGCCTTCGAGGAGGCGGCATGAAGTTTGAGACCTTCGTCGCCGGCTCCTGGCGCCAGCGCTACCAGTACAAGAGCTTCGAGCCGGTGCCGGTCGACCACGACTGGACCTGGGAAGACCCCACCATCAACACGTTGCTCGAAGCCGCCAACCGGGCGCTCGGCGAACTCAACGCCTTCTCGCTCATCGTGCCGGACATCGACCTCTTCATCCAGATGCACGTGGTGAAGGAGGCGCAGACGTCGAGCCGCATCGAGGGCACCCAGACCGGCATCGACGAGGCGCTGATGCCGGAGGAGCAGATCCAGCCGGAGAAGCGGGACGACTGGCGTGAGGTGCGCAACTACATCGACGCGGTCAACTCGGCCATCGCCGAACTCGCCACACTGCCGCTCTCCAACCGGCTGCTGAAGCAGACCCACGCCATCCTGATGCGCGGCGTTCGCGGCGAGCACAAGCAGCCCGGCGAGTTCCGCTCATCGCAGAACTGGATCGGCGGGTCGAGCGTGATGGATGCGGTATTCATCCCGCCGCACCCGGACGGCGTTCCGGAGCTGATGAGCGACCTGGAAAAGTTTTGGCACGACGACACGATCACCGTGCCGCACCTCGTGCGCATCGCCATCAGCCACTACCAGTTCGAGACGATCCATCCGTTTCTCGACGGCAACGGCCGCATCGGGCGTCTGCTGATCCCGCTCTATCTCGTCGGGCACGGCCTGCTCGCCAAGCCGTCGCTCTACCTCTCGGACTTCTTCGAGAGGAACCGGGCGAGCTACTACGACGCCCTGATGCGGGTTCGCACGGCGAACGACATGATTCACTGGGTCCGCTTCTTCCTGAACGGGATCGCGGAGACGGCGACGAAGGGGCGCGACGTGTTCCAGCGCATCCTGGCGCTGCGCACCGAGGCGGAGCACGCCGTCCTCGGGCTCGGCAAGCGGACGCCGAACGCGCGGGCGGCGCTTGGCGTCCTCTATCGCCAACCCGTGGTCACGGCCGCCGATATCGAGCGGGAACTCGGAATCAGCACGCCGACGGCCAATGCGCTGGTGCGGGACCTTGTCGGCCTCGGCATCCTGAAGGAGATCACCGGGCAGCAGCGGTGGCGGGCCTATGCGTTCGAACGTTACATTGGCCTGTTTGTAAGTTAAGGGAAATGCTCTTTCCTTAACTTAGCTCGCTCCCAGGTTAAGGGTGGACGAAGCCGACCCCCTGCGGCGGCACCATCTTCCATCAGAGGTGGAACGGGGGTGCCGCCGCATCCGAATGCTTTTAGTCTCCCCCAGTCGGTGCAAGGACGAGGAGGCGCCGCTCGCAGATCGGCAAGAACCGGCCGCGAGGTCCGTCTCCACAGGAGCGGTGGGCATGAGCCTGCACAGGGAAGTCGCCTTCGAGGTGGGCATCTGCGAAGCGCTGGCGAAGGGCGGCTGGCTCTACGCCGAGGACGATGCGCTTGCCTTCGACCGCGAGCACGCCCTTTTTCCCGCCGACGTCATCGGCTGGGTGCAGGCGACGCAGCCGGCGACCTGGGAAGAACTCGTCAGGAGCAACGGCGCCGGGGCTGAGAAGGCGCTCCTCGGCCGGCTCCGCCATCAGCTTGACCAGCGCGGCACGCTCGACGTCCTGCGCCACGGCTTCGAGGTGGTCGGTCTGCGGCATCCGGTGGCGATGGCGCAGTTCAAGCCGGCGCTGGCGATGAACCCGGACCTTGAGGCCCGCTACGCCGCGAACCGCCTCCGCGTCGTCCGCCAGGTCCGCTATTCGCTGGTGAGCGAGAACGCCATCGATCTCGTGCTCTTCCTCAACGGGGTGCCGGTGGCGACCGCCGAGCTGAAGAGCGACTACACCCAACGGGTCGAGGACGCCGTCGATCAGTACCGCTTCGACCGTGATCCGGCGCCGAGGGGCGGGGCGACCGAGCGCCTGCTGTCGTTCCCGAACGGTGCGCTCGTCCACTTCGCCGTATCGAACTCCTTGGTGCGGATGACGACGCGCCTTCAGGGCAAGGACACGTTGTTCCTGCCGTTCGACCGTGGGCACGGCACGGGCGCGGGCAATCCGCCAAATCCGAACGGTGCGCCGACCGCCTACCTGTGGGAGGAGGTGTGGGAACGGGAAAGCTGGCTTGAGATCCTCGGCCGCTATCTCGTCGCCGAGCGGGATGCGAAGAAGCAGATCAAGAAGGTGATCTTCCCGCGCTACCATCAGCTTGCCGCGACGCGAAAGCTTATCGCCGCGGTCCTCACTGAGGGCGTCGGTCAGAAGTACCTGATCCAGCACTCGGCCGGCTCCGGCAAGACGAACTCCATCGCCTGGACGGCGCATTTCCTCGCCGACCTCCACGACGCGGCGAACACCAAGCTGTTCGATTCCGTGCTGGTGGTCAGCGACCGCACCGTGCTCGATGCCCAGCTTCAGGAGGCGATTTTCGCCTTCGAGCGGACGGCGGGCGTCGTCGCCACCATCAAGGGGGCGCAGGATTCGAAGAGCGCGGAACTCGCTGCGGCGCTCGACGGCTCGAAGAAGATCGTCGTCTGCACCATCCAGACCTTCCCGTTTGCGCTCAAAGCCGTGCAGCAGTTGGCGGCGACGCAGGGCAAGCGGTTCGCGGTCATCGCCGACGAGGCGCACTCGTCGCAGACTGGCGAGGCGGCGGCGAAGCTGAAGCAGGTGCTGTCCGCGGAGGAGCAGGCCGAGCTGTCCGATGGCGGCGAGGTCGGCACCGAGGACATTCTCGCCGCTCAGATGGCGGCCCGCGCCGATACGCGGGGCATCACCTTCATCGCGTTCACGGCCACGCCGAAGGGCAAGACGCTCGAACTGTTCGGACGCCGACCGCGGCCGGATCTCCCGGCTGGCGAGGGCAACCTGCCGGTTCCGTTCCACGTCTATTCGATGCGCCAAGCCATCGAGGAGGGCTTCATCCTCGATGTGCTGCAGAACTACACGCCCTACAAGCTCGCCTTCAGGCTGGCGAACGAGGGCAAGGAGTTCACCGAGCGGGACGTCGAGCGGAGCGCGGCGGTGAAGGGGCTGATGCAGTGGGTACGCCTGCATCCCTACAATATTGCCCAGAAGGTCCAGGTCGTCGTCGAGCACTACCGCACGGTCGTCGCGCCGCTGCTCGCCGGTCAGGCGAAGGCGATGGTGGTGGTCGGCAGCCGCAAGGAGGCGGTGCGCTGGCAGCTCGCCATCAACGCCTATATCAAGTCGCGCGGCTACCGGCTTCGCACGCTCGTTGCGTTCTCCGGCGAGGTTCAGGATTCCGAGAGCGGCCCAGACCCATTCACCGAGACCAGCCGGATCCTCAATCCAACACTGAACGGCCGCGACATCCGCGAGGCCTTCGCGACCGACGAGTTCCACATCCTGCTCGTCGCGAACAAATTCCAGACCGGCTTCGATCAACCGCTTCTCTGCGGCATGTACGTCGACAAACGTCTCGCCGGCATCCAGGCCGTCCAGACCTTGTCGCGCCTCAACCGTGCCTATCCGGGGAAGGACACGACCTACATCCTCGACTTCGTCAATGATCCGGACGAAGTCCTGAAGGCCTTCCGGACGTATTACGAGACCGCCGAGCTGTCAGGTGTGACGGACCCCAATCTAGTCCTGAACCTCAAGGCGAAGCTCGACGGCATGGGGCTGTATGACGAGAACGAGGTCGAGCGTGTCGTGCGCGTCGACCTCGATCCGAAGGCAACGCAAGCCCAGCTCGACGCGGCGCTCTATCCGGTCGCCGACCGGCTGCTGAAGCGGTTCAAGGCGCTCGTCGAAAAGCGAGAGGCCGCAGACGGCGACGGCGCGGCAGAAAAGGCGGCGCAGGACGAGATCGAAGCCCTGATCCTCTTCAAGGCCGACATGGCGACCTATCTGCGCGTCTACGCTTTCCTGTCGCAGATCATCGACTACGGCTCCACCGCGGTCGAGAAGCGTGCCGTGTTCTTCCGGCGGCTTTTGCCGCTCCTCGACTTCGGGCGCGAGCGGGAGGGCGTCGACCTCAGCCGGGTGAAGCTCACGCATCATGCTCTGCGCGATCAGGGGCGGCGCAAGCTCGCACTGGCTGAGGGCGAGGCGGAGACGCTGGAGCCGCTCACCGAGGCCGGCGCCGGTGCCGTGCAGGACAAGGCCCGCGCCCTCCTCGACGAGATCATCTCGCGGGTCAACGACCTGTTCGCGGGCGATCTCAATGACGAGGACAAGCTCGTCTACGTCAACGGCGTCATCAGGGGTAAACTGCTGCAGTCCGAGATGCTGGTTGAGCAGGCGATGAACAACTCGAAGCAGCAGTTCTCCAACTCGCCAGATCTCGGACCGGAGATCGAGAGCGCCATCATGGACGCCCTCGCGGCTCACACGGCCATGAGCAAGCAGGCTTTGGAGTCCGAACACGTCAGGCGAGGTATTCGAGACATCCTACTCGGTCCCGGTCAGCTCTGGGAGCTTCTCCGTGCGCGTGGCGAAGCCTTGCGTGGCTGACCGCGACCGCGCTTGATGGGCGCCCTTTGGCTCACTGGACCGAAACGTCGGCCCGCTGACCGCCGAACTCTGCAGCGAATGCGCCGGCCGCTTCCCGCGTGTCGAACTTCCATGTCGAGATGTCGGGCGGCTTCTTCCTCGCTCCCGGCATCATTGTGTGCCGCCGGACATCGAAGCCGAACTTCAGCGACTCGCCGAACGCCGCACCGCGACCATGACGGCGACCTTTGCAGCGCTTACGCTGACAATATTTATCTATATACCACGTCTCCGAAAAAATCCGGCTTGTGCGCCTGTGCCTACCAGACAGCTGGCACGCAGGATTTCATCGGCGTCGCAGTATACCAGCGGTCATCGTCTTTGACTCCGCCTTCGTCATGGCGGGGCTCCGTCCCGCCATCCACGTCTTTCCTTCCAAGAATATTTTAAGTCGTGGATGCCCGCGACAAGCGCGGGCATGACCAGTCATCGTCTGCGCCGTCGGTATAATTGGCCGAGACTATGCCTATTCGAGAAGTCCTTACCGTCGCCTAACTATTGGATAAAGTTAGAAAGAAGACCCGCCAGCGTGGCCAAGACCGTCACGGTACGGCTCAACGAAGCGCGTGCACATGTAGCGTGGGACTCTCTCCAATAGGGCGAGGCCGATTCTAAAATGCCGTCACGCGCTCTTTCTCGTCATCTTGACGGTGGCTGAGGCCGCGCAGGCGTCTGAGAAAACGACGAGAGCTTATAAGAAGGAGGAAAGAAGAACCACGGATCGACCCGAGGCCGAGCAAGTTCTGCTGTGCGCTCCTCGTTAACTTCAGCTGCCATTCCTCCAATCCAGATACGCGCGGCAAGATCGGCCCCGCCAACCTCTCCAGTAAAGTCGCACCCGGTTGTACGCGTATAAGTATCAAATTCGTGTTTAGTGAAAGTTGTTATAGTCTTACCATCCTCAGATCGCAGTGTCTTTGTTTGATGTAGATCGCTACTTGGCGTGGGGTCATAGCCAAAATTTATGTCGTCCGAACGAGCTTTCAGCGAAGGCGCTTCAGCATCGACAAGGTTTAAGCAGGCAATCTCATAAGCTTTATTTGTGATTGATTGATGTGGTATTCCGTCCAGCTGAATATTTGACATAATTGCCATTTTCACGGTATCAATGATGAGCATGCTATCTTCGCCGTGCTTCATCCATTCTTTCATGAAATCCTTGCTAATACCAAGCCATTCAGAATTTTCAAGAATTTCCGCAACAGACATCATGGCAACTTTCCAGGCAGCATCGATTTGCTGTGCAGAAAAGGGACCCAAGCCAAGCGCTTGCTTGTTGAGGTATGGGTAATGGAAGCCAAGAGTCCCGCCGACATGTAGCGTGCGTGACGAGTGCGGCAAGTCGCCCCATACGGTACCGCCGAGAAAAATGATCCCGCAAGCCGATGCGCACAGCGCTCTGTCTGGAACGTATGTAGCAACACCCTCTTCCCTGAATAGACTTGCAATCTTCATGCCTTCGAAAAAAGATCCGCCTGGACTGTTTAGGCAAACAGTCTTATCGGAGCCTATCCTGGATTCAAGAAAACGTTTAACTTTAACATAATCCCCCGCCTCGATGTCTCCGCTCAAGCTGAATGTACATTTCGAGTGGAGCGACTTCCCCAATGTTGCCGCAGCTGCTTGCGTAAAGGCTAAGGAAACAGAAAAAAGTGCTGCGATTGCAAACTTCATGTGCCTAATCCCCGCTCCATGTCGAAGTCTATTTCGGAAGGACCGCATGGATCATTCTGTCCAAACTCGGATCATGCTTAGTGGTTTTCATCCAGGGAGCCCCAAGCTCCGGTTTAGACTAGTGGTCGAAATCAGATAGAAGGTACCCACCTGCGCCGCCGAGCTGTGGGTGTTGATCGCGACGCCTTGCGAGGCTGTGTCAGCTATCAATAGTGATGACACAGCCTCCCGACGTGGGCTCCAGCTCGGCCGGGCCGCTCTTAGCCGCGATGCCGCGGATTACGCAGAGGGCTCCGGCCATAGCCAGCAGGTCATGCTCCTTCTGAGAGTTGTCCTCAAAACCCGCCAAGAAAAGCGCATTGATCGCGCGCCCGATGTCCTTCTCATTTCCTACGTTAGCCCGTGAAACGGTGAGCTGAATTGCTATCACCCCTTCCGCCCTTCTCCAGCACAGTCATGATGATCCCATAAACCATAGGTACGACGCAGCTTCTGCCATTGGCAAGCGTATGGCATTCTGGGCGGCCGAGCGGGATTTTGGCATCTACCTCAAGCTTATGGGCTCGCTGTTCGATTTTGGCTGGCAGGCTTCTCACGAAGTTTTCTGCCGGTCCAGCCTTGGCGGGTGATGCAGAGAGGGGTGAAAAATACAGGCAGGCGAGCGCCACAAAGAGCTTCCATAGCCTGTACGCGATCTGATGGCAGGCCGCGGGTGGGGTCAGGTCTTTCATCAATTCCCGCATTCGGGCCATCCTTGTTGTTGGCAACCAAATAGTAGCGGCGTTTCCAAGGGTCAGGAACTGCTAGCCGACAAAATGACGGATGCCGGCGCCAGCAGTGGCGCAAATTAAGGCAACACAGCATCCGCACAACAAAAAGGCGCTTTTCACGATGTGCATCTAGAAAACCGTCGAGGTCGCGCGTCACCCGCGGCCGGCGGGGTGGTCCACAGGACCCAAGGGGGGTGGGGTACCTCTGCACCGCCCGCACCCTGCTCGCCATAGGCCAGCCGAGCTTCGCCTCTGACGGGGTGCGATGTGGTTCCTCGCCATCAGCGGCTTGATGCTGTGGTTGCCCGCTATTTGGCTGACGGCTTTCCACCCGCCTTGATGATGGGCCACGCCACCTCGTAAGGCATGATCTGGCCGTGAACGGCCTTCCAGTGCGCATCAATTCCGCCCCAAGTTCCGCCGCGAAACACGTGCCCGCACTCTGGGCAGACCTTCGTGCTCCCTGAATCGGATGCGTTCAGCGTCGGACGTGTTGCGACTGTCGATGCCTTTGGTCTTTGTGGACCTGCCCGGCTCAGGCTCGGCGTCGAGCCCTGAACTCCAAGAATCCACCCTTCCACCTCCGCCTGCGTTCGTTCGGACGGCGAAAGATCAGGGGAGAGGAACGCTGCAAGACTGCCGTCGCGGTTGGCGCGGGAGAGCCAAGCCGCGATGCTGAAGGCGTCGTGCTGGTCACCGGTGCGGCCTTCATTGGCGAAGTCTCGGGACCAAAGGGCAGGATAGACCTCGGCGATAGCCGACCGCCCAGCCGGAATGTCCCAGCCGTCGAACGGCCAGAAGTGGACGTGGGCGCCGAGGCGCTGACGGATGAAACGTAGCCAAGGGATGCCGGCATGGGTGGACTTCGCCACCGACCCTGGCACGTCGAAGTGAAACACCGATTTCGCGCCCCCAGCGCGCTGCTCAGTCAGGCGCCGCCAGCGGGCGTTGCCAATACGCGCCGCGCCGTTACCGGCCGTCCCGTCTCGGACGAAATCGACATAGGTGTGGTCCTCGTCGGTCGGCCAGTGCCGCTGGAAATCATCAAGGAACGTTGGCCAATCGTGTGCGAGGCCATGCGCCTCGAAATAGGGCAGCGGAAACGAGAAACCGTGGTCGATTCCCACCAGTGTGGGCACATCCTCGCCGAGCCGCTTCACCAGCCATTCAGCGACACCTTTGCGGGTCCAATATTTGCGCGGAGATGACGGCGGCGACACCTCGCCAAGCGAAACCTCGCGGGGCGGCAAATCGCCTTCAGCGAGATAGACGCGCAAGCCCTTCAGGCCCGCATTCGGCGTCTCCGCACCCGAATAGTCGATGCCGATCACACGGGAGAATGCGGGCATTGGCGATCAATGATCCTTCGGCAGGACGAGAGCGTGATGCGTGCAAAGATCATCCGGCATCATTCGGATGGTCAACCGCTGCCGTGCGGCGAATTGGCGCCAGGTGACACTGGTTGCGATGTTGAGGACCAGCTGAGTTGGGCGTGGGGGTGCGCCGTGTGGCCAGGGCCAGCACCTCGGGCGCCTCCCCCTCAGACGCCAGCCACCGCGCCCCGCGCCACCACCACGCCCTGCCGGGCGAGGCGGCGGCGGCGATACCGTAGGGTTGAAGCGGTATTTAGGTGGGGCGCCGCGGATTTCGTCGTAAATATCGTGCGCGGCTATAGAGGGGGAGGACAGGAGGGGGTGGGGAAGGGAGGGAGAGAGAGGTTACGATATATACGATATAATAATAGATATATATAGGGCATTGATTCCAATTACCTTTTTCGCCTGGATTTCATCGCAAACGGCTCCGAGAAAATGCAGATGGAAACGACGAAAAAAGAACGGGGCCGGATTCCATCGTACGATGAAATCCAGCCCCGCGATGGAATCTCACGATGGAATCCGGTCACCGGACGAACAGCAGCCGGGGGCGCTTTCCCTTCTTCGTCTGCACGTCGTCGCGCCGAACCCGGCCAGCCGCCACCATTGACCCCAAAAGGTCGGCCAGCCGGCGGCTATCGATGCTGCGCGTGCGATCCCGCAACACACCTTCCGTGATCCCGGCCGGGCCGGCACCCTTGATGAGCCGAAACACCCGCAGGTAGTCGGCCTCGCGCTCATTGTCGGCGATACGCTCGGCGGACTCGGCGATGAACGAACAGGTTGAGTGCCACGCCAGGGAGCAAGCCCATTCCATCACCTCGCCTGTGATCCGAGGACGGGTGCAATCCACCCCGACCGCGACAGTCAACGCGAGCTTGATCGCGTGCTCTGCGGCGCGGTGCAGGAACGGCCGGCATCGATCATTAACGACTGCCTCTTGCTCCTCTACGTACGCGCGGAACTGCTCCAGCGCAGCGCGCGCGGCGTCGGTGTACGGAACCACAACCGGCGGGGGGGCCGGGGCAGTGCCATCCCGATGCAGGTTTCCGCCAAGCTGCGCAATCGCAGCACATCGCCGCACCAAGTCGGGCGGAACATCGCGAATCGACGCTTCCGGCTCGCGCCTTGCAGGCTTGGGCGCGTCGATGTTCAGCAGGATGAATCGGGGCAAAAGGCCGCTCGTGAGAGAGCGAGAACCGGCCGCCAGCCAGAACGATGACGGCGTGCTCAGGCCATGAACCGAAAAGTTCGGAGCGTAGAGCTTCACGGCGGGAGTGCCGGCGTACTCAGCGCCCGCGTACGAAGTGCTCGCGCTCGAAAACAGCGAGAGGAAGTCGTCGGCGAGAAGGCGCGCGAGCGATGACCGCTCGTTCATCATGTTCAGCGTTCCGTGGAACTCATCCGCTTGCAGCAGAACGGACGGCTTCTTGATCAAGAGGTTGCGCAACGCCGTTGCCGACATGGCGCGCCCCGGCCCGAGGTAATCGCCCAAGCCGTCCTTGGTACCAAGCCGACGAACGTCCGGATTGTCGACGCAATCCGCAATGCGCGTGATCGCCTGCCGGGCGTGATCCTTCCCATATCCCGACTCGGCAAGGGTCAGAATGTAAAGGTTCGTGCGCAGATCGGTCGGGCTCGCGAACTTCCGCCCGGCGAGAGCGCTCACGAACCCGAGCGCGGCGCCGAGGGCCGCCGAACGCGCCGGGCGCTCCGATGTCCGCTCGCACCAATCGATGATGTCGCCAACGAGGCCGGGCGGGTGGGTCAAGTCTTCAAGGCTCGCGACCGGGGCGAACGTCGCCTCACAGTCGTCGCCGTCGTCGTCGGCTTCCACCACAGCGGCAACCGGCTGCGCCGGCACAAGCGCGCCGTCATCCACCGCAAGCGGCGCCAGATCAGAAGAGGTTGAAGCCATCGTACGCGCCCCGGATGTGAGAATGATCGGAGGGTCGTTCCACGTCGGATCGACGCGCTCGCCGAGCCATTGAACGGCGCTGTCAACGCCGAGCCCGAGCGCCGCCATCACGACGTCAAGCGGTGAATAGTGGCGCGGCCCGTCGCCCCAATCGGTGATCCCCTTTGCGTCGAAGCTGAGATTCAAGTTGCGCTGGTCGAGCGGGCGGCCCGTTGACGACCGCCGCCATTCGGCGACAGCGGCATATCCGCCGGGCTCCCGGCGGATGCGCGACAGGCCAAGGTCGGGAACCCACGCGTCGTAATTCGCGCGCGCTTTGTCGTTCAAACGCGTGAAGAACGTATCGGCGGCCGAGCGGTTGGTGTGGAACTCGACGACGTTGAAGCTGTCGTCGCTACCATGCCACCCCCCGCTCTGCTTCAACGGCATGATGCCGCGAACTGCGTCGATGAACCGCTCGATCTGGGCAGCCGAGATAACCGGCGCGTCGTCCGGGTCACCGGTCAGCGGCGACAGCGGGCCGGTCCATTCGTAGTGCTGGCATGTGACGGGATGAACGCCGTAGCTGACAAACTGCGAGCCCTCGCCGAGAATTTCGAGCGCGTTGTCGCCGACCTCGGCAACGAACCGGCGCTTCGGCACCGGCTCGGCGGCCTGATAGACCAACAGCAGCTTCGGCGCGCGACCGACCCGCACGAACGGCGTCGGGCCGAACTCTTGTTCCGCAAGGCGGCGCACTTCGGCAGCGAGCGCGGCGTCTAGGCAGTCGATGTCGATGCCGATCACACGACCGCACGCAATGCCGGTGCCTGGGCAGTGGCTGTAGCCGCGCTCCCACGCTCCGAGCGCCGCCTCGCTGGCGGGTGTCGCATCGAACGCCGCGTCCTTCTGCCACCCGCGAACCAGCACGGCTTTGCCGGCGCCCCTCGCCACCGCGCCGGGCTGCTCCCGGTCCGGGGCATCGTGCGCCAGGATCGGCAGCGGAGGCCACCCCCGCCGCGCCAACTCCCGGCGCACTTGGGACGGATGCATGCCAGGGACGCCCGAGCGCTCAAGAGGCGACGAAACAAGGTCTTCCGTCGCGGCGTGATTTGTGGCATTCATGGTTCGTTCTCCAAGAACGATTGGTCGGGAGTCATGCCCCGGCCGTGGTGGAAAGAACCCCGCCGGCCCTCCCGGCGGGGTTTTCTTTTGTGCCTATCCGGCCGCAGCGGTTCGCCCGCCGGCCTGCCGGTAGCTGTCCAGGATGAACCCCACCACGGCATCGGCACCCTGAGACGCGCTCAGGGCCGCTCGAAGGGCGGAGGCGTGCCGGTGCATGTCGGTCAGCGGCGCGCCGGCAAGATGCCCGCTGGCCAACTTCACGGCCTCGGCGGCGATCTTCCGGTCGTGGGGCCGAGCGGGGTTCCGGCGTTGAGGCAGTGGGCGAGCGATTCGAGATATTTGGTCACGTTTCGTTCCTTCGTTCAGGTGATGGGATCAGGCGGCTCGGCTGTCCGACATCGGCAGGGCGTCGACGAACGCTTGCAGATCGGCGCGCGTGAAGAGGTGGCGCCGGCCGAGCCGCCGGCTCCGGAGCCGCCCGGCCAGCATCGCGAGTCGCACCTCTTCGCGCGAAATCCCGATAGCCGCCGCCGCGGCGTTGACGCCGTTGACCACGAGCGGGCCGGCTTGAGCTTCGTTGTCCATCACGACAATCTCCGGACTGGTTTCTGATGGACCCCAAAGTGCTGGCATTGTTTCCTAGGAGTCAAGCTCTTTCTTCGAACGTTAACAATACCCTGAAAGAGCCATAAACCCGAGCATCCGCACCCGGCCGGCGTCGGCACGTCTCGGGCGGTGCTTTCGTTGATCATTCGTTGATCTTCCTCCGCTCCGAAACACATCATCCCTGCGCCGGGGCGCGAGGATGATGGGGCCGTGCGTTGCTGGCCGAGGATCACGCGGCGGCGCGCCGTGTGGCGGGGCGAGGCAGGAGATCAGGCGGCCCGGCTGGAGTCGGCCGGCAACGGCGCCAGGGTCGGCGCCGGGTGCGAGGCCAAATCGGAGACGAACAGCTCAACGTCCTCCAGATTTGCGTCATATTCCCTGCTGCTACATCCAGAAACAACAGTGTTGTTCAGGGTAATCATGTAGCCGGCGCCGTAATGCTTCCTGAGCCATGATCTAGCTGGCGTCTTGTGAAGGCGGTACCCGCATTTCTGAAGCTGGCGACGAACTTTAGACTCGCGGCTTTTCTCTTCGCGCTCAGTCATGGCGGTCTCCTTGGTTGGTCGGTGGTAGGTGATGGATCAGGCGGCAACCCGGCACGCGACGCCGGGCTCGGGGGTGATGGACTCGACGACGCGCTGACCCACCTCGGCGGCGCGCCGCTCGATGTCGGCCTCGCGCGCATCGCCGAGGCGGGCGGCGCTGTAGAGAAGCGCCGCCTTCACAGTTGCTTGGTCGGTCGGGCCGAGGATTATCGATTACGACATACTAAAGACGCTGGCGAGGTCGGCAAGCTCACGCGCAATCCTAGTTGTTTCTCCCCGTTTCATGATGGCTCCGGAAGCGTTCGCCACATCTGCCGTGGAGTCAAGCTGGCCTAATGCGTCCTGGTTACTAACGGACGTCCGTTACTCCAACGGACGACTAACGGACGACTTGACGGACGGCGACGAACGACTTGACGGATGGGTGCCGCTCCTCCGGAGAGGAGCGGCCGTTGCGTTGCGAGGCGTCGCGCTACGTCGCGCCGCGTGGCGGGGCGAGGCGGGGATCAGGCGGCAGCCGAGGTCGAGGCGCGCCGGTTGGCGGCGACCCACTGGTCGAGGTCGGGCTTGGCGTAGACGACGCGAGCGCCGAGCTTGGAGAAACGCGGCCCGCCTCCGGTGCAGCGCCATTTGTCCAGCGTCGATTTGCCGAGTCCGAGGTACTTCGCCGCGGCGACGACGTTGAGGAAGTGGTTATCGTTGTCTGATTCCATGCCTTCTACTCCGAGACAGGCGCCAAAAACCGGCGGCATGGGCAGACCATAGCGAGAAACCCTTATGGATAAAATCCGGGGTGATTTCCCATAATCACTTCCGCTCCAGTTCGGTCGCCGCTTTCAGCGCTGCCGCCTCAAAAGTCTGCCGCAACGCGAAGTCGGCGAGGTTGCCCCCGATCTTTCGGGCGTCGCGAACGGCCTCATAGAGCGTCGACGCCGCAAGAACCTTCCGGCCGGCTTTGCGCTCGGCGCGCCGGTGAGCCTCGATGACATCCGATAGCGGCAGGCCCGTGCGTTTGGCTTCCTTCTGCAAGCGCCACCCGTCCTCAAGCCGTGCACGGTCTTTCCGCCGGCCCGGTTCGTCGTGCGGTCGGTCATGCACGCCCCACATTCGGAGCGAGGGTTCATGCGAGAGCGCGAGCCCGATGGCGAGCCGGCGCCAGCCCTCGGGGGTGGGTTCGGCACCGTAGACGCGCATCAGCGCCTCAAGCCGTGGCGCGATGATCGCCGCCAAGTCGTCGACGGTCGCCTCGCTCGTGACCGGGATCGGGCCGGCGGTCAGCGGCGCGGCCCAATCGGGGAGGGCGTCGTCTTCGGGGAAATCGGGGCGCTCGTCGTCGGTCTTGATGGTGTCGTCGTTCATCGTTTTCCCCGCAGTGGCACGACCTCACCGGCCGGTGGCTGGCCGGCGAGCGCGGCGACGATCTGGCCACCGATTGTGTTCGCGGCGCGTCGCAGAGGATCATCGGCAAGGTGCGCATATCGTTGCGTGGTCGATGGCTGCGAATGCCCGAGCAACCGGCCGATGATCTGCAAGCTCATGCCTGCGCCGGCCCCGTAGCTCGCATGGGTATGCCTGAGATCGTGGATTCTCACACCTTCCAAGCCGGCCCTGCGACAGACCGCGGCCCAAACTTTGTGGAGGTCATGGCGCGGCCGGTCGGGGTTGCTCCCCGGCACGACATAGGCGCCGAGTCGCGGCAGGGCATCGAGAACGGCGAGCGCCGGGGCGCCGAGCACGATAGTTTTCTTGCCGGTTTTCGAGTCGGGCAACAACAGCAGGCCGCGTTCCGTGTCGACGTGCTCCCACCGCAGATGCAGCACTTCGCGTAACCGCGCGCCGGTGAGCAGCAGAAGGCGAATCGCCGCGACAGCGTGCGGGCCGAATACAGACCGGCGGTTTTCCTCCTTCCGGCCGTGCTTCGCCGTGGGTTTGCTATCGCCCCACGGAATGCCCTCGCCCTCGGCCTCGGCGAGCGCCGCACCAAGCGCGGCAAGCTCTTCCGTCGACAAGAACCGCTCCTTCGCTGTCTCCCGAAACTTCTCGATGCCGCGCGCCGGGTTGAAATCGTGCTCGACCTCGCCGGCCTTCCCGGCCCATGTGAACAGGCCGGACAGCAGCATCACGACGCGGTTCGCCGTCACCGGCTTCTCCGCCCCGAGCTTGCGGTGCAGGCGGGCGACGTCGGCATGGGTGACATCGCGGGCCTTCCTGGTGCCCAGCGTCGGGATGACGTGGAGCCGGAAATACGAATCGTAGAGTTCAACCGTGCGGGGTTTCTTCCGCGGCCGGACGGACTCCCGCATGAACGTCTCGATCAGGTCCGCGATGGTGGCGGCCTCGCGTTGCTCGCGCCGGTCTGCCGCCGGGTCGCTCCCCAACGTGGCCGGCGCGATGATTCGCTCCGCCTCTGCCCTCGCCTTTTCGAGCGGGAGTTTCTTGGTCGAGCCGAGAGTCATCCGCCGGGTCGGCGCGCGCCGGCCACCGCCGTTCGGCCGATATTCGACAATCCATGACGCGGCACCGGCCGGGGTGACGCGCACGCCGAAGCCCGGAACCTCGGTGTCGTACTGGACGAACACCCGCTCGCGCGGCGCCAAATCGGCGAGAACCTTCCGTGTGATCTTGACCGCCGGCATTCCGCCCTCCCCTTCCCCCGTGTCGGCACCATGTCGGCACCGATTGCGGAAACGCCCGGAACCGCCAGGAATGACGGTATGCCGAAATTCGTTTTTATACAATATGTTGGGACACGCGGGGAAAGATCTGGAAAGGGGCGGAAACGAAAAAAATCAGTCTGGGGGACTGGGGGTCCCGAGTTCAAATCTCGGCGCTCCGACCATTTTCTCCCGAAAATCCAGCAGGCTGACACGGCGTGCGCCCGGCACGGGGTGACGGGCCCTGGCGCCGTCATACGGTTTCCGGTTGATCCCTTCGGGATACCGGAAACGTCCTCGTCGAAAAATCCTTGAGTTGGAAGGGATTTTTCGGCGATCGGAATACGGTTCGAAGGCTTGATCAGCCGGAAACCGTATCACGCCTTGCCGTCGCCACCGCCGCCAAGGGTCGCATCCAGGATGCGGCGGCATTCCTGCAGCTCGTAGAGCGCCGCCTGCAGGCGGCGGGCATTCTCGCGCGACAATGCCGGCACGGGCGGCGCCTCCGCCGCGGGCGGGCGCGGCGCGGGGCGCAGCGGCGGCTCCTCGACCGGCGGGCGCGGCGGCTCGGGCGGCCGGACGACCGGCTCGGTCCGCGCGGTGGGAATCGGCACCTCGACCACCCGCGGCAGCAGCGGCGGCTCGGCGTCGCGGCCGATCTTGGGAAAGAGGCCGAGAAGCCCGCCTCGACCGGCGGGCTCGGCTGGCCGGCGCGGTGTCAGATCGGGGGACGGCGGCTCGACCGGCCGGCGTGGCGCCCTGCCCTCCTCGGGCGGGCCAAACGGCAGGGTCGGCTCCGGGTGATCGCGCAGCTCCGGGCGATCGCGCGTATTCGGATGGTCGCGGGCCTCCAGGCGATCGTGCGCGTCCAGGTGATCGCGTGCCTCAAGGTGATCGCGCACGTCCAGGCTGGGCGGCGCGTCCCGTTCCGGCCGGGCGACGACGGGCGGCGCGAGATCGGGCCGAACGAGATCGGGCGGACTGCGGTCCGGCGGCGCGACGGCCGCAGCCGGGAGTTCGGGCGCGGACGGCTCCCGCCGCTCGAAATCGCGGTCGGCGGGCAGATGACCGGCCGCCCCCTGACTGATGGGGCCCTGATCGGCGGGCTGCGGCGGCGGGGCCGCGCCGGTCTGCCATACGGTCTGGACGAAGCGCACCCCCTCGTCGCGCAGGATGCGCTGCACGCCGCGGATGGTGTAGCCCTCGCCATAGAGCAGGTGGCGGATGCCGCGCAGCAGGTCGACATCGTCGGGCCGGTAGTAGCGCCGGCCGCCGCCGCGCTTCAGCGGCTTGATCTGCGAGAAGCGCGTCTCCCAGAACCGCAGCACGTGCTGCGGCAGGTCGAGGTCTTCGGCCACCTCGCTGATGGTTCGGAAGGCGCCAGGTTCCTTGTCCACGCCGCTCCCCGCTGCTTCGCCGCGCCGCGCTCGTAAGAGTCATACGGTTTCCGGTTGATCCCTTCGGGATACCGGAAACGTCCTCGCCGAAAATCCCTGTCCGGACACGGGATCTTCGGCGGCCGAACGACGGCTCGAAAGCCCGCAGGCCCGAGGCCGTCCGGGTACATCCGATTCCAACTATAAGGGATTTCGGCGAAGGCTTGCGATTCCGATTCCGCTTCCGGGGCGAAGCGTTTGTGGGAAAACGCATTCCGGCGTTGCCGGACGGTGCCGCGCGGGGTCTGCGAAGGCGAATCCGCTTCGGGGCGGAACCCGTTGATCGGGAATCGTTTTGCGCTGGTGCAAGCCCGCGCGGCGCATCCGCCACGCAGCCAAGCTCATGTCACACTACGCCCGGCGGGTCGGTTCTTCCGGTGGCAAACTGATACGGCTTCCGGCCGATCACGCCAGACAACCGAATTCCGATCGTCAAAAAAATCCTTTCGGATCAGGGATTTTTGACGAGACCACTTCCGGTATGCCGAAGGGATCAGGCGGAAATCGTATGAAACGTCAGGGAGAGGCAAAGACACGGATGGCCGGGACGAGGCCCGGCCATGATGACGGCAGTTCGCGTTCAGTAGCGCCCGGTCTCAATCCTCTTCCTCGCCGTCGGCGTGGCCGTTGATGCGATTCTTGAGGATGTTGGAGGGCTTGAACACCATCACCCGGCGCGGCGGGATCGGCACCTCGACGCCGGTCTTGGGGTTGCGCCCGATGCGCTGGCCCTTGTGGCGGACCACGAAGGAGCCGAAGGACGACAGCTTCACGGTCTCGCCGCGGGCCAGACAGTCCGAGATCTCCTTCAGAACCTGCTCCACCAGCGCCGTGGACTCGGTCCGCGACAGCCCCACCTTCTGGTAGACGGCCTCGCTCAAATCGGCCCGCGTGATCGTTCGACCCGCCATTTCAGCCCCCGAACTCGGAATTGGCTAAGCATCCCTCTGATTTTGAACGTTAATCAGACCGCGGCCAGAGGGTCAACCGGGCAGGCGGGGAATCACCACCGCAACAACACCGATCCCCAGGTGAAGCCGCCGCCCATGGCTTCCAGCAGCACCAGATTGCCGGGCTTGAGCCGGCCTTCGGCGGCCGCCACCGACAGCGCCAGCGGGATCGAGGCCGCCGAGGTGTTGGCGTGGCGGTCGACCGTGATGACCACCTTGTCCGCGGCGATGCCGAGCTTGACGGCCGAGGCATCGATGATGCGCCGGTTGGCCTGGTGAGGCACGAACCAGTCGATGTCGTCCGGCCCGTAGCCAGTGGCCTTGAAGGCGTCCTCGATGACGTCGGTGATCATGCCCACCGCGTGGCGGAACACCTCCCGCCCCTCCATGCGCAGGAAGCCGACGCTCTGGGTCGAGGACGGGCCGCCATCGACATAGAGCTTCAGCTTGTGGCGGCCGTCGGAGCGCAGATGGCTGGTGAGCACCCCGCGGTCGGCGCGCGTGCCCGGCTGCTCCTGGCGCTCCAGCACCACGGCGCCGGCGCCGTCGCCGAACAGCACGCAGGTGGTGCGGTCGGTCCAGTCGAGGATGCGCGAGAAGGTCTCGGCGCCGATCACCAGTGCCCGGCGGAACCTGCCGCTCGCCAGCATGCAGTCGGCGGTGGAGAGCGCGAACACGAAGCCCGAGCACACCGCCTGCAGGTCGAAGGCGGCGCCGTGGGTGATGCCGAGCGCGGCCTGGACCGTAACGGCGGTGGAGGGAAAGGTGTTGTCGGGCGTGGCCGTGGCCAACACGATGAGGTCGATGTCGGCGGCCTCGATCCCGGCATTGGCCAGCGCCGCCTTTGCCGCGGCGATGGCGAGATCGGACGTCACCTCGCCCTTGGCGGCGATGTGGCGTTGGCGGATGCCCGTGCGTTGGACGATCCATTCGTCGGTCGTGTCGACCATGCCCGCCAGTTCGGCGTTGGTCAGCACACGCTCGGGCAGATAACCGCCGACCCCGAGCACCACAGAGCGCGCTGTCACGATGCGGCGGCCTCCGCCGGAACCGTCGGAGGGGAGAACGTGCCGCGCTCGTACCGAGCGAGATCGGCGCTGATCTTGGCGAGAAGTCCGTACCGCACCATGTCGTAGCCGATATCCACCGCGGACGCGAAACCGAGCTTGTCGGTTCCGCCGTGGCTCTTGATCACCACACCGTTCAAACCGAGAAAGACGCCGCCATTGGAGCGGCGCGGGTCCATTTTTTCCTTCAGCGCCTTGAAAGCCCCGCGCGCCAGAAGAAAACCCAGCCGGGTCCATACCGTCCTGCCAAACGAGGCGCGCAGGTATTCGGCGATCTGCTTAGCCGTGCCTTCGGCGGTCTTCAGCGCGATATTGCCGGAGAAGCCTTCGGTCACCACCACGTCGACGGTGCCACGGCCGATATCGTCGCCCTCGACGAAGCCGTGATAGTCGAGGCCCGGCATGTCGAGGGCGCGCAGGCGCTGACCGGCGTCGCGCACCGCCTCGACGCCCTTGATCTCCTCGACCCCGACATTGAGCAGGCCGACGGTCGGCCGGTCGAGATCGAACACGATGCGGGCCATGGCCGAGCCCATCACCGCCAGATCGACGAGGTGCTGGGCGTCGGCACCGATCGAGGCGCCCACGTCGAGCACCAGCGATTCGCCGCGCACCGTCGGCCAGATGCCGGCGATCGCCGGCCGCTCGATGCCGGCCATGGTGTGCAGGCAGATCTTCGACATCGCCATCAGCGCGCCGGTGTTGCCGGCGGACACCGCGACATCGGCCTCGCCGCGCTTCACCGCCTCGATGGCCCGCCACATCGACGACACCCGGCGGCCGGCGCGCAGCGCCTGGCTCGGCTTGTCGTCCATGCGCACCGCCACCTCGGTGTGCTGGAACTCCGACACCGCGGCGACCTTCGGATGCCGGTCGAGAATCGGCCGGACCTCCGACTCACGGCCGAAGACCAGGAAGCTGGTGTCGGGGTGGCGGATGAGCGAGATCTCGGCGCCGGCAATCACGACCGAAGGTCCGTGATCTCCGCCCATGGCGTCGAGCGCGATGCGGACAGGTGCGGTCATGGCTCAGTGGAGATTGACGGACCACGTGATCGGCGGCTCGGCAGGCCCCTCCCCTGCGCCGACCGTTGGCGAAGCGGAGATGCTTGCGGACTTATCAGGCCGGCAGGATGACCGGAGCCGGACCGAAACCCGCCTCCCGCACCCCCGCCGATGCCTGCGGGCGCGAACATACATTTTCGCGCCGTCCTGGCAACCACGTGACAGAACTATGACGCTCCGGAATCCTTCAGCCTGGCCAGCGCGGCAAACGGGGACTCGTCGTGGGCCTGCTCATCGCCGGGCTGCCATGCCGCATCCGGCTTGCGCGGATAGGGATCGACCCCCAGGCTGAAGAACTCGGTGAGGATGGCACCGAGATCGATGCGGCCGTTGATGATGGGCTCGGGCGGATCGGCGCTCTCATAGCCGAACTCGACCTCGGCGCCCGGCGCGTAGTCCGGCCCGGCATCGGCGGCGAAGCGCACGTCCACCGCCTCGTCGATCGCGCTCTCCATCGGCTCCAGTGTCACCACGCAGGCCTGCACGACGCGCCCGGTGAGGCGGCCGGTCACGGTGACCGTCCCCTTGCGGTCGACGACAAGCTCCAGAGTCGCCTTCAGCTCGGGCACTGACAGCGCGCCGACATGGCGAGCGAGTGCGGCCCGGGTCTCCTCGGTCGGCTCCAGCGTCAGGCTGCTCTCGGGCGGAAGCTGCGCCACCAGCACCGAGTGGGTCCAGGGAGCGGCGGGTGTGGGGTCGGTCACGGCAAGTCTCCAGATTCCGGCAAAGCCGGACGCAACGGGAATCATATGGGTTCCGGCAGATCGATCGGCGACCCCGGACACGTTCACTGGACACCATAGCCGGCCCGGCCGCCGGGCAAAACGCGCGAGCGCCCCGGTTCCCAGGCCGAGCGGGCGGCGCTTGACGCCCGCCAGAGCGGTGGGCAGCCTCGCACGTCGCTTTTTCGCAACGTCAGGGAGCTGGCCATGGCCATCCGACACGTCGCGATCGGGAGGGCGGTCATCCTGACGATGCTCGGCCTCCTGTTCGCGCCCCTGCCCGCCGTCGCCCAGTCGGCCGGCTGGTCCGTCCACCGGCTCGACAGCGCCGGGATCGCCGTGCCGACCGACTGGAAGGTGGCGCGCGTCAATGGCGGCAAGGAGCTCGACATCACCTCGCCGGACGGCAGCCGCCGCCTGCTGGTGTGGTGGTGGTTCCCCGATGAGCCGCTGCTGGGCTATCCCGACATCGTCTCCCACCGCAAGGTGACGGTGGCCGGCGAGCGCGCGCTCTACATCCACAGCCGCACCGGCCCGCGCGACACCATATCGGTGACGCTGGACAAGGGCCGCAAGGACAAGCGGCGGCTGCACTTTCTCTATGAGGTCGAGGGCGACCTCAGCCAGGGGGATCCGGCGCTCGACGATATCCTGTCGCGGGTGACGCTCGGCGGCGCGGCCCAGAACCCGGTTCAAGACAAGCGCAGCGAGGCGGCCCCCGCTCTCCCGGCGCCCGCTGCCGCGCCCGCCCCCGCCGCTGCGCCGAGCCCGGCCCCGGTGGCGGCCGGCCCAGCCGCGGCGTCGCCCAGGCGGGTGTGGCTCGGCCGCTTCTCGATCGAGCCGCCGGCCGGCTGGTCCGATGTCAGCGACCGCGGCACCGGCGCGGTGACGCTGGCGCGGCCGGACTCGGTGGCGCGAATCGACATGTCGCTGCTGCCGGCCGGCGAGCCGATGCCGAGCGAGGGCCTGGAGGAGGTCGAGCAGACGGTGATCGCCGATCAGCCGGCCACCCGCCTGTTGGTGCGGGGCGCCGGAACGCAGGCGATGTTCTACATCTTCGACGAGGCGGACGCCGCCGGCGCCCGCCTGACCCTGGTGCTGACGACGGTGGGCGAGGTTTCCGGCGCGCTTGCGCTGTTCGAGACCGTCGCCGAGAGCCTCCGTGCCGATCTGCCGCCGCCTGCCGGCACCGCGCAGGGCGCCCAAAGTTTGTCCCCGGCCGGCGACGACGAGCTGGACCAGGATCCGTTCGCCGGCCTCGATCTGGATTGAGCCGCGAGGCTCCGGTAGGTTTCGACCGCAGCGGGTGCCGGTCGGGCCGGCGCGCCACGATCACGCCACAGAGCCGCACGAAGGTCGCCGCGCCATTTCCATTGCTTCAGGTCGGCTGTATGCCGGTGGCGTCGCCGCAGGGCCGCCGAGGCCGGCCGGCGGAGGCGATGCGGTCATGAAAGACGCACTGCGCTCAGGACAGTTGTTCGGGATCGTTGCGTTCAGGATAGAGGTGCGATGAGCAAGTTCACGATCGGTCGACGCGCGTTGGCGGTCGGATTGCTGGCGGCGATGCTGCCGCTCGGCGGCTGCTTCACCCAGACCCTGCAGCGCGGCTATGTGATGCCGGAAAACGCGCTGGAGCAGGTGCCGATCGGCTCCACCCAGGAGCAGGTGCTGATCGTGCTCGGCACGCCGTCCACCGTCGCCACGCTGAACGGCGAGGTGTTCTACTACATCTCGCAGACGGCGAAGCAGAGCGCCGCCTTCATGCAGCCCAAGATCGTCGATCAGCGGGTGCTGGCGGTCTATTTCGATCCCAAGTCGCGCCGGGTGCAGCGGGTCGCCAATTACGGCCTGCAGGACGGCAAGGTGTTCGACTTCATCAGCCGCACCACCACCGCCGGCGGCGAGGAACTGTCGTTCCTGCGCCAGATCCTGAGCGCCAACAAGAGCTCGTGAGACGGTTTCCGGTCGATCCCTTCGGGATACCGGAAACGGTCACCGGTCGGACGCGGCTTGGCGCGGTCTGGCAGCCGCCCGATCGTCCGCTCCGCAACCATGGCCTGTGCGGCAAGACCGCCGCCAGTGCGGCTAACGCCTTGGCGCACCTTGCCCGCCGTGGTAAGCGACCGCTTCGGCCGTACGGCGCGGGGTGTCCGCGTGCGTCGACCGGATCAACGCAACCATGAGTAAGGGGAGCGTGGCCATGTCGGTTTCCGACGTCGAGCGCAGCCGGCCGCTATCCAACAGCTTCTTCACCGCCTCGCTGGCCGAGGCCGATCCCGAGATCGCCTCCGCCATCGCCAAGGAGCTGAAGCGGCTGCAGGACCATATCGAGCTCATCGCGTCGGAGAACATCGTCTCGCAGGCGGTGCTCGAGGCCCAGGGCTCGATCATGACGAACAAGTACGCCGAGGGGTATCCCGGCCGGCGCTACTATGGCGGCTGCGAGTTCGTCGACATCGCCGAGACCATTGCGATCGACCGCGCCAAGAAGCTGTTCGGCTGCGCCTTCGCCAATGTCCA
This sequence comes from Blastochloris tepida, assembly GCF_003966715.1. Taxonomy (NCBI): domain Bacteria; kingdom Pseudomonadati; phylum Pseudomonadota; class Alphaproteobacteria; order Hyphomicrobiales; family Blastochloridaceae; genus Blastochloris; species Blastochloris tepida. The sequence continues at coordinate 2,256,462 of NZ_AP018907.1, forward strand.
GCCCAATTCCGGCAGCCAGGCGAACCAGGGCGTGTTCCTGGCGCTGCTGAAGCCCGGCGACACCTTCATGGGGCTCGACCTCTCCGCCGGGGGCCACCTCACCCATGGCAGCGCCGTCAACATGTCCGGCAAGTGGTTCAACGTGGTGCCCTACAATGTGCGCCCCGAGGACCAGTTGATCGACATGGAGGCGGTCGAGAAGCTCGCCCGCGAGCACAGGCCGAAGCTGATCCTGGCCGGCGGCTCGGCCTATGCCCGCCACTGGGACTTCGCCCGCTTCCGCCAGATCTGCGACGAGATCGGCGCCATCTTCATGGTCGACATGGCCCATTTCGCCGGGCTGGTGGCGGGCGGTGCCCATCCCTCGCCGTTCCCGCACGCCCATGTCGTGACCTCGACCACCCACAAGACGCTGCGCGGCCCGCGCGGCGGCCTGATCCTCACCAATGACGAGGACATCGCCAAGAAGATCAATTCGGCGATCTTCCCCGGCCTGCAGGGCGGCCCGCTGATGCACGTGATCGCCGCCAAGGCGGTGGCGTTCGGCGAGGCGCTGCGCCCCGAATTCCGCACCTATGCCGCGCAGGTGGTCGAGAACGCCAAGGTGCTGGCGGCGACGCTGCTGGAAGCCGGCTTCGCGCTGGTCACCGGCGGCACCGACAACCATCTGCTGCTGGTCGACCTGCGGCCGAAGGCGCTCACCGGCAAGGCGGCGGAGGCCGCGCTGGGGCGCGCCCACCTGACCTGCAACAAGAACGGCATCCCGTTCGACCCCGAGAAGCCGATGGTCACCTCGGGCATCCGGCTCGGCACGCCGGCCGCCACCAGCCGCGGCTTCGGCCCGGCCGAGTTCAGGAAGGTCGGCGAGCTGATCGCCGAGGCGCTCGACGGGCTGTCGAAGAACGGCGAGTCCGGCAATGGCGCGGTCGAGTCGGCGGTGGCCGCCAAGGTCGGCGAGCTGACCCGGCGCTTCCCGGTCTACGGACAGTGACCTCATGACAGGGCGGCGCGGGTCATGAAGTGCCCCTTCTGCGGCAGCCTGGACACCCAGGTGAAGGACTCGCGCCCGTCCGAGGACGGCACGGCGGTGCGCCGCCGCCGGGTATGCCCCGATTGCGGCGCGCGCTTCACCACCTTCGAGCGGGTGCAGCTTCGCGAACTCACCGTGCTCAAGCGCTCGGGCCGGCGCGTGCCGTTCGACCGCGAGAAGCTACGCCGCTCCATCGCCATCGCGCTGCGCAAGCGCCCGGTCGAGGAGGAGCGGATCGACCGGCTGGTCTCCGACATCGTCCGCCAACTTGAGAGCCAGGGCGAGAACGAGATCGAGTCCGAGGCGATCGGCCAATTGGTGATGCAGCGCCTGCGCGACATCGACACCGTGGCCTATGTCCGCTTCGCCTCGGTCTACCGCAATTTCCGCGATCCCAAGGATTTCGAGGATCTGCTCGGCGAGATCGCCCACGCGGCGGCAGCCGGCGCCGATCGGCCATGACCGCCGCGACCGCTCCGCACCACCCCGCCGCCCGCCCCGCATCCGAGACCACGGCTGACGATCTGCGGCTGATGGCGGCGGCGATCGCGCTGGGCGATGCCGCGCGCGGCACCACGTGGCCCAATCCGGCGGTCGGTGCGCTGGTGGTGCGCATCGAGGACGGCGTCCCGGTGATCGTCGGCCGCGGCTGGACCCAGCCCGGCGGGCGACCCCACGCCGAGGTGGTGGCGCTGGCGCAGGCCGGGGCGGCGGCGAAGGGCGCCACCCTCTACGTGTCGCTGGAGCCCTGCGCCCATTTCGGCAAGACCCCGCCCTGCGCCGACGCCATCATCAAGGCCGGCATCGCCCGCGTGGTCGCATCCGTCGGCGATCCCGACCCCCGCACGGCAGGTGCCGGCTTCGCCAAGCTCGAAGCGGCCGGCATCGAAGTCACGCGCGACGTGCTGCGGGCGGAGGGCCTGCGCTCGCACGCCGGCCACATTCGCCGGGTTCAGGACGGCCGTCCGCACGTGATGCTGAAGCTCGCGGTCTCGGCCGACGGCAAGGCGGCGCTGCCCGGGCCGCGGCCGGCTGTGATCACCGGCGAGGCGGCGCGCGCCCGCGTGCATATGCTGCGGGCATTGTCGGATGCGATCCTGGTCGGCATCGGCACGGTGCTGGCCGACGATCCCGACCTCACCTGCCGCCTGCCGGGGCTGGCACACCGTTCGCCGGTGCGGGTGGTGCTCGACGACGGGCTGCGGCTGCCGCCCACCTCGCGCCTCGTCCGAAGCGCCGGCACCGTGCCGGTGTGGGTGATCGCCGCCGCGGACGCCGATCATGCCCGGGAGCAGGCGCTGACCCAGGCCGGCGTCGAGGTGATGCGGGTCGGGCGCGGTGCCGACGTCCGGCTGGACCTTGCCCAGGCGCTGGCGCTGCTCGCCACCCGCGGCATCACCCGGCTGATGGTCGAGGGCGGGCCCACCGTCGCGGCCGCCCTGCTCAAGGCCGATCTCGTCGACGAGACGGTGGTGTTCGAAAGCCCCGTCCGGCTGGGCGAGGACGCCCTGCCGGCGCTGGCCGGCCTGCCGCTCGGCATGCTTTCTGCTTCCCCGGCCCTGAACGCCGTCGAGCGGGTGCCGGTCGGCGCCGACCTCATGACGGTCGCAAGGAGACCCTGAATGTTCACCGGCATCGTCACCGACATCGGCGAGGTGGTCGCCGTCCAGGACCGCGACACGCTGCGCCGCCTCACCGTCGCCTGCCGCTATCCGGCGGCCTCGATCGCCCTCGGCGCCTCGATCTGCCACTGCGGCATCTGCATGACCGTGGTCGAGATCGGCGAGCAGGACGGCCGCACCGTCTATGCCGTGGATGCCGCGGCCGAGACGCTGCGGCTGACCACCGCCGGCACCTGGCAGGTGGGAACCCGCCTCAATCTCGAACGCTCGCTGAAGATCGGCGACGAGCTTGGCGGCCACATCGTCACCGGCCATGTCGACGGGCTGGCCGAGGTGATCTCGCGCCGCGACGCCGATGCGCAGGCGACCTTCGTCATCCGCGCCCCGAAGGCGCTTGCCCGCTTCATCGCCGCCAAGGGCTCGGTGGCGCTCGACGGCACGTCGCTGACGGTCAACACGGTCGAAAACGACGACTTCTCGGTGCATATCATCCCGCACACCCTGGCGGTAACCACCTGGGGCGCGGTGAAGGCCGGCGACCGGTTGAATCTGGAGGTGGATCTGATGGCGCGCTATGCCGCGCGCCTTGCCGAGGCGCGCTGATCCGCGTATTCCCGGGCACAAACCCGGAAAATACCCCTGATGATCGTCACCTCTTCCAGCGCGGCCGCGGAGGCCGAGCAACCCATTCCCGGCGCCCGTATTCTCGTGGTCGAGGCGCGCTTCTACGAGTCGCTCGCCGACCTGCTGCTCGACGGCGCCATGCGCCGGCTTCAGGCGGCCGGCGTGCAGGTCGATCGCGTCACCGTGCCCGGCTCGCTGGAGATCCCGGCGGCCGCAGCCATTCTGCTCGACGCGGCGGCGGCCCGCCTTGAGCCCTATGACGGCGTGCTGGCGCTCGGCTGCGTGATTCGCGGCGAGACTTCGCACTACGACATCGTCGCCAACGAATCGGCGCGCGGCCTGATGGATCTGGCGGTCGCCCGCGCGCTGCCGGTGGTCAACGGCATCCTCACCGTCAACACCGAGGCGCAGGCGACCGAGCGCGCCGAGCCCGCGCGGCTCGACAAGGGCGGCCATGCCGCCGCTGCCGTGCTGTCGCTGGTGCGGCTCAAGCGCGGCCTCGTGATGCCGGAGCGCGTGTCATGAGTTCCGCGCCCGACAAGCCTGCCGCTCCCAAATCGCCCTCGCCGCGCCGCGTCGCGCGGGCCGGCGCCCGCCTCAATGCGGTGCAGGCGCTCTACCAGATGGATCTGGCGGCGACGCCGACCGCCGACGTGTTCGCCGAGTTCGAAAGCCACTGGATCGGCCGCGAGGTCGAGGGCGTCACCCATCCGGATGCCGAGATCGCCTTCTTCCGCGATCTCGTCGAGGGCGTGGTGCGCGAGCAGCGCCGCATCGACCCGCTGATCGACGCCACCCTCAGCGGCGGCTGGCCGCTCAAGCGCGTCGAGGCCGTGCTGCGGGCGCTGCTGCGTTCCGGCTGCTACGAATTGATGTCCCGCCCCGATATTCCCGCACGGGTTGTCGTGTCACAATATGTCGACGTCGCCAGCGCGTTCCTGGAGCAGGAGGAAACCTCGATGGCCAATGCCGTTCTCGACGCGCTGGCCCGCAAGCTGCGCGCGGCCGAATTCACCGACGAGGGCGGCCGTTGAGATGACCATGGAGCTGAAGGTGCCGCCTCCAGACGGCGCTGCCGCAGCCCCCGGCGCGGAGGCTGCCGCCGCGCCGAGGCCGGCGCCTTCGGCTTCGACTGCAGACGAACCCGCACCGGCCGCGCCCGTCCCGGCCGCCCTGCCCTTCGATTTCGGGCCGCTCGATCTGCGGCCGCTGGAGCCCGGCGCGCTCGATTTGGGGCCGCTCGATCTCGGGCCGCTCGATCTCGGGCCGTTCGATCCCGGCCTGTTCGAGTCCGCCGTCGCCAAGGAGACGCCCGCGGCGGAAACGTCCCCGACCGAGACACCGGCGAGCGAGACGCCTGAGAGCGAAAAGCCCGAAGCGGAGACGGCAAAGGCCGAAGCGCCGGCCGCCGATGTGCCGGCCGCCGGCCCGCCGGCGCGCGAGCCTCGCCCGGAGACTCCGGCCGAGCCGGCAGCGGCCGAGCCGCTCACCCTGCCGACGGCGCAGCTGCGCGCCGCCGCGCCCGCGCCCTTCGTGCTCGACGTGCCGCCGCCGGTGCTGGTGAAGGCATCGGTGCGGCCGAACCCGGAAGCCAAGCCGCGCCCGCCGGCCGCGCCCGTCGCCAAAACGCCGCCCCCGCCTGCCGCCGCGCCCGTCGCCGAGGCCGCGACGGCGCCCGAGCCGCCACAAAGCCGGGTGCGCCCGCTTGTGCCGGTGCATGCCGATGCGGTGAGCCGGCTGTCCGGCGAGGATGCGCTGATCCACCGGGCGTTCGCGCCGATCGCCAGCCACGAGGGCGCGTTCGGCCTGACCGACGATGCCGCGGCGATCCCGGTGCCGCCGTCGCACGAGGTGGTGGCCACCACCGACACGCTGGTGGCCGGCGTCCACTTCTTCGCCAACGATCCGCCCGAGGCGATCGCCCGCAAGGCGCTGCGGGTCAATCTGTCCGACCTCGCCGCCAAGGCCGCCGAGCCGCTCGGCTTCCTGCTGTCGGTGGCGCTGCCGGAAGGCACCGGGCCGGACTGGATCGACGCCTTCGCACGCGGGCTCTCTGACGATTCCAAGCGATATCGCATTCCGCTGTTCGGCGGCGACACCGTGCGCACCACCGGGCCGCTGGTGATCTCGGTCACCGCGCTCGGCACCGCGAAGCCCGGCGAGGTGGTGCGCCGCGCCGGGGCGCAGCCCGGCGACTGGGTGATGGTCACCGGAACGATCGGCGATGCGGCGCTGGGGCTGATGCTGCGCAAGCATCTCGGCCTGAAGGCGCTCAACCGGCTCGGCGCGCGCGACAAGGCCCATCTCACCGACCGCTACCTGCTGCCGCAGCCGCGCCTGAAGCTGGCGGCGGCGCTGCGCCTGCACGCCACCGCGGCGATGGACATTTCCGACGGCCTTGCCGGCGACCTCGCCAAGCTCTGCGCGGTCTCGGGCGTCAGCGCCCGCATCGAGACGGCGCTGCTGCCGCTGTCGCCCGCCGCGGCCGCCGCCATCGAGACCGATCCCCGCCTCCTGGAGCGGGTGGTGACCGGCGGCGACGACTACGAAATCCTGATGACCGTGCCTTCCGACGATCTCGACGCCTTCGTCTCGGCGGCGACGCGGGCGGGCGTGGCGGTCACCGCCATCGGCGAGATCACCGCCGGGCCGGGCCTGCCGGTGCTCTACGGCCCGGACGGACCGATGAAGCTCAAGCAGATGAGCTTCAGCCATTTCTGACGCTGCCTCGGGGCGTCTGGAGCATCCGTCGATCTGATTGGACCAAGCGGACGCTTTTGGTTTTTGTTTTATCGCATTCTCTTCCGCAAAACCGGTTCCCACTTTTGCGGAGAATGCTCTACCCGATCTGGCGGTTGCGCGCGGAGATGTAGCGCGGTAGTGGCGTGCGGTTCCGCACCATCTTGAGGGCGTCCGCCTCCGGCGAGTCGTGGCACATCGCCTCGACGAGATCGATGTAGGCCTGCCCCGGCAGGGCCGGTGCGAACACATAGCCCTGCGCCATGTGGATGCCGTGCTCGCGCAGATATTCCACCTGCTCGAAGCTCTCGACGCCTTCGGCGATGACGTCGATCCGCATGGTGCGGCCGAGTTCGGCCAGCGTGTCGATGATGGCGTTGGAATAGCGCTCGGTGCCGATGGCATCGACGAACATCTTGTCGATCTTGATCGCGTCGACGCCGAGCTTGAGCAGATAGTTCAGGCCGCTGTGTCCGGTGCCGACATCGTCGATCGCCACCCTGGCGCCGAGGGCCTGCAGCGCGGCGATGCTGCGGCGCGCGGCGGCGAGATCGGCCAGCGGCGCGCGCTCGGTCACTTCCAGCATGAGCTGCGACAACTGGATCGCGGAGTGTCCGAAGATCTCCTGGATGTCCTTGACGATGCGGTCATTGTCGAAATGCTCGGCATGGATGTTGAAGCCGAGCTTGAGCTGGGGGCGCAGCGCATAGACGTCCGCCACCTCGTCCCGCGCCGCCCGCATCAGCGCGAGCGTCAGCTCGAAGATCAGGCCGGAGCTTTCGGCGAGCGGCACGAAGGCGCCGGGCGAGACCACCTCGCCGGTCGGCTTGCGCCAGCGCACCAGCACCTCGCAGCCGATCAGCCGGCCCGCGGCGATGTCCATCACCGGCTGATAGAAGGGCACGATCTCGCCCGCCGCGATCGCCGCCCGCAACTCGCCCACCGGATCCTCGCGCGGGCGCGTCGTGCTCAGCGCCAGCGCGATGACCAGCGCGCAGACCACGAAGCCGCCGGCGCGCGTGTACTGCACCAGCGTCCCGCCTTCGGCCTTGAGGCCGCCCATCGTGCGCACGATCTCCACCGAGATCGGAAATTGGCTGGAACTCACGACGACGCGGACATCCCGCGGGCCGACCGGTTCGCCGGGATCGTGCAGCACCGACGGGATGCCGGCCAGGAACAGCCGGACGCCCAGCCCCTGCGCCGGCGGGATGAAATCGTCGGCCTCGAAGATCTCGGCGGGCACGAGCGCCGCCAGATAGTGCTGGGCAACCGGATGGCGCAGCCGCAGCGCCGGCTCCTGGCTCTCGCCGAACCGCACCATCGACACGGTGATGCCGGAATCGGCCACGGTCTGCTCGGCCGTCATGGCCTTGTGGTCGGAGCCGAAGCCGTGGTGGGAGCACAGCACGGCGCCCGCGCCATCGACCAGGGCCACCTCCTTGACCGGCGTGGTGGTGTAGACTGCGCGCCGCATCGCCTCGATGTCCCCCGGCCGGCACGAGCCGACGCCGGATGCGACGAGAGTCCGCAACGACGTGGAGGCGCGCTGCAGCCTGACATTGGCCCGCGCAACCATTTCGCGGGCGTTCAGCGTCGCCTGCGACGTGCCGCGGTCGTGGGTGAGGACGTCGATCGCCGCTTCCACGCCGATGACGATGAAGGCCGCGCAGCAGATCGCCGCGAAAAGCACGAGCACCCGTTTTCGTGTCGCGCGCTTCACCCCGACAATCCTCGCGCTAATCTCCACTCCGATAAAGCCGAATTCGCCTTAAAAACGGATTAACACTTGGAACCTTACGCAGTAGTCGATGGGATAATGAACCAGAGATCGAACTGTTACAGTTCGCACCGGTGCACAATATTTCGCCATCCCCACAACCATGTTGCGAATGAAGCACGCGGCGAAACCCTCAACGGCCGGCCAGCCCCGTCGGGAGAACTTGTGTCGGGCCGCGTTCTGAACTGCAACTTTCGAGCGACTGCCGTCCCTGGCTGACGCAGACCGGGCAGAGCCTTCACGGCAAGAGATGATACCAACGGCCGCGAAAGCGGACCGTTGGTTCCGATCGCGGATTTTCGCTAAATCTTTGATTTCCCGCAAGAAAATCCGCGAGAGTCAACGGCTCCACGCGTCAGCGTCTGGGGCCGTTAGTATGATGCGTCTGTGAATACCGGTTCTGCGAAAGAACGCGCGCCGAAAGCCCCGCGTACGAGCGGGGCTTTCGGTACTTGCATAGCGGAAATGCGGCTTGATCCGACCGGCGCCGGTCAAGCGATTGCCGGCCCGTTGGGCCGGCGAACCGCAGTCCGTATTGTCCGGCTTCCGGTCGATCCGTTCGGGATACCGGAAACGGTCTCGGCGGAAATCCCTCGTTCGGAAACGAGAATTTCGGCGAACGGCACATGGTTTCCGGCCTGATCGGCCGGAAACCCTATCAGGCGCCGGGCAGGTTCAGCCGGATATGCAGCTCGCGCAGCTGCTTGGCCGTCACCGTCGAGGGCGCGCCCATCAGCAGATCCTCGCAGCGCTGGTTCATCGGGAACAGCACCACCTCGCGCAGATTGCTCTCGCCGGCCAGCAGCATGACGATGCGATCGACGCCCGGGGCGATGCCGCCGTGCGGCGGCGCGCCGTACTGGAACGCCCGGTACATGCCGCCGAACTTCTCGATGATCGTCTCCTCGCCATAGCCGGCGACCGCGAACGCCTTCTTCATGACGTCCGGACGGTGGTTACGGATGGCGCCCGAGGACAGTTCGATGCCGTTGCAGACGATGTCGTACTGGAAGGCGGTGATCGACAGAATCGTGTCGCTGTCGGCCGGATCGAGCGCCATGAAGGCATCGTGCTCGAAGTTCGGCATCGAGAACGGGTTGTGCGAAAAGTCGATCCTCTTCTCGTCCTCGTTCCACTCGTACATCGGGAAGTCGGTGATCCAGCAGAACTCGAAGCGGTTCTCCTCGATCAGGCCGAGCTCCTTGCCGACGCGGCTCCTGGCCTCGCCGGCGAACCTGTAGAACTTCTCGGGCCGACCGGCGACGAAGAAGCAGGCGTCGCCGTCATGCAGGCCTAGCCGCTCGGCGATCATCGCCGTGCGCTCGGGGCCGATATTGTTGGCGAGCGGCCCGGCGCCCGCGCCCTCGCGCCAGAAGATGTAGCCCAGCCCCGGCTGGCCCTGGTCCTGCGCCCAGCCGTTCATGCGGTCGCAGAAGGCGCGGCTGCCGCCGCCGGGGGCGGGAATGGCCCACACGTCGGCCTTGGGATCGTCGGCCAGGATGCGGGCGAACACCTTGAAGCCCGACTCGCGGAAGGCGTCGGCGACCGACTGCATCTTGATCGGGTTGCGCAGGTCCGGCTTGTCGGTGCCATAGGTGCGGATGGCGTCGGCATAGCGGATCTTCGGGAAGGTCTGGGTGACCGGCTTGCCGTTGCCGAACTCCTCGAACACGCCCTTCAGCACCGGCTCGACGGCGGTGAACACGTCCTCCTGGGTGACGAAGCTCATCTCGATATCGAGCTGGTAGAACTCGCCCGGCGAGCGGTCGGCGCGGGCGTCCTCGTCGCGGAAGCAGGGCGCGATCTGGAAGTAGCGGTCGAAGCCCGCCACCATGAGGAGCTGCTTGAACTGCTGGGGCGCCTGCGGCAGCGCATAGAACTTGCCGGGATGGACGCGGCTCGGCACCAGATAGTCGCGCGCGCCCTCGGGCGAGGAGGCGGTGAGGATCGGCGTCTGAAACTCGAAGAAGCCCTGCGATTTCATGCGGCTGCGCAGCGAGTCGATCACCGCCCCGCGCAGCATGATGTTGCGGTGCAGCCGCTCGCGGCGCAGATCGAGGAAACGGTAACGCAGGCGCGTTTCCTCGGGATATTCCTGATCGCCGAACACCTGGAGCGGCAGCTCCCCGGCCGGGCCCAGCACCTCCAGCTCGGTGATGAACACCTCGATCTCGCCGGTGGCGAGCTCGCCATTCACCGTGCCGATCGGCCGCGGGCGGACCTTGCCGTCGATCCGGATCACCCATTCGGCCCGGGCCTGCTCGGCCGCCTTGAAGGCCGGGCTGTCGGGGTCGGCGACCACCTGGGTAATGCCATAGTGATCGCGCAGATCGATGAACAGCACGCCCCCATGGTCACGGATGCGGTGGCACCAGCCCGAAAGGCGGACGGTCTGGCCGATGTCGGAGGCGCGCAACGCGCCGCAGCTGTGGGTACGATAGCGGTGCATGGAAAACCCGTTGACGGAGCGGGGGGCTAGAGCACATGTGACGGCACCCTTGTCAAGGCACCGACTCCAAGCCTGACTGCGACTCCGCTATAGCAGTTCCATGAATCTGATTACGACCACCCGGGAACTGGCAGACGTCTGCTCGCGACTTGCGGAATATCCGTTCGTCACCGTCGACACCGAGTTTCTGCGCGAAACCACATTCTGGCCCAAGCTGTGCGTGGTGCAGATGGCCGGGCCGGACGAGGCCGTCGTGGTCGACGCCTTGGCCGACGGCCTTGATCTGTCATGCTTTTTCGAGCTGATGGCCAATGAGCAGGTGGTCAAGGTGTTCCATGCCGGCCGGCAGGACATCGAGATCATCTGGCACCGCGCCAACATGATCCCCCACCCGGTGTTCGACACCCAGGTGGCGGCCATGGTGCTCGGCCACGGCGATTCGGTGTCCTACGACCAGCTCGTCCAGCGACTGACCGGCCAGGTCATCGACAAGTCCAGCCGGTTCACCGACTGGGCGCGCCGGCCTCTGAGCGAGGCGCAGATCGCCTATGCGGAAGCCGACGTCACGCATCTGCGCGATGTCTACATGCGCCTGCTGCGCGACCTGGAGAAGCGCGGCCGCGGCGACTGGGTGGCCGAGGAGATGGCGGTGCTGATCTCGCCGGAGACCTACCGGCAGGATCCGGCGGTCGCTTGGCAGCGGCTCAAGACGCGGGTGCGCAAGCCGCGCGAGCTCGGGGTGCTGATCGAGGTCGCCGAGTGGCGCGACCGCGAGGCGCAGGCGCGCGACGTGCCGCGCTCGCGCGTGCTCAAGGACGAGGTGATCGGCGAGATCGCCATCCAGCAGCCGACCACGCCCGAGGCGCTGGCGCAGCTTCGCTCGCTGCCCAAGGGGTTCGAGCGCTCGAACTGGGGCGTCGCCATCATCGAGACGGTGAAGCGCGGCCTCGCCCGCGACCCCAAGACGCTGCCCGCCATCGAGCGCGAGCGCAATTCCTCCAACGGCGCCCATGCCACGGTGGAGCTGCTGAAGGTGCTGCTACGCATGACCGCCGAGCGCCACGCGGTGGCGGCCAAGGTGATCGCCACCGTCGACGACCTCGAGCAGATCGCCGCCGACGACGAGGCCGACGTGGCGGCGCTGCGCGGCTGGCGGCGCGAGCTGTTCGGCAACAAGGCGCTGGCGCTGAAGGAGGGCCGGCTGGCGCTGGCGATCGACCGCGGCCGGGTGGTGGCGGTGGAGCGGCCGAACGGCGAGCACTGAGCGAAGCCCGGCGCGGTCAGGGTCCGGCCGCCATCGGGCGGGGCGGCGGAGCGGCGTTCGTCGAACCGGCATCTGCGCAGCCGCTATTTGCGCGATGGGTGCTCGTACGGCCGGAATTTGCGTGCGCGGAACCGGCACGGTAACGTCCTGCCCCTCAGCCGGGGCTCATATCCCAGCCTCCAAGGTTTCCAGCCTCCAAGGTTTCCGGCACGTCCCCGAGGTCGACCCATGAAGATCATCCGGCATCGGATCGAGTTCGCCACCATCGAGCCGATCGAGATCGTCGATATCACCGGGCGCGTGCGGGACTGGGTGGCGGCCTCCGGCGTCAGGGATGGCTTGGTAACAGTTACCTCTATGCACACCACCGCCCGCGTCAATGTCAATGAGCGCGAGCCGCAGCTCCAGCGCGACATGGTCACCTTCCTCAAGCGGCTGGTGCCGCGCGACGGCGACTGGCTGCACAATCTCGCCGCGGTCGACGGCCGCGACAATGCCCACTCGCACCTGCTCGGCCTGTTCATGAATTCGTCCGAGACCATCCCGGTCAGCGGCGGCGACCTCGTGCTCGGCGGCTGGCAGTCGATCTTCTTCATCGAGCTCGATGGACCGCGCGAGCGGCGCGGGCTCGATTTGCAACTGCTGGGAACCGACTGACCGATGACGCCGGATGACATTGCGGGCTTCTTCGCCACCCGTGCCGACCTCAATCTCGACGACTATATCGAGCTCGATTTCACCTTCGAGTGCGCGGGCGATCCGCGCGCCGCCGCGGCCCATCTCGCAAGCGAGCAATCGACCGCGCAGTGGCGGCGGGTGGGCGTGGACGAGGATTTCCGGCCGCGCTTCGCCGCCAAGGTGATCGATCTGCGCGCCGAGCCGCAGCCGATCGGCTTCTCAGTGCCGGTCGCCTGCGCCGCGCCCGGCGAAGTGTTCTCCTGCCGCGCGACGATCGCCCACCCGCACGGCAATTTCGGCCCGCGGATCCCCAATCTGCTGTCGGCGGTGTGCGGCGAGGGCGTGTTCTTCGCCCCCGGCATCCCGCTGATCCGGCTGGAGGATATCCGCTTTCCGCTGCCCTATCTCGCCGCTTTCGAGGGGCCGCAGTTCGGGCTTGCCGGCCTGCGCGAGCAACTGAAGGCGTTCGACCGCCCGATCTTCTTCGGCGTCATCAAGCCCAATATCGGCCTGCCGGCCGCCCCCTTCGCCGAGCTCGGCTATGAGAGCTGGCTCGGCGGGCTCGACATCGCCAAGGATGACGAGATGCTGGCCGACATTCCGTGGTGCCCGCTGAAGGAGCGCGCCGCGGCACTCGGCGCCGCTCGCTGCCGGGCCGAGCAGGAGACCGACACCCCCAAGATCTACCTCGCCAACATCACCGACGAGGTCGACCGGCTGGCCGATCTGCACGATCTCGCGGTCGCGGCCGGCGCCAATGCGCTGCTCGTCAACGCCATGCCTGTGGGCCTGAGTGGCGTGCGCATGCTGCGCCGCCACGCCGAGGTGCCGCTGGTCGCCCACTTCCCGTTCATCGCCGCCTTCAGCCGGCTGGCGGGCTACGGCATCCACTCGCGCGTGCTCACCCGCCTGCAGCGGCTGGCCGGGTTCGACGTCGTCATCATGCCCGGCTTCGGCCCGCGGATGATGACCCCCGAGCGCGAGGTGCTGGATTGCGTACGCGCCTGCCTGGAACCGATGGGGCCGATCAAGCCCTGCCTGCCGGTCCCCGGCGGCAGCGACTCGGCGGCAACGCTGGAGGGCGTCTACCGCCGGCTGGGCTCGGCCGATTTCGGCTTCGTGCCGGGGCGCGGCGTGTTCGGCCACCCGATGGGGCCGCGCGGCGGCGCCGCGAGCATTCGCCAAGCCTGGGAGGCCATCGCCGGCGGCATCCCGCTCGACCGCCACGCCGCGACGCATCCGGAACTTCAGGCGGCGCTGGCGGCGTTCGCCGCCCCGCACACGTCGCCCCGCGCGGCATAATTTCTCTCACCTTTGCCACGCACCTACCTCCGGTCCTGAGGGTGGCGGGCGGTAGCGACCGGACCCAACGGTCGGCTTTCGCTGCCATTGTCATTGTGCCGGCGCGTTCCTCAATGGGCCGAACAGGCTGCGCCGGCTTGCACCCCCGTGTGCGCCGGCTTGCGCGCGGGCCACTTGCGCGCGGGCCATTTGCGCGCGGGCCATTTGCGCGCGGGCCATTTGCGCGCGGGCAAGAGGCCGGCCTCGGAGCGGAGATCGCTATCTGGCTACCGCAAAGCTTCACATTGAAGCAATCGATCGGCTTGATTCAATCTTTAAGTGTTTAAGCATTTTTCGCAACCTTAGATAATTTAGCTAAACCTCCAGCATGTTCTGTCAATACACACTCAAGGCATATTTCTGACCGCGCTTTGCCACAAGCTGGGGCTATGCTATCGTTTATTGACATTGATGGGCGGGGGAAAGACAGCATGAAGGGGATCATCCTGGCTGGCGGCAGCGGAACGCGGCTTTATCCCGTCACCACCGTGGTGTCGAAACAACTGCTCCCGGTCTTCGACAAGCCGATGATCTACTATCCCCTGGCGGCTCTGATGTTTGCCGGGATCCGCGACATCCTCATCATCACCAATCCGCCGGACCAGCCGCTGTTCGAGCGCCTGCTCGGCGACGGCGGCGATTTCGGGCTGCGCTTCTCCTATGCGGTGCAGGACCGGCCGCGCGGCCTCGCCGACGCCTTCATCGTCGGCCGCGATTTCGTCGGCGACGACCGCGTCGCCCTGGTGCTGGGCGACAACATCTTCTACGGCGCCGGCCTGCCGGGGCTGCTGGCGAAGGCGGCAGCGCGCCAGACGGGCGCCACCGTGTTCGGCTATGTCGTCAACGACCCGCAGGCCTATGGCGTGGTCGAGCTCGACGAGAGCGGCCGTGCCCTGTCGATCGAGGAGAAGCCCAAATTCCCCAGGTCGAACGTGGCGGTGACCGGTCTCTATTTCTACGACAATGACGTGCTCGACATCGCCGCCGGCATCAAGCCGTCGGCGCGCGGCGAGATCGAGATCACCGACGTCAACCGCGCCTACATGCAGCGCGGCGACCTCTATGTCGAAACGCTCGGCCGCGGCTATGCGTGGCTCGACACCGGCACCCACGCCTCGCTGGTCGAGGCCAGCCATTTCGTGCAGATCCTCGAGCAGCGCCAGGGCCTGCGCATCGCCTGCCCGGAGGAGATCGCGCTCCGGCTCGGCTACATCCCGCTCGACAAGTTCCACGCGCTGGCCCAGCGCGTCGCCAAGAGCAGCTATGGCGAATATCTGATGTCGGTCTACAAGAGCTTCGCCGCCGCCCCGCGCATCGCCGCGGCGTGATACGGCACCAACGGCCGGCCGGCGTGCACCCCATGTGAGCCGGATCCCCCGGCGAGCGCGGCCGAGATTGAGCGGCATTCCTGCCGTTCCCCAGATACAGCACGGGCGGTCATCCGCCGGCCGCAGCGCCGCCGCCCGCAGCGCCCGGACCAGCGCATGCACGCCGGGCTCAAGCCGCGATCAGCCCCACACCCCGACCCTGCGATCCTCGACCCGCTTGGCCTTGTGCGTGGCGCGCGGCAGCGTGTCGGGCGGCAACACGTTGACATCCGCCGACACGCCGGTGACCGACTTGAGCTTGCGCCCGAAGCGGTGGGCAAGATCCTGGTCGTGGCCGTTGAAGCCGCGCACCTTCTCGACCTCGACGGTGAGCCTGTCGAGGTGATGAACCCGCTCGACGATCAGGCGATACTCGCCGGTGAGTTCGTGGTCCTGCCGCGCCACCGCCTCGACATCGCTCGGAAACAAATTGACGCCCTTGATGATCAGCATATCGTCAAGCCGTCCATGGATGCCGTCGAGCCGGACCGCGGTGCGGCCGCATTTGCAGGGCTCCGGATTGTAGCTGACGATATCGCCGGTGCGGAAACGCACCATCGGCCGCGCCGTCTTCTTCAGCGTCGTCAGCACCATCTCGCCGCGCTCGCCCGGCTTCACTGGCAGGCCGGTGACCTGGTCGAGCACTTCGATCAGGATGTGGTCCTCCGCCCAGTGCAGGCCGTCCTTTTCCTCGCACATGCCGGCGCACGAGCCGAAGATGTCGGACAGGCCGTAATAGTCGTAGACTGACGCGCCCCAGAGTTCCTCGATGCGGCCCCGCGTCTCGGGGATCGATCCCCCCGGCTCGCCGGCAACGAAGATACGCCTGACGCTGAGATCCTTGCGCAGGTCGTAGCCTTCCTTCTGCGCCGTCTCGCCGAGATACCAGGCGTAGGACGGCGTGGTCCAGATGATGGTCGCCTGGAACTGGCGCAGAATCGCCAGCAGCCGCTCCGACGGTATCGTCCCGGCATGAATGCTGAGCGCGCCGAGCTTCTGCGCGCCGAGCACGCATGGCCCACCGATGAACAGGGACATGTTCAGCGAGTGCGCATACCGATCGTGCGGCCGCATGCCGGACGACCAGAACTGCCGCGCCTCATAGTCGATCCAATCGTCGAAATCCTGCGCGGTGAATGGCGAGGCGGTGGGCACGCCGGTCGAGCCGGACGAGGCCGAGATGTAGACGATATCGCGCTCGGGGACCGCGGTGAGGTCGCCGAACGGCGGCACCGCGAGCTGCCGGTCGCGCAGCACGCGCTTGTCGATAAAGGGAAAGCGCCGGATGTCGTCGAGCGTCCTGATCTGGTCGGGATGGGCCTTCGCGGCGTCGAACGCGGCGCGATAATAGAGTGAATTTGCGTAGGCATGCGCGATGTGCTGCTTCAGCAGTCCAAGCTTGAGGCGATCCCAGTCCTCGCGGCTCTGCGTCTCGAGCTTCGCGTCCCAGTAGCGGAGATCGTCGTTGAAGGCGGTCGTCATGTCATTCCATTCCAGGCGTGAGATCAGAGCAGCGACACAGTCGCCCAGTCGCGCGGGATGCCGCCGAAGGTGGACCATCGCCATCGGACGCCGGTCAGACCGGCGGTTTCCGGCATCTCCGCCACGCTCGGCATCCGCTCGCGACGACGCATTTCGAGGCAGATGCTAGCGTGAGTTCGAACGCTGCGACTCCCGGTCCGGAGAATAAAAATTCCGGTCTCGCAACATTGCCCGTGGCAGCAACCTCATCCCACGCAGCAGCCCCTGCGCAGACATGTCTTCTCTTCGGCTCACGACCACCACCGATCGCGAAAGCAATCCCGCGCCGGCGCCCCATTCCCCCACCTCTGTTGAGACGGAGTCCGGGCGCTACCGTGTGGTCGTCAAGCGCATGCCTCTACGCACCCGGAAGGCAACCATGGGTCACGGCCGCTCGCAGACGAGGCGGGACCGCGCGGCGGGCGCGAAGCCGTACTCATCATCCTGCGCAAGGCGTTCAGCAGCCGGCTGATCGCCTTGTTCGTAGGCGCGGTCCGACTCGCCATCTTCGCGGTCGGGTTTCTGCCCAACGTGCTGTTCACGTGCGGGAGGAGAAGACGATGAAGGACGCCAAGGGGCTGGGGCGGATTGCAAGGGCAGCTCGGACGCCGCTGCAATGGTCGAGGCCGGGGTTGCCCGGGTCGCCATCCCAGTGACCGTCGAGAAGGTCGCCGATCATGCCGCCATCGCCTCCTTCGGCGTCGCCTCGACGCAAGGCATCGTCATCGACGGTAATATCAACGGCCCCAGACGCTGACGCGTGGGGCCGTTGACTCTCGCAGATTTTCTATTGGGAAATCAAAGATTTCGCGAAAATCCGCGATCGGAACCAACGGTCCGCGTTCGCGGCCGTTGGTATAAGGTGATCCATGCGGGCAGGATGCCCAAGGCCGAGGACGTCGCCAAATGGTTGGCGTGATGCGGGCGAAGCGGCGAAAGGTCTGTGGCGTGGCCGAAGGAAATGACGATAGGACACAAGCGTCGTGGTCCAGGCAATGAAACGGTCCGCCAACATGAAGCCGTTCGATCAGCACAGCATCCTCGTCGATCTCTCCGACATCCGCGTCCGGCGGCGATGGGACCGGCGTCGACCAACGTGATGGAAATATTCCGGGGAGTGGGAGACGCCGGCACGGCACGCAACGTCCAATCTCAGCGTGACGTTGGAAACGACCCGCTCCCCAACCGCCGCTCGCAGCCACGTTCCTTCCAAGTGCGGCCATCCTTCCAAGCGCGGCCATCCCGATCGGAACGCGGGATCCCATGATCAGAGCTGGGCGCCATCCCCTCCCGACGGATTGCCACGGGTATGCGCGACCACCAGCCGAACCACCCGTTCCGCCGCAATTGCCGCACTTTCACGTTCCGTATTCAGCACCAGCGCTGGCGACACGGGAGGTTCGTAGGCCTGATCACGTCCGGTCAGGTGCCTGATGCGACCGGCCTCCGCCTTCGCATAGAGCCCCTTCGGATCGCGCTCGCGGCACACGTCGAGCGGTGCGTCGACGAAGACCTCCAGGAATCGCCCTTCGGGCAGCAGCGCAGCAATGCGGGCGCGATCGGCACGGAATGGCGACACCAGCGCTGTGACCACGATCAGGCCGGCATCGTGCAGAAGCCGCGCGACCTCGCCAACCCGTCGCACATTCTCGGTGCGCGAGAGCGCGTCGAAACCCAGGTCGGAATTGAGACTCTGCCGCAGATTGTCACCGTCGAGCAGCATGGTGTGGAAGCCCTGGGCCACCAGTCGCCGTTCGACCAGATTGGCGATCGTCGATTTCCCGGCTCCCGACAGTCCGGTCAGCCACACCACGACCGGTGTCTGCGCCTTGAGGAATGCTCGTCGTTCCGGCGTCACGTCATGCGCGTGGCCGTGGATCTCCTGCGATCCGCCGAGGCTTTCGCGAATCATGCCGGCGGCGACCGTGCGGTGCGTCGTCCGATCGATCAGAATGAACGAGCCGGTGGTGCGGTTGTCATCATAGGGATCGACGGCGATCGGGATCGTCGTCTCGAGGTGTATCCGGCCGATGCTGTTCAGCGGCAGGATGTCCGCGTCTTCATTCAGAAGCGTATCGACCGCGAGCGCGCTGGCAATGTTGGCAATGACCGCAGGCACCGTCGCCGTGCCTGCCTTCAGCAGATAGGCGGCGCGCGGAACGCCGGGGTCCTCATCCATCCACACCACGTCGGCGGAAAACTGCCGGGACACGATCGGCCGCGCCCGCGGCGCTGCGAGCACGTCACCCCGGGCGATGTCGAGCTCGTCCTCCAGAGTCAACGTCACGGCGTGCCCGGCTGCCGCACGCGGCACGTCGCCATCGAAGGTGACGATGCGCGCGACACGCGACGTATGTCCCGAAGCGGCGGCGACAACCGCATCGCCGACCCTGATCTCTCCTGACGCCACGGTGCCGGCGAACCCGCGAAAGTTCTGCGACGGTCGATTGACCCATTGCACCGGCAGCCGGAAAGCCTGATCGGCCCGGTGATGCCCGACATCGATGGTTTCCAGCAGCCGAAGCAGTGTCGGCCCATGGTACCAGGGCGTGCGCGGACTCGGTTCGGCGATATTGTCGCCAAACCGCGCGGACAGCGGAATCGCGGTGATCGACGCGAATGCGAGCGGCGCTGCGAATGCGCGGAACGCCGCCGCAATCTCCTCGAACACGTCTTGCGAGAACTCGACGAGGTCGATCTTGTTGATCGCGAGCGCGACGTGGCGAATGCCGAGCAGCGAGACGATGACCGCATGACGGTGCGTCTGCTCGAGGAGACCGCGGCGAGCGTCCACCAGCAGAACCGCGAAATCGGCGTTCGAAGCGCCGGTCGCCATGTTTCGGGTGTATTGCTTGTGGCCGGGCGTATCGGCAACGATGAACGCACGTTGCGCTGTGGCAAAGAACCGGTAGGCCACATCGATGGTGATGCCCTGCTCGCGCTCGGCCTCCAGGCCATCCAGCAGCAGAGCGTAGTCGATCTCGCCGCCGGTGGTGCCGAACCGCCGCGAATCGCGTTCCAGCGTCGCCATCTGGTCCCGGAACAGGCTGTTCGCTTCGTGAAGCAGCCGGCCGATCAGGGTCGACTTGCCGTCGTCCACCGAGCCGCAGGTGATGAACCGCAGCTCGCTGCGTTCCTGGCGCGGCAGCACCTCCGGCTCGGACTGGATCGTCTCGGCGGCAATGGCGCGTGCGGCTGCAGTCGACATCAGAAATACCCCTCGCGCTTCTTGCGTTCCATCGAGGCATGCATGGCGCCGTCGATCAGCCGGCCCTGTCGTTCCGATGACTCGGAGGCGACCACCTCGGCAAATATGTCGTCCACCGTCGTTGCGTCCGATGCCGTCGCGGCAGACAGCGGCCAGCAGCCGAGCGTGCGAAAGCGCACGCGGCGCGTCACCACCTGCTCGCCGGGATTGAAACGCATGCGCTCGTCATCGACGACGATCAGCGCGCCATCGCGGTCGACCACCGGCCTGTCAGCGGCGAGATAGAGCGGCACGATCGGGATGTCCTCGATACGGATGTAGTCCCAGATGTCGAACTCGGTCCAGTTGGAGAGCGGGAACACCCGCATCGTCTCGCCCGGCGAAAGGCGCGTGTTGAACAGGCTCCACAATTCGGGGCGCTGGTTGCGCGGCTCCCAGATGTGGCCGCTGGCACGGTGGGAGAAGATGCGCTCCTTGGCGCGCGCCTTTTCCTCGTCGCGCCGGCCACCGCCGAACGCGGCGTCGAATCCGAATTCATCGAGCGCGGCCTTGAGCGCTTCCGTCAGCATCAGGCGGGTATATTCGCCGGTCTCGGTGTCGAACGGATTGACCCCGGCGCGGGCAGCGCGTTCGTTCGAACGCACGATCAGGTCGAGCCCAAGCTCCCTCGCCGTGCGGTCGCGATGGTCGAGCAGATCGCGAAAATCCCAGCCCGAAGCGATGTGCAGGAAGGGAAACGGTGGCCGCGCCGGAAAGAATGCCTTGCGGGCAAGGTGCAGCATGACGCTGGAATCCTTGCCGACCGAATACAGCATCACCGGATTACGGAACTCGGCCACCACCTCGCGCAGGATGAAGATTGCCTCATCCTCGAGACGCTTCAGATGGGGCGACAGACGGCCCTGCCGCGCCGGGCGGCGTACGACCGGTGGCTCCTCCGGCAGGGCCCCCGGCATCAGGATATCGGACATCAGACTGTCTCCGAGACGCGCAGCCAGGGCCGCGGGCCGGGCCGCGTTTCAGTACCTTCCCGCGACGCCGGCTGATAATGGTGCCGCACCGCCTTGATGCGGCCCTCGCGCAGCGCTCCGATCGTGCCAGGGTGCGTGACATCAAGCGCGTCGAACCCGACACGGGTGAGAAACACGATCTGGTCCTGCAGCACGTCGCCGACCGCACGCAGCTCGCCTTGATAGCCGAACCGATCGCGCAGCAGTCGCGCCGTCGAGAAATGTCGGCCGTCCGCATATTTCGCGACGTGCACCACCACCAATCGCAGGTGGGGAATGATCTCCTGAAGCCCGTCGAGCCTCTCGCCGGCTGCCAGCACGACACCCGCGCCGGCATTGCGCTGGCGCAGCTTCGGCCATTCCGCGATCAGACGCGCCTTCGCAAGCGCCACCTTGCCGGTCGCCGGCACCGGTTCGGTCTCGCCTGGAAACTGCCAGTCGTCGTCGCCGAAGGAGCCGTTTCGATAGAGTGCCATGGTCGGTTGTCCGGGTCAGGTTTCCGAGATCAAGGGCAGCGAGGCCGGGCGGTGGATGCCGCATTCGGTCTTGTCGAAGCCGGACCATCGGCCGGCCCGCGGATTGTCGGCGGACGCCGGTCGCGTGCACGGTTGACAGCCGATCGACGGATAGCCGCGCGCCACCAGCGGGTGTTGCGGCAGGCTGTGCTTGCGGGCATAGGCCGCAAGATCCGCCGCACCCCACGCCGCGAGCGGATTCACCTTCACCCGCTTGTCCTCGAATTCGAACGCCGGCAGCGCAGCTCGCGTCTCGGCCTGAAAGCGCTTGCGGCCGGTGATCCAGGCGGCGAACGGCTCAAGTGCCGCATTGAACGGCGACACCTTTCGAAGGGCACAGCAGCCATCCGGATCCCAGGTCGCCCGAGTTCCATCCGGATCGCGGCGGCTGACCGCATCCGGTGACGGGCCCACCACCCGCACATCGCCGAGCCCCAGCCGCTCCGCCAGTTCGTCGCGGTAGGCCAGCGTCTCCGGGAAGTGCCGGCCAGTGTCGACGAACAGCACCGGAATCGCCCGATCGATCGTTGCTGCAAGGTGAAGCAGCACCACCGACTCGGCCCCGAACGACGACACAACCGCAATCTCGCCCTTGAAGTGGTCGAGTGCCGCTCGCAGCACCGTCGCCGCATCGGCGGCCCCATAACGGTCCTGCAGCAGCGCTGCGTCAGCCGGCGTCGGCATAGAGCGCCTCCCAGAACGGCTTCTCGCCGAGCCTTCGATAGGTGGCGAGAAACGTCTCCTCCGGCGCCAAACGAAGGCGAACGTACGCGCTGATGATGATCTCCACGGCATCGACGACGTCTTCAGACGAGAACCCGCGGCCTACGATCTCACCGATCGCGGTGTTCTCGTCAGCCGAG
The DNA here is from genome assembly GCF_003966715.1 of Blastochloris tepida. Taxonomy (NCBI): domain Bacteria; kingdom Pseudomonadati; phylum Pseudomonadota; class Alphaproteobacteria; order Hyphomicrobiales; family Blastochloridaceae; genus Blastochloris; species Blastochloris tepida. The sequence continues at coordinate 2,278,473 of NZ_AP018907.1, forward strand.
CCGCCAAGCGTGATCTGGTAGAACTCCTCGCCCTTGCGGTCGACACCAAGAATGCCGATGTGTCCGACGTGATGATGGCCGCACGCATTGATGCAACCGGAAATCTTGAGCTTCAGGTCTCCGATGTCATGTTGACGGTCGAGATCGGCGAAACGCTCCGACAGCCGCTGCGCAACCGGGATCGAGCGGGCATTCGCCAGCGAGCAATAGTCGAGCCCGGGGCAGCAGATGATATCGGTGATGAGGCCGGCATTCGGCGTGGCAAGCTCCACGCTCTCCAGCGCCGCATGCGCCGCCGGCAGGTCATCAAGCCTGACGTGCGGCAGGATGAGGTTCTGCTCGTGCGACACGCGAATCTCGCCGAAGGAGAACCGCTCGGCAATGTCTGCGACCGCATCCATCTGGTCGGCGTTGGCATCGCCCGGGATGCCACCGGACGGCTTCAGCGAGATCGTGACGATCCCATAGCCCGGCTGGCGGTGCGGGTGCACGTTGCGCGCGACGAAGCGGACAAAGGCGGGGTTGGCGCGTCTGGCCGCCTCGAAGATCTCCGCGCGGCCCGGCTCCTCGACGAAGGCCGGCGGCGCAAAGTAGGCGCGAATTCGCGCGATCTCCTCTGCCGGAAGCGTCAGGGTGCGGCCCCGCAACTCGCCGAACTCGTCTTCGATCGCCGCCTTGAGCCGGTCGAACCCTGTCTCGTGAACCAGGATCTTGATGCGCGCCTTGTACTTGTTGTCGCGCCGTCCCTCGAGATTGTAGATTCGCAGGATGGCCTCGACATAGGCAAGCACGTCTTCCTCAGCCACGAAGTCGCGAAGCTTCTTCGCGACCATTGGCGTGCGTCCCTGGCCACCGCCGACATAGACTGCAAAGCCGATCCTGCCCGCCGCGTCGCGCGTCACCTCCAGCCCGATGTCGTGGACCTGAATTGCGGCTCGGTCTCGCGGCCCGCCGCTAATCGAGATCTTGAACTTGCGCGGTAGGAAGGTGAATTCCGGGTGGAGCGAGGACCACTGCCTCAGGATCTCGGCATAGGGTCGCGGATCGGCGATCTCATCCGCCGCGGCGCCGGCGAAATGATCGACCGTGACATTGCGCACACAGCTTCCAGAAGTCTGGATCGCGTGCATCTCGACCTCGGCGAGTTCGTTCAGGATCGCCGGCACGTCCTGCAGTGCGATCCAGTTGTACTGAAGGTTCTGGCGGGTAGTGAAGTGGCCATAGCCGCGGTCGAACCGTCGGCCGATGTCGGCAAGCTTGCGCATCTGGCGTGCCGACAGCGTGCCATAGGGAATCGCGATACGCAGCATGTAGGCATGAAGCTGCAGATAGACGCCGTTCATCAGGCGAAGCGGCCGGAACTGATCTTCGGTCAGTTCGCCGGCCAGCCGCCGCTCGACCTGGTCGGCGAATTCCGCCACGCGCTCTCGGACAAAGGTGGCGTCGAACTCATCGTATCGATACATCACGGATGCTCCGGACCGGCGTTGCTGGACACCAGGATCGTCGGGCCGCTTGCGCGAATCAGCTCACGCAACTCCAAAGGCCGTACGAACCCCTTTTCGTTCACAACCCCGATCAGTGTCGGCTCCACCACACGTCCGGCATCGTGGTCGGCACGGGCGCGAGCCAGCAATGCGTCGGCGGCCTCGCGCGTCGTCGCGATTTCGGCGTCTCCGACAGAGGGAAGCCATGCGCCGTCCGCCCGGCGGAACACCACGAGGCCTGTGCGGAGATCGTTGGCGATTGCCACGGATGGCTGGAAGGGCTTTGTGGTCTTCGATCTGGTCATCGCTCAAGCCGCTCTGCGGGTGGATGGACACGCAGCCGGTCTCGCTCCGGCGACACCCGGGACGACGTCGCAGGCGATCCCCGCCACGCGAAGCGCTGTTGCCGCGCTACGAACGAACGCCGAGGCCGCTGCATCGCCCGGAACAAGTCGAACCACGCGCCGGCCGGCACCGGCATGCTGTGTCAGCAGCGCAACCTCGTCAGGTTGGTACACCGCGCCGTGCCTTGGCGGGTCGATGCCGATGCGTTCGATGTCACGTCGCGCCAATGCCAGGATGTCTTCCGGTGCATCGCTATCGTGGACCAGCACGTCGGCGCCGAGCAGCAGGCGGTGGGCACGCAGAGTCATCAGATCCGCCTCCCCTGGTCCGGTGCCAATGAACAGCACGGCACCAGCCACCGTTCGGGCGATCGCTTGATCGAGATCCGCGAGCGCCTGTTGAGCTGCGGTCTCCGCCGCACCGGCGAGCGCGAGCTCGGCCGCGCGGCCTTCCAGGAGACCTGTCCAGAATCTGCGCCGTGCGACAGGATCCGCGAGACGATCGAGTACCTGGGAGCGCACTGAACCCGCAAGAACAGCGAGCTGGCCGAGGTTCGGCGGCAACAGCGCCTCGATCATCCCGCGAATCCGTGTCGCCAGAACCGGTGCGTGGCCATCGGTGGCGACGGCGACCGAGATCGGTGCGCGATCGATGATCGCCGGCATGGCGAAGTCGGAGAGTTGCGGTCGGTCGACCACGTTGACCGGCACGCGTTGCGCGTGGGCATGTGCCGCATGACGCGCATCGGTGTCGGCGTCACCGGTAGCGATGATTGCCAGGGCGACGTCATCCAGCGCATAGGCGCAAAAGTCGCCGTCACTTCGGGTAATTCCATGCGAAGCGGCGAACCGCTCGAGTGCCGGCGACGGATTCGCGGCGACCAGCGTCAATGCCGCTTCGGTGCGTGCCAGCAATCGCAGCTTCTGCAGTGCTGCGGCTCCCTCCCCGACCACGACCACGCGGCGACCGGCGACGTCATGGGACACGGGAAGGAAGCGGAAACGTGCCATGGACGAACCTCGATATTGCATGGACTCTACGCGCCGAAGGCACGAAGCCGGCGGAAGGACACATGGACGGTGTCGCCCCTGGCGAGCAGCACGTCCGGCGGCAACTCCATCTCCACCTTTGGAAGATCCGCATCGATCTGAAGCTCGGCCCGCCGCGTCGCCCCTGCTCGCCGCACATCAGCAATCCGCGCCGACAGCGCGTTCGCCTCGCCCTCTGCCAGGACAAGGTCGCGTGGGCGGACGAACAGCGATGCCGGTCCGTCCGCGACCCTCGCGCCGTTCAGCGGGAGCGCGTGCGGGCCGAGCCGCAGCACGCCGCCGGTCGCATGCGCTGGAAGCCGCGCCGCCTCGCCGATGAAGCCCGCGACGAACGCCGTCGCCGGATGCTCATAGACCTCGTCGGGTGTTCCGATCTGCTCCAGCCGCCCCCGGTTGAGGACGGCAACACGATCGGCAATCTCGAGCGCCTCGTCCTGGTCGTGGGTGACGAAAAGCGTGGTGTGGCCGGTCTTCTCATGGATGTCGCGCAGCCAGCGGCGGAGGTCGCGTCGCACCTGGGCGTCGAGCGCGCCAAACGGCTCATCGAGCAGCAGCACCTTGGGATCGACGGCCAAGGCGCGAGCCAGCGCCACGCGCTGGCGCTGACCACCAGAAAGTTGCGCGGGATAGCGCCGCTCCAGCCCGGCAAGCTGCACGAGGTCGAGCAGTTCCGCCACTCGCGCCCGGATCGCCGCACTCGACGGTCGTGATGCACGCGGGCGCACCCTCAAGCCGTACGCGATGTTCTCGGCCACGGTGAGATGGCGGAACAGTGCATAATGCTGAAACATGAAGCCGACGCCGCGCGCCTGCACCGGCACCTGCGTTGCGTCCTCGCCGCCAAGCAGGATCCGTCCACTGGTGGCCTGCTCCAACCCGGCGACGATGCGCAGCAGCGTCGTCTTGCCGGATCCCGAGGGGCCCAGCAGCGCCACCAGCTCGCCGGGACGTGCGCGCAAGCTGACCCCATCAAGTGCCGCTGCCTCACCGAAGCGCTTGCTGATGCTCTCGGCCCGGATTTCCGCTGTCCGGCCGCTATCCAAGGCGGCGTGCTCTTGCAAGGCCATCGCCGTAGCGCCATTCGAGGGCTGACTTGACCACGAGCGTGATGAGAGCGAGCCCAGCGAGAAGCGAGGCGACCGCGAAGGCACCGACAAAGGCATATTCATTGTAGAGAATCTCCACCTGCAGCGGCAGTGTGTTCGTAAGGCCGCGAATGTGTCCGGAAACAACCGACACCGCGCCGAACTCGCCCATGGCGCGTGCATTGGCGAGCAGCACCCCATAGAGCAGCGCCCATTTCACGTTCGGCAGCGTGACGGTGAGAAACATGCGAAAGGCAGAGGCGCCGAGCGTCAACGCCGCCTCCTCCTCGGCCGTGCCCTGCTCCTGCATCAGCGGAATCAGCTCGCGCGCCACGAACGGGAAGGTGACGAAGATCGTCGCCAGCACCAAGCCTGGTACGGCGAAGATGATCTTGATGTCATGCTCCTGCAGGAAGCTGCCGAACACGCCGTGCGCGCCGAACAGCAGCACGAAGACGAGACCAGAGACCACAGGCGATACCGAGAATGGCAGGTCGATGAGAGTGACCAGCACGCTCTTTCCAACGAAATCGAATTTCGCCACGGCCCAGGCTGCGGCGATGCCGAACACCACGTTCAGCGGTACCGCAATCGCTGCCACCAGCAATGTCAGGCGGATTGCCGCCTGTGTGTCGGGATCGGCGAAGCTGGCGAAATAGGCCGCGACGCCGCGGCGCAGCGCCTCGGCGAACACGGCGGTCAAGGGCAGCACCAGGAACAACGCCAGGAACGCCATCGCGGCCGCAATCAGGACCAAACGGACGAAAAGCCCCTCGCCGACCACCTCTACCGGGCTTCCCCGCAACACAACTGCTGCCGACACCCCATTAGACATGACCGAACCTCCGCCGGCTCCAGGCCTGGATGAGGTTGATCACCAAAAGCGCCATGAACGAGATCGCCAGCATGATGGTGGCGAGCGCCACCGCCCCGGTGTAGTTGAACTCCTCGAGCTGGATGACGATCAGGAGCGGCGCGATCTCGGACACGAACGGCATGTTGCCGGCGATGAAGATCACCGAGCCGTATTCGCCGACCGCGCGGCCGAACGCCAGCGCGAAGCCGGTCAGCACCGCCGGTGCCAGCGCAGGCAGGACGACGCGCGCCACGGTTTGCACCCGCGAGGCGCCGAGCGTGGCGGAGGCCTCCTCGATCTCGCGGTCGAGATCGGCCAGAACCGGCTGAACAGTTCGCACCACGAATGGTAGCCCGATGAACACCAAGGCCACGAAAATGCCAAGCGGCGTGTACGCAACGGAAATGCCGAGCGGCAGAAGCCGTGAGCCGACCCAGCCGTTCGGTGCATAGATCGCAGTGAGGGCGATTCCAGCGACCGCTGTGGGCAGCGCAAACGGCAAATCGACCATGGCATCCAACAGCCGCCGGCCGGGAAACGCATAGCGAGTCAGGACCCACGCCACGACAAACCCGCTCACCGCGTTGAGCGCGGCCGCCGCGAATGCGACCCCGAACGTCAGCCTCAGCGCCGCGGCGGTCCGCGGCGCTGTCGCAGTCTCCCAAAGCCCCTCAATCCCGAGACCAGAGGCACGGCCTACCAGAACGCTGAGCGGAATGAGAACGATCAGCGACAGATAGGTCACCGCGAAGCCGAAGGTCAGGCCAAATCCCGGCAGCGCAGAGTGCTGGCGCAGCTTAAAAGGCATCGATCGCAAGGTGTCGGCAGCGCTCATCGGCCTGCCGCCCCACCGGGCTTATAGATCTCGTCGAACACACCGCCATCGGCGAAGTGCTCGGCTTGCGCCTTGCTCCAGCCGCCGAACACCGCATCGATGGTGACGAGCTTGAGATTCGGAAACCGCTTGAGGTCGGCCGGGTCGGCGGCCTCCAGCTTCGACGGCCGGTAGAAGTTGGCGGCGATGATGCGCTGCGCCGCGGGGGAGTAGAGAAAGTCGAGATAGGCCTCGGCCACATGGCGCGTGCCGCGCCGGTCGACAACTGCGTCGACCAGTGCGACCGGCGGCTCGGCCAGGATCGACAGCGACGGATAGACGATGTCGAACCTGTCGGCGCCGAACTCGGCGAGCGCGAGATGGGCCTCGTTCTCCCACGAAATGAACACGTCGCCCAGCCCGCGTTGCACGAACGTCGTCGTCGAGCCGCGCGCGCCGGTGTCGAGCACCGGAACGTTGCGATAGATCGCAGCGACGAACGCCTTGGCCTTCTCCGGATCGTTGGTGCGGTCGAGCTCATAGGCCCAGGCGGCGAGGTAGTTCCAGCGCGCCCCGCCCGAGGTCTTCGGGTTGGGGGTGATCACCGCCACGCCGGGCTTGGCGAGATCGCTCCAGTCCTGAATGGCCTTGGGGTTGCCCTTGCGCACCAGGAACACGATGGTCGAGGTGTAGGGCGAGGAATTGCTGGGCAGCCGCGTCTGCCAGTTCGCCGGCAACAGCTTGGCCTTCTCGGCGATCGCGTCGATGTCGGCGGCGAGCGCCAGCGTCACCACGTCGGCCTGGAGCCCGTCGATCACCGTGCGCGCCTGCCGCCCCGAGCCGCCATGCGAGGTGCGGATGGTCACCCTCTGGCCGGTCCGCGCCAGCCAGTCCTTCGCAAACGCCTCGTTGATTGCCTTGTAAAGTTCGCGTGTCGGATCATACGACACGTTGGTAAGCGTCACCTCGGACGACTGTGTTGCGGATTCACGGCTCCCGTCCTGCGCATGGCCGAACACGGTCGTCGCCAGCACAAGGCCAAAGGCAGCAGCCGTTGCCGCGAGGTAGCGCCAATCCAGGGGCTGCGAATTTGTCATCTCGGTCTCCACGGCAAATCGATCTCCAGAAATGGATGCTCCGAGAACGGAGCCGTCGAAGAGCCGGCTCACAGGAGAAGCCGACCCGCGGATTCACGCAAGACCGGGAGAGGAATTTGGATCATCTTCACTCCAGGTCACAGCTTGGGCGAATTGAATCCTCTGCAGCTTGCGGCGGCACGAGAGAATTTGTTCCGGACGCGCCGGCTACGCCGCCACTTGCCGCAACGGCCGGGCGCTTGCCCGGCCACCATCACCACGTAGCCAGGATGCTGCCGGCGAACGCCTTGTCGACGAACGCTTTGACTTCGGCCGAGCGGTAGATGTCGATATAGCGGCGGATGCGCGGGTCATCCTTGCGGTCCTCGCGGGCGGCGAACACCAGCGTCCATTGCGAATCCACGCCTTCCAGCGCCAGTGCCTTCTTCTGGTCGAGACCGGCGAGGTGTGCGTAATTGTTCGAGACGAACGCCACCGCAACATCGTCGAGGGAGCGCGGCAACTGGGCGGCCTCAAGCTCGATGAAGCTCAGCTTCTTGGGATTTTCAACGATGTCGGCGGGGGTTGCCGAGATGCCCGCGCCTTCCTTCAGCTTGATCAGGCCAGCCTGCTGGAACAGATAGAGTGCGCGCGCGGAATTGGTCGGGTCGTTGGGGATCGCCACCTTGGCACCGGCGGGAATGTCCGCCAGTTTGGTGAACTTCGAGGAGTAGATGCCCGCCGGCACCACGATCGATGTCTCGAGCGGGATGATCTGGAACCCGCGCGCCTTGACCTGATTGGCGAGATAGGGCCGGTGCTGGAAATTGTTGAGGTCGATATCGCCGGAGTTCAGCGCGACGTTCGGCTGCGTCCAGTCGGTAAACTCGATCACCTCGACCTTCAGCCCCTCCTTCTCGGCAATGCGCGCCGCCTCGCGCAGGATGTCGCCGTAGGGGCCGGCGGAAACGCCGACTTTGAGCGCCCTGCCCGGCTGCACGGTCGGCACGACGTCCGCCGTCTGCGCCTGCGCGACGGCAACCGCCGGCACGAGGCTGGTGAGTGCTGCCGCGAGCACGAGGCGGCGGGAAAGGTGTCCGATCATCGCAATAAGCTCCCTAACGCCGGGCGCACGCCGCGGCGGTGTCAGATCTGGATTGGGGAAGGAGGCTGGCCGAAACGCAGGGACCGAGGCACCCGGCCGCTCCGCGGGACGACGCAACGAGGTGTCGGATCCGGCTAGCGCCGACAGCTTGCGGTAACAAAGCTCACGGGGCTTCTCCTGTTCTAATCCGGAGACCCACGAAATCATCGTGGCGCTTTAGCGTTTGGTGTCGCGGCGCAAGCTGCTCCGTCAAATCCCGCGACCGGCCGAGGCCGATGCCACATGATCCCGTCTTCGCGGTATCGCGTCAACGAAAGCGAATCCCAAAGTTCGCCGAGATCGGGGAATGGACTTGTTTCGATTGCGGCTCGGAAGGAGGATTCTTGAGGCCCTGCCCGCCGATCCAGACATGCAGCGCTGGCCACGCCGACGGAAAGCCCCATCCAAAGCAGAACGCCCCCGGTTGCACCGGGGGCGTTCCGCACAAGCTTCCGGGGAGAGACCGCAGCCTACCACGCTGCAACGTAGGCACCCTTGAACTTGTCGGCGATGAATTGCTTCACCGCGTCGCTGTGATAGGCCTTCACGAAGGTCGCGACCCAAGGCTTTTCCCGGTCCTCCTCGCGCACGACAATGATATTGACCCAGGGCCCATCCGCCGTTTCCTTCAGTATGGAATCCTTCACCGGATCGAGTCCGGCCTGGACGGCATAGTTATTGTTGACGGCGGCGGCATCGACATCTGGCAGCGAGCGCGGCAGTTGCGCGGCATCGAGCTCGATGAACCGGAACCGCTTCGGATTGCCTGTGATGTCGGCGACGCCGGCGGTGACACCCGCGCCCTCCCGCAGCTTGATGATGCCGTTCGTGGCGAGAAGCTGCAGCGACCGGGCGCCGTTCGTCGGATCGTTCTGTATCGCGACGGCCGCGCCCGAGGGCAGATCGTCGAAGCTCTTGTACTTCTTCGAGTAGAACCCCATGGGCGAGGCGATGGTGTCGCCCACCTTGGCCAGTCGCCAGTCGGTCTTCGCAAGCTGGTTCTTCAGGTAAGGCTCATGCTGGAACGAGTTGATCTCGATGTCCTTCTGCGCCAGCGCCTGATTGGGAATGACGTAGTCCGTGAACTCGACGACCTTGACGTCGAGCCCCAACTTCTTCGCCTCCGGCACGACCTGTTCCAGGATTTGCGCATGAGGGCCGGCGGTGACTCCCACGCGAACGGTCTCGGCCACGGCGGAGGTCGTGAGGAGCGCCGCAACGGCGGCCGACAGGAGAAATTTCTTCATCGCTTGAACTCGATTTGACTTCGACTGTGATCGGGGTTTGGCAGGCGGCCCTATGGCCGCGACCGCGTGTGGATGCTCACTCCCGTCGGGTACGGCGGTCGAGCCGGCGGGCCAGCGTGTCGCCGAACGACTGCACGAACTGAACCAGGGCGATCAGGATCACCACCACCGCCAGCATCACCTCCGGCATGAAGCGCTGATAGCCGTAGCGGATGCCGAGATCGCCCAGACCGCCGCCGCCAACTGCGCCCACCATCGCTGAATGCCCGATCAGGCTGACCAGCGACAGCGTAAGTCCAAGCACGATCGCCGGCATCGCCTCCGGCACCAGCACCTTGCGCACGACCTGGAGCGGTGTCGCGCCCATCGCACGGGCTGCCTCGATCAGACCCGGATCGACCTCGCGCACGGCGCCTTCGACAATGCGGGCGATGAACGGCGTCGCGGCGATCGTCAGCGGCACGATCGCCGCCGAGGTTCCGATCGACGTGCCGGCAACGAGCCGAGTGAACGGAATGATCGCCACCACCAGAATGATGAATGGCGTCGAGCGGGTGGCGTTGACGACGGCGCCGAGCACCGTATTGGCGACCGGCGCCGCGAAGATCTCGCCGCCGCGCGAGGTGGCAAGGAACACGCCGAGCGGCAGCCCCAGCGCCGTCCCGAGAGCGCCGGCAACCCCGACCATATAGAGAGTGTCGATCAGCGAGGCGACGATCTGATCGACGATGGCAGCGGGAAGGAGAAGACTTTCAAGCGACATGACCGAGAACCTCCGTCGACAGATGGAGCCGTCCGAGCGCGTTGCGCACGGCATCGACGGTCACCGGATCCCCGGGCACCGCGACGATCAACGTGCCGAACGACCGGCCGGCAATGGGCTCGATCTGGCCGGCGAGAATATTGACGTCGATTCCCAGGAGGCGGGTGACGCGCGACAGAACCGGCTCGTCGGCATTGGGACCGGTGAAGACGATGCGCAGGACCGTACGTCCGCCGGGGATCGGCTCGGAGACGAGACGCGACCGCAGATCCTCCGACAGCAGTGCGCCGGTGACCGATCCGACGAAGTTGCGGGTGGTTTCGTGCTCCGGATGGGCGAACACCTCGAAGGTCGAGCCCTGCTCGACCACCCGGCCCCGGTCGAGAACAGCAACCCGGTCGGCGATCGATTTCACGACACTCATCTCGTGCGTGATCAGCACGACGGTGAGGTGAAGCTCCCGGCGAATGCGGGCGATCAGCGCCAGGATCTGCTGCGTGGTCTCGGGATCGAGCGCCGAGGTTGCCTCATCACACAGGAGCACTTTCGGACGGATGGCCAGCGCGCGGGCGATCCCGACGCGCTGCTTCTGACCGCCGGACAGTTCGCTGGGATAGCGATCGCGCTGTGCCGACAGGCCGACCAGGTCCAACAGCTCGTCGACCCGAGCGGCGATGTCGCGGCGCGGCCAGCCGGCGATTTCCAGCGGCAGCGCGACATTCGCGGCGGCGGTCCGCCGCGCCAGCAGCGCGAAGTGCTGGAACACCATGCCGATCGTGCGGCGGGCGGTTCGCGCGGCGCTCTCCTCAAGATCGGAGATGGTGACGCCGTCGATCAAGACCCGTCCCGAGGTCGGTCGCTCCAGCGCGTTGACAATGCGCACCAGTGTCGACTTGCCGGCGCCGCTGCGGCCAATGATGCCGAGAATTTCGCCGGCACCGACATCGATCGACACGTCGTCGAGGGCGGTGACCGGGGCCGCATCGCTGCGCGGGCGGTAGACCTTGCCGACGCGGTCGAGCCGGATCACCGGATCGGTCCTGGACACCCCCTGCCGCGCGGCGCTGTCCGCCACCGGAATCACGGAGGAATGTGCGTTCATGAATGACTCCTGCGCGCGCCCGCGAGGGGAGCACGCTCAGTTTGACGGGAAAGGAATGGCTTGCGGCCGGGTTCGCGGCCGGCAGCAACGGACTGCGCTATTTCAGCGACAACAGGCTGTGGGCATCATGTCACACCTCTTCCGGCGGAGACCCACGAACCAGAGGACATAAGAATCCAAGTCCGGGGCGCTTTAGCGTTTGGTGTCGCGGCGCAAGCTGCTCGACTCAAATCACCGCGGCTCGCCGTTCCTGACAGCGCGAGCACGCTTAGGATGAGGGTTTGCCGCCGGACGTCAAGCACGATCCTGCGCGAAATCCGCCGATTCGGCGGTCGGCCCGTCAAATAGCGAAGACACTCTCCTGCGCCGCATCCGCGGCAAACGGGCGTTCTCCCGGGGCGCCCTTTCGGAGGACGACCTTCCCCGGGACGGATCCCTCCGCACGACGACAGCCGCGGCGGACGCCCAAGCGGCAGGTTCGGCCAACATCGTCGCATCGGCCTCCGTTGATGCGGAGGAGGCGCCAACATAGCGAAGGAAACCGCACGCCTTCGCCAAGTTTGCCTTGTCACATCCCCGACGCGATCTAACGTGGTCGTGACGTTTGGCGTGACGACCACCACGTCGAGCCGCACACACTGGAAAATCCGACTTTCGCGGACATGCAGACTGGGACCATTGCGCCGCTTCGCGGCGCGGGGTGCGGCCGTGCTGACATGCTCCCCATTTTCCTGCCGGTCATAAGTTAGGCCCGGCTGCGGTTTGGTCCCGTTGGGACCGGGTGGCGAACGTCGACGGCGCAAGACCGCCGAGGCTCGAATGGGGTCTGACGGTGTTGTAGTCGGTGCGCCAAGCCTCGATGATCCGCCGCGCCTCGGCCAGCGAGGCGAAGGCGTGCTCATTGAGGCATTCATCGCGCAGCCGGCCGTTGAAGCTCTCCACGAAGGCATTCTGGATCGGCTTGCCGGGGGCGATGTAATGCCATTCGATCCCGGTGTCCTCGGCGAAGCGCAGGATTGCCCGGCTCACGAACTCCGTGCCGTTGTCGGAGACGATCATGCAGGGACGACCGCGCCGGGCGATCAGCTCGCCGAGCTCGCGCACGACGCGGGCCCCGGAGAGCGAGGTGTCGACCACCGCGGCCAGGCACTCCCGCGTGAAGTCGTCGACGACGTTCAGCACCCGGAAGCGGCGCCCATCGTCCAGCGCATCGGAGACGAAGTCCAGGCTCCAGCGCTGGTTCGCCCCCTGCGGCACCGCCATCGGCGCCCGCGTACCCAGGGCCCGCTTGCGGCCGCCACGGCGGCGCACCGCCAGCCGCTCCTCCCGGTAGAGCCGGTAGACCTTCTTCAGGTTCATTCGCATGCCCTCCCGCCGCAGCAGGATCGCCAGCCGCCGATAGCCGAACCGGCGGCGCCCGTTGGCCAGCTCCCGCAGGCGCACCCGGACGGTCGCGTCACCGCCCGTCTTGCGCCGGCCCTGGAAGCTCGACCGATCCACCCCGATCAGCCCGCAGGCCCGGCGCTCGGAGTAGCCGTGATCGGTGATCACGCGCTCCACCGTCGCGAACCGGGCTGCAGGCGAGATCAGTTTTTTCTCAGCAGGTCCTTCAGCACGGCGTTGTCGAGCATCTGCTCGGCCAAAAGCTTCTTCAGCCGCCGGTTCTCCTCCTCGAGCGAGCGCAGCCGCGCCGTCTCCGAGGCCGTCATCCCGCCAAACTTGGCCTTCCACTTGTAAAGCGTCGCGTCGCTGATCCCGTGCTTGCGGCACACATCCTGGGGCTTCATCCCAGCCTCGTGCTCCTTCAGCACCGAAATGATCTGCTCCTCGCTGAAACGGCTTCGACGCATGGTCCATCTCCTCGTCGATGGACCCAACTTATCCCTGGCCGGAAATCAGGGGAGCACGTCAGTGCATGCAGCATGAAGGGCAGCATCGATGGCTGAGGATACCGAAGTTCGCAGAACGCTTTCGGAAGGGGCCGCACGGCAACTCGCCAACGCCACCAAGACGCGCGCGCAATGGCCCGGGATAACACCACGCTGGCTCGTCAGCTTCCTGCCGTGGACGCCGGTGGAAGCCGGCATCTATCGCCTCAACCGCGTCAAGGAGGAGGAGACGGCGGCGAGGATCGACGTCGAGTGCAGCCCGCGTCGCGACCGCGATCCTGATCTGCCGGAGACCTTCGTCGATTACGAGGAGGCACCGCGCGAATATTCGCTCAACGCCATCACCACCGTGCTCGACGTGCAGACCCGCGTGTCGGATCTCTACAGCCACCCCTACGACCAGATTCAGGAGCAGCTTCGCCTGCTGATCGAGAAGGTGAAGGAGCGCCAGGAATCCGAGCTCATCAACAACGCCGAGTACGGCCTCCTCAACAACATCGCGCCCTCCCAGCGCATCGGCACCCGCAACGGGCCGCCGACCCCCGACGATCTCGACGAACTGATCACCAAGGTGTGGAAGGAGCCGGCGTTCTTCCTTGCCCATCCCAAGGCGATCGCGGCGTTCGAGGCGACCCATCTCCAGATCGGCGTGAGCGCAGAATTTCCATCCCCTTCATCTGCCCGCAGGAGAAGGGGATTGCATTATTCGGCGCACGTCTTGCCGATCCGGGAAATGGCATTCTCTATTTGGCCAGCGACGCAATTCGAACGGAGCCATTCATGACCCTATCCCGCCGCACGCTGCTTGCCGCTGGCCTTGGCGCGGCCGCCATGCCCGCGCTGTCTTACGGACCGGCACGGGCCGCGAGCATTCCATTGCGGGCAGGCGTCATCCCGATCATCGGCGCCTCGCCGCTGTTCGTGGCCGACAAGGAGGGTTGGTTCAAGGACTCCGGGCTCGACCTCACCGTCACCACCTTCCAGTCCGGGCCGAACACCATCCAAGCGCTCGCCTCCGGCACCATCGACCTCTATGTCGCGGGCATTGCCCCACTCGGCGTCGCGCGCTCGCGCGGCATCGACATCAAGGTGGTCGCCGCCACTGCCACCGGCGAGAACGTGTTCGTCGCCACGCCGCAGCTCGCCGCCCATTTCACCGAGGGCGTGACGCCGGCAGAGGCCTTCGCGCGGTTTCGCGACGCAACCGGCAAGCCGGCGCGTCTCGCCACACAGCCATCCGGCTCGGTGCCCAACACCACGCTGCAATATTGGCTGTGGGAGCGCATCAAGGCCGATCCCGGCGACGTCGAGATCGTGGCGATGGGCATCGACGCCACCCAGCAGGCCGTGCTGGCCGACGCGGTGGAAGGCGCCACCGTGCGCGAGCCGGCACTCACCATCATCCGCAAGACCAACCCCGCCGTGCGCCTCATCGCGGTCGGCGACGAGCTGTTCCCCGGCCAGCCCGGCACAGTGGCGGCCGTGTCGGGCGCGTTCCTCAAGAGCCATCCCGGTGCCGTCGAGGCGCTGGTTGGCGCCCTGATCAAGGCCGAGGCGCTGATCACCCGCGATCCTGCCCGCGCAGCGCCACACGTCGCTGCCGCACTCGGCCCCGGCATCGTCGATGTCGAGACGGTGACGGCCGCCCTCACCTCGCCGGCCAGCAAATTCTTGATCGATCCGCGGCAGATCATCGGCCCGGCCAAGGCGATGCAGAGCTATCAGGTCAAGCTCGGCTCGCTCGCCGAGGATGCCCCACTCGACGCGCTGTTCGATACCAGCTTCTTCGAGAAGGCGAAGGCAGCCGGGTGACTCATTCCGCGAATTTCGAGCGCACTGACGCGCACGAGCAGACGGCGGTGCCAGCGGCCCGCCGCCTGATCGATCCGCTTCGCAGGGCCTCCGCCTCGCTCGGTCCGACCGGGCTCGCCGCGGCCGGCCTCGTGATATTCTTGCTGGTGTGGGAGGCCTTTCCCCGCTTCGGGCTGGTGAACCCGATGATGCTGCCGGGGCCGAGCGCCGTTCCCGCAGCGTTCCTGCGCGAGCTGCGGTCCGGCCAGTGGCTGTCGGCGGTCAGCGCCAGCCTCAGCCATTATTCGCTCGGCCTCGTGCTGGGGGCCCTGCTCGGCATCGCGCTCGGTGTGCTGACCGGCATGTTCCGGCGCGTCGAGGACGCGACATCCTGGATCGTGCGCGTGCTGCGGCCGATCCCCGGTCTCGCCTGGGCGCCATTCGCCATCATCTGGTTCGGTGTCACGCCCACGGCCGCGGTGTTCATCATTGCAGTTGCGGTGTTCTGGATCGTGTTCTTCGCCGCCCATGGCGCGATCCGCACCGTCGACCGCGACCTGATCGAGGTGGCCGACGCCTTCGGCTTCCGTTCGGCGCCGGCGCGCCTCGTCAAGATCCTGCTGCTGGCCGCCATGCCCGGCATCCTGGTCGGCATGCGTACCGCGCTCGGCCAGGCCTGGATGGCGGTGGTGGCGGCCGAGATCTTCGGCGTGCCGGGGCTCGGCCATCGCATGATCGAGGCCTCGGCCCTGCTCGCAACCGAGCTTGTGGTGGTCTACATGCTCACCATGGCCGCGCTCTACGGCCTGCTCGACTCCCTGTTCGTCACCCTCAACAATTGGCTGCTGCGATGGAAAGCGTGATCGAGATCGACGGTCTGTCGCTCGTCTACAACCGCGATGGCCTCCGCAACGAGGTGCTGCGCGGCCTCGACCTCCGGATCGCGCGTGGTGCCTTCGTCGCCATCGTCGGCGCATCCGGCGTCGGCAAGTCGACGCTGCTGCGCGTGCTGATCGGCCTCGCCGAGGCGGCTGCGGGTACCGTTCGAATCCGTACCTCGCCCGCCGCGCACCAACCGGTGGCGCTGGTGTTCCAGGATTCGCGTCTTCTGCCCTGGCGCACGGTGCTCGCCAATGTGGCGTTCGGCCTCGAAGGCCGCGGCCTCTCGCGCAGCGAGCGGGCCACGCGGGCGCTGGACGCGCTGCGCATCGTCGGCCTCGCCGAACTCGCCGCACGCTGGCCGCACCAGCTTTCGGGTGGTCAACGCCAGCGGGTGGCACTGGCGCGCGCGCTCGCCGTCGAGCCCGAGGTGCTGCTGATGGACGAGCCGTTCTCCGCGCTCGACGCCATCACCCGCGAGTCTCTGCAGGACGAACTGGTGCGCATCTGGCAGGAGACCGGCAAGACGGTGCTGTTCGTCACCCACGACATCGAGGAGGCGACCTATCTCGCCGACCGCGTTGTGGTGCTGGCCGGCGCCCCCGGCCGCGCCGTCGCCGACATCGCGATCGACGCGCCGCGTCCGCGCGCGCGGAGCGGCGGCCCGCAGGCGCTGGTTGCCGACATCCGCCACCATCTCGGCGCGGACAGCCTGATCGACGGCGCCGCCATCTGACCGCCCGCAAACCATCCTTCCCGGCGCCTCATGTCGATCCGGTGCGGGCCCCGAGGCGATGTCCCGCCCCAGCGGTCACGCACTGCGGCTGACCACCGTGGTGTAAATGCGTTCGAGCAGCACCAGCGCCCCGCGGCAGCCGACATAGCTGCGCGACAGAACGACCTCATAGGAGGCCGGGAATCCTGACAGTCCCGGCTGAAGAATTGCACCGGTTACGGGCGCGAGCTGCACGCCCCCGCCACTGCTGCGCTCGGCACCGGGCGCGCGCCACACCCGCGGCCTGTTCCTCGAATGGCGGGACCGTCTCGCGGCGAAGTCGCGCCGGCAGGCCGATTATGCTTGGCAGGTACTCGCCCGCGTCTTGTCCTGGGCGATGGGCCGCGGCCTGATCGGCACCAATCCCTGCGAGAAAGGCGGCCGTCTCTACCGCGGCACCCGCGCCGAATTCGTCTGGACTGACGACGATGAAGCCGCCTTCCTCCGGGCCGCGCCGGCGCATCTGCACCTGCCACTGATCCTGGGGCTGTGGACCGGCCAGCGGCAGGGCGATCTGCTCCGGCTCGGCTGGAGCGCCTACGACGGCACCACGATTCGCCTTCGCCAGTCCAAGACAGGCGCCAGGGTGGTGATCCCGGTGGGCGCGCCGCTCAAGGCCGCGCTGGACGCCACCCCGCGCCGGGCGACGGTGATCCTGACCAACAGCGATGGCCACGCCTGGACGGCGGACGGTTTCCGGTCATCGTGGGGAAAAGCCTGCGCCAAGGTCGGCGTGACCGGCGTCACGTTCAACGACCTGCGAGGAACCGCCGTGACGCGGCTGGCACTGGCGGGGGCGACGGAACCGGAGATCGCGACCATCACCGGGCACAGCCTGCGGGACGTTCGGTCGATCCTTGACGCCCACTATCTGCACCGGGATTCGGCCCTCGGGGAGAGCGCGATCCGGAAGCTGGAGGCTGCAAGCCGCAAACCGGATTTCAAACCGGAGGGTTAGGCGTCAGGTTGGCGATGCGCTAACCTATTGAAACTTAGTGGCTGGGGGACCTGGATTCGAACCAAGACTAACGGAGTCAGAGTCCGCTGTTCTACCATTAAACTATCCCCCACCAAACCGGCGATCAGGCTTGCCGCGTCCGCGACGCAAGAGGCAGCCGTCCTGCGTGCCGGTTCGATGATTTGGCCGATATAGCGACTTGGCCGTTTGTCGTCCACCCCCCGCCCGCGCGTTTTCACTGCCTCGTCGGCCCCGGGACCGGCGGCACGGCCCGCGACGGGCGGCGGGACAGCACGCCCGGTCGTGATTGGAGCATTCTCCGCGAACGTGGGGATCGGTCTTGCGACAGAGAATGCGCCAACTCAACAACTTGGAGCGTCCGCCCGGCTCAACCGGATCGGCGGATGCGCCTGGTTTGCGGCTTCGCCGTCGGGATGTCACGAACAGTCTCGCAGGAAACCATGTGGTATCAGCGTCCTCGAACGCTGACGCGTGGCACCGAGTTGACGCGCGGCGCCGAGCTGACGCGTAGCGCCGACATGGGGCCGTTGGCCCTTGTGGATTTTCCCAGCGGAAACCATACGGTTTCCGGGCGATTCCTCCGGGATGCTGGAATCGGCCTCGCCGGGCTCCCCTTGTTCGACAAGGGGATTTTCGGCGGCCGGACCACGGCTCGAAGGCCTTCCCGGCCGGAAACCGTATCCAGGATTTCAGAAAATCCGCGGCCGGGCCCAACGGTCGGCGATCGCCGCTGCCGGTGTGATGCCGGCCGCGGCATCCCGCAAGGAACGCGGCACCTGCACGCGAAGCGGCACCCGCACGAGAAGATGAGGCCAGACGACCATGACGGACCCCACACGATCGGCCGCTGACGATCCCAAGGCGCCGCTGCAGTGGGAGATCGACGTTCCGGTCGCCACCAATCCGCTGCTGCTCGCCAGCTATGCCAAGCTGTTCGGCCTCACCGCGCTGATCATGGGCGCGTTTCTGTCGTTCCTGATGGCGGTGAGCGGCAGCCCGGACGCGATTCCGATGATGGTGGCGATCAGCGCCGGCATTTCGCTGGCGCTGTTCGTGGTCGGCGTGCTGGGCATGGCGGTGATCTACCGCAACCGCATGAGCATGCGCTTCACGCTCGACCGGCGCGGGGTGCGGGCCGAGACCATCGACCGCCGGGCCGACCGCGTGGCGACCGCCACCATCGTGCTCGGCGCGCTGACCGGCAAGCCCGGCGCGGTCGGCACCGGGCTGATCGCCAAGAGCACCGCCGACCAGCGCGCCGCTTGGCGCGGCATCGTCAAGGCGCGCTTCTATCCGCGCCTCAACGCCATCGCGCTCGGCAATGCCTGGCGCACGGTGATGATCGTGTTCTGCCCGCCGGAGCACTATGAGGCGGCAGCCGAGCGGGTGCGCCGCGGCATGGCGCGCCACCCGGCGCCGGCCAGCACCCGCAGCAGCCCGGTCGGCGGGCTGCTGCTGCGCACCGCGCTGGTGGTGGCGGCGACTCTGCCGCTGTTCACGCTGCCCTACCCGGCCGAGATCGATCCGTTCGCGCCGCTGTTCACGCTGTGCTTCGCGCTGGCCTCGGTGTGGCTGATCCCGCTGCTCAGCGTGGCGGTGATCGGCGGGGTCGGCTGGATCGCCGGCCACATTGTGCTGGCGATGCTCGACCAGCGGCGCTCGATGTTCTCGCCGCACGAGATCTACCGCGCCTATGAGGTGGCGGGCGGCGACGTGTGGGCGCACCTCGCGCTCGCGGGGCTGGGCGGTTTCTATCTGGTGTGGCTGTCGCTGGCGCTGCTGCGCGGCCGCGTCAGCTCGGGACTGGCCGGCGATCTCGCCCAACTCGACGACGATTGACACGGTTTCCGGAGCCTCGCATGAGACGCCCTGCCCAACTGCTTCTGCCGCTGGCGCTGACCGCGCTGATGGTGCTGGCGGCCCCCGTCCAAGCACAACAGACCACACAACAGACAACGCAGGCGACCGGCACCCCGGAAACCGGCGTGTGGACCTATGGCGAGCACCCGCTGTGGGGGCTGTCGGCCTATGTCACGGCCGGCGGCGAGAGCGTCGGCCTGCGCTGCCTGCCCGATCGCGGCTTCACCCATCCGGCGGTGGCGCTGATGCTCACGCCCGGACTGGTGCGGCCGCACGCAAACTTTCCTCCCACCGAGGCGATTCAGCGCTACCGGTTCGTCGGCGATCCGGGGATGGGCGAAGGCATGATCGCGCAGGCGCCGGGCGGCCATTTCGAGATGCAGGGCACGACCTGCGACGTGAGCCTCGACTCCTTCCGGGCGGCGCGCGCGCTGCTGTTCTATGACGAGACCGCCGACGTGATGGCGCTCGACGACGCGACCGCCGAGCGCGCCCCCGGGCTGATCGCGCGCATCCCGCTCGACGGCGCCAAGACGGCCATCGACCGGCTGGTGCGGGCCTGCCCGGCGATCCGCAAGGACATCGAGAACGGCTGCGGCATCTAGACCGAACATGTCCGGGCCAACCCCGCCCCAACGGCTCCCGGCGGCGAGGTGTTTTCCTCGTCGGCGCGTCGGGATCAACCTTGCTGAAGGCAAGTTTCTACCTGTTGTTGCAGTCGGGCAGCCGAGTATTGGCGCATCCCCCGCGGCGATGTTCCGGCAAGAAGGGAACGGCCCTCGCCCCAAGCGTGCAGAAGAATCACCGGGGCGCGGAGAGCAGGCGGTCGCCTGCCGGGCCGGATGTCTGCCCGTTGTTGATTCACATCAAGGCCTTTTGCCCCACTTGTGGTAGTCTATTGGTCTTCTCCCGCGCAGAAGGAGGACGCCATGAAGACCAATGAAGCGCCCAAGACCAAGGCCTATGTTCGCCCGACCATGCGGACCGTGGTCACGCCCAAGGAAATCCGCGATATCGACCAGCCCTGCGCCTTCTACAGCCCGGGCGAGCGGAAGAAGAAGAACCCCAACAAGTGATGGCGCATGCGGTGCTCCGGCCAGCGGGCTGGAAACCGCATGATCCCGCAGGGATAGGCGCCCCACGACGATCCGTCTTCGCTGCCGGGCAGCGTTGTCCCGATGATCGGGGCGCTGGGTGGAGAGCCGGATTGCGGGGTTTCGGTGCGGGGCCGGCGACGGCCCTGCATTTTCGCTGTGGCGCCGGTCGGGAACTCGCCGGATGCGGCACTGCGCCGGCATCGCGCGGCGTTGCGTTGGCGTGGCGCGACACTGCACTGGCGTTGCGAAGCACTGCGGCGGCATTGCGCGACACTGCGTTGGCGTGGCGCAGCGTTGCGAAGCCGGACCGTGAGGCGCGCCGGGCGCGTGGCCGCGGCATCCCGATTCGTCGCGAGGGCGAGGCGCGCATGCCGCCTCCGGGTCGAACGCGAAGTTGCGTGCCATGACATCTGATATTTCGAAGTCATCTGATATTTCGAAGTCATCTGATCTTTCGAAGTCGTCCAGCTCTTCGAAGTCATCCGGCGTTTCGGATTCCTGTCCGGCGGCCCGCGCCGGCCACCTCCACGCCTTCTCCGTCGCGGGCCGGGACTATCTCGTCAACGGCTCGACCGGGCAGGCGTTTGCCGCGGGCGAGGCCAGCCCGAGCCGCGCCGCCTTGAGCCGGGCCGCCTTGGACGACCTCGAGGCCTTCGGCCATCTCGACGCCATCGCCCCCGCCGAGGACGGCGCGCCGGACGAGACGCTGCCGCCCACCGGCATCGGCTCGGTGCTTCTCAACGTCACCCATCACTGCAATCTGGCCTGCGCCTATTGCGTGATGGCGATGCCCGACCTGCAGCACGCCTATCGCGACGAGGCGCAGTCGCTGCGCGAGGACACCGGCCGCGCCTGCATCGATTTCCTGGCCCAGGCGGGCTATCGCGACGGCGTCAGCATCACCTTCTTCGGCGGCGAGCCGCTGCTGAAGTTCGATCTCATCGTGCGCCTCGTCGACTATGCCGAGGCGACCTATCCTGACCGGTTCCGCTATCAGCTCATCACCAATGGCTGCCTGATGCGGCCGCCGATGTACGACTTCTTCCGCCGCCACCGCTTCTCATTCCTGTGGAGCCTCGACGGCGAGCCGGAGGTGCACGACCGGCTGCGGCGCTTCAAGAAGGACGGGGGCTCGGTGTTCGCCGAGTCGTTCGCCGCGCTGCAGGCGTTCCGCGCTGCGTGCCCGGAGTGCCCGGTCGGCGTCAACATCACCTATTTCCGCCAGACGCTGGACCTGCCGGCGGCCGTGCGGTTCTTCCGCAGCCACGGCATCGATGCCATCCGCATGGATCGCGGTCTCGTGCCGCGCGAAAGCCCCCACGCGGTGGGGCTCGACGAAACCGCGCAGGCGAAGGCCCAATTGACCGAGGTTGCGGACGATTATCTGGCGGCGCTGCTGCGCGGCGAGGTGTTCAGCCTCAACCCGTTCGTCAACTACATGCGGGTGATCTCGAAACGGCTGCCGCGCACCCGCGCCTGCAATGCCGGGCTCGACTACGTCACCATCGCCGCCACCGGCGAGATCTATTCCTGCTACAAGCTGCTCGGCCTCGACGACTGCCGGCTCGGCGATGTCGATGAGGGCTACAGCCGCGATGCGTCCCTGAAATTGTGGGAGCGGCTGAATGTCGGCCAGCGGCCGGGCTGCAGCGCCTGCTGGGCGCGCTTCATCTGCGCCGGCGGCTGCGCCGCCGACAACCGCCATCTCAACGGCTCCTACACCGAGCCGACGCGCGAGAACTGCGCCATCGCGCTGCACGCCATCGAGCTCGCGATCCACCTCTATTTCACGCTGGTCGAGGCCGCGCCGCAGGTGCTGAAGGCGCTGCTCGGCGCCGAGCACCTCGCCGGGGACGACCGCCCGGTGCGCTGCGACGCGGTGCGCGCGGGCGCCGATGGCATGGTGGAGAATGCCGAGACCGGCGCCAGCTATCGGCTCAACGAACCGGCCGCGCTGATCCTGTCGCTCTGCGACGGCGCGCATGCGCTCGACGACATCGCCGCCCGCCTCGCCGATCGATACGATGTGCCCGGGGCGCTGGCGGCGATGGATTGCCGCGAGCAGATCTTCCGCATGGCCAAGGCCGGGCTCGTCGCCGTTCCGCCGGGCGAGGCCGACGGCTCCGCCCACCGGCTGGTTTGAGGTTTCCGCCGTGACCCATGATTACGCCGCGAGCTACGAGCGCAATTTCGGCTTCTTCAAGGACTATTCGCGCGAGGCGGTCTTCCTCGACCATGTGTTCAAGACCTTCGGCACCGATGTCGAGCGGGTGATCGACATTGCCTGCGGTCCGGGCAGCCACATCGTCGAGTTGGCGCGCATGGGCTATCGCGCGGCGGCCGCCGACATCGATCCGGCGATGCTCGCGCGCACGCAGGGTGCCGCCGCCGAGCACGGCATGACCATCGACACCCATGTCGCCGACATGCGCAACTTCCGGCTCAGCGGCCGGTTCGATGCCGCGCTGAACATGTTCTATTCGTTCCAGAACGTGCTGTTCGCGCCGCAGCAGCAGATCGGCTTCTTCCAGGGTGTGGCGGCGCTGCTGCGGCCGGGCGGGCTGTTCGTCATCGAGCTGCTGCCCGAGGAGAACAATCTGCGCCTCTATCCGCCGGGCGAAAGTTTCGTCACCCATCGCGCGGTCGAGGAGGACGGCTCGACGCTCACCGTCACCTCGACCAGCCGCATCGTCGACGAGACGAGGAAGGACATCGTCTTTCTCTACGAGACCGTGCTGCCGGACGGCAGCTTCGAGCACGAGGAGCTGATCTCGCCCATCCGCCGGGTGTATCTTCCCCAGTTCGAGGCGCTGTGCGCGGCGGCGGGGCTGGTACAGGTCGCGGCCTTCGGCGCCTGCGATTCCGACGTGCCGTTCACCGACGACAGCGCCAAGCTGGTGGCGGTGCTGGAGAAGGCCTGAATGGGAGACGCGCTCGCCGCCCGCTATCAGGCGCTGGTGCGCACGCTGCCCGCCGATGCCGCGGGCCTGCATGCGCTGGGCTTGGCGCTGCGCCAGGACTTCGGCTGCGACCGCGCCACGCTGTTCCTGAAGGCGCGCCACGGCGTCTATGTCGCCATCTATGCCGAGGGGCTGGAGGACATGACGCTGGCGGTGAAGCCCGGCGAGGGGCTGGCCGGCAAGGCGGTGCAGCGGCGGGCCGCCATCGTCTCCAACGAGGCCCCCTACGACCCCGACGCGCTGAGCCGGCTGCGCGACCACTATTCCGGCTACGAGACGCATTCGGTGATGGTGGCGCCGATCCCCCGCCTGTTACGGGCGCCGGAGGGCGCGGTGCAGCTCATCAACAAGCTCACCGGCCCGTTCACCGACGACGATCTCGCCCGCCTCAGCGCGGTGGCGAACGGGCTGCGCGGCCTGCGCCGCTTCTGCCGCGCGCCAGCCGAGAACCTCTGGGATCCGCATCTGCACAGGGAGAGCAGCGATGGCCGCGCGCCAGCAGATCAAGCCGTCCTTGCTGATCACCGAGAAGGATGACCAGCTCTTCGCGCTCGACACCGAAAGCGGCCGGGTGCACGAATTCAACGTCACCGCCAAAATGATCCTGCAGCTCTTCCTGGAGCCGCGCGACGAGGACGAGGCGGCCGCGGCGTTCGCACGCGCCTTCGACATCCCGCACGCGCAGGCGCTGGAGGATGTGCGCACCATGCTCGCCCAGTTCCGCGCCAATGATCTGCTGCTGCCCGACAGCGAGGCCGCGTGCCGCGCGAGCACCTAGAGCATTCTCCGCAAAAGTGGGAACCGGTTTTGCGAACGAGAATGCGACAACTCAAGAAATTGGAGCGTCCGCCTGGTCCAATCGGACCAGCGGGCGCTTTGACGATTATGGTCGGCGATTGCGCCTACGGCCTTGAGAGCACCTCGCCCGAGGCGCTGGCGTTCTTCCGCCGCGCCTATGCCGCCTGCCTGCGGCCGGCCGGCGGCGAGGCCGGCCGTTTCACCTTACACCAAATGCCAAGAAGCCTCCCTCGTCATGCCCGCGCTTGCAGCCAAGCTTGCGCAGGCTGCGAATACTTGCCTGCGCGCGGGCATCCACGACTTGAAACGTCATTTGGAAATAAGACGTGGATGGCCGGGACAAGCCCGGCCATGACGGCGGCATTTCAGTGGCAAGGCCCGCAAGCCATAGAACCATGCGACGAAGGCTGGCTGGTGTGCATCGACGGCGCGGCGTTCGCCCGTGCGCCGCTGACCGAGGCCATGCATCTCCTCGATTGGGAGATGGTGCGGCGCGCGGTGAAGCAGGACTCATCCTGCGCCGCCTTCCATGCCGGCTGGGTGGTGCGCGACGGTCGTGCCTTCCTGTTCGCCGGCGAGGGCGCGAGCGGCAAGAGCGGGCTGTGCCTCAAGGCGATGATGCGCGGCTTCCGCTGCGGCGCCGAGGACGTGACGTTTCTTGCCGGCAACCGGCTGGTGCCGTTTGCCCGCGCCATCCAGCTTCGGCGCGACGATCCGCTGCTCGACGGCATCCACTCCGCCCGGTTGTTCGAAGGCTGCGATGGGCGGGTGTGCGTCGAGGTGCGCCCCGAGGAAGCAGCCGTCGAAACGTCGGCCGCGACGTCGACCGTGGTGGTGCTCGATCCCACGGCCGATGGACCGGCACGGACGCTGTCGCCGCTCGAAGGGTTGCAGCGACTGCTCGGCCTGTGCCACCGGCTGGACCGCACCGGCCAGACGCTGTTCGACACCATCGCCTCGCTCGCCGCGGCCGGGCGCGTGCTGGTCGCCTCGCCCGCCGCGGCGCTCGCCCTGCTCGATCCGCCGGAGGTTTGATCGTGACCGACCGCATGCTCGATCCTTCGATCCGCCGCAGCGCCACCGAGGCGTGGTACGTGTCGGGCCGCGCCTCGCAGCGCGACCGCTACGCCCATTGCCTCGACATGCTGGCAGCCCGCCTGCCCGCCCCCGGCCTCGTCTATGATCTCGGCGCCGGCACCGGCCATTTCGCCCGACTGCTCGCCGCCCGCGCGGCGCAGGTGGTCGGCATCGAGCGCCTGCCCGAGCGCGTGCAGATCTGCCGCGCCACCCAGGCGGACGTCGGCAATCTCAGCTTCATCGAGGGCGACGTGCTCGACCTCGATCTGCCCGCCGGCACGGCGGACGCGGTGTCGGCGCTCGAAATGCTCTATTATGTCGCGCCGGAGACGTGGCCGCGTTTCTTCGACACCGTCGCCCGCCTGCTGCGGCCCGGCGGCCTTTTGCTGGTAAGCCTCAACGTGTTCTCGCAGGAGGGCGCGGCGGGTGAGACGGAGCTTCTCGACGCAGTGAGTGAGCGCTTCCGTATTGTCGAGACCCGCCACATGCACCGCATGCACTATTATCGGCTTGAACTGCCGCTGATCCGCCTGCTCGACGAGATCACCTATCTGGAGCGCGTGAAGGTGTTCTATCCGCACACGCTGTCGATCGGCCACACGGTCTATTCGCCGCGGCTCGACAGGCTCTTGCTGCCGCCCAACCGGCTGCTCGACCGCGTTGCGCTGCCGGCCCTGCGCCGCGCGGCGCTGGCGCTGCTTGGTTCGCGCAGCCTCTATCGTCTCATCACCGGGGCCTCGCGCCGGTTCAGCCCGCAGGCATCGCGCAGCCAGATTCTCGTGCTCGCCGAGCGAAAGACGTGAGAGCCACGCGCATGGCGCCCGTGATCCAGGCCGAAAACCTGCGCAAGACCTACCGCATCCGCCAGCAGCGGCCGGGGCTCGGCCACGCGATCCGTGCGCTCATCCGCCCCGATTGGATCGAACGCGCCGCGCTCGACGGCATCTCGTTCGAGGTCGCGCAAGGCGCGATCGCCGGGCTGATGGGCGCCAATGGCGCCGGCAAATCCACGCTCATCAAGCTTCTGGTCGGCATCATGCCACGCGACGGCGGCACGCTGACGGTCGCCGGGCTCGATCCCTTCCGCCAGCGCCGGAACTATGTGCAGCGCATCGGCGTGGTGTTCGGCCAGCGCTCGAATTTGCTGTGGGATCTGTCGGTGGTGGAGTCGTTCGAGCTGCACCGCGCCGTCTTCGGCGTGGCGCGCGCCGACTATGAGCGCCGGCTTGCCGAGCTTACCGAGCTGTTCGAGCTTGGCGAGCTGCTGCACCAGCCGGCGCGCACATTGAGCCTCGGCCAGACCATGCGTTGCGCCGTGGCGCAGGTGCTGCTGCAGCAGCCCGACATCCTGTTTCTCGACGAGCCGACCATCGGCCTCGACGTGGTGTCGGTGGAGCGCCTCGGTCAGGCACTGAAGCGGCTCAATGCGGCGTTCAACACCACCATCGTCATCACCAGCCACGACCTCGCGATGATCGAGGACATCTGCTCGCAGGTGATCCTGCTGGAGGACGGCCGCATCCTGTTCGACGGCACCGCGCGTGCCGCCGTCGAGCGCTACGGCCGCTATCGCCGGCTGCGCTTCGTGTTCCCGCCCGGCGCCGACATCGCCGCGGCGGCGGCCTTCCTGCAGGGCCGCGGTGTCGCCGTCACCGTCGATGGGCCGGAGCTTTGCGGTGTGGTCGACGCCGAGGCCGGCATGGTCGGCACCTGCGCGGCGCTGGTCGATGAGCTGACGCGCCGCCATGCGCTCGCGGAATTCTTCGTCGAGAAACCCTCCCTCAAGGAGGTGATCCTGCATGCCTACCGTTAGAGCATTCCTCGCAAAAGTGGGAACCGGTTTTGCGAAGGAGAATGCGACAGCGCAAGAACCTGGAGCGTCCGCCCGGTTCAACCGGATCGGCGGACGCTCCCGACAGGCGCTGTTCGCCCGCTACATGGTCGGGCGCACCGCCATCAAGGAGACGCTGTGCTATCCGGCGGACGTGGTGATCGAGTTCGTCTCCTATCCGCTCGCCTTCATGGGCTATTTCTTCTTCGTGCTGGCCATGGCGGCGCACGGCGGGGCGATCGGCGGTGACGCCGCCGGCACATCGGTCTCGGCGCTCATCACCTATTTCTCGATCGCCTGGATGCTGCGCATGATCGTCGACCAGGGCGTCGACGGCGATGTCGCGGCCGAGGTGCAGAGCGGCGACGTGGCGCTGGCGCTGGTGCGGCCGCTGCCGCTTGCGGGCTTCTTCTTCGCACGCTTCGTGGGGCTGGGCCTCGCCCGCCTCGTCTATTACGGCGTGCCGGCGTGGCTGCTGCTGACGCTGCTGTTCGGCGACGAGATCCGCTTCGAGCCCGCGCGGCTGGTGTGGTTCCTGCCCTACGCCGTCATCGCCTTCCGCATGGCGTTCGAGATCCAGTTCGCGATTGGCCTCGTGTCGTTCTTCACCTTCGTCAACCAGCAGGTCTCGTGGAGCTTCGACATGCTGGTGCGGCTGGCCTCAGGGTTGATCGTGCCGCTCAGCCTGTTTCCGCCCGTGGTGGCGGTGTGGCTGGAGGCTTTGCCGTTCCAGTACATCTATTACCGGCCGATCCAGGTGCTGTTGGAGCCCGCTCCCTCCAACGTGCTTCTTTCCGGGCTTGCGATCGGTGCGGCCTGGACGCTGGCGCTGCACCTTCTCAATCGCGGCGTGCTGGCGCTCGCGCTGCGCCGCCACGTCATCTATGGAAGCTGACGCATCCGCACCACACGGACCCCGCATGCGCGCACTCGCCCTCCTGCCCGTCTTCCTGGCGCTGCATCTCAAGGTGATGCTGCAGTACCGCGCCGATTTCGTCATGGGTGCGGTGGGGCAGATCATCTACACGCTGCTCAGCGTCGCCTTCATCGGCGCGGTGATGATGCCGGGCACCGCGCTCGACGGCTGGCGCTTCTGGGATGTGATGTTCCTGCTCGGCTTCGGCGATGTCGCCTTCGGCCTCAGCGCCATCCTGTTCTTCCGCGTCTTTCTCAGCTTCGAATCCGTCTACATCATCCAGGGCCGGCTCGATCAGCTTCTGCTGCAGCCGCTGCCGGTCCTTCCGGCGTTGATCCTGCGCAATATCGACCTCAACCATCTGGCGGTGGTGATCAAGGGCCTCGTCGTCGTCGCGGTCGCCGCGCACATGCTGGATCTCGCCTGGTCGGCGGCGAGACTGGCCGAGTTCGCGCTGCTGGCGGCAAGCGCCGCCACCATCTATGGCGGCCTCTACATCGCTTTCGTGTCGCTGGGCTTCTGGTTCCGCCGCCGCGCCTCGCTGGCGCGGCCGGTGCTGAGCCTGAACTACCTCACCCAATATCCGCTCACCATCTATCCCGGCCCGGTGCAGGTGCTGCTCACCTTCGTGCTGCCGCTGGGCCTCGCCACCTTCTATCCGGCGCAGAGCTTTCTCGGCATCGCCGCGACGAATGGCGTGGCGGAGGTCGCACCGTGGATGATGCCGCTTCTCGCGTTGGCGGTGGCGGCGTTCGGCGCCGGCGTGTTTCATCTGGGGCTCAGGCGCTATGTCAGCTCCGGCACCTGAGAGGACCGCGATCGTCTACACGCTGACGCGGCCGGCGCGAGACCGGCTGCATGTCGCGGCACACATCGCGCCGGCATCGCCGGTGAGCGTTCTCACGATGCGCGAAGCCTACGGGCCGGCGCGTGGCTTTGCCGGCGGCATCGCCGATCTCGTGGTTTCGGGCGCGGATGCGCGCGCCGCCGCCGAGGCGGGTCGCGTCCTGGTCGCGGCGGCCGAGCCCTTCACCCTCGCCTATGACTGCGTGCTGCCGGATTATGCGGATGCCGTCTCGCTGCTGCGCGGTTTCCGCCGCGGCGATACGCTGTTCGTGCCCGGCATGGCGCTGTTCCACCGGCTGCATGGCGAGGCGGATTGCGCGGTGCGCCTCGATATTCCCGATGCCCGGACGATCGGGCTCGACCCTTCGCGCAGGCACCATGACGGCGGGGCGTTGGAGCGCTGCTATTTCGCCATCGGCGATGTGGTGATGCGCGCCTGCGGCCGCACGCTGTTCGTGCATGAGCGCGGCTTTCCGTTTGCGCTGGACGATCTCGCCGGCATCTGGCCGCGTCTGATGGCCGAGGCCGAGCGCCTGTTCGGCGAGGCCGCGCCTGCGGATTGGACGGCGTGCCTCTTTGCCTCAGGCGAGCATCCGCCCGGCCGGCCCGGCGCCGGCTTCGCGCTGCCGGGCGGCGCGCTGGTGTCGGTGAGCGCCGGCGACGACACGCTCGCCACGCCGCACACGCTGTGGCTGCTGCTGCATGAACGCCTGCACCACTGGCTTGGCTGCGCGATCGGCCGCGCCGGCCCGGCCGACGATTGGTTCTTCGAGGGCTTCACCAATTTCCTCACCTGCGAGGCGCTGCAGCGGGCGGGCCGGCTGTCGCGTCCCGAACTGGCGCGGCTGGTGCGGCTCAGCCGCCGCGCCGTCCGTGAAGCGACTGCGTCGATCGAGCCGCCGCTGGCGCATCGCGGCTTTCTCGCCGCCCGGCGCTGGCACGCGGCGCTGGTGCGCCAGGGCGCGGCGCTCCCCGAAATTCTGGCGCGGCTGGTGGCCGCACGGCGCGGCACGATGCTTGGCGGTGCGGACCTGCTGGCGGCGCTGGCACAGGCGAGCCCCGATGGCCATGTGCCCGAGGCGCTGCGCCGGCTGGCGGAGCAGTGAAGAGGTCTGGAGCATTCTCTTTCGCAAAACCGGCATCCCGTTTCGCGGAGAATGCTCTACAGCGCCAGCGTCCGGATGGTGGCGGCGAGGTTGATCGCGGTGGCGGGCTGCGGCCGGTCGAACAGATAGCCCTGCGCCTGGGTGCAGCCGGCGGCCCGAAGCAGCTTGAGCTGCTGCTCGGTCTCGACGCCTTCGGCGGTGGTGGCCATGCCCAGGCTGCGGGCGAGCCCGGCGATGGCGCAGACGATGGCTGCACAGTCCGGCCGCTCGGTGATCTCGCCGACGAACGACCGGTCGATCTTGACCTTGTCGAAGGTGAACATCCGGAGGTGGCTCAGCGACGAATAGCCGATGCCGAAATCGTCCAGCACCACCGAGACGCCGAGGCTGCGCAGCCGGCGCAGCTCGGCCAGGATCTCGTCGTCGTGCCGCAGCAGCACGGTCTCGGTCACCTCGATCTCGAGGCGCTGCGGCCTCACGCCGTGCTGCGTCAGCGCGCGGGCGACGCTGTCGAACAGCGTGCGCTTCTTGATGTGGCTCGGCGAGATGTTGACGGCGACCTTGACGTGGTCGGGCCACCGCGCCGCATCCCGGCAGGCGCGCTGGATCGCCCATTCGCCGAGTTGCACGATCAGGCCCGAATCCTCGGCGATGTCGATGAAGCGGTCCGGCGTCATGAAGCCGCGGGCGGGGTGCGGCCAGCGGACCAGCGCCTCCATGCCGCAGACGCCGCCATCGGCCAGCGACACGATCGGCTGGTAGTGCAGCTGCAGCGCATCGTCGGCGATGGCCTCGCGCAGCTCGCATTCGATCCGGCAGCGGTCGTGCGCCTCGCTGTCGAGCGCCTTGTCGTAGATGCGGAAGTCGTTGCGGCCGCCGCCCTTGACCTTGTAGAGGGCGAGATCGGCATTGCGCAGGAGCTGGTCCACCTTGTCGCCGTCCTGGGGCGCAATCACGATGCCGATGCTGGCGCCGACGGTGGCGTGGCGTCCTTCCAGATTATAGATCTCGCCCAGCACGGCGATGAGCCGGGTGGCGAGCGCAATGGCGCCTTCGCGCTGGTGGGGCACGCTGTCCTGGAGAATGGCGAACTCGTCGCCGCCGAGCCTCGCCACCACGTCGCCGGCCCGCACCTGCTGGCGCATCCGCTCGGCCACCATCTGCAGCAGGCGGTCGCCGGCCGCATGGCCGAGCGTGTCGTTGACCGCCTTGAAGCGGTCGAGGTCGATCAGGAGCAGGCCGACGTTTTCGCCGCGGCGGGCGGCGCGGGCGATCGCCGTTTCGACATGCGCCTTGAAGGCGGTGCGGTTGGCGAGGCCGGTGAGCACGTCGTGGTGGGCGAGATGGCTGATCTGGCGGGCGATGCGCTCGCGCTCGGTGACGTCCTCGTGCGTCGACACCCAGCCGCCCTCGGCGATCGGCGTGTTGACGATAAGGATGGAGCGTCCGTCGGCCAGCCGTACGGTGGTGCTGAAGGCGCGGCCCTGGCCGATCTCGCGCCGCAGCTCGCTCACGAACTCCTCGAAGCCGGGATCGCCGCCCATCCGGCGGCGGCAGGCGAGGATCGACTCGACACTGGCGCCGGCCTTCACGATGTCGGGCGACAGCCCGTACATCTCGACATAACGGTCGTTCCACACCATCAGCCGGCCTTCGGCGTCGAACATCGTCAGGCCCTGGCTCATGTGGGCGAGCGTGATCTGCAGCGCCGCCGACTTCTCGCGAGCGCGGCGCTCGCTGTCGCTCAGCAGCTTCTCGGCCGCCCGGCGCGCGGTGATGTCGACATAGGTGGTGATGAAGCCGCCGCCGGGGATCGGCGTGCCGCGCACCTCGATCACCGTGCCGTCCGGGCGCAGGCGCTCGAACATGTGCGGCTCGGCCCTGCGGGCCAGCTCCAGGCGCGCGCGCACCTGCTCGTCCGGATCGCCGGGGCCGTATTCGCCGCGCGCCGCATTGACGCGGAAGATCATCTCCAGCGTCGGCAGGCCCTCGGCGAACAGCGCGTCGGGCAGGTCGAGCAGCGTGCGGAACTGGCTGTTGCAGGCCACCAGATTGAGGTCGGCATCGAAGAACGAGATGCCGCCGGGAAAATTGTCGACCACCGCCTGCAGCGTCGCCGACTGGCGCTTGAGCTCGCTGACATCGACGCGCAGGCCCACCGTGTAGCCGGAGGGCGTGCGCCACTCGCGCAATTGCAGCCAGCGGCCGCCGGGCAATTGCTGGAGGGCGTCGCTGCAGCGCTGGCGGTGCAGCCGCAGGCGCTCGTCGAACCAGGCCGCCCTCTGGGCGTCGGTCTCCCCGGCCTGGGGGTACTGGCCGTTGCGCAGGCCGTAATACAGGATGGTCTCGAAGCGCTCGCCGGGGCGGATCGCCTCGGCCGACAGCGAATAGATGTCGCGATAGGCGTCGTTGCAGATCAGCAGCCGGTCGTTGCGGTCATAGACGGCGAAGCCGTCCGGAATCGCGGCGATCGCCTCGCTCAGCACGTCCTGCGCCTGCTTGCGGGCGGTGATGTCGGAGAACGAGGTGACCACCCGCGAGGGCATCGCGTCGCCCTGCTCGAAGATCGGCTCCGAATTGACCGAGATCCAGGTGATGGTGTCGTCGCCGCGGCGCAGCCCCATCACCACGTCGCGATGCTCCAGGCCGGTGGCCAGCGTGGCCATGGCCGGGAACTCCCGCACCGGAAAGTCGCTGCCGTCTTCGCGGATCGCCTGCCAGCGGAGCTTTCCGGCGACGAGCGTGTCATGGCTGAGGCCGAGGATGCGCTCGGCCGCCGGGTTGGCGGACACGATGCGCCCGCGCCCGTCGAGCACGAGAATGCCCTCGCCCAGCGCCATCATGGTCGAGCGGTAGAGCGCCTCGCTGCGGCGGTAGGCCTCCTCCACCTGCTTGCGCTGGGTGATGTCGATACCGATCGCGGTATAGCCGGCCGCGCCATCCCCGCCCCGCCGCGCGGTGACGGTGACGTCGGCCCACACATGGCCGCCCGCGGCGGTGCGCAGGCAGAGATCGCCCCGCCACGTCCCGGCGGATGCCAGCGCCCGGCGCATCCGGCGCACGGCCGCCGCGGCGCGGGCGAGCGACACGAACGCGCGAAAGCTGCGGCCGGTCAGGTCGGCGCGGGCATGGCCGCTGATGTCGCAGGCCTTGCCGTTGACCTCAATGATGCGGCCCTGAGCGTCGGCCACCACCACGAAGGCGGTGGCGTTCAGCGCATCCAGCAGGTGTGCGGAGTCGCCGGCCGGCGGAGCGCCGGACGGCGGCGTGCAGGGTCCCTCCCCGGCCTTCGGCGGCGGGGCGCAGATGGCGTCGTCGTTCGCCGCACCGATCCTGGGATTCGCAGTCACCGTCCGTTCCCGCGCCCTTGCCGCCGCACGAAATCAATCGCCGTGCAGTTTCGATCGCCGCGCAGTCGCCGGCCGGACGTCCTCTCGAACGTCATTTCGGGATATGGACTGCAACAAGCCTTGTTATTCTCATGACAATTCGTAAAGGCTGGATTTATTCGGTTTCAGAAAAGACAGATTACCGAATTCCGAAAGGAATAATTAAGCAAAAGACGTCGCTGCAGCGCAGCAAAGACTGCGGTCCAGTCGGTATAGCCGACACGTGTGCCGGCATGTTCGGCCCAAAGCATTCCGGGCAGGAATGGACCCCGGCCCTGCGGAAGAGACTGCGCAACTCAAGAGCTTATACCAACGGCCGCGAAAGCGGGCCGTTGGCTCCGGTCGCGGATTTTCGCGAAATCATTGATTTCACAAAAGAAAACCCGCGAGACTCGGCGGCCCCACGCGTCAGCGTCTGGGCCGCTGGCATTATACGGCTTCCTGTTGATCCCTTCGGGGCGCCGCAAACGGTGGCGCCGAAAATCCCTTGTTCGGCAACGGGGTTTGCACCGGTTGGAAGACCGTTCCCCGGCCCGGCCGACCGGGACCCGTATTATCCTTTAGTTTGGGGTTGCTGCCGAAACGCTGCGGGCCGCTACGCGCTCCCTCCCCGGTTTTTGCGGTAGCCTGCTGTATTGCCGTGGTTTTGTCCGCAATCATTCGCTGCACTGCAAACCCGAACCGACCGACTGTCCCCGGCGTGCTTGTGCGCGGCCATTGCGAAGAGTGGGCCATTTGCTAGAAAGCCGGCGCTTCTCGCCAGCAGCCGCGAGACCGTTCCAGCGGGGCGGGCGAACACGCCGGTCCTGCCGATCCGTTTGCGGCATGCGGCCCGGCCACTGACGAAACCAAGGTGGGGTGGATGACAGCTCTCGTACTCATAATCATCGGCGGCTTGCTGTCGATCGTATACGGCGTCTGGGCGACGAAGTCGCTCATGGCCGCCGATGCCGGCAATGCGCGCATGCAGGAGATCGCGGCGGCGATCCGCGAAGGCGCGTCGGCCTATCTCAAGCGCCAGTACATCACCATTTCGGTGGTCGGCGTGGTGATCTTCGGCCTCGTCGCGTGGCTGCTGTCGCCGACCGTCGCCATCGGCTTCGCCATCGGCGCGGTGCTGTCGGGCGCGGCCGGCTTCATCGGCATGAACGTGTCGGTCCGGGCCAATGTGCGCACCGCCCAGGCGGCCACCCAGTCGCTGGCTGGCGGCCTCGAGCTCGCCTTCAAGGCGGGCGCGGTGACCGGCCTGCTGGTGGCGGGCCTCGCTTTGCTCGGCGTCGCCGTCTACTTCACCGTGCTGACCCAGTTCATGGGCTATGCCCCCAGCGACCGCGTCGTGGTCGACGCGCTGGTGGCGCTGGGCTTCGGTGCCTCGCTGATCTCCATCTTCGCCCGTCTCGGCGGCGGCATCTTCACCAAGGGCGCCGACGTCGGCGGCGACCTCGTCGGCAAGGTCGAGGCCGGCATTCCGGAGGACGATCCGCGCAACCCGGCCACCATCGCCGATAACGTCGGCGACAATGTCGGCGACTGCGCCGGCATGGCCGCCGACCTGTTCGAGACCTATGCGGTGACCGCGGTCGCCACCATGGTTCTCGCGGTGATCTTCTTCGCCGGGCAGGAGGTGCTGAACTCCATCATCCTCTACCCGCTGGCGATCGGCGCGGTGTGCGTGGCGACCTCCATCGCCGGCACCTTCTTCGTCAAGCTCGGCCCCAGCCAGTCGATCATGGGCGCCCTCTACAAGGGCCTGATCGCCACCGGCGTGCTGTCGATCGCGGCGATCGCGCTCGTCAACGTCCTGCTGTTCGGCGGCTTCGCCACCGAGTTCAAGACCAATGGCGGTGTCGCCTTCACCTCGCTCGACCTGTTCGTCTGCGCGGTGATGGGCTTCGTCGTCACCGCGCTGATCGTGGTGATCACCGAGTACTACACCGGCACCGGCAAGCGCCCGGTGGTGTCGATCGCCCAGGCCTCGGTCACCGGCCACGGCACCAACATCATCCAGGGCCTCGCGGTCTCGCTCGAATCCACCGCGCTGCCGACCATCGTCATCATCGCCGGCATCCTGACCACCTACTCGATCGCCGGCCTGTTCGGCATCGCGGTGGCGGTCACCGCCATGCTGTCGCTGGCCGGCATCATCGTGGCGCTCGACGCCTTCGGCCCGGTCACCGACAATGCCGGCGGCATTGCCGAGATGGCCGGCCTGCCGAAGGAGGTCCGCAAGGCCACCGACGCGCTCGACGCGGTCGGCAACACCACCAAGGCCGTCACCAAGGGCTACGCCATCGGCTCGGCCGGCCTCGGCGCCCTGGTGCTGTTCGCCGCCTACAGCGAAGACCTGAAGTACTTCATCGCCAATTCGGCGACCTTCCCGTACTTCGAGGGCGTCTCGGTCGACTTCTCGCTGTCGAACCCCTACATCGTGGTCGGCCTGCTGTTCGGCGGCCTGCTGCCGTATCTGTTCGGCGCCATGGGCATGATGGCGGTCGGCCGCGCCGGCTCGGCCATCGTCGAGGAAGTGCGCAGGCAGTTCCGCGAGAAGCCGGGCATCATGGACTACAAGGAGAAGCCCGATTACGGCCGGGCCGTCGACATGCTGACCAAGGCGGCGATCAAGGAGATGATCATCCCGTCGCTGCTGCCGGTGCTGTCGCCTGTGGTGGTCTATTTCGCGATCTACTACATCGCCGGCGGCGGCGCCGCGGGCAAGTCGGCGGCGTTCTCGACGGTCGGCGCGCTCCTGCTCGGCGTCATCGTCACCGGCCTGTTCGTCGCCATCTCGATGACCTCGGGCGGCGGCGCGTGGGACAATGCCAAGAAGTCGTTCGAGGACGGCTTCACCGACAAGGACGGCAAGGTCCACCAGAAGGGCTCCGAGGCCCACAAGGCGTCGGTGACCGGCGACACCGTCGGCGATCCCTACAAGGACACCGCGGGCCCGGCCGTGAACCCGATGATCAAGATCACCAACATCGTCGCGCTCCTGCTGCTCGCCATCCTGGCGCATCACTGACGCGGGTTTCCGGTTGATCCCTTCGGGATACCGGAAACGCACTCGCCGAAAAATCCTTGATCCGGAAGGGATTTTTCGGCGATCGGAAAGCGGTTCTCCGGCTTGTTCAGCCGGAAACCGCATGAGCCTGACGACCGGTTGATACGGAAAGCGCCCGGCGGGAAACCGCCGGGCGCTTTTTCGTTGCCGATCGTGCTGGACGTGTTGGTGTCGGGCCGGGATCCTCTTGTGTGCCGCGTCATCTCGGGCAAGCAGCGAAGCTGCGTGACCCGGGATCGTGTGCAGAACGAGGCACCCCTTCCGGAGGACGGCCCCGGCTCGCGGGCCTTCGGCCCTTGGCCGGGGCGACAGGCACCCGCTCAGCCGCCGCGGGCGCGGGTGCGGATCATGAAGGTGTCGTAGGTGTATTCGGCCACCTGCCACCACAGATACTGGTCGGCGCGGGTGGCGACGACGCTGTCATAGATCTTCTTGAACTCGGGATTGGCGGCCGTCACCTCGGCATAGACCTCGTTGGCGGCCTTGTAGGCGGCTTCCATCACCGGCTGCGGGAACGGACGCAGCTGCGTGCCCGCCGCCACGAGGCGCTTCAGCGCCGCCGGGTTGAGCGAGTCGTAGCGCGAGCCCAGCCAGTCATTCTGCATGGCGGACGCCGTGCGCACCACCGCCTGATAGGACTTGGGCAGCTCGTTCCACTTCTCGATGTTGATGAGATTGTGGATCATCGAGGCGCCTTCCCACCACGCCGGGTAATAGTAGTACTTGGCGACCTTGTAGAGACCGAGCTTCTCGTCGTCATAGGGGCCGACCCATTCGACGGCGTCGATGGTGCCCTTTTCCAGCGAGGGATAGATGTCGCCGGCCGCGGTCTGCTGCGGCACCACGCCGAGCTTGGAGAGGATCCGCCCGGCGAAGCCGCCGACCCGGAACTTCAGGCCCTGCAGATCGGCGACGTCGCGGATCTCCTTGCGGTACCAGCCGCCCATCTGGGCGTTGGTGCTGCCGCCCGGGAAGCCGATGACGTTGTATTTGGCGAGGAACTCGTTGGCGAGCTCATTACCGCCGAGATGGGTGAACCAGGCGTCCGCCATGCGGGCATTGAGGCCGAACGGCATGCCGGTGAGCAGCGCAAACGTCGGGTCCTTGCCGAGATAGTAGTAGCAGGCGGTGTGGCACATCTCGACGGTGCCATTGGTGGTGGCGTCCAGCGCCTGCAGCCCTGGCACGATCTCGCCGGCCGCGAACACCTGGATCTGGAACTTGTTGTCGGTCATCTCGGCGACCGCCTTGGCGAACACCTCCGAGGACGCGAACAGCGTGTCCAGCGACTTCGGGAAGCTCGAGGCGAGGCGCCATTTGACCTCCGGGGCGGACTGGGCGATCGCCGGGGCGGCAAGCGAAGCCGAGGCGGCGGCTCCAATCCCGGCGGTTTTCACGAATTGGCGGCGGTCCATCTTCTCGTTTCTCCTCACTCAGGGCGCCTCGTTGTCCGGCTTCCGGCATCCCGAAGGGATCGGCCGGAAGCCGCATCAACCGGCCTGTGCCGGCGTTGCGGACGAATCGGCGACAGGCGGAGGCCGGCCGCGCCGGCCGGACGTTCCACCACAATGGGTATTTCCGTCCCTTCGCGCCGGGCCCGCCGGCGCAAACCGTGCTCCCAAGCCCCGGCGCACTCTATCCCATGTTCGGCGAAATGGAATCCGGCGCGCCCAGGGGGCGGCGGACGCGGACGCCCGCCGCAGCACCTTGCGGCAATTCGGATTTTCCGGACCGGCGAACTCCGGCAAGAGGGACCATACGGTTTCCGGCTGATCAAGCCGGACAACCGTATTCCGATCGCCGAAAATCCCGTTATCGAACAAAGGATTTTCGGCGAGATCGTTTCCGGTATCCCGAAGGGATCAACCGGAAACCGTATCAAGCCTCGATCACGATGCGCGGCGCCGGCCGCCCCACCGCGCCGGCGGAAAGCTGGCCCCACACCTGCTCGGCGATGGCGCGGTAGATCTCCGCGTGCGGCCCCTGCGGCTCGGACGCCATCAGCGGCCGGCCGGAATCGGAGGTCTCGCGGATGGCCATGTGCAGCGGCACCTCGCCCAGGAATGGCACGCCGAGCCGCCCAGCCTCCGCCCGCGCGCCGCCATGGCCGAAGATGTCCGACCGGGTGCCGCAGTTCGGGCACAGGAAATAGCTCATGTTCTCGACGATGCCGAGGCAGGGCACGTCGACGCGCTTGAACATCGCGATGCCGCGCCGGGCATCGATCAGCGCCAGATCCTGCGGCGTCGAGACGATCACCGCACCGGCCAGCGGCACCTGCTGGGCGATGGTGAGTTGGGCGTCGCCGGTGCCCGGCGGCATGTCCACCACCAGCACGTCGAGCGTGCCCCATTCCACCTCGCGCAGCATCTGGGTGATGGCGCTCATCACCATCGGCCCGCGCCAGATCATCGGCGTGTCCTCCTCGACGAGGAAGCCGATCGACATCACCTTGAGCCCGAAGCCGTCGAGCGGGCGCAGCATGCGGCCGCTCGCCATGTCCGGCCGGCCGTGGATACCGAGCAGCTTGGGCATCGACGGGCCGTAGATGTCGGCATCGAGCACGCCGATCTTGAGCCCGAGGCTCTGCAGGCCGAGCGCCAGATTGGCCGCGGTGGTCGACTTGCCGACGCCGCCCTTGCCGGAGGCGACCGCGATGATGTGGGACACGTTGGGGATGCCCTGGCTGCGGATGCCCGGGGCCGCCGCCGGCCGGGCCGGGGCCGCGCCGGCGGCCCGCTCACCGGCCGCGCGTTCATGGCCGGGGGCGCGCTCGGCGGTCAGCGCCACGAAGGCGTCGGTCACGCCCGGCACCGCCTTGGCCGCCACCTCGGCGGCCTGGCGCACCAGCTCCCACGCCTTGACCTGCGGTGCGGCGACGGTGAGCGAGAAGGCGACCTTGCCGTCGGTGACGACGATGTCGGAGAGCACGCCCGCCTCGGTCAGCGGGCGGCCGTCCGGGGTGCGGATGGCAGCGAGTGCAGCGCGCACCTGTTCGGCGGCGACAGACATGAGGTCCTCCTGATGCGGAATGCGGAACGCCGGCCGCGGCGGCCGGCTTCCGTGTGACATGGTCTTCGGCGGCGCAAGCCGGGCGGCCTGCAGCCAGGATTGCGCTCCCCGCTCGCGCTCAATCGCGCTTGAGGTAATGCCAGCCGAGATAGCCGCCAACGCCGAGCGCGATCACCAGCATGACGACGTTCTGGACGTCCTCGCTCAGGGTGGCTTCGCGCCGCATCTCGGCATAGCGCTGCGCCATGTCCGGATTGGTCGTGAACAGGATGGCGGACACGATGATCGTCGCGGCCAGGAGGCCGATCAGAAGATAACCCTGTTTCATGCCCCGAACATGGTGTGTTGCGCGGCGGACGTAAAGGGGTCGGACGGGTTCATACCGTTTCCGGTATCCCGAAGGGATCAACCGGAAACCGTGTCAATGCGGCGGGTGCGGGTGGCTGCGCCGCCATTCCGACGGCCGCACGAACCGGCCGGCCCACAGGCCGCGCCCGCCGATGCGGGCCTGGACCTCCTCGACGAAATAGCCGCTCTCGGCCACCGCGAGCCCGTCCCGCACCATCTGCCGGGCGAGGTCGGCGCCGCCCGCCTCGCACTCCGATACCGCCCGGCGGTAGCGGTCGGTGTCGCGCACCCGGCAGCGGATCAGGCGATACTCGGCCAGATCGGCCAGCCGGCGGCGGGCGGCCTCGCCGCACGGCCAGGACCGGCCGTCGCGCTCGCAGGTCTGCGACCGTTCGGGCGCGTCGATGCCGTAGAGGCGGATTTCGGCATTGCCGATGCGCAGGCTGTCGCCGTCGATCACCCGGGCGATGCCGGACACCTCACCCGATCCGCCGGTCCAGGTGGGCGAGCCGCCGAGCGTGCCGAGCCACGCCACGCCGAGCGCGAGAACAAGCGCGCCGGCAATGTCGAGCGGCAGCGGCCAGCGGCGGGCGAATCGGAAGGCCATGCGCCGAGATTACCGCCCCCCGCGTTAACGTCCCCCGCGTCAACGTCCCCTCGCTGCCGTGTTGAGGCGAAGGCGACAGCGTTAACCATGTCCATCAGGGGCGCCTTAACCATCTTCGTTCAATCTCGCTTCATGAACGGGGTGGGGAAGGCGTGGTGACGGCGACCGGTTCGGAGCGGCGCGAGATGGACGATGCCGTGCGCGCCGCGAACGAACGGCGGCGCGCTACGGCGCGGCGCGTGCGCGAGGCCCGCGACCGGCTGACCTCGACCACCGGCACCCGCCCGGCGTTCGACCTGGAGCTGACGCGGCTGTTCGCCAAGAGCCGGCTGACGGCGGCGCTGCCGATGCTGCTGCTGATCGTGGTGGTCGGCCTGTCGTCGGCGATGTGGAGCGGGCCGCTCACCGCCGCGGCGTGGACCGCCCTGGTGCTGGCGATCCACGGCATCGCCATCCTCGTCTGCCGCAAGTTCGTCGATTCGGACGCCAGCCCGATGCGGGTGCGGCAGACCCGCGTGCTGCTGACCGCGCTCGACTTCCTGCTCGGCGCCTCGTGGGTGGTGCACGTCATGCAGCTTCACGGCAACGGCACGCCCGGCGCCGGGGAGTTCACCCTGTTCGCCATGCTGCTGTTCACCACCGTGCTCAGCCTGCTGTCGGCCGGGCTGCCGAGCGCGGCGATCGCCGGCACGCTGCCGGTGACCGTGGCGCTGGTGACGATCTACGCCACCTCCGGCCGGCCGCAGGACTATGTTCTCGCCGGCATCGCCGCCGCCGGCCAAATCTATTACTACGCGCTGGCGCGCCACCTGCACGCCAACGCGCTGGCGATGCTGGAGGCGCGGGCCGAAAAGGAGGCGCTGATCGGCGAGCTGGAACAGGCCAAGGCGCGCTCCGACGAGGCGGCGCGCCGCGCCGAGGCGGCCAATGTCGCCAAGTCGCGCTTCCTGGCGCAGATGAGCCACGAGCTCCGGACGCCGCTCAACGCCATTCTCGGCTTCTCGGAGGTGATGAAGACCGAGGTGCTGGGCCCGCACAAGGTGGCGACCTACAAGGAATATTCCGCCGACATCCACGCCTCCGGCCAGCACCTGCTGACGCTGATCAACGAGATCCTCGACCTGTCGCGCATCGAGGCCGGGCGCTACCAGCTCAACGAGGAATCGGTGCCGCTGGTGGCGGTGGCGGAGGATTGCGTGCGGCTTCTGTCGATGCGGGCCAAGACGCGCGGCATCAAGATCACCGAGCTCTACGAGACCGACCTGCCGGCGCTGTGGGCCGACGAGCGCGCGCTGCGCCAGATCACCCTCAATCTGCTCTCCAACGCCATCAAGTTCACGCCGCAGGGCGGCGAGATCTGCATCAAGGTCGGCTGGACGGCCTCGGGCGGGCAGTACCTCACCGTCAAGGACAACGGCCCCGGCATCCCCGAGAACGAGCTGCCGGTGGTGCTGTCGTCGTTCGGCCAGGGCTCGAACGCCATCAAGAGCGCCGAACAGGGGGCGGGACTCGGCCTGCCGATCGTCCAGAGCCTGGTCGACCTGCACGGTGGCACGTTCACGCTGGCCTCCAAGGTGCGCGAGGGCACCGAGGTGATCGTCACCTTCCCGGCGAGCCGGGTGATGTCGGCGCTGCCGCCGGTGGACGACCCGGTGCCGCTGGTGCCGCCGGTCGAGCCGAAGCCCGCCGATACCCGCGCCAATCCGGCCAGGATGTTCGGGCTGTTCTGACCCGCGTGCCGTCCCGAACGGCGCGTACGGCGCAATAGCGAAGCGTATTGCGCCGATCCGTGACGCAAGGCTGATGGCGGACGTGGCGGATTACGCTTCGCTAATCCGCCCTACACACTGAAAATTTGGGCGGGGCGCGCGGGGTTTCTCTGTCGTCCCGGCAAGCGCGCAGCGCGCGCGACCCGGGACCGTCAGCCGGAAAGGAGGTCTTTTCCGGAGAACGATCCCGGCTCTCGCTGCGCTCGGCCGGGATGACGAAGCCCGAGCATCGTAGGGCGCAATCGCGAAGCGTATTGCGCCGAGACGAGCAGCGAAAGTGGCGGATTACGCTTCGCTGATCCGCCCTACTCGCTCTCGGCTTTGCCTCGGCCGGGAATGACCGCGCCGCTCAGTCCGAGCCGGGGATGGCGGTGGGCATCCGGCCGCCGGGCATCGCCTCGTCGATCGACTGCGGATCGATCGGCCGCTGCGCGACCGGCCGGGGCGGCGGCAGCGCACTCTGGCGGATCGCGCCGGTCGGCATCGCATCCGGCCGGCCGGCAGCGATGCCGGCAACGGGAACCGGGCCCCGGGCGGGATCCGGGCTCCTGTTGAGCTCCGGCCCCTTGCGCACCATCAGGTCGGCCGGCGACGGACCGGTCGGCAGCACGCCGGGCTTGCAGATGTCGCGCGACTTGCGGCGGGCCAGATCGACGTGGATGTGGTCGTAGTGGAAAATGTTGGAGCCGGGGCCGAGCACGGTGGTGAAGCGCCTGCAGGCGGCGCCGGCCACCTCGCGCAGGAAGCCCTTCTCCTCCGGCGTACCGCGGGTCCAGTGGTCGCGCACCGAGACCACCCGCTCGTCGGCCAGCCTGAACGAGCCGATGTCGAGCGCATTGCCGAAGGCGTGCTCGGAAATCTTGGCGCCCGCCTGGCCGTTCTGGCCGCGGCACGAATAGGACGACATCTGCCGGATCTCGACCACCGGCTGGCCGAACCAGCGCATCGCCGCGGGCTGGATGCTCTCCGACACCCACGCCTGCAATTGCGGGATGATCGGGCAGGCCAGGGTCGCCTGCGGCTTCACCGCGATGAAGCCGTCGGCGAAGGCGGAGACCTTGAACGGCCGGGTCATGCCGCAGGCCCCTTCCCCGTCGATCTCCGAGGCCGGCCGGATATGGTCGCTCGGCCTCACCTGCCCTTCGGAGATGCAGGCGACTTCGGCTTCCGTGCGCCAGGGCTCGCGCTGCTCGAACATGCGCAGCCCGCAGCCGGCAACGACGCTGGCGACGGCCGCCGCCACCACGATGCGGGGAATGACTCGCGACATGGCGCGGAGAATGCGGACGATTCCGTTGACGAATCCTCAACCACGGCAGCCTTCGCGCCATGCCGTCGCGGTCACAGCGCCGTGGCTCAATCAGAGAATGGCGGCGATGCCCTTCCGGCTCGCAAGCGTCAGCAGCTTCAGCGATGGCCCGCCGGGCTTCTTCTCGCCGCGCTCCCATTTGCTGACCAGCGAGGACGTGACATTGAGAGCCAGAGCGAAGGTCGCTTGGCTCATATTGGCCGCTTCTCGGATCGTGCGGATGTCGCTCGGCGTCAGGTCAACGACCGGCGTCAGGCACGCGACATCAAAGTTGCGCATTGTCTCCTTGTCGAGCGCGCCGACACGCTCGAGCCCGGCCATCGCCTGATGAATGGAGCGCAACGGCCGGCTGCGGTACTTCACCCCACTATTCATTGTTCAACTCTATCCATTCGCCGGCTGCCACCAGGGCGGCGATCTTGTCCTGAGGCAGAGCCGCAATGATCTTCGCCGCTTCGCGAAACGTGCTCTCCTCCACTGGCGTCAGGGACGATTTCTCGTTCTTCCCGAAGAGATGCACGAAGACTGCCAGATCACCTTTCCGAAAGACCGCAATCGCCCGGAACCCTCGCGACCGGCCCGATCGGATGCGCGCAACACGCTGCTTGATCAGAAACTTCCCCAGTTCGGCATCGATCAACCCCGCCTCGGCGCGAGAAACCGCCTCGAACAACGCCGTGTCTGGGACATCATTTCGACTTGCGTCCTTGGCGAAATCCTTGGTTTTGAAAGCCCGCATTGAAATCCTCTGAAGTATGATTCATTCGAAATGAGACCTGAAACGTAGATCAGCCCAAACGGACCACGTGGCTCTATAGCACCGAGTGCCATAGTGGTCAACGGCAGCAAGACGGGCCCGCAGGCGGCCTCGGCAGCGCGCAGGATGGAATGACTCTCGCGTAGCGGCGTTGCCGCCCTCGCCCCGCCGCCCGCCTTCATCGACCGTTCATAATTCGTTTGTGCGTTGCAAAAAGGAAACAGCGGCCGATCCCAGCGGCTTGCCGAATCACCCCGTCACAATAGAGGTATTATGGTAGAGATGCGCGCGGCGCTGCAGCGATGAATTCGTTTCGGCCGCCCGGCCGATCCTGGTAGTTTTCCGCTCGTTAACAAAGGGAGGTGCCTGGTGGACATCGCCTACAAGCTGAACGTCCTGGCTGCGGGAGTGGCCTTCGCCTTCGTCGGCGCCATTCTTCTGCGCATGATCTGATGCTTGTGTCGTGTCGCGCGGTTCCGCGGCAAACCGGACAAATCCGACCTCGAAATCCAACCCAATGAATACCGACCACGGCCGGGGTCCTCTGCCCCGGCCGATGCATTTTGGGGGAGCACTCTCATACGGTTTCCGGTTGATCCCTTCGGGATACCGGAAACGGTCTCGCCGAAAAATCCCTGATCTGAAAGGGATTTTTCGGCAAACAGCATACGGTTCTCCGGCTTGATCAGCCGGAAACCGTATCACTCCGCGGCGGCGCGGCGCAGGCCGGGCTGATAGGCCAGCACCGGCGCCAGCCAGCGCTCGGCTTCCTCCACGCTCCAGCCCTTGCGGCGGGCGTAATCCTCCACCTGATCGCGCTCGATCTTGGCCACGCCGAAATAGTGCGCCTCCGGATGGGCGAGATAGAGCCCGCACACCGAGGCGGCCGGCGACATGGCGAAGCTCTCGGTCAGCGTCACGCCGATCCGCTCGGCGCCCAGCAGGTCGAACAGAACC
The DNA here is from genome assembly GCF_003966715.1 of Blastochloris tepida. Classification (NCBI taxonomy): domain Bacteria; kingdom Pseudomonadati; phylum Pseudomonadota; class Alphaproteobacteria; order Hyphomicrobiales; family Blastochloridaceae; genus Blastochloris; species Blastochloris tepida. Next base: position 2,323,451 of record NZ_AP018907.1, read on the forward strand.
GCCTTCTCGGTGTGGTCGGGCTGGGCCGGATAGCCCGGCGCCGGGCGGATGCCGCGATAGCGCTCGGCGACGATGTCGTCGGGCGTCAGCGCCTCGTCGGCGGCATAGCCCCACAGTTCGCGGCGCACCTTGAGGTGCAGGTGCTCGGCGAAGGCTTCGGCCAGCCGGTCGGCCAGCGCCTTGAGCAGGATCGACGAATAGTCGTCGTGCGCGGCCTTGAAGGCGGCGCTCCTCGCCTCCTCGCCCAGGCCCGCAGTGACCACGAAGCCGCCGACATAATCCGGCAGGCCGTTCTCCAGCGGCGCCACGAAATCGGCGAGCGCGGTGTGGGCGCGCGTCTCGTCGCGTCGGGCGATCTGCTGGCGCAGCGTGTGCAGCGTGGCGAGCGGCAGATAGCGCGTGTCGTCGCGGAACAGCATGATGTCGTCGTCGATGCGGTTGGCCGGCCAGAAGCCGACCACCGCCCGCGCGGCGAGCCATTTCTCGGCGACGATGGTCGCCAGCATGGCTTTCGCGTCGGCGAACAGCGCGCGCGCCGCCGGCCCCACCGTCTCGTCGTCGAGGATCGCCGGATAGCGGCCCTTGAGATCCCAGGCGTGGAAGAACGGCGTCCAATCGATGAACGGCACCAGCGCCGCGAGATCGTAGTCCTCGAACACCCGCGTGCCGAGGAAGCCCGGCCGCGGCGGCGCATAGCCGGCGAAGTCCGGCTTGAACGGGTTCGCCCGTGCCGCCTCGATCGGCAGGCGCTCGTTGCGCATGGCGCCGCGCGCGTGTGCCTCGGCGATCTTCGCGTATTCCGCCTTGAGATCGGCGATGTAGGTGCCGCGGGTCTGCGGGTTCAGCAGTGAGGCGGCGACGCCAACGGCGCGGCTGGCGTCGGTGACATAGACCGCCTGGCTCTTCTCGTATTGCGGGGCGATCTTCACCGCGGTGTGGACGCGGCTGGTCGTGGCCCCGCCGATCATCAGCGGCACCTCGAAGCCCTGGCGCTCCATCTCGGTGGCCACTGTCACCATCTCGTCGAGCGAGGGGGTGATGAGGCCGGACAGCCCGATGATATCGGCCTTCATCTCGCGCGCGGCGTCGAGAATCTTCTGCGCCGGCACCATCACGCCGAGATCGACCACCTCGAAATTGTTGCACTGGAGCACGACGCCGACGATGTTCTTGCCGATGTCGTGGACGTCGCCCTTCACGGTGGCGAGCAAGATCTTTCCGGCTGACGAGCCCTCGCCGCTCTGGCCGCGCTCGGCCCTCTCGCGCTCCATGAACGGCATGAGATAGGCCACCGCCTGCTTCATCACGCGCGCCGACTTCACCACCTGCGGCAGGAACATCTTGCCGGCGCCGAACAGATCGCCGACCACGCCCATGCCGGCCATCAGCGGCCCCTCGATGACGTGCAGCGGCCGTTCGGCTTGGCTGCGCGCCTCCTCGGTGTCGGCCTCGATGAACTCGGTGATGCCGTGCACCAGCGCGTGCTCCAGCCGCTTCTCGACCGGCTGCTGGCGCCACGACAGGTCGGCTTCCTTGACGGCCGCGCCGCCCGTGCCCCGGAAGCGCTCGGCCAGCGCAACCAGCCGCTCGGTGGCGTCGGGCCCGCGGTTCAGCACCACGTCCTCGCAGGCCTCGCGCAGTTCGGCCGGCAGATCGTCATAGACCGCGAGCTGGCCGGCATTGACGATGCCCATGTCCATGCCGACCTTGATGGCGTGGAACAGGAACACCGCGTGCATCGCCTCGCGCACCGGCTCGTTGCCGCGGAACGAGAAGGACAGGTTCGACACGCCGCCCGAGACGTGGGCGTGCTTGAGATTCTCCCGGATCCAGCGCGTCGCCTCAATGAAGTCGACGCCGTAATTGGCGTGCTCCTCGATGCCGGTCGCCACCGCGAACACGTTGGGATCGAAGATGATGTCCTCGGGCGGAAAGCCGTGGGCGGTGAGGAGATCATAGGCGCGCCGGCAGATGCCGATCTTGCGCTCGAAGGTGTCGGCCTGGCCGGTCTCGTCGAACGCCATCACCACGGCGGCGGCGCCGTAGCGGCGCAGCGTCTCGGCGCGCTTCAGGAACTCCGCTTCGCCCTCCTTCAGCGAGATCGAGTTGACGATGGGCTTGCCCTGCACGCACTTCAGCCCGGCCTCGATCACCGTCCATTTGGAGGAGTCGATCATCACCGGCACCTTGGCGATGTCCGGCTCCGAAGCGACGAGGTGCAGGAACGTCACCATCGCCTCCTCGGAATCGAGCAGGCCCTCGTCCATGTTGACGTCGATCACCTGCGCGCCATTCTCCACCTGATCGCGCGCCACCGCGAGCGCGGTGGTGTAGTCGCCCTCCTTGATCAGGCGGCGGAAGCGCGCCGAGCCGGTGACGTTGGTGCGCTCGCCGACATTGACGAACGGGATCTCGGGCGTCAGCGTGAACGGCTCAAGCCCGGCGAGGCGCAGCAGCGGCGCGATCTCGGGTATGGCGCGCGGCGGCTTGCCGGAAACCGCGTTCGCGATTGCCGCGATATGGTCGGGCGTGGTGCCGCAGCAGCCGCCGACGATGTTGACGAGGCCCGCCTCGGCGAACTCGCCGACCAGCGCCGCCATCGCTGCCGGGCTCTCGTCATAGAGGCCGAATTCGTTGGGGAGACCCGCGTTGGGATAGGCGCACACCAGCGTATCGGCGATGCGGCCGATCTCGGCGATGTGGGCGCGCATCTCCTTGGCGCCCAGCGCGCAGTTCAGCCCGATCGAGAACGGCCGGGCGTGGCGCAGCGAATACCAGAAGGCGGTCGGCGTCTGGCCGGAGAGCGTGCGGCCCGACAGGTCGGTGATGGTGCCGGAGATCATCACCGGCACGTCGCGGCCGCGCTCGGCCAGCACCTCCTCGATCGCGAACACCGCGGCCTTGGCATTGAGCGTGTCGAAGATGGTCTCGACCAGCAGCAGGTCGGCGCCGCCGTCGAGCAGGCCGCACACCTGCTCGGCATAGGCGATGCGCAGATCGTCGAAGGTCACGGCGCGGAAGCCGGGATTGTTGACGTCCGGCGAGATCGAGGCGGTGCGGTTGGTCGGCCCCAGCGCACCGGCGACGAAGCGCGGGCGGCCGTCCTCGGCCTCGGCGGCGTCGGCCGCCTCGCGGGCGAGGCGAGCGCCCTCGCGGTTCAGCTCATAGGCCAGCGACTCCATGCCGTAGTCGGCCTGGGCGATGGTGGTGGAGGAAAACGTGTTGGTCTCGACGATGTCGGCGCCGACGCGAAAATAGGCGAGGTGCACGGCGCGTACGTCGTCGGGGCGCGTCAGATTGAGCAGGTCGTTGTTGCCCTTGAGGTCGCGCGGCCAGTCCTTGAAGCGCTCGGCGCGGAAGTCGGCTTCCGTCAGCTTGAGCTGCTGGATCATCGTGCCCATGGCGCCATCGAGCACCAGGATGCGTTCGCGCGCGGCCTCGTTGAGGCGGACGCGGGCGAGTGACGGGGCGGCAGAGTCGGGCATGGGCTGAACTCTATGCAGCGGGCTGAGGCAGCACCAGGGCGCCGTCCGCAGCGAGCGGGAAGAAGGGATTGAAGGCCACCTCCCAGAGATGGCCGTCGGGATCGGCGAAATAGCCGGAATAGCCGCCCCAGAACACAGTCTGGGCCGGCTTGACGAGCTTCGCTCCGGCCGCGACCGCGCGGGCGAGCACGACATCGACCTCGTCCGTGGAGCGGCAATTGTGGGCAAACGTGATGCCGGCGAAGCCGCCGCGCGCAGGCGGCTGCTGCGCATCCTCGGCCAGCGCGTCCCACGGATAGAGCGCCAGCGCGATCCCGCCGAGCTGGTAGAACGCGATGCCCTCGCCCGGCACGTCGGCGCGCGCCCAGCCCAGGCCCTGCTCATAGAAGGCCTGGGCACGGGCAAGGTCGGCGACGCCGAGGGTGATGAGGCTGAGGCGCTGGTCCATGGCCGGTCTTCTCGCGGTCAGGAGCGCGTTTCGAGCGCGGCGAGGCGGCGCTCGATCTCGGCGAGCCGTTCCTCGACCTCGGCCGCGGCGTAGCGGCCGAGCACCGACTCGCCGAACGCCGCCTGCTTGACGTTGTCGATCTTGATGTCGAGAGCGGCGATCCGCGCCTCGACGGCCCTGAAACCGGCCGCCATCTCCCCCCGCATGCCCGTCATGTCGGCGCGGATCTCACGCAGCGGCGACAGCACCAGATTGTCCGGCTCGACCATGGCGATCTCCCGAATTCCTGCCCCCACTATAAGGGAACGCTCACGCCGCCGCCTGTGCCGCGACCGGCCGCAGGCCCAACAGGTGGCAGATGGCATAGACCAGATCGGCGCGGTTCATGGTGTAGAAATGGAACTCGGTGACGCCGTGGTCCACCAGATCGAGCACCTGCTCGGCCGCCACCGCCGCCGCGATCAGCTCGCGGGTCCGGAGGTCGTTGTCGAGCCCCTCGAAGCGGCGGGCCAGCCAGCCCGGCACCTCGGTGCCGCAGCGTTCGGCGAAGCTTTTGGCCTGCTTGAAGTTCATCACCGGCAGGATGCCCGGCACGATGGGAATGTGGAGGCCGCGGGCGGCGACGCGGTCGCGATAGCGCAGGAAGTGGGCGTTGTCGAAGAAGAACTGGCTGATGGCGCGGCTGGCGCCGGCCTCCACCTTGGCCTTGAGCACGTCGAGATCGGCCTCGATCGAGGCGCTCTCGGGGTGCTTCTCGGGATAGGCCGACACCGACACCTCGAAATCGGCGATCCTCTTGATGCCGGCGACGAGGTCGGTCGAATGGGCGTAGCCACCGGGGTGCGGCTCATAAACGGTGCCGGGGCCGGCGGGCGGATCGCCGCGCAGCGCCACGATGTGGCGCACGCCGGCCGCCCAATAGGCGTGGATCACCGCGTCGATCTCCTCGCGCGTCGCGGCGACGCAGGTGAGGTGCGCCGCCGGCTTCAGCGCGGTCTCCTCGACGATGCGCTTGACGATGGCGTGGGTGCGCTCGCGCGTCGATCCGCCCGCGCCATAGGTCACCGACACGAAGGCGGGATTGAGCGGCGCCAGCCGGGTGATCGACTCCCAGAGCTGGGCGTCCATCTCCGCCGTCTTGGGCGGAAAGAACTCGAACGACACCGAGATGCCGGGGCCGCCCACGAAGCGGGAGGGGCGACAGGAAGAAAGGGTCATCACGCAACCTCGCGGTTTCGGTCTTCGGCGCGGCCGGCGCGCCGATCGCGCCCGACCCACAACAGAACGGTGAGCTTGTCGCCCTCGCCGCCCGGCGGCTCCAGCGCCCGCTCGGCGATCACGTCGAGGCCGGCCGCCTGCATCCAGCCCGCCACCTCCGAAGGCGCGAAGCCGAGGCGGCGGTGGCCGAACTCGCTGCGCAGGAACTCCTGGGTGTGGGCGGCGAAATCGACCACCAGCAGCCGGCCGCCCGGCGCCACCAGCGAGGCCGCCTGCCGCAGCGCGCCGGCCGGGTCGTCGAGATAGTGCAGCACGCTATGGACCACCACGAGGTCGAAGGAGGCCAGGACGAACGGCGGCGCGAACAGGTCGCCCTGGCGCACCTCGGCATTGCGGATCCCGGCCTTCTCCAGATTGGCGCGGGCGATCGCCAGCATCGCCGGGCTGGCATCGAGCCCCACGGCGTGGCCGACCTTCGGCGCCAGAAGCTGCAGAATGCGGCCGGTGCCGGTGCCGAGATCGAGCAGCGTGCCGGCCGGCTGGGTGCCGGCGGCCTCGACGATCGCCTGCTCCACCGCCTCCTCGGCGACGTGCAGCGAGCGGATGCGGTCCCACTCCGGCGCGAGGCGGGCGAAGTGCGCCTGGGCCGCGGCGGCGCGGGCGGCGCGCACCTCGGTGAGCCGCGCCCGGTCGCGCGCCACCACCGGGTCGGCGGGATCGACCAGACCGAGCAGCGCGTCGGCGGCGTCCGCGCCCGGGCCGCGCCCGGCCTTGCGGTAGAACGCCCAGGCGCCCTCGCGGAAGCGCTCGACGAGGCCGGCCTCGGCCAGGAGCTTGAGATGGCGGGAGATGCGCGGCTGCGACTGGCGCAGGATGTCGACCAGCTCGGTCACCGTCAGCTCGGCCTCGGCGAGCAGCAAGAGCAGACGCAGCCGCGTCGCCTCGCCGGCCGCCTTGAGACCCTCAAGCGCCTGCTGGAACGAGAGCGGCTCGGCCATCCATCACCTCTAAAGACATAAACATATCTTTATGAGGATCAGGCCGGTGTCAAGACGGACGGCCGAAATGGAGGTCGTCGCCCCCGACAAGCGAAGTGCGAGCCGGGGCCGTGGCCAAGGTCGTCGTCCCGGACAAGCGAAGCGCGATCCGGGACCGTTTGCAGGTGGGGGACATTTTCCGGAGAACGATCCCGGCTCTCGGCTTCGCCTCGGCCGGGATGACGCGGAAGCGTAGGGCGCAATAGCGAAAGCGTATTGCGCCGAGGAATCTGCGGAAGTGCGGAATACGCTACGCTATTCCGCCCTACCGAGTTCGTCCGGGGTGAAAACCCTGTACCGTCACGTGCCCTTGGTGGCAACGCCGGCCGATTCGAACGTCGCCATGTCGCGCCAGCACGCTAAGGCGCCCTTGACGATGCCGGCGGCGATCGCCGCGCCCGACCCCTCCCCCAGCCGCATGCCGAGATCGAGCAGCGGCGTCTTGTTCAGGCGGCGCAGCACCTCGACATGGGCGGGCTCGGCCGAGCAGTGGGCGGCGAGGCAGTGGTCGAGCGCGCGGGCATCCATCGCATGCAGCACGGCTGCCGCCGCGGTGGTGACGAAGCCGTCGAGGATCACCGGCACGCGCTGGTGGCGGGCGGCCAGGATGGCGCCGGCGATCGCCGCCACCTCGCGGCCGCCGAGGCGGCGCAGCACCTCCAGCGGATCGCCGTCGCCGGCCCGGTGCAGGGCTACCGCCTCGCCGATCACCTGCGCCTTGCGCCGCACCCCCTCGTGGTCGAGCCCGGTGCCGGGGCCGACCCAATCCTGCGGCTGGCCGCCATAGAGAGCGTGGTAGATCGCCGCGGCGATGGTGGTGTTGCCGATGCCCATCTCGCCGACGCACAACAGGTCGATGCCGCCGGCGATCGCCTCCATGCCATAGGCCATGGTGGCGGCGCAGGCCGGCTCGCTCAGCGCCGCCTCGGCCGAGATGTCCGGCGTCGGCTGGTCGATGGCGAGGTCGAACACCTTCAGCCCCAGGCCGTAGGCGGCGCAAAGCTGGTTGATGGCGGCGCCCCCGGCCGAAAAATTGTCGAGCATCTGGCGGTTGACCGAATCCGGAAACGCCGAGATGCCGCGGGCGGTGACGCCGTGGCTGGCGGCGAAGATCGCCACCAGCGGCCGCTCGACCATCGGCCGGGTCGAGCCCTGCCAGGCGGCGAGCCACTCGACCAGCGCCTCCAGCCGGCCCAGCGAGCCCGGCGGCTTGGTCAGCTCGGCGTCGCGGGCGCGGATGGCGGCCACCGCCTTCTCGTCCGGGCCCGGCATCTGGGCGACGAGGCGGCGGATGTCGTCGAAGGGAAGGCCGGTGGGACCGGCGGCTTCGGACGAACGTTCGGACATGGGTCTGGCTCCGGGGCGTGAGGCAGGGCGATCGGGCGGGCGGCGCGGCGGCGGCTTGCGGCCCTGCGAAGGGGTGTGGGCAGGCGTTGCGGGCCGGGCGCGCGTCGCCGGCCGATGCTGCCCAGCGGCGCGGTCGGCGCCAGCGTGGCGCGACCTATAGCGGCCGGCGCGCGGGCTGGGCAATCCAGCCACCGGTTGCGGCAGCCCGCTGCCGGCCTGTCAGGCGAGGCCGGGCGAACGCCCCTTGGTCCGGCGGCGCATCGATTTGCGGGTTTTCCGCCGGCTATTTTCAGGTTATCAGCGGCGGCTTACGGGCGCCTGCGCCGCAGCGGGCGGTGATTGCGGTCGCGACCTGAGCCATTATGGTCCCGATGCCAGCTTCGGAATCGCCCGACAACAGCCCGATGACCCCAGCCAGCCCCTGCATCAAGGTCTGCACCCTCGATCCGGCGTGGCGGCTGTGCATCGGCTGCGGCCGCACGATCGAGGAGATCGCCGGCTGGCGAACCATGTCCCAGGCCGAGCGCGAGCGGGTGATGGGGGAATTGCCGGCGCGGCTGGCGCGCCTCGCCGCCCGCGACGAGGGCGCGCTGTGAAATCCTCGCGGCCGTTCGTCATTCTGGTCACCGCGGTGGCCGTGCTGGTGCTGGGGTTCGGCGCCCGCGAGCAGAGCGGCATCATCGCCGGCATGGCGATCGCCGATCTCGCCGGGGTTTCCTGGCGGCTCGCGCTGGTGGCGATCGCCGGCACCCTCGCCTATCTGATGTATCACGGCCAGCTTATCGAGGTGCTGCGCACGGTGCTGGTCTATGTCGGGCTCGTGACCGTGCTGGCGCTCGGCTACACCTACCGGATCGAGATCGCCGCGCTCGCCCACAAGCTGCTCGGCGAGAGCATTCCCGATATCGTCCAGGCCGGCCGGGACGATGCGCCGCGCGTCGAGGTCAAGCGCGGGTCCGGCGGCGACTTCTCGGTGCCGGCCGAGCTCAACGGCAAGCGGGTGCGGATGATCGTCGACACCGGCGCCACCGCCGTGGTGCTGACGATCGATGCCGCGCGGGCGGCCGGCCTGCCGCTCGATTTCCTGCGCTACGACGTGCCGGTGGAGACCGCCGGCGGCCGCACCAAGGCGGCCTCGGTGGTGATCGAGAAGCTCGCCGTCGGCGGCATCGTTGCGCGCAAGGTGCCGGCGCTGGTCGCCGAGCCGGGCAACAACCTCAAGATCAGCCTGCTCGGCATGACCTTCCTCAGCCGGCTCGACTCGTTCGAGGTGCGCGGCGACAGGATGGTGATGCGCGCCCGGCCGGAGGGGGGAGACGGATTTCCGAAGGTGGTGCCATGATCTCCCGCCGCACCCTGCTTGCCGGCCCGCTGCTCGCCGCGGCGGCCGTGGGCTGTGGGCCGGCGCAGGCCGACAGCGGGGACGCGTCCCTCGCGGCACAACTCGCCGGCCTTGAGCGGGCGCACGGCGGCCGACTCGGCGTCGCCATTCTCGACACCGGCAGCGGGCGCGCGGCGGCCCATCGCGGCGACGAGCGGTTTGCGCTGTGCAGCACCTTCAAGCTCCTGGCCGCCGGCCTGGTGCTGGCGCGGGTCGACCGCGGCGAGGAACGCCTCGACCGGCGGATCGCCTATGACGCGGCGGCGCTGGTGCCCTATTCGCCGATCACCGGGCCACATGCCGGCGAAGGCTTGACGGTCGGCGCGCTGTGCGAGGCGGCGGTGACGCTCTCCGACAACACCGCCGCCAACCTGCTGCTCGACAGTTTCGGCGGCCCGGCGGCGCTGACCGCCTATCTGCGCAGCCTCGGCGATGCCGCCACGAGGCTCGACCGCCGCGAGCCGGCGCTGAACGAGGCCACCCCCGGCGATGCGCGCGACACCACGACGCCGCTCGCCATGCTGCAGACCCTGCGCACGCTGGTGCTCGGCGAGGCGCTCTCAGACCCCTCGCGGGCGCAGCTTGCGGCGTGGCTCCGCGCCAACAGAACCGGCGACAAACGGCTGCGCGCCGGGGTGCCCAAGAACTGGCAGGTCGGCGACAAGACCGGCTCGGGCGGCCACGCCGCGACCAACGATGTCGGCATCCTGTGGCCGCCCGGCGGACGCCCGCCCATTCTGGTCGCCGCCTATTACGCGGAGTCACCGGCCATCGAGGACGCCCGCGCCGCCGTGCTGGCCGAGGTCGGACGGCTCGCGGCGGGCATCTGACCGGCGGCGCAGGTAAATCTCGCCCCTACAGCAGGATGTCGGCCAGAAAGCGCAGGCACACCACGGTGAGGAACACGCCGAAGGCGATCTCCAGCTTGCGCCGCGGCAGGCGGTGGGCGAGCCGCGCGCCATAGGGCGCCGCCAGCGCCGCGGTCGGCGCGATCATGGCGGCGCCGATCAGCGACACGTAACCGAGCGAGAACGGCGGCAGCATCGCCATCTTCGGCCAGCCGGCGATGACGTAGCCGAGCGCGCCGGGCAGCGAGATCAGCACGCCGAGGCCCGACGACGTCGCCACCGCGCTGTGGATCGAGCGGTTGTAGAGCGCGAACACCATGTTGGCCATGGCGCCGCCGCCGACGCCCATCAGGGTCGAGGCCAGCCCGATGCCGAAGCCGTAGAAGCCGAGCGTCCGACGCCCCGGCAGGTCGTCGGCGAGGCGCCAGTCGTCGCGGCCGGAGAAGGTCTTGATGACGATGGTGGTGGCCACCACCACGAAAACCAGCTTGAGCACCAGCGCCGGGGCATGGGCGGCAACCACGCCGCCGGCCATCACGCCCGCCACCACCGGCACCGCCCACACCTTCAGCACATCCATCCGCACCGCGCCCTTGGCATAATGCGAGCGGAACGACTGGATCGAGGTCGGGATGATGATGGCGAGCGAGGAGCCCACCGCAAGGTGCATCCGCACCTCCTCCGGCACGCCCATCATCTGGAACACCTGATAGAGCACCGGCACGATGACGGCGCCGCCGCCGACGCCGAACAGCCCGGCCATCAGGCCGGTGACGATGCCGGCCGCCAGCAGCGCGGCCGACAGAGCGGCGAGTTCGCCAAGCGGAATATCGATCATGGGGATCCCGTTTATGCGGCGATGTCGCCCTGCCCGCCGCGGAGCTCGGCCAGCGCGGCGCGGATGACTTCGACATCAGAACCGGGCTTCGTCGCCCCCTCCGCCAGCAGGCGGCGGAAGCGGCGGGCGCCGGGCACGGCGTGGAAGGCGCCGACCATGTGGCGGGTGACCGCCGACAGCCGCCCGCCGATCTCGAGGTGACGCCGGCTATAGGGAATCATGCGCTCGACCGCCTCGGCCATGTCGGCCACCGGCGCCGGCTCGCCGAAAAGCTCGGGATCGACGGCAAGAAGCCGCCACGGCTCCTGATAGGCGGCGCGGCCGAGCATCACCCCATCGACATGGTCGAGATGCGCCCGCGCCTCCTCCAACGTGGCGATGCCGCCATTGAGGATGATGTCGAGAGTGGGCCGCGCCCGCTTCAGCCGGTAGACGCGCTCATAATCGAGCGGCGGCACGTCGCGGTTCTGGCGCGGCGACAGCCCCTCCAGCCATGCCTTGCGGGCATGCACGATCAGCGCATCGACGCCGGCTGCCACCGCCGCCTCGGCCAGCGCATCGAGCGCCTGCTCGGGATCCTGGTCATCGACGCCGATGCGGCACTTCACGGTCACCGGCAGGCTCACCGCCGCCTTCATCGCCGCCACGCAGTCGCCGACGACCTGCGGCTCGCGCATCAGGCAGGCGCCGAAGCGGCCGTTCTGCACCCGGTCGGACGGGCAGCCGACATTGAGATTGACCTCGACATAGCCGAAGCCCTCGGCGATGCGCGCGGCCTCGGCCAGATCCTTCGGCTCGGCGCCGCCAAGCTGGATCGCCACCGGCTGCTCCTCGGGCGAGAAGCCGAGCAGCCGCCCCCGGTCGCCATGGATCACCGCGCCGGTGGTGACCATCTCGGTATAGAGCAGCGCGTGGCGGGTCAGCTGGCGGTGGAAGAACCGGCAATGTTTATCGGTCCAGTCCAGCATCGGCGCAACAGCAAACCGCCGCATATTGGTGTTGCTCATGTTTATTGAATTGCAGACCATTTTCTGTTGCAGATGCGACAGCGCCGACGCAAGCGCCAGATCGAACCTTACACTCGCCTTTCCTTCATGACCACGGCACCTGGCGAAGCCGCGATCGGCGCTGCGCGACATCGCGCGCGCCTTACAACATGGCCCACCGTTCGATTTCGCGGCTGGCGTGATGCGTATGGCTGGAAACTGGGTCGGTCGGGACACCGGAGGGGCGACATCAGGTTATCGCAGCGAACGCCTCCACCAATTTGGTAGGGCCCGACACGATGAGGAGGTCGCCTCGCTGGATCATCGTCTCCGGCCGCGCATAGCCGAAATCGGCCCTGGGCCGCTTCACGCCCACGACGGTGACGCCATACTTGCTGCGCAAGGCGGACTCGGCGAGCGTCTTGCCTTCCGTCTCGTGCGGCGCGGAGGTCTTGGCAATCGCGAAACCGTCGTCGAACTCGATGAAGTCGATCATCTTCCCGGTCACAAGGTGCGCCACGCGCGCGCCCATGTCGGCCTCCGGGTAAACCACGTGATGGGCCCCGGTGCGCTCCAGGATACGCCCGTGCTTGGGACCGTTCGCCTTGGCCCAGATGTCTGGAACACCAAGTTCACAAAGTGCCAGCACGGTGAGTACGCTCGCCTCGAGGTCGGAGCCGATGCCGACCACGGCCCGTCCGAATTCATGCACGCCGAGACGACGCAGCGTGTCGCCGTTGGTGGAGTCGGCCTGCACCACATGGGTAAGCCGGTCCGCCCAGGATTGCACCAGGGCGGCGTTCTCGTCGATGCCGAGGACGTCGTGTCCGAGCCGCAGCAGCGACCCGGCCACGGCGCCGCCGAAGCGGCCGAGGCCGATGACGACGACTGCGTCGTCGCGCGGGGATGAACTGCTAGCCAACAATTGGGCGTTCCTCCGGATAGCGATAGAGCGTCTTCTTGGTGTTCAGGGCCAAGCTCGTCGCGGCGGTGATGGTGCCGACCCTGCCGACGAACATCAGAAACATGATGACCAATTGCCCGGTCGGAGGCAGTTGAGCGGTGATACCGGTCGACAGCCCCACTGTGGCGAAGGCGGAGATCACCTCGAACACGACGTCCTCCAGGGCGAAGTCGCTGACGCTCAGGAGGGCCAGGGTCGCCGCCCCCACGAGGACGACGGCCAGCAGGACGACTGAGAGCGCCTGTCGCTGGACATTTCTGGAGATGCGCCGACCGAAAGCGTTGACGTCGGGCTCACCGCGGATTTCCGCCCAGACCACCAGCGCAAGCACCAGGAAGGTTGTTACCTTGATGCCCCCGGCGGTGCCTGCGCTGCCGCCTCCGATCAGCATGAGCCCGTAACTGACGGCAAGCGTTTCGGGCCGAAGCTGGCCGATATCGAAGGCGTTGAAGCCCGCGGTCCGGGTCATGCTGGAGTGGAAAGCTGCACCGAGCAGCTTGGCCGCAGGATCGAGCGTGCCGAGGGTCGCTGGGTTGCTCCACTCGTACGCCAGCACGATGAGCATGCCGCCGGGCAGCAGCATGCCGGTCCCGAGGAGCGTGATCTTCGTGTGCAACGACCATCGTGCGGGCCGGCGCGGGTCTCGGCGGATGTCGCTGAGCACCGGAAAGCCGATACCGCCCAGGATCACGGCAACCATGATCGGGCCGAGAACCAGAGGGTCGGCGGCGAAGCCGACCAGATTGTCGGAGTAGGTCGAGAAACCAGCGTTGTTGAACGCGGACACCGCATGGAACAGCCCGTGCCACGCTGCCGCGTCCCATGGCTCCCCGTAGGCATAGTGCAGCCGGACGCAAAGGAATGCGGCCATTGCCAGCTCGATGACGACCGTCACCAGGAGGATCAGCCGCAGCAACGCTAAGATGTCGCCGGGCGCCAGGCTGCGGGTTTCCGCCTGCGCGATCAGACGAGAGGTGAGCTTTAGCCGCCGCGAGACCAGATAGCCGAGCAGGGTCGCTCCGCTCATGATCCCGAACCCGCCGATCTGAAACAGGGCCAAGATAACGCCCTGCCCGAACCCTGACCAGTAGGTGGGCGTGTCCTCGACAATCAGCCCGGTGACGCACACCGCCGAGGTGGCGGTGAACAGCGCCGTCAGAAACGGGGCGCCAGCCTCGTTTGCGCTGGAAATGGGGAGCATCAGAAGGCCGGTGCCCGCGAGAATGGCGAACAAGAAGGCCATAGGCACCAGCCGGGCGGGATGCTGAAGCGTCTTCGGCAAAGCGGTGGTCCCCTGGCATCGTTCGGCGGAAACGGGGGCGCCTCGCCTCGAATGTCCGGGCGAGGTCGTCCGGAGAGGAGCGCGGGCCGTCGAGGCCGCGGGCGGTCCTCTGCCGATGGGGCTGGCATCTGCTCCGAGCCGTGGTCATGCCGGAAGCCGCCCTCTGCAGGCGAGTAGTGTCTCGGCCCTTCGCGGTCAACTCGTCATGGCCGGGATATAGCCGCTCCCGGGTCGCGGATCATCCCCCTCCCGCTCACGCCCCCCGGAGCAGGCTGATCAGGATGGCGGCGAAGATGGCGCTGGTGATGACGCCGCTGATGCCGGCGCCCAGCGCGTGCGGCAGGATGATGGCGTTGGGGTTGTCGTGGCTGACGATCTTCTGCGCCACCTTGGCCGTGGTCGGCACGCACGAGACCGCGGCGATGCCGATCACCGGGTTGTACTTGCCGCCGCTGAGCCAATAGAGCACGTAGCCGCCGAACAACCCGCCGATCGCCGAGAACGTCAGCGCCATGATGCCGAGAACGAGCAGGATCAGAACCTTGGGATCGAGAATCGTGCCGGCCTCGCACAGCGCGCCCAGCACCAGCCCGAGGAAGAAGGTGGCGCCGTAGAGCACCTGATTGGAGAGCAGGTCGCGAAACTGCACGAGCCCGCTTTCGCGGACGATGACGCCGAGAAACAGGCTGAGGAACAGGGGCGAGGCCACCGGGAACAGCAGCGAGAACAGAATGCAGGCGATGACCGCGAACACCATCTTCTCGGAGCTGGAAATGGTGCGCTGCTTCTCGGTGGGCATCTGGATGGCGCGCAGGCGCTTGGGCACCAGCGCCTTCACCAGATAGGGATAGCCGCCATAGGTGAGGCCGAGATAGAGATAGCCGACCACGGTGATGGCGACGAAGATCTCGGGCGCCAGGATCAGCGAAGCGAACAGCACCATCGGGCCGTCGGCGCCGCCGATGGTGGCGGTGGCCGCCGCCTCCCTGATCGGCAGGCCGAGCATGACGCCGATCGGCAAGGTGATCAGCGTGCCGAGCTCGGCGCACACCGCCAGGAACATGCTGCGGAGCGGCCGCTGCATCACATAGCCGACATCGAGCAGCGTGCCGATGCCGAGGAAGACGAGGCAGGCGATGAGGCCGTTGGAGAACATCAGCGTGTAGATCGGCTGCAGCCAGTTGATCTGCAGCACATTCACCACCGCCTCGGTGCCGCTCGCCAGCGGATCGAGAAACAGCGTGCCGGTCTTGCCGTCCTGCAGGAACAGCACGCCGGCATTGACGGTGGCCATGCCGAGCCCCATCGGCACCATCAGCAGCGCCTCCAGCACGCCCTTGTGACCGAGATAGATCAGCGTGATGCCGAGCGCGATCAGGAACAGCCGCCCGACCACGATGTGCGTCTCGGCGGCGGCGAGCGTCGCGATGCCCTGGAACAGGTCGAGAAACGAGATGTCGAGCATGGCGGCTCCTTGCGGGGATGGGGCCCGTCAGCGGCGGGGGGCGTGCGAGGTGTGCAGGCGCGTGCGCGTCTCGCGCGTCCAGTCCTGCCCGTTCGTGGCCTCGCCGAGATGGATGATGCGATGGCGGCCGGGCAGCGCGGCATGCACCGCGGCGGCGATCACCGCTGCCACCTCGGCGCGGTCGTCGCGCACCGGCATGGCCAATGCGGGCGCCTCGCGCGCCGGCGCGCGGCTGCTGCGCGCCAGCACCGTGACGATGACGCGGATCAGCCCGGCGCACAGCGCGGCGATCACCGCCATCAGCACGAAGGCGGTGGCCGACGTCTTCACTGCGATCAGCGTCATCTCGTCCATGCGGGCTCCTCCGTTTGCAGATCCGTCTGCCGGTCCGCCTGCCAGTTTCGTCTGAATTGCCCGGCCACCGAGCCGGATGGATCGATGGGCCAGTTTCCCCGAACGCATTGACCCGCGTCCGCATCAACTTGGCCGCGCCGCACACCGGTGTCGGCGGATCGGAGATCCGATCAGGCGATGGTCACCAGCGGCTGGTCGCTGTCGACCGCATCGCCCGCCTTCACCAGCACGGCGGTGACGGTGCCGGCCTTGAAGGCGAAGATCGAGGTCTTCATCTTCATCGCCTCCAGCACGCAGATCTCCTGGTCGGCGGCCACCGCGTCGCCGGCCTTGACGGCGACCGACAGCACGACGCCGGCCAGCGGCGCGCGCTGCGCCTCGCCAGCTCCCGGCGCCACCGGCGCAGTGGTCGCAGCAGATGCCGCAGCAGGTGCCGCCGCCTTGGGCGCGGCGACCGCCGCCGCTGGGGGGGCCGTGGGCAGCGGCGTGTGCGGCCCGGTCGCGCCCTGGTCGGTCACCTCCTCGACGACGACGTCATAGACCTTGCCGTCAACGGTGATGCGCAGATGTCGGATCATGTTGGGTTCCCTGAACGGTCTTCCTGAGCGGTGTTCCCGGCGCTGGTCAGCAGCACCGGCAGGAGCGCCACGATCTGCCGCCGCGCAACCGGATCGGTGAGGACGAAGGCGAGGTTGGGTTCGGTCATGGCCGGGCCAGCGTTCGGGCGCGCGTCACAGCGGGATCAGGCCGTGCTTCTTGGGCGGACGCAGTTCTCGCTTGGCCAGGAGCTTGCGCAAGCCCAGCGACACCATCGCCCGCGTCATCTCCGGCTCGATGATGTCGGTGATGTAGCCCTTCGACGCCGCCAGATAGGGCGAGGCGAACTCGGCGCGGTAGTGCTCGACGAACTCTTTGCGCTTGGCCTTCTTCAGCTCGGGATCCTCGATCGCCTTGAGCTCGCGGCTGTAGAGGATGTTGACCGCACCATCGGCGCCCATCACCGCGATCTCGGCGGTGGGCCAGGCGAACACCACGTCGGCGCCCATCTCCTGGCTGCACATCGCCAGATACGAGCCGCCATAGGCCTTGCGGGCGACCACGGTCACCTTCGGCACGGTGGCGGCGGCGTAGGAGAACAGCATCTTGGCGCCGTGGCGGATGATGCCGCCGCGCTCCTGGTCGATGCCCGGCAGGAAGCCCGGCACGTCGACGAAGGTGACGAGCGGGATGTTGAAGGCGTTGCAGAAGCGGATGAAGCGCGCGCCCTTGTCCGACGAGTCGATGTCGAGGCAGCCGGCCTTTTCCATCGAATTGTTGGCGAGCACGCCGACCACCAGCCCCTCGATGCGGCCGAAGCCGACGATCAGGTTCCTGGCGAAGCTGGCATGGATCTCGAACAGCTCGCCGCCGTCGAGCACGCGGCGGAGGATGGCGTGCATGTTCATCGGCGTCGAGGGATCGGACTCGACCAGCGCGTCCATGCCCTCGTCGGGGCCGAAATCGATCTCCGGCCGCGGCGCGTGCGGCGGATCGGCGGTGTTGTTGCTCGGCAGATAGGACAGAAGCTGCTGGGCGAGCGCGATGGCGTGGGCGTCGTTCTCGGCGAGCAGGTGGACGTTGCCGGACACCGCGGCGTGCATGTCGGCGCCGCCGACATCGTTCATGCTCACGTCGCGGCCCGACACCGCCTTGATCACCTGCGGGCCGGTGATGAACATCTGCGCATTGGTGCGCGTCATGATGATGAAGTCCATCAGCGCCGGCGAATAGGCGGCGCCGCCGGCGCAGGGGCCGGCGATGATGGCGATCTGCGGCACCACGCCCGACAGCTCGACATTGCGGTAGAACACCTCGCCGTAGCCGGACAGCGCGTCGACGCCCTCCTGGATGCGGGCGCCGCCCGAGTCCTTGAAGCCGACCAGCGGCGTGCCGTTCTTGAGCGCATAGTCCTGCGCCCAGACGATCTTGCGGGCGTGCATCTTGCCCAGCGTGCCGCCGACCGACATGAAATCCTGGCTGAAGGCCGCGACCTGCCGACCCTCGACATGGCCGGTGCCGACCACCACGCCATCGGCGGGGATGTCCTTGTCCGCCATGTCGAAGGCGCTGCAGCCGTGGCGGATGTGGGCGCCGTATTCCTGGAAGGTGTCGGGCTGGAAGAAGGCGTCGAAGCGCTCGCGCGCGGTCATCAGACCCTTGTCGTGGCGCTCCTTGATCTTCTTGTCGCCACCGGCGGCGAGAAGCTTTTCGCGGCGCTGCAGCAGCGTGGCGCGCAATTCGGCGTCGAGCGACATGATCGAACCCGTTCCCTGGACAATGCGTCGTTGGACCATCAATCGGCCGAACACCATTTCCGCGCGGCCACCACGATTCCATCCTATAGCCATCCGCCGCCCAAGGACCAGCCGATAACGGCAGGCGCGGGCCAGCAACGGCCGGTGCGGACGTGGCGCGTTGACGCGATCCGGCCGCGCCGATCCGATGGCGGAATTTGACGACTGGATGACGGTTTGGAGCGGCTCGAATGCGCAGCATCGCCGTGGTGCGGTGCGGACACCGCAACGGCGCGTGCGACCGCTCCACGAACCAGTCCGCAGCCCCGCTCGCCCGCCGCGCATAGAACGTATCCCGGCTCACCTCGTAGCGCCGGCAGAGCTCCGATACGCTCCACGCCCCTGTGTCGTCGTCCGACAGCATCCGGATCCGCTGCTCCATCCGACAGGTCTCCAAAAATGGCATCGAAGGTCCTCCCTCCAATGCACCGTGACCTGTCGACCATCTGCCCGGTCTGAACTGTCAGGACTCTACCCGGTCCGTACCCCTTCGCGCCCCCCACCCCCGACCCCTCCCCACCATTCACTGCGTTCATGGGGGGAGGGGAGAAGAGGCATCCCGCTTCTCCCCTCCCCCCGCGAGCTTCGCGAGCGGTGGGGAGGGGTCGGGGGTGGGGGGCTTCTTCGAGGGGCGCGCAGCGAAGCCGGAATCCAGAAATTGGCGTGAACTCGTCTCGGTCTGTCACCGGAAGCCCGACCCGCCGGCGATGACAGCGCCTCGCTGCCGGGAGCCGTTGGAGCGGCGTTGGCCCGGACACGTTCCGTCTAGGCGGCGGTGTTGCGCTCCGGCGGCAGGCGGCCGGGACGAAGCTCGTTGGCGAGCGCCGACGGCTCGCCGCCGAGCTGCAGCGACAGGCTGACGGCGGCGGCCTTGACCTCGCTGCACACCCTCGCAACCGCATCGTCGGTGGCGCGCAAGGTCGGCAGGGCGCAGCACAACGCGCCGATGACCGCGCCGGTATGGTCGCGAATCGCCGAGCCGATGCACAGCACGCCGGGCTGGAACTCCTCGCGCACGATGGCATAGCCGTTGCGCCGCACCAGCCGCAGATTCTCGATCAGCTCGTCCTTGGAGCAGATGGTGTGCTCGGTGAAGCGGCGCAGCCCCTTCTCCTCGATGATGCGGCTGAGCTCGGTCTCCGGCACCCAGGCCAGGATCGACTTGCCGCTGCCGGTGGCGTGTGCGGCCTCGGCCTTGGCACCCTCGTCGAGGGCGACGCGCACGGCGTGCCGCGACTCGATCATCGCCAGCGTCACCAGATCGCTGCCGCGCAGCACGTCGAGGCTGACGGTCTCGCCGGTGGACTGGTTGAGCGCACGCAGCGCCGGCAGCGCCGTCTTGACCAGATCGATCATGGCTGCGCGCGAGCGCGACAGCTCCAGCGTCTTGTTGCCGAGGAAATAGGTGCGTCCGCGCGGGTTCTGCCCGACATAGCCGCGGTCGAGCAGCGTGGTGATGAGGTGGTGGCAGGTCGAGATGTTGAGATGCGCCGCCCGGGCGATCTCGTTGAGGCGCATCTCGTCGGTACCGGTCGCCAGCACTTCGAGAATGTCGAGCGCGCGCTCGACAGATTGAATGGTGCGCCGCTCCTCGTGCGGTGCGGTCGGCGTGACCTTCGGATCGAGCGTCGGGTCGTGCGGGGGCTGGTCAATCAAGGACTTAAGTCCTCTGTTGAAAACCGGACAAGGATCGTCTGGCCGTCCCGGCGTGTCAAGAAACCTCGATAATATGGGAGGATTTCAAACATCGTGAAACTTATTGCGCCGGACGGCGGCATTTCTTCAAGATTCTTCTCCGCTGTTGCGCACCTGCCGGCAATCATTCGCATCGCAGCAAAGCCGCCTTTTGCGCTGCAGCGACGATTTTTCACATCCCCCGTCGTGCGAAGGTGCCCGCTTCGCCTAAATTGCCTCTCGCATGACGGTCCGAATGAGGGTCCGAGCCGCGTCGTCCCGTCCCCGCCGGGGACGCGCCCCGTTGAAACAAACTGCGCAATCGTTCGAACCGGCTTTGCGACAGGGAATGCGATAAGGGGAACCCGGAGCGTCCGTGTGATTTCGCAAGATCCCCGGGCGGTGGCGTGTTCTCCCTTCAGTTGCCGCCGTCCGGCGGAATCGAGGTTGGGTTGATGGCGGTGGTTCGCGGTCTTTTGCGGGTGGTGCTGCGGGGTCTGTTCCGGTTCCAGGTGTGCGAAGACCGGACTCTGGCGACGGAGCCGGGGCAGCGCCGGATCTATCTGGTCTGCCATGCCAGCCATCTCGACCCGCTGTTCGGCCTTGCGCTGTTCGGCACGGGGGCGCTCCACGTCCTGCCGCCGGACACTGCGGCAAAATGGTACGTGCGCTGGATGCTGGCCGCCGGGCTCGCGGTCACCGCCCCGGCCGGGCTCGGGCAGGCGCTGGCGCTGCGGCGGCTCGCCGCCAAGCGGGCGGCCCTCGTGGTCTATCCGCCCGACCGCTCGGTGCTGGACGAGGCCGGGCAGCGGACGCTGGAGGCGATCGGCCTCGCCGCCCAGCGCACCGGCGCCGACATCGCCGCCGTCCGGCTCTGCGGCGCCGAGCGCACGCACGCCACGCTGCGCCGGCCGCACGAGATCAACCGCCACCTGCTGCCGAAGATCACCGCCCATATCGGCTCGCCGGTCAGGCCCGATCCGGGTGCCTCCCGCGGCCGGGTGCGCCGGGTCGCCGCCGGCCGGGCGCTCTATTTCGCGCTGTCCGAGTTCCGCTTCCGTACCTCCGACACCGAGCGCACCCTGTTCTCGGCGCTGCGCGAGGCCGCGGGCCGCTACGGCACCCACCATCCGGCGCTGACCGATTCGAACGGCGCCGCCTTCACCTACCGGACGCTGTCGATCGGCGCGCTGGTGCTGGGCCGGGCGCTGCGGCCCTATTCGCGCCCCGGCGAGGCGCTGGGCGTGCTGCTGCCCAATGCCGCGGGCACCGCCGTCACCTTCTTCGCGCTGCAGGCCACCGGCCGGGTGCCGGCGATGCTCAACTACACCGCCGGCGCCGCCAACATCCTGGCCGCCTGCCGCGCCGCCGAGGTGCGCACGGTGCTGAGCTCGCGCACCTTCATCGAGCGGGCGCAGCTCCAGGCGCTGACCGCCGCGCTGGGCACGACGATGAAGATCGCCTGGCTGGAGGATCTGCGCGGCGGCATCGGCCGGCTGCAGAAGCTGCGCGGCCTGATCGACCACGTGTTCTGGCGGCCGCGCGGCACGCCGGGCGAGCCGGCCGCCATCCTGTTCACCTCGGGCTCGGAAGGCTCGCCCAAGGGCGTGGTGCTGTCCCACCGCAACATCCTGGACAATTGCGCCCAGGTGGCGAGCCGCATCGATTTCGGTCCGGAGGACAAGCTGCTGAGCGTGCTGCCGGTGTTCCACTCGCTGGGGCTCACGGCGGGCATGATCCTGCCGCTGGTGGCGGGCGTGAAGCTGCACTTCTACCCCTCGCCGCTGCACTACAAGCAGGTGCCCGAGCAGCTCGCCTCGACCCGCGCCACCATCTTCTTCGCCACCGACACCTTCCTCGCCGGCTATGCCCGCAACGCCGCGCCCGACGCCTTCCGCACGGTGCGGCTGATCGTCTCCGGCGCCGAGCCGGTGCGCATGGACACCCGCCGCACCTATCGCGAGCGTTTCGGCCTGCAGCTTCTCGAAGGCTTCGGCATGACCGAGATGGCGCCGGTGGTGGCGGTGAACACGCCGATGTTCAACCGCGACGGCACGGTGGGGCCGCTGGTGCCCTGCATCGAGACCCGGCTGGAGCCGGTGCCGGGGCTGGAGGGCGGCGGCCAATTGTGGCTGCGGGGGCCGAACATGATGCTCGGCTACCTCAATGCCGACCGGCCCGGCCAGATCCAGCCGCCGCCCGGCGGCTGGCATGATTCCGGCGACGTGGTGGACATCGACGCCGACGGCTACGTCACCATTCGCGGCCGGGTGAAGCGCTTCGCCAAGATCGCCGGCGAGATGATCTCGCTCACCGCGGTGGAGGCGATGATCTGCGAATTGTGGCCCGAGGACAGCCACGCCGTGGTGTCGGTGCCCGACCCGCGGCGCGGCGAGCGCGTCGTGCTGCTGACCACCCGCGTCGCCGCCCAGCGCGGCGACGTCGCGGCGTTCGGCCGCAGCAAGGGCGTGAGCGAGCTGATGGTGCCGAGCGAGGTGATCATCATCGATCAGGTGCCGCTGCTGGGCTCCGGCAAGACCGACCACGTCGCCGCCCGCCGGCTCGCCTGCGACCGCATGTCGGCGTGAGGTCCGGGCCGCTATTGTGGCAGGCCGGAATGCGCGCGGGGGACCGTTTTCACAAGCCTGTCGCCCCGGACCGAGCGCAGCGAGGCGCCGGGGCCGCCATCCGGAAGGGGGCCTTTCCGGCAGACGATCCCGGCTCGGCGCTCCGCGCCGTCCGGGCTGACACCCCGCGGAACGGGACGACCCCGGGTCGTGCGCGCTTGCCCGGCACGCCGGCACAGCCTGCGACCCGAGGTCGGTTGACGGCCCTCCCCGTCCCCGCCTAAGCCTCCGCCATGGCCAGCGAGAAGGAACGCGTCACCACCGTGTCGATGGTTGCGAGCGGCGCGCTCGCG
Organism: Blastochloris tepida; assembly: GCF_003966715.1. NCBI lineage: Bacteria > Pseudomonadati > Pseudomonadota > Alphaproteobacteria > Hyphomicrobiales > Blastochloridaceae > Blastochloris > Blastochloris tepida. The sequence goes on from NZ_AP018907.1 coordinate 2,346,031, forward strand.
GCCGCGAAGTTCGGCGTCGGCGTCGCCATCGGCAGTCTGGCGCTGATCAGCGACGCGCTGCACAGCCTGATCGACCTCGGCGCCACCATCGTCACCTGGGTCGCGGTGCGCCTCGCCGACCGGCCGCCCGATGCCAAGCACCAATACGGCCACGGCAAGATCGAGAGCCTCGCGGCGCTGATCCAGACCGCGCTGCTGCTGCTGGTGGCCGGCGGCGTGCTGGTCGAGGCGGTCACGCGGCTGCGCGGCGAGACCGAGCCGATGGCGTTCACGGTGATCCCGTTCATCGTGCTCGGCATCGAGATGGCGGTGAATGGCTGGCGGGCGCTGGAGTTGCGGCGGGTGGCGATCAAGACCAAGAGCCAAGCGCTGGCCGGCGACGCCATGCACTTCGCCTCCGACTTCTTCGGCTCGATCCCGGTGCTGATCGGCATCGCGCTGTCGTTCGCGGGCTATGGCTGGGGCGACTCGGTGGCGGCGATCGCGGTGGCGATCCTGATCTCGATCCTGGCGGTCCGGCTCGGCCGGCACACCATCGACACGCTGCTGGACACCGCGCCGGCCGGCGCCGCCGAGCGCGTCACCGCGGCGCTGCACGACGTCGAGGGCGTGGTCGGGGTCGACCGGGTGCGCACGCGGCAGGTCGGGCCGCAGCATTTCGTCGAGGCCACGGTGCAGGTGCCGCGGACCCATTCGCTGGAGCGCATCGCCGACACCAAGACGGCGATCCGGGCGGCCATCGCCGGGCTGCTCGACAATGCCGATGTCACCGTCACCACCGTGGCGGTGGCGCTCGACGACGAATCGATGCTGGAGCGCATCCAGGTGATCGCCGCCCATCGCGGCCTCGCGATCCACCACGTCACCGTGCACCATCTGCCCGAGCGGCTGGCGGTGGCGCTCGACCTGGAGGTGGACGGGGCGATGAGCCTCGGCCGCGCCCATCAGGTCGCCACCGAGCTCGAACAGGCGATCCGCGACGAGCTCGGCGCCAAGGTCGAGGTCGAAACCCACATCGAGCCGCTGCAGACCCAGGGCCTCGCCGGGCAGGAGGCCGACAGCCGCACCGTCGCCGAGCTGCTGCGCACGCTGATCGAGGGCGATCCGCTGCTGTCGGACGTTCACAATGTGCGGCTGCGTCGCACCCGCGACGGGCTGGTGGTGAATTTCCACTGCCGCGCCGACGAGGCGGCGGCGGTCGCCCAGGTGCACGCGGCGGTCGACGCGCTGGAGCGGCGGCTCAAGACCGCGATGCCGGAGGTGACGCGGGCGATCGGCCACGCCGAGCCGATCCGCCACAAGCCGGCCCCGGCCGAAGACGCGCGATCCGTTATGGAATGAGCACCGCCGCGCCGACCAGCCGCCCCGCGCGCAGATCGTCCAGCGCCGCGTTGGCCCGCTCCAGCGGATAGCGGGTGATGTCGGTCTGAAGCCCCGCGCGCGGCGCCACGTCCAGGAACGAGCGGGCATCGTCGCGGGTGAGGTTGGCGACCGACACCACCTGCCGCTCCTCCCACAACAGGCGGTAGGGGAAGCTCGGAATGTCGCTCATATGGATGCCGCCGCACACCACCCGCCCGCCCTTCCGGACTGCCTTCAGCGCCGCCGGCACCAGGGCGCCGACGGGGGCGAAGATGATGGCGGCATCGAGCAGCTCGGGCGGCAGCTCGTCCGAGCCGCCGGCCCACACCGCGCCGAGCCTTCGGGCGAAGTCCTGCGCGGCGGCATCGCCCGGGCGGGTGAAGGCATAGACCCGCCGGCCCTGCCAGCGGGCGATCTGCGCCAGGATGTGGGCGGCGGCGCCGAAGCCGTAGAGACCGAGGGCAGCGCCCTCTCCGGCCAGCCCTTCCCCGGCCAATCCTTCTCCGGCCATCCGGTAGGCGCGCCAGCCGATCAGCCCGGCGCACAGCCACGGCGCGAGATGGGCGGCATCCCCCTCCTCCGGCAGCGGCACCACGAAGCGGGCATCGGCGACCACGTGCGAGGCATAGCCGCCATCGCGCGTGTAGCCGGTGAAGCGCGGCCGGTCGCACAGGTTCTCGCGGCCGGCGGCGCAATAGGGGCAGGTGCCGCAGGTGAAGCCCAGCCAGGGCACGCCGACGCGGGCGCCCGGCGCCGGCGCGGCGACGCCCGCGCCCAAAGCCGCGACGCGCCCCACCACCTCGTGGCCCGGCACCAGCGGCAGGGCCGGGTCCGGCAGCTCGCCATCGACGACGTGCAGATCGGTGCGGCAGACGCCGCAGGCCTCGACCGCGACCAGCGCCTCGCCCGGCCCCGGCTGCGGGGTCGGGCGCTCGCGCAGCCTCAGAGGGCTGCCCGGCCGCTCCAGCACCATCGCGCGCATCTCAACCTTCACCTTGCCGGCCGTCGCCGTGCCGCCGGCGCTCACCCTGCGTCTTTCTAACGCGGGCCGAACAGTCTACATCCAATGTTCCCAATCCCGAGAGCACCGATGCGCACCGAGGCTGCCCGCCCCGTCCGTCTGACGGACTACCGCCCCCCCGACTGGCTGGTCGACACGGTCGACCTCGACGTGAGGCTGCACCCGACCGAAACCCTGGTGACGGCGAAGCTGGCGCTGCGCCCCAATCCGGCCGGGCGGCCGGACGCGCCGATCGTGCTCGACGGCGACGGGCTGGCGCTGACCTCGATCGCGCTCGACGACTGGCCGCTGCGCCCCACCGCCTTCGAGGTCACCGCCAGCACGCTGACCATTCCGGTACCGCCGCCGCGGCCGCTGGTGCTGACGCTGGCCACCCGCATCGACCCGTCCGCCAACACCCAGCTGATGGGGCTCTACCGCTCGCGCGGCACCTACTGCACCCAGTGCGAGGCCGAGGGCTTCCGCCGCATCACCTATTTCCCCGACCGGCCGGACGTGCTGGCGGTCTACACCACCCGCATCGAGGCCGAGCGCGCCGAGGCGCCGGTGCTGCTCGCCAACGGCAATCTGGTCGAGGCCGGCGACATCGCCGGCACCAGCCGCCACTACGCGGTGTGGCACGACCCCTTCCCCAAGCCCTGCTACCTGTTCGCGCTGGTCGGCGGCAATCTCGCGGCGGTGCGGGACCGCTTCGTCACCGCCTCGGGCCGCACGGTCGATCTCGCCATCCATGTCGAGCCCGGCAATGAGGGCCGCTGCGGCTACGCCATGGATGCGCTGAAGCGCGCCATGCGCTGGGACGAGACCGCGTTCGGCCGCGAATACGACCTCGACCTTTTCAATATCGTCGCGGTGTCGGACTTCAACATGGGGGCGATGGAGAACAAGGGCCTCAACATCTTCAACGACAAATACGTTCTCGCCTCGCCCGATACCGCCACCGACACCGACTATGCCAATATCGAGGCGATCATCGCCCACGAATACTTCCACAACTGGACCGGCAACCGCATCACCTGCCGCGACTGGTTCCAATTGTGCCTGAAGGAAGGGCTCACCGTCTTCCGCGACCAGGAGTTCTCGTCCGACCAGCGCTCGCGGCCGGTAAAACGCATCGCCGACGTGCGGCTGTTGAAGAGCCACCAGTTCGCCGAGGACGGCGGGCCGCTGGCGCACCCGGTCCGCCCGGAAATCTACAACGAGATCAACAATTTCTACACGGCGACCGTCTATGAGAAGGGCGCCGAGGTCATCCGCATGCTGAAAACCCTGCTGGGGGCGGAGACCTTCCGAGCCGGCATGGACCTCTATTTCGCCCGGCATGACGGCCACGCCGCGACGGTGGAGGATTTCCTCGCCTGCTTCGCCGAGGTGTCGGGGCGGGATCTGGCGCCGTTCGCGCTGTGGTACGCCCAGGCCGGCACGCCCGAGGTCACGGTTACCGGCAGTTACGACAGCCGCGAGCGCAGCTACCGGCTGGAGGTGGCGCAGATCGTGCCGGCGACGCCCGGCCAGCCGGCCAAGCAGCCGGCGACCATCCCGCTCAAGCTCGGCCTCGTCGGACCGGACGGCGCCGACCTGCCGCTGGCGCTCGACGGCGGCGGCCGGCACGACGGGGTGATCGAGATCGACCGCGCCCATCAGGTGTTCGTGTTCCGCGACCTGCCGGCGCGGCCGGTGCCCTCGCTCAATCGCGGCTTCTCGGCGCCGATCAAGCTCACCGCCAATCTGACCGAGGACGACCTCTTGTTCCTCGTGCGCCACGATTGCGACCCGTTCAACCGCTGGCAATCGGCGCAGACGCTGGCGATGCGCCATCTGCTCGCCGCGGCCGCCGCCCGGCGCGACCAGCGCCAGCCCGACTCCGCTGCGGCGCTGATCGCCGCGCTCGGCCCGGCGCTCGATGATGCCGGGCGCGACCCGGCCTTCGCGGCGCAGGTGCTGACCATGCCTTCGGAGGCCGACATCGCGCGCGAGATCGGCAGCGACGTCGATCCCGACCTCGTGTTCGCGGTGCGCAGCGAATTGCGGGCGGCGCTGGCGCGGGCGCTGTCGGCGCGGCTGCTCGCCTCGCTCGGCGACGCCGATGGCCGCCCCTACACGCCCGACGCCGAAGGCGCCGGCCGGCGGGCGCTGCGCAATGCCTGCCTCGATCTCCTGGCGGCGGCCGGCGAAGCCGCGGCGTTCGAGGCCGCGCTCGCCCAGTTCGAGACCGCCGACAACATGACCGACCGGTTCGCGGCGCTGTCGGTGCTGACGCTGAACGGCGCCCCGGCGCGCGAGACGGCGCTCGCCCGCTTCTACGAGCGCTATGCGAGCGACCATCTGGTGGTCGACAAGTGGTTCGCGCTGCAGGCCTGCATTCCCGAGGCCGGCACACTCGATCGGGTGCGGGCGCTGATGGTGCACCCCGCCTTCTCCACCGCCAATCCCAACCGCGTGCGCTCGCTGATCGGCTCGTTCGCCACCGCCAACCAGACCCAGTTCAACCGGCCCGACGGCGCCGGCTTCGAGCTGGTGGCGGGGCTGGTGCTGGAGCTCGATCCCAGGAACCCGCAGGTCGCGGCGCGGCTGCTCGCGGCCTTCAAGAGCTGGCGGGCGCTGGAGCCGGTACGGCGCGCCGCCGCCGAGGCCGTGCTGCGGCGGATCGCGGCGACGGAGGCGCTGTCGTCGGACGTGCGCGATATTGTCGAGCGCTCGCTGGGTTGAAGCCCTATTCGGTCTCTGCCTGATCGGCTCGAACGGGCCGCCGGCCGCGCGCCGCTTCTGCCCTCTCCCACCCGGGCCGCGCTTGCGCGCGCCCGGGCGGGCGCAGGCTCTTGTGGGAGAAGGTGGCGCGACCGAACGTCAGCGAGGTCGTGCCGGGTGAGCGGTGCCAACGGCTTACGCTTGAAGACTCACCCCTCACCCGCCTCGCGATCTGGCGATCGCTCGCCACCCTCTCCCACAAGGGGCTACGGCATTCACGGATCTGATTCTGTGCTGAGCCATCAATGGCTTAATGGACAGGCTGCGGATGTCTCATCGAGAACGCGGTGGATCGGCAGTTACCGGGGACCGCAGGATTGAACTCGTCATGCCCGCGCTTGTCGCGGGCATCCACGTCTTGAAAACCTATTTGAAAACAAAGACGTGGATGGCCGGGACAAGCCCGGCCATGACGACGGCGGGCTTGTGCCAGACGCCGCAGGCGCAAGTCACGCCGAAAGAGATCGCGTTTCGGCTCGATCTCTCTCGGCCCAGGCGATTCAGATCCGTGAATGCCGTAGCCCACAAGGGGAGAGGGAAAAAGAGGCCCGGCCGATCCGCCGAAAACCGTCGCGAATGCCTCAAGTTTCACGGCTTTGCCGGCCCTGCCGGGGCGCAGTGTTGCGCAATTTCATCGCTCGCGCACGCGTCGAGTCACAACCGCCCACTGCACGCGTAAGTGCTGGACAAGGTACCCCCGATTCGATTCCAATCCACAGTGATTCGGAGAGATGCGGCAGTCCCTCCAGCCTATTTCCATCGACTATTTTCATCGGAGGCAGGGCGATGGCTCGCACCCGGGCAGCCAACGCGTCCGTGTGTCATCCGCATGTTCGCGGCATTGCGCAGTCGCTCGCCTGCCCTGCGTACCGGCGCAGGCTGAAGCTTGAGCCTGTGCTGCGCCGCGCAGTTCCCGTCCTCATCCTGCTGTTCCTGGTGACGATCGGCATCGGTGCGCTGGTGCAGATCAATGATGGCCGTTTCCGGGCGGTCGCGGTCGCCAAGAACGACATCGAGATGATCGCCCACGCCGTCACCGATGATCTGCTCGCGGCCGCATCCAGCGCCAGCGCCGCGCTGATGATGTCGCTGCCGAAGACCGCAAGCGGCCGCACCGTGCTGGTCGCCGACCGCACCGGCCGCATCGTCGGCGCCTGGCCCGATCCGCGTCTCGCCAAGGGCCATGCGCTCGCCGACGTGCTCGGCACCGGTCAGCCGCTCACCGCCTTCGCCGAGCAGGCCGGCGTGCTGCAGGTGGTGCTGGCCGACGGCACCGAGGCGCTGGCCATGGTGCGCTCGCTCAAGGGCCATTACGGGCAGGTGGCGGTGATCCAGGGCGTCGATGCCGCGCTGGACGAATGGCGCTCGGACGCGGCGCTGCTGGTCACGCTGTTCTCGACCACCGGCGGCATTCTGCTGATCCTCGGCTTCGCCTTCCACTGGCAGTCGCTGCGCGCGCACGAGGCCGACGCCATCTACGAGACCGTGCGCCAGCGCGTCGACACCGCGCTCAATCGCGGCCGCTGCGGGCTGTGGGACTGGGATCTGGCGCGCGGGCGGATCTTCTGGTCGGACTCGATGTTCCAGCTTCTCGGGCTCGCGCCGCGCGGCGAGATGCTGTCGTTCGGCGAGATCGCCGGGCTGGTGCATGCCGAGGACGGCGACCTCTACGAGCTTGCCACCCAGCTCGTCGGCTCCGAGGACGGCGCCATCGACCGGGTGTTCCGCATGCGCCACGTCTGCGGCGAGTGGCTGTGGCTGCGCTTCCGCTGCGAGGTGGTGCGCGACGAGGGCGAGGCCGAGCCGCGCCTCGTCGGCATCGCCGTCGACATCAGCGAGCAGAAGCGGCTCGTCGACGCCACCGAAACGGCGGATGCGCGCCTGCGCGACGCCATCGAGGCGATCTCCGCCGCCTTCGCGCTGTGGGACGCCGACAAGCGGCTGGTGCTGTGCAATTCGCAATATCAGAAGCTGCACGGCCTGCCGAACAGCCACGTGCAGCCCGGCACCGAGCTGCAGCAGGTCACCGCCGCCAGCCGCTACGCCATCATCCGCACCCACATCCACGACCATGGCGGCGACGAGGCCGGCTGCCGCACCTTCGAGGCGGAGCTCGAGGACGGCCGCTGGTTCCAGATCGCCGAGCGCGTCACCAAGGACGGCGGCTTCGTGTCGGTCGGCACCGATATCACCGCCCGCAAGCGGCACGAGGACCGGCTGCTCGACAGCGAGCGGCGGCTGATGGCGACGGTGGCGGACCTGCGCAAGTCGCAGCAGACGCTCGAAACCCAGACCCAGCAGCTCGCCGACCTCGCCGGCAAGTACGCCCGCGAGAAGACCCGCGCCGAGGAAGCCAACCGCGCCAAGTCCGAATTCCTGGCCAATATGAGCCACGAGCTGCGCACGCCGCTCAACGCCATCATCGGCTTCTCCGAGATCATGGAGAACGGCATGTTCGGCGCGCTCGACCCCAAATACAACGAGTACTGCCAGGACATCCGGCTGAGCGGCCAACACCTGCTCAATGTCATCAACGACATTCTCGACATGTCGAAGATCGAGGCTGGGCGCATGCTGGTCCATCCCGAGCCGGTGCGGCTCGACGCGGTGGTGGCGGAGACGCTGCGCGCGGTCTCGGAGCCGGCGATCGACAAGAGGCTGGCGGTCGCCGCCCGCATCGATCCCGGCACGGTGCTGCACGCCGACCGCCGGGCGGTGAAGCAGATCATGCTCAACCTGATGTCCAACGCCGTGAAGTTCACGCCCGAAGGCGGCGCGGTCACCGTGCGGGCGCGCGCCTGGGGCGGCACCGCGCTGGTGGTGATCGAGGATACCGGCATCGGCATCCCCAAGGCCGCCATGGCCCGGCTCGGCCGCCCGTTCGAGCAGGTGCAGAGCCAGTTCACCAAGAGCCACAAGGGCTCCGGCCTCGGCCTCGCGATCGCCATGTCGCTGGTCGAGCTGCACCGCGGCGCGGTCAAGATCCGCTCGACCGAGGGCCGCGGCACCAAGGTGATGCTGCGCCTGCCGCTCCACCCCGCGCAGCGCGCGGCGGCGTAACCGGGTCGGTTCGCCGTCGTCCCGGGCAAGGGCCGCAGGCCCGCGACCCGGGACCGTTTGCAGGAAGGGCCTTTATCCGGCGGACGATCCCGGGTCTCGCTTCGCTTGCCCGGGATGACGAAACACGAAAAGCGACAGCCGGGATGACGCGGGGGGAGAGTCGTAGAATTGCAGGGCGGAATAGCGCAGCGTATTCCGCCGACCTCAGCCGACGCACAAATGGCTGAATACGCTGCGCTATTCCGCCCTACCAGGTTCAGGTCGTCCTGACGCGGAGCCCGCCCGCGCCCCCTCACGCCGGGGTGACGCCGAGGATGCGGTCGAAGGCGGCGCGCACGCGCGCCTGCGTCTCGCGCAGGTGCGCCTCCAGCGTCGGGAAATCGGGCACGTCGCCGGCCCGCGCCAACAGCGTCAGCAGGTTCGGCCCGGCGGCGGCGGGGTCGAACGGCGCGGCGAGGCACAGCCGCAAAACCTGCGTGAGGTTCTGGTAGAGACGCGCCGCGTCGCGCAGCGTCTCGGCATCGGCGGCCGGGATCAAATTGTGGCGGGCCGCCGCATCGAGCACCCGGCCGGTGTTGGTGTCGAACAGCTCCGGCAGCTCGGCGCCGTGCACGAGCTGCAGATACTGGGCGATGAATTCGAGATCGACCAGCCCGCCGGCGGCGTGCTTGAGATCCCACGGATCGTTCTCGCCCTTCTCCTCGGCGATGGCGCGGCGCATCTCCACCACGTCGCCGGCGGTGGCGACCGGCTCGCGCGGCCGCGCCAGCACATCGCGGATGGAGGCCTCGACGCGGGCGGCGAAATCGGCCGGACCCGAGATCACCCGCGCCCGCGTCAGCGCCATGTGCTCCCAGGTCCAGGCCTCGGTGAGCTGATAGCTGCGGAAGCTCTCCAGCGAGGCGGCGAGCGGCCCCGAGCGGCCGGAGGGGCGCAGCCGCATGTCGACGTCATAGAGGCTGCCGACATTGGTCTGCACAGTGAGGGCGTTGATCAGCCGCTGGGTGAAGCGGGCGAAATACTGCGCGCCATAGAGCGGACGGGCGCCGTCGGACTCCGGCTGCTCGGGATCGAACTCGTAGAGCACGATGAGATCGAGATCGGAGCTTGCGGTCATCTCGCGGCCGCCGAGCTTGCCGAGCGCCAGCACCGCCGTCGACATGCCGGGCACGCGCCCGTGCAGCGCGGCGAAGCGCTCCAGCACATGGGCGTGCAGGAAGCGCACCAGCGCCACCGCGAGGCGGGCATAGGCCTCGCCGGCCTGCGTCGCGGTGAGCGTGCCCGACAGCACGCGCACGGCGATCAGCACCTTCTGCTCCTGGCCGAGCAGGCGGATGCGGTCGAGGAAATCCTCGTCGCTCACCGCGTCGGCCAGCGTGTCGGCGAAGCGCTTCTCCTGGGTGGCGCGGTCGGGCAGCGGGCCGAAGAAGGCGGGGTCGAGCAGCGCATCGAGCACCTGCGGCCGGCGCGCCAGCATGTCGGCGACGCGCGGCGCGGTGCCCATCACCGAGGCCAGAAGCTGCACCAGATCGGGATTGCGCCGCAGCAGCGTGAACAGGCGCAGCGTGCCGGTCAGCGCCGAGACGAAGCGGTCGAAGGTGGCGAGCGCGACATCCGCATTGCCGCTCTTGGCGAAGCCGTCGAGCAGCGCCGGCACCAGCTCGGCGAGCAGCGCGCGCGGCGGCTCGCTGCGCAACGCCCGCGGCCGGCCGGCCAGCCATTCGCGCACGATGAAGCTCGCCGCCAGCGGATCCTTGAAGCCGAGGCCCTTGAGCGTATCGAGGGTCTCCTTGTCGTCGCGATCTTCGGGGAAGCGGAAGGCGCCCTCGACCTGGGCGGCCGGCGGCGCATCCTCGAACAGGCCGGCATAATGGCGCTGCACCACGCGCAGATGCGGCAGGATGGCCTCGGCGAAGGCGTCGCGCCCGTCATAGCCGAAGAAGCGGGCGAAGGCGTCGAGCGCGGCCTTCTCCTCCGGCAGCGACTGCGTCTGCTCGTCGGCGACCATCTGCAGCCGGTGCTCGACCGCGCGCAGGAAGACGTAGGCGTCGGCCAGCTCGTCGCGCGCCTCGGCGGCGATCCAGCCGCCCGCGGCCAGCGCATCCAGCGCCGGCAGGGTCTGGCGCAGCCGCAGGTGCGCGTTGCGGCCGCCGACGATGAGCTGCTGGGTCTGGGCGAAGAACTCGATCTCGCGGATGCCGCCGCGGCCGAGCTTGACGTTGTGGCCCTCCACCGCGATCTCGTCATGGCCGCGATAGGCGTGGATCTGCCGCTTCATCGAATGGACGTCGGCGATCGCCGCGTAATCGAGGAAGCGCCGCCAGACGAAGGGCGCGAGCTCCTCCAGGAAGGCCGCGCCCACCGCGAGGTCGCCGGCACAGGGGCGCGCCTTGATGTAGGCCGAGCGCTCCCAGGTCTGGCCCTCGCGCTCGTAGTAATTGAGGCCGGAATCGGTGGCGATGGCGATCTGGGTGGAGGCGGGGTCGGGGCGCAGGCGCAGATCGACGCGGAACACGTAGCCGTCGGCGGTGCGCTCCTGCAGCAGCTTGACCAGCCCGCGGGTGACGCGCACGAACAGCGGCCCGGCCTCGGCGCCGCGGCCGAGCGGCGCGCGGTCGCGATCGTAGAACACCACGAGGTCGATGTCCGACGAGTAGTTCAGCTCGCCGGCCCCCATCTTGCCCATCGCCAGCACGGCATAGCCGGAGCCGACCTCGGGTGCGGCGGGATCGGGCGGCACCAGCTTGCCCTCGGCCGCGGCGGCGGCCAAGAGCCGGCGCACCGCCGCCTGCACGGCGGCGTCGGCGATGTCGGTCAGCGCGCCGGTGACGTGGGCGAGGTCCCACACCCCGCCGATGTCGGCGAGCGCGATCAGGAGCGCCGCCTCCTGCTTCATCAGCCGCAGCGCGCGCATCGCCCCGGCATCGTCGGCCGCCGCCGCCACCGCGGCGCGGGTCTCGGCGATCAGAGCGGGCAGCCGCTCCTCCGGCGTGCCGGTCAGCAGCCGGACGAGGCGGGGCGGATCGTTCAGCGCCAACTCGAACAGGAAGGGCGAGCCGCCGGCAAGGCCGGCGAGCAGCGGGCGAACCAGCGGGGTCGCCCCGGCCAGTGCGGCGAGGTCGCCGTGCTGCAGGAGGTCGTCCAGGCGCCGCTCCGCCTGGGCTGGATCGGCCACCTGAGGTACGGTGGTCAGGCGGGCGGCAAGCGCCGACGCCGCAAGCGCCGGTCCGGCGGCGGTTGATCTGGGAGCAGCAGGGCGAGTCATGCCGCCTGTGTAGCACCCCGCGGCAGCAGGATCACCACCCTCAGGCCCGGGGAATTGTCGGCAAGGGCCAGGATACCGCCATGCAGGCGGGCCACCGCCGCCGCCAGCGACAGGCCGAGCCCGGAGCCCGGCCGCGAGCGCGAGGATTCCAGGCGCACGAATCGCTCGACCGCCCGTTCGCGGTCGTCGGCGTCGATGCCGCGGCCGCGGTCGGAGACCGTCAGCTCGACAATGTCGCCATCGTTGCGGACGGCGATGGTGATCTCGCGCTCGCCGCCCTCCCCCGCCTCCGGCAGGCCGTATTTGAGGGCGTTGTCGATCAGATTGGCCAGCGCCTGACCGATCAGCTCGCGATTGCCGCTGAGCGGCACCGGCTCGGGCGCATCGACGATCAGGGTCGCCGCCTTCTCCTCGGCCACCGGCTCGTAGAGCTCGCCGACGGTCTGGGCGACCTCGGCGGCGTCGAGCTCGGTCATCTCGGCATCGACGCGGCCGGCCTCGGCGCGGGCGATCATCAGCAGCGCGTTGAAGGTGGCGATCAGGCCGTCGGCCTCGGTGATGGTGTCCTCCAGCGCCGCCCGCCAGTCGTCCTCGGTCTCGGCGGTGCGCAGCGCCTCCTCGGCGCGGTTGCGCAGCCGGGTCAGCGGCGTCTTGAGATCGTGGGCGATGTTGTCGGACACTTCCTTCAGCCCGCGCATCAGGCCCTCGATGCGCTCGAGCATGGCATTGAGCGAAGAGCCCAGCCGGTCGAACTCGTCGCCGGTGCCGGCGACCGGCAGGCGTTCGCTGAGATTGCCGGCCATGATCGCCTTGGCCGAGGCGCCGATGGCATCGACGCGCCGCAGCACGCGGGTGGTGACGAAGGCGCCGCCGGTGATGCCCAGGATCATCACCACCGCCAGCGCCCAGCGCATCGGCCGCGCCAGCACGGCATGCACCCGCTCGCGCTCCTCGAGGTCGCGGCCAATGACGAGGCGGAAGCCGCCGGGCAGCACGAAGGCGCGGGCCATGGCGCGCATCTCGCGGCCGTCGGCCTCCTCCATGCGGCGGTAGCGGATCTCCGCCCAGTCTTCGGCCGACAGGTGGCTGCCGGGCAGCTCGGCGATGTTGCCGGCCAGCGTCTCGCCCTGGAAGGTGGTGAGCAGATAGATATTGGAGCCGGGCTGGCGCGAGCGCCAGTCGATCACCGCCGCCAGCCGGCGGATGCCGGCGCGGGTGTAGATGTCCGACAGCGCCGCGATCTCGGCGTCGAGCGTCTCCTGGACCTGGCTGAACAGCAGCACCTGGGTGTGCCAGCCGAGATAGGCGACCAGCGTCGCGGCAAAGGCCAGGAACACGGCCAGATACGCGGCCATGATCTTGAAGGCGGTGGTGCGGAGAAGCTTACCGAATGCCGTCACGGATCACGTATCCCGCCCCGCGCATGGTGTGCAGCAGGGGCTTGGAGAAGCCCTTGTCGATCTTCGAGCGCAGCCGCGAGATGTGGACGTCGATGACGTTGGTCTGCGGGTCGAAATGATAGTCCCAGACGTTCTCCAGCAGCATGGTGCGGGTCACCACCTGCCCGGCATGGGTCATCAGATATTCGAGCAGGCGGAACTCGCGCGGCTGCAGCACGATCTCGGTGCCGGCGCGGGTGACCCGGCGGGCCAGACGGTCGAGCTCGAGATCGGCGACCTTGAGCACGGTCGCCGCCGCGGCCGGGGTGCGGCGGCGGGCCATCGCCTCGACGCGGGCGAGCAGCTCGGAGAAGGCGTAGGGCTTGGGCAGATAGTCGTCGCCGCCGGCCCGCAGGCCGCGCACCCGGTCGTCGACCTGCCCGAGGGCGGAGAGGATCAGCACCGGGGTCTGGCGGTCCTCGGCGCGCAGCGTCTCGATCACCGACAGGCCGTCGCGCTTGGGCAGCATGCGGTCGACCACCAGCACGTCATAGTCGCCCTCGCGGGCCATGTGCAGCCCCTCCTCGCCATCGGCGGCATGGTCGGCGAGGTGGCCGGATTCGCTGAACGCCTTCACGATGTACTCGGCGGCGGCGATGTCATCCTCGATCACCAGAATGCGCATGACGGGCTCCAGCGGCGCCGCGACGGCGACTCGACAACCAGACATCGCACTATCCTCTTCCAGGCCGGGCCGTAAAGCACGGCCCCGGCGCGTCGAAACCTCCTGGCCGGCCGGCACCGGAATGGCGGGAGACAAGGCAGCCTCCCCCTACCCTTGAAAAGGCGATGGCGGGAGGCCGAAGCCTCCCGCCACCCGAGACCTGAGAGAGTATGGGCGGGAGGCCGAAGCCTCCCGCCACCCTGAAACGAAGAAGTATGGGCGGGAGGCCGAAGCCTCCCGCCCATGGCACCCGGCGGTAAGGGGGCGACGGGGAACTCCGCCGGGCGCAACGTCTGTCGGTCGGGGACGGACCGAGCAGTGGCACCTGTAGACGGTCGGCTTAAGACTGGCCGACCTGAAGAGCGACGAAGCGGCTGGAGCCGCCGGTCTTGACCCGCACCAGCACGGTGCGGCGCTTGTCCTTGCGGGCCGCGTCGAGCGCATCGCGCACGTCGCTGGCGCTGGTCACGGCGCGGCCGTTGACGTCGAGGATCAGGTCGCCGTCGCGCAGGCCGGCGGTGGCGGCGGGGCTGTCCGGCTCGACGTCGCGCACCGCCACACCCTTGCCGCCCGGCCCTGGGGCCAGCGTGAGGCCGAGGCGCGGCAGGTCGCGGCCGTCGGAGTCGTCCTCGCGGTCGCCGCGCTGGGCGCGCTGGTCGTCGGGGAACTTGCCCGGCGTCAGCTCGACGGTGCGCTCCTTGCGGTCGCTGACCACGGTGAGCTTGATCGGCTCGCCCGGCTTCTCGGCGGCGATCTGCTTGGCGAGATCACGGGCGTCCTTCACCGGCTTGCCGTTGACCGCGGTGATGACGTCGCCGCTCTTGATGCCGGCCTTGGCGGCGGGGCCGCCGGCCTGCGGCTCGGTCACCAGCGCGCCCTGCGCCTTGGCGAGGCCCAGGCTGTCGGCAAGGTCGGCGTTCACCGGCTGGATCTGCACGCCGATCCAGCCACGGGTGACCGTGCCGCTCTCGCGCAGGCTGGTGACGACCGTCCGCACCGTGTCGGCGGGGATGGCGAAGGCGATGCCGACGCTGCCGCCCGAGGGGGAGAAGATGGCGGTGTTGACGCCGATCACCTCGCCGTCGAGGTTGAAGGTCGGGCCGCCGGAATTGCCGCGGTTCACCGGCGCGTCGATCTGGACGAAGTCGTCATAGGGGCCCGAGCCGATGTCGCGGCCGCGCGCCGAGACGATGCCGGCGGTGACCGTGCCGCCGAGGCCGAACGGATTGCCGACCGCCACCACCCAATCGCCGATGCGCGGCGTCTTGGTGCCGAGCGTGACGAACGGGAACGGGCCGTCGCCGTCGATCTTGAGCAGCGCGAGGTCGGTGCGCGGATCGGTGCCGACCACCTTGGCGTTCAGGGTGCGGCCGTCATCGGTCACCACCTCGACGCTCACGGCGTTGTCCACCACATGGTTGTTGGTGACCACATAGCCGTCGGGGGTGATGACGAAGCCGGAGCCCTGCGACTGGCCGAAGCGGTGCGGCGGGCGCGGCGGGCCGAAGCCGTGCGGCGAACGGCCGAACCGCTCGCCGAAATCGCGGAAGAAGCGGTCCATGCCCGGCGGCGTCGCGTCGTCCTCGTCGAACTGCATGCGCTCGGCGACCGGCTGCGACTTGACCTTGACGCTGACCACCGCCGGGCGCACGCGCTCCACCACATCCGCAAAGCTGAACGAGGCGGCGGTGAGGCGGTTCGGCGTGCTCTGGAGCTGGGCGGTCTGGGACTGAACCTGGCTGTCGGCCATCGCGACGTCGCGCACGATCAACGGCGACAGGCCGGCCGTGCCGGCGCCGAGCAGCGCCAGCATCGCCACGCCGGCCAGCAGACGGCCGCGACGGCGCGCCGGCGGCAGATCGAACTGGGGGGAGTTCGCAGGGCGGGACATGAGTGTCGTCTCTCCGTTCAGGGCGTTGCGCCCCGGTTCGATGGAGAGATTGCCGCCGCGCACCTTACCGCGGGCTGGAGCATCGATGAATAATTGTTAATCTGCCCAACGCCGTAAGGTTAAGCTGGCGGGCGCGCGCAATGGAATGCGGGATCGTCGTTCCCGCGCCGCGTCATCCCGGCCGAGCGAAGCGAGGGCCGGGATCGTCCTCTCCGTGTCTTGTCATCCCGGACGGCGCGCAGCGCCGAGCAACTGTCATGCGGTTTTGGGGTCTCGCCAGGGTTTGTTGTCTCGAATCATGGCGTTGAGGATGGTCAGGAGCTTTCGAGCGATGGCGATGAGGGCGACCTTGGCGGGTTTTCCGCGGGCTTTGAGGTCGGCGTAGAGCTGTTTGGCCCACGGGTTCCAGTGGATGGCGGCGAAGGCGGCGAGATAGCAGGCGCGCTTGAGCGCGCGGCGTCCGGCCTCGATATGGGCCGGCCGCCGCGCTTTGCCGCTGTCGTTGCGATAGGGTGCGCAGCCGCCGATGGCACCGGCTTGGCGGGGGGTGAACCGGCCGAGTTCGGGAGCTTCTGCGAGCAGGACGCGGGCCGTCTTGTTGGCGATCCCCGGCACCGAGGTGATGATCTTGGCCTTGGCGTCCATCGCCGGATCGGCGGCGATCAACGCCTCGATGGCCTGTTCGGCCGCGGCGACGGTCTCGCGCAGGGCGGCGATTTCGGCATCGAGCCGGGCGGTGATGGCCGCCAGGGTGGGGTGGGCCTTGCGGTTCTCGAGGCGGCGGATGTCGGCCTCGGCGCGGGTGATTTCGCGCACCCAGGCGGTCAGGTCGCTCTGCGCTTGCGAGGGCTCCGGGAACGGCCGGCAGGGGTGATGCAGCATGAAGGCGCGGATGATGCGGGCGTCGAGCGGATCGCTCTTGGCGCGCTGGCCGCAGGCCTTGGCGAACTGGCGGCAGCGCCAGCTGTCGACCTGCAGCACGGTGAGGCCGGCCTCGCGCAGCACCGCGACCGCCAGGCGTTCATAGCCGCCGGTCGGCTCCAGGCCGGCGGTGGTGAGCCCGGCCTTCACCAGGCGCCTGGCCAAGCGCTGGAGAGCCGCGGGGGTGTTATCGACGCGCTCGACCTTGGTGTCGTCGAAGGCGATGTCGAGCCAGTCCTTGGAGACATCGATGCCCACAAGGTGGGTGGCAAACGGCGTCGGGTGTGGCAGCATGACAAGCATCCCAGGCTTGGAAGCGGGGTCAAAAGCCCCGTGCAACTGTTCGGGTTGGCTTGGGACGGACGGCCGCTTCTGCTCGCGACGGCCTCGAAGGCTCACCCGGGATACGGCGTGCCGCCCGCACCGGCTCGGGGTGGCCACCCCGAGCCGGTGCACCCATCAAAGCACAGTTCGCCGTTCCAAGCCGGGATCGCTATCCGGATAAGGCCCCCTTCCTGCACACGGTCCCGGATCGCGGGCCTGCGGCCCTTGTCCGGGACGACGGCCTCTCAATCCCTCATCGCGGCCGGGGCCGTCACCATATAGCCGAGGCCGCGCACGGTCTGGATCACATCGACCCCGAGCTTCTTCCTCAGGCGGCCGACGAACACCTCGATGGTGTTGGAATCGCGGTCGAAATCCTGGTCGTACAGGTGCTCGACGATCTCGGCGCGCGACACCACCCGGCCCTGCTGGTGCATCAGATAGGCGAGCAGCCGGTATTCGTGCGAGGTGAGCCGCACCGGCGCGCCGGCCACCGTGACGCGCCCGGCGCGGGCGTCGAGCCGCACCGGGCCGCACGTGAACTCGCTGGTGGCCTGGCCGGCGGCGCGGCGCAGCAGCGCGCGCAGCCGCGCCAGCACTTCCTCCATGTGGAAAGGCTTGGGCACGTAGTCGTCGGCGCCGGCATCGAAGCCCTGCACCTTCTCGCTCCAGCGGTCGCGGGCGGTGAGGATCAGCACCGGCATGGTGCGGCCGGCCTGCCGCCACGCCTCCAGCACCGAGATGCCGTCCATCTTCGGCAGGCCGAGATCGAGCACGACGGCGTCATAGGTTTCCGTGTCGCCGAGGAACCGGCCCTCCTCGCCGTCATAGGCGCGGTCGACGGCATAGCCCGCCGCCTCCAGCGCGGCGGCGAGCTGGCGGTTGAGATCGGGGTCGTCCTCGATGACAAGCAGGCGCATCCGCGGACTATTGCGCAGCCTTTTCGGCAGGATCGCGACGGCGCGCGGCTATTTCCGGCCCATCACCTCCTTCAGCGTGTGGCCGCCCATCAGGAAGGTGGTGACGATGCCGGCATAAGCGACAAAGGCGGCGAAATCGGTGGTCAGCGTTTCGCCGGTGATCGCCTGCACCACCGGCCCGACCAGAAGCTGCCACAGGCCCAGCACCGGCACCGACCAGCCGGCGAGCCGCCGCCAGCCATAGCCGGTCCAGCCCTCGGACTTCTCGTCGCGCGCAAGCTGGGTGGCGAAGGCGAGCTGGGCATGGGCGTAGGCGATCAGCTCCGGCCCGTACTCGCGCTCGATGCGCTGGACGATCTGGGCTGCGACGGCGGGGTTCTCGTCGATGGCGGCGCCGATCGCCTCCGGCGTCGCCGGCACGCCCAGCGCGCCCCCCAGCGCGCCGCCGATGCGCTCGCCGATGGCGGCGCCGGCCGGCCCGCCGACGAGCCCACCCAGCAGCGAGCCGCCGACCCGGGCGAGCGGTGCGGCAAGAGATGTCCAGTCCATGCCAACTCCCTTTTGTTTGGCGATATCCAATTTGACAAACTCCATATACCATTTTAGATTGTAAACGACTTACGCAACAACTATGGGGTCGGCAATGCCCAGCTCACCTACAGGGTGTTTAAGGACGCAATTCTGAACAGGAGGCAGGTCACCTGTATCTATCAGGGACGGCACAGAGAGATTTGTCCTCACATCCTTGGTCACACTGACGGACACGAGCAGGCGCTGACCTTCCAATTCGGCGGAGAGAGTTCTAGAGGTTTGCCGCCCGGTGGCGAGTGGCGATGCATGGACCTTCGGCAAGTCGAGAACGCAAAGACTCGCGACGGCGAATGGCACACCAACTTTAATTACACACAACATCAGTATTGCGTAAAAATAATAGACATAAAGGCCGATCTGTAAATTTATATTTGAATTATATGTAATAGTTTGCGCGCGACGCGAGACATTGTGGCGCCTCTTTCATTTCGCCGTCTGTGTCCAATCGTCTACGACCGCTGCGGGAAGCGCGACCCGCTCAGCGGCCCAGCGTTCGGCGTTGGCGACCGCGGTGCCGAGGGCCACGGCCGCCCGCCGGTGCCAGCCGCTGCGCCAGGCGAGCCACAGCGCCAACGCCAGCAGCGCCAGCGCCGCGGCCGTCAGTCCGAACGCCATCCAGTCGAAACCCGCCACGGCATCGGCGGGCGCGGTCTCGCCGGCCTGCCGCACGGTCTCGGCGCCGCCGGCCCCTGCCCCCGCCGTCGCGGCCCCGGCGCCGGTGCGCTTCGCCCTGGCCGCGGCGTCGGCGGCCCCGGCTTCGAGATCGGCCTTCGCCGGCAGCGCCGGGGTCGGCGCGCCGCTCGCCGCGTCAAGCGCCAGCACCCGCTGGATCAGCGGCATGACGCCCGGCTGGCGGTCGTCCGCGCCGGGGTCGAACGCGCCGTCGGCGACGTACTTGCCGGCCTGTTGGTGGTTGCTGCCCGCCCAGAGATAGGGCGAGCGCAGGCCGCGTCTGCGATAGCCGAAGCCGTTGTAGCGCTCGGCTTCGAACGCCTGCCGGGCCGGCGACCAATCGGCGATGCGGTGCAGCCCCTTCAGCACGCACAACGCATCGAACGCGCTGTCGGCGAAGCTGAAGGGCGGCGCGGCCGGCGCCGGAAGGCGGCCCGCCGGCACGTGAATGGTGCGGGCCGTGAGCGGATCGCCATTGTGCAGGTGGCGGCCAGTGCGGCAGGAGGACTCGCGCTCCAGCACCGCGCCGAGCCACGGCCACGGCACGCCGGTTCGCGCGGAGGCCGCGAGCAGCATCGGCTTGATCTTGAGGATCCGCCTGGCGGCGGCGTCGATGCGCGCCGGGTCGGTCACGGTCATCGTGGCGCAAAGCCTCTCGGCCTCCGCCCGGTAGGCGTCGGTGAAGGACGTCATGTCGATCTCATGAAAAAGCCGCCCCGAGGGGCGGCGGATCAGGCTAGAGCATTTTCCGCACAAGTGGATACCGGTTGTGCGAAAGAAAATGCGACAAACCAGAAACTTAGAGCGTCCGATCTGATGCAGTCAGATCGGATCACGCTCTAAGGCGCGGACTCTCGGTAGGAAGGCGCAAACGCGAATGGCCGGGACGAAGCCCGGCCATCACGACGTCATACGAACGGCCCGCCTTGGCGGCCGTTGGTGTCAGGTCAAATCCGCAGAAGCCCGGTCACGCCGCCGGCAGCACGAACTCGCTCTGCATGCCCGCCCACACCGGGCTGATGCACATCGGCAGATCGACGTCGTTGGTGGTGCGCTGGCGGATCACCACGCCGGTGTCGCGGTTGCGCATGACGATGGCTTCCGGATTCTCCCACAGCGCCTCGTCGATGCCGTTGGTGGTGACCACCGCATAGACGCCCTCAAGGATCGCCTCGGCCGGATCGTAGGCATAGACCGGGAGGCCGTCATCGGCGACGGCGACCACCGGCGGGGCGATGGCGAGCGGCCCGAGCACGATCCGCTCACCGACCCGCCACGCCGGCGGGCGCGGCGCCTCGCGACATGGAAACATCTCGGCGAGGTCCGTCGCGTCGTCGAAACGGAAAAGCGTGTCGTATTCGCTCATGCCGTGTATCTCGCACTTTCAGCGTTGGTGTCGTCGGCGGTGAGGACGCTCGAGCGGATGGCCCACTCCCTGGCGACGCCGGACATGAAGCCCGCGCCGCCATTGTGGACCTGGCCCAGGCCGATCGCCGCCGGCAGGTCGAAGACGCATCTACGTTCGCTGGCGCCTGCAAAGATTCCGTTAACCGACAATCTGTTGTCGGCGGCCGCCGCACTGAACGTCGCCACCGCGCGGCAGACATTGCCCGCCGCGACGCCCGCCGCAGGGCCGGCGGTGGCCACGCCCTCGCCGTCGCCGACGACGAGCCGCGGACCCCTGGCGGTGCCGTGCGCGCGCAAGGCGAGGCGCGTGCTGCCGGCGTCGTCGATGCCGAGCGCGTAGGCTTCGCCGGCATAGATGGCGTCGAGCGGCACGCCGGGGACGAACTCCGCCACCAGCGTGCCGCTCGTGGGCAGCGAGAGCCCCGAGGTCGGGCAGCGGAAATCGTCGGCGGCGCGGGTGGCGGCGCTGCCGGTGGTCAGGATCGGCGAGGTCGCGGCCGTTCCGACTTCGACTTGCGGGCAGCCGAACTTCAGGGTGAAGTCGATCGCGGCGCCCGGGCCGTTGTTGAAGACGAACATGAACTGGCCGGTTCCCGTCAGCGTTCCCGCGGTCACGGCTGCGCACGAAGAGCGGTTCGACGACAGACGCCCGCTCGTGATCGAAAGCTGCGCGCTGTTGATGTCGGTCTGGCCGCTCGGCGACAGATTGTAGCGCAGCTTCAAGACCCGCGACGTCAGCACGCTCAGCGAGCCGCTTACCAGCTTGATGAACGCCGATGCCGCGTAGGGTGTCGCGGTGAGAAGGCCGAAAATCCCGCCGAACACGATGGTGCCGTAGTTGTCGGCATTCGTGCCGTAGAACCGGATGGTCACGCAGGGAATGCCATCCTCGGTGGCGATCTCGACGATCTCCTTCGTCAGACCTGTGCCGCCGGAGGTCGACCAGCCCGCCGGCAGCGCGCCGCCGGCGCCGAGAATGCCGAGAACGGCCCCCTGCATCGCGCTGTTGGCGATGTGGTTGGTCGCCGCCGGCTCGATGGTCATGCCGGCATCGGTGATGCGCGGCTGGTTGCTCGCAAAGATGTGCACCGCACCGGAGCGGTCGGCGGCCCAGGCCGAGCCGGTGCGCGAATAGGTGAGACAGCCGAGCGCGATCAGCGTCTCGATCGTGCCCTCGACGACGGCACCCGAGCCGAGCCGCACCATGGCGCGGTTGGTGCCGGGCAGGATGCGCAGCACGTCGTCGGGGCGATACCAGGGCGCGCTGCGGCGCCGGGCGAGCGTCGGCAGGTCAAGTCCGGTTCCGAGCATGTCAACCTCGCGCGTCCCGGCGGATGGGTGTCGAGACCGGAATCCGCATCAGACATAGCCCTGCACAATGAGGCCGGCCGGAAAGCCGGTGGCCCGCACCAGCCGCGCGCCGATCGGGATGTCGCAGACGCCGGGCGCCACCGAGATCGGCGTGAGCGTCGCATCGTCGGGCGCGTCGATATCGACGATGCTGAAGGTGGCGAGGCCGTTGGTGAGCGCCACCGTGCTCGGCACCGTCACGCGCAGCGCCCGCACATAGGGATTGAGCTGGTTGGTGTCGTGCGGGGTGATGGTCACCAGCCGGCGGCCCGGCGCCGCCGCCGAGACGGCATTGCGCGCGAACGGATCGCGATCGGCGGAATAGGTCATGGCATGGCTCCTGGGTGAGAGCGAGGGGGAGATTGTCGTCCCGGACCGAGCGCAGCGAGGAGCCGGGACCGTTCGCAGGAAGGGGTGCCTTTTCTTGAGGACGATCCCGGGTCTTCGCGTTGCGAAGCCCGGGATGACGCGACCCGTAGGGCGCAATAGCGACAGCGTATTGCGCCGAGGCGGCAGCGGAAGTGGCGGAATACGCCTTCGCTATTCCGCCCTACCGAGGCTTCGCCTCGCCCGGGATGACGACGCACGAAGTGCGGGATGACGCGGCGCAGGCTGCCGCTCACGCGGCCGGGGCGGTGAAGCCCAGCGCATAGAGCACGAGCCGCACCCTGCCGCCGGTGAAGGCGCCGCCATTGGCGGTGATCACCACCGGCGTGTCGGCATAGAAGCCGGTGGGGCCGATGATGCCGATATTGCTCGCGCCCTCATCGAGGCCGAGCAGGTCGCCGAACTTCGCCGGCTCGCCGGCAATGCCCACCTTGAACGAGGTTGCGCCGGTGATGGCTTGAATCGTGCGCGCCGCAACGCCGAGGCAGGTGCGGCGGCTCTCGATCACCAGCGACGATGTCACCGACGCGCCGGACAAGGTCACCTCCGCCTCGATGGCGTGCAGCGACAGCGCGCCGCCATGCGCGGTGCGGGCAAGGCCCGGCAGCCACGCGCCAGCGAGAAAGCTCAGCACCACGCCCTCGTCGCGCACGAAGGCCTGCCAGCCGTCGCGCGGGGCGATGAAGCGCCAGCCGCCATCCGCAGACACCGCGATGGCGCCGCCCTGCCCGGCCCACTCGCCGGCACCGCCGCCGGCCACCACGAAGCGCTGGCCGTCGGTCGGCGTAGCCGGCGGCGCGGCGAGCGTGCGGCTTTCCACCGCGCACTGCACCAGCGCATCGAGCATCAGCAGCGCCTCGTTGAGCGTGACGTGCTTCTGCGCCTGACCGGCGGCGAGAAACGGCAGTGCGAGATTGGGACTATCGGACATCGCGCGTCACCTCGGCGGCAAGGCCGCGGCCGGCGGTCGCCGACATCTGCACCACGCGCAGCGACAGCGTCGTCTGCGGCGTGCCGAAATCGGCGTGCTCGGATGCGGCGGGATAGAGCACAAACGGCGACGCGGCCTGCAGCGTGCGTTTCACCGCGCCGCCGTCGAGAATGTCGATCTCGTAGGCTTCAACCGCCTCGCCGAGCGGCACCTCGGCGAGGTCGAAGCCGTCGCCACCGATGCGGGTGCGGCGGATCCAGGCGATCGTGATGCCTGCCGCCGTGCGCCGCGCGTTGACGCGCACCGGCGCCAGCGGCTTCAAGGCGACCGCGGTCGGCGTCGCGACCAGCTCGGTCACCGCGTCGTCGGCATGGTCGCGGCCGGCGGGGCCGACGCGCCAGATCACCGGGCGGCCGATGCGGGCGACGTCGCTCTCGACCGCCGTCAGCGCGCGGTCGATCACCACGAACGGCGCGCCGGCCGGCAGCGCTTTCACCGCGTGCTCGGTGCCGAGCTGGCCGCGCAGCAGATGCGACAGGCGATAGATGCCCGCCGCCACCAGCTCGGCGTGCGCGAATTGGATCACCTCCCAGCTGCCGTCCGCGTGCCGGAGCGCCGCGGCATTGCCGCCGTCGAGCACGGACGACTCCGGCAGGGCTGCGAGCGCGCCGCCGGCAAGCTGCACCCGCACCGAATGCGCGCGGTCCCAGCGCCACAGCGGACCGGGCGCGAGATCGTCCAGCGTCTCGCCGACGATCGCCGGCAGCGCCGCCTGGGCCACCGCCTCGAAGCTCGCGCCATCGGTGGAGCGCCACAGCGTCATGGCGCCCGGCCAGGGCGTGGCGAACACCGCCAGATGCTGCAGCACCGGCGGCTCGGCCAGCGCCGGCAGATCGAGCGCATGGACGGCCGGCGGACCGAGCGCGGGGGCCACCTCCGGCGCGCGGGCGCTGCCCGGCCGCACGGCGATGTCGAAGGCGTCGGGGTCGATGCCGCGCGCGCTCACCTGCCGTGCCTCCTCGTCGACGATCGCGGTGATCTCGACGAGGCGTTCCTGGTTGCGATGGACGAGCCGCACCACGTCGCCCGGCATCAGGTCGAGCCGGCTTTTCGGCAGCGCGAAGCTCGCGGTCTCGCGGCCGGCCCAGGCGTCCTGCAGCCAGCGCTCGGCGAGCCGCTCGGCCTCGGCGTCGAAGGTGACGATGGCGAGATCGGCGTGGCTGACGCGGCGGCTCGCACCGACGAGGCGGCGCGAGCGGGCGGCGGCACGGCGGTAGTCGGCCTCGGCGTCGGTGTAGCCGAGGGTGATCTCCAGCGGCAGCTCGCTCTCCTGGCCGCGCACCAGCTTGAGCAGATCGCCCTCTACCGGCAGCACCAGATCGTCTTCGTTGAGGGTCGCCACCGCCTCGCCGCCGCGCGGGCGGAACACCAGCGCCCCGCCCGCTTCCAGCGCCGAGAAGCCGCAGGCCAGCGCCAACGGCTCCAGCGCGTCGCGCGCCGACATCGGCCGGTCGATCACATAGCCGTCGAGACTGCCCTTGAGCGCCGTGGCATCGGCCGCGACATCCCAGCCGGCGAGCACGGCCTCGACCAGCCCATCGAGCGTGGCCTGCCCCAGCCGGCCGGTCAGCCAATGGCCGGTCTCCCAGTTCGGCCCGTCCGACCACACGTCGGTGGCGTGCGGAAACCACGGGTGCGGGCGGGCATCCCAGGTCCACAGATGAACCGCCGCGGGATCAACCATGTGCAGGCCCGCGGGCGAGCGCGGATTGGTGTCGTCGCCGGCGCCGAACGCCGGATCGAATGCCTGAAGCGACACCTCCAGCACGCGGCGCTGGATGAGATCGTCGCGCCGGCCGTTGGAGAACGGCGGCAGCGTGCCCTCCGACGATTTGGCGTCGGGAAAGCAGCTCGGCCGGTTGGCGCCCTTGTCCACCGCCGGGCAGCCAAGCTCGGTGAACCAGATGGGCTTCGACATCGGCACCCAGGCGGTGGGCGTCGAAAGCTCGCTGCCGCCCGCGCGCTCATGGTGGGCATTCATCCACCAGCCAACGAGATCCTTCTGGCGGAACACCCAAGGCTTGCCGAACGCGCCATCGGTGATCGGCGTGCGGATCTGCGCCTGCCGCGCGGCGTCATCGGCATAGAACCAGTCGAACGCCTCGCCGCCGCTTATGTTGGCGGCGAGATAGGTGCGCTCGTGCGGCGTGGCGGCGCGCGCGGAGTCGAGGTGCACGCCGTCGCGCCAGTCGGCAAGCGGCGGGTACCAGTCGATCGCCACCATGTCGATGTCGGGCGAGGCCCACAGCGGATCGAGCGGGAAGCGCACCTCGGCGCCGCTATCGCGCACGTCGGCGCCGTATTCGCTCCAATTGGCGGCGTAGGAGATCTTGGTGCCGCTTCCGGCAAGCTTTTTCACCTCGGCGACGAGCGCGACAAGCTGGTCCACCGCCGGATAGGCGCCGGGGCCCGAGCGCACCCGCGTCAGCGCCTCGAATTCGGAGCCCACCAGGATGGCATCGACGCCGC
Organism: Blastochloris tepida; assembly: GCF_003966715.1. NCBI lineage: Bacteria > Pseudomonadati > Pseudomonadota > Alphaproteobacteria > Hyphomicrobiales > Blastochloridaceae > Blastochloris > Blastochloris tepida. Next base: position 2,371,513 of record NZ_AP018907.1, read on the forward strand.
CCGCGGCCTTGGCCAGCGCCGCGCAGTGCAGCACCATGCGGCGCAGCGTCCTCTCGTTCGGACCGGAATAGGAGACCGCGCTGCCCGAGACCGTGAAATGATCGGCGCGGGCGCTGCCGAACAGCGCCGCCACCTGCGTCGTCGCAGCAGCGGTGCCGTCCGGCGAGCCCGGCCGTCCGGGGGCCGGATCGCAGGTGATGCGGCCGCGCCAGGGAAAAGCGGGCTGCGACGCGCCGCCGGTCCACGGGTCGGCGAGCGTGTTGTCCGCGGCAATGTCCATCATCACGAACGGCACCAGCGTCACCTTCAGCCCGCGCGCCTTCATCTCGGCGATGGCGCGCAGGATCGAGCCGTCGGCGGGCGTGCCGCCGAAGGCCGGGCGGCCGTCCACCCGCGACACCTGCGTGGCGCTGGCGCGAGTGCGGCCCGCCACCGACCACGCGGCGCCGGTGGTCGATTTGCTGGTGCGGTCGACGCGGGGCTCGACGCGGCAGTGGCCGGCGCGCAGATCGGTGCCGAACCAGGTCACCACCAGCGCGATGCGCTCCAGCGCCGGGCAGAGCGCCTGCAGCCGGTCGAGCGACACGACGAGATCGGTGTCGGCGCCCGGCGCGTGGCGGTTCTCGGTCTCGTAGGCGCCGCGACCGACGACGCGGGAGACGGCGCGGGTGTCGTAGCCGAACTCGGTGGCGCCGGGGATCAGCGTCACGGCGCGGATCATGGTCTCCAGCCGGCCGACCGGACGGATGACCTCGACCTGGATCTGCGGAATGCGGTTGCCGAAGGCGGCAAGCGGCAGGCGCTCGAACACCAGATAGGCGAGCCCGCGATAGGCCGGCGCCCCACTCGCCCCCTGCTTGGCGAGGATCAGCGGATCGGGCTCCTGGGTCTCGCTGCCGGGGTGGAGGCGGACGGTCAGCGCCCGCATGTCCAGCGCCTTGCCGTCGGCCCACACCCGGCCGATGCCGGCGACCGGGCCCTCGCAGAGCCCCAGCGCGAAATTGGCGTAGTAGCGATAGGTGGTCTCGGTGGTCTCGACGCTGCTGCCCCCGCCGCCCTTGCCGCCGCTGGTCTCGGTGCGGGTGGAGACCACCTCCTGCAGATTGGTCGCCCAGATCAGCTCGCCCGCCAGCCGCGCGCGGCCATAGAGGCGCGGAATGGCGGCGCCCTCGGTCGAGCCCATCACTTCGAGATCGTCGAGGCGCGGGCCTTCGCTGGCGCGGTGGGTGGTGGTGCCGAACAGCGCCTTGTCGATCAGCCCGCCGCCGAGTCCGCCCAGCGTGCGGCCGAGAACGGCGCCGACCGGCCCGCCGAATGCGGCGCCGATCGCGCCGCCGATCGAGGACAGGATCAGCGAGGCCATGGTTCAGCGCTCCGGAAAGGCGAAGACGAAGGCGAGGCGGCGGCGCCACCACGCGGTGAGCGCGACCTCGGCCACCGCCGCGCCGTCATGGGCGTGAACCATGCGCGCGGGTTCGGTCAGAATGGCCGCGTGCTTGGCCGGCAGGCCGGCGCGCCAGCGGAAGATCAGCACGTCGCCGGGCTGGGCATCGTCGAGCGCGCGCGGCACGAGGTGGCGGCCGGCGGCCTCGGCCAGCGCCTCGCGGCCCGCCGCTTCCGCCCAATCAGGGGTGTAGGCCGGGGCGATCTCGGGCTCGGAGCCGTAAAGCTCGCGCCACACCCCGCGCACCAGGCCGAGGCAATCGCAGCCCACGCCGATGACGGAAGCCTGATGGCGATAGGGTGTGCCGATCCAGCGCCGCGCGGCAGCGACGGCGGCGATGCGGATGGGGGACATGGGAAGACCCTTCAAGGGCTGATGGGGGAGCCGCCGCCTGTCGTTCCCGGCGAGCACCGCGACAGCGGTGCGAGGGAAGGGAACCCACGATCCGCGACGGTCCCAAGGCATTGGTGCGTGTCTGCGAGAGGCCGAGCCCTGGGTCCCCTTCCCTCGCGCGCCTTTGGCGCGCTCGCCGGGGACGACAGCCCTACCGACGCCTACGAACTGCGAGCCCGGCCGTCATTGCCGGGCTCGCCGGCCACCGCATAGCGGATCACCACATCGTTGCCGGGAATGTGCGGAAAGCCGCGGAAATTGACGGCGTTGGCGAAGCGGTCGCGGCAGGTGGAAAAGCGCTTGTCGCAGCCGGCGGAAAGAACGAACGCATCGCCCGCCGCCATCGGCTGCGGCGGCTTCTGCCACAGCGCCAGCGCCACGCCCGCGGCGTCCGTGCGGTGCGTCCGGATCTCGACCGCGAGGCCGGCATTGGCACCGCTTTGCCACACCAGCCGGCCGCCGGTGAACCAGCCATCGGCGAAGGCGGCGAGCCCTCCGGCGAGAAGCCGCGTCGCCGACGACACGGAGGCCACCGTGCCGGCGGCGCGAAACGTGGCGGTCGCCAGATCGACGCCGCAGCGCCCGTCGCCGAGGTCGGCGTCGCAGGCCGCGGTGTAGAGCCGGCCGCGCGTCTCATCGAGCCGGCAGGCAAGGGCGCGCACCTCGACGGTGAAGGCAGCACCGGTGCGCGTCACCTCGCCAAGCTCGCCCGCGCGCAGCAGCACGCGACGCTCCGGCGCACTCCAATCGACCAGCCACAGCTCGATCGTCGCGCCGTCGAAGCGGCCGGCGGCGAGGTCGTCCTCGCTGAGCGTGTCGTCGGCGAGCGCGCCGGCCAGTTCGTGGGCGTCGGCGGCGAAACCGAGAGAACTCGTCACCTCCGAGCCGTCGAACCCGGCGCCGGCACGGCAGAGGATGCCGGCGACGTCGAGGTCGGCGTCGTGCTCGGTGAAGCCCACCACCACGCCGTCGCGCCGCCGCACGATCCAGCAGCGGGCGAGCGTGGTGGCGCCGCCGGCGAGCGCCGCGGCAAGCGTTTCGGGAAGCGTCCTCACAGCCGGATCTCCACCACCGGAATGGACGGGATCTCGCCGGCCGCGAAGGCCGAGAGATCGATGTCGAGCCGGTCGGCATCGAAGCGCACCGGCACGTCGAACAGGAAGCCGGCACTGACCACCACGCCCATGGCCGGGGCAGCGGCGAAGGTGACGAGGCCGGTCGCCGAATCGACCGCGAACCCCGCCGCCTGCGCGACGCCGCCCAGCGCAACCTGCACGCTGCCCGCGACCGGCTTGACGATGGGGCGCACATAGGGCGCGTGCGCGCCGCCATAGGTCTTCACCAGCTGGAAGGCGGTGCGGATTCCATCGCCGACCCCCAGCGGCTGGTCGGTGGCCGCGACCGCCCCGTCCGGCGGGCCGGAGGCATGGTCGAGCCGGTCGCGCCAGCGGAAGCCGTAGAGCCGGCCGCGCCGCTCCTCGAAGAAGGCGACGACGCCGGCCAGCGCCGTCAGCGACTTGACGCCGTAGCCGGCGTTCCAGCGCCGTCGCGAATGCGCCCAGCGGGCGTTGCGCTCCTCGCGGCCGGAGCCGAGCGAGACGATCTCGGTCTTGCGTTCGGGGCCGCCGCGGGCGCCCAGCGCCACATCGAGCGGGAACAGGATGTCGTGGAAGGCGGGCACGTGTTGCTCCCATCCGGAAATCGGCCATGATGCGGGTTTCCGGCCGGTCCCTTCGGGATGCCGGAAGCGGCCTCGCCGAAAATCCTTGATCGGATGAGGATTTTTCGGAGATCGGAATACGGTTCTCCGGCTTGATCAGCCGGAAGCCGTATGATCCATCGCAATGCGGACCCCGCGCGGGCCGCCGCAGACTTCGTGCAATATCCGGAAGATCCTCGGATGATCCGGATTCCGATTCTGGCGGAACCGCCCGTTCGACAAACGGGTTTTCCGCCGGCAGGACTGCGAAACGCCGGCCGTTCCGGCCGGTTTTCGCAACATCTCCGCGCCGCGACCCAATCCGCGCCGCGACACAAGGAGTGCGAGTGATGAGCCACGTTCGCCACGAGCTCGACGAGGAATTCCCCGCCGATGCCGAAACCATCCGCCGCCTGGCCGGCGAGAACGCCGAATTCGCCGCGCTGGCGGAGCGCTATCATCTCGTCAATGGCGAAATTCATCGCATCGAGACTGGCGAAGACCCTGCCTCCGACGTGCGCTGGGAGGATCTGAAGAAGGAGCGGCTGATGCTGAAGGACAGCATCGCCAAGCAGATCACCACCCTCACGAAAGCCTGACAATTACCACTTTAAGGCGAAACCGCCGGCTGCGGACCCTCACAAGGTTCGCTGGCCGCGCGCCACGGCGCGGGCGAGCAGGCTCGCGATCTGCGCCTCCGAGCGGCGGAAACTCGCCGCATCCGCGGTCGTCACATTGACGACGACCGACGCGGGTGCGGCGCCATTCGTATCCGTGCGCACGCCGAGCCGGCCATCGGCGCCGCGCGCCAGCGGCACGATGGCCTCGGCGCCGCTCTCGCCCATCAGGCCAAGCCCCGCCGGCATCGCGAACAGCGACGGTGCGCCGACCACGCCGCCCTTGGCGAAGGCGGTGACCTCGCCTGCACCCGAGGCCGCGAACGCCCCATGCGTCAGGCCGGCGAGGTTCGCGGCGATCAGCTTGCCCGCGGCGTCGGCGCCGATCTTCAGCAGCCGCAGGCCGAGCGTCTTCAGCACGTCGTCGAACGCCTTGCCCTCGGTGGTGGCCGCCTTCATCGCCGTCGAGATGGCGGAGCCGAAGCTGCGGGCGGCGGCGGAGAGATCGGCCATTTCATTGCGCGCATCCGACAGCGTGGCGGTGGCCTCGCGCAGATCGGCCGCGGCGAAATCGTCGTCGTCCATCACGGTCTCCCATCCGGATGATGCGCCATCAGCGCCTCGAGCGTCGCGCGGTCGAGCGGCGGCGGCGCATCGCGCATGAGGGCGCGCGCGGCATGCGCGAGTTCGCACGGCGTCGCCGCCCACACCGCATCCGGCGGCCAGCGCAGCACGCCGAAGGCGAAGCTCAGCCAGCGCCGCCAGGGCACGAGGCCGCGTCCATCGCCCGGACCGCCGCCGGTCCGGGCTGGGGAGGGTTTGGCGCGTCCTCCGGCGCGAAGGTGGCGACGAGAAGATCGGCGGCGAGCCGCACCAGCCCGCGCGCGCCCTCGGGGTGGGTCAGCGCCAGCACCTCTGCCTCGCCGATCGCCTCGCCCGCGCCGCGCAGGCCGGCGCCGATGATGGCCGCGACCTCGCGCGCCGCCAGCCGCCCGCCCTCGAAGCGCGCGGCGAGCGTTGCAAGATCGGGCGCGCCCAGCGCCTGTTCGAGTTCGGCCAGCGCGCCGAGCGTCAGCACCAGGCGCCGGCGGCGGCCGGAGAGCTCCGCCTCGATCTCGCCGCGGTATCGGTTGGGCATGATGGGTCTCGCAAGCTGTCGTCCCGGGCAAGCAGCGAAGCTGCGCGAGCAACTGTCATGCGGTTTTGGGGTCTCGCCAGGGTTTGTTGTCTCGAATCATGGCGTTGAGGATGGTCAGGAGCTTTCGAGCGATGGCGATGAGGGCGACCTTGGCGGGTTTTCCGCGGGCTTTGAGGTCGGCGTAGAGCTGTTTGGCCCACGGGTTCCAGTGGATGGCGGCGAAGGCGGCGAGATAGCAGGCGCGCTTGAGCGCGCGGCGTCCGGCCTCGATATGGGCCGGCCGCCGCGCTTTGCCGCTGTCGTTGCGATAGGGTGCGCAGCCGCCGATGGCACCGGCTTGGCGGGGGGTGAACCGGCCGAGTTCGGGAGCTTCTGCGAGCAGGACGCGGGCCGTCTTGTTGGCGATCCCCGGCACCGAGGTGATGATCTTGGCCTTGGCGTCCATCGCCGGATCGGCGGCGATCAACGCCTCGATGGCCTGTTCGGCCGCGGCGACGGTCTCGCGCAGGGCGGCGATTTCGGCATCGAGCCGGGCGGTGATGGCCGCCAGGGTGGGGTGGGCCTTGCGGTTCTCGAGGCGGCGGATGTCGGCCTCGGCGCGGGTGATTTCGCGCACCCAGGCGGTCAGGTCGCTCTGCGCTTGCGAGGGCTCCGGGAACGGCCGGCAGGGGTGATGCAGCATGAAGGCGCGGATGATGCGGGCGTCGAGCGGATCGCTCTTGGCGCGCTGGCCGCAGGCCTTGGCGAACTGGCGGCAGCGCCAGCTGTCGACCTGCAGCACGGTGAGGCCGGCCTCGCGCAGCACCGCGACCGCCAGGCGTTCATAGCCGCCGGTCGGCTCCAGGCCGGCGGTGGTGAGCCCGGCCTTCACCAGGCGCCTGGCCAAGCGCTGGAGAGCCGCGGGGGTGTTATCGACGCGCTCGACCTTGGTGTCGTCGAAGGCGATGTCGAGCCAGTCCTTGGAGACATCGATGCCCACAAGGTGGGTGGCAAACGGCGTCGGGTGTGGCAGCATGGCAAGCATCCCAGGCTTGGAAGCGGGGTCAAAAGCCCCGTGCAACTGTTCGGGTTGGCTTGGGACGGACGGCCGCTTCTGCTCGCGACGGCCTCGAAGGCTCACCCGGGATACGGCGTGCCGCCCGCACCGGCTCGGGGTGGCCACCCCGAGCCGGTGCACCCATCAAAGCACAGTTCGCCGTTCCAACCCGGGATCGTCATCCGAAGGCAGCACCAATCCTGAATACGGTCCCGGCTCGGCGCTGCGCGCCGTCCGGGACGACGCATCTGACCGTTCAAACCAAAGGATCCGCTCATGACCGTCGCCTCGCCCGAGACCAAGGCCATCACCCCTGAGATGCAGGCCGCGCACGATGCGCTCAACGACACCTTCGCCGCCTATCGCGACGCCAATGACGAGCGGCTCGCGGCGCTGGAGCGGCGTTCGTCCGCCGACGTGCTGAGCGAGGAGAAGGTGGCGCGCATCGACGCCGCGCTGGAGCGCCAGCAGGCGATCCTCGACGAGCTGGCGGTGAAGGCGCGCCGCCCGGCGCTCGGCACCGGCGAGCGCGCGGGCGACGATGCCGCGCGCCGCGAGCACAAGTCGGCGTTCGATGCCTATGTGCGCACCGGCGAGACCGCGGGCCTGAAGCGGCTGGAGAAGAAGGCGCTGTCGGCCGGCACAGGCGCCGACGGCGGCTACACCGTGACCGTCGAGGTCGAGCGCGAGATCGGCCGGCGCCTCGCCGCCATCTCGCCGATCCGCGCCATCTCCGGCGTGCGCGAGATCTCGCTTGGCACCTATCGCAAACCGTTCATGACCACCGGCTTCTCCGCCGGCTGGGTCGCCGAGACCGGCGCCCGCGCCCAGACCAATACGCCCACGCTCGACGAGCTGGCGTTTCCCGCGGCCGAGCTCTACGCCATGCCGGCGGCGACACCGACGCTCTTGGAAGACTCCGCCATCGACATCGAGCAGTGGATCGCCGCGGAAGTGGAGACCGCGTTCGCCGAGCAGGAGGGCACGGCGTTCGTCACCGGCGACGGCAACGGCAAGCCCAAGGGCTTTGTCGCCTGCACCACCGTCGCCAATTCGGCCTGGCAGTGGGGCAAGCTCGGCTTCGTCGCCACCGGCGCCGCCGGGGCGTTCCCGGCGGCCAATCCGTCCGACGTGCTGGTCGATCTGGTCTATGCGCTGCGCGCCGGCTATCGCCAGAACGGCACCTTTGTGATGAACCGCAAGACCCAGAGCGCAGTGCGCAAGTTCAAGGACGCGCAGGGCAACTATCTGTGGCAGCCGCCGGCGAGCGCCGATGGCCGCGCGTCGCTGATGACGTTCCCCATCGTCGAAGCCGAGGACATGCCGGACATCGGCGCGAATGCGCTTGCCATCGCGTTTGGCGATTTCCGCCGCGGCTATCTGGTGGTCGACCGCCAGGGGGTGCGGATTTTGCGCGATCCCTATTCCGCCAAGCCCTACGTGCTGTTCTACACCACCAAGCGCGTCGGCGGCGGCGTGCAGGATTTCGACGCCATCAAGCTGTTGAAGTTCGCCGAGAGTTGACGGGAGCCGTCATCCCGGCGTGAGGTCGGTAGGGCGGAATAGCGAAGCGTATTCCGCCGTTCCTGTTTCGCACCTCGGCGCAATACGCTTCGCTATTCCGCCCTACGTGACCGCCGTCACTCCCCCAGCCGGCCGCCGAGCTTCTTCGCCGCGCCGGGCAGCCAGTCGGCCATCGCGCCGGTGGCGGTGATCGCGCTGGCGGCACCGCAATTGCGCCCGCCGTCGCCGGCGCTCCAGGCGATGATGCCGGCGAGCGCCGGCCGGCCGTTCTCGCTGGTCAGCGCAGCGCCGCCGGAATCGAGATCGCAGGCGCCGGCCGGCTTGCTGCCGGTGGGCGCGAGCTTCACCTGCGCGGTGACGTAGCGCAGCAGCACCGTGGTCGGCACCTGCCGCAGCACGCCGCCGCTGCGCGGATTGCCCTCTTCCGACAGGCCGAAGCCGGCGAGCGTGATCGGCGTGCCCACCGCCGGCAGGCCGGGCGCGCTTGAAAGCGCGATCGGCCGGAACTGCGCGGGCAGGGGGCTGCGGGTGCGCACCAGCGCCACGTCGGGCGAGGGCTTCCGCTGCTGATAGTGCGCGCGGGTCCAGGCCGGGTGGATCGCCGCGCCGTCGATCTCCACCACGGTCGGGGTGGCGCCGCCGCGCACCAGCACGGCGTAGGCGCCGGGCTGGTCGACGCAATGGCCGGCGGTGAGCACCAGATTGCGGCCGACCACCACGCCCGAGCAGGCGCCGTGGTTGGAGACGACCTCGACGAGGTGCGCCTTGAGCGCCGGATCGGCCGGCGCGCCACCGACGATGGCCTGCACCGGCATGACGGCTGCGGGCGTGATGAGGGCGGCCAGCGCCGCGCCGAGAGCAAGCTGTTTCGCGGTCATGTGTTGGTGTGGCGCGCTCCCGTCGCGAAGTCAAATGGCAGTGCGCAAGACGCGCTGTCGCCCCCGGCGAGCACCGCGAAAGCGGTGCGAGGGAAGGGGGCCCATGCACCAAGCCGCGGGCGGCTCTCACCCGCTTGCCGTCCTTGGGTTCCCTTCCCGAACGCCTTCGGCGTTCGCCGGGAACGACCGGTCATGTCCATCCTGGGATTCCTGAAATGCCCCTGTCTCTTCTCACCCCGCCCGCGGCGGAGCCGGTGACGCTTGCCGCGATGAAGACCTATCTGCGCGTCGAGCACGACGACGAGGACGAACTGATCTTGGGCCTCATCGCGGCGGCGCGGCGGGCGTGCGAGGCGGCGACGCGCCGTGTCCTCATCGCCCAGGCCTGGCGGCTCACCCGCGCGCGCTGGCCGCGCGACGGCCAGATCGACGTGGCGCTGGCGCCGCTGATTTCGGTCGTCGCCGCGCGCATCCGCAACGCCGACGGCGGCGAGAGCGCGATCGATGCCGCTCGCTTCCGCGTGGTGGCGGGCGCCGCCCCCGGCCTCATTCTGGCGCGGCATCCGCTGCCCGCGCCGGCAGCCGGCGGCGCCATCGAGATCGACATCACGATCGGCTATGGCATGGAGGCCGCCGCGCTGCCGGCCGATCTGGTCGAGGCGGTGCGCCGTCTCGCCGCCCATTTCTACGACAGTCGCGGCCTGCCGGCGGATGGTGCCGCCGCGCTGCCGGCCGATGTGGCGGCGCTGCTCGCGCCCCATCGCGTGGTGTCGCTGTGACCGCGGCGGCCGATCTTTCCACCCGCCTCGTCATCGAGGCGCCGCACGAGGTGCCGGACGGTGCGGGCGGCGTCACGCGCACCTTCGTCGATGCCGGCCGGCTGTGGGCGAAGCTTGCGCCGCTGGCGATGGACGCGCGGGTGATTGCCGACAGCAGCCTCGGCGTGCTCACCCACCGTGCCACGGTGCGTGCGCGCGCGGAGCTTTCCACCGCGCATCGCCTGCGCCTCGGCGCGCGCCGCTTCCGCATCCGCGCCGTGCGCGACGCTGGCCGCTTCCTTGAGCTGTTGCTGGAAGAGGAGCGGGGGTGATCGCCGATGCGCGGTCGCCCCCGGCGAGCACCGCGAGAGCGGTGCGAGGGAAGGGGGCCCATCGGTTGCGCCGACGCCGAAGACCGAAGGCGTTTCGTCCTGGGTTCCCTTCCCTCGCATGGCTTCGCCATGCTCGCCGGGAACGACGGCGTCGTGCCTGCCCGCCTGTGCTCGCATGTATTCAAGGAGCCCCCATGTCCGCCGCTGTCGCATTGCGCGCCGCGATCTTCGCCGCGCTCGCCAATGATGCCGCGCTCGCCGCCGTGCTGGGCGGCGCCAAGATTCATGACGAGCCGCCGAGGACGCTCGACTTTCCCTTCGTCACGCTGGGCGAGGCGGAGATGCGCGACGCCGCGACCATGACGGAAGGCGGCGAGGAGACCACGCTGACGCTACACGTCCATTCGCGCCAGGGCGGCCACCGCGAGGCGCACGCCGTGGTCGGCGCGGTGATGGAGGCGCTGATCGACGCGCCGCTGCCGCTCGCCGGCCATCATCTGGCGAATCTGCGCGTCGCCACCGCCGATGTGCGCCGCGGCGAGGACGGTCGCACCTATCACGGCCGCATCCGCCTGCGCGCGGTGACCGAGCCGGCGTGATTTCAGGGGAGACGACGATGCCCGCCCAGAAAGGCAAGGATCTGCTGCTCAAGGTGAACGATGGCGGAAGCTTCGTCACCGTCGCCGGCCTGCGCACCAACCGCTTTGCGCTCAACGCCCAGACCATCGACGTCACCCACGCCGAGAGTGCCGGCCGCTGGCGCGAGCTGCTGTCGGGCGCGGGCGTGCGCAAGGCCAGCGTCGCCGGCTCCGGCATCTTCAAGGATGCCGCGTCGGATGCGCGCCTGCGCCAGCTCGCCTTCGACGGCGAGGTCGCGAGCTTCCAGCTCGTGGTGCCGGATTTCGGCGTCATCGAGGGACCGTTCCAGATCACCGCGCTGGAATATGCCGGCCGCTTCGACGGCGAGGTGACGCACGACATTGCGCTGGAATCGGCCGGCGCGCTGAGCTTCACCGCGCTGTGACTCTGTCATCCCGGACGGCGCGCAGCGCCGAACCGGGATCGTCCTCCGAAAAGGCACTTCATCCTGAACACGATCCCGGGTTGGAACGGCGAACTGTGCTTTGATGGGTGCACCGGCTCGGGGTGGCCACCCCGAGCCGGTGCGGGCGGCACGCCGTATCCCGGGTGAGCCTTCGAGGCCGTCGCGAGCAGAAGCGGCCGTCCGTCCCAAGCCAACCCGAACAGTTGCACGGGGCTTTTGACCCCGCTTCCAAGCCTGGGATGCTTGCCATGCTGCCACACCCGACGCCGTTTGCCACCCACCTTGTGGGCATCGATGTCTCCAAGGACTGGCTCGACATCGCCTTCGACGACACCAAGGTCGAGCGCGTCGATAACACCCCCGCGGCTCTCCAGCGCTTGGCCAGGCGCCTGGTGAAGGCCGGGCTCACCACCGCCGGCCTGGAGCCGACCGGCGGCTATGAACGCCTGGCGGTCGCGGTGCTGCGCGAGGCCGGCCTCACCGTGCTGCAGGTCGACAGCTGGCGCTGCCGCCAGTTCGCCAAGGCCTGCGGCCAGCGCGCCAAGAGCGATCCGCTCGACGCCCGCATCATCCGCGCCTTCATGCTGCATCACCCCTGCCGGCCGTTCCCGGAGCCCTCGCAAGCGCAGAGCGACCTGACCGCCTGGGTGCGCGAAATCACCCGCGCCGAGGCCGACATCCGCCGCCTCGAGAACCGCAAGGCCCACCCCACCCTGGCGGCCATCACCGCCCGGCTCGATGCCGAAATCGCCGCCCTGCGCGAGACCGTCGCCGCGGCCGAACAGGCCATCGAGGCGTTGATCGCCGCCGATCCGGCGATGGACGCCAAGGCCAAGATCATCACCTCGGTGCCGGGGATCGCCAACAAGACGGCCCGCGTCCTGCTCGCAGAAGCTCCCGAACTCGGCCAGTTCAGCCCCCGCCAAGCCGGTGCCATCGGCGGCTGCGCACCCTATCGCAACGACAGCGGCAAAGCGCGGCGGCCGGCCCATATCGAGGCCGGACGCCGCGCGCTCAAGCGCGCCTGCTATCTCGCCGCCTTCGCCGCCATCCACTGGAACCCGTGGGCCAAACAGCTCTACGCCGACCTCAAAGCCCGCGGAAAACCCGCCAAGGTCGCCCTCATCGCCATCGCCAGAAAGCTCCTGACCATCCTCAACGCCATGATTCGAGACAACAAACCCTGGCGAGACCCCAAAACCGCATGACAGTTGCTCGCGTTGCTCGCCCGGGACGACGAAAACCCGCAGGGCGCAAAGGCGAAGCGTCTTGCGCCGATCACGACGCAGGGCCGGCAACGCAATGGCGGATTACGCTTCGCCAATCCGCCTAGCCTCGCTCACACCCGCCGCACCCTTGGCTGGGTGTCGGGCTCGGTGAGGCTGGTGAGCGCCCACACCAGCGCGTCGAGGCGGTCGGGCGAGCGGCCATCCGACAGGCCGTCATGGGCGAAGTCGGCCATCTCGTCCTCAAGCGCCGGGAAGGCGCCGGCGTGCGCCACTTTGCCCTGCTCGTAGAGCTGGGCGATCGGCTCGGCGCGCAACCATTTGCCGCGGCGGGCGTGGACGAGGCGCACCGGCACCGATGAATCCGCATCCGCGAACACGCTGCGCACCATCTCGCCGCCCTGGTTGGCCTCGGCGATCAGCGCATCGGCTTCGAGCCGATGATAGAGCGCGAGCGCCCGCGCCGCCCATTGCGCCGGGCGCAGGCCGCGCGCGGTGTCGTCGGCGAGCACGCAGAGCCGGCCGTCCTCGGTGCGCCCCGCCGCGACGATGCCGCAGGCGTCCGAGGTGCGGTGGGCGGAGGCCGGCGGATCGACCGCCACGACGATGCGGGCCAGCGGCGGCGGCACGGCGATGCGGCAGCGCTCGATCAGGTCGCGCGGAAACAGCGTGCCGGCGCGGTCCTCGATCAGCTCGCCCATCAGCTCCTGGCGGCCGAGCCGCGTGCCGCGATAACGGCCGACGATGGCATCGAGAAAGCCCGGCGCGAGGTTCAGCGCGTTCTCGGCGGTGGTCATGCGCGCCACCGCCACGCGCGGGTCGGCGACCAGCCGGCGCACGATCGGCACGGCGCGCGGCGTGGTGGTGACCACCTGGCGCGGCGCCTCGCCCAGACGAAGTGCGAACTGCAGCATGTCGAACGCCTCCTCGGCGCGGCTCCATTTGGCGATCTCGTCGCACCAGGCGGCGGCGAACTGCGGGCCGCGCAACTGCTCGGGATCGTCGGCGGAAAAGGTCTGCGCCACCGCGCCGTTCGGCCATTCCAGGCGGCGGCGCGAGGGCAGCCAGCGCGGCCGCTCGAAGCGGGCATGGATGCGCAGCAGGCCGGAGACGCCCTCCACCATCACCTCGCGCACGTCGGCCGCCGTCTCGCCGACCAGCGCGATCGGCGAGGTCGGCGCGCGCGCGGCCGGCGGGCGGCCCAGCGCCAGCGCCCGCACCCATTCGGCGCCGGCCCGGGTCTTGCCCGAGCCGCGCCCGCCCAGCATCAGCCAGATCGTCCACGGTGCGCCATCGGCGGCGGCCGCGGGCGGCCACTGCGCCGGGCGCGCCCAGGAGCGCCATTCGTGCAGGAAGTCGTCGAGCTGGTCATCCGTCAGGCGGGCCAGGAACTCCCCCTCCCGGCCGCTCGCCTTCCAGCTCCGCCAGACGGCGCGCCAGCTCGGTCCGCAGCCCGGAATAGTCGCGAGGCAGGGTTCGGTCATCGGAGTCTTCAGCCGGCGTCTGGGCCGGCGTTCGCACGGCCTTCCTGTCGAGCGCGGTGAGGCGCTCGATGGTGCGGGCGAGCACGGCAAGGGTGCGCGCCTCGCGCTCGGGCACGAGGTCGGCGCTTCTGGTGGCGAGGCGGTCGGCGGCGGCAGCGACCTGCTCCTCGCAGGTGGCGAGCAGCTTGGTCACCATCGCCTCGCGCTCGCGGCAGGTGGCAAGCCCGGTGCAGGCGAAGCCGCGGTGGCGGCCGGGGCCGGCCTCGCCGCTGCGGCCGAGCCCGACCGGGCCGCGCCGCCGCTGCCAACCTTGGGCGATGGCGAGCTGGTTGAGCCGCCACAGCGACAGGCCGGCACCGGCGGCCAGAGCGGGCAGAGCCGGACCGCGGCGGTCCTCATAGAGGACGCGCAGGCGTTCGAGCTCCTCCGGCGCGGGCGGCGCGGACGAGACCATGGCAGAACCGGTTGTGCGTGAAATGAGGGCGGTGTTTGGGGGCCTCCCCCGGGCAGGACGGCCGGGGCGGGGACACCATCCACCGCACCCGGCCGTCTCCTTCCGAGGAGAGGAAGGCCCGAAGAGGCGAGGCTATCCCGGTTGATGAGGGCGCTGGCTGAGGACGCACCCGGGATAGCCTTCGGCTGCTCCGTAAGGAGCCCCGCCGCGCGCGGGGGAGCACGGCGGGGGCTCTTGGCGGGCGGTTTCACCCACCGAAGCGGCGGCGCCAAGCCGAGGGGCGTATGGCGGCGCCAACCGCACTTGCGGAGCGTGCTGACCTTGTACCCCAGCAGCGCGCGGCTGTCAAGGACTAAATGCCAATCCTGGGAAAAAAGGCTGCGACAGGCGGTCGCATCCCTGGTATAAAAGTACCCCGCCGAACACCCTTTCGGGGGAAATCGGCGCTGCTGCGGCCCTTCCTGCGGCGTTTTGCCCCGCAGCATTCGCGGTTTTTCCGGGGTGGTCCGCCGCCCCGCGCGCCGGGGACTCGCACCCCGCCTGCGCCGCCCAGCGGAACGGCGAGCGCGCAAGCTCGACCGCTGGGCGCCGCAGCTTCCCGCAGTGCGAACGGCCGCTTCTCAACCACAGCGCGCAGCGTCGCGCCGAAAGCCTGGCCGGCCGCCGGCCGGCAGGGTGATATTACCTTCGGCCGGCAGGGATTATCTTCGGCATTTCAGCGCATTTCCGGTCATCGTCCGGCGGTGCGCGGCTTGTCCGGATGACGATCCCGACTCGGCGCTGCGCGCCGTCCGGGATGACAAGGCTCGGGAGAGATCGTCGTCCCGGGCAAGCACCGAAGGTGCGGGACCCGGGACCGTCTGCCGTCATGTCGTCGCCCCGGGCGAGCGGCTTTGGCCGTGAGACCAGGGACCGTTTTCAGGAAGGGGCGCTTTATCCGGAGGACGATCCCGGCTCGGCGCTGCGCGCCGTCCGGGATGACAAAACACGGAGAGACCGATCCCGCCGCCGCGCATAATCCCGGCGCATTCGCCGGCCACCAACATCGCCGCACCCACCGCCAGCCCCCCGCGCATGACCGACGCCGCCCCAGAGCCCGCACAACGCCCCGCCCCGAAGCCCGCGCCGCCCGCCCGGGCCAGCGCCTCGCTGGCGCTGCGGCTGTTCGTGACGGCGGCGATCGTCACCACCCTGGTGCTGGCCGTGACCGGCGCCGGCCTGTCGCAGCTCTATTCCGACTCGGTGGAGCGGGCGTTCGACCGGCGGCTCAACATCTATCTCAAGGCGCTGGTGGCCGAGGTCACGGTGTCGGAGGCCGACGCCGAGGACGGCGATCTCGGCGAGCCGCTGTTCGATCTGCCGCTGTCGGGCTGGTACTGGCAGGTGGCGCGCCTCGACAGCGACCCGCCGGCCGCCCGCGCCTCGCGCTCGCTCTACGACCACGCGCTGGAGCGGCTCGACGCGCGCGACCTGGAGCCGGACGCCGACGGCGTGCGCCATGGCTATGCCGCGGGTCCGCGCGGCGAGACGCTGCGGGTGGCCGAGCGCACGCTCGACCTCGGCGAGGGCGGCCGGCTGCTGGTCGCGGTCGGCGGCGATGCCGGCGAGATCGCCGAGGAGGCCGCCCTGTTCGACCGGGCGCTCGCCGTCACCTTCGGCGTGCTCGCCCTGGCGCTGATCGTCTCGGCGCTGGTGCAGGTGCGCTACGGGCTCAGGCCGCTGCAGGCGCTGTCGCGCCGGCTGGTGGCGATCCGCGCCGGCTCGGCCGAGCGGCTGGAGGGGCCGTTCCCGCGCGAGATCGCGCCGCTCGCCGACGAGCTCAACGCGCTCATCGCCGCCAATCGCGAGATCGTCGAGCGCGCCCGCACCCATGTCGGCAATCTCGCCCATGCGCTGAAGACGCCGCTGTCGGTGCTGCTCAACGAGGCCGATGGCCGCGACGACGCGCTGGCCGCCAAGGTGCGCGAGCAGGTCACGTTGATGCGCCGCGACGTCTCGCGCCATCTCGACCGCGCCCGCACCGCCGCCCGCGCCGCCAACGCGGCGAGCCTCACCGAGGTTGCGCCGGTGATTTCCGGGCTGGTGCGCACGCTGGAGAAGATCCACGCCGAGCGCGCCCTCGCCTTCGCCATCCGGGTCGATCCCGGCGTGCGCTTCCGCGGCGAGCGGCACGACCTGGAGGAGATGCTGGGAAACCTGATCGACAACGCCGCCAAATGGGCGGCGGGCCGGGTGGAGATCGAGGTTTTTGCCGAGCCTGCGCCCGGCGCGGAGCGGCGGTTCCTGCGGGTGGTGGTCGATGATGACGGGCCGGGCCTCACCGCCGACCAGCGCGCATTGGTGGTGAAGCGCGGCCGCCGACTCGACGAGACCAAACCCGGCTCGGGCTTCGGGCTCGCCATCGTGGTCGAGACCGCCGCCGATCATGGCGGGCGGCTGGTGCTGGGCAGCGCGCCGATCGGCGGCCTCAGGGCCGAGCTGATCCTGCCGGCGGGGTGAGGGTGTCTCGCGACACGCCCGCACCGCCCCTCCCCTCCAGCCCAGCTTTCGCCGGAATCGCGCCCTACCCGGGCGGCCCGGCCGCGATGCGGCCGGGTATCCAACGGTTTTTGCGGAGTTTCCCGATGTCCGTCCGCCAGTCCCTCGCCGCGGCCGCCACCGTCCTTGCGCTCGGCGGCTGCGCCACCAATGATGGCGGCCCCGGCCCCAAGACCGTGGTCGGCGCCGGCACCGGCGCCATCATCGGCGGGCTGGCCGGCAGCGCCATCGGCCGCGGCGACGCCGGCTCGGTGGTGGCGGGCGCGCTGATCGGCGGCCTGCTCGGCGGCGCCATCGGGGCCTCGCTCGACGAGCAGGACCGCCAGCGCGCCTATGCCGCGGAAATGGACGCGCTGGAGAGCGGCCGCTCGGGCGCCCCGGTGGCGTGGCGCAACCCGGACAGCGGCCATTACGGCACCGTCGTGCCGGGCCCGGCGTTCGACCGCGGCGGCCGCAACTGCCGCGAATACACCCACACCATCTATATCGACGGCCGGCCGCAGACCGCGCGCGGCACCGCCTGCCGCCAGCCCGACGGCACGTGGCAGCCGATGAATTGAGGCGGGCGGGGCGTCCCGACAGAGGGCATAGGGCGTAGGGCGGGATAGCGCAGCGTATCCCGCCAGCAGCAGCCAGAACGGCGCAATACGCTTCGCTATTGCGCCCTACGGGCCTTCGTCATCCCGGACGGCGCGCAGCGCCGAGCCGGGATCGCGCGCAGAAAGAGGGCCCCCTTTCTGAAAACGGTCCCGGGTCGCGCAGCTGAAGCTGCTTGCCCGGGACGACAGCCTCTCCCCGCGCCGCATCGCCCCGCCTCAATAGACCTGCTCGACGCGCTTCACCTGATAGCGCGGCTCCTCGTACTTGCCGCGCTTCTGGCGCTTGGGCAGCTCGATCCTGTCGCGCTTGATGTGCTCGTAGGGCACGGTCTTGAGGATGTGGCGGATGATGTTGAGCCGCGCCCGCTTCTTGTCGTCGGAGGGCACGAGATGCCACGGCGCCCAGGCGGTGTCGGACTTCTCGAACATCTCGTCGCGCGCCGCCGAATAGTCGTACCAGCGCTTGTAAGATTCCAGGTCCATCGGCGACAGCTTCCAGGTCTTGCGCGGATCGTTGATGCGGCCCTCCATGCGGCGGGTCTGCTCGTCCTCGCTGACCTCCAGCCAGAACTTGATGAGGATCACCCCGGATTCGACGATCGCCTTCTCCACCGCCGGCACGGCTTCGAGGAAGCGCCGCGCCATCTCCTCGGTGCAGAAGCCCATCACCCGCTCGACGCCGGCGCGGTTGTACCAGCTGCGGTCGAAGATCACGACCTCGCCGGCCGCCGGCAGATGCGGCAGGTAGCGCTGGATGTACATCTGCGACTTCTCGCGGTCGCTCGGCGCCGGCAAAGCGATGACGCGGAAGGTGCGCGGGCTCACCCGCTCGGTGATCGCCTTGATCGAGCCGCCCTTGCCGGCGCCGTCGCGCCCCTCGAACAGGATGCAGACCTTGAGCCCTTCGCGCTTGACCCATTCCTGCAGCGCCACCAGTTCGCCGTGCAGGCGCGCCAGCTCGGCCTCGTAGTCCTTGCGCTTGAGCTTGCCGGGTTTGGCGGCGGATTTCGCGGCCGGCTCGCCGGTGTCGGCGGGGTGAAGCTGCGTGTCGTTTGACTTGTCGTTCGACTTCTTGCCCATGGCACGACCTCCCGGTGACAGGACCTCCCGGCCGGCAACGGTGCGAGGCGAGCGGAGCGGTGTCAATCGGCGTGTGCGCTTCCGAATCGTCATCCCGGGCGAGCGTCAGCGGGACCCGGGATCGTCATCCGGAAAAGAGCCCCCTTCCGGAACACGGTCCCGGGTCGCGGGCCTTCGGCCCTTGCCCGGGACGACAGCCTCTCTCCGCCGCGTCATCCCGGGCGAGCAACGCGAGAGCAACTGTCATGCGGTTTTGGGGTCTCGCCAGGGTTTGTTGTCTCGAATCATGGCGTTGAGGATGGTCAGGAGCTTTCTGGCGATGGCGATGAGGGCGACCTTAGCGGGTTTTCCGCGGGCTTTGAGGTCGGCGTAGAGCTGTTTGGCCCACGGGTTCCAGTGGATGGCGGCGAAGGCGGCGAGATAGCAGGCGCGCTTGAGCGCGCGGCGTCCGGCCTCGATATGGGCCGGCCGCCGCGCTTTGCCGCTGTCGTTGCGATAGGGTGCGCAGCCGCCGATGGCACCGGCTTGGCGGGGGGTGAACCGGCCGAGTTCGGGAGCTTCTGCGAGCAGGACGCGGGCCGTCTTGTTGGCGATCCCCGGCACCGAGGTGATGATCTTGGCCTTGGCGTCCATCGCCGGATCGGCGGCGATCAACGCCTCGATGGCCTGTTCGGCCGCGGCGACGGTCTCGCGCAGGGCGGCGATTTCGGCATCGAGCCGGGCGGTGATGGCCGCCAGGGTGGGGTGGGCCTTGCGGTTCTCGAGGCGGCGGATGTCGGCCTCGGCGCGGGTGATTTCGCGCACCCAGGCGGTCAGGTCGCTCTGCGCTTGCGAGGGCTCCGGGAACGGCCGGCAGGGGTGATGCAGCATGAAGGCGCGGATGATGCGGGCGTCGAGCGGATCGCTCTTGGCGCGCTGGCCGCAGGCCTTGGCGAACTGGCGGCAGCGCCAGCTGTCGACCTGCAGCACGGTGAGGCCGGCCTCGCGCAGCACCGCGACCGCCAGGCGTTCATAGCCGCCGGTCGGCTCCAGGCCGGCGGTGGTGAGCCCGGCCTTCACCAGGCGCCTGGCCAAGCGCTGGAGAGCCGCGGGGGTGTTATCGACGCGCTCGACCTTGGTGTCGTCGAAGGCGATGTCGAGCCAGTCCTTGGAGACATCGATGCCCACAAGGTGGGTGGCAAGCGGCGTCGGGTGTGGCAGCATGGCAAGCATCCCAGGCTTGGAAGCGGGGTCAAAAGCCCCGTGCAACTGTTCGGGTTGGCTTGGGACGGACGGCCGCTTCTGCTCGCGACGGCCTCGAAGGCTCACCCGGGATACGGCGTGCCGCCCGCACCGGCTCGGGGTGGCCACCCCGAGCCGGTGCACCCATCAAAGCACAGTTCGCCGTTCCAACCCGGGATCGTCATCCGGAAAAGGCTTCCGAACGATTTTCCGCATGGAACAAACCGCTTCTTAAACGAATGCAACATAGTCTGCGGCCATCGGCATCAAGGAGCGAGCGACCGGCATGGCTGCGCCATCCAACGGGACACCGCAGGAGATCGAGAAGCTGCGCCGTTATCTGAACGGGCTGTCGCCGGAGGCGTGCGCCAAGGTTGCGGCGGAGCTGGAGCGCGAGGCGCGGGCCGGCGGCCGGGCCGGGCTCGACGTGGTGCTGCAGGAGCTGCATGCCGGCCTGCGCGGCCGCTTCCCGGCCGAGCAGGAGCGCCGCGAGCTTGCCAATGCGCCGCAGCGCCTGTTCTTCCAGCCGCTCGGGCCGTTCCTGATCGACGAGACGCCCGCGGCCAAGGTTCGCGGCCGCATTCCCCGCGCCAGCCTGGCCGCGGTGTGGACCTGGATCGCCCGCGACCTCGTGCCGGTCGATGCCAAGACCTATTCCGAGGCGGTCACCGCGCTGATGCCGGATGACGAGGCGGCCGCGGCCAAGCTCGCCAAGAGCTTCCAGGACCATGTGCTGGCGCGCATGCGCGCCGTGCTCGATCAGGCCGGCCGCGACGAGGTGGCGGCGCGCCGGCTCGCCGCCCAGTTCCGCTCGCAGCGCGAGGTCGAGGAGCTGCGCGATATCGTGGCGGTGCTGCGGGCGCGCGACGCGCTGACGGCCATCGCCAGCCGGCTGCCGCCGATCATCCGCAACCTCGCCGACGAGACGATGACCGGCGTGCGGGCGGTGTTCAACGCGCCGCTGACCCGCCACCCCGAGGTGTTCCCCTACGCGCTGGTGGTGCTGATGGGGCGGCTGGTCCAGCCCTGGCAGATCCTGCGCTTCGCCGCGCGCATGGCCGAGACCGACTCGGCGGCCAAGATCGCCGAGATGCCGGCCGCCGCCGCCGCGGTGGAGCTGGCCTTCGCCGAGCTGGAGCGCCGCGCCCCCGACCTCGGCCCGGCGCTCCGGCGGCGCGACATGGGCACCTTCGCCCAGACGCTGAAGGACGTGCACGACTTCGTGCGCGGCTTCCGCACCGAGCTCGATCTCGCCGCCGGCTCGCCCTGGGCCAAGCGGCTTGCCGCCGTGCGCAAGGACGTGGCGAGCCTGCTGTCGGACGAGATCGCCGCCGCCTCGGCCGAGGTGCGCCGCCTGCTCAAGCCGCGCAACCGCCGGGAGGCCGCCGCCGAGCCGCTGATCCCGGCACCCGACGTGGCCGCCGCCGAGGACGGGGTGGAGCTGGTGCTGCTCTGCCGCAACTATGCCAGCGAGATCGCCCTCAACGAGGCCACCCAGCGGGCGATGTCCGAGCTGAACGCGCTGCTCGATGCCGGAACCTCGGCGCTGATCGACAGCCTGCGCGCGGCCGGCGACGCCGAGCGGGCGTTCCGCCGTTCGCAGCTCGACCTCGCGGTGGCGCTCGCCCGGCGGGTGCTCGGCGACACCTTCGCCCAGCTGCTCGCCAAATCGGTCGAGCTTGCCGCACAGGGCCGCCCTGCCGAAAACGGCCGGCCCGCCGAGCCGGCGCCCGCCTCCGGCGCCGTGATGGAGCGACGACGAGTCGCGCGGTCTTGACGACGACGCATTCCTCCCTTTGATGCTCCGCAAAGGCTGACGACCTCCGGCCGCGTAAGACGGCTGCCGGAAGATCCTGTCGCGATCCCGAGCCGCGGTCGCCGAAGATCCCTGTTGCAGAACGGGATTTTTGGCGGCCGACCATCGATCGCCGGCCGGGTCGCGCCGGTGGCCGGCCGTTGGCCGCCGCAAGCCCCGCTCCCGCATAAGTAGTTTTGCGAGATCGGTTTTTGGGGATCACGCGGCGATCTCCCGGCACCCATATAGGGTCGCGGGCAGCCGCGTGGCCGGGTTCGCGCCTGCGGTCGTGAGTTGCGGAGGGGGAGAATGCTGTCATTCTGGGTTGCGATCGCCGTGATGACCGGCGTCGCCGCGCTGGCGGTGCTGGTGCCGCTGCTGCGACGGCAGGAGGCGGCCGCCGCCCCCGACCTCGCCGTCTATCGCGACCAGTTGAGCGAGATCGAGCGCGACCTCAAATCCGGCCTGATCAGCGCCGACGAGGGCGAGGCCGCCCGCATCGAGGTCAAGCGCCGCCTGCTCGCCGCCGCCGACCGCAGCGGCGCCGAGGGCGCGGCCAAGCGCGGCCGCCGCAAGCGCTGGGCGCTGGTGTTCAGCGGGCTGGTGTTCGTGCCGATGCTGTCGATCGGCGCCTATTTCATCATCGGCGTGCCCGAAATGCCCGACCAGCCGCTGGCCGCCCGCCTGCAGGCCCCGGCCGACCACCAGAACTTCGCGGCGCTGGTGCAGCAGGTCGAGGCGCGGCTGGCGCAGAACCCCGACGACGGCCGCGGCTGGGAGCTGTTGGCGCCGGTCTATCTGCGCTCCGGCCGCTACCAGGACGCGGTGAAGGCGCGCCAGAACGCGCTGCGGCTGCTCGGCGCCACCGCCGATCGCGAGGCCGACCTCGGCGAGGCGCTGTTCGCCGCCGGCGCCGACATCGTGACGGCGGACTCGCGCGCCGCCTTCGAGCGGGCGCTGACGCTCGATCCCAAGCAGCCCAAGGCCCACTATTTCCTCGGCGTCGCCGAGCAGCAGGCCGGCAATGTCGAGGCCGCCGCCGCCCGCTGGCGGGCGCTGCTCGCCGCCTCGCCGCCCGATGCGCCCTGGCGCAGCGTGGTCGAGCAGTCGCTGGTCGAGCTCGCCACCGCCACCCAGCCGCAGCCGGACAAGCTCCAGTCCGCCGCGCCCCAATCCGCCTCGCCTCATCCCGACAAGCCGCTGCCGGGACCGCGCGTCGAGAACGCCGCGCGGCTGGCCGAGCAGCAGGCGGAGAAGCAGGCGGGCGAGCTGCCGCCCGAGGTGCACCTGTCGATGATCCGCGCCATGGTCGAGGTGCTGGAGCAGAAGCTCAAGACCGACACCGGCGACGTCGAGGGCTGGATGCGGCTCGTGCGCTCCCATATGGTGCTCGGCGACAGCGAGAAGGCCAAGACGGCGCTGGCCTCCGCCCGCACGGCCCTGGCGGGCGACGCCGACAAGCTCAAGCGCCTCGACGACTACGCCAAGGAACTCGGCCTCGGGGGCTGATCGACATGTCCATTGCGCAAGGGTGAGCCGGCCATGACCCGCAAGCAACGTCGTCTCGTTCTGATCGGATCGGCCCTGGCCGTGCTGGCGGTCGCCACCGGACTGGTGCTGAGCGCGCTGAACGACTCCATCGTCTTCTTCAACTCGCCCACCGACGTGGTCGAGAAGGGCGTGCAGCCCGGCACGCGCATCCGGCTCGGCGGGCTGGTCGAGAACGGCACGGTCGAGCGCGGCGAAAAGCTCGCCGTCAGCTTCCGGATCACCGATGGCAACAAGGCCATCCCGGTGACCTATACCGGCATCCTGCCCGACCTGTTCCGCGAGGGCCAGGGCGTGGTGACCGAGGGCAGCATGGGCCCCGACGGCATCTTCCGCGCCGACAGCGTGCTCGCCAAGCACGACGAGAACTACATGCCGCGCGAGGTCTCCGACGCGCTGAAGAAGCAGGGCTACTGGCAGGGCAACGAGGCGGCGGGGGGAGCCGCCAAACCCGGCGCAACGCCGCCGGGCGCCGCGCCGGCCAATGCCCCGGCGCCGACTGTGCAGCATTGATGACGATCCGGATCGCTGACGATCCCGCAGCAAGGATGAGCGCATGACCGCCGAACTCGGCCACTATGCCCTGGTGCTGGCGCTGGCGCTGGCGCTGGTTCAGTCGACTTTGCCGATCTGGGGCTCGCGCACCGGCGACGATGCGCTGATGGGCACCGCCGCCCCGGTGGCGCTGGCGCAGGCGCTGTTCGTCTCGGCCTCGTTCGCGGCGCTGACATGGGCCTACGTCACCAGCGACTTCTCGGTCTCCAACGTCTACGAGAACTCGCACTCGGCCAAGCCGATGATCTACAAGATCAGCGGCGTGTGGGGGAACCACGAGGGCTCGATGATGCTCTGGGTTCTCATCCTGGCGCTGTTCGGCGCGCTGGTGGCGCTGTTCGGCAAGAACCTGCCGCAGACGCTGAAGGCCAATGTGCTGGCGGTGCAGGCGTGGGTGGCCACCGCCTTCCTGCTGTTCATCCTGCTCACCTCCAACCCGTTCCTGCGCTACGACCCGGCGCCGATGGAGGGGCGCGACCTCAACCCCATCCTGCAGGATGTCGGCCTCGCGATTCATCCGCCGCTGCTCTATCTCGGCTATGTCGGCTTCTCGATCTGCTTTGCCTTCGCGGTCGCGGCGCTGATCGACGGCCGGCTCGATGCCGCCTGGGCGCGCTGGGTGCGGCCGTGGGCGCTGACCGCCTGGATCTTCCTCACCCTCGGCATCGCCATGGGCTCGTACTGGGCCTATTACGAGCTTGGCTGGGGCGGCTGGTGGTTCTGGGATCCGGTGGAGAACGCCTCCTTCATGCCGTGGCTGATCGGCACCGCGCTGATCCACTCCGCCATCGTGATGGAGAAGCGCGAGGCGCTGAAGGTCTGGACGGTGCTGCTCGCCATCCTCGCCTTCTCGCTGTCGCTGCTCGGCACCTTCCTGGTGCGCTCGGGCGTTCTCACCTCGGTGCATTCGTTCGCCACCGATCCGGCGCGCGGCGTGTTCATCCTTCTCATCCTGGTGCTGTTCATCGGCGGCTCGCTGTCGCTCTATGCGTGGCGGGCGCCGACGCTGAAGCAGGGCGGGCTGTTCGCGCCGATCTCGCGCGAGGGCGCGCTGGTGTTCAACAACCTGTTCCTGTCGGCGGCGTGCGCGGCGGTGCTGGTGGGCACGCTCTATCCGCTGGCGCTTGAATCGCTCACCGGCGAGAAGATCTCGGTCGGCGCGCCGTTCTTCAACTCCACCTTCGTGCCGCTGATGATCCCGGTGCTGATCGCCATGCCGTTCGGCCCGCTTTTGGCGTGGAAGCGCGGCGATCTTCTCGCCGCCACCCAGCGGCTGCTGTTCGCCATCGGCGTGGCGGTTGTCGTCACCATCCTGATCTATGGCTTCGTGCAGGGCGGGCCGGTGCTGGCGCCGCTGGCGGTGGGGCTCGCGGTGTTCGTCATCATGGGCGCGCTGGCCGACATCGCCGAGCGCGCGGCGCTGTGGCGGGTGCCGCTCAAGGTCAGCCTCGCCCGCGTCCGCGGCCTGCCGCGCTCGGCCTGGGGCACGGCGGTGGCGCACATCGGCATGGGCCTCGTCATCCTCGGCATCGTCGGCGAGAGCGCCTGGAAGACCGAGGTCGTGCAGCGCATGAAGCTCGGCGACACCGTCACGGTCGGCCGCTACGCGCTGACGCTCGACTCGCTGTTCCCGCGCAACGGCCCCAACTACCAGGAGGGCGTGGCGCGCTTCGTCGTCGCCCAGGACGGCAAGACCATCGGCACCATGGAGGCGGCGAAGCGCGTGTTCACGGCGCGGCGGATGCCGACCACCGAGGCGGCGCTGCTCACCCACGGCTTCTCGCAGCTCTATGTCGCGCCGGGCGAGACCATCACCGAGAGCGCCATCGACGTGCGCATCTACGACAAGCCGCTGGTGCTGTGGATCTGGCTCGGCTGCGTGGTGATGGTGATCGGCGGCGGCCTGTCGCTGTCCGACCGCCGCTTCCGCGTCGGCGCGCCGCGCACCTCGCGCGCCCGCAAGGGCGCGCTGCAGCCGGCGGAGTGAGCGGCCGGCCGAACGCAGGCCCGGTGAACGCAGGCCGGGTGAACGCAGGCCGGGCGAGCGCGTTCTTTCTTCCCTCTCCCCTTGCGGGAGAGGGTGCCGAGCGAACGAAGATCGCGAGGCGGGTGAGGGGTGAAACTGCCAGCGTGCGTCCGCATGCACCCCTCATACGGTTTCCGGTTGATCCCTTCGGGATACCGGAAACGGTCTCGCCGAAAATCCCTTGTTCGATAACGGGATTTTCGGCGATCAGAATACGGTTCTCCGGCTTGATCAGCCGGAAACCGTATCACCCGGCTCGGATTTCGCTTCGCGCAATCCTCGCCACCCTCTCCCGCAAGGGGAGAGGGAAGAAGAGGCTGCTTCTGCCGATGATGGCGCCGTCATCTGGAGGTCGATTGAAGGTCATGGTCCCGGCATTCAACACCGTCTCACGCAAGCATTGGCTCCGCGGCGCGATTGTCGCGCTGGCCCTGGCGGCCCCCCTGCCCGCGCTCGCCGTGCAGCCCTCCGAGATGCTCCCCGACCCGGCGCAGGAGGCGCGGGCGCGCGAGATCTCGAAAGAGCTGCGCTGCATGGTGTGCCAGAACCAGTCGATCGACGATTCCGACGCCGGCCTCGCCAAGGACCTGCGCATCCTGGTGCGCGAGCGCATCCAGGCCGGCGATTCCGACCAGCAGGTGCTCGAGTTCCTCACCTCGCGCTATGGCGACTTCGTGCTGCTGCGGCCGCCCTTCGACCTCGCCACCGCGCTGTTGTGGCTGAGCCCGGCGGCCATCCTGCTGGCCGGCGGCATCGGCATCGCGTTCGCCGCCCGCCGCCGCCGCGCCACCGCCGCCGCCAAGCCGGCCGGCCTGAGCGCCGAGGAGGAGAAGCGCGTCGCCGAGCTCATGCGCGGCGAGTGAGGCGGTTTCCGGCCGATCAGGCCTTCGAGCCGTAGTCCGGTCGCCGAAAACCCTCCTTCCAAGAAAACCCTCCTTCCAAGCAAGGGGGGTTCGGGGAGATCGTTTCCGCCATCCCGAAGGGATCAACCGGAACCCATATGAGGCGCGGGCCCGCCCGAAGACCGGACTCAATCCCAGGTTCAGGGTACAATCCTGGGCCGCACGCATCCTGCATTCCCCATCGCAAACACTGACGCAGGCCGGCGCAAGACCTTGCGGAAATTGACGATCCGCAAGGTTGTTGCCGGCAAAATCGTTACCGTGCCGTCCGTCGGCCATTCTGCCGCCCCCTTCAGGGGCCGACATTGCGTTCGTCGAGACATGAGGCCGGCCATGCGTTGCCTGCGCGGATGCGTCCTTTCCGTTCTGTTCTGCCTCGCCGCTTTGGCGATGGCGCTCGCGCCGGCAGCGGCCCAATCGCCGCAGGCGCCACCATCGGCACCGCGCAAGCTGGCGCTGGTGATCGCCAACGGCACCTATGCCCACGCCCCGGCGGTGCGCACCGCCGCAGCCGATGCCGGCATCGTCGGCGAGACGCTTGCGGCCGCCGGCTATGAGGTGATGTCGCTCGCCGACGTGCGGCAGGCCGACATCGGCCGGGCGCTGCGCGACTTCCTCGACGCACTGGAGGATGCCGGACCCGAGACCACGGTGTTCGTCTATTACGCCGGCCACGCCGTCCAGACCGGCGGCGACAATTATCTGGTGCCGGCGGACGCCGAGATCCGCGCCGACGCCGACATCGTGTTCCAGGCGTTCCGGCTGAACGACTTCCTGGAGGAGCTGGCGCGCATTCCGGCGGCGGCGCGGGTGGTGGTGATCGATGCCGCGCACGATCTCGGCCTGCCCAAGGACGCCGCGGTGCCGGCCGGCCTCGCCCTCAACCCGGTGACCGCCGGCATGGCGGTGGGCTTCGCCGCCGCGCCCGGCGCGCTGGTGGTCGAGAGCGACGGCCAATACGGCGTCTATGCCACCAGCCTCGTCACCCAGATGCGCCAGCCGGGCCAGGAGCTCGGCGACATCCTCACCAACGCCCGCATCGCCGTGAACCAGGCGACCCAGAGCGTGCAGACGCCGTGGTTCGTCGACCAGATCGAGGGCGGGCTCTATCTGTTCCCGCCGCAGCCGGCGGCGCCGCCCGAGCCGGCGGCCGCGCCCGTGCCGATGCCCGCCCCCGCGCCGCCGCCCCCGCGCACCGCATCCTCGCGCGAGGCGCTGCAGGCGATGGGCCCGGACGACGCCTATCTCGCCGTGGTGGCGGTCGACCGGCTGGAGCCCTACCAGTGGTTCGTCGAACTGTTCCCCGACCACCCCAGCACGCCGCAGATCTGGGAGATCATCGAGACCCGCCGCGAGCAGATCCTGTGGCGGCGCACGCTGGCCCAGAACACCCGCAACGCCTACTGGAACTATCTCAAGCGCTATCCGGACGGCGCCCACGCCGCCGAGGCCGAAGACCGGCTGGAGGTGCTGTCGGCGCCGCGCCGGCCGCCGCCCACCTATGTGGTGGAGCCCGAGCCGCTGCCGCCGGACTGGACCGACGAGGCGGTGGGCCTCGCCGAGGTGGTGCCGCTCGGCATTGAGCCGCCGCCGCCGGTGTGGGGCCTGTTCACACCGTTCTTCGTCCGCCGGCCGCCGCCGCCGCCCTGGTGGTTCGACCGCCGGCCGCCCGGCTTCCGGCCGCTGCCGCCGCCTCCCCCGCCGCCGCCGCCCCCGCCCTGGGGCTTCGGACGGCCGGGCTTCGGGCCGGGCTTCGGACCTGGAGGTCCGGGTTTCGGGCCGGGAGGACCTGGGGGACCGGGCTTTGTCGGAGGGCCGGGATTGCGCCCGCCGCCGGATCGCTTCCCGCCGGGCGGGCGGCCGGTCGGCCCGCGCCCGCCGGCCGATCCGATCGGCGCGTTCCGTCCGCCGGGCGGGCCGCGGCCGGACGGCGTGCGTCCGCCGCCGCCGGGGGGACGCCAGCCGCCGGGCGGTCTGACGATACCCGGACGCCGCCCCGATGGCGGCCGCGGGCCGGGACCGGGGGGATTCGGACCGGGTGGGCCGGGAGGACCTGGAGGACCGGGAGGACCGGGCGCGGGACCGGGCCCGATGCCGGGCCAGGGAATGCCGGGACAGGGGATGCGGCCGGGCGGAGGCCCCGGGGCAATGCCGGGCCAAGGCATGCGCCCGCAGCCGGGCAGCCTGCCGGCGGTGCCGGGCGGCGTTCCCGGCGGACGGCCGGGCGCCGGCCCCGGGCCGATGCCGGGTCAGGGTCCGGGCGCGGGTCCGGGTTCAGCTCCAGGCCAAGGCGTCGTGCCGCCGCGGCCGGATGGCGGCCGCCGGCCGGACGGTCTCACCATGCCGGGCTCGCACCAGCGTCCTGGCGGCATGCCACCAGTTCCGGGCCAGGGCGGACGGCCGCAGCCGGGTGGCGCGATGCCCGCTCAAGGCGTGATGCCGCAGCAGCCGGGCAACCTGCCGCCGGTGCCCGGACAGGGCATGCGACCCACCCAGCCCGACCGGCCAATGCCGGGTCAGGGCATGCGGCCGCAGCCGGGCGGCCTGCCGCCGGTGCCGGGCCAGGGCATGCGGCCCACCCAGCCCGACCGGCCGATGCCGGGCCAGGGCATGCAGCCGCAACCGGGCAATCTGCCGCCGGTGCCGGGCCAGGGCATGCGACCCACCCAGCCCGACCGGCCAATGCCGGGTCAGGGGATGCGGCCGCAGCCGGGAAACCTGCCGCCGGTGCCGGGCCAGGGTGCACGGCCGTCACAGCCGGATCGGCCGATGCCGGGACAGGGCATGCGGCCGCAGCCGGGCGGCCTGCCGCCGGTGCCGGGTCAGGGCATGCGACCCACCCAGCCCGATCGGCCGATGCCCGGACAGGGCATGCGGCCGCAGCCGGGTAGCCTGCCGCCAGTGCCCGGACAGGGTGCGAGACCTTCGCAACCGGACCGGCCGATGCCGGGTCAGGGGATGCGGCCGCAGCCGGGTAGCCTGCCGGCGGTACCAAGCCAGGGTGCACGGCCGTCACAGCCGGATCGGCCGATGCCCGGCCAAGGGATGCGGCCTTCCCAGCCCGACCGGCCAATGCCGGGCCAAGGCATGCGGCCTTCCCAGCCCGACCGGCCGATGCCGGGTCAAGGCATGCGGCCCTCGCAACCCGACCGGCCGATGCCGGGTCAAGGCATGCGGCCCTCGCAGCCGGACCGGCCGATGCCGAGTCAGGGGATGCGGCCGCAGCCGCCGAGCGCGCCCCAGGCCCAGCCGAGCCGGCCGGTCGGCCCACAGCGTGCGGTCGCTCCGCCGCAGGTGCGTCAGGCCCCGCCGCCGCAGCGTGCCGCTCCGCCGCAGGTGCGTCAGGCTCCACCGCCGCAGCGTGCCGCTCCGCCGCAGGTACGTCAGGCTCCGCCGCCGCAGCGTGCCGCCCCGCCGCAGGTGCGTCAGGCTCCGCCGCCGCAACGGGCCGCACCGCCGCAGGTGCGTCAGGCCCCGCCGCCGCAACGGGCCGCACCACCGCCACAGCGCGCCGCACCGCCGCCGCAACGTGCTGCACCGCCGCCGCAACGTGCCGCGCCGCCGCATCAGCGGGCCGCGCCGCAGCGCTGCCCGCCCGGTACACACCCGGCGAATGGTGGCTGCGCGAGGTGATACGGTTTCCGGCTGATCAAGCCGGAAACCCGTATTCCGATCGCCGAAAAATCCCTTCCAACTCAAGGATTTTTCGGCGAGACCGTTTCCGGTATCCCGAAGGGATCAACCGGAAACCGTATGAAACGCTTTCCGGCCGGGCGCCCGGTGTCCGGCCGGCCGATCGCCCTCCGGCGGGCGCAGGCGCACGCCGCGGTGCGGGTCAAGCCATTGCGTGAAAAGTCGAAATGCCGCCGCTGCGGTCCGCGGACGGCCCGTCCTGCCAAGCCGTGTTACCATCCGGCATGATCGATCGGACTCTGCCCCAGATCCGCCGCCCCGCGCTGGCGGCCCGCAACGGGACCGCCGGTTCAGCCGGCGGTGGGCACGCGAGATGTTGTGTCCGGGCGGCGGCGGGCGCGCCGCGGCAGGCGCAGCGGCCAATCGACCACGAAATCCTCAAGCTGGGAGGCCGGCACGTCGGTCTCGTTCGCCGCCACCTTGCCGCGCACGCTGACGCCGGCGGCATGGACGGTCTCGCGGTCCCCAGATACCAGCGGATGCCACCAATAGAGGTCGCGCCCTTCGGCGATCAGCCGGTAGGCGCAAGTCGTCGGCAGCCAGCCCAGCGTACGCACCTCCTGCGGCGTCAGGCGCACGCACTCGGGCACCTCCTCGGAGCGGCTGGGATAGTCGATGCAGCGGCAGGTCTCGGCATCGAGCAGGCGGCAGCCGACCTCGGTGTAGACGACGCGGCCGGTGTCCTCGCATTCCAGCTTGGCGAGGCAGCAGCGCGCACAGCCGTCGCACAGGCTCTCCCACTCGGAATCGCTCATCTGGTCCAGGGTCTTGGTCCGCCAGAACGGCGGCGCGGGGCGGTCGGGCGCATGCATGGCGCGATGTTATTCCGCGGCCGGACCGCCCACAACGGCGCTGGCGCCCGGTCAAGGAAAAGCCCCGATTGCCGGCCAGGGAAGCCCTTGCGTCGAAGCACCGTTGAAGGCATCACTCCTTCGGGTCGGGTTCGGGTTCCGCTGATCGACGCGGGATCGGAAACTGCTGCGGGGTGCCGGTTCCGCGACGGCGGGGCGTACGCCGAACACTCTGTTTGACGCGACGGCCTTCTTGGCGCGACGCCCTGTTTGGCGCGACACCCTGTTTAGCGCAACACCCTGTTTAGCGCGGAGGCAGACGACCGGTGCGCGAGCTTCTGTCCAACGAGTTCAAGGCCAGGGTCCGGCGGGCCCTGCTCGATCTCGATTCGCGCATCGACAGCGCGACCTTCGGGCTGTCGACCCGGCTGCGCGACGGCTGGGAGAATTTCTCGGCCTTCATGGACCGCTTCCATGTCGGCGGCTGGAAGCGTTGGGTGTTGATCGAGCCGCTCTCCGAGGCGGTGACGCTCGGCACCGTCGGCGCGGTGCTGATGCTGGCGCTGGCCGTTCCGGCGTTCCGCGAGACCACGCCGGACTGGCTGAAGCGCACCGAGCTGGCTGTTACCTTCCTCGACCGTTACGGCAATGAGGTCGGGCGCCGCGGCGTGCGCCAGAACGATACTGTGCCGCTCGAGGAATTCCCCGACCATCTGATCAAGGCCGTGCTCGCCACCGAGGACCGGCGCTTCTTCGAGCATTTCGGCATCGATGTCGGCGGCACGCTGCGCGCCGTCACCGCCAATGCCCGGGCCGGCGGCGTGGTGCAGGGCGGCTCCTCGCTCACCCAGCAGCTCGCCAAGAACCTGTTCCTGTCCAACCAGCGCACCATCGAGCGCAAGATCAAGGAAGCGTTCCTGGCGCTGTGGCTGGAGCAGCACCTCACCAAGAACCAGATCCTCAAGCTCTATCTCGACCGCGCCTATATGGGCGGCGGCGCATTCGGCGTGGACGCCGCGTCGCAATACTATTTCGGCAAGTCGGCGCGCGACGTGAACCTTGCCGAGGCGGCCATGCTCGCCGGCCTGTTCAAGGCGCCGACCAAGTTCGCCCCGCACGTCAACCTGCCGGCGGCGCGCGCCCGCGCCAATGTGGTGCTCGACAATCTGGTCGAGGCCGGCTTCATGACGGAAGGTCAGGTATTCGGCGCCCGCCGCAACCCGGCGACGCCGATCGAGCGGCGCGACGAGAAGGTGCCCAACTACTATCTCGACTGGGCGTTCGGCGAGGTCGAGGAGATCACCGAGACGCTGCCGAAATCGGTGACCGAGCGGGTGTTCGTGGTGCGCACCGCGCTCGATCCCAACATCCAGTACGTCGCCGAGACGGCGGTCGAGGAGAAGCTGCGCCAGTTCGGCCGCGAGTATGGCGCGAGCCAGGCGGCCACCGTGATCATGGACGTCGACGGCGCGGTGCGCGCCATGGTCGGCGGGCGCGACTACGGCGCCTCGCAGTTCAACCGCGCCACCGACGCGTTGCGCCAGCCCGGCTCCTCGTTCAAGCCCTACGTCTACGCCACCGCCTTCATGAACGGCCTCAAGACCACCACGACGGTGCGCGACGAGCCGATCTGCCTCGGCAACTGGTGCCCGCAGAATTACGGCCGCTCCTATGCCGGCACGGTGACGCTGCACTACGCCCTGCAGAAATCGATCAACACCATCCCGGTGCGGCTGTCGGTGATGCTGGGCAAGGGCAATGCCAAGGCCGGCCGCGCCAAGATCATCGAGACCGCCCACCGCCTGGGCATCTCGACGCCGCTGCCGGATTCCTCGTCGCTGCCGATCGGCGCGGCCGAGGTGACGGTGATCGACCAGACCCAATCGTTCGCCGCCTTCGCCTCCGGCGGCATGAAGGTGACCGCCCACGCTACGCTGGAGATCAAGACGCCGACCGGCGAGACGGTTTGGCGGTTCGACCGTGACGGGCCGAAGTCCGAGCGCGTGCTGCCGCAGCAGGTGGCCGAGGATATCAACCGCGTGCTCAAATCGGCGGTGGAGGACGGCACCGGCCGGCGCGCCATGCTCGACGGCATCAGCGCCTCGGGCAAGACCGGCACCACCAACGGCTATCGCGACGCGTGGTTCGTCGGCTACACCGGCAATTATGTCGGCGCGGTGTGGTACGGCAATGACGACCACTCGCCGACCAACAAGATGACCGGCGGCACGCTGCCGGCGATGACGTGGCAGCAGATCATGGCCTATGCCCACCAGGGCATCGAGCTGAAGACGATGCCGGGCCTCGGCGGCGACGCCAAGCCGCCCAAGGGCGATACGCCGGTGGCCCAGTCGGGCGGCGACCAGCCCGGCCCGCAGCGGCCGATCACGCTGTCGACCAAATCCAGCGCCACGCTGAACCGCATCGAGAAGCTGATGCGCGACTCCGCGGCGCCGGTGAAGCCGACCGCCGCCGCCACCGACCGCCCCACCGGCGCGCTGGGGCGCAATTAGAGCATTTTCCGCAAAAGTGGATACCGGTTTTGCGAAAGAAAATGCGACACACCAGAAACTTGGAGCGTCCGATCTGATGCAGTCAGATCGGATAACGCTCTGGAGCGACATGCCGGTTGTCGCCGGTTTCTGCGTTAAATTATTGATGTGTAATGTATTTTTTGATCCTGTCGGCC
Organism: Blastochloris tepida; assembly: GCF_003966715.1. Classification (NCBI taxonomy): domain Bacteria; kingdom Pseudomonadati; phylum Pseudomonadota; class Alphaproteobacteria; order Hyphomicrobiales; family Blastochloridaceae; genus Blastochloris; species Blastochloris tepida. The sequence continues at coordinate 2,404,978 of NZ_AP018907.1, forward strand.
GCCCGGGTGCGGCCGGCTGCGGCGCCCGGCCCCAGCGGAACGATTTGCCGGCGCGGGCGGCGCTGCTATAGGGATCGCACGTACAAGGATCGCACGGGCCGCGCCGTGCGGGTCCGGGTCAATCTGCGGCACATTGGACGGAATTTCGTGGGGCCCTTCTCGACCCTCGTCAGCTTCCTGGTGGCGGCGGTCACGGCGCTCGTCCTGACATGGTTCGCCGTCAGCGGCCTGTCCGATTTCGACACCGTGCGGATCGGCGCCTGGACCGCCGCGCCGCGGCACGGCACCGCCGAGGCCGACCCCTATGCGCGGGCCACCTATGCCAGGTTCGGCACGCTGCCGGTCAGCCTCGCCGACGGCCTCGTCTTCATCGCCCGGCGCGACTCGGCGGGAAACCCGCTCGACGGCCGCTGCACCATCCGCATCACCGGCCGGGTGCCGCAGTCGCGCGTGTGGACGCTGACCGTCACCGACGACAAGGGCGCGCTGATCGACAATCCGGCCGGCCGCTACGGCTTCACCTCCACCGAGCTGGTGTGGGAGAGCGACGGCAGCATCGACATCGTGGCGGCGCCGCGGGCGCGGGCGGGGAACTGGCTGCCCACCGGCGCGGCCACCGGCGTGCTGTTCGTGCTGCGGCTCTACGACACCCAGATCGGCTTCGCCTCCCGCACCAGCGACGCGCCGCTGCTGCCAGCCATCCGCCAGTCCGATTGCCCATGATGCGATTGCTTACGATGCGATGGCCCTTCTTCCGCTGGCCCTTCTCCCGGCCGCAGGCGGCCCGCCCGGCGCGGCCGCGCGTGCCGGTGGTTCAGGTGCCGATGCGCTGGGTGCTGCCGGTGGTGACCGGGCTGGTGGTCGGGCTCGCGGCGCATCTGGTGGCGATCCTGATCATGCCCTATCAGGCGCCGGCCGATGCGTGGGCGCGCATCGCCACGCTGGGGCCGGCCAACACCGTGGTGCTGGTGCCGCCCTCGGCCGCCGATTCCGAGCTGATGCCGTTCCTCGATCCGGCCTTCGCGACGGCTGCCTGCCGCTACGACCTCTCGGCTGGCCCGCTGAAGCTGCGCGTGCCGGTGACGGCCGACTACACCTCGGTGTCGTTCTATACCCGCCACGGACAGACGTTCTACGGCATCAGCGACCGCGCCGCCGGGCGCAAGATGATCGACGTCGACCTGATGACGCCGCAGCAGCGGACGCTGCTGCCCTCTGACGAGGAGATCACCGCCGCCGACCGGCTGATCGTCGAATCGCCGTCGAAGACCGGCATTGCCATCATCCGCGCTTTGGTGCGCGAGGCCGGCGCGCGCCCGGAGATCGAGACGCTGCTCGTCCGCGCCACCTGCGGCCCGGCGAGCTGACATTGCCCTAAACCTCTTCGTGGCGCGGGTCGCGGGCCCGGACATAGACGACCATCAGCGCCAGCATCGCCAGCCCCTGCAGGGCGAACACCATGTGATAGGCGGCGGCCGGATAGGCGCCATTGGCGGTGGGATAGAGATCCACCACCACGCCGGCCACCGCCTGCCAGACGAACACCCCGCCCATATTGGCGAGATTGAGCAATGTGATGCCGCGCCCGACGAGATGCGGCGGGAACAGCGACTTGCCGTGCGCCATCATCACCGGCGTGAACGCCGCCATCAGCCCGAAGGCGGCAAACCACACCGGCAGCCAGCCCTGCGGCAGCGGGCCGGCGAGCGGCAGAACCAGGAGCAGGAGGGCGGAGCCGATCGCCCCGATCATGGTCGGCCAGCGGTAGCTGTCGAGCAGCCGGTCGGAAATGCCCCAAAGGAAGGAGCCGCAGATCTGCGCCACCGCCATCAGCAGCAGCATGTCGCCGCGCTGGGCAAGTTCGAAGCCATAGACGTCGGTGAGATAGGGCCCGCCCCACAGGCCCTGGATGCTGGCATACATCGCATAGGCGCAGGTGTGCAGCAGGAACAGCCGCCAGACATCTCGGATGCGGATGACGTGCACCACGCCGCGAATGCTGTCGGCGAGCGAATCCTTGTTGTGCGGCGCGACCTTGCCGGGAGGATTGTCGCGCACCACCACGGCCGCCACCACGGCGCTGACCACGGTGATGGCCGCCACCACCAGGAACGGCGTCCGCCAGCCGAACGCCTCGGCGGCGCGGGCCAGCGGCGCGGTGGCCAGCAGCGCCCCCAGGCTTCCCACCGCCATCTGGATGCCGAGCAGGGTGGAGAAGCGATCGGGCGGGAACCACCGCGCATAGACGGCGAGCGGCGCCATCAGCAAAGCAGCGCAGCCCAGGCCCATCAGCACCCGCGCTCCCAGCAGCCCGGCGAAACTGCCGGCCAGCGCGAACAGCAGGGAGCCGGCGATCGCCAGCGACACCGAGCCGAGCAGGCAGGCGCGCGGGCCGAACCGGTCGAGAGCGATGCCGAGCGGCAATTGGGCGGCCGCGAACATCAGGAAGAACAGGCTCGACAGCAGCCCGATCTCGGCGGCGTTCAAGCTCAGCTCGCGCGCCAGATTGGGGGCGATCACCCCGATCGAGCCACGCAGGAACTGGCTGATCACATAGATGCCGGCGCAGGTCGCGACGAGCACCACCACGGTGACGACCGGCAGGCGGGCCCCTCGGTTCTCGGCCCCGGATGCCTCACCTTCCGTCAAAGAACGCCTCCGGACTGGCCATGCTTCCTCTTTCGCGGGACAACCTGCTTAGCCCAGATGCGAATGCTTATCCAAGTTCGCCTTCCTGGTGAGACCCAGGCGAAGGTGCCGCAGCCGGGCCCGCGCATTGGCTGGACCACAACAATGGCGCCAACCTCCCCCGGCCGCCATTGCAGCGGGCGGCGAGGCTTTCTATAGGTCGCCACCAGCTTGCCACCGAGGATGACCCTTCATGCGCGCCGTCGATTTCGCTGCCTTCGTGGACGAACTCGCCACCGTCTCGGCTGCGGCCATCCTGCCGTTCTTCCGCACCGCCATCGGCGTCGACGACAAGCGCAAGCGCGGGCAGTTCGATCCGGTCACCGACGCCGACCGCGCGGGCGAGGTGGCGATGCGCAGCCTGATCAGCCGCACCTTCCCCGAGCACGGCATCCTCGGCGAGGAGTTCGGCCGCGAGCGCGCCGACGCCACCTGGGTCTGGACGCTCGACCCCATCGACGGCACCAAGTCGTTCATCGCCGGCATCCCGGCCTGGGGCACGCTGATCGGGCTGATGCGCGAGGGCACGCCGGTCTACGGCATGATGCACCAGCCCTTCATCGGCGAGCGCTTCACCGGCGACGGCGCCGCCGCCAGATACCGCGGCCCGGCCGGTCCGCGCGATCTGGTGGTGCGGCCCTGCCCGGCGCTGTCGGACGCGGTGCTGTTCACCACCAGCCCGCTGCTGTTCGCCGAGCCGGACCTGGAGGCGTTCCGCCGCGTCGAGCGCGAGGCGAAGCTGTCGCGCTATGGCGGCGACTGCTACGCCTACTGCATGGTGGCGGCCGGGTTGATCGACCTCGTGATCGAGACCGGTCTCGACGACCATGACATCGTGCCGCTGATCCCGATCATCGAGGGCGCGGGCGGCATCGTCACCAATTGGGAGGGCGGCTCCGCCGCCAAGGGCGGCCGGGTGGTCGCCGCGGGCGACCGCAAGCTGCACGAGGCGGCGCTGAAACTGCTGAACGGGTGAGCCTATCTCGGGCCGAAGACGCGACCGTCCGTCACGCCCGCGAGCCGGGCACGAAGGCGTCGAACGCCGCCCAGAACTGCTCGCGAACCGTGTCGCGCTCCTGCAGGATCTCGTGGCGCGCGCCGGGGATCACCAGCCCCGCCCCGCCCAGCAGCCTGAGGGCGAACCGGTCGGCCTCGGGCGTCGCGACGATCTGGTCGTTGCCGGCGGAAACCAGCAGCAGCGGGTGGCGCAGCGACGAGGGATAGGCCGGGTCGGCGAACTCCTCGGTCACCCGGAAGGCGGCATCGACCCAGGCGATGGTCGGCGACCCCAGCCCCAATCGCGGATATGTCCGGGCGATCTCGGCGTTGCGGGCGTAGCGCGCGGCATCGGAGGTGAGCCGGTTGACCTCGAACGGCCGGCTCAGCATGTCGGTGGGCTTGCCGCCCGGCACATAGAGCCCGCCGAGCCCGGCCGAACGGAAGAACTGCGCGGCGCCCCGCGCCAGTCGTCCGCGCTTCAGCCGGATCTGGATCATCGGCGAGACGGCGACCGTGCGCTCGAACCAGCGCCGGCCGCGCTTGGCGGCGCGAATCAGGATGGTGCCGCCCATCGAGTGGGCCAGCGCGAAAAAGGGCGGCGGGCAGTCCGGATAGACCACTTCGCGGACGAACGTCTCGATGTCGAGTTCGTAATCGTCGAACGAGCGCACGAAGCCCTTGCGCGGGTTCTTCAGCAGCCGGTCGGAGCCGCCCTGCCCGCGCCAATCCAGCATCGCCACCGCGAACCCGCGCTGGCGCAGATTCTCGACCGTCTCGAAATACTTCTCGATCTGCTCGGCGCGGCCGGTGAACAGGCACACCGTGCCGCGGCGCGGCGTGACGATCGGCGCGAAGCGCGCGAACCGCAAGCCGACGCCGTCACGCGTCTGGATGCGGCCGCAGACGGCCTCGCTCGGGACGGGATTGGTGGGCGTGGGGAAGAGTTCCATCGGCGGCCTGTTCCGGCGCGGCCGGATCGACTCCAGAACGTTACGGCTGTCCCGCGGACTTCTTGCGATCCTCGGACCGCCGCTCGCTGAAAACCCTTGTTCGGGAACGGGATTTTCGGTGAACGGACTGCGGGAGTCCGGCCTGAGCGGCCGAATTTCGTCTTACACCAATCGGCGGGACAGCCGCAACGACGGGCCGCATTCATCAGGCCCGATCCGCGCGTGCCGCCCCTCTTGCGCGCCCTGAGGACGCTTCCCATCTCCAGGACGCACAGGCCCCGCGGGCTGTGCGAATCGGGACCGGCTCAGGAGAGCGGTCCATCACACATGTCGCTCGATTTGAAGAGGATATGCCATGCGTACGTTCGATCTCGCCCCGCTCTATCGCTCCACCATCGGCTTCGACCGCCTGTTCTCGCTGCTCGACCAGAGCGCGGGCGCCGAGTCGACGCCGTCCTACCCGCCCTACAACATCGAGCGGACCGGCGAGAATGCCTACCGCATCTCGATTGCCGTCGCCGGCTTCACCGGCGAGGATCTGTCGATCGAGGCCCGCGAGCAGAGCTTGACCGTCCGCGGCGACAAGCGCCCCGACCAGGCCAAGCCCGAATTCCTCTATCAGGGCATCGCCGCGCGGGCGTTCGAGCGGCGCTTTCAGCTCGCCGACCATGTCGTGGTCCAGGGCGCCCGGCTTGAGCACGGCCTGCTCCACATCGACCTCGTGCGTCAGATTCCCGAGGCGATGAAGCCGCGCACCATCCCGATCAGCACCACCGGCGACACGCCGAAGACCATCGACGCCGCCCCCGAGAAGGTGGCTGCCTGATCCACAGCTTCCTTGTCTGTCTGATACGGTTTCCGGCTGATCAAGCCGGAGAACCGTATTCAGATCGCCGAAAATCCCGTTATCGAACAAGGGTTTTTCGGCGAGACCGTTTCCGGTATCCCGAAGGGATCAACCGGAAACCGTATGAGACGTCCGGCGCCCGGGGAAACCCGGGCGCTTTTTCGTTCCGTCAGCACTCTGCCGAGACGGCAGGGCTCCCTTTGACTCGCGGGGCCTGCCCCCGCGAGGAGGGTCACTCCAGTCCCTGGACCGGCGGGAAGGTGATGGCCGGGGCGGGCTTCTTCGCAGGGGCCGGCGGCGGGGTCGGCGCCGCCTCGGGCTTGGCCGACCGCCGCTGCGCCCAGATCGGACGGTCGGAGTCGGTGCCCGGCACCGCCGGCTTGGCCTTCTCGGCCGGCTTGCCGTCCGCAGGCTTGGCGTCCGCGGGCTTGGCGTCCACCGGCTTTGTCTCTGTCGGCTTGGCTCTGGCGGCCGGCTTGGTGTCGGCCGGCTTCGTATCCGCTGGTTTGGCTGCCGATGCGGGCGGCTTCGCCGACGGCGGTTTGGCCGCCTCAGGCTTTGCCGCCTCAGGCTTGGCTGCGTCAGGTTTGGCCGCGTCGGGTTTGGCGTTCGCCGGTGCCGAGGCCGTGCTGCCCGCGGCCGGCTTGTCCGCCTTCGCGGGCGGCGGCATGGCCGGGCCCGAGGCGGGCGGCATCGACGGGGTCGGCGACGCCGAGCGCGGCAGCGGCGGCAGGCTCGGCGCGGACGCGGCCGGCTCCTGCGGCGGCGTCACCGAGCTTGGAGGCGACGCGACCGGCGGCGGCGGCACCGGCGGGGACGCAACCGGAGACTTGGCGGCGGGCAGCGGGCTGGGCTCGGCTTCCCGCGCAGGCGGTGCGACCGGTGGCCGCGACGCCTGCCGCGGCCGGGACCGTGTTGTCGGCGGCGGCTCGTCGCGCCGCGGGTCAATGATCGTGCCCAGCGCCTCGCGTTCGACGATCCGGCCGGTGGCCGAATCCACCACCAGTTCGACTCGCCAGCCGCGACGGTCGGTGGCGCGCACGCGGTAGACCGGCCCGGTCAGGCGCGGACGGCCCACCTGCGTGAAGCCCTTCGAGCGCACGATGGTCTCGATCTCCCACGGCGGCAGCTCGTCGCGGAAACGCCCGAACGGCACCGCGGCCGGCGGCACCGGCCGGTAACGCGGCTCCGGCGGCCACGGCCGGCCGTAATAATAATAATTCTGCGCGGAAGCCTGGACCGCACCACCAAGCAACAGCATGGCCGTCGCGACGATCCGCACCGGGCCGAGTGACACAGTCATTGACCTTACGCCTCCGACTTCTCGTCTCTAGGACGCCGCATTCCGCCGTCCCCGGCCATGTCAGCCACCGGAATGCGGCAGGCATAGGACGAATCTCGGGCATCGTACGTATCCGGCAAGACCCCCGGTCCGGCAAACCCGCGCCTTGCGCAATGCGCCATGCAATGGCATTGCGTCAGGGGAATGCCGGCCGTACGTTCATTGCGTGCCCGCGGCGTTCTGCGAAACGGAGGGGCCGTCTCCCGTGCCGGGATGCCTGCCCGTGCTCTTGTGTCGGGCGAAGGCTTCTGGCATGTTCGCCCGCCGATATAGGACAGCCCTGCTGTCCCATCACGACCGCCCCCAACGTGGCAACGCGGGCGGCATCGGTGAACCGGCTTTCCGCCGAAGATGATCGGGCGGCCGCCGGCTTGCCGCGGTCACCGAAAACCGAACGGCGCCTCGCTCTCGGGCGAGGCAGAATGCGTCGGCTGACGACGCGAGCGAGGATGAACCATGGGCGCGCACCAGATGCGGAGCGATCTTGAGCGGCAGAGCGATCTCGGACGCGACGCCGGGAAAACGCCGCTCGTGGTGCGCGATCCCGGCCTGCCGAAGGCGGCGGGCCTCTATGATCCGGCCCATGAGCGCGATGCCTGCGGCGTTGGCTTCATCGCCAATATCAAGGGCCAGAAGTCTCACCAGATCGTTCAGGACGCCCTGAAGATCCTGGTCAATCTTGAGCATCGCGGCGCGGTCGGCGCCGACCCGCGCGCCGGTGACGGCGCCGGCATCCTGATCCAGATGCCGGACAAGTTCTTCCGCAAGACGGCGGCCGAGATCGGTATCGATCTGCCCGAGCCGGGCCATTATGCGGTTGGCTACATCTTCCTGCCGGTGGACCCGGCGGGCCGCGCCAAGGTGCAGGAGATCTTCGCCCGCGTGCTCACCGACGAGGGCATGACCCTGCTCGGCTGGCGCGACGTGCCGACCGACAACCGCTGCCTCGGCGAGAGCGTCAAGCCGACCGAGCCATTCCACGCGCAGCTGTTCATCGGCCGGCCGAAGGACATCGCCTCCGAGGACGATTTCGAGCGGCGGCTGTTCGTCGCCCGCAAGGTGGTGTCGAACGCGATCTACGGCATGGGGGACCCCAGCACCGAGGGCTACTACCCGGTGTCGCTGTCCTGCCGCACCATCGTCTACAAGGGTATGTTCCTGGCCGACCAGCTCGGCGCCTATTATCCGGACCTGCACGATCCGGACATGGAATCGGCGCTGGCGCTGGTGCATCAGCGCTTCTCGACCAACACCTTCCCGGCGTGGTCGCTCGCCCATCCCTATCGAATGATCGCCCACAATGGCGAGATCAACACGCTGCGCGGCAACGTGAACTGGATGGCGGCGCGCCAAGCCTCGGTCGATTCCGAGCTGTTCGGCAACGACATCTCCAAGCTGTGGCCGATCTCCTATGAGGGACAGTCGGACACCGCCTGCTTCGACAACGCGCTCGAATTCCTGGTGATGGGCGGCTACTCGCTGCCGCACGCCATGATGATGCTGATCCCCGAGGCGTGGGCCGGCAACCCGCTGATGAACGAGGAGCGCCGCGCCTTCTACGAGTATCACGCGGCGCTGATGGAGCCGTGGGACGGCCCGGCGGCGGTGGCCTTCACCGACGGCCGGATGATCGGCGCCACGCTCGACCGCAACGGCCTGCGCCCTGCCCGCTTCCTGGTCACCAGCGACGACCGCATCATCATGGCCTCCGAATCCGGCGTGCTGCCGGTGCCGGAGGAGATCATCGTCCAGAAGTGGCGGCTGCAGCCGGGCAAGATGCTGCTGGTCGACCTGGACGAGGGCCGCATCGTCGCCGACGACGAGATCAAGAGCCGCCTTTCGACCGCCAATCCCTATCCGGAGTGGCTGTCGCGCACCCAGATCGTGCTGGAGGATCTGAAGCCGGTGCAGCTGCGCGACCAGCGCGCCGACGTGTCGCTGCTCGATCGCCAGCAGGCATTCGGCTACACTCAGGAAGACCTGCAGATCCTGATGGAGCCGATGGCCGTCACCGGCCAGGAGGCGGTGGGCTCGATGGGCAACGACACGCCGATCTCGGCGCTGTCCGACTGCCCGAAGCCGCTGTTCACCTATTTCAAGCAGAACTTCGCCCAGGTCACCAACCCGCCGATCGACCCGATCCGCGAGGAGCTGGTGATGAGCCTCGTCTCGTTCATCGGGCCGCGGCCGAACATCTTCGACCTCGAAGGCTCCTCGCGCCGCAAGCGGCTGGAGGTTCGCCAGCCGATCCTGACCAATGAGGATCTCGAGAAGATCCGCTGCATCGGCTTCCTCGAGGACAAGTTCGACACCAAGACCATCGACATCACCTACCCGGCCGAGAAGGGCGCGGCGGGCATGGACGATGCGCTGGAGCGGCTGTGCGACCGCGTCGAGGCTGCCGTGCATGGCGGCTACAACATCGTCATCCTGTCGGACCGCCAGACCGGGGCGGACCGCATCCCGATCCCCTCGCTGCTCGCCACCGCGGCGGTGCACCATCACCTGATCCGCAAGGGGCTGCGGACCTCGGTCGGCCTCGTGGTCGAGAGCGGCGAGCCGCGCGAGGTGCATCACTTCGCCTGCCTCGCCGGCTATGGCGCCGAGGCGATCAACCCGTATCTTGCCTTCGACACCCTGATCTCGATGAAGGACAAGTTCCCCGAGGAACTGTCCGACAAGGAGATCGTCAAGCGCTACATCAAGTCGATCGACAAGGGCCTGCTCAAGGTGATGTCCAAGATGGGCATCTCGACCTACCAGTCCTATTGCGGCGCCCAGATCTTCGACGCCGTCGGACTGCGCTCCGAGTTCGTCGACAAATACTTCACCGGCACCGCCACCCGCATCGAGGGCGTCGGCCTCCCCGAGGTCGCCGACGAGACGGTGCGCCGCCACTGCCGCGCCTTCAGCGAGGACCCGGTGCTGAAGGGCGCGCTCGAGGTCGGCGGCGAGTACGCCTTCCGCACCCGCGGCGAGGCGCATGTGTGGACGGCCGAGACCATCTCGCTGCTGCAGCACGCGGTGCGCGGCAACGCTCAGGACAAGTACAAGGCGTTCGCCAAGGCGATCAACGAGCAGAACGAGCAGCTGCTCACCATCCGCGGCCTGTTTCGCATCCGCGGCGCCGAGGAGGTCGGCCGCCGTCCGGTGCCGATTGAGGAGGTCGAGCCGGCGAGCGAGATCGTCAAGCGCTTCGCCACCGGCGCGATGTCCTACGGCTCGATCTCGCGCGAGGCGCACACCACGCTCGCCATCGCCATGAACCGCATCGGCGGCAAGTCGAACACCGGCGAGGGTGGCGAGGAGCCCGACCGCTTCAAGCCGCTGCCGAACGGCGACACCATGCGCTCGGCGATCAAGCAGGTGGCGTCCGGCCGCTTCGGCGTGACGACGGAGTACCTCGTCAACGCCGACATGATCCAGATCAAGATGGCGCAGGGCGCCAAGCCCGGCGAAGGCGGGCAGCTGCCCGGCCACAAGGTCGACGCGGTGATCGCCAAGGTGCGCCACTCGACCCCCGGCGTCGGCCTGATCTCGCCGCCGCCGCACCACGACATCTATTCGATCGAGGATCTGGCGCAGCTGATCTTCGACCTGAAGAACACCAACCCGGCCGCCGACATCTCGGTGAAGCTGGTGTCCGAGGTCGGCGTCGGCACGGTCGCCGCGGGCGTCTCCAAGGCGCGCGCCGATCACGTCACGATCTCGGGCTATGAAGGCGGCACCGGCGCCTCGCCGCTGACCTCGATCAAGCACGCAGGCTCGCCCTGGGAGATCGGCCTTGCCGAGACCCACCAGACGCTGGTGATGAACCGGCTGCGCGGCCGCATCGCGGTGCAGGTCGATGGCGGCCTGCGCACCGGCCGCGACGTGGTGGTGGGCGCCCTGCTCGGCGCCGACGAGTTCGGCTTCGCCACCGCGCCGCTGATCGCCGCCGGCTGCATCATGATGCGCAAGTGCCACCTCAACACCTGCCCGGTCGGCGTCGCGACGCAGGATCCGGTGCTGCGCAAGCGCTTCCGCGGCACGCCCGAGCACGTCATCAACTACTTCTTCTTCGTCGCCGAGGAAGTGCGCGAGCTGATGGCGGGCCTCGGCTACCGCACCTTCAGCGAGATGGTCGGCCAGATGCAGATGCTCGACCGCCGTGCGGTGATCGAGCACGCCAAGGCCAAGGGCCTCGACTTCTCGAAGCTGTTCCACAAACCGGAAACCGGCAGCGACGCTGCGATCCACAACTGCGAGAAGCAGGACCACAAGCTCGGCAACGTGCTCGACCGCGAGCTGATCATCCACGCGCAGGCGGCGCTCGACCGCGGCGCGCCGGTGAAGATCGACCTCGCCGTCCGGAACACCGACCGTTCGGTCGGCGCCATGCTGTCGGGCGAGGTCGCCAAGCGCTACGGCCACGCCGGCCTGCCGGCCGACACCATCCAGATCAAGCTCACCGGCACCGCCGGCCAGAGCTTCGGCGCCTTCCTCGCCCACGGCGTGACGCTGGAGCTGGAGGGCGAGGCCAACGACTATGTCGGCAAGGGCCTGTCGGGCGGCCGCATCGTGGTCTATCCGGCCCGCAAGGCGAAGCTGCTGACACCGGAGGAGTCGATCATCGTCGGCAACACCGTGCTGTACGGCGCCATCGAGGGCGAGTGCTACTTCCGCGGCGTCGCTGGCGAGCGTTTCGCGGTGCGCAACTCCGGCGCGGTCGCCGTCGTCGAGGGCGCGGGCGACCACTGCTGCGAATACATGACCGGCGGCGTGGTGGTGGTGCTCGGCCGCACCGGCCGCAACTTCGCGGCCGGCATGTCGGGCGGCATCGCCTATGTGCTCGATGAGGACAGTTCGTTCGCCACCCGCTGCAATCTCTCCATGGTCGAGCTCGAACCCGTGCGCGACGAGGAGGAGATGATTGCCCGCCACTATCACCAGTCCGGCGGCGACCTCACGGCCCACGGACGGGTCGACGTGATGAGCGACATGACGCGCTTCGATGCCGAGCGCCTCTACCAGCTCATCGCCAACCACGCGCGCTACACCGGCTCGGCGCGTGCGGAAGCAATCCTCGCCAATTGGGCCGAAATGCTGCCGAAGTTCAGGAAGGTGATGCCGGTCGAGTACCGCCGCGCGCTCGAAGAACTCAAGGCGCGCGAGTTGGAGGCGCCGCGGCTCGCGGCCGCCGGGAGCTGACGAGATGGGCAAGGTTACCGGCTTCCTGGAGATCGACCGTCAGGACCGGCGCTATGCGCCGGCCAGCGACCGCATCCGCCATTTCCATGAGTTCGTGATCCCGCTGTCGGAAGAGGCGACGCGCGATCAGGCGGCGCGCTGCATGAACTGCGGCATTCCGTTCTGCCATTCCGGCTGTCCGGTGAACAACCAGATCCCGGACTGGAACGACCTCGTCTACAAGGAGGAATGGCGCGAGGCGCTGCGCAACCTGCACTCCACCAACAATTTTCCGGAGTTCACCGGCCGCGTCTGCCCGGCGCCCTGCGAGGCGGCGTGCACGCTCAACCTCACCGACACGCCGGTGACGATCAAGACCATCGAGTGCGCGATCGTCGACCGCGGCTGGCAGGAAGGCTGGATCGTGCCCGAGCCGGCCTCGACCAGGACCGGCAAGAGCGTCGGCATCATCGGCGCCGGGCCGGCGGGCCTCGCTTGCGCCCAGCAGCTCGCCCGCGCCGGACACGAGGTCCACGTCTATGAGCGTTGGGGCAAGGCCGGCGGCCTGCTGCGCTACGGCATCCCCGACTTCAAGATGGAGAAGCACCTCATCGACCGCCGCGTCGCCCAGATGGAGGCGGAAGGCGTGGTGTTCCATTACAATTGCGAGGTCGGCGTCAGCGTGCCGCCCAGCCAGTTGATGGGCCGCCACCACGCGCTGGTGCTCGCCGGTGGCGCCGAGAAGTCGCGCGACCTGCCGATCCCCGGCCGCGATCTCGCCGGCATCCATTTCGCGATGGACTTCCTGCCGCAGCAGAATCGCCGCGTCAGCAAGGAGCCGATGCCGACCAACAGTGCGCCGCCCATCCTGGCCGGCGGCAAGCATGTGGTGGTGATCGGCGGCGGCGACACCGGGTCGGACTGCATCGGCACCTCGGTGCGCCAGGGCGCGCTGTCGGTGGTTCAGCTCGAGATCATGCCGCGGCCGCCGGAGAAGGAGAACAAGCTGCTGACGTGGCCCAACTGGCCGCTCAAGCTGCGCACCTCCTCCAGCCACGAGGAAGGCGCCGAGCGCGAGTTCTCGGTGATGACCACCAAGTTCACCGGTTCCAAGAACGGCCAGGTCGAGAAGCTGCACTGCGTGCGGCTGGACGACCGGATGCAGCCGATCGCCGGCAGCGAATTCGAGCTGCGGGCCGACCTCGTGCTGCTGGCGATGGGCTTCGTGTCGCCGCTCCATGAGGGCCTGCTGGAATGGCTCGGCGTCGCGATCGACAAGCGCGGCAATGTGCAGGCCGACACCAACGACTATCGCGCGAGCATCGACAAGGTGTTCGCCTGCGGCGACATGCGCCGCGGCCAGTCGCTGGTGGTGTGGGCGATCCGCGAAGGTCGCCAGTGCGCCCATTCGGTGGACCAGTTCCTGATGGGCACGACGACGCTGCCGCGCTGAGGCAGCCGGCGGCGCGTCAGACGGCTTCCGGCTGCCCCCTTCGGGACACCGGAAGCGGTCTCGGCGGAAACCGCTGATTGGAACTGGATTTTCCGGCAACAGGACGACGAAAGCCGGCCCCACGGGCCGGCTTTCGTATTACGGCGTCGCCTTGCCCGGCTCGGCCGGCGTTGCGGCGGCGGGCGTCGCGGTGGTTGGTGTCGCGGCAGCAGGTGTCGCGGTGGCGCCCGGCCAGACGAAGTCGTCGGCGCGCCCGGCTACCGGCGGCGGGGTTTCGCCGCGCACCAGCACCTGCGTCACGATCGGATCACTGCTCTGCATCGAGCGGGCCGGCGTCGCCCCGGCCAGCGGACCGGACGGGCCGGTGGCACCGACCAGCGGCACCACCGGCCCGGCGACCGGGCGGGCCAGCGGCTGCGGCTGCGGCACCTGCGGCGTGACGGCGGTTGCCGGTACGTCGGGTGAGGGCGCGGCAGGCGGCGGCGTCTGCTCGTTGGTCTCGGCCGGCGCGCGGGGAATGCGCTGGTCCAGCAGCAGGCGGATGTCGCGCTCGACGAAATGGGCGAGCTTGCGGCCGCCGGCTCGGGTGAAATGGATGCCGTCCGAGTTGCGCAGGCGGCGCTTCTGGCCGTCGAGCGCCGGCCCCGAAGTGACGAACTGCCCCTGCTCGTCGACAAAGCCGTCCCACACATCGACAAACGGCACGCCGGCACGCGCCGCGCGCTCGCGAATGATCTCGTTGTAGAACTGCATGTCCTGCGACAGCCGCCCGCTCTTCATCGCCGGCAGGCCGACCCAGAACAGCGGGATGTTCTTCGCCTTGAACAGTGCCATCAGGTCATCGACGCGGCGAGTATAGGCCTGAACCCAGCGCTCGGAACGCGGCTCGAAGGTGGCGCCGGTCTCGTCCTGCGCCGCCTGACGTTCGTTGATACCGATCACCACCACGCCGACGGTGACCTTGTCGGAGGCCAGCATCTCCTGGGCAGCCGCGATCCAGTCGGCCGGATCCTTGCGGATCAGGCTGGTGTCCGGCCGCGCCTTGTTGAGAACGGCGACCTCGGGAAGGTCCTGGACGAACGAGTCGGCGAGCCCCTTGGCCAGCGGCTCGGCCAGCGAGTCGCCGAACACGGCGATGTATTCGAGGGCCGGGCTGGTTCGGGCCTCGTCCGCTTCCGTGGCCGACGCATAGGCGGTGCCCTGCGGCTCGGTGCTGGGCGGCTCGAGCGGCTTGGACTGCCGGGCCGGCGCATCGAGGTTCGTCGGCGGCGACCAGCGCATGCGCGGCACGTAGCTCCGCTCGGTGCGGAACGGGTCCCGAAGGGTGAAGTAGCGGTCGTCGCGCTCCTGGGCGGCGAGCGGCGTTGCCGCCAGAACCAGGGCGGTCAGGCCCCAGGCGGTCAAACCACAGGCGACCAAGCCCCAAGCGACCAAGACGGCGATGCGGCCTCGCACCATGACGACCTCCCGAACGGCCTGACGGCGGGCGGCCCCACGGACCGCGCGCCACATCAGTCGTGTCGGTTCTTGCCGACCATTTCAAGGCCGTCGTTCAAGACCGCGTGCCGCCGGCCTCACCGCTTGATGTGGGCCAGCACCTCGGCGGTGGGGAAACCGTCCGGCACCAGCCCAAGCTGGGCCTGCACCTGACGCAGCGCCTCGCGCGTCTTGCCGCCGATCTTGCCGTCCGGCTGGCCGATGTCATAGCCATACCCCAGCAGCAATTCCTGCAGCTCGAAACGCTCGGTGCGCGACAGAAGCTGAGCCCCCCGCGGCCAAGGCTGCACGAACGGCCCGCCGCCGCGCATGCGGTCGGCCAGATGGCCGATCGCCAGCGCGTAGGCTTCGGCGGGGTTGTAGCGCATGATGACGCGGAAATTCTCCAGCATCAGGAAGGCCGGCCCCTGTGCGCCGGCCGGCAGCAGCAGATAGGCCTGATCGCCGGGACGCGGGAACATCTGGCCCGCGACCCGCCGCACGCCGAGGCGGCTCCACTCGGCAAGGCTCATGCGCCGCGAGCGGTCGGCGAGCAGGAAATTGAACCCGGCCGGAAGCTCGACCTCGTAGCCCCAGGTCTGGCCGGTCACCCATTTCTCGGCCCGGAAGCGGTTGGCGGTCGAGGCCAGCGCATCCGGCACGGAATCGACCAGATTGGCGTGGCCGTCGCCGTCGAAATCGACCGCGTAGCGCAGATAGCCGGTGGGCATGAACTGGGTCATGCCGAACGCGCCGGCCCAGGAGCCGCGCATGTGCTCCAGCGGCACGTCGCCGCGCTGCAGGATGGCCACGGCCGCCAGGAACTCGTCACGGAAATAGGCCTGCCGGCGGCCGATGCAGGCGAGCGAGGCGGTCGAGCGCACCACGTCGCGGCTGCCCATGCCCTCGCGGGTGCCGAAATTCGACTCGATTCCCCAGATCGCGGTGATCAGGTAGCGATCCACGCCCCACTGCTGCTCGATGGCATCGAAGGTCGCCTTGTGGAGCGCCAGCATCTCACGGCCCTGGCGGATGCGGGATTCGGTGACCAGCGTGTCGACGTACCACCAGATCGGCCGCTCGAATTCCGGCTGGCCATCCATGAGCTTGAACAGGCTCATGTCGGGCTGGACCGACCGCATCACCCACTCGTAGGTGGCGCGAGAAATGCCCTTGCGCTGCGCCTGCGGCCACAGACCGGCGAGGCACTCGCCGAAATTAGCCTCCGCCTCGGCCAGGGCCTGCGGCGTCATCAGGGGATGGCTAGGCGTCACGCTGCCGACGACCTGAGCCGTGGCCGGCGCACACCACAGGACGGCAGCCGCAAGCGCGGCGAGACGGACAGTCGAGCGCATGGAACCCCCCAGCTTCGGGATACATGAGCCTCCGAAGCTGGCGGTATTGTGATGAACGCTTCGTTAAGAGCATCATCGCGACGCCCTGCCCTCACCCGGCGGTCTCCCTAACGGTCATCCGAGGCATTCCGTCAGGACTTGATTCAGCTCGTGCGGCAGAAATACCGGTTGAACCATCGCCATATTCGAGCGCGCGTCACCATTTTTCCCATATTTGCCTGAAGATGCCGCTGCTCGCGACGGTCAGGGCGCCACTGCGAGCCGTTCGTCCTTCCGCCCGTCGCGTCCATCATGACCCTTCCGATTCGCAAGGCCGTGTTCCCGGTCGCGGGCCTCGGCACCCGCTTTCTCCCTGCGACCAAGGCGATGCCCAAGGAGATGCTGACCGTCGTCGACCGGCCGGTGATCCAGCACGTCGTCGACGAGGCCCGCGAGGCGGGCGTCGAGCATCTCATATTCGTCACCGGCCGTAACAAGGGCGTGATCGAGGACCATTTCGACCGCCAGTTCGAGCTGGAGGAGACGCTTTCCGACCGCGGCAAGCGCGGCGAACTCGACGCGCTGTCGCGCGACCAGCCGGGCCCCGGCGCCACCAGCTTCACCCGCCAGCAGAGCCCGCTCGGCCTTGGCCACGCCGTGTGGTGCGCGCGCGAGCTGGTCGGCAAGGAGCCGTTCGCGCTGCTGCTGCCGGACATGCTCCACCACGGCCGCGTGCCGTGCCTCAAGGGCATGATCGATGCCTACAGGAAGCAGCCCGGCAATTACGTCGCGGTCTATGAGGTGCCGCAGAGCCAGGCCCACCAATACGGCATCGTCGGCATCGAGGCGGGGAGCGGCCGCGTCGCCAAGATCACCAAGATGATCGAGAAACCGCCGGCCGGCACCGCGCCCTCCAACCTGGCCATTTCCGGCCGCTACATCCTGAGCGCGGAAATCTTCGATCTCCTGGCCAAGCAGAGCCGCGGCGCCGGCGGTGAGATCCAGCTTACCGACGCGATGATCAAGCTGTCCGAGACGCAGCCCTTCTACGCCTACACCTTCGATGGCCGTATCTATGACTGCGGCTCCAAGGTCGGCTTCCTGGTGGCCAACGTCGCCTATGCGCTGGCGCGCGACGACATCGCCCCGGCCTTCCGCCACGAGCTGGCGGCGCTGCTGACGGATTGAACCTCCGGGCCAAGCTGGTCGACAGCACACGGTCGGCAATATCCGGAACGGCGGCATCCTTCGGCTGCTGCCGTTCCGCCTTGCCGGCGTCCCCTGCCCCCGCCAAGATTGCGCACCGCTCACCAGGATCAGCCCATGCCCATGCTCTCCGGCTTCGATCTCTTCGTCCTGATCTTCGTCCTGCTCATCATCCTGACGCTGTTCGCCGGGGTGAAGACGGTGCCGCAAGGCTATGAGTGGACCGTGGTCCGCTTCAACAAGTACACGCGCACGCTGATGCCCGGCCTCAATCTGATCGTGCCGTTCATCGACCGCATCGGCTCCAAGGTGAACATGATGGAGCAGGTGATGGACGTGCCCTCCCAGGAGGTCATCACCAAGGACAATGCCACCGTCACCGTCGACGGCGTGGCGTTCTACCAGGTGTTCGACGCGGCGCGGTCGAGCTACGAGGTCACCAACCTCACCCATGCCATCCTCAACCTCACCACCACCAACATCCGCACGGTGATGGGCTCGATGGACCTCGACCAGCTGCTGTCGCACCGCGACGAGATCAATGAGCGGCTGCTCCGGGTGGTGGATGCAGCGGCGGCGAACTGGGGCGTCAAGGTCAACCGCATCGAGATCAAGGACATCGTGCCGCCGGCCGACCTGGTGCATGCGATGGCCCGCCAGATGAAAGCCGAGCGCGAGAAGCGCGCGCTGGTGCTGGAGGCCGAGGGCCACCGCCAGTCGGAGATCCTGCGGGCCGAAGGGGCGAAGCAGTCGCAGATCCTGGAGGCCGAGGGCCGGCGCGAGGCCGCGTTCCGCGACGCCGAGGCGCGCGAGCGCCTCGCCGAGGCCGAGGCGGTGGCGACCAAGATGGTGTCGGACGCCGTGGCCCAGGGCGACCTCAATGCGCTGAACTACTTCATCGCCGACAAGTACGTGAAGGCCTTGGAGTCGATCGCCTCGGCGCCGAACCAGCGCGTGCTGGTGCTGCCGGTCGAGGCCACCGCCATTCTTGGCTCGCTCGCCGGGGTGTCGGAACTGTTCAAGTCGGCCGAAGCCGCCAAGGAGGCGCGCAAGCCGACACGGCCGACCGGTCCGGCCACCAGCGGCGGCAGCAGCGGCGGCCCGATGGTCGGCCCGATCGGGTGAGGCCGCGATGTCCGCCCTCTCCGCTCTCGGCGTCTGGAGTTGGTTCATCCTCGGCCTGGTTCTGCTCGGCGTCGAGGTGGCGATGCCGGGCTTCTTCATGCTGTGGCTTGGCGCCGCCGCCATCGCCACCGGCCTGATCACGCTCGCCTTCGGGCTTTCCTGGCAGGCCGAGTTCATCGTGTTCGCGGTGGTGGCGGTGGTGGCGCTGGTGGTGTGGCTGCGGCTCGCCAAGCGCTCGACGGAAGCCCCCGCCGACAATCCGTTCCTCAACCGCCGGGCGGCGAGCTATGTCGGCCGCGAGTTCGTGCTGGAGGAGGCGATCGTGCGCGGATCGGGCCGGGTGCGCATCGACGACAGCATCTGGCGCCTCTCGGGCCCCGACCTGCCGGCCGGCGCCAAGGTGCGCATCACCCGCGCCGATGGCGGCCTGCTGCATGTGGAGGCGGCGGCGGGGTGATGAGGCGCCTTCCCTCCCCGACGATGGAGGGAAGCGATCGACCTGCGCGCCAGCATTCCCTTACGTCAACCCGGAGCGCAGGATGTCGTGCAGGTGCAGGATGCCCTCCGGGCGGCCGTCGGTCACCGCGAACAGCGCGGTGATCTTCTTGGCCTCCATCAGCTCCAGCGCCTCGGAGGCGAGCTGGTCGGGGCGCGCGGTCTTGGGCGAGCGGGTCATCACCTGATCGACCGGCCGCACCATCAGGTCCGCCGCCATGTTGCGGCGCAGGTCGCCGTCGGTGACGATGCCCACCAGCCGGCCATCCGCGCCGACGACGCCGACGCAGCCGAAGCCCTTGGCCGACATGGTGACGATCGCCTCGGACATCGGCGTCCCCAGCGCGATTAACGGTATCTCGGAACCTGCGTGCATCAGGTCGCGCACGAACCGCAGATTGGCGCCGAGCTTGCCGCCGGGGTGGAACACCTTGAAATCGAGCGGGGTGAAGCCGCGCGCCTCCAGCAGCGCCACCGCCAGCGCGTCGCCGAGCGCCAACTGCAGCAGCGTCGAGGTGGTGGGCGCCAGCCCCATCGGGCAGGCCTCGGTGACCTTGGGCAGCACCAGCGCCACATCGGCGGCGAGGCCGAGCGTGCTGGCGGGATTGGAGGTAATCGCCACCAGCGGCACACGAAACCGGCGCGAATAATTCACCAGATCGCGCAATTCGGTGGTCTCGCCCGACCAGGACAGGCCCAGAATGACGTCGTCGCGGCCGATCATGCCGAGATCGCCGTGGCTGGCCTCGCCCGGATGGACGAAATGCGCCGGCGTGCCGGTCGAGGCGAGGGTCGAGGCGATCTTGCGGCCGACATGGCCGCTCTTGCCCATGCCGGTGACGATCACCCGCCCGGCCGCCGCCTGCATCACCGCCACCGCCGCCGAGAATGCGGCGCCGAGCGCGCCGTCGAGCGCCTGGGCGAGCGCCGCGAGCCCTGCCGACTCGGTGTCGATCGTGCGCCGGGCGGAAGCGATATGATCCTGAATCACATCGCTTTTTTCTGTGCGCGTCTGGCCGGTCGCCGCTGCCGTCATGCCGACTCGCCTCCTTCCGATCTCAGGGACCGGCATAGCACGCGGCCCGCCCCCTCTCCACACCGCCAGGAAGGGCCCGAAAAGGTTGCGTTAACCGAACCGGTTTTAGGTTTGTTAACCATACCGGAGCCGTCCGTTCGTGCCGCACACCCGTTTCACCCTGCTCTGCTTCGCCGCGCTCGGCGCGCTGGCGGCCGCCTGCGGCCAGCCGCAGGCGCAGGAAGCGCAGGCGGCGCGCGAGCACGCGACGGTGGCGTTGCGGCGCTCGATCGACGACACTCCATCGGTCCAGGCAAGCGTTGCGGCGCCGGATGACACCGTTGCTGCGCCGCCGTCCGGCGCCGGAACCACCGGCTTCGTGGCCGAGGGCACGCGCCGGAAACCCCAGCGGGCGGCCCAGGCGGCCCGTCCCGTGCAGCCGGCCGGCCGGGTACGGCCGGAGCCGAAGCTGAACCGCCGCGCCTTCGACGACACGATCAACGCGGTGACCGCCCGGTCGTCCCAGTTGCGGGCGGCGCGTCTGCAGGCCTGGGGCGATACGCCGGTCGAGCCCACCGAGCCGTTCGACCCGCTGGGCATCCGCGCCGGCAGCTTCCTGCTCAAGCCGTGGTTCGAATCCGGCATCGGCTACGACACCAATCCGCTGGCCGCCAACACCAATCCCAAGCCCTCTCTGTACCAGCAGTTCGCGTCGGGCCTGAGCGCGCAGTCCGACTGGTCGCGCCATGCGCTCGCTGCCGATATCCGGGGCTCCTACACCCAGTACGACACTGTAAGCGGCAACAACCGGCCCGAGGTCGATGCCATCCTGCGCGGCCGCATCGATGTCAGCGATCGTACTCGCTATGCGCTCGAAGGGCACTTCCAGCTCACCACCGAGAGCGCCGGCAACCCGGACGCGCCGACCGACGTGGTGCGTCCGCCGCCGATCGTCACCACCGGCGGCAGCGTCGGGTTCGCCCACCGCTGGAACCGGCTCGATGTGGCCGCCGCCGCCGGGCTCGACCATGTCGTCTACGAGAACGGCGAGCTGCTGAACGGCGAGACGCTCGACCGCTCGGACCGCAATTACGACCAGCCCTCGGTGCGGCTGCGCACCGGCTACGAGCTCAGGCCCGGCGTCACGCCGTTCGTGGCCGCCGAGTTCGACAGCCGCGAGTTCGCCAACGAGATCGACAGCTCCGGCTATCAGCGCGCCTCGACCGGCATGGAGATCCGGGCCGGAACGAGCTTCGAGCTGTCGCGGCTGCTCACCGGCGAGGCGTCGCTGGGGTGGATCGCCCGCAACTATGTCGACCCGCGGCTGGCCGACATTTCCGGCCTCCTGGTCGATGCCTCGCTGGTGTGGGTGGCGAGCGGGCTGACCACCGTGCGCTTCACCGCCGTGACGACCATCAACGAGACGTCGTTCGAGGACACCACCGGCGTGCTGGAGCGCATCCTTGCGCTGCGGATCGACCACGCCTTCCGGCGCTGGCTGATCGGCACAATCCGGCTCGGCTGGGAGTTCGACGACTACGGCCAATCCGGCCGCCGCGACAACCGCTTCGTGGTCGGGGCCCAGGCCAGCGTCAAGCTGGCGCGCGAGCTGTGGCTCACCGGCGAGGTCCGCCAGGAGACGCTGGACTCCAACGAGCCGGTCAACGACTACACGGCGAACATCATGATGGTGGGGCTGAGGCTGCAGCGCTGACCGGAACGTGTCCGGGCCAACCTTGCCCCGCCGCTCCCGGCGGCGCGGCGTTTTCATCGCCGGCGGGTCGGGTTATGCGGGCAAACCGAGACCGGTTCACGCCGATTTCTGGGTTCTGGCTTCGCTGCGCCCCCTCGAAGCCTCCCACCCCCGACCCCTCCCCACCATTCACTGCGTTCATGGGGGGAGGGGAGAAGAGGCGCCCCTTTTCTCCCCTCCCCCCGCGAGCTTCGCGAGCGGTGGGGAGGGGTCGGGGGTGGGGGGCTTTGAGTGCGCGGAACGTCCCGGCGCTCGTCGTCTCTATCCCGCCTCGCCGTCTGCCTCGCCGCGTTTCCGGCCGGTCGCTTCAGGGTTCCCAGCCTCCAACGCATTCTCCGCAAAAGCGGTACCCACTCTTGCGGAGAATGCTCTAAAAATGTCTTTGGAGACAAAGCCCTGGATGGCCGGGACAAGGCCCGGCCAGGACGACGGCGGGTCAGCGGCAAAGGCCGCAGGCATGACCCGTCGAGACGACCCTATCCCCGCCACGGCTCGACGCTGCTGGCGCGGCGGAAGAACCAGACCAGGGCGGCGACGCCGAGCGCCAGGCTGAGGGCCTCCAGGATCCAGGTGCCGATATCGCCAAACCCGAGCCAGCCGGCCATCGCCCAGCCGAAGGCAAGCGCGGCGCCCACGGTTTCTGTGCCGAGCAGGATGGCGGCGCTGACCACGGTGATGAGGTTCGTCCAGTTGATGCGGCCCGAGGCCGGGGCGCTCGCCGTCTGCGACATCCGATGCTCCAACGTCACGTTTGATTTCGGTTCCGGTCGATCGGGCCGGCCCCTCCCCTCTCCCCTTGTGGGAGAGGGTGCCGAGCGATCGAAGATCGCGAGGCGGGTGAGGGGTGATATCGAGCAGCTTGTGAGAAGCCCCCTCACCCGGCTCGATCTCGCTTCGCTTGGTCTCGCCACCCTCTCCCACAAGGGGAGAGGGAAAGAAAGAGCGCGGCGTCCACGTCGCGGCGCGATGCCGCCGGCCGCCCTGCCCGGTTCGGCGGCACTGTGGCCCGCGCCGCCGCCCTGGGCAAGAGCCGCTCGAGCATTCTCCGCAGAAGCGGGGACCGGTTTTGCGAAAGAGAATGCGATAAACCAGAAACTTAGAGCGTCCGATCTGATGCAGTCAGATCGGATCACGCTCCAGATTACGCCCCTGTCGCCCCGGCCGGCTCCCGGCGCGCCCGCCGGTACAGCAGGCAGGCGCCCAGGGCGAAGGCCCCGGCGCCGAGCGCGGTGAGGCTCTGCTCCAGCCAGTGCAGCGACAGGGTCATGGGCTCGATGCGGGCGATGCGCTGCAGCGCGAACACCATGGCCAGATTCACCAGAAACAGCGGGGCGAGCCACACTGCCCGGCGGCGCCAAGTCTCGCGCAGCAGCAGGACGGTGAGCGTGAGATTCGCCACACTGGCCAGCGCCAGCAGCGGCAGGAACCACCCGCGCTCCACCGCGAGACCCCAGTTGCGCAGGGCGGCGATGCCGTAGGCGAGGCCGATCAGCACGAGCGGCACGAGCCAGGGCCGCCGGGGCAGTGCCGCGCTCCGGCGCTGGGCCCGCCACACGGCGAGCGCCAGCAGGCTGAAGCCCGGCGCCATCAGCGGG
Organism: Blastochloris tepida; assembly: GCF_003966715.1. Taxonomy (NCBI): domain Bacteria; kingdom Pseudomonadati; phylum Pseudomonadota; class Alphaproteobacteria; order Hyphomicrobiales; family Blastochloridaceae; genus Blastochloris; species Blastochloris tepida. Next base: position 2,428,425 of record NZ_AP018907.1, read on the forward strand.
AACAGGGCACTGGCCAGCCACGGCAACTCCGGGCCGCCCAAAGCGAGGATCAGCTTCCAGGTGGCCTTGCACAGGCCCGCCAGAACCACCAGCGCCGCCCCGGCCAGGGCCATAAGCGCGCTTGACGGCGCGAGAGCGCGGACCAGACGGGCGATGCAGACGAGGGCCAGAGCGGTGAGCAGCACCGGCACGAAATTGAAGAGGGCCAGATCCAGGCCGTACTGGGGCATTGGGACCGCGGGCATGATGGCGAGGCGGGATGCAGACGACGGGCGCCGGGACGTTCCCTTGTTCAACCGGGAAGATGGTCGACACTTTGGACCGGAATGATGGTCGACAGGTCTGGGTTGGAGTTTGCAGTTTGTTCCGCCGCTTCGCGGAGCCCCCACCCACCCCCGACCCCTCCCCACCGCTCGCGAAGCTCGCGGGGGGAGGGGAGAAAAGGGGCGCCTCTTCTCCCCTCCCCCCATGAACGTAGTGAATGGTGGGGAGGGGTCGGGGGTGGGGGGGCTTCAAGGGGTGGGCCGGAGGCCCGCCGGCTCAGCCCGCCTTCTTCAGCCTTACCAGCTTGAAGAAGCCGATGGGGAAGCAGTTCTCGGGCTGCGACACGGTGAAGTCGCCGCGCTTGGCCGCCCAGGCCTGCAGGCGCGAATATTTGAAGGTCGAGCTCCATCCGATCGCCTTCACCAGCGGCGCGATGGCCGCTTCGAGCTGGGCCTGCACGCCGCTGTCGGCGCCGAGCTTGGAGGCGATGACGATCTCTCCGCCCGGCCGCAGCACCCGCGCCGCCTCGTCGAGCGCGCCCTCCGGATCGGGAACAAGCGTGATGACGAAAGGAAAGCCGACGGCATCGAAGCTGCGGTCGGGGAAGCCGAGCCGGCAGGCATCCATGGCGGCAAGCCCGCGCACCTGCGTCAGCTTCTGCCCGGAGACCTTCTCGATCGCCTTCTGCAGCATCGGCTCGGACAGGTCGACCCCCACCACCCGGGCGGTCTGCGGGTAGTAGCGCAGCACCAGCCCGGTGCCGACGCCGACCTCCAGGATGTCGGGCCCGCAGGCCGAGGCGGCCGCCGCAAGCTTGGTCTGCGAGTCGGCGAGCAGTTGCAGATAGAAGCGGTCATAGAAGGCCGCCCATTTGGCATAGGCCCGTTTCTGGCCGGCAAGATCATAGGTGATGGTCACGGGTCGGGTTCCGGTGTTGATCGGTTAAGCGACGGCGGGAGACAGAGTCGGCTTGGCAAGCTCGGTGCGGCAGATCACGCCGCCGCCGAGTACGCGCGCACCCCCGCCGGGGGAGTCGTAGAAGACGCAGGCCTGGCCCGGGGCGATGCCTTCCTCGCCATCGGCGAGCCGCACCTCGGCGCCCTCGGGGCCGTGCGCCAGGACCGCCCGCTGCGGCGGGCGGGTGGAGCGGACCTTGACATGGACGTCCTGCCCGGCGGCCATCGCGGCCTCCAGCGTGCCGTCGCCCAGCCAATTGACCTCGCGCAGCACGATGCGACGCGCCGCCAGCGCCTCGCGCGGCCCCACCACCACGCGCCGCCGGGCGGCATCGAGCGCCACCACATAGAGCGGCTCGCCGGCGGCAAGTCCCCCTGCGAGGCCGAGACCGCGGCGCTGGCCGACCGTGAAGCGCATGATGCCGGCATGGCGGCCGAGCACGCGGCCATCGAGATGGACGATGTCGCCCGGCTCGGCGGCCTCCGGCTTCAGGCGCTCGACCACATCGCTGTAGCGGCCCTGCGGCACGAAGCAGATGTCCTGGCTGTCGTGCTTCTCGGCCACCGGCAGGCCGATGGCGCGGGCGATGGCGCGGGTGTCGGCCTTGCTCAGATCGCCAAGCGGGAAGCGCAGCAGATCGAGCTGCGTCTGGGTGGTGGCATAGAGGAAATAGCTCTGGTCGCGGTCCTCGTCGCGGGCGCGGAACAGGCCGCGCCGGCCGTCCGGCAGGCGGCGGGTGGAGACGTAGTGGCCGGTGACCAGAACGGCGGCGCCGAGATCGCGCGCGGTGGACAGCAGATCGGCGAACTTGATGCGCTGATTGCAGTCGACGCAGGGAATCGGCGTCTCGCCGGCGGCGTAGCTGGCGGCGAAGCGGTCGATCACCGCATCGCGGAACCGCGTCTCGTAATCGAGCACATAATGCGGGATGCCGATGCGCTGGGCCACCTCGCGGGCATCGATGATGTCCTGCCCGGCGCAGCAGGCGCCCTTGCGGTGGGTGGCCGCGCCGTGATCGTAAAGCTGCAGCGTGACGCCGACCACGTCATAGCCGGCGCGCGCCGCCAGCGCGGCGACGACCGACGAATCGACGCCGCCGGACATCGCGACGACGACGCGATGGTCCTGGGGAGCGCCGCCAAGGTCGAGATCGATCGCGTCGATCATGCCGGGCCTTTCGGAAACGGAGGGCAGCGCCGGCCGCAGCCGCCCGCAACCGCCCTCGCGGGGGAAGCCTCGCTTTATTTACAGGAAGCCTCCCGCCGCCGGCAAACGAACTGAGGCCCGGCAGACGGCGCACGCGGCCGGCGCCCGGCAGATTCTGCCGGGTGGGCGGCTTCTGCACGGGGCGCCGGGCCCGATCGCGGACTCGCACCTTTGACATTCCATGCGTTTTTCGCGTCCGCGGCTGGCACGGGCCATGCTTCGGAGCCGGGGAATGGTGTGAGGTGCGTTGTGGCCAGCGTTGCGAGTATTGGTCGTGAAATCCGCCTGACGGCGGCACAGATGATGTCGGCGTCGACCCCCGGCAAATCCGGCGGCTTCGCCGATCTGCTCGACGCCGTTGCCCCGCCCGACCCCGCGACCTCGAACCCGGCGGCGGCGGCCCCGTCCTCCGTCGCATCGAGCCCGGCGGCGCAGCCCAAGCCCGCGCCCCAGCGCGCGCCCCGCAACGACGAACCGCAGGCCGGCGACGACGCCGAAGAGCCGGCCGAGACCGCCGACGCCGCCCCCGAGGAGACGGCGGAGGGTGCCGAGAGCGCGGAGACGGCCGAGGACGTCGGGACCGACGCCGCCGGCACCGGCGCGCCCCCTGCCCCGCCGCCCGAGACGGTGCCGGCGGACACGATCATCCCCCTCGCCGCCCCAGCGCCCGCGCCCCAGGCGGCCGAGACCGGCGCCGCCACCGCGCCGGCCGCCGATGCGGACCTTGTCGCAGCGGCCCCGGCCGCACCGCCGGCCCAACCGGCCGCGCCCATCGCGCCCGATACCGCCGGTCTGCCGGCAGCGAACGGTGCGGACGCGCCGGCACCCGGCCTGACAGCATCCGGCACCGCCGCGCCGGACGCCGCCACGGCGGACGCGGCCCCGCCGCAGGATACGTCGACCGCCGCGCCCGCCCAGCCGAAGGCGCCATCGACCCAGCCGGCCGCGAGCGAGGCGCCCTCCCCGGCCGCCCAGCCCTCAACCCGGGACGCGGCAAAGGACGCGGCGAAGGCCGCACCGGCCGGCGACGGCGGCACGGCGGCTGCCGCCGCCAGCCCGCAGGAGCGCGGCGCCGATCCCTCCAAGCCCGCCGCCAACACGCCGCCGGCCCCGCACGAGGCCTCGGCCGACACTACGAATCCGTCGACTGATCCGGCCCGCCCGGCCGCCGCGAATTCCGCGCAGCCGGCTTCGGCCGCACCGGTGCAGACCGCGCTCGGCCTCGCCCCCGGCCAGTCGATCGCATTGGCCACCGCGCCGGTGACGACCGATGCCGCACGATCCTCGGCGGTGGCGGTGAGCGATGTCGGGGTGGAGATCGTGGCGCGCTCGAAGGCCGGCGACAGCCGCTTCGAGCTGCGGCTCGACCCACCGGAGCTCGGCCGCATCGAGGTGCGTCTCGACGTCGACAAGGATGGCGGCGTGCGCTCGCGCCTGATCGTCGACCGCGCCGACACGCTCGACCTGCTGCAGCGCGACGCGCGGCAATTGGAGAAGGCGCTGCAGGCGGCCGGGCTCGACACCTCCAAGGGCGGGCTGGAATTCACGCTGCGCGACCAGAGCCAGTCGTTCCAGCAGAACGGCGAGCGCGACGGCTGGAAGACCACGGCGAGCGAGACGCTGACGGCGGTCGAGGAGACCGCGCCGGCCGATCCGCGCGCCAGCAGCTATGGCCGGCTGGTCGGGCGCAGCGGCGGGCTCGATATCCGGGTGTGAAGGCTGCGGCTGTGCGTGCAACGCCAGCATCCGCGACCGGCAACGGCGGTGCCGATTTCCGAATCGGCCGTAGCGAATCGTTCACCTTATGATTGGCGGCGGCGGAATGCCTCTGCTGGGCAGCAAAATGGTAAAGGAGATTTAAATCTTTATTTTCCATCCGCTTAGGGAAATGTTCAGGGTTCATCTTTAGCCTCGGGCACAGTCCTTCAGTTGCGTTGGCGTGAGAGTAACGATGTCCGAGCCGCATCGCCCAAGGGTGAAGTATGTCATCGGCCCAGATGGCAGCCCGCTCACCATCGCCGATCTGCCCCCGCCCGATACCAAGCGGTGGGTGATCCGGCGCAAGGCCGAGGTGGTGGCGGCGGTCCGCGGCGGCCTGCTGTCGCTCGAGGAAGCCTGCAGCCGATATACGCTGACCGTCGAGGAATTCCTGGCGTGGCAGATGTCGATCGACCGCCATGGCCTCGCCGGGCTGCGCACCACGCGCATCCAGCAATATCGCGCCTGATCGCCTCGGCGACGACGCGTTCGAGCCTATCTGAAAAGCGCCGGCCCCTCGGGCCGGCGCTTTTCGTTTTGGCGTTCGTTAAACGGTTTCCGGTTGATCCCTTCGGGATACCGGAAACGACCTCGCCGAAAACCCCTTGTTCGATAACGGGGTTTTCGGCGATCGGAATACGGTTCTCCGGCTTGATCAGCCGGAAACCGTATTAACCGGGCGTGGCCGAAATTAACCGAATGTTAGGCCAACACACGGCATTTTTTGCCCACTGACGGGGCGAATGGGCCGCGGCTGGGGGCTGGCGTGAACGGGATCGTCGCACTACTGAACAATCTGGGACCGGCCCGTCTTGGGGCCATGGCGGCCGTGACGGCGGCACTGATCGGATTCTTTGGATTCGTGATCGTGCGGTTCTCGCAGCCGCCGATGGCGACGCTCTACAACGATCTGGCGCTGCAGGATTCGGCCGCCATCGTGAAGGATCTGGAGCGCGCCGGCGTCGCCTACGAGCTGCGCGGCGACGGCTCGACCATCCTGGTGCCGAAGGCCGACGTGGCGCGGCTGCGCATGAAGATGGCCGAGGCCGGCCTGCCGCGCGGCGGCAGCGTCGGCTACGAGATCTTCGACAAGTCCGATTCCCTCGGCACCACCAGCTTCGTCCAGAACATCAACCAGCTTCGCGCGCTCGAAGGCGAGCTGGCGCGCACCATCAGCGCCATCGAGCGCATCCAGCAGGCGCGGGTGCATCTGGTGATCCCGGAGCGCGCGCTGTTCTCGCGCGACAAGCAGGATCCGTCGGCCTCGATCGCGCTGCGGGTCCAGGGCGAGCTCGATCCCGGCCAGATCCGCGCCATCCGCCACCTCGTCGCCTCCGCGGTGCAGGGCCTGAAGCCCGAGCGCGTGTCGATCGTCGACGAGGCCGGCCGCCTGCTCGCCGACGGCGCGGGCGACGACACCATGACCGATCTCGCCAGCGACGAGCGCACCGCCGCCTATGAGCGGCGCATCAAGAAGCAGATCGACGAGATCGTCTCCAGCGTGGTCGGCCACGGCCGGGCCCGCGTGCAGGTGAATGCCGAGTTCGACTTCAACCGCATCACCCAGACCTCCGACAGCTACGACCCGGAAAGCCGGGTGGTGCGCTCCACCCAGACCCGCGAGGAGACGCAGGTCTCCTCCGAAGGCAACGGCCAGGTCTCGGTCGCCAACGAGGTGCCCAATCCCGCCGCCCAGGGCGGCGCTCCACAGGTGCGCGACCAGAGCAAGAAGAGCGAGGAGACCGTCAATTACGAGATCTCCCGCACCACCCGCACCGAGGTGGTGGAAGGCGGGCGCATCAAGCGCGTGTCGGTGGCCGTGGTGGTCGACGGCGCCTATTCCCGCGACGGCGCCGGCAACGTCACCTACACGCCGCGCACCAATGAGGAGCTCGACCGCATCACCGCGCTCGTGCGCTCGGCGATCGGCTTCGACCAGAAGCGCGGCGATCAGGTCGAGGTGGTCAATCTGCGCTTCGCCGAAGGCCCGCCGCCCGGCCTGCCGGCGGACGAGGGCTGGCTGTCGCAGCTCAAGTTCGGCAAGGAAGACATCATGCAGGCGGCCGAGACCGGCGTCTTCGTCTTCCTCACGCTGATCGTGCTGCTGATGGTGGTGCGGCCGATGGTCCGCCGCATCCTCGCCGGCGACGAGGACAAGGCGGCCGCCGCCCTCCCCGCGCTGGAAGCGGCCGGGCAGCTTCCCGAATCCGAATCGCCGCCGCTGTCGCCGAAGGAGCTGGAGGAGAGCGAGACCGCCCGCCGCATCGCCTACGCCAAGATCCAGGGCCAGCTCCACGCCCAGTCGATCGCCAAGGTCGGCGAGCTGGTGGACCAGAACCCGCAGGAGACCGTCGGCATCATTCGCCAGTGGATGCAGCAGGACGCCAAGCCATGAGATCTGCCATGACATCACCTGCCATGACCTCACCCGCAGCGACCTCGTCCGCAAAGACCACTGAAGGCCGGCCGTCATGAGCATCGTCTCGACCATCGCAGGCGCGATGTCGCGCACCGGCAAGCACCCCGAGGCGGAGAGCGCCGCCAAGACCGGTCTGGCAACCGTTTCCGTGCCGCCGCCGCCGCGCCGGCCGCTGACCGGCGTCGAGCGCGCCGCGGTGCTGATGCTGTCGCTCGGCGAAACCCACGGCGCCAACATCTGGAGGCTGCTCGACGACGACGAGATCCGCACGCTGTCGCTCGCCATGTCGACGCTCGGCAACATCCACGCCGAGGAGGTGGAAGGCGTGCTGGTGGAGTTCGTCAGCCGCCTGTCGGCGACCGGCGCGCTGATGGGCAATTTCGATTCGACCGAACGGCTGCTGCAGCAGTTCCTGCCGCCCGACCGCGTGAACCTGATCATGGAGGAGATCCGCGGGCCGGCCGGCCGCAACATGTGGGAGAAGCTCTCCAACGTGCAGGAGCAGGTGCTCGCCAACTACCTCAAGAACGAGTACCCGCAGACCGTCGCCGTCGTGCTGTCCAAGATCCGGTCCGAGCACGCTGCGCGCGTGCTGGCGATCCTGCCCGAGGAGCTCGCGCTCGACGTGGTCAACCGCATGCTGCGCATGGAGTCGGTGCAGAAGGAAGTGCTCGACCGCCTGGAGGAGACGCTGCGCACCGAGTTCATGTCGAACCTGTCGCAGACCACGCGCCGCGACTCGCACGAGCAGATGGCCGACATCTTCAACAATTTCGACCGGCAGACCGAGGCGCGCTTCATCACCGCGCTGGAGGAGAACAATCGCGAGAGCGCCGAGCGCATCAAGACGCTGATGTTCACTTTCGACGATCTGGTGAAGCTCGACACCGGCTCGGCCCAGACGCTGATCCGTCAGGTCGACAAGGACCGGCTCGCCATCGCCCTCAAGGGCTCGAACGAGACGGTGCGCGACTTCTTCCTCAAGAACATGTCCACCCGCGCCGCCAAGATGCTGGCCGACGACATGCAGGCGATGGGCCCGGTGCGGCTGAAGGACGTCGACGAGGCCCAGGCGATGATGGTCAATCTTGCCAAGGACCTCGCCGCCAAGGGCGAGATCACCATCTCCAAGAACCGCGGCGACGACGAGCTGGTCTATTGAGCGGCAGGGTGGAGGCGAACGTGGCGGCAGCCAAGGCACGATTCCTGTTCGACACCGATTTCGGCGCACCGAAGCGCGAGGCCGAGGTTCGCGTGCCGCAGGCCGACCACGAGGCGGCGCTGGCCGAGGCCGAGGCGCGCGGCTATGCGCGCGGACGCGACGAGGCGACGGCCGAGCGGGTGGCCGAGGCCGAACACCTCGTGGCGCTCGGGCTCGAACGGGTCGCCGGCGAGGTCGAACGCCTGCTCGCGACGCTCGCCGCCATCGAGGTGCGGCTTGAGCGCGAAGCCGTCGATGTCGCGGTGGCGGTGGCCCGCAAGCTGGCCGAAGGCCTGATCGCGCGCGAGCCGCTGGCCGAGCTGACCGCACTGATGACCGAGTGCTTCGGCGAGCTGCGCTCCACGCCGCATGTGGTGGTGCGCGTCAATGACGCGCTGCTGGCGCCGCTCAAGGAACGGCTCGACCGCGTCGCCGCCGACGCCGGCTTCGCCGGCCGTCTCGTCATCCTGGCCGAGCCGACGATCGCCGTCGGCGACGGCCGCATCGAATGGGCCGATGGCGGCATCGTGCGCGACAGCGCCGCGCTGCGCGCCAAGGTCGACGATCTCGTTCAGCGCTTCATTGGCGCCCGCGCCGCGGGCCGTGCCGGAGGACAGTCCTGATGGTGGGCGACAACGACAAGATGCCTCTTCCCAATCTGGAGACCGACCTGCAGCTCGTCACCTCCGACGACGCCGGCGCGATCGCGCCGGAGCCGACCGAGGCCGGCGCGCGCACCGCGGACGATCTCGAAGCGGTGTTCGACGTTCCGGTCCAGGTGTCGGCGGTGCTGGGGCGCACCCGCATGAATGTCGGCGACATTCTCAAGCTCGGCCCCGGCACCGTGCTCGAACTCGACCGCAAGGTCGGCGAGGCCATCGACATCTTCGTCAACAACCGTCTGGTGGCGCGCGGCGAGGTGGTGCTGGTCGAGGACAAGCTCGGCATCACCATGACGGAAATCATCAAGGCCGACCGCTGACGCGAACCGGCCGGCATCTGTCTGACACGCGCGGCCACGCCAGGGAGCAGCGACGCTCGGACACCGCTGAAAGGAAACCTCCGCCATGCGCCTTCTCATCGTCGGATCGCTCAAGGGTCAGCTCAACGCCGCAACCAAGATCGTGATGGATCGCGGCGCGTCGGTCACCCATGCGCTCGACAGCGAGCAGGCGCTGAAGGTGCTGCGCGCCGGCAAGGGCGCCGACCTGCTGATGGCCGACGTCGCCATCGACATCGGCGATCTCATCGCGCGGCTGGAGCAGGAACACATCGTCATTCCGGTGGTGGCCTGCGGCGTCGATGCCGATGCGCGCACCGCGGTTGCCGCCATTCATGCCGGCGCCAAGGAATACATCCCGCTGCCGCCCGATCCGGACATGATCGCGGCGGTGCTGGCGGCGGTGGCCGACGACCGCTGCGAGCTGATCTATCGCGACGAGGCGATGGCCCGCGTCGTCGAGCTGGCGACGCGCGTCGCCGCCTCCAACGCCTCGATCCTGATCACCGGCGAAAGCGGCACCGGCAAGGAGGTGATCGCCCGCCACGTGCACCGCCGCTCGCCGCGCTCGGCCAAGCCGTTCATCTCGATCAATTGCGCGGCCATCCCCGATGCGCTGCTGGAGTCGGAGCTGTTCGGCCACGAGAAGGGCGCCTTCACCGGCGCGGTGGCGCGGCGCGTCGGCAAGTTCGAGGAGGCCGACGGCGGCACGCTACTGCTCGACGAGATCTCCGAGATGGATGCGCGCCTGCAGGCCAAGCTGCTGCGCGCGCTGCAGGAGCGCGTCATCGACCGCGTCGGCGGCACCCGCCCGGTCGCCGTCGATATCCGCGTGATCGCCACCTCCAACCGCAATCTGGCGGAGGAGGTGCGCAAGGGCACCTTCCGCGAGGACCTGCTCTACCGGCTCAATGTGGTGAACCTGAAGGTGCCGCCGCTGCGCGAGCGCCCGGCCGACATCATCGAGCTTGCCAACCATTTCGCCCGGCGCTTCGCCCAATCGAACGGCCTGCCGGAGCGGCCGCTGTCGGCCGAGGCGCGGCGCGAGCTCCTGGCGGCGCGGTGGCCGGGCAATGTGCGCGAGCTCGAAAACACCATGCACCGCGCGGTGCTGCTGGCGGTGGACAGCGAGATCGGCGTCGATGCCATCCGCAATCCGGAGGGCGGCCGGCTCGGCGCCCAGGGCGGCAGCGTCAGCAGCGGCCCGGCGGCGCAGGCGGCCATGGCGGCGGAGGCCGCGACGCGGGTGCTGGTAGGTCAGACCGTCGAGGCGGTGGAGCGCCAGCTCATTCTCGACACGCTCGGCCACTGCCTGGGCAACCGCACCCACGCGGCCAACATCCTCGGCATCTCGATCCGCACGTTGCGCAACAAGCTCGCCCAGTACAGCCAGGAGGGCTACGCCGTGCCGCCGCCCTATCAGGGCGAGCCGCGGGCGGTGCCGGGGTTCTGAGCGGCAGGCGGCGGGCCGCCGGGGACGTCACCCCTCGGCGGTGTCGTAGCGCGTCACGTCGTCCTCGCCGAGATAGCTGCCGGTCTGCACCTCGATGACCTCGAGCGGAATGCGCCCGGGATTGGCGAGGCGGTGCACCGTGCCGGCCGGGATGAAGGCCGACTGGTTCTCGTGCAGCACGCTGTCCTGGCCGTCGATGGTGATCCTGGCGACGCCGCTGACCACCACCCAGTGCTCGGCGCGGTGCAGGTGCATCTGCATCGACAGCGCGGCGCCCGGCCGCAGCACGATGCGGCGCACCTGGAACCGCTCGCCCTGGTCGAGCAGGTCGAGAATGCCCCACGGCTTGTAGAGGCGGCGGTGCTGGTGGGCCTCCACCCGGCCGGCATCGGCAAGCCGGTTGACGAGCGTGCGCACGTCGTCGGCATGGTGGATGTCGGCGACCAGCACGGCGTCGGGCGTGGTGGCGACCACGACGTCCTTGACGCCGATCAGCGCCGTGAGGCGGCCGGCGGCGTGCACCACGCAGTTGCGCGAATCCAGCAGCGCCACATCGCCCGAGACGGCGTTGCCGTCCTTGTCGCGGGCCGAGGCGGCGAGGATCGAGTCCCACGAGCCGATGTCGGCCCAGCGGAAATTGCCCTCCAGCACCACGGCGGTCTTGGTGCGCTCCAGCACCGCATACGAGATCGAGATGCGGGGCGCCTCGGCGAACGCCTCATGGCCGAGCCGCAGGAAGCCGAGATCGTCCTCGGCGCTGGTCACCGAATCCTCGGCCGCCGCCAGCAGCTTGGGGGCCAGATGCAGCAGCTCGCCGCGCATCACCTCGGTGCGGAACACCAGATTGCCGCAGTTCCACAGATAGCCTTCGCCGATATAGCGGGCGGCGCTCGCCGCATCCGGCTTCTCGATGAAGGCGGTGGCCTTGAACGCGCCCGGCTCGTTCAGCGGCTCGCCGCAGCGGATATAGCCATAGTTCGTCTTGGGCTCGCTCGGCTTGATGCCGAAGGTGACGATGTGCCCCTCGATCGCCGCCTCGCGCGCCGAGCGCACCGCGCCCTTGAAGGTCTCGATGTCCTGCTCGGGGATGACGTGGTCGGCCGCCACCATCATCACCACCGCGTTGGGGTCGCGCCGCTCGGCGATGAGCATGCCGGCGGCCACCGCCGGGGCGGTGTCGCGCCGCTCGGGCTCCAGCACGATGGTGGCCTTGAGCCCCATCTGTTCGGTCTGCTCGCGCACGAAGAAGCGGAACGCCTCGTGGGTCATCACGATCGGCGGCTCGAACAGCTCCGGATCGGACACCCGGGCCAGCGCCTGCTGGAAGGTCGAGCGGTTGCCCACCAGCGGCAGGAACTGCTTGGGCATGCCATCGCGCGAGACCGGCCACAGCCGCGTCCCGGAACCGCCGGCAAGAATGAGGGGAACGATACGCGGAATGGCTTGGGACGGGAACACGGCATGCATCCCGAATTGGTGGCGTCGACGAGAAGTAGACCCTGGCGCCGGGCGGCGCAACGGCCCTGACCGATTTTCCGGCCGGGGCGGCCCCTTTTACCATCCGCTTACCATAAAGGGGGTTTTTGTTGCCCGTTACGGCAGGTTTTGTCGGTTTGAAAGCGGTTTCCCGCGATGATCCGACACGAATCCGGGGCCGTGATTATTGCGGGATTTACCATGCCGGTCAGCGAGGCGGCACGCGCCGAACCGCCCGAGGACGATGGGGCCGAGGGAAGCTGCGCCGGCATGGCGCATCTCTCGGCATCGATCGATATTGCGGCAACCATGGCCGCCCGCAATGCCGACGACCTCGGCAAGGCGTCGGGGGCGCTCGGAGTCTGCCTCGAAACCCTCGAATACATGATGGTGCTGTCGACCAGCATCTCCAACGTGCTGGACGAGGTCGCCGCCTCCGAGCTCGCCCGCGCCGACCTGGAGCATCATTTCGAGCAGATCGTCCGCATCATCGGCGCGTTCGCCTCGCTCACCGGAACGGTCGCGCGCGACATCGCCGGCGACGCCACCATGCCGATGCAGGCGCAGGGCTGGGCCGAGAAGGTGAACCTGCTGCTGGAGCGCGCGCGCCAGACCACCGACGACATCTCGCCCGCTTTGGCCCAGGTGACCGAGCAGGTGCGCCAAGTGGCCGGCGGGCTCGACCGCTCGCGCGAGGTCGCCGAGCGCAGCGTGCGCAAGGCGAAGTCGGCGCACGGCTTCATCTCCTCGCTGCGCGACCAGTTCGACCGCAACGGCCGCCACATGCGCGACCTCGCCACGACGCTGAACCGCAGCCTGAGCCAGATCGGCGCCAAGGCGGAGCAGGTGGCGCACACGCCGCCGCAGGTCCGGCGCGGCAGCGTGTTCGCCCATACGGTGATCGACGATGTGGCGGACGCCACCATGTCGGACCTCGAACGGGTGGCGATGTCGGTCACCGATCTGTTCGTGTCGTCCTCCGACAAGCTCGACACCGGTCATGTCGACGTGTTCGGCACGCTGCTGTCGCGGCTGGCCAATGATCTGGCCACCGCCGCGCGCCGACGGCTGTCCGAGCGCCTCGCGCCCATTCCCAACGCCCCGCACGTGGTGGTGGCCAATCTGGCGATGGACCACGACATCGCGGTGGCGCGCCCGGTGCTGGTGCTGTCGGAGGCGCTCGACGATGCCGACCTCGTGCGCGTCGCCCGTGAGCGCGGCGAGGACCACATGATGGCGATCGCCGCCCGCGCCACCCTGTCGGAGGCGGTCACCGACACGCTGGTCGACCGCGGCAGCAGCCGCGTCGTCCGCGTCGTCGCCGCCAATGAGGGCGCGCGCTTCTCGGGCCGCGGCTACGCCGCTTTGCTGGAACACGCGCGCACCGATGCGGTGCTGGCCACCACGCTGCGGGCGCGCCAGGATCTGCCGCCCGCCGCGTTCGAGAAGCTGCTGGCCCAGGCCGCCGCCGTCGCCGCCCGCGACATCGACGCCGGCAGCGACGACGTGCGCGCCGCCGTCGACGAGATCGCCCATCGCGCCGCCGAGGAGATCGAACTGCGCACCCGCGCCTTCCAGGCGGTGCGCGGCGAGGTCCACACGCTTGCGCTGTCCGGCAAGCTCGACGAGTCGGTGGTGACGCAGTTCGTCAATGAGGGCCGCCACGACCACGTGCTGGCGGCGATCGCCGAGCTGTGCAGCGTGCCCGACGACGTGGTGCTGCGCTTTGCGCAATCGAACGGGCTCGACCTGCTGCTGATCGTCGCCAAGGCCGCCCATCTCGGCTGGCCGACGGTGCAGGCGGCGCTGCGCGCGCGCATCGGCGGCGCCGAGCTGAGCGCCAAGGACATCGGTGCCGCGAAGGAGAAGTACCAGCGGCTGATCCCGGCCACCTGCGAGCGCGTCGTCGGCTTCTGGAAGAGCCGCAACGGCGGCGTGCCGGGCGGGAAATAATACCAACGGCCGCGAAAGCGGACCGTTGGTTCCGGTCGCGGATTTTCGCGAAATCTTTGATTTCCCGAGAGAAAATCCGCGAGAGTCAACGACCCCACGCGTCAGCGTCTGGGGCCGTTGGCATAACGCCTTCTCTGCGGACGTGGGAACCGGTTCTGCGGAGAACGCTCTGGAGGCTGGGAAACCTGAAGCGACCGGCTGGAAACACGGCGAGGCGGGATGGAGACGACGCGCGCCGGGACGTTCCGCGCACTCGTGTTCAACCGGGAAGATGGTCGACAGTTTGGACCGGGAGGATGGTCGACAGGTCTGGGTTGGGGTTTGCGGTTTGTTCCGCCGGTTCGCGGAGCCCCGGACGGGGCGGAGCGAAGCGGCGGAACAAACCGCGGCGATCGATCAGGCCGACGTCGTGCGCGCAGAAGCGCACCACATGGTCGCCCGTCTCGAGCTCCTCGAGGCCGAGCAGCTCGCCCGCGAAGGCTTCGCCGATGAAGACGTGCTCGCCCTTCCACTTGATGTCGCCGGCCGGCCGCACCCGGCGCACCTGATGATCGGCGTCGTACCAGGGGTCCTCGACGGTCTCCGGCATCGCCCGCGGGGATGCGACGTAGAGATCGGCCGGGGGATGCTGCGCGATTGCCTCGTGCGGTCGCTCCTCGTTGTAGTGCCGGCGGAACGCATCGAAGCGCGCCTGCTGCTCGGCCGCCGTCGCCGCCGCGGGATCCGTCGTCTGCTCCTTCAGCGTCCGGTGCATGCGCTCGTGCCGGCCGTTCTCCTGCGGCGAAGCCGGCCGAATGAAATGCGGCTCGATGCCGAGCTTGAGCCACCACACCGACAGCCGCGTCAGTCCGCCCGCACCGGTCGAGCCGAACGGCGGCCCGTTGTCGCAGCGGATCGCCTTCGGCAGGCCGTGCTCGCGGAACGCCTGCGCGAACACCGGCCGAACCCCCGCCGTGGTCGGTGGCGCCACCCGCACCTCGATCAGGAACCGCGTGACCCCGTCGGTCAGCGTCAAAGGATCGATCCGGCGCCCGTCCCGCGTGCGGAACCAGCCCTTGAAATCCGCACTCCACTCGTCGTTCGGCGCCACCGCCGCGACGAACGAGCGAGCCTGGTCGATCGGACGCCGCCGCCGCTTCACCGGCGCGACCAGCCCGGCCGCCTTCACGATGTCGCCGATCGTCGAGGCCGCCGGCCACGTCACCTCGGGAACGTCCCGCTGCAACCGCGCCAGAAGCTTGCGCGGCCCGAAATACGGAAACCGCCGCCGAAGCCGCACGATCTCCGCCGCCAGCGCCGCCGGGGTGCGGTGCGGACACCGCAGCGGCGCGTGCGACCGCTCCACGAACCAGTCCGCAGCCCCGCTCGCCCGCCGCGCCCGCCACGCATAGAACGTATCCCGGCTCACCTCGTAGCGCCGGCAGAGCTCCGATACGCTCCATGCCCCTGTGTCGTAATCCGACAGCATCCGGATCCGCTGCTCCATCCGACAGGTCTCCAAGAATGGCATCGAAGGTCCTCCCTCCAATGCAACGTGACCTGTCGACCATCTGCCCGGTCTGAACTGTCAGGACTCTACCCGGTCCGTACCCTCGAAGCCCCCCACCCCCGACCCCTCCCCACCGCTCGCGAAGCTCGCGGGGGGAGGGGAGAAAAGGGGCGCCTCTTCTCCCCTCCCCCCATGAACGCAGTGAATGGTGGGGAGGGGTCGGGGGTGGGGGGCTTCGCGGGGCGCGCGGCGAAGCCGGAAAGCAGAAATTGGCCGGAAGCCGTCTCGGTTTGCCGCCGGAAACCCGACACGTCGACGATGAAAATGCCTCGCTGCCGGGAGCCGTTGCGGTGGGATTGGCGCACACACTTTCTGTTCAGAGCGTCCGCTCAGACTGCATCAGATCGGACGCTCTAAGTTTCTGGTTTGTCGCATTTTCTTTCGCACAACCGGTATCCACTTGTGCGGAAAATGCTCTAGCCCAAACCCTGCCATTCCGGCGCGAGGCCGGCGTCGATATCGAACAGCCGGAGGATGCGCCCCACCGTGTGGTCGATGATGTCGTCGACCGTCTTCGGCCTTGTGTAGAAGGCCGGCACCGGCGGGGCGATGATCGCGCCGGCCTCGGCGAGGCTGGCGAGATGGCGCAGATGCAGCGCGTGCAGCGGCGTCTCGCGCACCGCCAGCACCAGCCGCCGCCGCTCCTTCAGCGCGACGTCGGCGGCCCGCGTCAGCAGGCTGGAGGTCACGCCGGCAGCGATCTCCGACATGGTGCGGATCGAGCACGGCACCACCGCCATGCCGAGCGTCGGGAACGAGCCGGAGGCGATCGAGGCGCCGACATCGGCGGGCTCATGCACGCGGTCGGCGAGTTGGCGCACCGCATCCGGCGTCAGGTCGGTCTCCTGGGCGATGGTGAGCTCGGCCGCCCGCGACACCACGAGATGGACCTCGACATCGAGCGGCTGCAGCACCTGCAGCAGGCGAATGCCGAGCATGGCGCCGGATGCCCCGGAAATGCCGACCACGAGACGCTTTCGAGATGCCATGCTTCCGCCCGCTGTTGAGCCCTGCGACGCGCCATCCTACAGCCGGCGCGCTCAAGGGTCATCCCGGGCGCGACGATCGGCGAGAGAGGGACCGTTCTCGTTGTGATGTCATCCCGGGCGAGCAAAGCGAGACCCGGGATCGTTCTCCGAAAAAGGTCCCCTTCCTGCAGACGGTCCCGGGTCGCGCGGCTGCGCCGCTTGCCCGGGACGACAGTCTCTCCCCCGCGCCGTCCGGGACGACGTGAAGCGGAAAACGGCGCCTCAAATGCTCGAGATCGTCTTCAGCCGGGCGCGCGGATGGATCTCGGCCTGCGACATCACCGGCGTCTGGGCGCGGAAGCGCTCGACGATCGAGCGGATGAACGGCCGCGACGCCGGGCTGGTCAGCAGCACCGGGAACTCGCCCTGGCGGGCGGCATCCTCGAAGCGGTCGCGCACCAGCGTGACGAATTCCTGCAGCCGCGAGGGCTGCATCGCCAGGTGGCGGTCGTCGCGCTCGCCGATGATCGATTCGGCGAAGGCCTGCTCCCAGCGCGGCGACAGCGAGATCAGCGGCAGATAGCCGGCGGGCGAGGTGTATTGCGCGCAGAGCTGGCGGCCGAGGCGCACCCGCACCACCTCGACCATCGCCTGCGGATTGCGGGTGGAGCCGACCGCCTCGGCGATGCCTTCCAGCACCGTGCCGAGATCGCGGATCGACA
The DNA here is from genome assembly GCF_003966715.1 of Blastochloris tepida. Taxonomy (NCBI): domain Bacteria; kingdom Pseudomonadati; phylum Pseudomonadota; class Alphaproteobacteria; order Hyphomicrobiales; family Blastochloridaceae; genus Blastochloris; species Blastochloris tepida. The sequence continues at coordinate 2,445,351 of NZ_AP018907.1, forward strand.
CGCGCTCGGCGAGCAGAAGCTGCAGCACGCGCTGGATGCCGGTGATCGAGATCTGCGCCGGCACCAGATCCTTGACCAGCTCGGCCTGATCCTTCGGCAGCTCCTTGAGCAGCTTCTGGACCTCGGCATAGGAGAGGAGGTCCGGCATGTTGGTCTTGAGGATCTCGGTGAGGTGGGTCGAGACCACGGTGGCGGCGTCCACCACCGTGTAGCCGCGCAAGCTCGCCTCCTCGCGCCGGTCGGCCTCGACCCAGGTGGCCGGCAGGCCGAAGGTCGGCTCCACCGTGTGGATGCCGGGCAGGTTCACCTGACCGCCCTGCGGATCCATCACCATCCACTGGTCGGGCCACACCTTGCCGGTGCCCGACTCGACCTCCTTGACGCGGATGACGTAGGCGTTCGGCTCAAGCTGCATGTTGTCGAGGATGCGCACGGCCGGCATCACGAAGCCCATCTCGCCGGCCACCGAACGGCGCAGCGCCTTGATCTGATCGGTCAGCCGGTCGGCGCCGTCCGGGCTGTTGACGAGGCTGAGCAGGCCGTAGCCCAGCTCGATCTTGAGGTCGTCCATCTTGAGCGAGGCCGAGATCGGCTCCTCGGCCGGCGCCGCGGCCGGCGCGGCCTTCTCGAGTTGCTCGGCGGCGCGGCTCGCCTTGTTGCGCTTGTCCATCATCCAGGCCAGCGCGCCGGCCCCGGCGGCGAGGCCGAGGAACGGGATCATCGGAATGCCGGGCAGGAGCGACATCACCGCCATCACCGCCGAGGACATGCCGAGCGCCTTGGGATAGCTCGAAAGCTGCTTCATCAGCGCTTCGTCGGCGGCGCCGGTGACGCCGGCCTTCGACACCAGCAGGCCCGCCGCGGTCGACACGATCAGCGCCGGGATCTGCGACACCAGCCCATCGCCGACGGTGAGGATGGTGAATGCGCGCGCCGCCTCGCCGAACGGCATGCCCTGCTGCGCGACGCCGATGATCAGGCCGCCGATGACGTTGATGAACACGATGAGCAGGCCGGCGATGGCGTCGCCCTTGACGAATTTCGACGCGCCGTCCATCGCGCCGAAGAACGAGCTCTCGTCCTCCAGCGTCTTGCGCCGCCGCCGCGCCTCGTTCTCGTCGATCAGGCCGGCGGAGAGATCGGCGTCGATCGCCATCTGCTTGCCGGGCATGGCATCCAGGGTGAAGCGCGCCGCCACCTCGGCGATGCGGCCCGAACCCTTGGTGATGACCACGAAGTTCACCAGCACCAGGATGGCGAACACGATGATGCCGATCACGAAATTGCCGGCCATCACGAAATTGCCGAAGGCCTGGATGACGTGGCCGGCGGCGTCCGTGCCCTCGTGCCCGTGCGCCAGGATCAGGCGCGTCGAGGCGAGATTGAGGGCCAGCCGCAGCATGGTCGAGATCAGCAGCACCGTCGGGAACGACGAGAACTCCAGCGGCGTCTGGATGAACAGCGCCGTCATCAGGATCAGCACCGAGAAGATGATCGACAGCGCCAGGAACAGGTCGAGCAGCAGCGGCGGCAGCGGCAGGATCAGCACCACCAGGATGGTGAGCACGCCGATGGCCAGCGCGAGGTCGCCGCGCCGCGCCGCAGTGGCCATCTGGCCGAACGAGGGCAGCCGGAAGCCGGTTCCGCCTGCGCCGGTAACGGTCGTATCGGTCATGCCAAACCCATGCCTTGGCCGGTCTGCGCCGGCTGATCCACCACCCGGCAAAAAATGCCGGCCGCAGGGTTAAGGACGGGTTAAGCCGGTCACGGCAGGTCGTCGATGCGGACGCTGACGCTGTCGGAGGCGCCGCCGGCATCCACCACCGAGATGCGGGCCATGCCGGGGCTGGCGAGCCAGGACGTCTCGCGCCGCAGCTTCGCCAGAGCCACCGGCACGCCATTGACGAACCATGAATAGGGCGGCCGGCCGCCGGCCGCCTTCAGCGCCAGCTCGGCCGGCTCGTCGTCGCCGGGATCGACCCGCATCGTCAGCCGCGCGCCGTCCAGCGGAAAGGCGATGCGCAGCGGCCGCACCGCGCTGCCCAAGGCCGGCACGTCCTTGCGCAACTGACGCAAGGGCGGCGGCAGCTTGGCGGTCGTGGCGACCAGCACGCCCGGCGGGGCGGGCACCGGCTCGATCTCGATGCCGAGCCGGGAAAAGGCGTCGAACAGGATCGGCGCCGCCGCGAGCCGCCCGACCAGCCCGGGCACCGCCGCGCCATCCGGCCGGCCGGCCCACACCGCGACCGTGACGTTGCGGTCGAAGCCGATCGCCCAGGCATCGCGAAAGCCATACGAGGTGCCGGTCTTGAAGGCGATGCGCCCGCCCGCGGCATTGGCCGGCGGCGGCGCGCCGCGCAGGATGTCGGCGACGTACCAGGCGGCGACAGGCTCGACCATGCGGGCGTGGTGCAGGGGCGCCGGCTCGCCCACCCGCCAGACGAGTTCGGGCACGTCGCCGCCGCGGGCGAGGCCGGCATAGAGCCGGGCGAGGTCGGTGAGCCGGGTGCCCAGGCCGCCGAGCGCGATGGCCAAGCCGGGCGGCGCCTCGCGCGGCACCACCAGCTCGACCCCGGCGCCGCGGACCCGCGCCAGCAGGTTGGCCGGGCCGAGCTCGGCGAGAATATCGACGGCCGGGACGTTGAGCGATAATTGCAGAGCGCGGCGTGCCGTCACCATGCCCTGATAGGTGAGATCGAAATTCTCGGGCGCATAGAGGCCGTAGCGCGAGGGCCGGTCGTCGACCACCGTCTCGGGGTGGGCGAGCCCGCTCTCGAACGCCAGGGCATAGATGAACGGCTTGAGCGCCGAGCCGGGCGAGCGCAGCGCCTGGGCGGCATCGACGGCGCCCGCCCGGTCGGCCGCCAGATAGCCGGCCGAGCCGACGTGCGCGCGCACCTCGCCGGTCGCATTGTCGAGCACGACGATCGCCGCCGACAGATTTGGGCCGAGCCGCGCCACCCGGTCGGCGGCGAGGCGCTCCAGCGTCGCCTGCCACGTGGCGTCGATGGCGAGGCGGTGGACGCGCTCGGCCGGACGCGCGGCCACGGCCGCATCGGCGGCGTGGGCGGCCAGCATCGGCACCGGCCGGCGCGCCACCGGCACCGGCTCGTTGCGGGCGATTGCCGCGTCAGATGCCGGGATCAGCTTGCGCTCGGCGGCGCGTTCCAGCACGCGGTCGCGGGCCTTCAACGCCGCCTGCGGCGCACGGTCGGGCCGGCGCGCCTCGGGCGCCTGCGGCAGCGCCACCAGCAGCGCCGCCTCGGCGATCGACAGGCGCTTCGGCTCGCGGCCGAAATAGCTGAGCGACGCGGCGCGCACCCCCTCCAGATTGCCGCCATAGGGGGCAAGCCGCAGATAGAGCGTCAGGATCTCGGCCTTCGAGAACCGCCGCTCAAGCTGCACCGCCCGCACCATCTGGCGCAGCTTGGCCGACAGCGTGCGCGCGCCGCGCGGCTCCAACAGGCGCGCCACCTGCATGGTCAGGGTCGAGCCGCCGGAGACGACGCGGCCATGGCGGACGATCTGGATTGCGGCGCGGCCGAGCGCCAGCGGATCGACGCCGCGATGGTCGTAGAAGCGGCGGTCCTCCAGGGCGATCAGCAGGTCGAGAAAGCGCGGATCGACATCCTCGGGCTCGACCGGCAGGCGCCAGCGGCCGGCGTCGGTGAGGTAGGGACGCAGCAGCCGGCCGTTGCGGTCGAGCACCACCGAAGAGCGGCCCTCGGCGACGGCGAGATCGAGCGGACCGAGCGATTGGACATAGAGCGCCAGCGCGGCGGCGAGCGCGAGGGTGACGCCGGCAAGGCTCGCCGCCAGACCGGCGAGCCGGCGGTGCCTTGAGACCCAGGTCGAGACGCGAGACCGCAACGTCATCATCGCAACCGCTTGTCACCCTGTCGTCCCGGGCAAGCGGCGAAGCCGCGCGACCCGGGACGACGAGTCTCGTAGGGCGCAATAGCGAAGCGTATTGCGCCAATGGGGAAACGGGCAGCGCAAGTGGCGGGATACGCTTCGCTATCCCGCCCTACGTCCGCCCGCCCCTCCTCACCGGGCCGGCAGCACCTCGAGCGTGCCGAAGCCGCTGCGGCCGAAATGCTCGGGCCGGTACATGTCCTCCACCACCGCCGCCGGATGCACGTAGCGGCCGGGCGAGACCGCGCGCGCCACATAGGCCACCGAATAGGTCGCCGCCTTGCCGGAGCGCTCGAACGCCGCGACGAAGCGATCATCGCGAAACTCGGTGTGGACCGGCTCGATGTCGCGCTTGAGCCAGTCCAGCCCCTCGACGTCGCTGCCCTCCACCAGCGACGGGCTGTCGATCTCCAGCCCCGCCGGCAGGCGGTCGACCAGCAGCACGCGGGCGAAGCCCTCCTGGTGCTCGGCGACCGTCAGCACCACCACCACGCGCTGGTTCTGGCGAAGCTCGCGCAGTTCGAGCTTGGTGCCGTCGAGCGCATAATAGGCGCGGTCGATGGTGTAGCCCTCGCTCACCGCCGGCTCGGGCGTCTGCGGATTGCCGTTGACGCCGACCACCAGCCGGATCGTCTCCTTGCCGGTGTTGGTCACCGGGATCGACCGGCCCTGCAGCGCCGCCATCGGCATGGCGCGGTAGAAGGCGCCGGTCTTGGCCTCGCCGGCCACGCTGAG